>AP026073.1:4800000-8253039 GCA_024349765.1 Streptomyces nigrescens | reverse complement strand
CGCTGCCTCCCGCTGTGGTCGGGGCCACCGTGACCGGGGCCCTGCCCCGTCCGTCGATTCTGACCGCGCTCCTTGCCGCTATCCCCCCTCACCCACACGGCAACACCCCGGCCACCTTGATCCATCAATCCCCATTCTGGGCCAAATATCCGCTTAGTCTACTTATGCACTCTTCGCATACGTCAGGCACTTCCCGCCCCCGCACACCACCCGCCACCCCCTCCGCTCGGGAAGGACGGTCGCAGCATGCCCGCAGATCTCGCCGTCATCGGACTCGGTCACCTCGGCCTCCCCCTCGCCCAGGCCGCCACCACCGCCGGCATCGGCACCCTCGGCTACGACCCCGACCCGCACGCCGCCACCGACGGCCCGCTCACCGCCACCGAACTCCGCCGGCTGCTCGCCGCCGGCTTCCGCACCACCGCCGACCCCACCGCCCTCGGCCGGGTCCGCACCGCGGTCATCTGCGCCCCCACGCCGCTCGGCGAGGACCGCGCCCTGGACCTCTCCGCGGTGGCCGGTGCCGCCCGGACCCTGGCCGCACAACTACGGCCGCACACCACGGTGATCCTGGAATCCAGCGCGTACCCGGGCGCCACCGAGGAATTCCTCCGCCCCCTGCTCGAAGCGGGCTCCGGCCTCACCGCCGGCCGCGACTTCCACCTCGCGTACTCACCCGGCCGCCACGACCCCGGCAACCGCACCCACCACTACGCCAACACGCCCAAGGTCATCGGCGGCCTCACCCCCGCCTGCACGGAGGCCGCCGCCGCCTTCTACGGCCGCCTCACCGACAAGGTCGTCCGCGCCCGCGGCCCCCGCGAGGCGGAGACCGCCAAGCTCCTCGAAACGAACTACCGCCACGTCAACATCGCCCTGATGAACGAGATGGCGGTCTTCTGCCACGACATCGGCGTCGACCTGTGGGACGTCATCCGCTGCGCCGAGACCAAACCGTTCGGCTTCCAGTCCTTCCGCCCCGGCCCCGGCGTGGGCGGCCACGCCCCCGCGGTGGACCCCAACTCCCTTGGCGGGGGCGCCCATTCCCTCCCCCTCCGCATGGTCGAACTCGCCCAGGAGGTCAACGGCCGGATGCCGCACTACGTCATCCAGCGCTGCGCCACCCTCCTCAACGAACACGGCAAGTCCGCGCGCGGCGCCCGCATCCTCCTGCTCGGCGTCACCTACAAACCGGACGTCGCCGACCAGACCGGCTCCCCCGCCTGGGAAATCGCCGCCCGCCTCCGCGAACTCGGCGCCCACGTCACCTACCACGACCCCCACGTCCCCCACTGGACCGTCCACGGCCGCCCCGTCCCCCGCGCCGACTCCCTCTACGACGCCGCCTCCGCCGCCGACCTGACCCTCCTCCTCCAGCACCACCGCACCTACGACCTGCAGGGCCTGTCGGTGAAGGCCCAACTGCTGCTGGACACCCGGGGCGCCACGCCCACGGGGGCGGCGCATCGGCTGTGAAGGGGGCGCGCGGGGTGGCCCGGACTCCGAAGCTGGTGGCACCGGGCGCGCAGCGCGGGTACCTTACGGAAACAGGTGGAGCCCACCGCAGCGGGTACTGCGGCAGTCTCCTAGCCGGTTTACGGGTGTCCGCCCCTAGCGCTCATAGGGGCGGCCGCTCACCGGCCGTAAATCCGCAAGATCCACCTCCTCCGGAACTGCACCAGCCGAAGCCGAATGTGATCCCAGCGGGTGGGCTTGCGGTGACGGCCCATGGGCACGCCCCCTTCCATGACGCCGCCCATCAACCCGGCTGGGCGGTCCACTGGAGCTCCGGGCCGGGCCCCGGGCCAACGGGTCCGGACACGTGCTCCTTGGAAGGGGGCGTCCCAGAGAGCGGGTCGCCGAACAGGGACACTACCGCCCTGCTACACCCGTTCAGCCCACCCTCGCCCTGAACGCAACCACGCGCCCCTCCCCTCTCAAAACACGCCCCCATCAGCGCCGTTGGGCACGCGAAAGGGCCGGTCACCCACAGGATGACCGGCCCTTCGTACGTGCCCTACGGACTACCGCACGGCCTACCGCCGCGGCGCGACCGTGACCTCGACGCGCTGGAATTCCTTCAGCTCCGAGTAGCCGGTGGTCGCCATCGCCCGGCGCAGCGCGCCGAAGAAGTTCATCGAACCGTCCGGGGTGTGGGAGGGGCCGAGGAGGATCTCCTCGGTCGTGCCGACCGCACCCAGGTCCATCCGCTTGCCGCGCGGCACGTCCTCGTGAACCGCCTCCATGCCCCAGTGGTGGCCGCGGCCCGGCGCGTCGGTCGCACGGGCGAGCGGCGAGCCCATCATCACCGAGTCCGCGCCGCAGGCGATCGCCTTGGGCAGGTCGCCGGACCAGCCCACGCCGCCGTCGGCGATGACGTGGACGTAGCGGCCGCCGGACTCGTCCATGTAGTCCCGGCGGGCGGCCGCGACATCGGCGACCGCGGTCGCCATCGGGACCTGGATGCCCAGGACGTTACGGGTGGTGTGCGCGGCGCCGCCGCCGAAGCCGACCAGCACGCCCGCCGCGCCGGTACGCATCAGGTGCAGGGCCGCGGTGTACGTGGCGCAGCCGCCGACGATCACCGGGACGTCCAGCTCGTAGATGAACTGCTTGAGGTTCAGCGGTTCGGCGGCGCTGGACACGTGCTCCGCCGACACCGTCGTGCCGCGGATGACGAAGATGTCCACGCCGGCGTCCACGACGGCCTTGGAGAACTGCGCGGTGCGCTGCGGCGACAGTGCCGCGGCGGTGACCACGCCCGCGTCGCGCACCTCCTTGATCCGCTGGCCGATCAGCTCTTCCTTGATCGGGGCCGCGTAGATCTCCTGGAGCCGGCGGGTCGCGTCGGCCTCGTCCAGCTCGGCGATCTCGGCGAGCAGCGGCTCCGGGTCCTCGTAGCGGGTCCACAGCCCTTCGAGGTTGAGGACGCCCAGGCCGCCCAGCTCACCGATGCGGATCGCGGTCTGCGGGGAGACCACCGAGTCCATGGGGGCCGCCAGGAACGGCAGCTCGAAGCGGTAGGCGTCGATCTGCCAGGCGATCGAGACCTCCTTCGGGTCGCGGGTGCGGCGACTGGGTACGACGGCGATGTCGTCGAATGCGTATGCCCGGCGGCCGCGCTTGCCGCGCCCGATCTCGATCTCAGTCACGTGTGTGGCCTTTCCTTCTACGTCTGCGTCTCCAGTATCCCCGACGCACCGGAGCCCGCGGCCGGGGTGCGGCCGCGGGCTCACGGTAGGGGCCTACGGGGCCCGGGGCTACCTGGAGGCGTCAGCGCCGGGCGTAGTTCGGCGCCTCGGTGATCATCTGGACGTCGTGCGGGTGGCTCTCCTTCAGGCCCGCGGCGGTGATCCGGACGAACCGGCCCTTCTCCTTGAGCTCGGGGATGTCGGCGGAGCCGACGTAGCCCATGGAGGCGCGCAGACCGCCGACGAGCTGGTGGGCGACCGAGGCGAGCGGGCCGCGGTAGGGGACCTGGCCCTCGATGCCCTCGGGCACCAGCTTGTCCTCGGAGAGGACGTTGTCCTGGAAGTAGCGGTCCTTGGAGAAGGAGCGGGCCTGGCCGCGGGACTGCATCGCGCCCAGCGAGCCCATGCCGCGGTACGACTTGAACTGCTTGCCGTTGATGAAGACCATCTCGCCCGGCGACTCCTCGCAGCCGGCCAGCAGCGAGCCCAGCATGACGGTGTCCGCACCGGCCGCGATGGCCTTGGCGATGTCGCCGGAGAACTGCAGGCCGCCGTCGCCGATCAGCGGGACGCCCGCGGCGTTCGCGGCCTGCGCCGCCTCGTAGATCGCGGTGACCTGCGGCACGCCGACACCGGCGACGACCCGGGTCGTGCAGATGGAGCCGGGGCCGACGCCGACCTTGATGCCGTCCGCGCCGGCGTCGATCAGGGCCTGGGCGCCGTCACGGGTGGCGACGTTGCCGCCGACCACGTCGACGCTGATGTTGGACTTGATCTTGGCGATCATGTCGAGGATGCCGCGGCTGTGGCCGTGCGCGCTGTCCACGACGAGGAAGTCGGCACCGGCCTCGACCAGCGCCTGCGCCCGCTCGTAGGCCGCGTCGCCGACGCCGACCGCGGCACCGACGACCAGCCGGCCCTCGGCGTCCTTGGCGGCGTTCGGGTACTTCTCCGCCTTGACGAAGTCCTTGACCGTGATCAGGCCCTTGAGCACGCCCTCGTCGTCGACCAGCGGCAGCTTCTCGATCTTGTGGCGGCGCAGCAGCTCGATGGCGTCGTCACCGGAGATCCCGACCTTGCCGGTGACCAGCGGCATCGGGGTCATGACCTCGCGGACCTGCCGGCGGCGGTCCATCTCGAAGGCCATGTCGCGGTTGGTCACGATGCCCAGCAGCTTGCCCGCGGCGTCGGTGACCGGCACACCGCTGATGCGGAACTTGGCGCACAGCGCGTCGGCCTCGGCGAGGTCGGCGTCCGGACGGACCGTGATCGGGTCGGTGACCATGCCCGACTCGGAGCGCTTGACCAGGTCGACCTGGTTGGCCTGGTCCTCGATGGAGAGATTGCGGTGGAGCACGCCCGCGCCGCCCTGCCTGGCCATCGCGATGGCCATCCGCGCCTCGGTGACCTTGTCCATCGCGGCGGAGAGCAGCGGGATGTTCACCGTGACGTTGCGCGAGACCCGGGAGGCGGTGCTCACCGCATTGGGCAGGACCTCCGACGCGCCGGGCAACAGCAGCACGTCGTCGTATGTCAGCCCGAGCATGGCGAATTTGGCGGGCATACCGTCGACGTTGTCACTCATGACACCTTCCCCAATGCTCTTGCCTCAGCGCGGACTCCCATGCTAACGGCCTACGGGGGTGGCCCATTCCACGAGCGATGAGGGCCTCGTCACTTGTGCTTTCCTACGGCGACTTCGCGTCACCCCAGGGCTACTGCTCGGCGAGCGCCCGCAGCCGGCTCAGCGCGCGGTGCTGGGCGACCCGTACGGCACCGGGCGACATCCCCAGCATCTGCCCGGTCTCCTCGGCCGTCAGCCCGACCGCGACCCGCAGCAGCACCAGCTCGCGCTGGTTCTCCGGAAGGTTCGCCAGCAGCTTCTTGGCCCACTCGGCATCGCTGCTCAGCAGCGCCCGCTCCTCGGGACCGAGGGAGTCGTCCGGCTGCTCGGGCATCTCGTCGGACGGCACGGCCGTGCTGCCCGGGTGGCGCATCGCGGCCCGCTGCAGATCGGCGACCTTGTGGCCGGCGATGGCGAAGACGAACGCCTCGAAGGGCTTGCCGGTGTCGCGGTAGCGCGGCAGCGCGCAGAGCACCGCGACACACACCTCCTGCGCAAGGTCCTCGACGAAGTGCCGGGCGTCGCCGGGCAGCCGGGACAGCCGGGTGCGGCAGTAGCGCAGGGCGAGGGGGTGCACATGGGCCAGGAGGTCGTGAGTGGCCCGCTGGTCCCCCTCGACGGCGCGTGCGACGAGATCGCCGATCTCCTGCTTCCCGTCGTCGCGCATCGGTCCATGGTGCCTTGGCGCCGCACGGTCCGCGGCACCAGGTCCGTAGTTGTGCACTGAAGCGTTATGAGCGGCAGGTGCGCCGGCTGTCATCTCCCGCGCCCTCCCCTCGTGCCCGAGCGGCCCGTCCCCGAGGAACTCCATACCTCAAGGATGCGGCACCGCGCGGCGAATCGGACCGCCGTCGCCGATCGGGACATGCGGGGCACCATGCCGCCCCGCCCGCCACAGGGCGGGCGGGGATCTTCATTCCCCCGCATCGCTGCACGTCACGACGCCTTAGCGGACCAGTCCCCAGCGGAAGCCGAGCGCCACCGCATGGGCCCGGTCGGAGGCGCCCAGTTTCTTGAACAGTCGCCGGGCGTGCGTCTTGACCGTGTCTTCCGACAGGAAGAGCTCGCGGCCGATCTCGGCGTTCGAACGGCCGTGACTCATGCCCTCCAGCACCTGGATCTCACGCGCGGTGAGCGTCGGCGCGGCACCCATCTCGGCGGACCGCAGCCGGCGCGGGGCGAGCCGCCACGTCGGGTCGGCGAGCGCCTGGGTCACCGTCGCCCGCAGCTCGGCGCGCGAGGCGTCCTTGTGCAGATAGCCGCGGGCACCGGCGGCGACCGCGAGCGCGACGCCGTCGAGATCCTCGGCCACCGTGAGCATGATGATCCGGGCGCCCGGGTCCGCGGACAGCAGCCGGCGCACGGTCTCGACACCGCCGAGCCCGGGCATCCGTACGTCCATCAGAATCAGATCCGAGCGATCGGCACCCCAGCGGCGGAGGACTTCCTCGCCGTTGGCCGCGGTCGTCACACGCTCGACGCCGGGCACGGTCGCAACCGCCCGACGGAGCGCCTCTCGGGCAAGCGGGGAGTCGTCGCAGACGAGGACGGATGTCATGACCGCCCTCCGCAGCTGATGCGCGTCACCTTGAGCCTCCAGGCTGGTACGTATCGTCACCTGTGCGATTGACGGCCGCCTCGGACACCTGCCCGAGGGCTACCTCTGCCAATCGCCTCCGCACACTCAACGACGGTCACCCGAAAGAGTTACGGCTTCGGCGACCGAGTTCAGCACGCTCCGTGAGGAGCCGGATACGCAGACGACTCATCGGGCGACCGGCATCCGCGCGTGCACCCTATGCCCTATTTGGCTCCCTTTCTTCCATTTTCGCGTTGACTATGACTAGATTCGCAATGAGTCATATTTACATCTACTTCGACAGTAGATGTACGGTCGTGAGCACCGAGCCCGAATCCGCATCGCTTCGAGGGGACAAGCAATGGCAGATTTCTCCCGCCTCCCGGGCCCGAACGCAGATCTTTGGGACTGGCAGCTGCTGGCCGCCTGCCGCGGCGTGGACAGCTCACTCTTCTTCCACCCCGAGGGTGAGCGCGGAGCGGCCCGCAGCGCGCGTGAGACATCGGCAAAAGAGGTCTGTATGCGCTGCCCCGTGCGGGCCGAGTGCGCGGCGCATGCGCTGGCCGTCCGTGAGCCCTACGGGGTGTGGGGCGGCCTGACCGAGGACGAGCGCGAGGAATTGATGGGCCGGGCCCGTCACCGCCTCGTCCCCGCGAGTTCGATGACGGGCCGGCCGGGGGCGCCCGGCCACTGAGGAAGAAGGACGCGGAGCTCGGGAAGAAACGTTCCTGCAAAGGGCTGCAGGGGACGGCAAGGGGTCGTTCGTGCGGCGGCGGAACCGTGCCTGCGATGCGGCGGGGCGGTCGGGGAACGGGTTCGGGGTGGCGGTGCGGGGTGGGGCGGGGTGGGTTTTTGTGCGCGGGGACGCGGAGGGCGGCCCGCGCTTTTGGCGTGCGTGGAGCGTGCCGCGCGTGGAGCGTGCCGTGCGGAGAACGTGTGGGGTGCCCACGGTTCGGAGTGCTCACCCGTGGATCCGGCGGGCGTGCCCGCCTGCCGGCGTCCTTCCGCTTTCGTGCCGCGTCGGTCAGCGGCCCGCGGCGTCCACCAGCTGGTCGAGCATGGCCTCGACGGCCGGGACCTGCGCCAGGTCCGGCAGCGTGAGCGCGACGATCTCCCGGTGCACGGCGGGATCCATCCGGATCGCGGTGGCTCCCTTGGGACGTACCGACGCCAGTGTCAGCTCGGGCAGCGCGGCGACCCCCAGTCCCGCCCCGACCAGACCGATCACGGCCGGGTAGTCGTCCGTCGCGAAATCGATGCGCGGCGTGAAGCCCGCGCTCTCGCAGACCTCCACCAGATGACGGCGGCAGCGCGGGCAGCCCGCGATCCACGGCTCGTCGGCCAGATCCGTGAAGCGCGCACGGCCGGCCCTCGCCAGCCGGTGGCCGTCCGGGACCAGGCCGATCAGCCGGTCCGCCAGGATCGGCCGCACCACGAGGTCGTCCCACTCCGCACCGGCCGCCGGGTCCGCCCCGCGCACCTCCGGGAAACGGAACGCCAGCGCGATCTCGCAGTCGCCGTTGCGCAGCATCTCGATCGAGCGCGGCGGCTCGGCCTCCACCAGCGAGACCCGGGTGCCGGGGTGGGCGGCGCGCATCTTCGCCAGGGCGGTCGGCACCAGCGTCGAACTGCCCGAGGGGAACGACACCAGCCGCACCCGCCCGGCCCGGAGGCCGGCGATGGCCGCGACCTCCTCCTCGGCGGCGGTCAGCCCGGCCAGGATGCCGACCGCATGCCGTACGAGTGCCTCGCCGGCCTGCGTCAGCCGCATCTCGCGGCCCGCCCGGACCAGCAGCGGGGTCCCGGCGGACTGCTCCAGCGCCTTCATCTGCTGGCTGATGGCCGGCTGGGTGCAGCCCAGCTCCCGCGCCGCACCGGAGAACGAGCCGGTCCTGGCGACGGCACGCAGCACGCGGAGATGACGGGCCTCGATCATGTTTCGAGCATAAGCGCGTCTTGGGTCGATCAGGAAAAACCGGTTGGCTGCTTTGAGGCACCGGGCGCACGCGTGGAGGCACGGGCGGGGATCGTCACGCTCTCCGCGCGCCCCGAGCTTCCGGCGCCTTCCCCCGTACGCCGTGCTGAGGGGCGTGCCGGGGCGTAAAGCGGTCACCCTGATGTATGGGGGCCGCATCCTGCCGCCACGACCGGGCATCGGAGCTCCGCATGAAGCTGCTGACCGTGAACCTGGGACACCGCACCCCGTCCGCGCACGCCGCCGTCGCGGCCGGCACGGGCATCTTCAAACGGCCCGTGGACGGCCCGGTGACGGTCCGCTCCCCCGGGCCCAGGGGCGTCGGGGGCAGCGGGCTGACCGGTGACGCGGTGGTCGACCGGCGCCACCACGGCGGCGACGACAAGGCCGTCTACGCGTACGCCCGCGAGGACCTGGACGTCTGGCAGCACGAGCTGGGCCGCGCGCTGCCCAACGGGGCCTTCGGCGAGAACCTCACCACCTGGGGCGTCGAGGTCACCCACGCCCGCATCGGCGAACGCTGGCGGATCGGCCGGCACGTCCTGCTGGAGGTGTCGGCCCCGCGGGTCCCCTGCCGTACGTTCCAGGGGCGGATGGGGGAGCCCGGCTGGATGAAGCGGTTCATCGGGGCCGCGGTGCCCGGCGCGTACCTGCGGGTGATCGAGCCGGGCCGGATCCGCGCCGGGGACCCGGTCCGACGGGAGCACCGCCCGGACCACGAGGTGACCGTCCGGATGGTGTTCCGGGCGCTGACCGGCCGACGGGAACTGCTGCCGCGACTGCTGGACGCGGGCGAGGCGCTCCCGGAGGAGACCCGGCGGCAGGTGGCGAAGTATCTGGAGCACGCATGAGGCCCGCGGGCCGGGCCGGGGCGACGGGACCTGCCGCGGGCGGGGGTTGGGGCTCCGGTGGCACGCTCCGGGCGGATAGCGTGCCGGTATGACGACTGCATTGATCACGGGAGCGACGGCGGGCATCGGCGCGGCCTTCGCCCGGCGGCTGGCGAGCGACGGCCACAGCGTGGTGCTGGTGGCCCGCGACGAGAAGCGACTGCGCGAGCAGGCCACCGAGTTGCACGACCGGCACGGCATCGAAGCGGAGGTGCTCAGCGCCGACCTGTCGACGGACGACGGCATCGCGGCGGTCGAGGCGCGGCTCTCGGACGCCAAACACCCGGTGGATCTGCTGGTGAACAACGCCGGATTCGGCAACAAGGGCGAGTACCTCGAAGTCTCGATGGCCGACGAGCTGACGATGCTGAAGGTGCACTGCGAGGCGGTGTTGCGACTCACCACCGCCGGCGTGCGCGGGATGCGGGACCGGCGGCGCGGCGCGGTGGTCAATGTGGCGTCGGTGGCCGCGTTCGTGCCGCGCGGCACGTACGGCGCGAGCAAGGCGTGGGTGGTGCAGTTCACGCAGGGCGCGGCGCGCGACCTGGCGGGCAGCGGGGTGCGCCTGATGGCGCTGTGCCCCGGCTTCGTACGGACCGAGTTCCACCAGCGGGCCGGGATGGGCACGGACAACATCCCCGGCTGGATGTGGCTGGACGCCGACAAGCTGGTCGACGCGGCGATGAAGGACCTCATGCGCGGCAAGTCCCTGTCCATCCCCGACCCGCGCTACAAGGCCCTGATGGGCGCGGTGAAGCTGGCGCCGCGCGGGGTGCTGGGAGGGATCACTTCGCGGACGGGCCGCAAATACGGGCCTCGCTGACGCTTGGGTTTTCCCCCACGTAGTTGGCTGTCCCGCCGCGGGTCGTCTCGCCGTTGCGCGCTTTGCGGCGCCGCCCACGTACTTGGCTGTCCCGCCGCGGTTGTTGTTCGCCGTTGCGCCTGCGGCGGGCCAGGTGGTTGTCGGGTGCGGTGACGGGCCTCCGGGGCCGGTTGTGTGGACTGCTGACGCTTTACGTCCACACAACCGGCCCCTCCGGCCCGTCCCCTCCCGTGAGAGGGGAAGTTAAGGACGGTGGGGGTGCAGGTAATGCCCACGAGCCCGCAGGCAACAGACCAGGCCCGCCCCCAACCAGCTCAGTAACTCCCACTCGCGGGAGGGGCTGGACCGGAGGACGAAGTCTGGAGGGCCGGCACCGCACCCGACAACACCACGCCCGCCGCCAGGCGCAACGGCGAACAAGACCCGCGGCGCCGCAGACAGGTACGTGGGCGGCGCCGCAAAGCGCAGCGCCCCGCGGCGGGACAGACGGGTACGTGGGCGCTAAAACGCAAGCGCGGACTCCGTGCCGTCGTGCCACGTGATGTGGAGGGTGTCGCCGACGAGGCGGGTCGTGGCCAGAGTGCTCGGTGGGGCGGGGGCCGGGTCGCTGGTCAGGGAGGCGAGGGCTGCGAAGAGGGTGCCCTCGGGGCGTGTGGTGATGGTGCCCTCCAGGGTGGAGGTGTGGGTGTGGGGGCCCATCAGGGTGCTGCCCGTAGGGGCGCGGCGCGGGGTGTCGTCGTAACCGTGCAGGGGGTGGAGTTGGGCGGTGGGGCCGTCGGGGGTGGTGGCCCAGCCGGTCTGGCGGACGCGGGTGCCGGGGGCGGCGCCGGTGACGAGGTGGGCGCGGAGTTCGGCGCGGCCGTGCACGAGGGTCGTGGAGAGGACCCGGATGCCGGTGAGGGGCGTGCCGTCGGCGTGCCGCGGGGTGTGGGTGGAGGACGCCCAGTCCGGGCCGGTGGCGTGGGGATGCGCGGGGCCGCGGGTGGTGGGGCGGCCGTCGAGGAGCAGCGCGAAGTGGTTGTCGCCGTCGGCGGTCGGGCCGGTACGGGTGGAGTAGGCGAAGCGGGCGTAGTAGGGGTCGTCGGGGGTGGCGTTGCTGCCGTGGTTGTGGACGCGGACCAAGCCGTCGGAGGCGGTGGAGTGCAGGAGTAGACCGGTGCGGCCGAGGGGGCGGATGGTGTCCGTGGTTTCGGCGGGCAGGGGTTCCTCGCGGGCGGTCCAGGCGGGGTGGGTGGCGGGGAGCAGCAGGCCGACGAAAGCCTTGGCCGCCCAGTAGGGGGAGCCCGGGCCGGAGTAGCTCTGGAGCATCGGCTCGTACGGCCCGTACCAGCCGAGCGGCAGCAGGCCGTCCGTGGTGACCGCGCCGCGGTCGAGGAAGTGTCGGAGGGTTCCGGAGGCGAGGCGGCGGGTGGCGCCCGGGGTGAGCGGGGTGTGGCCGGTGAGGGCGCCGAGCCAGGGGGCGGCGGTGGCGGCGAAACGGTAGGTGAGCGAACGGCCGAACGGGAGCGGGGCGCCGTTGGTGTCGAAAAGGCGGGTGTAGTCGTCCAGTTGGGCGCGCAGGCGCGCGCCGTAGTGGGCGAGCAGGGAGTGGTCGCCACTGAGGTGGGCGTGCAGGACCGGGTAGAAGTGCAGCGCCCAGGCGTTGTAGTGGTCGAAGGCGCGGTTGTCGCCGTCGGAGTACCAGCCGTCGCCGCCGTACCAGTCCTCGATACGGGTGAGCGCGCGGTCGATGGCCGTTTGTGCGCGTGCCGTCTCGATGCCGGCGTCGCGGAGGAAGCCGCCGACGGTGAGTCCGAAGAGCCACCAGTTGTTGTCGACGGGGGACGGGCCGAGGGCGGGCAGCAGCCAGTCGGCGAGGCGGCTGCGTACCGCGTCGCCGAGGGTGTCCCAGAGCCAGGGACGGGTCAGTCGCAGGCCGAGGGCGAGTGAGGCGGCTTCGACGCGGGCCTGGCGGGTGGTGTTGATGGAGGGCCAGGAGTCGGGGTCCGTTGTGGTCAATTCGGGTGTGGTGGTGGGGTGTTGGGTTCCCGCGGTCAGGCCTTCGGCGTAGCGGGTGAGGTGGGCGTGGGGGTCGTGGCCGTTGTTGCCGGCGACGCGGAGGGCGGCGAGCAGGAAGGTGCGGGCGAAGCCTTCGAGGCCGTCCGAGCGGGGGCCGGAGGAGCTGGGGCGGGGGCCCGGGAGGGAGATCAGGGCGTGCCGCGGCGAGGCGTGGCGGGCGGCGGCGTGCAGCAGGCCGTCGGCCGTCGCCTCCCAGTGGGCGCGGGTCCAGCCGGTGTACGGGCTGCGGCCACGGTCCTCGGGCGGGAGGGGGAAGGGGCACGGGCGGCGGTCGGCGGGCGCGCGGGCGGGCTCGGGCATGGCGTCCCCTGGGGCGAGGTGGCGGGCGGCGGCCGTGCGAGCGGAATCCTTCTGCGCTGACCGATCGCTCGTCAAGGGAACACGAAGGGAAAGAGATCGAACGATCGGTTTATCTTGCGATCGATCACTTGAGGCTGGCTGACCGTCGACCCGCTCATTTAGGCTCGGCCGCCATCGGGCCGCCCGGGCCGTCCTACGCGAGGGGAATGCCGCCGTGCGCGAAAGTGCGATGCAACGCCATGAACGCCTGCTGACCCTGGTGCGGGAGCACGGCACGGCCCGGGTCACCGACCTCGCCGAACGGCTCGGGGTGTCACCGGTGACCGTACGCCGGGACGTCGAGACGCTGACCCGCAAGGGACTGGTCGACCGGGCGCACGGCTCGGTGTCCTGGCCCCGGCGGCGCACCGGTGAGGCGGGGGCCACCGGTGCGGACAGCGCTCCCGTGCTCGGCCTGCTGGCGCCGTCCGCCACGTACTACTTCGCCGAGGTCATCCACGGTGCGCACGAGGCGGCGGCGCGGGCCGGGGCCCGGCTGATCCTGCGGATCTCCGACTACCGGCCCGAGGAGGACCGGGCCCGGGCCGAGGGGCTGCTGGCGGCCGGCGCCGAGGGCCTGCTGATCGCCCCCGGTTGGCGCGGCCGCCGCGACCCGGCCGAGCACGGCGGCTGGATGGGTGAACTCCCGGTTCCCGCCGTGCTGTTGGAGCGCGAGGCGGAGCTCGGCAGCCCGCTGGCCGGCCTGGACCGGGTGTGCTCGGACCATGCGCACGGGGTGCTGCTGGCGCTGCGGCACCTGGTGGCGCAGGGGCACGGGGCGCCCCTCCTGGTGGCGCGGACGGACAGCCCGACGGCGCTGGCGGTGCGGGCCGGGTACGACCGGGCGCTGCGCGCGCTGGGCCTGGAGCTGCCGCATCCGGTGGTGGACGCGCCGGCCGACGGCGACCCGGTGGGGTTCGAGCGCGGGGTGCAGGCACTGTGGACGGCGGTGCGCGCGGGGCGGGTGACGGCGGCACTGGTGCACAACGACGTGGGGGCCATCCAGATGGTGCAGCGGCTGGGTGAGCTGGGCATGCGGGTGCCGGGGGATCTGGCGCTGATCGCCTACGACGACGAGGTGGCCGCGCTGGCGGACACCCCGCTCACGGCGGTGGCCCCGCCGAAGCGGGAAGTGGGCCGGCTGGCCGCGGAGTTGCTGCTGGAGCGGATGGGGCTGGGGGTGGCGACGGCGCCGGGGCCGCGGCGGCATCTGGCCCTGCTGCCCCGGCTTCGGGTACGGGCCTCCTGCGGCGCGGCGGGCGCGGAAGCCGTCGCGCGCGCATAGTTTGTGCGTTTTTCGATCATTCAATCGTTCGCTCTTGACTTCACTCATGGCCGGCCCAAGGATCGCCGCCATCACGCGCGCTTCCCTCTCACCTGTCAGGCCGTCCATCCAGGAGCCTTGCCATGAGCCCCAGTTGGAGCAGAACCGCCACCGCCTCCGCCACCGCCGCACTCACCCTGCTGGCCGCCCTCGTCGTCACCGGTTCGCGCCTCGCCGTCATCCCGCTGATCGTCGCCTTCATCGCCCTCCAGCGACACTGGAAGGCCGGCCTCACCGCCGGCAGCGGCAAGTGACGGGCCACGACGGGCGACCGCGAAGGAGCACCGTTCATCACTATGCACCCCACCACTGACAATCCCGCCGGACCTGCGGAAATGCCCTCCGTCCGGCCCGCGTTGCTGCTGTCGATGGGCCCCGGCATCGCCGACCGGCTGCTCGACGCCCGCCACCGCACCCGCCTCGCGGCGCTCGCCCGCACCGACCCCGGCCTCGTCGCACACGAGCTGGCCGACCCGTCCCCGGCGGTCGCCGCCGCCCTCGCCGACGCCGAGGTCCTGCTCACCTGCTGGGGCGCGCCGCCGCTCACCGCGCGCGTGCTGGACGCCGCGCCCCGCCTACGCGCGGTCATCCACGCCGCCGGCTCGGTCAAACACCACATCACCGATGCCTGCTGGGAACGCGGCCTCGCGGTCACCTCGGCCGCCGCCGCCAACGCACTGCCGGTCGCCGAGTACACGCTCGCCGCGATCCTGCTCGCCAACAAGCGCGTCCTGCACTCCGCGCACCGTTACCGCACCCTGCGCGGCCCGCACGACTGGCAGCGGGAACTCGCCGGCGCCGGCAACTACCACCGCACCGTCGGTGTCATCGGCGCCTCCCGCATCGGACGCCGCGTCATCGAACTGCTGCGCCCCTTCGACCTGCGGGTGCTGCTGCACGACCCGTACGTCGGCGCCGCCGAGGCCGCCCGTATGGGGGCCCGTTCCGTACCGCTGGGCACGTTGTGCGCGGACAGCGACGTCGTCACCGTGCACGCCCCGCAGCTGCCCGCGACCCGTCATATGCTCGGCGCCCGGGAACTGGCCCTGATGCCCGACGGGACGACCCTGATCAACACCGCCCGCGGCTCCCTCGTCGACGAGACGGCCCTGCTGCCCGAACTGCTCACCGGCCGCCTCAACGCGGTCCTGGACGTCACCGAGCCCGAACTCCCGCCCCCCGGCTCGCCGTTGTACGACCTGCCGAACGTGCTGCTCACCCCGCACGTCGCCGGCTCCCTCGGCACCGAACTCCACCGCCTGGCCGACCACGCCCTCGACGCCCTCGAACGCTACGCCCGCGGCCTCCCGTTCACCGACCCGGTCCACGCGGAGCACCTGCACCACTCGGCGTGAGCCGGCCTGACCACGCGACCTGACCACGCGGTCTGCCCCGGCCCGACCACTCGACCTGACCACGCGGCCTGCCCCGACCCGATCACTCGACCTGACCACGCGCCATGCCCCGGCCCGAGCACTCGACCTGCCTCGGCCCGCCCCAGCCCGACCACACGACCTGCCTCGACCCGCCCCCCTGACCCGACCCCTCGGACCACCCGGGGCGGTCGCCGGCCCCTGCCCTCCCCGGGCGGGTGCCCCGCTCCCCCGCCCGCGGGTCCCCACCTGACCCGCCCACCCCCCGAAGGGGGGTGGGCGGCGGGGAAACAACGACACAGGTAGGCGGCGGGGAAACAGCAGCGCGAAAACCCAGAACCCGGCCCCGCCGAGGCGGGACCGGGTTCGTCGGGTCAGCGAGGGGCGGCGGCAGGGCGCCGCCCCCGGCCCGTAGGACGCGTCAGTGCGCGTGGCCGTGGCCGTGGCCGGCCTCGGCGGGCTCCTCCTCGGCGGGCTTCTCGACGACCAGGGTCTCGGTCGTCAGGAGCAGCGAGGCGATGGAGGCGGCGTTCTCCAGGGCGGAGCGGGTGACCTTCACCGGGTCGATGACGCCGGCCTTGACCAGGTCGCCGTACTCGCCGGTGGCGGCGTTGAAGCCCTGGCCCTTGTCCTGCTCGGCGACCTTGGCGGTGATGACGTAGCCCTCGAGGCCGGCGTTCTCCGCGATCCAGCGCAGCGGCTCGACGACGGCGCGGCGGACGACGGCGACACCGGTGGCCTCGTCGCCCTCCTTGCCGAGGGAGCCGTCCAGCACCTTGGCGGCGTGGACCAGGGCGGAGCCACCACCGGAGACGATGCCCTCCTCGACCGCGGCGCGGGTCGCGGAGATGGCGTCCTCCAGACGGTGCTTCTTCTCCTTGAGCTCGACCTCGGTGGCCGCGCCCACACGGATGACGCACACGCCGCCGGCGAGCTTGGCGAGGCGCTCCTGGAGCTTCTCGCGGTCCCAGTCGGAGTCGGTGGTGTCGATCTCGGCCTTGATCTGGGCGACGCGGCCGGCGACGTCCTCGGCCTTGCCGCCGCCGTCGACGATGGTGGTGTCGTCCTTGGTGACGGTCACGCGGCGGGCGGTGCCCAGCACGTCCAGACCGGCCTGGTCGAGCTTGAGGCCGACCTCCTCGGCGATGACGGTGGCACCGGTGAGGGTGGCCATGTCGCCGAGCATCGCCTTGCGGCGGTCACCGAAGCCGGGGGCCTTGACGGCCACCGCGTTGAAGGTGCCGCGGATCTTGTTGACGACCAGGGTCGACAGGGCCTCGCCCTCGACGTCCTCGGCGATGATCAGCAGCGGCTTGGAGCCACCCGCCTGGATGACCTTCTCCAGCAGCGGCAGCAGGTCCTGGATCGAGGCGATCTTGCCCTGGTGGATCAGGATGTACGGGTCCTCGAGGACGGCCTCCATACGCTCCTGGTCGGTGACCATGTACGGCGAGAGGTAGCCCTTGTCGAAGGCCATGCCCTCGGTGAAGTCGAGCTCCAGGCCGAAGGTGTTGGACTCCTCGACGGTGATCACACCGTCCTTGCCGACCTTGTCCATCGCCTCGGCGATGAGCTCGCCGACCTGCTTGTCCTGGGCGGACAGGCCGGCCACGGCGGCGATGTCGGTCTTGTCGTCGATCGGCCGGGCGGTCGCGAGGAGCTCCTCGGACACGGCCTTGACGGCGGCGTCGATGCCCTTCTTCAGGGCGGCCGGGGAAGCACCCGCGGCGACGTTGCGGAGGCCCTCGCGGACCAGCGCCTGGGCCAGCACGGTGGCGGTGGTGGTGCCGTCACCCGCGATGTCGTTGGTCTTGGTCGCCACCTCCTTGACGAGCTGGGCGCCCAGGTTCTCGTACGGGTCGTCGACCTCGACCTCACGGGCGATGGTGACACCGTCGTTGGTGATGGTCGGGGCGCCGAACTTCTTGTCGATGACGACGTTGCGGCCCTTGGGGCCGATCGTCACCTTGACCGTGTCGGCAAGCTTGTTGACGCCGCGCTCAAGGGCGCGACGGGCGTCCTCGTCGAACTTCAGGATCTTCGCCATGGGTTGCTTCAAGTCCTCTCATTGCGATCCTCGGCACGCAGTGGGGACCGCTGTCTCAAACGGAACTGCGCCCCTGCCCCGGGTTGTTTAGACGCGGGAACCAGGGGCGCAGAACACGGCAAATCTGGGTGACTTACTTCTCGACGATCGCGAGAACGTCGCGAGCCGAGAGAACGAGGTAGTCCTCGTTGTTGTACTTCACCTCGGTGCCGCCGTACTTGCTGTAAAGCACGACGTCGCCAACGGTGACGTCGAGCTCGACGCGCTTGCCGTCCTCGAAGCGGCCCGGGCCCACGGCCAGGACGACGCCCTCCTGGGGCTTCTCCTTGGCGGTGTCCGGAATGACCAGGCCCGAAGCCGTGGTCTGCTCGGCGTCGAGCGGCTGGACCACAATGCGGTCCTCGAGCGGCTTGATGGCAACCTTGGAGCTGGCGGTCGTCACGATCCGACCTCCCCCTTCGGAGATCTCACGGGGTTAACTGTCTGAGGTGGCGACCAGGTGGATCCGTCGTCGCGGGTGCCGGACCTGCCCGTCGCTGTGTGTCTGGCACTCCCCCTCGGAGAGTGCCAACGCCGAGACTATGACGCGGTTAGCACTCGGTCAAGCGGAGTGCCAGCGCGCCGGGGGTGCATCGTGCGGCGCGGGTTGACCAGCGCCCCGTACCGGGAGGACGGGCGGCGTGGATCCCCGCCAAATCGGACACACCTTCCCTTCCCTCGCAACCACGCCACCGGCTGCTTCGTCTACCTCCCCGACTGCCGAGCCGGTGAACCGTGCGCGACGGGTGCGACATGTGCGACGCGCGTTGCGCACGACGTCCGATGCGCACAGCACGTGCGACGCGTGCGACGTGTGCGACGTGTGCGACCCGGTTCCGGCCGGCGGCACTGACCATCGATGGCGGAGGAACCCGTGCGTGGACTGACCAGCGCTTCCCGGGCGGCCGGGGAGCCGGAGAGCGATGCCGAACGCACCATGACGTTCGCGGCGCTCGCCCAGGCACCGAACCGCCGGAGGACCGAGGCCCGGCTGCTCGCCCTCGTCGTCGCGATCGCCGTCTTCGGCTACGCGTACACCGGCCTGTCGATGACCGGCCGGCTGCCCGGCGGGCTGCCCGGATTCGCGGTCAGCATGGTCTTCGTGGCGCTGGTCCCGCACCTGGTCCTGCGCCGCTTCGCCCCGCGCGCCGATCCGCTGATCCTGCCGCTGGCCACGCTGCTGACCGGGATCGGCCTGGTCCTGCTGCACCGCCTGGACCTCACGTACGCCCAGACCCGCCATCCGAAGATCGCCGAGGCGGCCAGCGGGCAGCTGGTGTGGACGGTGATCGGGGTGGCGGTCTGCATCGTCATCCTGCTGGTGCTGCGCGACCACCGCATCCTGCAGCGCTACATCTACCTGACGATGGCGGTGGCGCTGGTGCTCCTGATGGCACCGGCCTTCTTCGGCGCGGACATGTACGGCGCGAAGCGGTGGATCCTGCTCGGGCCGCTGTCGCTCCAGCCCGGCGAGTTCGTGAAGATCATGATCTCGGTGTTCTTCGCCGGCTACCTCACGGTCAACCGCGACGCGCTGGCGCTGGCCGGCCGCCGCGTCATGGGCGTCCAGCTGCCCCCGGGGCGGCAGCTCGGCCCGATCTTCACGATCTGGGTGATCAGCCTGATGGTCCTCATCTTCGAGCGGGACCTGGGCACCTCGCTGATCTTCTTCGGCGTCTTCGTGATCATGCTCTACATGGCCACCGGCCGCACCAGTTGGGTGGTGTGCGGTCTGCTGATGGCCGTCGTCGGCGCGGCTGTCGTCGGCTCCCTCGAACCGCATGTGCACGGCCGGGTGACCGCCTGGCTGGACCCGATGCGCGCGTTCACCAAACAGGGCAGGGCGGAGTTCATGTCCGACCAGCTCGCCCAGGCACTGTTCAGCTTCGGCAGCGGCGGCATCAGCGGCACCGGGCTGGGCCAGGGCCACCCCGAGCTGGTCGGCTTCGCCGGCAACAGCGACTTCATCCTCACCACCGTCGGCGAGGAACTGGGCCTCGCCGGGGTGATGGCCGTCCTGATGCTCTACGTCCTGCTCGCCCAGCGCGGCCTGCGGGTGGGGCTGACCGCCCGCGACCCGTTCAGCAAACTCCTCGCGGTCGGCCTCGCCGGCGCGCTGCTGCTCCAGGTCTTCGTCGTCTCCGGCGGCGTCACCGGCCTCATCCCCCTCACGGGCAAGGCCCTCCCCTTCCTCGCCAAGGGAGGCTCGTCGCTGGTCGCGAACTGGGTGATGGTGGCGGTACTCCTGCGCATCAGCGACCACGCCCAGCGACGACGCGAACCGGTCCGCTAGCGCTTGGCTGTCCTCCCACGTACCCGTCTGCGGCGCCGCGGGGCTCGCTCGCCGTTGCGCGCTTTGCGGCGCCTCGCACGTACCCGTCTGTCCCGCCGCGGTTCGTCTCGCCGTTGCGCTTTGCGGCGCCCCGCACGTAGTTGGCCGTCCCGCCGCGGGGCTTGTTCGCCGTTGCGCCTGGCGGCGGGCGTTTGTGTTTTGGGTGCGGTGCCGGCCCTCCAGACTTCGTCCTCCGGTCCACCCCCTCCCGTGAGTGGGAGGTAAGAGCTGGTTGGGGGCGGGCGTGCTCTGTTGCCCGCGCGCACGTCGGCACTACGTGCACCCCCACCGTCCTTAACTTTCCCTCTCACGGGAGGGGACGGGCCGGAGGGGCCGGTTGTGTGGACGTAAAGCGTCAGCAGTCCACACAACCGGCCCCGGAGGCCCGTCACCGCACCCACAAACAACCCAGCCCGCCGCAGGCGCAACGGCGAGACGACCCGCGGCGGGACAGCCAAGTACGTGGGAGGCGCCGCCAAGCGCGCAACGGCGAGCAAGCCCCGCGGCGGGAAAGACGGGTACGTGGGAAGCGACAATGACTCCGTGAATGACCTCGACACCTTCGTCGCCCTCCTAGGCCCGGAGGGCCAAGCGCTGCTTCAGGAGTTGCGGGACCACGACCCCGCCGACGAGCTGGCGGCAGCCACCCGGCTGCGGCGGGACCATGCCGCACCGCTCGTTTCCGCCGCGCTCACCCAGGCGCGGCTCCGGCAGCGGGCGGCCGCGAAGTTCGGGGCCGACGCGCAGCGGATGTACTTCACTCCGAACGGGGTCGAGCAGTCCACCCGCGCCTCGGTCGCCGCGCACCGCGCGGCACGGCTGGCCGGGCTCGGCGTGCGGACGCTGGCCGATCTGTGCTGCGGGATCGGCGGTGACGCGCTGGCCCTGGCGCGGGCCGGGATCCGGGTGCTGGCCGTCGACCGGGACCCGCTGGCCTGCGCGGCGGCGCGGGCGAACGCCGAGGCGCTGGGGCTCGCGGAGCTGATCGAGGTGCGCTGCGCGGACGTGACGGAGGTGGACACCGCCGGGTACGACGCGGTGTTCGTCGACCCGGCGCGCCGCACCAAGGCGCGCGGGGGCCGGATCTTCGATCCGGAGGCGTACTCACCGCCGTTGTCGTGGGCCGTCGAGGCGGCCCGTACCGCCCCGTTCGCGGCGCTGAAGATCGCGCCGGGGGTGCCGCACGAGGCGCTGCCCGAGGACGCCGAGACGGAGTGGATCTCCTACGGGGGCGAGGTGAAGGAGGCGGTGGTGTGGTTCGGCCGGCCCGGCGGGGGCGACGGGCCGGTGGCCGGCGGGCGCCGGGCCACGCTGCTGCCCGGTGGGGGCTCGCTGCTCGGCGCCGGTCTGCCGGACCCGGAGCCCGGTCCGGTGGGCCCCTACCTGTACGAGCCGGACGGCGCCGTCATCCGCGCCCACCTCGTCGCGGAGGTCGCCCAGCAGGTCGGCGGGCGGCTGATCGACCCGACGATCGCGTACGTCACCGCCGACGAACTGCGCCCGACCCCCTTCGCCACCGCCTACGCGATCACCGATGTGCTGCCGTTCAACGTCAAGCGGCTCAAGGCGCTGCTGCGGGAGCGCGGGGCCGGCGTCGCGGTGATCAAGAAGCGGGGGTCCGCGGTGGAGCCCGAGGAGCTGCGCAAGAAGCTGAAGCTGGCCGGCGGCGGCAATTCCTGCACGATCTTCCTCACCCGGGTCGCGGGGGCGCCGACGATGCTGCTGGGGCACCCGGCGGACGAGGTCTGACCGGCGGTCAGGCGAGGTCGGTGAGGTCCTCGGCGTAGATCTGGGAGAGCGGCTGCGGGCCGACGTACTGCTGGCAGGTGCACTGGCCGGCCTCGTACTGGACCGGCTTGTGGTCGGCGTCCCAGGCGACCGGAATCTCCACCCGCTCATGACACTTGCCCTTTTTGTCATGCTTGGCGAGGTGGTGGGTGCAGCCGCACACCGGCTCCGGCGGCTTCTGGGCGGCCTCCAGCGCCTGCCGTTCGTGACGGGCGGACTCCAGCCGCTCCATCTTGCGCTCGTGGCGGGTGCGCAGCGCCGTACGGGCGGTGTCCGCGACCTTCGCGAAGCCGCCCGCCATGAAGAAGATGAACACCCACCAGAACCAGTCCACAGCCTGCCGCCTCCCCACGCGCCCGGTGCTGCACCAGAGTAAGACCTCGCGGCAGCCGCGGAGTCCGGGGAGGCGGCGGTTGTCACCGATCCTCAGATGTCGCCGGTCCGGAGGCCGACATTCCGGACCGGCGCCCCTTACGGGAGGCCCTTACGGAAGGCCCCCTTACGAGGAGGGATGGCGAGCGGGGATCACTGGTAGAGGTTCTGCTTGCTCAGCTCGTGGACGTGGTCGTGGCTGTGGCTGTGGCTGTGGCTGTGGCTGTGACCGTGGTCGTGGTGGCCGTCGTCCTCGGCCGGTTCCGCCGGGACGTGCGGTTCGGTGACCGGGAGCGAGGAGTCCGCGGACAGGTCCCAGGCGGAGGCCGCGCGGCCGCGCGCCACCATCTCGGCGCCGAGCGCCGCGACCATCGCGCCGTTGTCGGTGCACAGCTTGGGCCGCGGCACCCGCAGCGTGATCCCGGCGTCCTCGCAGCGGCGCTGGGCCATCGCCCGCAGCCGGGAGTTGGCCGCGACGCCGCCGCCGATCATCAGGTGGTCGACGCCGTTGTCCTTGCAGGCGCGTACGGCCTTGCGGGTCAGCACGTCCACCACGGCCTCCTGGAAGGACGCCGAGACGTCCGCCACCGGCACCTCCTCGCCGGCCGCCCGCTTGGCCTCGATCCAGCGGGCCACCGCCGTCTTCAGACCGGAGAAGGAGAAGTCGTAGGCGGGGTCGCGGGGGCCGGTCAGGCCGCGCGGGAAGCGGATCGCGTCCGGGTTGCCCTCGCGGGCGTAGCGGTCGATGACCGGGCCGCCGGGGAAGCCGAGGTTCAGCACCCGGGCGATCTTGTCGAAGGCCTCGCCGGCCGCGTCGTCGATGGTCGAGCCCAGCGGGCGCACGTCGGAGGTGATGTCCGGGGCCAGCAGCAGCGAGGAGTGGCCGCCGGAGACCAGCAGGGCCATCGTCGGCTCCGGCAGCGGGCCGTGTTCGAGCTGGTCGACGCAGATGTGCGAGGCGAGGTGGTTGACGCCGTAGAGCGGCTTGCCGAGCGCGTAGGCGTACGCCTTGGCGGCCGAGACGCCGACCAGGAGGGCGCCGGCCAGGCCCGGGCCCGCGGTGACCGCGATGCCGTCCAGGTCGCTCGCCGCGACACCGGCGTCCTTCAGGGCGCGCTGGATGGTGGGGACCATCGCCTCCAGATGGGCGCGGGAGGCCACCTCCGGCACCACGCCGCCGAAACGGGCGTGTTCGTCGACGCTGGAGGCGACCGCGTCGGCGAGGAGGGTGTGGCCGCGGACGATGCCGACACCGGTCTCGTCGCAGGAGGTCTCGATACCGAGGACGAGCGGTCCGCCGCGTGAGTCAGCCATGGTTGTCAGGTTCCTTGTACGGAGGGTGCTTCGGAGGAGGTCTGGGTGGTGCGGCGCATCACCAGGGCGTCGATGTTGCCGGGCTGGTAGTAGCCGCGCCGGAAGCCGATCGGCTCGAAGCCGAAGCGTTCGTAGAGGCGCTGCGCGCGGAGGTTGTCGACCCGCACCTCCAGCAGCACCTCGTGGCATTCGAAGTCCGTTGCGGCGCCGAGGAGTTCGGTCAGCAGCCGGGCGCCCAGTCCGGTGCCCCACTGGTCGCGGGCGGCGGCGATGGTCTGGACGTCGCCGGTGCCGTCGACGGCGGCCAGTCCGGCGTAGCCGACCAGCCGGCCCGCGAGTTCGGCGACCAGGTAGCGGCGGGTGGCCCGCGGGCCGCGGGCGTGCGCCAGCTCGGACCAGAACATGCCGTGCGACCAGGCGTCCTCGGGGAACAGCCGGCGCTCCAGCTCCAGCACCGGGGCTATGTCCCACCAGCGCATCTCGCGCAGCTCGGCGGAATGGGGGGTGCCGCCGCGCAGCGGTGCCGTTGAGGGGCGGTGGTCGGGCGACGGGCGGGACGTCACTTGGGGGTGACCACCTTGTAGTTGGCGGGCACCTGGGCGTCCGGGCGGCGCAGGTACAGCGGCTGCGGCGGCAGCAGCTCCTCGCCCGCGGCCAGCTTGGCGGCGGCCAGTTCGGCGAGCGCGCCGGCGGACTGGTGCTCGGGGGCGTCCCGCCGTACGCCGGTGAAGACGGAGTCGTAGAGCAGCGCGCCCGCGCCCACGGCCGGGACGCCGGCCACCTGGTCGGCGATGTCGGCGGGCCGGTCCACGGCGGGCTCGGTGATCCGCGTACGGGCGTCCGCGTAGCGGGCCCAGTAGACCTCTTTGCGGCGGGCGTCGGTGGCGACCACGAACGGCTCGGTCAGGCCGGAGGCGTGGGCCAGGCCGTCGAGCGTGCACAGGCCGTGGACGGGGACGTCGAGCGCCGCGCCGAACGTGGCGGCGGTCACCAGACCGACCCGCAGTCCGGTGTACGGGCCCGGGCCCACGCCGGCCACGATGGCGCTGACCTCGTCGAGCTTGCGGCCGGCCTCGGCCAGCACCCGGTCGACGGCGGGCAGCAGCAGCTCGCCGTGCCGGCGCGCGTCCACCTGGCGGGACTCGGCGAGGACCCGCTCGCCGTCGTGGAGCGCGACGGTGACGGCGGGGGTGGCGGTGTCAAGAGCTAGCAGCAGCACGTCTCAAGACTACGGCGCGGCCGGTGGTGCCCGTCGCGGTGCTACCGTCGGCCCGTGGTCAAGGCCCGTACGGAAAGGTGGCACAGCGGTGCCCGCTAAGAGCAGCACGATCGTCACCGCGCTGACCACGGCCGCCGTGGTCGTGGTCGGGGTACTCGGCTACCAGGCCGCGGCCTCGGCCCCGGACTCCCTCGCCCCGGCCCGCAAGGGTCACCACGGCACCGCCAAGGGCCACGAGGACGGCTCCGGCAAGAAGCGCCGCGCGCCCGCTCCGGCGCCGGTCCCGGCGGCGTCCGGCACCGGCAAGAGGGTGGTGTACTCGCTCGCCGCCAAGCGGGTCTGGCTGGTCGGGGCGAACGGCAAGGCGCTGCGGACGTACCAGGTCGCGCCCAGCACGGTCAGCCCGCCGGCCGGCGCGTACGCGGTGACCTCGCGGTCGGTGAGTATCACCGGCTCGGACGGGGTCGCGATCGAGCACGTGGTGCTGTTCGGCAGCGTCGGCGGCGTCCCGGTCGGCTTCAGCGCGGCCGTCGACGGCTCGCGGCCCGACCCCGCCGCCAAGAAGAAGACCGGCGGCATCCGGGAGTCCCGGGCCGACGGCAAGGCGATGTGGGATTTCGCACTCCAGGGCACCAAGGTCGTGGTGGTGTCCTAGGGCCGTGCCCCGGCTGGGCACGGAGAGTTTCTTAGCCCGTACGGACTACGCCGCGGTGCGGCCCGGAGTGGACGCCGGTGTGTCCCCGCCGTCCGCCGGCGGCTCCTCCGCGGCGGCCGGGGGCCGTTCCGCCGGCCGGTCCTTACGGGGTTCCGGGCGTTCCTTGCGGGATTCCTCGGCGGCGTCGGGGGGCGTGGAGACGGCGCTGGCCGCGGCGCACGCCGCCAGCAGTTCGTTCATCGTCGGCGTCTCGCGCGCGTCGTGCTGGTGGGCCGGCATGGACGCCTCCCGGGGCTCCTGGGGCAAGCGACAGAAGCTAGGCCGCCTCCGAGCTCGGCGAGCTCGTTACTTAGGCTGACCTAACTGGGGTCACATCCCATGTGACCACGCCCGGCACCGGCTACGCAACATCTTGCCGACGGCTTGTCGGAAACTACGGGACCCGCGGCCGGATATCCGCCCGCCTAC
This sequence comes from Streptomyces nigrescens, assembly GCA_024349765.1. Lineage (GTDB taxonomy): Bacteria > Actinomycetota > Actinomycetes > Streptomycetales > Streptomycetaceae > Streptomyces > Streptomyces endophytica. Next base: position 8,227,629 of record AP026073.1, on the reverse strand, counting down.
GGGACACCCCGGCCCGGTCGGGTCGGCGGGTTCGTCGGCCGAGTCGTGAGCCGGGTCAGATCCCCAGGTCGGCCAGGCCTGCGTCCGCCCAGCGCGCGCCGAACCCGCTGACCGTCACCTCACGGACGTCGTCCACGTCGTCCTCCGGGTGCCCGTCCAGCCCCCCGGGAGCATCGGCACCCACGGCCCGCCCGATGACGACGTGCAGCCGGTCCTCGGAGAGCTCCTCGACCTTGCCCTCGCCCCACTCGACGACCACCACCGACTCGGGCAGCGAGACGTCGAGGTCGAGGTCCTCCATCTCGTCCAGCCCGCCGCCGAGCCGGTAGGCGTCGACGTGCACCAGCGCGGGGCCGCCGGTCAGGGACGGGTGCACCCGGGCGATGACGAACGTGGGCGAGGTCACGGCGCCGCGCACGCCCAGGCCCTCGCCCAGCCCGCGGGTCAGCGTGGTCTTGCCGGCGCCCAGCTCACCGGTGAGCAGCACCAGGTCGCCGGGGCGCAGCAGCGGAGCCAGTCTGCGGCCCAACTCCTGCATCTGGTCGGGGGACTTGACAGTGACATGCGCAACGGGGGCGGTGGTGCTCATGCCGCAAATGGTACGGCCTGCCCCTCATCCGACCACCACCCCCGAGCGACGCCCTCACGCCCGTGCGTGCCCCGAGCTGCGGGCCGCGGCGGCCGCGCGTTCCACCAGGGCCACCAGATGGTCGTTGACCAGCTCGGGCCGCTCCAGCATCACCAGATGGCCGGCGCCGGGCACGCACACCAGCTCCGCGTCCGGCAGCACCTCCGCGATCGTCCGGCTGTGGTCGGCGGGGGTGATCAGATCGCTCTCACCGGCGAGCACCAGCGCGGGCACCGCGTCGTACGCCACCAGCGCCTCGGTCTTGTCGTGCACCGCGAACGCCGGGAAGAACTCGGCGACCACATCGATCGGGGTGCCCTCGATCAGCCGCTCGCCGAACCGCGCGATGCCCGGATCCACGTCCTCCGGCGTGCCGAACGAATACCGCTTGACCAGCCCGGCGAACAGATCCGCGGTCGCCCGCCGGCCGCGTTCGACCAGATCGGGCTGCCAGCCCAGCGCCTTGAGCACGTTCGGCGCGAGCCAGTGGAACGCCTTCATGCCCATCGAGGGCAGCCCGTAGGTGACCTCGCTGAGCCGGCCCGCTGACGTGCCGATCAGGGCCACGCCGATCACCCGCTCCGCGACGTACTCGGGGAACTGGTCGGCCAGCGCCATCACCGTCATCCCGCCCATGGAGTGCCCGACCAGCACGATCGGCCCCTCGGGCACCGCCGCGTCCAGCACCGCCTTCAGGTCCCGGCCGAGCAGGTCGATGGTGACGTTCTCGGTGCCCTCGATCTGGCTGTGGCCGCGGGCCGAGCGGCCGTGGCTGCGCTGGTCCCAGTGGACGGTGCGCACGGTGCCGCGCAGCGCGGCCCGCTGGAAGTGCCAGGAGTCCTGGTTGAGGCAGTAGCCGTGGCTGAAGACGACCGTCGGGGCGGCCGCCGGGCGGCGGCCCAGCGCCGCCGTCAGTCGCTTGCGCAGCCCGCCGTGCGCCTCCTGGGCGGCACGGGCCTGCTTGCCGCGGACCGGCCTCGCCGACGGGTCGTTGCGGCCGTGTTTGCCGCCGCGGCGGTCGCCCTTCTCCAGGCGGGCGGGCTCCGCGCCCACCTCGTCGATCTCGAAGTACAGCTCCGTGCCGTCCTCGGAGATCGCCGCGCCGGGCGTGCCGCGCAGCGTGCCGTACGGGCCGGCCGCGTCCAGGGCGAGCCGGGCCCGGCGGCGCATCCCGCGGCCGACCGTCAGCCGCTCTATGGCCACGCCGGCCGCCGCCCCGGCCGCGACCACGCCGATCGCGGCACCGGCGATGCCGGCGTGGCGGCCCGCCTTGGCCCAGTTGTTCGCGGCCTCGGCCGCCACCTCGGCGGCCGTCTCGACCGCCTGCGCGGCGGCTTCGGTGCCGTCGGTCATGCCGTACCCCCCGTGAGCGCGGTGTCTCCCTCGGCCGTTCCGGCTGTCGCGGTGTCGGTCGCGTGGTTGGTCGCGCTGGTCGTTGCGGTGGTCGTTGCGTCGATCGTGGCGGTGCTGGTTGCGGTGTCGGTCGGGTTGTTCGCCGCGGTGTCCGGTGCGCTGTTCGCTGCGATTTCTCTTCCGGCTTCCGTTCCGGTCGCTTCGTGTGCCTCGTGTTCCTCTTCTGTCCCGTCTGCCCCGGCTACCCCGCCGTCCATGCCACTGTCCACATAGACGCGCGGAACACGGGTTCCGATCCGGGTGACGATTTCGTACCCGATGGTTCCGGCCGCCCGGCCCCAGTCCTCCGCGATCGGCTCGCCGCGGTCGCCGGGGCCGAAGAGCACCGCGAGATCGCCCTCCTCGGCGCTGTCGCCGCCCAGGTCGACGACGAACTGGTCCATCGCGATCCGCCCGGCGACCGTCCGCCACTTCCCGGCGATCAGCACCGGGCCGGTGCCGGAGGCGTGCCGCGGGATGCCGTCGGCGTAACCGAGCGGGACCAGCGCGAGCGTCGTCTCACCGGGGGTGGTGTACCGGTGCCCGTACGACACGCCGTGGCCGCCCGGGACCCGCTTCACCGAGGCGAGCGAGGCCTCCAGGGTCATCGCGGCCCGCAGCCCGAAGTCCTGGGGAGTGCCGAGTTCGGCGCTGGGCGAGACGCCGTAGATGCCGATACCCGCACGGACCAGGTCGAAATGGGCTTCGGGGAGGGTGAGCGCCGCCGCGGTGTTGGCGATGTGCCGCACCTCGGGGCGCAGCCCGGCCGACTCCGCCGTCCGCAGCGCCTGATGGAAGACGTCGAGCTGGGCGGCGATCGAGGGGTGGCCGGGCTCGTCGGCGCAGGCGAAGTGCGACCAGACGCCGGTGACCCGCAGCGCGCCCGCGGCCTCGGCGGCGCGCGCCGCGGCGGTCAGCTCCGGCCAGTCGGCGGGCTGGCAGCCGTTGCGGCCGAGCCCGGTGTCGACCTTGAGCTGGACGCGGGCGGTACGGCCGGCCGCCTGCGCCGCCGCCGTCACCTCGCGCAGCGCCCACAGCCCGCTCACCGAGACATCGATGTCCTGCTCCACCGCTCGCCGCCAGGGCCCGCCCGGCGTCCACAGCCAGCACATCAGCCGCCCGGTGTCGCCGGCCGCGCGCAGGGCCAACGCCTCCTCGGGGAGCGCGGTGCCCAGCCAGCTCGCACCGGCCGCCCGGGCGGCCCGGGCACACGGCACCGCGCCGTGCCCGTAGCCGTCGGACTTGACCACGGCCATCAGCTCTGCCCCGGGGGCGCGGTCCCGCAGGACACGGACGTTCGCCCGCACGGCGGCGAGGTCGACGACGGCACGGGCGCGCTTCGCTGTCTCGTTCATCCCCCTCAGTGTCGCAGGCGATCGCGCGGCGCCCCGGGGGACCGGCACGGAAACCGTGCTCACCCGCTGGGTTTCCGCCCCCAGACGTACACGAGGTCGTGCTTCTTGAGCAGGTACCAGAGGTTGCGCGCGTCCGACCAGGTCAGATTGACGCACCCGTGCGAGCCGAGGCCCTCGTAGATGTCGTCCTCGACGCCGTGGAACGCCTCCCCGCGGTCGAAGAACTGCGCGAACGGCATCGGCGTGTGGTACAGGTTCGAAATGTGGTACCTGCGCCGCAGATAGATCCGGTACGTCCCGGTTCGGGTCTCCATCGTGGGCTGGCCGGAACGGATCGGCACCGGATCGAAGATCACCCGTCCGGCCTGCTGCACCCACATCACCTGCCGGTCCAGGTCGACGCACGCGGTCCGCTCCTGGCGGACCGGGCAGTGACCGGCCCGGTTGGGGTCCTTCCTGGCCCGCAGCAGCCGCACCACGGCGCCGGTGACCGGCCCCGCGTAACCGGTCGCCGGGGCGATCCGGTGCGCCTGCTGGAACCGCCGGATCGCCCGGCAGTCCCCCGCGCTCTGCCGCCCGTCCGCTCTCCGCCGCAGATAGCGCTCGGCCTGCCGCTGGAACGGCCCGGCGGAGCGGGTGCAGCGCCCGGCCCGGGCGCCGCGGCCCGCCTCGGACCGGGGGACGTACTCGATGTGCACCTGCCGCCCACCGGGCGCCGGGCGCCGGGCGCTGCGCGGGATCCCGGGGACGAGGTCGAGGGCCGCGTTGCGGGCGGCCGCGTACCGGGTGGAGGCCGCGGGCCGGGCGGCTGACGGGGCGACGGCCACCGCGGGCGGTCCGGCGAGCGGGAACAGCGAGGCGCCGGCCAGCAGCGCCACAAGCGTGCGTTTCATGCCCTCACGCATGCCGTGACCGGACCGCCCTGCCGCCCGACCGGCCACGAGGTTCGCCCTGCTGCCCGCGGCATTCCCCCGCGGGGCGTAACCCCGGCCCCGCCAAGACCTGTCACCCCGTCACATCCCGCCAGGCCGCCCCCAGATGGTCCGCCACCTCCGTGGCGAGGATGGGGGCACCCTCGGGGCCGGCGGCCCGGCGGGCCGCCAGGCCGTGGAGGTACGCGCCGACGGATGCCGCGTCGCGGGCGGGCAGGCCGGCGGCGAGGAGCGAGCCGGTGACGCCCGACAGGACGTCACCGCTGCCGGCCGTGGCCAGCCAGCCGGTGCCCGTGGGGTTCACCCGCACCGGGCCGCTCTCCTGCGCGACCAGCGTCGTCGAGCCCTTCAGCAGCACCGTCGCGGCATAGCGCGCCGCCAGCTCCCGTACGGACGCGAGCCGTTCCGCCTCGACCTCGTCGCGGGCCCGGCCCAGCAGCGCCGCCGCCTCCCCGGCGTGCGGCGTCAGCAGGGTCTCGGCGGTGCGCGCCCGGACCCGTTCCGGCGTCAGGAAGCGCAGCCCGTCGGCGTCCACCAGGACCGGTACGTCGGAGGCCAGCACGTCCTGAAGGGCGTCCGATTCGTCGCCGAGGCCGGGGCCGATCACCCAGGACTGCACCCGGCCGGCCTTGTGCGGCGGCCCGGCGTGCACCAGCGTCTCGGGGAAACGGGCCAGCACCGCGTCCGCGGCCGGCCCGACGTACCGCACCGCCCCCGCGCCGCCGCGCAGCGCACCGGCCACCGCCAGCACCGCCGCCCCCGGATAGCGCGCCGACCCGGCGACCACGCCGACCACGCCCCGCCGGTACTTGTCGCTCTCCGCCGCCGGGCGCGGCAGCAGTTCCGCCACGTCCGCGTGCTGCAGCGCCTCGTACTCGGCCTCCCCGGGCAGCGTCAGGCCGATGTCCACCAGCCGCAGCGCGCCCGCCCGCTCCCGGGCCGGGTCGATCAGCAGGCCCGGCTTGTACGCCCCGAACGTCACCGTCGCATCGGCCCGGACCGCCTCGCCGCGCACCTCGCCGCTGTCCGCGTCCACCCCGCTGGGCAGGTCGACCGCGACGACGGGCGCCGACTCCCATGCCGCGCGGGCGAGTTCGGCGGCGTCCGGCCGCAGCCCGCCGCGGCCGCCGATGCCCACGATCCCGTCCACGACCAGATCGCACCGGGCGATGTCCCGCAGCGCGTCGTCCGACACCCGGCCGCCGGCCGCCCGCAGCGCGCCGAGGCCGCCCTGGTGGGCCCGCTCCGGCGAGAGCAGGACGGCCACCACGCCGGCCCCGCGCCGGGCCAGCCGGGCCCCGGCGTACAGCGCGTCCCCGCCGTTGTCGCCGCTGCCCACCAGCAGGACGACCCGGCTGCCGTAGACCCGGCCCAGCAACTCCCGGCAGGCGGCGGCCAGTCCGGCCGCCGCCCGCTGCATCAGGGCCCCTTCCGGCAGACGGGCCATCAGGTCCCGCTCGGCGGCCCGCACGGTCGATACGCTGTAGGCAGTCCTCATGGCCCCAGTGTCACCCCTCGGCGATCACCACGGCCGAAGCGACCCCCGCGTCATGGCTCAGCGAGAGGTGCCACGACCGCACGCCCAGCCGGGCCGCGCACGCCTCGACCGTGCCGCGCACCCGCAGCCGCGGCTGGCCGCTGTCCTCGACGTACACCTCCGCGTCCGTCCAGTGCAGCCCGCCCGGCGCGCCCAGTGCCTTGGCCACCGCCTCCTTGGCGGCGAACCGGGCCGCGAGCGACGCCGTGCCGCGCCGCTCCCCGCTCGGCAGCAGCAGTTCCGACGCGACGAACAGCCGGCCGGCCAGCTCGGGCGTGCGGTCCAGCGCCGCGGCGAACCGGTCGATCTCGGCGACGTCGATCCCCACCCCGATGATCACTCCACCGTCACCGACTTGGCGAGGTTGCGCGGCTGGTCGACCTCGTTGCCGCGGGCGGTGGCGAGCTCGCAGGCGAAGACCTGCAGCGGGACGGTGGACACCAGCGGCTGCAGCAGCACCGGGGTGTGCGGGATGCGCACGAGGTGGTCGGCGTACGGCACCACGGCCTCGTCGCCCTCCTCGGCGATCACGATCGTGCGGGCGCCGCGGGCCCGGATCTCCTGGATGTTGGAGACGATCTTGTCGTGCAGCACGGACCGGCCGCGCGGCGACGGGACCACGACGACGACCGGCAGATCGTCCTCGATCAGCGCGATCGGGCCGTGCTTGAGCTCACCGGCCGCGAACCCCTCGGCGTGCATGTACGCCAGCTCCTTGAGCTTCAGCGCGCCCTCCAGCGCCACCGGGTAGCCCACGTGCCGGCCGAGGAACAGCACGGTGTTCTTGTCGGCGAGGCTGCGGGCCAGCTCCCGCACCGGCTCCATCGTGCCGAGCACCTGCTCGACCTGGGTGCCGATGGCGGCCAGTTCGCGCACCACCGCCCGGATCTCGTCGCCCCACTTCGTGCCCCGTACCTGCGCGACGTACAGCGCGACCAGATAGCAGGCGACCAGCTGGGTCAGGAATGCCTTCGTCGACGCCACCGCGACCTCGGGACCGGCGTGCGTGTACAGCACCGCGTCCGACTCGCGGGGGATCGTCGAGCCGTTGGTGTTGCAGATGGCCAGCACCTTCGCGCCCTGCTCACGGGCGTGCCGGAGCGCCATCAGGGTGTCCATGGTCTCGCCGGACTGGCTGATCGCGATCACCAGCGTGCGCCGGTCCAGGATCGGGTCGCGGTAGCGGAACTCGCTGGCCAGCTCGGTCTCGCAGGGGATGCGGGTCCAGTGCTCGATCGCGTACTTGGCGATCATGCCGGCGTGGTACGCCGTCCCGCACGCGACGATGACGACCTTGTCGACCTCGCGCAGCACCTCCGGCGGGATCCGCACCTCGTCCAGGGACAGCACCCCCGAGGCGTCGATCCGGCCCAGCAGGGTGTCCGCGACGGCCTTGGGCTGCTCGGCGATCTCCTTGAGCATGAAGTAGTCGTAGCCGCCCTTCTCGGCTGCCGAGGCGTCCCAGTCGACGTGGTACTCGCGGACGTCCGCCGGCGCACCGTCGAAGTCGGTGACCGTCACCCCGTCCCGGCGGGCCTCGACGACCTGGTCCTGGCCCAGTTCGATCGCCTCGCGGGTGTGCGCGATGAACGCCGCGACGTCCGAGGCGAGGAAGGCCTCGCCGTCCCCGACGCCCACCACCAGCGGGGAGTTGCGGCGCGCCCCGACGACCACGTCGGGCTCGTCGGCGTGCACCGCGACCAGCGTGAACGCGCCCTCCAGCCGCCGGCACACCTGCCGCATCGCCTCGGCCAGCTCACCGCACGAGGAGTAACACTCGGCGAGCAGATGCGCCACGACCTCGGTGTCCGTCTCGGACGCCAAGGTGTGGCCGCGCTCGGCGAGTTCGGTGCGCAGCGCGGCGAAGTTCTCGATGATGCCGTTGTGCACCACCGAGACCCGCCCGGCGTTGTCCAGGTGCGGGTGGGCGTTCTCGTCGGTGGGCCCGCCGTGGGTGGCCCACCGGGTGTGCCCGATGGCGGTGGAGCCGGCCGGCAGCGGACGGTCCGCCAGCTCCTTCTCCAGGTTGGCGAGTTTGCCGGCCTTCTTGGCCGCGGCCAGCCCGCCGTCGGCCAGCACGGCGACGCCCGCCGAGTCGTAGCCGCGGTACTCCAGCCGCTTCAGCCCGGCCAGGACGACGTCCAGGGCGCTCTGCCCGCCCACATAACCCACGATTCCGCACATGGAGGCAGCCTACGACGCGGCCCGCTCAATACCCGCGCGCTATCCGGTGGTGCGCCTCCCGCACCGTCTCCAGGAACTCCTCGTCGGCCTCCGCGTCGGCGCCGGGCCCGCCGGCCGGCTCGTACCGCTCCAGGAAGTCGGCGAGGTCCTCGCCCAGATCCTCGTCCGGCAGATCCTCGGCGAGTTCGGCGTGCACCCGGGCGACGAAGAGGTCCGTCGCCGTGCCGTCCGTTCCGGTCTTCCTGCGCCGGTACCACAGTCCCGGCAGTGCTGGCTTGCGCGTGCGCACAGCCACCCCCCTGTGTCTTCTTCGCGGCCCGGATCGCGGGCCGCCCCCGCGCCGACCGTACCGGGCCGAATCCGTCCGGTACAGACCTGCAGGTGGCGAAGGCCACACCCCGGGCCGGGGTGGCGTATGACACCCCGGCATGAACGGCGTGTGACGGCTGCGCACAATGGGCGCGTGGCCCTGACGACCGATCCGCCCGCGCGCCGCCGCGCCGACAGCTCCCCCTACGTCGATCTGACGCGCGCCCAGTGGAGCGCCCTCAGGGAGAAGACCCCGCTGCCGCTGACCGCCGAAGAGGTGGAACGGCTGCGCGGCCTGGGCGACGTCATCGACCTGGACGAGGTCCGCGACGTCTACCTCCCGTTGTCCCGGCTGCTGAACCTCTACGTCGGCGCGACCAGCAACCTGCGCGGCGCGCTGAACACCTTCCTGGGCGACGCCGGCGACGGCCACGGCTCGCAGCCCGGCACCCCGTTCGTCATAGGCGTCGCCGGCAGCGTCGCGGTCGGCAAGTCGACCACCGCCCGGCTGCTGCAGGCGCTGCTCGCCCGCTGGCCGGAGCATCCCCGCGTCGAACTGGTCACCACCGACGGGTTCCTGTTCCCCAACGCCGAGCTGCACCGACGCGGCCTGATGTCCCGCAAGGGCTTCCCGGAGTCCTACGACCGCCGGGCGCTGACCCGATTCGTCGCGGACGTGAAGTCCGGCAAGGCGGAGGTCACCGCCCCGGTCTACTCGCACCTGATCTACGACATCGTGCCCGGCGAGCGGCTCACCGTGCACCGCCCGGACATCCTCATCGTCGAGGGCCTCAACGTCCTGCAGCCGGCGCTGCCCGGCAAGGACGGGCGCACCCGCCTCGGTCTGGCCGACTTCTTCGACTTCTCCGTGTACGTCGACGCCCGCACCGAGGACATCGAGCAGTGGTACCTCGGCCGGTTCCGCAAACTGCGCGAGACCGCCTTCCAGAACCCGTTCTCGTACTTCCGCAAGTACACCCAGGTCTCCGAGGCGGAGGCCCTCGACTACGCCCGCATGATGTGGCGCACCATCAACAAGCCCAACCTGCAGCAGAACGTGGCCCCCACCCGCGGCCGCGCCAGCCTGGTGCTGCGCAAGGGCCCGGACCACAAGGTGCAGCGGCTGTCGCTGCGCAAGCTGTAGGAAGGGTGCGCGGACCGTGCTGCATCTGCGAATGATCGTGCCGACGGACCGTACGGACGCGGCCCTGGAGCTGCTGGAGACGACGGTCGGTACGGCCCATGTGGCGGTGCTGGCCGGGGCCGCCCGGGACCCGCGGGGCGATGTGGTGCTGTGCGACGTAGCCCGGGAGGCCGCCGACGGACTGCTGGCCGAGCTGCGGGCGCTGGGCCTGCACAAGGACGGCTCGATCGCGATCGAGAACATCGACCTGTCGCTGTCGGTACGGGCCGAACGGGCCGAGGAGGAGGCGCCCGGCGAGGGGGCCGACGCGGTGCTGTGGGAGTCGCTGACCGACGCCACCCACGAGGAGTCCACGCTCTCCGCCACCTACCTGGCGTTCCTGACGGTCGCCACGATGATCGCGGCCTGCGGTGTGGTCCTCGACAACGCGATCCTGATTGTCGGCGCGATGGCGGTGGGCCCGGAGTTCGGCCCGCTGGCCGGTATCTGCACCGCGCTGGTGCAGCGGGCGCCGCGGCTGGCCTGGCGCTCGGTGACGGCGCTGGTCGTCGGCTTCGCCGCGGCCATGGTCCTGACGGTGGGCTTCAGCCTCTTCATGGACGCGATGGGCCTGTTCCACGCCGGGGCGCTGGCGGCGGAGCGGCCCAACACGAACTTCATCTACCGGCCGGACTGGTTCTCGTTCGTCGTCGCCGTGCTGGCCGGGACCGCCGGGGTGCTCTCCCTGACGTCCGCGAAATCGGGCGCCCTGGTAGGAGTGGCGATCTCCGTGACGACCGTCCCGGCCGCCGCCAACGCCGCGGTCGCGCTCGCCTACGGCGCGTACGGCCAGGCCTGGCACTCCATGGAGCAGCTGCTGCTGAACTTGGCGGGCATCATCGTGGCCGGCACCCTGACCCTGGTCGCCCAGAAACTGCTGTGGGCCCGGCACGACACGGGCCCCGCCCGCCGGCCGCGCCACTGACGGCGCGCCCGGCGGGCGGGGCCCACATCCCTTATCCCAGCGCGGACTTGACCGCGTCCGCGAGCCGGCCGGCCACCGCCCGCGCCTGCTCCTCGTCCGCGGCCTCCACCATCACCCGGACCAGCGGCTCGGTGCCGGACGGCCGCAGCAGCACCCGCCCGGTCGCTCCCAGCTCCCGCTCGGCCTCGGCGACCGCCTGGGTCAGCTCGGGCGAGGAGGCCACCCGCGACCTGTCGACGTCGGGGACGTTGACCAGGACCTGCGGCAGCCGCTCCATGACGCCCGCCAGCTCCCCGAGCGTACGGCCGGTCGCCGCGACCCGGGCCGCCAGCATCAGGCCGGTCAGCGTGCCGTCGCCGGTGGTCGCGTGGTCCAGCACGATGACGTGCCCGGACTGCTCACCGCCCAGCGCGAAGCCGTGGGCCTTCATCTCCTCCAGGACGTACCGGTCGCCGACCGCGGTCTGCACGAGGTCGATGCCCTCGCGCTCCATGGCCAGCTTGAAGCCCAGGTTGGACATGACGGTGGCGACCACGGTGTTCTTCCGCAGCGCCCCGGCCTCCCGCATGCCGAGCGCCAGCACGGACAGGATCTGGTCCCCGTCGACCTCGTTGCCCTCGCGGTCCACGGCCAGGCAGCGGTCCGCGTCCCCGTCGTGGGCGACGCCGAGGTCGGCGCCGTGCTCGACGACGGCCGCGCGCAGCTGCGCGAGGTGGGTGGAGCCGCAGCCGTCGTTGATGTTCAGGCCGTCGGGGTCGGTGCCGAGGGTGACAACCTCGGCGCCGGCCCGGGCGAACGCCTCGGGCGAGACCCGCGCCGCCGCGCCGTGCGCACCGTCGATGACGACCTTCAGCCCGTCCAGGCGGTTCGGCAGGACGCCGACCAGGTGCGCGACGTAGTTGTCGAAGCCCTCGTCGTAGACGGTGACCCGGCCCACGCCGCCGCCGGTCGGCCGCTCCCACGGCTCACCGGAGCTGTGCGCGCGGTAGGTCTCCTCGATCCGGTCCTCCAGCTCGTCGGCGAGCTTGTGGCCGCCGCGGGCGAAGAACTTGATGCCGTTGTCGGGCATCGGGTTGTGGCTGGCGGAGAGCATCACGCCCAGGTCCGCGCCCAGCGAGCCGGTCAGGTACGCCACCGCCGGGGTCGGCAGCACGCCCACCCGCAGCACGTCCACCCCGGCGCTGGCCAGCCCGGCCACCACCGCCGCCTCCAGGAACTCCCCCGACGCCCGCGGATCCCGCCCGACCACGGCCACCGGCCGGTGACCCTCGAATGTGCCCGCTTCCGCAAGCACATGCGCCGCAGCGACCGACAGACCGAGCGCCAGCTCCGCCGTCAGGTCCGCATTGGCGACGCCGCGCACACCGTCCGTGCCGAAGAGTCGTCCCACTGGTGTCCTCCGAGTTTCTGAGCTTGGACCAGAGCGTCACGTCCAGGTATACGCCCCTGGACGGGGATCTACGCCGCCCGGTCCCGGATAGCCGAACGCCCCGGCAGCACGGGAAGTGCCACCGGGGCGTACGCCACGAGCTGCATGATGCAGCGCGTGATTAGCGCTTGCTGTACTGCGGCGCCTTGCGGGCCTTCTTCAGACCGGCCTTCTTGCGCTCGACCGCACGGTCGTCACGCTTGAGGAACCCGGCCTTCTTCAGCGCGGGGCGGTTGTTCTCGACGTCCGCCTCGTTCAGCGCACGGGCCACGCCCAGGCGCAGCGCACCGGCCTGGCCGGAGATGCCGCCGCCGGCGATGCGGGCGATGACGTCGTAGCGGTTGTCGAGCTCGAGCACCTTGAAGGGCTCGTTGACTTCCTGCTGGTGCACCTTGTTCGGGAAGTAGCCCTCGAGGGTGCGGCCGTTGATCTTCCACTGGCCGGAGCCCGGAACGATCCGGACGCGGGCGATGGCGTTCTTGCGACGGCCCAGGCCGGCGGCCGGCTGCGGGTCGCCGAAGCGGGACGCGAGGGACTCGGAGGTGTACTCCGACTCCACGACCTCGGTCTCGGTGGTGTACTCCTCGACCTCGTCCAGCGGGGTCTCGGGGGTGGTCTCAGCCACGATGCTCCTTAAGAATTCTCTGTCGTCTTAGGGGGTGGCCGGACTTACTGCGCGACCTGGGTGATCTCGAACGGCACCGGCTGCTGCGCAGCGTGCGGGTGCTCGGCGCCCGCGTAGACCTTCAGCTTCGAGAGCATCTGACGGCCGAGGGTGTTCTTGGGGAGCATGCCCTTGATGGCCTTCTCGACGGCCTTCTCGGGGTTCTTGTCGAGCAGCTCGTCGTAACGGACGGAGCGCAGACCACCCGGGAAGCCGGAGTGACGGTAGGCCATCTTCTGGGTCTTCTTGTTGCCGGACAGGTGCACCTTGTCGGCGTTGATGATGATGACGAAGTCACCGGTGTCAACGTGCGGTGCATACACCGGCTTGTGCTTACCCCGCAGGAGGGACGCGGCCTGGCTGGCCAGACGGCCCAGGACAACGTCCTGCGCGTCAATGATGTGCCACTGGCGCTGGACATCGCCGGGCTTGGGGCTGAACGTACGCACGGTCGTAGCCTTCGCTTCTTCAGTGATGGGACCCCCGGGCCGTGAGGACTCGGGGGTGGGTCCTGTACTGGTCACCACAATCGATCACGCAGCAGGGCGGCACTACGGGTGACGCAACCCGTTCGTCCGCCGCTGGTGATCGGTCCGGTGGACCGGCGTAAGGGCCCCTCACGTGAGATAGAGCAAGCCAATACGCATAACGAACCAGCAGAATACCGGGCCGTCCCCAGCGCGGTCAAAACGCCCCCCACACCGGCCCGCGCCCCCGCGCGCCCGGCGCCTCCTACCGCTTCCGCTCGACCCTCCGCTCGTCCCACACCGGCTCCGCCGTCTCCCGCACCACGCCGTCCGACCCGAACACCAGGAACCGGTCGAAGGAACGCGCGAACCAGCGGTCATGCGTGACCGCCAGAACCGTCCCCTCGTACGACTCCAGGCCCTCCTGCAGCGCCTCCGCCGACTCCAGGTCCAGGTTGTCGGTCGGCTCGTCCAGGAGCAGGGCCGTGGTGCCCGAGAGCTCCAGGAGCAGGATCTGGAAGCGGGCCTGCTGGCCGCCGGAGAGGCGGTCGAAGGGCTGCTCGGCCTGCTTCTCCAGCTCGTAGCGACGCAGGGCGGACATCGCCTGGCCCTTGTCCTTGGCGTGCTCGGTCCAGAGGATGTCGAGCAGGGGGCGGCCCCTCAGCTCGGGGTGGGCGTGGGTCTGGGCGAAGTGGCCGGGCACGACGCGGGCGCCCAGCTTCCAGGTGCCGGTGTGGGCCACCGGATCGTCGGCGTCTCCGGCCAGCAGGCGCAGGAAGTGCGACTTGCCGGAGCCGTTGGAGCCCAGCACCGCGACCCGCTCGCCGTAGAAGACCTCCAGCGAGAACGGCTTCATCAGGCCGGTCAGCTCCAGGTCCGCGCAGGTCACCGCCCGGACGCCGGTGCGGCCGCCGCGCAGCCGCATCGTGATGTCCTGCTCCCGCGGCGGCTCCGGCGGCGGGCCGGCCTCCTCGAACTTCCGCAGCCGGGTCTGCGCCGCCGCGTAGCGCGAGGCCATCTCATGGCTCACCGCGGCCGCCTGCCGCAGATTGACCACCAGCTTCTTCAGCTGGGCGTGCTTCTCGTCCCAGCGCCGCCGCAGCTCCTCGAAGCGGGCGAAGCGCTCCCGGCGCGCCTCGTGGTACGTGCCGAAGCCGCCGCCGTGCACCCACACGTCCGAGCCCGCCGGGCCCGGCTCGACGCTGACGATCTTCTCCGCGGCGCGGGCCAGCAGCTCCCGGTCGTGCGAGACGAAGAGCACCGTCTTACGGGTCTGCCGCAGCTGCTCCTCCAGCCAGCGCTTGCCCGGCACGTCCAGATAGTTGTCCGGCTCGTCCAGCAGCAGCACCTCGTCCGTGCCGCGCAGCAGCGACTCCAGCACCAGCCGCTTCTGCTCGCCCCCGCTGAGCGTGCGCACCTGCCGCCACTGCGCCTTCTCGTACGGGACGCCGAGCGCGGCCGTCGTGCACATGTCCCAGACCGTCTCGGCCTCGTAACCCCGTGCCTCGGCCCAGTCACTCAGCGCCTGCGCGTAGGCCATCTGCGCGGCCTCGTCGTCCTCGGTCATGAGCGCCAGCTCCGCGGCGTCCACCGCCGCGGCCGCCTCCCGGATCCGCGGCTGGGCCACCGACACCAGCAGGTCACGCACCGTCCGGTCGTCCCGCACCGAGCCGACGAACTGCGGCATCACGCCCAGCCCGCCGCTGACCGTCACCGATCCGCCGTGCGGCGCCAGCTCCCCCGCGAGCAGCCGCAGCAGCGTTGTCTTGCCCGCGCCGTTGGCCCCGACCAGCGCGACCGTCGCGCCCTCCGCCACCCGGAAGGACACGTCCCCCAGCAGGACCCTCCCGTCCGGCAGGTAGTACTCCAGGTGCCCTGCTTCCAGATGTCCCATGGTCCGGATTGTGACCGGCCTATAAGCGTTCCACCAACCCCATTAGGATGCGCGCCATGAGTTTTGGGCAAGGCGGGCCCTTCGACGGCCCCGGGGGATCTTTCTCGTCCACGCCGGACTGGGACGCGCTCGCCGAGGAGAGCGAGGCGCAGTCCCGCCGCAAACGGTGGATGTGGATCGGCGGCGGAGCACTGGCGACCGTCGCGGTGGCCGGCATCGTCGCCGCCGCGGTGATGGCCGGCGGCGACTCCCCCGGCGGCAAGCCGACCGCCGCGCCCACCTCCTCCGGCCAGGCCGCGGTCCCGGACGACAAGCCGTCCTTCCCGGACGTCTCCGTCCCGCCGCCGCCCAACCCGCAGGACTACATCTCCGATCCCAAGAAGGACACCGCGCCGCTCACCCCGGCCACGCTCTTCCCGCAGAAGACCATGGTCATCGGCGAGCACAGCTACCCGCGCACCAGCACCGCCTCGACCAAGGACTGCACCGCAGGCGCCCAGGGCGCGCTGGTCTCCTCGCTGTCCCACAACGGCTGCAAGCAGCTGCTGCGCGCCACCTACGCCAAGGGCGGCGTGGCGGTCACCATCGGCATCGCGGTCTTCGACTCGCCCGCCAAGGCGAGCAAGGTCATGAACGAGAACCGGACCAACCTCATGCCGCTGCCCGGCGGAGGCGTCCCCTCGGACTTCTGCCAGGGCCACAAGTGCCGGATGGCCACCAACGCCACCGGCCGCTACGCCTACTTCACCATCGCCGGCTACCTCAACGGCAAGGACGTCACCACCTCGGAGACCAAGGCCCGGCAGATCGCCCGGGACGGCGGCTCCTACGCGTTCACCCAGATCACCCAGCGCGGCAAGGACCAGGCCGCCAAGGCCGCCGAACGCCAGCTGAAGGAAGCCCAGAAGAAGGCCGGCCAGTCCTCCTGACCGGCCGGCTCCCCGGCGGGCGGCTCAGCAGCAGCCGCCCGCCGGCAGCGCCCGCTTGTTCCGGGCCTCCTTGTTGCGGGCCGCCAGCAGCTCGTCCGCCGGATACCCGACCTCTTCGAGCGTCAGCCCGTGCGGCCGGACCACGTGCACGGCCGAGTCGCGTATGCCGGCCGCGAGCACCTTCCCCGGCCAGTCCGCCGGCCGGTGCCCGTCCCCCACGAACAGCAGCGCCCCGATCAGCGAGCGCACCATGTTGTGGCAGAAGGCGTCGGCCCGCACCGTGGCGGTGATGATCCCGTCGTCGCCCCGCACCAGGCCGAGGTCCTGGAGCGTACGGATGGTCGTCGCACCCTCGCGCTTCTTGCAGTACGCCGCGAAGTCGTGCTCCCCGAGCAGCCGCCGGGCCGCCTCGTTCATGGCGTCCACGTCGAGCGGCCAGTCGTGCCACAGGACGTGCCCGCGCAGCAGCGGGTCGACACCGCCGGGGTTGTCGGTGACGCGGTAGGCGTAGCGCCGCCAGATCGCCGAGAAGCGCGCGTTGAAGCCCTCGGGGGCCTCGGTCAGGCGCCAGATCCGTACGTCCTTGGGAAGCCGCCCGGCGAGCCGCTTCAGCAGCTTCTCCCGGTGCTCCGCCCACAGCTCCCCGGGCAGGTCGACGTGCGCCACCTGGCCCCGCGCGTGCACCCCGGCGTCCGTCCGGCCGGCCACCGTCAGCTCGTACGTCGTGTCGCCGGACCGCGTCACGGTGCGCAGGGCGTCCTCGATCTCGGCCTGCACGGTGCGCCGGCCGCCGGCCTGCTTGGCCCAGCCGTGGAAGGCGGACCCGTCGTACGACAGGTCGAGGCGGATGCGGACGTGTCCGGGCCGTACTTCGTCACTCACGGGGAGATCCTCTCAGGGCAGATCCCTTGGGAAAACGCGAAAGCGGGCCCGCCCTCTCGGACGGACCCGCTTCACGCGAGGTCAACCTCAGGCGTCCTTGGACTCCTCGGCGGGCGCCTCGGCCGGAGCCTCGGTCGCCGCGGCCTCATCGGCTTCCTTCACCGCGCGCTTGGTCGCGGCCTCGGCCTCGGCGACGGTCGCCTTCTTGGCGATCTCGCCCTCGACCAGTTCGATGACGGCCATCGGGGCGTTGTCGCCACGACGGTTGCCGATCTTGGTGATACGGGTGTAGCCACCCGGACGCTCCGCGAACCGCGGCGCGATCTCCGTGAAGAGCGTGTGCACGACGCTCTTGTCCGAGATCAGCTGCATGACCTGACGGCGGTTGTGAAGGTCGCCCTTCTTCGCCTTGGTCACCAGACGCTCCGCGTACGGACGCAGACGGCGGGCCTTGGCCTCGGTCGTCGTGATGCGGCCGTGCTCGAAGAGGTTGGTCGCCAGGTTGCGCAGCATGGCACGCTCGTGCGCAGCGCTGCCGCCCAGACGGGCACCCTTGGTGGGCTTCGGCATGGTGTATCTCCTTCATTGCTGCACCGGCCGTATCAGGTACCGGTGTCAGTTCCCACGAGGCGGCCGCCCCGCGGAAGATGCACACGGCAGGGGCCCGGGAAAGGCTCCCGGACCCCTGCCGGTCGAACTCAGTACTGCTCGGTCTCCACGAACCCGGCGTCCGCGTCGTCGTCGGCGCCGAAGGCGTCGGCAGCGGCGGTCGGGTCGAATCCGGGCGGGCTGTCCTTCAGGGCCAGGCCCATGCCGGCCAGCTTCGCCTTGACCTCGTCGATGGACTTCGCACCGAAGTTGCGGATGTCCAGCAGGTCCGCCTCGGAGCGGGCGACGAGCTCACCCACGGAGTGGATGCCCTCGCGCTTGAGGCAGTTGTAGGAGCGGACGGTGAGCTCCAGCTCCTCGATGGGCAGCGCCAGGTCGGCGGCCAGGGCGGCGTCCGTGGGGGACGGGCCCATGTCGATGCCCTCGGCGTCGATGTTCAGCTCGCGGGCGAGACCGAACAGCTCGACCAGGGTCTTACCGGCGGAGGCCATGGCGTCACGGGGACGCATCGCCTGCTTGGTCTCGACGTCGACGATCAGCTTGTCGAAGTCGGTGCGCTGCTCGACACGGGTCGCCTCGACCTTGTACGTGACCTTGAGCACCGGGCTGTAGATGGAGTCGACCGGGATGCGGCCGATCTCCTGGCCCACCTGCTTGTTCTGCACGGCGGAGACGTAGCCGCGACCGCGCTCGACGGTCAGCTCCATCTCCAGCTTGCCCTTGCCGTTGAGCGTGGCGAGGACCAGGTCGGGGTTGTGCACCTCGACACCGGCCGGCGGCGCGATGTCCGCGGCGGTCACGAGGCCCGGACCCTGCTTGCGCAGGTACATCACGACCGGCTCGTCGTGCTCGGAGGAGACGACCAGCTGCTTGATGTTGAGGATGAGGTCGGTGACGTCCTCCTTGACGCCCGGCACGGTGGTGAACTCGTGCAGAACGCCGTCGATGCGGATGGACGTGACCGCCGCACCCGGGATCGAGGAGAGGAGCGTACGACGCAGGGAGTTGCCGAGGGTGTAGCCGAAGCCCGGCTCCAGCGGCTCGATCACGAACCGGGAACGGTACTCGTCCACGACCTCTTCGGTCAGGGAGGGACGCTGAGCGATCAGCATGTTTTTCGGTCCTTCAGTCGTGGGCGCCCGCTATTTGACGCCCGCTGTACTGACAAGGGTACGGGCGGTACGACGCACAAGGCCCCGTACCGCCCCCACCCACCGGCCCCCGACGTGACGGGGGCCGACGAGCCTTACTTCGAGTAGAGCTCGACGATCAGCTGCTCCTGCACCTGGGTGTCGATCACCTGGCGCTCGGGCAGGCTGTGCACGAGGATCCGCAGCTGCGAGGGGATCGCCTCCAGCCACGCCGGAACGGTCTTCTCGCCGGCCTCGGCCTTGGCCACCTCGAAGGGGGTCAGGTTCCGAGAGCTCTCGCGGACCTCGATGATGTCGTTGACCGCCACGCGGGCCGACGGGATGTCGGTCTTGCGGCCGTTGACGACGATGTGTCCGTGACGGACCAGCTGACGGGCGTGGTCGCGGGACTTGGCGAAGCCGGCCCGGTAGACCACGTTGTCGAGGCGGGTCTCAAGGATGCGCAGAAGGTTCTCACCGGTCTTGCCGGTCTTCTGGTTCGCTTCCTTGTAGTAGTTCACGAACTGCTTCTCAAGGACACCGTAGATGCGGCTGCACTTCTGCTTCTCACGAAGCTGGAGCAGGTACTCGCTGTCCTTGGTGCGCCCGCGACCGTGCTCACCCGGGGGGTAAGGACGGATCTCGATCGGGCACTTCGCGCTCTCGCACTTGCTCCCCTTGAGGAAGAGCTTCTGCTTCTCCCGACGGCAACGCTTGCAGTCGGCCCCGGTGTAACGCGCCATTGTCTAGTTGTCTCCTACTTCAGTGGGTCAGACGCGGCGACGCTTGGGCGGGCGGCATCCGTTGTGCGGGGTGGGGGTGACGTCCTGGATCGAGCCGACCTCCAGGCCGGTGGCCTGGAGCGAGCGGATCGCGGTCTCACGGCCGGAGCCGGGACCCTTGACGAAGACGTCAACCTTGCGCATGCCGTGCTCCTGCGCGCGGCGGGCGGCCGACTCGGCGGCCATCTGCGCGGCGAAGGGGGTGGACTTGCGCGAGCCCTTGAAGCCGACGTGGCCGGCAGAGGCCCAAGAGATCACGTTCCCGGTCGGGTCGGTGATCGAGACGATCGTGTTGTTGAACGTGCTCTTGATGTGAGCGTGCCCGTGGGCGACGTTCTTCTTCTCCTTGCGGCGCACCTTCTTGGCGCCGGCCGTACGGCCCTTCGGAGGCATTCAAATCTCCCGTGGAGGTGGTCGGTCCTACAGCGAAGACCGCTGGTAAGCGTCCTGCTGAGGACTACTTCTTGCCCGGCTTCTTCTTGCCGGCGATCGCGCGACGCGGACCCTTGCGGGTACGGGCGTTCGTGCTGGTGCGCTGACCGTGCACCGGCAGACCGCGGCGGTGACGCAGACCCTGGTAGCAGCCGATCTCGACCTTGCGGCGGATGTCGGCCTGGATCTCGCGACGGAGGTCACCCTCGGTCTTGAGGTTGTTGTCGACGTACTCGCGGATCTTGACGAGGTCTTCCTCGGCCAGGTCGCGGACCCGGGTGTTCGGGTTCACGCCGGTGGCGGCGAGGGTCTGCTGCGAGAGCGTCCGCCCGATACCGAAGACGTAGGTGAGGGCGACCTCCACACGCTTTTCGCGCGGGAGATCAACGCCTGCGAGGCGTGCCATTGATGTGGCTCCTGATGGCTATTCGGAGGTCTTCCGCAGCACCGTTCCCGTAAGACTCTGCAGAATTACGAGCCGGGTCCCCGGCCTCCGAGCCGGGGGTGTCGTCCCCACGCCGCTGGTGCGGGGGGTCGGGTGACTGCGTATGAACGTGTGGTGCTTGCGTCGCGCGAACTGCGAAATTGCAGGTGGTCGGCGTGCGTCAGCCCTGGCGCTGCTTGTGGCGCAGGTTGTCGCAGATGACCATGACCCGGCCGTGGCGGCGGATCACCTTGCACTTGTCGCAGATCTTCTTGACGCTCGGCTTGACCTTCATGGGATGTGAGGTTCTCCGGGTCAGTGCCGTCACCCCACGGGAGCGGGGTGCCGACAAGATCTACTTGTAGCGGTAGACGATCCGGCCACGCGTCAGATCGTAGGGAGAGAGCTCCACGACGACCCGGTCATCCGGAAGGATACGGATGTAGTGCATCCGCATCTTGCCGCTGATGTGCGCGAGGACCTTGTGACCGTTCTGAAGCTCCACCTTGAACATCGCGTTCGGGAGGGACTCGATCACGGTGCCCTCGATTTCGATGGCACCTTGCTTCTTGGCCACGCTTCGCCCTTCGAATCGGCTACCTTTTGGCGGCTGTCATTCGCAGGTGAAACACCTACGACACGTCCGCACCCCTTTACAGGCATACGGATGCACGAGAGCCGACGCGTCAGTCTACGTCAGGGCCCGGGAAAAGACGAATCCAGGATTATTGCCCATGCCGGGTGATCCTTACGCCAGCGGGTCCGGCGCGGCGGTGATCCCGAGCTCCGCGAGCCTGGCCTTGCCGCCGTCGGGCGCGGTCAGCACCAGCGGGCCCTGCTCGGTCAGCGCGACCGAGTGCTCCCAGTGCGAGGACCAGCTGCCGTCGTTCGACTTCACGGTCCAGTCGTCCTCGAGGACATGGGTCTTCGGGGTGCCGAGGTTCACCATCGGCTCGATCGCGATGCAGAAACCGGGCACCAGCTTGGGGCCGCGGCCGCGCTTGCGGTCGACGTAGTTCAGCAGGTGCGGGTCCATGTGCATCTGCGAGCCGATGCCGTGGCCGCCGTAGTCCTCGACGATGCCGTACTTGCCGCCGGCCGGGCGGGGCTGGCGACGGATGTAGCCCTCGATCGCCTTGGAGATGTCGACCAGTCGGTTGCCCTTGGCGACCGCGGCGATGCCCGCCCACATCGAGCCCTCGGTGACCCGGCTGAGCTCGATCAGCTCCGCGGAGTGACCGGAGCCGACGAACGCGGTGTACGCGGCGTCGCCGTGCCAGCCGTCGACGATCGCGCCGCAGTCGATGGAGATGATGTCGCCGTTCGCGAGGACGGTTTCGGTGTCCGGGATGCCGTGGACCACGACGTCGTTCACCGAGGTGCAGATCGTCGCGGGGAAGCCGCCGTAGCCGAGGAAGTTCGACTTCGCGCCGTGCTCCGCGAGCACCTTGCGCGCCGCGTCGTCCAGGTCCTTGGTCGTGGCGCCCGGCACCGCGACCTCCCGGGTCGCGGCGTGGATGGCGGCGACCACCAGCCCCGCCTCGCGCATCTTCGCGATCTGCTCGGGGGTCTTGATCTCCACCATCGCGGCTTACGCCCTTCCGTCCGTGCTGTGTCCGTCGTACCCGACCAACAGTACGGCCGCGGTGCCCGTGCTGGACACCGCGGCCGTACGAAGCTGTCGGCTACTCGCCGCCCTGGAGCGCGGCCATCGCGCGCTCCGTGACCTCTTCGACCTTCCCGAGTGCCGGGATGGTGACGACCAGGTCCTGGGCCTTGTAGTAGTCGATGATCGGCTCGGTCTGCGTGTGGTAGACCTCCAGCCGCTTGCGGACGGTCGCCTCGCTGTCGTCGTCGCGCTGGTACAGCTCCCCGCCGCAGACGTCGCAGACGCCCTCCTGCTTCGGCGCGCTGTAGGACACGTGGAAGACGTGGCTGGAGTCGTTGCGGCAGATGCGGCGGCCGGCGATGCGCTTGACCACCTCTTCCTCCGGGACCTCCAGGTCCAGGACCGCGTCGAGCGTGACGCCGTCCTCCTTGAGGGCCTCGTCGAGCGCCTCGGCCTGCGAGACGTTGCGGGGGAAGCCGTCCAGCAGGAAGCCGCCGATCGCGTCCGGCTGGTTCATCCGGTCGCGGGCCATGCCGATGGTGACCTCGTCGGGAACGAGCTCACCGGCGTCCATGAACGCCTTGGCCTTCTTGCCGAGGTCGGTGCCCTGGCTGATGTTGGCCCGGAACAGGTCCCCCGTGGAGATGTGCGGGATCGCGAGGTTCTTGGCAAGGTACGCAGCCTGCGTACCCTTGCCGGCCCCCGGGGGCCCGACGAGGACGATTCGCATCAGCGGAGGAACCCTTCGTAGTTGCGCTGCTGAAGCTGGCTCTCAATCTGCTTCACGGTCTCCAGACCCACACCCACGATGATGAGGATGCTCGTCCCGCCGAACGGGAAGTTCTGGTTCGCGTTGAACAGCACCAACGCCACTGTTGGTACGAGCGCGATCAGCCCCAGGTACAGCGAGCCCGGCCACGTGATCCGGTTGAGCACGTAGCTGAGGTACTCGGCCGTCGGGCGACCAGCCCGGATACCCGGGATGAAGCCACCATACTTCTTCATGTTGTCGGCAACTTCTTCGGGGTTGAAGCTGATGGCGACGTAGAAGAACGCGAAGAAGACGATCAGCAGGAAGTACGTAACGATGTAAACCGGGTGATTTCCCTTGGTGAAGTTGGTGGCGATCCAGGTCGCCCATGCCGCCTTCGACCCGCTGAACTGTGCAACCAGGGCTGGAATGTAGAGCAGCGACGACGCGAAGATGACGGGAATCACACCCGCCTGATTCACCTTGAGCGGGATGTACGTGGACGTACCGCCATAGGACCGGCGGCCGATCATCCGCTTCGCGTACTGCACCGGGATGCGTCGCTGGGCCTGCTCGACGAAGACCACCAGCGCGACCATCGCCAGGCCCACCGCGATCACCGAGAAGAACTCGATCCAGCCGTCCGCGAGCTTGCCGGTGAGCTTGATCTGCCACAGGGCGCCCGGGAAGCCGGCGGCGATCGAGATGAACATCAGGATGGACATGCCGTTGCCGATGCCGCGGTCGGTGACGAGCTCACCGAGCCACATGATCAGGCAGGTGCCGGCGGTCATGCAGATGACCATCGTGATGGTGGTGAAGATCGAGTCGCTGGGCACGATCTCGCTGGCGACCGGGCAGCTCTGGAAGAGCGCGCCACTGCGGGCGGTGGCCACCAGGCCGGTGCCCTGCAGGACCGCGAGCGCCACGGTCAGGTAGCGGGTGTACTGGGTGATCTTCCCCTGGCCCGACTGCCCCTCTTTCTTGAGGGCCTCCAGCCTGGGGATGACCACGGTCAGCAGCTGGAGGATGATGCTCGCCGTGATGTACGGCATGATCCCCAGCGCGAAGATCGTGATCTGCAGCAGCGCACCACCGCTGAACATGTTCACCAGGGCGAACAACCCGCTGTTGCCGCCGGCCTGCTTCATGCAGGTCTCGACGTTCGCGTAGTTCACCCCAGGGACCGGGACGTGCGCTCCGATCCGGTAGAGCACGATGATGCCCAACGTGAACAGCAGCTTCTTGCGCAGGTCGGGCGTCTTGAACGCTCGGGCGAACGCGGTGAGCACGGTGCCTCCTGCGCCTCCCGCCCGCGGGCGAGAGGTGACGGTCTTGAGGATCGACGAATTCGTAACGGCCGGAAACCGCGCGGGCGCGGCCCACGCGGCGGGGGCCCGGGGCATTGGCCCCGGAAAACAACAGTGCATGCCACCTTACCGGCGACCGTACCCCCGTGGAACGACCAACCGGGGATGCCCCAATCGATGGGCATCCCCGGTCAGTTGAACCAACGAACTCAGATGAGCTCGGTGACGGTGCCGCCGGCGGCGGCGATCTTCTCCTTGGCGGAGCCGGAGACGGCGTCAACCGAAACCTGCAGCGCCACGGAGACCTCGCCCTGGCCCAGGACCTTGACGAGCTCGTTCTTGCGCACCGCGCCCTTGGCGACCAGGTCGGCCACCGTGACCTCGCCACCCTGCGGGTACAGCGCGGCCAGCTTGTCCAGGTTCACGACCTGGAACTGCTTGTGGGCGGGGTTCTTGAAGCCCTTCAGCTTCGGGAGGCGCATGTGGAGGGGCATCTGCCCACCCTCGAAGCGCTCCGGAACCTGGTAACGGGCCTTGGTGCCCTTGGTACCACGACCGGCGGTCTTACCCTTGGACGCCTCACCACGACCGACACGGGTCTTGGCGGTCTTGGCGCCCGGGGCGGGCCGGAGGTTGTGGACCTTCAGCGGGTTCTGCTCCGCCATGTCAGTCGACCTCCTTGACCGACACGAGGTGGCGGACGGTGTGCACCATGCCGCGGAACTCGGGGCGGTCCTCCTTGACAACCACGTCACCCAGGCGCTTCAGGCCGAGCGAACGCAGCGTGTCGCGGTGGTTCTGCTTGCTGCCGATGTAGGACTTGGTCTGCGTGATCTCCAGGCGAGCCATTACGCGCTCACCCCTGCACGCGCCCGCAGCAGAGCGGCGGGAGCAACGTCCTCCAGCGGCAGGCCACGACGGGCCGCGATCTCCTCGGGGCGCTGCAGGCCCTGAAGCGCGGTCACCGTGGCGTGCACGATGTTGATCGGGTTCGACGAACCGAGCGACTTGCTCAGCACGTCGTGGATGCCCGCGCACTCCAGAACGGCACGCACGGGGCCACCGGCGATCACACCGGTACCGGGGGAAGCCGGCTTGAGCAGGACGACGCCCGCAGCCTTCTCGCCCTGGATGGGGTGCGGGATGGTGCCCTGGATACGGGGGACCTTGAAGAAGTTCTTCTTGGCCTCTTCCACGCCCTTGGCGATGGCAGCCGGAACTTCCTTGGCCTTGCCGTAACCGACACCCACGGTGCCGTCACCGTCGCCCACCACGACCAGCGCAGTGAAGCTGAAGCGACGACCACCCTTGACAACCTTGGCGACGCGGTTGATCGCGACTACGCGCTCAACGTACGCGGTCTTCTCGGCGGCAGCGCCACCGTCGCGACCCTTCCGGTCCCGCCGCTCGCCGCCACCGGCACCGCTGCCGCGGCGCTGGGGTCCAGCCATTGGATTTACCTCTCTCTGTTACGTCCGCTAGCTCCGGAACCGGGGCTTTAGAACTTCAGCCCGGCTTCGCGGGCGGCGTCGGCCAGAGCGGCAATCCGCCCGGCGTACTGCTTGCCACCGCGGTCGAACACGACGGCCTCGACACCGGCGGCCTTGGCACGCTCGGCAACCAGGGCGCCGACCTTCTGGGCCTGGGCGCTCTTGTCGCCCTCGCCACCACGGATGGACGCGTCCAGGGTCGACGCCGAGGCCAGGGTGTGGCCCTGGATGTCGTCGATGACCTGAGCGGTGATGCCGCGGTTGGACCGCGTCACGACCAGACGCGGACGCTCCGAAGTACCCGAAATCCGCTTACGGATGCGGATGTGGCGACGCTTGGCGGCCGCGCGCTTGTACGCGTTGCCCTTAGCGATCTTCACACCGTATGCCATGGCTTACTTACCAGCCTTTCCGACCTTGCGGCGGATGACCTCGCCGGCGTACTTGACGCCCTTGGCCTTGTACGGGTCAGGCTTGCGCAGCTTGCGGATGTTCGCCGCCACCTCGCCGACCTTCTGCTTGTCGATGCCCTCGACGCTGAGCTTGGTCGGGGACTCGACCTTGAACGAGATGCCCTCGGGGGCCTCGATCAGGATCGGGTGGCTGTAGCCCAGGGAGAACTCCAGGTTGGAGCCCTTCGCCTGGACGCGGTAACCGACACCGCTGATCTCGAGCGCCTTGCTGTACCCCTGGGTCACGCCGGTGATCATGTTCGCCACCAGCGTGCGGGACAGGCCGTGCAGGGCCTTGTTCTGACGCTCGTCGTTCGGGCGGGTGACGTTGATGACGCCGTCCTCACCCTTGGCGACCTCGATGGGAGCCGCGACGGTGTGCGAAAGGGAACCCTTGGGACCCTTCACGTTGACCGTGCGGCCCTCGATGGTGACGTCCACGCCAGCGGGAACCTGGATGGGCAGCTTGCCAATGCGCGACATTAGCTCTTCCTCCGTTCCCGGGTTACCAGACGTAGGCGAGGACTTCCCCACCCACGCCCTTCTTGCTGGCCTGCTGACCGGTCAGGAGACCGTGGGACGTGGAGATGATCGCCACGCCCAGGCCGCCGAGGACCTTCGGCAGGTTGGTGGACTTTGCGTAGACCCGGAGGCCCGGCTTCGAGATCCGCTTGATGCCGGCGATCGAGCGCTCGCGGTTCGGGCCGAACTTCAGCTCGAGGACGAGGTTCTTGCCAACCTCGGCGTCCTCGACACGCCAGCCGGTGATGTAACCCTCCTGCTGGAGGATCTCCGCGATGTGCGACTTGATCTTGCTGTGCGGCATCACGACGGTGTCGTGGTACGCCGAGTTCGCGTTCCGCAGACGGGTCAGCATGTCTGCGATGGGGTCAGTCATGGTCATGAATTGGCCTTCGGCCTCTCTCGCCGGGGTTTCCTATGTGCGCCATCCCTCTCCCCGATCAAGGTCGGGACGGGTGCGGCGCGGGGACCTACGGCGTAGTAAGCGACGTTATGCGGGCTCGGCCCGCGGTCGGTCTCGGGCGGCGGGACACCCAAACCCCTCTACCCTACGAGAAAAGGGGGCAGGTGCCCGCCGACCGACTGCTTACCGAGAGTCTCCGGGGAATCCCAACTGGGGGATTACCAGGAGCTCTTGGTCACGCCCGGCAGCTCGCCACGGTGAGCCATCTCACGAAGGCACACGCGGCACAGGCCGAACTTGCGGTACACGGAGTGCGGACGGCCGCAGCGCTGGCAGCGGGTGTACGCGCGCACACCGAACTTGGGCTTGCGAGCAGCCTTGGCAATCAGAGCCTTCTTCGCCATCTCGCTCACGCCTCCTTGAACGGGAAGCCGAGGTGACGAAGGAGAGCGCGGCCCTCATCGTCGTTGGTCGCCGTGGTGACCACGGTGATGTCCATACCCCGGGTACGGTCGATCTTGTCCTGGTCGATCTCGTGGAACATGACCTGCTCCGTGAGACCGAAGGTGTAGTTGCCCCGACCGTCGAACTGCTTCGGGGACAGACCACGGAAGTCGCGGATGCGCGGGAGCGCGAGCGACAGCAGACGGTCCAGGAACTCCCACATGCGGTCACCGCGGAGGGTGACGTGGGCACCGATCGGCTGGCCCTCACGCAGCTTGAACTGCGCGATGGACTTACGGGCCTTGGTGACGGCCGGCTTCTGGCCGGTGATCGTGGTGAGGTCGCGGATGGCGCCCTCGATCAGCTTGGAGTCGCGGGCGGCGTCGCCCACACCCATGTTGACCACGATCTTGGTCAGACCGGGGATCTGCATGACGTTCTCGAAGGAGAACTCGTCCTTCAGCTTCCCGGCGATCTCTTCGCGGTAGCGCGTCTTGAGACGCGGCGCGTTGGTGGTGGCAGTCATCAGATGTCCTCACCGGTCCGCTTGGCAACGCGGATCTTGTTGCCCTCGTCGTCGAAGCGGTACCCGACGCGGGTGACGACCTTGTTGCCGTCCTTCTCCACCACGAGCTGAACGTTGCTCACGTGGATCGGGGCCTCGGTGGTCACGATGCCGCCGGTCTTCGAACCACGAGCGGTCTGTCCGGCCTTGGTGTGCTTCTTGACCCGGTTGACACCCTCGACCAGAACACGGTCCTCGCGGGGGAAGGCCTGGATGACCTTGCCCTGCTTGCCCTTGTCCTTACCGGTGATGACCTGGACCAGGTCGCCCTTCTTGATCTTCATCGGTTACAGCACCTCCGGCGCGAGCGAGATGATCTTCATGAACTTCTTCTCGCGCAGTTCCCGGCCCACGGGGCCGAAGATGCGGGTGCCGCGGGGGTCGCCATCGTTCTTGAGGATGACGGCCGCGTTCTCGTCGAAGCGGATGTACGAGCCGTCCGGACGGCGGCGCTCCTTGACGGTGCGAACGATGACCGCCTTGACGACGTCACCCTTCTTCACGTTGCCACCGGGGATCGCATCCTTGACGGTGGCGACGATGACGTCACCGATGCCCGCGTAGCGGCGACCGGAACCACCGAGAACACGGATGCAAAGGATCTCCTTCGCACCAGTGTTGTCGGCGACACGCAGTCGCGACTCCTGCTGGATCACGTCTATCTCCTGAATGTCTGCCGGTTCCCGGCGAGAAGCGCGAGTGCTTCGCGCCTCTCGCCGAGCCTGGCGGAACTGTTCCTAGGGGGTCCCCCTAGGAGGGATTACTTGGCCTTCTCGAGGATCTCGACGATGCGCCAGCGCTTGGTGGCGGACAGCGGCCGGGTCTCCATCAGGAGGACGCGGTCGCCGACACCGGCAGCGTTCTGCTCGTCGTGCGCCTTGAGCTTGTTGGTACGGCGGATGACCTTGCCGTACAGCGCGTGCTTGACGCGGTCCTCGACGGCGACGACGACGGTCTTGTCCATCTTGTCGCTGACGACCAGACCCTCACGGGTCTTGCGGAAACCGCGCTCGGTCTTCTGCTCAGTCACATTCTTCTCGCTCATCAGGCGCTCTCCACCGTCTCGATGCCGAGCTCGCGCTCCCGCATCAGGGTGTAGATCCGGGCGATGTCCTTCCGGACGGCCTTCAGCCGGCCGTGGTTCTCGAGCTGTCCGGTCGCCGCCTGGAAGCGGAGGTTGAACAGCTCTTCCTTGGCCTCACGGAGCTTCGCAACGAGGTCCTCGTTGTTCAGCTCGCGCAGCTCGGACGCCTTGGTAACGGCCGACATCACGATTCACCTGCCTCGCGCCGAACGATGCGGCACTTCATCGGAAGCTTGTGGGCGGCGCGGGTCAGCGCCTCCTTAGCAACCTTCTCGTTCGGGAAGGACAGCTCGAACATCACCCGACCGGGCTTGACGTTCGCGACCCACCACTCCGGGGAACCCTTACCGGAACCCATGCGGGTCTCGGCAGGCTTCTTCGTCAGCGGGCGGTCCGGGTAGATGTTGATCCAGACCTTGCCGCCACGCTTGATGTGACGGGTCATCGCGATACGAGCGGACTCGATCTGACGGTTCGTCACGTAGGCCGGGGTGACGGCCTGGATTCCGTACTCACCGAAGGCCAGCTCGGTGCCACCCTTGGCCATGCCGTTGCGCTTCGGGTGGTGCTGCTTGCGGTGCTTGACCCTGCGAGGGATCAGCATGTCGGTCAGGCCTCCGTTCCGGGGGTCTCCGCCGGAGCAGCGGCAGCGGCCTCGGCCTTGGGGGCCTCGGCAGCGGCGGTCTGCTGCGGCTTGCGGCCGCGGCCGCCGCGCTCGCCACCGCGACGCGGACGGTCGTTGCCACCACGGGCCGGGCGGTTGCCCGCACGGGCCGCGGCGTTCTCGGCGCGCACCTCGGCGATGTTCTTGACGTCGCCCTTGTAGATCCAGACCTTCACGCCGATGCGGCCGAAGGTGGTCTTGGCCTCGAAGAAGCCGTAGTCGACGTTCGCACGGAGGGTGTGCAGGGGCACACGGCCCTCGCGGTAGAACTCCGAGCGGGACATCTCGGCGCCGCCGAGACGGCCACCGCACTGGATCTTGATGCCCTTGGCGCCGGCCTTCATCGTCGACTGCATGCTCTTACGCATGGCGCGACGGAAGGAGACGCGGGAGGACAGCTGCTCGGCGACGGCCTGGGCCACGAGCTGAGCATCGGTCTCGGGGTTCTTGACCTCGAGGATGTTCAGCTGGACCTGCTTGCCGGTCAGCTTCTCGAGCTCACCGCGGATGCGGTCGGCCTCGGCGCCGCGGCGGCCGATGACGATGCCCGGGCGAGCGGTGTGGATGTCAACGCGGACGCGCTCACGGGTGCGCTCGATCTCCACCTTGGAGATACCGGCGCGCTCCATGCCCTTCGTCATCATGCGACGAATGGCGACGTCTTCCTTGACGTAGTCCTTGTACAGCTTGTCGGCGTACCAGCGGGACTTGAAGTCCGTCGTGACGCCGAGCCGGAACCCGTGCGGGTTTACCTTCTGGCCCATTACCGGGTTCCTTCCTTGCTGCTGACGACCACGGTGATGTGGCTGGTCCGCTTGCGGATCCGGTAGGCACGGCCCTGGGCACGCGGACGGAACCGCTTCAGGGTCGGACCCTCGTCGACGTACGCCTCGCTGATAACCAGCGTGGAGGCGTCCGTGTGGTCGTAGTTGTGCGCGGCGTTGGCAATGGCGCTGTCCAGCACCTTGCCCACCGGCACGCTCGCGGCCTGCGGGGCGAAACGCAGGACCGCCTGAGCCTCCGTGGCATCCATGCCACGGATAAGGTCCACCACGCGGCGGGCCTTCATGGGCGTGACGCGGATGTACCGCGCCTGGGCCCTGGCTTCCATGGTTGTCCCTTCGGTGTCAGTCATAGTCTTCGCACTCCGGTCGATCAGCGACGACGCGACTTGCGGTCGTCCTTCTCGTGGCCGCGGAAGGTGCGGGTCGGCGCAAACTCGCCGAGCTTGTGGCCGACCATCGACTCGGTGACGAACACCGGGACGTGCTTGCGGCCGTCGTGCACCGCGATCGTGTGGCCGAGCATGGCCGGGACGATCATGGAGCGGCGGGACCAGGTCTTGATGACGTTCTTGGTGCCAGCATCGTTCTGACCATCCACCTTCTTGGCGAGGTGGTCGTCGACGAAGGGCCCCTTCTTGAGACTGCGCGGCATCTAAACCCGCTCCTAGCGCTTCTTGTTCGTCTTGCGGCGGCGGACGATGTACTTGTTGCTGGCCTTCTTCGGCGAGCGAGTACGACCCTCCTTCTGGCCCCAGGGCGAGACCGGGTGGCGACCACCGGAGGTCTTGCCCTCACCACCACCGTGCGGGTGGTCGACCGGGTTCATCACGACACCACGCACGGTCGGGCGGACGCCCTTCCAGCGCATACGGCCGGCCTTGCCCCAGTTGATGTTCGACTGCTCGGCGTTGCCGACCTCGCCGACGGTGGCGCGGCAGCGCACGTCGACCAGGCGGATCTCACCGGACGGCATACGAAGGTGGGCCATCGCGCCCTCCTTCGCCAGCAGCTGCACGGAGGCACCGGCCGAGCGGGCGAACTTCGCACCGCCGCCCGGACGCAGCTCGATCGCGTGGATCGTCGTACCCACGGGGATGTGGCGCAGCGGCAGGTTGTTGCCCGGCTTGATGTCGGCGCCAGGGCCGTTCTCAATCCGAGCACCCTGGGCCAGGCCACGGGGCGCGATGATGTAGCGCTTCTCGCCGTCTGCGTAGTGCAGCAGCGCGATGCGCGCGGTGCGGTTCGGGTCGTACTCGATGTGCGCGACCTTGGCCGGCACGCCGTCCTTGTCGTGACGACGGAAGTCGATCACGCGGTAGGCGCGCTTGTGGCCACCGCCCTGGTGGCGAACGGTCACACGACCGGCGTTGTTACGGCCGCCCTTGCTGTGCAGCGGGCGGACCAGCGACTTCTCCGGCGTGGACCGCGTGATCTCGACAAAGTCGGCGACGCTGGAGCCACGACGGCCCGGGGTCGTCGGCTTGTACTTGCGGATACCCATTTCTCAGTCCTCGTCCGATTCCGGACGACTCGGACTCCGTTAGGAGACCGGGCCGCCGAAGATGTCGATACGGTCGCCCTCGGCGAGGGTCACGATGGCGCGCTTGGTGTTGGCGCGCTTGCCGTAACCGGTGCGGGTGCGCTTGCGCTTGCCCTGCCGGTTGATCGTGTTGACCCCGGTGACCTTGACCGAGAAGACCGCCTCGACGGCCTGCTTGATCTGGGTCTTGTTGGCACGCGGGTCGACGACGAACGTGTACTTGTTCTCGTCCAGCAGCGCGTAGCTCTTCTCGGAAACCACCGGCTTGACGAGAATGTCACGCGGGTCCGTGAAGGTCTTGCTGGTGACGACGGCCTCAGTCATCAGGCGTCGCTCCCTTCGGTCTCAGCGTTGGCCTTGGGGCCGGACACGAAGGACTCGAAGGCGGCCTTGGTGAAGACCACGTCGTCGGAGACGAGCACGTCGTACGTGTTCAGCTGGCCCGGCTCCAGGATGTGAACCTGGGGCAGGTTGCGGGCGGACAGCCACGCGGCCTCGTCGCTGCGCTCGGCGACCAGGAGCACGTTCTTGCGCTCGCTGACCTTGCCGAGAAGCGCCTTGGCGGCCTTGGTGGAAACCGCGCCCTCGACCACGCCGGAAACGACGTGGATGCGGCTGTTGCGGGCCCGGTCGGTGAGGGCACCGCGCAGCGCGGCGGCCTTCATCTTCTTCGGGGTCCGCTGGCTGTAGTCACGCGGCACGGGGCCGTGGACGACGCCACCGCCGGCGAACTGCGGCGCACGGGTCGAACCCTGGCGCGCGCGGCCGGTGCCCTTCTGGCGGTAAGGCTTCTTGCCACCGCCGCGGACCTCGCCGCGGGTCTTGGTCTTGTGCGTGCCCTGACGGGCCGCGGCCAGCTGCGCAACAACGACCTGGTGGATCAGCGGAACGCTGACCTTGGCGTCGAAGATCTCCGCGGGGAGCTCGACGGACCCGGCCTTGTCGCCAGCAGGCGAAAGGATGTCAATGGTGCTCATCGGTTACCTCAGGCCCCCTTGGCCGCGGTACGGACCAGGACGAGGCCGCCGTTCGGACCAGGAACTGCGCCCTTGATGAGCAGCAGACCCTTCTCCGCGTCAACGGCGTGGACGGTCAGGTTCTGGGTGGTGACCCGCTCATTGCCCATACGGCCGGCCATCCGCATGCCCTTGAACACGCGGCCCGGGGTGGCGCAGCCACCGATGGAGCCCGGCTTGCGGTGCACGCGGTGGGCACCGTGCGAGGCCTTGCCGCCGCCGAAGCCGTGACGCTTCATGACACCGGCGAAGCCCTTGCCCTTGCTCTTGCCGGTCACGTCCACCTTGACGCCGGACTCGAAGGTCTCAGCGGTCAGCTCCTGGCCGAGGGTGTACTCACCGGCGTCGGGAGTACGGACCTCGACGAGGTGACGGCGGGGGGTGACGTCGGCCTTCGCGAAGTGGCCCTTGAGGGGCTTGTTCACCTTGCGCGGGTCGATCTCGCCGAAGGCGATCTGGACGGAGTCGTAACCGTCCTGGTCATTGGTGCGCACCTGGGTAACGACACAGGGCCCGGCCTTGACGACGGTGACCGGAACAACACGGTTGTTCTCGTCCCACACCTGCGTCATACCGAGCTTCTCGCCCAGGATGCCCTTGATCTGCTTAGCCATCTCTCAGATCACCGACCCTCAGAGCTTGATCTCGATGTCGACACCGGCCGGGAGGTCGAGTCGCATCAGGGAGTCAACGGTCTTCGGCGTCGGGTCGAGGATGTCGATCAGGCGCTTGTGCGTGCGCATCTCGAAGTGCTCGCGCGAGTCCTTGTACTTGTGCGGCGACTTGATGACGCAGTACACGTTCTTTTCAGTGGGCAGCGGCACCGGGCCCGCGACCGACGCACCAGTGCGGGTCACCGTCTCGACGATCTTCTTCGCCGAGGAGTCGATGACCTCGTGGTCGTAGGCCTTGAGCCGGATGCGGATCTTCTGTCCCGCCATGGCTACTTCGTAGTCCTGTCTCTCGTAACGCTCTGGGACCCGGCAGGTTCGCGTCCTTCTCCGACCCACGCGGTCGGGCGTGTCGCACCCCTTCTCGTAAATCTCCGCACGGAAGATCCCTCAAGAAGGAGGAGGCGGGGGAAGGACACCCACCGGGCGCCTGGCCGAGGCACCCCGCTGACGCTTCCCGGAAGATTCCCGTATTTCCGGCCCTGAGAAGGGACGACGAATACCTGGGACTCGCTTCCGGTCCTCCCGGCGGGAGGCGCGCAGCATCGGCACTCAACCGAGCAACCTGGACAGTGTGCCATACGCCCGGCACCCAAGGCCAATCGACCCCCAACTGTCAAGGAGCCCCGCCCACCTTGCGGTGGGCGGGGCTCCTTGGAGTGCTCCGGAGAGCTACCAGGTCGAGCGGATCGTCTTACTTGACGATCTTGGTGACCTGGCCGGCGCCGACGGTCCGGCCACCCTCACGGATGGCGAACTTCAGGCCCTCCTCCATGGCGACCGGCTGGATCAGCTGGACGGACATCTCGGTGTTGTCGCCCGGCATGACCATCTCGGTGCCCTCGGGGAGGGTCACAACGCCCGTCACGTCCGTGGTACGGAAGTAGAACTGCGGACGGTAGTTGTTGAAGAACGGCGTGTGGCGGCCACCCTCGTCCTTGGACAGGATGTAGGCCTGCGCCTCGAACTCGGTGTGCGGGGTGACCGAGCCCGGCTTGATGATGACCTGGCCGCGCTCGACGTCCTCGCGCTTGATGCCGCGGAGCAGCAGACCGACGTTCTCACCGGCCTGGCCCTCGTCGAGCAGCTTGCGGAACATCTCGATGCCGGTGACCGTGGTGGTGGTCTTCTCGGTCTTGATGCCGATGATGTCGACGGTCTCGTTGACCTTGAGGACACCACGCTCGATACGACCGGTGACAACGGTGCCACGGCCGGTGATCGTGAAGACGTCCTCGATCGGCATCAGGAACGGCTTGTCGACGTCGCGCTCGGGCTGCGGGATCGACTCGTCGACGGCCTTCATCAGCTCGAGGACGGAGTTGCCCCACTCCTTGTCGCCCTCGAGCGCCTTGAGCGCCGAGACCTTGACGACGGGAACGTCGTCGCCGGGGAACTCGTACTCGGAGAGGAGCTCACGGACCTCGAGCTCGACGAGCTCCAGGATCTCCTCGTCGTCCACCATGTCGGCCTTGTTCAGGGCGACAACGATGTACGGAACGCCGACCTGGCGGGCCAGGAGCACGTGCTCCTTGGTCTGCGGCATCGGGCCGTCGGTCGCGGCGACCACGAGGATGGCGCCGTCCATCTGCGCCGCACCGGTGATCATGTTCTTGATGTAGTCCGCGTGACCGGGGCAGTCGACGTGCGCGTAGTGACGCGACTCGGTCTGGTACTCGACGTGCGCGATGGAGATGGTGATACCGCGCTGGCGCTCCTCAGGAGCCTTGTCGATCTGGTCGAAGGCCGAGGCCTCGTTCAGGTCCGGGTACGCGTCGTGCAGCACCTTGGTAATGGCGGCCGTGAGGGTCGTCTTACCGTGGTCAATGTGACCGATGGTGCCGATGTTGACGTGCGGCTTAGTCCGCTCGAACTTCGCCTTCGCCACTGGGGTCCTCCTGTGGAGTGGTTCTGTACGCCTTACTCATCGGCGCCAGGTGATCTTTGCTGGGGTGCCGGCTGACGGGGGCAATCCTCACGGTTTGCGGGGATTACCCCCCTCAGACGGTGTCAAGCCTAAAGCGTGTTGCGCTCCGGTTCTTACGGGACCGGAGTTACTCGCCCTTGGCCTTCGCGATGATCTCCTCGGCGACGTTCCGGGGAACCTCGGCGTAGGAGTCGAACTGCATCGAGTAGCTCGCGCGACCCGACGTCTTGCTGCGGAGGTCTCCGACGTAGCCGAACATCTCCGAGAGCGGAACCAGGCCCGTGACGAGCTTGGCGCCGCTGCGGTCCTCCATGGACTGGATCTGACCACGGCGGGAGTTGATGTCGCCGATCACGTCGCCCATGTAGTCCTCGGGCGTGGTGACCTCGACCTTCATCATCGGCTCGAGCAGGGCCGGGGAGGCCTTGCGGGCGGCCTCCTTGAAGGCCATCGAACCGGCGATCTTGAACGCCATCTCGGACGAGTCGACCTCGTGGAACGCGCCGTCGAGCAGCGTGACCTTGACACCGGTCAGCGGGTAGCCGGCGAGAACACCGAACTCCATGGCCTCCTGGCAGCCCGCGTCCACGGACGGGATGTACTCCCGCGGGATACGGCCACCGGTGACCTTGTTCTCGAACTCGTACCCGTCGCCCTCGAGGGGCTCCAGCGCGATCTGGACCTTCGCGAACTGACCGGAACCACCGGTCTGCTTCTTGTGCGTGTAGTCCAGGCGCTCGACCGGCTTGCGCAGGGTCTCGCGGTAGGCGACCTGCGGCTTGCCGACGTTGGCCTCGACCCGGAACTCACGCTTCATACGGTCGACCAGCACGTCGAGGTGCAGCTCGCCCATACCCGCGATGATGGTCTGGCCGGTCTCCTCGTCGGTGTGCACCTGGAACGAGGGGTCCTCTTCGGCGAGACGCTGGATGGCGACACCCAGCTTCTCCTGGTCGCCCTTGGACTTGGGCTCGATGGCGACCTGGATGACCGGGGCCGGGAACTCCATCGACTCCAGGATGACCTGGTTGGCGGAGTCACAGAGGGTCTCACCGGTGGTGGTCTGCTTCAGACCCATGACGGCGACGATGTCACCGGCACCCACCGAGTCGATCTCCTCACGCTTGTTCGCGTGCATCCGGTAGATCTTGCCGATGCGCTCCTTCTTGCCCTTCACCGAGTTCTGCACCTGCGAGCCGGCCTCAAGGCGACCCGAGTACACGCGGATGAAGGTGAGCTTGCCCAGGTGGGGGTCGCTCGCAATCTTGAACGCCAGGGCGGCCAGCGGCTCGTCCTCGGACGGCTTGCGCTTGACGACCTCCTCCGGGTCGTTGACCGCGTGGCCCTCGATGGCCTCGACGTCAAGCGGGGAGGGGAGGTAGCGCACGACCGCGTCGAGCAGGGGCTGGACGCCCTTGTTCTTGAACGCGGTACCGCAGAACACCGGGGTGACCGTGGTGTTCTCGGCCTTGCCGGAGGCGATGGTGATCCGGCGGATCGCCGCGTAGAGCTGCTCCTCGGTGGGCTCCTGGCCCTCCAGGTAGAGCTCCATGACCTCTTCGTCGTTCTCGGCGACGACCTCGAGGAGCTTGCCGCGCCATTCGTCGGCGGCCTCGATGTGCGTGTCCGGGATGTCGACGGTGTCGTACATCTCGCCCTTGGCGGCCTCGGCCGACCAGACGAGAGCCTTCATCTTGACGAGGTCGACGACGCCCTTGAAGTCCATCTCGGTACCGATGGGCAGCTGCATCACGATCGGGGTCGCGCCGAGGCGGTCCGTGATCATGTCGACGCAGCGGTGGAACTCGGCACCCGTACGGTCGAGCTTGTTGACGAAGCAGATGCGCGGCACGCCGTAGCGGTCCGCCTGACGCCAAACGGTCTCGGACTGGGGCTCCACACCGGCAACACCGTCGAACACCGTCACCGCACCGTCGAGCACGCGCAGCGAACGCTCCACCTCGACGGTGAAGTCGACGTGGCCCGGGGTGTCGATGATGTTGATGGTGTTGTCGACGTTGTCCAGCGGCCAGTGGCAGGTCGTCGCGGCAGACGTGATCGTGATGCCGCGCTCCTGCTCCTGCTCCATCCAGTCCATCGTGGCAGCGCCGTCGTGGACCTCACCGATCTTGTACGAAACACCGGTGTAGAACAGGATCCGCTCGGTGGTGGTCGTCTTGCCCGCGTCGATGTGGGCCATGATCCCGATGTTGCGGACCTTGGCCAGGTCAAGCGAAGTGGTAGCCATAGTGGCTCAATCTTCTCTCGGTCTCGATGTGGGTTGCGACTACCAGCGGTAGTGCGCGAAGGCCTTGTTGGACTCGGCCATCTTGTGCGTGTCCTCACGCTTCTTGACCGAAGCGCCGAGGCCGTTGGAGGCGTCCAGCAGTTCGTTCATGAGGCGCTCGGTCATGGTCTTCTCGCGACGGGCGCGCGAGTAGCCCACGAGCCAGCGGAGCGAGAGGGTGGCGGCACGGCCGGGCTTGACCTCGACCGGGACCTGGTAGGTCGCGCCACCGACGCGGCGGGACTTGACCTCGAGGGTCGGCTTGATGTTCTCGAGCGCGCGCTTGAGGGTGATGACCGGGTCGTTGCCGGTCTTCTCGCGCAGCCCCTCCATGGCGCCGTAAACGATGCGCTCGGCGGTGGAGCGCTTTCCGTTCAGCAGCACCTTGTTGATGAGGGAGGTCACCAGAGGAGAACCGTAGACCGGGTCGATGATGACCGGGCGCTTCGGGGCGGGGCCCTTACGAGGCATTCTTACTTCTCCTTCTTGGCGCCGTAGCGGCTGCGAGCCTGCTTGCGGTTCTTGACGCCCTGCGTGTCGAGGGAGCCGCGGATGATCTTGTACCGAACACCCGGCAGGTCCTTCACACGGCCGCCACGCACGAGCACGATCGAGTGCTCCTGGAGGTTGTGGCCCTCACCCGGAATGTAAGCGGTGACCTCGATCCCGCTGGTCAGACGCACACGCGCGACCTTACGCAGGGCCGAGTTCGGCTTCTTCGGGGTGGTGGTGAAAACACGCGTGCAGACGCCGCGGCGCTGGGGGGAACCCTCGAGTGCGGGCGTCTTGTTCTTCTCGACCTTGTCCTGCCGGCCCTTGCGGACCAGCTGCTGGATCGTAGGCACCGTTTCTCCGGTTTCTGTGTGCCAGTCTCGGTAAAGCTAACCTGGAACGCTCCCGACCCACGCGGTCGGGTGTGTCGAATACTGCAGTCCGATTCCCGCTGGAACGGGAAGGCGGCAGATTGCGGTGTCGAGACCCGGCTTCCGTGCTGGTGGCCTCCCGGCCGGTGGCTTGGGAGATTGCGCGCACGGCAGCCCAGGGACACCCCAGGCACAAGGTCAGAGCGTACCTACCGCATTGGCTGCGGTCAAAACAAATGCACACGCGAAGGACACGCCGGACTCGTCACGGCGCTGCCGCCACCGTAGTGCGCGAGCGGCCCGTACGGAAGAAGGCGCAACGCCGCCGCAACACGGGTCAGAGGTTGACCGCCGCGAGCAGGATCCACACCAGGAACATCAGCGACCAGCCCCCGATCGCCAGCCAGCCCAACACCAGACCGGTGATGGCCTGCCCGTCCCCGCGCTCTCCGGTGCGGCGGATCTCGGCGCGCGCCTTGTGTCCCAGGATCACCGCCGGGATCGCGGTCAGCCCCCAGGTCACCGGCGTCATGAGGCCGCAGACCAGCGCGCCCGTCGC
This sequence comes from Streptomyces nigrescens, assembly GCA_024349765.1. Classification (GTDB taxonomy): domain Bacteria; phylum Actinomycetota; class Actinomycetes; order Streptomycetales; family Streptomycetaceae; genus Streptomyces; species Streptomyces endophytica. Next base: position 8,188,600 of record AP026073.1, on the reverse strand, counting down.
CGAGCTGTTCGTCGTCACCGGCGGCGGCATCTGCATCGGCAGGAACGTCGCCGGCACCGGCCGCTGCGGTACGAACTGCGCCTGCGGCACCGGCCCCATCGGCAGGTCCGAGACCAGCATCTGCAGCTCGGCGTGGGTCTGCGCCTGGTAGGCGCGGGTCAGCCGCTGCTCGTACTCGTTCTGCGACAACCGCCCCTCGGCGAACCCCGCCTTGAGCACATCGACCGCCCGCTCACGATCGGCGTGCGAGGCACGCATGGCAGGCACCTGATTCCACGGCTGCGCGGGCTGTCCACCCTGCCACGGCTGGAATGCCACGTCGCGACCCTCCCCCCGCTCGACAGTTCTCCCCATCTTCTCATCACAGACGCAGGGATGGGGGGACAAGTTCCCCCGCACGGCCCCCAATGCCGCAGGGCGGCCACCCCGGAGGATGGCCGCCCTGTGGACGGTGTACGGACCAGGATTACTGGTTGTACGGGCCGTAGTCGTAGTCCTCCAGCGGGACCGCCTGGCCGGAGCCGGTGCCGAAGGGCGAGTAGTCGATGTCGTCGTAACCGACGGCCGAGTACATCGCGGCCTTGGCCTCCTCGGTGGGCTCGACCCGGATGTTGCGGTAGCGGGACAGGCCCGTACCGGCCGGGATGAGCTTACCGATGATGACGTTCTCCTTGAGGCCGATGAGGCTGTCGGACTTGGCGTTGATCGCCGCGTCCGTCAGGACTCGGGTCGTCTCCTGGAAGGAGGCGGCCGACAGCCAGGATTCCGTCGCCAGCGAAGCCTTGGTGATACCCATCAGCTGCGGACGGCCGGAGGCCGGGTGGCCGCCTTCCGCCACGACGCGACGGTTCTCGCTCTCGAACTTCGTGCGCTCCACCAGCTCGCCCGGCAGCAGCTCCGCGTCGCCGGACTCGATGATCGTCACGCGGCGCAGCATCTGCCGGATGATGATCTCGATGTGCTTGTCGTGGATCGCCACGCCCTGGCTGTTGTAGACCTTCTGGACCTCGCCGACCAGGTGGACCTGGACGGCACGCTGGCCGAGGATCCGCAGCACGTCGTGCGGGTTGATCGCACCCACGGTCAGCGGCTGGCCGACCTGGACGTGGTCACCCTCGCCCACCAGCAGACGGGCGCGCTTGGAGACGCCGTACGCCGTCTCGTCGCTGCCGTCGTCCGGCGTGACGATGACCTTCTTGGTCTTCTCGGTCTCCTCGATCCGGACACGGCCGGCCGCCTCGGAGATCGGGGCGACACCCTTGGGCGTACGGGCCTCGAAGAGCTCGACGACACGCGGCAGACCCAGGGTGATGTCGTCACCGGCCACACCACCGGTGTGGAAGGTACGCATCGTCAGCTGGGTACCGGGCTCACCGATGGACTGGGCGGCGATGATGCCGACCGCCTCACCGATGTCGACCAGCTTGCCGGTGGCCAGCGAACGGCCGTAGCAGAAGGCACAGGTGCCGACCGCGGACTCACAGGTCAGGACCGAGCGGGTCTTGACCTCCTCGACGCCGTGCGCGACCAGCTGGTCGATGAGCACGTCACCGAGGTCGACGTTCGCGGAGGCGACGACCTTGCCGTCGACGACCACGTCTTCCGCCAGCATGCGGGCGTAGACGCTGGACTCGACGTCGTCCGCCTTGCGCAGGACACCGGCGGCGTCCTTCGAGGCGATCCGCAGCTTGAGGCCGCGCTCGGTGCCGCAGTCCTCCTCGCGAATGATGACGTCCTGGGAGACGTCGACCAGACGACGGGTGAGGTAACCGGAGTCGGCGGTACGAAGGGCGGTGTCCGCCAGACCCTTACGGGCACCGTGGGTGGAGATGAAGTACTCCAGCACGGACAGACCCTCGCGGAACGACGCCTTGATCGGACGCGGGATGGTCTCGTTCTTCGCGTTCGACACCAGACCACGCATACCGGCGATCTGCCGCATCTGCATCATGTTTCCTCGGGCACCCGAGTCAACCATCATGAAGATGGGGTTGGTCTTGGGGAAGTTCTCGTTCATCGCCTCGGCGACCTCGTTGGTCGCCTTGGTCCAGATGTTGATCAGTTCCTGAGTGCGCTCGTCCTTGGTGATCAGACCGCGCTCGTACTGCTTCTGGACCTTCTCGTCCTGGGCCTCGTAGCCCGCGACGATGGCCTTCTTGGCCTCCGGCACGACGATGTCCGAAACGGCGACGGTGACGCCGGAACGGGTCGCCCAGTGGAAGCCGGCCGCCTTCAGGTTGTCGAGCGTCGCCGCCACGATGACCTTGGGGTAGCGCTCGGCCAGGTCGTTGACGATCGCGGAGAGCTGCTTCTTGCCCACCGAGTAGTCGACGAACGGGTAGTCCTCGGGCAGCAGCTCGTTGAAGAGCGCACGGCCCAGGGTCGTCCGCAGCCGGAAGCTGTCACCCTGCTGCCACTCGGGCTCGCCCTCCTCCGGAACCGGCGGGGTCCAGCCGCGGGGCGGAACCGTACCGATCGGGAAGCGGATGTCGACCTTCGCCTGCAGCGAGAGCTCGCGGGCGTCGAAGGCCATGATCGCCTCGGCGACCGAGCCGAAGGCCCGGCCCTCGCCCTTGACCTCGCGCTCCTCTTCATCCGTGGTGAGGAAGAAGAGGCCGAGCACCATGTCCTGGGTCGGCATGGTGACCGGACGGCCGTCGGCCGGCTTGAGGATGTTGTTCGAGGACAGCATCAGGATGCGGGCCTCGGCCTGCGCCTCCGCGGACAGCGGGAGGTGGACGGCCATCTGGTCACCGTCGAAGTCCGCGTTGAACGCGGTGCAGACGAGCGGGTGGATCTGAATGGCCTTGCCCTCGACCAGCTGCGGCTCGAAGGCCTGGATGCCGAGGCGGTGCAGGGTGGGCGCACGGTTCAGCAGCACCGGGTGCTCGGCGATGACCTCTTCGAGGACGTCGTACACGACGGTGCGGCCGCGCTCGACCATGCGCTTGGCCGACTTGATGTTCTGCGCGTGGTTCAGGTCCACCAGGCGCTTCATCACGAACGGCTTGAAGAGCTCCAGCGCCATGGCCTTGGGCAGACCGCACTGGTGCAGCTTCAGCTGCGGGCCGACGACGATGACGGAACGCGCCGAGTAGTCGACTCGCTTACCGAGCAGGTTCTGACGGAAGCGGCCCTGCTTGCCCTTGAGCATGTCGGACAGCGACTTCAGCGGACGGTTGCCGGGGCCCGTGACCGGGCGACCACGACGGCCGTTGTCGAAGAGCGCGTCGACGGCCTCCTGGAGCATGCGCTTCTCGTTGTTCACGATGATCTCGGGCGCGCCGAGGTCGAGAAGCCGCTTCAGGCGGTTGTTGCGGTTGATCACGCGGCGGTACAGGTCGTTCAGGTCGGAGGTCGCGAAGCGGCCACCGTCCAGCTGCACCATCGGACGCAGGTCCGGCGGGATCACCGGGATGCAGTCCAGCACCATGCCCTTGGGGCTGTTGCGGGTCTGCAGGAAGGCGGAGACGACCTTCAGGCGCTTGAGCGCACGGGTCTTCTTCTGGCCCTTGCCGGTCCGGATGATCTCGCGGAGGCGCTCGGCCTCCTCCTCCAGGTCGAAGGTCTCCAGGCGCTTCTGCAGCGCCGCGGCACCCATCGAACCGTCGAAGTACGTGCCGAAGCGGTCGCGCAGCTCGCGGTAGAGCAGCTCGTCGCCCTCCAGGTCCTGGACCTTGAGGTTCTTGAAGCGGTTCCAGACCTCGTCGAGACGGTCGATCTCGCGCTGCGCACGGTCGCGCAGCTGCTTCATCTCACGCTCGGCGCCCTCGCGCACCTTGCGGCGCACGTCGGCCTTGGCGCCCTCGGCCTCCAGCTCGGCCAGGTCGGTCTCGAGCTTCTTGGCGCGGGCCTCCAGGTCGGAGTCGCGGCGCTGCTCGATCTGCTGGCGCTCGACGGAGACGTGGGCCTCCAGCGAGGGCAGATCGCGGGTGCGGCGCTCCTCGTCCACGAACGTGATCATGTACGCGGCGAAGTAGATGACCTTCTCGAGGTCCTTGGGGGCGAGGTCCAGCAGGTAGCCCAGCCGGCTCGGGACGCCCTTGAAGTACCAGATGTGGGTGACGGGAGCGGCCAGCTCGATGTGGCCCATCCGCTCACGGCGCACCTTGGCGCGAGTGACCTCGACGCCGCACCGCTCGCAGATGATGCCCTTGAAGCGGACGCGCTTGTACTTACCGCAGTAGCACTCCCAGTCCCGGGTCGGGCCGAAGATCTTCTCGCAGAAGAGGCCGTCCTTTTCGGGCTTGAGGGTGCGGTAGTTGATGGTCTCCGGCTTCTTGACCTCACCGTGGGACCACTGACGGATGTCGTCAGCGGTGGCGAGGCCGATCCGCAGCTCGTCGAAGAAGTTGACGTCGAGCACTATGCGTCAATCCCTCTCAGGGTCGTATCTAGATGGTCTGTACGGGGTCCGGGGCGGGGCCGGGAACTTCTTGGGCAGAAGCTCCCGGCCAGACCCGTCAGACCTCTTCGACGCTGCTCGGCTCGCGCCGGGACAGGTCGATGCCGAGCTCCTCCGCAGCGCGGAAGACGTCCTCGTCGGTGTCGCGCATCTCGATGGACATGCCGTCCGAGGACAGCACCTCCACGTTGAGGCACAGGGACTGCATCTCCTTGATGAGCACCTTGAAGGACTCGGGGATGCCGGGCTCCGGGATGTTCTCGCCCTTGACGATGGCCTCGTAGACCTTCACGCGGCCGGTGACGTCGTCGGACTTGATCGTCAGCAGCTCCTGGAGGGCGTATGCGGCGCCGTAAGCCTCCAGCGCCCACACCTCCATCTCACCGAAGCGCTGGCCACCGAACTGGGCCTTACCACCCAGCGGCTGCTGGGTGATCATCGAGTACGGACCGGTCGAGCGGGCGTGCAGCTTGTCGTCGACCAGGTGGTGGAGCTTGAGGATGTACATGTACCCGACCGAGATCGGGTCCGGGAACGGCTCACCGGAGCGGCCGTCGAAGAGCTGGGCCTTGCCGGAGCTCTTGACCATCCGCTCGCCGTCGCGGTTGGGGAGCGTCGACTCGAAGAGACCGGCGAGCTCGTCCTCGCGCGCACCGTCGAAGACCGGGGTCGCGACGTTGGTGCGGGGCGCGACGTCGTCGGCGCCGATCGCCTGGAGCCGCTGCTGCCACTCCTCGCCGCCCTCGACCTTCCAGCCCTGGCTGGCGAGCCAGCCGAGGTGGATCTCCAGGACCTGTCCCGGGTTCATTCGGGACGGGACACCCAGCGGGTTGAGGATGATGTCGACCGGGGTGCCGTCCTCCAGGAACGGCATGTCCTCGACCGGCAGGATCTTCGAGATGACGCCCTTGTTGCCGTGGCGGCCGGCGAGCTTGTCACCGTCGGTGATCTTGCGCTTCTGCGCGACGTAGACGCGGACCAGCTGGTTCACGCCCGGGGGCAGCTCGTCGCCCTCCTCACGGTCGAAGACGCGGACGCCGATGACCTTGCCGATCTCACCGTGCGGCACCTTCAGCGAGGTGTCGCGCACCTCGCGCGCCTTCTCACCGAAGATCGCGCGGAGCAGGCGCTCCTCGGGGGTCAGCTCGGTCTCACCCTTGGGCGTGACCTTGCCGACGAGGATGTCGCCGGCGACGACCTCGGCACCGATCCGGATGATGCCGCGCTCGTCGAGGTCGGAGAGGACCTCCTCGGAGACGTTCGGGATGTCCCGGGTGATCTCCTCGGGGCCGAGCTTGGTGTCACGGGCGTCGACCTCGTGCTCCTCGATGTGGATCGAGGAGAGGACGTCGTCCTGCACGAGGCGCTGCGACAGGATGATCGCGTCCTCGTAGTTGTGGCCCTCCCACGGCATGAACGCGACGAGCAGGTTCTTGCCGAGCGCCATCTCGCCCTGGTCCGTGGACGGACCGTCGGCGAGGACCTGGCCCTCGATGACCCGCGCGCCCTCGTCCACGACGACCTTCTGGTTGAAGGAGGTGCCCTGGTTGGAGCGGGTGAACTTGGCGACGCGGTACGTGGTGTACGTGCCGTCGTCGTTGGCGACGGTGATGTAGTCCGCGGAGACCTCCTGGACCACACCGTCCTTCTCCGCCTTGATGACGTCGCCGGCGTCGACCGCGCAGCGGTACTCCATGCCGGTGCCGACCAGCGGCGACTCCGCCTTGATCAGCGGAACGGCCTGGCGCATCATGTTCGATCCCATGAGCGCGCGGTTGGCGTCGTCGTGCTCGAGGAACGGGATCATGGCGGTCGCGGCCGACACCATCTGGCGCGGCGAGACGTCCATGAAGTGCACCTCGTCGGCGGGGACCAGGTCGACCTCGCCGCCACGGCGGCGGACCAGGACACGCTGCTCGGCGAACCGCATGTCGTCGGTCAGCTTCGCGTTGGCCTGGGCGATGAGGAAGCGGTCCTCCTCGTCGGCGGTGAGGTAGTCCACCTCTTCGGTGACCTGACCGTCGACGACCTTGCGGTACGGGGTCTCGATGAAGCCGAAGACGTTGACCCGGCCGTACGAGGCGAGCGAGCCGATCAGACCGATGTTCGGGCCTTCCGGCGTCTCGATCGGGCACATGCGGCCGTAATGCGACGGGTGCACGTCACGGACGTCCAGGCCGGCCCGCTCACGGGAGAGACCACCCGGGCCCAGCGCCGACAGACGGCGCTTGTGGGTCAGACCCGACAGCGGGTTGGTCTGGTCCATGAACTGGGACAGCTGGCTGGTGCCGAAGAACTCCTTGATGGAGGCGACGACCGGCCGGATGTTGATCAGCGTCTGCGGCGTGATCGCCTCGACGTCCTGGGTGGTCATGCGCTCACGCACGACGCGCTCCATACGGGCCAGACCCGTGCGGACCTGGTTCTGGATGAGCTCGCCGACGTTGCGCAGACGACGGTTGCCGAAGTGGTCGATGTCGTCGGTCTCGACGACGATCGTGGTGCCGTTCTCGCCGATCGTCTCGGTCTCGCCGGCGTGCAGCTTCACCAGGTACTTGATCGTGGCGATGACGTCGTCGGTGGTGAGCACACCGGCGTCCAGCGGCTCGTCGCCACCGAGCTTCTTGTTGACCTTGTAGCGGCCGACCTTGGCGAGGTCGTAGCGCTTCGGGTTGAAGTAGAGGTTCTCGAGCAGCGTCTGCGCGGCCTCGCGGGTCGGCGGCTCGCCCGGACGCAGCTTGCGGTAGATGTCCAGCAGCGCGTCGTCCTGGCCCTGGGTGTGGTCCTTCTCCAGGGTGGCGCGCATGGACTCGTAGTCGCCGAACTCCTCGAGGATCTGCTCGGTGGTCCAGCCGAGCGCCTTGAGCAGGACGGTGACGGACTGCTTGCGCTTGCGGTCGATGCGCACACCGACCATGTCGCGCTTGTCGATCTCCATCTCCAACCAGGCACCCCGGGACGGGATGATCTTGGCGGAGAAGATGTCCTTGTCGGACGTCTTGTCGATGGAGCTGTCGAAGTACACGCCCGGCGAGCGGACCAGCTGCGACACCACGACACGCTCGGTGCCGTTGATGACGAAGGTGCCCTTGTTCGTCATGAGCGGGAAGTCGCCCATGAAGACCGTCTGGGACTTGATCTCACCGGTCTCGTTGTTGGTGAACTCCGCCGTGACGAAGAGCGGCGCGGCGTAGGTGAAGTCGCGCTCCTTGCACTCGTCGATGGAGTTCTTCGGGGGCTCGAAGCGGTGGTCGCGGAACGTCAGCGACATCGACCCGGAGAAGTCCTCGATCGGGGAGATCTCTTCGAAGATCTCTTCGAGACCGGACTTGGTGGGAACTTCCTGCCCACTCTCCAGCGCAGCCTCGACGCGACCCTTCCATGCGGCATTGCCGAGCAGCCAGTCGAAGCTTTCGGTCTGCAGCGCAAGGAGGTTCGGAACCCCGAGGGGCTCCTTGATCTTCGCAAAAGAGATGCGCAGCGGGGCGGTGCTGTCGCCGTTGTTCGTATTGGCAGTCGAGGCGTTGCGCGAGGCGGCCAAGAGGGGGTCCTTCCGAGGGCTCGGACTCACTACGCGCGTACCGGTCCCGAATCGAGCAGACTGAGGGAAAGCCCAGGTCAGGGCGGATCATCCAGCTTTGCTCGGGCTCGGATATGCCCCTGGTGACGGGCAGGGAGCAGCTAACAGGCAGCGCAAAGGGTCAGTGTAGCCACAAGGCCCACTGATGTCCAGGGCGAGTTTCCGGAGACCGGTTCAGCACCGTGATACCGATCTTCTCCCTCCGGGAAGTCGCGTCCTCCGTCGCGCCGGAGGATCCCCTCGTTTGTTCTTCTCAATGCCCTGCGCCTGCCGAAAGCCCTGCGCCAGTGGCGCACACCGATGCTTCCCTCTTCGTCGGCGATCCATGCCTCGAACCCTGGATCGCTTCAGCGTCGCGTCCCGAGAATTGCGCGCCGCGTCCGGTTCGTCAAGGCCCCCCACCTCTGCGAGATCGTCACATGGGAGCACGTCCGGGCAACGAAGATCACCATACTCGCACTCCGGCCGGAGACAACGCAGCCCGGGCGAGCACGCCGAAGGGCGACCACCCGCATGGGTGATCGCCCTTGGCTGGGTGTCCGTTACACCTCAGGTGACACGGACGTGAGTCGGAGACTCAGTGGGGTCACTTGACCTCGACGGAGGCACCGGCGCCCTTGAGGGCCTCGGCAGCCTTGTCGGCGGCGTCCTTGGCGACCTTCTCGAGGACCGGCTTCGGGGTGCCGTCGACGAGGTCCTTGGCCTCCTTCAGGCCCAGGGAGGTCAGCTCACGCACGACCTTGATGACCTGGATCTTCTTGTCGCCGGCACCGGTGAGGATGACGTCGAACTCGTCCTTCTCCTCCTCGGCGGCGGCGGCCGGGGCACCCGGGGCACCGGCGGCGACGACGGCGGCCGGGGCGGCAGCGGTGACGTCGAACTTCTCCTCGAACGCCTTCACGAACTCGGAGAGCTCGATGAGGGTCATCTCCTCGAACTGCGCGAGCAGGTCTTCCTGGCTGAGCTTCGCCATGATGGGCGGTCCTTCCACTAATTCGGCTGGTGCCGGATGTACATGTGAGGCGGGCGTACGTTCGGGCCCGCTGTGGCCTCCCGGCCTAGGCGTACCTGGGCGCGGGGTGCCAATGTGCGAGCCGAATTACTCGGCACCGCCCTGCTCGGCCTGCTTGGCGCGAAGCGCTTCCGCGGTGCGGACGAACTTCGACGGCAGCGCCTGGAAGAGCGCGGCAGCCTGCGACTGCTTGCCCTTCATGGCACCGGCCAGCTTGCTGAGCAGAACCTCGCGGGACTCGAGGTCCGCAAGCTTCTTGATCTCGTCGGCGGACAGCGCCTTGCCTTCAAGGACACCGCCCTTGATGACGAGAGCGGGGTTGTCCTTGGCGAAGTCACGAAGACCCTTCGCCGCCTCGACCGGGTCACCGGTCACAAAGGCGACAGCCGTCGAGCCACTGAGGTGCTCGTCCAGCTGAATCCCGGCCTCATTGGCCGCGATCTTGGTCAGCGTGTTCTTCACCACACGGTACTGAGCGTTCTCGCCGAGAGAACGACGCAGCTCCTTGAGCTGCGCCACAGTCAGTCCGGTGTAAGAGGTCACAACAGCTGCGTTGGAGTCACGCAGCTTCTGCGTGATCTCCTCAACGGCTGCGATCTTGTCGGACGTCGCCATGAGCCTCGGCCTCCTTCCGGGTGATGAGGACCGCGCAGAAGGGGCTGGGCAAAACAAACGCCCCGGCGCAGGCGCACGGGGCGAGAACTCGACCAGGCTGACGCCCGGGAGCTTTCTTCCTCAGTCACCTGCGCAGGTCGTCCGCAGCTAGCGGATCCTTCGGCCTCCACACGCCCGGGTTCGGACGCGCAGCGACAACCAGCGGTCTTTGGCTTCCCGCATACGGTACGGGAGCGACCCGCGTCAGGCAAATCGGCCGACAGGGGGCGCCGGCCGCGCCCCCTGCCCGCCGTTCAGCGGCTCACTTACGGCTTGCCGACCTTGTCGAAGTCCACCGTGTCACCGGCCGGCGGCGTCTGGTCGGTGACCTTGGTGCCGTAGTTGGAGTAGAAGACCGTCGAGTCGTACGGAACCTTGCCGCCGACCAGCTGCTCACGCTTCTTGACCAGCAGGTTGTCCGGGCCGATCCACAGGTCGATGGACTCCTGGCCGGCACCGGACGTCTTGAGCTGCTGCTCCAGCGCCTTCATGTCCGTCTCGCTGACGTTCTTCGACTGCATGCGGGTCAGCTCGGAGATCGAGAGGGTGCCGGTGTAGTGGCTGGCCTGGACGCCGCGGACGTCCTCCTTGCCGACCGCCTTGACCTTGCCGGAGGCGATCAGCAGCTCCATCGCCCGGGTGGGGTTGTTGTTGTTCATCTGGTCCTTGATCAGGGCGCCGGCCGGGCCCATCTTCTTGGCCAGGGCGTCGTAGTCGTACTTGATCCAGGACTTGCCGCCCACCGGCGTGCCCATGTTCATGTACATCGCGTCCGACGTGTACACCGCCTTCGTGGGCCGGCCGGCCATCATCCCCGCGGACTGCTTGATGTCGAGGTTCATCCGCATGCCCTGGGACCAGTCCATCGCACCCTTCATCGACTGGGTGGAGGTGGCGTTCTTGAGCGTGCCATCGACCTCGGCGGACTTCTTGCCGTCCGTCTGCTGCGCGGCCGTCTTCAGCGACGCCAGCGCGACCTGGAGCGGGGACTGGCCGGAGCCCGATCCGCCGCCGCTGCCGCCGGCGTTGTCGCTCTTGCCACCGTTACAGGCGGTCAGGCCGGCCATCATGACAACTCCCGCCACCACGGCGGTCATACGCGTGCTGCGCACTGGGCTCCCCCTTTGGATATCCCTTACTGGGCGTCGGGAGGACTTTAGACCAGAGGGGTGACACCGCATGCGTCAGGCCCCGCTCTCCGTGCGGGAGAACGGGGCCTGAGGCGTTACGCGCGCTACGAGGCGTCGATCAGGGAGATCAGACGGCCTCGTCCTCGACGAGGAGGTTGCGGGTGCGGTTGCTGTCCACCGGGATGCCGGGGCCCATCGTGGTGGTGATGGTGGTCTTCTTGATGTACCGGCCCTTGGCGGCGGACGGCTTGAGGCGGGTGATCTCCTCAAGGGCCGCGGCGTAGTTCTCCACCAGCTTGGTCTCGTCGAAGGAGACCTTGCCGATGATGAAGTGGAGGTTCGCGTGCTTGTCCACGCGGAACTCGATCTTGCCGCCCTTGATGTCGGTGACGGCCTTCGCGACGTCCGGGGTGACCGTGCCGGTCTTCGGGTTCGGCATCAGACCACGGGGACCGAGCACGCGGCCGAGGCGGCCGACCTTGCCCATCAGGTCCGGGGTGGCGACGACGGCGTCGAAGTCCAGACGGCCCTTGGAGACCTCGTCGATCAGTTCGTCCGAGCCGACGATGTCGGCGCCGGCGGCTTCCGCGGCCGCAGCACGGTCACCGGTCGCGAAGACCAGGACCCGGGCGGTCTTACCGGTGCCGTGCGGGAGGTTCACGGTGCCACGGACCATCTGGTCGGCCTTGCGCGGGTCGACGCCCAGACGCATGGCGACCTCGACGGTCGCGTCGAACTTGACGGACGTGGTGTCCTTGGCGAGACGGACGGCCTCGAGCGGGGCGTACAGACGCTCCCGGTCGATCTTCGCGTCCGCGTTGCGAAGAGTCTTGCTGCGCTTCACTTCTGCTCCTGATGCAGTGGGATGGAGTCGTGGTCCGGACCAGCGCCTGGTCCTGCCACGGGGTGCCAAGAGGGGGCTGGGATCAGCCCTCGACCGTGATGCCCATGGAACGGGCGGTGCCGGCGATGATCTTCTCGGCGGCGTCCAGGTCGTTGGCGTTCAGGTCGGGCATCTTGGTGGTGGCGATGTCACGGACCTGGTCGCGGGTGATCTTGGCGACCTTGGTCTTGTGCGGCTCGCCGGAGCCCTTCTCCACGCCCGCGGCCTTCAGGATGAGCTTGGCGGCCGGGGGGGTCTTGGTGACGAAGGTGAAGGAACGGTCCTCGTAGACCGTGATCTCCACCGGCACGACCATGCCACGCTGCGACTCGGTCGCGGCGTTGTAGGCCTTGCAGAACTCCATGATGTTGACGCCGTGCTGACCCAGCGCGGGGCCGACCGGCGGAGCCGGGTTAGCGGCACCGGCCTGGATCTGGAGCTTGATGAGCCCCGTGACCTTCTTCTTCTTGGGAGGCATGCTCTCTCCGGGTCCTAGTGAGAGGTGTTTCGCCGATCCATCCGGTCATCCGGATGGAGGCATACCGCACAACGATAACGGGTATGGTCGCGCGGCCAAAAACCGACAGGTCAGACAGGCTGCGCCCGTCTGACCTGGCCGGTGGCTGGTGGTCCGGAAAGGCCGTACGGCCCTCCCGGATCAGGGGAACTCGATCAGTTCTTCTGGATCTGGTCGAAGGACAGCTCGACCGGGGTCTCCCGGCCGAAGATCTCGACCAGGCCCTTGACCTTCTTCGAGTCGGCGTTGATCTCGTTGATCGTCGCCTGGAGGGTCGCGAACGGGCCGTCGGTGACCGTGACGGAGTCGCCCACCTCGAAGTCCAGCACCTGGACCTCGACCTTGCGGGACGGGGCCGGCTTGCCCTCGGCCGCGGCGGCCTCCTTGGCGGCCTTCTCCTCGGCCTCCGGCGCGAGCATCTTGACGATCTCGTCCAGCGTCAGCGGGTAGGGGTCGTAGGCGTTGCCGACGAAGCCGGTGACGCCGGGGGTGTTGCGGACCACGCCCCAGGACTCGTTCGTCAGGTCCATGCGCACGAGCACGTAGCCCGGGAGCTTGTTCTGGCGGACGGTACGGCGGTCGCCGTTCTTGATCTGGACGACCTCTTCCTGCGGCACCTCGGCCTGGAAGATGTAGTCCTCGACGTTCAGCGAGACGGCGCGCTGCTCGAGGTTGGTCTTCACGCGGTTCTCGTAGCCCGCGTAGGTGTGGATGACGTACCACTCACCGGGCAGACCGCGCAGTTCGTCGCGGAGGGCGGCCACCGGGTCGACCGGCTCCTGCTCCTCGGCCAGCTCGTCCTCGGCGACCTCGGCGGTGGCCTCGGCGTCCTCCTCGACGTGCACCGCGGCCTCTTCGGCGGGCTCGCCGGCGGCGGCTTCCTCGGCGTCGAGCTCGTCGACGGTGTCGGCGCCCTCGACGATCTCCTGCGCGGTGTCGTCGCCCTCGACCTCGGCCGAGGCAGCCGCGTCAACGTCGGCCGCTGCCGTCTCGGCGGATTCGGCGGCGTCGTTCAGGTTCGGGTCAGACACGGTGGCTGCTTCTTCCTGGCTTCAAGGGGTTGAACATGCGAAATGGCGCCCGCGCAGGCGCCCTCCGCGGGATCAGCCGAAGACGTACCCGACGACTCGGTTGATTCCCAAGTCAATCACGGTTACGAGACCGATGATGATGACAACGAAGACGATCACCACACTGGTGTACGTCGACAGCTGGCTGCGCGTGGGCCAGACGACCTTGCGGAGCTCCGCGATGACCTGGCGGTAGAAAAGCGCAAGACGCGCGAAGGGACCCTTCTTGCCGCGCTTGCCGCCGCGCCGGGGCTTCTTCTGGGACTCGGCGGCCTCGTCCTCGGAGCGACCGCGCTCAGGCATGTCGATGGAGCCCAGGGCGTCCGTCACTCGTCCTCACCTGAATCCGGTTCGTGGCCGTGCCGCGCCCTGCCCTGCCGCACGGCGGTGCATTTCATACGTACACGTGCACGCACTGCGGTGAGAGTGCGTGTAGCAGGGCCGGAGGGACTTGAACCCCCAACCGCTGGTTTTGGAGACCAGTGCTCTACCAATTGAGCTACGACCCTTTGTGGTTCCCCCAACCTACCGCATACGGGCGACTGCACTAAGTGCGTTCGCCGCGCCTGCCTGTTGAGGGCCAACGGTCAGCGAGTGTACGTGCTTCCGGGCCGGGCGTCGAACACGATCCCTCCGGGTGGTGGCCGCAAACCCGCGTACCGGGCCCGGCGGAGGTCTGCAACGATGCATGTATGAGCGCTGCGAACCCTTCCGTTTCGTCCCCCGCCGACCGCCGGGTCTCGGCCCGCGTCGGTTCGATCTCCGAGTCCGCGACCCTCGCCGTCGACGCCAAGGCGAAGGCCCTCAAGGCCGCCGGACGCCCGGTGATCGGCTTCGGCGCCGGTGAGCCCGACTTCCCCACGCCCGACTACATCGTCGAGGCGGCCGTGGAGGCCTGCCGCAACCCGAAGTTCCACCGCTACACCCCGGCCGGCGGCCTCCCCGAGCTGAAGTCCGCGATCGTGGCGAAGACGCTGCGCGACTCGGGCTACGAGATCGAGGCGGCGAACGTCCTGGTGACGAACGGCGGCAAGCAGGCGATCTACGAGGCGTTCGCGGCGATCCTCGACCCGGGCGACGAGGTCATCGTGCCCGCTCCGTACTGGACCACCTACCCGGAGTCGATCCGGCTGGCGGGCGGTGTGCCGGTCGACGTGGTCGCGGACGAGACCACCGGCTACCGCGTGACCGTCGAGCAGCTGGAGGCGGCCCTCACGGAGCGCACGAAGGTGCTGCTGTTCGTCTCGCCGTCGAACCCGACCGGTGCGGTCTACTCCCGCGAGCAGATCGAGGCGGTCGGCCGCTGGGCCGCCGAGCACGGCCTGTGGGTCCTCACCGACGAGATCTACGAGCACCTGGTCTACGGCGACGCGCAGTTCGCGTCGCTGCCGGTGGTCGTGCCCGAGCTGCGCGACAAGTGCATCATCGTCAACGGCGTGGCCAAGACGTACGCGATGACCGGCTGGCGGGTGGGCTGGGCGATCGGCCCCAAGGACGTCATCAAGGCCGCGACGAACCTCCAGTCGCACGCCACCTCCAACGTCTCCAACGTCGCGCAGGCGGCGGCCATCGCGGCCGTCTCCGGCGATCTGACGGCCGTCGAGGAGATGAAGGTCGCCTTCGACCGGCGCCGCAAGACGATCGTGCGGATGCTCAACGAGATCGACGGCGTGCTGTGCCCGGAGCCCGAGGGCGCGTTCTACGCGTACCCGTCGGTGAAGGAGCTGCTCGGCAAGGAGATCCGCGGCAAGCGCCCGCAGAGCAGCGTGGAGCTGGCCGAGCTGATCCTGGAGGAGGCGGAGGTCGCCGTCGTCCCGGGTGAGGCCTTCGGCACCCCCGGCTACCTGCGGCTTTCCTACGCGCTGGGCGACGAGGACCTGGTCGAGGGCGTGTCCCGGATCCAGAAGCTGCTGGCGGAGGCGAAGTAGCCGCACACCGGTTTCGGTGGGTGAAGCGGGCGGCCGGACGCGTTCCGGCCGCCCGCTCGCGCGTTCTTCCGGACACCCCTTCGGGAAAGGGCCTATCGGCGTGCCGCCCTGATACGGCAAGATCCTCAGATGGAGCAGTTTTCAGCGGGACACACCCCGAACCCCCCGTGCACTCCTGCCCGCGACGGTGCCGCCGCCCGGGACCTGCGCCGGCTACCGAAGGCCCATCTGCACCTGCACTTCACCGGTTCGATGCGGTCCGCGACCCTGCTGGACCTCGCCGACAAGTACGGCGTCCATCTGCCCGAGGCCCTGCGCAGCGGTGAGCCGCCCCAGCTGCGGGCCACGGACGAGCGGGGCTGGTTCCGTTTCCAGCGGCTGTACGACATCGCGCGCTCGTGCCTGCGCGCGCCCGAGGACATCCAGCGGCTGGTGCACGAGGCCGCCGAGGAGGACGTCCGGGACGGCTCGCGCTGGCTGGAGATCCAGGTCGACCCGACCTCGTACGCGCCCCGGCTGGGCGGGCTGATCCCGGCCATGGAGATCATCCTGGACGCGGTGCGCACCGCCTCCCGGGACACCGGCCTCGGGATCCGCGTGCTGATCGCGGCGAACCGCATGAAGCACCCGCTGGACGCCCGGACGCTGGCGCGGCTGGCGGTGCGCTACGCGGACCGGGGCGTGATCGGTTTCGGGCTCTCCAACGACGAACGCCGGGGTTTCGCCCGGGACTTCGACCGGGCCTTCGCGATCGCCCGGGAGGGCGGTCTGCTGGCGGCGCCGCACGGCGGTGAGCTGTCCGGGCCGGCCAGCGTCCGGGACTGCCTGGACGATCTGCACGCCGGCCGGGTGGGGCACGGCGTACGGGCCGCGGAGGATCCCGCGCTGCTGCGCCGGCTGGCCGAGCGCCAGGTGACCTGCGAGGTGTGCCCGGCCTCCAACGTGGCGCTGGGCGTCTACGAGAAGCCCGAGGACGTACCGCTGCGGACGCTCTTCGACGCCGGGGTGCCGATGGCGCTGGGCGCGGACGACCCGCTGCTGTTCGGCTCGCGGCTGGCCGCGCAGTACGAGCTCGCCCGCACCGCGCACGACTTCAGCGATGCGGAGCTGGCCGAGCTGGCCCGGCAGTCCGTCCGCGGCTCGTGCGCCCCCGAGGACGAGCGGCGGCGGCTGCTGGCGGAGATCGACGCCTGGCTGGCCGGGTAGGGCGCCGGCGGGCGTCGTAGGGGCTCAGCGGCGCCGTCGCAGGGCCTCAGCGGCCCGTCACGGCGCCCTGGCGGCCCGTCTAGAGGCTGACGCCGACCGTCACGGGTTCGTTGACGAGGGTGATGCCGAAGGCCGCGTGGACGCCGTCCCGGACCTCGCGGGCCAGGGCGAGGAGGTCCTCGGTGGTGGCCTCGCCGCGGTTGGTGAGCGCGAGGGTGTGCTTGGTCGAGATGCGGGCCGGGCCGCTGCCGTAGCCCTTGGTGAAGCCGGCGCGGTCGATGAGCCAGGCAGCGGAGGTCTTCACCAGGCCGTCGCCGGCCGGGAAGGCGGGCGGGGCGGTGTCGGGGCCGAGGCGGTCCCGGACGCGCTCCAGGAAGGCGGCGTGCTCGGCCTCGGTGAGGATCGGGTTGGTGAAGAACGACCCGGCCGACCAGGTGTCGTGGTCGTCGGGGTCCAGCACCATGCCCTTGCCGGCGCGCAGCGCCAGGACGGTCTTGCGGGCGATGTCCAGCGGGACCCGGTCGCCGACCTCGACGCCGAGGGCGCGGGCGGTCTCGGCGTACTTCAGGGGCGCGGAGCGGCCGCCGGCGTCCTCCAGGGCGAAGCGGACCCGCAGGACCACGAAGCGGTCGGGGTGCTGCTTGAAGCGGCTGTCGCGGTAGGCGAAGCCGCACTCCTCGTTGCTGAGGGTGACGGTCTCGCCGGAGCGGCGGTCGTAGGCGACGACCTCGGTGATCGTGGTGGCGACCTCCTGGCCGTACGCGCCGACGTTCTGCACCGGGGTGGCGCCGGCCGAGCCGGGGATGCCGGCCAGGCACTCGACGCCGGCCAGCCCGGCCTCGACCGTGCGGGCGACCGCGTCGGACCAGTTCTCGCCCGCGGCGAGGGTGAGGGCGGTGCCGTCCAGTTCGAAGCCGGTGGTGGCGATGAGCAGGGCCGTGCCGTCGAAGCCCTTGTCGCTGATGACGAGGTTGCTGCCGCCGCCGATGATCAGCAGTGGCGTGCCGGCGTCGTCGGCCGCGCGGACGGCGGCGATCACCTCGTCGTCGGTGGTGGCCGTGACGAGGCGGTTCGCCGGTCCGCCGAGCCGGAAGGTGGTCAGCGGGGCGAGCGGGGCGTTTTCTTGTCCGTGGCGTTCCTGCACGCGCACAAGGGTACGGGGGCGGTCGGACCATCCCGTCCGGCCGCCCCCGGCTGCGCTCTCCGGCGGGCTCAGGCCAGGCGGACGACCGCGCGGGACATGCCCAGCACCTTCTGGCCCGCGCTCATCGCGGTGAGGTCGACCCGGACCGTGCGGGCGTCGTCGTCGAGCTTGGCCGCGACCTTGGCGCTGACCTCGATCAGCGCGCCCTGGTCGTCGTTGGGGACGATGACGGGCTTGGTGAAGCGCACGCCGTATTCGGCGACCGCGCCGGGGTCGCCGGCCCAGTCGGTGACCACCCGGATCGCCTCGGCCATGGTGAACATGCCGTGGGCGATGACGTCGGGCAGGCCGACCTCTTTGGCGAACTTCTCGTTCCAGTGGATCGGGTTGAAGTCGCCGGAGGCGCCCGCGTAGCGGACGAGTGTGGCGCGGTTCACGGGGAAGGTCTGCGCCGGGAGTTCGGTGCCGACCTCGACGTCGTCGTAAGAGATCTTCGCGGTCATCTCAGGCCTCCTCGGTGCGCCGGGCCACCAGCTTGGTGAAGGCGGTCACGACGTGTGCGCCCGTCTCGTCGTGCACCTCGCCGCGGATGTCGATGATGTCGTTGCCCGCCATGGTCTTGATCGCCTCGATGGTGGAGGTGACGGCCAGCCGGTCGCCGCTGCGCACCGGCCGGGTGTAGGCGAACTTCTGGTCGCCGTGCACCACCCGGCTGTAATCCAGGCCGAGTTGCGGGTCCTCGATGACCAACCCCGCGGCCTTGAAAGTGATCGCGAACACAAAAGTCGGCGGTGCGATCACGTCGGGATGCCCGAGCGCCTTGGCGGCATCCGTGTCGGTGTAGGCGGGGTTGGGGTCCCCGATCGCCTCGGCGAATTCGCGGATCTTTTCCCGGCCGACCTCATAGGGGTCGGTGGGCGGGTACGTGCGTCCGACAAAAGACTGGTCGAGCGCCATGGGCTCGCAACCTCCGTGTACTGATGGTGATAACGCCGTGAGGCCGCCCCCAGGAATGGGGACGGCCTCACGGACGAGCCTGTGTTATCGCGTCTCGCGATGCGCGGTGTGCGAGTTGCAGCGCGGGCAGTGCTTCTTCATCTCAAGACGGTCCGGGTCGTTGCGCCGGTTCTTCTTGGTGATGTAGTTCCGCTCCTTGCACTCCACGCAGGCCAGCGTGATCTTCGGGCGGACGTCGGTGGCAGCCACGTGAGTGCTCCTTGACGGACGGATGGACGGATGAACGCAGAAAAGAGTAGCCGATCGAAGGACCGACCCCACAATCGGCTACTGTCAGTAGCGGTGACCGGACTTGAACCGGTGACACAGCGATTATGAGCCGCTTGCTCTACCGACTGAGCTACACCGCTGCGATGCGAGGGGCACCCGCCCGAAGGCGGGAACCTCACACATCAGAGCCCCAATACGGAATCGAACCGTAGACCTTCTCCTTACCATGGAGACGCTCTGCCGACTGAGCTATTGGGGCGAGCGATGAAGACATTACACGGCCCGCCGCCAAACGTGAAATCCGTATCCGCCCCGCGTCCCAACGGCCCCGCGCACCACACCGGTACGACTATTTCGCGCCTGCGCGAAGCTCTCCCGGCGGCGCCCTACGCTCGGGTCAACGCTGCGTGATCTTGCACGCCCGTGGCTTCGAGGAGCGCGATGTCCGACAGCAGTTCGCCGCAGCCGCACCCCCAGCCGGGAAAGCCCGGCGGACCCGGCCGGTACACCAGGTCGGACGGCGGCGCGCTGGTGCTGTGCGGCGCCCGGCTCGCCGACGGCCGCACCGTGGACGTACGGCTCGGCGGCGGACGCATCGAGGCCGTGGGCACGGCCGGCAGCCTCGCCCCCCAGGGGGCCCGCGTCGACCTCGCCGGCTATCTGCTGCTGCCCGCCCCCGCCGAGCCGCACGCGCACTGCGACACCGCCCTGACGGCGGACTCCGACGGCCCGGCCTCCGGCTCCCCGGAGGACGTCCAGCGGCGCACCACGGAGGCCGCGCTGCTCCAGCTGGGGCACGGGGCCACCGCGTCCCGGAGCCACGTCAGGATCGGCGACGTGCCGGGCCTGCGCTCGCTGGAGGCGGTGCTGCAGGCCCGCCGGTCGCTGCGCGGGCTGGCGGACCTGGCGGCGGTGGCGGTGCCGCGGGTGCTGACGGGGCTCGCCGGGGCCGACGGGCTGGCGATGCTGCGGGACGCCGTCAAGATGGGCGCCTCGGTCATCGGCGGCTGCCCGGACCTGGACCCCGATCCGGCCGGGTACGTCGAGACGGTCCTGGAGCTGGCCGGGGAGCACGGCTGCCCGGTGGATCTGCACACGGACGGTGACGACCCGGCGCGGCTGGCCCGGTTCGCGGCGATGTCCGGCGGGCTGCGGTCCGGCGTCGCGCTGGGCCCGTGCGCCGGGATGGCCCGGATGCCGCGCAGCGTGGCCTCGCGGGTCGCCGAGCAACTGGCCGCCGCCGACGTCACCGTGGTCTGTCTGCCGCAGGGCGACTGCACCGGCCTGGAGCGGTACGGCTCGCGGGTGTCGCGGCCGGCTCCGGTGCGGCTGCTGCGGGCGGCCGGGGTGCGGGTGGCGGCGGGCAGCGGGGCGCTGCGGGACGTGGCGAACCCGGTGGGGCGCGGCGACCCGTTGGAGGCCGCGTACCTGCTGGCGTCCCTCGGGGAGGCGACGCCGGAGGCGGCGTACGAGACGGTGAGTTCGGCGGCGCGGACCACGCTGGGGCTGCCCGAGGTACGGGTCGAGGCGGGCTTCCCGGCGGAGCTGCTGGCGGTGCGCGGCGAGCGGATCGCGGGGGTGCTCTCGCTGGCGTACAGCCGGATCGTGATCCACCGGGGGCGGGTGGTGGCCCGTACCAGCGCGGTGCGCGAGTACTGCGACTCGGCGGCCGAGGTGGCGCTGGAACTCCCCCGGCAGTCGCAGCGCTGACGCCGGGGCCGGTCCGCCCCCGGTGAGAACGCGGTGAGAAGCGCCGCTCCCCCGGCCGGGTCCCCCGCACCCCGGCGGCCCTTCGGCGTACGGTCGGCACCATGCGCATTGTCATCGCAGGTGGACATGGTCAGATCGCGCTGCGGCTGGAGCGGCTGCTCGCCAAGCGCGGGGACGAGGTCGCGGGCATCGTCCGCCGGCCGGAGCAGGCCGGCGATCTGCTGGCCGCGGGGGCCGAACCGGTGGTCTGCGACCTGGAGTCGGCGTCGGTCGAGGATGTCGCCCGGCACCTGGAAGGCGCCGACGCGGCGGTCTTCGCGGCCGGTGCCGGGCCGGGCAGCGGCACCGAACGCAAGGACACGGTGGACCGCGCCGCGGCGGCGCTCTTCGCGGACGCGGCCGAGGCGGCGGGTGTGCGCCGGTTCCTGGTCATCTCGTCGATGGGCGCCGACCGCGAGCCCCCGGAGGGCACCGACCCGGTCTTCGCCGCGTACCTGCGGGCCAAGGGCGCCGCGGACGCCGACGTACGGTCCCGGGCGGGCCTGGACTGGACGATCCTGCGCCCGGGCCGCCTGACGGACGGGCCCGGCACCGGCCTGGTCACCCTGGCCGACGCCACCGGCCGCGGCGACGTCCCCCGCGACGACGTGGCGGCCACCCTGGTGGAGCTCCTCGACGAGCCCCGCACCATCGGCCGCACCCTGGAGCTGATCGGCGGCGATGTGCCGGTGGCGGACGCGGTGGCGACGGTGGCGGCGCACTGAGGGGCGGCGGGGCGCGCGGGGGGGGGGAGCGGCGCCCCCGCCGAAGCTCCGCACGCACGAGAAAACCCCCTCCACTGCTGATTCGCAGTGGAGGGGGTTCCTCACTGTGGCGGCGCCAGGATTCGAACCTGGGAAGGCTGAGCCGGCAGATTTACAGTCTGCTCCCTTTGGCCGCTCGGGCACACCGCCGGGGTTTGCTGCCGGGAGAGCCGCTTTTCGGCGGTGCTCCGTGGCAACGACGTAAACCATACCCGATGGCTGGGGGTGGTTCGCCACTCGATTCGCGAGCGCTGGATCTTGGTGGGGTGGCTAGGCTTGGCAAGCGGTCCGGGGACGGTCCGCACCCCTGATGGATCTACGCACGAGGAGCCAACTCAACATGGCCGACTCCAGTTTCGACATCGTCTCGAAGGTAGAGCGGCAGGAGGTCGACAACGCCCTCAACCAGGCTGCCAAGGAGATCTCGACGCGCTACGACTTCAAGGGCGTCGACGCCTCGATCGCATGGTCGGGCGAGAAGATCGAGATGCGGGCCAACGCCGAGGAGCGGGTCAAGGCCGTGCTCGACATCTTCCAGTCCAAGCTGGTCAAGCGCGGGATCTCGCTGAAGGCGCTGGACGCCGGTGAGCCGCAGGCCTCGGGCAAGGAGTACAAGATCTTCGCCTCCCTCCAGGAGGGCATCTCGCAGGAGAACGCGAAGAAGGTCGCCAAGATCATCCGCGACGAGGGCCCGAAGGGCGTCAAGGCGCAGGTGCAGGGCGACGAGCTGCGGGTCAGCTCCAAAAGCCGGGACGACCTGCAGGCCGTGCAGCAGCTGCTGAAGGGCAAGGACCTGGACTTCGCCCTCCAGTTCGTGAACTACCGGTGAGCCGGTAGGGCAGGGGCTTCGGCCTTCGGGATGGGGCGGCGCGCCACGGGCGTGCCGCCCCACCGGCGTTTCGGACCGCTGTCGCACGGCTTCCGGGATCCTCGTGGATCACTCTTGACCTCAAGTTTGGTTGAGATTGCAGGCTCCTGGCATGACTTCTCAGGAGAACGAGAACGTGCAGAACGGCGAGAGCCCGGCCACCGGTCCCCGCGCGGGCTTCCGTGCCGATGCGTTTCCGCAGGTCAGGCGGGCGGGTGTGGGGACCGTGCTGATCAGCGAGGGGGATGCCGGGAGCCCGGAGGGGCAGCGGGCCGTCCTGGACGGGGTGGCCCGGGCGTGGGAGGGGACGCCGCTGCCGGCGGGCTTCCTGTCGCGGGTGCTGTTCGCGGGGACGGACGGGCGCAGCGTGCTCGACTACGCGCAGTGGACGAGCGAGGCGGCGCACGAGGAGTTCGTGCGCGGCGAGGACACCGGGCCACGGGAGCGGATCGCGGGCGCGCCGGCCGCCACGGGTGACGTCGGCGAGAGCGGCCCCACCCGTTACCGGCTCTACCGCAGCCTGCTGCCCCAGGGCGAGCCGGCGGCCCCGGGCTGCGTCGTGCGGGTCGCCTTCCGTACGACGGGGCACGACGCGGCCCGGGAGCTCGTCGACGGGCTGCTGGACCTGATCGGTGGCGTGCAGCCGGGCGAGGGCGGGATCGCCTCGCACTTCCACATCAGCGAGGACGGCACCCGGGTCGTCAACTACAGCGAGTGGACGACCGCCGAGGCCCATGAGCGGGAGATCGCCGGGAGCCTTGCGCGTGGTGGGCCGGTGATGGCCTTCATCGGGGGCCTGGACGGCGTGGAACCGCTCGGCTTCCGGCGGTACGTCGGGCCGCGGGGGCTGGTGCGGGAGTGACCGCCGGCCCCTGGGCGGGCCCGTAGGTCAGCGGGTGGCGAACGGCTGGTCCGTGGGGACGATCTCGCGGCCGAGCGGCAGCAGGGAGATCGGGATCATCTTGAAGTTGGCGATGCCGAACGGGATGCCGATGATCGTCACGCACAGGGCGAGGCCGGTGACGATGTGGCCCAGGGCCAGCCACCAGCCCGCGAAGACGATCCAGATGACGTTGCCGATGGCGGAGCCGGCGCCGGCGTCGTGCCGGACGACGGTCGTCCGGCCGAAGGGCCACAGGGCGTAGCCGGCGATGCGGAAGGACGCGATGCCGAACGGGATGGTAATGATCAGGATGCAGCAGATGACGCCCGCGAGGACGTAGCCGAGGGCCAGCCAGAACCCGCTGAGGATCAGCCAGAGGACGTTGAGGATGAGCTTCATGATCGGCAGCCTTCCACGGGCACGGCGAACGGGGTAACTGCCGTGCTAGACGCACCGGGGCCGGTGGAGCGTTGCGTTCATGATGCGCCGGTGGCCGGGGGTCGGCCAGCGGCGGCCGCGGGCCTCAGGGGGCCTCAGGGGCGGTGGTGGCCGGCCATCTGCTCCAGGCGGGCGATGCGTTCGCGCATCGGGGGGTGGGTGGAGAACAGCTTGGACATGCCCTCGCCGGCCCGGAACGGGTTGGCGATCATCATGTGGCCGGCGGTCTCCAGCCGCGGTTCGGGTGGCAGCGGCAGCTGCTGGGTGCCGATCTCCAGCTTGCGCAGGGCGGAGGCCAGGGCGAGCGGGTCGCCGGTGAGCTGGGCGCCCGAGGCGTCCGCCTGGTACTCACGGGAGCGGCTGACGGCCAGTTGGATGAGCGAGGCGGCGATCGGGCCCAGGATCGCGATCAGGAGCATGCCCAGCAGCCCGGGGCCCTCGTCGTCCTCGGAGCGGCCTATGGGGATCAGCCAGGCGAAGTTGACCAGGAACATCACGACGGAGGCCAGCGCGCCGGCGACGGACGAGATGAGGATGTCGCGGTTGTAGACATGGCTGAGCTCATGACCGATGACGCCGCGCAGCTCGCGCTCGTCGAGGAGCCGGAGGATGCCGTCGGTGCAGCAGACCGCGGCGTTGCGCGGGTTGCGGCCGGTGGCGAAGGCGTTCGGCGCCTGGGTCGGGGAGATGTACAGCCGCGGCATGGGCTGGCGGGCGGCCGTCGACAGCTCGCGGACCATGCGGTAGAGCTCCGGCGCCTCGAACTCGCTCACCGGGCGGGCCCGCATGGCGCGCAGGGCGAGCTTGTCGCTGTTCCAGTACGCGTAGGCGTTGGTCGCCAGGGCGACGAGAACGGCGACGATCAGGCCCGTACGCCCGAAGAAACTGCCGATGAGGATGATGAGTGCGGACAGTCCCCCGAGGAGTACGGCGGTTCTGAGCCCGTTGTGCCGGCGGTGCACGGTACGCCCTCCAAGCGGTGCGGCAGGGGAACCCTGTGCTGCGTTGCTCCACTCTCCAGTGGACCCTTACTCACTGGTCAACGCGAGATGAACGGGCCGGGTTCCCGCCGCCCGGACGACCGGGCCCGGGACGCGCGCCCGGGACCCGTCCGTGGGCCGCCCGGCGCCGTGCCGCCGTACGGGTGGCCCCGGGTCCGCGGCGTCCGGTCAGAGGAGCGCGCCGGAGGCGAAGCGCAGGACGAGCTGGGGCGCGCCGGAGAGGGCGAGGCCCAGGACGGTGGCCAGGGCGATGGCGGTGGCCAGCGGGGCCGGGATCCGGGGGGCGGGCGGCCGCGGCCCGGCGGGGGCGGCCGCGGGCTCCTCGGCGCCCCGGAAGAGCACCGCCGTCCACTGCAGGTAGTAGTAGAGCGCGATCACGACGTTGACGGCCATGACCACGGCGAGCCAGGCCAGCCCGGCGTCGACGGCCGCGGAGAAGACCGTGACCTTGGCGAACAGGCCGATGATGCCCGGCGGCAGACCGGCCAGGCAGAGCAGGAAGAAGCCCATGGCGAGCGCCACGAGGGGCCGGCGGGCGTACAGGCCCCGGTAGTCGGTGATGCGGTTGGCGGGGCGTGTACGGGCCACCAGGGCGGCGACGGCGAACGCGCCGAGGTTCACGGCCGCGTACATCAGGGCGTAGGCGACGGTGGCGCCGATGGCGTGCGCCGGCCGGTGGGTGTAGCCCGCGGCGGCCAGCGGCACCAGGAGGTAGCCGGCCTGGCCGACCGACGACCAGGCGAGCAGGCGGACCGCGCTGTGCTCCCGGCGCGGGTCCTGGCGGAGGGCGGCGACGTTGCCGACGGTCATGGTGAGCGCGGCGAGGACGGCCAGCGCCGGGCCCCAGACATCGGCGTACGCGGGGAAGCCCTGGACGGTGACGAGGATCAGACCGGAGAAGCCGACGGCCTTGCCGACCACGGAGAGGTAGCCGGCGATCGGCAGCGGCGCGCCGACGTAGGTGTCGGGCACCCAGAAGTGGAACGGGGCGGCCGCCGTCTTGAAGGCGAAGCCGACCAGGGTGAGCGCGACGCCGGCGCTCGCCAGGGTGGCGAGGCGGGCGTCGGGGAGGTCGGTGAGGGCGTGCGCCACCCGGGAGAGGTAGAGGCTGCGGGTGGCCGCGTAGACGAAGCTGACGCCGAGGAGCATCACGGCGGTGGCGGCCACCGAGGAGAGGAAGAACTTCAGCGCCGCCTCGGAGGAGAGCCGGTCGCCGCGGCGCAGGCCGACGAGGGCGAAGGCCGGCAGCGAGGCGACCTCCAGGGCGACGACGAGGGTGGCCAGGTCCCGGGAGGCGGGCAGCAGGGCGGCGCCGGCGGCCGAGGACAGCAGCAGGAACCAGTACTCGCCGGCGGGCAGGTCGTGGTCCTTGATGGTGTCCAAGGACAGCAGGGCGGTCAGCAGCGCGCCGCCGAGCACCAGGAACTGGATGACCAGCGCGAACGGGTCGGCGACGTAGCTGCACACGTCCGGGTGCCCGGGGAGGCAGAACGTGCGGCGGTCGCCGCCCAGGAGGGGCAGCAGGGACAGCGCGGCGAGGACCAGGCCCCCGGTGGCGGCCCAGCCCAGCAGCGGCTTGCGGGCCGCCGGCACGAACAGGTCGGCGACCAGCACCACCAGGGCGACGACCGCGGTGATCGTGGGCGGGGCGACGGCGACCCAGTCGACGGACTGGACCAGAGAGGTGACCGAGCTCATCACTTACCGCCTCCGAGGAGCTGCTGGACGGCCGGGTCGGTGAGGCCGAGGAGGGCCGCCGGCCACAGTCCGGCGAGGACGGTGAGGGCGGCCAGGGGGGACCAGGCCGCGTACTCGTAGCGCGCGAGGTCGGGGACGGCCGGGGCGGGGGTGGGCACGTCCGCGGCGGGCCGTTCCGGGTCGCCGTCGGCGCCGAGCGGGGCGGTGGGGGCGAGGTGCGGGGTGCCGCCCATGCAGACCCGGCGGACGACGAGGAGCAGGTACGCGGCGGTCAGCAGGGTGCCGAGGCCGGCCAGCACCATGAAGGTCAGGAAGGCCGGGCGGCTCAGGCCGGCGGCGGGCCGGAAGGCGCCGAACATGGCGAGCATCTCGCCCCAGAAGCCGGCGAGTCCGGGCAGGCCGAGCGAGGCGACGGCCCCGAAGGCGAGCAGGCCGCCGAAGCGGGGGGCCTTGCCGTAGAGGGCGGCGCCGGTGGTGCCGGCCAGGGCGTCGAGGTCGGTGGTTCCGGTGCGGTCCTTGAGGGCGCCGACCATGAAGAACAGCAGGCCGGTGATCAGGCCGTGGGCGATGTTGGCGAACAGCGCGCCGTTGACGCCGGTGGGGGTCATGCTGGCGATGCCGAGCAGGACGAAGCCCATGTGGCCGACGGAGCTGTAGGCGATCAGGCGCTTGAGGTCGCCCTTGGCGCCCTTGCGGACGAGGGCGAGGCAGGCGAGCGAGCCGTAGATGATGCCGACGGCGGCGAACGCGGCGAGGTAGGGCGCGTAGGTGTGCATGCCCTCGGGGGTGATGGGCAACGCGATCCGTACGAACCCGTAGGTGCCCATCTTCAGCAGGACGCCGGCCAGCAGCACCGAGCCGACGGTGGGGGCCGCGGTGTGCGCGTCGGGCAGCCAGCTGTGCAGCGGCCACATCGGGGACTTGACGGCCAGTCCGATGCCGATCGCGAGCACCGCCAGGAGCTGGACGGTGTGGCTGAGCTGGGCTTTCGGGCCGTTGTCAGTGGCGAGTGCGACCATGTCGAACGTGCCGGATTTCACGCCGATGAGGAGGAGGCCGAGCAGCATCACGACGGAGCCGAGCAGCGTGTAGAGGATGAACTTCCAGGCCGCCGCCTGCTTCCCCGCACCGCCCCAGCGGGCGATGAGGAAGTACATCGGGATGAGGACCATCTCGAAGGCGAGGAAGAAGAGCATCAGGTCCAGGACGGCGAAGGTGGCGAGGGTGCCGGCCTCCAGGACGAGCAGCAGGGCCACAAATGCCTTGGGAGACGGGCCCGTTGGCATGTGGAAGTAGGAGTAGAGCGCGCAGAGGAAGGTCAGCAGCGCGGTCATGACGACGAGGGGGAGCGAGATGCCGTCGACGCCGAGATGGATACGGATGCCGAGCGCCGGGATCCAGCTGATGTCGGTGGTGGCCTGCATACGCGCCGGCTGAGCGTGGTCGAAGCCGGCGGCCAGTGCGACGGTGGCGGCGAGCACGACGCCGGTGACGGTCACGCCGTGGCGCAGTACGGCCTGGTCGGGGTTCTTGCCCTTCAGGCCGGGCGGCGCGGGCAGCAGCGCGGCGAGCGCGCCGAGGAGGGGGAGGACGACGACGCCCACGAGGAGGATCTGCATGGCGGTGTGATTCACGGTCAGGCTCCCGTGCCCGTGGCGACGAGGACGGCGGCGATGGCCAGGACGAGCGATCCGGCCAGCAGCGCGCCGAGGTAGGTCTGCACGTTCCCGGTCTGGGCGCGGCGGACGGCGGCGCCCAGCCAGCGCGGGGCGGTGCCCGCACCGCGGACGTAGGTGTCGACGACCTCGCGGTCCAGGAAGCGGACGAGCGTGGCGGCGGCGCGTACGGGCCGGACGAACAGCGCGGAGTAGACGGCGTCCAGGTGGAAGCCGACGGCCGCGTGGCGGTGCAGCGGGCCGAGGAGGAGGCGGCCGGGGTCGGCCGGGTCCGCGGCGCCGGCGTTGTCGCCGTAGACCGGGGCGTGGGTGGCGATGGCCGTCTCCTCGGCGAGGCCGGGGGCCGCGTCCGGGTCGACGACGACCGCGCCGATGGGGGTGCGGGCGGCGAGCGCGGTGGTGTGGCGCCAGGTGGCGTAGGTGACCAGGCCGCCGACGACGGCGATGCCGGTGCCGAGGACGGAGGTGGTCAGGGTCGGAGCGAGCGAGCGCCCGTCGAACCACTCGGGCAGGAGGGGGGCGGAAAGGCCCAGTGCGACGGTCGGGATGAAGAGCACCCACAGGACGGCGTTCATGACGACCGGCTGCGGGCCGTGGTCGGGGACCTCGACGCCCCGGCCCTTGAAGGCGAGCAGCCACAGGCGGGCGGCGTAGGCCGCGGTGAGGAGGGCGGTGAGCAGTCCGGAGACCAGGACGGTCCAGCCGGCCGCGCCGGGGATGCCGTGGGCGGCGCCGGTCGCGGCGTGCTCGGCCGCGCCGAGGACGGCTTCCTTGGAGAAGAAGCCGGCGAACGGCGGGATCGCGGCGAGCGCGAGCAGCGCGACGGTCACGGTCCAGTAGGCGTCCGGGATGCGCCGGGACAGGCCGCTCATCCGGGACATGGCGGCGAGCGAGTTGGTGCCCGCGGCGTGGATGATCACGCCCGCGCCGAGGAAGAGGAGGGCCTTGAACGCACCGTGCGCAAGGAGGTGGAAGACGGCGGCGCCGCGGTCGCCGACGGCGAGCGCGCCCAGCATGTAGCCGAGCTGGCCGACCGTCGAATAGGCCAGCACCCGCTTGATGTCGTCCTGGGCCAGCGCGGCGAGGCCGGAGCCGACCATGGTGATCGCCGCGATGACGGCCATCACGACCAGCGCGGCCGCGGAGGCCGCGAAGACCGGGAGGAGGCGGGCGACGACGTAGATACCGGCGGCCACCATCGTCGCGGCGTGGATCAGCGCGGAGACCGGGGTCGGGCCGGCCATCGCGTCCGGGAGCCAGGTGTGCAGCGGGAACTGCGCGGACTTGCCCGCGACGCCGGCCAGCAGCAGCAGCGCGATCAGCGTCGGGTGGTCCAGGCCGCGGTTGGCGACCGAGCCGAGGATGCCGGTGATGCGGAAGGTGCCGGTGTCGGCGGCCAGCGCGAAGATGCCGAAGAGGAAGGGGACGTCGCCGAGCTTGGTGACCAGGAACGCCTTGAGGGAGGCGGCCCGGGCGGTCTCGGTCTCCCAGTAGTGGCCGACGAGGAAGTACGAGCAGATGCCCATGACTTCCCAGCCGACCAGCAGCACCATCAGGTCGCCGGTGTAGACGACCAGCAGCATCGCGGCGGTGAAGAGTGAGACCAGCGCCGCGTAGGAGGGGTAGCGCGGGTCGTCGCGCAGATAGCCGGTGGAGTAGATCTGCACACAGGTCGCCACGACACCGACGACGACGGCGATCAGCGCGGCGAAGCCGTCGATGTGCAGCGCCAGGTCGATCGGGATCGATCCGGTCGGGGTGAGCCGGGTGGCGACGTCGGTGGCCGGGCCGCCGCCCTGGCCGACGGCGACCGCGATGGTCAGCGCGGCCGCGGCGAGCGTCGGCAGCACGGCCAGCGGCCGTACGAAACCGGGCGCGCGCCGCCCCAGGAGGAGGCCGGCGGCGGCCCCGAGGAAGGGCAGGAGGGGGACGAGAACGGCGGTGGTCGTGAGGGTCACGCGGTGGCCTCCGCCTTGGTGTCCGGCTGCGGGGTCCCGTCGGCGTCGGTGCCGTCCGGCCGCTCGGCGAGGTCACGGAGCCGGTCGATGTCGGAGCTGCCGCGGTTGCGGTAGACGAGCAGCACGATCGCCAGGCCGATGCCGATCTCGGCGGCGGCGATGGCGATGGTGAAGAGGGTGAGAGCCTGGCCGGCGTGCAGGGTGTCGCGCAGCCAGACGTCGAAGGCGACGAGGTTGAGGTTGACGGCGTTGAGCATCAGCTCGACGGACATCAGCACCAGGATCGCGTTGCGGCGGGCGAGCACGCCGTACAGACCGGTGCAGAAGAGGAGGACGGCGAGGACGGCCGGAT
This sequence comes from Streptomyces nigrescens, assembly GCA_024349765.1. GTDB lineage: Bacteria > Actinomycetota > Actinomycetes > Streptomycetales > Streptomycetaceae > Streptomyces > Streptomyces endophytica. The sequence goes on along the minus strand of AP026073.1, from coordinate 8,158,457 downwards.
AGGCGAGGTGCATCAGCGCTGCTCCTCTCGTGGGGTGGTGGCGGGGGCTCCGAAGACGCGGGCCGCGCCGTCCTTCAGGGCGGCCGCCGGGGCCCTGCCCTCACCGCCCCTGCGGGACAGCACGATCGCCCCGACGAGCGCGGCGAGCAGCAGCACGGACAGCGCCTCGAAGGGCAGCACCCAGTACTGGAAGAGGCTGCGGCCGGAGGCCTCGGCGGAGCCCTGGACGGCCCCGCCGAAGTCGATCCAGGTGGCGCGGAAGGCGTCGACGACGACCCAGACCAGGGCGGCGGCCGCGGCGAGCGCGACCACGAGCGCGGCCCAGCGGTTGCCGGAATCGGCGTCCGGGGAGCGCCCGATGGGCGCCTTGGTCAGCATCAGCCCGAAGAGCAGCAGGACGACCACGGAACCGACGTAGATGAGCACCTGCACCCAGGCGATGAACTCGGCCGTGAGCAGGAGGTATTCGACCGCGACCCCGCCGAGCGCGACGACCAGCCAGAGGGCGGCGTGCACCAGCTGCCGGGTGGTGACGGTGATGACGGCCGCCCCCAGGGTGCCGATGCCGACGAGCAGGAACGCGATCTCGACGCCGGTGGGCGACAGGAAGCCGTGCCCGGCGGCCGTGGCGGCGAGCGTCACGTCCCCTCCTCGGTGTCCGGGGCCTGGTTCTGGTTCTCGTTCTGGTTCTCGTTCTGCGCCGCGGCCTCGGCCGCCTGCTGGGCGGCGAGTTTGTCCGCGGCCTTACGGGCGGCGGCGATCTCCTTGGGCTCCTCGGCCGCCGGGTCGAGCGCCGGCGGCTCGGGCACCGTCCACATCCACTCGCGGAGCTTGTCGCGCTCGTGGGTGAGGTCGCGGATGTCCGTCTCGGCGTACTCGAACTCCGGTGACCAGAAGAGCGCGTCGAAGGGGCAGACCTCGATGCAGATCCCGCAGTACATGCACAGTGCGAAGTCGATGGCGAAGCGGTCGAGCACGTTCCGGCTGCGCTCACGGCCTCCGGGCGCGGCCGGCGGCACGGTCTCCTTGTGGGAGTCGATGTAGATGCACCAGTCGGGGCACTCGCGGGCGCACAGCATGCAGACCGTGCAGTTCTCCTCGAACAGCCCGATGACGCCGCGGGTGCGCGGCGCGAGGTCGGGCTGGACGTCCGGGTACTGCGCGGTGACGGAACGCTTCGTCATCGTCCGCAGGGTGACGGCCAGGCCCTTGGCGAGACCGGAACCGGGGAAGCTCATGACGAGATCACCACCTTGACGACGCCGGTGAGGGCGATCTGGGCGAGCGCGAGCGGGATGAGCACCGTCCAGGCGAGCTTCTGCAGCTGGTCCTCGCGCAGCCGCGGGTAGGTGACCCGCAGCCAGATGACGCCGAAGGCGAGCAGCGCGGTCTTCAGCAGCGTCCACAGCCAGCCCAGGCCGTCGGCGCCGAACGGGCCGTGCCAGCCGCCCAGGAAGAGCACCGAGGTCAGCGCGCAGAGAACGACGATGCCCGCGTACTCGGCGAGCAGGAAGAGGGCGAACCGCAGGCCGGTGTACTCGGTGTACGCACCGAAGATGATCTCCGAGTCGGCGACCGGCATGTCGAACGGCGGCCGCTGCAGCTCGGCGAGGCCCGCGGTGAAGAACACCACGCCGCCGACGATCTGCCACGGCACCCACCACCAGTGGAACGCCTCGACGATGCCGGGCAGCGAGAGCGTGCCGGCCGCCATCGCGACGGAGGCCGCGGCGAGCAGCATCGGCAGCTCGTACGCGAGCAGCTGCGCGGCCGCCCGCAGGGCGCCGAGCAGCGAGAACTTGTTCGCCGAGGCCCAGCCGGCCATCAGCGAGCCGAGCACCCCGACGCCCATGACGGCGAGGACGAAGAAGATGCCCGCGTCCAGGGCCTGCCCGACGGCGTTGTGCGGCCCTATCGGGATGGCGACCAGGACCAGGAGGTACGGCAGCAGGGCGACGGCCGGGGCGAGCTGGAAGATCCGCCGGTCGGCGCCGGCTGGCACGATGTCTTCCTTCTGCGCGAACTTCACGCCGTCGGCGACCAGCTGCGCCCAGCCGTGGAACCCGCCCGCGTACATCGGACCGAGCCGGCCCTGCATATGGGCCATGACCTTGTGCTCGGTCTGCCCGATGACCAGCGGGAACACCAGGAACACGACGAAGACGGCGATGAGGCGCAGCGCGATGTCGAGCGCGTCGCTCATGGGGTGTCGCCTCCTGCCGGGTCGTGGGTCTGCGGCTTCGCCTCGGGGGCGGGCTCGGGCTTCTGCTGCGGCTCGGGCTCGGCCTGCGGTTCCGGCTCGGGCTCGGCTTCCGGCTCCGGCTTCGGCTCCCGCTTCGGCTCGGCCTGCTTCTGCGACTCGTCGAATGCCGGGCGGGCGTGGTGCCACGGTGCGTCGGAGGAGCGCGGGGCCGCCGGAGCCGCGGGGGCCTCGGTGGTCGCCGGAGGTTCGGTGGTCGCCGGGGGTGCCGCCTTCTCCGCCGGCTGCTGCTGGCTGGCCGAGCCCTGGCTCGCGGACCGGGTACGGCGGGCCGGCCGCTCGGCGCGCGCCGGGGCCGCCGGGGCCGCCGGTGCCTCCGGGGCCGCGGAAGCCCCGGACGACGCGGCCTGGGCCGCCTGCTGGCTGGCCGAGCCCGCGCTCACCGACCGCGTACGCCGCGCCGGACGCTCGCCCGCCGCGCCGCCGGCCGCCCGCGCCCCCCGTGCCGGACGTGCCGGCGCGGGCGGGAGCTGGCCCTTCAGCGGACCCCACTCGTTCGGGTCGGGAACGCCCGGCGGCAGCATCTGCCGGCGCTTGGGCCCGCCGTGCTCCGATTCGCCCGGCTCCTTGGCCCCCGGCCACGCCTTGGCCACCCGCGCCGCCAGCACGAAGTCCTTGCGCAGCGGGTGGCCCTCGAAGCCCTCCGGGAGGAGCAGCGGGACGAGGTGGGGGTGGCCGGTGAAGTCGACGCCGAACATCTCGTGCGTCTCGCGCTCGTGCCAGCCCGCGCCCGCGTACACGCCGACGGCGGTGGGCAGCGCGGCCGCGTCGTGCGGCACCGTGGTCCGCACGACCAGCCGGTGGACGGTGCCCGGGCGGGCGACGTCCGCGAGGTGCGCGCAGATACGGAAGCCGGTGCCGGGCTCGTCCACGGCGCTGAGCCAGTCGAAGTAGCGGCAGCCGAGGTCGTCCCGGGCGGCGGTCAGCGCGGTGAGCCAGCCGTCCACCGGGACGTCGACGGTCAGCAGGTCGTACGCCAGCTCCGCGGTGGCTCCGGCGCCGAAGATCTCGCTCGCGGGCCGCGGCAGCCACCCGACGACGGGCTCAACGGGCTCAACGGGCTCCGTCGGCTCGGCGGACTCGACCGGCTCGACGGCCTCGGGCTGCTGCTCGGACCGGTCAGCCGGCTTGGCCCGGTCGGGCTGCTGAGGCTGATCGGGCCGCTGGGGCTGGTCGCTCATCGGGGCTCCTCCCCCGCGGGCGCCGGCGCGGGCGGCGTCACCAGGCCGCTGCGCAGGGCGGCCGCCGAAGGCCGGGCCGCGCCGCCCTGGGCATACCGCTCCCCCAGGGACTCGCGCGCGATCTTCTCCTGCAGCTTGAGGATGCCCTGGAGCAGCGCCTCCGGCCGCGGCGGGCAGCCCGGCACGTATACGTCGACCGGGATGATCTGGTCGACGCCCTTGGTGACCGAGTACGAGTCCCAGTAGGGGCCGCCGCAGTTGGAGCAGGCGCCGAAGGAGATGACGTACTTGGGCTCGGGCATCTGCTCGTAGAGGCGCTTGACGGCCGGGGCCATCTTGTCCGTCACCGTGCCGGAGACGACCATCAGGTCGGCCTGGCGCGGGCCGGGCGCGAACGGGATCACCCCGAGCCGGATGAAGTCGTGGCGCGCCATGGAGGCGGCGATGAACTCGATCGCGCAGCAGGCCAGCCCGAAGTTGAAGACCCACAGGCTGTAGCGGCGGCCCCAGTTGAGGACCACCTTCATCGGTTCGGGCGCGAGCCGGGCCAGGGTGCCCAGGCGGCGCGGCTCCGGAAGGAATTCCGGCGCGGCGCCCCCGGCCGCGGCCGCGGAGCTGTTGGCGGCGGGGGTCACGTCCATTCCAGGACGCCCTTCTTCCATGCGTAGAGCAGGCCGACGGCGAGGAACCCGAGGAAGATGAACATCTCCACGAGCGTCGCGCCGCCGAAACCGGGGGCGGCGAAGACCGTCGCCCAGGGGAACAGGAAGATCGAGTCGACGGCGAAGATGACGTAGAGGAAGGCGTAGACGTAGTAGCGGACCTGGGTGTGCGCCCAGCCCTCACCGACCGGGTCCACGCCGCACTCGTACGTCAGCATCTTCTCGGGCGTCGGTACGACAGGCCGCAGCAGCCGCCCGGCTCCGAAGGCGACGGCGACGAAGAGCACACCGATTACGGCGATGATCCCGACGACCGAGTAGCCCTGGAAGTAGTCCGCGGCGACGGTGGTGCGTACGGTCGCGTCCGGCACGTCCGCCCCTCGCTCCCTGACTGCGCTTGTTCAACGACTTCGACGATCTGCGATCTGTACGAACCGGAGTCTAGGCCCTGGTAGGCCCGCCCCGAGAAGCCGCGTCGTCGCGGACGGTGAGCTTGTCCGTACTTCGCCCTACCTGGGCGGCTGGCAGCGTAGACGGCGGGCCCGGTTGTCTCAGAAGCCGTCTCACGGAGCGGACGAACGGGCCGTCTCCGCGGGGCCCGCGCGCTCCGGAGGGCGAAGCCGCGGACGATGATCCCGATCAGTGAACGATGATCCCGATCAGCGGATCGGGCCGCCGTCGAAGGGGCTGCGGTGGTCGGGGCCGGGGGGTGCCGGAGCGGGGCTCGGGGGTGCGGCCGGGGCCTGTGCTGGGGCTTGGGCCGGTGGTGCCGCCGGGGGTGCGTACATCGGTGGCGGCTGGTGGGGCGGAGGTGCTTGCTGCGGCTGAGTCGGCGCCGGATGGAGGTGGGGCATCTGCTGCGTTTGAGGCATCTGGTGGGTCTGCGGTGCCTGTGGGGCCTGAGCTGCCTGTGGGGCCTGAGGTGCCTGTTGGGTGTGAGGTGCCCTTGGTGACTGATGCGGTTGTGGCTGCTGCGGCTGTCCGTTCTGCTGCTGCGGCTGCCGGCTCGGTTGGTGGACCGGGTGGCCCGGCTGGTGGGCAGGCTGCTGTGCCCGCTGGCCCGGGTGGCTCGGCTGGCCGGGCTGGTGGACCGGCTGGCTCGGCTGGTGGGCGGGCTGCCGGGCCTGGTGCTGTCGGCGTATCGGGTCCCGGGAGACCGCGCGGTCCATCGCCTCGGCCGCGATCCGGGCCGCCGCCTCCCGCGTCCGCTCCCCGAGCAGCTCGGTGCGGATGGCGCCGCCGGCCGCCAGATGGCGGTCGTACGGCAGCGGCAGCACCGCCGCGCCACCGGCTCCGAGGTGGTCGGCGGCCTTGCGCACGTCGACGCCGCTGTCGGGCGAGGAGTGCGTGAGCACGACGACCGTGGTGGGCAGCAGGCCGGGGTGCAGCCCGCCGATCCAGTTGAGTACGGAGCGGGTGGCCGCGACGCCCTCCGGGGTCGCCGGGGTGACCAGCACCCGCGCCTGCGTCGTCACCAGCGCCGTACGCGCCACCTCGGCGGGCAGCGTCTCGCAGTCCACCACCGTGGCCGCGAAGTGCCGGCGCAGGGAGGTCATCACGATGCGGTAGGTGTCGAGGTCCAGGCGGGCGCCGATGGAGCCCTGGCTGCCGGGCAGCAGCCAGCCGCCGCCCGCGAACGGCAGCAGATAGCCGGTCAGGTCGGTGATCAGCATCGACGGATCGACGATCTGTGCCAGGTCCGTCCCGGACCAGCGCACCTCGCGGGCGCCGAGGCGGTGCGGCAGCGTGCCGAGCGCCGGGTCGGCCTCCACGGCGAGCACGGGGTCGGGCCGGTAGTGGGCGTAGGTGAGCGCCAGGAGGGCGGCGACGGTGGACTTGCCGGCGCCACCGCGGATGCTCGACACGGCTATCTGCCGACCGGTCGTCACCGGCTGCTGGATGGCCTGGGCGGCCTGTGTGACGGCGGCCGTCTCGGCGGCCGGCGACGAGGCGAACACCCGGCGCAGCGCGCGTCCCGCACGCCGGGCCAGCGGGTCGCCACGGCGCGGCCGCGGCCCGCCGTCGGCCAGTTCCGGCGGCAGGAGCGGAACGGAGACCGGCGTCCGCGCCGGCAGCCCGGGCCCCGGCCGGCCGTATCGGCCGGGCGCGGGAGCGGGAGCGGAAGCCGGGACCTGGTCGGTGGTGGGGGCGGACATGGGCGCGGGGCTGGGGACGGGGGTGGGGGTGTAGACGGGCGGCGCGGCCATCGCCCCGGCCGCCGGCATCGGCCCCGGGACGGGCGCCTGTGGGGGTGCGGTGGGCACCTGCGGGGATGCTGCGGATGCCGGCGGGGATGCTGCGGGTGCGGGCGGGGTGACGGCAGGCTGCGCCGGCGCCGGCATCGGTCCGGCACCCACGGCGCCCGACCCCTGCCACCCGGCCGACTCCTGCCCGCCGGCCGACCCCTGCCCGCCGACCGACTCCAGGCCACGTGCCGACTCCTGGCCACCGAACTGCGCCTGTCCGCCGTTCGGCAGCTGACCGTCGTTCGGCAGCTGACCGCTGCTGGACGCCTGTCCGCCGTTCGGCACCTGCCCGCCGGCCGCCGCCTGACCCTGACCCGGCCGCTGTTCCGCCGCCGGCCCGGACTCCGCCGTCGGCACGGACCCGGCCGCCGGAAGGGCGCCGTCACCCGCCCCCGCAGCCCCGTCCCTCGCCGTCACCGCGTCCACGTCCCCTCCTGCTTCCCATCCGGTCCCGCCCCCGTGCTCCCCCGCTCCCCCAGGTCCCCCGACTCTCCGTGCCCCCGTCTCCTGATACGTGCCCGCATCCGCCCGCGAGCCCGCATCCGCCCCCGCACGCGCATACGTCCGCGGGCGACCGTCCGCCCCCGCACCCGCATCCCCCTGCGCCCCCGTAGGCCCGCCTATAGGCCCGTCCATAGGCCCGCCCGTAGGCGCTCCCGAAGCCGACATGCCGTCATCCCTCCGGGTCAGGACGCGCCGAAGAGCAGGCCGTAGAGCCCGAAGGCGCCCAGGGCCACCGGGATCAGCGCCGCCACGCTCACCGACTCGGCCAGGTCCAGCCAGCGCCGCAGCCGGGTGCGCAGCGGCTCCGGCACCCGTATCGCCGGGACCACGGCGGGCAGCACCGCCAGCACCCCGAGGGCGGCCAGCGCGAACGCCGGGGCGCCGCCGTCGGTGGCCCAGAGCAGGATCAGCCGGACGGCCGTCGCGAGGCCGGCCGCGAGCAGCGCGACGACCTCCACCGCCAGCGGGTACGCCCGCGCCCGCGAGCACAGGACGACGCTCAGCAGCAGCGCCGCGAGCACCGTCCACAGGCCGGGGGTCTGCACCGCGAGCACCCCGCCCGCCCCCGCCGAGACGGCCGTCGCCACCGTGGCCAGGGAGAGCTCCCGGTGTGCGCCGCCGAGGGCGGCCCCCACCTGGTGGCGGCTGACCGGGGTGCCGCCGGAGCGCTGGTCGTCGAGCCGGGTCAGCCCTGCCGCCATCAGGGCGAGCCGGGGGAGGTATCCGAGGACCAGTACGGAGACGAAGGCGAGCGCAACTCCCGTACGGGCGGGGGTGGTCAGCGCCAGTCCCAGCTCCCACGCGCCGACCGCGAGCGCGACCGACGCGGCGCCCGTCAGGGCGGCGCGGCCCGCGGCCGTGCAGAGTCCGAGGAGCGCGAGCACGGCCGCGGCGGTGAGGCCGACGGCGGCGAGCCGGGCGCCGCCACCGGGGGCGGCCTGCCAGGCGGCGGTCACCCCGAGGGTGCCGCCGAGCAGCAACAGGGCGGCCGCCGGGGCGTGCTGCCCGCTCCGCACGGCACCCGGGGCGCGCTGTCCGTCCCTCCCGGCGAGCACGCCGACGGCCGCTCCGGCCCCGGCGACCACGACAGCGGCGATACCGGTCGCCAGGGCGGCGCCGTCCCCGAACCAGCTGTGCGCACAGACCCCGGCGACCGCCGCGAGCAGCACGCTCGCCGTCGCCGCCGTCCACGTCCTGCTGCGGTCGCCCCAACCCCAGCCGCGGACGTCGAGGGAGGCGGCCACCGTGCCGGTGGCGTGCGGCGCCGGGTCAGCCGGCTGCCGTACGGCGGATTCCGGCGTCACTACCAGGCCTTCGTCGCCCCGCGCCATCGCCACTCGCCCCTCCCGTTGTGCATCGCCACACAATAAGGTCCCGCCGGCGCGCCGTGTCCACCGCTGTGGACAACGAGACCGGCATCAACCTGCACCAACGCCCCGTACCGGGTCGCGGATCGGCTCGCGAATCGGGTCGCCTTCCCGCTCGCTCCCCGCGTCGCGCCGACGACCTGCGGGAAGGTCCACCGCACGAGGCGTCGGGGCGGCCCGTCGCCCGGCCGCCGCACGGCGCGCGGGGTGGGGAAAACCCCACCGCCCCTGCCCCGGCCACCCCATGGCACGGCGGGCCGCGGCCGGGCAGGCTGGGCGCATGACCGCGAGTTCCCGACCCCGTATCGCCGACGACACCCCTGACGAGGTGTCACCTCCGCCGCCACGCGCCCCGTTCGACGTCGTGACCTGGCGGGAGATCGGCCATCTGCTGGCCAACTTGCCGCTGGGCGTCGCGGCGTTCGCGGTGCTGGTGGTGTGGCTGACGCTGGGCACCGGGCTCTCGGTGACCGTCATCGGGCTGCCGCTGCTGGCTCTGGGCCTCAAGGCGTGCCGCCTGTACGGGAGGCTGGAGCGGGCCCGGGCGCGGGCGCTGCTCGGGGTGCGGGTCGCCGAGCCGAGCCCGCTGCGCCCGCGCGACCAGGGGTTCTTCCCGTGGTTGTGGACGGGCCTGAAGGACCCGGTCGCCTGGCGGCACGCGCTGTTCGCGTTCGTCCGGCTGCCGTGGTCCGTGCTGACCTTCGGGGTCGTGCTGGTCTCGCTCTTCGTGGGCTGGCCGGTGCTGCCCTGGGTGGCGCGCGGGCTGGCGAACGTGGACCGGGCGATGGTGCGCGGGCTGCTGTCGCCCTCGGACGAGCTGGAGCGGCGGATCGCCGAACTGGAGGCGGACCGGATGACGGTCACCGACACCGCGGCCGCCGATCTGCGGCGTATCGAACGGGACCTCCACGACGGCGCGCAGGCCCGACTGGTGGCGCTCGCGATGGGCCTGGGCCTGGCGAAGGAGAAGCTGCTGGAGGGGCAGGCCGACGAGACCGTGGCGGCGATGGTGGACGAGGCGCACGGCGAGGTGAAGCTGGCGCTGCAGGAGCTGCGGGACCTGGCCCGCGGCATCCACCCGGCGATCCTGACCGACCGCGGGCTGGGGCCGGCCCTGGCCTCGCTGGCCGGGCGCTGCACGGTGCCGGCGACGGTGGCGGTGGATCTGACCGAGCGGCCCGCGCCGGCGATCGAGGGCATCGCGTACTTCACCGTCTCGGAGCTGCTGCAGAACGTCTCCAAGCACAGCGCGGCCCGCCAGGCGTCCGTCGAGGTGTGGCGGTCCGCGGACCGGCTGCTGATCCAGGTCGGGGACGACGGGAAGGGCGGGGCGCGGCTGGACGGCGGCAGCGGGCTGGCGGGGCTGGCCGAGCGGCTGGGGTCGGTGGACGGGCTGTTCCTGCTGAGCTCACCGGCCGGCGGACCCACCCGGGTGACCGCGGAACTGCCCTGGCGGGCCCGGCCGGGCTCCGGCGCGGGGCCGTCCTCCGGGGCCGGGCAGGCCGCGTCCGGGACCCGCGCGGAGCCGGCACGTAAACGCCGCTGAGCAGCGGACCCCGCACCCGCGGCCCCGGGGTAACGGCGCTGAGCAGCGGACCGTTACCCCGACCCGCGGCCCGGGGTAACGGCGCTGAGCAGCGGAGCGCCCCCGACCCGCGGCCCCGGGGTGGGGAAAACCCCCGGAACGGACTGCGAGCAGCCTCATGGTGCGGGGCGGGCCGGGTCGCGGACGCTGGTCACGGCGCACGCGACGGCCCCACGGCACATGGCGGCAGGTCCGCCCGGCCACCCGGCCACCCCGGCCACCCGGCAGAACGGCAGAACGGCCACCCGGCAGAACGGACGACGAGACGATGGAATCCGCATACACCCCGCAGCCCCGCCCCCGCCCCCATCCCTCCCGGGTGCCCGTGGCGCTGCGCGCCCCCGTCTCCGGGCGCACCTGGCGGGAGTTCCTGTACCTCTTGCTCAGCTATCCGATCGCCTGCCTGATGTTCGTCTACGCGGTCGGGGTGATCACGGTCGGCGCCGGCCTGCTGGTGACGTTCCTCGGCATCCCGGTGCTGGCCGGCGGTCTGGCCGGCGCGCGGGGGCTGGGCGTCCTGGAGCGGGCGCGGGCCCGGGCGCTGCTGGGGCTGGAGGTGGCCGCCCCGGAGCCGGTGCGTCCCGCGAAGCCGGGGCCGATGGCGTGGATCGGGGCCGTGCTGAAGAGCGGGGTGTCCTGGCGGCACCTCCTCTACTGCCTGCTGCACTTCCCGTGGGCGATCTTCGCCTTCGTCTTCTCGCTGACGTTCTGGACGCTCGGCTGGCTGCTGCTGACGTACCCGTTGTGGCGGTGGACCTTCCCCGCGTACCTGGGGCAGCCGGGCATCCAGCTGTGGGTCGACGGCCGCTACGTCGACACCCCGGCGGAGATCGGGCTGGTCAGCGGGACCGGGCTGCTGCTCGTGCTGGCCGGGCCGTGGCTGATCCGGGGGCTGACCCAGGTGGACCGGGTCTTGGTGCAGGGCCTGCTGGGGCCCTCGTCGCTCGCCACCCGGGTCTCGCAGCTGGAGTCGGACCGCGGGGTGGTGGTGGACACCGCGGCCGCCGATCTGCGGCGCATCGAGCGGGATCTGCACGACGGGGCGCAGGCCCGGCTGGTGTCGCTGGCGATGGACCTGGGCCTGGCCAAGGAGAAGCTGGCGGAGGATCCGCAGGCCGCCGCGAAGATGGTCGACGAGGCGCACGGTGAGGTGAAGATCGCCCTCCAGGAGCTGCGTGACCTGGCCCGCGGCATCCACCCGGCGATTCTCACCGACCGGGGGCTGGGCCCGGCGCTGTCGGCGCTGGCCGCACGCTGCACGGTCCCGGTGACGGTGACCGTGGACCTCGACCACCGGCCGGCCGCGGCGATCGAGGGCATCGCGTACTTCACCGCCTCCGAGCTGCTGCAGAACGTCTCCAAGCACGCCCGGGCCGGCGCCGCCACGCTGGACGTCTGGCGCACCGGGGACCGCCTGATGGTCCTGGTGACGGACGACGGCCGGGGCGGCGCCCACACGGACGACGGGACCGGGCTGGCCGGACTCTCCGAACGCCTCACCGCCGTCGAGGGCCTGCTGATCGTCGACTCGCCGGTCGGCGGCCCGACGCACATCACCGCCGAGCTGCCCTGGCGCGGCTGACCCGGGCCCCGCCTCCGGCGGCCCCGCCCCCTCGTCCGCGCCTCCCCCGACCACCTGGGACGCCGCCTTCCTCCCCCGCTCCGTCCGGATCCTGGGATGCTGGGTCCCGACAGGACGGGCGCGTACGAGGCATGGGGGATCCGATCCGTGGAGAACAAGGTGCGGGTGGTCATCGCCGAGGATTCGGTGCTGCTCCGGGAGGGGCTGACCCGGCTCCTCACCGACCGGGGGCACGAGGTCGTGGCGGGCGTGGGGGACGCCGAGGCGCTGATCAAGGTGATCGGGGAGCTGGCCGACGAGGGCGCGCTGCCGGACGTGGTGGTGGCGGACGTGCGGATGCCGCCGACGCACACCGACGAGGGCGTACGGGCCGCCGTCCGGCTCCGCCGGGACCACCCCGACCTGGGGGTTCTGGTGCTCTCGCAGTACGTGGAGGAGCAGTACGCCACGGAGCTGCTGGCCGGGTCGACCCGGGGCGTCGGCTATCTGCTGAAGGACCGGGTGGCCGAGGTCCGCGAGTTCGTCGACGCGGTGGTGCGGGTCGCCGGGGGCGGTACGGCCCTGGACCCGGAGGTGGTGGCGCAGCTGCTGGGCCGCAGCCGCAAGCAGGACGTGCTGGCGCATCTGACGCCGCGCGAGCGGGAGGTGCTGGGGCTGATGGCCGAGGGCCGGACGAACTCCGCCGTCGCCCGCCAGCTGGTGGTCAGTGACGGCGCGGTCGAGAAGCACGTCAGCAACATCTTCCTGAAGCTGGGCCTGGCGCAGAGTGACGGGGATCACCGCAGGGTGCTCGCCGTCCTGACCTATCTCAATTCCTGAGCACCTGACAGGCTGTCAGACGTCCAGTTCACGGGGTGTTCACCGCCGGACCGGGCCCTGGGACGGAGAACCGGGGGCGGAGTCCGGAGCGTCATGAAGAAGGGGTCACGGGGGCGGTGATTTCATGACAAAACGCACCAGATCGGTGTCTCATGGTGACGTCCACCATGTGATCGACCCAGGGAAGGGCACCCTTACCCACGTACGATGGTTATGGGACAACCGGTCGGTACGACACGTCCCGAGCCCTGCCTCCGGCGGGGACGCCGCACCCCTTAGAGGGAGGTCCGAAGCAGTGACCAGCCAGGTCAGTAGCCCAGCCGAGCAGGCCGACGCAGCGCTCGTCGGGGGACAGCGCTCCTCCGGCAGTGGCGGCGAGGGCAAAGAAGTCCGGCGCCTGGACCGGGTGATCATCCGGTTCGCCGGTGACTCCGGTGACGGAATGCAGCTCACCGGGGACCGGTTCACATCGGAGACGGCGTCGTTCGGTAACGACCTGTCGACGCTGCCGAACTTCCCCGCCGAGATCCGGGCCCCCGCCGGGACCCTGCCCGGCGTCTCCAGCTTCCAGCTGCACTTCGCCGACCACGACATCCTCACGCCCGGTGACGCTCCGAACGTGCTGGTCGCGATGAACCCGGCCGCGCTGAAGGCGAACCTCCCGGACGTCCCGCGGGGCGCGGAGATCATCGTCAACACCGACGAGTTCACCAAGCGCCCGATGGCGAAGGTCGGCTACGCCACCAGCCCGCTGGAGGACGGCTCGCTCTCGGCGTACAACGTCCACCCGGTGCCGCTGACGACGCTGACCATCGAGGCGCTCAAGGATTTCGGGCTCTCCCGTAAGGAGGCCGAGCGCAGCAAGAACATGTTCGCGCTGGGTCTGCTGTCGTGGATGTACCACCGCCCGACCGAGGGCACCGAGAAGTTCCTGCGGGACAAGTTCGCCAAGAAGCCGGACATCGCGGAGGCGAACGTCACCGCGTTCCGGGCCGGCTGGAACTTCGGCGAGACGACCGAGGACTTCGCGGTCTCCTACGAGGTCGCGCCGGCCACCAAGGCGTTCCCGACCGGCACCTACCGCAACATCTCCGGCAACCTCGCGCTGTCCTACGGCCTGGTCGCCGCCTCCCGGCAGGCCGACCTGCCGCTGTACCTGGGCTCGTACCCGATCACCCCGGCCTCCGACATCCTGCACGAGCTGTCCAAGCACAAGAACTTCGGTGTGCGGACGTTCCAGGCGGAGGACGAGATCGCCGGCATCGGCGCGGCGCTGGGCGCGGCGTTCGGCGGCTCGCTCGCGGTGACGACCACCTCCGGCCCGGGCGTGGCCCTGAAGTCCGAGACCATCGGGCTCGCGGTCAGCCTCGAACTGCCGCTGCTGATCGTCGACATCCAGCGCGGCGGCCCGTCGACCGGTCTGCCGACCAAGACGGAGCAGGCCGACCTGCTGCAGGCGATGTACGGGCGCAACGGCGAGGCACCGGTGCCGATCGTGGCGCCCAGGACACCCGCCGACTGCTTCGACGCGGCACTGGAGGCGGCCCGCATCGCGCTGACGTACCGCACCCCGGTCTTCCTGCTCTCCGACGGCTACCTGGCCAACGGCTCCGAGCCCTGGCGGATCCCCGAGGTCGCCGAACTCCCCGACCTGCGCGTGCAGTTCGCCTCCGGCCCCAACCACGTCGCGGTGGACGGCACCGAGGTGTTCTGGCCCTACAAGCGCGATGAGCACACCCTCGCGCGCCCCTGGGCCGTCCCCGGCACGCCGGGCCTGGAGCACCGCATCGGCGGAATCGAGAAGCAGGACGGCACCGGCAACATCTCCTACGACCCGGCCAACCACGACTTCATGGTGCGCACCCGCCAGGCGAAGGTGGACGGCATCGAGGTCCCCGACATCGAGGTCGACGACCCCACCGACGACGGCGGCCGCGGCGCCGGCACCCTCGTCCTGGGCTGGGGCTCGACGTACGGCCCGATCACCGCCGCGGTACGGCGCGTACGGGGCGCAGGGGAGCGCATCGCGCAGGCCCATCTGCGCCACCTCAACCCCTTCCCGCGGAATCTCGGCGAGGTGCTGGCGCGTTACGACAAGGTGATCGTGCCGGAGATGAACCTCGGACAGCTCGCCACCCTGCTGCGCGCCAGGTACCTCGTCGACGCGCGGTCGCACACCCAGGTCAGCGGAATGCCGTTCAAGGCCGAGCAGCTCGCGGAGGTCTTTAAGGAGGCCATCAATGACTGAGACGATCTCGGAGCGGGCCTCGCACCCCGAGGCGCTCTCCCTGGTGCCCAAGGCCGAGGCCAGGCAATCCATGAAGGACTTCAAGTCCGACCAGGAAGTGCGCTGGTGCCCCGGCTGCGGTGACTACGCCGTCCTCGCCGCCGTGCAGGGCTTCATGCCCGAGCTCGGCCTGGCGAAGGAGAACATCGTCTTCGTCTCCGGCATCGGCTGCTCCTCCCGCTTCCCGTACTACATGAACACCTACGGGATGCACTCGATCCACGGCCGCGCCCCGGCCATCGCCACCGGCCTGGCGTCCTCGCGGCGCGATCTGTCCGTGTGGGTGGTCACGGGTGACGGCGATGCGCTCTCCATCGGCGGCAACCACCTCATCCACGCCCTGCGGCGCAACGTCAACCTCAAGATCCTGCTGTTCAACAACCGGATCTACGGCCTGACCAAGGGCCAGTACAGCCCCACCTCCGAGGTCGGCAAGATCACCAAGTCGACCCCGATGGGCTCGCTGGACGCGCCGTTCAACCCGGTCTCGCTGGCCCTCGGCGCCGAGGCGACCTTCGTGGCCCGCACGGTCGACTCCGACCGCAAGCACCTCACCTCGGTGCTGCGCGCCGCCGCCGACCACCCCGGCACGGCCCTGGTCGAGATCTACCAGAACTGCAACATCTTCAACGACGGCGCCTTCGAGGTGCTCAAGGACAAGGAGCAGGCCCAGGAGGCCGTCATCCGCCTGGAGCACGGCCAGCCGATCCGCTTCGGCGCGCCGGCCGAGGACGGTCTCGGCGTCAAGGGCGTGGTCCGCGACCCGGCCACCGGCGACCTCAAGGTCATCGACGTCCGGGAGGAGGGCGCGGACGGCGTGCTGGTGCACGACGCCCACAGCCCCTCCCCCACCACCGCCTTCGCGCTGTCCCGGCTCGCCGACCCCGACACGCTGCACCACACCCCCATCGGTGTGCTGCGCAACGTCGACCGGCCGGTCTACGACACGCTGATGGCCGACCAGCTGGACACCGCCGTCGAGCAGAAGGGCAAGGGCGACCTGTCCACCCTGCTCACCGGCACGGACACCTGGACGGTCGTCGGCTGAGGACCTGCCCGAGGAGCTGCTGAGGGCCTGCTGAGGACCTCTTGCGGGTGCCCGTGGGAGAGGCGTCGTACGGCGCCCCCTGCGGGCACCCGCTGCTTCGGGCCCCGGCTTCCGGCGCGTCCCTTCTGCGCGTCCGGTACGGGTGCCATGCTGGCGGCCTCCGAACCAGGGGGCAGAACATGGGCATCGTCGTCACCGGCGCCACCGGAGCGCTCGGCCGGCTCGTCATCGAGGAACTGCTCACCCGCACCGCCCCGGCCGGCATCGTCGGCCTCGCCCGGGACCCGGCCAGGGCCGTCGATCTGGAGGCGCGCGGCGTCGGGATCAGGACCGTGGACTACGGCCGGCCCGACACCCTGGAGGACGTCTTCGCGGCCGGCGACCGGGTGCTGCTGATCTCCGGGAACGAGGCCGGGCAGCGGGTCACCCAGCACCGCGCGGTGATCGACGCCGCCCGGGAGGCCGGTGTGGCGCTGCTGGCGTACACCAGCGTGCTGGGCGGCCCCACCGCCACCTTCACCCTCGCCGAGGAGCACCTCGCCACCGAACAGGCGCTGCTCGCCTCCGGTGTGCCGTACTGCCTGCTGCGCAACGGCTGGTACCACGAGAGCTACACCGGGGCGCTCGCCACCACGCTCAAGAACGGCGCGGTGTTCGGCTGTGCCGGCCAGGGCCGGGTGGCCACCGCCGCGCGCCGGGACTACGCCGAGGCGGCCGCCGTGGTGCTCACCGGCACCGGCCACGAGAACACCGTCTACGAGCTGAGCGGCGACACCGCCTGGTCGATGGCCGAGTACGCCGCCGAGGTCTCCCGGCAGACCGGCCGCCGGATCCCGTACCGCGATCTGCCGCAGAAGGAGTACGTGGCCCGGATGATCGAGTCGGGCATGCCGGCGCTGGGCGCGCGGATGGCCGCCGAGGCGGACGCCGGGATCGCGCGCGGGGAACTGGCGGCCACCCCCGGCGACCTCTCCCGGCTCATCGGCCGCCCGACCACCCCGATCGCCGAGGCCATCGCGGAGGCACTGGCGCGGCTGGCGGGTTGAGAGGGCCTGCGCGGCTGCGGGGCGGGCGGCCGGGAAGCCTCACGGCCCGCACGGCCCCGGCCGTCCCGCGCTCGTCCCGCCCCCGGCGTCCGACCTGCGACGGCGCCTGTCATCACCGTTTTTTGCATACACACATGACACGCGACCCGGTCCGGCGCTACCTTCAACAGGGGCGACCGTCACCGAGCCGGCGCAGCACAACCAGGAGGGCCTCCTTGCAGTCTCGAAGCGATCAGCGCGCCGGCCTCGTCTTCGGCATCGCCGCCTACACCATGTGGGGCCTGCTGCCCCTGTACTGGCATCTGCTGGACGCCGCCTCGCCGTCGGAGATCCTGGCGCACCGCATGGCGTGGTCGCTGCCCGTCGCGGTCGTCATCCTGGCCGCGATGCGCCGCTGGGCCTGGATACGTCCGCTGCTGCGGCAGCCCAGGCGGCTGGGGCTGGTGCTGGTCTGCGCCGTGGTGATCTCGGCGAACTGGTTCCTCTACATCTGGGCGGTCAACGCCGGTCACGTCCTGGAGGCCTCGCTCGGCTACTTCATCAACCCGCTGGTCAGCATCGCCTTCGGCGTGTTCTTCCTGCGCGAGCGGCTGCGGCCGCTGCAGTGGACGGCGGTGGGCGTCGGCGCCCTCGCCGTCGTCGTGATGACCGTCGCCTACGGCAAGATGCCCTGGATCGCGCTCGGCCTGGCCTTCACGTTCGCGACGTACGGGCTGGTCAAGAAGGGCATCAAGCTCGACGGCATCGAGGGCTTCAGCGCCGAGACGGCGATGCAGCTGCTGCCCGCGCTGGGCTTCCTGATCTATCTGGGGGCGCGCGGCGAGTCGGCCTTCGTCAGCGGCGGGGTGGGCCAGGCGCTGCTGCTGGCCGGCTGCGGGGTCGCGACCGCGGTGCCGCTGATCTGCTTCGGCGCCTCGGCGGTCCGGCTGCCGCTGACCGTGATCGGGATGATGCAGTACCTGGCGCCGACGTTCCAGTTCGTGCTGGGCCTCACCGTCTTCCACGAGGAGATGCCGGCCGAACGCTGGGCCGGTTTCGGGCTGGTGTGGGTCGCGCTGGCCGTGCTGACCTGGGACGCGCTGCGCACGGCGCGGCGGGTCCGGGTCGAGCTGGCCGAAGCCGCCGCCCGCGCGGGCGAGGCGGCCGCGGAAGTGGCCCGGGCGGCCGCGGAACAGGCCCGGACGGCCCGGACCACGCAGGCGGGCCCCGGGCCGGCGGACGCCGCCGGTCCTACGCCGTGATGTCGCGGGTGGTGAACCGCGCCCAGGCCGCCGAGCCGAACACCGCGGCGTAGAGCGCCTGCAGTCCGAGGTTCTTCTGCAACTGGTCCCAGTAGACCGGGTCCCGGAGCAGGTCGGCGAACGACAGCCAGTAGTGCGGGAAGAGATACGGCTGGACGGCACTGAGCTGCGGGATGGTGTCCAGGATCTGCACGGTGATCAGCAGGCCGACCGTGGTCGCCATCGCGGCGATACCGCTGCTGGTGAGCGCCGAGATGAACAGGCCCACGGCGGCCACGCCGATCAGGGACAGCGCCACCACAACGGCGATGGCCAGCGCCCGCAGCAGCCCCTCGCCGAAGGATATGGACGTCCCGGACAGCAGGGTGACCTCGCCCAGCGGGAAGAGCAGCGCCCCGGTGACCAGCGCGGAGAGCGCCACGACCAGGGTGGCCACCAGGCAGAACGTCAGGGTGGTGGCGTATTTGACGAGCAGCAGGCGGGTACGGCCGGCGGGCGCGACGAGGAGGTAGCGCAGGGTGCCGCCGTGGGCCTCCCCGGCCAGGGAGTCGCCGGCTATCACGCCGATGGACATCGGCAGGAAGAACGGCAGCGTCACCGCGAGCGAGGTGAACACCAGGAAGAGGCCGTTGTGGGTGACCTGGGAGATGAACGCCGGGCCGCCCTGGCCGCCCCCGCCGCCCGGACCGCCGTCCCCCGTCTCGATCTTGACGGCGATGCCGACCAGCACCGGCACGCCCGCGAGCACCGCCAGCAGCGCGAGGGTCCGCCAGCGCCGGAAGGTCATGGTGATCTCGCTGCGCAGCAGGCCCAGCGACCACAGCGGTCGGGGCCGGCGCAGCACGCCCTCAGCCTGCGACATCGAAGCCCTCCCCGGTCAGCTGCACGAAAACGTCCTCCAGCGTGGCCCGTTCGGTGCCGAAGCCGCGCACCCGGACCCCGGCGTGCACCAGCGCGGCGTTGAGGTCGGCGAGCTCGGGCGGGCCGGCCCCGTCGTCGGCTTCCGGCAGCTCGCCCGTGACCCGGTCGTCGGTGATCTGCAGGCCGGTCAGGCCGTGCTCCTTCAGTACCCGGACCGCGTCCGCCGGGTCCGGGGTGGTGACCGTCAGCCGGCCGGGGCCGCGTGAGCCGAGGACGGTCGAGGAGAGGTCCGCGACCGTGCCCTGGGTGATCAGCCGGCCGCGGGCCATCACCGCCGCGTGGGTGCAGACCTGCTCGATCTCGTCGAGGAGGTGCGAGGAGAGGAAGACCGTGGTGCCGTCCGCGGCCAGCTCACGGACCAGCGCGCGGATCTCCCGCATGCCCTGCGGGTCCAGGCCGTTGGTCGGCTCGTCGAGCACCAGCAGCTCGCGGGGCCGCAGCAGCGCCGCGGCCAGGCCGAGCCGCTGCTTCATACCGAGGGAGTAGGCCCGCGCCTTCTTCCCGGCCGCCGCGCCCAGGCCCACCCGCTCCAGGGCGTGGCCCACCCGCGCGTCGCGGCTGCGCGGGTCGGCGTCCGGGTCGGCGGCGTCGAAGCGCCGGAGGTTCTCCCGGCCGCTGAGGAAGCCGTAGAGCGCCGGGCCCTCGATGAGCGCTCCCACCTTGGGCAGCACCCGGCGGCCCGCGGCGGGCATCGGCTGCCCGAGCACCCGGGCGCTGCCGGCGGTCGCGTCGATCAGGCCCATCAGCATCCGGATGGTGGTGGTCTTGCCGGAGCCGTTGGGACCGAGGAACCCGAAGACGCTGCCGCGCGGCACGACCAGATCGAGCCCGTCGACCGCGAGCTGACCCCCTCGGTACGCCTTGGTCAGCCCCCGCGTCTCGATCGCCCACTCCCCTGCGGACGGCACCCCGGGACCGGGCGCGGGCGTGCCGGCCGGGCCGGACCCGCGGGCGGGCGGGCGCGCGCCGTCGGGGCCCGTGGCGGGCTGCTTGGGCATCGGCTCCCCCATGTCGTGCGGCTGGGCCACGGGCCGCCGCACCGCCCCTACGGGCGGCACGGCGGTCCCGCGCTGACGGGGCCCGTTACTTCGCGGCGTCGGCCGCGTGGATCAGGGCCTGCTTGTCGACGGCACCGACGTAGACCGTGCCGTTGTCCGTTATCAGGGCGTTGACCAGGCGGGTGCTGAACATCCGGCCGGAGCCGAACGACCCGCTGACCTTCTCGCCGAGGCTGTCCAGGAACTTTCCGGCGTCACCGGCGGCCTGGTCCTTGCCGGAGGGCAGTCCCGCGCCGGCGCCCTTGATCGTGGCGATGGACGTCCAGCCCTTGCCGAGGACGTTCAGCCCGCCGAAGTCCTTCCGCGGGTCCTTCGCGTCCTTGCGGGCCCCGAAGTCCTTGAACTTCTTGCCGTGTTCGCGCTGCGCCGTCGCCCGCTGCTTGTCGCCGTCGACGACCTTGGCGCCCTTGGGCGGCGTGAAGGAGAAGAGGTCCGCGGCCGGCTTGGCGAAGTCGACGTTGGTGTAGCCGACGTCGATGGCGGCCGCGCCGCCGCTCTTCGGGGTCAGGGTGAACTTCAGCGGGACGCCGTTGGCGGCGTCCACCGCGACCCGGATCGACCCGACCGTCGAGGCGGCCTGCTTGGGCTTGATCAGCAGCTGGTAGGCGTCCCGTCCGGCGACCCTGGCGGTGCCGTCGACGGTGACCGAGGTGGTGTCGCCGGCCGCCTGGAGGACCTTCTTCGCCAGGTCCTGCGGAGTGGCGTTCTTCAGGTCGCCCGGGAGGCCCTCGGGGGCCCGCTTGTGGGTGCCGTGCCGGCCGGCGTCGGGTGCGGTGCTGTGCACCGCGGTGTTGCTGCCGCTGTCGTACGCCCAGACCTCGTTGCCGTTGTGGACGAGGCTGTACTCGGCGGCCTTGTCGACGATGGACACCCGCTGCTTCTCGGGGCCGTCGGCGGCGACGCGGAGCGTGTGCGCGCCGGACGCCAGCTCCATCAGCTTGCTCCGGGGCGATGCGGACGCGCCGTCGTCCTGGCCGTGCTCACCCTTCTCGCCGCCCTGGCCGCCGCCGAAGCCGCCGGCCGCCACACCGCCCGGCAGGGACGGCAGGCCGAGGTCCGTGCTGACCCGGACCGTGCCGGACAGCTGCTGGACGTCCGACTTGGCGACCTTGGCTATGAGGTCCTGGGCCGAGATCTTCGGCAGATCCGGGGAACCCGAGCCGGCGAATGCCGGGACCAGCCCGATCGTCGCCGCCGCCACCCCCGCCACCGCGACCGGTACGGCGTACCGCACCGCTTTCCGGCGCCTCGGGGACTGCCCCCCGTCCGCTTCGCCGGTGACCTCTGTCGGTTCGTACCGTGGCATCTGCCTACCTCCGTCGTCTGCGGCGGCCGCCGAGCTGTCCACTCGCCCTCCCCTGGGGCTCATTGTGGCCTGACCGCCGCGCTGTGGTGTTCTCCATCTCACCAATTCACGCGGCGGATCGCGTCAGCCCGCGGGTCCAACTCGTCCTACTGCTGAGGTATGACGCCCGGTCACCGCACGACGGGGCCCGTACGACCTGGGGTTGACCGAACCCTGAGGAGAAGGGGGGCGAACCCTTAGGGGGTGTCAGCCCGCCCGGTGGACCACCGCGTCGCAGAGGCCCTCCAGGGCCGCCTTGGACGTGCACGCCGGGAGCGGGGCCAGCGTCGCGCGGGCTTCCTCCGCGTAGCGGATGGTGTCCTGGCGGGCCTCTTCGAGCGCCGGGTGGGCACGCAGCCCGGCGAGCGCCTCGGCGTGCCGGACGTCGTCGGTGAGGTCGCCGGCGAGCAGTTCGCACAGCGCCCGGTCCTCGGGCGTGCCGGCGTCGCTCTCGGCGCGGGCACGCAGCCGCAGCACCGGCAGCGTCGGGATGCCCTCGCGGAGGTCCGTACCGGGCGTCTTGCCCGATTCGTGCGAGTCGCTGGCGATGTCCAGGACGTCGTCGGCCAGCTGGAAGGCGGTGCCCAGCCGCTCGCCGTACTGGGTGAGGATGTTGGCCGTGGACTCCTGGGCGCCCGACATCATGGCGCCGAAGCGGCAGGCGACGGCCACGAGCGAGCCGGTCTTGCCCGCGAGGACGTCGAGGTAGTGGTCGATGGGGTCACGCCCGTCGCGCGGTCCGGCGGTCTCCAGGATCTGGCCGGTCACCAGGCGCTCGAACGCCTCGGCCTGGATCCGGACGGCCTCCGGCCCGAGGTCGGCGAGGATGTGCGAGGCGCGGGCGAAGAGGAAGTCGCCGGTCAGCACCGCGACAGAGTTGCCCCAGCGGGCGTTGGCGCTGGCCACCCCGCGGCGCACTTCCGCCTCGTCCATCACGTCGTCGTGGTAGAGCGTCGCCAGATGCGTGAGCTCCACGACGACGGCGGAGGGCACCACGCCCGGGCTGTGGGGGTCACCGAATTGGGCGGCCAGCATCACCAGCAGCGGCCGGAACCGCTTGCCGCCCGCGCGCACGAGATGCTGCGCGGCTTCGGTGATGAACGGCACGTCGCTCTTGGTGGCCTCCAGCAGGCCCTCCTCGACAGCCGCCAACCCGGCCTGGACATCGGCCTCAAGAGCCTGGTCCCGCACGCTCAGCCCGAAGGGCCCGACGACGGTCACGAGGGGTACTCCTGTCTGCTGACGATCAAACTGAATGTCGATCTGTCGCTGTCTCCACCATTGGCCAGCGTATCCGGTCGCAGTTCGATCACCATGAGCGCCCGCCCCCCGAACCACCCGGGAAGCACAGCAACCCCCGACCCGACACCTTCTTGATCACCGTTGATCACGTTTTGGCGTGGCTTTGACATCGGAGCACCCACCCGGCGGAGGCCGACAGAACCCCGTAAACCCCAGCAGACACAGGGGTCACCGAGGAGCCGGATATCCACCCGGACCACACGTACTTCAGCCATCTTCATGACCCGCGCACCTCACCGGCGACGCGACGCCGCCGGCCTCCCACGGGCCGTCAGCCGTATGCCCGCGCCACCGCCCTGGCCAGCCGCGGCCCGGCGAAGGCCGTCCCGCACACGAAGCGCATCACCGGGCCGAACGACGCGGCGGCCGGCAGCCCCGTGAAGTACAGCCCCGGTACCGACGAGCCGAACCCGGCGTCCAGAAGAGGACCGCCGGCCCGCGCGACGACCCCGGTGCGCAGCCCCGGCCCGAGGAAGTCCAGCGCCGCCAGGTCCATCCGGTAGCCGGTCGCCGCCAGCACATGGTCCGCGGCCAGCTCACCCCCGTGCCCGTCGGCGCCGCGCAGCGCCAGTACGGGGCGGCCGTCGCGGACCGTGGCCCGTACGATCCGCCGCCCCTGCGTGACCTGCACCCGCCCGGTGAACCGGTCCCGGAGCCACCACGCGCCGAGCGGTCCGAGCACCCGCCGCACCAGGGCGCGCCGCACCGGCGGCGGCAGAAACCGGAACGCCCCGGCGTGGTGCGTCAGCGCGTACAGCGACCAGGCGTTGCCGAACGGCGAGGCGGGCCGCAGCCGCGGCTGGCGGTCCGGCGGCGCCCCGAAGCCCACCGCGGCCGGCCCGCGCGCCACGACCCGCACGGACGCCGCGCCCGCCTCGGCGAGCAGGACCGCGCTCTCCAGCGCCGACTGCCCGGCACCGACCACGACCACCTCCCGGCCGGCCAGCGCCGCCAGGTCGTGGTGCTGGGAGCTGTGCGAGACCGGGCCGGTGGCGGACGGCCCGTCCGGGACCGCGGCGGCCAGCCGGCGGGGCAGATGCGCCAGTCCGCTCAGCCCGGTGGCGACGACCACGGCCCGGGCGCCCACCTGGTCACCGCTGTCCAGCTTGAGCTCGAAACCGTCCGCCCGCCTGTCCACCGACACCACCCGGACCTGCTCCACATCGGGCAGCAGCCGCCGCTGCACCCACCGCCCGTACCGCACGAACGTCTCGACGGGCAGGAGGTCCCAGTCCGACTCGTACCGCGGCTCGCCCGCCGCGGCGCAGTAATCGGCGAGGGTGTGGCCCTCCAGTGGGACGTCGATGCCGGACGCCGCGGGCGTCGATTTCAGCAGCATGCCCGCGGGCATCTGCTCCTGCCAGCTGGCCATCGGGCGGCCGAAGACCCGCACCGGCACGCCCTGCGTCCGCAGATGGGTCGCCGTCGACAGGCCGTAGGGACCGGCCCCGATGACCGCTACCGGAGTGCTCACTGCGGTTCCTCCCCTTGCCTCGGTGGTGCCTCGTACCCAGGTGGTGCCTCGTGCTTCGGGGGTGGCTGGTCCTTCGGGGGTGGCGCCTCGCGCTCCAGGGGCGGGGTGGTGGCCGCCCGGCGGGCCGCCCGGTGCAGCTGCCACAGATGCCGGGCACCCGGCACGGCGGACCGCGCCAGCATGGTGAGGAACGGCAGCGGATCGTCGGCGGCGAACCACGCCGTCTCGGTCCCGCGCCGGCGCGCCGGTACGTGCGGCCCACGGCCACCGCCCCGCCCGTAGGCGAGACGGGCCGGCAGATCGACGTTCTCGACGACGAAGCGGCGCCCCGCCCGCTGGACGCCCCCGGGAACGGCGCGCCCCGTGAGGTGCAGATGCTGGGCGCGGACGACATCGACGCCCGCCGTGGTTTCGAACAGCCGGAACTGCGCGCCCATACGGGGGTTGAAGTCCAGCAGCTTGTACCGGCCGTCGCGCCGGTCGAACCGCCAGTCCAGGTCGGCGGTCCCGGCGAACCCGATCCGGCGCGCGAAATGCGCGGCCTGCCGCGCCAGTTCGGGATTGTCGACCACCCACGCGCAGGCCGTCATGCCCGCGTGCGGCGGCCACGAGCGCACCTTGACCCCGGTGAACAGTGTCAGCGGCGTGCCGTCCGCCGCGAAGCAGGCGTGCACGATCCAGTCCTCGGCCTGCTCCCGCGGCAGGTACTCCTGCAGGACCACGGCGGGCCGCGGGCCCCAGTCCCGGGCCAGATCGAGCAGGTGCTCCGGCCCCGCGATCCGGGTGGTGCCGGCGACCGCGGGCCGGCTGCGCCGGACGAAGGCCTCCCGGTTCTTCGCCACCACGGGGAAGCGCGCCCGCCCGGCGTACGCCTCGACGTCCGCGTACGAGGCGGGGAAGACGGCGGCCGGTGACGGGACGCCGTGCGCGGCGCACAGTTCGTGCAGCCCCTGTTTGCTGGCCAGCCGCCGCGGCAGGCCGGGTGCCGGGCGGGGGAACAGAAACGATCCGGCGAGCGCTTCGGCGTGCTCGGCGATCAGCACCGCCGCCTCGTCGTCGGTGGGCAGCAGCACCGCCGGCCGGCCGATCCGGCGCCCGATCCGCAGCAGCCCGGCGACCAGCCGCTCCGGCTCCTCGCGGCCCGTGGTCGGCCAGACGAAACGGCCGCACAGATAGCGGGAGGCCGCGGCGGGCGTGAAACGGTCCTCCGTCACCGCGTACATGGGGACGCCCAGCCGCCCCAGGCTGCGGATGGCACCCACACCGCCGTGATGCAGGGGGTACGCCCCGATCTTCACGATCAGGCCCGGAACGCTCCGGTCGACCGCGAGCCGTGCGCCACTGCGAGCCACGTGTCCCCCCTCGGAACGGTCCCGCCCCGGCCCGTGCCAGCACAGGAAGCTAGGCCCGAATTGCGCAGTGCGGCAAGGCTTTTCAGGACATTGCCAGGACTTGGGGCGTGCGGCATCGAGTGCCCGCCCGCCGCCCCGCCTCACCGCACGCCGTTCACTCCCCTGCCGCCCCGACGCGCCGCGCCTCCCCGCCGTCCCGCCCCGCCTTGTCGCCCTCCCCTCCCGACTCGGGCCGGCCCCGCGCCCCCGCCGTCGCCCTCCCCGCGCCGTCCGCCGTCCCGGCATGCCCGCGGGGCCGTCCGAGGGGCTTCCGGAGCCGTCCGCGGGCCGGTTCCCGTCCCGCCGTTCACCGCGCCGACCACGCCTTTCGGAAGTTATCCACAGGCTCCTTCGCCGCGACGCCCCCGGCCGTACTCTGATCACCGAGCCACCGGCCCGGGGCCCCTCGCCCCGGCCGGCCCGGCCGCTCACCGGCGACGACGAACGCGAGGAGCTGTCCATGCCCGAGCAGAGCCCGTTCGACCTGGCGGAAGGCGACCCCTTCGGCCCGCACAACCTCCCCTACGGCGTCTTCAGCACCACCGACGCACCCGGACAACACCGGATCGGCGTCCGCTACGGCAGTCACGTCCTCGACCTGAGCGCACTGCCCAGCGCCCTGCCCGCGGCCATCCACCCGCACGCCGAGCTGCTCACCGCACCCACCCTCAACCCGCTGCTGGCGGCCGGCCGGCCCGTATGGCAGCAGATCCGCGCGGCTGTCCACAGCGCGGTCACCGACCCCGCGCACCGCGACGAGGTCGCCCCGCTGCTCCACCCGCTCGCCGAGGTCACCCTGCACCTCCCCTTCGAGGTCGCCGACTACGTCGACTTCTACTCCAGCGAGCACCACGCCACGAACGTCGGCCGGATCTTCCGCCCCAACGGCGCGGTCCTGCCGCCCAACTGGAAGCATCTGCCGATCGGTTACCACGGCCGCGCGGGCACCGTCGTCGCCACCGGCACCCCGGTCGTCCGGCCCAACGGGCAGCGCAAGACCGCCACGGACGACGCCCCCGTCTTCGGCCCGTCCACCCGCCTCGACATCGAGGCCGAGATCGGCTTCGTCGTCGGCACCCCCTCCGCCCTCCACGAACCCGTCGGCCTCGACACCTTCCGCGACCACGTCTTCGGCGTCTGCCTCGTCAACGACTGGTCCGCCCGCGACATCCAGGCCTGGGAGTACGTGCCGCTCGGCCCGTTCCTGGGCAAGTCCTTCGCCACCTCCGTCTCCGCCTGGATCACCCCGCTCGACGCCCTCGACCACGCCCGTACGCCCCCGCCCACCCGCGACCACCCGCTGCTGCCCTACCTCGACGACGCAGGCCTGGAACCGGGCGGCATCGACATCCATATCGAGGTGCGGATCAACGACGAGACGATCTCCCGCCCGCCCTTCTCCGCCATGTACTGGACCGCCGCGCAGCAGCTGGCCCATATGACCGTCAACGGCGCCTCGCTGCGCACCGGTGATCTGTTCGCCTCCGGCACCGTCTCCGGCCCGGAACCCGACCAGCTCGGCTGCCTGCTCGAACTCACCCAAGGCAAGGGCCCCTACCTCCAGGACGGCGACGAGGTCACCCTCACCGCCTGGGCACCCGGCCCGGACGGGGCCCGGATCGGTCTGGGCGAGGTCACCGGCCGCATCCTGCCCGCACCCACGGTCCCGGCCCGTGACGCGACATGACCGGCACCCCGCTCAGCCTCCCCGAGGAACTGCTCCTCCTGGGCCTCGACCCGGTGCGCGGCCGCCCCCTGACCAACCCGAAGTACCTGCACTACGGGCTGGCCGGCGCGGCCCTGGCGGACCTGGAGGCGGCCGGGCGGATCACCGTGGAGCGCGGCGACCGGATCACGGTGATCAATCCGCTGCCGCTCGGCAACGCGATAGGGGACGGCGCGCTGGCGGCACTGCCCGCCCCGACCAAGGGCGGCAAGGGCGTCAAGGCGCACCGCTGGGTCCACGGCGCCGGCCGGCCCCTGCAGGAGCTGTGCCTGCGCGTGCTGGAGAAGCGCGGCGCACTGCGCAGAGAGACCCACCGGGCGCTGGGCCTGTTCCCGTACGAACGGTTCCCCGTGGGGCCGGTGGACCTCAGCGGGCCGGCCCGGGCCCGCTTCACGGCAGCCGTCGAGGCCGGGCTGCCCGGGTGGCGTGATCGGCTGCTGGCCGCGCAGGTGGCGGCCTGCGACCTGGACGCCAGGCTCCTGCCCGGCGCAGCCGGACGCCCGCACCGGCGCGCCCTGCGCGGCCTGGTCAAGGAGTGCTGGACGTCCCGCGCCGTCCACCACGCCGTACAGCAGGACAAGAGCGCGGCGGGGGGTTAGGGGGTGGGGGTGGGGGCGGAGGGGTGGGGCGGGGCGGGGGGAGGGGCGGGGGGGGGAGGGGCCCCCGAGGAAGAGGGAAGCCGCCCCGCCCCGCCCCCACCCTCCGCGCCGCCCACCCCATCCCCCCGCCCCCTCCCCGCCCCGCCCTACGTCACAGCCCCACACCAACTGCGTACCGGCGTTGATGCAAGAGCGATGACGGGGCGGACGGTGGGGCGGGGGCGCTGTTAGCCTCACGGTCCCTGACCCACAACGGAGGAGACGTACGTGCGCAAGGCAGCACAGATCGCCGGGGCGGCAGCCATCGCCGCGATGCTGCTCAGCGGTTGCGGAAGCAGCGGCGACAACGGCAGCGACAGCAAGCCGAGCAAGACGCCGGAGGCTCCGACGTCGACTCCGGGAAGCGCGGACAAGCCCGCGAGCCCCAAGGCGGTCGAGGGTGCCTGGAAGGCCGGTACGGACAGCAGCCCGCTGATCCTGGTGATCACCAAGGGCACGGTCGCGTTCAGCAACGGCCACAAGTCCGCGTGTCTGGGCAAGGTCCAGGAGATGGCCGGGATGACCATGGCCGCCCTCAAGTGCACCGACGGGGACACCACCCGCACCATGGGCACGCTCAAGGCCGGATCGGACGGCAAGACTCTGACCGTCGACTGGAAGAACGGCCCCACCGAGAAGTACACCAAGACCAGCGACGGCAGCGTGAAGATCCCCGACATGCCCGAGCTGCCGAGCGGGATGCCCAAGAGCTGACCGCCGGGCCCGCCGGACCGACCACTGGACGGTCGGCGGGGCCCTGCACGGCGAACGGCCGCCGTCCGGAACCCCCCGAGGGCTCCGGACGGCGGCCGTTGCCGCACGCGGTGCTGCGACGCACCGGGCACGTATCCGCGGTACCGGTACGGGTCCGGCGGTCGGCCAAGCCGAGGCCGGCCTCCCGCCGTTCAGCGCACGAAGACTCCCGCATGCCCTGCGAGGTCCAGGAAGTACTGCGGCGCCAGGCCCAGGACCAGGGTGGCGGTGACGCCGATGGCGATGGCCGTGGAGGTCAGCGGGCTGGGCACCGCCACGGTCGGGCCTTCGGCCTTGGGCTCGTTGAAGAACATCAGGACGATGACGCGGATGTAGAAGAACGCGGCGATGGCGGAGGAGATCACACCGACGACCACCAGCCAGCCCGCGCCGCTCTGCGCGGCCGCCTTGAAGACCGCGAACTTCCCGGCGAAACCGGAGGTCAGCGGGATGCCGGCGAAGGCCAGCAGGAACACCGCGAAGACCGCGGCCACCAGCGGCGAACGCCGGCCGAGGCCGGCCCACTTGGACAGCTGGGTGGCCTCGCCGCCCGCGTCCCGCACCAGGGTGACGACGGCGAAGGCGCCGAGCGTCACGAAGGAGTAGGCGCCCAGGTAGAACAGCACCGAGGAGACGCCGTCCTTACTGGTGGCGATGACACCGGCGAGGATGAACCCGGCGTGCGCGATGGAGGAGTACGCCAGCAGCCGCTTGATGTCGGTCTGGGTGATGGCGACGATCGCGCCGCCCAGCATCGTGATGATCGCGACGCCCCACATCACCGGCCGCCAGTCCCAGCGCATGCCGGGCAGGACGACGTACAGCACCCGCAGCAGCGCACCGAACGCGGCGACTTTGGTGGCGGCCGCCATGAAGCCGGTGACCGGTGTCGGGGCGCCCTGGTAGACGTCCGGGGTCCACATGTGGAACGGGACCGCGCCGACCTTGAACAGCAGGCCCATCAGCACCAGCGCGCCGCCGATCAGCAGCAGTGCGTCGTTGCTCATCGTGCCGGCCAGGGCCGGGTCGATCTGCTTGGCGCCGTCCGAGACGACCTCGGCGATCCCGGCGTACGTCACCGTGCCCGCGTAGCCGTAGAGCAGGGCGACGCCGAACAGGAGGAAGGCGGAGGAAAACGCGCCGAGGAGGAAGTACTTGAGCGCGGACTCCTGCGACAGCAGCCGCTGGCGGCGGGCCAGTGCGCACAGGATGTACAGCGGGAGGGAGAAGACCTCCAGCGCGACGAAGAGCGTCAGCAGGTCGTTGGCCGCCGGGAAGATCAGCATGCCGCCGACCGCGAAGAGCAGGATCGGGAAGACCTCGGTGGTGGTGAACCCGGCCTTGACGGCGGCCTGTTCGGCGGCGCCGCCGGGGACGGCCGCGGGCTGGGCGGCGAAGGAGTCCACGTGTTTGCCGTGTGCCGCCGGGTCGAGCCGGCGCTCGGCGAAGGTGAAGACGGCGATCAGGGAGACCAGCAGGATCGTGCCCTGGAGGAACAGCGCGGGGCCGTCGACGGCGACGGCGCCCATCGCGGCGACATGGGCCTTGGACGAGCCGAATCCGGCGGCCGCCAGGCCGATCACCGCGGCGAACGCGGCGGCCAGCGCCACCAGGGACAGCAGCAGCTGGGAGTAGTAGCGGCTGCGGCGCGGGACGAAGGCCTCGATCATGATGCCGAGCACCGCGGCGCCGAGGACGATCAGGGTGGGCGAGAGCTGGGCGTACTCGATGTGCGGCCCCGGGATCTTGCCCGGTGCTCCGGCCGCCGCTGTCCACAGGCTGTGGACACTTGCCACGGAACTCATTTCGCGGCCTCCACATCTTGATCACTCGCGGCGTGACCGGCCCGGCCGCTGCCGGGCACGGCGTTCACCTGCACAGTGGGCTTGGGGTCCTTCTTGTCCACGACGGACAGGGTGTGCTCGACCGCCGGGTTGACCAGGTCGGTGAGCGGTTTGGGGTACACGCCGAGGAAGAGCAGCAGCGCGATCAGCGGCGCGACCACCACCAGTTCCCGGGCCCGCAGGTCGGGCATGGCGCTGACCTCGCTCTTCACCGGCCCGGTCATCGTCCGCTGGTAGAGGACGAGGACGTAGAGCGCGGCGAGGACGATGCCGAGGGTGGCGATGACGCCGATGACCGGGTAGCGGCTGAACGTGCCGACCAGGACGAGGAATTCGCTGACGAACGGGGCCAGGCCGGGCAGGGAGAGGGTGGCCAGGCCGCCGATCAGGAAGGTGCCGGCGAGCACGGGGGCGACCTTCTGGACGCCGCCGTAGTCCGCGATGAGCCGGGAGCCGCGGCGGCTGATGAGGAAGCCGGCGACCAGCATCAGGGCGGCGGTCGAGATGCCGTGGTTGACCATGTACAGGGTGGCGCCGCCCTGGCCCTGGGACGTCATGGCGAAGATGCCCAGGATGATGAAGCCGAAGTGGGAGATCGAGGCGTAGGCGATCAGCCGCTTGATGTCCCGCTGGGCGACCGCGAGCAGGGCGCCGTAGACGATGCTGATCAGGGCGAGGACCAGGATGACCGGGGTCGCCCAGCTGCTGGCCTCCGGGAAGAGCTGGAGGCAGAAGCGGAGCATGGCGAAGGTGCCGACCTTGTCGACCACGGCGGTGATCAGGACGGCGACGGGGGCGGTCGATTCGCCCATGGCGCCGGGCAGCCAGGTGTGCAGCGGCCAGAGCGGGGCCTTGACGGCGAAGGCGAAGAAGAAGCCGAGGAACAGCAGGCGTTCGGTGGTGGTGCCGATGTCCAGCTGCCCGGCCGCGCGGGCCTCGACGATCTGCGTCAGGGAGAAGGTGCCGGTGCCGAGCTGGTCGGCGGTGACGGCGTACAGCCCGATGACCGCGGCCAGCATGATCAGGCCGCCGGCGAGGTTGTAGAGCAGGAACTTCACCGCGGCCTGCGACCTGCGGTCCGCGGAGCGCTCCTCGCCGTCGGCGCCGGCGCGGTCCCCGAAGCCTCCGATGAGGAAGTACATCGGGATCAGCATGGCTTCGAAGAAGATGTAGAAGAGGAAGACGTCGGTGGCCTCGAAGGAGATCACCACCATCGCCTCGACGGCGAGGATCAGGGCGAAGAAGCCCTGGGTGGGCCGCCAGCGCCGGTTGGGCGTGGCTTCCTCCAGGGGGTCGGCGTCGTGCCAGCCGGCCAGGATGACGAACGGGATGAGCAGGGCGGTGAGCGCGATCAGGGCGACCGCGATGCCGTCCACGCCGAGTTCGTAGCGGACGCCGAAGTCGCTGATCCAGGCGTGCGATTCGGTGAGCTGGAAGGGACCCTTGGCGGTGGGGTCGAAGCGGAACGCGACGACGAGGGCCAGCGCGAAGGTGAGCAGGGAGAAGAGCAGCGCGAGCCATTTGGCCACGGTGCGCTTGGCGGCGGGCAGCGCGGCGGTGGCGATCGCGCCGATCGCCGGTACCACGGCCGTCGCCGTCAGCAGGGGAAACGACATGGCTCAGACACCCCTCATCAGCAGGGTCGCGGCGACGAGTACGGCGGCCCCGCCCAGCATCTGGACCGCGTAGGAGCGGACGAAGCCGCTCTGCAACTGGCGGAGCAGGCCGGAGAGTCCGCCCATGGAGGCGGCCGTGCCGTTGACCGCGCCGTCCACCAGGGTGTGGTCGAGCTGGACGAGGGTGGTGGTCAGGTGGCCGCCGCCGCGGACGAAGACGATGTGGTTGAAGTCGTCCTGGAGGAGGTCGCGGCGGGCGGCGCGGGTGAGCAGCGAGCCGCGGGGGGCGAGCGACGGGACCGGCCGGCGGCCGTACATCAGCCAGGCGACGCCGACGCCGAGGAAGAGGACGACGGTGGTGGCGGCGGTGACGGTCGTGGCGCTGACCGGGGAGTGGCCGTGCGCGAAGGACGTGACGGGCTCCAGCCACTTGACGAAGGCCTCGTTGAGGCTGAACAGGCCGCCGGCGAAGACCGATCCGATGGCCAGCACGACCATGGGGAGGGTCATGACCTTCGGCGACTCGTGCGGATGCGGCGGGGTGTACTCGCCGCCGGTTCCGGCGGCGGGTTCGGCGGAGGGCCGGTCCGGTGAGGGGGTGGGGGCGTTGCGCCAGCGCTCCTCGCCGAAGAACGTCATCAGCATCACCCGGGTCATGTAGAACGCGGTGATCGCGGCGCCCAGGAGGGCCGCGCCGCCGAGGATCCAGCCTTCGGTGCCGCCCTTGGCGAACGCCGCCTCGATGATCTTGTCCTTGGAGAAGAAGCCGGACAGGCCGGGGAAGCCGATGATCGCGAGATAGCCGAGGCCGAAGGTGATGAAGGTGATCGGCATGTACTTCCGCAGGCCGCCGTAACGGCGCATGTCGACCTCGTCGTTCATGCCGTGCATCACCGAGCCGGCGCCGAGGAAGAGGCCCGCCTTGAAGAAGCCGTGGGTGACCAGGTGCATGATCGCGAAGGCGTAGCCGATCGGGCCCAGGCCGGCGGCGAGGATCATGTAGCCGATCTGCGACATCGTCGAGCCGGCCAGGGCCTTCTTGATGTCGTCCTTGGCGCAACCGACGATCGCACCGAAGAGGAGGGTGACCGCGCCGACCGCGACGACGGCGGTCTGGGCGTCCGGTGCGGCGTTGAAGATCGCCCCGGAGCGGGTGATCAGATACACGCCGGCGGTGACCATCGTGGCGGCGTGGATCAGGGCGGAGACCGGGGTGGGGCCCTCCATGGCGTCCCCGAGCCAGGACTGCAGTGGTACCTGGGCCGACTTGCCGCAGGCGGCCAGCAGCAGCATCAGCCCGATGGCGGTGAGCTTGCCCTCGGAGGTGGCGCCGGTGGACGCGAGCACCGGGCCGAACGCGAACGTCCCGAACGTCGTGAACATCAGCATGATCGCGATGGACAGGCCCATGTCGCCGACGCGGTTGACCAGGAACGCCTTCTTGGCGGCGGTGGCGGCACTCGGCTTGTGCTGCCAGAACCCGATGAGGAGGTACGAGGCGAGGCCGACGCCCTCCCAACCGACGTACAGCAGGAGGTAGTTGTCGGCGAGGACGAGCAGCAGCATCGCCGCGAGGAAGAGGTTGAGGTAGCCGAAGAAGCGGCGGCGCCGTTCGTCGTGCTCCATGTAGCCGATCGAGTAGACGTGGATCAGTGAGCCGACGCCGGTGATCAGCAGGACGAAGGTCATGGACAGCTGGTCGAGCTGGAAGGCGACGTCGGCGCGGAAGCCGCCGACCGGGATCCAGCTGAACAGGTGCTGGTGCAGCGCCCGGTGGTCGGCGCTCCTGCCGAGCATGTCGGCGAAGAGCGCCACCCCGACGGCGAACGACGCCGCCGCGAAGAGGGTGCCGATCCAGTGGCCGGTGCGGTCGAGCCGTTTTCCGCCGCACAGCAGCAGGGCCGCACCGACCAGCGGTGCCGCGACGAGCAGCGCGATCAAGTTCTCCACTTTGGGCGACCCCTTACAGCTTCATCAGGCTGGCGTCGTCGACCGAGGCCGTATGACGGGTGCGGAAGATCGTCACGATGATCGCCAGGCCGACCACGACCTCGGCCGCGGCGACGACCATCGTGAAGAAGGCGATGATCTGGCCGTCCAGATTCCCGTGCAGGCGGGAGAAGGTGACGAAGGCGAGGTTGCAGGCGTTGAGCATCAGCTCGATGCACATGAACACCACGATGGCGTTCCGCCTGATCAGCACCCCGGCCGCGCCGATGGTGAACAGCAGGGCGGCGAGATAGAGGTAGTAGACCGGGTTCATTTCTTGGCGCCCTCCTTGTGCTCCTTCGGCGATGCGCCACCGGACGGCGGGGCTTCGGGCTCCTCGCCGGAGCCGCGGCCCAGCCAGTCCTCGGAGCGCCGCTCCAGCGCCTTCAGCTCGGCGAGCGACTCGCGGGAGACGTCCCGGATCTGGCCGCGGGCGCGCAGCGTCGGATTGACGGTCAGCTCGGACGGGGTGCCGTCGGGCAGCAGGCCGGGGATGTCCACGGCGTTGTGCCGGGCGTAGACGCCGGGGGCGGGCAGCGGCGGCACCTGCTTGCCCTCGCGGACGCGGGCCTCGGACTGCTCGCGCTGGGTCCTGGCGCGCTCGGTGCGCTCCCGGTGGGTGAGCACCATCGCGCCGACGGCCGCGGTGATCAGCAGGGCGCCGGTGATCTCGAAGGCGAAGACGTACTTGGTGAAGATGAGCGCGGCCAGGCCCTGGACGTTGCCTCCGGCGTTGGCCTCGCCGAGGCCGTTGAACTCCTTGAGGGAGGCGTTGCCGATGCCGGCGATCAGCAGGATGCCGAAGCCGAGGCCCAGTCCGGCGGCGAGCCAGCGCTGGCCCTTGAGCGTCTCCTTGAGGGAGTCCGCGGCGGTGACGCCGACCAGCATGACGACGAACAGGAACAGCATCATGATCGCGCCGGTGTAGACGACGATCTGCACGACGCCGAGGAAGTACGCGCCGTTGGCGAGGTAGAAGACCGCCAGGACGATCATGGTGCCGGCGAGCGACAGGGCGCTGTGCACGGCCCGCTTCATCAGGATCGTGCAGAGGGCGCCGACGACGGCGACGGTGCCCAGGAGCCAGAACTGCACGGCCTCGCCGGTGGAGGCCGCGGCGGCGAGGGAGGTCATCGCTCGGTCACCTCCCGCGCGGCGGGCTCCTGCGGGCCGGTCGTGGCGGCGGCCTCCTGGGGCTGCTCGCCCTTGGACACCGCGACCTGACGGACCGTCCCCGGGGCGGCCTCGGTCACCAGGCCGTTGTAGTAGTCCTTCTCCGTCATGCCGGGGTGGATGGCATGCGGCGTGTCGACCATCGTGTCCTCCAGGCCGGCGAGCAGCTCCTCCTTGGTGTAGATGAGCGAGGTGCGGGACCGGTCGGCGAGTTCGTACTCATTGGTCATGGTCAGTGCGCGGGTGGGACAGGCCTCCACGCACAGGCCGCACAGGATGCAGCGCAGGTAGTTGATCTGGTAGACGCGGCCGTAGCGCTCGCCCGGGGAGTAGCGCTCCTCGTCGGTGTTGTCCGCGCCCTCGACGTAGATCGCGTCGGCCGGGCAGGCCCAGGCGCACAGCTCGCAGCCGATGCACTTCTCCAGCCCGTCGGGGTGCCGGTTGAGCTGATGGCGGCCGTGGAAGCGCGGCGCCGTCGGCTTCTTCTCCTCCGGGTACTGCTCGGTCAGCCGCTTCTTGAACATGGCCTTGAAGGTCACGCCGAAGCCGGCCACGGGGTTCTGGAACTCAGGCACCGTCGCCCCCCTTTCCGTCGGTTTCGTTTCCGTCACTGACAGTGTCCACCCGACCACTGACAATCAACTCACGCTGATGGCGCGGGCGTCGGCGCGGCACCGGCGGCAGGCTCTGCCCGGGCAGCGGCGGCACCGGGAACCCGCCGGCCATCGGGTCGAACGCCCCCTCGCCGTCCGGCTCCTCCTCGTTCTCGCCGCGCCGGAAGAAGTCCACGAGCAGCGAGATCAGCAGCAGCACGACCGCGCCGCCGGCGACGTAGAGCACGATCTGGGAGAAGTTGTAGCCCTCGTTCTTCAGCGCCCGGACGCTGGCGACGAGCATCAGCCAGACCAGCGAGACCGGGATGAGGACCTTCCAGCCCAGCTTCATCAGCTGGTCGTAGCGCACCCGGGGGAGCGTGCCGCGCAGCCAGATGAAGAAGAACAGCAGCAGCTGCACCTTGATCGTGAACCACAGCATCGGCCACCAGCCGTGGTTGGCGCCCTCCCAGAACGTCGAGATCGGGTACGGGGCCCGCCAGCCGCCGAGGAAGAGGGTGGTCGCGACCGCCGAGACCGTCACCATGTTCACGTACTCGGCGAGCATGAACATCGCGAACTTGATGGACGAGTACTCGGTGTTGAAGCCGCCCACGAGGTCGCCCTCGGACTCCGGCATGTCGAACGGCGCCCGGTTGGTCTCCCCCACCATCGTCGCGATGTAGATGAGGAACGACACCGGCAGCAGCAGGATGTACCACCTGTTCTGCTGCGACTCCACGATGGTCGACGTCGACATCGACCCGGAGTACAGGAAGACCGAGGCGAAGGCGGCGCCCATGGCGATCTCGTACGAGATCATCTGCGCGCACGAGCGGAGACCGCCCAGCAGCGGGTACGTCGAGCCGGAGGACCAGCCCGCCAGCACGATGCCGTAGATGCCCACCGAGGCGGTGGCCAGGATGTAGAGGATGCCGATCGGCAGGTCGGTCAGCTGCATCGGGGTGCGGTGGCCGAAGATCGAGATCTCGTTGTCGGCCGGGCCGAACGGGACCACCGCGATCGCCATGAACGCCGGGATGGCCGCCACGATCGGCGCGAGGACGTAGACCAGTTTGTCGGCCCGCCGGACGACCAGGTCCTCCTTCAGCATCAGTTTGATGCCGTCGGCGAGCGACTGGAGCATGCCCCAGGGCCCGTGCCGGTTGGGGCCGATGCGCAACTGCATCCAGGCGACGACCTTGCGCTCCCACACGATGGAGAACAGCACCGTCAGCATCAGGAACGCGAAGCAGAAGACCGCCTTGATGACGACCAGCCACCACGGGTCGCGGCCGAACATCGACAGGTCCTCCTGGGCCAGCGCGGTCTGCGCGGCGGCCAGTTGACCGAGCTGCATCATGCGTCCACCTCCTTGGCCGGCTCCGGCGTGCCCGGGGCGGCGGAGATCCTCACCAGTTCGCCGGGGCGCGCACCGGTGTCGGCGGCGACGCCCCCGTCCGTGGAGTTGAGCGGCAGCCACACCACCCGGTCGGGCATCGGCGTGACCCGCAGCGGCAGCCGCACCGAGCCGGCCGGCCCGCTGACCGCCAGCACGTCGCCGTCCTTGACGCCGGTCTCGGCGGCGGTGGTCTCCGACAGCCGGGCGACGGCGGCGTGCCGGGTGCCGGCCAGCGCCTCGTCGCCTTCCTGGAGGACGCCCTGGTCCAGCAGCAGCCGGTGCCCGGCGAGCACCGCCTCGCCGGTGCCGGGCCGGGGCAGCGGCCGCCCGGTCTCCAGCGGGTCGCCCGCGTACGGGCCGTCCCAGTTGCCGAGCCGGGTCAGCTCGCGGCGTACGGAGGCGACGTCCGGCAGCGCCAGGTGGACGTCGAGGGCGTCGGCGAGCATGTGCAGCACCCGGGAGTCCGGCAGCAGATGGCGGCGGGTCATCTGGTCGGGCTTGAGCGCGGCCTCGAACAGCCGGGCCCGGCCCTCCCAGTTGAGGAACGTTCCTGCCTTCTCCACCACGGCCGCCACCGGGAGGACCACATCGGCCCGCTCGGTGACCTCGGAGGGCCGCAGCTCCAGGCTGACCAGGAACCCGACCTCGTCCAGGGCGGTCCGCGCCCGGGCCGGGTCCGGCAGGTCGGCGACCTCGACGCCGGCCACCAGCAGCGCGCTCAGCTCACCGGTCGCCGCGGCCTCGATGATCTGGCCGGTGTCCCGGCCGTGCCGGTGCGGCAGCGCGGCCACGCCCCAGGCGGCGGCGACCTCGTCGCGGGCCCGCGGGTCGGTGGCCGGCCGGCCGCCGGGCAGCAGACCGGGCAGCGCGCCCGCCTCCACCGCGCCGCGTTCGCCCGCCCGCCGCGGGATCCACACCAGCCGCGCGCCGGTCGCGGTGGCGGCGCGCACCGCGGCGGTCAGCGCACCCGGCACCGCCGCCAGCCGCTCACCGACGACGATCACCGCGCCGTCCGCGCGCAGCGCCTCGGCCGCCGCGTGCCCCTCGCCGTCCAGGCCCGCCCGTCGTCCGCCACCGCCCTCCGCGGGAAGGCTCTCCGCGCCCGCTGCCTCGTTGCCGGCCAGCGCGTCCAGCCATTCCGTTTCGGTGCCGGGCGCGGCCGGCAGCAGCGTCCCGCCGGCCTTGATCAGCCCGCGGGAGGCGTAGGCGGCGAGCCCGAAGGTGCGCTGCCCGTACTTGCGGTGGGCCTTGCGCAGCCGCAGGAAGACGCCGGGCGCCTCCTCCTCCGCCTCGATGCCCGCCAGCAGCACGGCCGGCGCCTTCTCCAGGGCGGCGTACGTGACCCCGTCGCCCCCGAGGTCACGGCCGCGGCCGGCGACCCGGGCCGCCAGGAAGTCCGCCTCCTCGGCGCTGTGCGCCCGGGCCCGGAAGTCGATGTCGTTGGTGTGCAGCGCGATCCGGGCGAACTTGGCGTACGCGTAGGCGTCCTCGACGGTGAGCCGGCCGCCGGTCAGCACACCGGTACGGCCCTTGGCCGCGGCCAGCCCGCGGGCCGCCGCCGCGAGGGCCGTCGGCCAGCTCGCCGGCTCCAGTTCCCCGGACTCCGCGTTGCGCACCAACGGGTGCTCCAGCCGGTCACGCTGCTGCGCGTACCGGAAGGCGAAGCGCCCCTTGTCGCAGATCCACTCCTCGTTGACCTCCGGGTCGTTCGCCGCCAGCCGCCGCATGACCTTGCCGCGCCGGTGGTCGGTGCGCGTCGCGCAGCCGCCCGCGCAGTGCTCGCACACCGACGGCGACGACACCAGGTCGAAGGGGCGGGAGCGGAAGCGGTAGGCGGCCGAGGTGAGCGCGCCGACCGGGCAGATCTGGATGGTGTTGCCGGAGAAGTACGACTGGAAGGGGTCGCCCTCCCCCGTGCCGACCTGCTGGAGCGCGCCGCGCTCGACCAGCTCGATCATCGGGTCGCCGGCGATCTGGTTGCTGAAGCGGGTGCAGCGCGCGCACAGCACGCACCGCTCACGGTCCAGCAGCACCTGGGTGGAGATCGGCACCGGCTTGGCGAACGTGCGCTTCTTCCCCTCGAAGCGCGAGTCCGGGTCACCGACCTGCATCGCCTGGTTCTGCAGCGGGCACTCGCCGCCCTTGTCGCAGACCGGGCAGTCCAGCGGGTGGTTGATCAGCAGCAGCTCCATCACGCCGCGCTGCGCCTTCTCGGCCACCGGCGACGTCAGCTGCGACTTGACGACCATGCCGTCGGTGCAGGTGATCGTGCAGGACGCCATCGGCTTGCGCTGGCCCTCGACCTCCACGATGCACTGCCGGCAGGCGCCCGCGGGGTCCAGCAGCGGGTGGTCGCAGAAGCGCGGGATCTCGATGCCGAGGAGTTCGGCGGCGCGGATGACCAGCGTCCCCTTGGGGACGGAGATCTCGATGCCGTCGATCGTCAGGGTGACGAGGTCCTCCGGGGGGACCGCGGCGGAGCCGCTGCTCGACCCCGTAGTGGTGACGGTCATGCATTCACCCCCAGGTGAGCGTCGTTGTCGGCCCACAGGGTCGACTTGGCGGGGTCGAACGGGCAGCCCTTGCCGGTGATGTGCTGCTCGTACTCCTCGCGGAAGTACTGGAGCGAGGAGAAGATCGGCGAGGCGGCGCCGTCGCCGAGCGCGCAGAACGACTTGCCGTTGATGTTGTCGGCGATGTCGGCGATCTTGTCGAGGTCGGCAATCCGGGCACGGCCCGCCTCGATGTCGCGCAGCAACTGCACCAGCCAGTACGTCCCTTCACGGCAGGGCGTGCACTTGCCGCAGGACTCGTGCGCGTAGAACTCGGTCCAGCGGGTGACCGCCCGCACGACGCAGGTGGTCTCGTCGAAGCACTGCAGCGCCTTGGTGCCGAGCATCGAGCCGGCCGCGCCGACGCCCTCGTAGTCGAGGGGCACGTCGAGGTGCTCGTCGGTGAACATCGGCGTGGAGGAACCGCCGGGCGTCCAGAACTTCAGCCGGTGGCCGCGGCGCATCCCGCCGCTCATGTCGAGCAGCTGGCGCAGCGTGATGCCCAACGGGGCTTCGTACTGGCCCGGGTTGGCGACGTGGCCGCTGAGCGAGTAGAGCGTGAAGCCCGGGGACTTCTCGCTGCCCATCGACCTGAACCAGTCTTTTCCTCTGGTGAGGATCGCGGGAACGGATGCGATGGATTCGACGTTGTTGACGACAGTGGGGCAGGCGTAGAGGCCGGCCACCGCGGGGAAGGGAGGACGCAGCCGGGGCTGTCCGCGACGGCCCTCCAGGGAATCCAGCAGCGCGGTTTCCTCACCGCAGATGTACGCGCCGGCGCCCGCGTGCACGATCACGTCCAGGTCGAGCCCCGACCCCAGGATGTTCTTTCCGAGGAAGCCCGCCGCGTAGGCCTCGCGCACGGCTTCGTGCAGCCGGCGCAGCACGGGTACGACCTCACCGCGCAGATAGATGAAGGCGTGGTGCGCACGGATCGCGTGACAGGCGATCACGATCCCTTCGATGAGGGCATGCGGGTTGGCGAAGAGGAGGGGGATGTCCTTGCAGGTCCCCGGCTCCGATTCGTCAGCGTTGACAACGAGATAGTGCGGTTTGCCGTCGCCCTGCGGAATGAACTGCCATTTCATTCCGGTGGGGAAGCCCGCGCCGCCGCGGCCGCGCAGACCGGAGTCCTTGACGTAGGCGATGACGTCGTCGGGGGACATCGCGAGCGCCTTGCGCAGGCCCTCGTAGCCCTCGTGCCGGCGGTAGGTCTCCAGCGTCCAGGACTCGGGCTGGTCCCAGAAGGCGGACAGGACGGGCACGAGGAGCTTCTCGGGGCTGGCCTCTCCCCCGGCCGGTGGCCGGGAGGAGCCCCCGTGTTCGGCTGCCACGGTCATCACTCCCCCTCCTTAGCGGTGGGCCCGGCCGCATCGTTGCCGCGGGGCGGAGCCCCTTCGTCCGGGGCGGTGGCGGGAGACGGGTGGGCGGTATCGGAGGCCGAGGTT
Source organism: Streptomyces nigrescens (assembly GCA_024349765.1). GTDB lineage: Bacteria > Actinomycetota > Actinomycetes > Streptomycetales > Streptomycetaceae > Streptomyces > Streptomyces endophytica. The sequence goes on along the minus strand of AP026073.1, from coordinate 8,117,404 downwards.
TCCTGCGGGGCGTCGTGGGAGCTGGGGTGTCCCGCGGGCGCCTGCTCGCCGGTGTGGCCGCCGGGGGGTTCGCCGGCGGTGCCCTCCTCGGGGCGCCCGCCCTCGCCGGCGCGGGGCGACACGACGTGATCGGCGCCGGCGCCGCGGCCGGGCGCGGCCTCGCCCTTGGCCAGGCGGAGCCCGATCAGCGAGGCGGGTCCGGCGCTCCCGGTGGCGGCGGTGGCACCCGGCCGCTCGTCGGGGAACCCGGCGAGGATGCGGGCGGTCTCCTTGAAGGTGCACAGCGGTGCGCCGCGGGTGGGTTCGACGGTCCGGCCGGCCCGCAGGTCGTCGACGAGCTGCCGGGCGGACTCCGGCGTCTGGTTGTCGAAGAACTCCCAGTTGACCATCACGACGGGCGCGAAGTCGCAGGCGGCGTTGCACTCGATGTGTTCGAGGGTGACGGCGCCGTCCTCGGTGGTCTCGCCGTTGCCGACGCCGAGGTGCTCCTGGAGCTCCTCGAAGATGGCGTCGCCGCCCATCACCGCGCAGAGCGTGTTGGTGCAGACCCCGACCTGGTAGTCACCGCCGGCCTTGCGCCGGTACATGGAGTAGAAGGTCGCCACGGCGGTGACCTCGGCGGTGGTGAGGTCCAGCAGCTCGGCGCAGAAGCGGATGCCGGTGCGGGTGACGTGCCCGTCCTCGGCCTGGACGAGGTGCAGCAGCGGCAGCAGCGCCGAGCGCGGGCCGGGGTAGCGGGCGATCACCTCCTTGGCGTCCGCCTCCAGCCGGGCCCGGACGTCGGCCGGGTAGTCGGGGGCGGGGAGCGCGGGCATCCCCAGACTGGTGGGGCTTGCGGGGGCTCCCTGCGGAGAAGACGCAGTGGTCACCGGTCGACGCCTCCCATCACGGGGTCGATGGACGCGACGGCGACGATGACGTCGGCGACCTGGCCGCCTTCGCACATCGCCGCCATGGCCTGCAGGTTGGTGAAGGACGGGTCGCGGAAGTGCACCCGGTAGGGGCGGGTGCCGCCGTCGCTGACCGCGTGCACGCCCAGCTCGCCCTTGGGTGACTCGACGGCCGCGTAGGCCTGCCCGGGCGGGACCCGGAAGCCCTCGGTCACGAGCTTGAAGTGGTGGATCAGGGCCTCCATCGAGGTGCCCATGATCTTCTTGATGTGGTCGAGGGAGTTGCCCAGGCCGTCCGGGCCGAGCGCCAGCTGGGCGGGCCAGGCGATCTTCTTGTCCGCGACCATCACCGGCCCGGGTTCGAGCCGGTCCAGGCACTGCTCGATGATCCGCAGCGACTGCCGCATCTCCTCCAGCCGGATCAGGAACCGCCCGTAGGCGTCGCAGGTGTCGGCGGTCGGGATGTCGAACTCGTAGTCCTCGTAACCGCAGTACGGCTGTGTCTTGCGCAGGTCGTGCGGCAGGCCGGCGGAGCGGACGATGGGCCCGGTGGCGCCGGTGGCCATGCAGCCGGCCAGGTCGAGGTAGCCGATGCCCTCCATGCGGCCCTTGAAGACCGGGTTGCCGGTGGCGAGCTTGTCGTACTCGGGGAGGTTCTTGCGCATCTTCTTGACGAAGGCGCGCACCTGGTCGACGGCGCCCGGGGGCAGGTCCTGGGCCAGGCCGCCGGGCCGGATGTAGGCGTGGTTCATCCGCAGGCCGGTGATCAGCTCGTAGATGTCGAGGATCAGCTCGCGGTCCCGGAAGCCGTAGATCATGATCGTGGTGGCGCCCAGCTCCATGCCGCCGGTGGCGATGCACACCAGGTGGGAGGAGAGCCGGTTGAGTTCCATCAGCATCACGCGGACGACCGAGGCCCGGTCGGGGATGTCGTCGGTGATGCCGAGCAGCTTCTCCACGGCCAGGCAGTAGGCCGTCTCGTTGAAGAAGGGGGTGAGGTAATCCATCCTCGTCACGAAGGTGGTGCCCTGCGTCCAGGTCCGGTATTCGAGGTTCTTCTCGATGCCGGTGTGGAGGTAGCCGATGCCGCAGCGGGCCTCGGTGACGGTCTCCCCGTCGATCTCCAGGATCAGCCGGAGCACGCCGTGCGTGGACGGGTGCTGCGGCCCCATGTTGACGATGATCCGCTCGTCGTCGGACTTCGCCGCGGACGCCGCGATCTCGTCCCAGTCGCCGCCGGTGACGTTGTAGACGGTGCCCTCGGTGGTCTCCCGGGCGAGCGACTCGGTCGTGTCGAAGTCGCTGGACGTGCGGTGGCCGTTCGGGGAGTGGGAGTGCGGTGCAGTAGTCATCAGCTGTACGACCTCCGCTGGTCGGGAGCCGGGATCTGGGCGCCCTTGTACTCGACGGGAATGCCGCCGAGCGGGTAGTCCTTGCGCTGCGGGAAGCCCTGCCAGTCGTCCGGCATCATGATCCGGGTCAGCGCGGGATGGCCGTCGAAGACCAGGCCGAAGAAGTCGTAGGTCTCGCGCTCGTGCCAGTCGTTGGTCGGGTAGACCGCGACGAGCGAGGGGATGTGCGGGTCCGCGTCCGGCGCGGAGACCTCCAGCCGGATCAGCCGGTTGTGGGTGATCGAGCGCAGGTGGTAGACGGCGTGCAGCTCGCGGCCCTTGTCGCCGGGGAAGTGGACGCCGCTGACGCCGGTACACAGCTCGAAGCGGAGCGCCGGGTCGTCGCGCAGGATCCGGGCGACCGCCGGGAGGTACTCCCGCTCGATGTGGAAGGTCAGCTCGCCGCGGTCGACGACGGTCTTCGGGATGACGTTCTCGGGGACCAGCCCCTGTTCGTCGAGGGCGCCCTCCAGTTCGTCGGCGATCTCGTCGAAGTCCCCGTACGCTTCCCGGGCGCCGGGCCCGCCGTACGGCCGGGAGGTCGCACCGGGCAGTCGGACGGTCCGGACCAGGCCGCCGTAGCCGCTGGTGTCGCCGCCGTTGTCGGCGCCGAACATCCCGCGGCGGGTGGCGATCACCTCGCCGGTGTCGTCGCGCTGCGTCGGGACGGCCTCGCCGTTGGCGTTGTCGCCGCGCGGCTCGTCGTCCGGACGCTCGGGGTTCTTCTGCTCACTCACCGCAGCAGCCCCTTCATCTCGATCAGCGGGAGCGCCTTGAGCGCCGCTTCCTCGGCCTCGCGGGCGGCCTGCTGCTGATTGACCCCGAGCTTGGTGTGCTGGATCTTGTCGTGGAGCTTGAGGATGGCGTCCATCAGCATTTCGGGGCGCGGTGGGCAGCCCGGGAGATAGATGTCGACGGGCACGATGTGGTCGACGCCCTGCACGATCGCGTAGTTGTTGAACATGCCGCCCGAGGAGGCGCAAACCCCCATGGAGATCACCCACTTCGGGTTCGGCATCTGGTCGTAGACCTGCCGCAGCACGGGGGCCATCTTCTGGCTGACCCGGCCGGCCACGATCATCAGGTCCGCCTGCCGCGGGGAGCCGCGGAAGACCTCCATGCCGAAGCGGGCGAGGTCGTAGCGGCCGGCGCCGGTCGTCATCATCTCGATGGCGCAGCAGGCCAGCCCGAAGGTCGCCGGGAAGACCGATGACTTGCGCACCCAGCCCGCGGCCTGTTCGACGGTGGTCAGCAGAAAGCCGCTGGGCAGCTTCTCTTCAAGTCCCATGGGTGGCCCCTAGTCCCATTCCAGGCCGCCACGACGCCATACATAGGCGTAGGCGACGAAGACGGTGAGCGCGAAGAGGAGCATCTCGACGAGCCCGAACAGTCCCAGGGCGTCGAAGGTGACGGCCCAGGGATAGAGGAAGACGATCTCGATGTCGAAGACGATGAAGAGCATCGCCGTCAGGTAGTACTTGATCGGGAAGCGACCGCCACCGGACGGTTGTGGCGTCGGCTCGATCCCGCATTCGTACGCCTCGAGCTTGGCCCGGTTGTAGCGCCTGGGCCCGATGAGCGCGGCCATGACGACGGAGAAGATCGCAAAGCCTGCCCCGAGGGCTCCTAGTACGAGGATGGGCGCGTAAGCGTTCACCGTCCCCGCTCCCTTCAGTCGACGATGACTGGATGGCGGTCCGCCCGGGCCCTTCGCCGCCCCTCGGAGATCGTGCACATGTGAGGCAGTTCACAAGCCCGAACCGCCTGCATCTTATGCCTGCCGGTCTGTGATCTGCGACACGGGGGTGAACAACGCCTTTGTGATCTTCACCACCCGGCGAAGGATCATGAAGCCGGATGAGCGGTGATCTTCATACGTGAAGCGCGCGAGTGATCACGAGAGGTGACATTCACACGGGTTACCGCTGGTCAGCACGGGTTGGCCAATATCAAGTGGTGGCCGCCCAAGGCAAATTGGCACCGACCCGCCTCAACTGATATAAGCGCGCCGCTTCGTGGCCGCGACCCGTTCGTGACCCCGCCGTGATCGTCGGCGCGTGCCCGCGTTCACGAAGTCGGACCCCCGTCGGGTCACGAGGACATAACGGGCCGGATCACGGGAACATAACGGACACTCAGCAGTGACCTATCCCACGCTATTTCGTGCACTAAGTCCTTGACGCCTGGGAAGCCTTGGCGTGGCGCGTAGGGAAGTGGTAAGCCGCCTCCGGACCCCTACGGACCCTCAAATGCCGTGCGTAGGAACATGATCGCGAAATTCGGACATCGCGCCGGCGGAGCCTCGGGCGGCGATAAGTCCCTTTTATTCATCGCGTACGCGTCAAGTGTGGCGCACTGCACTCTTGTTGGCAGCAACCAGCGGCTCCTGATAGCCGTTGGGCCATGTCCCCGAACGCACTCATACCCAGCCACCGGAAGCCCCGCCGCCCTTCCGCGTCCTCCCGGGCGCTGCGCGCGGGTGTGACCGGTGGCTTCCTCACCCTCGCGGTGACCGGCGCGACCGTGCCGGCCAACGCCGCGGAAAAGCCCGTCTCCGAGACCCAGGAGATGCCGACGATCACGACGGCGCTGGCAACCAGCGCCGCCCAGAGCGCCGACACCGCCGAGCAGGTCGCGTTCAACTACGAGCGCCAGGCGCTCCAGGACAGTGCCTTCTCCAAGGCCGCCAAGGCAGCGGAGAAGCACAAGGCCGAGGCCGTGAAGAAGGCCAAGGCCGAGGCGAAGAAGAAGGCCGAGGAAGCCCGCAAGGCCAAGGAGGCCGCCCAGGCCCGGGCCTCGCGCTCCGCCGAGCGGACCACCCTGTCGGCGCCGTCCGCCGGCACCGGCTCCACCGCCACCCTCGTCTCCTTCCTCAAGGCCCAGCTGGGCAAGGCGTACGTCATGGGAGCCAGCGGCCCCTCCTCGTACGACTGCTCCGGCCTCACCCAGGCCGCCTTCAGCCAGATCGGCATCGACCTGCCGCGCGTGTCGCAGGACCAGTCGACGCAGGGCACCCAGGTCGGCCTCGACAACCTCCAGGTCGGCGACATCCTCTACTGGGGCAGCGCCGGCAGCGCCTACCACGTCGCCGTCTACGTCGGCGGTGGCAAGTTCATCGGCGCCCAGAACCCCAGCACCGGCATCGTCGAGCGCCCGCTCAGCTACGACATGCCGACCGGCGCGGTGCGCGTCCTGTAGGACCCCCGCCGGATCATCGGCCCCCGCAGGGGCCGGCACGCACGAGGACCGCCTCTCCTTCGGGAGGGGCGGTCTTTTGCCCTGCAATGGGGGCCGGTTGTCCGGAATTCGGGCCCGTCGTCCGTATCGCGCCGTCACCGCGGGGCGGTGTGCGCCGTTGCATCTCTCGCCATGTCCGTACCCCGCACCGGGGCACGAGAGAGGGATCCCGCGCACCGATGACCACGCGCCTGACCACCCGTACGACCACCCGCCCGACCCTCCGTACGACCATCCCGCGGACCGCCCGCCACCCCGGCCACCGCCTCGCCGGCCGGGCCGCCACCGCCGCCGCGCTCGCCGGCGCCCTCGGCCTGGGCGCCGTCCCCGCCGCGACCGCCGCCGGTACGGACCACGGCGGCGGCTGGCACCAGGACGGCCTGTCGCTGAACGCCGCCGAGAACAGGAAGGTGGACGCCTTCGTGGCCCGCGCCCGCCGCGCCGAGCGCTCCATCAGCCCCGAGGTCCGCGCCGCCGCCAAGATCAGCCACGCCGAACTCGTCGGCTTCGACCACCGGCTGAAGTCACCGGACTCGCTGAAGCGGAAGGTCGCCACCGCGATGCGACAGACCCCGGGACGGACCGTCGACGAGTCGCTCGGCAAGATCAACGACGCGGTCCGGTTCACGCTCCAGTGGCCGGACGCGAAGTACGGCCAGGGCGTCACCACCGCCTCCGCGCTGCTGTCCGCCTGGGGCAACGACTCCACCCGCTGGTCCAACACCTGGGACCGCACCGACGGCTACAAGGCGATCAACTCCGCCTGGCGCGCGCCCCGCTCCCACCAGCTCTTCGAGGTCCAGTTCCACACCCCGCGGAGCAAGGCCGCCCAGCTGGAGACACACAAGCTGTACGAGGAGCAGCGCCTGCCCAACACCCCGCCCGAGCGGGTCCACGAGCTCCAGGAGAAGCAGAACGCGATCTTCGCGGCGGTACCGGTCCCGCCGGGCGCGGAACGGCTGACCGCCCCGTCCCGCCGTCTCTCCCCCGACCCGGCCCGCCGCCTGCCGAACCCGGACCGGAACCCCGAGCCGGACCGGAACCCCGAGCCGGGCCGGAACCCTGAACCGAGCCGGGACACGAAGCCGAACCCGAACCCGAGCCTGGATCCGGTGAACTCGCATTAAATCCCGCCCGCTCGGGGCCGAACGGGACACAGTTCGCTGACGGAACGAGCCGGCCGGGGCCCGTGCCCCGGCCGGCTCGCGCACGCCCGCCTCCGCGTCACCCCTGCGCGGACCTCATCCCTGCGCGGCCCTCACCCCTTCACGAAGGCCAGCACATCCGCGTTGAGCTGCTCGTGGTGGCTGGCGTAGATGCCGTGCCCGGCCGTCGGGTACTCCTCGTACACCGCACCGGGGATCAGCCGGGCGGTCCGCCGGCCGGTGAGCTCCACCGGGGCGGACATGTCGGCCGCACCATGGATGACCAGCACCGGGACGTCGATGTCCGGCAGCGTGGCCCGCTGATCGTTGAACAGCGACTCCCGCTGCGCCTGCAGCGTCGCCCACGGCGAGGCCGACAGGCACTGCGCCAGGGTGTGGTCCACCAGGGCCGGGGAGACGTCGTTGCCCAGGTGGGTGGCGAAGAACGCCTGCGCCTGACGGGTCAGCCACTTGGGCCGGTCCTTCCGCAGCTGCGCCATCGTCGCCGCCACCGCCTCCTCCGGCACACCGTCCGGGTTGTCGTCGGTAGCTGCCAGGAACGGCAGCATCGCCGCGATCAGCACCGCCCGGGTGACCCGCTCCGAGCCGTGCCGCGTCAGATAGCGCGCGATCTCCGCACCGCCCAGGGAGTGCCCGATGAGGGTGACGTTCCGCAGGTCGAGGTGGTCGAGCAGGGCGGCCAGGTCGTCAGCGGTGGAGTCGATGTCGTACCCGCCGGCGGGCCGGTCCGAGCGGCCGTGACCACGCCGGTCGAACGCCACACAGCGGAAGCCCATCTCCGCGAAGAACGGGAGCTGGTACTCCCACATCTCGGTGTTCAGCATCGAGCTCGCCACGAACACCAGCGTCTCGCCCGTCCCGTACTCCTCGTACCACAGCTGCGTACCGTCGTGCGTCTCGAAGAACATGCCGCTTCCTCCCCGCTGCGAGCGGCTCCTGCCGCCCGGTGTCCTTGACGCACACAAGCTTCGCGGCAGGACCCCGGCGGCTCAATTACCCATGAGGTCATGTGGCCCTGGGGGCAGTGTCCGTGGGGTCAGTGGCCGTGGGGTCAGTGGCCATGAGGTCAGGGTCGAGGCCCGGTGGTCGCCGGCCCGCTCCGGCCGGCTGCCGGGAGAAGGTGACAGGGCGGCCGGAAGGATTCCGGCCGCCCTGTCACAGGTCGTGGGCGCTCCGCGCCTTCCCGCTACGCCTTCGGCGCGACCTTGCTCAGCCCGTTGATGATCCGGTCCATCGCGTCGCCGCCCGTCGGGTCGGTGAGGTTGGCCAGCATCTTCAGCGTGAAGCGCATCAGCAGCGGATGGGTCAGCCCGCGCTGGGTCGCGATCTGCATGACCTTCGGGTTGCCGATCAGCTTCACGAAGGCCCGGCCGAGCGAGTAGTAGCCGCCATAGGTGTCCTTGAGGACCTTCGGGTACCGCTGCAGCGCCAGCTCCCGCTGCGCGTACGTGGCACGCGCCTGCGCCTGCACGATCACCTCCGCCGCGATCGCCCCCGACTCCATGGCGTACGCGATGCCCTCACCGTTGAACGGGTTGACCAGGCCGCCCGCGTCACCGACGAGCAGCAGCCCCTTGGTGTAGTGCGGCTGCCGGTTGAAGGCCATCGGCAGCGCCGCGCCGCGGATCGGGCCGGTCATGTTCTCCGGCGTGTACCCCCACTCCTCCGGCATCGACGCGCACCACGCCTTGAGGATCTCCCGCCAGTCCAGCTCCCGGAACGCCGCGGAGGTGTTCAGCACGCCCAGCCCGACGTTGCTCGTCCCGTCGCCCATCCCGAAGATCCAGCCGTAGCCCGGCAGCAACCGGTCCTGCGCACCGCGCCGGTCCCACAGCTCCAGCCAGGACTCCAGGTAGTCGTCGTCGTGCCGCGGCGACGTGAAGTACGTACGGACCGCGACACCCATCGGACGGTCCTCGCGGCGGTGCAGGCCCATCGCCAGCGAGAGCCGGGTGGAGTTGCCGTCGGCGGCCACCACGAGCGGGGCGTGGAAGGTGACCGGGGTCTTCTCCTCACCGAGCTTGGCGTGCACACCGGTGATGTGGCCGGTCAGCTCGTTCACGATCGGCGCGCCCACGTTGCAGCGCTCGTACAGCCGCGCGCCGGCCTTCTGCGCCTGCCGCGCCAGCTGCTCGTCGAAGTCGTCGCGCTTGCGGACGAGCCCGTAGTCCGGGAAGGAGGCGAGTTCCGGCCAGTCCAGCTGGAGCCGGGAGCCGCCGCCGATGATCCGCAGACCCTTGTTGCGCAGCCAGCCCGCTTCCTCCGAGATGTCGATGCCCATCGCCACCAGCTGCTTGGTCGCGCGCGGCGTCAGCCCGTCACCGCAGACCTTCTCCCGCGGGAACGCGGTCTTCTCCAGCAGCAGCACGTCCAGACCGGACTTGGCGAGGTGGTACGCGGTGGCCGAACCGGCCGGCCCGGCACCGACGACGATCACATCCGCGGTGTTCTCCGAGAGGGCGGTGCTCTCCGAAAGGGCGGCGGTCTCCGAGAGGACGGTGTTCACGGAATCGGTCGCGGGCTCGGTCGCGGACTCGGACTCGGGCGCGGGCTCGGACGCGGACTCGGTCACGGCGGTGTCTCCCGGAAGTCGATATCTGGATATCTGGGTGCCGACCGGCACCGGGCATGTGCAGTCTATGGGGGCCCCGGTGATCAGCACCTGAAGGGTTGTCCCATGAAGCCGAAGGGTTGTGCCGTGACGTCCCAGACCCCGCCGACCGCGCCCCAGCACCCGCCGACCACCTCCCGGACCCCGTCGGCCGTGCCCGGTCCGCGCCCGGACCGGCCGCTGCCCGCCGTCGAACTCCGCGTGCCCACCGACGAGGACGCGCTGCACTGGCACCGGGTCTTCAACGATCCGGAGGTCATGGAATTCCACGGCGGCGCCCCCGCCGAACTCTCCGTCTACGAAGAACTCACCGCCCGCCAGCGCCGCCACCACGCCGAACTCGGCTTCTGCCTCTACACCCTGCTCGACCCGGCCGACGGCGCCGTCATGGGCTTCACCGGCGCCCAGCCCTGGCCCAGGGACTGGGGCCCGGCGGGCGAGATCGAGATCGGCTGGCGCCTCGGCCGCGCGTACTGGGGCAAGGGCTACGCCACCGCCGCGGCCATCGCGGCCCTGGAAGCCGTACGAGCAGCGGGCGTACCGGACGTCGTCGCCATGGTCGACGCCCGCAACGCCCGCTCGATCGCGGTCACCCGCCGCCTGGGCATGCACCACGCCGAAACGCTGCTGAACCCGGTGAACGGACGGAGGGCGCACTGCTACCGGTTGGAGGTGTGAGGGGACCGTGCGAGGGGGCAGGGTGGGTGTGCCGGCCCTGCCCCCTCCCTCGGCTCATCGCCTGGTCATCGCCTGGTCAGTGCCTGGTTATCGGCTGGTCCACGTCCACGTCGGTCCACGTCCACATCAGTCCACGTCCACGTCGCTGACGGACCAGGTGCTGAGCGCCGTGCTGAAGACCTTGTCGTTCTCCGGGTCGTACAGCGCTTCCAGGCACTCGTAGTAGACGCTGTACTCGGTCCCGTCCTCGGCCACGTACGCCTGGTCGATGGCGTGCACGGTGTTCCCGGTGTCGTTGACGTACGTGAACTCCCAGCGGGCGCCCGGGCGATGGGCGAAGGTGTTCTTCTTCAGCTCCACCCGCTGGTAGTTCGTCCGCTTCTCGGCGCCCTTCTCCATATTCTCGAAGTTCCCGTACGAGGACGTCGGGGCGTGTGCGATGACCCCGATACGCAGGTACTGCTTGCCGACCGGGGCCGTGTAGTCGACCTGGGTGCCCTTCACCGAACGCGTCCAGTCGCTCTTCACGGCGAGCGAGAACCCGTAAGGGTCGTACTTCTGGACGAAGCCGTCGGGGAGGCCGGCGGTCGGGCCCGGGGTGGGGCCTCCCGCGGGGTCACCGGTCGTCGTGGGGGCGGGGGACGGCGACGGGGACGCCGAGGCCGACGCCCCACCGGCCTTGTCGGCGGTGTCCGACTTGGGGTCGCCGGCGTCCTTGCGATTGCCGGTGTTGTTGCGGTTTCCGGCTTCCTTCTGGTTGCCGGCGTCATGGCTGCCGGAGTCCCGATGGGCCAGGAAATACAGCCCGCCCGCGGTCGCACCCCCACCGACCAGGAACGCGGCCAACGCCAGCGCCACCCACGTCACGACCCGGGGCCGCGACCGCGCCTCGGCCGGGGCGTCGGCCACAGGGGCGTCGGCCACCGGGGCGTCGGACGGGGCGGCCTCAAGAGCCCCGGACGAGGCCGGAGGCACCGGAGGCACATCCGGCACGGCCACCGGGGCGCCGGGCGGAACCGGAGCGGAGGGAACCGGAACGGAGGGAACCGGAACGGAGGGCCGAGCCGGGGCGCCGCCCTCCGGGGACGGGACGGGATCATCGCCCGCCGCGGGCGGCTGGACGGGCGCACCGCCCGCCGCCGGAGCACCCCCCGCCACCGGGGCCGGAACGAACGCCGCAGCCCCGGGCGCCACACCCGGCCCAGGCGCCAGCGGAGACGTCGGAGGCATCAGCGGCATCAGCGGCGGCGCCCCCGCGGCCCCCGTCATCCGCCGCAGATACGAAACGACCAGCACCGCCCCGAACACCCACAACAGCGCGAACAGCAGCGTCTCCGCACCGCCCACGGCGATCTCGCCATGAGCGCCCAGGGACTCGCCGCCTCCATACCCACTGCCGTAACCGCCGTAGCCCTCGCCATAGCCACCGCCGTAGCCATCGCCGTAGCCACCGCCCGCCCGGAACGCCGCGCTCGCGCTCGCCCCCGCGACCAGCACCAGCGCCATCAGAGAAACCACGAAGAGGCCCGCGGACAGCAGTTGTTCACGGCGGTCGGCAATGCGCCGTACGACCAGGAAACCGACGAGCAGCGCACAGACCAGCCCGCCGACGATGACCCCGAACAGCGTCCAGCCGCCGCCCTGGTCCCCCAGCTCGCCGTAGCCGATCGACTGACGGCCGGAGGGGTCGAGGAACGGGATGTCCGGAAGGGTCCACTCCGCATTCAGCGGCGCACCCCAGGCCATCGCGAGGGCCAGCGCACCGATGTTGGGCAGCAGCACCAGCATCGCCACTACAGCGCCGCCGCTGATGTCCTGCTTCGCCGTGGCGAGCATCGTCACGACCGTGACGATCCCGGCCAGGGTGACCACGGTCAGCAGCGCGAACAGCGCGGTACGCAGCGCGCCGACGGCGAGTTGCCACGCGGGCCGGGCGGCGAGCCACGCCCCCGCCTCGGCGCGGGCCGTCGCCACCCCGCCAACCAACGCCGCCAGCAGGAACGACCACAGCAACGAGAGGAACGGCGCCGACGACAACTCCACGCCGTCGTACGAAGGCTGCGCCAGCAACCCCAGCACGAAACTCCCCGCCCCACACAGCACCGCAACCCGCAGCACCGCTTCCACCACACCGGTCCCACCGGTCCTACTGACCCCACCGGTCCCACTGGCCATGCCGGCCCCACCAGCGACACCAGCGATGCCGGCCATTCCAGCACCCGGCGCCCCGGAAGCCCCCAGCGACATCGGGGCAGCACCGGACGACATCGGGCCAGTACCGGAGGACATGGGGCCAGTACCGGAGGACATGGGGATAGTGCCGGAGGGGAGGGCGGCCGGCCGCAAAACCCTCCGAGCGGCGAACACCAACACCCCCGCCCAGGCCGCCGTCACCACCAGCGGCACCAGCGACAGCGTCGCCTCACCCGCGAGCCGCCCGCCGAACGGCCCGAACGATTCAGACATGTTGCCCGATATCGCAACGCCACCGCCCACACTCTGCAGCAGCAACGCCAGCGCGATCCGCATCCGTACGCCCCACCCGAGCCCACCCGAGTGCGCATCGTCCGCGAAGAACATCGCCGCCACACCGGCGAGCACCAGCAACAACACCGTCGGCCACACGGCGACCTTCACCGCCGCCAACCAGTCCCCCTTGCCCACCCGAACCAGCAGCCCCCCAAGCCCCGAGGCGGAAGGAACCCCACCCGCCACGGGCAGCGCCCCGGGCACAGGCGGCGCCCCGGGCGCAGGCGGCGCCCCCGGAACGGGCGGCGCAGCAGGTACGGGCGGCGCGCCGGAAGGCGCAGGTGGTGCAGAAGGCACGGCCGGAGCAGCCCCTTCAGACAACGCCCCGGGCGATGACAACGGCGACCGAGACGGCGACACCGACGGCAACGAAGACGGAGACGGCGACGGCGACGGCGACGGAGACGGAGACCCAGGTGATGGTGACGACGATGCGGCCCCCTGCCGCTCCCGCCCACAGCCCATACAAAAACGGGCCTCCGGCGGCGAGGCGGAACCACAATCCGGACAGAACGACGACAAGACGGACTCCGGGAAGGTCAAGGAACATCGCCCGCGCCTACCGCGAGCGACCGTAACCTACAGACACCACCCCGCCACCCCCGGTTCCCCCGCCACCCCCGGTTCCCCCGAACCACTCCCGCCCCAGGCCAACGCCACCTCAGGCCAACGCCACCCCCAGGCCAACGCCCACCTCAGGCCGAAGCCCACCTCATGCCGAAGCGAGCACCGCCCCGTGCCCGCCATCGCGCCTCAGTGCCCGCCATCGCGTCTCAGCACCAACCCTCGCCCCTCGGCGAGCGCCAATAAGCGCCAATGTGCCCGGGCCGGCCCCCGACGCCTACGCCGGCTTGGTCCCCCGGTGCAGCGCCACGATCCCGCCGGTCAGGTTCCGCCACGCCACCTTCGACCACCCGGCACCCTGCAGCCGCGCCGCGAGCTCGGGCTGGTTGGGCCAGGTACGGATGGACTCGGCCAGGTAGACGTACGCGTCCGGGTTGCTGCTGACCGCCCGCGCCACCGGCGGCAGCGCCCGCATCAGGTACTCGGTGTACACGGTCCGGAACGGCGCCCAGGTCGGCTCGCTGAACTCACAGATGACGACCCGTCCGCCGGGCTTGGTGACCCGGTACAGCTCCGCCAGCGCCGCGTCGGTGTCCTGGATGTTGCGCAGCCCGAAGGAGATGGTGACGGCGTCGAACACCCCGTCCGCGAACGGCAGCCGGGTGCCGTCCCCCGCGGTGAACGGCAACCACGGGTGCCGCTTCTTGCCCTCGGTCAGCATGCCCACGGAGAAGTCGCACGGCACGACGAACGCACCGGTCCGGGCGAACGGCAGCGAGGAGGTGCCGGTCCCGGCCGCGAGGTCGAGCACCCGCTCGGCCGGCCGCGCGGCCACCGCGCGTTCCACTTCCTTGCGCCACAGCCGCGCCTGCCCCAGGGAGAGCACGTCGTTGGTGAGGTCGTACCGCGCCGCCACGTCGTCGAACATCGCGGCGACTTCGTGCGGCTGCTTGTCCAGGGATGCTCGGGTCACCCGGTCATTCTCCACCGTCCCCCGCCCGCGCCCCGCCCGGGGCACGCCCCGGTGGGGGCCGGGAGCCTGGGGGCCTTGCCGCCTGCTTCCTTCCTTGTTCAGGCAACGATTACGGAGAGTTATTTGTTCCCCGTATCGTTACATAGAGTGAGGAGGGTTGGCTAGTGGCGGCGGTGGAGTAGGCGGCCGGCGAGGACGGTGGCCAGGGGGGTGCCGTCGGGGGCGAAGACGGCGAAGTTCGCGGGGCCGCCCACCTGGAGGGTCCGGGGGCGGGGGGCCGGGAGTTCTTCGAGGCCGGAGCGGTGGACGGCGGTGCGGACCGCGGGGCGGGTGAAGGGGCCGGTCAGGGCCGTGGTGCCGGTGGCGAGGAGGCGTTGCAGGCCGCGGCGGGCGCTGGCGCCCCAGCGGGTCTCGGTCATGTCGAGGGCCGCGAGGGCCTCGCCCGTGAGGGGTTCGGTGCCGAGTTCGTCGGCCTCGCGTGGGTCCGGGTGGTAGGCCGCCTCCAGCAGTGCGGCGCCGTGGGGTTCGTGGCGGCCGGGGGTGAGGATGCCGTCCCACTCGCGGAGGCGGGCGCGGTCGCCGTAGGCCGTGGCGAGTTCGTCGTACGGGCCGATGGCGGCGATGCGGGATCCGTCGACGACCACGCCGCTGTCACCGATGAGCGCATCACCCTGACCGGTGACCAGGCCGCTCGCATCGATGATCGCGCCGCTGGTGTCGGTGACGATCGCGCCGCTGGTGTCGGTGAGGTGGACACCTCGCCGGGCTCGGTGAAGTGTCAGCACGGGAGGCCTACTTGGCTTCGATGAGCTTCAGTTCGGGGTGGGCGGTGCCGCCCTCGATGGCCGTCGAGGAGAGGTGGGAGACGACGCGTTCGTCGACCGGGTCGTTGGCGGGGTCGTCGTGGACGACCAGGTGCTCGTAGGTCGTCGCGCGCTGCGCCGGGACCCGGCCCGCCTTGCGGATCAGGTCGATGATCTCCATGCGGTTGGAGCGGTGCTTGGCGCCGGCCGAGGAGACGACGTTCTCCTCCAGCATGATGGAGCCCAGGTCGTCCGCGCCGTAGTGCAGCGAGAGCTGGCCGATTTCCTTGCCGGTGGTCAGCCACGAGCCCTGGATGTGGGCGACGTTGTCGAGGAAGACCCGGGCGAGCGCGATCATCCGCAGGTACTCGAAGATCGTGGCCTGCGTCTGGCCCTTCAGGTGGTTGTTCTCGGGCTGGTAGGTGTACGGGATGAAGGCGCGGAAGCCGCCCGTACGGTCCTGGACGTCGCGGATCATCCGGAGGTGCTCGATCCGCTCGGCGTTGGTCTCGCCAGTGCCCATGAGCATCGTGGAGGTCGATTCGACGCCCAGATTGTGGGCCGCCTCCATGATTTCCAGCCAGCGCTCGCCGGACTCCTTCAGCGGCGCGATCGCCTTACGGGGACGGGCGGGGAGCAGTTCGGCACCGGCGCCGGCGAAGGAGTCGAGACCGGCGGCGTGGATCCGCTGGATCGCCTCTTCGATCGACACTCCGGAGATGCGAGCCATGTGCTCGACCTCGGAGGCGCCGAGGGAGTGGATGACCAGCTCGGGGAATTCCTTCTTGATGGCCGAGAAGTGCTTCTCGTAGTACTCGACGCCGTAGTCGGGGTGGTGGCCGCCCTGGAACATGATCTGGGTGCCACCCAGCTCCACGGTCTCCGCGCAGCGCCGCAGGATGTCGTCCAGGTCCCGCGTCCACCCCTTGGCGGTGTCCTTGGGCGCGGCGTAGAAGGCACAGAACTTGCAGGCCGTCACGCACACGTTGGTGTAGTTGATGTTGCGTTCGATGATGTACGTCGCGATGTGCTCGGTGCCGGCGTAACGGCGGCGGCGTACGGCGTCGGCGGCCCGGCCCAGCGCGTGCAGCGGCGCGGAGCGGTACAGGTCGAGCGCTTCCTCCGGCGTGATGCGGCCGCCCTGCGCGGCGCGGTCGAGTACGGACTGGAGGTCGGCGTTCTCGGTCACCGGGGCGTCCCTTTCGCAGGCGGGCATCACAACGGACCCAGCGTACGTCAGCCCACCGACAGCCCCTTGGCAGCCCCTGACCACTGACCCGACCACCGAACCGACCACCGACCCGACCACTGAACCGACCACTGACCCGACCGCCGAACCGACCGCCGACCCGACCACCGAACCGACCACCGACCCGACCGCGGCGGCGAGCGCCTCACTTCTTCGTCAGCGTCGCCTTCGGTGTGCCGCCCGCCGGGTCGTCCGAGGTGAACGCGATCGTGGTGCCGTCCTTGGCCAGCGTGTACGTCACCCGGGACTTGTTGCCGGTGCAGCCGGGCCCCTGTTTGCCGTCGGGGCGCTCCATGAGGACCAGGCGCCGGTCGGTCGCGGATTCCAGTTTCGCCTTGGCCTCGCAGCGCACCAGGATCGCGTCGTAGGTGGTGTGGATGACGTAGTCGCCCTTGCCGCCGGCGGTGATGGTGCTGGTCATGGTGCCGTTGGGGATGCCGTGCGAGGTGGTGATGCTGCCCGTCCAGGTGCCGAGGAACGGCTTGGCGACGGCGAGCGGGCCGTCGTGGCCACCGGGGTCGGTGGGGCGGTTGGACGGTGTCTGGCCCGTCGCCGGTGGCTTGGCGCCGGCCTGGTCGCCCCCGGCGGCGTCACTGCCCGTCTTGGGCAGCAGGGTGAAGACGAAGCCCGCGGTGGTCGCGGCGGCCACCGCACCGGCCACCGAGAGGACGAGCGTGCAGCTCACCCGGCGCGGGCGGTCCGGGTCCTTGCCGCTGACCGCCCCGGTGAGCGCGACCCGCCGCTCCTTCCCGGGCGCGTGCCGCCCCTCCGGGACGAGCCCGCCCGTGCCGGGGCCCATGCCGCCGCCCGTGCCGGGGCCCATGCCGGAGCCCGCGCCGCCGCCCGTGTCGGTCGGCAGGCCCGCGAGGTCGGGGGCAGTCGGGAGGTGAGTCCCACCGGGGTAGCCGGCCCCCGGAACCTGCGCCGGCGCGTCGAACGGCACCAGCCCGGACGCGGGAACCCCCGCCCCGGGCACCCCGGACGCGGGCACCCCGGACGCGGGCACTCCCGACGCCGCCGCCCCGGACGCGGGCACCCCAGACCCTGCCACCCCCGACACAGCCGCCCCGGCTCCGCTCGCCCCCGCCCCGCCCTCCCCCGCAGCGGGGTTCAGGTCGAGGTTCAGCAGTTCCACGGCCTGGCGGCTGACCCGTTCGATCAGGGGGCCGGGCAGCCAGCCGGCCCGTACGAGGTCCGCCGCGCCGCCGCCCTCCCCCGCGCGGCGTGCCACGAGGCGTGCCGCGAGGTCGGCCGGGGCGGGGCGGTCCGCCGGGTTCTTGGCGAGGCAGCGGGCCACCAACTCCCGTAGCTCCCCGTCGAGTTGGGGGCCGAGTTCGGGCTCCTCGTGGACGACCTTGTAGAGCAGGGAGGCCGAGGAGTCGCCCGGGAACGGGCTGGCGCCGGTCGCCGCGTACGCCAGCACCGCGCCCAGTGAGAAGACGTCGGCGGCGCCCGCCGCGTCCTTGCCCAGGATCTGTTCCGGCGCCATGTAGCCGGGTGATCCCACCGAGACCCCGGTGGTGGTGAGGGATGCGGTGCCCTCCGTGGCGCGCGCGATGCCGAAGTCGATCAGTACCGGGCCGTCCAGGGTCAGCAGCACGTTGGAGGGTTTGACGTCGCGGTGGACGAGGCCGAGCGCATGGACGGCGGCCAGCGCCTCGGCGAGTCCGGCGCCCAGCACCCGTACGGAGCGTTCGGCCAGCGGCCCGTACTCGGCGACGGCCTGGGTGAGCGACGGCCCGGCGACGTAGCCGGTGGCGACCCAGGGGACGGCGGCGTCCGGGTCGGCGTCCAGTACGGGCGCGGTCCAGGCGCCGCCGACCCGCCGCGCCGACTCGATCTCCCGCCGGAAGCGGGCCCGGAACTGGTCGTCGACCGCGAAGTGGGCGTGCACGGCCTTCACGGCGACGGTGCGCCCGCCGGCGCTGCGCCCCAGGTACACGCGGCCCATGCCGCCCGCGCCGAGCCGGCCGAGCAGCCGGTACCCGCCCAGGACCCGCGGATCGTCCCCTGACAGCGGCTCCATGGCCCCGCCTCCCCCTCGATACGGCGGCCCCAGCTTAGGGGCGTCGCCCCCTGGGGTCCCGGCCCGGGCACCTGCTGGGCCGTGAGGCAGTGAGGAGGGGGACGGTCCCGGCCCCGCCCCGCCTTCCGCGACACCTTCGGTGACCACCCGGCGCAGCGGAGACCCGATGCGGCGGAGACCCGATGCGGCGGATACCGATGCGGCGGATACCCGAGCAGCGGCTACCCGCTCAGTGGTTGCCCGCCGCCCCCAGCAGTTCCACCTTCACGTCCGCCGGGAACCCGGTCGTCGGGCCGACCCGCCGGGCGAATTCCGTGACGCCGCGCAGCTGGTCGGGGCCGAAGCGGAAGTCCAGGGTGGTGAAGTAGCGCTCCAGTACGGGCTCGTCGAAGGTCTCCCAGCGGGCGGCCTGCTCGGCGACCTTGCCGACCTCCTCCAGGGACAGGTCGCGGGAGGCGAGGAAGGCCTCGTGGACCTCCTGCACCACGTCCGGTTCGCGCTCCAGGTAGGCGCGCCGCGTCGCCCATACGGCGAAGACGAACGGCAGGCCCGTCCAGTCCTTCCACATCTGGCCGAGGTCGTGGACCTCCAGGCCGAGCCGCGGGCCGTCGTGCAGGTTGGCGCGCAGTGCGGCGTCGCCGATCAGTACGGCGGCGTCCGCCTCCTGCATCATCAGGCCGAGGTCCGGCGGGCAGGTGTAGTAGTCGGGCCGTACGCCGATCTTCTCGGCGAGCAGCAGCTGCGCGAGGCGTACGGACGTCCGCGAGGTGGAGCCGAGGGCGACGCGGCCGCCGTCGAGCTGCTCCAGCGGCTTCTGCGAGACGATCACGCAGGACATCACCGGGCCGTCGCAGCCGACCGCGAGGTCGGGGAAGGCGACGAGGTCGTCGGCGGCGCGGAGGAATTCGACGAGGGTGACGGGTGCGATGTCGAGTTCGCCGCGGATCAGCTGCTCGCTGAGCTTCTCCGGCGTGTCCTTGCTGAGGTCCAGATCGAGGAGGGTGCCGGTGCGGGCGAGGCCCCAGTAGAGGGGCAGGCAGTTCAGGAACTGGATGTGGCCCACCCGCGGCCGGCTGCGACGGTGGTCGGCGTCGGCTCCTGCGGGTGCGTCTTCGAAGGTTGAATTGTCCACATGCGGAGGCTAGACCCGGCGGCTTCGGACCAGGGCGCCGGGGGCGGCGTATGGACGTTAGTGCTGACGGTTAAACGTGATCTTTGGCTCTTCCGCCTCACGAGGTCACCATGCTACGCTCAGCGCAAGTTGCAGTTTGGTTTCCCTTGCAGTACAGAGCCTGCGGAGCATGTGACCCGCAGGCTTTTGTAGTTTTCAGACTTGTTTGCAGGTTCTGGAGCAGGGCAACCCTTTGGCCCAAGGAGGGCTTATGGCTACCGGAACCGTCAAGTGGTTCAACGCTGAAAAGGGCTTCGGCTTCATCGCCCAGGACGGCGGCGGCCCGGATGTCTTCGTCCACTACTCCGCGATCAACGCCTCTGGCTTCCGTTCTCTCGAGGAGAACCAGCAGGTGACCTTCGACGTCACGCAGGGCCCGAAGGGTCCGCAGGCGGAGAACGTGACCCCGAGCTAAGTTGCCCGGCCCGGAATTCTTCCTGGTCGCATCTCAGTAGTA
Source organism: Streptomyces nigrescens (assembly GCA_024349765.1). GTDB lineage: Bacteria > Actinomycetota > Actinomycetes > Streptomycetales > Streptomycetaceae > Streptomyces > Streptomyces endophytica. The sequence continues at coordinate 8,097,659 of AP026073.1, read as the reverse complement.
CCCAAGGAGCCCTGCTCCGCCACTTCGGTGGCGAGCAGGGCTCCTGCCTTTTGTCCCGCCTTTTCCCGCACGTTTTGGGCGGCGCGTTTGTGTCGCATGCATGTCAGGCATGCGTGCGACCTCTGAATGCGGCCGCGCCTCGGAATGCGGCCGCACGCGACGCCTTTACCACCGTCTCCCCGTGACGCGTGGATGAACTTTTCCCGGCGCGGGCATTTCACCTGGGGTGGGCATTGCGCCCGCCGCGCCTGGCGTGCCGGGTGACGCGGGTGCCGGCGCCGGCGCCTGCACACCGCTCCGAGGACCACAGGGACCCGGCAAACAAATGTGCGATAAATGCGCGCCAAAGTGATCACGGAAAGTGGTCACATCACAACATGACGCGCCCTACCGTGGGCAGAATGAGCGAGCAGTTGCCTCCGCAGAAGCCCTGCCCCGACTGCTGCGGCAGAGGAACCGTGGATTGGGAAACACCGGCCGGCGACAAGGTCACCACGCAGTGCTCCGGGTGCGGCGGCACCGGCACCGTCCTGGCGTAGAGGAGGCGAAGGCGACGTCATGGCAGCAGCAGCGGCCTTCGGTAGGAACGGCAAGCCGGTCGGGCTGGAGGCGGAGTACGTCGGCAGGCTGCCGTGCTGCCACTGCGGCATACGGTCGATGAAGCTGCCCGGGCGCCAGGGCGGGGTGTGCATCCCCTGCTACGCCGACGAGTGCGCCGCGGCCGGCCGGCGGGCGGCGACGGCCGGGGGCTGGGTCGCCGCGAGCTTCGTGGGTGATCCGTGTCTGGCGTGCGGTTCGCGGGCCGTCGACGCGAACGGCTGGGCGTTCTGGTGCAACTCCTGCGAAATGCAGACGGCGGTGGCACTGCCTCCGCAGTGACCGGCCCGGCCCGGCCCGCCCCGGGCACCCCGTTGGTTGCCCTGTCTACCACCCGCTCCGCGGGTAGCGTTGGTCATGAGGCATGAGCCTGACACCCACACACGAGCCGTTGGCCGCCGCCATGTTCAACAGCCGAGCAGAATCCGAACGCAGCCTCACCGCGCCGCTGCCCGCGCCGCGGTACATGGCCTGGTGGTGGTGGAGCGGCCTCGGCTTCGCCGGGCTGACGGTCGCCCTGTGGCAGGCCGGGGACGGCCGGCCGGCGTGGAAGGGCGACGGCCTCGTCGGCGCGGTGGGCCAGGTCTTCGGCGGCGTCGGCGCGGTCTTCAAACCGACCAAGCCCGGCGGCGCCTCGATCGGCTCGCGGCTGGCGTTCCTGCTGATCCTGCTGGTGCTGCTGTACTTCCTGTGGCGGGCGACGCGGGCGTGGCTGGCGTACAAGCCCGGCGCGGTGGACGTCCAGCAGCTGGAGGACGCCACCCCGTTGGGCACGCCGAAACCGAGCAATGTGGACCTCACCGCCAGGCTGCGCCGCCGCCTCTCCGACAGCAGCATGTACCCACCGGCCACGCTCCCCGCGCAGGCCCCCGCCGAGTCCTTCCTGGAGCTGCTCGGCGACGTCGAGATCGACCCGGACAAGCTGGGGACCGCGCTGCCGAAGCTGCTCGGCCGGCTGCGCCCCAAGCTGGCCTACCGGGTCAGCGGCATCCTCCAGTACCGGGACGGCGCGCCGGACCCGTACGGCATGACGGTCACCGTCACCGCGTTCCTGTTCGGCGGCTCGCGGGCCAAGGACGTCTGGGGCAGCGACTGGGACGACGTGATCCGCAAGGCGGGCAGCTGGACGGTCAGCACCCTGCTGCCGGTGACCCGTGCGGGCCGGCTGCCGCCCTGGCGCCGCTGGTGGGGCCAGGAGCTCAAACCCGAGCTGTACGAGGCGTACCAGGAGGCGAACACGCTGAGCCGCGAGGGACGCCACCACGAGGCGCTGGAGCAGTACTTCACCGCCGTACGCCTGGATCCGGTCAATCCCTATCTGCGGGCCGAACTGGCCGAGACGCAGGAGAAGATGGGGTTGCACATCGATGCGCTGGACACCTGTCAGCGGGCGCTCACCCTCGACGGGCAGAGTGCGCGCGGATATCGCAAACGGCTGTGGCTCAGCCACTGGAATCCGCACCCGCGGCGGCTGCGCTATTTCCTGCACCCGCGCCGATACCGGGAACTGATCGGGCTCCGGTACCGCAATTCGATCATTCTGGGCACGGCCGAGACGACCGCCCGGCAATGGGTCGCGGGAGCGGGCACCAATGGCCGGCAAACCTGCGAGAACCTCGTTCCGCTGCTCGTGGACCGCTACTGGCCGGCGGCCCTCGGGCTCGACGGCAGGCGCATCCCGCTGCGCCGTAAAGAGCGGAAACGGCGGAAGGACGCGGGCCGGAATTCGCTGCGGCAGACATTGCGCAGCGGGAACTCCGCCGCAATCCGTCTGGTGATGCAGCGCGCCGCCGTGCAGGAGACGGCGCGCCTCGCCTCCGATGACGCCTGGGCCCGCGTCTGGCTGTACTGGCCCGCGCGGCTGTGGAGTTGGATCCGGTTCTGCTGGCCGGTCTCCTATTACCAGAGCGTGCGCGGGACGCCCTCGCCGGTCACCCGCGGCGCGTTCCACATCAACCGGAAGGTGTGGGCGCCGCTCCGCCTGACCTGGGCGACCAGCGCGTACGACGCCACCAGGAAGGCGCGCAAGGAGACGCACCCGTACAAGTGGCGGTGGCCGTACACCTGGCGGCTCCCGGTCAGCCGGCTCTCCTGGGAGGGGCTGGAGATCCGGTCGCTCCGTTGGCGGCTCCGCCTCGCCGCGCTCCTCTGGACGCGTCGCGACTGGCACACGCACTACAACGCCGCGTGCGTGTACGCCGTGGCCATGTACGCGCACCGTTGGGACCGGAGCACCCAGCGGCAGCTCGCCGCGCGCGCCATCGCCCACCTCGCCCAGGCGATACTGGCCACGCGGGGCACGGCCGCCACGGTCGAACGGTCCTGGCTGGTCGAGGAGGACCCCGACCTGGCGCTCCTGCGGCACAAGGGCACCCGGCCCAATACGCACTTCAACAACTTCGTGCGGACGGTCTACCCGAGCGCGGAGGCCTTCGAGCAGAGCCCGCCGAGCACCCGGACCGACGAGCAGCTACGGGAGTACGACTACCGGCTCCTGGTGGAGATCGCCAAGGTGATGCAGGAGGTCTGGAACCAGCGGTGCGATCAGGGTGAGGCCGATATCCAGTGCGCGACGGAATGGCTCCGGGTCGAGCGCAGCATGTGGAAGTCGGTATGGGAGATCGCCGATCCGGGCAGCCGGCGCAGATGGCAGGACCGGGTGAGTTTCATCCGCTATCTACAGGCGAACTGCCAGCCGGTGGCGACGTCCGCGCTGGGTTTCCCGCCCCCGCTGGTCCCGGAGGAGAAGGCCGGGCAGAACGGTCACCCGGATTCCGATGGGATCGAGAAAACGCTGACCGCTCTCCAGCGCGACCTGGAAGGGCGGCGGGGCCTCGCCCGCGCGAACGGTTTTCTCGGCCGGCCCTTCACGAACTGCCAGCAGGGCCAGCAGGTGCTCAGGGCGGCCGCGACGGACGGGGTGACGCAACTGAGCGCGAAGCGGGTCCAGCGGCTCTCCACGGGCTACGCGGCGGCCTGGCAGACCCTCGACGACTGGCTGGAGGGCGAGGCCAGCCACGAGGCGTTCCGCCAGGCGCTGACCGACGTGCCCCAACTGACGCGTCGCCGCGTCACCGCGCTCCGCGAGGCGAGAACGTTGCGGATTTGACCGCGGTCACGAACGCGTCCCACGCGTTCGCGGTGATGACGAGGGCGGGGCCTTGGGGGTTCTTGGAGTCGCGGACGGGGACGATGCCGCCGCTTATGTTGTCGGCGACTTCGAGGCATTCGCCGCCGGTGCCGCTGCTGTGGCTGGACTTACGCCACTGGGCAGCGCCGACGAAGCCGTCCGCTACCTCGATGCAGTTCCCCCCAGAACCGTTGCTGTAGCTGCTCTTCCTCCAGCGGGCGTTGCGCAAGTCAGGCTCGTTGATTGCCATTTCGGAGATCCTCTGCCGCATCCTCGATCAGGGCGAGGGACGCCTCAGGCGGCAGTGCGGCGGCCCTGAGCCGATCGTACGACCTGCGGTACTCCTTCACGAGAGCCGGATCGTCGATGGTGTCACCGGTGTGGAGCGACTCGGTGTAGACCAGCGGCGGGGCGTCGGAGAACGCCATGATCATGGCGGTACCGAGCATGAACGGGTGGGCCCCGCAATTCCACGGCAGCACCTGTGGAGTGATGCGGCTCCGACGCGCCAACCCAACGATGTGGTCGAGCTGTTCAGCCATCGCGTCCGCCGGGAGGATCGGCAGCCGGAGCAGCGATTCGTGCAGGATCACCCAGTACTCGGGCCTGACCGGGTCGTCGAAGAGCTCGGCTCGCGCCAGCCTCGCGGTGACCTTGGCGTCCGTGTCCTCAGGCCGCTCTACGGGATGAGTGGCCCGGACGACCGCCCGCGCGTATGCCCCCGTCTGCAGCAGGCCCGGGATGAGGCTGGGGCACCACTCCTCGATGAGGTCCGCGTGCTTCTCGGCCTCCAGGACCTTCTCGAAGTACTCCGCATGCCCACCCCGCCGCGCCTTCCGTACGTCCTCACACCGCCGCTCGAAGAAGCCGTCCGTCTCCAGCACCCGGTCCACATGGCGGGCCAGATCCAGCGGCATGCGCCGCGTCCCGCGTTCGATCTCGCTCAGGTAGCTCGCCGCGTAGAAGCTGCCGTCGACCGTTTCCTGGAGCGTGCGGCCCGCCTCTTCGCGCTTCCAGCGCAGCTCGGCGCCGTAGAAGGCGGGGACGCTCGCCGATCCGTCAACGTCTTTACGTGCGGGCATGGTTCACCGTTCCACGGTTCGCGCAGTGGGGTCCGAACCCCTTCAACGCTACGCCGCGTGACGGCACTCTGTGAGGTGTTCGTCACCATCCGCACCCGGCCTCAAGGGCCTGACCAGGAAGGCGTACCCCCATGCCCAGCCACCTCCACGACGAGGTCCATGACTGCACCGAGCTGCTGCGGAGCGCGCTGCGGGCCAACGACATCACGTTGCCGTCGCTCGGCGTCGATCTGCCGGGGCTCGCGGGCAGTTACGCGCTGCCGCTCGTGGCGCTCGGTAACTGCAACACGGAGACCGCCCGCCGGCTCGCCGAGGCGCTGCGGAAGGCGGCCGCGCGGTGAGAGCGCCGGGCGGGCCGCTCACCCTCGACCTGCTCGCCGTGCCGAAGGAGGTGCCGGGGCTGCGGCGGGCGGTGCGTGCGCATCTGGGCGGGCCGTGTGCGGACGTGCAGCTGTGCGTGAGCGAGATAGTCGGCAATGTGATCCGGCACCTCGGGGAGGGCACGCCGGTGACCGTGCACATCAGGGGCGCGGCCGGGGGCCGTACCCGCGTCGAGGTGACCGATCCCGATCCGCGGGCGCTGCCGGTGCTGGTGCGGGCGGCGGCGGACGAGGAGGCGGGGCGGGGCATGGCGCTGCTGGACGCGGTCGCGGTGCGGTGGGGCGTACGGCAGGGGGCGGACCGGAAGACCGTCTGGTGCGAGGTCGGCGGATTCGGCGTCTAGCCGGGCCCGGGCAGCGCAAAGCCCCGTGCCACCTCCCCCACAGAGGTGACACGGGGTTCCAGTTTGACGCGCGGACGGCCCTGGCTCCAGAGGGGGGTCACGTCCTTTCGTAAAGGGCTTCTATGTCTTTGGCGAAATCTCGCGCCACGGCGGAGCGCCGCAGCTTCAGGGAGGGGGTGAGATGCCCGGTCTGTTCGCTGAATTCCGCCGGGAGCACCGCGAAGCGGCGGATGGACTCGGCGCGGGAGACGAGCGCGTTGGCGTCGTCGACGGCGCGCTGGAGGTCGGCGAGGAGCCGTTCGTCGTGGATCAGGTCCGCGAGCGGGACGTCCGCCTTCTTGTGCATCTGGCGCCAGTGGGCGAGGCCGTCCGGTTCGAGGGTGAGCAGGGCGGTGACGTAGGGGCGGTTGTCGCCGATGACCATGCACTGCCCTACGAGGGGGTGGCTGCGGAGGCGGTCCTCCAGGGGTGCGGGGGCGACGTTCTTGCCGCCCGTGGTCACGATGATCTCCTTCTTGCGTCCGGTGATGGTGAGGTAGCCGTCCGCGTCGAGGGCGCCCAGGTCGCCGGTGGGCAGCCAGCCGTCGGCGTCGGTGGCGGGGCGGGCGGCGCCGAGGGCGGCGTCCCAGTAGCCGGCGAAGACGTGGCCGCCGTGGAGGAGGATCTCGCCGTCGTCGGCGATCCGGACGGCGGTGCCGGGGAGCGGCCAGCCGACGGTGCCGATGCGGGGGCGCAGCGGCGGGGTGACGGTGGCGGCGGCGGTGGTCTCCGTCAGGCCGTAGCCCTCGAAGATCTCGATGCCGGCGCCGGAGTAGAAGGCGGCGAGGCGGTGCCCGAGGGGGGAGCCGCCGCAGATCGCGTGGCGGACCCTGCCGCCGAGGGCGGCGCGGATGCGGCGGTAGACGAGGGGGTCGTAGAGCTTGCGGGCGGCTTTGAGGGCGACGCCCGGGCCGGGGCCCTTCCCGTGTTCTTTCGCCTCGACGGCCTCGCCGTAGGCGCGGGCGATGCGGGCGGCGCGGTCGAAGGAGGCGGCGCGGCCCATCTTCTCGGCGGTGGCGCGGCCGGTGTTGAAGACCTTCTCCAGGACGTAGGGGATGGCGAGGAGGAAGGTCGGGCGGAAGCCGGCGAGGTCGGCGAGGAGGTCGTCGGTCTGGATGCTGGGGGCGTGGCCGAGGCGGACCCGGGCGCGGAGGCAGCCGACCGCGACCATCCGGCCGAAGACGTGGGAGAGGGGGAGGAAGAGGAGGGTGGAGGCGGGTTCCCGGCTGACGGATCGGAAGACGGGGTGGAGGAGTTCGACGGCGTTGTCGACCTCGGCGAAGAAGTTGCCGTGGGTGAGGGCGCAGCCCTTGGGGCGGCCGGTGGTGCCGGAGGTGTAGATGAGGGTGGCGAGGGCGTGCGGGCCGGTGGCGGCGCGGCGCGCGTCGACGGCCTCGTCGGGGAGGTCGCGGCCGGCGGAGACGAGTTGGGCGACGGCGCCGGTGTTGAACTGCCAGAGGTGGTCGAGGGCGGGCAGCCGGCCGCGGACGCCGCTGATCAGGCGGGTTTCGTCGACGTCCTCGACGACGCAGGCGCGGGCGCCGGAGTCGTGCAGGATCCATTCCGCCTGGTGGGCGGAGGAGGTCGGGTAGAGGGGGACGGTGACCAGGCCGGCGGCCCAGGCGGCGAAGTCGAGGAGGGTCCACTCGTAGGTGGTGCGGGCCATGATGGCGAGCCGGTCGCCGGGGTTCAGGCCGTGGGCGATCAGGCCCTTGGCGACGGCGCGGACCTCGGCGGCGAATTCGGCGGCGGTGATGTCGCGCCAGGCGCCGCTGGGCTGTTTGCGGGCCAGGACGACGTCGGCGGGGGCCTCGGCGGCGTTGGCGAAGGGCAGGTCGCCGAGCGAGCCGTGGGTCGTGGGCGGGACGAGCGGGGGGACGAAGACCTCGCGGACGGTGCCGTCGGGCAGGGTCGCCTTGTGGGGCTCGACGGGGGTGGGGGGCTCCTGGGTGGTTCCGGGGGCTGTACGGGCGGGTGCACTTTCCTGGCTGGACACGAGCGGCTCCTCGTTTCTCCTGTGGAGTGCATCTCTCCTGTGGAGCGCGGACTCTCCGGTGGAGTGCTGCAGCACGGTCGGGACCGCGCCGGCCGCCTGGTCTCGCGCCCCGCACGGTCCAACTGCCGTGTGTCATCGCGGAGTTGGGCCCCGTGTTCCATCCCCTGACCCGGCAGTAACCTTACTGCGAAGTAAATTTACGCGAGGAGATCCGGCCGGCCAATGCCCGGTTGACCGGGACTTCGACCCGTGAGGGGCGGGCGGAGCAGCCGTAGAGCCAGGAGCGAGAAGCGCTCACCCGTAGGCGCCGGGTGGATCCGCCGGGCCCGTGGGTCCGTCCGGCGTCCAGCGCTCCCCCGTCGTCATCCGGCCCAGGCCGGCCCAGGCGAAGTTCATCATCGTGGCCGCGGCGTCCTTCGCCGTCGGACGCACGTGTTCCCCCGAAGGGCCTTCGTCGGTACGGACGTTGGCCCATTCCGCGAGCGACTCGGCCGCGCCGACCAGGGCGTGCGCGAGCCCGGCCACCTCGCGTTCGGCCAGTTCACCGGCGCAGCCCGCCTCCTTCGCGGCGACGCCGATCAGATCCGTGACGAAGGAGACGATCTCCGCGCGCATGGCGGCGACCTCGCGTGCGAACGGCTCGCCGTGCGTCCGGGCCTGCTGGTGGAGCACGGCCCAGCCGTCCGGGTGCTCGGCGGTGTGCGCGAAGAAGCCGCGCAGGCCGCTCCACAGCTGGCGGTCGGCCGCCGCCCGGGGCTCCACGGCCGCGGTCACGGCCGTCACCAGCGCCGCCGCCTCGCGCCGGATCACCGCGCTGAACAGCTCTTCCTTCGAGTTCAGATAGAGGTAGACCAGCGGTTTCGAGACCCCGGCCACCTCGGCGATCTCGTCCATCGACGCCGCTCGGTAGCCACGCCGGGCGAAGGTCCGCACCGCGGCATCGAGCATCTGCTGTTCCCGGACGGCCCTCGGCACCCGCTTGCTCTTCACAGCTCCCACCCTGAATATCCCTCCGCCCCGCCCCTTTACCGCAAAGTAAGTTTACGATCTTCGCCTTCCGGGCCTGCTTCTCCGACGGCTTCCCGCCATGCGCTGGGCATCACTGAAAGCACTCCTTCCTGCTCGTCTTCTCGGCCGCTGTGGGTGAGTTGACGGCTACCGGCGAGTTGACGACTACCGGTGAGTTGACAGCCCTGGGTGCGCAGCGAGACGATACGTCTCGTTCCACTGACAAGGGATGAAGAGCCACCCCTTGCCCCGCTCTTTTGGAGGGCATCACCGTGCAGCAGTTCCTCGACGTCGCCCCCGGCATCCGCCTGTGGACCGAGCAGCGCGGCGCCGCCGACGCGCCCCCGCTGCTGCTGGTCATGGGGGCCCAGGCGACCGGCGTCGGCTGGCCGGACGAGCTGGTCGACGCGCTGGCCGAGCACCACCGGGTGATCCGCTACGACCACCGCGACACCGGCCGCTCCACGTGGTCATTCGACGACCGGCCGTACCGGATCGCCGATCTCGCGGACGACGTGATCGCCGTCCTGGACGGGCTGGGCATCGAGCGTGCGCATCTCGTCGGCATGTCATTGGGCGGCATGCTGGCCCAGATGGTGCTCGCCGACCACCCCGACCGATGGATCGGCGCCACTCTCATCGGCACCATGGCTCTCAGCACCACCCCCTACACCGCGCCGGACGGCACCGTCGTCCCGGTCGGCGAACTCCCCGGCATCGCGCCCGAGGTCCTGGAGATGTGGGCCCGCCCGGTCGAGGACCACGGCCCGGAGGCGGAGGTGGCGCGACGGCTCGAACACTGGCGGGTACTCGCCGGTGGTCAACTCCCGTTCGACGCCGACCACTACGACGCCCTGGAGCGGCGGGTCATCGAGCACACCGGGCACCACCGGGTGGGCACCGCGCACGGACGGGCGGACAACAGCGGGATGCTGCGTACGGAGGAGCTGGCGCGGAACGAGGTGCCCACGCTGGTGATCGCGGCGCCCGCCGAGCCGGTGTTCCCGCCGCCGCATCCGCAGCACCTCGCGCAGTGCATCGGCGGCGCGCACGTCGTCGAGATCCCGGGGATGGGGCACGCGCTGCCGCCGGCCGTCCAGGGACCGCTGGCGGCCGCGATCCTGGCGCACACGAGGGCGGGGGCGGGGGCCTGACCGGCGCGCACGGGAGCGGGGGCCGGGGCCGGGGTCTGACCGGCGACACGGGGAAGCCGCTGCCTCCTAAGAGCCTTCGGCGATGTCCAGTGCCGTGCCGTAGAGGCGGGACGCCTTGAGGCGGAGGACGACGCGCCGTTCGGCGACGGCCTCCGCGAGGAACGCCTCCTCGTCCGGCGGGGCCCCGCCCGCGGCCGCCATGGCGAGCAGTTCGCGGCCGACCGCGTCGCCGGGGACGGTGGTGGGGGGCGACACCTCGACCTCGCCCTCGACGACCGCGTAGGCCCACACATCACGGCTGACGTGCAGGGCGGCGTGCGGATCGGCGCGCAGGTGGCGGGGCTTGAGGCGGTCCTGCGTGCTGGAGATCCGCACGATCCGCTCCGCCGGGTCCCAGCGGTACAGGACGGTGGCGAGGTGCGGGTGGCCGGTCTTGCGGACGCTGGCGAGCACGCCGAACTGCTGCTCCTGAAGGATGCCGTCGAGTTCGGTCTCGGTGAGGACGCGCGGGGCGGGGCCGGGCATGGGGCGCTCCGTTTCGGTGGGTGGGGGCTTGTGGTCGTTCGTGTGGTGCCGGTTCAGGCCGCCGCCGCCACGTCCGGCACCACGGTCATGTCCGGCGCCGTGGGCCGCCGCAGCAGGACCGTGGCGGCCAGCAGGGCCAGGACGAGCAGTCCGGCGCCGGTGGCGAAGGCGACGTGGTAGCCGGCGGTGAGGGCTTCGGGGCGGGGGCTGCCCTGCCGGGTGAGGGCGTCGGTGCGGCCGGCCGCCAGGGTGGACAGCACCGCGACGCCGAGCGCCGAGCCGAGCTGCTGGGTGGTGTTGAACAGGCCCGAGGCGAGTCCGGCGTCCTGGCCGTCGATGCCGGACATGCCGAGGCCGGTGAGCGCGGGCAGGGCCAGGCCGAAGCCGGCCACGAGCAGCATCACGGGCAGCAGGTCGGTGACGTAGGAGGCGTGCACGGGCAGCCGGGCGAGCAGGGCGAGGGCGCCGATCAGCGGGACGAGGGCGGTACGCAGCACGGCGCGCTCCCCGTAGCGGGCGATCAGCCGGGCCGAGACGCCCAGCGAGACGGCGCCGATGGCCACGGCGGCGGGGAGCATCGCCAGCCCGGTACGGGCCGCGTCGTAGCCGCGTACGCCCTGCAGGTAGAGCGCCACCAGCACCTGGAAGGCGAACAGGGCGGCGATCATGAGCATTTGGACGAGATTGGCCGTGACCACGGCGCGCGAGCGCAGCAGGCGCGGCGGCAGCAGCGGGGTGCGCGCCCGGGACTGGCGCAGGAAGAAGCCGACGACCAGCGCCGCGCCGACGGACGCCGGGACCGCCGCGCGCGCCGAAGTCCAGCCGTACGTCGCGGTGTTGACGATGCCGTAGAGCGCCGCCATGAGACCCGCGGTGATCAGGAGCGCGCCCCAGGCGTCGGCCCCGGCCCGCAGACCCGGCCCTGGGCCCGCGGGCAGGGCGGGCCCGGCCAGGGCGAGGACGGCGGCCCCGATGGGCAGGTTGATCAGGAAGACCCAGTGCCAGCCCAGTGCGTCGGTCAGCAGGCCGCCGAGCACCTGGCCGATGGAGGCGCCGGCGGCGCCGGTGAAGCTGAACACCGCGAGGGCGCGGGCCCGTTCGCGTCCCTCGGGGTAGAGGGTGGCGAGGATGCCGAGGCCGACGGCCGCCGTCATGGCGCTGCCGACGCCCTGCAGGAAGCGGGCGGCGAGCAGCACGGCGGGGGTGGAGGCGAGACCCGCCAGGAGCGAGGAGCCGGTGAAGACGGCGGTGCCGGCGACGAACATCCGCTTGCGGCCTAGGAGATCGCCGAGCCGCCCGGCGAGGAGCAGCAGGCTGCCGAAGGCGACGAGATAGGCGTTGACGACCCAGCTCAGGCCCTCGGGGCGGAACCCGAGGTCGTGCTGGATGGCCGGCATGGCCACGGTGACGATGGAGCCGTCCAGCACGATCATCAGCGTGCCGGCGGCGATGACGCCGAGGGCGAGGCCGCGGCGCGGTGAACGCGGGGGCACGGAACGGGACATGGGCACGGCGGAACGGGACGCGGGCACGGTGGCCCTCCTGTCGCAGTACGTACGGGAGGCGCGCCGAGCGGCGCGACAGAGGGACCGTAACAGATAGTTCCGTTGCAGACTATATTTCTCGGATCGATCGTCGCTTACGCTGGAGCCATGACCGCCATGTCGCCGCCCCCCGCCCGCACCCAGCCGGACCTCTCCTACCTGCTGGACCACACCGGCCATGTGCTGCGCACCCAGATGGCGGCGGCGCTCGCCGAGATCGGACTCACCGCCCGCATGCACTGCGTCCTGGTGCACGCGCTGGAGGAGGAACGCACCCAGATCCAGCTCGCCGAGATCGGCGACATGGACAAGACCACGATGGTGGTGACCGTCGACGCCCTGGAGAAGGCCGGGCTCGCCGAGCGCCGCCCCTCCAGCACCGACCGCCGGGCCCGGATCATCGCCGTCACGGAGGAGGGCGCACGCACCGCCGAGCGCAGCCGGCAGATCGTCGACGCGGTGCACGAACGCGCCCTCGCAGACCTTCCGGACGAGGACCGGGAGACGTTCCTACGCCTGCTGACCCACCTGGCCACCGGCCCCCTGGGCACCCCCACCCCCGGCCCGGGCCCCACCGCCCGCCGGGTCCGCCAGCGCAGCTAGGCGCGCGCGACGCGAGGAGCCGGAGAGCAGAGAGCCGACAGAGCCCGGCCGGCAGACGAGGCGGAAACGGCTGCGCCCCGACCTCAAGGAGGTCGGGGCGCAGGGGGAAAAGCAACCGGCTCAGGCTATGCGGCAGCCGGCACGGCGACCTTCTCCTCCGTGTCAGGAGCAGTGGCCGCGGTCAGGCTGATGCTCTTGGCGCTGTTGTACGCCTCGCGGTCCAGGATCTTCTCCTTGGCGGAGACCAGGATCGGGATGACCGACTGGCCGGCGACGTTCGTGGCCGTCCGCATCATGTCCAGGATCGGGTCGATGGCCATCAGCAGACCGACGCCCTCCAGGGGCAGGCCCAGGGTGGAGAGGGTCAGGGTCAGCATGACCGTGGCGCCGGTGAGGCCGGCGGTGGCGGCCGAGCCGATGACGGAGACGAACGCGATCAGGACGTAGTCGCCGACGGCGAGGTGGACGTCGAAGATCTGGGCGATGAAGATCGCGGCGATCGCCGGGTAGATCGAGGCGCAGCCGTCCATCTTGGTCGTCGAGCCGAACGGCACCGCGAAGGAGGCGTACTCGCGCGGCACGCCGAGGCGCTCGGTGACCTGCTGGGTGACCGGCATGGTGCCGACCGAGGAGCGGGAGACGAAGGCCAGCTGGATGGCGGGCCAGGCGCCGCGGAAGAACTGCAGCGGGTTGGCCTTGGCGACCGTCGCCAGCAGCAGCGGGTAGACGCCGAAGAGGACGATCGCGCAGCCGACGTAGATGTCGACGGTGAAGGTCGCGTACTTGCCGATCAGGTTCCAGCCGTACGTCGCGATGGCGTTGCCGATGAGGCCGACGGTGCCGATCGGGGCGAGGCGGATGACCCACCACAGGGCCTTCTGCAGCAGTTCGAGGACCGAGCGGCTGAGCTTCAGGACCGGCTCGGCCTTCTCGCCGAGCTGGAGCGCCGCGATACCGGCGACGGCCGCCATGAAGACGATCTGCAGGACGTTCAGCTCGGTGAACGGGGTGATGACGTCCGTCGGGACGATGCCGGTCAGGAAGTCGATCCAGGAGCCGGCGTGCTCGGGGAGCTTGCCGTCCTTGGGGGTGAGGCCGGTGCCCGCGCCGGGGTGGGTGAGCAGGCCGATGGCCAGGCCGATCGCCACCGCGATCAGCGACGTGGCCATGAACCACAGCAGGGTGCGGGTGGCGAGCCGGGCGGCGTTGTTGACCTGCCGCAGGTTGGTGATCGACACCAGGATCGCGAAGAACACCAGCGGGGCGACGGCCAGCTTCAGCAGCTGGACGAAGAGGTCGCCGATGTGCTGGAGCGTCGAGGTGAGCCAGCCGAGGTCATTGCTCTTGGCTGTCCAGCCGAGCAGCACACCCAGGGCGAGACCCGCCAGGATCTGGGCCCAGAACGGGACCTTGGGTATGCGGGAGGACTTCGGCGTCTTCGTGGACGGCACGGACGACGTGGACAACGGACACACTCCGGGGACAGATAAGGCGTCGGGAAACGGCGTGAAAGAGCGCCAGGAGGTCCGTACGGAAGAGGCAGGATCTCCGGCCGCTGGATGAGGTCGGTCAGCGGCGACGACAGGCCGCGGACATACAGCGGCAAAGATCGACGTGCAGGCGCGCCACGAGCGGAACGCTCATGGGGGACGGAGGCGCGGCTGCTGTCTTCATGACAAGTACGTTAACACTCAAACTTTGAGGAACCCAAAGAAAATCTTTGAGTTCCATGAGGGATCCCCGGGGAGCCGGCGGCGGAACGGGCGTCAACAACGCGACAGGCGCCGGTCCGTGGAGGGAGCTCCACGGACCGGCGCCTGCCGGACGGATGAGGGGGCGTGAGGTGTCTCACGGCCAGGGGGCCGCACGGCCACGGGTGTCCACGGCCACGGGCGCCACTGGAGGGACGCCGGGCGGCGGCCTCAGACGAGGTCGTCCTCCTGGCCCGCGTTGGCCGCGATGCGCTCACGCTGGCGGTCGACCTTGGCGACGAGCTGCTCGGACATCGCGTCCCGCTGCTTGCGCAGCAGCACGAAGCTGAGCGGCGCGGAGATCACGATGGAGAGCAGCAGCATCCAGACGGTGTTCGCCGCGCCCACCGCGAGCGGGATGATCCGGAAGTAGGCCAGCACCCACACCACCGCGAAGCAGGCGACGAACAGGCCGAGGCGAAGGGCGGTGTAGCGGAGCGTGGCGAACTTGTGGCTACTCACGGACGGGACCTTCTTCTCAACGGCAACCGAAAGGGTCGCCTCCAGTCAAGCACAACGGAAGGGGCGATCTTCCGGGCCCCTGCCGCACGGCTTTGCACCTGGCTTCGCACCCCTGTCCTGGGCCTCCGGGCCCCCACCGAGGGGCCCGGAGACCGGGAGACGTCCTCAGACGCGCATCGGCTGGGGCGACTCGCGGCGGTCCGGGTCCGGGCCCGGGTACTCGCGGATCGCCTCGTAGCGGGTGTTGCGCTCGACGGGCCGGAAACCGGCGTCGCGGATCAGCTCCAGCAGGTCCTCGCGGGTCAGCTTGTTCGGCGTGCCGTAGTTGTCCGCGTCGTGCGTGATCTTGTACTCGACGACCGAGCCGTCCATGTCGTCCGCACCGTGCTGCAGCGCGAGCTGGGTGGTCTGCAGACCGTGCATCACCCAGAAGCACTTGACGTGCGGGACGTTGTCGAAGAGGAGGCGGGAGACCGCGAAGACCTTCAGCGCCTCGGCGCCGGTGGCCATGGTCGTGCGCGCCTGGAGCCGGTTGCGGACCTTGCCGTCCTGCATGTCGACGAAGTCGTGCTGGTAGCGCAGCGGGATGAAGACCTGGAAACCGCCGGTCTCGTCCTGGAGTTCACGCAGCCGCAGCACGTGGTCGACGCGGTGCCGGGGCTCCTCGATGTGCCCGTAGAGCATCGTCGAGGGGGTCTTGAGGCCCTTCTCGTGCGCCAGGCGGTGGATCCGCGACCAGTCCTCCCAGTGGGTGCGGTGGTCGACGATGTGCTGCCGGACCTCCCAGTCGAAGATCTCGGCACCGCCGCCGGTGAGCGACTCCAGGCCCGCGTCGATCAGCTCGTCGAGGATCTCCGAGGCGGACAGGCCCGAGATGGTCTCGAAGTGGTGGATCTCCGTCGCGGTGAACGCCTTCAGGGAGACGTTCGGCAGCGCCTTCTTCAACTCGCGCAGCGAGCGCGGGTAGTAGCGCCACGGCAGGGTCGGGTGCAGGCCGTTGACGATGTGCAGCTCGGTGAGGTTCTCGTTCTCCATCGCCTTGGCGAGGCGAACGGCCTCCTCGATGCGCATCGTGTACGCGTCCTTCTCGCCCGGCTTGCGCTGGAAGGAGCAGTACGCGCAGGAGGCGGTGCACACGTTCGTCATGTTGAGGTGACGGTTGACGTTGAAGTGGACGACGTCACCGTTCTTGCGGGTGCGCACCTCGTGGGCGAGACCGCCCAGCCAGGCCAGGTCGTCGCACTCGTAGAGGGCGATACCGTCCTCGCGGGTCAGCCGCTCCCCGGCGTGGACCTTCGCCTCCAGCTCACGCTTGAGGCCCACATCCATCGACGCAGCCATCCGGTCGCCTCCCAGTCTCTGCCGTATCTGTGCCGACCCGCGGCACGGTCTCGGTGCCGGAAACGGGCTTCGTCGAGCGTACTCCCCCGTAATCGGCGCGGACGGGGCGCCCTTGGCGCACCCGCCCGCGGGCGGCGTGTCCGCGGGCGGCCGCCGGCCGGGGTAGGTCCGGGGCCGAGGGCGGCCCCGGGGGCTCGCTCGCGCCCGCCGCCTCCCCCGTCGTCCTACTCGGCCTCTTCGGGCAGTTCCCCGACGCGGTTCTCCCACTTGGTGGACAGCACGATCGTGGTGCGCGTACGGGAGACGCCCTTGGTGCCGGACAGCCGCCGGATGGTGCGCTCCAGCCCGTCCACGTCGCCCACCCGGACCTTGAGCATGTACGAGTCGTCGCCGGCGATGAACCAGCAGTCCTCGATCTCTTCGAGGTCGCGCAGCCGGCGGGCCACGTCCTCGTGGTCGGCCGCGTCCGACAGCGAGATGCCGACCAGGGCGGTGACGCCGAGGCCGAGCGAGGCGGCGTCGACCGTCGCGCGGTAACCGGTGATCACTCCGGCCGCTTCGAGGCGGTTGATCCGGTCGGTGACGCTGGGCCCGGAGAGGCCGACGAGCCGGCCGAGCTCCGCATACGAGGCCCGGCCGTTCTCGCGCAGCGCCTGGATGAGCTGCCTATCCACCGCGTCCATGCCCTCAAGCCTTCCAATCTTTACGCATTTTCGAGTTCTGCATGTAGAATCTAAGGCACACAGGGCCTAGTCCCTGCGATTTTCAAGCGATCAAAGACGATCTCACAGGAGTTGTCACCGTGTACTCGATCGAGATGGCCTACGCCCGCATGCGCGAGCTGCAGGACCAGGCCAATCGTTCACGTGCCCACAAGCTCGCCGAACCGCGGGCCCGGCGCCTCTTCGGGCGCGCCGCCGCGGCGAAGAAGCGCTAAGGAGCGTCCGGGGCCTCCTCCTGATCCTTGGAGCCACCCCGAAGCTCCCCCTCCCAGCGCCGGTACAACCCGTGCGGCACCTCCGCCGCATCGAGCACCCGGCCCGCGACGAAATCCACCAGATCCTGGATGTGCGTCGCCCCCGCGTAGAACGCCGGCGAGGCGGGCAGCACGATCGCGCCCGCCTCGTCCAGCGTCACCAGATGCTTCAGCGTCGGACCGTTCAGCGGAGTCTCCCGCACCGCGACCACCAGCCGGCGCCGCTCCTTGAGCGTCACGCTCGCCACCCGCTGCAGCAGGTCCTTCGACAACCCCAGCGCCACCCCGGCCACGCACGCCGTACTGGCGGGGACGATCAGCATCCCCTTCACCGGGTACGAACCCGACGACGGGCCCGCCGCCAGATCCCCGGCCGCCCAGTAGCGCACCCGCGCCAGCTCCGCGTCGGTCACCGGAAACGTCCCCGGCTTCCCGTCCGCCCCGCGCGCCAGCCATTCCCGCAGGTCGGCACGCCAATGCGCGTCCCGGAACGCGATCCCGGTCTCATCCAGCAACGTCAGCCGCGACGCCCGGCTCACGACCAGGTCCACCGCCTCCCCGGCAGCGAGCAGCCCGCGCAGCACGGACGCCGCATACGGCGTCCCGGACGCCCCGGAAATCCCGACCACCCAGGGCCGACGACGCTCGGCGCCCGGCCGGCCGGTGTCGGGTCGGTCGTCCAGGCCGGTTTCGCGCCGGTCGTCCCGGCCGGTGTCGTCTCGGGCGTCTTGGGAGGCGTCATGAGGGGCGTCCTGACGGACGTGGCGACTCGTGTCGTGACTGGTGTTGTTGTGCGGCGGCTCCACGCATCGAGCCTATCCGGCGGAACCAGGAACCCGGTCATGGCCGTTCTTAGCTGTGAGGTGGGGCCGAGCGGGAGCAGAACGGGCAACCGTGACGGCTACCGGACGAATGACCGGATGACGGGGGCGGGACTCGACGACGGGGCGGGACTCGATGACGGGAACGGGACGCCATGACGGGGACAGGACGCAATGACGGGGACAGGACGCGATGACGGGGACGGGACGCGATGACGGGGACAGGACGCAATGACGGGGACGGGACGCGATGACGGGCGGACAGGGATGACAGCGACAGGGCGCACCGGGATGCAACAAGGACGGGCCAAGCTGGCGACGTGCCTGGCGCTGATGCTGGGCTGGGTCGCGCTGCTCTGGCTGCTGGAAGGCGTCGACGTCATCACCGGCGGCGCCCTGGACACCTTCGGCATACAGCCGCGCGAGCCCTCCGAGCTCGTCGACGTCGTACCGGCCGCCTTCCTGCACTTCGGCTTCGGCCACCTCGCAGCCAACACCCTGCCGTTGCTTGTGCTCGGCTTCCTCGCCGCCCTGCGCAGCGGCATCCGCCGCTTCCTGGTCGTCGTCCTCCTGATCATCCTCGCCAGCGGCCTCGGCGTCTGGCTCACCGCCGCACCCGGCAGCAACACCGCGGGCGCCTCCGGCGTCATCTTCGGACTCTTCGGCTATCTCCTGGTGCGCGGCTTCATCGAGCGCTCCCCCCTCGACATCGTCATCGGCCTCGCCGTCGGCGCGGTCTACGGCTCGATCCTCTGGGGCGCCCTCCCGATGACCGCCGGCCAGGTCAGCTGGCAGGCCCACCTCTTCGGCCTCCTGGGCGGCATCACCGCGGCCTTCACCCTCCGCACCCGCCCCCACCCCGCCCTGTCGAGCCCCTCACTCCCCCCACTCAACTAGCCCTCACTCACAGCCCACACAGCTAGCCCTCACTCACGGCGAAGACCCCATCACCCTCCGGAACAAATTACGCTCCGTAATCGTTGCCGGAAAGGAAGTCAGAGCGACCTCAGACCGACAGCCCCGCACCACCAGGTCCGGGCCGACAGCCCCGCACCACCAGGTCCGGACCGACAGCCCCCGCACCGCCAGGTTCAGACCGACAGCCCCGCCCCACCAGGTTCAGACCGACAAGCCCCGCACCACCAGGTCCAGCAGCGCACACACGAACAGCGCGATGCCGATGAAGCCGTTGACCTGGAAGAAGGCCCGGTTCAGGCGGGTGAGGTCGTGCGGCCGGACGATGGTGTGCTCGTAGAGGAAAGCCGCCGCCACGATCAGCAGGCCGAGCCAGAAGAACGGGCCGGCGCCGGTGGCCAGTGCGTACCAGGCGAAGAGTGCCGTGGTGACGAGGTGGCAGCCGCGGGCGCCCCAGATCGCGGCGGGGATGCCGAAGCGGGCCGGGACGGACCGGACGCCGATCTCGCGGTCGGTGTCGACGTCCTGGCAGGCGTAGATCAGGTCGAAGCCGCCGATCCAGATGCCGACCGCGAGGCCGAGGATCACGGCGTCCCAGGACCAGGTGCCGGTGATGGCGATCCAGGCGCCGATCGGGCCCATGGCCTGGGCGAGGCCGAGGATGGCCTGGGGGAAGTTGGTGAAGCGCTTGCCGTACGGATAGACCACCATCGGCACGACGGCGACCGGGGCGAGGGCCAGGCAGAGGGGGTTGAGCAGGGCCGCCGCGCCGAGGAAGACCGCGAGGGCGATCAGGGCGCCGGTCCAGGCGGACTTCACGGAGACCGCGCCGGTGACGAGTTCGCGGTGGGCGGTGCGGGGGTTACGGGCGTCGATCTCGCGGTCGATGATCCGGTTGGCGGCCATCGCGAAGGTGCGCAGGCCGACCATGCAGATGGTGACGAGGAGCAGCAGGAGCCAGTCGATGCGCTTGTCACGCTGGTACATCGCGGTCAGGGAGGCGATGTAGGCGAAGGGGAGCGCGAAGACGGAGTGCTCGATCATGACGAGGCGCAGGAAGGCCTTGGCGCGGCCGGGCTGCGGGAGGGCGGCGGAGGCGCTGGTCATCAGAGGCCGTACTCCTTCCAGCGGCGGTCGACAAGGGCCGCCGTGCGGGGGTCGGACTCGACCATGTCGGGCCAGCCGCCGTCGCGGGTGTAGCCCTCCTCGGGCCACTTCTTCGTTGCGTCGATGCCCGCCTTGCCGCCCCAGAACTGCTGGTAGGAGGCGTGGTCGAGGTGGTCGACGGGGCCTTCGACGACGGTCAGGTCGCGGGCGTAGTCGGTGTTGCCGAGGGCGCGCCAGGAGACCTCGTGGAGGTTGTGGACGTCGCAGTCGGCGTCGACGACGACGATGAGTTTGGTGAGGGACATCATGTGCGCGCCCCAGATGGCGTGCATCACCTTCTGGGCGTGCTTGGGGTACTTCTTGTCGATCGAGACGATCGCGCAGTTGTGGAAGCCGCCGGACTCGGGGAGGTGGTAGTCCACGATGTCCGGGACGATGATCTTGAGGAGGGGCAGGAAGAAGCGTTCCGTCGCCCGGCCGAGGGGGCCGTCCTCGGTCGGCGGGCGGCCGACGACGATGGACTGGAGCAGCGGGCGCTTGCGCATCGTCACGCAGTCGATGGTCAGCGCGGGGAACGGCTCCTGCGGGGTGTAGAAGCCGGTGTGGTCGCCGAAGGGGCCCTCCGGGAGCATCTCGCCGGGCTCCAGCCAGCCCTCGATGACGACCTCGGCGTGCGCCGGGACCTGGAGCGGGACGGTCTTGCAGTCGACCATCTCGATCCGCTTGCCCTGGAGGAAGCCGGCGAAGAGGTATTCGTCGATGTCGCCGGGGAGCGGGGCGGTGGAGGCGTAGGTGACGGCCGGCGGGCAGCCGAAGGCGATGGCGACCGGCAGCTTCTCGCCGCGCTTGGCGGCCACCTGGTAGTGGTTGCGGCTGTCCTTGTGGATCTGCCAGTGCATCCCGATGGTGCGCTTGTCGTGGCGTTGGAGGCGGTAGAGGCCGAGGTTGCGGACGCCGGTTTCGGGGTGCTTGGTGTGCGTGAGGCCGAGGTTGAAGAACGAGCCGCCGTCCTTGGGCCAGGTGAAGAGGGCGGGGAGCTTGTCCAGGTCGACGTCGTCGCCGGTGAGCACGACCTCCTGGACGGGGGCGCTCTCGCCCTTGACCTTCTTGGGCGGGACGTGCGTCATGCCGGCGAGCTTGCCGAACGCCTCGCGGATCCCCACGAACCCGTGCGGGAGTTCGGGCTTGAGCAGGCCGCCGATCTTGGCGCTGATGTCCTCGTACGCCCTGAGGCCGAGGGCCTTGAGAAGGCGGCGGTCGGTGCCGTAGACGTTCATGGCGAGGGGCATCGCCGAGCCCTTGACGTTCTCGAAGAGCAGCGCGGGGCCGCCGGCCTTCTGCACCCGGTCCACGATCTCGCCGACTTCCAGATACGGGTCGACCTCGGCCTTGATGCGCTTGAGGTCACCTTCCCGCTCAAGAGCGCGCAGGAACGAGCGGAGATCGTCGTAAGCCATGCGTTCCAGTATCGGGTACGCACTACCCTGGGCGGGTCACCGGGCCCTGCCGAGGGCCCGCCGTCGTCTGCAGGGGGCCCGTTCCGCAATGCTCAGGTATCTGCCGTTCCTTCTGGTGCTGGCACTGTGGATCTACGCGTTCATCGACTGCCTCAACACCCCTGAGTCGCAGGTGCGCGGGCTGCCGAAGGTGGTCTGGGTGATCGTCATCCTGCTCTTCGGCGAGGTGCTGATCGGTCCGATCGCGTGGCTGGTGGCGGGCAAGCACCGGCATGCGGTCGCGGGCGGGGGCGGCAGTACGCCCGCGGAGTGGCACCGCAACCACAGCACGGCGAAGTGGGTGGCGCCGGACGACAATCCGGAGTTCCTGCGTTCCCTCAAGGAGGAGAACAAGAAGGACGAGGCGCTGCTGAAGGACTGGGAGGCGGATCTGCGGCGCCGTGAGGAGGAGCTGCGGCGCAGGAGCCGTGAGGCGTCGGAGGGCAACGAGGACACGCCGCCGTCGGCCAAGGACTAGCGGTCGGCCGGGCACGGCGATCGGCCGGCGGTCGGCCGGGCACCGGCGCTCGGCGGGTGGTCGGCCCCTCTCGCGGCCTGCGATGACGTGGTCCTGCCGGTCCGCAATTCGGTGGCCCGCCCGATCGCCGTCCGCCAGGATGGCCGCTCATGAGCACCGTCCCGCACGCCTCCGGGCCCGTCAGCGGCGAGCCCGTCAGCGCCGACCTCACCGGCAGCACCTCCCCCACCGGCACCGAGCCTCTCCGTCGTATCCGCGCCCGTTACACCGAACGGACCGTCACGGTCTATCAGGCGTACGCGCCTGAGCTGGGGCTTCCGGCGGCGCGGGACGGGCGGTTCCCGGTGGCGTGGAAGCGGGAGCGGATGACGTGGATCAAGCCGTCGTTCCTGTGGATGATGTACCGCTGCGGCTGGGCGTCCAAGGCCGGTCAGGAGACGGTGCTGGCGGTGGAGATCGACCGGGCGGGTTTCGACTGGGCGCTGCGGCACGCGTGTCTGTCGCACTACGACCGGGGTGAGCACGCGGACCGGGATGCCTGGCGGCGGCAGTTGAGGGAGTCGCCGGCGCGGGTGCAGTGGGATCCGGAGCGGGATCTGTGGTTGCGGGCGCTGCCGTACCGTTCGCTGCAGCTGGGCCTGGCGGGGGAGGCGTCGCGGCGGTACGCGGACGAGTGGACGGTGGGGATCACGGACGTGACCGGGCTGGCGCGTGAGGTGCGGTCGCGGGTGGCGACGGGGGACGTGGCGGGGGCGGCCGGGTTGCTGCCCGAGGAGCGTCCGTACCCGGCACCCGAGGGAACTCCGGGGCTCGGCCGCGTGTCCTGACGCAGGTCGGTAAACGCGTAATTCCGGCCACCGCGCGGTCCGTGGGGGACTGCTTCGCGTGGCGTACGGGACGTAGCGTGGTTTGGCCAACTCACGGCATTTCATGGCCAATTGATGCAGTGTTCAGATTCCTCCCCCTGCCCGGGAAACTCCCCCGCCGCCACAGTCATGTCGGCCCACTGAGGGCTCACGCGACTCAGGGAGAGTGGCACATATGCCCGACATGACCCGACGCAGACTCCTCGGCTCCGCGGCCGGCGCGGTCGGTGGCGCCGCCGCGCTGACTCTGTTGCCGCCCAGCGTTCAAAAGGCCGTCGCCGCCGGACCCGCACGTCACGGTTCGCTGCACGACGTCGAGCACGTCGTCATGCTCATGCAGGAAAACCGGTCGTTCGACCACTACTTCGGCACGCTGCGCGGCGTCCGCGGCTTCGCCGACCCGGACGCGCTGACGCTCCCGGACGGCCGTGACGTCTTCCACCAGCCGGACGCGGAGAATCCGGACGGCTATCTGCTGCCGTTCCGGCTCAACACCCACACGTCCAGCGCCCAGGCCATCCCCTCCACGAGTCATGCCTGGTCGGTGCAGCACGAGGCGTGGAACGGCGGCAAGATGGACCGCTGGCTGCCGGCGCACCGCAAGGCGGACGGGGTCAACGGCCCGTATGTGATGGGCTATCACACGCGGGAGGACATCCCGTTCCAGTTCGCGCTGGCCGAGGCGTTCACGCTGTGCGACAACTACTTCTGTTCGGTCTTCGGGCCGACCTGGCCGAACCGGCTGTACTGGATGACCGGCACGCTGGACCCGGGCGGCACGCTGGGCGGGCCGGTGCTGAACAACACCGCGCCGAAGCCGTACCGCTGGACGACGTACGCGGAGCGGCTCCAGGCGGCGGGGATCAGCTGGAAGGTGTACCAGGAGGAGGACGACTACGGCTGCAACCTGCTGGAGCAGTTCCAGACGTTCCGGGACTCCCAGCCGGGCGATCCGCTGTACGAGCGGGGGGTGCGGCCGCAGCCGGCCGGCACGTTCGAGGACGACGCGCGCAACGACCGGCTGCCGGCGGTGTCGTGGCTGATCCCGACGAGTCACCAGTCGGAGCACCCGGACTATCTGCCGGCGGCCGGCGCGGACTACGTGGCGCAGAAGCTGGAGGCGATCGCGTCGAACCCGCGGGTGTGGGCCAAGACGGTCTTCATCCTCAACTACGACGAGAACGACGGGCTCTTCGATCATGTGCCGCCGCCGGTGCCGCCGCCGGGGACGAAGGACGAGTTCGTCCGGGGGCTGCCGATCGGCGGTGGGTTCCGGGTGCCGTGCCTGATCGTGTCGCCGTGGACGGTGGGCGGCTGGGCGGCCGGTGATCCGTTCGATCACACGTCGGTGCTGCAGTTCCTGGAGCGCTGGACGGGTGTGGAGGAGCCGAACATCAGTGACTGGCGGCGGGCGGCGTTCGGCGATCTGACGTCGGCGTTCGGCTTCCGGCACGCGGCGCGCCGGCCGCCGCGGCTGCCGGACGACACGGCGGAGCAGCTGGCGGAGGCGCAGTGGGAGGTGGCGCATCTGCCGAAGCCGACGCTGCCGGGGGCGGGGCAGGTGCCGCCGCGGCAGGAGCGGGGGCGGCGCCGGCGGCGGTGAGTCGCGGCCGTCGGCGCGCCGTGGGCCGGGGCGGGTGGCCGTGAACGGACGACGGTGCCGTACGGGTTCGCCCGAGGGCGTTCCGTACGGCACCGCGCGGTGGTGCGGGCGGGTCAGACGCCGGCGTAGGAGTGCAGGCCGGTGACGAAGATGTTCACGCCGTAGTAGTTGAAGAGGTAGCAGGCGAAGGCGATCAGGCCGAGCCAGGCGGCCTTGCGGCCCTTCCAGCCGGCGGTGGCGCGGGCGTGCAGGTAGCAGGCGTAGGCGACCCAGGTGATGAAGGACCAGACCTCCTTGGGGTCCCAGCCCCAGTAGCGGCCCCAGGCGGCCTCGGCCCAGATGGCGCCCGCGATGATCGTGAAAGTCCACAGGGGGAAGACGGTGGCGTTGACGCGGTAGGCGAACTTGTCCAGGGAGGCGGCGGAGGGCAGCCGCTCCAGGACGGAGGAGGCGAAGGCGCCGGGCTGCTTGCCGGCGGGGTCGGCGAGCTTGGCCTCGTGGCGGTCGCGGAAGAGGAACAGCAGGGTGGCGACGGCGCCGAGGTAGAGGACGGCGCCGGAGAGGATCGCGCAGCTGACGTGGATCCACAGCCAGTAGGAGTGCAGCGCGGGGACGAGCTGGTCGCTGGCGGTGTAGAGCACGGACACGGCGAGGCCGAGGTCGAGCAGGACGGTGGTGATCAGGGGCAGGCCGATCCACCGGACGTTCTTCTTGAGGACGAGCAGCAGCAGGTAGATGCCGGTGGCGACGGCGGCGAAGGTGGTGGAGAACTCGTACATGTTGCCCCAGGGGGCACGCTGTACGGACAGGGCGCGGGTGATGACGCCGCCGACGTGGAGCGCCCAGGCGAGGACGGTCAGCGAGATGGCGATGCGGCCGTAGAGGTCGCCCTTCTCGGTGCCGCCGGCGGCGCCGGGGCCGTCGGGGACGTCGCGGCTGCCGGCCGCGGACTTGGTGATGACCTTGGGCCGTTCCAGTACGGCGGTGCCGCCGCCCCGGCGTTCGGCGGTGGCGGTGGCGGGCGCCGCCGCGGTGGCGTTCGGGGTGAGGGCGGCGGCGGTGCGGGCGACCTTGCTGCGGCTGCCGAACACCCACTCGGCCATGTGCGCGACGAAGGCGAGGGTGTAGATCGCCATGGCCGAATAGACCAGGACATTGCTGTTGTGCGCCAGTGTCTCGTTGGCTGCGGCGGCGAGGTTCACGCGCGCGCTCCTTCGGAGGGGTCAGCAGGACCGTCGGAGTCGGTGGGCTCCGCGGGGTCTTCCAAGGGGGTGGCGGGGGTGGTTCCGGCGTCCGGGTCGGGGTGCGGGGCGAGCGGGGCGTCGGGCTCCAGGGCCGCGGCGAGGTCGCCGAGTTCCTCGGGGAGGCGGGCGGATTCGCTGCGGCCGAGTCCGGCCATCTCGACGACGGTGACGCCGTCCTCCTCGCCGTGTTCGGCGCGTACCCAGACGCGGCGCCGCTGGATGAAGAGGGAGCCGGCCAGGCCGAGGAGGGCGGCGACCGCGCCGGTGAGGGCGAGGCCGTTGCCGGGCTGGTGGCTGATCTTGAAGCTGGCCCAGGTCTTGACGCCGTTGAAGGTGATGCTGCCGTCGCCGCCGGGGAGCTTCATGGTCTCGCCGGGCTTCATCATCTGGGCGACCGCGCGGCCGTGGACCTGGTACTGCTTCAGGTTCTTCTTGTCGAGCTGGTAGACGTTCTGCGGCAGGCCGGAGGCGACGCCCAGGTCGCCGTGGTAGGCGGTGAGCACCAGGCGCGGGTTGTCGAGGGCCGGGAAGGTGGAGAACATCGAGCCGGAGCCCTTGCCGCCGAAGGTGGGGACGAAGAAGCCCTGGAAGCCGAGCTGGTTGGGCTTGTCGTCCTTGGTGCGGGCGCCGGGGACCTTGACGACACCGGTGGAGGTGAAGTTCTTCGGGTCCTGGGGGAGGAAGGGCACGGCGCCGTTGTAGACGGTCTTGCCGCGGCCGTCCTTGACGGTGACGTCGGGCGAGTAGCCGTGGGAGAGCAGGTAGACCTTGGAGCCGGCGATGTCGAGGGGGGTGTTCACCTCGATGGTGGTCTTGTGTTCCTTGCCGTCGGCGCCGGAGAAGTACCGGATGTGGGCGCGGAAGATCCGCGGGGTGCCCTTCTGCGGTCCGGAGCGTTCGTAGGTCGCGTCGAACTTGTCGAGGGTGAAGCCGAACGGCTCCATGGTGTCGGTGTCGAAGAACGCGCCGGATTTGAAGTCGTCGTACTGGGTGAGGCTGTTGGCGAAGCCGTCGCCCTCGGTGATCAGCTTGCCGCCTTCGGACTTCCACAGGCTGCCGACGGCGAACGCGACGAGCATCACGATCAGCGCGAGGTGGAAGACGAGGTTGCCGACCTCGCGCAGGTAGCCCTTCTCGGCGGCGACCGCGGTGCCGGCGCGGTGGGCGCGGAAGCGGCGCTTCTTCAGCATCCGCTCGGCGGCGGCGAGCACGTCGTCGGGTGCGGCGTCGGTGCGCCAGGTGGTGTAGGCGGGCAGCCGGGTCAGCCGGCGGGGGGCGGCCGGCGGGCGGCCGCGGAGCTGGCCGACGAACTGCCAGCTGCGCGGGATGATGCAGCCGATCAGGGAGATGAACAGCAGCAGGTAGATGGCGGAGAACCACACCGAGCTGTAGACGTGGAACATCCCCAGCTTGTCGTAGACGTCGCCGAGGGTGGGGTGGTCGGCCTTGAACTGGTCGACCTTGACGGGGTCGATGCTGGTCTGCGGGATCAGCGAGCCGGGGATGGCGCCGATCGACAGCAGGAACAGCAGCAGCAGCGCGACCCGCATGGAGGTCAGCTGCCGCCAGAACCAGCGGGCCCAGCCGACCGGGCCGAGCGAGGGCAGGGTGACGTCTTCCTGGGGCGCGGTGGAGAGCTGGGAGCCGGCCGCGCCGAGGTCGCTGCCCGCGTCGTCGGTGCCGGGGGTGCCGGTGCCGGGGTCGCGGGGGGTGTCGGTCTTGGTGGACATCGATCAGATCCCAACGGTGGAGCTTTGTGTCCAGCTCTGGAGCTCGGACATCAGGCTGTCCCAGATGCCGGTGACGAGGAGGACGCCGAGGACGACCATCATGCCGCCGCCGATCCGCATCACCCACTGGTAGTGCCGCTTGACCCAGCCGAAGGCGCCGAGGACGCGGCGGAAGGCCAGGGCGACGGCGATGAACGGCACGCCGAGGCCGAAGCAGTAGGCGACGGTGAGGAGGGCGCCGCGGCCGGCGCTGGCGTCGTAGAAGGAGAGGGTCTGGACGGCGGCGAAGGTGGGGCCGAGGCAGGGGGTCCAGCCGATGCCGAAGAGGACGCCGAGGAGCGGCGCGCCGGCGAGGCCCATGGCGGGCTTCTTGTGGAAGCGGAATTCGCGCTGTCCGAAGCGTTGCAGGACGCCGGCGAAGGCCAGTCCGAAGAGGATCAGCAGGGCGCCGAGGACGCGGGAGATGACGTCCTTGTAGTCCAGCAGGGTCCTGCCGAAGAAGCCGAAGAGGGCGCCGCCGGAGACGAAGACCGCGGTGAAGCCGAGGATGAAGAGGCCGGCGCCGGCGAGCATCCGGCCGCGGCGGGCCTCGCCGAGGTCGGTGCCGGTGACGCCGGTCACGTACGACATGTAGCCGGGGACCAGCGGCAGGACGCAGGGGGAGAAGAAGGAGACGAGTCCGGCGAGGAGCGCGATGGGGACGGCGGCGAAGAGGGTGCCGGTGGAGACGGTGGGGTCGGCGGCGACGGCGAGCTGGGTGAGTTCCATCTCTGGCGGGATCACTTCTCGGCGATCAGCGGCTTGACCATGCTGCGCAGTTCGTCCTCGGTGAGCGGCCCGATCGAGCGGGCGGCGATCTTGCCGTGCCGGTCGATGGCGATCGTGGAGGGGATGGACTGCGGGTTGAGGCTGCCCTTGGGGAAGCGCAGCATGAGCCGGCCGGTGGGGTCGAACAGGCTCGGGTAGGGCACCTTGTGCTCTTCCTCGAAGCTGGTGGCCTGGGACTTCTCGGAGTCGCGGGTGTTGATCCCGATGAACTGGACGCCCTTGCCGCTGGTCTCCTTGGCGACCTTGGCGAAGTTCGGCGCCTCGGCGATGCAGGGGCCGCACCAGGAGCCCCAGACGTTGAGGATGACGACCTTGCCCTTGTAGTCGGCGACGTCGAGCTTCTTGCCGGTGGTGGTCTCGCCGGACAGGTCGGGGGCGGGCTGCCGGTCGGCCTTCTTGACGGTGTCGACGCCGTCCTTGCCCTGGACGAAGCGGGTCTGGGCCGAGCCTCCGGAGGCGCCGTCTCCGCAGGCGCTCAGCGACAGCGAGGCGGCCGCGGCCCCTGCGGCGAGCAGGATGATCCGGCGGCGGCGCGTGCGGCGGCGTGGGGCGTCAGCACTCATGTGAAAAGTTTCGCATGGGCCATTTGCGGATCTTCCGCGCCCCCCTCGCCCGGCCTGTCCCCGGTCCGGTCCCGGTCCGGCTCCGGCCGAAGGGGCATGTCAGGCGGTGGGGCACGGGGGCACCGGGCCGGATCGGCACGTTGCGCGGTGGCTCGGTTACGTGGTCACGGGGCCGCGCCGCTACGGGACCGACAGGTACTCCTTCCAGCCCTCGGCGGGCCGCCGGCCGACCGGGACCTCCTGGAGCCTGCGCACCACCTCGGGGTCCTGGGCGTCGAGCCAGTCGGTGAACTGCCGGAACGACACCAGATGGACGTCGCGGTTCTGCTCGTTGGCGATGTGCTTGAGGGCGTCCTCGACGGCGTCCATGTAGATGCCGCCGTTCCACTCCTCGAAGTGGTTGCCGATGAAGAGGGGGGCGCGGTTGGTCTCGTAGGCGCGGCGGAATCCGGAGATGTACGCGTCGGTGGCCTGCTGCCGCCAGCCCGGGTAATTGGCCGGCGGGGCCTTGGTGGAGTTCCTGGACTGGTTGGCGAGGATGTTGTAGTCCATCGAGAGCACCTCGAAAGAGTGCCCCGGGAACGGAATCTGCTGGAGCGGGAAGTCCCAGACGCCGAATTTCTTCTTCGGCCACATCTGGAGGCCGCCGGGCGAGCTGGCGTCGTAGCGCCAGCCGAGTTCCCGGGCGGCGGGCAGCAGATTTCTCTGGCCGAGCAGACAGGGCGTGCGGCCGCCGACCAATTCCTGCCGGTAATCGAACGGCAGCGGGTCGACCTCGGCGAAGCCGGTGTTGGTCCGCCATTTGGTGACGAATTCCATCGCCTGGTCGATCTCGGAGTACCACTGGGTGGGGGTCCAGTGTTTGACCGAGGTCGGGGCGTCACCGCAGAAGTGGCCGTTGAAATGGGTGCCGATCTCGTGGCCGTCCAGCCAGGCCTGGCGCACGTACCTCAGCGTCTCCCTGATGTGGTCGTCGGCGAGGTAGCCGATGGCGGAGGCGCCGGGCGGGTTGTTCGGCGGCTCGTAGAGGTGTTTTTGGGATTCCGGCAGGAGATAGAGGCCGGAGAGGAAGAAGGTCATGGCCGCGCCGTGGTCCTTGGCGAGCTGGAGAAAGCGGGGGAAGAGGCCGTTGCCGACCTCTCCCGCGCCGTCCCAGGAGAAGACCACGAACTGCGGCGGGGTCTGTCCGGGCTCCATCCGTTCGGGTGCTTTCGGCTGGTTCGGCTGCGCGCCGTAATTCGCGGTCGAGCCGTCACCGATGAGCCTGGGGCGGGCCTGGACGGATCTCTTGACCTTCTGCTTGTCGACGCTCGCCTGCGGGCCGGACGTGGAGCAGCCGGCGACGCCCAGCGCCGCGGCCGCTCCAACTCCCAGGCCCAGCAGGTTTCGCCGACTGATCGCGCACATACCCTCGTCCCCATCCGTGCTCGCCGGAACTCGATATCCATATAAACGGACAATCGAGAGGAGGGCATGTTGAGCACCGGGACGCCGAGTTAATCGGCCGGATATTCCATTTTTGCTTGCCTTTGACGTTCCGCCACCTGATGCAGTGTCAGGCCCCGTAGGCCTTGCTCTTTCCCTTCACCGGTTTGGCGCCGGCCAGGAGGTGGGAGGGAACCAGGTCGCGCGCCGGTTCGCTGTACCCCACCGAAATGATCTTGTCGCCGTGGAACGTGAACGACGTCAGCGAGGCCAGCGTGCACTGCCGCTTCCGCGGGTCGTGCCACAGCCGCCGCCGCTCCGCGAAACTGCGCACGATCCAGATCGGCAGCTGGTGGCTGACCGCCACCGCCTCGTGCCCGCGTGCCGCGTCCCGCGCCGCGCCGAGCGCCGCCATCATCCGTACGACCTGTTCGAGATACGGCTCGCCCCACGAGGGCCGGAACGGATTCGTCAGGTACTTCCAGTTGCCCGGCTTCTTGAGCGCCCCGTCACCGACCCCGAAGGTCTTGCCCTCGAAGACGTTGGCCGCCTCGATCAGCCGCTCGTCGGTGGCCAGGTCGAGACCGTGCGCCGCGGCGATCGGCGTCGCGGTCTCCTGGGCCCGCTCCAGCGGCGAGGCGACGACATGGGTGACGTCCCGGTCCGCGAGGTGCTCGGCGACCCGGTCGGCCATCTTCCGCCCCAGCTCCGAGAGGTGGTAGCCGGGCCGGCGCCCGTACAGCACACCCTCCGGGTTGTGCACCTCGCCGTGCCGCATGAGGTGGACGACGGTGATGTCGTCACCGTTGTCGCCGGCGGAGACGTCGTTGCTGCTCTGGTTCATTTCCCCCTCATTCCGTCGCTTCGGCGGCGGCCCGGGCGGCGGCCGGCAGGGCGGCCGCGATCCGCTCGACGGCCGCGGTGTCGTGCGCGGTCGAGACGAACCACGACTCGAACGCGGACGGCGGGAGGTAGACGCCCTGGGACAGCATCGAGTGGAAGAAGGCGGTGAAGCGGAAGGACTCCTGCGCCTTGGCCTCGTCGTAGTTGGTGACGTCCCGCTCGGTGAAGAAGACGGAGAACATGTTCCCCGCCACCTGCAGCCGGTGCGCCACGCCCTCCTTGGTCAGCGCCCCGCTGACCAGCGAGCGCAGTTCGGCGGAGACCGCGTCGACCTTCTCGTACGCGGCGTCGTCCAGCAGCCGCAGCTGCGCGACACCGGCGGCGGTGGCGATCGGGTTCCCGGACAGGGTGCCCGCCTGGTAGACCGGACCGGCCGGCGCGAGGTGCGCCATGACGTCGGCGCGACCGCCGAACGCCGCGGCCGGGAAACCGCCCCCCATGACCTTGCCGAAGGTCATCAGATCCGGGCGAACCCCGTCGCTCCCGTACCAACCGGCCTTGCTGACGCGGAAGCCGGTCATCACCTCGTCGGAGATGTACAGCGCGCCGTCCTCGGCACACAGGTCGGCAAGGCCCTGGTTGAAGCCGGGCAGCGGCGGCACCACGCCCATGTTGCCGGGCGACGCCTCGGTGATCACACAGGCGATCTCGCCCGGGTGCGCGGCGAACGCGGCCCGCACCGCCTCCAGGTCGTTGTAGGGCAGCACGATCGTGTCGCCGGCCTGCGCGCCGGTCACGCCGGGCGTGTCGGGCAGTCCGAAGGTCGCCACGCCCGAGCCGGCCGCGG
The DNA here is from genome assembly GCA_024349765.1 of Streptomyces nigrescens. GTDB lineage: Bacteria > Actinomycetota > Actinomycetes > Streptomycetales > Streptomycetaceae > Streptomyces > Streptomyces endophytica. The sequence goes on along the minus strand of AP026073.1, from coordinate 8,065,961 downwards.
CCAGCAGCGCGTCCACGTGCCCGTGGTAGCAGCCGGCGAACTTGACCACCTTGGGGCGGCCGGTGAAGCCGCGCGCCAGGCGGATCGCCGACATCGTCGCCTCGGTGCCGGACGACACCAGGCGCACCTGCTCGACCGGCTCGATCCGGGCCACGATCTCCTCGGCCAGCTCGACCTCGCCCGCGCCGGGCGTACCGAAGGACGTGCCGCGCGCGACCGCCTCCTGGACCGCCGCGATCACCTCGGGGTGCGAGTGCCCGAGGATCATCGGCCCCCACGAGCACACGAGGTCGACGTACTCACGGCCGTCGGCGTCGGTGAGGTACGGACCGGTACCGGACACCATGAACCGGGGCGTACCGCCGACGGCGCGGAACGCCCGCACCGGTGAATTGACGCCGCCGGGCGTCACCACGGAGGCGCGCTCGAACAGCGACTGCGAAACAGGGGCTTCATACGGAAAAGACACTGTGATCCTGACCTGCATAAACGGGGAGGGCAGCGGCGCACGGGCACCGCCCCGGCTGACAACGGCATGGGAATCCCCGCTTGGACCGCCTAAGGCGCCGCGCGGTTCCCACTCGATCCTTTTTTGATTCCTCTCGCTTCCGACCGGGCGTCAGCCCCCGCTTGTCTGCGAAACTGGGGCGACGGACGAGTGAGTCACGCAAGCAATGGTCTCAGAGGCGCACGGGGGCGTGCGGCCGGGCGTTTCGCGCGCCGGTGACGGGGGAGGTCTCTGAGACGATGATCGGGTTGCGCGGCTGGGGCTGCGAGTGGTCGGGTGGAGATATGCATCGCGGTGGCGAACTGGGCGAAGGAACCGATGACCGGGGTTCCGGGCGCGCCCAGCGCGGCCGTCACCGGCGCGAGACCGAAGGCATCAAGGGTGGGGACATCAGGGGCGGCCGCATGGGGGTGACCTACAAATACTTCGGCGCGCCCAACGGCGCGACGGCGGCCCGGGTCCCGATCTCCATGCGCCCTGAGGAACTCGGCGGTGACGAGCTCGGCATGGGCGGGATGTTCACCAAGATCAAGCCGGAGACCATGGCCGCCATGGTCCTCACCGGTATAGAGGGCATACCCCTCCATAAGGTTCCGCCGCTCGAACTCGTCGTCCTCCACCCCGACTACGCCGTCGTCAAGCTCCCCATGACCGTGGTCGACCCGCTGCGCGGCATCGGCGAGGAATCGGTCGGCGCGGCCGCCTTCATCTGGTCGACGGTCCCCGACCGCGGCGGCCCCCGCGACGCCTTCGCCGTCTACCAGCTCCTCCACGAATGGCAGGACTTCAGCCACCGCCTCCACGAGGCGGGGCACCAGGCGTATTGCTTGGTGTGGCCGTAACGGTTCGTCGCGGCTGGGCTGGGGTTTTGGCTGGCCTGGACGGCCGGGACGGGCCGGGATGGGCTGGGGTGTTGGGGCGGCGGGCCTCGTCTCGTAGCGCGGTGGGCCCTCGTCTCGTAGGGCGGTGTGCCTCGTCGTCTCGTAGCGCGGTGAAAGCACTGCGTCTCCGGGCGGAGGGGTCACCGCCCCGGACGGGGTCTCCATACGGTGTGGTCCTCACCACGTAGGGCGGGCCGAGACCCCGCCGTCCACCACGAGGTCCTGGCCGGTGATCCAGGAAGCCATCGGTGAGGCGAGGAACACACAGGCGTCGCCCACGTCCTCCGGCCGCCCCAACCGCCCGGTGGGCGCCGCCGCGTGCCAGCGCCGTACTCCGTCGGGCCAGTCCTCGGCCAGCCCGGGCCGGTCGATCAGGCCCGGCGAGACGCTGTTGACGCGGATGCCGTACGGGCCATACTCCAGCGCGGCGGCGCGGGCGTGCATCACCACCGCCGCCTTGGACGCGCAGTAGTGGGCGTGCTGCGGCGCCGGACGGTCCGCCTCGATCGACGCGATGTGCGTCACCGACCCGCCGCCGCCCTCCCGCATCACGGCCGCCGCGGCCTGGGTGCAGGCGAACACCGAGTGCACGTTGAGGTCGGCCACCGCCCGCCAGTCGGCGAGCGACATCCCCGCCAGCTCCTGCGTCGGCTGCACCGCGGCGTTGTTCACCAGCGCGGTGAGCCGCCCGCGCCAGCCGGCCGCCTCGGTCACCAGCCGGTGGCACTCCTCCTCGACGGCCAGGTCGGCCGCCAGCGCCAGCGCACTGCCGCCGCCGTCCTCGATCCGCCCCACCAGCGCCCGCGCCGCCTCGGCCCCGGTCCGGTAGTGCACCACCACCGCCGCCCCGGCCTGCGCGAACCGCCCCGCAATGCCCTGCCCGACCCCACCCGCGGCCCCGGTGACGAGCACCACCTGCCCGGTGAGATCGGGGAGGTGGGGGTGGGGCCGGCGATGGGGGTGGGGTGGGTTGGCCTGGCCGCCCGGACCATCCGGACCGGCCGAACCCTCCGAGCCGCCTGGGCCGCCCGGGCCGTCTGGACTGCAGGGGCCGCTTGGGGCATCCGCGTCGGCCTGGCCGGATGCGACCGGTTCCCGGCCGTCACTGGGAGTAATCGCCGCCCCGCCACCGTTCAGGCCGAAAGGGGCTCGCCCCCCTGTCATGGCCGGCTCAGCGCGGCGATCCGCGCTGCCTCCCGCGGAAACCGCGCCGCCAGTTCGGCGCCGTCCCCGTGTTCGTAGTCCTCGAAGGTGAAACCGGGCGCCATCGTGCAGCCGAACAGCGTCCACGAGCCGCCGTCGGCGACCTCGGCGGCCATCCACGTCCCGGCCGGCACGGTGAACTGGACGTGCTGGCCGCCCAGGACGTCCGGCCCGAGGACGACCGTACGGGCCGCGCGGCCATCCGGAGTGCTCGCGCCGCGCCCCTCGACCCCCTGGGGCGGCCCGTCTTCCTCGGGCCCTTCGGTCAGCAGGAAGAGGGTGAGCGGATCGCCTCGGTAGAAGTGCCAGATCTCGTCGGTCGGCAGCCGGTGCAGGGCGGAGTAGTCGCCCGGCTCGGCGGTCAGCAGCATCACGATCGCCGTACCCTCGGGCCGCCCGTCGGGCCGGGGCGGGCCCGCCCACGTAGGCCGGAACCGTCCCCCCTCACGCGGCAGCGGCACCAGGCCGTAGAAGTCGACCAGCGCCTCGGGGAGCGGATCGCGGGACGTGCGGTGCTCGGCCATCTGCGGCGTGCCCCTTCCCACCAGTCAGCAGCAATACGGGGTTCGTGTGCGGCAGTTCGTGTGCGGCAGTTCGTACACGGCGATGCGTATACGACGTTTCACCTGTGGCGGTTCACATACCGTGCTTCACATACGGCGGTTGATCCACCCTAGGCGCGTACGGCGCCGAAGACGGGCACAATCGGGCCATGTCCGATACGCCTCCGCCCGTCGACACCTCGCCCCTGCCTCCGGCCGACGCCCCGTCAGCCGTCTGGGAGACCGTCGACCACCTGGTGCGCTGGCTCGACGGCGCGAGCGTGCTGCCGCCGGAGCAGGAGCGGTTGCTGCGCATCCTGAAGCTCTCCGAGGAGGCGGGCGAGGTCGCGCAGGCGGTGATCGGCGCCACCGGCCAGAACCCGCGCAAGGGTCACAGCCACACCTGGGACGACGTGCACAGCGAGCTGTGCGATGTGATCCTCACGGCGATGGTGGCGCTCCGGACGCTGACTCCGGAGGCGCGGCAGGTCTTCGAAGGGCATATGGGGCGGGTGGCCGGACGGGTGCCGCGGCCGTTGTCCGGGGACTGAACGGCGGCGTCCGTACGGGATTGAACGGCGGCGTCCGTACGGGATTGAACGGCGGCGTCCGCCCGGGGGCCGGGGACGGCGTTCCGGCACCGCCCCCTCGGGCGCTCGTCCGCCTCAACCACGGGGCGCCGGGCGCGCCGCCGCGACCGCCCGCCCTACGGCTGCTCCGCCGTCAGGTAGCGCTGGATCGTGGGCGCCAGCCAGGCGATGACCTCGTCATGCCTGAGGGCGACGGCCGGCGGGAGGTGCAGGACGTAACGGCACAGCGCCATGCCGAGTATCTGGGAGGCGATCAGCGCGGCGCGCTTCGGGGCCTCCTCGGGGACCGGGCAGACCGCCGTGAGCACCGGCCTGATCTGTTCGGCGAACACCCCGCGCATCCGCTCCGCGCCCGCCTCGTTCGTCGCGCCGACGCGCAACATGCCGGTCAGCACCTCGTCGCCCTCCCACCGTTCGAGGAAGTGGCGTACGAGCCGGGCGCCGACTTCTTCCCGCGGTACGTGGCTCAGATCGGGCGCGTGCACCTCGATCTCGGAGGCGGCCGCGAAGAGGCCGGCCTTGTTGCCGTAGTACCGCATGACCATCGACGGGTCGATGCCTGCCTCGCGCGCGATGGCGCGGATCGTGGCGCGCTCGTAGCCGTCCGCGGCGAAGCGGTCACGGGCGGCGGCCAGGATCGCGGCCCGGGTCGCGGCGGACCGGCGGGGCGGGTCCGCGGGGCCGGCGGGCCGGGCGCCGGCGGATGGGGCACCGGAGGCACCGTCGGACCGGGCGCCGGCAGCGGCTTCCGCGTCGCTGCCGGTGCCGGTGCCGGTGCCGGTGCCGCGGGCCGCGGATTCGGCGGGGGCGTCGGGCTCAGCAGCAGTAGGAGGGCGATCGTGCCGCATGTCAACAACTGTAGGCCAACAACTGTTGACACGCCAACCCGACGCGCCCTACGCTTGCCAACAAGCGTTGACCAACATGCGTTGGCATAGGCCCAGGCGCACGCAAGAGGAGGCGGAAGCCATGGACGCCACGAACCGCACACCGGACCGGTCCGGCAGCCGGGACCAGGGGCTCAGCACGGCCAGAAACGCCGAGGTCAGGGACTCCGAGGTCAGGGACGTCCCGGAAGCCGCCGCGCGCCTCGCACCCAGCGCTGGGAGTGCGGACGCCGCAGAGGTGACGGACACCGCGGACGTCTTCGTCGTCGGCGCCGGGCCCACCGGGCTGCTGCTCGCCGGGGACCTCGCCGAGGCCGGCCTGTCCGTCACGCTTCTCGAACGCCGCGCCGACACCACCAGCAACCTCACCCGCGCCCTCGCCGTCCATGCGCGCACGCTCGAACAGCTCGACGCCCGCGGTCTCGCCGATGAGCTGGTCGCCGGCGGCCATCCGATCCCCCGCCTCCGGCTCTTCGGGGAGGCCACTCTCGACCCCAGCCGGCTCACCACCCGCTTCCCCTTCGTCCTGATCACTCCGCAGTTCGAGGTCGAGCGGCTGCTGGAACGCCGCGCGCGGAAGGCCGGTGTGGTGTTCCGGTACGACTCGGAGGTGCTCGGCCTCGCCCAGGACGAGGAGGGGGTGACGGTGAAGCTGCGCACCGCCGACGGCATCGGCAGCGCCCGCGCCGCCTACCTCGTCGGCACCGACGGCGTGCGCAGCACGATCCGGGAGGCCGTGGGCCTGCCCTTCCCCGGGAAGTCGGTGATCCGCTCGGTGATCCTCGCCGACGTCCGGCTGGCCGAGGAGCCACCGTCCCCGTTCATCGTCAACGCCACGGGTGAGGCATTCGCGCTGATCGGCTCGTTCGGGGACGGCTGGTACCGCGTCATCGGCTGGAACCGCCACCGCCAGGCCGACGACAGCGCGCCCGCCGATCTCGACGAGGTCCGCGAGGTCACCCGGCTCGCGCTCGGTACGGACTACGGCATGCGGGACGCCCGCTGGATCTCCCGCTTCCACAGCGACGAACGCCAGGCCCCGCAGTACCGCGTCGGGCGGGTCTTCCTCGCCGGGGACGCCGCGCATGTCCACTCCCCGGCGGGCGGTCAGGGCATGAACACCGGTCTTCAGGACGCCGCCAACCTCGGCTGGAAGCTGGCCGCCGTGCTACGCGGCCACTCCCCCGAGTCCCTGCTGGACAGCTATCAGGCCGAGCGGCATCCCGTCGGCAAGTCGGTGCTGCGCAGCAGCGGCGCCATCCTGCGGTTGACCCTGCTGCACTCCGCTCCCGGGCGTGCGGTCCGGGGAATCGCCGCGCGGCTCATCAACCATCTGAGGCCGGTGTCCCGCCGCGCGATACGCACGCTCTCCGGTATCGGCATCAGCTATCCGGCCGGGCCGGGTGCCCATCGGCTCGCCGGCCACCGCGCCCCGGACCTCCGCCTGGCCGGTGGCGGCCGGCTCTACGAACGCCTCCGCGAGGGGAAGTTCGTCCTCGTCACCCCCGCCGACGAGCCCACCGCCCCGCGTCCGGACGACGACCGCGTCATCCCGGCCACCTGGGACAGCGGCCGCCGTACCGCCCTGCTGATACGCCCCGACGGCTATATCGCCTGGGCCACCGACTCCACGGCCCCCGCCGAGCGTGCCGCGGCCCTGCGCAGCGCGCTCATACGGTGGACCGGCGCCGCGCCGGCGAACGGCTGAGCGGGGCGGGCCGGCCAAGCGGAGGCGGAAGGTTGCGCGGGGACGGGCGGCGGCGCGGGGGGCGTCGGGGCTCGTCGCGGCTCAGCCCGATGCCAGCACATGGCGCAGATAGGCCCGCGGGTCGCTGAGGTACCGGCGCCAGTGGTCGACGAGGCCCAGCTCCGCCCATTCCACCGACCGCATGCCGTGCTCGCCGACCTCCACGATCTCCGCGCCGGGGAGTGCCGTCAGCAGCGGTGAGTGGGTGGCGCACACGACCTGGGCGCCTATCCGCGCCAACTCGTCCATCAGCCCGACCAGTTCCAGACAGGAGGAGAAGGACAGCGCCGCCTCCGGCTCGTCCATCACGTACAGCCCGCGCTCGGCGAACCGTTCGCGGAAGGCCAGCAGGAAGCTCTCGCCGTGGCTCATCTCGTCCGGGGCCTGGGAGAGCCGCAGGGTGTTCCGCTCGCCGTTCAGTGCTTCCAGCGCTGTCTCGGCCCGGAGGAAGAAGCCGCGGCGACGCGTCCGCGGCCCCCGCACCATCCGCCGCCCCTCCCGCGTCGGATCGAACCGAAGCCGACTGCCCAACAGAGAGGCCTCACGGGAGGAGGCGTATTTGTAGCCCGCCGACCCGCCGTACGAATCCAGACCGAAGCCTTCCGCCAGCGCCTCGGCCAGCGTGGACTTCCCCGAACCGTTCTCGCCCACCAGGAAGGTGACGGGCGCGCGGAAGGGCAGTCCTTCGGCGGCCAGTTGCCGGACACAGGGCACCGTCCACGGCCAGCCGTCCTCGGCCGCCCCCGTCCCCGTCGGAAGGTCCAGATAAGCCCGTTCGATCAACATGCTCCGAAGCTCTCATGCACCACTGACAGTCCCCTGGGGGCACTCGGGACAGAACACCCGGAGGGCTCGGAGCGACGGGACTCGCGGGGCCGGGGCTGCCCGGGCTTAGGCTCGGCCGCATGCTCATTGCGCGTTCCACTGCCCTGTTCGTCGTTGCCGCGCTGTTCGAGATCGGTGGGGCGTGGCTGGTGTGGCAGGGGGTCCGCGAACACCGTGGCTGGGCGTGGATCGGGGCCGGTGTGATCGCCCTCGGGGTGTACGGCTTCGTGGCCACGCTCCAGCCCGACGCCCACTTCGGGCGCATCCTCGCCGCGTACGGCGGGGTTTTCGTCGCCGGATCGCTGGCCTGGGGAATGGTGGCCGACGGCTATCGCCCCGACCGGTGGGACGTCATCGGGGCGCTGATCTGCCTGGCCGGGATGGCAGTGATCATGTACGCCCCGAGGAGCCGCTGACCGTTCCGGCGACGGGTCGCCCGCGCCGCCTCCCCCGGCTTCCGGCTTCCCCGGCCTCTCCCGGCTTCCGGCTCCCCCGGCCTCCCCGGCTTCCGGCTCCCCCGGCCTCCCCGGCTTCCGGCTTCCCCGGTCTCCCCAACCGTCCGCCCCCACCGTCGGCCGACCACCTCGACCATCACCGACCACCCCCAACCCCCCACCGCCCAACCATTGATCAGGTGCTCATCAGTAATTGATCAGTGGTTGATCAGTGGTTGATCAGGGGCTGCATATCCTGGGCACACCGCGACCGCGGCCGGACCGCACAACGGTCATGCCGACGCGCACCGATCCGCCGATCCGCCGTCCCGCCGTCCCACCGGCTCCGAGGAGAGCGTCATGACCGCCGATGCCCGTAGCGCCGATGCCCTGAGCGCCCAGACCCCCAGCGCTGAGGCCCGTACCGCCGTTGTCACCGGAGCGAGCAGCGGCATCGGGGCCGCGACCGCGCGGGCGCTGGCCGCCGCCGGTTACCGCGTCGTGCTCACCGCCCGCCGCAAGGACCGCATCGAAGCGCTCGCCGCCGAGCTGCCGAACGCCCAGGCCCATGCGCTGGATGTGACCGACCGGGCCGCCGTCGACGCCTTCGTGGCCTCGCTCGACGAGCTGCCGTCCGTCGACGTCCTGGTCAACAACGCCGGTGGTGCGTTCGGCGCGGAACCGGTGGCCACCGGGGACCCCGCCGACTGGCGCGCGATGTACGAGGTCAATGTGCTCGGCGTGCTCCACATGACCCAGGCGCTGCTGCCCAGGCTCACCGCCTCCGGGGACGGCACCGTCGTCGTGCTGTCCTCCACCGCGGGTCATGCCACGTACGAGGGCGGCGGCGGTTATGTCGCGGCCAAGCACGGTGCGCATGTGATCGCCGAGACGCTGCGGCTGGAGCTGTGCGGTGAGCCGGTGCGGGTCATCGAGGTGGCCCCGGGGATGGTGAAGACCGACGAGTTCGCCACCACCCGCTTCCGCGGGGACGCCGAAAAGGCCGCCAAGGTCTACGAGGGTGTGGAGCAGCCGCTCAGCGCGGAGGACGTGGCCGACACCATCGCCTGGGCGATCACCCGCCCCTCCCACGTCAACATCGACCTCCTGGTGGTCCGGCCCCGCGCCCAGGCTTCCAACACGAAGGTGCACCGCACCCGCACCAGCTGAGCGCCCAGCCGGCACCGGAGTCCCCCCAGCCACAACCCCAGCCGCAGCCGCAGCCGCAACCGCAGAGCGAAGAGCGGCGTGGCGCACTCGCGCCACGCCGCCCCACGAAAAGACCCCCGGACCACCGAACTCCCGGACCACCGAGCCACCGGCCCGGGGAGCCGGCCCCGGCTCGCGGCCCTCAACCCTTCACGCACACCACCTGCTTGAGGTGTGCGACGACCTCCACCAGGTCGCGCTGCTGGTCGATGACCTTCTCGATCGGCTTGTAGGCGCCCGGGATCTCGTCGATCACCCCGGAGTCCTTGCGGCACTCCACGCCCCGCGTCTGCTCCGCCAGGTCGCGCGTCGTGAAGCGCTTCTTGGCGGCGTTCCGGCTCATCTTGCGGCCGGCGCCGTGCGAGGCGGAGTTGAAGGACGCCGGGTTCCCCAGGCCGCGGACGATGTACGAGCCGGTGCCCATCGAGCCGGGGATGATGCCGTACTCGCCGCCGCCCGCCCGGATCGCGCCCTTGCGGGTCACCAGCAGGTCCATGCCGTCGTACTGCTCCTCCGCCACGTAGTTGTGGTGGCTCCCACCATCTCAGAAGAGGTTCACGCCAACCCGCCGGAACTGGCCCGGAATGCGTCTGGGGCTGCTGCGCCAAGTGTGACCGTGCGGGGCGGCATCCGGAGGGTACTCATTCTGTGTCGCGCGTCACAGAGGACCTTCTATCATCTACTCGGGCTGGGGGTATGTCCCGTCCCGCCGCTACGTGCAGTGCCCTTCTCCAGGGCAGCAGAGGAAGTAGGGGGAAGTCGTGTCGTTACCAGCACCTCCACCACCATCTGTCCCGCCGCCGTTCGGGCCAGTGCCACCCCCGCCCCCTCCACCCCCACAACCGCCGAGCAATCCGGACGCAGAGCCGCCGCTCTGGAAGAAAATCGGCAGGGTTATTCTCGTGGTCGGTGGAATCTGCGGGATCATCTCAACCATTTTCCTTTTCGTTACGTTCCAGCAGCAGGAGCGCGGCGTCAAAGCCGCCGAAAAATCCGGAGCAGCCGATCAGGCCGGAGAAAAGCGCGCCAAGCAAGAGGAAGCGGAGAGGAAGAAGCGAGCCGAAGGGCCTCCGATCGCAGCTACTCCTGGGGCACCCGCCTACTATGCATCGCGTTTCGCTTTCCCTGGACGCACTACCAACCTCGGGCCGGCTGCGAACTTTAAGCTCGGCACGAAGGAATATGCGGACTGGTTTCGCGAAAATAAGGCGGAGGAAGTCGGCGTCAGCGCGTACCGCGTAACGCTCTCCCCCACCCATGAGGGGACTACGGTCGTACAGAACATGCGGCTATCGAACCCCCATTGCACACCAACCAAGTACACGGGAACCGCTGTTGTGCCGACACCTATCGGGGACGGCGGAGACAGCGTGCGACCAGTCACGGTGGCCTTCGACCTCAGTGCAGCATCCCCTCAACCGCGGCAGATCTTGTCGAACGGCACCCCAGAAGAGGGAGGGAAGGAGGTCTGGAGGATTGGGGGTAGCGCTTTCCGTGAAGGCATTTACCTTAACGGTGGCGATCAATCCGACGCACGGAGCTTCGACATCTACTTTTTTGCGGGAAGTAAGGACTGCACGTTCGGTCTCGAAGTCAACGTAACTAGCGGCACCAAAGACGGCTGGTATCCGGTCAAAATCACCACAAGCCCCGACGGCAGGGGTCGCGTTGCAGGACAGGCAAAGAGATATGAATCTACAGTCATCCCCAACCAAGATGCCGTGAACGAACTCAAAGGACCCGGAAACCCGTTCGCTCCGATTGAGCTAAAGAAAAGCAAGCTCTGATAGAGATTTAGAGATCTCGACAGGTCTCCCTTAAGGGGAAGCGAACGGCTCGCACAGTTCCAGCATCAAGCCCCGAACTGCATGCCAGTCCGGGGCTTGTCGATCACGTGGTCTGCTGGCCTCAGCCCTTCACGCAAATGACCTGCTTGAGCTTCGCGACCACCTGCACCAGGTCCCGCTGCTGCTCCATCACCTGACCGATCGGCTTGTATGCGCCCGGGATCTCGTCCACCACGCCGGAGTCCTTGCGGCACTCCACACCCCGCGTCTGGTCCTCCAGGTCCCGCGTCGAGAACTTCCGCTTGGCAGCGTTCCGGCTCATCCTTCGGCCGGCGCCGTGCGAGGCCGAGTTGAACGACATCGGGTTGCCCAGGCCACGGACGATGTACGACTCCGTACCCATCGAACCGGGGATGATCCCCCACTCTCCCTCGCCCGCGTGGATGGCTCCCTTGCGGGTAACCAGCAGATCCATCCCCTCGTACCGCTCTTCGCTGACATAGTTGTGGTGGCAGCTGATGACACCAGGGCGGTACTCGACGGTCCTCATATGACCTTCGGCATCTTCCTGCTGGCAGGAGATGACCTCGCCGAAGGTCACCTTGGCCTTCTTGAACTCCCGGCGGACGACGTCCTGGGTGAGCGCCATCATGATCTCGCGGTTGTGCTTGGCGTACTCCTGCGCCCAGAAGAGGTCGTTGCGGTACGCCGCCATCTGCGGGGTGTCCGCGATGAAGACGGCGAGGTCGCGGTCGACCAGGCCCTGGTTCTGCGGCAGCTTCTGGGCCACGCCCATGTGGTACTCGGCGAGTTCCTTGCCGATGTTGCGCGACCCGGAGTGCAGCATGATCCAGACGGACTGGTCCTCGTCGATGCAGATCTCGTGGAAGTGGTTGCCGCCGCCGAGCGTTCCCATCTGCTTGACGGCCCGCTCGCGGCGGAACTTGACCGCGTCCGCCACCCCCTCGAACCGCGCCCAGAAGTCCTCCCAGCCGGCCGTCGGGAACCCGTGCAGCCGGCCGGGGGCGACCGGGTCGTCGTGCATGCCCCGGCCCACCGGAATGGCCTGCTCGATCTTCGAGCGCAGCCGGGACAGGTCGCCGGGCAGGTCGTTGGCGGTGAGCGAGGTCTTCACCGCGCTCATTCCGCAGCCGATGTCGACGCCAACCGCCGCCGGGCAGACCGCCCCGCGCATCGCGATCACCGAGCCGACCGTGGCGCCCTTGCCGTAGTGCACGTCGGGCATCACGGCCAGGCCCTTGATCCACGGGAGGGTGGCGACGTTGCGCAGTTGCTGCATCGCCACGTCCTCGACCGTGGCCGGGTCGGTCCACATCCGGATGGGCACCTGGGCGCCGGGTACCTCGACGTACGACATAACTTCCTCATTCCCCCGAAAACCTGAAAAACGCAAAAGCCGGACAAATTACCTGATCTTGGACGGTGAACCGGCGTGCGCGGCAAGACGTGCGATAGACATTGTGTCCATCGGCCGCCGCCGGGCGGCAACCGCATTTTTCGAGGGAATTCGAGGGAAGGAGCCGCGAGCGATGCCCCGCAAACCGTTCGCACCCGGTGCCGCACTGGTGGCCGTCGCGGCGCTGGCCGCCGGCCTCGCCGGCTGCACCGGCGGTCCCGGCACCGACGGTGACGCCGCCGACGCCAAGGGCGGCGACCCCGCCGCGACGAGCCAGTCCGCCGAACCGGGCCGCTACCAGACCCTCCCGGAGGCGTGCGGGCTGCCCTCGCGCAGCACCGTCCGCGCCATGCTGCCCGGCGACGGCCAGCACCTCTCCGGCGCCGAGGCCGACAAGCTCTACGGCGGCCAGGCGGACATCACGTACGACACCGACCGCCGGGTCGGCTGCCACTGGACCCGCGAGACCGACGCGGGCACCCGCCACCTGAGCCTCGACATCCAGCGCGTGGTCTCGTACGACGCCGCCGTCAGCGACGACGACAAGGCGCAGGAGATCTACGACAGCAAGGAACTGGCCGCGCAGATCCCGTCCGGCGGCTCCGGCTCCTCCCCCACCGCTCCCCCGTCGAAGGGCGCGAAGGGAACGAAGAGCACAGAAGGCACGAAGGGCACGAAGGGCGGAGCGACCGCCGCCGGGAAGAACCCCGAAAAGGCCCCCTCGGGCAAGGGCGGCGCCACGGACAAGCCCGGCGCCGGCGCGAGCGCGAAGCCGAGCGGAGACCCGAGCGCGGCCTCGACCACGCCCTCGACCACGGACCCGAGTGCGAGTGCCGACGCCTCCACCGCGCCGCGCGTGCTCGACGGCCTGGCGGACGCGGCGTTCCTCAACGACAAGTTGATCACCGCGGACTCCGGTGTGCACCGCGACGTCACTGTGGTCTTTCGCACGTCGAACGTCATCGTGACGATCACCTACGACCAGTGGTCCACGGACAAGTCGATGTTGCCGGAGAGCCAGGAACTGCAGGACAAGGCCCGTTCGCTGGCTGACGAGCTGTCCGATCACCTCGCCGAATAGCCCGAGTTGAGCGACTCGGGCTGATGATCCCAGACGTGACTGTATGCCCGTTTCGCTCCTTGTACTCATCGGTACGAAACGGTCACCCACCTCGCCGCGCCGCGTACCGTGCCCTCTAGCGAACCGACGACGCACGACGACTCACCACGCCGAACGCCGCACGACGCCGACCCACGGCGCCGACGCACGACGACGAACAGCGAAGGAACCATGCACCGTTCAGCCAAGCGCCTCGCCAGCCTCCTCACCTGCGCAGCAGTACCGGTGCTGCTCGTCGCCGGCTGCTCCGGCTCGGACAGCGGCAGCTCGGACTCCGGTTCCGGTGATGCCTCCTCCAACGCGGCCAGCCACTCCGCCCAGCCGTCGCCGACCGTGGCGCCCGCGAAGTACAAGAAGCTGCCGAACCCCTGCTCGGCGTTCTCCAAGGACACCGTCAAGAAGCTGCTGCCCAAGGTGAAGGACGCCGCCGGCGACCAGGGCCAGTCCACGGACAACGCCTCGCACGGCACGTGCTCCTGGAGCAGCTCCGACGAGCACGGCGTCGACGGCACCCAGTTCCGCTGGCTGGACATCGGCTACCAGCGCTACGACTCGGACCCGGGCATCGGCTCCGGCGAGAAGCGCGCCACCGACTTCTACACCAAGCAGGTCAGCGACGCGAAGGCCGCCAAGGGCGCCAAGAAGCTCAAGGCCGCGCAGACCGGCGGCACCGGCGACGAGGCCACCGCGATCACCTACGACGTGAAGAAGGAGGGCAACGACTTCAAGAACACCACCATCGTCGCCCGCGCCTCCAACATCGTCGTGACGATCAACTACAACGGCGCGGGCCTGGCCGGCGCCGACACCCCCAAGGGCGCCGACCTGCTCAAGAACGCCCAGGCCGCCGCCAAGGAAGCGGTCGCCACCGCCCTCAAGGCGAACCACTGAGGTCGTTCTGAGTCCGTTCTGAGGTCGATCTGACGTCGATCCGAGCTCGATCTGACATCGATCCAAGGTCGATCCGGGGTCGATCCGGGGTCGATTCGAGCTCGATCTGACGTCGGTCCGGCGCCGATCTGACGCCGGTCCGGTGCCGGCCCGGTGCCGGCCCGACGTACTTTCCCCGCCGCCACCGGCCCGACGCCTCCACCGCCCCGGCCCCGCCCGTCCCGCCCGGCCCCGCCGGGCACCTCCCGGCGGGGCCCGGCGGGAGGTGTGCCAGGCTAGGCGCGCCATTTCGCCGAGCCGGGGAGGGACCGCGGGTGTCCGCGACGAAGACGGCGCAGTTGACTCGTACCCACCGCATCCTCATCGGTGTGGTCATCGCCGGTGCGGCGGTGATCGCAGGCATCGGCTTCGCCGGCTCCTACGCGGCGGTCCGCGAGTTGGCCATCAAGAAGGGCTTCGGGAACTTCTCCTACGTGTTCCCGATCGGCATCGACGCCGGTATCTGTGTCCTGCTCGCCCTGGACCTCCTCCTCACCTGGATCCGCATCCCGTTCCCGCTGCTGCGGCAGACGGCCTGGCTGCTGACGGCGGCGACGATCGCCTTCAACGGCGCGGCGGCCTGGCCCGACCCGCTGGGCGTGGGCATGCACGCGGTGATCCCGGTGCTGTTCGTGGTCGCCGTCGAGGCCGCCCGGCACGCGATCGGCCGGATCGCCGACATCACGGCCGACAAGCACATGGAGGGTGTGCGCCTCACCCGCTGGCTGCTCGCGCCCGTCCCGACGTTCCTGTTGTGGCGGCGGATGAAGCTGTGGGAACTGCGGTCGTACGACGCGGTGATCAAGCTGGAGCAGGAACGGCTGGTGTACCAGGCGCGCCTGCGTTCGCGCTTCGGGCGCTCCTGGCGCCGCAAGGCGCCGGTGGAGTCCCTGATGCCGCTGCGGCTCGCCCGGTACGGCGTGCCGCTGGCCCAGACCGCTCCCGCGGGCCTCGCCGCGGCGGGCATCGAGCCGCAGTTGCTGCCGGCGCCGCGGCAGTCCGTGCAGCCCGCGCTGGAGCCGCAGGCCCAGGAGCCGGCCGGGGAGATGCCCGGCGAGCAGCTGCCCAACCAGTGGTTCGCGGCGTCGCAGCAAGTGGCGTACCAGGGGGACTACGACCCGGCGTACGTCCCGGAGCCGGCGCAGCAGCCCTCGTACGACGGGCAGCAGCAGATGCCGGCGGGCGAGCAGGTCCCGCAGGCCCCGGTGCCGGCGCCGCGCGCGCCGGAGCCCGAGCCGGCGCCGCAGGTCCCGGTGCCGAACGGGGCGGGCGGGACGCGTCCGCTCGGCAAGGGCATCGCGGAGGCGGACCCGCAGCCCGTCCAGGCTCCGGCCGCGGCCCCCAACGAAGAGGAGGCCTACCAGGTGTTCCGGCGCTCGGTCGAAGGCGAGGGCATGCCGACGCCGGGGGCGTTCGCGGCGAACCTGGAGGCGCAGTACGGGATCCGTCTGCGGTCGAGGGAACTCAACCGCTACATGGACCAGTTCACCGACCGCCTCAACGCCGAGCTGATGGACGAGCACATCGCCTGACGCGCTGAGGGCGGGCACCTCCCGCGGACGCGCGGACCGGGGAGGCGGCTCCGCCCTCCCCTACGCCCGCTCCGCCTTCCGCTTCTTGTCCACATCGCCCCACACGGCAAGCGCCGCGCCGGCCAGGAACAGGCCGAGGTAGGCGACCGACGGCAGGTCGAACAGGTGGGCCAGCAGCCCCCAGGCACCGTCGAAGAACGTCTTGCCGATGAAGCCGAGCGCTCCCTGCAGCATGGCGATGAAGCCGATGATTCCCCTCATGGGCACCAGCGTGACGGGTTCGGCCCCGGGGATCCTCCTCCCCGGGGCCGAACCCGTTCTCACCCTTGAGTCGCATCCGCCGGCGCGGCGTCTACGACCAGTCGGCGGCGCCGTCAGCCGCCGAGCAGCTTGCGCACCCGGTCGGCGCCGACCGCCAGCAGCAGCGTGGGCAGCCGCGGGCCGGTGTCCCGGCCGACCAGCAGGTGGTAGAGCAGCGCGAAGAAGGCACGCTGGGCGACCTTCAGCTCGGGCGTCGGCTTGGCGTCCGGGGCCAGGCCCGCCTGGACCTTCGGCACGCCGTAGACGAGCGTGGTCAGGCCGTCCAGCGACCAGTGCTCGTCGAGGCCGTCGAGCAGCAGCCGCAGCGATTCGCGGCCCTGGTCGTCCAGCGAGGCCAGCAGCTCGGCGTCCGGCTCGTCGCGCACGATGGTGCGCTGGTCGGCCGGGACCTGGGTGTTGATCCAGTGCTCGGCCTTGTCGAGCCGGGGCCGGGTCTCGTCCAGGGACGTGACGGGGTTGGCCGGGTCCAGCTCGCCGAGGATCCGCAGGGTCTGCTCGTCGTGGCCGGCGGTGATGTCCGCGACGGAGGCGAGGGTGCGGTACGGCAGCGGGCGGGGCGTGCGGGGCAGCTCGCCGGCGGCGGTGCGGACCGCGCGGGAGTGGGCGGCCGCGTCGGCGGGCAGCGCGCTGCCGTCGGCGACCTTGGCCTCCAGCTTGTCCCACTCGTCGTAGAGCCGCTGGATCTCCTGGTCGAAGGCGATCTTGAAGGACTGGTTGGGCTTGCGGCGGGCGTACAGCCAGCGCAGCAGCGGCGCCTCCATGATCTGCAGCGCGTCGCCCGGGGTCGGCACGCCGCCGCGCGACGAGGACATCTTGGCCATGCCGCTGATGCCGACGAAGGCGTACATCGGGCCGATCGGCTGGGCGCCGTCGAAGATCTCGCGGACGATCTGCCCGCCGACGACGAAGGACGAGCCGGGCGAGGAGTGGTCGACGCCGGACGGCTCGAAGACCACGCCCTCGTACGCCCAGCGCATCGGCCAGTCGACCTTCCAGACCAGCTTGCCGCGGTGGAACTCGCTCAGCCGGACCGTTTCCCCGAAGCCGCAGGCGGTGCAGGTGTAGGTCAGCTCGGTGGTCTCGTCGTCGTACGAGGTGACGGTGGTGAGGTCCTTCTCGCACTGCCCGCAGTACGGCTTGTACGGGAAGTAGCCCGCCGAGCCGCCGCTGCCGTCGTCCTCGCTGGCCGCGCCGGAACCCTCCGCCGCCTCCAGCTCCGCCTCGTCGACGGGCTTCTGCGACTTCTTCGCGGGGGCCTTCTTGGTGCGGTACTGGGCGAGGATCGCGTCGATGTCCGCGCGGTGCTTCATCGCGTGCAGGACCTGGTCGCGGTAGACACCGGAGGTGTACTGCGCGGTCTGGCTGATGCCGTCGTACTCGACGCCCAGCTCGGCCAGCGCCTCGGTCATGGCGGCCTTGAAGTGCTCCGCCCAGTTCGGGTACGCCGAGCCGGCCGGCGCCGGGACCGAGGTCAGCGGCTTGCCGATGTGCTCGGCCCAGGACTCGTCGACGCCCTCGACGCCGGCCGGGACCTTGCGGTAGCGGTCGTAGTCGTCCCAGGAGATGAGGTGCCGGACCTCGTGGCCACGGCGGCGGATCTCGTCGGCGACCAGATGCGGGGTCATGACCTCGCGGAGGTTGCCGAGGTGGATCGGGCCGGAGGGGCTCAGGCCCGAGGCGCAGACGATGACCGGGGCGGAAGCACCCGATGCCGCTTTGCCGGGGGCGCGGCGCTCCGCCTCGGCAATGACCTCGTCCGCGAACCTGGAGACCCAGTCGGTCTCGGTGCTCTGCTGAGCCACGATCGGCCCTTCCTCTTCCTGGTGCTTCCTCGATTGCGCCGTCTTGCGCGTGCGACGCACAAAAGCCTGACGGTGCCATTGTCCCAGACGCCCGCCGTCCGGAAATTCAGTGGTAACGGCGTGGGATACTCAGTGGCAAACCCTTTCCCTTTCAAAGACACCTTCGTCTAGAAGAGAGCGCAGCTTCATGGCCTCGGTCCCTTCCCTCGCAGCTTCGGTCCACCAGCGCCTCGCGGACGCCCTCTCGGCAGCCCTGCCGGAGGCCGGCGCCGCGGACCCGCTGCTGCGACGTAGCGACCGGGCCGACTTCCAGGCCAACGGCCTGCTGGCGCTGGCGAAGAAGCTGAAGGGCAACCCCCGGGAGCTGGCCGCCAAGGTCGTCGACGCGATCGGCGAGAACGACCTCCTCAAGGAGGTCGAGGTCTCCGGCCCCGGCTTCCTGAACATCACGATCACCGACAAGGCGATCACCGAGACGCTGGCCGCCCGCGCCGCCGACGGCGACCGGCTCGGCGTGCCCCTGAAGGACAAGCCGGGCGTCACGGTCATCGACTACGCCCAGCCGAACGTGGCGAAGGAGATGCACGTCGGGCACCTGCGCTCGGCGGTCATCGGCGACGCGCTGCGCCACATGCTGGACTTCACCGGCGAGCGGACGATCGGCCGGCACCACATCGGCGACTGGGGCACCCAGTTCGGCATGCTCATCCAGTACCTGATCGAGCACCCCGGCGAGCTGGCCCCGGCGGCCGACGTCGACGGCGAGCAGGCGATGAGCAACCTCAACCGGGTCTACAAGGCGTCGCGCGCGGTCTTCGACTCCGACGAGGAGTTCAAGGAGCGGGCCCGCAAGCGGGTCGTCGCCCTGCAGTCCGGCGACAAGGAGACCCTCGACCTGTGGCAGCGGTTCGTGGACGAGTCGAAGGTCTACTTCTACTCGGTCTTCGAGAAGCTGGACATGGAGATCCGCGACGACGAGATCGTCGGCGAGTCCGCGTACAACGACCTGATGCCGGAGACGGCGCGGCTCCTGGAGGAGTCGGGTGTCGCCGTGCGCTCGGACGGCGCGCTCGTCGTGTTCTTCGACGAGATCCGCGGCAAGGACGGCGAGCCGGTACCGCTGATCGTGCAGAAGGCGGACGGCGGCTTCGGGTACGCGGCCTCCGACCTCTCGGCGATCCGTAACCGCGTCGTCGACCTGAACGCGACGACTCTCCTGTACGTCGTGGACGTGCGGCAGTCGCTGCACTTCAAGATGGTCTTCGAGGCGGCCCGCCGGATGGGCTGGCTCAGCGACGACGTCACCGCGCACAACATGGGCTACGGCACGGTGCTCGGCGCGGACGGCAAGCCGTTCAAGACCCGCGCGGGCGAGACGGTCCGCCTGGAGGACCTCCTCGACGAGGCGGCCGAGCGGGCCACGGCGGTGGTGCGGGAGAAGGGCGAGCCGATCGGCCTGACCGAGCAGGAGATCACCGAGAACGGTGCGCAGGTGGGCATCGGCGCGGTGAAGTACGCGGACCTGTCGACGTCGCCGAGCCGGGACTACAAGTTCGACCTGGACCAGATGGTGTCGCTCAACGGCGACACGTCCGTCTACCTCCAGTACGCCTACGCCCGGATCCGCTCGATCTTCCGCAAGGCCGGCGACGCCCGCCCGGAGGCCCACCCGGAGCTGGCGCTGGCCCCCGCGGAGCGGGCGCTGGGCCTGCACCTCGACCAGTTCGGCGAGACCGTCATCGAGGCCGCCGCGTCCTACGAGCCGCACAAGGTCGCCGCGTACCTGTACGGCCTCGCCTCGCTGTTCACGACCTTCTACGACCAGTGCCCGGTCCTGAAGGCCGAGTCCGGCCCCGACCAGGTGGCCAACCGCCTCTTCCTCTGCGACCTGACCGCCCGCACCCTCCACCAGGGCATGGCCCTCCTGGGCATCCGCACCCCCGAGCGCCTGTAGGCCCTTCCCACGTACCCGGCTTTCCCGCCGCGGGGCTCGCTCGCCGTTGCGCGCTTTGCGGCGCCCCGCACGTACCCGTCTGCGGCGCCGCGGGGCTCGCTCGCCGTTGCGCCTGGCGGCGGGCGTGGTGTTTTCGGGTGCGGTGCCGGCCCTCCAGACTTCGTCCTCCGGTCCAGCCCCTCTCGTGAGTGGGAGGTAAGAGCTGGTCGGGGGCGGGCCTGATCTGTTGCCTGCGGGCACGTGGACGTCACGTGCACCCCCACCGGCCTTTTCCCACTCCCCCAACGGAAGGGGACGGGCCGGAGGGGCCGGTTGTGTGGACGTAAAGCGTCAGCAGTCCACACAACCGGCCCCGGAGGCCCGTCACCGCACCCAACAACAACCCAGCCCGCCGCAGGCGCAACGGCGAGAACAACCGCGGCGCCGCAGACAGGTACGTACGGCTCAATGCCTGCGCAGCCGATGCGCAGCCTTCTCCTTCGCGTCCAGCCCGTGCCCGGCCGTCTTCTCGGCCTTGCCTTCGGCCTGCAGTTTGCGGTTGTGGGTCGCCTTGCCGACGACCTCCTTCATGGTGCCGATGACCTGGGCGCCCTTGGCCCGCATCGTGTCCTTTGCAGTCACGGTGACCCGCTCCTCGATCAGTCGCGGTCTTCGTCAACATCGAGTCCGTGCCCCGCACGGGGCAGTCAAAACCTGACAAGCAAGACAAAGCTCCCGCCCCGGGACCCGGGGCGGGAGCTCGTTCAGGAGTGGGGCGGCGCCGGGCGCCTCACAGGCCCCGCGCGACCTCCGTCGCCCAGTACGTGAGGATCATGTTCGCGCCGGCCCGCTTGATGCCCGTCAGGGCCTCCAGGATCGCCTTGTCACGGTCGATCCAGCCCTTCTCGGCGGCCGCCTCGATCATCGCGTACTC
The DNA here is from genome assembly GCA_024349765.1 of Streptomyces nigrescens. Taxonomy (GTDB): domain Bacteria; phylum Actinomycetota; class Actinomycetes; order Streptomycetales; family Streptomycetaceae; genus Streptomyces; species Streptomyces endophytica. The sequence continues at coordinate 8,045,359 of AP026073.1, read as the reverse complement.
GCCGGAGATCTGGTACGCGGCCACCGGCACGTCCACCGCGTCGGCGATCTTCGCCAGTACGTCCAGGTAGGGCAGCGCCGGCTTGACCATGACCATGTCGGCGCCCTCGTCCAGGTCGAGCGCCAGCTCGCGCAGCGACTCGCGGAGGTTGGCGGGGTCCTGCTGGTACGTCTTGCGGTCGCCCTTCAGCGACGAGCCCACCGCCTCGCGGAACGGGCCGTAGAACGCCGAGGAGTACTTCGCCGTGTAGGCGAGGATCGACACGTCCTCGTGGCCGGTCTGGTCCAGGGCGTCCCGGACCACGCCGACCTGGCCGTCCATCATGCCGCTGGGGCCCACGACGTGCACGCCCGCGTCGGCCTGGACCTGCGCCATCTCCGCGTAGCGCTCCAGCGTGGCGTCGTTGTCGACCCGCCCGGCGGCGTCCAGGACACCGCAGTGGCCGTGGTCGGTGTACTCGTCCAGGCACAGGTCCGACATGATCACCAGGTCGTCGCCGACCTCGGCCCGGACGTCCCGGATCGCGACCTGCAGGATGCCGTCCGGGTCGGTGCCGACGGTGCCCGCGGCGTCCTTCTTCTCGTCCAGCGGCACGCCGAACAGCATGATCCCGGCGACCCCCGCCTCCACCGCCTCGACGGCGGCCTTGCGGAGGGAGTCGCGGGTGTGCTGGACGACCCCGGGCATCGCGGAGATCGGCGCCGGCTCGGCGATGCCCTCCCGGACGAACGCCGGGAGGATCAAGTCGGCCGGGTGCAGCCGGTACTCGGCGACCATCCGGCGCATCGCCGGGGTGGTGCGCAGCCGCCGCGGCCGCGCACCGGGGAAGCTTCCGTACTTCGTCATGCCCACCACGCTACGCCCGCCCCGCACCCGCCTTTGCCGACGCGTCGTCGGCAGCCGCCCGGCGGCCGGGGCACCCCTCCCGGGCCCCAACGCGCCGCGCCCCGCGCCCGGATCACCGGGCGCGGGGCGCGAAACGCTGCCGTCCGTACCGCCGTCAGCTGCGCGCCCGGCGGCGCGAGCCGGGCCGGCGCTCGCTGGGGCGGGTGACCGGGTCGCCGGCCTCGATCGCGGCGTCCCGGCGCGCCGCGCCGAAGTCCGCGAGCGCCTCGGCCAGCTTGTGCACCGAGGGCTCCGGCGACATCACGTCGACGCGCAGCCCGTGCTCCTCGGCCGTCTTGGCGGTGGCCGGGCCGATGCAGGCGATCACGGTCACGTTGTGCGGCTTGCCGGCGATGCCGACGAGGTTCCGCACCGTCGACGAGGACGTGAAGAGCACGGCGTCGAAGCCGCCGCCCTTGATCGCCTCGCGGGTCTCGGCCGGCGGCGGCGAGGCCCGCACGGTCCGGTAGGCGGTGACGTCGTCGACCTCCCAGCCCAGCTCGATCAGGCCGGCCACCAGGGTCTCGGTGGCGATGTCGGCCCGCGGGAGGAAGACCCGGTCGATCGGGTCGAAGACCGGGTCGTACGGCGGCCAGTCCTCCAGCAGACCGGCGGCCGACTGCTCACCCGACGGCACCAGGTCCGGCTTCACGCCGAAGGCGACCAGCGCCTTGGCGGTCTGCTCGCCCACCGCGGCGACCTTGATGCCCGCGAAGGCCCGGGCGTCGAGCCCGTACTCCTCGAACTTCTCTCGGACGGCCTTGACGGCGTTGACCGACGTGAAGGCGATCCACTCGTAGCGGCCGGTGACCAGGCCCTTGACGGCGCGCTCCATCTGCTGCGGGGTGCGCGGCGGTTCGACGGCGATGGTCGGGACCTCGTGCGGCACCGCGCCGTACGAGACGAGCTGGTCGGAGAGCGACGCGGCCTGCTCCTTCGTCCGCGGTACGAGCACCCGCCAGCCGAACAGCGGCTTGGACTCGAACCACGAGAGCTGGGCGCGCTGCGCGGCGGCACTGCGCTCACCGACCACGGCTATGACCGGCTGGCCGCCGTCCGGCGACGGCAGCACCTTGGCGGCCTTGAGCACCTGGGCGACCGACCCGAGGGTGGCGGTCCAGGTGCGCTGGCGGGTGGTGGTGCCGGCGACGGTGACGGTCATCGGGGTGTCGGGCTTGCGGCCCGCGGTGACCAGTTCGCCCGCGGCCGCGGCCACCGCGTCCAGGGTGGTGGAGACGACCGCGGTGGCGTCGCTGGTGCCCAGCTCCGACCAGCAGCGGTCATCGGCGCTGCGGGCGTCGACGAAGCGCACGTCGGTGCCCTCGGCGTCGCGCAGCGGCACACCGGCGTACGCGGGCACGCCGACGGCCGCGGCGATGCCGGGCACGACCTCGAAGACGATGCCCTCGGCGGCGCAGGCCAGCATCTCCTCGGCGACGTTCCCGTCCAGACCGGGGTCGCCGGTGACCGCCCGGACGACCCGCTTGCCCGCCCGGGCGGCCGCCATGACAAGATTGGCGGAGTCCCTAAGGGTGGGGATGTCGGCGGGGATTGACGCCTCGTCAGCTGACGCCTGCAGTGGTGTGTCCACCTGCGCGCGCGCATGCACACGCACGACGTCGAGCACCTGCGGGTCGGCGATCAGTACGTCCGCGGAGGCCAGCGCCTCCACGGCACGCAGCGTCAGCAGACCCGGGTCACCCGGCCCGGCACCCAGGAAGGTGACCTGACCGGAGGTGGAGTGGTTCGGGGCGGTGGGGTTCAAAGTGCTCGCTCCCCCATAAGACCGGCCGCACCCTTGGCGAGCATCTCGACGGCGAGTTCGCGGCCCAGCTGCTGCGGGACCGACGTCTCGTCGGGAGAGGCGGGTACGTGCCCGGTGGTGGACAGTTGCACCAGCGTGCTGCCGTCGGTCGTGCCGACGACACCGCGCAGGTGCAATTCGGTGACAGCCTGCTCGCCGGCCTTGGGGCGTCCCCTGCTCGAACGAAGTCGAGAGCTTGGGGAAAGGTCGGCCAGCGCCCCGACGGGTGCGGAACAGCCGGCCTCCAGGGCGGCGAGCAGGGAACGCTCGGCGGTCACGGCGGCCCGGGTCTCCGGGTCGTCGAGCTCGGCGAGCGTGGCGGCGAGCTCCGCGTTGGCGGCGGCGCACTCGATCGCCAGTGCCCCCTGGCCGGGGGCGGGCAGAACCACGTCGGGCGACAGCAGCTGCGCCGCCTCGTCGATCCGGCCGATGCGGGTGAGGCCGGCCGCGGCCAGCACGACCGCGTCCAGTTCGCCCTTCTCGACGAAACCGATGCGGGTGTCGATGTTCCCGCGTATCGGCACCGTCTCGATGTGCCGGCCCAGCGCGCGGGCCCACGCGTTGAGCTGCGCCATCCGCCGGGGGGAGCCGGTGCCGATGCGGGCGACGCGGTCCGGGTCGGCGGTGAGTTCCTCGAAGGTGAGCCGGTCCCGGGCGATCAGCGCGTCACGGGGGTCTTCCCGTACGGGGATCGCGGCCAGGGTGAGCGACTCGGGCTGCGCGGTGGGCAGGTCCTTGAGCGAGTGGACGGCGAAGTCGATGTCCCCGGCGAGCAGCGCGTCGCGCAGCGCGGAGACGAAGACGCCGGTGCCGCCGATCTGCGCGAGGTGCTCGCGGGAAGTGTCGCCGTACGTGGTGATCTCCACCAGTTCGACGGGGCGGCCGGTGAGCTCGCGCACCGCCTCGGCGACCTGCCCGGACTGGGCCATGGCGAGCGCACTGCGGCGGGTGCCCAGCCGCAGTGGTCTGTTGGTGCTGTCTTTCATGCCCGCTCCCGTGCTTCATGACTGCCGCCGCGGGTATCGGCCCGGCTGACGGCGGCGACAGTCTGGGGGTCGAGATCGAAGAGTTCGCGCAGCGCGTCCGCGTACCCGGCGCCGCCGGGTTCGCTGGCGAGCTGCTTGACCCGCACGGTGGGCGCGTGCAGGAGCTTGTCGACGACGCGGCGCACGGTCTGGGTGATCTCGGCGCGCTGCTTGTCGTCCAGGTCGGGGAGGCGGCCGTCGAGCCGGGCGATCTCGCTCGTGACGACGTCCGCTGCCATGGTGCGCAGGGCGACCACGGTGGGGGTGATGTGCGCGGCCCGCTGGGCGGCGCCGAAGGCGGCGACCTCGTCGGAGACGATGCCGCGGACCTTGTCCACGTCGGCCGCCATCGGGGCGTCGGCGGAGGCGTCGGCCAGCGACTCGATGTCGACGAGGTGGGCGCCCTCGATGCGGTGGACCGCGGCGTCGATGTCGCGCGGCATGGCGAGGTCGAGCAGCGCCAGCGGCGCGGTGCGGCCGGCGCGGGCGGCGGCGACCGTCTCGCCGGTGAGGACCAGCCCGGTCGCGCCGGTACAGGACACCACGATGTCGGCGAGCGCGAGCTCGTCCTCGACGCCGGCCATCGCCACCGCGCGGGCGGTCAGGCCTCCCCCAAGTTCTCGGCTCCGCTCGAACAGGGCGGTACCCCCACGCGCGCCGGGCCCGCCGGGCTCGGTGAGGATGGCCACCAGCCGCTCGGCGCGCTCGACGGTGCGGTTGGCGACCGCCAGCTCGCCGATGCCGTTGCGGACGAGGGTGGTGGCGGCCAGCGACGACATCGAGCCGGCGCCGATGACCAGCGCCCGCTTGCCGTGCGCCCAGCCCTCGACGTCCCGGCCGGCCGCGAGCTGCTCCAGGCCGAAGGTGACCAGCGACTGGCCGGCCTTGTCGATGCCGGTCTCGCTGTGGGCGCGCTTGCCGACCCGCAGGGCCTGCTGGAAGAGGTCGTTGAGCAGCCGCCCGGCGGTGTGCTGTTCCTGCGCGACGGCCAGCGCGTCCTTGATCTGCCCGAGGATCTGGCCCTCGCCGACGACCATCGAGTCCAGGCCGCAGGCCACCGAGAAGAGGTGGTGGACGGCGCGGTCCTCGTAGTGGACGTAGAGGTAGGGGGTCAGCTCCTCCAGGCCGACGCCGCTGTGGCGGGCCAGGAGGGTGGACAGCTCGGCGACACCGGCGTGGAACTTGTCCACGTCGGCGTAGAGCTCGATGCGGTTGCAGGTGGACAGCACCGCGGACTCGGTGACCGGCTCGGCCGACACCGCGTCCTGCAGCAGCTTGCCGCGTGCTTCCGGGGCGAGCGCGGCCCGCTCCAGCACGCTCACCGGCGCACTGCGGTGGCTCAGTCCGACGACGAGAAGACTCATGCCGGCATCACGGCGGGCACGTCCCCGTCAGGTCCCTTGCGGTCGGCCGCGGCGGCGGCTTCGGCCGCGGCCGCGACGGCGGCGGCACGGCCGGAGGTGGCCGGGGCGCCGGCCTCGGGGGTTTCCTCGCCGGCCTTGCGCTGCTCGTGGAAGGCGAGGATCTGCAGTTCTATCGACAGGTCGACCTTGCGGACGTCGACCCCGTCGGGGACGGTCAGCACGGTCGGGGCGAAGTTGAGGATCGAGGTGACGCCGGCCGCGACCAGGCGGTCGCAGACCTGCTGGGCGGCGCCGGCCGGCGTGGCGATCACGCCGATCGAGACGCCGTTGCTCTCGATGATGTGCTCCAGCTCGTCGGTGTGCTGGACCGCGATGCCGGCGACCGGCTTGCCGGCCATGGCCGGGTCGGCGTCGATCAGCGCGGCGACGCGGAAGCCGCGGGAGGCGAAGCCGCCGTAGTTGGCGAGGGCGGCGCCGAGGTTACCGATACCGACGATGACAACCGGCCAGTCCTGCGTCAGGCCCAGCTCGCGCGAGATCTGGTAGACGAGGTACTCCACGTCGTAGCCCACGCCGCGGGTTCCGTAGGAGCCGAGGTAGGAGAAGTCCTTGCGCAGCTTGGCGGAGTTGACCCCCGCCGCGGCCGCGAGTTCCTCGGACGAGACCGTGGGCACCGAGCGCTCGGAGAGCGCGGTCAGTGCGCGCAGATACAACGGAAGCCGGGCGACGGTGGCCTCGGGGATGCCTCGGCTTCGGGTCGCCGGTCGGTGAGTTCGGCCAGTTGCCACGGTGCTCCTGCGGGTAGAGCGGGGCTGCGGGCGACCGTATGGAACCCGACCGCCCTGTCTACTGCAGGCTATGTCTTTGTGAACGCGTGCACAAAGATGGTGTCCGCTTTGTCCGGCCAAAGTGATGGGGGTCACGCGCCCTTTCCGGCCCTCCGTGGAACCAACTCCCACGTCACACCGTTCACTCGCGCCGCCCGCGCAACACGGCAGCACCGACGGGGACACGCGCGCGCACTCCTTACCGCTAACCCCCCGGAAACCAACAAATCGCCCACCGATGGTAAGCGAACCCGGCCGCCCGGCGCCCCTCCCGCTTCCCCGCCGACCCGGCACAATGGCTCCATGGCCCCCTTGTTCAGCCGCAGCCCCCGCAAGCGCCCCGCCGACCGGCTGGTCACCCTCGTCGGCAAGCCCGGCTGCCACCTCTGCGACGACGCCCAGGCGGTGATCGAGAAGGTCTGCGCCGAGACCGGCGCCTCCTGGGAGAAGAAGGACATCACCGAGGACGCCGAACTGCACCGCAAGTACTGGGAGCAGATTCCGGTCGTCCTGATCGACGGCGCCCAGCACGACTTCTGGCGCGTCGACCCGCAGCGGCTGCGGACGGCCCTGGGCGCCTGAGCCGTCCCAGGGGCGGCCGGACCCGCCCGCGAGTCGGCCGTAATGCGACCGTCGACGGCTCCCGGCCCACAGGACACGCGCCCGTAACCGGAAGCACCGAACAAACTGGCTACGCTAGCGCCATGGCCAGCCCCTCGCCCGACCACCACCCCGGCAGGAGTCCCGACGGGACGCGCCTCTCCTCCTCGCCCGCCCGCCGCTCCGGCTGGATGCCCTCCGGGGCGCTCTTCGACCTGGGCTGGATCCCGCGCCGCCGACGCCCCGCCACCGCCCGCAGCGTGCTGGCCGGCGAGGCCGCCGCCGAGGCCGCCCGGAAGACCTCGCAGGAGGCCGAGGAGGCCCAGGCCGCCGAGGAGACCCCGGCCGAACCGGAGTTCCCGGTCGTCGGGGACACCGCGGCCGCCGCCTTCTTCGACCTCGACAACACCGTCATGCAGGGCGCCGCGCTGTTCCACTTCGGCCGCGGCCTGTACAAGCGGCACTTCTTCCACAAGCGCGACCTGGCCCGTTTCGCCTGGCAGCAGGTCTACTTCCGGCTGGCCGGCTCGGAGAACCCCGAGCACATGGCGGACGTCCGCAACAGCGCGCTGTCCATCGTCCAGGGCCACCGCGTCTCCGAGCTGATGTCCATCGGCGAGGAGATCTACGACGAGTACATGGCCGAACGGGTCTGGCCGGGCACCCGCGCGCTGGCCCAGGCGCACCTCGACGCCGGCCAGAAGGTCTGGCTGGTCACCGCCGCCCCGGTGGAGACCGCGACGATCATCGCCCGCCGGCTGGGCCTGACCGGCGCCCTGGGCACCGTCGCCGAGTCCGTCGGCGGGGTCTACACGGGCAAGCTGGTCGGCGAGCCGCTGCACGGCCCGGCCAAGGCCGAGGCGGTCCGCGCGCTGGCCGCCGCCGAGGGCCTGGACCTGTCGCACTGCGCCGCCTACAGCGACTCGGCCAACGACATCCCGATGCTGTCGCTGGTCGGTCACCCGTACGCCATCAACCCCGACAGCCGGCTGCGCAAGCACGCCCGGGAACACGGATGGCGGCTGCGCGACTACCGCACCGGTCGCAAGGCGGCCAGGATCGGCATCCCCGCGGCGGCCGGAGTGGGCGCCCTGGCGGGCGGCGCCGCGGCCGCGGTCGCGCTCCAGCGCCGCCGCCGCTGACCAGCACTGATCGCCCGTCGGCGCGGCGGGCCATCCACACTCCCTACCCCCGCGGGCTCCCGGTCAGTCCCCTTGTCGCGGGACAACCACAACACGCCTTCCAACCAGGCAGATTGCGTTCCCTTCCGATCAATAGTTGCTCAGTATTCGATACTTGATCTGCCACCAACCCGTCACAGAACGTAAGTAATCGATGATTTGAGCAACTGGGTGTAGCGCTGCCTGTACGAAGCGTTATTCTCCTCAGACGCAATCCGGAACCCACACGTCCCTACGACGAGTGAACGGTCCCGCACTGCACGTGATGGAAGCTCTGCCTCTGGGAGTCCCGTGTACCCACACGTCGGGGTTGACGCCTCGGGCCTGGCTACGCTGCGTACGACACTCGTCGACCACCTGCGCAGTTTCGTCCCCACCGCGTACGCCGTCCCCGCATTCGCCTCAGCCGTCCCCACCGCCGGACCCTGCTACGCCCTGGCCGACGGGAGCGCTGCGGTCGGCAAGGCCGCCGGCAGAACCCGCCGCGCCGGCGCCGGCACGACCACCGCCCGGCGCCCCGCCGACAGCGACAGCCGTCGCATGATGGACCTCGTCGAACGCGCCCAGGCCGGCGAGGCCGAGGCCTTCGGCCGCCTCTACGACCAGTACGCCGACACGGTCTACCGCTACATCTACTACCGCGTGGGCGGCCGCGCCACGGCCGAGGACCTCACCAGTGAGACGTTCCTGCGCGCCCTGCGCCGCATCGGCACCTTCACCTGGCAGGGCCGTGATTTCGGCGCCTGGCTGGTGACCATCGCCCGCAACCTCGTCGCCGACCACTTCAAGTCCTCGCGCTTCCGCCTGGAAGTCACCACCGGAGAGATGCTCGACGCCAACGAGGTCGAGCGCAGCCCCGAGGAGTCGGTCCTCGAATCCCTCTCCAACGCCGCCCTCCTGGAGGCGGTACGCAAGCTCAACCCCCAACAGCAGGAATGCGTCACGCTGCGGTTCCTGCAGGGCCTCTCGGTCGCCGAGACCGCCCGCGTCATGGGCAAGAACGAGGGCGCCATCAAGACCCTCCAGTACCGCGCCGTCCGCACCCTCGCGCGCCTCCTCCCCGAAGACGCCCGCTGACCCTCCACCCCCCTCGTTCCGCGCTTCTCCGCGCCGCCGCGCGCCGCACCACGCTCACGCCTGGTGACCGGCCGTGCCCGGTCGGTCAGATCATCGTGAGTGCGTAACCCGAGTGCCGCGCCGCTCGTTGTGCGGAGTGCAGGCTCCATGCGGTCACGCCATGCCCGCTGCCTCTCACTCGATCGAGTGGCCGCGGACATCGGTGTGCAACCGTCCGGTCCGTCTGGATAGTCAAAGCCAGTCCGGGGAGTCGAGCGGGATGATGAGAGGAGGTGCCGCCCGTGATCGCGAATGTCTCGGTGCACCGGCGGGCCAACGCCTTCGCCCAGGCCCTGGAGGAGCAGGTCCTCGAGGGCGCGGCGGCCGAGGAGCAGGTCGACAATCCGGCACAGGCGCCGGGCGAGGCACGGCTGTTGGCGGTCGCCGACGGTCTCGGGAGGCTTCCACGGCCGGAGATGGCCGCCGAGGTCAAGACTGTCCAGCGCGCCCAGCTCCTCGCCGCGATGGAGTCCGCCTTCGCCGAAGGCGCTCCGTCCGAGGGGGCCAGGGTGCCCGAGCAGCGCGAACACAAGGGCGCACACCGCGCCGACAAACCGGTCGGCCGGCTGCGGCCGCGCTCCCGGCTCTCCAAAGGACTGGCCGCCGGCGGGCTGACCGTCGGCGTCGCGGCCGGAGCCTTCACCGGGGTCGCCGCCGCCAGCTCCGACGCCCTGCCCGGTGACTCCCTCTACGGCCTCAAGCGGGGCATGGAGGACCTCAAGCTCGGCATGGCCGACGACGACTCCGACCGCGGCCGGCTCTACCTCGACCAGGCGTCCACCCGCATGTTCGAGGTGCGCCGCCTGATGGAGCGGGCCCGGGCCGCCGACCTCGACCACGAGTCGCTCGGCGAGGTCCGCCGCGCCCTGTCCGGGGTGAAGCACGACGCGGGCGAGGGCCACCGCCTGCTGCACGCGGCGTACGAGCGGGACGGCTCGCTCGGCCCCATCCAGGCGCTGAACTCCTTCACCCGGTCCCACCGCAGCACGTGGTCGCAGCTGCGCGACAAGCTCCCGGTGCAGCTCACGGACGTCCGCGACGAGGTGAGCTCGGTCTTCGACGCCATAGACCAAGAGGTCGGTCCGCTCCGTTCGCTGCTGCCGCAGGCCCCCGACGGCAAGAACCACCCGCGCAACACCCCGGCCTCCGCGGGCACCGGCTCCGGTCCCGACGGCCACCCGGCCCGCTCGGGCCACGGCTCCGCCGCCACGGGCCACTCCGCGGGCCCGCACGCCCCCCGTCCGTCGGCCTCCCCGTCCCAGGAGGACGGTCTGCTCGGCGGCAACACGGGCGGTCTGCTCGACCCGCAGGACAAGGCCGGCAGTCCGTCCCCGCACGACGCCGGTCACGGCGCGGGAGGCCACCCCGGCGGCCATCCCGACGTCACCCTGCCGCCGCTGCTCCCGGGCCTGCTGCCCGGCCTCGGCATCGACGGCCAGGACCTCCCGAAGTAGCGCCACTGCCACGCCCGGTGCGGCGGCGTTCGATGCCCTTCACGGGACGCGCCGCCGCAGGGCGTCGCCGTCAGAAGAACACCGAACGCCGCTGCACCAGCAGCTTGTAGAGGGTGTGCTGAATCGTTTCGCGCACCTGGTCGGTGAGGTTGAACATCAGCATCGGGTCGTCCGCCGCCTCCGGGGGATAGCCGTCGGTCGGGATCGGCTCGCCGAACTGGATCGTCCACTTCGTCGGCAGCGGCACCGCGCCCAGCGGCCCCAGCCACGGGAACGTCGGCGTGATCGGGAAGTACGGCAGCCCCAGCACCCGCGCCAGGGTCTTGGCGTTCCCGATCATCGGGTAGATCTCCTCGGCGCCCACGATCGAGCACGGCACGATCGGCACCCCGGCCTTCAGCGCCGTCGACACGAAGCCGCCCCGCCCGAAGCGCTGCAGCTTGTAGCGGTCCGCGAAGGGCTTGCCGATGCCCTTGAAGCCCTCCGGCATCACCCCGACGATCTCGCCGCGCTCCAGCAGCCTTTGGGCGTCCTCCGCGCAGGCCAGGGTATGGCCGGCCTTGCGCGCCAGCTCGTTTATCACCGGCAGCACGAACACCAAATCGGCCGCCAGCAGCCGCAGGTGACGCTGCGCCGGGTGGTTGTCGTGCACCGCGACCTGCAGCATCAGGCCGTCCAGCGGCAGCGTCCCGGAGTGGTTGGCGACGACCAGCGCCCCGCCGTCCGCGGGGATGTTCTCGATGCCCTTGACCTCGACCCGGAAGTACTTCTCCGCGAAGGGCCGCAGCAGCGACATCAGGACCTGGTCGGTCAGCTCCTCGTCGTAGCCGAAGTCGTCGACCTCGTAGTCGCCGGTGATCCGGCGGCGCAGGAACGCCAGTCCGCCCGCGATCCGCTCGTCCAGGGAGCGCGGCCGCGGCGGCGGGGGTGCCGCCGGCGGGTGCTCGGTCCGGGCCTCCGGTACGGGCGCCAGCGCCGTACCGCGCCCGCCGCGCCCGGCCCGCCGGGCCTTCCGGCGCGCCCGGGGCTCCTCGCCGAACGGAATGACCTTGGCGTCCGCCATGGTGGGTGACCTCCTCACTGGGCCGGGGTCCGACGTGCGGTGAGCACGCCGGCGAGCCGGTCGACGGTGCGGGCGAGGGACTCGGGCGGCAGCAGCCCGGGTCCGCGGCTGCGGGCGAATTCCGCGAAGGCCTCCGCCGTCGTGTACTTGGGGTGGAACCCCAGTGTCTCGCGCATCTGCGTCGTCTCGACGACCCTGCCGTGCGTGAGCAGCCGGATCTGTTCCGGCGAGAAGTCCGTGATGCCGACGGACCGCAGCGCGGTGCCGGCCCAGGTCACCGTCGGCAGGAAGAGCGGCAGGGTGGGCCGGCCGAGCCGCCGGGAGGTCTGCGAGAGCAGCAGGACGCCGTCGCCGGCGATGTTGAAGGTGCCGCTGTTGAGCGTGCCCCGGCGCGGCGCGGCGGCGGCGATCCGCAGCACGTCGAGGGCGTCGTCCTCGTGGACGAACTGCAGGCGCGGGTCGTAACCGAGGACGGTGGGGAGCACGGGCAGCGAGAAGTACTCGGCGAGCGGGGAATCCGCGCACGGTCCGAGGATGTTGGCGAACCGCAGGATGCAGACGGCGACGTCGGGCCGGCGCCGGGCGAAGCCGCGGACGTACCCCTCGACCTCGACGATGTCCTTGGCGAAGCCTCCGCTGGGCAGCGACTTCGGGGTGGTGGTCTCGGTGAAGACGGCCGGGTCGCGGGGCGCGGAGCCGTAGACGCTGGTGCTGGACTTGATGACCACGCGCTCGACGTTCGGGGCCTTCTGGCAGGCGCCCAGCAGCTGCATCGTCCCGATGACGTTGGTTTCCTTCACCGAGGTGCGGCCGCCGCGCTTGCCCAACGGCGTCCCGTTGATGTCCATATGGATCACGGTGTCGACGCCGGTTTCGGCCAGGACCCTGGCGATCGCCGGGTGCCGGATGTCGGCCCGGAGGAATTCGGCGCCGCCGAGATGGTGCTCGGGTGCCACGGCGTCGACCCCGATCACCCGGTCGACGTCCGGATCGCGCTGGATCCGGCGGACGAACCTGCCGCCCAGCTGCCGTGCGACTCCCGTGACGAGCACGACCTTGCCCAAGATCAGCCCCACCTTCCCGCCGCGACCTGCGCGTAGCCCAGCTGTGCGGGCAACGCTATCGGGTCGGTGTTGCGCAGTGATGACCACGGGATGCCCACGACGACATTTCCGTCCCACCACCGTCCATACGGCCCACAACGCGCCGCAGCCCCCGACCGCACCAAGGCGATGGGGGGCTGCGAAATCGCGATCAGCGTCGCTTACTTCTTGTTACGACGCTGAACACGGGTGCGCTTGAGCAGCTTGCGGTGCTTCTTCTTGGCCATCCGCTTGCGCCGCTTCTTGATAACAGAGCCCACGACTACCCTCGCTCACTTCGAATCACTCGGTGCGGGGCGTCCGAGCCCACACTACCTACATCGGGCCAGCCTACCCGGCGCCGGGCGAACGGCGTAATCCGAGGGTCGGCGAGGTGTCCGTCAGGCCGATTCCACCCCCACGTAGGACTCCCGGAGATAGTCGTGGACCGCCTGCTCCGGAACCCGGAACGACCTCCCCACCCGAATCGCGGGCAGATGACCGCTGTGCACCAAGCGGTACACGGTCATCTTGGACACTCGCATCACCGTGGCAACTTCCGCCACCGTAAGGAACACGACCTCGTTCAGAGGCCTCTGGTCAGCAGCCATGAACACACCTGCACCTTCCGCATAAGACGGTCACCGGCTTCCCCTCCGGTGACTCTTCGTCGCTATGCGCTCACTCCCCAGATTAGGGGCGGGTGATGCGAGTGGGGAAGAGGAGCAGCGAACAGCCGCCTAATATGACAGACCAACACGATCCAGGACATAGCGCATGAGCGGCCGATAGGACGCGGCCGGGACGGCGTCGTCGAGCGGGACCACCTCCGACAGCCGCCCCTCGGCCTGTCCGACGAACGGAGCCGGGTCGTCCGAATCCGCCAGCGCGATCGCCTCAATGCCCAGCTGACCTGCCCCGCAGGCCCATCCGTGGTCCCCGATCACCAGCCCCGGAAGCGGCCCTCCGGCGTCCGCGGCGGCCGCCAGAACGGTCCGTACCGGCAGCGGGGAATGGGTGTGTACGCCCCCCGCCCCGGACGCGCCCCGCACGCCGGTCTCTCGCAACATCGCGACTCCCCGTACGTAGCCCAGGGCCCGGGTACGTACGCCGAACCGGGTCGCTATGTCGACACGGACGCCATACGCCGGGGTGAGGACGGGGCAGCCCGCCGCCGAGAGGGCGTCTGCGAGGCCGGCGTAGAACTCCAGTAGCGCCTGCGGGTGTCCGGTGCCGAGCAGCACCGGCTCCGCCCGGCCCGCGGCGAGACCGATCCGGTCGGCGAACCGGTCGAGCGCCGCGATCGTACGATCCGGATCGATCATGTCCGGGCCGGAAGTGTGCGTGGGATCGACCGAAACCCCGCACTTCCGCCCCATCAGTCGCAGGAGTGCGCTGAGCGGCCACTCCCGCTCGGGGTCCAGCCCCAGCAGCACCCGGGGATCGCGCGCCGCGAAGAGCCGGTAGCGCCCCAGGCTCTGCTCCCGGGTCGTCGCGATCGTCCCCGCCAGCCGCGCCCCGATCAGATGCGCCCGCAGCTCCCCGGTGGCCAACACGCCGTCCATGCTCACCCGTTGGCCGGCCGGTCGATGCCCCAACCGACGGGTAGTCACACATCCGGGCGCATGCGCCCACCGTCCCGTTCCGCCGGCCTCCGCTACGGCAGCAGACCGTGCGCCGGGAACACCGCCCGCCGGGTGGCCAGCACCGCCTGGTCCAGCCGGTCGGCCGGGTCGTAACCGTCGTCGAGGAAGTCCCGCCACCCCGGCGTCCGGCCGTCCGTCATCCGCTGCGGCGCCAACTGGCGCGTCCGCCGGAAGACTTCGTGCCGCCAGGACTCCGGCACCGGGGTGGTCGGCTCGATCGGCTGCCCGGCCGCGATCGCCGTCAGATGCGTCCAGCTGCGCGGCACCACGTCCACCACCGCATAGCCGCCGCCCCCGAGCGCGACCCACCGCCCGTCCGCGTGCTCGTGCGCCAGCAAGTGACAGGATTCGGCCACCGCCCGCTGGGCGTCCAGGCTCACCGCGAGGTGCGCCAGCGGGTCCTCGAAGTGCGTGTCGGCGCCGTGCTGGGTCACCAGCACCTGCGGACGGAACGCGCCCAGCAGCTCCGGCACCACCGCGTGGAAGGCCCGCAGCCAGCCCTCGTCCCCGGTCCCGGCGGGCAGCGCCACGTTCACCGCGCTGCCGGCCGCGCCCTCCCCACCGGTCTCCTCCGGCCAGCCGGTCTGCGGGAACAGCGTCCGCGGATGCTCGTGCAGCGAGATCGTCAGGACCCGCGGATCGTCCCAGAACGCCGCCTGCACCCCGTCACCGTGGTGGACGTCCACATCGACGTACGCGATCCGCTCGGCGCCCAGCTCCAGCAGGCGGGCGATCGCCAGCGACGCGTCGTTGTAGATGCAGAAACCGGCCGCGCCGCCCGGCATCGCGTGGTGCAGCCCGCCGGCGAAGTTGACGGCGTGCGTCGCGTCGCCGCGCCAGACGGCCTCCGCCGCCCCGACCGACTGCCCGGCGATCAGCGCGGACACCTCGTGCATCCCCACGAACGCCGGATCGTCGGCCGTCCCCAGCCCGTACGCGAGGTCCGCGGCCGCCGGATCCGCCGATGCCCGGCGGACCGCCTCGATGTAGTCCTGGCGGTGCACCAGCCGCAGCGTGGAGTCCCCGGCCGGCTTGGCCGCGACGACCTCCAACGGCCCGCGGTCCAGCTCGAACGCCTCGACCAGACGCATGGTCAGCGCGAGCCTGACCGGGTCCATCGGGTGCCCGGGCCCGAAGTTGTAGCCCGTTACTGCCTCATCCCACATCAGCTGTGCGCGGCCGCTCATGCCTGTCACCGTATCCGGCCCTCGGCGCACCGAACGAGCGGGCATACACGAGCGTCACCAGGACCAGCGCCATCGGCACCAGCATCGCCCCCCGATAGCTCCAGGCGTCGCCCAGCGCCCCCACCAACGGAGAACCGATCAGAAAGCCCACGTAATTGAAGATGTTCAGCCGCGCGATGGCCATGTCCGAAGCCCCGGCACCCCGGCTGTCGTACGCGTACCGCCCGGCCGCCGCGAACGTCTGCGGCACGATCACACACAGCCCCAGCCCCAGCAGCGTGAACCCCGCCATGCCCGCCCAGGCCCCCGGCGCCGCGGCCACCACCGCGAAGCCGGCCGCCGCCACCACCGTCCCGCACCGCACCACCGCGACCGCCCCGAAGCGCCGCACCCCCAGGTCCCCCACCGCCCGCCCGAGCAGCGTGGTGACCATGTAGACGTTGTACGGAACCGTGGCGAGCTGCTCGGAACTCCCCAGGACGTCCTGCAGATACTTGGCGCTCCAGTTGGAGACCGTCGAGTCGCCTATATAGGCGAACGCCATCACCAGACACAGCGGCAGCAGCAGCCGCATCGCGACGGGCGCGACCAGCGCGGCGGGGGCGGCCGGAGCGACGGGGGCGGAGGGGATGCCGGGAGCGGAGGGTGCGCCGGCAGCGGCCTCCGCCGGCTGAACGGGCCCGGGCCCGGCCACGTCCCGCTGGTCCACGAACCATCGGCCCACGACCACCGCCAGCGGCACCAGCACCGCCACCACCGGCCCGTACAGCAGGCCCAGCGACAGCTTCCAGTGCGCCCCCGCCCAGGCCAGCGACGCCCCCACGATGCCGCCCAGGCTGTACGCGGCGTGGAAACCGAGCATGATGCTCCGCCCGCACGCCCGCTGCAGGCTCACCCCGAGCATGTTCATCGACGCGTCCAGCGCTCCCACCGCCAGCCCGAACACCGCCAGCGCCACGGCCACCTGCGCCATCGACCCGACCGACCCGACGGCCAGCAGCGCCAGACACACCAGCGGCTGTACGCACCGCAGCACCCGGCTCGGCCGCACCCGCTTCACCAGCTGCTCGGTGACCACACTGCCGACGCCTGCCAGCACCGGCACCGCCGCCAGGAACGCCGGCAGCAGCCCGTCCGAAATCCCGTACCGGTCCTGGATCGCCGGTATGCGCGTCACGAGGAGGGCGAAGACCGCACCCTGGACGAAGAAGCTGAGGGCGAGCGAGACCCGGCCGTGCCGCAGCTGCGCTCCCGGTACCAGAGGGGCCGTCATGGCCGCTCAGCGTAGAACTCCCGGCTACCGCTGGGTAGATGGATCACACCACCAATTCCGACCTCCGCCCGACGGGTGACACCCCATCCCCCCGTGCCCCCCCCGTCGCCCCTCAGCCCGAGACGTCAGGCCCCGCCCCCCACTCCCTCAGGGGCGCCGGCGTACCAGCAGGTCCGGCAGCTCGGTCATCCGGCCGAAGAGCGCGGTCGCGCCGGCCTCCGCCAGCTTCGCCCCCGGCGTCATCGCCGTGAAACCGAAGACGTCCATCCCGGCCGCAACCGCCGCCTGGACCCCCAGCGGGCTGTCCTCGACCACCGCACACCGCTCGGGCGCCACGCCCATCTCACGCGCCGCATGCAGAAAGAGATCCGGCGCCGGCTTCCCCCGCCCCACATCCTGCGAGGAGAAGACCCGCTCCGGCTCGAACCACCGGTCCAGCCCCGTCGTGCGGTGCCCCACCCGGATCCGCTCATGACTCCCGGACGAGCCGACGCAGTACGGAATGCCGTCCGCGGCCAACTTCTCCACGATGTCCGTCACCCCCGGCACCGGCTGCAGCTCCCGCTCGAAAGCCGCGAAGACCCGCTCGTGGAAAACCTCGTCGAAGTCCCCCGGCAGCCGCCGCCCGGTCCGCTCCAGGACGATTTCGTGAACGCGGTGCATCGCCGAGCCCATGTAGTCGCGTATCGATTCCTCGTACGACGTCGGGTGCCCGAGCTCGGTGAGATAGCCGGCCAGGATCGTGTTGGACAGGGGCTCGCTATCGACGAGCACCCCGTCGTTGTCAAAGATGACCAGGTCATAGCGCATGCTTCTGACCCTAAACGCAGAAAAGCCCCGCACCATACGGTGCGGGGCTTCCCACAAAGATTGTTCGGCGGCGTCCTACTCTCCCACAGGGTCCCCCCTGCAGTACCATCGGCGCTGAAAGGCTTAGCTTCCGGGTTCGGAATGTAACCGGGCGTTTCCCTAACGCTATGACCACCGAAACACTATGAAGTTAACCAACCGGAATCATGACTCAACGGTCGTTACTTCAGAACCTACACAGTGGACGCGAGCAACTGAGGACAAGCCCTCGGCCTATTAGTACCAGTCAACTCCACACCTTACGGCGCTTCCATATCTGGCCTATCAACCCAGTCGTCTACTGGGAGCCTTACCCCATCAAGTGGGAGGGAGCCCTCATCTCGAAGCAGGCTTCCCGCTTAGATGCTTTCAGCGGTTATCCTTTCCGAACGTAGCCAACCAGCCATGCCCTTGGCAGAACAACTGGCACACCAGAGGTTCGTCCGTCCCGGTCCTCTCGTACTAGGGACAGCCCTTCTCAAGACTCCTACGCGCACAGCGGATAGGGACCGAACTGTCTCACGACGTTCTAAACCCAGCTCGCGTACCGCTTTAATGGGCGAACAGCCCAACCCTTGGGACCGACTCCAGCCCCAGGATGCGACGAGCCGACATCGAGGTGCCAAACCATCCCGTCGATATGGACTCTTGGGGAAGATCAGCCTGTTATCCCCGGGGTACCTTTTATCCGTTGAGCGACGGCGCTTCCACAAGCCACCGCCGGATCACTAGTCCCTACTTTCGTACCTGCTCGACCCGTCAGTCTCACAGTCAAGCTCCCTTGTGCACTTACACTCAACACCTGATTGCCAACCAGGCTGAGGGAACCTTTGGGCGCCTCCGTTACCCTTTAGGAGGCAACCGCCCCAGTTAAACTACCCACCAGACACTGTCCCTGATCCGGATCACGGACCCAGGTTAGACATCCAGCACGACCAGAGTGGTATTTCAACAATGACTCCACACCAACTGGCGTTGATGCTTCACAGTCTCCCACCTATCCTACACAAGCCGAACCGAACACCAATATCAAGCTATAGTAAAGGTCCCGGGGTCTTTCCGTCCTGCTGCGCGAAACGAGCATCTTTACTCGTAATGCAATTTCACCGGGCCTATGGTTGAGACAGTCGAGAAGTCGTTACGCCATTCGTGCAGGTCGGAACTTACCCGACAAGGAATTTCGCTACCTTAGGATGGTTATAGTTACCACCGCCGTTTACTGGCGCTTAAGTTCTCAGCTTCGCCATGACGAATCATGACTAACCGGTCCCCTTAACGTTCCAGCACCGGGCAGGCGTCAGTCCGTATACATCGCCTTACGGCTTCGCACGGACCTGTGTTTTTAGTAAACAGTCGCTTCTCGCTGGTCTCTGCGGCCACCACCAGCTCAGGAAGAAAATTCCATCACCAGCAATGGCCCCCCTTCTCCCGAAGTTACGGGGGCATTTTGCCGAGTTCCTTAACCATAGTTCACCCGAACGCCTCGGTATTCTCTACCTGACCACCTGAGTCGGTTTAGGGTACGGGCCGCCATGAAACTCGCTAGAGGCTTTTCTCGACAGCATAGGATCATCCACTTCACCACAATCGGCTCGGCATCAGGTCTCAGCCTTAACGTGTGACGGATTTGCCTACCACACGGCCTACACCCTTACCCCGGGACAACCACCGCCCGGGCTGGACTACCTTCCTGCGTCACCCCATCACTCACCTACTACAAGTCTGGTTCGTCGGCTCCACCACTCCCCTACGCTCCGAAGAGCTCAGGGCGGCTTCACGGACTTAGCATCGCCTGATTCAATGTTTGGCGCTTCAAAGCGGGTACCGGAATATCAACCGGTTGTCCATCGACTACGCCTGTCGGCCTCGCCTTAGGTCCCGACTTACCCTGGGCAGATCAGCTTGACCCAGGAACCCTTAGTCAATCGGCGCACACGTTTCCCACGTGTGTATCGCTACTCATGCCTGCATTCTCACTCGTGAACCGTCCACAACTCGTTTCCACGGCTGCTTCACCCGGCACACGACGCTCCCCTACCCATCACGATCCCCGTTGGGGGTAATATCGCAATGACATGACTTCGGCGGTGTGCTTGAGCCCCGCTACATTGTCGGCGCGGAATCACTTGACCAGTGAGCTATTACGCACTCTTTCAAGGGTGGCTGCTTCTAAGCCAACCTCCTGGTTGTCTCTGCGACTCCACATCCTTTCCCACTTAGCACACGCTTAGGGGCCTTAGTCGATGCTCTGGGCTGTTTCCCTCTCGACCATGGAGCTTATCCCCCACAGTCTCACTGCCGCGCTCTCACTTACCGGCATTCGGAGTTTGGCTAAGGTCAGTAACCCGGTAGGGCCCATCGCCTATCCAGTGCTCTACCTCCGGCAAGAAACACACGACGCTGCACCTAAATGCATTTCGGGGAGAACCAGCTATCACGGAGTTTGATTGGCCTTTCACCCCTAACCACAGGTCATCCCCCAGGTTTTCAACCCTGGTGGGTTCGGTCCTCCACGAAGTCTTACCTCCGCTTCAACCTGCCCATGGCTAGATCACTCCGCTTCGGGTCTTGGGCACGCTACTCAACGCCCTATTCGGACTCGCTTTCGCTACGGCTTCCCCACACGGGTTAACCTCGCAACATACCGCAAACTCGCAGGCTCATTCTTCAAAAGGCACGCAGTCACGACGTTGAATCCGAAGACTCAACGCGACGCTCCCACGGCTTGTAGGCACACGGTTTCAGGTACTATTTCACTCCGCTCCCGCGGTACTTTTCACCATTCCCTCACGGTACTATCCGCTATCGGTCACCAGGGAATATTTAGGCTTAACGGGTGGTCCCGCCAGATTCACACGGGATTTCTCGGGCCCCGTGCTACTTGGGTGTCTCTTAAACGAGCCGCTGACGTTTCAGCTACGGGGGTCTTACCCTCTACGCCGGACCTTTCGCATGTCCTTCGCCTACATCAACGGTTTCTGACTCGTCCCACAGCCGGCAGACTGTAGAAAAGAGATCCCACAACCCCAACCACGCAACCCCTGCCGGGTATCACACGTGACTGGTTTGGCCTCATCCAGTTTCGCTCGCCACTACTCCCGGAATCACGGTTGTTTTCTCTTCCTGCGGGTACTGAGATGTTTCACTTCCCCGCGTTCCCTCCACACTGCCTATGTGTTCAGCAGCGGGTGACAGCCCATGACGACTGCCGGGTTTCCCCATTCGGACACCCCCGGATCAAAGCTCGGTTGACAGCTCCCCGGGGCCTATCGCGGCCTCCCACGTCCTTCATCGGTTCCTGGTGCCAAGGCATCCACCGTGCGCCCTTAAAAACTTGGCCACAGATGCTCGCGTCCACTGTGCAGTTCTCAAGCAACGACCAGCCACCCACCACCCCAACCCGAAGGCTGAGTTCACTGGGGCCGGCATCGCGAAGGTCCAGACTCACAGTCCGTACCCTCAGATACCCAACAGCGTGCCCGACCCGACCAGTTGAAGACTCACGTTCCACGCCGAAGCAGTACTAATGATCCCAACCGACCGTGCCGAGTAGTCAACGTTCCACCCATGAGCTAACCACCGCAGGACACTCGCCTGCGTTATGGCTCTGGACAACCTTGCAGCTGCCTAGATGCTCCTTAGAAAGGAGGTGATCCAGCCGCACCTTCCGGTACGGCTACCTTGTTACGACTTCGTCCCAATCGCCAGTCCCACCTTCGACGATTCCCTCCCACAAGGGGTTGGGCCACCGGCTTCGGGTGTTACCGACTTTCGTGACGTGACGGGCGGTGTGTACAAGGCCCGGGAACGTATTCACCGCAGCAATGCTGATCTGCGATTACTAGCAACTCCGACTTCATGGGGTCGAGTTGCAGACCCCAATCCGAACTGAGACCGGCTTTTTGAGATTCGCTCCACCTCGCGGTATCGCAGCTCATTGTACCGGCCATTGTAGCACGTGTGCAGCCCAAGACATAAGGGGCATGATGACTTGACGTCGTCCCCACCTTCCTCCGAGTTGACCCCGGCAGTCTCCTGTGAGTCCCCATCACCCCGAAGGGCATGCTGGCAACACAGAACAAGGGTTGCGCTCGTTGCGGGACTTAACCCAACATCTCACGACACGAGCTGACGACAGCCATGCACCACCTGTACACCGACCACAAGGGGGACCCTGTCTCCAGGGTTTTCCGGTGTATGTCAAGCCTTGGTAAGGTTCTTCGCGTTGCGTCGAATTAAGCCACATGCTCCGCTGCTTGTGCGGGCCCCCGTCAATTCCTTTGAGTTTTAGCCTTGCGGCCGTACTCCCCAGGCGGGGAACTTAATGCGTTAGCTGCGGCACGGACGACGTGGAATGTCGCCCACACCTAGTTCCCAACGTTTACGGCGTGGACTACCAGGGTATCTAATCCTGTTCGCTCCCCACGCTTTCGCTCCTCAGCGTCAGTATCGGCCCAGAGATCCGCCTTCGCCACCGGTGTTCCTCCTGATATCTGCGCATTTCACCGCTACACCAGGAATTCCGATCTCCCCTACCGAACTCTAGCCTGCCCGTATCGAATGCAGACCCGGGGTTAAGCCCCGGGCTTTCACATCCGACGCGACAAGCCGCCTACGAGCTCTTTACGCCCAATAATTCCGGACAACGCTTGCGCCCTACGTATTACCGCGGCTGCTGGCACGTAGTTAGCCGGCGCTTCTTCTGCAGGTACCGTCACTTTCGCTTCTTCCCTGCTGAAAGAGGTTTACAACCCGAAGGCCGTCATCCCTCACGCGGCGTCGCTGCATCAGGCTTTCGCCCATTGTGCAATATTCCCCACTGCTGCCTCCCGTAGGAGTCTGGGCCGTGTCTCAGTCCCAGTGTGGCCGGTCGCCCTCTCAGGCCGGCTACCCGTCGTCGCCTTGGTAGGCCATCACCCCACCAACAAGCTGATAGGCCGCGGGCTCATCCTTCACCGCCGGAGCTTTCCACACGGAGGTCATGCGACCCCGTGTCGTATCCGGTATTAGACCCCGTTTCCAGGGCTTGTCCCAGAGTGAAGGGCAGATTGCCCACGTGTTACTCACCCGTTCGCCACTAATCCCCTCCCGAAGGAGGTTCATCGTTCGACTTGCATGTGTTAAGCACGCCGCCAGCGTTCGTCCTGAGCCAGGATCAAACTCTCCGTGAATGCTTCCGGGTACTCCCGGCGAACACTCGCGTTGAGCGGAACCAGAGGGAGGAATAATCCCTCGGTTCACAGCGTCCTCGCTGTGTTTTCTTCAAAGGAACCTCGTCACCAGACCATCCGGTCCGGTAGACGGGGTATCAACATATCTGGCGTTGACTTTTGGCACGCTGTTGAGTTCTCAAGGAACGGACGCTTCCTTTGTGCCTGTTTCACCAGGCTCTCCGGGCGCTTCCCTTCGGTCTTGCGTTTCCGACTCTATCAGATCCTCGCGGTCCTGATTTTCGCCGGTGCGTTTCGGCCTTTCGGCTTCTTCGCGGTTCCAACCTTACCAGATCCGTTTCCGTCTCCGGCGCCCTGTTGGAGCGGGCTCGGCCGCTTCGCTTTCGCTTTTCGGCCTTTCCGACTCTATCAGATCTTGTTCGTTCCGTTGACCGGTCCGAATTCGTTTCCGATTCCCCGTCGGAGGGGGTTTTGCCGCGCCTTTCGGCGTGTCCACCACTTTAGCGGAATTCCTCGTCGACGCATAATCGCGCCGCGGTCCGAATTTCGGCATGCCGAAATTGTTCCCGGTGAGGGACCGTGCAGTAGTGGTGTGCCGCGAGGCGGCGGAAGGGCTGCCGCAGAACCGTTCCGGCGCTGTGGCAACTCGGAGGACACTACAGATCGGGGTGGCCGGTGTCAACTCGCGCTGGTCGGGCCGCGCGTCAGTCGAGGTCGGTCAGGCGGCCGCCGGCGTCCGGCTGGGTCTCTTCCACCCGGCGCAGCAGACGGGTGAGCACCTGGCCGAGGAGTTGACGCTCCTCGCCGGAGAGGTCCTGGAGGAGGTCCTCCTCGAAGACCGTGGCCAGGCGCATCGCGGCGAGCCACTTCTCGCGGCCCTCGTGGGTCAGTTCGACGATGACGCGGACGCGGTTGTTCTCGTCGCGTTCGCGGGTGACCAGTCCTTCGTTCGCCATCCGGTCGATGCGGTGGGTCATCGCGGCCGGTGTCAGGCCGAGGTGCTTGGCGAGTTCGCCGGGGCCCATCCGGTAGGGGGCGCCGGAGACGACGAGGGCCTTGAGGACCTCCCACTCGGCGTTGCTCATGCCGAGGGTCGCGGTCTGCCGCCCGTAGGCGACGTTCATCCGGCGGTTGAGGCGCTGGAGTGCGGAGACGACCTGCTCGACCTGGGGGTCGAGGTCCTGGAATTCGCGCTGGTAGGCCGCGATCTGTTCCTCAAGGGACGGCTCGGCTGCGTCGGCGGCCGCATCGGAGGGCTCAGGCATGCGGCGCAGTATGACATGAAAGTGATTGGCGTTGAAGTTCTTCTCGGTGTACTCTTTAGCTTCGAAGTTTAGAGTTGAAGTCTTCAGGGTGAGACCGTCCGGATGGCAACCGTCCGGGTCGCGCGTCTCGCCCTGGTGTCTGTCCAGCTCCTTCGACTGTCCCTTGTCTCTGATGACCTGACCTAGGTAGGTGAGTGTGACCACCGCGATGGGCGCCGCGCTGCGCCGGATCCAGCTCGGGAACGCGCTGAGCGCGTTCGGTAACGGCTTCACGGTTCCGTATCTGTACGTCTATGTGGCGAAGGTGCGCGATCTTGGTGCCAGTACGGCCGGTGTCGTGCTGGCGATGCTGGCCGTGGCCGCGCTGGCCGTGCTGCCGCTGACCGGTCGGGCGATCGACCGGCGCGGCCCCCTCCCGGTGGCCATCGTCGGTACGGTCTCCGCCGCGATCGGCTCCCTGGGGCTCGGGCTGTCGTCGACCGAACCGCTGGTCATCGCCTCGGCGGCCGCGCTGGGTGCCGGTATAGCGGTGGTCCAGCCGGCCCTGGCGACGATGATCGTGTGGTGCTCGACGACGGTGACCAGGTCGCGGGCGTTCGCCACCCAGTTCTTCCTGAACAACCTGGGGCTGGGCGTCGGCGGTCTCGTCGGCGGGCTGCTCGTCGACGAGTCGCACGCGTCGAGCTTCGTGCGGCTGTTCGCCATCGAGGCCGTGATGTTCCTGGTGCTCGGCGCGGCGGTGGCGACCGTCCGGCTGCCGCGGGTGCCGAAGGTCGAGGACGCGGTGCCGAGCGAGGAGCGGCCCGCGGGCGCCTGGCGGGCGCTGTTCGCCGACCGGCGGATGATGTGGGTCTGCCTGCTGGGGTTCGTGCTCTTCTTCGCCTGCTACGGGCAGTTCGAGTCGGGGCTGGCCGCGTACGCGACCGAGGTGACGCGCATACCGCCGTCCAGCCTGGGCATCGCGCTCGCGGCCAATACGGCGGCGATCGTGGCGGCGCAGTTCGTGGTGCTCAAGCTGGTCGAGCGCCGGCGCCGCAGCCGGGTGATGGCGCTGGTCGGCATGGTCTGGACGGTGGCCTGGCTGGCCGCCGGGCTGTCCGGGCTGGTGCACGGCGCGCAGGCGGTGGCGACGACGCTGCTGATCTCGACGTACGCGCTGTTCGGCATCGGTGAGTCGATGCTGTCGCCGACGGTGGCGCCGCTGGTGGCGGACCTGGCGCCGGCCTCGCTGATCGGCCAGTACAACTCGGCGTTCGCTCTGGTCAAGCAGTTGGCGCTGGCGGTCGGTCCGGCGGTCGGTGCCCTGATGGTCGGTCACGGCATGTACGCCGCGTACATCGTGATGCTGGTGGTGTGTGCGCTGGGAATCACCGTGCTGTCGTTGCGGGTGGGCCGGATGCTGCGGCCCTGGCAGGACAACCCGCACCGGACGGCGCCGGCCGCGACGGTGCCCGCGGCGCGGGTGCCGGCCGAGGCGGAGTCGGTGGTCTGCGGGGCCTAGCGGCCCGGCAGGTGTTCTTCGGCCGCGGTCCCGTGGGGGGTCCGCGGCCGAATCAGTTCCGGGGCAGGGCGAATTCGCACCAGACCGCCTTGCCGCCGCCCGGTGTCCGGCGGGAGCCCCAGGACGACGCGATGGTGGCGACGATGGAGATGCCGCGGCCGGCCTCGTCGGCCGGTTCGGCACGGCGTCGGCGCGGGAGGTGGTCGTCCCCGTCGGTGACCTCGACGATCAGGCGGCGGTCCGTACGGCGCAGGCGCAGCCGCATCGGGGGCGTGCCGTGCTGGAGGGAGTTGGCCACCAGTTCGCTGGCCGCCAGGACGCCGAGGTCGTGCAGTTCCGGTGAGAAGCGCCAGGAGGCGAGTACGCCGGAGGCGAAGGCGCGGGCGCGCGGGGCCGCTTCGGTGCCGCCGTGGAGTTCCAGGGCGGCGTTGTGGAAGAGCTCGGCGTCGTGGCCGGTGCGCTCGGGGTGCTGGAGGACGAGGATGGCGACGTCGTCGTCGTGGCTGGCCGTGATGCCCAGGGAGCGGAGCAGGCGGTCGCAGACGATGTCGGGCGGGCCGGCGGCGCCGGCGAAGGCGCGTTCCAGTGCCTCGACGCCGTCGTCGATGTCCTTGTCGCGGCGCTCGACCAGGCCGTCGGTGTAGAGGACGGCGCTGCTGCCGGGGCCGAGGGCGACGGACCCGGAGGTGTGCAGCCAGCCGCCGGTGCCCAGGGGCGGGCCGGTGGGTTCGGCGGCGCGGCGGACCGTGCCGTCCGGGTCGCGGACGAGGATGGGCAGGTGGCCGGCCGAGGCGTAGACCAGGCGGCCCTCGTTGGGGTCGTGGACGGCGTAGACACAGGTGGCGATCTGGTTGGCGTCGATCTCGGCGGCCAGGCCGTCCAGGAGCTGCAGGACCTCGTGGGGCGGGAGGTCGAGGCGGGCGTAGGCGCGGACGGCGGTGCGCAGCTGGCCCATGACGGCGGCGGCGCGCACGCCGCGGCCCATGACGTCGCCGATGACCAGGGCGGTGCGGCCGGCGCCGAGGGTGATGACGTCGTACCAGTCGCCGCCGACCGCGGCGTCGGTGCCGCCGGGCTGGTACGTCGCGGCGACCCGGAGGTCGTCGGGCTGTTCGAGCTCCTGGGGGAGCAGGGAGCGCTGGAGGGTGACCGCGGCCTCGCGCTGGCGGGCCTCGCTGGCGCGCAGGCGCTCGGCGGACTCGACCTGGTCGGTGACGTCGGCGCCGAAGACGAGGACGCCCTTGTGCGGGGCGACGCAGGCGACCTCGGGGTCGGGGGCCGGGCCGCTGGCGGCGACCTCGATGGGGGTGCAGGTGAAGGTGTAGTAGCCGTCGCGGGAGCGGTCGCTGCCGGCCCCGCCGGGGACCTTGCGGGACTTGACGGTGCGGGGCTTGCCGCTGCGCAGGACCTGGTCCATCAGGGGGAGCAGGCCGAGCGCGTCGAGTTCGGGGAGGGCCTCGCGGGCGGTGTGGCCGGCCGGGCGGGGGCCGAAGACGGAGGCGTAGGCGCCGTTGACGTAGGCGAGGCGGTGTTCGGGGCCGTAGACGACGGCGACCAGGGCGGGGATGGTGCCGAGGATGTCGTGGACGGAGAGCGCGTCGACGGTGGGCGACAGGGTCACGGGCGCGGTTTCCTGGGCGGATGCCGGGTCGGGGCGCTCGGCGCGGGCGGCGGGGACGGAGCCGGCGGTGGTGGCGGCCGTCGGGGCGGTCGGGGTGCCGTCCGCGGCCGCGGGCGGGGCGGCGGGCTCCGGGGCCGCGGTGGGCGGGGTGGCCGGCGTACCGGCGGCGGGGCGGGCGGTGGCGCGGTCGGACCGCGCGGCGGCGCGCCGCTGTGTGCCGGGGAGTTTGGCGCTCCAGCGCGTGAAGATCACGGAGGGGTACCTCTTACTTCGCGTCGTCGCGCGGGATCGGGCCGTCGGCATGGTGGGACCTCCCGGCCGCGGGCCGGGGGAGGGTCGACTGGGGGCACTCTCGGCACCCTTTTGCGGAATGCAGCAAACGTCCAGAATCCTCGTGGTTGTCACTCTTTGCAGATACGAGCCCACCCATGGTCACACGTCCAGTGTGGCCGACCGGACGGACATCCGTCAGACGCCCGGCGGCCGGTGTGGAGTTCCGCACTCCGCAACCACCGGCCCGCCCGGGGCTGACGTCACGTCAAAATTCCTGTCCCTACGGCGCGTCAGCTGGCTTCGTTGTGCCGGCCGGTGCCCGCGGCGAGTTCGAACTCGGCGCGCGGGTTCTCCAGCGAGCCCAGCGAGACGATCTCGCGTTTGAACAGGCCCGCGAGGGTCCATTCGGCCAGGATCCGGGCCTTTCGGTTGAAGGTCGGCACCCGTCCGAGGTGGTACGCGCGGTGCATCAACCAGGCGGGGTAGCCGCGCAGTTTGCGCCCGTAGACGTGCGCGACGCCCTTGTGCAGGCCCAGCGAGGCCACCGAGCCGACGTACTTGTGCCGGTAGTCCTGGACCGTGCCGCCGCACACCGTGGCCGCGACGTTGTCGGCGAGCACCTTGGCCTGTCGGAGGGCGTGCTGGGCGTTGGGCGCGCACACGGGGCGGGGCTCGTCGGGTTTGCCGGGCGGTTCGGCCGTCAGGTCGGGGACCGCCGCGGCGTCACCCGCCGACCAGGCGTGTTCCACGCCGTCCACCCGGAGCGTGGCATTGCACTTGAGGCGGCCGTGGTCGGTCAGGGGCAGGTCGGTCGCGGCCAGGATGGGGTGCGGTTTGACGCCGGCGGTCCACACCAGCGTTCTGGTGGGGAAGCGGGAGCCGTCGCTGAGCTGGGCGACGCGCTTCTCGCACGAGTCCAGGCGGGTCTCCAGCCGTACGTCGATGTTGCGGCCGCGCAGCTCCCGTACCGCGTAGCGGCCCATGTCCGGTCCCACTTCGGGCAGGATCCGGCCGGTCGCCTCGACCAGGATCCACTTCATGTCCTCGGGCTTGATGTTGTGGTAGTAGCGGACCGCGTAGCGGGCCATGTCCTCCAGTTCGGCGAGGGCCTCCACGCCCGCGTAGCCGCCGCCGACGAAGACGAAGGTCAGCGCGGCGTCGCGGACCGCCGGGTCGCGGGTGGAGGAGGCGACGTCGAGCTGTCCGAGGACGTGGTTGCGCAGTCCGATGGCCTCTTCGACGGTCTTGAAGCCGATGCCGAATTCGGCCAGGCCCGGGATCGGCAGGGTGCGGGAGACCGAGCCGGGGGCCAGAACCAGCTCGTCGTAGACCACCTCGATGGCGCCGTCGCCGGTCTCCTCGGCCGACAGGGTGGCGATCGTCGCCCGGCGTTCGTCGTGGTTGATGTCGGTGACCTCGCCGACCACCACGGTGCACTGCGGCAGGACGCGGCGCAGCGGGACGACCACGTGGCGCGGGGAGATGGAACCGGCCGCGGCCTCGGGCAGGAACGGCTGGTACGTCATGTACGGATCGGGATCGACCACGATCACCTCGATGGAGCCCTCCCGCAGCTGCTGCTTCAGTCTCCGCTGCAGGTTCAGGGCGGTGTACATCCCCACGTAGCCACCGCCGACGACGAGAATGCGGGCCACGTTGTTCGAAGACACAGCCTTCACAGGGGTTCTCCTCGCGGTGTCGACCTGGCCCGGGGCGGCGCCGATCAGGCGGCCGGCCGGCGGCGCGGCCACCCTCGGGTGCCGCGCTCCCGGGAAAGCGCAGCACTGTTCCATGACGCACCCCCGCAGCGCCTTTGTCCACAGGCCCGGCGAAATGTATGACCAAGGGCCGCCCTGGGGACGGAACCGCGCTTTGCGGGGTGCCGGGCCCAGCTGCGCTGGTCAGCGGGCGGGTGGCGGAAAACGTACGGGGGCATAATCCGGGCGGATCAGTCCGTTGGGCCGATCGGGGGGCGCATCGTGCGGAAGGCCCCCTTCAATCTTGACCCGGGCTCAACTATGTTCGTATCTCGTTGGGGTGCACCCTTTCGTCGGTGCGTCCCGGCAGTCAGGGCGGGGAGTCTCCGGGGGAGACGTCATTACCGGGGGATCACTATGACCATTCAGGGCTCTCAATGGCCGACAGCCGTCGCCATGGCACACGCCACCGACGGCGGCAACGGCACGCACGGCCACAACGGCCACAACGGAAACAGCGCCGGGAACGGCGCCACGAACGGCAACGGGGTCGGCGTCGGTGCCGGCACGGGCGCGGGCGGACGGACCACACCGCTGCGGGTGGACGCCCAGCGCAATCTCGAACACGTACTGCGCGCCGCCCGCGAGGTGTTCGGCGAGCTGGGCTACGGCGCGCCCATGGAGGACGTGGCGCGGCGCGCCCGGGTCGGGGTCGGCACGGTCTATCGCCGCTTCCCGAGCAAGGACGTCCTGGTCCGCCGGATAGCCGAGGAGGAGACCTCCCGGCTGACGGACCAGGCGCGTGCGGCGCTGGGGCAGGAGGACGACCCGTGGTCGGCACTGTCCCGCTTCCTGCGGACGTCGGTCGCCTCGGGCGCCGGACGGCTGCTGCCGCCGGGGATCCTGCGGGTGAGCGCGGAGGCCGACCGGGCGGACGCGGCGGCGGACGGCCTCGGCGAGGCCCGGGTCCCGCAGCAGCGGATGGCGCCCGGTCCGGACGGCGGGCCGGCCGACCTGCGGCTGGTCGAGCGGCGCGGGCCCGAGGACGGCCCGGCGGCCGAACCGGCGCCCGCTGCGACGGAGACGACGAACGGCGCGGAGGCGCTGCTGGAGGTCGTCGGGCGGCTCGTGGAGCGCGCCCGGGCGGCCGGTGAGCTGCGGCCCGACGTGACGGTCTCGGACGTGCTGCTGGTGATCGCCACGGGCGCGCCCGCGCTGCCCGACCCCGGTCAGCAGCAGGCCGCCTCCGCGCGGCTGTTGGAGATCCTGCTGGAGGGTCTGCGCTCGCGTCCGGCACGGTGACGTCGGTGGTCCGGTCCCGGTGGGGCGGCCTGGTGGCCTCGTGCCCTGGAGCCGCCGGGACCGGATCGACGGACCACCGGGGGACGTCTCGTGCTCTCGTACGCGAGGTGAGCTCGGTCCGCGATCCCGGCCGGCAATGTGGCCCATACGGGTTTCCCGCGCCGTATGACCCGATTGCGCCATATGGCCCGTACGGGTGAACGCCCGTGCGGGCGGACGGACGCTCCCCTCGGATGAGTGGTTGACGGACGAGGCCCTGAGGCGCCGCCGCCCGATGTGGCACGCTTGCGCGGTATTCGGGTGTCACGGCGGCTTCGGGGGCCTCGGCGATGGGTGTTGACGGGCGGGACGAACGACGCGACGGCGAGACCGGGCCGGGCGGGTCCGGGACGGCGCCGTCCCCTCAGGTGCCCGGGCAGGCCGGGCCGTTGGGGGCCACTCCGCCGACGGGCGGGCCGACCGGGCGGCAGGCCCGCGCCGGCGGTCCGGCGGGCGAGAGCCCCGGCGTGCCGCCGCAGCGCGACGGGGCCGGCCGGGCGACGCCGCACGGCGGTCCGGGGGACGTCCGGGACGCCGCACGAAGCGCCGGCGACGGGGATCAACTCCCGCCGTCCGACGACCAGTTGATCGCCGGCATGCGGGCCGGCGACGACAGCGCGTACGAGGAGATGTACCGCCGGCACGCCGACGCGGTCCGGAGCCACGCCCGGCACTGCTGCCGCGACGAGCACACCGCCGAGGACCTGACCGGTGAGGTCTTCGCCCGGACGCTGCAGGCGGTGCGCGGCGGCGCGGGCCCCACCACCGCGGTCCGCGCCTATCTGCTGACGACCGTCCGCCGGGTCGCCGCCTCCTGGGCGAAGACCGCCCGGCGCGAGCAGCTGGTCGAGGACTTCGCGGTGTTCGCGGTCTCCGCGGCCGGTGCGGCGCTGGACGACGGCACCCTGGACCTGGGTGCGGACGTGCGCGCCATGCACGAGGCCGAGCGGTCGATGGCCGTGCAGGCGTTCCGCAGCCTGCCGGAGCGCTATCAGACCGTGCTGTGGCACACCACGGTCGAGGACGAGTCGCCGAGCGAGGTCGCCCCGCTGCTGGGGCTGACCGCGAACGCCACCGCCGTATTGGCGCACCGCGCCCGCGAGGGCCTCAAGCAGGCGTACCTGCAGGCCCACGTCAGCCAGTCGCTGACCGCCGGCGGGGACTGCGCCCGGTACGCCGACCGGCTCGGCGCGTACGCCCGCGGCGGGCTGCGGATGCGGGCCGAACGGGGCCTGCGCGAGCACCTGGACGGCTGCGCCCGCTGCCGTACCGCGGCGCTGGAGGTCGAGCACGTCAACGAGCGGATCGGCGCGGTGCTGCCGGTGGCGGTCATCGGCTGGTTCGCCGCCGGGTACGCCGTGAAGACGGCCGCCGCGGTGGCCGGGGTCGCGGGTGCGGCCGGGGCGGGTGCGGCCGCCGCGGCAACGGGTGGTTCCGGTACGGCGGGCGGAGCGGGTGGCGCGGGCGGCGCCGCCCTGAGTGAGGGGCTCGGCGCCCCGGTCAAGGTCGGCATCGGGGTCGGGGTGGTGGTGGCCGGTGTGACGCTCGCGCTCGCGCTGGCCGGCGGCGGCCCCACGCCGGCGCCGCACCCACGGGCCGAGCCGCACCGGCCGGCCCCGGCCGCGCCGCGCCATCCGTCGCCCGGCCCGGCGAAGCCGCTGCCACCGGCGGCCGGCACCGCCCCGACCGCCGAGCCGACCCCGTCGCACCCGTCGCGCCCGTCGGCACCCCACCCGACACCGTCCCGCCCGGCGCCCACCATCCCGAGGCCCACCACCCACCCGCCCGCGCCGACTCCGCCTCCGACGCCCGCGCCCGAGCCGCCCCGGCACCGCCCGAAGCCGCCGGAGCCCGCCCCGACCCCGTACCAGGTCGCCGCGCTCGACCACGACTTCATGGGCGACGGCAGCAAGCCGGAGGTGCGCACCCTGGGGAGCGGCTGGCTGTGGCAGCGCCGGTCGCCGAAGATCGCCGGGACGACCTATGCGCACGGCGCGACCATGCACGCCGGGTCGTCCGTCCTCATCGACCTCAACCGTCCGTGCACCTCCTACGACGCCGTGGTGGGCGTCGACGACCTCAGCATGGGAATCGGCGCCCTGCGCTTCTCCGTGTACGCGGACGGCGAGCGGCTCTGGCGGTCCGCGGTGGTCCACGGCGATCAGCCGGCCGTCCCGGTCCACGTCCCCCTGACCGGCCACCGGACCCTGCGCCTCGTCGTCGACCCGGCGACGCCCCTGGACGCGGTGGCCCTGGGCGACTGGGCGGAGGCCCGCATCACCTGCCGCTGAGTCCGTCGGCGGCGCGAGCGACGCACACGGACGAGCCTCCCGGCGTACGCCCCGGGCGTGCCTCCTTGCCTCCCGCCGTCGCACGCGCGGTCGAGCCCGGCACACGGGCCACGCGACCGGCGTCACCCCTCGCGCCGCCTGCGCCCCGGACGGAACCGGCCCTCCTGGAACCCCCGACTCGCGGGCGGCCGCGCACCTACGGGAGGGGCGGGCCACCTACGGGAGGGGGCGGGCGCCTACCGGGAGGGGCGGGCACCTAACGGGAGGGGCGGGCGCCTGCGGGAGGGGCGGGCGCCTGCGGGAGGGGCGGGCACCGCGAGCACGTCGAGTGCCCGTCCGTGCAGCGGGCCCCTCAGGACAACCGAGCGCGCGGAACCACTCCGCCCGCGACCGCCTTCTGGCGCGGCGCCTCCGCCCCGGTCCAGCAGCTGCCGCGGCGGGCGACCAGGCGGCGCAACCACAGCTCCGTGGCGACGAGTTCCGCCAGCCCGTCCATCGGGAGCGCGGCGCCCTCGGCCGCCGCCCGGAGGGCGGTGCGGACCACCCGCGCCTCGATCAGGCCGGCATCGGCCAGCAGGGGCGCGTCGAAGAGCTGCACCAGGTCGCCGACCGCACCGCGCAGCCCGGCGCGTACCGCCGCGGCGTGGGTGACGTGCGAGGTCGCGCCCCAGCCGGGCGGCAGGTCCCGTACGCCCGCGCCGGCCAGTACGGAGCGCAGGACGGCGGCCCGCGCCCCCGGCTGCACCCGGAGCGTGTCCGGGAGCGCGCGGCAGGCGAGCACCACCTGGTTGTCGAGGAAGGGCGCGTGCAGCCGCTGGCTGCGGACCTCCGAGGCCTGCTCGAAGACCCGGTGGTCGGCGGCCTGCCGGGCCAGCGCCGCGCGGGCCCGCCGCTCACCGGGGCGCCCGACCGCGGCCGTTCGGGACGCCGCCTCGCTGAGGCGAACCGATACTTCGGCCAGCGCCTCGCCCGTCAGCCAGCGCGCCGCGGGCCCGGGACGGCACCAGGTCAGCGCGGCCAGCGAGGCGTCCACCGCCCCGCCGGTCACCGGCTCGTCGGCGAACTGCCGCTCCAGCAGGCGCCGCGCGGCCTCCGTGATGCCCTCCGGATACGGCGTACGGGCGAGCCGCCGCGCGGCCCGGTAGACGGTGAACGGCACCAGGACGGACTGGGCGGACGGGCCGTCGGCCTTGGCGAGGGCGGTGACCGGCCGCAGCAGATGGCGCCGGCGGCGGTCCATGAGGAGGTCGGCGAGCCGGGCGGGGTGGGCGTCGAGGACCTGCCGGGCGCCGTGCCCGACGAAGTGGTCCGCGCTGCCGGCCAGCAGCCGGCGCCGGTGGCGGCTCGCCACCGTCAGGGAGGGCCCGGGCTCGTCCGTGAGCGGGCCGCTGTCGAGGTCGGCATACGGGAGGGCCTCTTCGCCGGCGGCGACGACGACGTGGTGCAGCCGCGGGTTGTCGGCGATGCTGCGGGCCCGCTCCAGTTCGGCGTCGTGGTGGGCCCGCGCGCCATTGGTGGCGCGGTCGTTGAAGGTGACGGCCAGCAGGCGTTCCCCGTGGCCGTTGAGGCGTCCGGGACGGCCGGGCAGACCGGCGGCCAGGAGGGCGAGGGTTCCGGACGCGCTGCCTCCGGAGAGGTCGGCGCCGACGCCCGGGGCCGGCGCGCCGCGGGCCGCACGCCGCTCGGCGGGCCCCATGCCGGGCACCGGTCCGGGGTCGAGGCCGTCGAGCCCGTCCGGGTCCGGGGCGTGCCGGGGGACCGCCAGCCGGGCGCGGACGGCCTCGACGAGCGCGTCCCGGACCCCGTCCACCGCCTGTTCCGGCGGGAGTTGGGGTGCGGCGACGGCGAGCGAGGCGGTCGGCTCGTAGGAGGTGATCTCGCTGGCGCCGCCGCGCAGCACCAGGGCGTGCCCGGGCGGGATCCGGCGGACGCCCTCGTACGGGGTGCCGGCGCCGAGCGCCTCGGGGGCGTCGGGACAGGCCAGCAGCGCGGCGAGGTGGCCGATGTCGAGGCTGGCCTCGATCAGGTCGGCGAGCGGCAGCGCGGCGGTGGCGTAGGCGGTGCCGCCCGCCCACGGGGTGTGGAAGACGGGGCGGGCGCCGGCCAGGTCGCCGGTGACGGTGATCCGCCGTCCTACCTGGACGACCGCGGTGTAGCTGCCGGACCAGGCGGTGAGGTGCCGCAGTGCGCCCCCGCGCGCCGCGTACAGGCCGACCCGCAGCTGGTCGTCGGTGGCCCCGCAGATGCCGAAGACGGCGAGCCGGGTCTCGGGGTCGGCCTGGACGACGCGGACCTCGTCCGGCCGCCAGTCGCCGACCGCCCACAGGGGGTCCGGGTCGCCCCAGAGGAGGTGCGCGCCCACGGGGAGGACGGTGCGGCTCCCGACGCCGTCCGGGTCCGGGGCGGACGGCCTCGTGGCGGCACTGCTCCACCCCACCAACCAGCGCATGCCGCCTCCACCCGAATTCCCCGCCCGCCGGGGCCAACGGCCGCCCCGTACAGCGGATCGCCAAGCTGTCGCCGAGCTGTCGTGACGGCCGTGCCGCCCGTAGTGGCGACCATGCTGCCATGACAACGGCGTGGCGGAGACGTCGGAGCGGGACGTATACGGGCAGTTCACGGCGGACGGCGGGCGGCGGGCGCGTACGGTGGACGGCCCACCCGCGGCGCGGCATGGCGCAACCTGTCGGCAAACCCGACAACTCGCCATCTTGATGTGGTAGTTGCTTCGCCGCCGCGCCAACTCGCCCCCGGTAGGCCCCCCGTGTGGCCCCCGAGGCGCCCGCGCGGCGCTCCTCGACGCGCCGCGGCGCGAAACCATCACCCGTCGATTTTCGGCCAAAGTCCGTACGGCACAGCGCAGTTGACAACTACGGACCTCATGTCAACCGGCGGCACGATCCTACGGCGGACGGCCTGCGCGACGGTCCGGGAAGCGGGCTACGCCCCCCGGACCGGACCGTCACCCGCGGGGAATGAGGTGACGGTGTCCCCCAGCCCACTGGATCCAGTGCAGCGGGCCGACCCACGCACCAGCCATGGAAGCGCTCCCGAGGTCGGGCGACCAGCGCGCACGGACAGGCGCACGGGCACACGTACCCGGAGCACATGCCAACTCCCGCACCCCTGTCTGAACATGAATCTCGCCATCCGGGACACCGACCCTTAACGGTAGGGATCCGGCGAACTACTCTGGGTGGACGCATGCCCCGGGGTAGCGGGGCGGCTGTCGCTGTGTCGAGGGGTGCGCATGTCCAGGGATATACGCGGGCCGAACGAGAAGCTCGGCACCGTTCTCGCCCTCGCGGGTATCAGCAACGCCGGACTGGCCCGCCGGGTCAACGACCTCGGCGCGCAGCGCGGGCTGACGCTTCGTTATGACAAGACGTCGGTGGCGCGATGGGTCTCCAAGGGCATGGTGCCGCAGGGCGCCGCGCCCCATCTGATCGCGTCCGCGATCGGCAGCAAACTGGGCCGGCCGGTGCCGTTGCACGAAATCGGGCTGGCCGACGCGGACCCGGCACCCGAGGTCGGTCTGGCCTTCCCGCGCGATGTGGGCGCCGCGGTGCGCTCGGCGACCGAGCTCTACCGTCTCGATCTGGCCGGGCGGCGGGCCGGCGGTGGCGGCATCTGGCAGAGCCTGGCCGGATCCTTCGCGGTGAGCGCGTACGCCACGCCCGCCTCGCGCTGGCTGATATCCCCGGCCGACAGCTCGGTGGCCCGGGAGGCGGCCGAGGCGCGCGACAAGGACGCCGCGGCGGCCGGCGACGCGGGGATCCCGCAGCACGTGGGCCACAGCGACGTCAGCAAGCTGCGCGAGGCGGCGGAGGACGCGCGCCGCTGGGACTCCAAGTACGGCGGCGGGGACTGGCGTTCGTCCATGGTGCCGGAATGCCTGCGGGTGGACGCGGCGCCGTTGCTGCTCGCCTCGTACAGCGACGAGGTGGGCCGGGCGCTCTTCGGGGCGACCTCCGAGCTCACCCGGCTCGCGGGGTGGATGGCCTTCGACACCGGCCAGCAGGAGGCCGCGCAGCGCTATTACATCCAGGCGCTGCGGCTCGCCCGGGCGGCCGCCGACGTCCCCCTCGGTGGGTACGTCCTCGCCTCGATGTCCCTCCAGGCGACGTACCGCGGCTTCGCCGACGAGGGCGTCGACCTCGCCCAGGCGGCCCTGGAGCGCAACCGCGGTCTGGCCACCGCCCGCACCATGAGCTTCTTCCGCCTGGTGGAGGCGCGGGCGCAGGCCAAGGCCGGCGAGGCGCGCGCCTGCGAGGTGGCGCTGAAGGCGTCCGAGGGCTGGCTGGAGCGGTCCCGGAGCGGCGATCCCGACCCGTCGTGGCTGGACTTCTACTCGTACGAGCGGTTCGCCGCCGACGCGGCCGAGTGCTACCGCGACCTGCGGCTGCCCCGCCAGGTGCGCCGCTTCACCGAGCAGGCGCTGTCCCGGCCGACCGAGGAGTTCGTCCGGTCGCACGGTCTGCGGCTGGTGGTGTCCGCGGTGGCCGAACTGGAGTCCGGCAATCTGGACGCGGCCTGCGCGGCGGGCGCCCGTGCGGTCGAGGTGGCGGGCCGGATCTCCTCGGCCCGTACGACGGAGTACGTCCGCGATCTGCTGCACCGCCTCGAACCGTACGGCGACGAGCCGCGGGTCGTGGAGCTGCGGGAACGGGCGAGACCCTTGCTGGCGGCGCCGGCGTAGCGGGGCGGGGAGGTTCTTGCCCTCGGCCGGCCGGGCGGTGGGGCCGGCGGGCCGGGCGGTGGTCCGCGACCGGGCCCGCCTCCGGGCCGCTGGTGCACGCACGCCGAGCGGAAATGCCGACGGGATTGTCAGTGCGGGCCGTCATGATGGGATACGTCGTCGGGATGGCGCGCGGGCCCGCGGTGACGGTCGGGCCTGCGGTCATGCGGTTGGGCATGCGGTTGGGGAGGTGCAGTGTCGTCGTACGACTGCGACGTGCTGGTGATCGGCGCCGGCATCATCGGGCTCTCTACGGCGTATGCGATCACGCGCGCCGCGCCGGGCACGCGCGTCGTGGTGCTGGAGAAGGAGCAGGGCCCGGCCCGGCACCAGACCGGGCGCAACAGCGGAGTGATCCACAGCGGCATCTACTACCCACCCGGCTCGCTCAAGGCCCGCTTCGCCCTCCAGGGCTCGGCGGAAATGGTGAAATTCTGCACCGAACACGACATTCCGCATGAGGTCACCGGCAAGCTGATCGTCGCCACCGACCGCAGCGAGCTGCCCCGGCTGCACGGCCTGATCCAGCGCGGCCGCGAGCACGGCCTGCCGGTCCGCGAGCTGGGCCCGGCCCAGATAGCGGAGTACGAACCCGAGGTCCGCGGCCTGGCCGCCATCCATGTCGGCACGACCGGCATCTGCGACTTCGGCGCGGTCGCCCGCCGGTTCGGCGCGCTCGCCACGGACGCCGGCGCCCGGATCGTCTACGGCGCCGAGGTGACAGTGATCGGCCGCCGCCCCGGCCGGGTGGCGGTCCGTACGGCCGACGGCACGGTCCACCGCGCCCGCGCCCTGGTCAACTGCGCCGGGCTGCACTGCGACCGGATCGCCCGGCTGGCCGGCGATGCGCCCGGGATGCGGATCGTCCCCTTCCGCGGCGAGTACTTCACCCTCGCCCCGGAGCGCGCCGCCCTCGTCCGCGGCCTGGTCTACCCGGTCCCCGACCCCGCCTTCCCGTTCCTCGGCGTCCACCTCACCCGCGGCATCGGCGGCGCCGTCCACATCGGCCCGAACGCCGTCCCCGCCCTGGCCCGCGAGGGCTACGACTGGCGCACGGTCCGCCCCGGCGAGCTGGCCGGCACCCTCGCCTACCCCGGCTCCTGGCGGATCGCCCGCCGCCACTGGCGCTACGGCGCCGGCGAACTGCACCGCTCCCTCTCCCGCCGCGCCTTCGCGGACGCGGTCCGCCGCCTCCTCCCGGCAGCCCGCGAGGAGGACCTCCTCCCTTGCCCGGCCGGCGTCCGCGCCCAGGCCGTCCTCCCCGACGGCACCCTCGTCGACGACTTCCTCTTCTCCGAATCCCCCGGCATGATCCACGTCCTGAACGCCCCGTCCCCCGCCGCCACCGCCTCCCTGCCCATCGGCCGCGAGGTGGCCCGCAGGGCGCTGGGGGTGCTGGAGGCGGCCCGGAGCTAGCGGTGTCTCCCCGATCAGGCCGGGGAGGTGCCCGCGAGCCGCGGCGATCCGGAGCCCGCACGCCACCCCCGTAGAATCGAACCCACTGTGTCCGAGAACCGCATCCCCTCCCCCGCCCCCGTGACCGACGCCGTGGCAGCAGACGCTGTGGAAGCCGTGGCCGTGGCCGACGGTCGGCGTGCCGCGCCGGCACCGCGCCGTGGCGAGCCGATGTTCCCCGACGGCACCGGGCCCGCGGCCGACCCCGCGGGGTCGCACCACGAGCGGCGGATCCGGTCCTTCCAGCCCCGCCGCAGCCGGGTGTCGCCCTCGCAGGCCGACGCGCTGCGCCGGCTGTGGCCGACGTGGGGCCTGGACATCGACGGGCTGTCGCGGCTGGACCTCGACGCGTTCTTCGGCGGACTGCCGGTCGTGCTGGAGATCGGCTTCGGCATGGGTGAGGCCACGGCGCAGATGGCCGCCGCCGACCCGGCCACCGGCATCCTCGCCTGCGACGTACACACCCCCGGCCAGGGCAATCTGCTCGGTCTCGCGGAGCGGAACGGCCTGTCCAACATCCGGGTGGCCAACGGCGACGCGATCATCCTGCTGCGCGAAATGCTGGCGCCGGGCTCCCTGGCCGGGCTGCGCGTCTACTTCCCCGACCCGTGGCCCAAGAAGCGCCACCACAAGCGTCGCCTGATCCAGCCGGAGTTCCTCACCCTGGTGACGACCCGGCTCGCGCCCGGCGCGCTGGTGCACTGCGCGACCGACTGGGAGCCGTACGCCGAGCAGATGCTCGACGTGCTCTCCGCCGAGCCGACGCTGGAGAACCTCTACCCCGGCTTCGCGCCGCGTCCGGACTTCCGGCCCCTCACCAAGTTCGAGGGCCAGGGTCTGGACAAGGGGCACACCGTCCACGACCTGCTGTTCCGCCGCCGCGGCGCGTAGGACGCCCGCCGCTCGTTACGGTCGAGGGGTGCACCCGCCCGTTCCGCCACCGCCGCAGCCGCGCCGGAGAGCCCTCTGGCGCGGCACGCTCCGCCGTACGAACCACGACACGAACGACAGCACGCCCCGGGAGACGACCGGGGACGAGCCCCGCGACATGCACGACCGCATGCCCCGGGAGACAACCGGGGACGCACCCCGCGGCACGACCCGCGGTGCAAGCCGCGATACGCCTCGTGACCGGACCCGCGGCAGGACGCTCCGTGCCACCGCGCTGATATCCCTGCTCGCGCTCTCCGGCGTGATCATCGTCGGGATGGTCCGCCAGGAGACCGGTACCGAGGGCCTGCTCGTCGGGCTGGGCCTCGCGGTCTTCCCGGTGCCGCTGCTGCTCGCGGCGTTCCGCTGGCTCGACCGCATCGAGCCGGAGCCCCGGCGGAACCTCGCGTTCGCCTTCGCCTGGGGGGCGTGTGCCGCGGCCCTGGTGGCACTGCTCACCAACGGCTTCGCCACCGACTGGATCGCCGCCAACATCGCGTCCGCCTCGCCGTCCGAGGCCGAGACCTGGGGCGCGACGGCGATCGCCCCGGTCGTCGAGGAGACGGTGAAGGCCGCCGCCGTACTGCTCCTCTACCGCTTCCGCCGGCGCGACTTCGACGGCATCACGGACGGCATCGTCATCGCCGGCATCACCGCCACCGGCTTCGCCTTCACCGAGAACATCGTCTATCTGGGCAACGCCTTCGGCGAGGACCGGTCCATGGGCCACAGCGGCCTGGACTCCCTCACCGTGGGCACCTTCTTCGTCCGCATCATCATCTCCCCCTTCGCCCACCCCCTCTTCACCATCCTCACCGGCCTCGCCTTCGGCATAGCCGCCACCCGCTACCCCCGCCGCCGCGCCGCCCGTATCGGCCTCGCCGCCCTCGGCCTGCTCACCGCCGTCCTCCTGCACGCCATCTGGAACGCCGCCTCCTCCCTCGGCGGCGCCGGCTTCCTCCTCGTCTACGGGCTCTTCATGGTCCCGGTCTTCCTCGCCCTGACGTCCCTGGCCGTCTGGGCCCGCAAACAGGAGCTCCTCTCCCTCCCCGGCTACCTCGCCCCCTACATCACGGCCGGCTGGCTCACCCCCGCCGAGCCGGACGCCCTGTCCTCCCTCAAGACCCGCGCCCTGGCCCGCGACATCGCCCGCCGTACCCAGGGCCCCGCCGCCGCCCGCGCCGTCACCGCCTACACCACCGCCGCCACCGCCCTCTCTTTCCACCGCCGCCGCGCCCACCTCAGGGGCCCGGACCCGGACTTCACCGCCCGCGAGCAGTACCTGCTGCAACGGGTCCGGCATTACCAGAGGTGGGGGCGGCCGGCGTTGATCAGCGCCTGGCACAGCACGGGCCGGAATTGCCTCGTTACGAACGATGGCCGGTCAGCTGCTGCCCGCCGGTGCACGGGCGACTCCGGGCACCCGCGTGCATAGCTCGGAGCTGCGCCCCACCGGCACGCCCGGCAGCTGCCGAGGTCTGCCGCAGCCCCTTTCGGCGGCCCCGAGCGATGAGGGATCAGCTTCTTGTTCCGACCACTGGTGAGCCATTCTGGGACCATGACGCGCCCACCCGTCTCTCCGTCGTCGGCCGGTGTCTCAGCACGTATGAGCCGTCAGGGCAGACGGGACACCGAACCGGAACGTGCCGTCCGGCGGCTGCTGTATGCCGCCGGACTGCGTTACCGTCTGCAACGCCGCGTACCCGGCATGACCCGTCGCACGATCGACATCGCTTTCCCCGGCCCGCGCATCGCGGTGTTCCTCGACGGCTGTTTCTGGCACGGCTGCCCCGAACACGCCACCAGTCCCAAGTCCAATGCGGAGTGGTGGCGCGCGAAGCTCGAGGGCAACGTCGCCCGCGACGCTGAGACCAACGCCCATCTCGAAGCGGCGGGATGGACAGTGCTGCGTTTCTGGGAGCACGAGAGTCCCGAGACGGTGGCCGAGTACGTGGCCCGAGCCGTGCGAGGGGCCGGCGCAGCCCGCAAGTCACAGCCACCTGAGTCTCCGCTCGGCCAGAACGTACGGGACCGGACGTAAGGTCGAGGGCAACTGACCCGCGAAACGGAGGGAATGGTGATGGCCGGCATTCCGAGCAGTGTGGTGGCGGCGAGTGGGTTGCTCGGGGGTTATGGGGTGGCTCGGTGGACGAAGAAGCGGCCGTTGGGGGGTGTGGCGTTGGCTGCGGCGGGGGCGGTGGCGGCTCGGGAGTGGCAGCGGAAGGCCGGTGGTAAGACGGCGGCGGCGCTGAGTGGGGCCTACGTGGCGGCGTTCGTGGGGTCGCATCCGTTGGCCAAGAAGATCGGGGCCTGGCCTTCGGTGTTCGCGGTGGCGGGTGGGGTGGCGCTGGCGTCCTGGGCGGTGGTGGACCGGCGGGGGTAGTGCACCCGGCGGCGTTGCGGTGCGGGTGGGAGGGGAGCGGGGCCCTGGGGCCCCGCTCCTTCCCTGTGCGGCGGGCCCGCGTCCTGGACTACGCCGACGCCTCGTTCAGGAGGGTGAGTTCGGGGGCGGTGAGGGTCAGGTCGGTGACGGCCAGCAGGGGGGCGAGCTGGGCGGTCGTGCGGGCGCTGGCGATCGGGGCGGCGACCGTCGGCTGGGCGGCGAGCCAGGCCAGCGCGACGGTGGCGAGCTCGGCGCCATGGGCGGCGGCGACCGTGTCGAGGGCCTCCAGGACGCGGGGGCCACGGTCGGTGGACAGGTACTGCGCGGCCTTCCCGGACCGGGCGCTGTCGACCGCGGCACCCGGCCGGTACTTGCCGGTCAGGAAGCCGGAGGCCAGGGCGTAGTACGGCACCGCGGACACGCCGTTGCGGGCGGCCACGTCGGCGAGTTCGCCCTCGTACGTGTCGCGGGAGACCAGGTTGTAGTGCGGCTGCAGGGCCACGTAACGGGCCACGCCCTCGCGGTCGGAGAAGGCGAGGGACTCCGCGAGGCGCTGCGCGGAGATGTTGGAGGCGCCGATCTCCCGGACCTTGCCGGCCCGGACGAGGTCGTCCAGGGCGGTCAGGAACTCGCCGACCTCGACCGACTCGTCGTCGTAGTGGGTGTAGTAGAGGTCGATGTAATCCGTGCGGAGACGGGTGAGGGACTCCTCGACCGCGGACTTGATGGTGGCGGCGGACAGACCCTTGTAATCGGGGTGCGCGCCGACCTTGGTGGCGATGACGATGTCGTCGCGATGGCCGCGGGAGGCCAGCCAGTTGCCGAGGACCGTCTCGGACTCGCCGCCCTTGTTGCCGGGCACCCAGGCCGAGTACACATCGGCGGTGTCGATGAAGTTGCCACCGCCCGCCACGTACGCGTCGAGTACGGCGAACGACTCGGCCTCGTCGGCGGTCCAGCCGAAGACGTTGCCCCCGAGGGAGAGGGGGGAGACGGACAGCGAGCCCAGGGCCCTGGGCGTACGGGAGTTGTTGCTTGTCGCGCTCATGGTGGGGGCAGCGTCGCGGGGCGGGTGGTTATTCCCGCTTACGGGAGTTATTCCCGTTCCTCGGATACTCCCGTTCCCCGGATACTCCGGTTCCCCGGACGGCGGCCACCCTCGCGCCGTGGCCGCCCGCCCCGCCCCGCCCGTCAGGTGTTCAGACGTTGACGCCGTGGTCGCGCAGCCAGGGCATCGGGTCTATCGGGTCGCCGGCGCCGGGGCGTACCTCCAGGTGGAGGTGGGGGCCGGTGACGTTGCCCGTGGCGCCGACCCGGCCGATGACGTCGCCGGTGCTGACCTTGCCCGAGGTCTTGACCATCGAGGACAGGTGGCAGAACCAGAGCTCGGTGCCGTCGTCGAGGGTCAGGACGATGCGGTAGCCGTACGAACCGGCCCAGCCGGCCTGGGTGATGGTGCCGGAGTGCACCGCCTTGACGGGTGTGCCGGTCGGGGCGGCGAAGTCCTGGCCGGTGTGGTCCGCGACCCAGCGGTCACCGGCCTGCCCGAAGCTCGCGGTGAGGGTGTACGAGGAGACCGGGGTGATGAAGCTCTGCGCCAGTTTGGCGAGGCGTTCGGCCTCCGCCTTTCGGCGGGCCTCCTCCTCGGCCTTGCGCCGGGCCTCGGCCGCCGCCTCCTTCTTGGCGGCCGCGGCCTTCTCCGCGGCCTTCAGGTCCGCGGCGGCGTCCGTCGTGGCCTGCTTGATCGCGGCCTGCTCGGCGGCCTCGCGGGCCTCCTGTTCGGCGGCGCCCTGCTGGGTGTCGGCCTGCTGGAGGATGCGGCTGCGCAGCGCCTCGCCGGCGTTCGCGCCGGAGCCGGAGTCCGTACCCGTACCCGCGTCGGAGCCCGTGCCCGAGCTCGATCCGGCGTCCGTGTCTCTGCCC
The DNA here is from genome assembly GCA_024349765.1 of Streptomyces nigrescens. Classification (GTDB taxonomy): domain Bacteria; phylum Actinomycetota; class Actinomycetes; order Streptomycetales; family Streptomycetaceae; genus Streptomyces; species Streptomyces endophytica. Next base: position 8,001,414 of record AP026073.1, on the reverse strand, counting down.
GGGCCGGTGAGCGGGTCGGCGGAGGTGGCGGCGGAAGCGGTGTGCGCGCCGCCGTCGCCGTGCGAACCGCCGTCGGATATCAGGTCGCCGACGCCGGGCAGGGAGGCGGCGTCCGGGAGGTGGTCGGCGACCGCGTCGGCCACTCCGCCGAGGTCGGGCATCGAGATCGGCACCGGCGGCCGGCCCTCGGCCGTGGCCATCCCGCCCGCACCGACCGCCGCGATGACGCCGACGCCCAGGACCGTGCCACCGCGGGCGAGGCCACCGCCGCGCTGCTTGGCCACCCGGTGCTTGCCGCGGACCGGGCGGACGGACTCCTCGGTGGGGTTCCATTCCTCCCACTGGCCGTCGGCGTCACCGTTCGTCCCGCCGGCCGTCGCGAAACGGGCGTCGGTGACGAAAGCGGTGTCGCCGGGACCCGCGAAGGCGTGGGGAGCGCCCGACGCGTACGGGGCGCCCGGGCCCCGGTCGTCGGACTCGTAGGTGGACGGAGCCTCGGGGACGGGCCTGTTGGACGCCACGGGGGCGCACTCCTTTCCTTCCTTCTCGCCTACCGGGTTAGCTGACGGGTTCGGAGCAGGAAGGTCTCCTACGGGCACCCTCTGGCGAAGGCGTCCGATTCACCCCAAGGTGGTGGTTCCCCGGTTCCCTTGGTGCAGTTCGAGGTGCTGGAGGTGCGTGAAAAGCGCGTGCGGGATTCGGCGTCGGCGCACGGTGCCGCCTCTTGCGGCGGCTGGGACGACCGCGCTGCGTTATCGGACAGTAATAGAGATCGCAGCGGTTTTCCAAGCCTTCCCGGGAATCCATATGCCTCGCGCACCAGCTTTGGCGTGGTCTTTTCCGGTCACCATGGCCATAAATCGGGTGAGTTGGCCGCACCACCCCGTGCCGCGTCTAAACGATCTCTCGATGATTGTGCGTCAGTTGTTATGCGGAGGGGTGCCTGCCCATTACGGAACGTGAAGACAGTAACGTCGGATCATGGTCGTCAACGCCGAGCGCCCTGGACACTCCGAGCGCCCCGGACCCTCCGAAAGTCCCGGATACGCCGAGAACCCCGGACCCGCCGAACGCCTCCGCAACACCGGTCACGGGCGGCACGGCCGTCCCGGCCACCGCGGCGGCACGACCGGAAGCGCCCAGGACGTGGCGCGGCGGTACCAGGAGTTCTCCTGGCGCGAGGCGCGCGGGCGGTCCGACGCCCACGAGGAGTTGAGCGCACGGATCGGCCAGGACCAGGAGTTGTGCGAGCTGCTGGCGGGGTCGCTGCCGGCCGGCGACAAGCAGCAGCCCCAGCTCCTGCTCGCCGCCGTCCGCCATCTCGACGGCCCGCACGCGGAGCAGGGCCCGCGCGGCGCGGCGGCCTACGGCCGCTGGCGCGAATGGACGATCCGGCACTGGGACCAGGTGCGGGACGTCATCCTGCGCCGCGGCACCCAGACCAACGAACCGGCCCGCTGCGCCACCCTGCTGCCGCTGCTCGCCCGGCTGCCCCAGCCGCTGGCCCTGCTGGAGGTCGGCACCTCGGCCGGGCTGTGTCTGCACCCGGACCGCTATCGGTACGCGTATGGATACGGATACGAAGAGGGCTCCGGATACGAAGACGGCTACGGGTACGAAGGCAGGTACGGATACGGGGACGCGGGCGCGCCGGGTCCCGGGCACCCGGGCGGGCACGGAACGGGTGCCCACCACCGGGTCGTCGGCGCCGGAGCGCACGCCCCGCTCGTCGAAGTGGGCGCCTTTGACAGCCCCGTGGTCTTCCCCTGTCAGGTGCAGGCGCCGGCGCCGGCAGCGCAGCGGGCGCACGTCCCCGCCCGGCTCCCCGAGGTCGTCTGGCGGGCCGGGATCGATCTCGCACCGCTCGACCCGGTCGCCGAGCCGGACGACCTGCGCTGGCTGCGGTCGCTCGTATGGCCCGGCGACGAGGCGCGGGCGGACCGGTTGTCCGCGGCCGTCGACGCGGTGCGGGCGGTGCCGCGGCCGCGGATCGTCCGCGGGGACCTGATCGACGAGTTGCCCGCGCTGGCGGCCGAGGCACCGGCCGGGGCGACCCTGGTCGTGTTCCACACCTCCGTGCTGAGCTATCTGCCGTTCGCCCGGCGCGAGGAGTTCGCCCGGCTCGTACGGTCGGTCCTCGACGGGCGGGACGGCGGCGGGCACTGGGTCTCCCAGGAGCACCACTCCGTGCTGCCGTGGCTCCCCCTGCCCGCGCACCACACCCCGCGCCCGGACGACCCGCTGCAGCTGACCCTCGCCCTGGACGGGCACCCGGTCGCGCTCACCGGCCCGCACGGACAGAGCTTCCGCCCGCTGTAGTGGGCCCCTGACGGTCCTTTGGCACACCCTTGTCGGAGCGTCCGCCCGCTGTGGAGCGCCGGGTCGGCGGCCTTGCGCGTACCCCCGCGGGTCGCCGAGCTCTCACTCCCCCATCGGCCGCTGCAGCGCCAGCAGGGCCATGTCGTCCGCCGGGGCGCCGCCGGTGTGCCGGGCGACGTCCTCGATGAGGGCGTCCAGGAGGCCGCCGGGACCCGGGAAGTGCCGGCCGCGGAGCTTGTCCGCGGGGTCGTAGAAGCGGCCGCGCAGGTCGCGGGCCTCGGTCACGCCGTCGGTGAAGAAGAGGAGCAGCGCGCCGGCCGGGAAGAACGACTCGTCGGAACGGTCCGGCCAGCCCGCCACCTCGCTCATCCCCAGCGGCAGCGCCGGCGCGGCGGGCGTCAGCTCGCACAGCCCGCCGTCCGGGCCCAGCAACAGGGGCGCCGGATGGCCACGGTTGAGGACCCGCAGCACCGACCGCCCGCCGGCGGGGATCTCGGCCAGGACCGCGGTGGTGAACCCCTCGTACCGGTCGATTCCCGCGCGCCGCCCGCCCTCCCGTTGCAGCGCCCGCTCCAGCCGGCCGGCCACCGCCTCCAGGGTGGCCTCCTGTTCCGCCGCCTCCCGGAAGGCCCCGATGACGACCACGGCGGCCTCCACCGCCTCCAGGCCCTTGCCGCGGACGTCGCCGACGATCAGCCGTACGCCGTGCGGGGTGTCCTGCACGGCGTAGAAATCGCCGCCGATCCGGGCGTCCGCCCGCGCGCCCACGTACCGGGCGGCGACCGCGAGCCCGCCGAGCCGCTCGGGCGGCGCCGGCAGGACGGCCCGCTGCGCGGCCTCCGAGACGTCCCGTACGGACGCCAGGTGGGCGTCGGACATCCGGACGACGCGGTTGATGGCGAGCGCCAGCAGGGCGACCACGAAGACGGTCGCGATCTCGGTCACCGACTCGTGGGTGTCCTGGGCGGCGCTGCGGTACGTCACCACCATGGACTCACCCGCCATGGCGGCCAGGGCCGTGAGGGCGGTGGCGGGCAGCGAGAAGAGCGGCGCCGCCACCAGCGGGGCGGCGGAGAAGAAGGGGGCGGCGGTGTAGCTGGGCGGCGTCGCCATGTCGAACGCGAGGCCGCCGAGGATGAGGACGGCGGGGAGCCAGCAGGCCAGGCTCCGGCCCACCGGGGACATCCGGGCCCGGCGCGCCCGGCGCTCCCCGTCGCCCGTGGAGGGCCCGTCGCCCTGCAGCATCCGCACCGGCCTCTTCCCGCTCCGCCCGTCCGCCGTACGAGCACCGGCATGCCGGCCGCACGCCGACGTCACCTCGACGTCCCCAGGCTGTCCGCTCCGGGACGGCCCGGCGAATCCACGGGGGCCGGACGGGTCGCCGCACGACGGGTTCCGCCGGCCCGGCCCGGCCGGGTCGCTGATCGGCCGTATCAGGGTGGTGGCGCGGGGCGGGGGCGTTCATGGTGAAGCTGACCGCTTGCGCAGGCTCGGGCCGGGCCGCAGCGCGGGTACTCCCGATCCGGTCCCGCCGAGGTGAGGCGGACCGGGAAGGGGCGCGGTGGGCCGGTGACGACTGCTGGAGGCTGACTGTGTCATGCACCGAGAGTGATCTGCTGGCGGCTGACGACGGCCGGCTGGAGGAGGTGTTCCGGGCCGCTCCGGCCGGTGAGGTGCCCCGCGGCCCGATGGAGGGCACCGCGATCCTGGGGGCCGGTACCAGCCTGGTGCAGCCGATCGCTGCGCTGGTGCGGCTGGCCGCGTGGCGGGGAAAGGTGTTCAGCCCCGAGGGCGGCTACCTGAGCAACCGGCTCGGGCCGTTCGACGCGTTGGCGGTGCTGGCCAGGGTGGCTCCGGGCCCGAGCCTGCTGGACGAGCGGGAGTGCATCGTCATCGACTACTCGCGCACGTCCTTGGTCGCGGGCGGGGTACGCGATGAGATCCGCCAGGTGGGCCCGGGCCTGTACCTGGGCGCGATCTGGCTGTTCGGCACGTCGAGGATCGGCTGGTTCACCCTCCGCACGCCGGAGACCGACAGGGGGGCGGGCGGTGCCCCGGGCCGACCGGAGGGATGAGCCGGCCCGCCCGGGGCCGGCGTCCGTCCCGACGGCGCAGCACCCGTCGCGCTCCGGGCGCGTGGAGGTGGTGGATCCGGTACGCGCAGCACCCGCCCCGTTCAGCGGTGACATCCGGGCCCGGCCGGCTCGGCTGCGCCTCGTGGAAAGGCTTGTGACGCCATGACCGGATCCGCCGTACGCCGGCACGCCTTCCGCCGCCCGGCCCGGCACCGCCGGCCGCGGTGGGCCCGGCCGGTGCCGGCGGCCGGCGCCGCCGTCGCCGCGGCGTCGGCGGCGGTCACCCTGGCACTGGCCGCCGCCCCGTCAGGCGCCCGGCCGGTCCCTCCGTCGGGCGGCACGGTGCACGGCACGGTCACCGGCGCGGGACAGCCGCTGCGCGGGGTGCCGGTGCGGTTGTGGGCGGGCTCGCAAGACGGCGGCAGGGAGCTGGGCCGGGCCCGCACCGACGCGGCCGGGGCCTTCCGGATCCGGTACGCCCCGCCCGCCGGCGGGGTCCTGTACGTGGAGGCCACCAGCGGGCGCAGGCTGCGGCTGCGCGCGGTGGTCGGGGTCGGATCCGGCGGCGCCGTCCGGCCGCGGACCCTGGACCGGGTGACGGTCGACGAACTCACCACCGTGGCGGCCACCTACGCGCTGGCGCAGTTCGACGACGGACGCCGGGTGACCGGGCCCGCCCCGGGGCTGGAGAACGCCGCGGCGACCTCCTTCAACCTCGCCGACCCGACGACCGGAAAAGCCGGCCGGGTGGTCACCGACGGCGCCAACGGCGCCCGCAACGAAACCCTGGCCACGCTCGGCACCCTGGCCGACCTCGTCTCCGCATGCGCGACGGACGGCCCGCGGTGCGAGCGACTGCTGCGCCTGGCCACACCCCGCGGCGGCCCCGCCCCCACAGACACGGTGCAGGCCCTGCTGGCCCTGGCCCACCATCCGACCCTGTCCACCGCCGGCCTGTACGCCCTGGCCCGCACCACCGGCGACCACACCCCCGCGCTCACCGCACCCCCCGAAGGCTGGCTCCTGGCCCTGCGCTACACCGACACCGATCTGTACGCCCCCGGCCGTATCGCCTTCGACGCACGCGGCAACGCCTGGGCGACCAACAACTGGCTGCCGGGCACCCACACGGCCAGCCACTACGTCAGCGTCCTGGACCCCACCGGCCGCCCGGTCCTCGGCAGCCCCCTCAGCGGCGGGGGGATGAACGGCGGAGCGTGGGGCATCGCCGTCGACCACGGCGGTGCGGTGTGGGCACCCAGCTACGGCACCGACGCCATGACGAAGTACTCGGCCACCGGCACCCCGCTCTCACCCCCCACAGGGTGGGCGAACGGCGGATTCGTCCGCCCGCAGGGAGTCGCCGTCGACCAGCGCGGCAACCTGTGGATCGCCAACTCCTTCGGCCTGCCGGGCAAACCGGGCCTGGGCAGCGTCGTCGTCTATCCGCACGGGGACCCCGCCAAGGCCTTCACCCTCACCCACAGCGGCCTCAACCACCCCTTCGGCCTCCAGATCGACGCCCGCGGCCGGGCCTGGATCACCAACAGCCAGATGGACTTCGGCCAGCTCCTGGACTCCCGCCGAGCCGGTACCCCCGGCAAGCTCGGCGGCAGTGTCACCCTCATCGGCCCGGACTTCAGGCCCCGGGCCACCCTCAACAGCAGCTCGTTCCAAGGGCCGTTGGGGCTCGCCCTGGACTCCCACGGCAACGCCTGGGTACCCAGCTACTTCAACAGCACCGTCACCGAACTGCGCCCCGACGGCACCGTCGCGGGCGTCCACCGGCTGCCCCGGACCGTCTTCCCCTGGTCGATCGCCGTCGACGGCTCCGACCGGGTATGGGTCGCCGGCTTCGGCAACGCCTCGGTGTCACTGCTGTGCGGCGAGAACGTGACCGCCTGCCCGCCCGGCGCCAGCACCGGCACCGTCCTGTCCCCCGCCACGGGCTTCCACCACAAGGCGATCCAGCACCTGACCGCGGTACAGATCGACCCCTCGGGCAACGTATGGCTGGCCAACAACTGGTCCGCGCTGCTGCCTCCCACCGGCGGCGTGGGCCTGGTCCAACTCATCGGCGCGGCCACCCCCGTCTGCACACCCCTGACCCCCCAGCCGGTACGCCCCACGGCCACCGCCGAGAACCCCTGCCCGCGGCAGCCCACCCCGGACCCGTCCGCCGGCCGGGCACCCGACACCACGAGCCCCCACCGCTACACCGTCCGCCCCGGCGACACCCTCGGCATCATCGCCGCCGCCCACGGCACCACCTGGACCCACCTCTACGGCACCAACACCGACACCATCGGCACCGACCCCGACCGGATCCTCCCCGGACAGGTCCTCAGCCTCGACTGACCCTCCGACGCCCGGACCCGCCGACGCGGCACGTACGCCGCCGCGCGTGGGAAAAACGGAAACGCCCCGGCCGGGAAACTCCGGTCGGGGCGTTGAACCGCACCTCAGGCGACGTGTCCTGGGGTGTCTCGGTGGGCCATCAGGGGCTCGAACCCTGAACCAATGGATTAAAAGTCCACTGCTCTGCCAATTGAGCTAATGGCCCGCACCGAGCAGCATAGCCCGAGGACGTGCCGCAGCCCGAAGGCATTACCGAACGGCCAGGTCACAGGGGTGCCGCGGGCCGTGCGGCGGCCCCTCGGGCGGGGCGGTGCGACCGTACAACGCACCGGGCCCGTACGGCACTTGCGTGCGTACGGGCCCGGTGGTGAGCGATCAGCCGTTGCGCTTCCAGCGCGGCTTGTCCTCGCGGCGGCCGTAGGAGCCGGCGGTGGCACCACGGTGGTCGTCGCGGCGGCCGTAGGGGCGGTCACCGCCGGAGCGGTGGCCACCGGAGGAGGGGCGGCCGCCGGAGCGGTCGTCGCGGTTGAAGGGCCGGTCGCCGCCGCCGGAACGGTAGCCGCCGGAGCGGTCGTCACGGTGGAACGGGCGGCTCGGGCGGTCGCCGCGGTCGCGGTTGAAGCCCCGGTCGTTGCGGTCGCGGTTGAAGCCGCCGCGGTCGTCCCGGCGGAAGCCACCGCGGTCGTCACGACGGTCCCGGTCGAAGGAACGGCCACCGGAACGCTCGTCCCGGTTGAAGCCACCACGGTCGTCACGACGGTCGTCACGACGGTCCCGGCGCTCGAAACCACCCCGGTCGTCGCGGCGGTCACGGTCGAAGGAACGGCCACCGGAGCGGTCGTCACGACGGTCGTCGCGGCGGTCGAAGGAACGGCCGCCGGCGCGGTCGCCGCGGTCGTCCCGGCGGAAGCCACCGCGGTCGTCACGACGGTCGCGGTCGAAGGAACGGCCACCGGAACGCTCGTCACGGTTGAAGCCACCACGGTCGTCGCGACGGTCCCGGCGCTCGAAGTTGCCCCGGTCGTCACGGCGGTCGGAGGCGGCCGGGCGGCGCTCGTCGGCGGCGCTCCGCTCGGCGGCGGCGGCCTCGGCGGCGACCTCCGCCGCGGCGGTCTCGGCGACGGCGGCCAGCACCTCGGCCGGGTCCTCACCGCGCTCGCGGGCGGCGCGGGCGGTCAGCCGGTCGGCGTCCTCGCGCAGCTCGGCGGCCCGGCGCTGCAGGCGCTCCAGCTCACGGGTGAGCTCGGCGACCTCGCGCTCGGCCTGCTTGGCGGAGTTGTTGGCGGACTCGGCCTGGACCTCGGTGAGCGAACGGGCGCCGGTGATCCGGGCGACGTCCTCGTCGAAGACGCCGGAGCCGACGATGTGCCGGGAGGCGTCCACACCGGCGTCCTCCATCAGGCGGAAGATCTGCCGGCGCTGGTGGGGCAGCGAGAGCGAGACGACCGTGCCGGACTGGCCGGCGCGGGCGGTACGGCCCGAGCGGTGCAGGTAGTCCTTGTGGTCACCGGCCGGGTCGACGTTGAGGACCAGGTCGATGCCGTCGACGTGGATGCCGCGGGCCGCGACGTCGGTGGCGACCAGCGCGTTGACGTAGCCGTCCTTGAAGTCCGCGAGCACCCGGGTGCGCGCGCCCTGGGTCATGCCGCCGTGCAGCGCGTCGGCCTTCACACCGGACTCGACGAGCTGCTCGGCGATGCGGTCGGCGCCCAGCTGGGTGCGGACGAAGATGATGGTGCGGCCCTTGCGGGCGGCGATGGCGGCGGTGACCGGCGCCTTGTCCTTCGGCTTCACGACCAGGACGTGGTGGGTCATGGTGGTGACGTTGCCCTGGGCGCTGTCGACCTCGTGGCTGACCGGGTCGGTCAGGTAGCGCTTGACCAGGGTGGAGATCTCGTTCTCCATCGTGGCGGAGAACAGCATCCGCTGGCCGCCCTCGGGCACCTGGTCCAGCAGCTCGGTGACCTCGGGCAGGAAGCCCAGGTCGGACATCTGGTCGGCCTCGTCGAGGACGGCGACCTGGACGTCCTCCAGGGAGCAGGCGCCGCGGTTGATGATGTCCCGCAGCCGGCCCGGAGTGGCGACGAGGATGTCGACGCCGCGCTCCAGGGCGTAGATCTGGTTGCCCATGGACGTACCGCCGCAGACGACCTTCATCTTCAGGCCGAGCACGTCGCCGTAGGGCTGGAGGGCGTCCGCGACCTGCATGGCCAGCTCACGGGTCGGGGTGAGGATGACGGCGCGCGGCTTCTTCTTCTCCGTGCGGCCGTCGGCGAGCCGGGCCAGGGTGGGCAGACCGAAGGAGAGGGTCTTGCCGGAGCCGGTGCGGCCGCGGCCGAGGATGTCCTTGCCGGCCAGCGCGTCCGGGATGGTCGCGGCCTGGATCGGGAAGGGGGTCGTCACGCCGTTCTGCGCGAGCTTGCGCACGACGCCCTCGGGGAGGCCGAGGTCGGCGAAGGTGATGGTGTCGGCGTCGGTGTCGGCCTCGGCCTGGGCGTCCGCCGCGGCTTCGGTGTCGGACGTGGCCGTGGCCTCGGTCACCTCGGCGGCCGGCCGCTCGTCCTGCTCGTCGTGCGCGGGCATGACGGACTGATCAGTGGAAATGGACATGCGAAATGCGAAACCTTCCGGAGTCTCGGCACGCGCCCAAACTCCGTGTGTTTCACAACGACCGCCTCAATGCGGTCAGCCACGGCAAGGGAGAGAACGCGCCACGCGGCGCGCTTCTGTTCTGGCGCCGGGCAAATGGGATCAAACGATCTACCACCATACGCACTCCGCCCCCCGGATGGCAAATGAGCCGCTGACCAGGGCTTTCGGGCCGGGCCTCCGCGACCGCCCGGTCCCACCCCGCGCCTTTCGGCCCGTCTCCCCGCCTCCGCTTCCCCCGTGAGCTCCGCCTCAGGCCCCCTCGTCCATGGTGCCCGCGTCCCCCGGCTCGCCCGGTTCGGCCAGCGACGACATCGGCGAGACCGGGGACGGGCCGGACGCCTGCGCGCTCGGCGGGGGTGCGGGGGTGCTCGGCGGCGGGGTCGGGGCGGCGGTGGGGGTACTGGGGGGCGTGGGGGTCACGGGCGGGGAGGACGGCCGGGCGGAGTGTGACGGCGAGGGGCCGGCGGGTCCGTGGGGTCCGCCGTGGCCACCGCCGTCGCCCGCGCCGGGTTCCGGGCCCGAGGGCTCCACCGGGCCGGGGGTCGTATCGGCCTCGGACTCCTTCGGCTTGGCGGACTTGGACTTCTTGCCCGGCTTCTCGTCCCCGTCGGCCGGGCGGGCCCCGCCGTTGCGGCCCAGCTGCCGCGCTCCGGCGCCGCGCCCGTCGGCGGTCGGCCCGCCGGGACCGGGCCGCGCGCCCTTGCCGTCGTGCCGTGCGGCGCCGCCGGACGGCTTGGGCTCCCCCGGGTCGCTGACGCTCATGCAGCCGGCCAGGGACGCGGCCAGCGCGGTGACGGTCGCCGCGGCGACGGCGACCCGGGACAGCGCCCGGCCGGCCGACGACCGCGGCACGGACGGCGGCGGCACGGACGGCGGCGCGGCCGACGGCCGGGAGGCGCACGGCCGCGCTGCGGGCGGCTGCGACGACGGCACCGGTGGTTCCGGCGGTCGCGCCACCGCGGGGGCGGGGGGCTGCGGTGTCGGGGACGGTGAGGGGCGGCAGGGGCTCGGGCGCACGGCGGGACCTCCGGATCCGGAGCGCAGGGACGGCGGCACGGACGCCCTGCCCAACTCCCGCCCCCCGCTTGAGGACACGCGCCCCGCGCCGCCGATCACGCCGGGGCGCCGCCGCGACTCAGCCGTAACCGAGCGAATGCAGCCGGGCGTCGTCGATGCCGAAGTGGTGCGCGATCTCGTGAACCACCGTCACCTCCGCCTCGGCGACCACGTCCTCACGCGTCGCGCACATCCGGAGCGTCGGCCCCCGGTAGATCGTGATCCGGTCCGGCAGCACGCCCGCGTACCACTCACCCCGGTCGGTCAGCGGCGTCCCCTCGTACAGCCCGAGCAGCTCGGGGTCGTCGGCCGGCGGCTCGTCCTCGACGAAGACCGCCACGTTGTCCATCAGCCGGGTCAGGTCCGGCGGGATCCGGTCCAGCGCCTCGGCGACCAGTTCCTCGAACTCCTCGCGCGTCATTTCCAGCACACCACCATTCTCCGCCACCCTTCCCCGCCTCCGATCGTCGCCGCCCGCCCGCAATCCCGCACCACCACTCGAGTCGCCGCACCCTGATTGACGGCCGCCGTCCCCGGGCATACGGGGCCAATGGCCCGTGCTGAGCGCTCCCGGACATCGGCCCCCGACCTACCGCGAAACCCCCTGCTCCGGTGGCTCCCCCGCCCGTTCCGCCTGTGGCGTCCGGGCCGGGACCGGCCGCACGGCGTATCCCCGCCGTCCGGAGCCGTCCGCCGCCCCTCCCGCTCCCGCCGTACGGAACCCGCCGTCGGCCCCCTCGAACCGCCGCGCCCGCTGGCCCGTTCGCTCGGCCTGATAGCCGTGACCGCACTCGGCTCCTGGCTGGGGCTGGTCCTCATCGGCACCGTGCACGCCCCCGTCGGCCCGATGGACACCAGCATGACCCTGCGCCCCTCGCTGACCGGCGGGACCCGGATCGACGTCGCGCCGCTCGGCGACCTGGAGCTGAGCAGCCACTACGCGCCGCTGCGGCTCGACGTCGACGTCGACCGGCTGGACCCGGTCCGCTCGCAGGCGCTGGTCTCCCACCCCGAACGGTTCGCCGGCCTGCAGGACGAGGTCGCCCATGACGTCACCCGCGGCGCCCTCGGGCTGGCGGTGCACTCCTGCCTCGCCGTGGCCGCCGGCGCCACCGCGCTGGGCCTGGTCGTCTACCGTCGCCCGCGCCGCGCGCTGGCCGCCGGCGGCCTGGCGCTCGCCCTGCTCGGCGCCTCGGCCGGCACCGCGTACGCCACCTGGAACCCGGACTCGGTCCTGGAGCCGAAGTTCTCCGGACTGCTGTCCTCGGCCCCGTCCGTGGTCGGCAACGCGCGCAGCATCGTCAGCGAATTCGACGTGTACCAGAAGGAGTTGGCCCGGCTGGTCACCAACGTCACCAAGCTCTACGACGCCACCTCGACGCTGCCGGCGTACCAGCCCGACCCCAGCACCCTCCGCGTCCTGCACGTCTCCGACATCCACCTGAACCCGGCGAGCTGGCAGATCATCGCCTCCCTGGTGAAGCAGTACCGGATCAACGTGATCGTCGACACCGGCGACACCATGGACCACGGCTCGGCCGCCGAGAACCACTTCCTCGACGCGGCCTCCACGCTCGGCGCGCCGTACGTGTGGGTGCGCGGCAACCACGACTCGCGCACCACGCAGACCTACCTGTCCGGCCGCCGGCACGTCACCGTCCTCGACAACGGCCGGGTGGTCCGGGTCGCCGGGGTGCGGATCGCGGGCACCGGCGACCCGCAGTTCACCCCGGACCGCTCGGTCGTGGCGGCCGGGGACGGCGCGGAGCGAGCCGCCGGCCGCCGCCTCGCCGACGTGCTGCGCACCGAGCGGCTGGCCGGGACGCCGGTCGACCTCGCGCTGGCGCACAACCCGGCCGCCGCGGCGGAGACCGACGGGCTGGTCCCGCTGGCGCTGGCCGGCCACATCCACCACCGCGAGAACACCACGCTGCCCAGGGGCACCCGGCTGATGGTCGAGGGCTCCACCGGTGGCGGCGGGCTGCGCGCGGTGCAGAACAAGAAGCCCGCCCCGGTCCAGGCGTCGGTGCTCTATCTGGACCGCAGGACCAAACGGCTGCAGGCCTGGGACGAGATCACCCTGGGCGGGCTGGGCCTGTCCCGCGCCGAGGTCAGCCGCCACCTCCCGCGGGAGAACCAGCCCGGCGCCACGCCGGCGCCGACCCGCTCCGCTCACCCGTCCGGCCCGCCCACCGGGCCGTCGGCCGGCCGCTCACCGGGGCCTTTCTCGCGGCCGACCAGGACCCCTTCCGACGGCTCCGGGTAAACCGTTTTGGCGAACGGTCCTCCCATCCCATATGCTTCTCACGTCCCCGACGGCGCCGGTAACGACGCCAAGGAGGCCACCAGCCCTCATCGTCTAGTGGCCCAGGACGCCGCCCTTTCAAGGCGGTAGCACGGGTTCGAATCCCGTTGGGGGCACGCATCACCGTGTGTGAGAATGGCTCAGGCCGCTTTCACGCAATGCAAGGTCCTGTGGAGCAGTTTGGAGTGCTCGCCACCCTGTCAAGGTGGAGGCCGCGGGTTCAAATCCCGTCAGGACCGCTGCGGCTGGGTAGCTCAGTTGGTACGAGCGATCGCCTGAAAAGCGATAGGTCGCCGGTTCGACCCCGGCCCCAGCCACACCCATTGGACGAAGGCCCCGGTTCCCCGAACCGGGGCCTTCGTCGTTCCACCACCCGGCGGAATCCGTCCCTCAGCCGTCCGCCGCTCAGCCGTCCGCCGCATGCGCCGCGCCGGTCTCGCGGCCGCCGGGGTGACGGTGGCGCCAGACCCGGAAGACCGTGCAGGAGAGCACCGACCAGCCGGCCAGCACGAGGAACGGGAAGGCGTGCTGGTGGCCGCCGAAGTAGACCGCGGTGTGCTGGGCGTTGACCGAGGCGCCCGGCGGGAGCCAGCGGCCGATGTGGCCGAGGACGGACGGCAGCAGCGGCCAGGAGACCGCGCCGCCGGAAGAGGGGTTGCCCAGCAGCACCATCAGGCCCCAGGTCGGGATCATGGCCCAGCGCCCGATGAGGGTGTTGAACATGGTGAAGACCATGCCGGAGGTGAACATGGTCAGGGCCAGGATCAGCCAGGACTCCAGGAACGGCAGGCGCAGGGCGCCCAGCCACCAGTCGACCACCGCCACGATGGCGAAGGCGCCGAGCAGCGCGTAGACGATCGTGAACGCGGTCCGCTCGGCCGGGTTGAGGTCCCGGGCGTGCACGCTGAGCTGGATCGCGCCGACGAAGCCGATGATCACCGCGGCCAGGGAGATGTAGAAGAGCGCGAGACCGCGCGGATCGCCCTTCTGCAGCGGGGTGATGTCCCGGATGCGGACGTCCACGCCGGTCGCCCGGCCGACCTCGGCGCCGGATTCGGCCAGCAGCTGGGCCACCGTGGCGCCCGAGGCGCCGGAGACGTCCAGTGCGACGCCGCGTCCGCGCGCGCTCAGGATCGCGAACTCGCGCTGGTCGTCGATGGCCGCGCGGGCCGTGCCGTACGAGGGGTACGCGGTCAGCCGGAGCGAGGCGTGCAGGGCCTTCTCCATCCCTACGGCGAACGCCTTCACCTGTGGGGCGGCGGGGGAGCCGACCACCGCGGTGGGGATGTGCCGCGGCGCCGGGTTGGCCATGGCGTAGGTGTACGAGCCGGCGAAGAGGCCGGCGGCCGCGGCGAGGATGAAGACCAGCACGGTGGCGGGGAAGAACGGGGACCTCTTGAAGGCGGCCCACTTCTCCGCGCCGGTCCGCGGCCTGCCGTGGGCGCCGTGCGGGGGCGGGGCGTCCTGGTGGGCGTCCTGGTGGGGTCCCTCCTGGCGGGGCGCGTCGGGTTCGCCCTGGGGGCCGGGGGCGCCGCGATCGTCGGACATGCGCACACGCTAAGCCACCGATGTCGGACATTCCCGTACAGAGGCCGTACGCGGGCGGGCACCCGGCCGGGCCGGCAAATGGTTCGCCAGTCGTTCACCCGAGGTGAGATCCTGGGGGACGTATGTCCAGTCAGCCTGCCTCCGCCCTGCCCGACGGCATCTCCTCCACCCCGCCCGGCACCGCTGCTCCCACTCTCCCCGCGCTGAGCGCACGCCTGCCCGAGCTGATGCTGCGCGACGCGCAGCGGCTGGGGCGCCGGCTCGACGGCGCGCGCCGGATCCGTAAGCCCGAAGCCCGGGCGGCCGTGCTCGCCGAGATCGCCGACGGCATCGACGAGGCCGAGCTGCGGGTCGCCCAGCGGCGGGCCGCGCTCCCGGAGATCACCTATCCGGAAGAGCTGCCGGTCAGCCAGAAGAAGGACGACATCCTCGCGGCGATCCGCGACCACCAGGTCGTGATCGTGGCCGGCGAGACCGGTTCCGGCAAGACGACCCAGATCCCGAAGATCTGCCTGGAGCTCGGCCGGGGCGTGCGCGGTCTGATCGGGCACACCCAGCCGCGCCGGATCGCGGCCCGTACGGTCGCCGAACGCGTCGCGGAGGAGCTGAAGACCCCGCTGGGCGAGGTGGTCGGCTGGAAGGTCCGCTTCACCGACCAGGTCGGCGCCGACACCCTCGTCAAGCTGATGACGGACGGCATCCTGCTCGCCGAGATCCAGACCGACCGCGAGCTGCGCCAGTACGACACGATCATCATCGACGAGGCGCACGAGCGCAGCCTCAACATCGACTTCATCCTCGGCTATCTGGCGCAGCTGCTGCCCCGGCGCCCCGACCTGAAGGTCGTGATCACCTCCGCGACCATCGACCCGGAGCGGTTCGCGCGGCACTTCGGCTCGTTCGCCACGGTCGGGGCGGCGAAGGCCACCGCGGGCGACGGCGACGCGGCCCCCAGCGCGCCGATCGTCGAGGTGTCCGGCCGTACGTATCCGGTGGAGGTGCGCTACCGCCCGCTGCTGGAAGAAGGCGGCCAGGACGCAGACCGCGACCAGATCACCGCGATCTGCGACGCGGTGGACGAGCTGCAGGCCGAGGGGCCGGGCGACATCCTGGTCTTCCTCTCCGGCGAGCGGGAGATCCGCGACACGGCGGACGCGCTCAACAAGAAGCAGCTGCCGCACACCGAGGTCCTGCCGCTGTACGCCCGGCTGTCGCACGCCGAGCAGCACCGCGTCTTCCAGCGCCATACCGGCCGGCGGATCGTGCTGGCCACGAACGTCGCCGAGACCTCGCTGACCGTGCCGGGCATCCGGTACGTCATCGACCCGGGCATGGCCCGGATCTCCCGCTACAGCTACCGCACCAAGGTCCAGCGGCTGCCCATCGAGCCGGTCTCGCAGGCCAGCGCCAACCAGCGCAAGGGCCGCTGCGGCCGGACCAGCGACGGCATCTGCATCCGGCTGTACTCCGAGGACGACTTCCTCTCCCGCCCCGAGTTCACCGACGCGGAGATCCTCCGGACGAACCTGGCCTCCGTCATCCTGCAGATGACCGCGGCCGGCCTCGGTGACATCGAGAAGTTCCCGTTCATCGATCCGCCGGACCGCCGCAACATCAAGGACGGCGTGCAGCTCCTCGAAGAGCTCGGCGCGCTCGATCCGAAGCAGAAGGACCCGAAGAAGCGGCTCACGCAGACCGGCCGCAAGCTGTCCCAGCTGCCGGTCGACCCGCGGCTGGCGCGGATGGTGCTGGAGGCGGACCGCAACGGCTGCGTCCGCGAGGTCATGGTCATCGCGGCCGCGCTGTCCATCCAGGACCCGCGCGAACGGCCCTCCGACAAGCAGCAGCAGGCCGATCAGCAGCACGCCCGCTTCAAGGACGAGACCAGCGACTTCCTGGCGTTCCTGAACCTCTGGCGCTACGTGCGCGAGCAGCAGAGGGAGCTGTCCTCGTCGGCCTTCCGCCGGATGTGCCGCAACGAGTTCCTGAACTACCTGCGGATACGCGAGTGGCAGGACATCTACTCCCAGCTGCGCACGGTCGCCAAGACGATGGGAATCCATCTGAGCGAGCAGGACGCGGCACCGGACCACATCCACACCTCCCTCCTCGCCGGTTTGCTTTCGCACATCGGCCTGAAGGACACGGACGCCAAGAACGAGTACCTCGGCGCCCGGAGCGCCAAGTTCGCGGTCTTCCCCGGCTCCGCGCTCTTCAAGAAGCCCCCGCGCTGGGTGATGTCCGCCGAGCTGGTCGAGACCTCCCGGCTGTGGGCGCGGGTGAACGCGAAGGTCGAGCCGGAGTGGATCGAGCCGCTCGCCCAGCACCTGGTCAAGCGCACGTACAGCGAGCCGCACTGGGAACAGAAGATGGCCGCGGTGATGGCGTACGAGCGGGTCACGCTCTACGGCGTGCCGATCGTCGCCCAGCGCAAGGTCAACTACGGCCGGATCGATCCGGAGACCTCGCGCGAGCTGTTCATCCGCAACGCCCTGGTGGAGGGCGATTGGCGCACCCACCACCAGTTCTTCCATGACAACCGCAAACTCCTCGGTGAGGTCGAGGAGTTGGAGCACCGCGCCCGGCGCCGCGACATCCTCGTGGACGACGAGACGCTCTTCGACTTCTACGACCGGCGGATCCCCGACCACGTCGTCTCCGGCGCCCACTTCGACTCCTGGTGGAAGACCAAGCGCCGGGACGAGCCGGAGCTGCTGAACTTCGAGCACTCGATGCTCATCAACGAATCCGCCGAGGCCGTCACGAAGGACGACTACCCGGATTCCTGGCGGCAGGGAAAGCTGAAGTTCAAGGTCACGTACCAGTTCGAGCCGGGCGCGGACGCGGACGGCGTGACCGTCCACATCCCGCTGCAGGTCCTCAACCAGGTCGCCTCCGACGGCTTCGACTGGCAGATCCCGGGCCTGCGCGAGCAGCTGGTGACGGAGCTGATCCGGTCACTGCCGAAGCCGATCCGGCGCAACTACGTGCCGGCGCCGAACTTCGCGGCCCGCTTCCTGGACTCCGCGGTGCCGCTGCAGGGCTCTCTGACGGCCTCGCTGGCCGCCGGGCTGCAGCGGATGGTGGGCGTGCCCGTCGACCCGGCGGACTTCGACGTGGCCAAGGTCCCCGACCACCTCAAGATCACTTTCCGGGTGGTCGACGAGCGGCGGCGCAAGCTCGCCGAGGCCAAGGACCTGGAGGCGCTGCGGCACAAGCTCAAGCCGAAGACCCAGGCGGCCATCTCCAAGGCCTTCGAGCAGGCCGCCGAACGGCCCGGCCGGGGCCGCAAGGGCGGCGGGGCCGCGGCCGACGAGGCGGCGCCGGCCGGCGTGGAGCAGCGCACCGGCCTCACGTCCTGGACGATCGGCGCGCTGCCGCGCACGGTCGAGACCCGGCGGGCGGGCCAGCTGCTGAAGGCGTACCCGGCCCTGGTGGACGAGGGCGGCAGCGTCGCGGTCCGGATCTTCGACACCGAGGCCGCGCAGCAGTCGGCGATGTGGGCGGGCACCCGCCGCCTCATCCTGCTCAACATCCCCTCCAACCCCGCCAAGTTCGCCCAGGACAAGCTGAGCAACCAGCAGAAGCTCGCGCTGTCCCGCAATCCGCACGGCTCGATCGGGGCGCTCTTCGACGACTGCGTGACCGCCGCCGCGGACCGCCTGATCGCGGCGCGGGGCGGCCCGGCGTGGGACGAGGAGTCCTTCCGCAAGCTGTTCGACGCCGTCCGGTCCGACCTGGTGGACGTCACGCTGCGGACGATCCAGCAGGTGCAGGAGGTGCTGGCCGCCTGGCAGGCGTGTGAGCGCCGGCTGAAGGAGACGTCCTTCCCCTCGCTGCTGCCGTCGCTGACGGACGTCAAGGAGCAGCTGGCACAGCTCATCAAGCCCGGCTTCGTGACCGCGCACGGCGCCAAGCGGCTGCCGGACCTGATGCGCTATCTGATCGCCGTCGACCGCCGTCTGACGCAGCTGCCGACCAACGCCGAGCGGGACCGCACCCGTATGGCGAAGGTGAAGGAGATGCAGGACGAATACGCCTGGCTGCTGGAGCAGTTCCCGCCGGGCCGTGCGGTGCCGGCCGAGGCCCGCGAGATCCGCTGGATGATCGAGGAGCTCCGGGTCAGCTACTTCGCGCACGCCCTGGGCACCGCGTACCCGGTCTCCGACAAGCGGATCATGAAGGCGGTGGACGCGGCGGTGCCCGCCTGAGGGGCGGGCACCGGCATCGAGTTCGACCGCACCCCCTGACCTGCTGTACAGTCTTGCTTCGCAGCCCGCCGCAAGCGGAAAGCGAAACGCAAGGTCCTGTGGAGCAGTTTGGAGTGCTCGCCACCCTGTCAAGGTGGAGGCCGCGGGTTCAAATCCCGTCAGGACCGCTTTTTACGGCCCGTATCCCCTGGGGATGCGGGCCGTACTGCTGCCCGGAGAGGCCGCGCCCGCGGCGAGGCCGCCATCGGAGACAGCAAATCCCGTCAGGACCGCTTCTGTTCGGCCCGCATCCTTCTCGGATGCGGGCCGTTCTGCGTTCGCGGATGCTGCGTCCGCGGGCGCCGTGCGTATCCGCCGTCCGCCGTGTGCCGTGCGCCGGTCCGGTGCTCGCCCGCCGCTGCCGCTTTTCGCGCGCCGTCGGCTGCGGGCGGTGACTGCTTTGCTGCCCACCGTATTGACGGGACCTTCCGGCGCCGGTACTCACTTGGGAAGGTTGTGGGGGCCGGGGAGGTATGCGCGATGACGACTGCGGTACGGCACGAAACCAGGGCGCTGTTGCGGGCCCATCTGGCCGCGGCCACGGGCTACCGCCATCTGACGCGGCACTGCCCCATCTGCCATCAGCTGCTGCGGCTCGCCATGGAGCCGCACACGGCCCGCTCCGGGCCCGCCACGCCGCCGCCCGCGCCCGCTCCCGACCCGACCCCCGCGCCGGCCGCCAGCGAGCCGCCGGCGGCCGAGGACAAAAGTCCCGCGCCACGGTGACCAAGGACGCCCGCGTGACGTCTTGTCCGGTGGCAGTGTGGGGAGCGGAAGGGCCTCACGGGAGGGGGCAACTCCCCTACCGCAGTGGGCGGATCGCTACAAGCGGCGCGCCGTGTGACGGGAGTCACCGAACAAGTTTCACCGGGCGGGGAACTTACACCCGCCCTACAACGGGTCAATTTAATATGTGCAATTGCACCACCCTCCAGGCGCATCGAATGCCCTTTCCCGGAGTCACTCCCGAAGGCCCTCAGAGGGCCCCTGAAGGCACCGTGCGCGCCGCCGGGCGCCGGCCCCGGCGACAGGTGACCCGAGCCTCCTGACCGGCCCTGGAGCGGCCGTACACAAAAAAAATCGCGCTGGACCCGGCGGAGTCCAGCGCGATCGGTGACGTACCCAGGTGGAGCGGGTGTGGGCCTGTTGGGGTCAGGCGCCGCGTCGTATGAAGCTGTGTGAAGCGTGGTGGAGCAGGTCGAGCCTGGTGCGCGAAGCGGGCGTTTTCGGGTTGGGGGCCCCGAAAACAGCCTGGCTACGCGGCTTTTCAGGCCTCGCTGCGCTGCTGCGGAATGCCCGCCAGCAGTGCGCGGACCTCAGCCTCGCGGTAACGCCGATGCCCTCCGAGCGTGCGGATGGACGTGAGCTTGCCTGCCTTGGCCCAGCGGGTGACCGTCTTGGGGTCGACACGGAACATCGTGGCAACCTCGGCAGGGGTCAGCAGCGGCTCGGCGTCAGGGGTGCGAGCGGTCATGAGCGGCCTCCTCGGGAGAACCGAACCATCACGGTTCTTTCCTCTAAATTCTGCACCTTGACCCACGTTGCCCGAAATGGCGGACGCGGGCCGAGTCGGTTATAGGACGAACGGCTTGTCCTCGGCACTACAACTACACCATCTGTCCAGCCACGTCGGCCAAACCGATGGAATTGCCCTCTCAGGTGTTCAACCTCGGCGGATGCCGATGGACCGTGCCATAGCGGACAGTCACACCGCCGTGACGATCAGTCACAACGTGCTCAGCCGCCACGAGACCCCTCAAGGAACGCAATACCGATCTATCCGCCCTTAGTTGGACGGAAGGAGCCCGGGTCGGGCTCCTTGTCCTATTTTGGCACGAGGAAGAGGCTTGCTAGCAAGACCCGAAGTCAGTGCTTTAGGTCACGCTTGAGGCAATCGCCCGGTTAAGGACCTACGTCCCTTACCGCCCGACCACCGTGAAGCGAGCACCGTACGACAGCACCGTGAACTCGGGAAAGGGTTCGGGCGGTCAGCTCGAGAACTGACGTTCGCGGACCGCGCGCCACCGCTGGGAGAGCTTCTCGTACGCGGCACCGGCCCGCTCGCCGTCCCCCTCGCGCAGCGCCGCCAGTCCCTCCGCCACCTCGGCGGCGGAACGGTCCTCGGCGAGCTGCCCCTCGGGCACCGCGTGCACCAGCCCTCCGTAGTCCAGCTCCACGAGCGAGCGTGGGTGGAATTCCTCGAGCCAGCGCCCCACATCTACCAGGCCGTCGATCAGCGGGCCCTCTTCCAGGGCGCTCCGCAGCGTCCGCAATCCCCGCGCGACCCGCCGTCTGGCCTGCACCATCGGCGTGCGGTAACGCAGCACGGCCCCCTGGTCACCCTCCGCGTACTCCCGCTCGGCGTCGTCGAAAAGGACGAACCAGCGGACCGGGACGTGCCAGGTCGCGCCGCGGATCCACGGCCGGGCGTCGGGGTTGCGCTCCCGCCACCGCTCGTAGTCCGTGGCGGCCTGCCGGCGCACGACCGGGGGCAGCGCCGCGTCGAGCACCGCCGCCGGCAGCAGCTCCTCCAGCCCCTCCAGCGCCTGCCAGCCGCGCAGCCGGGTGCGCCAGGGACAGACGCACACGACCTCGTTCAGGACCGTGACGAAGGCGTCCGCGCTCTCGTGGACCGGGACCGGCACCGGCGGGGTCGGCAGCAGGTCGGCCAGCGCCCGGCGCTGCTCGTCCTGGGCGGTGGGGGTGTCCGCCCGCTTGGCATAGCGCGCCCAGTGGGAGCGCTCCGGCTCGGGGAACGCTGCCAGCGGCTCGTAGACCCGCAGATATGCCATGTACGGGACCTGCACCGATGACGCCAGGGCCACACCCGCTCCTTACGAGGGAAGTCCACCGCCCGAGGACCCGCCGCACGGCGTGCCCGACACGCCCGAGGGCCCCCGACCGGCCTGCGATACGACCAGATCGTCCCACGTCCGTCCCCCGGGAGAGGGTGATCCTCGGCACCTGACCGATCAACCGCCGTCGCAGGTCTTACGCTCTTCCCAACCGGCCCTCCCCACCCGTAGGAGGGCGTCCTTCGCGACTTATGGGAGTCACCACCGTGACTGACGTACGTCCGGCCCCCGCCGGCACCGACGGCGGCGTTCTGCACACCCTGTTCCGATCGGAACAAGGGGGCCATGAGCAGGTCGTTCTCTGCCAGGACCGGGCCAGTGGCCTGAAGGCAGTGATCGCCATCCACAGCACCGCGCTGGGTCCCGCGCTCGGCGGCACCCGCTTCCACGCCTACGCCTCCGAGGAGGAGGCCGTGCTGGACGCCCTGAACCTGTCGCGCGGCATGTCCTACAAGAACGCCCTCGCCGGGCTGGACCACGGCGGCGGCAAGGCCGTGATCATCGGCGACCCCGATCTGATCAAGACCGAGGAACTGCTGCTCGCCTACGGCCGGTTCGTGGCCTCGCTCGGGGGCCGCTACGTCACCGCCTGCGACGTCGGCACGTACGTCGCCGACATGGACGTGGTCGCCCGCACGAACAAGTGGACCACCGGCCGCTCCCCCGCCAACGGCGGCGCCGGCGACTCCTCCGTCCTGACCGCCTACGGCGTCTTCCAGGGCATGCGCGCCTCGGCGCAGGCCCTGTGGGGCGATCCGACGCTGCGCGGCCGCAAGGTGGGCATCGCCGGCGTGGGCAAGGTCGGCCACCTCCTCGTCGAACACCTCCTCAAGGACGGTGCCGAGGTCGTGATCACGGACGTCCGCGCCGACGCGGTGGCGCGGGTCCGCGCCGAGCACCCGCAGGTCACCGCGGTCGCGGACACCGAGGCGCTGATCCGCACCGAGGGCCTGGACGTGTACGCGCCGTGCGCCCTGGGCGGGGCGCTCAGCGATGACTCGGTGCCGGTGCTCACCGCGAAGGTGGTGTGCGGCGCGGCCAACAACCAGCTCGCGCACCCCGGCGTCGAGAAGGACCTCTCCGACCGCGGCATTCTCTACGCCCCCGACTACGTCGTGAACGCCGGCGGCGTCATCCAGGTGGCCGACGAACTGCACGGCTTCGACTTCGACCGCTGCAAGACCAAGGCGGCGAAGATCTTCGACACCACGCTGGCGATATTCGCTCGTGCGAAGGCGGACGGTATCCCGCCGGCGGCGGCCGCCGACCGGCTGGCGGAGCAGCGGATGGCGGAGGCGCGGAGGAGCTGACCGAAAGTTCCGGCCAAGGCGGCCGGAAACACCACCTTGCGCGGCCCGCCACGGCCGGTCGGGGAGACATCCCTCACCACCCGTCGGCGGGTCGCCGTACGGGACAGGTTAAAATCGCAGTTGACCAGCGGGGACGGGGCACCCTGCGGGTCGTGCCGAGCGGCGGGTGATGCGGGCGACGTACCGTATGGCCGCGGAAGCAGGTACCGTTAAAGCTCTACGGGCCGGTCTCTCTGTCGAGAGCCCGCTCTGATCCATGAACGCGTGTCAAGACTCTGGGGCCATCGAGCCCCGTCACTGAGGGGGTCGACCCATGGGGCGCGGCCGGGCCAAGGCCAAGCAGACAAAGGTCGCCCGCCAGCTGAAGTACAACAGCGGTGGGACGGATCTCTCAGCACTGGCCAGCGAGCTGGGTGCAAGTACGGCACCGTCGAGCCAGCAGCCTCCGAACGCGGAGCCGTTCGAGGATGCCGAAGACGACCCGTACGCACGGTACGCAGAGCTGTACAACGACGACGATGACGAGGATGAGGGCGACTCCTCACAGCAGCGTCGTCGTGCTTGACATTCTGCGCGCTCGCGGCACCCGCTCACAGCATCACGGACCCGGTCCTGGGCATTGCCCGGGCCGGGTTTTGTGCTGCCCGGAAGGAGCGCGTCCGGGTGCCGGCCCGCCGGGAACCAGCCGTACCGGTCCGCCGGAGGCGCGCCGCAGCGGCGGCCGCACCGGTGGGTGCCGGTGCGGCGGCCGGTCCGCTCAGGCGGCGTAGTCACCGGTCAGGGTCACCGCGTCGGCGTGGTCGCCGCGCTCGACGATCTCACCGCTGACCCAGGCGTCCACCCCGCGGTCGGCGAGCGTGGTCAGCGCCACGTCCACCGACTCCTGCGGGACGACGGCGATCATGCCGACGCCCATGTTCAGGGTCTTCTCCAGCTCCAGGCGCTCGACCGAGCCGGCCGTGCCGACCAGGTCGAAGACCGGTCCCGGCGTCCAGGTCGCGCGGTCGACGGTGGCGTGCAGCCCGTCCGGGACGACCCGGGCGAGGTTGTTGGCCAGTCCGCCGCCGGTGATGTGCGAGAAGGCGTGGACCTCGGTCGTGCGGGTCAGCGCCAGGCAGTCCAGCGAGTAGATCTTCGTGGGCTCCAGGAGCTCCTCGCCCAGGGTCCGGCCGAACTCGGCGACTTCCTGGTCGAGGGCCATCCCGGCCCGCTCGAAGAGGACGTGCCGGACCAGGGAGTACCCGTTCGAGTGAAGTCCGGACGAGGCCATCGCGATCACCGCGTCGCCCGTACGGATACGATCCGCGCCCAGCAGCCGGTCCGCCTCGACGACGCCCGTGCCGGCGCCGGCCACGTCGAACTCGTCCGCGCCCAGCAGGCCCGGGTGCTCGGCGGTCTCGCCGCCGACCAGCGCGCAGCCGGCCAGCACACAGCCCTCGGCGATGCCCTTGACGATCGCCGCGACCCGCTCCGGGTAGACCTTGCCGACGCAGATGTAGTCGGTCATGAACAGCGGCTCGGCGCCGCACACGACCAGGTCGTCGACGACCATGCCGACGAGGTCGTGGCCGATGGTGTCGTAGACGCCCATCTTGCGGGCGATGTCGACCTTGGTGCCCACGCCGTCGGTGGCCGAGGCCAGCAGCGGGCGTTCGTAGCGCTTGAGGACGGAGGCGTCGAAGAGGCCGGCGAAGCCCCCGAGCCCACCGACGACCTCGGGGCGGGTGGCCTTCTTCACCCACTCCTTCATCAGGTCCACGGCGCGGTCGCCGGCTTCGATGTCGACGCCCGCGCTCGCGTAGCTGGCGCCGGAAGGTTCAGCGGACATGGCTGAGAACTTTCGTGTCGTGTGTGTACGAGCTCTACGGGCGACGCAGCGCGTCGGCCCCGCCGACCCCGGCGGTGAGCGTCTGGACGCCGTCCACGTCGGACTTCGTCGGTGCCGCGGTCTCCGACTCCAGGAGGTGCTTGCCCAGCAGCTCCGGGTCGGGCAGCTCCATCGGGTACTCGCCGTCGAAGCAGGCGCGGCACAGGTTCGGCTTGGCGATCGTGGTCGCCTCGATCATGCCGTCGATGGAGATGTACGCGAGCGAATCGGCGCCCAGCGACTTGCCGATCTCCTCCACGCTCAGCCCGTTGGCGATCAGCTCCGCGCGGGTGGCGAAGTCGATGCCGAAGAAGCACGGCCACTTGATGGGCGGCGAGGAGATCCGGATGTGGACCTCGGCCGCTCCGGCCTCGCGCAGCATCCGCACCAGCGCCCGCTGGGTGTTGCCGCGGACGATCGAGTCGTCGACGACGACCAGCCGCTTGCCGCGGATGACTTCCTTGAGCGGGTTGAGCTTGAGGCGGATGCCGAGCTGGCGGATGGTCTGCGAGGGCTGGATGAAGGTCCGGCCGACGTAGGAGTTCTTGACCAGGCCGGAGCCGTAGGGGATGCCGCTGGCCTCGGCGTAGCCGACCGCGGCGGGAGTGCCGGACTCCGGTGTCGCTATCACCAGGTCCGCGTCGGCGGGCGCCTCGGCGGCCAGCTTGCGGCCCATCTCCACACGGGAGAGGTACACGTTGCGGCCGGCGATGTCGGTGTCCGGGCGGGCGAGGTAGACGTACTCGAAGACACAGCCCTTGGGGCGGGCCTCGGCGAAGCGGCTGCTGCGCAGGCCGTCCTCGTCGATGGCGACCATCTCGCCGGGCTCGATCTCCCGGATGAAGCTGGCGCCGACGATGTCCAGGGCGGCGGTCTCGGAGGCCACCACCCAGCCGCGCTCCAGGCGGCCGAGGACCAGCGGGCGGATGCCCTGCGGGTCGCGGGCGGCGTAGAGCGTGTGCTCGTCCATGAAGCAGAGCGAGAAGGCGCCCATGACCTTGGGCAGGACGCGCGGCGCGGCCTCCTCGACGGTCAGCGGCTTGCCGTCCTCGTCGACCTGGCCGGCGAGCAGCGCGGTCACCAGGTCGGTGTCGTTGGTCGCCGCGACCTGGGTCGCGCGGCCGCCCTCGCGGGGCAGCGCGGCGACCATCTCGGCCAGCTCGGCGGTGTTGACCAGGTTGCCGTTGTGGCCGAGCGCGATGGAACCGTGCGCGGTGGCGCGGAACGTCGGCTGGGCGTTCTCCCACACCGAGGCACCGGTGGTGGAGTAGCGGGCATGGCCCACGGCGATGTGGCCCTGGAGGGAGCCGAGGGAAGTCTCGTCGAAGACCTGGGACACCAGGCCCATGTCCTTGAAGACGAGGATCTGGGAGCCGTTGCTCACCGCGATGCCCGCGGACTCCTGTCCACGGTGCTGCAGCGCATACAGCCCGAAATAGGTGAGTTTGGCGACCTCTTCACCCGGAGCCCAGACACCGAAGACGCCGCAAGCGTCCTGGGGGCCCTTCTCGCCGGGGAGCAGGTCGTGGTTGAGTCGTCCGTCACCACGTGGCACGCCCCCGAGTCTAGGGCAGGTCGCGGATTCATCCGAACCGGGGATGGCCGCGGATCTGGATGAGTGCATGAACGGGACATGAAGCGTGCTTGACGTGGTCACGGCCACGCGGACAGGATTTCTGCCCATGCAGACCCCGCAGCCCTTGGCGCACCTGGTGTGTTGCCGGGCGCCCCGCTCCGCGCAGCGCCTGGTGCGCCGCCGTCATGTCGACCTCGGTCGCGTCGCGAGCGCGATCTGTCGCTGAGCACCAGCAGCGTAGCTGCGGGTGACGACGGGTCCGGCGAAATTCCCGGACCACCCCGCTGAGCTGGCCTTTCGCCACGCCGTCGCCCTTCCTGCCATCCACCCGGAATGTCGCTTCAGTCCCGTACGCACCACATGCCGTACGGGCGCCCCGGCATTCCGGTGTGAGATACGCGACGCCTCTCCGCCCGCCGCCGTCCCCGGGGGCCCGCGCGCCGCACCCCGCCCCGAGACGACCACTCCGGAGAGCCGAACCCATGCCGTCCGTCGATCCTGCTCACACCTCCGCGGCGCCCGATATGTCGCCCAACTCCCCCGATTCCGCCGATCCCTCCGCCCCCGTCCCGCCCACCGGCCTCTCGCGGCGCACCTTCGGCGGGCTCGCCGGCGCCGGTGCCGCGGCCGCCGTGGGCGGGCTGGGCGCCATCGCCCCGGTGGCCGGCGCGACCCCCGCCGCGGCCGCCGCCCCGTTCACCGAGGAGGCGTTCCGTGCCGCGCCCGGCCGGCATGCGCGGCGCCCCAACATCCTCTTCATCCTGGGCGACGACCTGGGCTGGGCCGACCTCTCCTCGTACGGCTCGCCCCACATCCGTACGCCGCACCTGGACCGGCTGGCGCGCCAGGGCGTCCGCTTCACCGACGCCTACGCCGGCTCCGCCACCTGCTCGCCCACCCGCTTCTCCCTCTACACCGGCCGGTATCCGGGCCGTACGAAGGGCGGGCTCGCCGAGCCGATCGCGGACAAGAGCGTGGGACTGGACCCGCACCACCCCACCCTCGCCTCGCTGCTGCGCACCGCCGGCTACGCGACGGCGCTGATCGGCAAGTGGCACTGCGGCTACCTGCCGGACCACAGCCCCACCAAGTCGGGCTGGGAGACCTTCTTCGGCAACTTCGGCGGGGCGCTGGAGTACTACTCGAAGCTGGGGCTGGCCGGGGAGTACGACCTCTACGAGGGCGACGCCGCGTACAAGGACCTGCGCTACTACACCCGGATCCTCACCGAGCGGGCGGTCGACTACGTCGAGCGCGACCATGACAAGCCCTGGCTGCTGAACCTCAACTTCACCACCCCGCACTGGCCGTGGATCGCCGACGGCGACGAGGAGGAGAGCGCGAAGATCGTCCGCCGGATCGAGGCGGGCGAGCCGGGCGCGCTCTGGCACCAGGACGGCGGCTCGCTGGAGAAGTACCGCGAGATGGTCGAGGACCTCGACCGCTCGATCGGCGAGGTGCTGGCCGCGCTCCGCCGCTCCGGCCAGGAGGAGGACACCCTGGTCTTCTTCGCCAGCGACAACGGCGGCGAGCGCTGGTCGTACAACTGGCCGCTGTCCGGGAACAAGGCGTCGCTCCAGGAGGGCGGCATCCGGGTGCCGACCATCGTGCGCTGGCCGGCCCGGCTGCGCCCCGGCCAGGTCAGCCACGAGCCGGTGTTCACCCCGGACTGGACGGCCACGCTGCTGGAGCTCGCCGGCGCCCGGCCGGACCGCGGGCACCCGCTGGACGGTACGAGCCTGGCCGGCTATCTGCTGCGCGGCGAGCGGATCGCCGAGCGCGACCTGTTCTGGCGGGTGCGCGGCGAGCGGGCGCTGCGGCGCGGCGACTGGAAGTACTACCGCGGCAAGAGCGGCAAGGACCAGCTCTTCCACATCGTCGACGATCCCCGCGAGCAGGCCGACAAGGCACCGGACGAACGGCAGCTGCTGGGCGAGCTGCGGGCGGCCTGGGAGGCGGTGGACGCCACGCTGCTGCCGTATCCGAAGGACTGACCGGCCACCTCGCGCCTCCGCCGGCCGCCCATGAGGCTCCGCGGCCGTCAGGCCATCACCGGCAGGTGGGCGCCGAGGCCGGCCCGCTCGCCGCTGGCGCTGACCGTCGCGGCGGCCAGCTCCGCGTCCCAGGTCGTCCGGCCGGTGGCCAGGCGTATCCAGGTCAGCGGGTCGGTCTCGACGACGTTCGGCGGGGTGCCGCGGGTGTGCCGGGGGCCCTCGACGCACTGCACCACGGCGAACGGCGGGACCCGGACCTCGACCGACCCGCCGGGTGCCTTGACGGCCAGCGCATCGGCCAGCAGCCGCGTCGTGGTGGCCAGCGCCTGGCGGTCGTACGGGATCTCCGCGCCGGTCGCCGCGGCCAGGTCGTCGGTGTGCACGACGAGTTCGACGCAGCGGGTGACCAGGTAGTCGGCCAGCCGCATCGCGCCGGGCCGGGCGGCCACCAGGCGCTCCGCACCCTCCGGCGGCAGGGCCTGCTCGAACTCCTCCGCGGTGCGCGCCAGCAGCTCCACGGGGTCGGTGCCGGACGCCAGCGCGCGGGTGTCCGCGTCGATCCCGGGGGCGAGCGGCGCGGTGGCGAACGGCCAGTCCAGCAGGGCGGTCGTCACCTTCGGCGGAGCGGGCAGCGCGAGCGCACGCGGCACGCTGCCGACCGCCATCGCCAGATGCGCCACGAGCTCCCGCACCGTCCAGTCGCCGAGCCGGGTCGGCCGGGCGAACTGATCAGCCGTCAGCTCGCCCACGGCCGCGCGGACATGCGCGAACTGCGCGAGGACGGCGGCGCGGGTCTTCTTCTCGTCGTACTGGCGGGAGCGCGACTTCCGGGCGGCAGGAGACATGCGATCAGCGTAAGCGGCAGCACCGACAACCGCCCCGCGTCACGGATCGCCCCGAGCCGTCGCCCGCACACACGCCGAACGGCCCGCCAGACGTGCTGGCGGGCCGTTCCGGCCGGAAGGACCCGGGCCACCGGCGGACGGGGCCCAGGGCGGGGCGTCAGGCAATCAGCCCCGGGATGGTGCCTTCGTGGGCGGTGCGCAGTTCGCTCAGCGGGATGCTGAACTCGCCCTGGATGTCGATCTCTTCGCCGTCGACGACACCGATGCGGGTGGCCGGCAGGCCCCGGACGGTGCACATGTCGGTGAAGCGGACTTCCTCGCTCCGCGGCACGGCGACGACCGCACGGCCCGCCGACTCGGAGAACAGGAAGGTGAACGCGTCCAGAGCGTCGGGCACGACGAGCCGGGCACCGGTCCCGCCGCGCAGGCAGGACTCGACGAGGGCCTGGATCAGTCCGCCGTCGGACAGGTCGTGCGCGGCGTCGATCATGCCGTCGCGGGAGGCGGAGATCAGGATCTCGGCCAGCAGCCGCTCCCGCTCCAGGTCCACCTGCGGGGGCAGCCCGCCCAGGTGCTCGTGGACGACCTGCGACCAGGCCGAACCACCGAACTCCTCACGGGTGTCACCGAGCAGGTAGATCAGCTGCCCTTCCTCGGCGAACCCGATCGGCGTGCGGCGCGTGACGTCGTCGATGACACCCAGCACGGCGACGACCGGCGTCGGGTGGATCGCCGTCTCCCCGGTCTGGTTGTAGAGGGAGACGTTGCCGCCGGTCACCGGGGTGCCCAGGGTCTGGCAGGCGTCGGCCAGACCACGGGTGGCCTCGGCGAACTGCCACATGACGGCCGGATCCTCGGGCGAGCCGAAGTTCAGGCAGTCCGAGACGGCCAACGGCTTGGCACCGGAGGCCGCCACATTGCGGTAGGCCTCGGCGAGCGCCAGCTGCGCACCCGCGTACGGGTCGAGCTTGGCGTACCGGCCGTTGCCGTCCGTGGCCAGCGCGACGCCCAGGTTGGTGTCGGCGTCGATCCGCACCATGCCCGCGTCCTCGGGCTGCGCGAGGACGGTGTTGCCCTGGACGAAGCGGTCGTACTGGTCGGTGATCCACGCCTTGGACGCCTGGTTGGGGTGCCCCACCAGCTGCAGGACCTGCTGCTTGAGCTCCTCGCCGCCCGTCGGACGCGGCAGCTTGCCCGCGTCGTCGGCCTGCAGGGCGTCCTGCCAGTCGGGGCGGGCGTAGGGGCGCTGGTAGACCGGGCCCTCGTGGGCGACGGTGCGCGGCGGAACATCGACGATCTGCTCGCCGTGCCAGAAGATCTCCAGGCGTTCGCCGTCGGTGACCTCACCGATGACGGTGGCGATCACGTCCCACTTCTCGCAGATCTCCATGAACCGCTCGACGTGCTGCGGCTCGACGATCGCGCACATCCGCTCCTGCGACTCACTCATGAGGATCTCCTCAGGAGAGAGCGTCGCATCCCGCAGCGGAACGGAGTCCAGCTCGACCCGCATCCCGCCGGAACCGGCCGACGCCAGCTCACTGGTGGCACACGACAGACCGGCACCACCCAGGTCCTGGATGCCCGCGACCAGCTTCTCCTGGAAGATCTCCAGGGTGCACTCGATGAGCAGCTTCTCCTGGAAGGGGTCACCGACCTGGACGGCCGGGCGCTTGGTCGGCTTGCTGTCGTCGAAGGTCTCGGAGGCGAGCACGGAGACGCCGCCGATGCCGTCGCCGCCGGTGCGGGCGCCGTAGAGGATGACCTTGTTGCCGGCGCCGGAGGCCTTGGCCAGGTGGATGTCCTCGTGCTTCATCACACCGATGCAGCCGGCGTTGACCAGCGGATTGCCCTGGTAGCAGGCGTCGAAGACGACCTCACCACCGATGTTCGGCAGGCCCAGGCAGTTGCCGTAGCCGCCGATCCCGGCCACCACGCCCGGCAGCACACGCTTGGTGTCGGGGTGATCGGCCGCACCGAACCGCAGCGGATCGACCACCGCCACCGGACGAGCACCCATCGCCAGGATGTCGCGGACGATACCGCCCACACCCGTCGCCGCGCCCTGGTAGGGCTCGATGTAGGAGGGGTGGTTGTGCGACTCGACCTTGAAGGTCACCGCATACCCCTGGCCCACATCCACCACGCCGGCGTTCTCACCGATACCGACCAGCAGCGCATCGTTCTCGGGCGCCTTCTCCCCGAACTGCTTCAGATGCACCTTGCTGGACTTGTACGAGCAGTGCTCGGACCACATCACCGAGTACATCGCCAGCTCCGCCCCGGTGGGGCGGCGGCCCAGGATCTCGCGGATCCGCGCGTACTCGTCCTCCTTCAGACCCAACTCGGCCCAGGGCTGGGCGGATTCGGGGGTCTCGGTGGCGTGCTTGACAGTGTCGAGAGTCATCAGGCGCCCACCAGCTTCTTCAGGATCGAGGTGAAGAATCCCAGGCCGTCGGTCCGGCCGGTCCCGATCAGCGGCTCCACCGCGTGCTCGGGGTGCGGCATCAGGCCGACCACATTGCCCGCCGCATTCGTGATGCCGGCAATGTCACGCAACGAACCGTTGGGGTTGCCGTCCAGGTAACGGAAGACCACCCGGCCCTCCGCCTCCAGCTCATCGAGCGTGCGCTCGTCAGCGGTGTACCGGCCGTCGATGTTCTTCAGCGGGATGGAGATCTCCTGCCCCGCCTCGTAGTCCGCGGTCCACGCCGTGCTCGCGTTCTCCACCCGCAGCTTCTGGTCGCGGCAGATGAAGTGCAGATGGTTGTTGCGCAGCATCGCGCCCGGCAGCAGATGCGTCTCGGTCAGCACCTGGAACCCGTTGCAGATACCCAGGACGGGAAGTCCGGCCTTCGCCTGCTCGATGACGGTCTCCATCACCGGCGAAAAGCGCGAGATCGCTCCGGCGCGCAGGTAATCGCCGTAGGAAAACCCGCCGGGCAGGACCACGGCGTCGACCTGCTTGAGGTCCTTGTCACGGTGCCACAACGGCACCGCCTCGGCGCCCGCCAGACCGACCGCGCGCTGGGTGTCGCGGTCATCGAGCGTGCCGGGGAAAGTGATCACACCGATACGCGAGGTCATGACTCGACCCGCACGGTGAAGTCTTCAATGACGGTGTTGGCGAGGAACGTTCCGGCCATCTCGTGGACCCGGGCGAGGGCGGCCTCATCGACCGGTCCCTCCACCTCTAGTTCGAAACGCTTGCCCTGACGGACATCGGCGATCCCTTCGAAACCCAGACGAGGCAGTGCGCGCTGCACCGCCTGCCCCTGCGGGTCGAGGATCTCCGGCTTGAGCATGACGTCGACGACGACGCGTGCCACTGGCACTCCCGGTGGTGTGGTGCGTAAGGCGGTGCCCTCACAGTACCGTGTTCGAAAATC
Source organism: Streptomyces nigrescens (assembly GCA_024349765.1). Lineage (GTDB taxonomy): Bacteria > Actinomycetota > Actinomycetes > Streptomycetales > Streptomycetaceae > Streptomyces > Streptomyces endophytica. The sequence goes on along the minus strand of AP026073.1, from coordinate 7,969,015 downwards.
TACGCGCATAGATATCCCGCCTGCCCGATCACGGTGCGGTATCGGGCGGAGTGCCCCAAGGAAAAATCCTCGAAAAGATCCGGAGGCCGGATTGCGGGATGACACGCTGACGAAATTAACTGGGCTTCACAATGCAATGCCCATCGCTGTACAAATGAAAAAGCATTGATCCCAATCAGCCGGATCCGGAGCATCACCCCACGTCAACACGGGGTCGCTCCACGAAAGGACCGATATCCGTGGCGCAGCGCGTAGTAGTAACGCTCTCCGATGACATCGACGGAGGAGAAGCCGCAGAGACGGTCGCCTTCGGATTGGACGGGAAGTCGTACGAGATCGACCTCAATCCCGCCAATGCGAAGAAACTGCGCGGCGCCCTCGCCCCCTTCGTCGAGGCCGGCCGCAAGCGGGCCAAGTCCGGCAAGGCCTACACCCGGACCGCGGTGAACCCCGACCCGGCCGCCGTCCGCGCCTGGGCCCGCTCGCACCAGATGGATGTCCCGCCGCGCGGCCGGATCCCCAAGAAGGTCTACGAGGCCTTCAACGCGGCGAACCACTAACCGACTTGCCGGCGTCCGCCGGTCCGGGCGCAGCCGACTTGCACAGCACCCCTACTGATCAGCTAGAGTCTGGAGCACGCCGAGGGGCGAGGCCGAAAGGCCGGGCCCCGAGGAGTCACGCGGGTGTAGCTCAGTAGTAGAGCGCCCCCTTTCCAAGGGGGAGGCGCAGTGTGCAATCCCTGTCACCCGCTCTGACAGTCTCGACCAGTCCTTTGGATCAGGTAGAGTAGCTGTCGCGCCACCGGTGAAAGCCGAGTGGATGCCTGCGGACGTAGCTCAGTTGGTAGAGCGCAACCTTGCCAAGGTTGAGGTCGCGAGTTCGAGCCTCGTCGTCCGCTCAGAATGAAGGCCCCGGTCCTTGTGACCGGGGCCTTCTGTATTTCCCACCGCCGCCCGGAATCGTGATCTGCGGGAATTGGCGTGACGCATGTCACGGAGCCAAGTGATCGAGAGGGAAGGTCCGGCCCGCAGATCGTTTTCCGGGTTCCGGGCATGACCGGCGAGAAGGTTCCGGACCCTTCTTCGGGTCCTTCCCGGCGGAAACGGTTTCGCCGGCCGGGGAGTTGGCGGTCAAGAAGTCGAGCCCTGGTGTTCCGCCGGCGCCGGGGGCCGGTGCGCGTCGGCTGCCCTCGGCGCCGGTGGGAGCCGGGCGGGGGCGGTACGTCCTGCGGTGGCGGTCCCGGGGAGCCCTCGGGGTTGGCTATAGTGGAGCCCGCACCGCGCGGTGGGCGACTGGAAACAGGAGCTCGGCACGGAGCATGCGGACGTAGCTCAGTTGGTAGAGCGCAACCTTGCCAAGGTTGAGGTCGCGAGTTCGAGCCTCGTCGTCCGCTCCACAAAGGGGAGAGCCCCGGTCGATGACCGGGGCTCTCCCCTTTTCTGTCCGGCCCGGCGTCCGGCGGCCGTTACGACCAGCTCAGGCCGGTGAGGCGCTCGTACGCCTCGATGTACTTGGCGCGGGTGCGCTCGATGACCTCCTGCGGGAGGGCGGGCGGCGGCTGTTCGCCGTGGCGGTCCCAGCCCGAGGTGGGCGAGGTCAGCCAGTCGCGGACGTACTGCTTGTCGAAGGACGGCTGGGGGCGGCCGGGCTGCCACTGGTCGGCGGGCCAGTAGCGGGAGGAGTCCGGGGTGAGGACCTCGTCGGCCAGGATGAGGGCGTCGCCGTCGAAGCCGAACTCGAACTTGGTGTCCGCCAGGATCAGTCCGCGTTCGCGGGCGATGTCGCGGGCCCGGGCGTAGACGGCCAGGGTGAGCTGGCGGAGCTGGGCCGCGGTCTCGGCGCCGACCTGGTGGGCGATCTCCTCGTAGGAGACGTTCTCGTCGTGGTCGCCGACCGCGGCCTTGGTCGCGGGGGTGAAGATCGGCGCGGGGAGCTCGGAGCCGTCGTCCAGGCCCTCGGGGAGCGCCAGGCCGCAGACCGTACGGGTGTCGCGGTACTCGACGAGGCCGGAGCCGGTGAGGTAGCCGCGGGCCACGCACTCGACGGGGACCATGCGCAGCGACTTGCAGACCAGGGTGCGGCCGGCCCAGTCGGCCGGGGCACCGGGCGGGAGCTCGGTGGACAGCACGTGGTCGGCGGCCAGGTCGGAGAGCTGGTCGAACCACCACAGGGAGAGCTGGGTGAGTACCCGGCCCTTGTCCGGGATCTCGCTGGGCAGCACCCAGTCGTAGGCGGAAATGCGGTCGCTGGCGACCATGATCAGTTCACCGGCGGCGTTCTGGTAGAGGTCGCGCACCTTGCCGGTGTGGAGGTGGGTGAGCCCCGGGACCTCCACGGGCTCAGGCTTTTCTACAAAACCGGACACGCTTCCTCCGCGTAGGTTGATCCAGGAGTCGTACCGATTCTCCCGTACGCCGAGGTACGGCGGTGTCTCAGGGGTGGGGGTGCTCGTCTAGGCCGGCTTGAGGGGGTCGTGGCCCATGCTCATCAGGCCGTGGCGCCAGGAGTCGCCGCCGGCCCGGGGGTCGCGGGAGGCGTCCCGTTGGGAGCGGACGGTGTCGCAGACCTGCTTCATGATCCGCGCGTCGTCCTCCGTGAGGTCGGTGCGGCGCTTGCCCAGGATTCCCAGGACCCGGCGGCCGGTGCGCTTGCCGGCCCGGTCGGGGACCTCCTCGGTCTCCTCGCCCGCCGCGTCGGTGCTCAGCCAGTCCCGCAGCTCGCGCGAGGTCATATTGACCAGGGCGTGGAACTCGTCCCAGAGCGTGTCGCTCACGGGCCCGGACTCCGCCATGACATGCCTCCAGAAGTCGGCCGTAGGTCGGGATCTGTCGATGGGTTCCCGGCGTCCGGTGACGACAAACACGGAAGAAAGGGGCGGAAGGGAGGGGCGTCCTCTCGGGCGGGGCGGGCGGCGGGTTGAGCTCTTGAGGTGGATTGCGGGCGGGGGCGGTACGGGCCGCGCGGAAGCGGCTATTCCTCCCGAAGACCCACCCCGCCCGCGATGGGCGGCGCGGACCCCGGGTAGGCGACGGCTGGGAAGGGAGGCAGAACCATGCAGCATCACGAGTTCCTCGCTCTGGTGCAGGAGCGCGCCTCACTGCCGGACCGGGGCGCGGCGGAACGAGCGGTCCGCTCGACGCTGGAGACCGTGGCCGAGCGGGTGCCGTCCGGGCTGGCCCGGCACGTCGCGGCGCAGTTGCCGCACGAATTGGCGGGCCATCTGACCCGGGAGCCGCGGCAGGCCGGGGGTTCCGGGCCTTCGGCGGAGCGGCCCGGCGGGGCGGTCCCTCCGGGCGACGGCGAGCGCTTCGACCTCACGGTCTTCGCCGCACGGGTCGCCTGGCGCGGCGGGGTCTCCGAGCAGGCGGCCCTCCAGGAGGCGGCGGCGGTCTTCGAGGTGCTGGACGCCGCGCTGGCCCCGGAACTGATGGAGCGGCTGAGCCACTCGCTGCCGCACGACATCCGGGAGCTGCTGCCCACCACCAGGGCGGAGGACGCCTGAGACGGCCACGGACCCTGCGCGGGGCGGGCCTTCGGGCCCGCCCCGGTCGCGTACGGGGGCGGAGGCGCGGAAGCTCGGCGGCTCCTCAGTCTCGTTTGCAGATCCGGTCGAGGAGGTTGGCGGTGGCGCGCTGGACGCGTTCGTCGACGTGGCCGGGGCGGTCCAGGGCGGGGGACCAGGCGAAGGTGCCGGAGGCGAAGACCCAGGCGCCGCTGGGCGCGCGGTAGAGGGAGGTCTCCTGGTGGCGGCGGGTGCCTTCGCCGTCGCGGTACGGGGAGTGCGCGAGCAGGATGCGGCGGGTGTGGTCGGGGAGGCTGGTGCGCGGGAAGTAGCGGTCGGCCTCGCCGGCGACCAGGCCGGGGAGCTCGTCGCCTTCGTGCGCGCCGGTGGCCTCCCAGAGCCAGTGGTCGCCGTTGCGGACGATCATCGGGGCCGGCTCGGGGACCCGGCCGGCGTACTGGATGCCCATCAGGCGCTGCTCGGGGTCGCCGAGCTCGCGCCACAGGGCGGGGCGACCGGGGCCCTGGCGTTTTCGGCAGGTGAGCAGGGAGTCGGGGCTGCCCGAGGGAGACGGGGCGAGCTCGACCTGCCAGTACATGGTGTTGGCGGAGAGGAAGACCAGGGAGGTGCCGGTGTCCCGGGCCAGCTCGACCGTGCGGCGCATGGGGACCGACCAGTACTCGTCGTGGCCGGGGAAGACCAGGCCGCGGTAGCGGGACGGGTCGACCCGGCCGGCGTGCAGGTCGCGGGCGTCGGCGTAGGCGAGGTCGTAGCCGTAGCGCTCGGCCCAGCGGATGAAGTCGTAGGCGTGGCCGACGTGGAGGGGGAGGCCGGCGCCGGCGTAGGGGCGGTCGAAGGAGACGGTGGTGGCGGCGTCCTGTTCGCCGAGCAGGGCGCCCTTCTCGTCCCAGGCGTGGTAGAGGCTGGCGCCCGTACGGCCGTCCTCGGGGAAGAGGTTGTACGCCTGCCAGGTGATGTCGGGCAGGAGAAGCAGGAGGTCGGCGGGGCGGTCGTCGCGGACCGTGAAGGGGATGTGGGAGCGGCAGCCGTCGACGGTGGTCAGGACCGCGACGTAGGCGCCGAGCCGCCAGTACGCGGGGACCTGGAGGCGCCAGGACTGCCACCAGTGGTGGCAGGAGACGGTGCGGCCGGCGGCCATCGGGGGCGGCTGGACGATGCCGGCCAGCCGGGGGCTGGTGGTGATCTTGGAGGCGCCGGTGCCGGCGTAGTGGCCGATGCGGTAGACGTCGATGCTGAACGGCTGGGGCGGATCGACCGAGACCCGGAAGTCGATGGCCTCGCCGGGCGCCACCGCGCCGGTGTCGGCGAAGCCCTTGATCTGGCCGTGGACGTCATCGGCGGTGCGCGGGCCGTTGAGCTTGCGGGGCACGGGCACCCGCAGATCGCCCTGGGCCACGGCGGGGTCGACGTACCAGGGGATGATGCGGCCGGAGTCGAAGTAGTTCTCGCTGCCGCGCAGCCAGGGCAGCGGGCCCTGCCCGAACGGGTCCGTGACCGCGTGGGCGAGGGCGCCCGATTCCCAGCGCCTGATGTGTTCCGTCGCCATCTTCCACTCCCCTCCCGCGTCCCCCACCGGCCGCGGCCGATCGGGCCGGTGTCGCGTCCGGCTGGGTGAACCCGGCCATCCCCCAGCACATCACATTACGCACTTGCTTCGTCACCCTTCGTCGTGAATTTAGATGCCCTTGGCTCCGAATCACGAACTGGAGGGGAACATTCAGCCGGTGCGGCGGGGCCCTGCACGGCCCCGGCTCACACCAGGCGGACGGGCTTCTCCGGGCGCACGCCGACCGTGGTCAGCCAGCCGCGGAGCGGGCCGGCGTCGCCGTCGTCGACCAGGCTGAGCACCGGGCTGCCCAGGTCGGCCCGGCGGGCCCCGTCGACCAGCAGCGCCGGGCCGTCGAGCCAGTCCAGACCGGGGACCGCGCCGGCGGTGTCCACGGCGGCGCAGCAGACCATGGCCGTGACGTGGTCGGCGAGCAGCTCCCGGCCCGTACGGGGCGGTTGCAGCGGGAACAGCGGCAGACCGCCCTCGGCCAGGCCGTCGCCCCAGGCCACGCCCGCCGCGGCGTCCTCGGCCAGGCTGCCGCGGGCGGCCTGGCGGGCCGCCTCCTCGCGCTCCTCGCGCTCGACCTCCGCACCCAGCCGGGCGGCGACCAGGTCGCCGGCCTGCACGTCATGGGCGAGCCGGTCGATGACCCGGTCGAGCGTCGGGCCCGGGGGCGCCGCGGGCGCGGACGGCGGGCCGCCGGGGCGCCCGTCGCCGGGCCGGTGGTCCGCCGGGCCGCCGCGGCCCGCGGGCGGACCGGCCGGGCCGCCGGCGTACGAGAAGGACGGGGCCGGGGACGGCTCCACCGGGGGCGGGGCCGGCGCGGGGCCGAGCGCCGGGGCCGGCAGGTCGTCGAGGACGCGGTGGAGGCGGGCGGCCTCCAGGCGCCACTTCCGGTCCACGACCTCTTCCGGGTACTGGTTCCAGCCGACCGGTGACCAGTCGGGGCCGGCCTCGGCCGGGCCGCCGTGGAAGAGGCGGGCGGCCAGCAGGGAGGCGGCGCGGTCGATCGCGCCGGGCTCCTCCAGGAGGTCGCAGGCGGGGCGCTCGCCCAGCCGGGAGGCGAAGCCGTCGGCGAGGCGGTCCCGGCGGGAGAGCTCGGTGAGCGCGGAGACCACGCCGGCGTCCAGGCGGGACGGCCAGCGGCCCATCCGCCAGGCGGGCAGCGCGACCCGGGTCAGCAGCCGGTCCCAGCCCGCGTAGGCCAGGCCGACCTGCTCCTGGGCGACGATCCGCAGGCCGTAGTCGACGCTCTGGGCGCGCTCGGAGGCGGCGGCCGCGACGGCCCGCTCCATGATCGTGGCGTGTTCGCGGCAGGCGCGGAGCAGCAGCCGGGCCACCCGGCCGACGAAGCGGAGCGCGGGGCCGCGCAGCGGGCCCCGGGCCCGGGCGGCGACCGCGACGGCGGCGTCCAGGCCGCGGATGAAGCGGCGGGCGGCCGCTATGTCCGGATGCGCGGACGGGCCCGTGCCGGCCACCACGGGGGCGAGCAGGGCGCGCAGCTCGGCGACCCGCATCCACCACAGGAACGGCGAGCCGATCACCAGGACCGGGGCGGCGGCGGACCGGCGCCCGGCACCGGACTCGGCCCCTCCGGCGCCGCGCGGCGGGCCGTGCGCGCGGTGCGTACGGTCCTCCAGCCAGCTGTCGCAGTCCGGGGTGAGGGCTATGGCGGACGGCGCGGGGACCTCCAGTCGGTCGGCCAGGTCACGGACGAGGCGGTAGAGGTCCGGGGCGGATTCCTCGGCGATGGGCACGGAGGGGCTGAGCGCCGGCCGGGCGCGCGCGACCACCGCCCCTACCAGCGCGGCCAGGAGCAGGCTGACCAGCGCGAGCCCGCCGGCCACCCAGCCGACCGGATCCCAGCCCGCGCCGACACGGCCGGTCGCGCGGCCGACGGCCAGCACCACCGCCACCGCTGCGGGCAGCAGCGCCACGGCCAGCGCCGCGCCGCGGACCCGCAGCACGGCGAGGGCACGGGCACGCGCCGCCAGGACGCCTGTTTCCGGACTTGCCACGAGCCTGTACACCCCCTGCTGTCCTGATGGAGCCGGACGGAGAGAACAGTGGACGGACGCCTTCGAACATTGCGCGTTGTGGTGCGAGCGAGCTCACTCACCACCACTCTGGCACCGGCCACTGACATCGCAATGCCGGTGAGCCACTTGCCGGACGTCCCGGTGGCCACCGCACCGGTATCGGACGCGGCGGCCGCAGGACGCTTGCGCGGCACCCTAGTTGGGGGGCTCCGTCTCGTCAGCCGGAATCTGGCGTGGTCACTCGATGGAATGGCTTTGGGCAAAGCCGGGAACCGGCGGTGGGGCGCCGTGTGCCCGGGGGCGCGGGCCCACGGCGCGGGCGTCTCAGGCGCCCGGGGCCTCCGCGGCGGCCTTGGCGGCGATGTCCGTGCGGTGCTGGGAGCCGTCCAGGGAGATCCGGTCCACGGCCCGGTAGGCACGCTCACGGGCGGTGGCGAGGTCGGCCCCGGCGGCGGTGACGGACAGCACCCGGCCGCCCGCGCTGCGCACCGCGCCGGCCTCGTCGCGCTTGGTGCCGGCGTGCAGCACGTAGGCGTCCGGGGCGTCCTGCGCGGCGACCTCGGCCAGGCCCTCGATGACGTCGCCGGTGCGCGGGGTGTCCGGGTAGTTGTGGGACGCGATGACGACCGTGACGGCCGCGTCGTCGCTCCAGCGCAGCGGCGGCAGCGCGGCGAGGTTGCCGGTGGCGGCGGCCCGCAGCAGCCCGCCGAGCGGCGTCTTGAGGCGGGCCAGGACGACCTGGGTCTCCGGGTCGCCGAAGCGGGCGTTGAACTCGATCACCCGGACTCCGCGGGAGGTGATCGCCAGGCCCGCGTAGAGCAGGCCGGAGAACGGGGTGCCGCGGCGGCGCAGCTCGTCGACGGTCGGCTGCAGCACACTCGCCATGACCTCGTCGACCAGCTTCGGGTCGGCCCAGGGCAGCGGGCTGTACGCGCCCATGCCGCCGGTGTTGGGGCCCTCGTCGCCGTCGTAGGCGCGCTTGAAGTCCTGGGCGGGCTGGAGCGGGACGACGGTCTCGCCGTCGGTGATCGCGAAGAGCGACACCTCCGGCCCGTCGAGGAACTCCTCGATCACCACGCGGTCGCAGGCCAGCGCGTGGGCGCGGGCCCGGTCGACGTCGTCGGTCACCACGACGCCCTTGCCGGCCGCCAGCCCGTCGTCCTTGACCACGTACGGCGCGCCGAAGGCGTCGAGGGCCTCGTCGATCTCTTCGGGGGTGGTGCAGACGTAGCTGCGGGCGGTCGGGACGGCCGCGGCGGCCATCACGTCCTTGGCGAATGCCTTGGAGCCCTCCAGCTGGGCGGCGTCGGCCGACGGGCCGAAGACCGGGATGCCGCGCTCGCGGACCGCGTCCGCGACGCCCGCCACCAGCGGAGCCTCGGGACCGACGACGACCAGGTCGGCCTCCAGGCTCGCGGCCAGGTCGGCGACGGCCCGGCCGTCGAGGGCGTCGACCCGGTGCAATTCGGCCACCTCGGCAATGCCGGCGTTGCCGGGGGCGCAGTGCAGCGCGGTGACGTCGGGGTCGAGGGACAGAGAGCGGCACAGGGCGTGTTCGCGGGCGCCGCCGCCGATGACGAGGACCTTCACGACAGGCAGCCTAGACGAGTGGGCCGGGCGGCCGGACGGCGGACGGGCCGACCGGAAACCGTCCGTCGCCGCGGCGGCAACTCTTTCGGGTGAGATCCTCCGTCGTCCCCTACCCGACTCCGCACCACTTCTGGGCGGAAATAGCGTGATCTTGGAGCTGAGGCCAGCCGTTCGGCGGTAGGAAGGGGGCGGCGCGCGACGGCCCTCCCGTACTCCCCCATAGCCCGAAAGGCATGGGAGGGACCCCCGCCGCAGGCACCGCAGGCATCCGTTCCGTAGAGCGCAGAGAGGGAGTGCACGGGTGAGTCAGCCGGAGATGCAGCCCGAGGGGCCCCCTGCGCAGGACGGCCGCCCGCTGCGCCGGTACGGCGTCCGCGGCCGGGCCCGCCAGGACGTCGCCGGGCGGGCCTTCCCCGCGGGCGGCTGGGGCGACCCGGGCGACCGCCTCGACGCGCTCTACCTCTGGACCGAGGACGGCGCGCTGCGCGCCGCCGACTGGTACCTGCACGACCGGCTGGCCAAGCGCCGGGGCGCCCGGGCGCTCCGGCTGGGCGCCGCGGCCGGGGTCACGGTGGGCGGGGTGCTGCCGCTGCTGGACCTGGCCGCGGTCTGGGAGGGCGGGGGGCCCTGGGGCTGCCTGTCGCTGCTGCTGGCGGCGGTGTGCGTGGGCTGCGACCGCTACTTCGGGGTGACGGCCGGCTGGATGCGGGACCTGGCGACCGCGCAGGCGATCCACCGGCGGCTGGAGGCGCTGCAGTTCGACTGGGCGTCGGAGGGCGTGCGCGAGGTGCTCGGCCCGACGGAGGGCACCGCGGGCGAGGCGGCCGAGCGCTGTCTGGGGCTGCTCCGGCGGTTCAACGAGGACCTCGGGGAGCTGGTGCGGGCCGAGACGGCCGACTGGATGGCGGAGTTCCGGACCGGTCCGGTGCCGCGGGCCACCCAGTCCATGACACCGTGGGCGGCCCCCCGCCAGGAGCACGCCGGGCCCCCGGGCCGGTACGCGCTGCCGCACCGCGGCCGCCCCAACATGCCGCGCCAGCGGCCGCCGGAACCGCCGCGCTGAGGAAGGCGGGGGCGGCGACGGCGGGCGGGGCGGCGGCACGGCACGCCCCGCCGGAACCGCCGCCCCTCCGGATCAGCTGAAGACGATCATCGAGCCCTGGCCCAGGCTGCGGGTGGCCGCCGCGTGCAGACCGAGCCAGACATGGCGCTCCCGGGCGAACGGGCCGTCGTCCAGGGGCACCGCGCCCGCCCGCTCCTCCAGGGAGGTCGGCCCGGCCGGCGGCTCCGGCGCGGCCGGGGGATTGGCCGGATCGATACCCAGGGATGGCGCAACCAGTTCCAGGTCCCGCAGCAGACCGTGCGAGGAGCCCAACGGGCCGCCGCCCTCCAGCAGTTCGTCGTTGGCGAGCGGATGCGGGAAGTCGACCGGGACGTACGCGCCCGCGTGGTCGTAGTGCCAGACCAGGTGGGACTGCTGCGCGGTGGTCTCGAACATCTCCAGCAACTGCTCGTAGTCACCGCCCAGTTCGTCGACCGGGGTGACCTCCAGGCCGCACAGCCGCAGCAGGTAGGCGCGGCGCAGGAAGTGCAGTGCGTCGTAGTCGAAGCCGGCGATGGGGGCGACGTCCCCGGACAGGCCCGGCATGTAGCTGAAGACCGGGACCGGTGGCAGTCCCGCTTCCGTCAGGGCCTTGTCGTAGGCGGCGATCTCTTCGGAGAACGGGTTGTCGGGGCTGTGGCACAGCACATCGACGAGGGGTACCAGCCACAGGTCACATGCCACGGGTGAGGACTCGCTTCCGGTCGGGGACGGGGACACCGGCGCACGCACAGCTACGGGTGCGGCCCATTACGGCCGAGTCGGGACAGCGTAGTGCCCGCGGCGCCATCCGACGAGAGCGGGCGCGCAGGACGATCGCGGGCTACCGGACCAGTGCCAGGGCGTGCGCGTTGTACTCGGCGATCAGCCGCTGGGCGGCGGACAGGTCGCGCCGGACCAGGGCGTCGGCCAGGGCGCAGTGGCCGTGCCAGAGGCGGTTCGTGAGGTCGGGGGCGCGGCGCAGCAGCGGCACCGCGTACATCCAGGTCTGGACCCGGATCCGGTCCAGGAAGTCGCTGATGTAGGCGTTGTTCACGATGTTGCCGAGCTCGCGCCAGAACCGCAGGTCGTAGCCGATGAGCACGTCCAGGTCGCCGGCCCGGGCGGCCCGCTCGGCCTCGTCGGCGCGGCGCCGGATGGAGATCAGCACCTCGGCGGGGGTGGCGGCGAGCGCCTCCTCGGCGCCGCTGCGGAAGATCCCCTCGATGACCAGGGTGCGGGCCTCGACCATGGCCCGGAAGTCGTCGGCGGTGAAGGCGTGGACCTTGAAGCCGCGGTGCTGTTCGACGTCGAGCAGCCCCTGGGCGCAGAGGTCGAGCAGCGCCTCGCGGACCGGGGTGGCGGAGACGCCGTACTGCTCGGCGATCTCCTTGACGGTGAACGGGTGGCCGCACGGCAGCCGGCCCGCCAGGACCTCGTCGCGCAGGGCGTCGGCGATCTGCTGACGCAGGGTGCTGCGACGTATGACTGTGCTGTCTCCGCCGGCCGCCATCGTGTGCGTCTCCTTCGCCGTCCCTGACCGCGGGTGGCAGCGGCCCCCGCCAACCATAGGCGAGGGCCGCGGGGTGCCGCTCCGCACGGCGGCCGCTCAGGCGGTGGTGAGCGCGCCGGCGCCCTGCACTGCGGGCCGTGGCCTCAGTGCCTGTGCGCGCCGGCGCCCCGCACTGCGGGCCGTGGCCTCAGTGCGTGTGTGCGTCGGCCGCGGTCAGCGCCTCGTCGAGGGCGGTCAGGCCCTCCTTCGCCTCGGCCTCGGTGATCGTGCAGGCCGGGACGACGTGGGTGCGGTTCATGTTGACGAACGGCCACAGTCCGCCGCGCTTGCAGGCCGCGGCGAATTCGGCCATCGGGGCGTTGGCCGCGCCGGACGCGTTGTACGGCACCAGCGGCTCGCGGGTCTCCTTGTTCTTGACCAGGTCCAGGGCCCAGAAGACGCCCAGGCCGCGGACCTCGCCGACGGACGGGTGCCGCTCGGCGATCGCGCGCAGACCCGGCCCGATGACCTTCTCGCCGATCTCGGCGGCGTTCTCCACGATCCGCTCCTCGGCCATCGCGTTGATCGTCGCGACGGCGGAGGCGCAGGCCAGCGGGTGGCCGGAGTACGTCAGCCCGCCCGGGTACGGCCGGGTGTCGAAGGTCGCGGCGATCTCGGCGCTGATCGCGACACCGCCCAGCGGTACGTAGCCGGAGTTGACGCCCTTGGCGAAGGTGAGCAGGTCGGGGGTGACGCCGAACTGGTCGGCGGCGAACCACGCGCCGGTCCGGCCGAAGCCGGCCATGACCTCGTCGAGGATGAACACGATGCCGTAGCGGTCGCAGATCTCGCGGACGCCGGCGAGGTAGCCGGCCGGCGGGACCATGATGCCGGCGGTGCCCGGCACGGTCTCCAGGATGATCGCGGCGACCGACTGCGGTCCCTCGAAGGCGATGGTCTGCTCCAGGTGCGCCAGCGCGCGCTCGCACTCCTGCTGCTCGGTCTCCGCGTGGAACGGCGAGCGGTACAGGAACGGGCCCCAGAAGTGGACCACGCCGGCCGAGGCGGTGTCGGACGGCCAGCGGCGCGGGTCACCGGTCAGGTTGATCGCCGCGGCGGTCGCGCCGTGGTACGAGCGGTAGGCGGACAGCACCTTGGCGCGGCCGGTGTGCAGCCGGGCCATCCGGACGGCGTTCTCCACGGCCTCGGCGCCGCCGTTGGTGAAGAAGATCTTGTCGAGGTCACCGGGGGTGCGCTCGGCGATCAGCCGCGCGGCCTCGGACCGTACGTCCACGGCGAACCCGGGTGCGAGCGTGCACAGCTTCCCGGCCTGCTCCTGGATCGCCGCGACGACCTTGGGGTGCTGGTGGCCGATGTTGGTGTTGACCAGCTGGGAGGAGAAGTCGAGGTAGCGGTTGCCGTCGTAGTCCCAGAAGTACGACCCCTCGGCGCCGGCGATCGGCAGCGGGTCGATCAGGCCCTGCGCGGACCAGGAGTGGAAGACGTGGGCGCGGTCGGCGGCCTTGACCGCCGCCCCGGCGGCGGGATCGGCGGCGGGAGAGGGGTGCGTCGTGGTCACGGTCAGTACCTCGGATCGGGTCGCTCGGGTCCGCCGAGGGATGGGCACGGCGAACGTCTCCCAGCGTAAGGATCACGATCCGCGCACCGGTACCGACAGTCTGTATGGCGCTCACCACGCCCACGGACACACTGTCTACGGCCTGGAGGAAGCTACGGGACCGCGCGCCCGCCCGCCGCCGGGAAGGCCGTCCGCACCGCGCGCTGCCAGTGCGCGGCGGTCAGCTCCGGGCGGAGGGCCGACAGCCCGCCGCAGTACTTGGTGAAGTCGGCGGCCCGGACGCCATGGCCGTGCAGCAGCCGGTCGGCCGCGGTCGGCCGGCCGGTGGTCCTGGTCTCGACGAGGACCAGCCCGCCGTCGGCCCGTACGGTGCGGTCGGTGGTCAGGTCCCGGCAGAGCAGCGCCGCGTCGCAGGTGATGCGCTGGCCGTCCGCGACGAAGGTGGCCCGGGTGTAGGCGGTCTCCAGACAGTGGCCCAGGTCGGCGGGGGCGGCGATGCCGTACGAACGGTCCAGCACGGAGGCGAGAAAGCCGCGTGGGGCCGCGCCGAGGGGCTCGTCACCCGGCAGCAGCGGCTGCCGGTGCTTGACCGTCTCGCCGCGCCGCCCCTTGAGCTTGATCTCGAACTGCCGCTCCCCGGTGTCCTCGTAACGCCGCTCGCGGATCAGGTAGCCGGCCCGGCCGCCCGCCCGGTGGTCGTGAAAGAAGCGCAGGTCAGGGGTGTCGTAGTGGACCGAGCGATAGCGGAACCAGCGCCGCCCGTTGATGCACAGCGCGGCGAACGGGCCACCGGGCCGGCGCCGGTCGGTCAGTTCGGCGGCCAAGGCGGCGAAGACCTCGACCGGGACGAGATAACTGTGCCCGAAGCGGACCAGCAGCTCGGCCCGCGCCTGGACGTCGGCGAGCGGTACCGGACGCGCGGCCATGGCGGCGCGGGCGAGGGCTCGTACGGCGGGAATCACACGGTCTCCTCGGCGGGCGGGACGGGGACGGACGATCGTGCGGATGCGGACGAACGGGCTGTGCTCGTGCTGGTTCTACGTTCCACAACCGCGCCAAGTTCCGCCACACGGAATCCGACATCCACAACGCCGGTTATCGGCCACCCAACGGCTGGTGGGACGGGGGAGGAGACGGCCCCGCTCCGTGCCGTCAGCGGACGTAGTTCTTCAGGGCCTCGGTGTGTCGATGTGGGTGTCGATGAACTCCAACTTGACTCCTCCCGCTCGTAAACGAGGGGGATTCCTAGCTCACGTCGCCTGCGGACCGGCGGTCCGGCGGGTCTTACACGATCAGCACTAGCCGGGTACGAGACCAGCCCGGACGAGCATCACGCGGGCAGAGTTCTTGTCTCGGGGCGAGACGGCTCCGCACGCCGTGCACGTATATGTACGTTCCGAAAGAGGTAGTGCGTGCTTGGTTCTCGCTCCGCACTCTGCGCAGTCCATGGTGGTGTGCGCGGGGTCTACGAGGTGCAGCTCACGGCCGTGCTTCCAGGCCATTTCGACCAGGGCTCGCTTGGTCGCCCCGATGGCTGCGTCGGCGGCTTTGCGGGCCATGGTGGTCTTGGCGAGGAACTTCGGGTGAAAGTCCTCCACAGCAAGGCGGTCATGGTCGCGGACCACGGACTTGGCCCACTTGCGGCCGGCGTCCTGCCGCTGCCGGGCTGTCTTCTTGTGAAGCTTGGCGGTCTGCCGCTTCGCCGAGCGGTAGCCCTTCGATACGGCCTGCGCGTGCTTGGGCTTCCTGCGGGCCATCATGCGCTGATACCGGGCAAGCTTCTGCGCGGCAGTCTTGCCGTGCTGCGCATGGGCAAGGTCGTGGTCGTCGGACGTGGTGGTTGCAGTCTCCTTCACGCCCCAGTCGATACCGATGTCCCGGCCCGTCGCGGGCAGCGCCTCGGTAGTCACAGGGACGACGAATGAGCAGTACCAGTGGCCGAGACTGTCCCGATACACGCGGACACTGGACGGCGGCTTGGGCAGGTCCCGCGACCACACCACGCGCACCACGACACCGCCGGCCAGGTGCAGACGCCCGTCCTTGAGTCGGAAGCCGCGCCGGGTGTAATTCAGCGTCGGCAAGGCTTCGCACTTCTTCTTGTGCTTGGGCATCCCGGCCCGCTGCCGCATCGGCAACCGGGCCTTGAAATCCTTGAGCGCTTTGGCGCGGGACTTGCCGAAGTCGCGTATGAGCTGCTGCTGAGGAACCGAGCTGCCCTCGCGCAGCCACGGCGTGCGGGCACGAGCCTCGGTCAGCATCATGTCCAGCCGCGCCGGACCGCACTTCTCACCTTCGGCGTGGGCCTTCTTCGAGCGTGCAACACACTCGTTCCACACCCACCGACACCGATCCCACTCGCCTCCCAGCGCGGCGCGAGCACTCGCCGACACCCGCAGACGATAGGTGTACCGGGCATGCCCGACCCCTTCAGTTGACTGCACTTGCGTCGTCATAGTCCTCAACCTCGTTGGTGAGTACGGTAGTTGAGATCCCTGGATTTTATGGGCCGCCCACCGCCGCAACAGCCGGACGATGCATCACCCTGGCGATGGAGAGGCACCACCCGCACCCCGACCTGAAGGCCGGGGCATCGCCGGAGGAAGCCGGTGACGGTCTCGGGCGCGGCGGAGGTAATCGCCTCGAAGTCCCCTCCACCTGAGGCATGCGCCCGGCCACAACCACCTGCTGCACTCCTTGCCGGACGAAAACCAGATTGCCGGGCATAGCCAGGCCCGGACAAGCGTTTCATGACGAATCACCCGTTCGAGTGCAGGAAAACACAAGGGCCCGCATCCGTCGGGAAGACGGGCGCGGGCCCTTGACGCAAGCGGTCCCTACGACAGGAACGAGTTGATCTCGATCGTTTCGTCGCGGCCGGGGCCGACGCCGATGGCGGAGATCGGGGCGCCGGACATCTCTTCCAGCGCCTTGACGTACGCCTGGGCGTTCTTCGGCAGGTCGGAGAAGGACTTCGCCTTGGTGATGTCCTCGGACCAGCCGGGCAGCGTCTCGTAGATCGGCTTCGCGTGGTGGAAGTCGCTCTGGCTGTACGGGAGTTCCTCGACGCGCTTGCCGTCGATCTCGTACGCCACGCAGACCGGGATCTGCTCCCAGCCGGTGAGGACGTCGAGCTTGGTGAGGAAGAAGTCGGTCAGGCCGTTCACGCGGGTCGCGTAGCGGGCGATGACCGCGTCGAACCAGCCGCAGCGGCGGTCGCGGCCGGTGGTGACGCCCCGCTCGCCGCCGATGCGGCGCAGCGCCTCGCCGTCCTCGTCGAAGAGCTCGGTGGGGAACGGGCCGGCGCCGACGCGGGTGGTGTACGCCTTCAGGATGCCGATGACCCGGTTGATCTTCGTCGGGCCCACGCCCGCGCCCGTGCAGGCGCCGCCCGCGGTCGGGTTCGAGGAGGTGACGAAGGGGTACGTGCCGTGGTCGATGTCCAGCAGCGTGCCCTGGCCGCCCTCGAAGAGGACGACCTTGTCGTCGTCGAGGGCCTTGTTGAGGATCAGGGTGGTGTCGGCGACGTAGCCCTTGATCTGGTCGGCGTAGCCGAGCAGCTCCTCGACGACCTGGCCGGCCTCGATGGCGCGGCGGTTGTAGAGCTTGGTCAGCAGCTGGTTCTTGACGTCGAGCGCCGCCTCGACCTTCTGCGTGAGGATCGACTCGTCGTAGAGGTCCTGGACGCGGATGCCGACACGGTTGATCTTGTCGGCGTAGGTCGGGCCGATGCCGCGGCCGGTGGTGCCGATCTTCCGCTTGCCGAGGAACCGTTCCGTCACCTTGTCGACGGTGATGTTGTACGGCGTGATCAGGTGCGCGTTACCGCTGAGCAGCAGCTTGGACGTGTCGACGCCGCGCTCGTTGAGTCCGCTCAGCTCGGAGAGCAGGACCGCCGGGTCGACGACGACACCGTTGCCGATGACCGGGGTGCACCCCGGCGAGAGGATTCCGGAGGGGAGGAGATGCAGCGCGTACTTCTGGTCGCCCACGACGACCGTGTGGCCGGCGTTGTTGCCGCCCTGGTAGCGCACCACGTAATCGACGGATCCACCGAGCAGGTCGGTGGCCTTCCCCTTGCCCTCATCACCCCACTGAGCACCGAGCAGCACAAGTGCGGGCACAGGCGTACACCCCTTCCGGGCGGGGCATGTCCAACGTGCGTGGATGGCGTGGCGTTGCGTGTTCACGCGTCCGTCATCACTGCAGCCGTCGAACCGGTGCCCCGGAATAGACGAAGCCCCTGGCGCAATAGCGCAAGGGGCTCTTGCACCGAGATGCTACCTGAGGAAGGACCGAGGTGTCGGCGCAGCCTTCTGGGCACTCTCCCGTGGACTCCGATCGGGGGTACCCCCTGCTCGTGGTCATCGATCCGGTCGCGCGCAGTACGGACGGGGAGTCCGTCCGGATCGCGCGGGATGTGCTGTGTGCGGGCGCGGGGGGTTCGGGGGCGAAGATCTGCCTGCCGGAGGGGCCGGAGGAATTCGCGCGGGCGCTGGCCCGGCGGGGGCAGCGGCGGCCGGTGGTGATCGGCGACGACCGGGCGCTGCTGCGGGTCGTGGGGCTGCTGCACAGGGAGCGGGAGCTGGCCGGGGTGCCGGTGTCGATGGTCCCGGTCGGGGCGCCGGCCGCGGTGGCGCTGAGCCGCTCGCTGGGCGTCCCGCAGGACACCGTCGCCGCGGCGCGGACGGTGCTGGACGGCGCGGAGCGGGCGATGGACCTGCTGACGGACGACAGCGGCGGGATCGTGCTGGGCGGGCTGCGGATCCCGTGCGGGCGGGACGGCGGGCGGAACGGCGGGCGGCGCGCGACGGCCGGCCCGGGGCGCCGGGTGTTCGTGCCGGGTGCGGCCGGGCCGGTGGACGCCGGGGAGCCCGCGGCGGGCGTGGAGGGCGCGGGGCCTTCCGGGGCGGACGGGTCGCCGGCCGTGGTGGGCGCCGACGGGCCCCGGCCGTGGTGGGGGCCGGCCGCCCGGACCGCGCGGACCGCGCTGGCGCTGCTGGCACCGGCCTCCGGGCGCTGGGGGGCGTCCCGTACGGAGGCCGGGGCGGCGGGCGGCCGGCGCGTGCGGGTGCCGGGGCAGCGGCTGCGGATCGAGGCGGACGGGGTGCTGCTGGCGGATCTGGACCGGCCGGTGCGCGGGGTGTCGGTGGTGCCGGGCGGGCAGGCCGGGGCGGGGTGGCCGGGGGCCGGGACCGGTCGCGGCGAGGGTGTCGGCGACGGCCGGGGGGACGGCCGGGACGGCGGCGGGGAGCTGGCCGAGGTCGTGGTGCACTGGCCGGGCGGCGGGCATCCGGTACGGGCCCGGGCGCGGGCCGTGACGGTGTCCGGGGCGGACTTCCACTACCGGGCGGACGCGGTGGTCGGCGGCCCGGTGCGGACCCGTACGTGGACGGTGCAGCCGGGGGCCTGGCGACTGCAGCTGCCGCGGCGGGGGTGAGCGGCGGGCGGCAGGGCCGAGGCTCCGGGCGGTGGGCCGAGCGGCAGGGCGGCAGGGCGGCAGGGCCGAGGCTCCGGGCGGTGGGTCGAGTGGGCGGGCGGCGGGGCTGGGCCGGGTGGCCGTCAGCCGCCGCGGCGCTCAGCCCCCGGGGGTGTCGTAGCCTGCGCGCAGCTCGTCGCGGTGGTCGCGCCAGCGGTCCAGCAGGACGGGCAGTTCCTTCTGCAGGAACGCGAAGAAGACCAGGGTCTCGTTGAGCCGGCGGCCGGCCGGGGAGTCCGGGCCGAGGCTGTCGACGCCCTCACGCAGCGTGCCCTCCCAGCGGGCGAGGACGTTCTCCCGGCGGGTCAGCGCCTCGTACCACTGGTCGCTGTGGACGCGGTAGCGGTCGCGGCGGGAGCCGGGCTCGCGCTCGCGGCTGATCATGTCGACCTGGGAGAGGTAGCGCACCGCGCCGGACACCGCGGCCGGGCTGATCTGGAGCCGTTCGCCCAGCTCGGCGGAGGTCAGCACACCGGAGTCGGAGGCGAGCAGGCAGGCGAAGACGCGGGCCGGCATGCGGGCCATCCCGGCGTCCACCAGCTGGGCCGCGAACCGTTCGACGAACTGGGAGATCGCCTGGGGGGCGCGGGGGTCGGCAGCCCGCCGCCCGTCGCCGCCGTCCGTACCGGCCGCACGTTCCGCATTGCTCATGTCCGCATCCTCTCCCCTGATCAACGCCACCCCGCTCAACTTTATATGGTTTCTTAACTTCACAAATTTGTGAAACGCGCGTAGCTTCCGAAGCATGACCAAGCCAATCGCTCCCGCTCCCGCGATCCGGGTGGACGGTCTCCACAAGTCCTTCGGGCGGACCCACGCGCTGGACGGCCTCGACCTCACCGTCGAGTCCGGCGAGGTACACGGCTTCCTCGGGCCCAACGGCGCCGGGAAGTCCACCACCATCCGCGTGCTGCTCGGCCTGCTGCGCGCCGACCGCGGCACCGTCCGGCTCCTGGACCGGGACCCCTGGCACGACGCCGTCGCCGTGCACCGCCGCATCGCCTACGTCCCCGGCGATGTCACCCTGTGGCGCAACCTCTCCGGCGGCGAGGTCATCGATCTGTACGGGCGGCTGCGCGGCGGACTGGACGCACGGCGCCGTGCCGAGCTCATCGAGCGTTTCGAGCTCGACCCGACCAAGAAGGGGCGCACCTACTCCAAGGGCAACCGGCAGAAGGTCGCCCTGGTCGCCGCCTTCGCCTCCGACGTCGACCTGCTCATCCTCGACGAACCGACCTCCGGGCTCGACCCGTTGATGGAGGAGGTCTTCCAGAACTGCGTCGCCGAGGAGCGCGACCGCGGCCGTACGGTGCTGCTCTCCAGCCACGTACTGTCCGAGGTCGAGGCGCTCTGCGACCGGGTCAGCATCATCCGCAAGGGGCGGACGGTCGAGTCCGGTTCGCTCGGCGAGCTGCGGCACCTGACCCGCACGTCGATCGTGGCCGAACTCGCCGGGCCGCCCAATGGCTTGTCCGCGCTGCCCGGCGTTCATGACCTCGACGTCCGGGGCCACCGGGTCAGGCTCCAGGTCGACACCGACAAGCTGGACGCCGTGCTGCGCGCGCTGGGCACCTCCGGGGTGCGCAGCCTGACCAGCACCCCGCCCACCCTGGAAGAGCTGTTCCTGCGGCACTACCAGGACGACGTACGGGGCGGGGCCGACCGCGACCGGACGGCGGTCGCCCGATGACCGCCGTGGCCACCGCGGTGCCCGCCGGCACCGCCCGCTCCCGCCAACTGGCCGGTACCGGCGCCCTGTTGCGGCTCGCCCTGCGCCGCGACCGGGTGATGATCCCGGCCTGGGTGCTCGGCCTCGGCCTGGTCGTGGCGAGCATGGGCTCCTCCTTCGAGGCGCTCTACAACACCGCCGCCGAGCGCGCCGAACTGGCCGGCTCGATGACCGCCAACGGCTCGCTGCGCGCGCTGTACGGCCCCGTCTTCAGCGACTCCCTCGGCGGCCTGATCGCCTGGCGGATGGCCGGGTTCGGGGCGGTGCTGGCCGCGGTGATGAGCCTGCTGATCGTCGTCCGGCACACCCGCGAGGAGGAGGAGACGGGCCGTCAGGAGCTGCTGTCCGCCGCGATGGTGGGCCGCCGGGCGCCACTGACCGCGGCCCTGCTGGCGGCGCTGCTCGCCAACGCCGCACTCGTCGTGCTGATCGCGGCGGGGCTCGCACGGTCCGGCCGGCCGGCCGCCGGCTCCCTGACCCTCGGGCTCGCCATCGGCGGCACCGGCATGCTCTTCGCCGGACTGGCCGCCATCGCCGCGCAGCTCACCGAGAGCGCCCGGATGGCGAAGGGGCTGACCGGCGCGGTGCTCGGCCTCGCCTTCGCGCTGCGCGGCGCGGGCGATGCCGCCGACGGCACCGCCGGCTCCCCGCTCACCTGGGCCTCGCCGCTCGGCTGGGCGGAGAACCTGCGGGCGTACGCCGACGAGCGCTGGTGGGTGGTACTGCTCTTCCTGGCGAGCACCGCGCTCACCGTCGCCGCCGCCTACGCGCTGACCGCCCGCCGCGACCTCGGCATGAGCTTCCTGCCCGCGCGGCCCGGTCCGGCGGCCGCCCCGCGCACGCTGGCCGGCCCGTTCGGTCTGGCCTGGCGGCTGCAGCGGACGACCCTCGGCGGCTGGACGCTCGGCTATGTGTGCGCCGGCGCGGTCTTCGGCGGGATCGCGAAGGGCGCGACCGACATGGTCGGCGGCAACCGGCAGACCCGCGAGATCTTCGAGCGGATGGGCGGGCAGGCGCGGCTGACCGACGCCTTCCTGGCCACGATGGTCGGCATGCTCGGCATGGTCGCCGCGATCTACGCGGCCGGTGCGGTGCTCCGGCTGCGCGGCGAGGAGACCGCCGACCGGGCCGAACCGGTGCTGGCCGGCGCGGTGGGCCGGCTCCGCTGGGCCGCCGGCCACCTGGCCGTCGCCTACGCCGGCACCGTCGTCGTCCTCGGCTTCGGCGGGCTGGCGCTGGGCGTCTCGTACGGCGTCTCGGTCGGCGACCTGGGCCGGGTGGGGCCGGTGCCGGCCGCCGCGCTCGCCCAGGTCCCGGCGGTCTGGACGCTCACCGGCCTGGCGGTACTGGCCTTCGGGCTGCTGCCCCGGGCCACCACGGCCGTGTGGGCGGTGGTCGGCGGCTGCCTGGCGCTCGGCTGGATCGGCCCGTCGCTGAAGTTCCCCCAGTGGGCCATGGACCTCTCGCCCTACGGCCACCTGCCCAAGCTCCCGGGCACGGAGGCCACCGCGGCCCCGTTCGTCTGGCTGCTGGCCCTCTCCGCCGTCTTCCTCGCCGCCGGCCTGGCCGGCTTCCGCCGACGCGACATCGGCTGATCCCGCCCGGCGGTTTCACGTGAAACGGCCACCCGCGGACCTACGCCGCCGTTTCACGTGAAACCGCCCCCCCAGCCGTACGCCGCCGGAGCTGTAGCGGACTCCGGCGGCGTACTCGTGTCCACAGGCTGTGGACCCGGGTGGGGGTCAGGCGCCGGGTGTCACCAGCCGCGCCTCGTACGCGAAGACCGCCGCCTGCGTGCGGTCGCGCAGGCCGAGCTTCACCAGGATGCGGCTGACGTGCGTCTTCACCGTCGATTCGGCAACGACGAGATGGGCCGCGATCTCGCCGTTCGACAGGCCCTGGGCGACCAGCACCAGCACCTCGGTCTCGCGTTCCGTCAGATCGGCGATGCGCTCCTGCGCGGGGGCGCGGGGCGTCCCCAGCCGGGAGAACTCCGAGATCAGCCGCTTGGTGACGGTCGGGGCCAGCAGGGCCTCGCCGGAGGCGACGATCCGCACGCCCTCGGCGAGCTGGCCGGCCGAGGCGTCCTTCAGCAGGAAGCCGCTGGCCCCGGCGCGCAGCGCCTGGTAGACGTACTCGTCCAGATCGAAGGTGGTCAGGACCAGGACCTTGGCGTCCGCGTCGGCGGCGACGATCTCGCGGGTCGCGTCCAGACCGTTCATCTCCGGCATGCGGATGTCCATCAGGACGACATCGGGCTTGAGCTCCGCGACCTTCCGCACCGCCTGGCGGCCGTCCACGGCCTCCCCGACGACCTCGATGTCCGGCATGGCGTTGAGCAGGACGGAGAACCCCTCGCGGACCATCACCTGGTCGTCGACGATCAGCACCCGGATCATGCCGCACCTCCCTTGGCGGTGGTCTCGAACGGGGCGACCGGGATGAACGCCGCGACCTCGAAGCCGCCGTCCTCGGTGTGGTCGGCGGTCATCTCGCCGCCCAGCATCTGCACCCGCTCGCGCATGCCCAGCACGCCGTGGCCCGCGCCCGGGGAGGGCCTGGCCAGCCGGCTCGGGGCGCCGTTGACGATCCGCAGGCCGAGCCCGCCGAGCACGTAGGAGATCTCCACCCGGGCGTCGGCACCCGGCGCATGGCGCAGCGTGTTGCTCAGCGCCTCCTGCACGATCCGGTACGCGGAGAGCTCCACGCCCTGCGGCAGCGGACGCGACGCACCGACGATCACCGCCTCGACGGTCAGCCCGGCGCCGCGGACGCTGTCCAGCAGCGAATCGAGGCTGGCCAGGGTCGGCTGCGGGGCCTCCGGGTCGGCCTCCATGAACGCGTCCGGGTCCTCGGAGCGGACCACGCCCAGGATGCGGCGCAGTTCGGTGAGCGCGGCGACGGCGTTCTCGCGGATCGTCGCGAAGGACGTGGCGAGCTCGGGCGGGGTGTTCTCGACCCGGTAGGGGGCCGCCTCGGCCTGGATGGCGATCACGGACATGTGGTGGGCCACCACGTCGTGCAGCTCCCGGGCGATGGTGGCGCGCTCCTCCAGGAGGGTGCGCCGGGACCGCTCCTCGGCGGTCACGGTCTGCGTCTCGACGACCTGCCGGCGCTCCTCACGCCAGGCGCGGACCGCGGCGGCGGAGATCAGCACCATGGCACTGAAGGCCATCACCGGCGCCAGATCCCCCGAGCCGTTCCTGGTGACCACCATCACCACGGCCCCCGCACCAAAGGTGACCAGCCACATCTCCACCGCCAGCCGGGGCCGGGTGCGCAGCACAACCAGCGTCATCACGGCCAGCAGCGTGGGATAGGCGGTGCCGCTGAAGGCGCTGGGGTAATCGAACATGATCGCATCTGCCATGACCGACACCAGGAACGTGCCCAGCGACAGCCAGTAGGCACCCACCGGCCGGAAGAGCGTGAGCGCCGGCGCGGCGGCGACCAGCAGGGAGAAGCCGCCGACCAGGACGCCGCGCACCGGCCCCATGTCGTAGCCCATGGTGAAGGTCGCCAGGAAGACCAGCCCCGAGAAACCGCTGACGATGAGGTGCGGCAGCCAGCGCGCCCAGTGCCGCAGCCGCTCCGGCAGCCAGGGGACCCACCGGAGCACCTTGGCGTCCTCCAGCGGCGGCATCGGGCGGAAGGCGAAGGCGTCGAGGAACAGGTCCTGGCGCAGCCGATGCAGCGCACCATGAGCTATCCGGGCCTCTGAGCGCAGGGTGCTCTGCGACTGGGTCTTCTCGTTCACGCAGACAACGGTAAGCAGAGACGGACCGCCGGGCGTCCCCACCAATGGGGATCTGCCGGGGTCCGTCTCAAGTACTACCTGGTCGGCGCGGTGTCCGGGATCACCGCGGAACGGGCCCGGGCAGCAGCCCGCACAGGGTGGCGCAGGCTGGGGTGCCCGGCGTCACCGGGGCGTAGTGCCCGACGCCCGGCAGCTCCCGCAGCTCGGTGCCGCCGGGGTGCGCCGCGGCGTACCGGCGGGAGAGCTCCGGGGGGACGTCCGGGTCGTCGGTGCCGTGCAGGATCGTCACCGGGACGCCGGCCGGCGGATGGCGCACCGGGTCGGCGGCGGCCAGCCGCTCCGCCCGGCCGGGCTCCGGTCCGAGCAGCTCCGCCACCGCCCCGTCGCTGAGGCCCAGCTCATGGGCGCGCGCCAGATCGGCGACCGGCGAGACGGCCAGCACCCGGGCGACCGGGGTGCCGGGCCGGGCCGCGGCGAGCAGCGCGAGGTGGCCGCCCGCCGAGTGCCCGACCAGCACCGGACCGCCGGCGCCGGGTGTCAACGCCGCCACGGCCGCGATGCCGGCCGCCACGTCCTCGAAGGTTTGCGGCGCGCCACCGCCCGCACCGACCCTGCGGTACTCGACGAGCGCGACCGGCCGCCCCTGCCCGGCCAGCGCGGCGGCCAGCGGCGACAGATGGCACCGGTCGTAGGCCGCGCGCCAGAACCCGCCGTGCAGCAGCACCACCGGCGGGCCGGCGGCGGTGTCCCACGGGCCGTGGAGATCGACGACCTGGTCCGGGTGCGGCCCGTAGGCCAGCGTGCGGTCCGGCGCCACCGGGGCGAGCCCCAGCAGCGCCGACTCCTCGTCCGCCGCGCTCACCCGACGGTCCCCGGCGCCACCGCGTCCGGCTGCGCGCCCAGCACCTCGCCGAGCACCCGCGCCGCCCGCTCCGCGTCCGCGAAGGAGGTGTAGAGCGGGGTGAAGCCGAAGCGCAGCACGTCCGGGTGGCGGAAGTCGCCGACCACGCCGCGCCGGATCAGCTCGTCCATCACCTCGCCTGCCCCGGAACATTCCAGCGCCACCTGGCTGCCGCGCTGCCGGTGGTCGGCCGGGGTCACCGACCGGACCCGGCCCGGCGGCACATGGGCGTCCACGCACTCCAGGAAGAAGTCGGTCAGCGCCAGGCTCTTGGCCCGCACCTCCTCGATGGACACCCCTTCCCAGGCCTCCAGCGCCGCCTCCAGCGCCAGCAGCGACAGGAT
The DNA here is from genome assembly GCA_024349765.1 of Streptomyces nigrescens. Classification (GTDB taxonomy): domain Bacteria; phylum Actinomycetota; class Actinomycetes; order Streptomycetales; family Streptomycetaceae; genus Streptomyces; species Streptomyces endophytica. Next base: position 7,943,952 of record AP026073.1, on the reverse strand, counting down.
GTCGGGGGTGCCGACCCGGCCGCGCAGGATGCCGTCGGCAGGGGCGTAGCCGGGGTCCATCGCGAACGGGTCGATGTGCGAGTTCCAGCCCGGCAGCGGCGACTCGAACCGTTCCTGGAGCCCCTCGCGGACGTAGAGGTACGCGGGCGAACCCGGGCCGCCGTTGAGGTACTTGTACGTGCAGCCGACCGCGAGGTCCACGCCGTACGCGTCGAGGCCGACCGGCAGCGCGCCCGCGCTGTGGCACAGGTCCCAGATGGCCAGCGCGCCCGCGGAGTGCAGCGCGGTGGTGATGGACGGCAGGTCGTTGAGCCGGCCGGTGCGGTAGTCGACGTGGTTGACCAGCGCGACCGCGGTGCGTTCGGTGACCTCGTCGGCGATCCGGGCGGGCTCCACCGGCCGCACCGCGAGGCCGGTCATCCGCGCCGCCGACCGGGCGATGTAGCCGTCGGTCGGGAAGGTCGTGGCGTCGACGAGGATCTCCGTACAGCCCTTCCCGGCCATCCGGACGCCGCCCACCACGGCCTTGAAGATGTTCACGCTGGTCGAGTCGCTGACCACCACCCGGCCGGGACCGGCCCCGATCAGCGGAGCGATCTTGTCGCCGATCCGCTCGGGCGCGGTCCACCAGCCGGATTCGGTCCACGAGCGGATGCGCAGCTCGCCCCATTCACGGGCGACCACGTCGGCGATCCGGCCGGGCACCGCGCGGGGCAGCGCGCCGAGGGAATTGCCGTCCAGATAGACGGTGTCGTCGAGGACGAACCGCTCACGGACCGCGGCGAGCGGATCGGCGGCGTCCAACTCCGCCGCGCGTATCGCCAGTTCGCTCCCGGACGCGGGAGCCACGGGGAACTCGGGGGTCTCAGACATGGCTGCGCGCCGTCCACAGCTCGGGGAACACGTTCTTGCGGGCCCGCTTCTCCAGCCAGGCGACGCCCGCGGAACCACCGGTACCCATTTTCGCCCCCATCGCCCGCCGGGTCGCGACCAGATGGTCGTTGCGCCATCGCCAGACCAGCTCGGCGACCTCGGTCAGCGCCTCGCCCAGCCGGACCAGCTCGGACTCCTGCTCCCCCGCGTAGATCTCCGCCCACACGGCCTCCACCGCCGGGTCCGGCTCGTAGCGCTGCGCCGGGTCCCGCTCCAGTACGGCCGCGGGGACCGGGTGGCCGCGGCGGGCCAGCAGCCGCAGTACCTCGTCCCACAGGCTCGGCTCGTGCAGCGCCTTCTCCAGCTCGGCGTGCGCGCGGGGGGCGCCGCGGTGCGGCACCAGCATCGACGCGGACTTCTCGCCGAGCAGGAACTCCAGCCGCCGGTACATCGCCGACTGGAACCCGGAACCCTCGCCGAGCGCGCTGCGGTAGGCGTTGAACTGGGCCGGGGTCAGCTTGGCCAGCGGCTTCCACGCGGCGTTCAGCGCCTCCAGCTCGTACGCGGAGCGGCGCAGCGCGTCGATGGCCACCGGCAGGTCGTCACGGCGCAGCGCCTCGGCCGCGGTCCGCCACTCGTGGACGATGACGGTGAACCACAGCTCCATGACCTGGGTGGTGACCAGGAAGACCATCTCGCCGGGATCGTCGGAGAGCGGCTGCTGGAGATGGGTGAGGACGTCCGCCTGGACGTAGTCCTCGTACGGGGTGGTACCTGCGAAGTCGAGGTTCGGGGTCTCAGGCTCCTGAGCCCCGCCGGTTACCTCGTGGGACATCGCTGTCTCCTCGAAACGTACTCCGGGTAGCGGTCCGCCCCTGCCGATTCCGGCACGGGGGCCCCGGTCCCCACCGGGCATCTTCCGCAATGGTCCCTGGCATGTGCAAGGCCCGCCTGGTCTGGAGGCCAGGCGGGCCAGGGGGCGCCTTCGCGGGCGCGGCGTCGTGGGCCGGTCCCGTCGGGGGGCCCGCGGTCGCGTCGTGGGGTCAGCCCAGGGTCTGGGCGGCCGTCGGCGAGGAGTCCTTCAGGAACTGCGAGCAGCGCTCGTACTCGTCCTGCTCGCCGATCGCCCCGGCGGCCCGGGCGAGGGCGTGCAGCGCCCGCAGGAAGCCGCGGTTGGGCTCGTGCTCGAACGGCACCGGGCCGTGGCCCTTCCAGCCGGCCCGGCGCAGCGCGTCCAGACCGCGGTGGTAGCCGGTGCGGGCGTACGCGTACGACTCGACGACCCGGCCGCCCTCGAACGCGTCGTCCGCGAGCTGCGCCCAGGCGAGGGAGGACGTCGGGTACTTCGCGGCGACATCGGCCGGCGCGGTACCGGCCGCGAGCGCCTCACGGGGCTCGGGGTCGTCGGGGAGGTGGGTGGGGGGCGGTCCCCCCAGCAGGTTTTCGTGAATGGGCATGTTCTTAGTTTCCCCCACGGTGTGCGTGCGGCGGCCCTGCGCACGTACTCGGCTTTCCGCAGCGTTGCGCCTGCGGCGGGCTGGGTTGTTTTTGGGTGCGGTGACGGGCCTCCGGGGCCTGGTGTGTGGACTGCTTCGCCTTACGTCCACACACCAGGCCCCTCCGGCCCGTCCCCTCCCGTGGGGGGAGGAGTGGAGGTGGGTGGGGGCTGGTGCGGTGTGTCGCCGGGGTCCAACGGTGGGGAGGCCACTCCGCAGTGGTAGGTGCATTCGGGGTGGCAGGGTTCCTTGGTGGGTGGGGTCGCGGGGCGGGGCGCGGGGCGCACCGTCAGCCAGGCGATGAGGGCGCCGACCAGGAGGACGGCGGCGCACAGGGGCATGGCGCGGCGGAAGGTGGCGGCGAATTGGTCGGCCGAGCGGTATGCCTCGGGGCCCATGCCCGCCAGGAGGGGCAGGGCGGCCACCGCGATCAGGCCCGCGGCCCGGGCCGCCGCGTTGTTGATGCCGCTCGCGAGACCCGCCCGGTCCACGTCCACCGACGCCAGCACGGTCGAGGTGAGCGGCGCGACCAGCGTCACCATTCCCATGCCCAGCACGACCAGCGCGGGCAGCACGTCGGCCACGTACGAGGCACCCGGGCCGACCCGGATCATCAGCAGCATTCCGGCGGCACACAGCACCGGTCCGACGGTGAGCGGGATCCGCGGCCCGATGCGCTGGCCGAGCTCACCGGAGCGGGCGGAAAGCAGGAGCATCAGCACGGTGGTCGGCAGCAGGGCGACGCCGGCCTGGAGGGCCGAGTAGCCCGCGACGACCTGGAGCTGGAGGACGGCCAGGAAGAAGAAGCCGCTGAACGCCGCGTAGACACACACCGTCACCGCGTTGATCGCGGAGAACAGGCGGATGCGGAAGATCGCGGGCGGCAGCATCGGGTCCGCCCGGCGCCCCTCGACGCGGACGAAGGCCACCCCGAGCAGCACACCGGCCACCGCGGACGACCACCCCGGGCGAGGCACCCCGGCCGGGCGCCTCGATCAGCGCGTACGTCACCCCGGCCAGCGCCAGCGCGCCCAGCACCGCGCCCGCCACGTCGAACCCGCGGCGCGCCGCCGCGTCCCGCTCCCGGGTCTCGGGGACGTGCCGCAGCGCCACCGGTACGCACACCAGCGCCAGCGGTACGTTCACGAAGAACACCCAGCGCCAGCCGGGCCCGTCCACCAGCCAGCCGCCGACGAACGGGCCGATCGCCGCGGCCACGCCGCCCAGCCCCGACCAGGCACCGACCGCCCGGGCCCGGTCGTCCGGCCGGAAGACCGCCTGGATCAGGGCGAGCGAACCGGGCGTGAGCAGCGCCCCGCCGACCCCCTGCAGCGCCCGGGCCGCGATCAGCACACCGGCCTGCGGCGCCAGCCCGCACAACAGCGAGGCGGTGGCGAACCAGATCACCCCGATCACGAAGATCCGCCGCCGCCCGTACCGGTCCCCCAGCGCCCCGCCCAACAGGATCAGCGCGGAGAGGGTGAGCAAATAGGCGGTCACCGTCCACTGCAGCACCGCGAGGTCCGCATGGAGATCCTGTCCGATCCGCGGCAGCGCGACATTGACGACGGTGCTGTCCAGCATCGCCATCCCGGACCCCAGCACGGCGGTCAGCAGGACCCACCGCCCCTGCGAGGACCTCAGCCGCACATCGCTCATAGCCCGAGCCTGCCCGCCACCCGGGCCCCTCGCACGACGAAGGGGCGGACGCCCACGGACGCCCGCCCCCACTCGGCCCACCTGCGGCGGGCAGCCGAAAACCTACGGCTACTTGATCTTGGTTCCGGTGGAGCGGAGGTTCGCGCAAGCCTCCGTCACCCGCTTGGCCATGCCGGCCTCGGCCAGCTTGCCCCAGCTGCGCGGGTCGTAGGTCTTCTTGTTGCCGACCTCGCCGTCGACCTTCAGCACGCCGTCGTAGTTGCGGAACATGTGGTCCGCGATCGGACGGGAGAACGCGTACTGCGTGTCCGTGTCGAGGTTCATCTTGACCACGCCGTTCTCCAGCGCGGTGGCGATCTCCTGCTCGGTGGAGCCGGAGCCGCCGTGGAAGACGAAGTCGAACGGCGCGGCCTTGCCGTACTTGGCGCCGACGCCCTCCTGGAGGTCCTTGAGGAGCTCGGGGCGGAGCACGACGTTGCCCGGCTTGTAGACGCCGTGGACGTTGCCGAAGGAGGCGGCGAGCAGGTAGCGGCCCTTCTCGCCCAGGCCCAGCGCCTCGGCGGTGCGCAGCGCGTCGTCGACCGTGGTGTAGAGCTCGTCGTTGATCTCGTGGCTGACACCGTCCTCCTCGCCGCCGGTCGGGGTGATCTCGACCTCAAGGATGATCTTGGCGGCGGCGGCCTTGGCGAGCAGCTCCTGGCCGATGGCCAGGTTGTCGGCGAGGGTCTCGGCCGAGCCGTCCCACATGTGCGACTGGAAGAGCGGGTTCTGGCCCTTGGCGACGCGCTCGGCGGAGATGTCGAGCAGCGGGCGGACGTAGCCGTCGAGCTTGTCCTTGGGGCAGTGGTCGGTGTGCAGCGCGACGGTGATGCCGTACTTGTCGGCCACGACGTGCGCGAACTCGGCGAGCGCGACCGCGCCGGTCACCATGTCCTTGTTGTGCTGGCCGCCCAGGAACTCCGCACCACCGGTGGAGATCTGGATGATGCCGTCGCTCTCGGCCTCGGCGAACCCTCGCAGTGCGGCGTGCAGCGTCTGCGTCGACGTGACGTTGATGGCCGGGTAGGCGAACTTGCCTGCCTTCGCCCGGTCCAGCATCTCGTTGTAGACCTCGGGGGTTGCGATGGGCATCTGTCCGCTCCTTGTATGTGCGGGTGTGCGTTCTTGGCCCTGACCTGGGACGGCGACGTTGCCGAGCACATCTTCCCAGACTCCGTGGATTGCTCCACCTCCCCCATCCGGCCACCACGCGAAAGGGGTGGTCGGTTTCCCGTGAAACCGCCCACCCCTCGACGAACCCGCAGGTCAGCGCGGTGCGTCCGCGTCAGCGCCGGGTGCCGTACCGCCCTCAGGCAAGGCCGAGGTCGGCGAGCTGGAAGCCTGTGATATAGGGCAGTCCGGCGTCGGCGATCGCGGACGCGGCGCCGCGGTCGACGATGGTGGCCACCGCGACGACCTCGGCGCCCGCCTCGCGGGCCGCCTCGACGGCGGTCAGCGGGGAGCCGCCGGTGGTGGAGGTGTCCTCGACGACCAGGACCCGGCGGCCCGTGATGTCCGGGCCCTCGATGCGGCGCTGCATGCCGTGCGCCTTCTGGGCCTTGCGGACGACGAACGAGTCCAGCCGCCGGCCGCGCGCGGCGGAGGCGTGCAGCATGGAGGTCGCGACCGGGTCGGCGCCCAGCGTCAGCCCGCCCACCGCGTCGTAGTCCAGGTCGGCGGTGATGTCCAGCATCAGCTGCCCCACCAGCGGCGCGGCCTCGCCGTCCAGGGTGATCCGGCGCAGGTCGATGTAGTAGTCGGCCTCCTTGCCGGAGGAAAGCGTCACCTTGCCGTGCACCACGGCCTTGTCCTTGATCTGCTGCAGCAGCTCGCCGCGCACGTCGTCACTCATGGTCTTGAGCTTATGCGGTGTCGCCGGACAGGCTCCGCCAGCTCCAGGTCATGGAGATCTCCAGCGGATTGATGGGCGTGACCAGGCGCGGCAGGGTGTTGAGTCCGTTGGGCGGGCCGGTCTGCGGTTCGACGCAGACCGCGGCCTCCTGCTCGTCGTAGACCACCACCCACTCGGCGCGGCTGGTGACCTTCAGTTCCAGGCGGCCCGGCCAGGTGAGGGTGGCGGCCGCCCCGCGCGGCATGCCGAAGCAGTCGTCCCAGGGACCGGGCCGCGGGGTGATCCGGCGGCCGGTCGGGAGGTGGTCCGGGCCCCGCTCCTCCTGCCACTCGGGCAGGAAGTCGAGGTGTACGTCCTTCCCCTCGCCGAGGTTCCGCCGGAACCACGGGTGCCAGCCGGCCTGCGCCGGGAAGGAGTCGCCGGTGGCCTCGACGCCCATGGTGAGGGTGAGCGAGGCACCGTCCGCGCCGAGCTGGACGAGCTGGGTGACCCGGCCCGGGTACGGCCAGGGGGCCGCCGGGTCGGTGAGGTCGTAGGTGAAGGCCGCCTCCGTGGGGCCGGTGCGGGCGGTGTGCCAGCGGAGGTCGCGGCCGGTGCCGTGGATCGCGTGCGGCGGGGCGTTCAGCGGCATGCGGTGCAGCTCGCCGCCGTTGCGGAACTCGCCGTGCGCGAGCCGGCCGCACCACGGAACCATCGGGAAACAGCCGTACTTGTCGCCCTGCCGCAGCAGTTCCGTACCGCCGACGCGGAGGCTCTTGATCCGGCAGCCGTTGTCCGGCCGGACGGTCACTTCGGTGTCTCCGGCGGCCAGCCGTACCCCGTCCGGCGCGCCGCCCTGCGTGGTGTTGTCGGTACTCACGGGGCCCGACCCTAGCGGTGCGCCGGGCCGCGCCGGGGGAAGTCGCCGGCGGCCGCGGTCAGCGGCGGCGGCGCAGCACCCGGCCGACGACGACGGCGGACGCCAGCACCACCGCGGCGGCCGGCGCCGCCCAGCGCAGGGTGAGCGAGGTGGCGTTGGGCTCGGGTGCGGGCACCGGCGCGTACCGGCCGCGCGGCGGGGCGTGGTCGACCTCCTCGGCGCTGCGCCCGATCATCGTGCGGCGGGCGTGCGCGGCCTCGGCCGGGGCGACCTCGTTCAGCTCGTCCTCGTAGCCGAACCCGGGCTCCTCGGCCGCGTCGCCCGCGTCGGCCAGGTCGGCCTCCTCGATGGCGTCCTCGTCGCTGAGCGGGTCCAGGGCGGGCGGCGGCACCTCGGCGTCGAAGACGCCGGTCCGGGCGGGCCCCTCGGTGACCGGGTGCTGCCGCAGGTCGTCCGCGAGGTTCTCGGCGAACCGGTCCAGCAGCCGGCGCCCGGCGGTCTCGACGGACCGGTCGGTGGCCTCGGCCAGCCGGCCGTCGCTGTGGACGGTGCCGGCGCAGGCCAGGGTGGTACCGGGGCCGGGCTCGGTGGCCGGGGAGAGCCGTACGGTCAGGGTCAGCGCGACCGCGCCGTCACCCACGGATTCGGTGCCCTTCGCCTCGACGGTCAGTTCGGCGGTGCCGTCGTCACCGGGGCCGCCGTCCGCCGGTTCGCCGACCGTGAGACTGCCGCGGTAGGTGATGGTGGAGCTTCCGATGCGCAGCCGCAGCCGGCCCTCGGGGCGGTGCGGGGCGGCATCGGCGTCGAGCTGGACTCCGGGGACACAGCGCGCCACCCGCTCCGGTTCGGTGAGCGCCTGCCGCACGGTCCGGACGGGAAACGGAACGTACACCTCATGCTCCATGACAACGGAGCCTACCCAGCACCTCCGGGACCGTGCCCGCCCACGCACAACTTTCTGCACTCCGGCCCGGGTCGGGGCCGCCGCGCGTACCCTGCCCCGGGTCGCGGAGGGGGTCAGTCCTGGTAGCGCGGACGCATCAGCGTGGAGGCCGGCAGGCCGGGGATGCGGTCGCGGAGGTCGCCCTGGCGGGCGGCCCGGAGCGCCTCGCGGGTCACCGGTGGCGGGGGCGCGTCGGGCGCGGGGCCGAAGCGGGGGCGCTGCCGGGCGGCGAGCACGAAGCCCCAGTAGCCGGGCGTCGGTCCGGCGGTGAGCGGCTCGCCGGTCGACCGCGGGGTGGGGTCGGCCGAGCGGTCCGGGCCGAAGAAGGACGCGGGGCGGCCGGGCATGCGGTACGGGTCGGTGGCCAGGCCCACCGAGCGGACCGTCGCGTCCACCGTCCAGTACGCCCGGGCCCGGGCCACCGGCGGTCCGGCGTGCACCACCAGGCGCCCGCGGTCGGCCAGCAGCCGCGTGGCGAGGCCGTAGAACTCCTGGGAGTACAGCTTGGTGCTGGCGGTGATGCCGGGGTCGGGGAGGTCGGAGACGATGACGTCGTACGGCGCCGTGCGGTGCCCGGGGGCGTCCCGGTCGCGCAGCCAGTCGAAGGCGTCGGCGGTGACGACGTGGACCCGGGGGTCGCCGAGCGAGTGGTCGTTCAGGCGGGTCAGGCCGGGGTCCGTACGGGCCAGCCGGAGGACGCCGGGGTCGAGCTCGACGACGGTGACCGAGCGGACCGCGCGGTAGCGGAGGATCTCGCGCACGGCCAGGCCGTCGCCGCCGCCCAGGACCAGGACCCGGGCGTGCGGCCCGGCGGCCATCGCCGGGTGCACCAGCGCTTCGTGGTAGCGGCATTCGGTGTCCCCGCTGACCCGGAGCCGGCCGTCGAGATAGAGCTCCAGAGGCGGGCCGGAACCTTTCCTCGCCCGTCCCGCACCGGTTCCCGTACCGCCGGTCAGCACCACTTCCTGGATGCCGGTCTGCACCGCGACCCGGGCCGCCGAGCCGTACACCGCCCGGCGCGCGGCCCGTTCGAAGGGCGCGGCCAGCAGCACGCCGGTGGCGAGCAGCGCCAGCACGAGGACGTTCGCCACGAGCAGGGTCCAGCGGGCGCGGCGGGACAGGTCGCGGCGGAACAGCCAGAGCACCAGGGCGCCGCCGGCCACGTCGTTGACGGCGCCGGTGACCAGCGCGCCGGTCAGCTGGCCGAGGCTCGGCAGCAGCAGGAAGGGAAAGGCCAGGCCGCCGACGAGCGCGCCGACGTAGTCCGCCGCGAACAGGTCCGCGACCGCCCCGCCGGCGTCCTGCCGCCGCACCCGCTGGATCAGGGTCATCAGCAGCGGCACCTCGGCGCCGATCAGGACGCCGATGACCAGGGAGAAGGCGACCAGCGCGGAGCGGGACTGGGCGAACCAGGCGAAGCAGGCGTAGAGCGCCATCGCAGAGCTGCCGCCGACCAGCGCGAGGCCGGCCTCGACCGCGCCGAAGCCGACCGCCGCCCGGCACCGCAGCCGCTTGGCGAGCAGCGCGCCGATGCCCATCGCGAAGACCATGACGGACAGCACGACCGACGCCTGGGTGACCGAGTCGCCCACCAAGTACGTGGCCAGCGCGACGAGTTCGAGTTCGTAGACCAGTCCGCAGGCGGCGCAGACGAAGACCACGCCGAGCACGAGCAGCCGGCCGAGCCCGGCCGGGACGGGCAGCCGCGCCGGCATCATGACCTCCGGCGGCCCGAGGGTGCCGGTGAGAGCGGACTCTGGCGGGTCGATCATGAAGTGAACGCTACGTGACGATTCCGTACTGATTGGTCACCCACACGTGTGCACTCTGCGGGCTACACGCGTCAGTTGAGCGAAGTCGTAGCGCAAGTCGACGGCGGACGGCGGGCGTTGTGCGCCCGCGTGCACCACACCGCGCGCCCCGTCGCCTCTCCACCCGCCGGGCGCGTACCCGCAAGGGGAGGTGCCCGCTCTAGACGGCCGCGACCGCTGCGCGTACGCCCACCCGGGTCCGGGTGGCCACCAAACGGCCCTCCTGCGGATACGCGTGCCAGGTCCGCCAGCGCACCTGGTCCCGCTGGCACTGCGCCAGCAGCGCCGTGAAGGCGTGCGGCGAACCGGGGAACGTCCCGGCGAGCCCGTACGGATGCTCGGCGACCAGCGCGAGCAACTCCTGCGCGCGCCCCGCGAACGAACCGCGCGACAGGGTCTCCACATGCGCGGCGAACTCGTACTCCCAGTCCCCCAGCCGCTTGGCCACGCCGAGCGGAAGCGGGGTGCTGCTGCCCGGCATGCAGGCGACGGTCTCGGAACACGTCCCGCTTTCCTCTTCGAGGATGACCTGGTGGGAGGCGCCGAGCAGCCTCAACTGGACCTGGATGTCGTGGTGTTGGAGGTCGAGTACGGCCAGCGCCGGCAGGGGTTCCCTGTCCAGCGCCCAGGCCAGGTCACAGGCGCGGGTATCGGTGTACGCCGTCTTCAAAGTGGTGAGCATGGGTCGGCTCCGCAAGCACGCAGTGGAATGGTGGGCCGGCCCGCCCGTGAAGGATCAGGAATGTACGTCTGCCTGCCGGCTCGTGCCCACGTGGGAATCGGAGAACGTGGGGGATTCTCTATGAAGAGGGAATCATGAATGCCCGGTCACCACAGCAGTTTTACCCATGTTCTCCGGCTTTCCATCCCCTAGAGGGCCTAGCAGTTCAACTGTTCAACTGCCGTGCGCCCAGCGGGTGTTGGCGCTCATCAGCGACCCGCCGGGCGCATATGCGGACGTACATGCGCCACCCGCATGTGTACGGCTCAGGACCCTCCGCCGCAGCCCCCGCCACCACCGCAGCCACCGCCGCCGCCGCACGAGTGCCCGCCGTGGTGGCCACCGCCGCCGTGATGCCCGCCGTGGTGGCCGCTCGACCCCGAGTCACCACCCGCCCACCAGCTGGCGCCGGCCGAGCTCCCGCCGCGTCCGCCACCGCCCCCGTTGCGCACCGCCAGGGCCACGACCCCGATCACCACCGCGCAGACCAGCGCGAAGAACACGAACCCCATCATCTGCCTCACACTCCTTTCACTCCCCCGAAGCGAGGCACGCTCCGTCCGGCGCCCGGTGCGCCGTCCCGGCCCCTCCCGGGCCGCCGGCCGCCGCGTCGGCGGCCGCTTGTCTCCTTGATGTGGTGGGGCTGATGCCCTGGCCCTCCGCGTCTCAAAGCACAGTTGAGGAAGTCCAGAGGTTCGGCGCAGGATGGCGCGCATGGACCGACCGCTGCTCAATCGCCGCCTCGCCGAATTCGGCACCACGATCTTCGCCGAGATGTCGGCACTCGCCGTACGCACCGGCTCCCTCAACCTCGGCCAGGGCTTCCCGGACGCCGACGGCCCCGAGGAGGTCCGGGAGGCGGCGGTGCGCGCCCTGCGCGACGGCCGCGGCAACCAGTACCCGCCCGGCCCCGGCATCCCCGAGCTGCGCACCGCCGTCGCCGCCCACCAGGAGCGCTTCTACGGCCACCTGGGCCTCGCGTACGACCCCGACACCGAGGTCCTGGTCACCGCCGGCGCCACCGAAGCCATCGCGGCCGCGCTGCTCGCCCTCCTCGAACCGGGCGACGAGGTCGTCGCGCTGGAGCCGTACTACGACTCCTACGCCGCCTGCATCGCCATGGCGGGCGGCCGCCGGGTGCCGGTGACCCTGCGCGCCGAGCCGGAATCCGGTACGTACCGCCTCGACCTCGACGAGCTGCGCGACGCCGTCACCGACGACACCCGCCTCCTCCTCCTCAACACCCCCCACAACCCCACCGGCACCGTCCTGACCCGCGAGGAGCTCTCCGCCATCGCCGCGCTGGCCGTGGAGCGGGACCTCCTCGTGATCACCGACGAGGTCTACGAGCACCTCGTCTTCGAGGGCGAGCACCTGCCCCTCGCGTCCTTCCCCGGCATGCGCGACCGCACCGTCACCATCAGCTCGGCCGGCAAGACCTTCTCCTTCACCGGCTGGAAGGTCGGCTGGGTCACCGCGGCGCCGGAGCTGATCACCGCGGTCCGCTCGGCCAAGCAGTTCCTCACCTACGTCTCCGCCGGGCCCTTCCAGTACGCGGTCGCCGAGGCACTGGCCCTGCCCGACGCCTACTACACCGGGCTGCGCGACGATCTGCGCGCCAAGCGCGATGTGCTCGCCGCCGGCCTGGCCGACGCCGGCTTCCGGGTCTTCCGGCCCGCCGGCACGTACTTCATCACCACCGACATCCGCCCGCTCGGCGCCGAGCTGTCCCAGGACGGCGACGGCTTCGCCTTCTGCCGCGCCCTGCCCGAGCGCGCCGGCGTCGTCGCCATCCCCAACGCCGTCTTCTACGACCACAAGGACCAGGGCACCCCCTTCGTCCGCTTCGCCTTCTGCAAGAGCATCGAGGTCCTCCAGGAGGCGGCGGGGCGGCTGAAGGCGCTGACGGCCGGATAGTCGGCCGGACAGCCGGCCGGAAGGACCCGCACACGACGACGCGGGCCCCGGAGCGGATGCTCCTGGGCCCGCGCAGCCGGGTCCGGGGTGAAAGGGGGGCGTCAGCCCTCCTCCTCGCCCGGCTTGTCGTCGGAGTCGCCGTCGATCTCGGCCTCCAAACCGAGCTGCTCGACGATCCACTTGTCGAATTCGATCGAGGCGCGAACCCAGCTGACCGTGCTCGACACGAAGTGTTCGAGCGAAACACCGGTGCCGATCAGCATCGATGCCTCACCGATCAGACGGACCGTGCCGTCGTCATGGGTGTGGGTGTAGGCCTTGGGCCACAGCGTCCGGCGGTTCCAGTCGTCGATCGCCTCCAGCAGCTTCGACTTCTCATCGAGGCCGTGGACACGGTCGTAGAACGTGCGGACGGAGAAGATCTGCTGCTCCTCCTCGCCCCGGAACATGAAGTACGTGCGGAACTGCTCCCACGGGGCGGCGAGGTCACCCTCCTCGTCGACTACGTACTTCAGCTCCATCTGGTCGAGGAGCTGCTTGACCAGGTCCTGGTCTGGCAGGACGGGACCATCAGGCCCCGACGGCTGCGGTTCGGGCTGGCCCCCGAAATTCGGAATCGAGGACGGGTCGATGCTCACCGTGGAATTCCCTTCGTATGGTCCCTGCCATCCTCCCCCACATCCGCCCCACCCTGGCAAGCCCGGACGGGGCCGGTGCGGGCAACGTGTGGGTCAAGGGCATGATCCGGGCGATCCACCGGCGGCACCGGGCCGGACCGGGCGGGCGGTCGCCGCCCGGTCCGGGCCGGCTCAGGCCGCGGCGCGCCCGGCGGCCGCCACCGTCAGCCGCTCCCCGTCGCCGTCCACGTCCACCCGTACGGTGTCGCCGTCGAGCACCTCGCCGGCCAGGATGGCCCGGGCGAGCTGGTCGCCGATGGCCGTCTGCACCAGGCGGCGCAGCGGCCGGGCACCGTACGACAGGTCGGGTGCGGGGGCGTCGATGACCGGTTCGTGCCCCAGCCAGGCGAGCCAGTCCAGCGCGCGGTCGGTGACGTCCAGGGTGAGCCGGCGGTCGCCGAGCCGGCGCTGGAGGTGGTCCAGCTGGATCCGGGCGATCCGCTGGAGCTGTTCCGTGCCGAGCGGGTGGAAGACCACCACGTCGTCGAGCCGGTTGAGGAATTCGGGCCGGAAGGACGCCCGGACGGTCTCCAGCACCCGCTCCTTCTTCTCCTCCTCCTTCAGCAGCGGGTCCATCAGGAAGGCGGAGCCCAGGTTGGAAGTGAGGATCAGGATGGTGTTCCGGAAGTCGACCGTGCGGCCCTGGCCGTCCGTGAGCCGGCCGTCGTCGAGCACCTGGAGCAGGACGTCGAAGACCTCGGTGTGCGCCTTCTCCACCTCGTCGAGGAGGATCACGCTGTACGGGCGGCGGCGGACCGCCTCGGTCAGCTGGCCGCCCTCCTCGTAGCCGACGTAACCGGGCGGCGCGCCGACCAGGCGGGCGACGCTGTGCTTCTCGCCGTACTCCGACATGTCGATCCGGACCATCGCCCGCTCGTCGTCGAAGAGGAAGTCGGCGAGCGCCTTGGCCAGCTCGGTCTTGCCGACGCCGGTCGGGCCGAGGAAGAGGAACGAGCCGGTGGGCCGGTCCGGGTCGGCGATCCCGGCGCGGGTGCGGCGGACCGCGTCCGACACCGAGCGGACGGCCTCGTTCTGGCCGATCAGCCGCTTGCCGATCTCCTCCTCCATACGGAGCAGCTTCTGGGTCTCGCCCTCCAGGAGGCGGCCGGCCGGGATGCCGGTCCAGGAGCCGACCACGTCCGCGATGTCGTCCGGGCCGACCTCCTCCTTGACCATGGACTCCTTGGCGGCCTCCTGCACGGCCTCGGCGGCCGCGGCCTCCTCCAGCTCCCGTTCGACGCCCGGGATCTCGCCGTAGAGCAGCTTGGACGCGGTGTCGAAATCGCCGTCCCGCTGGGCGCGCTCGGCCTGGCCGCGCAGTTCGTCGAGCTTCTCCTTCAGCTCGCCGACGCGGTTGAGGCTCTGCTTCTCCTTCTCCCACCGGGCGGTCAGTCCGCGCAGCTCCTCCTCCTTGTCGGCGAGGTCCTTGCGCAGCTTCTCCAGGCGCGCGACGGAGCCGGCGTCGGTCTCGTTGCGGAGCGCCAGTTCCTCCATCTTGAGGCGGTCGACGGCGCGCTGGAGCTCGTCGATCTCCACCGGCGAGGAGTCGATCTCCATCCGGAGCCGGGACGCGGCCTCGTCGACCAGGTCGATCGCCTTGTCCGGCAGGAAACGGGAGGTGATGTAGCGGTCGGAGAGGGTGGCCGCGGCGACCAGCGCGGAGTCGGCGATCTGCACCTTGTGGTGCGCCTCGTAGCGGCCCTTGAGGCCGCGCAGGATCGCCACCGTGTCCTCGACGGTCGGCTCGGCGACCAGCACCTGCTGGAAGCGCCGCTCCAGCGCGGGGTCCTTCTCGATCCGCTCGCGGTACTCGTCGAGCGTGGTCGCGCCGACCATCCGCAGCTCACCGCGGGCCAGCATGGGCTTGAGCATGTTGCCCGCGTCCATCGACGAGTCCCCGCCGGCACCGGCGCCGACGACGGTGTGCAGCTCGTCGATGAAGGTGATGATCTGGCCCTCGCTGGACTTGATCTCCGCCAGGACGGTCTTCAACCGCTCCTCGAACTCACCGCGGTACTTCGCGCCCGCGACCATCGCCCCCAGGTCCAGCGCGACCAGCCGCTTGTTGCGCAGCGACTCGGGCACGTCGCCCTTGACGATCCGCTGCGCCAGCCCCTCGACGACGGCGGTCTTGCCGACGCCCGGCTCGCCGATCAGCACCGGGTTGTTCTTCGTACGGCGGGAGAGCACCTGCACCACCCGCCGGATCTCGTGGTCCCGGCCGATGACCGGGTCGAGCTTGCCCTCGCGGGCGGCCGCGGTGAAGTCCGTGCCGAACTTCTCCAGCGCCTTGTACGTGCCCTCCGGGTCGGGGTTGGTCACCCGCTGCCCGCCGCGGTTGGCCTCGAACGCGGCCAGCAGCTTCTTGGCGGAGGCGCCCTGCTGCTCCAGCAGCTCGCCGGTGCGCCCGCCCTTGGCGGCGATCCCGATCAGCAGGTGCTCGGTGGAGACGTAGTCGTCCCCGAGGTCCCTGGCCCGCTGGGTGGCGTCCGCGATCGCGGTCAGCAGCTCGCGGTCCGGCTGCGGCGGGGCGACCGTCGAGCCCTGCGCGCTGGGCAGCCCCGAGAGCTGCCGCTCGGCTCCGTTGCGCAGTGCGGCGGCGTCGGCCTCCACGGCGGCCAGCAGGTCCATGATGTTCTCGTTGTCCTGCCCGGCCAGCAGCGCGAGCAGCAGATGCGCGGACGTCATGTCCGCGTGCCCGGCGGTGACCGCCCGCTCATTGGCGGCGCTCAGCGCCTCCCGGCTCTTGTTGGTCAGCTCGGCGTCCACGGCCTCGTGATCCTCCTCGTACTCGTGCCCATAGCCCGTACCGGCGCAGGTTCCCTGAGCCAATCCTGCCTATGCCAACGTGCGATAAGTTGAGTCTATTCCACTCAAGCCTGATTCAGGCTCCGGCGCCCCTCCTTACCCTGCCCCCCATTACGCTGGCCCGCATGGCCCACGACCTCAGCGCCCTCAGTCCCGAGTACCTCGCCTTCTGGGGCGAGTACCTGATGTCGACGCTCACCACGCCGCGGCCGAACGGGACGCCGCACGTCGTTCCGGTGGGGGTCACCTACGACGCGGAGCAGCGGATCGCGCGGGTCATCACGCGCAAGGACAGCACCAAGGTCAAGAACGTGCTGGCCGCCGGGCCGGACGGGGCGAGGGTCGCGGTGTGCCAGGTCGACCGGGGCCGCTGGGCGACCCTGGAGGGCGTCGCGCGGGTGCGGACCGAGGCCGAGGCGGTGGCCGACGCGGTCGCGCGGTACGCCGAGCGGTACGGCCGGACGCCGGCTCCCAACCCCGATCGGGTCATGATCGAGATCGCGGTCACCAGGGCCATGGGACGGGCCTGAGCGCCCCCAGGGGCTCCTGGTCCACACCTGTCCGAAAACGGACCCTCCGCATCCGGTGTCACAGCATCACCTGGTACTCAAGTACGACGGGGACCGAACAGCACCGGACAACGACGGGCGACTTCGGCCTCGTCCCGGCCAGAAGAAGGCAGCTGGAGGCGCCATGGCGTCGGCTTTGCGCATCGTGACGACCGCTCCGCGCCGTCCGCGCCCCACCCGTCCCCGCCCGCACGCCGAGCTCTGCCCGCGCTGCGGCGGCCAGCTCGCGGTCAACCAGGACGGCTGGAAGATCTGCCACGCCTGCGGATACGCCTCGCCACCCGGTACAGCCCCTCCTCCACGGGCCGCCCTCGGGGGTATCGTCGCCCCCACAGTCGCCACGCACCGGAGGGCACGATGAACTCGGTCCGAGTGACGGCGATCGCCTGCCTGATGCCGCTGTCCGAGCTGGACGAGGATCCGTTCCTGGTCGATGACCGCAGCCAGCACGACATGTGCAAACAGTGGGCGGCGGCCCGTGATTACCACCTGACCTGCCAGCTCACCCTGCACCACCTGCGCGCCGACCACAGCGCGCTGTGGCGCGACGTCGAAAAGGGCCTGGTCGACGTGTTCGTGACGCCCAATCGGCGGGCGCTGGAGAACGCCATCGACGGCGCCGACGAGTTCAGCGCCCGGTGCGCGGCGGCCGGCGTCCGGCTGGAGATCGCCGACCTCGACGAGCCGGTCTACACGCTCGCGATGAAGTCACAGGTGCACCGCCGGCTGTCGATGCCGACCGCGGGCTACAACGGCTGCTGAACGCCCCGCGCAGGGCCCTGGCCGGCCGGCAACGCCCCTCGCCCGCCCGCACACGGCAAAGGGCCGGGGCGGCTCGTCACCACCCCGGCCCCCGGCCGTGAACCACAGGGCGCGGCGCCCGTCACTCGGACCGCTTCGGCCGCCACACCACCAGCGCACTGGTCTGCTGCACGTCCTGATACGGCACCAGATCGCGCCGATAGGAGGCGTGCACCGCGGCCTCCCGCTGCTGCATCGCGCTGGCCGCGCCCTCCAGGGCGCCCTGCAGCTCGGCGACCCGCTGCTGCAGGGCCGCGACCTGGTTCTCCAGCTCGATGATGCGCTTGATGCCGGCGAGGTTGATGCCCTCGTCCTGGGACAGCTGCTGCACCGTGCGGAGCAGCTCGATGTCCCGGGCGGAGTAGCGGCGGCCCCGCCCGGCCGTGCGGTCGGGCGAGACCAGCCCCAGCCGGTCGTACTGCCGAAGGGTCTGCGGATGCAGGCCGGAGAGCTGAGCCGCGACGGAGATGACGTACACCGGCGACTCTTCGGTCAGTTCATAGGGGTTACGACGCTGCCCGCCCCGGCTCTCCATCTCAAGCTCCCTTCGCGGCCTGGAACAGCTCCGCCCGCGGGTCGGACCCCGCGGTCGCCTCGCGATAGGACTCCAGCGCTTCCCTCGCCTCGTCGCTGAGGTCCTTGGGAACGACGACCTCGATGGTGACCAGCAGATCACCCCGGGTGCCGTCCTTGCGGGCCGCGCCCTTGCCCCGGGCCCGCATCGTGCGTCCATTGGGGGTGCCGGCCGGCACCTTCAGCGTCACCGGCGGGCCGCCCAGCGTCGGCACCTTCACCTCGCCGCCGAGCGCCGCCTCCGGGAAGGTGACCGGCACCGTGACGGTGAGGTTGTCGCCCTTGCGGCCGAAGACCGGGTGGGCGCCGACGTGCACGACCACGTACAGATCGCCGGCCGGGCCGCCCCGCTCACCGGGGGCGCCCTTGCCGCGCAGCCGGATCCGCTGCCCGTCGGAGACGCCCGCGGGGATGCGGACCTGCATCGTGCGCGCGCTGGTGGCCCGTCCGCTGCCCTTGCAGACGTCGCACGGGTCCTGCGCGATCAGGCCGCGGCCCTTGCAGTCGGCGCACGGGTCGGTCAGCGAGAAGCCACCGCCCGCGCCCCGGCTGACCTGGCCGGTGCCGACACAGGTCGGGCAGACCCGAGGCGTACCGTTTTTGTCGCCGGTGCCCGAACAGGCCTTGCAGGCCGCCTGGCTGGACATCCGCAGCGGGACCGTGGCCCCGTCGACCGCCTCGGTGAAGCTCAGCGTCACCTCGGACTCGACGTCCTGGCCGCGCCGCGGCTGGGTACGCGTACCCGCGCCGCCGCCGCGGTTGAACAGACCGCCGAAGACGTCGCCGAGCCCGCCGCCGAAGCCGCCGGCACCGCCGCCGCCACCAGCCGAGCCCCCGAACAGGTCGCCCAGGTCGAAGTTGAAGCTGCCGCCGCCGCCCGGCCCCGGCCGGAAGCCGCCGTTGCCGAACAGCGCGCGCGCCTCGTCGTACTCCTTGCGGCGCTTGGCGTCCCCCAGGACGTCATTGGCCTCGGAGATCTCCTTGAAGCGCTCCTCGGCCTTGGCGTCGCCCTTGTTGGCGTCCGGGTGGTTCTCCCGGGCCAGCTTGCGGTACGCCTTCTTGATCTCCGCTTCGGTGGCGTCCTTGGGGACGCCGAGGACCTTGTAGTAGTCCTTCTCGACGAAGTCCTTGGTGCTCATCCCCGACGTCCCTCCTCCCGCGCGGTTCTTCTGTCGGTCCTCACGTCAGCCCTCTTCCGGGCCACCGCTCTCCTCGTCCGAAGCCTTGGCGTCCTCGTCCGAGGCGGACTTGGCGCTCTGCGCGCCCGGCTGCGGTTCGGCGACGGCGACCCGCGCGGGGCGGATCGTTCGCTCACCGATGCGATACCCGGGCTGCAGAATCGCCACGCACGTCGTCTCCGTGACGTCCGGCGCGTACGAGTGCATCAGGGCCTCGTGGATCGTCGGGTCGAAGGGCTCGCCCTCCTTGCCGAACTGCTGCAGACCGAGCTTGGCGACCACGGTTTCCAGCGACTCGGCGACCGACTTGAAGCCGCCGACCAGCTCGCCGTGTTCACGCGCCCGGCCGACGTCGTCGAGCACGGGAAGGAGCTCGGACAGGAGGTTCGCCGACGCGATCTCCTTGACCGCGACCCGGTCCCGTTCCACCCGACGGCGGTAGTTCTGGTACTCCGCCTGGAGCCGCTGGAGGTCCGCCGTGCGCTCGTTGAGCGCCGAGCGCACCTGGTCCAGCTGCGCCTGGAGCGCTACGTCCGGTACGTCCCCGGCCGGGGCCGAGCCCGCCGTGTCGGCGGACTCGGCCTCCTGCGCCGCGTCTTCGGGGGATGCGGCGTCAGAGGGGACGTCGGGCTTCTCCTCGAAGCCCGGGGTCTCCTCCGTCACGCGGCACCGTCCTTCTTGGGCTTCTCGTCGTCGACGATCTCGGCGTCCACGACGTCGTCGGCGGCGTCGGCCTTGGCCTGCTCACCGGCCGGAGCACCCTCGGCGCCCGCGGCCTGCGCGTCGGCGTACATGGCCTGGCCGAGCTTCTGGGAGACGGCCGCGACCTTCTCGGTGGCGGTGCGGATCTCCGCGGTGTCCTCGCCCTTGAGCTTCTCCTTCAGCTCATTGACGGCTTCCTCGACCTCGGTCTTGACCTCGCCCGGGACCTTGTCCTCGTTGTCCTTGAGGAACTTCTCGGTCTGGTAGACGAGCTGCTCGCCCTGGTTGCGGGCCTCCGCGGCCTCGCGGCGCTTGTGGTCCTCGTCCGCGTACCGCTCGGCCTCCTCCCGCATCCGGTCGACCTCGTCCTTCGGCAGCGAGGAGCCGCCGGTGACGGTCATCTTCTGCTCCTTGCCCGTGCCCAGGTCCTTCGCGGTCACGTGCATGATGCCGTTGGCGTCGATGTCGAAGGAGACCTCGATCTGCGGGACGCCACGCGGGGCCGGCGGCAGACCGGTCAGCTCGAACATCCCGAGCTTCTTGTTGTACGCCGCGATCTCGCGCTCGCCCTGGTAGACCTGGATCTGCACGGACGGCTGGTTGTCCTCGGCGGTGGTGAAGATCTCGGACCGCTTGGTCGGGATCGTCGTGTTCCGCTCGATGAGCTTGGTCATGATGCCGCCCTTGGTCTCGATGCCGAGGGACAGCGGGGTGACGTCCAGCAGGAGGACGTCCTTGACCTCACCCTTGAGGACACCGGCCTGCAGGGTGGCGCCGATGGCCACGACCTCGTCCGGGTTGACGCCCTTGTTGGCGTCCTTGCCGCCGGTCAGCTCCTTGACGAGCTCGGCGACGGCCGGCATACGGGTCGAACCGCCGACCAGGACCACGTGGTCGATCTCGGCCAGCTGGATGCCGGCGTCCTTGATCACGTTGTGGAACGGGGTCTTGCAGCGCTCGAGCAGGTCCGCGGTGAGCTGCTGGAACTGCGAGCGGGTGAGCTTCTCGTCCAGGTGCAGCGGGCCCTCGGCCGAGGCGGTGATGTACGGCAGGTTGATCGTCGTCTCGGTGGACGACGACAGCTCGATCTTCGCCTTCTCGGCGGCCTCGCGCAGACGCTGCAGCGCCATCTTGTCCTTGGACAGGTCGACGCCGTGGCCGTTCTGGAACTGCTTGACCAGGTAGTCGACGACGCGCTGGTCCCAGTCGTCACCACCGAGGTGGTTGTCACCGTTGGTGGCCTTCACCTCGACGACGCCGTCGCCGATCTCCAGCAGCGAGACGTCGAAGGTGCCGCCACCGAGGTCGAAGACCAGAATGGTCTGGTCGTCCTTCTCCAGGCCGTAGGCCAGGGCGGCCGCGGTGGGCTCGTTGACGATGCGCAGGACGTTGAGGCCCGCGATCTCACCGGCCTCCTTGGTGGCCTGGCGCTCGGAGTCGTTGAAGTAGGCCGGAACGGTGATGACCGCGTCGACGACCTTCTCGCCCAGATACGCCTCGGCGTCCCGCTTGAGCTTCTGCAGGATGAAGGCGCTCATCTGCTGCGGGTTGAAGTCCTTGCCGTCAATGCCGATCTTCCAGTCGGTGCCCATGTGGCGCTTGACCGACCGGATCGTCCTGTCGACGTTGGTGACCGCCTGGCGCTTGGCCACCTCGCCGACCAGCACCTCGCCGTTCTTCGCGAAAGCGACGACGGACGGCGTGGTCCTGGCGCCCTCGGCGTTGGTGATGACGGTGGGCTCACCGCCTTCAAGAACACTGACGACGGAGTTCGTCGTGCCCAGGTCGATGCCGACCGCACGTGCCATTTCAATTCCTCCAGCTGACTTGAGTGGAACAGGCTCAAGAGTGCAACACCGAGAAAAACCTGTCAACAGAGCTGAGTCGAGTCCACTCAACTTTTATGTCGCCCTTATCGTCACCCGGCCACCACCAAGGACGTCCGCCCTCGACGCAGGGTTGCCTTCGCGACACAGATCACCGGCCGGGCGCCTTCATGGGGCCGGGGAGAATGGGTAACCTCAGCCGCAGACCCAAAAAGTTACTCAGTAGTAGAGCGCTGGGCCCGCTCAACGCTCTCCGTCTTCCGCTCTCGCAGGTCCGAGGAGCCCCTCATGCAACTCGCCGCGATCATCGTGTCGCTGGTCCTCATCGCGATCGGTGTCGCGCTGTTCGGCCGCGCCATCCTGCAGATCTACCGCCAGATGCGGCTCGGCCAGCCCGTACCCGCCGGCACCCGCACCGATGCCCCCGTTCAGCGAACGGTCACCGTGGTCAAGGAGTTCCTCGGCCACACCCGGATGAACCGCTGGGGCATCGTCGGTGTCGCGCACTGGTTCGTGGCGGTGGGCTTCTTCTCGCTGCTGCTGACGATCGTCAACGCCATCGGCCAGCTCTTCAAGGCCGACTGGATCCTTCCGGTCATCGGTGACTGGGCGCCGTACAACGTCTTCGTCGAGTTCCTCGGCACGATGACGACCCTCGGCATCCTCGCCCTGATCGTGATCCGCCAGCTGAGCAAGCCGAACAAGCCGGGCCGCAAGTCCCGCTTCGCCGGCTCCAACTTCGGCCAGGCGTACTTCGTCGAGGCCGTCATCCTCATCGTCGGCGTCTGCATCTTCACGCTGCACGCCCTGGAGGGCGCCCAGCACCACGTGGACGCCTACGAGGCGTCGTTCTTCATCTCGTACCCGGTGGTCGCCTGGTTCAGGGGCCTGGACGTCGGCACGCTCCAGAACCTGACCTACTTCTTCGCCGGCCTGAAGATCGCGACCTCCTTCATCTGGATGATCACGGTCGCCCTGAAGACCGACATGGGTGTGGCCTGGCACCGCTTCCTGGCCTTCCCCAACATCTGGTTCAAGCGCGAGGCCGACGGCGACGTCGCCCTGGGCGCACTGCAGCCGATGACCTCGGCCGGCAAGCCCATCGACTTCGAGGACCCGGGCGAGGACGACCAGTTCGGCGTCTCCCAGATCGAGCACTTCTCCTGGAAGGGCCTGCTGGACTTCTCCACCTGCACCGAGTGCGGCCGCTGCCAGTCCCAGTGCCCCGCCTGGAACACCGGCAAGCCGCTCTCCCCCAAGCTGCTGATCATGGCCCTGCGCGACCACGCACACGCCAAGGCGCCCTACCTCCTCGCCGGCGGCGGCAAGACGATGGAGGGCGAGGAGAAGGCGACCGAGGAGCAGCTCGCCGACGTCCCCGCCGGCGCCCTCGCCGAGGCCGAGCGCCCCCTGATCGGCACCCTCGAAGCTGCATCCGACGGCGGCTCCGCCGCGGGCGGCGTCATCGACCCCGACGTGCTGTGGTCCTGCACCACCTGCGGCGCCTGCGTCGAGCAGTGCCCCGTCGACATCGAGCACATCGACCACATCGTCGACATGCGCCGCTACCAGGTCATGATCGAATCCAGCTTCCCCAGCGAAGCCGGCACCATGCTCAAGAACCTGGAGAAGAAGGGCAACCCCTGGGGCCTGGCCAAGAAGCAGCGCCTGGAATGGACCAAGGACGTCGACTTCCCCGTCCCCGTCGTCGGCAAGGACGTCGAAGACCTCACCGAAGTCGACTACCTCTACTGGGTCGGCTGCGCCGGCGCCCTCGAAGACCGCGCCAAGAAGACCACCAAGGCCTTCGCCGAACTCCTCCACATCGCCGGCGTCAAATTCGCCATCATGGGCGGCGACGAGAAGTGCACCGGCGACTCCCCCCGCCGCCTGGGCAACGAATTCCTCTTCCAGCAACTCGGCGCGGAGAACGTCGCCACCCTCAACGCCGCCTTCGGCGAGGACAACGAAGACGACTCCACGAAGAAGCCCAAGGCCGCCAAGAAGATCGTCGCGACCTGCCCGCACTGCTTCAACACCATCGCCAACGAATACCCGCAGCTCGGCGGCCACTACGAGGTCATCCACCACACCCAGCTGCTGCAACACCTCATCGACGAGGGCAAACTCATCCCCGTCACCCCCGTCGAAGGCCTGATCACCTACCACGACCCCTGCTACCTGGGCCGCCACAACAAGGTCTACACACCCCCGCGCGAGATCATCGCCAAGGTCCCCGGCCTGCGCAACGAAGAAATGCACCGCCACAAGGAACGCGGCTTCTGCTGCGGCGCCGGCGGCGCGCGGATGTGGATGGAAGAGCGCATCGGCAAGCGCATCAACAACGAACGCGTCGACGAAGCCCTCTCCCTCAACCCCGACATCGTCTCCACCGCCTGCCCCTTCTGCCTCGTCATGCTCACCGACTCCGTCAACGGCAAGAAGAACGACGGCAAGGCAAAGGAATCCATCCAGGTCGTCGACGTCGCCCAGCTCCTGCTGGACTCGGTGAAGACGCCGACCGACCCGACGGACGAGCCGGAAGCGGCGAACGAGCCGGAGCCGGAACCGGTGAAGTAGCCCACACCTGAAAAACCCCGAGTGGGGGTGCACGTGAGCGATCACGTGCACCCCCACTCAGCTTTTCGGTGGGGGGAGCAACGGCGAGCAACCCCCGCGGCGGGACGGCCACGTGCGCGGGAGGCACCGCACAGCGCAGCGCATGTCACAGCTCAGCCCCAAACGCACCCCCATCTCCCCACTCGGCCACCCGTCCCGCAGGGACCAGGTACTTTCGAAGGCGTGGCTGGATTCAGGATGGGTCGCGGACGGGATGCCCGCCCCGCGCAGAACGGACAGCAGGGGCAGGCGCAGCAGGCGCCGTACGGGCAGCAGCAGGGGCCCTACGGGCAGCAGGCCGCGCCGCCACCGCACGGGCAGTGGCAGCAGTACGGCGGCGGACCGCAGGGGCAGCCGCAGCAGTACGGCGAGCCCGAGTACTTCGGCGATGCCGGCGGCGCCGGCTACGCACCGTACGGCGGCGACAACAACCCCGGCAGCACCCGGCAGTTCAGCATCGGCGAGGCGCCGGACGCCCACGGCCCGTACCCCGATCAGTACGGCAACGGCCCGGACGGCGGTGAGTACGCCGCCGGCGGCACGTACCGCGCCGGCCAGTCCGCCGCCCCGCCGGCCGGCCCCCGGCTGCACTGGAAGCAGCTGCTGTCCGGCATCGTGCTGCGTCCCGACGCGACGTTCTGGCAGATGCGGGACCACACGGTCTGGGGCCCGGCCCTGACCGTCACGTTCATCTACGGCCTGCTCGCGGTCTTCGGCTTCGACAAGGCCCGTGAGGACGTGCTGAACGCCACGCTCTCCAACAGCATCCCCTGGGTGCTGATCACCGCCGTGATGTTCATCATCGGCAGCCTGATCCTGGGCGCGGTCACCCACACCCTGGCCCGCCAGCTCGGCGGCGACGGTGCCTGGCAGCCGACCATCGGCCTGGCCATGCTGATCATGACGATCACGGACGCGCCCCGGCTGCTGTTCGCGATGTTCCTCGGCGGCGACTCCACGCTCGTCCAGGTCCTGGGCTGGCTGACCTGGCTCGCCACCGGCTATCTACTGACCTCCATGGTCAGCAAGTCGCACGACCTGCCGTGGCCGAAGGCGCTCGGCGCCTCCGCGATCCAGCTGGTCGCGCTGCTGGCGCTGCTCAAGCTGGGCACGCTGTAGGCGACGGCCCGACCCGGCCACGCGTCAAGGGCCCGTCCCGGAGCACTCCGCTCCGGGACGGGCCCTTCGCCGTACGGGGGCGCCGCACGCGATCGCCGTACCGGCAGCCGCCGTTACGCGAACCGCTGCCCCGTCGACCCGTCACACGCCCGCAGCCGCAGCGGCTCCTTCGCGCCGTCCAGCGTCAGGCAGAGCGACTGCGCGGCGGCCGGCCGGATCGTGCCGTCCGTCTGCCGGGCGAACTGCTGGTTGGCCACGCCCGAGCAGTTCCACAGCACCAGCCCGGCCCCCGGCTCGTACCGTCCGCCCGGCACGTCCAGGCACCGGTCCTGGGTCAGCCCGACGTGCACCGACCGCTGGTCTGCGTCGTACCACCAGTCCTGGTGGCGCTGCCCGTTGCAGTCCCAGCCGCCGACCACCGTGCCGTTGCGGCTGGCGCCGCCGGTCGCGTCCACACAGCTGCCGGTGGCGGCGTTCCGCAGCGGCCGGTACGCGTCGTCCCAGGCGCCCGGGTAGAGCTTCGGCCGCCCGGTGCTCGCCGGGTCCGCGCAGGACGCCTCGCGCAGTCCCGGTGCCGCGTACAGCTGGGTCAGGCAGGAAGCGAACGCCGCGTGCCCGCGCGCGTTGGGGTGGAAGGACTGCCGCACCGAATTGGAGTCGGGCGGGAAGGGGTTGGTGAGGTTCACGTACAGCCCGCGCGCCCAGGTGTCCTCCATGCACACCTCGTGGCCGTGGAAGAGCCGCGAGGCGTCGAGGTAGGTCACGCCGGTGTCCTGCGCGACCTCGCGGACGCCCCGTTCGAAGGCCGGTACGGCGGCGTTGCGCCCCCAGCCGGCGTCGGAGGTGTAGCCCGTGCAGCCGCCCGGCAGCTTCCCGGGGAAGTGCGGGTTGTCCTCCACGTCCGGCCCGATGGGGCTCGGGTACGACATCACCACGAGCCGGTAGTCGCCGTCGGCGTACCCCGCGTTCCGCATCACGGTCCGCAGGTCGTTCAGCGTCCGCTCGATCTTCGGCACCAGCCCGTCGACCCGCGCCTGCCACCCCGGCCGGTACTTCGGCTCGCAGGTGCCCTGGAGCAGGAACCAGTGCTCCACGCAGTCCGTCATCACCGGCCCGAACTGCAGGTCGTCATTGGCGCCGGCCACCAGGAGCACCATCTTCAGCCGGGTGTTCCGGGCCGCGATCGCCAGGCTGTCGCTCTGCACCAGCTCATCGGCGTACTGCTTGCTGCCGCCGATCACGATGTTCCCGCTGTACGCGCCCGAGCACGCGACGTTGTACGTGACGTCGGCCGCGATGCCGGTGCGGTGGATCGCCGCGTCCGGCGACCGGTGGCACCAGTTGGTGGGCCCGTCGGTCCCCGGCTCGTACGTCCCGACGCCCTCGCCGGAGATCTCGCTGTCGCCCAGCGAGATCAAGGAGGTCTTGCGCTCGGCGAGCGGCCGCTCGGCCGGGTCCCCGTAGAGCTTGACCGCCTCCTGCGCCCGGACCTTCTCCAGCTCGGGCGGCAGCGGTGTGGTGGCCGTGATCGTCGCCCGGCCGGTACCGCCCGCGGCTCCGCCGGCGGCACTCGCCCCGCCGCCCGCCGCCAGGGTGAACACCATCCCCAGCACCGCTGCCGAGCCCACGACCGCACCACGTAAACCAGATCGTCCGCGCCACCCGTGCCCCGCACGTCTCCCGCGTCTCGTACGCACCCTGCGGCCTCCCCTCCGGTCTGCTGTTACCGCGGGTTGTACTCGCAAGTAGGCCCGGGCGGAACACCGGGAACGCCATTGGCCGAAAGACGCGCACAGACCGCACGACAACGCGCACCCCCACCCACCGCCCCCAACGAACAAGGGAGCCGGCCGAGGCCAACTCCCTTGTGTGGTGCGGTACTTACCGGGTCAGGCGTCGAGGATCTGGCCCTCGCGCCGGACCACCGGCGGCTCGACGCTCCAGGGGAAGTTGATCCAGTCGTCCGTGCGCTTCCAGACGTACTCGCACTTCACCAGCGAGTGCGACTTCTCGTAGATCACCGCGCTGCGCACCTCGGCCACGGTTTCCAGGCAGAAGTCGCGCACCAGCTTCAGCGTCTTGCCGGTGTCGGCCACGTCATCGGCGATCAGCACCTTCTTCTCCGAGAAGTCGATCGCGTTCGGGACCGGCGCCAGCATGACCGGCATCTCCAGGGTGGTCCCCACGCCGGTGTAGAACTCGACGTTCACCAGGTGGATGTTCTTGCAGTCCAGCGCGTAGGCCAGGCCGCCCGCGACGAACACGCCGCCCCGGGCGATCGACAGCACGATGTCCGGCTCGTACCCGTCGTCCGCGATCGTCTGCGCCAGCTCGCGGATCGCCCCGCCGAACCGCTCGTACGTCAGGTTCTCCCGCACGTCACTCACGAATCTCTCTCAGACCTTCTCTGTTTCGAGCTACGACCTGGCCCTCGGCCCACGGCCCGGGCCCGGGCCCGGCCCACGGCGCCCCGCCGTGGGCGGCCTCACACCTTCGTACGGTGGAAATTCCGGAACGACCGGGACGGCGTCGGGCCGCGCTGCCCCTGGTAGCGGGAGCCGTACCGCTCGCTGCCGTAGGGGTGCTCGGCCGGCGAGGTCAGCCGGAACATGCACAGCTGCCCGATCTTCATGCCCGGCCACAGCTTGATCGGCAGCGTGGCCACGTTGCTCAGCTCCAGCGTCACGTGCCCGCTGAACCCCGGGTCGATGAACCCGGCGGTGGAGTGCGTCAGCAGTCCGAGCCGCCCCAGCGAGCTCTTGCCCTCCAGGCGCGAGGCGACGTCGTCCGGCAGGCTGATGACCTCGTACGTCGAGGCGAGCACGAACTCACCCGGGTGCAGGATGAACGCCTCGTCGCCCTCCGGAACCACCTCACGGGTCAGGTCGGGCTGCTCGACGGCGGGGTCGATGTGCGGGTAGCGGTGGTTCTCGAACACCCGGAAGTAGCGATCGAGACGCACGTCGATACTGGACGGCTGCACCATCGACTCGTCATAGGGGTCGATGCGCACCCGGCCGGCATCGATCTCGGCCCGGATGTCCTTGTCTGAGAGAAGCACGCAGACGAGGATACGCGCCCGCACCACCCCCACCGCACGACGAGGGCCCGGCCCCACCAGGGACCGGGCCCACCACCCTCGGACGATCGATCCACGCGCACGCGACGACGTGGATCACCACCGCTACGGGTTGATCACTACCGCTTCGCGTGCTCGACGGGCACCGCATGCCGCAGCCGAGCACAGCGCGGGCAGCGCAACAGCCGTCCGGGACCGAGCCGGTCGGTGGTCTGCATCGGGAACGAAGCGGTGCTGAACACGTGGCCCTCGGCACAACGTACGACGGTGCGCTCCATCAAGTCCCTCTCCCAACTGCGTGGACAACAAAAGCCACATTAGGGGATGAACTGGGCGCCATCACAGGCGGCACTCCGGGCCCCCACCGTACGCCCCAACTCCCGCCCCGCACACCCGCATCCCGCGCGGACCGCACCCCCGCGCCGCCCCCTCTTCCCACCCCACCCGGACATGCCAAATGCACCGCGGGGCGGCGATGGGGTAGAGTGTGCGACGATGTTCCGCTCTCGGACGAGAGGGAATGACGCGGGTGTAGTTTAATGGTAGAACATGAGCTTCCCAAGCTCAGAGCGCGGGTTCGATTCCCGTCACCCGCTCCATGTGAAAGCCCCAGGTCAGCGACCTGGGGCTTGTTCGTTGCCTGGACCTCTCCGGCATGGGTGCGTCCTCCACGTGCCCATCTCGCCAAAACGCCCCAGGCGGACGGGGTCTGACGCCCAGCCCACACCCCCGGGAGCGAGCGCCCACCCGGATCGCGAGACGCGTTCTTCGCGGCTGCACCACACGCCTGCTGCGCGTGTGCGATTTCGCTTTCACAAAGCGGGAGTTGACCGCCGTAGCGAATCCTCGTCGCCGCGGCCGCCTCACATGAGGCCCGGCAAGGATCCTCTCCGTTGCCGGCCCGACCGAAGGATGACGACGGACCCAGCCTTCCTGCGACGAGCAACGTGCAAGCCGTTGGCAACGTGCAAGGCGTTGGCGGCGGGGATCATGACCTCCCTGCAGGGTCGGCAGAGAAGGGGCCCGCATCTTCGGAAGCCGGCGCCGCCGCACTTCGACGGCTCTCGTCCATGGCGGCGGTGAACTGGGTGCTGGTCGGTGGCGGATGGGGCAGTGGGCGTGCGGCTTGGGGGCGCAGTCCGTCGAAGATCACGCACCTGGGGCGCGGTGTCACCGGTGTGAGCGGCGCGCAGGGCCGGGTCACCGCCGTGGTGCTCGACGACGGCACCCGGCCGGCCGCCGACACGTGCGGGCGCCACCGGCCGACCAGCGAGATCTGGGCCCGGGTCGCTCCGGTACCGGGAGACCCTTCCGTGTGCTCCGGTTCCGGAGCACACGGAAGGGTGGCGGAGCCGTCCCGGTGACCGACTGGAGGTCAGGGTTCGACGACCGGTGCGCTGTCGCTGGACGGGGACAGGATGGCCGACGGGGTGACCGCGCCGGCGAAGCTGACCTCATAGCCGTGGTTGAGGAGGATGAGCGTCAGGGTGAGCGTCTCGTTCACCCGGGCGACGCCCTGGGCGTCGGTGTTGGCGATGCCCAGGACGTTGCTGCCGGCCTTGAAGAGGATCGGCTGGTTGGGCACCGGAAGGCCGGTGACCTGGTCGGTCAGCGTGGCCGTCAGGAACGGGAAGTACACGTGCGGCGGGAACAGCTTCGACAGCGCCGGGGTCGCGGTCAGCGAGGTGGCGTGGACGGGGACGAAGTAGGTGAAGCCGCCCACCAGAGTGGTGCTGCCACCAGGGGTGGTGACGGTGACGTCCGCGGGACCGGCCGCGCCGGGCGGAGTGGTCGCGGTGAGCTGCGTACCGGTGGCGTTGACCGTCACGCCGGTCGCGGGGTTGCCGCCGATGTCGACGCTCGCCCCGGTCAGGTTGGTGCCGGTGATCGTCACCACCGTGCCGCCCGTGATGGGCCCCTGGTTGGGGGTGATGGTGCTGATCGTCGGGGGGAACTGGATGACGCTGACGTTGGCCGAGGCGATGTTGCTGACGTAGACCTTGTTGTTGGGGGCGACCACCAGGGCGATCGGCTGGCTGCCGACCGGGATCGGGGCGCCGACGACCAGGTTGGTGGTGGTGTCGATCACCGACACGTTGTTGGAGCCGCGGTTGGCCGTGTAGGCGTTGCCGTCCGGGCCGACCGTGATGCCCCACGGGTTGGTGCCGACGGGGATCGTGGTGATGATCGTGTCCGTGGTCGTGTCGATCACGGACACGTTGTTCGACCCGATGTTGGCGACGTAGGCGTTGCCGTTGGGGGCGATCGCCACGAAGTTCGGCTGGTTGAGGCCGGGGATCGTGGTGATGACGGTGGCGGTGGCGGTGTTGATCACCGTCACGGAGTTGCCGTTCCGGTTGGCGACGTAGGCCTTGCCGTTGGGGGCGACCGCGATGCCGACCGGCCCGCTGCCGGTGGGGATCGCGGCGCCGACGACCAGGTTGGTGGTGGTGTCGATCTCCTGCACGCTGTTCGCCCCGAAGCGGCTGACGTAGACGTTGCCGCTGGGGATGACCGCCGCCGCGGCGGGGCCGCCGCTGAGGGGGATGGTGGTGATGACGGTGCTGGTGGCGGTGTCGATCACCGTCACGTTGTTCGAGATGTTGTTGGGGACGTAGGCGTTGCCGTTGGGGGCGACGGTCAGCCAGGCCGGTGTGGTGCCGGTGGGGATCGGTGCGCCGATGACGGTGTCCGTGGCGGTGTCGATGGTGAACACGTTGCTCGACCCGGAGTTGGCGACGTAGAGGTCGCCGTTGGGGATGAACGCCAGCCCGACCGGGTTGGTGCCGACGGGGATGGACGTGACCGCCAGGAAGGTGCGCACCGGCGCGGCCGTCCGGTTCACCGCCCCCGCCCCGGCGACCGGCGGCGCCTGGCCGAGGAGGAGAGTTGTGCTCAGGAGTTCCTGCGACGGCGACTGAACGTGGGTATTCATGTGGACCCCTTTGGTGGGGGCCGCCCGGGCCCCGGCACACCCCTGCGCGGGGAAGAGCACAGGTCCGGTGATCCCTGTCCGGGGCACCACACACCACAGCCGCGGCCACAGGCCACAGATTCACCACAACACGGCGGGCTGCGCACCCCCGAGAAGGGATGGGCAGCCCGTTTGGTTCGGTAGCGGCTTCATCCCCACCTCGCGCGACAGCGAAACATCCCCGCCCGCGGCCCCCGTCCGCCGCCGGTTCCCGCCCGCACGGCCTTATCCGCGGCCGCACCGGGGGCGATGCGCCAGACCCCGCTCCTCGACCCGTTTCCGCGTGTACGCCTCGAAGTTCACGGCGCCGGCATCCTCGCGGAGGGACGGGTGGACCATGATCCCTGAACCTGCGGGTCGGAGGAGGGCCCTCCGCCGCGAGCGTCCCGGCCTGTTTCGCGGATCGCCCCTGACGGTCCCGTCCCGCTCGGCGGGTTCGGGCGCCGTGGGGCCCCGGTCCGGGTCACGGGGCGGTTCGGGGCTCTGATTATGCTGGGCCGCTGCGCGGTGGGTGCGCGACGGGTGCGCCGCTCCGGTTGCTCTTGGGAGAGGTGTGGGTATGGCCAAGCCTGTGCGTGCGGCGGTCGGGAAGGTGTGGATCAAGTGCACCTTCTGTCAGGGCGATCTGTTTCGGGACCGTGAGGTGAAGCTCAACAGCTCCGGCATGGAGATCATGGGCTTCGGCTGGGCGAACGAGTCGGCGACCGGGCTGATCTGCTGGAACTGCGGCTATGTGCACCTGTTCGTGAACAGGGATCTCGAGCTGTACAAAGTGAAGAAGGACAAGGGGTGAGGTAGGTCCCCCTCGGCGCGCGGGTTCGGTTCTCGTCACCCGCTCCATGGCGAAGGCCCCGGTCGGTGACCGGGGCCTTGTGTGTTGCCGGGCCGGCTTCCGTGCGTGCGGGGCGCGGGCTCGGTGCGTGATGTGGGGGCGCGGGGCTCAGCGCTTGATGAGCTTGCCGACCGCGTTGGCCTCCCATGCCTGGTCGGTCAGGAACTTCCAGGACAGGTTGATGAATCCGTGGTCGCCCCAGCCGGAGCCCCAGGAGTTCTCCACCCGCACGCCCTTGCTGTTGTAGCCGACGATGGCCATCGCGTGGCCGCCTGCCATGGGGTCACCGGCCGTCAGGGAGTAGCGGTAGGAAGCGGCCGTCCGGGGAGTGACGGCGAAGAAGCTGTTGTGGACCGGCATCGCGACGGTGACCGGCAAACCCTTGGCGAGCGCCGCCTTCACCTCGGCCTGCAACCGGCTTCCGGTGTGCAGCGGGGTGTAGCCGGACAGCTTCCACTTCGCGGCGTTCCTGGTCTGGTCGGCGGTCGGCTGGGTGGTGTAGTCGAAGTCCCCCTGCCAGTAGTGGGACTTGGCGTCGACGCCCTGCTTCATGGCGATCCGGAAGTGATCGGCCAAGGAGGTCCCGCGCTGCTGCCCCTTGACGACCTGCGCGTAGGTGAACATGGGCGCCTGGGGGCCGCCGGAGATCTTCTGCTCGCGCTCCAGGAGGCCGTACGCCGTGTAGTCCACGGCCCAGGCGGCGCAGGAACCGACCTGGCCCTGGTTGCCGGGGGCGGGCGCGTACTTGCTCAGGTCGACGCTTTCGGGCAGGGCGGCCCGGGCCGTCGAGGGCTTCGCCCCGACCAGGGCGCCGGGCGCGAGCGCCGACAGCCTGGGCTTGAGGGCCTTGCCGAGCGCGGTCGTCCGACCGTTCTCCTTGGACGGCACCGCGCCGGTGCCGAAGCGTTTCGGCTTTCCGGCCGCCGTCTGCGGTATCCGCGACGCCTCGGCGGTGGCCGCACGGTGGTCGGCGGTCTTCCGGGGGGCGGTCGTCTCGGTGGCCGCCGACGACACACCGACGGTGACGGCGCCGACCACCCCCGCCGAGGCAAGCGCGATCACCGCACGCGACCTGCCGCCCATCGCCTTCCACCGGTGCGAACCGTGACTCATCGATGTCCTCGTTCCTTCGGAATCTTCTGCTGTCAGGGACCTGACAGTGAGGGAGATTCCTCAGGTCGCGAGGGATAACAGGAATTGCGGTGCCGGAAAGAAAATTCCCTTGGCGGGGACGGGAGTTGGGTCAGTCGGAGAAGTCCTGGGTGAGCCAGACGGTGCCGTTGGCGTCCCGGTGGACGCCTATGCCGACGTGGCGGAACGTCGTGCTGAGGATGTTCTGCCGGTGGCCGTCGTTGGGCGGCTTCTCGTCCAGCATGGACTGCGTCAGGCCGACGGCGGCGGAGGCGATCTGCTGAGGGTCCGGCCCCGCCGAGGCCTGCCCGATGTTCTCCCCGGCCGCCCCCCAGTGCACGCCCTGGGCCGTTTCCCGGTCGCCCAGCGGCGCTTCACCGGGGCACTGGTGGGACAGGCCGCATCCGTCGTCCATCACGGTGTTGTGGGCCTGGGCGCTGCGGGTGAGACCGGTGGCGAGGGTGTAGGGCGGCAGGCCGTGGTCGGCCCGCGCCTTGTTGATCACGGCGAGGACCTGCTGGGCGGGGTCGACCGTCCGGCTCGGCCGGGGCGTCGGGGTCGGCGACGGGGTCAGCGGCGGACGGGCGGGCCGTTCGTCGCGGCTCGCCGCGGTGGTCTCCCGGCGGCTCGGCGCGGCCTTGGGACGCGCGGGAGGCGTGCTGGTGGAACGCCGGACCGAGGGTTCCGGGCCGGGCGAGCTCGCCGACGTCGTGGCGGGCACGCTGCGGGGCACGGCCGCCGCGCTCGTGGTGTCGTGGCCGCCGGAGGGGACGAGGGTGAGGGTCAGGGCGGCTGCGGCAGCGGTGGCGGTCACCGCGGCGCCGCCGGCGACCGCGCTCGCGCCCCGGGGGCGGGACTGCAGGATCCGGCGGACGCCCCTGCCGCCCGCCTTGGGCGCGCGATGCGCTCCCCGCCGTACCGCCGCCTTGGCCACCTGCCCGCCGCCGGTGCCGGGAATGTCCTGCCGGGAGGCGACGGAGGCGATGTTGACGACGGACGCGCCGTGGCTGCCGGACAGCAGCCAGAGCAGGCCGGCCGCCGGCGGCACCAGGCCCAGACCGACGAGCAGCCCTTCGGCCGGGACCAGACCGATCCAGTACCCCGAACACGCCGCGCAGCCGCGTGCGTGCCGGGCTATTCGCTTGCGCCACAGTGCGGAGGGGACGCCGTCCCAGTGGGCCACCATCGCCAGCAGTTCCCCGCAGCGCGGCTCTGCCGACAGCGCACGCACGACGACCCGGGCCGTCTCCAACTGGATCTTCATCCGCTGCACCCGTACCGCGGTGTGCTGCTGGGTCAGTTCCATGGCGGTGGCCACCTCTTCACGGGTGAGCTCGCCCGCGGCCTCCAGCCACCACAGCGACAGCAGTGCGCGGTCGTTCTCGTCCAGCCACCGGGTCGCCTCGGCGACCTCCCTGCGCTGTCCGGCGAGGCCCAGGCGGAGGATGGTCAGATCGACGAAGTCGGTGGCGGGATCGGCGAGGTCGGCGACGTCGTCCACCCTGGTGTCGGTCGGTGACGCCTGACTGCGGTGCCAGTGCCGGCGTATCTCGTTCATCGTCACGGCCACCAGCCAGGAGCGGAACCGGTCGGGATCACGCAGCCCGTCGAGCCCCTGCAGCATGCGGAGCATGACCTCCTGCACCACGTCGTCGACATCGGCGTGGCCGCGAAGTGCGCGGCCCACGATGTTGTAGACCAGCGGCAGAAAGCCGGTCACCAGCTCGTCCTGCGCCTGCTGATCCCCAGCACGCGCGGCCACCACAGTCGCTGCTCCAGGATGTGGGTTCACGTTCCGGCTTCCTTCCTCGCTGTGCAATCGGTCGTGCGATCGGTCGTGCCATCGGCCCTGCGATCGGTCGTGCCATGCCTGGGGATCCTCCCGCCCCGGCCGGATAACAGAAAACCTCGGGGTACTTCCCGCGGCCGGCGTCGCGCCGTCGATCAGGACCGCAACGGGGGCGGGGCACGGCGCGGGAGGCGGGTGCGGCAGGCGGGACCGGCGGCCTCGCCGGCCGCACGGCAGCGCTTGTTAGTGGGGCGTTACCGGTGCGCTAGTGCTCGCCGCGAGAGTCGTACGCGTCCAAGGGCATTGGTCGGGCCTCACGTTCTGCCTCTCTTGCTGCCTCTCCTTCTCTTCTCGGCCGCCTTTTCGGGGCGCGACGGAACCTCGGTATCCGCCTTCCCCTCTCTTTGGGTGTCCCACTTCGCTGGGCGCGCCACCTACCAGAACTTCGAACCAATGCGATGGGATCGTCATGCGTGAATTCAGCCGCCGCCGGATATTCGGGCTCGGCGTCGGAGCGGCGGCCGCGCTGTCCGTCGCCGGCTGCTCCACCGCCGGGTCGTCGGCTTCGGGCACGGTCGGAAGCAATTCCGGAAGGGGGGCGCAGGGCAAGCCGATAGGCGACGGCTCGACCGCGTACACCGGGCAGCAGCCCATGCAACCGCCCAGGCCGGAGCGGCTGCAGCCGGGGCAGAAGCCGCCGCAGTTCGTGGTCTTCTCGTGGGACGGTGCGGGCGAGGTGGGCAACGGTCTCTTTCCGCGGTTCCGCAAACTCGCCCGCGACCACAATGCCTCGATGACGTTCTTCCTTTCCGGGCTGTATCTGCTGCCCGAGTCGAAGAAGCGCATGTACCACCCGCCGAACAACCCGGTCGGTGCCTCCGCCATCGGCTACCTCAAGGACGACCACATCAGGGAGACCCTGAAGAATGTGCGGGCGGCCTGGCTGGAGGGCCATGAGATAGGCACGCACTTCAACGGCCATTTCTGCGGTGAAGGCAGCGGCTCGGTGAAGCATTGGACGCCAGCCCAGTGGGACGACGAGATCGAGCAGGCCGTGTCGTTCGTCACCAAGTGGCGGACGAACACCGGCTTCACCGACCTCGAAGCGCTGCCGTTCGACTACGGCAAGGAGCTGGTCGGCGGCCGTACGCCGTGTCTGCTCGGCCAGGACAACCTGCTTCCCACGGCGAGGAAGCGGGGCTGGCGGTACGACGCCAGCTCGCCCGGCGGACTGCAGGTCTGGCCGGTCAAGAGGCAGGGCCTGTGGAACTTCCCGCTCCAGCAGATGCCCTTCCCCGGCCACTCCTTCGAGGTCCTCTCGATGGACTACAACATCATGGCCAACCAGTCGAAGAACTCCACCAAGGCCCCGCCGGCCAACTACCCGGGCTGGCGCAAGCAGGCCGCCGGGGCGTACATCGCCGGTTTCCAGCGGGCCTACGAGACCAACCGGGCGCCGTTCTTCATCGGCAACCACTTCGAGCAGTGGAACGGCGGCATCTACATGGACGCCGTCGAGGAAGCGCTCAAGCACATCGCCGACGAGAAGCACAAGGACGTCCGGCTGGTCTCCTTCCGCCAGCTCTGCGACTGGCTCGACGCCCAGGACCCCAAGGTCCTCGCCGACCTGCGCCGACTCGGGGTCGGGCAGCAGTTCACCGGACGCGGCTGACGGCAGCGGGAAGGCCGCGCGTCGGCCCGCCCGCGCGGCGGCATCCCGGGACGGGACGCCGCCGCGCCCCTGTGCTCAGGCCCCGGTCCGCTCCACCGGGATCCACAGTTCCGCGTCCGCCTGCGTCGCGTCCTGCGACAGACGGGTGCGCAGGATCTCGGGTCCCGGCCGGCTCTGGTACGGGTTGGACGGGAACCACTGCGTGAACACGTCCCGCCACAGGTACTGGAGCGCCTGCGGGAACGGTCCGGAGTTCTCGAAGACGGCCCAGGTCCCCGCGGGGACGGTGAGCGCGTCCAGGTCCTCCGGCACGTCCGCCCCGGTCACCACGCCGTGGTAGTAGTCGAGTTCGGTGCCCTCGGCCCGGCTCGGGTCGAGGTCGTCGCTGACCGAGACGATCCCCTCCGGCTGCTGGTCCGACAGCGCGTTGATGCGCCCCACGGTCTCCTTGTCGATGCCCCGGATGAACTCCGCGATCGCCGGGTTCACCCCGACATGGACCAGCGGGACACGGGCCTTCTTGCCGACGACACGGAACTCCTCCTTCTCCACCACGCGATAGCGCATGCTGCTGCTCCCCTCGACGATGAGGCGGAAGGACATCCGGGGCTGGGAGTGCAGCGCCGCACCGGTCCGCCGGGCCTCGCCCGGTCCGATGCCGTGCACGGCACGGAACGCCCGCGCGAACGCCTCCCCCGAGCCGTAGCCGTAGCGCACCGCGGTCTCCAGCAGCGTCCGCTCCCCCGCGAGCACGTCGGCCCCCGCGACGGTGAGCCGTCTGCGCCGGATGTACTCCGACAGCGAGACCCCCGCCAGCGCGGAGAACAGCCGGCGGAAGTGGTACTCCGACATCACCGCGATCCGCGCCAGCTCGGCCACCTCGATCCGCTGGTCGAGATGCGACTCGATGTGTTCCAGCGCCTCGTTCAACCGCTCCAGCATCCCGGTCTCCTTCCCTTGACGCACCTCACGTTAGGAACACCGCAGCATGCCGGACCCGACATCCTGTGCCCGGTCCGATCAGGTGTGACGGGGGTGCGGCGGTGGGCCGTACGTCCGCGTCGACGGCTGTTCCGCAGGGTGGTTGAGCAGGGCCAGATAGTGGCTGAGGTGGGTGGCCGCGTGGAGCATGGCGAGGCCCTGGGTGGTGAGCTTGTGGTGCCAGTCGTCCAGGGCGGCGGACAGGGTGGCGGTGTCGCCGGCCGTGCGGATCTGCCGGACCACGGCGGAGATGTGGTCCAGCAGGTAGCCGCCGCGCCTGAGGAGGTGGGCGAACTCGGCGTCGCGGATGTCGCTCGGGCGGTAGATGCGGTGTCCGGTGCGCGGGTCGCGGGCGGGGGTGAGGATGCCGGCGTCCTCCCAGTTGCGCACGGTTGCCGGGGTGACGCCGAGCTGGTGGGCGAGTTCGCCGATGGTGCGGGTGGCGGCGGCCGACGAGGGGTCCGAGGTGGCCTCCCACTCCGCCGTCAGGTGATCCACCGCTCTGCGCACCGCGTCGAGGGTCTCGCGGTCGTGGAGCAACTGGCTGTGGCCGCGGTCGATGAGCACCAGGGCGGCGTCGAGGGCGTCGCGGTGGAGCGCGTTCATGATCTGGCCGCCGGTCGCGTGTCCGTAGGCCGGGATGAGGGCGAGGAAGGTACGGAGCGCTGCCGCGTGGACCTCGGTGTAGATGCGGTAACCGCTCCCCGTGCGCTCCGCGGGCGGGAGGAAACCATCCCGTTCGTAGTTGCGGACCGCCTGGGTCGAGATGCCGTGCTCGCGCGCGAGGTCAAAGGGGCGCATGGTTACCACCTGTTTGAGACTTTGGAGGGAGCCTATCGTGCAGTCCGCGGGCAGGAACGAGGAAAGTATCAACCGTCCTTTCAAGGATACGATTGAGGCTCATGAGTCAGGACATGCAAGACTTCGTGAGTACGTCATGTGAGCTGTTGGCGCTCGGTGAGCCGACGCACCTGGAGCCCGCCTTCGGGCGGCTGCGCAACGAGCTGTTCGTCCAGCTGGCCGACCGTGGCTTCCGGTCGATCGCGCTGGAGATCGACCGGGTGGCGGCGCTGCGGGTGAACGACTTCGTCCAGGGGGGAGCCGGAACGCTCGACGACGTGATGAGCGAGGGCTTCTCGA
The DNA here is from genome assembly GCA_024349765.1 of Streptomyces nigrescens. Classification (GTDB taxonomy): domain Bacteria; phylum Actinomycetota; class Actinomycetes; order Streptomycetales; family Streptomycetaceae; genus Streptomyces; species Streptomyces endophytica. Next base: position 7,905,312 of record AP026073.1, on the reverse strand, counting down.
CCGGCTTCGGGGAGCTGCTCGCCAACAGGCAACTCGTTGCCTGGATGCGCGAGCGCAACGAAGGCCGGCCGGACGAGGAGCGTCTGGCCTTCCACGGCATCGACGCCGAGATGGAGAACACCAGCGCACCCAGCCCGCGGCGCTATCTCGAGTACGCCCGCGACTATCTGCAGCCCGACCTCGACGTCGATCTCGCGGGCCTCGCCGGGGAGGACGAGCGGTGGAGCCGCACGGAGGCGATCCTGGACCCGGCGATGTCGATCGGTGACACGGCCGAGGCCGAGAAGCTCCGGGCGCTCGCGGACGACATGCTCACCTCGCTCCATGCGCGCGCCCCGGAGCTGATCGCGGCGACGTCACGTGCCGAGTGGTTCCGGGCCAGGACACACCTCACGGCCGGTCTGGGCCTGTTGCGCTACCACAAGCAGTCGGCCCAGCGGATCGACGAGAGTGCCCGGATCTCCCGGCTGCTGGCCACCCGGGACGCGCTGATGGCCCAGAACCTCCTCGACGTGCGCGACATCGAGGCCCGGCGGGGGCCGACGCTGGTCTTCGCCCACAACCTCCATCTGCAGAAGAACCGGAGCACCATGCCGATGGCGGGCAGGGACCTCGACTGGTTCTCCGCCGGCGCCATCGTGGGGTCCCTGCTGGACGAGCGGTACACCGTCGTCCTCGGCACCCTGGGCAGCAGCGACGTCCTCGGGCTGGGGGAACCGGCGGCGGATACCTGGGAGGCGATCCTCCAGGGCCGGATCACCGGCTGGGGGCTGATCGCGGCCAGTACGGTCACCGCGGCCGCCACGGCAACTCCCGTCCGTACGCGGACCGATACCACCCCGCAGCAGGGCTACTTCCCCCTCGACCGGGCGAGCCTCGACGCGGCGGACGCGCTCCTGCACGTCAGCGACGGCCCGACCGCCGTGCGGCCGCTCCGCCCGTAGGCCCGGCAGGGGAGGCGTGGCGCCGGGTGCGACGAGGGGGATCCGGCGCCCGCCTCCCCCGAGCGGGAAAAATAGCGGGAAAAATACCGGTCGTATTCAGGACACGGCAGGAAAAGAGAGTTCGACGTGCCCGGGCAGGGATCTCGAAACCGATATGCAATCGCAGGTTCAAGAGAGGTTTCGGGTACTCGGGCGAGGCAAGTAAGGGGGCATGAACAGCCCTCATGACCCCATGCCGGTAAACGACAATTACGGCCCCTATCACGCTCATCCCGACCTCCACCGGCGCAGCCGGGACGGCTCCGGGGCAAACCGGACGGCCCTGGTCATCCACACGATCGCGGACATCGCCGCAGGCATGCTGGGCCTGTGGATCCTGCTGTACCTGCTGGAGGCCAACCGGGGAAATGTCTTCGTCGGCTTTGTGCACGGCATGGCCGACTGGCTCGCCGGCTGGTCCCAGGACATCTTCACCATGGACACCGAAGGACTGCGGGTTTTCCTCAATTTCGGTCTACCCGCAGTGATTTACCTTCTGGTCGGCCATGGCATCGCCGCACGGATACGCCGCCTCTGACCCGAATTCCCGCCGCCGGGGGCCCGTTACGCCCGGCGTGGCGCTCCCCGGTCCAGGTGGGCGATGACATCGGCATGGAATCGGTCCACGGCATTGTCGACGCTGCGGATGAAGCCCGACTCGGCATTGCCGCGACCGCTGCCCATGCTTTTGAACAGCGACAGGCGAAAACCGGTGATCTGCGCACCGTCCTTCGGCAGGATGTCGGCGGGCTCGGGGCGCAGTCGCTCCAATGTCCCGCGCGGGCCCGTTCCGGGGCCGTCGACGAGGGTTTCGACGTGCAGATCCGCCGGCGCCGCCGCGAGCCGGCGGATCAGCCGCTTCGCCACGGTGAGCGGATAGCCCTGCTCGGCCGCCACCACCTCAATCGACGTCCGCAACTTGCCGGTCCGCAGATCCGCCACCAGCGCCAGGGTGCCCGGTGTGTCCTCGATGCGCAGTTCGGCCTGCAGTCGCCCCTCGGAACACAACTGATCCGCCAGCGCGGCCCGACGGGCCCGGGGATCGGTGCCGCGCCGGGCGCGCTGAACGGGCAGGACCTTCCGGCCGAGTTCCCCGCCCAGCCGCAGACAGACCTGCCGGACCAGCCGCTCCCAGCTCTCGACCACCTCGACGGCACGCAGATCCCCCTGGCACAGCGTCTCGTCGTCGATGGCGTTGCGTACCGGCACCCATGCGGAGCCCATGTTCTGGAAGCCGTGGCAGCCCGAATTCTCGTGCTGGAGGTAGTGCAGCAGTTCCTGGAGCAGCCACGCATGGGCGGCGTTGCCGACGCCCTCGTGGTGGATCAGCATCTGCGCCTGGTGCGCCACCTCCGCCCAGGACAGGTGCCACAGGGCGACCTTGTGTTTGCGCCGGCCGTCCGTCTTCACGTCGACCAGCGGACTGCCTTCCAGGGCCACGTCGTTGGTCAGGGCGATCACCGCCTCGTAACCGCGCCGGGCGGCGATGTCCAGGTACGCCTGCACCTGCTCCGCCTTGAGCGGGTGGCCGTTCGTCTTCGTCTCGATCAGCGCGGTCCACAGCTTGCCGGCCCGTTCCACCCGGACCACACCGTCCGGGCGCCTGGGAGCGTCTCCGTGCGGCAGCGACACCTCGGTGAACGTCTCCATCCGGCCGGCTGGTGCACCGAAGGCCGCCGTGAGGCGGCGGCCGAACTCCGGCACCTGAGCCATGACGGCCAACAGCACGGAAGTGGCCCGCACTTCGCGCTCCCGGTCGCTCCTGAGGGCCGATACGGGGAAGAGCCGGGCCGTCCGCCAGGCGTCGTTCTCGGCGAGCGGCTTCTTCGGCTGCTGGGGAAGCGTGATCTTCTTGCGGGCCGTGCGGGGACGACTGGTCCGCTTCCGCTCGACCGGGGTGGGTGCCTCGTCGAGGGCGGTCTTCTCGGCTGCGGCGGGTTTCCCGGCCGGGGCGGGTTTCCCGGCCGTTACGGCCCCGGGGCCGCTCGCGGGCTGCCTGGGAGACGGAAGGGACGCGACGTCCTCAACCACATCACCGCCGGACGCCTCGGCCGCTTCGCCCTGCGCCAGGTCGCTTTCGGCCCCACCGTCCTCCCCCGCATCGTCCTCGATGTTCACCCCGAAGTCCGTCGCGAGACCGGCGAGGCCGGAGGCGTAACCCTGACCGATGGCCCGGAACTTCCATTCCCCGGCCCGACGGTAGAGCTCACCGAAGAGGAAGGCGCTCACCTCTCCGGCGTCTTCGGCGGTGAACCGGAGGACGTTCTCGCCGGCACCGTCGGCCAGCGTCAGGTGCAGGTCGCTGAGGTCCCCGAACCGGGCGCCGCCGTAGCGGCTCGCCGCCACGACCACCCGCTCGATCTCCGGCGGAATCGCCTCCAGGTCGAAGCTGATGCGGTCCTCGTTGCCGTCCCCGGCCGGCGTTTTGCCCAGGAGTTGGACGCTGCCGTCCGGGGCGACGGGGTGGTTGTAGAAGTAGAAGTCGGCGTCACTGCGCACCTTGCCGTGCTCGTTCAGGAGGAGCACGGAAACATCCGCATCACCCTCCCCAGAAGTGCTGTTCCACCCCAGGCGCAACATCACGGAACCGACGTTCTCGCTCAGCGCCGACAAGCCGACATTGGCACCCTTGAGCATCTTGTGCATATGGCCCCCAGATTGCGTACGACCGCGCGCGGGACTGAATCCCGGCGGCCCCCTGTACGCCGTGTGCGCTACGTCACATACTCGCCATGTGTGGGGGAACCCTAGCGGGTGGAGTGCGGACAGGGCGGTGAAGTGCGGAAACTCGGGCTTTTTCGATCTTGGGCGTGGTGGCACCGAGGAAGGAGTGACTCCTCTTGTGTGGAATGGAATTACCGATCCGTTGGCGGAAACCCGAGTTTTGGCCAATTCGGAGCGACGGGGGTCACTCGCACGGGCGGGGGTCTGACCTCCGGGTCGTTGGCTGAGGGACGGGGGTTGATGGCTGGATGGTGAGGGGTGTCGGCCGCGCGGGCGGCTCGGGGTGGGGCCGTTTACCTGGGGGTACGGGGAGTACTGCCGAGTATGCGGAGCGTGGCGTAATTCACTCGACCCAAAGGGTCACTCTGCGACCATCAACGCCTACGAAAAACCGGCCATACGGACTGCTGCCGTGGGGGGAGTGGCCATGGGGCTGCTCGGCGACGAGCTGGCTTTTGCGCGGGCTCTGACAGCCCAGGAGAACGAGAGCGTGATGGCTCTCGGGAGCCGGAAGCGGTATCCGGCCGATGCCCACCTCCTGACGGAGGGCGACCGGTCCAGTCACGTCATGATCATTCTACGCGGATGGGTGACCGTTTCCGTGGCCACGGACCGCGGTGCCACCCGGCTGATACTCGGCCTGCGCGGCCCCGGTGAACTCCTCGGGGAAATGGCCGCGTTGGACAGTCATCCCCGCAGCGCCACCGTGCGCGCCCTGGGGCCGATCGAGGCCCAGGTCATCTCCGGCGACGCGTTCCGTCGCTTCCTCGCCCTGCACCCGCGGGTCAGCGGACTGGTGATCCGCCAGCTCACCTTCCGGCTCCGCAGCGCCGACCAGGAGCGGTCCGCGCTCGCCTCGCTCACCGTGTTGCAGCGACTGGCCGCCCGGCTCAGCGAGTTGTCCCGGGTCGAGCCCGCCGGCCCCTACGCCCCGCCCGTACCCGGCCGTTCCAGACCCGGGACCGTCGTCCACCTGGCCCAGGACGAGCTGGCGGCCACCGTGGGGGCCACCCGCGAAGCCGTCGCCAAGGCCCTGCGGCTGCTGCGTACGCAGAAGGTCGTGCGTACCGGCAACCGGATGGTGGAGATCCTCGACCCCGCGCTGCTCGCCCTCCTCGCCGAGGGCCATCAGGAATGAGCACGGCAGGAACGAGCACGGCCGGAACGCGTGCGGCGGGAACGGGCGCGGCAGGGGCGCGGACCTGACGCGCAGAGCGCACGCCCGGCGTGTGTAAACGGCTACAGACGGCCCCGGTCCCGGGCCGGAAGCTGATGGGGACGGCAACCGAACAGAACGGCAGGACAGGGGGCTCGGGGTGGACGACGGCGCGAGGGATGTCGCGGAGGCGCACTACGAGTTGGTGATCAGCGTCGACGCCCGGCGGTCCGGGGAGTACGACGACGTGGACAGGCCGCGGATGCGTGCCCGGATCTACCGGATCCTGGAAACGGCGTTCAACCACGCCAAGGTGGCGCGGGACGCGGTCCACATGGAGGACCGCGGCGACGGCGTGCTGCTGTCGGTGGCCGGCCGGATCGCGGTGACCCGGCTGCTCGGCCTGTGGATGGTCGAGGTGCGCGAGAACCTGCGGGACGAGAACCGCGGCCTGCGGGTGCCCCTCGGGCTGCGGGTGGGTATGAACGTCGGCCCGGTGGTGCGCGACGGCCGCGGGGTCAGCGGGCGCGCGGTCGATCTCGCCTGCCGGCTGGCCGACTCCCCCGTCGGGCGGCAGCTGCTGGACGCCGAGCGGGCGGATCTCGTGCTGGTGGTGTCCGAGTCGCTCTACGAGGACGTGGTCCGCAGCGGCGGCAAGTTCATCGAGCCGGCGCGCTACTCCCGGGCCCGGCTGGCGCTCAAGGAGGGCGCGGTCACCGCCTGGTTCCACCTTCCCGGACGGGACGCACCGGCGATACCGGACGGCCTCGATCCGGGCGAGGGGCGGACGCGCGCGGTGCGGGGCGCCGGGGACGCGGGGGGCGGGGCCGCGGGGGGCGGGGCCGGGGTCGCCGATGTGGACGGCCGCGACGGCGAGGACGAACAGGACGACGAGGACGGCGGCGAGGACGGCGACCGCGACGGGGGCGGCGGGTCGGGTGGGTCCGGCGGGTCCGGTGGTGACCGGTACGTCGTCCGGGGCGATATGTCCCGGCACGAAAACAACGTCTACCACCAGGGCGTGCACATCGGGCGGATCACCGGCGACACCGAGCGGCGGAAGGGCTGAGGCACGTGGCCGAGGAAGAGCAGGCGGGGGGACCGGCCGAGCCCGAGGCCCCGAAGGCGGCCGGCGGGCCGTCCCCGGAGGGCGAGCACAAGGCCCGGGGCAAGGACGGTGACGACCGGGCGCGCGGGGCGGACGACAAGGGGGACGGCGGCGAGGACGGCGGCGAGGCCGCGGAGCGGGAACGCGAACGGGAGCGCGCCGCGGGGCGGTTCAAGGAGCGCACCGGCAATCCGCTCGCCGGGGAGGAGAGCGAGGACGGGCCGACCGACCTCGCCGCCGCGTCGCGGGCCCGCCGCGCCACCCGGATGCTGTTCGACACCGGGCGGGACCTGAACAGCTTCGACCGTTCGTACATCCAGAGCGCCCACATCGGGGACATCCACCTGCGGATGGACGCCCGGCAGGCCGCGGCGGGGGTGCGCAGCGGGCCGGTACCGGACGAGGAGCTGCGCCGGCTCCGACGGGTGCACGTCGAACCGGCGGGGTACTTACGGCTGCGCAACGCGCTGCGGGCCCGCCGGCTACTGGTGCTCGGCGCGGCGCCCGGCACCGGGCGCACCAGCACCGCACTGGCCCTCCTCGACGAGGTCACCGCCCTCGCGGGGGACGGCCCGGGCGAGGAATCCGGGTCCGGGCCGCGGGTGTTGCGGGTGGACGTCGAGACGGACGGCGGTGTGCCGAAGCTCGCCGGTTCGCTGGAGGAGCGGCACGGCACCGGCTATCTGCTGGAGCTGTCGCTCGGCAAGCCCGGTGCGCTGCCGCCGGACGCGATGGACCTGGACGGGCTGGCCGCGGCGCTGGACGAGCGGGAGTCGTTCGCGGTGATCGTCGTGACGGTCGGGTCGGCGGCGAATCCGCTGCTGGCCGGGCGGTACGGAATGCTCTGCCCGCCCGTGCCCACGCAGGAACTGCGCACCGCCCGGCTGCGGGAGCGGCTGGAGGAACACGTCGCGGCGGCCGGGGACGAGGGGCCGGACGGCGGGACGCGGGTGGCCGAACTCCTCGCCCACGCCGAGGAGTTGGCCGAGCAGACGGAGATCAGGGACGCGGTCGGGCTGAACGACCTGCGCCCCGCCGAGGCCGAACTGCTCGCCTCGCTGCTGGCCGGGCATCTGCTGGACGACGTCTCCTACGAGGAGCTGCTGACCGGCTGCCGGAGTCTCGCGACGGGCCAGGCCCACGAGTGGTTCGCCGGGGTGGACCGGGCGCTGGCCGCGCCGCCGCCGGCCGCGGACGGGAGCGCGGGACGGCGGCCGGGGACGGCGGCGCTGTTCCACCCGGTGGCGTTCCGGATCGCGCTGGCCGTCCTGGGCGGCGCCCCGCACAGCGCGGTGGCCGCCGCCGCACACCTGCTGACCTGGGAACTGTCGGTCCAGAGCGATCCGGACCACACCCCGGCCCGGCCGCTGTTCTGCGACGACCCGGAGTCCGACCTGGCGCTGTCCCGGGCCGAACTGACCGACGGCGAGGTCGAGGTGGCCGGCACCGAGGTGCCCGCCCAGCTGATCTGGTACCGGGGGGCGGCGCTGCCCGGCGCGGTGCTCAGCGAGGTCTGGGACCGGCACTTCCCGGTCCGCGGCCCGGTGGTGCGCTGGCTGCGGCTGCTGGCCGACGATCCCCGTCCCCAGGTGTGGATGCGCGCCGCGGTGGCCGCCGGGGAGCTGTGCGTACGGGACTTCGACCACGGTTACGCGGAGCTGATCCGGCCGCTCGCCGAGGCGGGCACGCCGCGCCGGCGGATCTTCGCGGCCACCACGATGGACCAGGCGGCCGGGCACGCCTCGCACCGCAAGGCGGTGCGGCGGCTGGTCGACGACTGGAGCCGGTACGGGACGAAGTCGCTGCGCTGGACCGCGGCGATGGCGCTGGGCTACGGGAACGCCGCGGCCACCACGGACGACGCCCTGGACGCCCTGGCCCGGATCGGGGTGCGGGACGACGGGGAGCAGCTGGCGGTCGCCTCGTTCAACGTCGTCCGGCTGCTGGCGCTGCCGGACGGGGCGACGGTGCTGCGGCGGATGGCGGAGTGGACGCACCACAAGCGCGAGCCGTACCAGGACCTCGGTCTGGTGACCACGGTCCGGCTCGCGGTGACCAAGGTGGACGAGGTGCTGGACTCCGAGCCCGACTCCGGGCTCGGGGACCGCGGGGACTGGCCGCTGCCGCTCGCCCTCGCCGTCGCGCACCCCGAACTCGTCGCCCCCATGGCCGACTTGATGTGGACCGCGCTGAACACCGCGCGGTCGCAGGAAGTGGCGATGGACGCGCTGGAGGCCCTGCTGCGCACGGCCGTGCGCAAGGACGGCACGGAGTGGACCCAGCCGGGGCTGGCGGCGCTGCTGCCCGCGCTGGCGACCGAGGAGCACGACCGGCGGCGGCTGGACTGGCTGCTGCGCCGAATGATGAAGGATCCGGACAATCCGCTCCCCGACGCGCAGGCGCGCTCCCTGTGGTGGCTCGCCGTCCCGCCGCGGGACCGGACGGGCGAGAGGTACCAGGAGGAAACGCATGGCTGACGACCAGGGCGTGGCGGGGGGCGGGGCGGACGGCCCGGGGCCGGCGGGTCCGTTCCTGCGGGAGTACGCGCCGACGGGCCCGTTCCGGCACACCAGCGCGCGGACCGCGTCGGTGCTGTTCTACCGGAACGGCGGCTACAGCGTGGCGACCGTCTCCGGCGTCCAGCACCACGACAAGCGGGCGCTGGCCCGGCCGCACACCATCTGCGAGATCGCGCTCGGCACGTTCGTCACGACGCTGCAGCTGGAGCTGCCGGCCGCCGGGGGCACCACGTTCTTCAAGGCCGAGGTGGAGATCCACTGGACGGTGAGCGATCCCCATCTGGCCGCCACCGAGGTGGTGACCGACGTCGCGCAGCGGCTCACCGCGCCGACGCTGGAGCGGCTGCGGGAGGTCTCCGCGGAGTTCCCGGTCAACCAGGCCGAGCAGGCCGACCGCGCCATCACCCGGCAGTGCGCCGGCGGGCGCTGGGACGACCTGGGCGCCGATCTCGGGCTGCGGGTGCGGCTGTACGTACGGCTGCGGGTGGACGACCGGACGATCCATCACATGGACGACATCCGGGACGCGCACGCCTCGGCGGAGGTGACCCGGGTCCACCAGAACAAGTTCCGGGCCATGCTCCAGGGCGGGGAGCTGGACCAGCTCAGCTACATGCTGGCGGCCGAGCCCGAGGCGGCCAAGGCCTTCCTGGAGAAGATCCGCCAGGAGGGCCGGGCCGACGAGAAGGAGCGCGTCGAACGGCTCTTCGCCATGGTCGACAGCGGCCAGATCCACTCCACCGATGTGGAGGCCCAGGCGCTGGAGCTGCTCAACCGGGGCCGCCACAGCGTCCAGGGGCCCATCGGCTCGCTGCCCGCCCGCCGGGACACCCCGCAGCTGGGCCCGGGCACGTCCGAGCCGTTCACCCCGGACTGGGTCGCGGACGACCCGCCGTCCCGGGCCGGGCGCCCGTCGTACCTGGACAAGGACGACCCGGCGGACGGCGGTCCGGTGGACGCCGAGCCCGAGCCGCCGCGCCGCCGCCGGCGCAGCCGCGACGACGGATGGTCCTGGGCGGAGGAGGACTGATGACGGCCGACGGCGGTACGAGGAACTCCCCCGACCCGGTCGTGCCGGTGCCGGACGGGGGTCGGCACGGCCACGACCGGGCGGGGGAACGCATCGCCGAACGGCTGCTGAACACGGTCCGGGAGGACCTCGGACGGGCCGACTCCAAGGCGGCCGTGCTGCTCTCCGGGGCGCTGGCGCTGCCCGCGTTCCTGATCGGGTGGCACGGCGCGCCCGACTGGCGCGGTCCGGCCGACCTCACGCTGGTCGCCGCCGGGGTGCTCTGGGCGGTCGCGGTGGCCGCGCTGGTCCGGGCGCTGATGCCGCGTACCGGCACGCTCCGCACGCAGGACGGGGTGACGTTCTTCGGCGATCTGCTGGCCCCAAACGACCTGCCCCGGCTGGCCGCCGAGGTCGCCGCGGCCGGGCGGGACCCGGTCGGGTGGCTGCTCATCCAGGCCGTGGACGTCAGCTCGATCCTGTCCGCCAAATACCGGGCCATCCGCTGGGCGGTGGGCGCGCTGGCCCCTTCGGCGGCGCTGGCCCTGGCCTGGAGCCTGACCGCGCGCTGACCGGCGGCCGGCCCGGCGCCGCCGCCCGGCGGCGCACCACCACGCACACGACGCAGAAACGAAATAAGGGGACGGCCGTGGGAACAGTGAGGGGAAAACGGCGGAACGGAAGGGGCTGGGCGCGGCGCGGTGCGGTCCGTGTGCTGGGCGGCGCCGCGGCGCTGATATCCCTGCTGGCACCCGCCGCCCATGATCCGGTGCCGGCGGCCGCGTCGAAGCCGGCCTTCACGTCGGTCAACTACGCGGTGGCGGTGGACGAGTCGGCCAGTCTGGCGCCCGACGACATGAAGGCGGAGAAGGCCGCCGCCGCCCGGATCGCGGTGGGCGACGTCTCCTCGGCGTCCCACGTCACGGTCTTCGGTTTCGCCGCCGCCGAGTCCGGTGACCAGCGTGCGGTGGACCCGGTGTGCCCGCGGACCACGCTGGACGCGGCCGGGCGGGACTCGATCGGCGGGTGCGTCGGCAAGCTGCACGGCCGCAAGAAGGACGAGGGCACCGGCACGGACTTCCCGAGCGCGATACGCCAGGGCGTGCACGAACTGAGCTCCGGCACCGACCCGTCGGTGCCGCGGGTGCTGTTCCTGCTCACCGACGGGCAGATGGACGTCACCGGCAGCCCGCAGTACGGCGACCCCGCGCACCGCAAGGACGAGGGCGAGCGGCAGCTGGACCTGGAGCTGAAGAACGCCCGGGCGCAGGGGGTGCAGATCTGGCCGCTGGGCTTCGGGCCCGACCCGGACAAGGCGCAGCTCGACCGGATGGCCGCCGGCGGCTACCAGAAGGGCTGTGTGGAACTGCCCTCGGCGCTGCCGACGGCCGACAAGATCTCCGGCGCCAAGGACCTCGGCGCGAAGCTGGAGAAGGTCTTCGCCGCGGCGCACTGCCTGCGCTACCAGCCGGGCTCCAGCCCCCAACTGCCGCCGGCCACCATGGAGGTCGGCATCTCGCCGCTGGCGACCGTGGGCAGCATCGTGGTCGACAAGAGCGACCCCAAGGTGACGATCACCTACATCGACCCGAACGGCCATCAGGTGCCCACCTCGGGGTCGTACCGCAAGTCGCACTTCGAGCTGGCGGGCGCCGGGGACACCGTCGAGGCGCTGAAGATCGTCGACCCGGTGCCCGGCGTGTGGCAGGTGAAGGCCGAGGCGCCCGAGGGGCACCGCTCGCTGCCGGTCGGGGTCAGCGTGCTGTGGCAGGGCGAGCTGCGCGGCGCGATCACCATGGACCCGCCGTCGCCGCAGGCCGGCCAGAAGGCCACGGTGACCATGCGGCTGCAGACCCGCGAGGGCTACCAGATCAAGGACCCCCGGGACTACGCCGGGCTGCGGGTCCGCAGCGAGCTGACCGGGGACGGCTTCGCCGCGGTGCCGCTGCGGCTCACCGACGACGGCAAGGGGCCCGACCCCACGGCGAGCGACGGCTCGTTCACCGGTTCCGTGACGATCCCGCACAGCGCCAACGGGGCGCTGAAGGTGAGCGGCACGCTGACCGCGTCGGGCCTGAGCGCGGACACCCGCAGCGAGAGCGGCCTGGTCGCGCCGGACGTACTGCCGGTGTCCGGCACGCTGCGGCTGCCGGCCGCGGACGCCCACCCCGGGGACGAGGTCACCGGCACCCTGAACGTCCACAACACCGGCAAGACCCCGCACACCCTGCGACTGTCGGTCGCCGACCTCCAGCCGGGGCTGGTGTCGGTCACCCCGGCCGAGATCGAGCTGACGCCCCATGACTCCGGGACGAAGACGGTGACGGTCCGCCTCGGCCCGGCCGACGCCTTCGGCGACCGCCTCGACGACGACGGCCTGAAGCTCGGCGGCACCGTCACCGCCGTCGACACCACCGACCACGAGCGGACGGTGGTGCGGGCCCCGCTGTCGGTGACGGTGACGCCGGAGCCCGGCATCTGGGACGCGTACTGGTGGGCGTTCCTCATCGGTGCCGCGGTGATCGCCGCGGTCGTCGCCGTGGTCCTCGCCTGGCTGCGGCAGCGGCGCGGCCGCCTGGACCCGTACGGCCTGGTGCTGCAACTGGTCTCCGAGGACGGCGACGTGGTCGCCACGCACCCGGCCGGGCACGGGCACAAGCAGTGGTACGAGTTCGCGGTCGTCGAACCGCACCGCAGTCCGCGCATCGAGCGGCGCAACCACGGCCGGTACGCGATCCAGCGCAGCCCCGAGGGCGGCGCGTGGCTGCGTGAGCGGGGCGCCGGGCGGACCCGGCTGACCGCACACGGCACCGTCCCGCTGGCCGACGGGCTGAGCCTCTCCCTCGGCGAGGAGACCCGCTCCACCAAGTCCCGCCGCAACCATCCCACTTGGGGCTCTCGGCCGCGGACCGGCCGGACCCCCACCACCCCCACGGCCGCCACCGAGGACGACGGCACCAGCACCTACGAGTCGTACCGGTGACGCGCGGGGCGGGCCGGTCGCGCACCGGCCCGCCCCGGCGCACCGCCCCGCGGCCGCCGGGCCGCGCGCACCGCACAGATCGACGACGGACCGGCCGCCGGTACGGCCACAACGGGAGGAACCCATGAAAATCTTCCAGCCGATGCTCTTCGTCGGCCTGGGCGGCACCGGTGGCCTGGTCGGCGCCGAACTGGAGCGCCGGCTGCGGGCCGAGCTGTGCGGTCCGGACGGCGTCGCGCTCAGCCACCTCAGCGGCCACGCCCCCTACCAGCTCCCCGACTGCCTGCAGTTCGTGTACGCCGACTACAGCGAGACCGACCTCCAGCGCCTGCCGCAGTTCAACGTGGACCCGTCGCTGCGGGCCGCGTACGCCCGTACCTCGCGGGCCACCCACAACCTGCTGCCCAACTTCGACAGTTCGCCGGAAGTGACCAAGATGCTCCGGGCGAGCCTGCGCGAGGAGGTCGCCGACTGGCTGCCGCCGCGCATCGACGAACCGAAGGTCACCCCGCTCCACAACGGCGCCGGCCAGCTGCCCACCGTCGGCCGCGCCGCCCTGTTCGCCACCCTGCGGCACAGCCTGGCCCCGGTCCTGGAGCCGCTGCTCCAGGCGATCGACGCGATCGCCAAGTCGGCCGGTGAACTGAGCGAACTGGGCGGCGGCAAGGTCAACGGCTGCGACGTCTTCGTCGCCTTCTCGGTGGCCGGCGGCACCGGCGCCGGGATCTTCCTGGACTACCTGCACCTGATCAACCAGGCGTTCAAGATGCGCCGGTTCGACGGGGTGAAGATCTACCCGCTGGTCGTGATGCCGTCCTCGTTCTCCTCGGCCGCCGGCGGCGGGCGGGAGGCGGACCTCAACGCGGCCCGGGCGCTGGTCGACCTGTTCCGGCTGGTGGACGGGCAGAACGCGCCGACCGAGGGCGCGGAGATCGGCGACCTGGACCACGACTCCTCCGGCCTCGGCATCCGCTACCCCGGTACCACCCCGATCCGGCTGCGGACCGGCATCCTGCCCACCGCCTTCCTGTTCAGCCCGACCGCCGGCATCCGCCAGGACGACCTGCGGCGCTCCATCGTCTCCCTGGTGATGTCGCTGATCGGCACCGAACTGGGCGACGGCCGGTCCCGGGGCCGGACGACCGCGGCCGACGACGACTACCAGACCTTCGCCGCGAGCTTCATCAACCGGGGCGTGCACCGCAGCGCGATGTCCCCCACCGGCATCGGCCGGCAGGGCGTCTCCACCAGCCTGGTGGCCTCGATGACCGCGCCGATGGACCAGCTGGCCGACCTGGTGGCCGGCCGGCTGCTGCGGGAGGCGGTCACCGACCTCGTCGAGCGGCCGCGGACCACGCTGCGGGACGGCGCGGTGCCGATGATCCGGCAGCTGTTCGCCGACTCCGGCCTCGAAGAGCTGTGGGAGCGGCGGCAGTTGCCGGTCCCCGAGCCCGAGCCGCTGCCGCGCGGCAGCCGGGCCATCGAGCAGGCGCTGGGCGAGCGGATCGCGGACATGCAGCGGCTGCTGGCCGACCTGCAGTCCGTCGCCGACCGCCAGACCGCCTCGATGGCCGACCGGTTCGTGCCGCGCCCCGCCATCGACAAGTTCCTGCAGAGCGTCGACCCGTTCCTCGCCGAACGCATCGTGCGCGGCGTCCCGGACAGCGACGAACCGATCGCCCGCCTCGGGTTCCTGGGCATGCTCAACAGCCGCGCGGTCGCCCCCCAGCGCCCGGCGGGGGTCACCGACCAGCCGCCCAAGACGCCGCGGATCAAGGGCCGGCTGGCCGGTATGTCACCGGCCCGCTGGGGCGACGACGACGTGCAGGAGGCCCTCCGGGCGCAGGACGCCTGGTACCTGTGGCGCAGCCGGATCGTCTGGCACGAGGCCTGGCGGGAGCAGCAGCAGCGCTGGCAGCCGCAGGCGGACGCCGCCGGCACCGACCTCGGGCGGCTGGTGAACGCCTTCCGCAAGCACTCCGAGCAGGAGCGGAAGCTCTCCGCGCAGAAGGGCCTCGAACTGTACGAGGACCGCACCGGCATCTCGTACCTGCTGCCGCCGCAGCGCACCCTCAACCACTTCTACGAGGACCTGGTCACCCGGCTGGTCCGCCGCGAGGGCCTGCGCGAGCACGACGACGAGGCCGCGCTGCTGCTCAAGATGGTCGACGGGGACACCTGGCGCGCGGTGCACGCGCAGAGCCGCCGCAACCCGGACGGCGCGGTGGCGGCCGTCAAGGCCCAGCTGGAGGGCCGGATCACCCGGCTGTTCGCGGAGAGCGGCGAGCACCTGGAGGAGCGGCCGCTGCTGCCGCCGATGGGCACCCTGCTGGCCGCCGCGGCGGGCGACGCGGACGCCACCGACCAGGTCAGCAAGGAGGCGCTGGAGCTGTTCGGCCGCAAGCTGACCGGGCTGCTGCCGGTGGGCTTCACGCCGGAGGGCACCGGCCCGCTGCGGGTGCTGGTCACCTACCCGCGCGTCCAGGCCGTGGAGGAGGTGCAGGAGTTCCTCGGCAAGGCGCTGCGGCTGCCCTCCGACGCCAAGAACTCGGTGGAGTACCGCGGTGTGGAGAGCGACTCGATCACGGTGGTGCTGTTCCGCAGCGAGATGAGCCTCACCCAGGTGCCGGAGGCCCGCAAGGTGCTGCGCCAGTGGGCCCGGGCCAAGGACAGCGAGCAGGCGCACGACGTGCTGCGGTGGCGGCAGCGGCTCGGCTACCGGGACAGCTGGATGGTGAGCAGCGAGGAGGACCGCCGCGCCATCCTGCACCGGCTGCTGTGCTGCATGTGGAACGGCCAGGTGGACGTGGTGGACGGCGACACGTCCTCGCCGGACCGGGTGCGGCTGCGGCTGTTCCCCGAGAAGGGCGAGAACGTGCCCGGGGTCCGGCTGCGGCTGGGCGACTTCCCCGGCGGGGTGTCGAGCTGGGCGGAGCTGCTCCGCTCGTACGAGCGCTGGACCGTCCTCGACGACGAGCGGATCGTCGAGGACTACTGCCGCGAGCTGATGGGGGCCCAGCCGCAGGGGCTGGCCCGGAGCGGCAGCGATCCGCATCCGCTCTTCGTCGAGCTGGTCGAGAAGATCGCGCCGGCACAGCTGAGGCTGCTGGAGGACCGCCGGGAGCGCGGCGGGGAGCGGGTCGAGGGCTGGGTCCGGCCGCTGTGGGAGTTCTGGGCGGAGACCCTGCCGGCCGCGCTGGACACCGAGTTCGGCGACCAGCGCGCGATCCAGCCGACCCTGCGCACCCTGCTGGAGCACGTCCGCGGCGGCACACCGGAGCCGCGGCCCCGCAAGGAGTTCTCCGAGCCCCGGCGCCCGGTGACCGAGGACGACGACTGGGGCACCGCGCCGCGGTCCTCGGCCGGGGCGTACCGGGACGACGACGCGTACGGCGAGGACGCGTACGGGAGCGACCGGGACCGCGAGGACCGGGACCGGGACCCGGGCCGCGATCGCGAGGACCGGGACCCGGGCCGCGACAGCGACCGCGACCGGCTCAACGGGCACGCCGCCGGCGACGGCCGGCCGTGGGCGCCCTGGGACGACGAGGCCCGGGAGGACCGCTCGTCCGGCGGTGCCGACGACGGCGGCCGGGACCGTGCCCGCCGCAACCCCTGGGACGGTGATGCGGAGTGACCACGACGGAGGAGGTCACCGCCGTCGTCCACCTGGACCTGCGGACGCAGGCGGGGCAGCTCGACACGTCCGCGGCCGTGCGGTCCGCGGTCGCCCGGCAGCTCGGCCGGGCCGGGTTGCCCGAGCCCGACCACCCGCTGTTCCTGGTGGTGGACACCCCGGCGGGACTGACCGAGCACCAGCGGCAGTACGAACTCCTCGCCGCCTACCGGGCGTTGGGCGAGGTCCGGATGCTGGTGCTGCTGGTGGGCAGCGCACCCGCCGTGTACGCCGGCGACGAGGAGGTGCTGCCGCCGGACCGGCGGCTGGTGCGGCCCGCGGTGCTGCGCGGCTCCGGCACCGCGCTGCTGTGGGCGGGCGATCTGCGCTCCGCGCGGACCGCGCTGGAGCAGCCCGCGGCCGACGATCCGGCGGCGCTGGCGGTCCTGGTGGACCTGCTGTCGGTGCCGGACGTCTTCCAGCGGGTGCTCGACGACCTCGGGTCGCTGCCCGACACCGTCGCCGCGCCCGGGGTCCGGCTGCTGGAGCAGGACCTGCCGCCCGAGGTGCGGGACCGGGCCTGGCGCGATGCGCTCAGCCGGTTCGCCGGCGAGGACTCCGACCACGCACCGGAGTTGCCGGCCACCCGGTCCGGCGCCGATCTGCCGGAGCCGCTGCGCGGCCTGGTGGCCGGCCGCGGCGGCCGCGACCTGCGGCACCGCGAGACCGGCGGGGTGGCGGACGACGCGTACCGCGCGTGTGCGGAGGCGCTGGACGACGCGGAGGAGGAGCTGGCCGGGCTGCGGACCGTCCTCGGCCTGCTGCGGCCCGTCCACCGGGGAACGTTCGAGGCCGAGCTCGACCGGGCGCACCAGGCGCTCGTCGACTACCGGGAGCTGGTCGCGGGCGCCCTGCACAGCGGCGGGGTCTCGGGCGCCGCACCGTCCGCCGCCGAATCCTCCGCCCGGCTCGCGGCCCTCGGCCTGCGGGTGCCCTCGGCCGAGGGCGTGGGCGAGCGGATCGGTGAGGGGCTGCGGGAGTTCGCCGGGAAGCTGCTGGGGCAGGGGCTGGCGCTGCGCGCGGTGGCCCGGCGGTTCACCGCGCTGGCCGGGCGGGTGGAACCGGTGCCGGGCTCGGCACTGCTGCCGCGGCTGGCCGACCTCCCGATCGCCGACGCGGTGGCCGGGCGGTCCGGCGCGGCCGCGGGCCCGCTGCCGGTGGCCCCGGCCGCGGTGGTGGCGGCGGGCGGCGCGGGGCTGCTCGGCGCCATGTGGCAGGGGCCGTTCCTGGCCCTGGCGCTGCTCGTCCCGCTGGTCTTCGTGGGCCTGGCAGCGCTCGGCGCGACCCGGCTGCGGGGGACGGGGCAGCCGGGCCGGTGGGCCGTGGGCCCCTGGATCGCGGCGTTCGTGGGCGCGGCGGCCGGAGTGACGGTGGCGTACGCGACCGACCCGCCGCTGTGGCTGAGCACCGCCGCGGCACTGGTCGGCGTCTGCGCCGCGGTGGAGACCGCGCGCCGGCTGTGGCGGACCGCGGCCGACACCTGGGGCGCCGACCAGGGCACCCTCGCGATGCGCCGGGCCCTGGCCGGGGTGGACGCGCTGCTGGCCGAGGCGGTCCGGGAGCACTGGGCCGCCGACGAGCGGCTGTACTGCGCCGACGCGGCCCGGTCCGTCGCCGGCATGCTGCGGGCGACCGCGGCCGCCGCGGACGCCGAGGCGGCCCCCGAGCCCGACCGGCCGGCCGGCACCGGTACCTCCGGCACCGAGCCGTCGGCCGCCGACGACTGGCTGTCCAGCGCCTCGGCCCTGGAGACGGGCACCTTCGCGGTGGCCGACGATGCGGACGGCGACTGGGCCAGCGCCTACGCCTGGGACGACGAGCCCTCCTGGGACGAGCCCGCCGCCCCGGCCGAGGAACAGCGCCCCGCCGGGCCCGCCGACCCGTGGGAGGACCGCACCGCCGGTGCTCCGCGCTGGCTGGACCGGGAGAGCGGCGAGGGCGGGCCGGAGCTGGTCGCCACCCTCGCCGGGGACCTGACGGACGCCGCCATGGTCGCGATGGCGCCGTACTGGGGCGCCGTCGAACGCGGCCAGGCCGGGACGCTCGCCGTCCGGCGCACCGAGGAACGGGTCCGCGAACTGCTCTCGGCGGCCCGCCGGCACCTCCAGCACAACGGGGTGCTGGCCGCACCGCCGTTCGCCGCCGGCCACCGCGTCCGCGCCACCTCGGCGAACCTCCTGGGGACCGACCCGCAGCGGGTGGCCGAACTGGTGGGCGCGGAGGCCGACCGGCGGGCCGTGGTGCAGCTGTCCTCGCCCGAGCAGGGCACGCTGCTCAACCGCGACCCGGCGGCCGCGGTGTGGCTCAGGTTCGCGCCGGACGCGGTGCGCGGCGAGGTCGAGAAGGCCTGGCGGGCCGGCGGCACGGGCCAGCCGGCCGACGCGCTGTGGACGTCGTCGGGCCGGTACGCCGGGCTGATCCGGCTCACCCCGCTGCGGATGGGCGTGGTCGACACCGTCCGGCCCCGCGAGAGCCCCGGGCCCGACGGGTTCGGCGGCACCGACGGGCCCTCCCAGGTCGATGCGTACGAAGGAAGGGACGGCGAGCCCTGGTGACCAGCACCTCGCACCCCCACGTGGTGCAGCCGGACGGTACCCGGCGGGCCACGCTCGCCTTCACCGTCCCGTCGGGGCGGCGCCGGGTCGCCCCGGTCCGCTTCGGCCGCGAGTCCCGCCGCGATCCGCAACTGCCGCAGCGCATCCGCAACGGCCTGCTCGACGACGAGGGCCAGCAGTGCGTCCAGGTCCGGCTGACCGCCGCGGACGCGGCGAACCCGGCGGCCCGGGCCCTGCTGGACGCCGAGGCGGGCACCGCGCTGCGGCTGCACCGGGTGCTCGACGACCCGGAGCACGCGGCGCTCTTCCCGCAGATCATCGGCTACGAACTCGACACCGCCGAGCCGTTCCTGCTGTACGCCGCGCCGCGCGGCACCGCCGCCGCGCGCACCCATGTGATGTCCGCCAGCGACCAGCGGGTGTTCGCCCGGGACCTGCTGCGGGCGCTGTGCCTGCTGGACGGCCAGGGCCTGGTGCTGCGCGGCATCTCACCGGCCAGCGTGCTCTGGGACGGCACCTCGGTGCAGCTCTGGGGGCTGGAGGGGGTGGCCCACATCGGGCGGCCGCGGACCCGGTGGGGCCGGGCCCCCTACTGCCCGCCCGAACAGCGCCGGGGAGAGGGGTTCGTGGACTCCCGGGACGCGGTGTGGAGCGCCGCCCAGGTGCTCTACCAGCTGGTGACCGGACGGCCCGGCCCGGCCGACCGGGCACCCGACGACCTCGCCGCGCACCGGGTGCTCGCCGAGACGCTGCGCGGCGCCTTCGCCCCGCGGGCCGCCGACCGCCCGACCCCGGCCGGGCTGCTCGACCTCCTGGCCCCCGGGGCGGCCCGGCAGCTCACGCTCACCGGGCCCGCCGACGACGAGACGCGCCCGGACCGGGAGGCGTTCGACCAGTCCCTGCGCCTCAAACGGCAGGCCCCCGTCGCCGAGGCCCGGGAGGGGACCGGCGGCGGGCGGGGCACCGGCGACGTCCTCTGCCCGTACTGCCTGGAGCCCATCCAGCTCGACCTCACCGCGCTGTACGTCACCGACAGCCGGATGCAGTACCAGCAGTTGGACGTCAAGGGGATCACCAACGCCCTGCGGCGGCAGGACGTGATGCGGTCCGCCGTCCAGAAGTGCACCGCGGACCCGGACTTCCCCGAGCACTTCATCCCGGTGCCCTACCTCACCTACGGCCGGCCGCTGACCGTCGCGATGGTCGGCCAGTCGTCCACCGGCAAGAGCCATCTGCTGACCCAGATGATCGCCGAGATCACCGACGGCGGCCTGGAGCCGTTCGGTCTGAAGTGGCAGTCCGTCAACCCCGAGCAGCACGCCCGGTTCGTACGGGAACGGGTGCAGCCGCTGCGCAACGGCAAGGTCCTCGACCACACCGGCGGGATCGGGCTGGACGGCTTCGCCCGCTTCGTGGAATCGCTGCTGATCACCGACGCCCGCGGGCAGGTGCGCCCGGTCGCCTTCTTCGACCTCGGCGGCGAGGACCTGGTGCGGACCGATGCCGCGCTCCGCTTCCTGCTCGGGGTCGACGCGCTGGTCTTCGTCGTCGATCCGGCGCTGGCGCTCCCACTGCCGCATCTGGACCACGCCAGGGAACGCTGGGGCCTGGAGGTGAACCGGGACGGCGATCTCGCCTTCGGCACGGTCCTGGACCGGCTGCCGAAGAACGGCCCGTATCTGGACGTGGCGGCCGCGATGGTGCTGGGCAAGGCCGACCTGCTGCGGTTCCAGCCACCCGTCGACCGGTGGCTGGGCGAGGCACCGCCCACCGCCCTCGACCCCGCGCGGGTGCGGGAGGAGAGCCGGGACGTCCACGGCCTGCTGCGCCGGCACGCCGGCCAGGCGTGGCTGCGCCCGTTCGACGCGATCCGCCGCTGCACCCTGCACGTCGCGTCGGCCACCGGCGGCCAGGAGGACCACGGCCGCTACCCGACCGGGGTCGGGCCCCGGCGGGTGCTGGCGCCGTTGGTGTCGCTGCTGGCGATGCACGGGGTGATCGAAGTGCCGGGCGGCGCCGAGGCGTTCGCCGTCGGAGGGGCGGCCGCGCGGCCATCGGCGCCGCCGCCGGAAGCCAGCGGATCAGGGGGAGAGGAAGCGGAGTGAGCGACTTCACGGAGCGGAGACCGACGCACCGGACGACGGCCGGCACCGGCGGACCGGCCCCCGCGGGCGGTACGGCCCACACGGGCGGAACGGCCTTCACGGGCGGACCGGCCTTCACCGGCGGGCCGGCCGGCGGCGGAGCCGTGGGCACGGTGCACCAGGTGGTCTTCCGGTGGGAGGGCAACCAGGGACGCCAGGGCACCGGGATGAAGGCCGTCGCCCACTCCTGCACGGCCGAGCGCGCCGAGGAACTGGGCCGGGAACTGGGCCCGTTGCTGTGGGTCTCCGGTACGGCCGCGTCCCGGCCGAGCGTCGTCCGCACGGTCTCCCGCGACGGCGACGTGATGCTCGTCCAGCGCTGGCCCACCACCGACCGGGGCGGCCGCCCCAGCACGGTCAGCCATGTCCTGCTCGGTGACCGGGAGAGCCTCAAGACCCGCCTGTGCCTCGGCCTCGCCTACGGCGGTTGGGGCCCCCGGAAGTCCGCGGAAGAGGCAACCGGGATGAAGCCTCCGGTGGAGTGCGCGGAGCTCGAAGCGCTGGCCTACGACCGCCTGCTGGCGATGGAGGAGCGGCTGCCGACGGTCAAGCACCCGCTGATCCTGGTCACCGCGGAGTGGCTGCGCGACCCGTCCCAGCGGGTGTCGCTGCTCACGGACGAGGAGCAGCCGACCGGCCGGCCGGACGGGGACCTCGCGCCGCTGGTCTACCTGGGCCTGTTCCTGCTCTTCGGCTCCTGGCTGGGGCAGGAGTGGACGTTCGCCACGTACGACACGGTGGACAGCCATCCGCTGCGGCTGATGTGCGTACCGCGCTGGGAACCGGACGCCGGCGGGCCGGGCCCGCTCGCCCGGATCGTGGTCCGCAAGCCGGCCCAGCCGCAGTTCGAGCACAAGGCGGCGAACCGGCTGGTCGAGCACCTCCTGGCACATCTGCCGGACAGCCCCGGCCTGCCGCAGCTGGTCGACGGGCTGCGGAACGGCGCGACGCTGGACTGGCCGCGGCGGCAGTCCCTGCTCCGGGACATCCTCTCCGCCGACCGGCCACCGGCCCCCCGCCCGGCCGCCACGGCCCCCCAGCCGGACCCCGGACCGACAGCGGGCCCCGCACCTGCGCCCGCGACGCCACACGTGCCCGCACCGACGCACCTGCCCGCGCCGACGCACGCGCCTGAGCCGACACACCTGCCGCCGCCGGTACGGGAGACGGCGCCGGCACGGGAGACGGCGCCGGTGCGCGAGGAGCCGCCGGTACGGGAGACGCCACCGGTACGGGACACGCCACCGGTACGGGATCGGGACGTACCGCCGCCGATCCAGGACCGGGAGACCCCACCGCCGAACCGGGACCGGCGAACCCCACCGCCGGTCCGGGAAGCGTCACCCGCGGCCCGGGAAACACCCCCGGCCCGAGAGACACCCCCGGCCCGAGAGGCACCGCCGGTCCGCGCAACACCGCCGGTCCGCGCAACACCGCCGGCCCAGGAGACGCCCCCGGCCCAGGAGACGCCCCCGGCCCAGGAGACGCCCCCGGCCCGGGAGACGCCACCCCCAGCGGCGCCCCGGCCCCCCGCGTCCCACGAGCCGCCCGCGGTGCACGAGCCGTCGCCGCCCCCGGGCCCTCGGCCGTACTCCACCCCCCAGACACCCAGCGCTCTCGAAGTGGCCTCCGTACACGAGGAGTTGCGCAACCCGCTCCCCCGGAGCGCCCTGCAGCGCGATCTGCTGAAGGAGCGGTTGCGCGCCCTGCCCGACGAGGCACTCCTGGACGCGCTGCGTGCCGGTGGGGTGCCGCCGGAGCCCCTGGGGATGCTGCTGGACGAGCTGGGGGACGGCCGGCGGGTGCGGGAGCGCCGGCCGCAGATGCAGCACGACCTGTGCCGGGAAGTCCTCGCCAAGGGCCTGTACTTCGAGCCGAACGGGCTGGACACGGAGCCGGCGTCCCGGATGGCCATGGCGCGCCGGGCCGCCGATCTCTATCTCTGGGCCGTCGCCCCGCTGGCCGGCGACACCCGCCATCTGGCCGATGTGCGGGAGCTGCTGCACCGCATGTGCCGGGACCGCCACCCCACGGCGGGCAACTGGCTGTGGGACACCATCATCGCCCCGGCGAACGGCGTCGCCCCCGACCTGCCGGCCGACGTCTGGCAGCAGATCGTCCGCGACGTGCACCAGAAGAGCCTGGCTCCCACCCCCGCCACCCCGGCGCCCACCGCCCAGCCGCCGGCTCCGGCTCCCCCTACGACCGCACCGGATCCACCCGCCTTCGGGAGCCGGTTCAACGAATGGACCTCCAGCCTGGGCTGCGTG
This sequence comes from Streptomyces nigrescens, assembly GCA_024349765.1. Taxonomy (GTDB): domain Bacteria; phylum Actinomycetota; class Actinomycetes; order Streptomycetales; family Streptomycetaceae; genus Streptomyces; species Streptomyces endophytica. The sequence goes on along the minus strand of AP026073.1, from coordinate 7,882,185 downwards.
GTGGGCAGCGGCGTCGGCGTGATCCTGGTGCTCCTCACCATCGTGCTGATCTTCTGGTAGCCGACAACGGGAGGGCCCCGGTCGGAAGCAACCGGCCGGGGCCCTCCGCTGTCACGGTCAGTCGCTCACACAGGTGTTGCCGAGGGAGGGGTTGAACAGCCCGACGATGTCGATGCTGTTGCCGCACAGGTTGACCGGCAGATGGATCGGGACCTGGATGGTGTTGCCGGAGATGACGCCCGGCGAATTCAGGGCAGCGCCCTGCGCGCCGCCGTCGGCGGCCGCGACACCGGCGCCTCCCAGGACGGCGGTGGCGGTCAGGGCCGTGGCGGCAAGTGCGGTACGGATGCGCATGGTTCCTCCTGCTTGTGAGGTCACACTCGCCCGGAAGCGTCTCCGCGCCCCGGCCCGGAAAACACCCATAGCGCGAGGCAGGGAACGAAACCCCCTGTACGGGTGGGAACGTCGCGTATCGCGTTCCGCCGTACACGCCGGCGCGCCACCGTAGCGATACCGGCGTGACCTTGACCCCGTGTCAGGGACGGAGCATCACCGCCTGGCCCCCTCATCACTTCACGTATTGCGCAACTCAGGAACCACTGGGCGGTGCCCCGCGTTGAAGCCGACGGATGCTGCACGCCCGGACAGTTGTGGAGGAGCAGATGAGTGTGGCCCTGACCAAGGGCGGCAATGTGTCGCTCAGCAAACAGGCGCCCGGCCTGACCGCCGTGAGCGTCGGGCTGGGCTGGCAGGTGGGCGCCGGCGGCGGAGCCGGCTTCGACCTGGATGCCAGCGCCCTGCTGTGCGGCCGGTCCGGCACGGTCCTCTCCGACGACCACTTCGTCTTCTTCAACAACCTCCGCAGCCCGGACGGATCGGTCCGCCACTCCGGCAGCGAACCGGTCGGCGGCAGCGGCGGTGACGACGAACGGATCCACATCGACCTGACCACGGTCCCGCCGGAGGTCGAGAAGATCGTCTTCCCGGTCTCGGTCTACGAGGCCGAGCAGCGCGGGCAGAGCTTCGGCCAGGTCCACAGCGCCCACATCCGGGTCGTCGACGAGACCACCGGCACCGAACTGGCCCGCTACGACCTGCGCGGGGACGCGGCCACCGAGACCGCCATGGTCTTCGGCGAGCTCTACCGGCACGGCGCGGAGTGGAAGTTCCGGGCCGTCGGCCAGGGCTATGCCTCCGGGCTGGCCGGGATCGCGCAGGACTACGGCGTGGACGTCCTCCGGCCGCAACCGCCGGCCGCCGCATCAGGCGCACCGGCCGCACCCGTCGCGCCGTTCCCGCCGGTCCCGCAGACACCGCCGGTCCCGCAGGCACCGCCGGCAGTCGCCCCGTCGGCCCCGCACACCTCATCCGCCCCCTCACCCACCGGGAGTTCCCCCATGACCTGCTTCTTCGACCCCGGCCACGGCCCCGGCAGCACGCCCGTCACCTGGTCCCCGCAGTGGGGCGTCCCGCGCCAGATCCAGGCGTGCCCCGGCTGTGCCCAGCGCGTCCAGACCACGCCGCCGCCGTACTACTCCGCACCTCAGGCCGGATACCCGGATCCGTACGCGCAAGGGGCCCCGCAGGGCTATCCGCAGCCGGTGCAGCAGGGCTATCCGCAGCAGCCGGACCACCATCAGCAGGGCGGCGGCCGGCGGTTCGGCACCGGTGCGCTGATCGGGGCCGGCGCGGCCGGACTGGTCGGCGGCGCCCTCCTCAACGAAGCCTTCGACGACGACGAACCGGACGTCGTGGTGAACAACTTCTACGAGGAGTAGGCGCAGGGACTTGAACGGAGGGGCGGGCACCGGCGTCCGGGTGCCCGCCCCGTTCCGTGGATGCCGCGGAGCCGACGCGTCAGCCGAGCAGCTTCCGCATCCGGGCGATCTCCGCGTTCTGGGCGGTGATGATGTCACCGGCGAGCGTCTTGGCCGGGCCGTACGCGCCCTGCTCGCGCTCGGTGCCGGCCATCGCGACCGCGCCCTGGTGGTGCTTGACCATCAGCTTCAGGAACTGGGTGTCGAACGCCTTCCCGGTGGCGTTCTTCATCGTCGCCATCTCCTGGGCACTCATCATGCCGGGCATGGCCTTGCCACCGCCGTGGTCCATGCCCTCCATGCCGTGCGTGCCGCCGGGCATCGTGGCCATGTCGTGGTCCTGCGGGACCTTCTCGCCCCAGGACTTCAGCCAGCCGGACATCCTGGTGATCTCCGGGTCCTGGGCCTTCTTGATCGTGGCGGCGAGCGCCTTGACGTCCGCCGAGCCGGCCCGGGTCGCGGCCAGGTCCGCCATGGCCACGGCCTGGCGGTGGTGCGGGATCATCTCCTTCGCGAAGGTGATGTCGGCGGCGTTGTGCGTGCCCGCGGACGCGCCCGCCGTCGCGGACGGCTTGCCGCTCGGGGACGTGTCGTCGGTCCGGCCGCCGTCGCTGCCGCAGGCGGACAGCGTGAGGGCCGCGGCGGTCACGGCGGCCGCCGCCAGCGCGGCGCGACGGATCAGGACGTTTCGGGCATTACGGGTCGCGTGCATGACGCAGAGCTCCTGGGATGTGGTGAAAGTGAAGGCGTGCTCGTCCGCGACGCGGGCCGGCCACGAGGGCGTACGGCGCCGCGCCGGGCGGGCGCGTCCTATATCCGCAGGACCTGGAGCTGGGCGAGGGAGGGCGGGGCGCGGGCCCCGGTGGTGCCGTCCGCCAGCCGCCCCGCGAGCGGCACCGCGCGGTCGGCGGTGCCGGTCAGGGAGGCGGGCAGCGCGGGCAGGACCACGGCGCCGGGCAGCGCGCCCGAGGCGCACGTCGGGTCGGCGTGGTGGGCGTGCCCGGTGCCTCCACCGCTGCCGTCGGCGCCGTCGTCGCGGCCCGGGCAGCAGGCGTGCTGTCCGTGCTCGCGGGAAGCGGAGCCGGGGGCGGGGGCCGGTGCCGGGGCGGCCGTCGCCATCGCCGGCCGGAGGTGGTGGGCGGCGTGGGAGGAGGACGAGGTGGCCGGCAGCGTGCCGGTGTTCGCCAGTCCGTGCATGCCCAGCAGGCCCGCCAGCACGGTGAGGACGAGCAGCGCCTTGAGTCGCAGCCTCGGCTGCGGGGCGGACGCGTGCTCGTGGATGCTCACGGGCCCATCGTAGGGAAGGCCGTGCGCGGGGCCCGCGCCGGTACCGCGGGGGCCGACTGTGACCCGTGTCGCACAGCGGCGCCGTGAAGTCCAGCCTGCCCGTACCGGATTCATCAGGGCTTGTCGGTCATGCGGGGGCCGCCGCCCGGGAATCTGCACGGAAGCGTCACAACCTCTTCGTATCGCGTCCGGGGGGTGCCGTTAGCGTTGCTGGTCGCTCGATCCCGAGTGCGAACGTGAACCGGTCTCCGGCGTCCCTGGCGGCGCGACAGCACAGAAAGCTCGCAGATGGACTACTGCTCCTCGTGCCGCCGGAACCTCAACGGGGCCCTCGTCTGCCCGGGTTGTGGCGATTACGCCCCGGACATAGCCCCGCCCACCCACCGCCAGGCCCGTACGGGTGCCGAGGCGGCCGCGCTGTGGGAGTCCTGGCAGGCGCCGGACGCCACGGCCGCCCCCTACGAGGACGCCATGGCGCCGGCGAAGACGGCTGCCGCGACGGCCACCGAGGCGGGCCTCGCGGCCTCCGAGGGCACGGACGTCCCGGCCGCGACCGGCACCGGACAGGGCCGCGCCGCGCGGCGCCGCCAGCTGGCGCGGTGGAAGAAGTACCGCCGCCGGGCGGTGGCCGCCACCGCGTTCGCGCTGGTCGGTGGCACGGTGACCGCGACGCTGCTGCAGAACAACCGGCCCGCCGCCACCCACACCCAGGCCGCCTCGTCGCCGGACCCGGAGACCGTGTCCGCGCCCGGTACCCCGACCGCCTCGGAGGAGCCGGACGGCCGGGCCTCCCGGCACCCCGGTGACCGCGCGCCCCTGGGCCGCCACCGCAAGCCCGACGCCGGCACCGACCGCTCCTCCGCCCCGGCGGCGGCGCAGCAGCCCTCCGCCGCCCCGACGCACTCCGCCGCGGCCCCGAGCACGGCACCGCACACCGCGGCCGCGCCGGCCCCGGGCAGTCACTCCGGCCACACCGACTCGGCACCCGCGGCCGCCGCACCGGCCTCCTCCGGACATTCCGACCAGGGCTCGGGTGGCTCCTCGGCGCAGCAGCCCGCCGGCTCCGGCTCCGACTCGGGCTCGTCCGCGACGAGCCCGACCGCCCCGGCGCAGCAGCCGTCGACGACGCCGAGCTCGCCGTCCACCGAGCCGACCTCGCCGTCCCACCTCTGCGTGCTCGGCGTCGTCTGCCTCTGACCGACCGGGCCGTCGTTCAGCAGGCCCCGAGGTCCTGCCAGACGCCCCATTCGCCGGTGGTGCCGGGTTCCTCGCCGGTCGTCCACCACTTGGCCTTCCAGGTGTGGCCCCGGTGGGAGACCTGCTGGCCGCCGGTGTAGACGGCGCCGGCCGACCAGGCCGCGGCGGTGCACCGGTGGCCGCTGCCGCCGGTGACGGTCAGGGCGTAGGTCGTGCTGTGGCTGCCGGTGGCGCCCGTGCCGGTGACGGTGAGGGGGTACGTGCCCGAGGCCGTCTCCGGGGTCGTGGCGAGGGTGAGGGTCGAGGTGCCGCCGGCGGTCACCGAGGCGGGGCTGAGCGAGGCGGTGACGCCCGCGGGGGCGCCGCCGACCGTCAGCTTCACCGGCTGCGCGGCGCCCGCGGTCACCGCCGTCTTCACCGTGGTGGTGGCCGTCCTGCCCGCGGCGACCGAACCGGCGGCGGGTGCGGCGGTCACCGAGAAGTCGTCGGCCGGCGTGCCCGTACCGCCCGTGAAGGGCGCGAAGGTGTGGGTGAAGTCCCAGGTGTTCTGCTGGATGCCGGAGCAGTTGTCGGCGGCCGCGCCGCCGGGGCAGCCGCCGTTGTCCCGCTGGAGCGCCCAGAACGACAGGGTGTTGAGGCCCTTGGCGGCCGCCCAGTCGTAGACCTGGGTGGCGTTGGCGGGGGTGAAGGTCTCGGCCGGGCCGAAGTCGTCCACGCCGGGCATCTCGGTGACGCCGATCATCCCCCACAACTGGGCGGCGGACTTGCCGGGGTAGAGCTGGGCCAGCTGGTCGTGCAGGCCCTGGGCGGCGGTCTTGGTGTCGGCCGCCATGTCGTGGGCGGCGTTGTCGTAGTAGTCGAACGTCATGATGTTGGCGACGTCCACCCGCGTGCCGTTGCCCACCGCGTTCCGCAGCACCGCGAGGCCGCTGTCCGCGAGGCCGTGCGTGGTGGTCGGCAGGGTGTAGGAGATCTGCAGGGTGCGCCCGTTGGCCGCCGCCCAGTCCTGGACCTGCTTGAGGGCCTTGTTCCGGCGGTCGATGCCGGCGGCGTTGTCCAGCGAGTCGACCTCGATGTCCATGTCGAGCCGGGCCACGTCGTAGGTCGTGACGACCTTCTCGTAGGCGGCGGCGATCCTGCTCACGTCCGTACAGCTGTCGGCGATCTCGGTGCCGGTGGTGTCGGCGGTGTAGCCGCCGAACGAGGGGATGGCGTCCCCGCCGCGGGCCTGGAGGGTCTTGATGTCGTCGCCGAACGCGGCCGGGGAGACCGGCATCCGGGTGTCGCCGTTCCAGTAGGGCGTGCACGAGCCCTTGGCCTCCGTCTGGAGGAAGGCCATGGTCAGGTGCTTCGCGCCCGAGGCGGCGGCCAGCGCGGCGGGGCTCTCGCCGGTCCACGCCTCGAAGTAGGGGGCGAAGACCCGGTCCGGAAGGGGGGTCGCCGCGTGGGCGGTGCCGCCGCCCAGCGCGGTCAGGCCGGCCGCGGCCACCACGGCGGTGGCGAGAGCCGCCCGGAAGGAGCGCATACGTCTCATGTCTGTCCCAGGGGGGTGAGAGGGGAGGACGTCGCCAACTCCCGCCACTGACACGGGTGTTGGGCGCGAGATACGCACTATGGGATAGCCCCGCGGACGACCGCCCGTCAATGGACTGGACCAAGACAGGAATAGACCAATTCGCGGACGGCGGCGCTGCGCGCCTGCCCAGCTTTCAGGCGGCGCCCTGGACCACTCGCCCGCCCCGGGCGAGGAAGACGACGGCGAGCAGCCCGACGGCGACGAGCACGGCGCCCGCCACGGACGGGCCGGGCAGGGTGCCGAGGACGGCGACACCGAGCGCGGAGCCCGCCTGGCGGATGCCGTTCAGGGCCCCTTGGCCGGTCGCGGCGGCCTCGGGCGGCGCGGCGACGGCCATCTCGGCGGCGGCACCGGGGATGGACAGGGTGCCGGTGGCGGCCAGCGCGAGTTCCGCCGCGATGAGGAGGGGCAGCGGCGGATGCGGTCCGCCGGCGCAGGCCAGCAGCACACCCGCCAGCGCGGCGGCGGACATGCCGGTCAGCAGCACCGGGCGCGCCCCGTACCGCGCCACCAGCCGCCCGGTGAAGAACGGCATCACACACACCGGGAAGGTGAGCGGCAGGACGGCCAGACCCGCGCGCAGCGGCGGGAGCGCGTACGCGTGCTGCAGCCACACGCTGAGCGTGTACAGCCCGCCGAAGTAGGCGAAGCAGGACACCGCGGCGGCCACCATGGCGATGCGGACCCGCGGCAGGGCGAACAGCGCGGGCGGGAGGACGGGGGCGGCGGCCCGGCGCTCCCACAAGGCCAGTACGGCGAAGGCGAGCAGCGCGGCGGCGATCGGGGCCCAGGCGGCGGGCGCGGCCCAGCCGTCGAGCCCCGACTCGACCAGCCCGAAGGTGAGCGCCCCGAGCGCGGCGGTGGAGAGCAGCAGACCGGGGCGGTCGACGGCCCGGGTGGCCCGGACGGGCGGGGCCGGCAGCCGGCGGGCCAGCAGCAGCGCGGCCAGCGCGAGCGGCGGGTTGACCAGGAAGACCAGCTGCCAGCCGCCGAGTTCGACCAGGGCGCCGCCCAGGACCGGGCCGGCGGCGGCGCCCAGGCCGCTCAGCGCGGTCCAGGCACCGATGGCGCGGGTGCGGCGGGCGGGCTCCGGGTGGAGCGCGATCAGCAGGGCGAGCGAGGCGGGCACCAGCCCGGCACCGGCGGCGCCGAGCAGCGCACGGCCGGCGATGAGCAGACCGGCGTCCGGAGCGGCGGCACAGAGCGCGGACAGCACGGCGAACGCGCCGAGCGCACCGCGGTAGAGCCGGCGGGCGCCCCAGCGGTCGGCGAACACCCCGGCGGCGAGCAGCAGTCCGGCGAAGACGACGGTGTAGGCGTCGACGGCCCAGGGCAGCGCGGCGGGCGCCGGGTGGAGGTCGCGCTCCAGGTCGGGGACGGCGACGTTGAGCACGGAGGTGTCGAGGAGGACGAGCAGGTTCCCGGCCGCGATACCGGCGAAGGCGAGCCGCGAACGGGGCGGCGCGGACGGCGGGGCGGACGGCGAGCGGTCGGTGGTCAGGGAACTGCCGGGGGACACGGCACGGTCGGTGGACATGGGAGAACCGTCGCCCGGGGACCGTTCGGCCCGCGACGACGCAATTCCGATGGCCCCATCGGGAATTCCGATGGCCCACGGCACGGCGAAGGCCACCGCCCCCTCAGGAGCGCCCGCGGCCGGTGGCATCCTGACCGGGTGGACACTCGCTATCTGCGTGCCTTCGTCGCCGTGGCCGAGCACGGCGGGATATCCGCCGCCGCGCAGCAGCTGGGCTACGCCCAGTCGAGCGTGAGCGCCCAACTCAAACGGCTGGAGGCGGAGCTGGGCGCGACCGTACTGACCCGCGGCGGGACGGGCGCGGCGCTCACCGACGCCGGGCGGCGACTGCTGCCGCATGCGCGCGAGGCGCTGGTGCTGGAGGACCGGATGCGCCGGGCCGCGCTCGGGGACCGCCCCCGGCTGCGAATCGGTGCCCAGGAGTCGCTGGCCCACGCCTGGCTGCCGGAGGTGCTGGCGGCGCTGGAATACGGCGCGGGCGGCCCCGGCGCGAGCGCCGACATCGAGCTGACGGTGACCGGCCGCAGCCGCCTCCACCCCGCCTTCGCCGCGGGCGAGCTGGACCTCGTCTTCCAGTACGACAACGGGGTGCCGGCGCTCGGCCCGCACGCCGTGGTGGGCCACGACCGCACCGTCCTGGCGGCCGCGCCCGGCCACCCGCTGGCCCGGCAGGACACGGTGGCGGCCGGGGAGTTGCTCGGGTACGACTTCCTGGTCGCCGAGCCGGGCTGCACCTCCGACATGCTGGTGGACCGCCTCGGCCGGGACCTGCTCGCGGGGGCCCAGCTCACGATGGTCGTGGGCTCGTTCTCCGCGCTGCTGCGGCTGACCGGGCACGGACACGGCCTGGCCCTGCTGCCGGAACTGGCGATCGCCCGCGAGCTGGCGGCCGGCGAGCTGACCGCGCTGCGGCTGGCCGGACGCCTCCAGCCGGTCGCCATCGTCGCCCACTGGCACCCCCGCCCCGGCCTGGCCGAACCCGCCGTGCGGGCCCTGATCGACCTGGCCCGCCGGGCGGACCCGCTGCCGGACGTCACCCGCGGCGGGGACAGCGCAACGGCGGGAACGACCCACTGAGATGACGCGCGGCCGTGCCGCAACCGACCCTCCACGCACGGAATCAGGCGAACGGCCCCCGGTCGAAGCCGGGGCCATTCGATCGCGCGCCCTCGACGACCGGGGGTACCGTTCTGGTGTCGAGCCAGAACGGAGGCCGCATGCCCGAGCACGCCGACATGCACATCGGTGCCCGCGTCCGCACGATCCGGAAGCGCCGTGGGCTGACGCAGCGAGAACTTGCGGATGCCTCTGGGGTATCCCTGTCCCTCATCCGGCAGTTGGAACAGGGCGCGGCACCGGGCACCCGCATGGAAACTGCCCACAAACTCGCGGCCGCTCTCCGTGTCACCACCACGACGCTGCTGAAGCGCGACGATCAGCGCGGTGTCGAACCCGCCGAGCGATGGCGTGCTCTCCAACTCTCCGTCCAGCTCGGCGTCGGCAGCCCCTCGGAACCGCCGACGGTGAAGGGCGTGGAAGCCCTGCTGCCCAGCGTGCGCAGTGCGTACTTCAGTAATCGTCTCGCCGACCTCTCGGCACTCCTGGGGCCGGCACTGCGCGATGCCGATGCGCTGGGGGACTCGGTCGTTGCCCGCGGGGTACGCGCCCATCTGCTGCAGATCGCCGGGTCGGTGCTGACGCAGGTGCGCGAATTCGACGCCGCGGAGACCGCACTGCAGCGCGCCTTGGACGACGCGCCGGACCGCTTGCGCGCAGCGGCGGTTGTCACGACCTGGAGTTGGCTTCTCGTCCGCCAAGGCCGGCTGCAGGCAGCGCGGGAGCTGGCGACACGTTGGGCCGACGACGTCGAGCCACGCATGTCGAGGGCGACGCCGGAGGAACTGGCGGCGTGGGGGTGGCTTCTGATGCAGGCTTCGGCAGCGAACCTGCGAGACAACCGGCGTGGCGAGGCAGCCGACACGATGCGCCTCGCGCAGTCGGTATCCGTCATGCTCGGCCGTGAGCTGCCACGCGGCACCGAACGGCTCACGACGTGGGGCCCGACCACCGTGCGCTACAAGGCGGCCGAGCGGCACATCGTCCTTGACGAGCCGGACAAGGTCTTGCGTGCGGCAAAGCGGCCCCGCCGCACGCAGGCTCGACAGCGGCCGGCGCTGGCGGTGTCGACGGAGTACCACCGCCACAGGCTGGACGTGGCGAAGGCACACACAATGATGAGGCAGTACGGGGAAGCAGTCGACGTACTGACCGACGTGCACGCGAACGCGCCCGAGTGGCTGGCCAGCCAGCGTTACGCACAGGACATCCTGGGCGACGTGGTACAGAAGCGCCGGACACTGACCCCGCGGATGCGGGAGTTGGCAGACGCCCTGTCAGTCCCCTTGTAGGTACTGGCACTTCTGGCGCAGGGGCCGAGAAACTACCATTGAGGCGCTGGTCACACGCTTCTACCGTCACAGCATGGACACCGAGCGTGTACGGCTTGCGGCGTCTTCCGTCACCGGCGGCGACCCGGTCGACGTGGAGACAATCAGCGAGACGATCCGGCGTGCGCTGCGCCTCGGCAGCGGACGGCCGGATCGCGCCGAGCTGGCAGCGGCCCAGGAGGAGTTACGGGGGCATATCGCCCTCCTCATCCCCCTCGCCCGGCAGGAGTTTCGCCGTCTCAGCCGTCGTGGGGACGAGACCCAGGCGCGCGAGCTCGCGGCCCGCATCGACGGTACGGAGCACCGGGCCGGGCAGGGGCTGCCGCGCGACATCCTCGCCGCACACGTGCAGATCGGGCACCTCACGCGGGACTGTCAGTACCTGCTGGCCACACACACCGCGGCGGATTGGCGATGAGTCGGGCCCCGCTGGCGTTCGTCTACGACCGGTGTGCGAGCCGCCGCATGCGGGCCCGGACCGAGCTGGACATGCGGCTGACCGGCTGTCACGCCCATGCGGACCGGATGGGATGGGTGCTGGCGGGACACTGGATCGACCTCGGCGACCATGCGATGGGCACCCACCGCCCACAGCTCGGCACCCTGCTGGACACGATGCGGGCGGAGGCGGGCCGACGGGAGGTGCTGTGCCTGATCCACACCTGGGGCCGGCTGGCGAGCGACGACACCCACCGGCAGGTTCTCCAGCGGCGCATCGTCGAGGCGGGCGGTTGGACCGCGACGACCTTCGGTGAGACCGATCGTCGCAGTGTCCGCGCCGCGCTCGTGGGGAGGCAGGCCTGACCCCACACCAGCGCCCCGTCGCAACCTACGTGCGGCAGGTCAGGCGGCCGACCGCGTCCGGGACTTGAGGACCTGGGTGCCGATGGCCAGGGTGACGGCGAGGAGGAGGACGTAGAAGACGCCTATCTTGCGTAGGTCGTCGAGGAAGAACCAGACGGCGGTCAGGGCGGTGAACCAGAAGGCCACCAGCGCGAAGCCACCGGCGCGTTCGTCGCGGTACCCGGCGGCGAGGCACAGCGCGGCGACGACCGCGAGGAGCAGGGCGATGACGACGTAGTGGGTGTCCCAGCCCAGGTAGCCGCGGGCCAGTTCGGACCACACGGCGACCGCCTCGGCGACCGGCCCCCACACCACCGCGCAGGCGAGCCGCGCCGACCAGAGCAGGAGCACCGCACCGGCGACCGCGGCGAGCAGCGCGACGCGGGAGAACTGGCCGACCTCGATCACCTGCGAGCGGGAGATGACCAGCGCCAGCACACAGCCGAGCAGCGCCACCGCGCCCTCGGCGGTGGGCCGGAAGACCACCCCACCGGGCAGCCACCGGCGCGGCGGCCGGGGTGCGGGATCCGGTACGGGCTCCGGTGCGGCGGCCGGCCCGCTCGACGGCGCCGGGTCGTGCGACGGTGCCGGGCCGGCCGGTGCCCCCGCCCGCGGATCGAGCGCGGTGGGGGTCGGGACGGCGGCGGGGGCGGCCGCGGGTACCCGTTCGGCGGCCGGTACCGGCTCGTGGGCGGGGGCGACGGCCTCGGTCAGGGCGGTGCGCATCGCGGCGGCGCTCGGGTACCGGCCGCCGCGGTCCTTGTGCAGCGCCCGGAGGATCACCGCGTCGAGGGCGGGCGGCAGTTCCGGCCGGAGCCGGGACGGCGGGACCGGGTCGGCCGCCAGGTGCTGGTGCATGACGGAGAACGGCGAGTCCCCGGTGTACGGCGGGCGGCCGGTCAGCAGCTCGTGGAGCAGGCAGGCCACCGCGTAGAGGTCGGTGCGGTGGTCGGTCTCGGCGCCGTTGATCTGTTCCGGCGCGAGGTAGGCGGGCGTGCCGACCGCCACCCCCGTGCCGGTCAGCCGGGTGGCCACCTCGCTGAGCGCCTTGGCGATGCCGAAGTCCACGACCTTGGCGGTGCCGTTGCCGGTGAGCATCACGTTGGCGGGCTTGATGTCCCGGTGGACGATGGCGTGCCGGTGGCTGTGGTCGAGCGCGTCCAGCACCTGGCAGGTGAGGTCGACGGCCTGCGCCGGGGGCAGCGGGCCCGCGTCGAGGACCCGGCTCAGGGTGCGGCCCTCGACGTACTCCATCACCAGGTAGGGCTCGGTGGACCCGTCCGCGGTGTCCTCGCCGACGTCGTGCACGGTGGCCACACCGGGGTGGTTGAGCGCGGCCGCGGCCCGCGCCTCGCGCTGGAACCGGCTGAGGAACTCCGGCTGCCGCGCCAGCTCGGCGGAGAGCGTCTTGACCGCGACGGTGCGACGCAGCCGGTGGTCGACGGCCCGGTGGACGGTCCCCATCCCGCCCTGCCCGAGCTGTTCCACCAGCTCGTATCGCTGCCCCAACATCCTGCGCTCCACCGGGTTCCTCCACGGACCGTCACCGTTTGCACCACGGCCGAAGACGTCACCGGGCGGGGGCGGGTTCCGTACGGGGAGGGCGTGTGGGATCCCCCACTGCGCCCCCGCGGCGGCCCGGGGGCGGTCCGGCCGTCGCCCGGGACCGTCAGTCCCCGATGCCGATCAGCGCCAGCGTGATGTTGTCCGGCCCGCCGGCCTCGATGGCGGTCTTCCACAGTTCGAAGGCGGCCCGGCCGGTGTCGTGGGCGCGCAGGAGGTCGTCGAGCTCGGATTCGGGGACCGGATCGGTCAGGCCGTCGGTGCACACCAGGTAGCGGTTGAGCGGGGTGAGCGGGGCGGTGGTGACGTGCGGGGTGATCTCGTTGTACGTCCGGGTGCCGCCGAGCGCCTGGGTGACCAGGGAGGTGGTGCGGTGGCCCGGGGCGAGCGGCGGGCTGTCGTCCACGCTCATCCGGTGCAGGCCCTCCTCGGTCACGGACAGCACCCGGCTGTCGCCGACGTTGAACACCACCAGGGACTCGCGCAGCACCACCGCGCCGGCGACCGTCGTGCCCATGGTGCTCAGCTCCGGATCGCGCCCGGCGGCCGCGTACACCGCCCGGTTGCAGACGTCCAGGGCCTCCCGGACCGCCTGTTCGCTGCCGAGGCCGGGGCCGACCGCGGCCAGTTGCCGGACGGTCAGCGCACTGGCCACCTCACCGGCCGGCTGGCCGCCGATGCCGTCGGCGACCGCGACCACGAGCGGGGTGCCCAGCGGGAACACCAGCGTCTGCGGGTTCTCGGTCACCGTGCCGCACAGCGTCCACGGCCCGGCCACCAGGCTGTCCTCGTTGTGGTCGCGCAGCAGCCCGGGATGGCTGAGGGCGGTGACGGTGATGTAGGGCATGGCGGGTCCCGTCTCTCGTCGGCCGGCGCGGGCCGGCCGTGGTGGTCAGCCCTGGCCGCCGCTGCCGCCCAGCGTGCGGCGCCGCAGGAGCCGGGTGATGTCCTTGGCGGTGACGATCCCGACGAGGTGGCCGCCGTCGACGACCAGGATGCGCGGGCCGGTGCGCAGCCCGATCCGGTCGATCGCCTCGCCGAGCTCCTCCTCCGGGGCGGCGACCGCGCACTGCGACAGCGGCACCGCCACCTCGCGCACCCGCAGCGTCTCCCGCTCGGCCGGCGGTACGGCCGCCAGCCGGCGCAGCTGGACGAGCCCGCTGGGGCGGCCCTCGAAGTCCAGCAGCGGCAGCGCGGAGTGGTGCGCGGGCACGGCCACCTCGTCGATGAACCGCTGGACGCTCAGCCAGTCGGCGCCGCTGGTCACCGGGGCCGTCATGGCGTCGGCGACCCGCAGGCCCCGCAGCTCGGTGTGGAGCGCGGCGCGGCGGTGTTCCGCGCCGGCCACGACCATCACGAAGAGCCCGACGAAGACGATCCACAGGCCGCCCGGCGCCCCGCGCAGCACGGAGATCCAGCCGCCGGCCACCAGCAGGACGGCGAGCACCTGGCCGCTCCTGGAGGCCGCCAGGTCGGCCCGCTCGCGGTCCCCGGTCCGCCACCACAGGACGGCCTGGACGACCCGCCCGCCGTCGAGCGGTACGGCCGGCAGCAGGTTGAAGACGCCGAGGAAGAGGTTGGCCCAGCCGAGCCACATCAGCACCACCGCGGGCACCTCGGCCCAGCCGGTGAGCTGGGCCAGCCCGATGCCGGCGCCGAGCGCGACGCCGCCGACGAGCAGGCTGGTGAGCGGGCCGCTGACGGCGACCGCGAAGGCCGCGGCGGCGGTCTGCGGCCGGCCCATCCGGGTCATCCCGCCCAGCGCCCACAGCGTCACGTCCTCGACGGAGATCTGCTTCCGGCGGGCGGTCGCGGCATGGGCGGTCTCGTGCAGCAGCAGGCTGCCGGTGAGCAGCGCGGCACCGACGACCCCGGCGAGGGCGTAGACCGCCTCCGGCCGGCCCGGGGTCCAGGCGGGCAGGGCCTGCCGGCCGAGTCCGTAGGCGAACATCACCACCAGCAGGGGCACGCTCCAGTGCATCCGCAGCGGTACCCCGGCAACCTGTCCGACACGCACCGAGCCGTTCATCGCCGTCTCCCACGCCCATTGTCGCTCGCGGGCCGCGTTCTCCGCTGGACAGACGTCCTACGCTGGTCGTACGGCCGCGATCGCGGTCGCACCGTCCGTACCGGGCTCTGCCGGAGGTGCGCCATGGGGCACAGCCACCACTTCCACCTTGATCAGGGGGGCCACTCGATCACCGTGAACGTCGGTCCCGGCCGGGACGGGGAGGTGGAGCTCCTCGTCGACGGCAAGGTCGTCGCCTACCGCAAACACCACGCGCCGGGGATGAACGTGCTCAGCGGTGAGCTGCCCGACGAACCCGTCCACCCCTTCCGGGTCCTGCTGCGGCAGCCGCACCTGGTCCCGTCCGTGCCGCGCTGCACGCTGGAGCTGGACGGGGTCAAGCAGCCGATGCCGGAGCGGCTGGTGCTCTGAGCCGGGGTGCGGCCGCGGGCCGTCCCCGGGGCCGCGGCCGGCCCGATGCCGGGGGTGCGCCGTGGGGCGTTCCGGGGCGAGGTCCCGGGGACGGCCCGTCCTAACGGCAGCACCCCGGCCCGAGTTGTTGGGCCACCCGGCTGATTCTGGCCGACGAGCGTTTTACCTCCTGCGGGTTGAAGGGGGATGCGGACCGGCAGGCGCAGCACGATACGTCTGGCATCGGAACGATGAACAGGCGAGGGAGCATCGTGAGAAGACTTGCGCAGGCGGGCACCGTCATCGGAGCGTGCGGACTGGTGCTGCTCAGCACCAACACCGCCCAGGCCGTGACCATTCCGGGCGAATCACTGCTGTCGGCGGCGGTAGGGGCCGACCTCGGCACCATCACCGGCATGGTTTCGGGCGTGATGTGCAACAACCGCCTGGCCGATTTCCACTACAAGTCCCCCAGGATCAACTCGCCGTCGCCGCAGCCCTGCATCAACGGGCCGGTCCACAGCGGCAACAGCGTGCACAGCGGCAACTTCATCAACCACGGCAACCCGAACCACAGCGGCAACTTCGCGAACACCAACGGCTCGACCAACAGCTCCAACCTGGTCAGCGGCGCCCAGCAGGGCAGCGGCAACACCGTCCAGAAGATCCTCAAGCTGCATCCCTGACCCGTCCGCACCACACACAGCGGCCCCGCTTCCCGGTACGAACCGGGAAGCGGGGCCGCCGCGATTGGCCGTCAGATCCTGGTCGATCCGGGGCCGTTGTGCTGGATGTCGTTGCCGGTGTGGTTCTCGGCACCCGTCGTGCCACCACTGTCGACGTTGGTGTTGCCGTTGCTGTTGGTCGGGCTGCCGCTGTCGCTGTTGTTGCCGGACATATGGACGTTCTGCGAGTTCTTCGTATTACCGGAGTTGACCGGTCCGTTGACGCAGACCCGGGCCCGTGGCGAGCAGCGGATGATGGAGTGGAAGGAGGCCCAGACGTCGCTGTCGATCACGTTGCCGCCCGTTCCGAACCCCCCGTACCCGCCGTCCCAGGCCAGGGCGGGGCTGACCCCGCCGGCGGCCAGGAGCATGCCGCAAGCTCCTGCGATCACGATGCTGACGCGTGTTCTCTTCTTCACTGTGCGCTCCTGCACTTCGCGGTGGATGAACCCGCGGTCTTGCTACCGGGCGAGCCCGCCTGTACCAAGCCTGAGCAACGGCCCGTCCCTCTCATTCACCCTCTCCGACCACTGGATTCACCGTGACGGCCCTCGCTTTGCCGGCATCCCTGGTGGACCGCCGCACCCCGGCAAACCCGGCCGCGGTGGCCGCGCGCCGACCGGATCCGTCTCCCCACCGCCGGGTAAACGGCCCGGCGAATGGCCTGCTGCACACCCTCGGCGCCGGGTTCGTCCGGCGTCCTGGTCGGCGTGGACGGCGAGGAGGAACTGACCGGTCCGGCAGTTCGGCGACGGCCACGTACGGGTGGCGGTGCGCCGAGGTCCCGGGAGGTCCGCTACGCCCGCAGGCGCAGCCGCTGGCCCGGGAAGATGTGGTCCGGGCCGTGCGGGAGCTTGTGCTTGTTGAGCTCGTAGAGGGCCTGGGTGCCGCCGGGGACCTGGTTCCGCTCGGCGATGACGGAGAGGCAGTCACCGGTGCGGACGACGTAGGTCGCGTGGTTGGGGTGGTGGTACGCCGCGGCGCGGACGGCGGGATGGGACCCGGGCGACGGGGCCGGTGGGGCCAACTGGTCGTCGTCGGCGGGCGGTTGCTGTGCCGGATCCGTGGTCCGCGCGGTCTGCGGGGGCGGGGCGGAGGTCCGCGGGGCCGGCTGGTCCGGGGCGGCGGCCGGCGGGGCCTGCTGGCCCGGGGAGGAGGCCCTGGGGGACTGCTGGGTGTAGGCGCAGCGCGGCCAGGCGGAGAGGCCGCGGTCGCGGACGATGCGCCGGCCGACGGCGATCTGCTCGGAGCGGGTGGCCAGGTCGGCCCGCGGGGCGTAGCGCCTGCCGCCGTAGGCGCGCCAGGTGGCGGGGTCGATCTGCAGGCCGCCGTGGTAGCCGTTGCCGGTGTTGATGTGCCAGCGGCCGTTGCTCTCGCAGTCGGCGATCCGCTCCCAGTCGGGCACCGGCCCGGACGGCGCGGCCGCGGCGGCCCGGTGCGCGGCGAGGCCGACGACGGCAAGCACGGCGAGCAGCACGGACAGGAGGGTGTGGGCGGATCGCTTGGCGAGGGGCGACGGCATCACGGGATTCCTCCGCTGTGCTCCGGCGGCGCCGTGACGCGCTACTCGCCACGACCGGTGGGCACGCACCAAGTAACCCGGCAATATGGTTTTCGGCATGTCCGGGAGGTGCGACATGCGCGAGTTTCACCCGGGTGGTCCATTGCCCGTCCGCTTCCGGTGCCGTAGTGGTCCGTTACGGTGCCGTCGCCCACGCCCGCCCGCGTTATGGCCCGAATTCCGGCCAGTGGCGGGAATTCCCCGCCGACCGGATTCCCGGGCCGGATGTGGGAACGGGCATTCAGCTGACCGAATAGGCGAAGGAAGGGGCGAGCGGGAGCGGTTCCGGGGTCGCCACCGCGAACTCGTAGGAGGGGGAGAAGGTGAAGTTCCGTACCGAAACCGGAACGTCACAGCCGTAGGGGCCGGGCACGGTGACCGTGCCGTGGTCCGCCGGGAAGCCCGCCTCGATGCGCTCCGGAGCGCTGGACAGCCCCCCGCCGGCGGCCTGCATGGCGGCGTCCTTGCGGACCCAGAAGCGGGTGATCATCCGCTCCCGCTCGGTCTCCGGGAAACGGTCCGCGGCGCGCAGTTCCCGGGCGGTCAGCACTTCGCACGGGGTGTGCGGCGGCGGACTCCCGCGCCGCACCGACTCCACCGAGAAGCCCATCTGCCGGGCGTCCTCCCCGCAGGCCACGACCAGCAGGCCGCGCGTTCCGTACAGCTCCCAGTAGGAGGCCTCGGCCATCGCGGTGCTCACCCGGGCGGGGAGCCCGGACAGCAGCCAGCGGCGCGAGGCGTCGTCGAGGGTGGCCGCGGAATGGCCGTTGAGCCCCAGACAGCTGTCCGGGGACAGTGCACTGCCCGAGCCGCGGAGGGAGGAGGGCGAGCCGGCGGAGGAGGGGGCGGAGGGCAGGTACGACAGGGAGGGGGAGGGGACGAGAGCGGACGGGGACGACGGGGAGGGGCCGTCCTCGCCGATCGGGACGATGAATATGGGGACGGGGGCGAGGGGCGCCAGGCGGGGCCGGGCGGGGTGGTGCGGGCGGCCGGGGACGTCCTGGTCAAGGTATCCCGGACAGAGTTCGAGAAGAGCGGCGTTCGTTTCCACGTACTTTCCGTCCTCCACTGGTGAGCGGTGCCAAGACTGCCCTGGGTGAGTGGCAGCCCGTCAAGCAGTTGGAGTCTCCCCCTATTCCACCTACATCGATCGATACAGACAGCCCAAGGTTTGCAGATCCTCCGGATCCTTCGAGTCATCCCTCCTGCTGATGTCCGGCTACATACTTCGATGTACGGGAGACCGACCCAAATTCGGGCGCCAGGGCCAGGAGAACGGGCAACGCCCGGAAGTACTGTCCTCGTGTGTGGTTACGTCTTTTCAGAGGTACGAACGCGCGCCGGCCTCCCCTGCCGCTCCGTGACCTCAGACTGGCCGTGGGCTTCTTCGCCGCCTGTCTGATTCTCTACGTCCTGGGCGGCTCCCGGGTCATGGGCGACATCCCCGTCTGGCAGGCCGTCCTGCCGGTCGTGGTGCTGTGCACCGCGAGCGCCTTCCGCAGCACCCTGCCGACGGCCGCGGTCTCGGTCGGCACCGTCACCGTCCTCGTGGAAATGACGTCGAGCGGCGGCCTCGGCCCGGTCCTGGTCTACACCGACCTGCTCTACGCCGCGGCGCTGTACGGCGCGCCCTGGCTGTGCCGGGTGCTGCAGTTCGGGACGGTCGCGGTCACCATCGCCACCACCATCACCCTGATCGCCATCAGCGACCGTTCCGAGGGCGTGACCACCGGCGTCATCGTCGCCATGCTGCTCATCTCCCCGGTGTGGACCGGCATCCTGATACGCAACCACAAGGAGCGCGCCGACTCCGAGCGGGAGCGCGCCGCGCAGATCAACCGGCTCGCGGAACTGGACCGCAAGACCATCCTGCAGACCGAACGCACCCGGATGGCCCGCGAACTGCACGACCTGGTGGCCAACCACCTCAGCGCGATCGCCATCCACTCCAGTGCGGTGCTCTCCCTGACCGAGGCCCGGCGGGACCGGAACGGCGAAGCCGGATGCGCCGGGTCCGGGGAATCCGCCGGGTCCGGGGAATCCGCCGGGTCCGGGGAGGACGACCCGGTACTGCGCGCCCTGGCCGTCATCCGGGAGAACAGCGTGCAGGGGCTGGCCGAAATGCGCCGCATGGTGGTGCTGCTCCGCTCCGACCGGGGCGTCGACGACGACTGGGACCGGCCGCAGCTCAACGCCCTGGGCGCCCTGGTCGAACAGGCCCGCCCGGCCGCCGACGCCGCCGCGCTGACCCTCCACACCGAGTTCCCCGAGACCTTCCCCGAGGTCTCGTCGGTGATCGAGGTGACCGCGTACCGCATCGTGCAGGAGGCGCTGACCAACGTCCTCAAGCACGCCTCGTCGGGCCGGGTGCGGATCCGCTGCGAGGCCGGCACCGAGCGGCTGACCATCTCGGTCGACAGCCCGCTGGCGCTGCCCGACGCCCGCACCCGGCAGCGCCCGGTGGCCGCGCTGACCACCGGCGCGGGCGCCGGGCTGACCGGGATGTCCGAGCGGGCCGCCCTGGTCGGCGGCATCTTCGACGCGGGGCCCGACCGCACCGCCCCGGGACGCTGGCGGGTGCGCGCGGTGCTCCCCCTGACCCAGAACACCTAACGAACCGGAACGGGGGCGACGACGAGAGGCCCAGCGGCCGAGAGGCGGACCAACGTGAACGAATCGGTGCAGGCATTACGGGCACGGCGAGCCATACGGGAGGACCTGGTGCAGGACACGGCGGCGGACGGGCGGACGGACCAGCCGGCGGAGCAATCGTCCGAACGGCCCCCGCACATCCGGGTCCTGGTGGCCGACGACCAGGCCGCCGTCCGGTCCGGCCTGGTCCTCGTGCTGCAGACCGATCCCGGCATCACCGTCGTCGGCGAGGCCGGCGACGGTGAGGCGGCGGTCCGCATGGCCGACGAGCTGCGCCCCGACGTGGTCCTGATGGACATCCAGATGCCCCTGCTCAACGGGGTCGCCGCGACCCGCCTGATCGTCGAACGGCAACTCGCCGAGGTCCTCGTCCTGACCACCTTCGACATCGACGAGTACATCTTCGGCGCCCTGCGCGCCGGCGCGGGCGGCTTCATCCTCAAGAACGCCGAGCCGACCGTCCTGGTCGGCGCCGTACGCGAGGTCGCCCACGGCGAGGGCTTCCTCACCCCGGCCATCGCCCGCCGCCTGATCACCGAGTTCGCCCACCGCCCCCCGTCGGCCCGCCCGACCCTGCCGCAGGGCACCACCCAGGCCCTCGACACCCTCACCAAACGCGAACGCGAAGTCCTCGCCTGCATCGCCCGCGGCCTCCCCAACAGCGCCATCGCCGCATCCCTCAACCTCGCCGAGGGCACGGTGAAGACCCACACCAGCCGCATCCTGTCGAAGCTGAACCTGCGCAGCCGGGTGCAGGCGGCGATCCTGGCGCAGCAGCAGGGGATCTAGCCGCGTACGCGGTCAGCCGTCCTCGCCGGGGTGGTCCTCGCCGCGGGCCAAGGGGGTCGTGGCCCAGCCGTGCTCCAGGAGGGCGAACAGGTCGCGGATGGCCTGGGCCGGGTCGGGGCTGGTGCGGGCGAGGGTGGGGGCCTCCAGGGCGAAGCGGGCCAGGCCGGTGATGGCGAGGTCGTCCGGGGGCAGCCCGGTGGCGTCGGCGAGCGTGGCGGCCAGCGCCTTCTCGTGGCGCGACCACATGCGCCGGGCGGCATCCCGCAGCGCGGGAGTGGATTCGACGAGGACGAAGACGGGGTCGTCGGCCCGCAGGGCCGTACGGGTCCGCACCAGGTGGTCACGCAGGGCGTGCAGAACGGGCTGACCAGGGACCCGGTCGCGAACGGCGGCGACCAGGGCGCTCTCGACGTCCGCGTCCAGGTCGAAGACGAGGGCTTCCTTGCTGGGGAAGTGCTTGAAGAGCGTGCTCAGCGAGACGTCGGCCGCCTCCGCCACGTCGCGGACACCGACGTTGTCGTAGCCGCGTTCCGTGAACAGCCGCAGCGCGGCATCCGCCAGGGCCTGCCTGGTCTGGGCCTTCTTGCGCTCGCGGCGCCCTGTCGTCGTCTCGGCCATGCCCCCACCCTACCCCAGCTGAGGTGACTCGATCGGAAAGGAAGTCGGATAGGAAATCGAATCAGTTGTACTTTTGTAGCCGCTGTGCTTCTGTGGTTGCTCCGCACCCTCTCGATCCGTGGAACGGAGCGTGACCCCCATGTCCACCACCCCTCGCATCGCGATCATCGGCGCCGGTCCCGGCGGCCTCGTCTGCGCGCGTGTCCTGCAGCAGCACGGCCTGCCGGTCACGGTCTTCGAGCGCGAGAGCGACCCCCGCTCCCGCTCGCAGGGCGGCACCCTCGACATCCACGAAGACACCGGCCAGGTCGCCCTGCGCGCGGCCGGACTCTTCGACCGGTTCCGCGCGCTGTCCCGGCCCGAAGGCCAGCAATGGCGCCTCTACGACCGTCACGCGGCCCTGATACGTCACGACCGGGCCGGCGAGGACGACCTGAGCAAGCCCGAGATCGACCGCGGCCAACTGCGCGCCCTCCTGCTGGACTCCCTCGCGCCCGGCACCGTCCGCTGGGGCCACGGTGCCGAGGCCGTCACCCCGCTGCCCGACGGCACCGTCCGGCTGCACCACCACGACCGCACCGTCGGGGACTTCGACCTGGTCATCGGCGCCGACGGCGCGTGGTCCCGGGTGCGCCCCGCGCTCTCCGACGCCCAACCGTCCTACGCCGGGGTCACGATGGTGGAGATCCACTTCGACGACGTCGACCGCCGGCACCCCGGCATCGCCCGCCTGGTCGGCAGCGGCACCATGTCGGCCAAGGCGGGCCGCCGCAGCCTGGTGCTGCAGCGCAACAGCAACGGACACGTCCGCGGCTACGTCACCTTCCGCGGGCCCCAGGACTGGCACGCCGGCCTCGACCTCGCCGACACCGAAGCCGTACGCGCCCGCCTCCTCGCCCAGTACCAGGGCTGGGACGAGAGCTTGCTGGCCATCCTGCGCGACAACGAGGGCGCCTTCATCAACCGCCCGATGTTCGTGCTCCCCGTTCCGCACACGTGGCAGCGCGTCCCCGGCATCACCCTGCTCGGCGACGCCGCCCACCTGATGCCGCCGGTCGGCGTCGGTGCCAACCTCGCCCTGCTCGACGGCGCCGAACTCGCCCAGGCCGTCATCGACCACCCCACCGTCGACCAGGCCCTCGACGCCTACGAGAGCGTCATGCTGCCGCGCGCCGCCGACCACGCGAAGACCGCCCAGCAGATGCTCACCAGCCTCATGCCGGACACCGACTCCGACGCCGCCATCTTCCCCGACACCCAGTGGCCGGCCACGCCCGCACGGTAAGCGGATCACGGGTACCCCCACCGGCCTCAACTTCCCCCCCAGCGGGAGGGGACGGGCCGGAGGGGCCGGTTGTGGGGACGTAAAGCGTCAGCAGTCCCCACAACCGGCCCCGGAGGCCCGTCCCCGCACCCGACACCCACCCAGCCCGCCGCAGGCGCAACGGCGAGACGACCCGCGGCGCCGCAGACAGGTACGTGGGAGGCGCCGCAAAGCGCAACGGCGAGCAACCCCCACGGCGGGAAAGCCAACTACGTGGGGGGATCAAGCCGCGCCAGCAAGCTCCGCGCAACCCCATCGTTCTGCCGGAAGAAGATCGCGTCCGTCCCCGGGCGGGGGAACTGGGCCGGGCCGGCGATGACGCGGTCGTGGTGGGTGGTGCCGTGGGCGTCGACCGGGTGCAGGTCGGGGCCGGACAGCCGGAGTTCGCCGGTCGGGGTGCCGTCCTCCGTGTGGGCCTCGGTGAGTTCACCGCGGGAGAGGAGGGCACGGAGCAGCGGGTCCGCGAAGCGGTCGGGGGCGGGGGCCGACAACCGGGCGTCGAGGAGGACGGCGGCGTCGTGGGCGACGCCGGGCACCGCGGGGCTGGTGGCGCGGAAGACCGGGCCGGTGCCGTCCGTGGCCGGCGTCGTGATCTCCACGCGCATCTCGGGGCCCACGAACACCACCACTCCGGCCTCGGCCAGGGCGAGCAGTTGCTCGGCGCGCAGGGGCGGGGGGCCGGAACTCAGGTACGTGCCGAGGGAGAAGCGGGCGAGCGCGTCCGCCAGCTGGTCACCGGCCAGGTCGCCGGAGCGCCACAGGTCCTCGATGACCGCGCCGGTGCGCTGGAGGCCGTCCACCAGCGCGGTGGTGACAGCCCGGGCCGGGCCGGTGCGGCGGTGGTGGACCTCGGCGAGGTGCGCGCGCAGCCAGCGCTGGAGGCCGTCGGCGTCGGCGAAGCGGCGGCCGGCGAGCGGGGCGGACAGGCGGTCGAGGTCGAGGCGGTCGGCGGGGTCCGGAACGGCCTCCCGGGCGAGCTTGGCGAGGCGGTCCGCGTCGGTGAGCAGGAGCGCGTACTGGGCGTCGAAGTCGTCCCACGTCATACGGGCGCGGGCGGGCTGTTCGGCGAAGAGCGCGCGGTAGTGGCACCAGCCCAACTCGGCCAGGACCAGCGGCCAGACGTCGCGGCCGAAGGTGGCGCCGGGGCGGGACAACCGGGCCCGGCAGGCGTCGGCGGTGGCGAAGCGCGGGGCGGCGGGCCGGGACGGTACGGCGGCGCGGGCCGGCTTGGGCGGGAGGGGGACACCGCGGCGGGAGCCCGCGTACAGGCGGGGCTCGCGACCGGAGGGCAGGTAGCGGAGCCGGCCGTCCGGGGTGCGGTCGAAGCGGCCGCCGCGGCCTTCCGTCAGCAGGGCGAGGCAGTCGATGAAGACCAGGCCGAGGCCGCGGACGACGACCGGCGCGCCGGGCGGGACGGCGTCCAGGGCGGCGGGGTCGGCGGGGCCCGGCCCGATGCGGGTCAGGCCGGCCGGTGCGGGCTCGGTACGCACGTCCGGGTGCCCTTGCGCCAGCACCACCCGGTCGGCGAGGAAGGGCGGTTCGGCGGAGTCGAGGACCACCTGTTGGCGGGTGGCCGGTGCCGCGCCGTCCACGGACGTCCGGCGCAGGTCGATCGCGCGCGCCCGGTGGACGTACAGGCGGACCGAGGAGGGGCGCCCGGCGGTCACCGTCTCGAAGAAGTGGCGCAGGTAGCGGCCCTGGTCGCGGCGCGCGGCGTAGGCACCGTCGTGCAGCGGGCCGGTCAGCCACTCGGCGGTGGTGGGGCCGGGGCGCGGCGGCCCGGCGCAGGAGACGCTCGGGTCGGGGTAGAGGGTGACCTGCTCGGCGGCGGAGTTCATCCACAGCAGGCCGGGCTGGTCGGTGCGCCAGGTGCGGCCGGCGCCCGGCGGGTACGGGTCGACGAGGTGCAGGTCCAGGGGCCGGTCGCCGTACAGGGCGGGGACGTTGGCGAGGATCCGCTCGACGAGGGAGGTGCCGCGGGGGCCGCAGCCGATGATGCAGAGGGAGCGGGCCGCCGGCTCGGTACGGTCGTTCAACTCGGCTCTCCCCCCGAGGAGTTGGGCTACGCGGAAAAAGGGAACCCGGTGGCCCCGCGCCGGGAGCACGGGACCACCGGGTACCGGGTCAGCAGCCGGTGCTGACGGTGGAGCCGAGCGCCTGGGCGTCACGCTCGCCCGGCACCTCCAGACCCTGAAGATCCATGATGCTCATTTACGACACCTCCCTTCCGTTGTCCGTTGCGGATGCGTAGAGTGCGTAGGACGACACCGAACTCGGTGTCAGCAGCCGCCGCTGAGGGTGGAGCCGAGCGCCTGAGCGTCACGCTCGCCCGGCACCTCCAGACCCTGAAGATCCATGACCGACATGTGAACCTCCCTCCGGGGGGTGAGCAGGAGCGGTGGACAGCGCCGATGACGTGTCAGGTGCCGTTGCGGGACACCTGGACCCGACGGGCCGTGCAATGACGGTGCACGGCCCGTCGGCGTCATTCAGCAGCCGGTGCTGACGGTGGAGCCGAGCGCCTGGGCGTCACGCTCGCCCGGCACCTCCAGACCCTGAAGATCCATGATGGTCATTTACGACACCTCCCTTCCGTTGTCCGCAGTGCCCGCCGGCCCGGTCGGGACGGTGGGGGTCGCGGTGCCGTGGGCACCACGGGCGCGCTCCGGGACGGCCGGTTGACCGGCCGCGGCGGACCGCGGGTCAGGGAGGAACGGCAGCAGCGGGGTGCCCCGTTCGGCGGCGGAGAGTGCCAGCAATACGCCGGCCCCGCCGGTGGCCACGTCCATGGAGATCCGGGCCCGGCCGTCACAGGGGAAGACCGTTGCGCCGTTCAGCGTCATGGCGTGCTGGTGGAGGTTGGTCAGATGGCGGCGCAGATACCGCTCGGCGGTCTCCGGTGGCCAGGGGGCCTGCGCGCGCAGGGTGGCGAGGGTGCCGATGAGACCGGCGCGGCCGCCCCACAGGCCCGACTCGATGACGAAGTCGGAGGAGCAGGCCCGGAGCAGGCCCGGCAGCGCCTCGCGGAGGCGGGCGTCGTCGCGGTGGCGGAGGAGTTCGGCCGCCACGAGGGCGATGCCCGCGCTGCCGTTGTCGAGGTAGGGCAGCAGCCGGAACCCCTCGTCGACCTGGAGGGTGTCCTGCGGCCCGGGGCTGCAGCGGTCGAGGTCGCGGTGGACGGCGCGGACCGCCTCGTCGAGCAGGGCGGGGTCGCCGGTCGCGCGGTGGGCGCGGAGCAGGAAGAGCGCGGGGCCCGACCAGCCGTACATCAGGCCGCCGGCGTGGGTGGAGCCGCGCCGGCGGGTGCGCTCGACGGGTTCGGTGCGGGCCGCGGCGAGCCGCGCGGTGACGCGGTCGGCCAGGTCGAGGGCCTGCTGCCGCAGGGCGCCGTCGTCCAGTGCGTCGGCGAAGTGCAGGAGGTTCAGGCCGACGCCGGACAGGCCGCGGTAGAGGCTGGGGCAGTGGCGTACCGGGAGCCGGTCGGCGGCCCGGTCGAGGGCCCGCAGGGCTCCTTCGCGGTCGCCCAACTCCGCAAGGACGTAGGCGATTCCGTGCAGGCCGTCGTAGAAGCCGATGCGTTCGGCGGTGACCCGGTCGACGGCGGCGCGCAGCCAGGCCGCGCCCTCCTCGTCGCGTTCCCCTAGGGCGGTGTGGCGGGCCCACAGGACGCCGGCGGCGCCGTGTCCGAAGCCCGCGCCGCCCTCGGCGAACTGCGCGAAGTCGCCGGGGTGGAGCCGGTCGGTGCGGTGCGGGGTGGCGCTGTCGCGCAGGCCGCGGTCGATCGAGGCCAGGATGTCGGAGGGTGGGAACGCCTCCGGCACGCTGCGCAGCGGCGACGTGGTGTTGTCGTTCGGGGCGAGCTGGGGGGCGAGCCGGGACACCAGGTGGCCGGGGAGGCCGAACCGGCGGGTCGCGGTGTCGAGCAGGGCCGACGCCTTGTCGGGGGCCAGGCCGCCGAGCGCGGCGAGCGGCAGGAACAACCACAGGGCGATCGCGGCCAGTGCGTAGTGGTCGCCGTCCGCGCCGGTGGCGTCGGCCCGGTGGAAGCCGGGGGCGCCGAGGCTGCTGGGGGTGGCCAGGTCGATCGCGTCGGCCACCTCGAAGTCCAGGAGGACGGGGACGTCGCCGGGCTGGATGATGAAGTTGCCCGGGTGCAGGTCGCCGATGCGCACCCCGCGGTCGTGCACCGAGGCGATCAGTTCCTCGATCCGGCCGAACAGGGCGAGGGCGCGGTCCCGGTGGGCGGCCACCGCCGCCTCGTCGGGTTCGGGGACGGTCAGCGGGTAGAGCCCGGCGAGCCAGGACTGGAAGTCCTGCCCCTCGATGTCCTCCAGGACCAGGAAGAGGTGTTCGCCGGCCTGGAAGGTGCCGAAGGTGCGGGGGATCCCGGGCAGTCCGGCCAGCTTGGTCAGGATCCGGTGCTCGTGGGCGAGCCGGGCGACCGCGTCCCGGCCGACGCCGTCGGTGCCGGAGTACGGCCGGCCCTCCTTGAGGACGACGCTGTGCTGTCCGGCGCCGAGGGCCTGTTCACCGGCCGGTTCGGCGCGGTAGACGCCGCCGCCGTGCGAGAAGTGCAGCGCGCCGGTGATCCGGTACGGGAAGTCGTCCACGGCCTGCCGGGCGGCCAGCGAGTCCTTGAGGATGTCGGGGACGGTGACCCAGTCGGGGGTGTGGAAGACCGGGGTGCGGCGGTCCGGTTCGGGCGTCCCGTCGGGGCGCCGGAAGGCCGGGACCAGCTCGCCGTCGGCGTCCTCCATGTAGTGGGTGCGGAATCCGCCGTAGCGGACGTAGAGCGGGCCCTGACGGAAGCGCAGGTCGGTCAGGACGTACGGGCCGGGGCGGCCGCCGACGATCGCGTCCAGTCCTTCGAGGGTGCGGGCCAGTTCGGCCTCGTCCGCGGGGTAGACGGTCAGCAGCTTGCCGGCGGAGGAGCGCTGGGCGTACTTGCGGCTCAGGGCGCGCTGGACGTTGGCGCTCTTGAGGTACTTGAAGGCGATGCCGTACCGGGCGCAGTAGTCGGCGACGTCGGCGAGGGTGCGGGGGGCGTCGTCGGGGGACGCGCTGACGTGGATCTTCCAGCCCTGGTCGGGGAGCCGGTCCTCGGGCGGGCGGCAGATGGTCCAGGCCTCGTTGTCCTCGCGGCTCCAGCCGTCGGGCAGCGGCGGGGCGGGGAAGCGGGTGGCCTCCAGGTCCCAGTTGCCGGGCCAGTCGAAGAAGGTGCGGTCGGCCAGGGCAAAGCTCTCGGCGCCGTCTCTCATGCGGCACCTCGCTCGGCCGGGACGATCTTTCCGGGGGCGGTGACGTCCGGTTCCAGGTAGGGCGTGAGCGCGGTCCGGTCGGCCGTGGCGAGGTGCTCGGTGAGCACCGCCCTGGCCTGCACCTTGTCGTCCTCGGACACGAAGTCCTCCAGCCCGACGGCCAGTACGCGGTTGTCCTCGCTGGGCTTGAGCGAGGCGTAGTGCTCGTCGCGCAGCAGGCCCCACACGATCGCGTCGTGGTACTCGCCGTCGAGGTAACAGTGGTCCCGCAGGATGCCCTCGACCACGAACGGGGTCTTGGTCATCAGCCGGATGATGCCCTTGTTGTAGCCGGCGGTGGTGACCTGCACCCGGTGGGCGTCGAGCTGGTGGAAGAGGTAGTCGACGAGGAGGACGACGGCCTCCGCGCCGTAGCCGCGGCGCCACAGTTCGGGCGAGCCGATCGCGCCGCCGACGGTGTAGCCGCCGATCCGGCCCGACCGCTGGTAGCTGACGGTGCCGATGCGGGTGCCGTCCTTGGTGCGGATCACCAGGTGGTGGACCCGGCCGGAGCGGTTGGCCTGCTCGACCTCGGCGGCGCCCAGCAGCTCCCAGTCACCGCTGAGCACGGCCGCGGGCGAGCCGGGGCGCAGCCAGGAGGCGATCGCGGCCCAGTCGTCGTCGCCGGGCCATTCCAAGGTCACCAGTCGTCCCTGCATGGTGCGTGTCCCTCCTCTGTGGTCTCGTGAGTCAGCGGGTGCGGCTCTCGGGCCGCGTGCGGGTCATGTGCGGTAGCGCGTCAGGACGAGGACGGCGTTGTGGCCGCCGAAGCCGAACGAATTGCTCAGCACCGCGTCGCCGTCCCAGTCGCGGGCACCCTTCACGACCAGGTCGAGGTCGTCGTCCTCGGGGTGGTCGCAGTTGCGGATCGGCGGGATCCTGCGGTCCCGCAGCGAGAGCACCGCGGCGGCGGCCTCGGCGGCCCCGGACGCGCCGAGCATGTGCCCGGTCATGCTCTTGACCGCGGTGACCGGTGTGCGGCGCAGCTGGTCGGGGCCGAGCACCTCGCGCAGCGCGGCCGCCTCGATGCGGTCGTTGAGGACGGTGCCGGTGCCGTGGGCGCTGACCTGCCCGACGTCACCGGGGGTCAGACCCGCGTCGGCGAGCGCCCCGCGCATCGCGCGGACCGCGCCGGCACCGGTCGGGTCGGGGGCGGTGGCGTGGTGGGCGTCGGTGGTGGCGGCGTAACCGGCGACCTCGGCGAGGATCGTCGCGCCGCGGCGTTCCGCGTGGCCGGCCTCCTCCAGGGTCAGGACGGTGGCGCCGACGGCCATCACGAAGCCGTCGCGGTCCCGGTCGAAGGGCCGGCTGGCGCCTTCGGGGTCGTCGTTGCGGCGGGAGAGCGCCCGGGCGTTGGCGGTGCCGGCCAGATCGGCGGCGGTGAGGGAGTCGTCCGTGCCGCCGGCCAGGACCACGTCGGCCCGGCCGTGGCGGATCAGTTCGGCCGCCTCGCCGAGGGCCACCGCGCCGGTCGCGCAGGCCGCGGAGACCGCGCAACTCGGGCCGCTGATGCCGTACTTGATGGACAGCAGGCCGGCCGGGTGGTCGATGGCGGTGAGCACCGAGTGGTACGGGGAGACCCGCCGCGCGCCCTGGTTCTTGAGCACGTCGTACTGCTGCTGGATGGCGTGCGCGGCGCCGTAGCCGGAGCCGATCACCGCGGCGAAGCGGTAGGGGTCGACGTCGGCCCTGGGTTCGAGGCCGGCGGCCCGCATCGCCTGGCCGGCGGCGACCACCGCGTACTGCGTGAAGAGGTCGGTGCGCCGGACCTCCTGCGGGGTGAGGAAGCCGGAGCCGGCCGGGTCGAAACCGGTGAGGTCGCCGCCGATGCGGACCGGGAGGCCGGAGGTGTCGAAGCGGGTGAGCGCGGTGACGCCGCTGCGGCCGGCGAGGAGGGCGGTCCAGAAGTCTTCGGTGGTGTTTCCCACGGGGGACACCACGCCGCAGCCGGTGACGACGACGCGCCGCCGATCCGTGCGTAACTCCATGAAACGCCTCCTGATTTCCTGCCCCGTTGTCACGCTCGGGGCGTCCTCATGACCAGAAACATGACAGCTGAGTCATCGGCTTGTCAACAGGTTGCGGGAGAAGTGGTCAGTCGAGGTTTCCTGTCACTCCGGGGCATCAGGCCTCGCACCAGCGGAAACGCTCTCAAGGCGATGACTGACAGAGTCAGGAAAATTGACTATGGCGACGGTTCGAGGAGGCGGGGAGGGGGCCCGGGCGCGGTGGGCGAGCTCCGGGGGCGCACGCCCCACAGCCCCCTGGTAGGGCCCGGCGTACATAGAAAGTGACAGTCCGCGGGCCGGAAAGTGCCTACCTGCGGACGATCCGGAGGCCGGGCCGCGACGGGACGCTGGTGACTACCACCGCCCCGCGCCGGCCGGCCGGGGCGCCATCACCGGGACCATCACCGGGACGAGGAGACAAGGGAACCGATGAAGGGTATTGCGGTAGGCATTGTTCTGGCGGTCATCGGGCTGGTCCTGTGGCTGACCACAAAGGAAGTCGAGACGCCGATCGTCTCCCTGCACAAGGCGGGGCTCATCCTGGCGATCGTGGGCGGCGCGGAGGCACTGTTCGCGCTCCTCGGATTGGGAAAGAAAGCTAATAAATGAATGCGTCAATTACGCGCAATAACGACATAAGGGCATAGCGCCCCAGGGCCCATTGCGCCGCCGCGGCGTCTTTCCGTCCCGGCGGTCGCCCGCCCGCTTTTGCGACCGGTCGCACCGCAAATCCCGTTCACCGGCCACGTATATGCGGACCGCGGCCTTGATTTTGTGCTCAACCACCATGGATGCCGATGCGGCCGTCCGCCGGCTTTTCCGGCCGCCGGCCGCGCATCTGCCATTGCCGCGTTTGCTTTCGCGTTCGCCGGGCGGCCTCGGCAGGCCCGCCGGCGCGCTCGCCGGACGTCTTCGACCGGCGGCTCACGCACGCGTCGGAACGGCTTCAGGAGCCGCATCATGAGCCGCTTCATGAGTCGCTTCGGAGCCGCCTCGGAGCGGCTTCAGGGCCATCCCGGAGCGGCTTCAGCGCCGCCCGAGGGCTGCTTCAGAGCTGCTCTTGCGGCTGCCTGGCCGGGCTTTCGGCGAGCCGCACGAGCCGCTCACGGGCCCGCTCGGCGTGCCGATACGCCTGGGCCCGCCGGAACAGGTCGGCGGACTGCCGGTAGTGTCCGGCCGCCCGCTCACGGTCCCCCACCCGCTCGCACGCCGCCGCGATCTCCTGGAGCGCGGCGGCCTTCTCATGGCTGCGGCCGGTCTCGGGCAGCGCGGCCAGCTCCTCGCCCAGGGCGGCCAGCCGGTCCCGGTCGCCGGAGGCCTCCGCGCAGACCGCGTCCGCGGTGGTGAGCCAGAGCGGGAATTCCGGTTCCTGCGCCACCGAGGCGACCACCAGCCCGCGTTCGACGATGCTGCGCGCCGCCGCCGAATCGCCGCGGTGCAGCAACAGCAGGGCGTACTGGCCGTTGACCTTCTCCCACAAGGGGAACCCGGCGGCCGGGGTGACCCGGCGCGCGCACTCGCCCAGCAGCTCGGCGGCGCGCTCCCGCTCGCCGCGGTCCCGCAGCGCGAGCGCCCGGTGCAGATCGATGGTGGCGCGCGGCCCGGGAAGGACGCCGTCGGCCGGCGGGCGGGGGTGCTCGGGCTCGGGGGCCCAGTCCGGGCAGCCGCTCCAGTAGGCGCAGCGGGTGAGCACGTCGAGGACGAGCAGCAGGTGGAAGCCGGTGCCGGGGCCGGTGGCCGGGCCGGTGCCGGGGCCCTGGGCCACGCGGCGGTCGGTGCATTCGAGGTAGCCGGTGAGGGCGTAGCGCAGCCCGTCCTGCACCCGGCCGGCCGATTCCAGCAGGTCGGCGAGGGCGATCAGGGCACGCAGCCGGGCCTCGGCGTACGGCGCGGGGGCGAGCGCGTCCAGCATCCGCAGCAGGACGTCGGCGCCCTCGTCGGCGCGACCGAGCGAGCCCAATATTTCGGCAATGGCGAGCTGCGCCTCGGTAAATACGTCGTCCTGCCTGCCGGCCGGCTCCATCGAGGCCAGTGCGCGGAATTCTGAGAGCGCTCCCTCGGCGTCGCCGCCCTCCCATTGCCGGCGGGCCGCGACCAATCGTCCGACCAGGTCCAGCCGGCGGGCCAGGCCCGGACTTTCGGCCGGCTGGGGGCTGCTGGAGATTTCGTCCACGCCGACGCCGAGGCGGGCCGCGAGGATCTTGAGCGCCCGGCCACTGGGAATGCGCTTCCCGCGCTCGACCAGCGAGATGTAGCTGGACGACATATCGGACCCGGCAAGGTCGTGCTGCGTCATTCCCGCGCTGACCCGAAGCTCTTTGATTCGCCGCCCGGTGTCCGCCAGCTCAGGCATTCGCCAAACCCTCCGGATTTCGAACAGTGGATGACTCCGGCCGGTCGGATCAAAACGCCGAGTCACAATGAGTGCTGGGTACTTTACCAAGCAGTCAAGAAGAAGTCGACCGATATTCGGATTCCTTCACCGGTCTTCACCGGTGGTCACCGAGATCATTTCCCGGGTGACTACCGGAGCGGAAAACCGGCCGCCGAGTACACCAATGCCGGGGAAGTCCGCCGCCCCGTCAATCCCCCGGAACCGTCACGCGCGGCCGGCCCCTCCCCCGGCGGACCCCGTCCGCCACGTCCCGTGGCCACGCCCGCCGCTTACGCCCCGCCCACCGCCTACGCCGCGACCGCCTCGTACGCCGAACTGTGTGCCCGGGGCCGCGGGTCAACCTTTCGATGTACTACCCCGCGCCGATGTCCACGCCCGGTCCGACGTGGTGCGATGAGCACGCACACGCCCCACCACCGCCGGACCCCGCGGAGGCACCCTCCATGACCCAGCCCCAACGTCCCGACCTCACCAAGGATGTGGCGCCCGCATCCGCCTCCCCCGGCCTCTCCGGATCCGCCCGCTCGGTGCTGGCGTCGGACGCCGAGCGGGAGGCCATGGTCGAGCGGCTCAGGGAGGCCACCGCGGAAGGCCGGTTAACCCTCGAGGAGCTCGCCGAGCGCTCCGAGGCGGCGTATCTGGCCCGGACGCGCGAGGAGTTGGCGTCCGTGGGCGAGGACCTCCCCCATGTCACGGCCCCCGCCACCGCCGGCTCCGGCCAGCGTTCCTTCCGCGCCCTCTTCGGTGACCTCGTCCACCACAGCCCCGCGCTGGACCACGGCATCGAGGCCACCGCGGTCCTCGGTGACCTCACCCTCGACCTGTGCTCCTCCCCCGCACCGCCGACCGGTGAGCTCACCATCGAGGCCAAGGCGCTCGTCGGCGATGTGCATCTGCTGCTCCCCGAGGGCGTCCGGGTGGAGATGAACTGCAGCAAGGTCTTCGGCGACCTCCGCGATCTGACCCGGGCGCACTCCGGCCCCGAGTCCGTCACCCCGCTCATCCGCGTGACCGGCTCCGCCGTCTTCGGCGACATCATCGTCGCCCACCCCAGCAGCGACCGCCGCTCGTACTGGCAGAAGTGGCTGGACGAACGCCGCGGCCGGGCCTGACCGGAGGAGCAGCCGTGACGACCCTTCAGGCCGCGCCCCGCCCCGAGGCGCCCGCCCCCCTCCGCGACGAGGGCCGGATCGGGCTGCGGGCCACGGCCCGGCACACCGGCGCGCTGGTCCGCCGCAACCTCCTCCGGATCCGGCAGAACCCGGAGTCGATGATCGACGCGCTGCTGATGCCGATCGTGCTGACGCTGCTGTTCGTCTACGTCTTCGGCGGGGTGATCGGCCGCGGCGGCAGCCGCGCCCAGTACACCGCCTTCCTGGTGCCGGGCCTGATGGTCATCCTCGGCATGACCATCGCCATGGCCGTCGGCACCGGCGTCAACGACGACTTCCGCACGGGCGTGATGGACCGCTTCCGCACGATGCCGATCGCCCGCTCCTCGATCCTCGTGGCCAAGGTCGTGGTGGAGACGGGCCGGATGCTGGTCGCCATCACGGTCCTGCTGATCGTCGCCGCCCTGCTCGGCTTCGACTTCTCCGGCCGCTGGCCCGGTATAGCCGCGGCCATCGGCCTGACCACGCTCTTCGGCACGTCGCTGATCTGGATCTTCATGCTCCTCGGGCTGACCCTGCGCACCGCGCAGGCCATCCAGGGGCTCTCGGTGATCGTGCTGACCCCGCTGCAGTTCGCCTCCTCGATCTTCGTCTCGCCCACGACGATGCCGGACTGGCTGGCCGCCTTCACCCGGATCAACCCCCTGACCCACATGGCCGACGCGGCCCGTGGACTCACTCTGGGGGAGGGCCCGGTGGCCGGCCCGGTGCTCTGGACGGTGGTGTGGTCGGTGGGCCTGACCGCGCTCACCGCCCCGCTGGCCGTCGCCAAGTTCCGCCGCAAGACCATGAACTGACACCGATCCGTACGCAAGGGAGCGCATCCCCGTCACGCCTTCGGCGTGGCTCCCCGTACGAAGAAGACGTGGACCGGCCCCGCCCCCGGCCACCCCCGAGCCGGGGAAGGGGCCGGCCCACGCACGCCCCGACGCACGCGGGGGCCGTGCCGCCGACGGCGGCACGGCCCCCCATGGGCCGGGTCCCGGCTACTCCTCCTCCGCCCGCTCCGGGAAGTCGCCCGCCGCGCCCGTCATCCCCGGTGGGGTGTCCGCCAGCGCCACCGCCACCTCGACGACGGACGTGGTGCCGGCGGCGACCTCGCGCCAGGCCGCGGCCAGCGCGTCGGACAGCCGGTCGGGGTCCGTCACCCGGCGGTGGCCCAGGCCGTACGCGCCGGTCAGACCGTCGGTGCCGGTGGGCCGGGGGCGGGTGAAGGCGAAGCGGGAGTCCGGGCCGGAGACCCGGTCGAGGTTGGACTGCAGCCAGCCGTAGCCGCCGTTGTCCAGGACGACGTAGAGGACGGCCGCGCCGGCGTCCGCGACCGTCGGCAACTCGGCGCGGAAGAGGTGGAAGGCGCCGTCGCCCACCACCGCGACCACGGGCCGCCCGGCCGGCTCGGCCAGCCGTACGCCGACCGCGGCCGCCGCGCCGAAGCCCAGCGGCGTCTGCTCGCTGGGGACGACGGAACCGCCGCCGGCACCGAGCGCGTAGTGCGGGAAGAAGTACGACCACATGTCCTGCAGGCCGTTCTCCTGGACGAGGACCCGGCCGGCGGGGACGGCCCGCTCCAGGTCGGCCAGCACCCGGGCGACCGGGACGGTGCCGTCCGGCGCCCGTTTCCCGGCCTCCTCGGCCCGGTCCGCGGCGCGCTGCGCCAGCGCGGCCCGTACGGAGCGGACCCGCTCGGCCCAGGCCCCGTCCGGCCGGTGCCCGTCGAGCAGCCCGGCCCAGCCGTCCACGGTCGCCGCCACGTCCGCCAGGACGTACGCCCCCGGACGGTCCAGGACCAGGCTCTCCTCGCCCAGGACGGCCTGGACGACGGGGAGTTGGTCCGCACCCTCCGGCCAGCCGAAGGTGGCCGTCTCCTCCAGGCGGCTGCCCAGCGCGACGACCAGGTCCGCCTCGCGCCACAGGGCGTCCACCGGCCCGACGGTGTAGAGGCCGCTGACGCCGCAGTGCAGCGGGTGGTCCTCGGCGACGGTGCCGCGGCCGGAGGCGGTGGTGAAGATCCCGGCGCCCAGCCGCTCGGCGAACCGCTCGATCCGGCGGTCCGCGTTGCGGTGCCGGGCACCCCCGCCGACCAGCAGCAACGGCCGTCGTGCGGCGGTGATCCGGGCCGCGGTCGCGGCCAGCGCGGCGGGGTCGGGGGCCGGCCGCTGGGGCACGGCCGGGCGCCAGGGCCCGGTACGGGGGACGGGTTCGCCGGCGATCTGCTCGGCGAGTTCGACGTAGACCGGTCCGGGCGTGCCGTTGACGGCGAGCGCGGCGGCCTTCTCCAGGGCGGCCGGCAGCCGCTCGGCGTGGTCGACGCGGACCGCCCACTTCACGTACGGGCGGACCGCGGCCAGCTGGTCCAGCTCCTGGAAGGCGCCGGTGCCGACCCGGTCCAGCCGGGTGCCGTCGGCGATCAGGATCAGCGGTACCGCGGCGGAGCGCGCCTCCAGCAGGCCGGTGAGCGCGTTGGTCACCGCCGGGCCCTTGCCGATCACGCAGACCCCGGGGCGGCCGGAGGCCAGCGCGTAACCGGTCGCCATGAAGACGGCGTTGCGCTGGTCGCGGCAGAGCACCACGTGGACGTCGGAGTCCTCCAGCGCGCCGAGCGGCGCCATGTCGTCACCGGGCAGCCCGAAGACCGCGGTGGTGCCCAGGTGGTGGAGGTGGTCGGCGATCGCCGCCCAGGCGGACGGGTGGGCCGCGGGGTGCCGGCTCATCGGCCGCCTCCCGGACGGTGGGCGGCGACGGCCTTGGAGATCAGCACGGGCTCGGCGCGCAACTCCCGGCCGTCGGATATGTAGTTGGCCATCCGGCCGTAGCCGCCGAAGGGGGCGTTGCCGTCGTCGATGGACAGCAGGGTGGTGTCCAGGGTGACGGTGGTGCGCCGGCGGAGCGCCTCGACGAGGGCGGGGGCGTGGCCGTAGACGCTGGAGCCCAGGGCGCGTTCGGTGAAGGTGCCGGTGGTGAGGGTCGCGGCGAGCGCTTCCTCGTCGCGGTAGGAGGCGACGTTGAAGATCGGGGCGAAGAACTCCGGCACGTGGGTGCGCGGGGTGACCTCGTCGCCGACGACGACGGCGGGGTCGAGGCGGCGGGCCCGGAAGTCGACGTGCCCGCCGTGCACGATGCCGCCGCGGTTGCGGGCGAGGAACTGCGCGCCGTCCTCCAGCGCGCTCTCGTAGAAGATCGGCCCGAAGTCGGCGTCCGGGTCGGTGTACGGCCCGTAGCGCAGCCCCTTCAACTCGCTGACCAGGGCGTCCACGAACGGGTCGAGCAGCGAGGCGTGGACGGTGAAGAGGTCCGGGCCCAGGCAGTCCTGGCCGGTGTTGAGGACGCGGATGGCGAGGGCGTCGCGGGCGGCCCGTTCGACGTCGGCGCCGGGGGCGACCACGAACGGGTTGACGCCGGAGCCGAGGAAGAGGAACAGCTGGCCGGGGGTGAGCCGGGCGCGGATCTGCTCGGCGTTGGCGTAGGCGCCGGTGAAGACGACGACGTCCGCCGGGCTGACGTGGTCCTGGAGGAACTCGCGCTGGCTGGCGGTGGTGAGGGTGATGGGCAGGCGGTGCTGCTCGGCGAGCAGCGCGTGCAGCCGGCGCATCTGGTCCTTGACGCGGCTGGAGGGGCGGAAGACCAGCCGCTCCGTGTACAGGGCGGGGACCAGGAGGTAGAGGGCGTAGGAGTAGAGGATGACGTTCGACGGCATGAAGGCGGCCAGCCGGGGGACGCGGCCGGGCCGGTGGGTGGCCACCTCGTCCAGGGCCCCGTCGAGGGTGGCGACGGTGGACTCGATCTCGTAGCGCGCGGCGCGGTGGGTGGAGATCTCGCACAGCAGCGCGTGCACGGTGTCGGCGTTGTCCACCAGAAAGTCCCGGACCCGGTGCACGGCCGCCGCGCGTCGGCCGTCGACACGGTCCTCCGGCTCGGCGGCCACGGTCGGCCATGCGGGAGCGGAGCTCATATGTCCCTCCTCGGGGCGTAGTCCATGGAGGGTCAGCGTCAGCCAATTGTCATTTATTGTCAAGTAAAGTCATTACACTCGACCGGCCGTTGTGACAAGTACCTCTCGCCGCGTCCCGTCCGCAACCCCCGCCACGGACCTGCCGATCCCCGCCCTACCGGCCCGAACACGCCTCCGAACTGTCGCGATGCCCGTCGCGCGAGCAAGAGGAATACCGACCTCCGTAAGTGACAAAAAATGACTCCTCGCCGGAACGAAGGTCGTCCACAGAGGCCCCCGAGCGGGCGTCCGGTGAGTAGACTCCCCGTCATCACGTTCGGCCGTCCGGCGCCGTCCGTACACCGTCACTGTCC
Source organism: Streptomyces nigrescens (assembly GCA_024349765.1). Classification (GTDB taxonomy): domain Bacteria; phylum Actinomycetota; class Actinomycetes; order Streptomycetales; family Streptomycetaceae; genus Streptomyces; species Streptomyces endophytica. The sequence continues at coordinate 7,844,655 of AP026073.1, read as the reverse complement.
GTCCGCCCAACTCAACTGCGAGCGATTCCTTGGTGATTGAGCAGCCTGCTTTCGGGAAGCGAGTGCGGGAGGTCCGCCGCGCGCAGGGCCTGTCCCAGGGGGACCTCGCCGGGGGCGATCTCTCGCCCAGTTACGTCTCGCTGGTCGAGAACGGCCGCCGGATCCCGAGCGCCAAGATCGCCCGGTCGATCGCCGAACGGCTCGGCACGACCGTCGAGGCACTGAGCGCCACCGAGGAGCCCGGCGCCCGGCTGACCCAGCGCCTCGGCCTGGTCGGCCAGTTGGTGGCGGCCCGCGCCAGCCAGCTGGCCGGCGACTGGGCCGCGGCGCGGCGCCAGCTGGAGGCCGTGGTGGAGCAGGCCGGCGGCGCCGACCAGGACGAGGTGCGCTGGGAGGCCCACTGGGAGCTGGCCACCGTCCTCGGGCGGCTGGACGATCCGGCCCGCCATGAGGCCGCGCTGCGCCGACTGCTCGACGACCCGCTCACCCGCACCGCGCCGGTACTGCACGCCCGCGTCGCCATCGAACTCGCCCAGCTGCTGCGCACCGAGGGCCGCCTGCCCGAGGGCGTCCGCTTCGCCGAGGAGGCCGTACGGGTCACCGCCGAGCTGGAGCCCGGCCGCCCGGAGCGGGCCCAGGCCCGGATGGCGCTGCTGTCCGCGTCCGTCGACAGCGGCGAGTGGAGCCGCGCCCAGCAGCTCGGCACGGAGCTGCGCGCCGAGGCCGCCCCTCTCCCGGCCGGCGAACTGCGGGCCGGCGCCCTGTGGGCGGTGGCCGGTGCGCAGTATCTGGCCGGCCACCCGGACGAGGCCCTGGAGCTCCTCGCCGAGGCCGAGGACCTGCTCGCGACGACCGACGGCGTACGGCTCCGCCTCCGGCTGGCCCGGGCCCGTACGCTGCTGGCGCTCGCGGCGGGCCCGGCGGACGAGGCGGACGCCCTGCTCACCCGCGCCCGGCAGGCCACCGCGCTGGTCGGCACCCCCTCGGCCCGGACCTGGCTGGCGGTCCTGGAGACCGCCGCGGCACTGCGCCGCGACGACGGGCCGGCGGCCGCCGACCACGCCGCGGGGATCGACCTCACGGCCGGTGACCTCTCCCCGCTCGACCGCGCCCGCTGCCTGCTCCACCTGGCCCGCGCGCACCGCGCAGGCGGCCACGAGGACGCCGCCGAGGCCGACTTCAAACTGGCCGCCGAGGGCTACGAACAGGCCGGCGCCTTCCGCCTCGCCCTGGAAACCTGGCGCGAACTCACGGCCGGCGCCCGCCGCACGGAGGGCGGGGACCCGCACGCGGTCCTCATGCCGTAGTTCCGCTTTGCGGCGCCTCCCACGTACCTGGCTTTCCCGCCGCGGGTCGTCTCGCCGTTGCGCGCTTTGCGGCGCCCCGCACGTAGCCGTCTGTCCCGCCGCGGGGCTTGTTCGCCGTTGCGCCTGGCGGCGGGCGTGGTGTTGTCGGGTGCGGTGCCGGCCCTCCAGACTTCGTCCTCCGGTCCAGCCCCTCCCGTGAGTGGGAGCTGCTGAGCTGGTTGGGGGCGGACCTGGTCTGTTGCCTGCGCGCATGTGGGCATTACCTGCACCCCCACCATCGTTTTCTTTCCCTCTCACGGGAGGGGGCGGGCCGGAGGGGCCGGTTGTGTGGACGTAAAGCGTCAGCAGTCCACACAACCGGCCCCGGAGGCCCGTCACCGCACCCAACAACCACCTGGCCCGCCGCAGGCGCAACGGCGAGCAACAACCGCGGCGGGACAGCCAGGTACGTGGGAGGCGCCGCAAAGCGCAACGGCGGGACAGACGGCTACGTACGGGGCACCGCAAAGCGCCACACCCGGAGCCCCGACGCCGGAGCGGCCAAGGCCGCGGAGGCGACCGTGCGGGGGCCGGTGGGGAGATCGCGGACGTAGGCGATGCCGCCGGGGTGGGCCGGGGACGCCGGGATGACGACCTTGCCGTCGCGCGCCTCGCTCAGCGCGTCGATCTCGTCGGCGAGGGCCAGCCCACCCCGGCCGGTCAGCCGCAGGGCCGCCTCCTTGCGGGTCCACAGCTGGGCCAGCCGGTGGGCCCGCCGGTCCTCCGGGGCCTCCTGGACGTAGCGGCGCTCCAACGGGGTGAAGGGCAGCAGCAGTTCGCCGACCGGACCGCGCGGCACGGTGTGGACCGAGAGTGCCACCGGCAGGTCCCTGGTCACGGCGAGGAACTGGCGGCCGGGGTCGGCGGCGATGCCGAGGCAGAGACGCGCGCCCGGAGGCCAGCCGGCCGCGGGCGGGGGTGCGGCGGAGACCGGGCGGCCGAACCCGTCGTGGGTCACCGGAATATCCCGCGGAGAACACTGGAGTAACCGGCCGAGGAATTCCGTCAAACAGGCGGTCTGGCGAATGTCTGCGCCTTCGGGCGAGAATATGTGTAATGCACCGTCGGCTAATTCGTCGGCGCGATCCGGGTGCCAAAACCCCTCGTCACAAGGCGTGTTGGACGTGCCGCCGGGGTCGGCATGACTGAGCGAATGGCCGCTCGGGTGCGCGTCACAGAAAGGCTCGTCCCCCCGCATAGATCCCCTCGCACCATGTCTCCTTTCTGCGGATGGTCAACATCCGAGAAAGCAGTGCACTGAGTCGATTTGATTTACCGTTCGGAGATCCTCAAGGTAACCCTGGTCTATGCCTGCGTCAACAAGCGACGACCGAAAATCAACTCTGGTTTACTCACGGGCATTACCAAATTTCGCCAAGTTGTGCCCGAGGGTCGTGTCGGACGCTCTTCGTCCCGGTCCGTCCGGGACGCCGCCGGTCGGCTCGCGCAGGCCTTGGACCTGCAGGGAAGTCACAACTTCCGTGCGGTGATCGCCAGTTGGCGCACCTGACCAATATTCACATTGACCATCGCTCGGTGCGACAGCGGCGCGCTCCTGCCGGACGGGACCACACGCGGCAGGAGCGCGCGCCGGCCGGGGGGACCCGCGTGGCGTACGCGTTCCCGGGCGGGGCTCAGGACGCCAGCTGCTTCTCGACCCGGAGCACAATGTCCAAAACTCTACGCATGTCCTTCATCTCCTCTTCGGGCAGTGCGATCCCGAAACGCTCCTCGGCGACCACGATCACCTCGGCCATGGCGAGGGAGTCCACGTCCAACTCCTCGACCAGGGACTTCTCTTCGGTCACCTCGGCCGGCACGACACCGGCCACCTCGTGCAGGATCTCGGCGAGCTCGGCAACGATCTCTTCTCGGGTCGGAACGGTCATGACGATCACCTCTCTGTCGGACACGGACGGGAACAGGGGCCCACGGCCGGATGTGCGGCCGGACGGGTGCCGGGCGTACGGCACGCGTACGGCCGGGTGGGTGGCCGGGCGTACGGCCGAAGGCGCGGCGCCACGCTGCCGCCCACGCGAGGTGACGGAGTGCGGCGGACGCCGGCGCGCTTACGTGACACAAGAGTCACTGTTTTGACTATGCTTGACTATTCTAGTCAACTGGAGGTCGGATAGGTTGTCAATGACGACCTATCAAGACCAAGGCCGGACATTGGCGTTGAGTTTTGTCCGGTGACTCTGGAGTCGATGACGAGTCAGACGGAGGCACCGCATGAGCGGTCTGCTCAACGGAAAACAGCTGGTGATCACCGGGGTGATCACCGAAAGCTCGATCGCCTACGCGGTGGCCCGGCTCGCCCAGGAAGAGGGCGCCAAGATCGTCCTCACCGCGTACGGGCGGCCGAGCCTGGTGGCCCGGCTCGCCCGGCGGCTGCCGGAGGAACCTCCCGTCGTGGAGCTGGACGTCACCGACGAGGCGCAGCTCAGCACGCTGGCCGACCGGGTCGGCGCCCACCTGGACGGGCTCGACGGCGTGCTGCACTCGGTCGCCCACGCCCCCGCCACCTGCCTGGACGGCGGCTTCCTGACCGCCCCGTGGCGCGATGTGTCCGCCGCGCTGCACACCTCCACGTACTCCCTGGTGGCACTCACCATGGCCTGCCGGCCACTCCTGCGACCGGGCGCCTCCGTCGTCGGCGTGGACTTCGACGCCTCGCGGGCCTGGCCCGGCTACGACTGGATGGGCGTCGCCAAGGCGGGGCTCGAAGCCTGTTCCCGCTATCTGGCACGGGACCTCGGCGGCCACGGCATCCGCGCCAACCTCGTCGCGGCCGGCCCGCTGCGCACCCTGGCCGCCCGGGGCATCGGCGGCGACGGCCCGTCCTTCGAGAAGGACTGGTCGGCGCGGGCCCCGCTGGGCTGGGACCCGCAGGACGCGGAACCGGTGGCCCGTACCTGCCTGGCCCTGCTCTCGGACTGGCTGCCCGCCACCACCGGCGAGATCGTCCACGCGGACGGCGGCCACCACATGATCGGCGACTGACGCACGATGACGGGCAGAGCGACCCCCGGCCCCACCGGCCCTCCGGCGCCCGGTACCGGCACCGGCACCGATGTCCTCCGCTGCGGCCCGTACGTCCTCGACCGGGCGCGGATCGCCGGGTTCGCCGCCGCGGTCGGTGACCCGCACCCCGCCTACACGGATCCGGTCGCCGCCCGCGCTCTCGGCCACCCCGACACTCTCGCCCCGCCCACCTACCTCGTCACCCTCGCGGCGCACGCCGAGGACCAACTGCTGCGCGCCCGGCCGGACCTGCCCGGCCTCGACGGTGCCGTGCACCGGGCCCAGAGCCTGCGGCACGCCCGCCCCGCGCACGCCGGCGACGTCCTCCACGCGACCGTCCGCCTCGCCGACGTCGCGCACCTCGCCGGCCGCCGGCTCCTCACCCTCGACTGCGCCTTCCACGACGCGGACGGCCTGTGGGTGGCCACCACCACCTCCACCCTGCTGTGCCGCCCCCTCGACCCCACGGGATCGGAGCACCCATGACCGACACCATCGCCCCTCCGGTCGCCGCCGCCCGGCTCGTCGACGGCACCGCGACCCCGCGCGGCGGCACCCCGCCCGACGCCACCGGCGCCCTCGACGGACCGGCGCTCGGCCGCCGGCTGGCGGCCACCGCGCAGGCCCTGCACGGGCTCGGCATCCGCGCCGGCGACCGGGTCCTGGTCCAGGGCGACAACAGCATCGACTACGTCGTGACGCTGCTGGCCCTGATGCGGCTGGACACCTCACTCGTCCCGCTCGACCACCGGCTCTCCGCCGGTGACGCCGCCGCGGCCGCCCGCCAGGCCCGGGTCCGCTGGCTCGTCACCGCCGCGGACCCCACCACCGGCTTCCCCGGTGTCCCCGACCACCGCATCGTCCACTACCCGCACCTCACCCCCGTTCCCTCCTCCGCATCCACATCCTCACCAGCGCCTTTGGCCGCCGGGGCCGACCCCCTCGACGCCTGGTTCCGCCGGTCCGACGCGCTCGTCCTGTGGTCCTCGGGCACCACGGGACGCCCGAAGGGCATCGTCAAACCCGGCCACGCCGTCCTCGACAACTCGCTGCGCACCATCCGGGCCATGGGCTACCGCGCGGACGACGTCCTCGCACCGCTGCTGCCCTTCTCGCACCAGTACGGGCTCTCCGTCATCCTGCTGTGGTGGCTGGCCCGTTGCACCCTGCTGGTCACCCCCTACCAGCGGCTCGACGCGGCGGTCGGCCAGGCCGCCGCGCACGGCGCCACCGCCGTGGACGCCGCACCGTCCACCTACCACTCGCTGCTCGGCGTCGTCCGCCGCCGCCCGGAAGTACGCGCCGGTCTCGCCGGCGTCCGCGTCTGGGGCGTGGGCGGCGCGCCCCTGCCGGCCCCCCTGGCCGAGTCCTTCCGCACGACAATGGGCCGCCCGTTGCTGGACGGCTACGGCCTGACGGAACTCGGCAACGTCGCACTGGCCACGCCGGACTCACCGCACGGCTGCGGGCGCCCCCTGCCCGGCGTGCGGCTGCGCGTGGTGCGCCCGGACGGCACCGTTGCCGCGCCCGGCGAACTCGGCGGCATCGAGGTGCGCTCCCCCGGGCTGATGGCCGGCTACCTCCGCGAGGACGGCTCACTTGGTCCCGTCGACCAGGACGCCTGGTACCCGACGGCCGATCTCGGCAGCGTCGACGCCGACGGCACGGTGCGGGTGGTGGGCCGCAATCAGGCCGTGCACCGGCTGGGCTTCACGCTCTATCCCGAGAGCCTGGAGCGCCGTGCCGAGGCCTGCGGCCGCCCGGTCAAGGTCCTGGCGGTGGAAGACCAACGCCGCGGCAGCGCACTGCACTTCGTCGTCGCGGACCCGGAGGGCGATGCTCCGCTCACCTGGCGCCGGCGCCTGGCCGAGCACCTCGCGGAGTACGAACAGCCCAACGTGGTCCATGTCGTCGACCACTTCCCCCTCACCGCCAACGGAAAGCCGGACGCGCGCGCGTTGCGTGCTCAGCTGGGGTTGGGGTCCTGAAGGGGACGAACTCTCAAGTCTTTTGGTGTTGTTCAGCCAGGGATTCAGCTAGGGATTCGGCTAGGGATTCGGCTAGGGATTCGGCTAGGGATTCAGCTAGCGATGGTGCGCTTCACGTCGTGTGATGGCGAGGTATCCGCGTCTCGCCGTCTGGTCTGCGTCTCGTCTGGTCTGCGTCTCGTCTTGCCTGCGTCTCGTCTTGCCTGCGTCTCGTCGTCGGGTCTGCGTCCCGTCTCGTCGGCGCGGAGCTGTCACGCGCCGTCCCGCCCATGTCAGGGCCGGCGGGCCTGGCCAGTGGAAATGCTCGCGCGGAACTGCCGCTGCCCGGCTCAGACCGTACGGGCGGGGTGCGCACGGCGACGGGCGGCCGGGATGGCCGCGGGACGCGGGTTCACGCTGCCGGCGGTCTGCGGGGCGGCCCCGGCGGAGGCGGTGGGCAGCGGCTCGGTGCCACGGATGCAGCGGCTGCGCAGACCGGGCGAGGCCCCGTGCGCCTCGGCGTGGATGCGCTGCTTGATGGTGGGCGGCAGCTCGGGCCGGGCGAGCATCGGCCGGGCGGGCGCGGCCTGGCCGTACCGCGTCACCGTGCGCGGAGCCGGCACCGTGGGTCCCTCGACGACCGGTGTCTCCAGGGCGGGCGTCTTTGCCCCGGGTGTCGGGGCAGCCGGTGCCGCCGCGACGGGTGTCCCTGGTGTAGGGGTATCCGCGTCCGGGCCGTCCGCGCCCCGCGGCTCGGTGCCCGCGTCCGCGTTGCCCAGCGTCCGCTCGTAGAGCGCGGCCTCCCGGCGCGCCGCCGACGCCGGCGCGGAGACACCCAGCGATGCCAGCAGCTTGCCGAGCACGGCAAGGCACATCGCCCAGAACGTCATGACCTTGTTCGCAGCCATGGCTCCTCACTTCCGATCAGGATCTCCCGAGAGATCCGCTTGCTTCCCTCTGTACTTCGGTTGGACTGCCTCAGTTGCAGCGTTCCGCTCGCATCGCTTACGTTGCGCCGCTTCTGTTGCGTTTTCTTATGATGAGTACGCAATGAGAGGATTCACGGACCGACGCCCCCGGGTCGGCGTTCTTCCGATGAACACCACCCGTACGCAGTAGCCACCGCGGGTGCGCGCCGCGGATTCCCGGGTTATGGCGGGTCGCGGGCAGGCCGGGGGCGGGGAGCCCGCAGGCCGAAGGGGGGAGCCCGCGGACCGGAGGGGGCCGGGATTCGGCCCGGGATTCAGGCCGGGATTCAGGCCGGGGTGACCGGGTGCGGCGCTCCCGTGCGGGCCATCTCCGCCATCATGCGGACGGCCTCGGGCTCGGGGGTGGCCGGCGGGATGATCTGCAGGTCCCAGCGGCCGTTGCCGGTGGAGACCAGGCAGAGGGTGTCCGGCCCGTGGTGGCCGGTGGTGCGGCGCAGGCGGACGACGTGGCCGTCGACGATGATCCGGGCCGGCAGGGCGGGCCAGGCGTCGCCGTTCACGGTGGCGTGGGTGATCCGCGGCCAGTCGAAGGGCAACGCCATCAGCAGCGCGGGGAGTTCGGCCAGCAGATCGGTCGCATGCGGCCACCAGATCCCGTCGATGCGCCGGACCGTCTCGCTGTGCGGGGCGATGGCGACCCGGGCGACGGGCGGCGGGGCGTGGTGCTGCCCGGCGGTCGTCACAGGTCGCCGCCCGTCTTGCCGGAGGGCGGCGGGGTGGGTGGCGGTGGGCCGGCCAGGGGGCCCTGGTGGGAGGCGTCGCGCGGGCGCCTGCGGATCCGCTGCCGCATCGACTGCTTCCAGTCCGCGTACCGGTGGGTGGACATCCGTCCGATCTGCTGGGCATTCAGCCGGGCGAGGAACAGCGCCCCCAGCGCGATCAGCGCCAGCAGCACGACCACGGTCAACAGAGTCTGCATGGTGCTCACCTCACTCGGGCGAACCGCGGCAGATCGGTGGACGGCGGACGGTCTGTGCGCGGCAGACGGTCGGTGGATCGCGGCCGATCCTGGTGCGCCCGGTGTTGTGGGTCCCCGAGTCCCTTGGTGCTTTTACGGTACCCCGCACGGGCCCGGCGCATCCCTCCTCAGCAGGTGAAAGGCCCTGTGCGCTCGGTAATCGGGCCGGAGGAACTCGATCTTCGACCCCAGGAATCCGACCTCTCGCGGGACCTCGGGGCAGGCGGGCGCCGGACCTCCCCCTCCGCCCTCCCGGACCTCCCCGCGCCCGTCTCCGCACCTCAGGCGCCGACGGGTGCCGGCGTCTAAGATGCCCGTCGTCCCGGCCGGCGGGACACCCCGCGCGATGGGAGGCGACGGCATGGGCCAGAAGCCCTTCGGGACGGCGCCGGACGCCGGGGGAGCCGGCCGCCGGCGCGGGCAGGGCCAGCTGGAGTCCCAGGTGCTGGCCGCGCTGCACCACGCACCGGGGCCGGTCACCGCCGCCTGGGTGCAGGAGCGGCTCGGCGGCGACCTCGCGTACACGACCGTGATGACGATCCTGTCGCGGCTGCACGCCAAGCAGGCCGTCACCCGCGAACGCTCCGGGCGGGCCTACGTGTGGACCCCGGCCGCCGACGAGGCCGGGCTCGCGGCGCTGCGGATGCGCCGGGTCCTGGACGGCGAACCGGACCGGGACGCGGTCCTCACCAGCTTCGTCTCCGCCCTCTCGCCCCACGACGAGCAATTGCTGCGCACCCTCCTCGACCGCGCCGCGGACGACTCCTCCGACGAGGACGGGACGGACATTCCGCAGGGGACCGCCCACCCGGACGAAGCCCGCGGAGCCTGACCGGTGGGCGTCTTCGTGTTCCTGCCGCTGGTCCTGCCGCTCACCGCGCTGCCGATCGCCCGGCTCGCGGAGCAGCACCTCCACCCGCGCGCCAGCACCCGTCTGCTGAGCCTGCTCGCCGCCGTCCTCGGGCTGTGCAGCACGCTCTGCCTGGGGCTGCTGATGGTCGTCGGCACGGCCCAGCTGCCCGGCAACCCGCTGCCCGACGGCTGGTCGGACCCCGAGGTGCGGGCCGCCGTCCCGTACGCCGAGGTCGCCGGCGCCGCCGCGATCCCGCTGCTGGCCGCCGCGCTCACCGGCTGCGGCACCGCGCTGCTGCGGCACCGGCGGATCCGGGACCGTACGCACCGCGCGCTGGACGGGCTGCCGGCCGGCGCCGACCCGGCGGTGCTGCCCGACGACGAGCCGTACGCCTATGCCGTGCCCGGCACCGCCGGCCGCCCCGGCCGGATCGCGGTCTCCCGGGGCATGCTGCGCAGCCTGGACGAGGACGAGCGGCGCGCCCTGTTCGCGCACGAGCGTGCCCACCTCGCCTGCCGGCACCACCGCTACCTGCTCGCCGTGCGCCTCGCCGGCTGCGTCAACCCGCTGCTGCTGCCGCTGCGTTCCGCGGTCGCCTTCGCCGCCGAGCGCTGGGCGGACGAGGAGGCCGCGCGGGAGGTCGGCGACCGGCGGCTGACCGCCCGGGCGGTGGGCAAGGCGGCGCTGGTCACCCGCGCCGCGCCGGCTCCGGGGACGGCGCACTTCGCGGCCCCCGAACCGGGTCCGGTGCCGCGCCGGGTGGCCGCGCTGCTCGGTCCCGTGCCGCCGGCCCGGCACTGGCCCCCGGCGCTGACCCGGGCCGGCCTCGCCGCGCTGGTGGCGGCCGCGGGCACCGCGGCCTCCGCGCTCTCCGCGCTCAACGCGGCGGTGGCGCTGTTCCTCGTCCTGAAGGCGGCGACACCGCTCTGAGGGACGACCGTTCACGGGGACGCCGCTCCGAGCGACCGGAGCCCCGCGGGGAGCCGTCGGGGTCCGTTGTGCCGTTCCGGGGGCGGCGGGCCCGCACGGCGGGCACACTGTTCGGATCTGGTCCGGCGCCGCTCCCGTCCCCCTCGTCGACGTTCTTCTACACCCATGTAGAACTTGCCGGTAGAGTTGCCCGCACACATGCGCAACGGGCGTGTCCGGAGGGGGAGATGGCGACGAGGTGCGGACTCCTGAGCCGGGACTGCCCGCCTCCAGAGGCGGAGGTGCGATGGGTCTACCAGCCGGTGGAGGTCCAATACCCGGACGACACCTGGGTCTTGGGCCGGATCAGCGGCTGGTGGACGGACGCCGCGGGCGAGGTGTGGTGCCGGCTGCGTACGCTGCCCGGCGGCGACGGCCCCCGCTGGTGCCACTACGACCCGGAATCCGTCCGGCTGTTGCCCAGCGCGGGCATCTGACCGACCGCCCCCGCACCGGCCCGTCCGGCCGGTGCCGCCGTCACCCTCCCGGCCACCCCGGCCCGCGACTTTGGCGTCCCGTGCAACCTTCGGGGCGCCCGAACCATCTGCTTCAGCAGACCGGCGCACTCCTCGTACCGAGTGCGCCCGGCACGAGCAGTTCGACCAGCACCACCCCCCGACCAGCAGAACCAGCAGCAGGACCGGCAGGAGCGGCCTTCCCGGCAGGAACGGCTTCCCGGCGGGTCCGGCGCGATCAGAAGAGCCAGAAGGGCCATCCGCGTGCATGACAGGCAGCCGCACCAGCAGACGGCCCCCTGGGACGACGACGCGACCACCGACGCCACGCCCCACGCCTCCCCCGACGGGCCCGGACGCCGGTCCGGCGGCTCCCGCAGGGCGAACCGGGCGAAGCAGTCGGGCCGGAGGAGCGCGTCAGGAGGGAAGGTCCGGATGACCCGACGCGGCCGAATCGTGGCCTGGACCGGCGGGGTGCTCGGCGTCCTGGTGCTCGGCACGGCCGGGGTCGGGGCGTGGGTCTACCAGCACCTGGACAGCAACATCCACGGCGTGGACATCGGCATCGACGGCAAGCGGCCGGTCAACCTCAGCCCCGGCTCCAAGAACATCCTGGTCGTCGGGTCCGACAGCCGGGCCGGCGCCAACGCCAAATACGGCAAGGGCCTGACCACCATGCAGTCGGACACCCTGATGGTGCTGCACATCGCGGCCAACCATAAGTGGGCCACCGCGGTGTCGTTCCCCCGTGACTCATGGGTGCAGATCCCCGCCTGCACCCGCGGCAACGGCTCGAAGTCGTCCCCGCACCACTTCAAGATCAACGAGGCGTTCTCGATCGGCGGTGACTCCGGCAGCGTCACCAAGGCCGCGGCCTGCACCATCAAGACCGTCGAGAAGAACACCGGACTGCGGATCGACCACTTCACCTCGATCGACTTCCAGGGCTTCAAGGGGATGGTCAACGCGCTCGGCGGCATCGAGGTCTGCCCCAAGCACGCCATCCACGACAAGAAGGCCCACCTGGACATGGACGCCGGCTGCCAGAACGTCCAGGACGAGAAGGCGCTCGGCTACGTCCGCACCCGCTACAGCGTCGGCGACGGCTCCGACCTCGGCCGTATCGGCCGCCAGCAGGAGTTCATGAAGGCGCTGGCCGCGAAGGCGCAGTCCAAGCTGACCAGCCCGGGCGACCTCTACGGCTTCCTGGACTCGGCGACCAAGTCCCTCACCACCGACAAGGAGCTGGCCGGCCTCAAGCCGCTCTACGACCTGGCCTCGACGGTCAAGGACATCCCCTCCGACCGCCTCACCTTCCTGACCGTGCCCAACTACTACCGCGAGGCCGACGTCCCCACCGACCACGCCAATGTGATCTGGCAGTACCCGCAGGCCGGGCAGTTGTTCAGCGACCTCGCCCACGACCGCGAGATCGGCGCGGCCGGCAAGGCGAAGTTCGCCGAGGCCGCCAAGAGCCCGATGACCGCCCGCTCCGTGCGGGTACGCGTCCTCAACGGCACCGGCACCTCCGGCCAGGCCGCCACCGCCGCCGAACAGCTGCGGCGGCTCGGCTTCACGGTCATCGGCACCGGCAACGCCCCGGCGACGGACAAGACCACGCTCACCTACTCCGGCTCCCTCAAGCCGCAGAGCGAGATCCTCGCCGCCCGCCTCCCGGGCCTGAAGCCGACCCAGGCCGCCGACGCGACACCGGACGCGGTGACGCTCACCATCGGCCCGGACTTCACGGCGCTGATGGGCGGCTAGCCACGCGGCGGGGGCCACGGTGGGTGGCGCGGCGGCCGACCAGCCACGCCGCCACGGCCCCGGCCGGCACCCCGGCCGGCACCCCGGCCGTCGCCCGGTCGACCGGCTGGCGGGAGCGCGCCGGGTGGAGGGTTGCAGCCACAGCACGACGCTGCGCGGTGCGTAGCGGAGGGCATACCGGCGCACCGTACGCTCCGGGCGGCACGCCGTGCCAGGGCAGCACGATGTGCCCGAGCTGCTCTCTTCCGTGTGCCTCAGCCCCGCGTACTCCTCACGCCTGAAGCCGCTCCACCGGCCGGGCGGTGTGCACCTCGATGTCGTGCGCCGCCCGCTGCAGCAGCTGGTGGCTGAGGTCCGACATCGCCCGGGCCACGGCCAACTCGTCGCCGATGGCCGGGACGTTCTCGTCCGCGGGATTGCAGCGCGCCGAGCCCTGGCCGACCATCTGGCCGCCTTCCTTGCCGCGCAGCCTGGCCTCCGCCCGGACCTCGCTGCCGGTCTCGGTGATGCTGATCTCGGTGTTCCATGTCTTCGTGGCAGTCACCGGAAGCCTCCTCATCCGCCCGTACGCAGCACATGAACCGCCCCCACGAGAATCCTCGCACCGGGGCCCGCGGGTCGCACCTGCAGTTTTCTCCACCCCGACCCTCGGGTTGTCCCCATGGTCCGCGCCCTCGCCGCCGTCTTAATCTCGTTCTTCGCGGCCGCCCGGCGGCCCGCCTCCTTCGACCACTTCCGCCCACCAACCGCCTTTCGCCCCGGGGGACTTCATGCCGCACCGCCACCACCGCGCCCGCCTCCCCCGCCTCCCCCGCCGCACCCTCGCGGCCGCCGCGGCGGCCGTCGTCGCGGGGTGCGGCATCGCCGCCTGCGGGCTGCTGCCCGGGAAGACGTTCGAGGACGACGCCGTGGTGTCGAAGAGGATCACGGCCGTCCGCCTGGACACCCACTCGGGCGGCGTCACGGTCCGCGGCGGCAAGAACGGCGACGCGGTGTCGCTGCACCGCTCGGTGGAGTACCACGGTGACCGCCCACAAGGGGCGACGCACCGGGTCGAGGACGGGGTGCTGGTGCTCGGCGGCTGCGGCGACGAGTGCTCGGTGACGTACACGATCGACCTCACCCCGGCCCGGCCGCAGCACGTCCGGGCGAAGACCTCCAACGGCTCGGTCACCGTACGGATGCCGAAGGGCAGCTACGACATCTCCGCGGACACCAGCAACGGCGCGAAGCACATCGGCCTGGCCGACGACCCCGCGGGCCGCTACCGGCTGATCCTCACCACCTCGAACGGGGACATCACCGCGAAGGCGGCGTGACCGGCCGGTGCCCCGGCCGGTCACCGGGCACTACTCCTCGCCCTCCAGCTCGCCCTCGGTCTCCAGGAAGACGTCGCGCAGCGCGGCCAGGGTCTCCGCGTCCGGCTTCTCCCACATGCCGCGGGACTCGGCCTCCAGGAGGCGTTCGGCGATGCCGTGCAGGGCCCAGGGGTTGGCGTCCTGGAGGAAGGCGCGGTTCTCGGGGTCGAGGACGTAGGTCTGGGCGAGCTTGTCGTACATCCAGTCGGCGACCACGCCCGTGGTGGCGTCGTAGCCGAAGAGGTAGTCCACGGTGGCGGCGAGTTCGAAGGCGCCCTTGTAGCCGTGGCGGCGCATCGCCTCGATCCAGCGGGGGTTGACGACCCGGGCGCGGAAGACCCGGGAGGTCTCCTCGACCAGCGAGCGGGTGCGGACGGTCTCCGGGCGGGTGGAGTCGCCGATGTAGGCGGCCGGGGCCCGGCCGCCGCGCAGCGCCTTCACCGTCGCCACCATGCCGCCGTGGTACTGGAAGTAGTCGTCGGAGTCGGCGATGTCGTGTTCGCGGGTGTCGGTGTTCTTGGCGGCGACCGCGATCCGCTTGTACGCGGCCTCCATCTCGTCCCGGGCCGGGCGGCCTTCGAGGCCGCGGCCGTACGCGTAGCCGCCCCAGACGGTGTAGACCTCGGCGAGGTCGGCGTCGGTGCGCCAGTCGCGGGAGTCGATCAGCTGGAGCAGGCCGGCGCCGTAGGTGCCCGGGCGGGAGCCGAAGATGCGGGTGGTGGCCCGCCGTTCGTCGCCGTGGGCGGCCAGGTCGGCCTGGGTGTGGGCGCGGACGAAGTTGTCCTCGGCCGGCTCGTCCAGGCCGGCGGCGAGCCGTACCGCGTCGTCCAGCAGGCCGGTGACGTGCGGGAAGGCGTCGCGGAAGAAGCCGGAGATGCGCAGCGTGACGTCGATGCGGGGGCGGCCGAGTTCGGTGAGCGGAATGGCTTCGAGGCCCGTGACGCGGCGGGAGGCGTCGTCCCACACGGGACGGACGCCGAGCAGCGCCAGTGCCTCGGCCACGTCGTCGCCGCTGGTCCGCATGGCGCTGGTGCCCCACAGGGACAGGCCGACGGACTGCGGCCAGTCGCCGTTGTCGGTGCGGTAGCGCTCCAGCAGCGAGTCGGCGAGGGCCTGGCCGGTCTCCCAGGCGAGCCGGGAGGGCACGGCCTTGGGGTCGACGGAGTAGAAGTTGCGGCCCGTCGGCAGCACGTTGACCAGACCGCGCAGCGGCGAGCCGGACGGGCCGGCCGGGACGAAGCCGCCGTTCAGGGCGTGCACCGCGTGGTCGATCTCGTCGGTGGTGGCGGCGAGCCGCGGGACGACCTGGCGGGCGGCGAAGTCGAGGATGTCGGCGACCTGCGGGCCGTGGCCGGCGGCCACGCCGGGCACCGCGGCCGGGTCCCAGCCGGCGTCCTCCATCGCCTGGACCAGGGCGCGGGCCCGGGCCTCGGCCTCGTCGGCGGTGGTGCGGGTCGCGGCGGACTCGTCGAGGCCGAGGGCCTCGCG
This sequence comes from Streptomyces nigrescens, assembly GCA_024349765.1. Classification (GTDB taxonomy): domain Bacteria; phylum Actinomycetota; class Actinomycetes; order Streptomycetales; family Streptomycetaceae; genus Streptomyces; species Streptomyces endophytica. The sequence continues at coordinate 7,829,481 of AP026073.1, read as the reverse complement.
CAGGCCGGGCAGGGCGGAGGTGCCGCCCCAGATCTGGCGGGCGCGGAGGATGGCCAGGACGAGGTTGACCCGCGCCTCGCCGGCCGGGGCTGCGCCGAGGACGTGCAGGCCGTCGCGGATCTGGGCGTCCTTGACCTCGCACAGCCAGCCGTCGACGTGCAGCAGGAAGTCGTCGAAGCCGTCGTCGTCCGGGCGCTCCGCAAGGCCCAGGTCGTGGTCGAGCTTGGCGGCCTGGATGAGCGTCCAGATCTGGGCGCGGATGGCCGGGAGCTTGGCCGGGTCCATGGAGGAGATCTGCGCGTACTCGTCGAGCAGCTGCTCCAGGCGCGCGATGTCGCCGTAGGAGTCGGCGCGGGCCATCGGCGGGACGAGGTGGTCGACGAGGGTGGCGTGCACCCGGCGCTTGGCCTGGGTGCCCTCGCCGGGGTCGTTGACCAGGAAGGGGTAGACGAGCGGGAGGTCGCCGAGGGCCGCGTCCGGGCCGCAGGCGGCGGACAGGCCGGCGTTCTTGCCGGGCAGCCACTCCAGGTTGCCGTGCTTGCCGAGGTGGACCATGGCGTCCGCGCCGAACCCGCCGTCCTCGCGGGACGCGGCGATCCAGCGGTAGGCGGCGAGGTAGTGGTGGGACGGCGGCAGATCGGGGTCGTGGTAGATCGCGATCGGGTTCTCGCCGAAGCCGCGCGGCGGCTGGATGAGGACCAGCAGATTGCCGCGGCGCAGCGCGGCGAGCACGATGTCGCCGTCGGGGTTGTGGGTGCGGTCCACGAACATCTCGCCCGGCGGCGGCCCCCAGTGCTGCTCCACCGACGTGCGCAGCTCCTGCGGGAGGGTGGCGTACCAGCGCTTGTAGTCGGCGGCCGGGATGCGGACCGGGTTGCGGGCCAGCTGCTCCTCGGTGAGCCACTCCTGGTCGTGGCCGCCGGCCTCGATGAGGGCGTAGATCAGCTCGTCGCCGTCACCGGATTCGAGGCCCGGGACGGGCTCGGCGCTCTCGTCGCCGAAGTCGTAGCCGTCCGCGCGCAGCCGCCGCAGCAGTTCCACGGCGGAGGCCGGGGTGTCCAGCCCGACGGCGTTGCCGATCCGGGAGTGCTTGGTGGGGTAGGCCGAGAGCACCAGCGCGAGGCGCTTGTCGGCGTTGCGGAGGTGGCGCAGCCGGGCGTGGCGTACGGCGATGCCGGCGACCCGGGCGGCGCGCTCGGGGTCGGCGACGTAGACCGGCAGACCGTCCTCGTCGACCTCCTTGAAGGAGAACGGCACGGTGATCAGCCGGCCGTCGAACTCCGGGACGGCGATCTGCGAGGCGGCGTCGAGCGGCGAGAGGCCCTCGTCGTTCTCCTCCCAGGCGCTGCGCGGCCCGGTCAGGCACAGCGCCTGGAGGATCGGGACGTCCAGCGCGGCCAGCGCGCCAGCGTCCCAGGACTCGTCGTCACCGCCGGCGCCGGCCTCGGCGGGCCTGGTGCCGCCGGCGGCGAGGACGGTGGTGACGATGGCGTCGGTGGTCCGCAGCGCGTCGATGAGTTCGGCCTCGGGGGCGCGCAGCGAGGCGACGTACAGGGGGAGCGGGCGGCCGCCGGCCGTCTCGATCTGCGCGCACAGTTCGTGCACGAAGCCGGTGTTGCCGCTCATGTGGTGGGCGCGGTAGTAGAGCACCGCCACGACCGGGCCGGTGCCGTCGGCGGCCGGGCGCTCCAGGCGGCCCCAGGTGGGGGCGGGCACCGGCGGTTCGAAGCCGTGGCCGGTGAGCAGCACGGTGTCGGAGAGGAAGCGCGCGAGCTGTTCGAGGTTCGCCGGACCGCCGTGCGCGAGGTAGGCGTGCGCCTCGGCCGCGATGCCGACCGGGACCGTGGACTGCTCCATGAGCTGGGCGTCCGGGGCCTGTTCGCCGGTGAGGACGACCACCGGCCGGTGCTGGCCCTCGGCGAGCAGCAGGTCGAGGCCCTCCTGCCAGGCGCGGATGCCGCCGAGGAGGCGCACGACGACGAGGTCGGTGCCGTCGAGCAGACCGGGCAGCTCGGTGACGTCGAGGCGGGCGGGGTTGGCGAGCCGGTACGCCACCGGGCCGGTGGCCGCGCGGGCACTGAGCAGGTCGGTGTCGGAGGTCGACAGCAGCAGGATTCGGGGGGCCACGGGGTGGTCCCCGGACGAATGCAGCATGCGAGCGCTGGCCTTCCTCGGGGTGTCCGCGCCCCGGGTGGTCGTAAGGACGGCGGGAGTTCCTGACTCACCCGGCTCCGGCCGGGTTCACAGTGGCGGGACCGCGCCGGATTCTCACCGGGCTTCCTCCCTCGGGCCCGAGGGCCCGGCGCCGTCGCTGGCGTCCGACGGGTCAGCCGACCCGCCGACCTGCATAGTAAGGGCTGCGGGCGACGGAGGTAAGCGGGCCTTTGCGGGGGCGGTGCGCGGCCGCGGGCGGGGGTTTCGGTACGTCCGGTACGCGGGGCTCCGTCACCCGTGCCGCGGTGGCCGGATTCGTCCGCTTCATGGCTGGATCCGCCCCGGATCGGTCGCGCACCGTCGTAGGTATGCTCGCCGCCATGCCGCCCTCCCCCTCACCACGGCCCCGACGGGCCGAGCCGCCCGTACGGGCCCGCGGTGACGCCTGCCCGGGAGCGCTGCGGCTGCATCCGGCCGCCGACGGCCATCTGGCCCGAGTGCGCATCCCCGCAGGAGATTTGACGGTCCATCAGGCCCGCGCGCTGGCCGATGCCGCGGACCTGCTCGGCGACGGCCGGCTGTCCCTGACCTCGCGCGGCAACGTCGAGCTGCGCGGCCTGCCGGACGGCTGCGGCGGCCGCCTCGCCGGGCTGCTGCACGACGCCGGCCTGCTGCCCTCCGAACGCCACGAACGCATCCGCAACATCCTCGCCTCCCCGCTGGCCGGACTGGACCACAACACCCCCGCTGACGTGCGCCGGTGGGCCCGACGGCTGGACGCGCTGCTGTGCGCGAGCGACTCCGCGACCGCGCTCTCCGGCCGTTTCCTGTTCGTCCTGGACGACGGACGGGGCGATGTGGCGGCGCTCGGCGGCGATGTGACGTTGATCGCAGAATCGGGCATCACGGGTGCGACGGGGTCCGGCGGCGGGGCGCTGCTGCGGGTCGGCGACGACCCGGCGGCGCTGCGGATCGCCGGTCCGGACGCACCGCGCGCGGCGCTGGCCGCCGCCGAGACGTTCCTGGCCGCCGCGGCGGCCGGCGGCACCGGCGCCTGGCGGGTGCGCGAACTCCCGGACGGCCACCGGCTGTCCGCGCGGGCCGTGGCGGCGGCGCTGCACGCGGCGGGCATCGAGGCGTCGTACGTGGCTGACGGGGCCGGAGCGTCGTACGTGGCGGAGGGCGCCCGGGAGTCGTACGTGGCGGAGGGCGCCCGGGTGCGGGCCGCGGCGTCCGGCGGCCCGGCGGCCGGGTACGCGGACTCCTCCGCCCCCGGCATCGTCGAGGGCCGCGACGGGCGGCGCGCGCTCTCCGTACTCGCGCCGCTCGGCAGGCTGTCGGTGGCCCAGTGGCGGCTGCTCGCCTCCGTCGCGGCCGACGACGGATCCGGCGAGCTCCGCCTCACCCCGTGGCGCGGCATCGTCGTCCCCGGCCTGCCGGCCGCCGCGGCCGCGCCCCGCCTCCGCGAACTGGCCGCCGCCGGCCTGGTCACCGACCCGTCCTCCCCCTGGCACCGCATCGGCGCCTGCACCGGCCGGCCGGGCTGCGCCAAGTCCCGCACGGACGTCCGCGCGGACGTGGCGGAGGCGGTCGAGGCGGGCACACCGTTGCCGCGGGGCGTGCCCCTGCCGGCCGATCCCGCACCGCTGCCGACCGACGCCGCATCCCTGCCGGTCGACGCCGCGCCGCTGCCCGTCCACTGGTCCGGCTGCGAGCGCCGCTGCGGGCACCCGCACGGGAGCTGGATCGACGTGCTGGCGACCGAGGCGGGCTACCGGGTCGCGGTCGTCGGCCCGGAGGCAACACCCGCCACACCCACCACGCCGAAGACGACACCAACCGCACCACCCGCAACACCAGGAACGCCAGAAACGAGGCCAGAGTGACCGCGTTCGACTACGAGAAGGACGGTGCGGAGATCTACCGCCAGTCCTTCGCCACCATCCGGGCCGAGGCGGACCTCTCCGGCCTGCCCGCCGACGTCAGCCGGGTCGCGGTCCGGATGATCCACGCCTGCGGCATGGTCGACCTCGTACGCGATCTGGCCTTCACCCCCGGCGTGGTGGCCGCCGCCCGCAAGGCGCTGCACGACGGCGCGCCGATCCTCTGCGACGCCAATATGGTCGCCAGCGGGGTGACCCGCAAGCGGCTGCCGGCCGGCAACCAGGTGCTCTGCACGCTGGCCGACCCCGCGGTGCCGGACCTGGCCGCCCGTATGGGCACCACCCGCAGCGCCGCGGCCCTGGAACTGTGGCGGGACCGCATGGAGGGCGCCGTCGTCGCGTTCGGCAACGCCCCGACCGCCCTCTTCCGGTTCCTCGAAATGATCGAGGAGGGCGCGCCCCGCCCGGCCGCCGTGATCGGCATACCCGTCGGCTTCATCGGCGCGGCGGAGTCCAAGGACGCCCTGATCGCCCATCCGTCGGAGCTGGACCACATCGTGGTGCGCGGACGGCGCGGCGGCAGCGCCATGGCCGCGGCCGCCCTCAACGCCCTGGCAAGCGAGGAAGAGTGAGCGTGAGCGAGCAGCAGGAAACCGGCACCGGCACGGGGACCACCGGCCGTCTCTACGGCGTGGGCCTCGGCCCCGGCGACCCGTCCCTGATGACCGTACGGGCCGTCGAGGTCATCGCCGAGGCCGACGTCATCGCCTACCACAGCGCCCGCCACGGCCGCTCGATCGCGCGCTCCATAGCCGCCCGGCACCTGCGCGCCGACCACATCGAGGAGCCGCTGGTCTACCCGGTCACCACCGAGTCGACCGACCACCCCGGCGGCTACCGCGGTGCGCTCGACGAGTTCTACGAGGAGGCCGCGGCGCGCCTCGCCGCACACCTCGACGCCGGCCGCACGGTGGCGGTCATCTCCGAGGGCGACCCGCTCTTCTACGGCTCCTACCAGCACATGCACAAGCGGCTCGCGCACCGCTACCCGACCGAGGTGATCCCCGGCGTCACCTCGATCAGCGCCGCCGCGGCCCGCCTGGGCAAGCCGCTCGCGGAGGCCGACGAGGTCCTGACGATCCTCCCCGGCACGCTGCCCGAGGAGGAGCTGACCGCCCGTCTGGCCTCGACCGACACCGCCGTGGTCATGAAGCTGGGCCGCACCTTCCCGACCGTCCGCCGCGCCATGGAACGCGCCGGCCGCCTCGACGAGGCGCAGTACGTCGAGCGCGCGACGATGGCGGGCGAGCGCACCGCCGAACTCGCCGCCATCGACTCGGACACGGTCCCCTACTTCTCCGTCACGGTCGTCCCCAGCCGCATCGCGGCCCGGTCCGTGACGCCGTCCGAGGCCCCGGCGGCCGAACGGGAGGCGGGCGAGGTCGGCGAGGTGATCGTCGTGGGCACCGGCCCGGCGGGCCCCCTCTGGCTCACCCCCGAGTCCCGCGGCGCCCTCGCCGCCGCCGAGGACCTGGTCGGCTACACCACCTACCTGGACCGCGTCCCGCTGCGCCCCGGCCAGCACCGCCACGCCTCGGACAACAAGGTCGAGTCGGAACGCGCCGAACTCGCCCTGGACCTGGCCCGACGCGGCCGGAAGGTCGCCGTGGTCTCCGGCGGCGACCCCGGCATCTTCGCCATGGCCACCGCCGTCCTGGAGGTCGCCGCCCAGGACCCGTACCGCTCGATCCCCGTACGCGTCCTGCCGGGCGTCACCGCCGCCAACGCCGCGGCGGCCCGCGCCGGCGCCCCCCTCGGCCACGACTACGCGGTCATCTCCCTCTCCGACCGCCTGAAGCCCTGGGAGGTCATCGCCGAACGCCTGCACGCCGCGGCCTCCGCCGACCTGGCCCTCGCGCTGTACAACCCCGGCTCCCGCAGCCGCACCTGGCAGGTCGGCAAGGCCCGCGAACTCCTCCTGGAACACCGCGCCCCGGACACCCCGGTCATCCTCGCCCGCGACATCGGCGGCCCCGAGGAATCCGTCCACACCGTCCCGTTGGCCGACCTCGACCCCACCCAGGTCGACATGCGCACCCTCCTGATCATCGGCTCCTCCCAGACCCAGGCGGTACGCCGCGGGGACGGTACGCAGGTGGTGTGGACGCCGCGGAGGTATCCGGAGAAGTAGCCCGGCGCGAGCGGGTGGCATGACTCCCTGGGAGCCCAGCGGTCATGCCGCCTGCCGGCAGACCGGACAGCGGTCCGTCCCGTCCCACTCCTCCCAGCCGAAGGTCGCGGGTGCAAGGAAGCGTCCCTCCAGTTCCTCACGCACTGCCACGCGGTAGGCCCAGACCGCTTCGAGGTAGGGGTGGTAGACGTCGTGGAAGGCGCGCGAGCCGAGTCCGGCGCCTTCCGCCACGGCTCGCTGGAGCGCCCGCAGCCGCTCGAACATGGCCTGTCCCGCGCCGGCGACGGCGGTGCTCGCGTCGATGAACAGCCGCTCGCGCACCTCGTGGATCCCGGCGTCGGTCAACGCCGCCCGCGCGGCGGATGCGGTCTCCGCCCCGTCACCCGTTCCCTGCGCGATCTGCCGAAGCCGCGCGTGGCAGACCCCGGCGGCGGAGATGAACTCGATGTAGACGGCCCGCCGCCGCTCCGCACTGCTACGGGCCTTCTCGTGACGTTGCTTGAGCTGATCCGCGAGCACGGTCCCGGAAATGGCGATCAGACCACCACTCACGGTCGCGACGAGAGTCCCCCAGTCCACGCGTCCCCCTTCACGGTGGCTATGAACGACGACCAGGCGGCGACGGGAATGCACAGCATCGGGCCGTCCGGGTCCTTGCTGTCACGGACGGGGACCACGTTGGGAATGCCGTCGACGACCTCGATGCAGTTACCGTCGCCCCCGTCGCTGTAGCTACTCTTCCGCCACGTGACGGTGGGACCCGACGTCCCCCTCACAACCGGCCGTCCTTAACCGTTTCTATAAAGGCCGTCCACGCCGTCGCAGGGAGCCACAGAACCGGCCCGTCCGGGGCCTTGCTGTCACGGACCGGGACCGTGTGGGGGATGCCGTCAGCGACCTCCAGGCAGTTGTCGGCTCCCCCGTCGCTGTAGCTGCTCTTGCGCCACGTGACCTCGACCAGTTCGGGGATGGTCCTCATGGTCTGCTGTCCTCCACCAACCGCTCGATGAATGCTGCCGAATCGCGAGGCGAGAGCGCTGCGTCGCGCAGTTGATCGTAAGACAGGCGGTATCGCTCAACCTCCCCTGGCTCATCGAGCAGTTCGCCTGACTTGTTGCCTTCCAGGTAGGCAACAGCGCTACCGTCCGCCATCCACAAGAGCCAGAGTGAACCACCCATCAGGCTATGCACCGCCGCGGCGAACGGAAGCACTTGGATGGCCACGTTCTGAGCCTTGGCAGCCTCCGCGATCCGCACCAGTTGGGCATGCCAGATCGCCGGATCCTGTGCCGGGCGGCGTAGTGCCGATTCGTCGAGGATGATCCGAATGCTCGGCGGTCGCTCCCTCTGGAGCAGTTCCTGCCTGCCGAGGCGAGCAGCGACGGCTTCTTCGAGTTCGTCAGTGCTTATGGGCGTTGGCGACGAGGAGAGCACTACCCGGGCGAAGTCCTCGGTCTGGAGCAATCCAGGGACACTGATCGCGTACGAGTGCAGGATCGTCGCCTTCGCCTCGTGCTGCATGAACAGGCGGTACTTGTCCTTGAACGCATCCAGCCGCGCCAGCTTCCACAGCCGCACCAGCAGCCCCGCCGTCCCGTACACCCGGTCCAGGGCCTCCATGACCGGGAGCTTCGAGAGGCGTTCGCCGGTTTCCAGGCGGTTCAGGTACGTGCGGTCGTAGTTGGTGTCCTCGGCCAGTTGGGCCAGGGACTTTCCCGACGCCTCGCGTAACCGGCGGAGTTCGCAGGCGAGCACCCAGCGGGCGGAATCCTCGTTCTCGGAATTCTTTTCGACCATCCCCACTCCTCCCCTTGTTGTCCATTCTCACGACAACGCCCACCCGCTTTCGCAAGCGGTGCCGCATCAACAATTCTAATGAGAGGCAAGGGCGTTGGCATCACCCGCCAGGATCCGAACTTCGGAAAGGGAAGAAAGAGATGGTGGAGCGCAGTCGGGCGGCCGCGACGATCAAGGATGCGGAGAACGCGCGGGATGAGTTGCGGGTGGCGCTGAGGGGGGCGGGGTTGACCTTGCCCTCGTTGACGCTGGATGGGGTTTCGTTGGCGGGGGATTTCCCGCGACCCCTCGTCGACCTGGGGCGTTGTACGCCTCAGACCGCGCGGCGGCTCGCCGAGGCGTTGCGAGGGGAGGTTCGGTGAATGGTTCGGCGAATGCTTCGGTTAATGGTTCGGTGAGGGACGAAGAGAAAGAGCCCGAGACGGCCCGTGAGCCGGAGCGCGAGGCGCGGAATGTGGAAGTCGCGCGGCTGCGGCTCGAAGAGCTGGTGCAGCGGGTGCGGGAAGCGAATCGGCTCAGTGTGCAGCGGCCTCGTTGAAAAGAAGGCGGAGCCAATTCGCCGCATCGGCCGGAGTGGCCGCCTCCGGAATTCCCTCCGGCGTCGGCGGCCGGCGTACGACCACGACCGGAATTCCCGCCTCCCGGGCCGCGGCCAATTTGGGGGCGGTGGCCGCCGCGCCGCTGTCCTTGGTGACGAGGACGTCGATGCGGTGGGTACGGAGGAGTTCGCGCTCGCCCTCCAGGGTGAAGGGGCCGCGGTCGAGGAGCACCTCCATCCGGGGCGGGTGCGGGGGCTCGGGGGCGTCCACGGAGCGGACGAGGAACCAGAGGTCGGTGAGGTGGGAGAAGTGGGCCAGGCCCATGCGGCCGGTGGTGAGGAAGATGCGGGACCCGAGGGTGGGGAGGACCGCCGCGGCCTCCTCCAGGGAGGCGACCTGGTGCCAGGTGTCGTCGGGGCCCGGTACCCAGCCGGGACGGCGGAGCGCCAGCAGGGGAACATGGGCGGTGGCGGCCGCCTCGGCCGCGTTGAAACTGATCGTGCCGGCGAAAGGATGGGTGGCGTCGATGAGCGCGTCCACCGCGTGCTCGCGCAGCCAGCGGGCGAGGCCGTCGGGGCCGCCGAACCCGCCGATGCGCACCTCCCCGTCGGGCAGGCGCGGGGCGGCGACCCGGCCGGCGAGCGACGACGTCACGCGCAGCGCCGGCTCCGCCGCCAGGGTCGCGGCCAGGCGGCGGGCCTCGGTCGTACCGCCGAGGATCAGTACGTGGCGTGGCGGGCGTGCTGCGTCGGACATGGGATGTGGGTTCCTCCGTGGGTGAAGCGCAACCGCAGGGTACGGGGCCGGGCAACGGGCAGGCCGCGGGAGGGCGGAGTGCGCAGCTGGCGCACACCGGGCTGCGGCACGGGTGGACGACCGGTGCCTGTGCGACGGCGGCGAGCACGGCCGCGTACACCGCGCTGCTGAGCGGCGAGTTCCCGGACCCGGTGACGATCACCCTGCCGAAGGGGCAGACGCCGTCGTTCGCGCTGGCGGTGGAGGAGCTGGACGCCGGGTCCGGCAGCGCCATGGCCGGGGTGGTCAAGGACGCGGGGGACGATCCGGACGTGACGCACGGGGCGTTGATCCGGGCGCGGGTGCGGAAGCTGCCGCCCGGGTCCGGCGTGGTGTTCAAGGCCGGGCCGGGCGTGGGGACCGTGACCCGTCCCGGGCTGCCGCTGGACGTCGGCGAGCCGGCGATCAACCCCGTACCGCGGCAGATGATGCGGGAGCACCTGACCGAAGTGGCCCGGAGCCACGGCGGCGCCGCGGAACCCGGCGCGGAAGCCGATGTCGAGGTCGAGATCTCCGTCGATCACGGCGAGGAGATCGCCCGGAGTACGTGGAATCCGCGGCTGGGCATCCTGGGCGGGCTGTCGATCCTGGGGACCACCGGGATCGTGGTCCCGTATTCCTGCTCGGCGTGGATCGATTCCATCCGGCGTGGGGTGGATGTGGCGCGTGCGGCGGGGCGTACGCATGTGGCGGGGTGTACGGGATCGACCTCGGAGAAGGTCGCGGTCGCGCTGCACCATCTGCCCGAGGACGCCCTGCTGGACATGGGGGACTTCGCGGGGGCGGTGCTCAAGTACGTGCGGCGGCACCCGGTGGAACGGCTCACGATCTGCGGCGGGTTCGCCAAGCTGTCCAAACTGGCGGCCGGGCATCTGGATCTGCACTCGGCGCGGTCCCAGGTGGACAAGGGTTTCCTCGCGGAGCTGGCCCGGCAGGGCGGGGCCGACGAGGCGCTGGCGGAGGCGGTGGCCGGGGCCAACACCGGGCTGGCCGCGCTGCAGTTGTGCGCGGCGGCCGGGGTGCCGCTGGGCGATCTGGTGGCGGCGCGGGCGCGGGACGAGTCGCTGGCCGTGTTGCGCGGGGCGCCGGTGGCCGTCGACGTGATCTGCATCGACCGGGCGGGGCTGGTGGTGGGCCGGGCGGAGCCGCGGGGGCCCGGGGCCGGCGGCAGGCGCCGCTGACGCCGGCCGAGGGCCCCTCGGCTTACGCCCGTGGCCTTCAGTGCCGGGCTCGCAGGACGTCCTTCCGCCCCGTCTGGGCGGCGTCGCGGAAGCGGTAACCCATGCGGTCCCCCACGCAGTCGGGGCCGTTGGTCAGGCTGCCCAGGGCCGTGCCGAGGGCGCAGGTGGCGAGCCGTAGGGGGCTCTCGCGCATCCAGTCCGTGCGGTACCGGCGCTCGCTGGTCCGGCCGTAGTCGCGCAGGCCCGTGCTGTCGTGCGTCCGGGCCGCCGTGTCGGTGCTGCCGCCGACCGGTGCGGGGTCGGTCTTCGGCCGGGCGGCCGTCTGGTGGGCCGGGGCGTCGGCGACGGCGACGGTGCCGCCGGCGAGGGTGAGCAGGGCTGCGGCGGCGACGGATCCGGCGGCCAGTCTCGTGCGGGTGCGGGTGCGCATCGTGGGTGCTCCTTTGCTCGGGTGCCGCGGGCTTCCCTTGGTCCGCGCGTGTCCACGTTCCTTACCGGTCCCCGAAGGACCGGTAACGGACATTCACCCCGATGCGGTCATATGATCAGTCAGACGCCCGATCGGTGGGCGTGCGCCTCCGCATCACCCCGCGTCAGATGCCGTACGCCCGCCCGGGACGGCCCCCGGCGCGCCGTCGCACGGCCCGTGCGGCCGTTCGCGGTCCGCCGAGTACAGATGGCTGTCGCGGAACTGCTCGGCGCCCAGCGTGCGGCCGACCATGATGACCGCCGTACGGACCACGCCCGCGGCCTTCACCTGGTCCGCGATGTCGGCGAGGGTGCCGCGCAGGACGAGTTCGTCGGGGCGGGAGGCCATGGCGACGACGGCGGCCGGGCAGTCGGCGCCGTAGTGGGGCAGGAGTTCGGCGACGACCCGGTCGACGTACATCGCCGCGAGGTGGAGCACCAGCAGTGCGCCGCTGCGGCCGAGGGTGGCGAGGTCCTCGCCCTCGGGCATCGGGGTGGCGCGCTGGGCGACACGGGTGAGGATGACGGTCTGGCCGACGGTGGGCACGGTCAGTTCGCGCTTGAGCGCGGCGGCCGCGGCGGCGAACGCGGGGACGCCCGGCACGACCTCGTACGGCACGCCGGCCGCGTCCAGGCGGCGCATCTGCTCGGCGACGGCGCTGAAGACGGACGGGTCGCCGGAGTGCAGCCGGGCGACGTCGTGGCCCTCCTCGTGGGCGCGGACCATCTCGGCGGTGATGGTGTCGAGGTCCAGCTGCGCGGTGTCGATGAGCCGGGCGCCGGGCGGGCACTCGGCGAGCAGTTCGCGCGGCACCAGGCTGCCGGCGTAGAGACAGACCCCGCAGGACGCGAGCGTGCGGGCGCCGCGGACGGTGATCAGGTCGGCGGCGCCGGGGCCGGCACCGATGAAGTGGACGGTCATGGTCGTTCGGTCTCCTGGGGAGGCGGGCGGTACGGGGAGGGGGGCCGCGGGGTCACGACCGGTCTTCCGGCGGTTTGACCGCCGCCCACTGGGTCACCGGCATCGCCTGCCGCCAGCCCGTGAAGCCGCCGACCGGGACGGCGTGGGCGACCGCCAGCCGGACCAGTTCGCCGCCGTGCCGCCGGTACCGGTCGGCGAGCAGCGCCTCGGACTCCAGCGTCACGGTGTTCGCGACGATCCGGCCGCCCGGGGGCAGCGCCTCCCAGCACGCGTCCAGCAGACCGGGGGCGGTCAGCCCGCCGCCGATGAACACCGCGTCCGGGGTGGGGAGGCCGGCCAGCGCGGCGGGCGCGGGGCCGTGCACGACCTGCAGCGCCGGGACGCCGAGGGTGCGCGCGTTGCGGCCGATCCGTTCGGCCCGTACCGGGTCGCGTTCGACGCTGACGGCGCGGCAACTACGGTGCGCGCGCAGCCACTCGACGGCGATGGAGCCGGAGCCGCCGCCGACGTCCCAGAGGAGTTCGCCGGGGGCGGGGGCCAGCGCGGCGAGGGTGGCGGCGCGGACGTGGCGCTTGGTGAGCTGGCCGTCGTGCTCGTAGGCGGTGTCGGGGAGGCCGGGAACGGTGGAGAGCGGCGCGGTGCCGGGCTCCCGGACGCAGTCCAGCGCGATGACGTTGAGCGGGTCGGCCGGCGCGTCCCACTCGGCGGCCACCCCCTGCGTCAACTGCTCGCGCTCACCGCCGAGTTGCTCCAGTACGCGCATCCGGCTCGGCCCGAAACCGTGCGCGCGCAGGAGGGCGGCGACCTCGGCGGGGGTGCCGGCGCCGGCGGACAGGACGAGCAGCCGGTGGCCGTCGTACAGCGCGCGGGCCAGGTTCTCGACGGGCCGTCCGACGAGCGTGACGACCTCGGTCTCCTCGACCGGCCAGCCGAGGCGGGCGCACGCGTAGGAGACGGAGGAGGGGTGGGGCAGCACCCGCAGCCGGTGCCCGGCGCCGCTCTCCGCCAGCACCTCGGTCAGCGTCCGCCCGATCCCGTAGAACATCGGGTCACCGCTGGCCAGTACGCACACCCGGCGTCCGGCGTGCGCGGCGAGCAGCCCGGGGACGGCGGGGCGCAGCGGCGACGGCCAGGTGACGCGGTCACCGGGGCACTCCCCGCCGGGCAGCAGCGCGAGCTGACGCGCACCGCCGATGACCACCTCGGCCGCCCGCAGCACCCGCCGCGCGGCCCCGGACAGCCCCTCCCAGCCGTCGGCTCCGATACCGACGACGGTGAGGTGCTCGGAACCGGACGGTGCGGATGGTGCGGGGCTCACTGCCGTCTACCTCTTGCCTCTCGCCTCGGGACCTTCGAGCGCGTGTCGTACGGGAGCGGAAACTCTACTGACCGGGGTGGGGCGGGCGTGGGGCCGGGCCGGGCGGGCGGCCGGACCGGACGGTCGGGGTCCGTTCGCGCCGTCTCGCCGGGGCGCCGTCTCACCGCTCTGACCAGGCACGATACGCCGTTCGACGGTAATGACAACGGTCACCGGTGCAGCCTTTGGATCTTTTGCCGAAGTGCTGTTTGCTTCGCAAGGAAGGGACCGGAGGAAGGAGCGCCATGAGCGGGCACGGGCACGATCACGGGCACGGTCACAGCCATGCGCACGGGGTGGCGCCGGACGCCGACCGGCGGTGGCTGCGGGCCGCGCTCGGGCTGCTCACCGCGTACATGGCGGTCGAGGTCGTCATCGGTGTGCTGGCCGGATCGCTGGCGCTGATCTCGGACGCCGCCCACATGCTCACCGACGCGGTCTCGATCCTGCTGGCGCTGATCGCGATGCGGCTGGCGGCGCGGCCGGCGCGCGGCGGGTACACGTACGGGCTCAAGCGCGCCGAGATCCTGTCCGCGCAGGCCAACGGCATCACCCTGCTCCTGCTGTCGGTCTGGCTGGCGTACGAGGCGGTGCAGCGGCTGATCTCGCCGCCGACGGTGGGCGGGGCGATGGTCCTGTGGACCGCGCTGTCCGGGATCGTGGTGAATCTGATCTGCACCTGGCTGCTGTCCAAGGCCAACCGCTCCAGCCTGAACGTCGAGGGCGCCTACCAGCACATCCTCACCGACCTGTTCGGGTTCGTGGCCACCGCGCTCTCCGGTCTCATCGTGCTGACCACGGGCTTCGAACGGGCCGACGCGATCGCCACGCTGGTCGTCGTCGCGCTGATGCTGCGGGCCGGTACGGGGCTGGTGCGGGAGTCCGGGCGGATCTTCATGGAGGCGGCGCCGGCCGGGCTGGACCCGGACGCGCTGGGCGATCGGCTGGTCTCCCAGGACGAGGTCGTCGAGGTGCACGACCTGCACATCTGGCAGATCACCTCCGGGCAGCCGGCGCTCTCCGCGCACATCCTGGTGGCCCCCGGCGGCGACTGCCACAAGGTGCGCCGCGGGCTGCAGGAGCTGCTGAGCGGCGAGTACCGCATCACGCACGCCACGCTCCAGGTCGATCACGTCGGGGAGCAGGCCGAAGCGGGCGAGGTGCTGACGCTCGGCCCGCGGCCCGGTACCGGGGCGCAGCCGGAGCCGCCCGCCGCCCCCGACCACTGCGAGGACGCACACGGGCCGGTGCACCGGCCGTGGCCGCACCGGCACTAACGCCCGTCCCCGAGTCGGCGTCCCGGCCGCACACGAACGACTTTCCCGCACGACTTTCCCGCCGCGGTCACATTTCTCCGCCGCGATCCGTCAGGGCAGTGACAGCAACACGGAAGCCCGAAGGAGACGGCGATGGAAACGCGTTCGATCACGGCGGAGATCCCGATGGTTCCGCGGATGGCCGAGGACCCCGCGGAGCTCGTACCCGAGCTGGCAGCGGTGTCGGCGGCGCTGTTCAGGCTCACCGGCAACGGTTCGGTACCGCGCTCCACGATCAGTCTGGTCCAGCTGCGTGCCGGCCAGATCGTCGGCAGCACCTACCTGACGGTTCTGCACACGGGCTTCCTGCGCAAGGCCGGGGAGTCGGAGGAGCGCATCACGTCGGTGGCGTCCTGGCAGGACTCGCCGTACTTCACCGGCGCGGAACGGGCCGCGCTGGCACTCGTGGAGGCCGCGCTTCAGCCGTCCACGCACGGTGAGCGGGTCTCCGACGAGCTGTACGCCCAGGCAGCGGAACACTACGAGGCCAAGGCGCTCGCCACCCTGATGTTCGCGATCGGCCAGGTCAACTTCTTCATCGCCGTGGCGGTCATCGCCAAGCCGGTGCCCGGCCGGTCGTTCACCGACCCGTGGAATTGAGACCGCCCGGGTAAATCGGGTGAACCCGGGGCGGCGGCGGGCCGCATGACGCCGGTCGCGGGCGGCGCGGTGCTCCGATGGCGGGATGAGAACCGGCATGAGAACGGGCACCAGGACCGGCACGGGGAGCGGCACGAGGACCGCCGTGGTCCGCGCGGTGCTGTGCGTTGCTGCCACGTGCGTCGTCACGCTCCCCGGACCGTCCGCCGCCGCGTACGCCCCGCAGGTCACGCAGGTGCCGCCGGCCGTCTCCGTCACCGTCGCGGTGACCGACGGGACCGACGACGCCGAGGCGGGGCGGCGGCTCGACTACCGCGTGACCGTGCACAACCTGGGCGCCGATGACGTCCACGGGGTCCGGGTCGAGCAGCGGATGCCCGCGACCACGACCTCCGTGACCGCGTCCGACGGCGTCGTCGAGGGGCGCGGGACGGGGGAGCGGAAGGTCACCTGGCGCGCCGACCTTCCGGCGCGCGACATCCAGGTGTTCACCGCCGAGGCCGTGCTCGGTGACCGTCCCGGCGGCGCCGCCACGGCCGCGCCCGGGACCCTGCGGGCCGCCGCCACCGCCTGTGTGTACCTGGGCGATTCCTACGCGCCGGTGGCCTGCTCGGGCGATGTGGACGACCTGCCGGAGTCCCGGGCCGAGGAGACCGGCGGCGGTGGCTGGGCGTGGTGGGCGACGGCCGCCGCGGCCGCGGCGCTGCTCGGGCCGGGGGCGGTGCGGGCGGTGCGCCGCCGGCGGGCGGCCGGCCCGGGCGCCGCGGGCTGAGGCCACCGCCGGCAGCCGGGCCACACGGCCGGGCTCACCCATTGGCACCGGTCCCGGTCGCGGGCGCCGGGCGTTCCCCCTTGCCTGGAAGGTGGTCGCCGTGATCGCCGTGCAGGAAAGGACAGGACGCGATGCCAGCGAGCGCACCCGTACGCCTGGGCGGGCGGGTGACGGAGGGGGACGGGCCGCCGGGCGGACCGCGGTGGCCGGGGCGCGCGCTGGCCGGCGGGGTGCTGCTGGTCGTGGGGGCACTGCTGCTGCCGCTGAGCCTGGCCGCCACCTGGGCGCGGTCCCAGCTGACCGAGACGGACGGCTATGTGGCGGCGGTGGCGCCGCTGGCCGGGAATGCCGCCGTGCAGCAGGCCGTGGTCGACGACGTGACGGACGGGGTGATGGCGCACGTCCGGATCGACGGGCTGCTGAAGGCCGTCAGTCCCGCCCGGCGGCCCGCGGTGCGCCGCCATTTCACCCGCGGCATCCGGGAGTTCGTGGCCAAGCAGGTGCGGCAGGTGGTCACCGGGCGCGGCTTCCCGGACATGTGGAAGGGCGTCCACCGATCCGCGCACCGGACGCTGGACGGCAGCCTCGCCGCGCCCGCCGATCCCCGCGCTCCGGTCACACTCGATCTGACCCCCGTCGTGGAACGGGTCCGCCGTCAGGTGGCGCACAACGGCATGGGGCTGGACCTGCTCCGCCGGGTGCCGCGGTCCGGGGTGGAGATCGTGCTGCTCAAGGCCCCCGACGTCCCGCGGATCCGGGCCGGTTACGAGGTCGTCCGCAGGGGGGCGCTGCTGCTGCCGCCGGCCGCCGCGCTGTGTCTGGGCGGCGGGCTGCTGCTGGTGCGGCGGCGCCGGCGGGCACTGGTCTGTGCCGGTACGGGCTGCGCGGCGGCCGCCGCCCTGCTGGCCGTGGCGCTGGCGCTGGTGCGCGGCCGCACGCTGGCGGCGCTGCCCGCGATGGTGCCCCGGCCCGCCGCCGGGGCGTACGCCGATGCGCTCACCGGGCCGCTGCGTACCGGGGTCTGGCTGCTGGTGGGCGCGGGGACGCTCACCGCGGTGCTGGCCGCGGCGGGGCCGCCGGCGGTCCGGGCCTGGCGGAAGCGGAGCTGACGCCCGGCCGGGTCGCTCAGACGGTCAGGACGGTCTTGCCCTGGGCACGGCCGGTGCGGCTGGCCTCCAGGGCTTCGGGGGCCTCTTCGAGGGGGACCTCGCGGCCGACGAGGACCGTCAGCCGGCCCGCGTCGACCTGCCCGGCCAGGATCTCCAGGAGCTGCGGCGAGGGGCGGTTGACGAAGTTGAAGCCGCGCAGGTTCTGTTCGGTGAGCTCGTCCGCGTCCGCCGAGCCGATCAGCGAGACGGCGGTGCCCCCGTCGCGTACGGTCCGGGTCAGCTCGGCGAACTCGGCGGGGCCGCCGGTCATGTCGATCAGCACGTCCACGCCGTCCGGATGGGCCGCGAGGACCTGGTCGGCGACCGGGCCCGCGGTGTGGTCGACGGTCTCCGCGGCGCCCAGCGTACGCATCAGCTCGGCCTTGGCCGGGCGGGCGGTGGCGATCACCTCCGCGCCGCGGCCGGCCGCCAGCTGGGTGGCGAAGGTGCCGACGCCGCCGGTCGCACCGACGATCAGCACCCGCTTGCCCTCGCTGATCCGGGTCTCCTCGACCAGGTTGTACGCGGTCATGCCGGCCGTCGGCAGCGCCGCGGAGGTCGCGTAGGTGACGCTGCGGGCGGCGTGCGCGATGCGGTCCTCGTCGGCGAGGGCCAGTTCGCAGTACGATCCGCCGCCCCGCTCCGGCCGCTGGAACTGGCCGAACACCGCGTCGCCGACGGTGAACCGCCGGACACCGGTGCCGATCGCCAGCACCTCGCCCGCCCCGTCCGTGCCCAGCACCAGGGGGAAGGCCACCGGAACGGCGTCGCCGAACATGCCGTCGGCGATCTTCCAGTCGATGGGGTTGAGTCCGGCGGCGGACAGCCGCACCAGGACCTCGCCCGGCCCTGGTTCGGGCTGCGGCAGATCCATGAGGCGCGGCTGTTCACCGAATGCGCTGACTGCTACGGCTCTCATCGTGGCGCTCCCTTCCACCCTTCCGACCGGTGGCCGAAGGGGATCGTAAGCACGCCGGTGCGGCCGGACGCGGCAGGAGGAGAGGCGGTGCGGCGGAAGCAACTCGTACGGCCCCCGGGCCATGCCGCCAGCCGGGCCGCAGCATGCCGCCGGCCGGGGGCCGCCGCGCCGCCCCTCCCGTCGGCCGCCGCCGGGTACCGGACGCGCTCGTCGCGCTCCGGCCCGCCGCGTCGCCGTACGCCGCCCCGACCGGCTCCCCCGACCGGCTCCAGCGCGGTGAATTCCCTGGTGCGCGGCGTTGCGGCGAAAGCCGTTCACCTTGCGAGAAGGTGCCCCTCGGGTACACATGACGCCATGCGCGTACTGGTGGTGGAGGACGAGGAATTCCTCGCGGAGACGATCGCTGCCGGCCTGCGCCGCGACGCGATCGCCGCGGACATCGCCCACGACGGCCGGGCGGCGCTGGCCAAGATGCGGCTCGGCGCGTACGACGTGCTCGTCCTGGACCGCGAGCTGACCGGACTGCACGGTGACGACGTCTGCCGGCACGTCGTGGAACAGGGCCTGCTGACCCGGGTGCTGATGCTCACCGCGTCCGGCACCGTCCACGACCGGGTGGCGGGGCCGGGCCCGGGCGCCGACGACTACCTCACCAAGCCCTTCGCGTACGAGGAGTTGCTCGCCCGGGTGCTGGCCCTGGGCCGGCGCACCCGGCCCGCGCTGCCGCAGGTCATCGAGCGGGCCGGTGTCGCCGTGGACACCGCCCGCCGGCTCGCGCTGCGCGACGGCCGGCCGCTGCCGCTGTCCCACACGGAGTTCGGGGTGCTGGAGGTTCTCCTGCGCGCCCAGGGCGCGGTGGTCAGCGGCGACGATCTGATCGAGGAGGTGTGGGAGGAGCACATCAGCTACCGCGCCAACGCGGTCCGGGTCACGCTCGGCACGCTGCGCGCCAAGCTCGGCGACCCACCGGTGATCGAGACCGTGCCGGGCGCCGGCTACCGGCTGTGCGACCGGCCGGGCGGCGGCCGGTGAGGCTGCCGCGGCCGGACCCGATCGCCCCCGTGACCCGATTGCCCGCAGGACGCGAAGGGGCGCGAGCAGCGGGATTCAATGGGCCAATGATCCGGTTCGAGTCCGTCACCAAGCAGTATCCCGACGGCACCACCGCCGTGGACGACCTGTCCTTCGAGGTCGAGGAGGGCGAGCTGGTGACCCTCGTCGGGCCGTCCGGCTGCGGCAAGACGACGACCATGATGATGGTCAACCGGCTCATCGACCCCACCCGCGGCCGGATCTTCGTCGACGGCGCGGACATCGCCGGCGTCGACCCCGTCCAGTTGCGCCGCCGGATCGGCTACGTCATCCAGCAGACCGGCCTCTTCCCGCACCGGACCGTCCTCGACAACACCGCCACCGTGCCCTTCCTTACCGGCTGGAAGCGGGCCAAGGCGCGGGCCCGGGCCGCCGAACTCCTGGACCTGGTGGGCCTGGACCCGGACGTCCACGGCCCGCGCTACCCCGACCAGCTCTCCGGCGGCCAGCGCCAGCGCGTCGGGGTCGCCCGGGCCCTCGCCGCCGATCCGCCCGTACTGCTGATGGACGAGCCGTTCGGCGCGGTCGATCCGGTCGTCCGCGAGCGCCTCCAGAAGGAGTTCCTGCGGTTGCAGGCCGCCATGCACAAGACGGTGCTGCTGGTCACCCACGACATCGAGGAGGCCATCCGGCTCGGCGACCGGATCGCGGTCTACGGGGCCGGCCGGATCGAGCAGTACGACACCCCCGCCAGCGTCCTCGGCGCCCCCGCCACCCCCTACGTCGCCGAATTCGTCGGCACCGACCGGGCGTTGAAGCAGCTGTCGGTCACCGGGATCGACCGCGGTGACCTCGAACGCCCGCCGTTCGCCCGCCTCGGTGAACCGGCGTCCGAGGCGGCGCGGAGACTACGGGCCGAGGGCGCCCGGTGGGCGGTGGTGCTGGACGAGGACGGCGAACTGCACGGCTGGGTGGGCACCGAGGAACTGGCCGGCGCCGCGGGCACGGTCGCCGGGCACGCCCGCCGGATGGAGGCGTGGGTGCCGTTCACCGGCACGTTGAAGGCCGCGTTCAGCGAGATGCTCAAGCACGACGCCGGCTGGATCGCGGTCCTGGACGGCCACCGCTTCCTCGGCGTCCTCACCCCGACCAAGTTGCACGAGGCGCTGCGCCGCACCATCGACTCGGACGAGCGGGGGGTGCCGCGGGACCGGGCGAGGGTGGACTCGGTACCGACGGAGTGAGGCACGGTCACGAGCAGGCACGGCCGGCTGTTTCACGTGAAACGGCGCGGTCGCGAAGAGGGTGCCGGTTTCACGTGAAACACCCAGCCGTCGCCGCCCGCTCAGCCCTTCGGCAGCAGCCCCTTCTCCTGCAGGTAGTGACGCGCCACATCCGCCGGCAACCGTCGCCAGCTGTCCACCTGCTCGTTGAGATGGGCCAGGTCAGTCGTGGTCAGGACCTTGTTGAGGCGGTTGAGCGCGGCGGCCGGCCGGGCGCTGCCCGCGCGGGACCGGTTGACGACGGGCAGCACGTAATCGGCGTTCTGCAGCTTCTTGTCGTCGGTGAGCAGCACCAGCCCGAACTGGTCCAGGGTCGCGTCGGTGCTGGTGGTCAGCACCATCTGGTCCTGCCCGTTCTGCACGGCCTGCTTGGCGGGGGTGGTGCCGACGCCCTTGGGGTCGATGACGGTGACGTTGATCCCGTACGCCTTCCGCAACCCCGGGGCGCAGAAGGGTCGTTGTACGCATTCCTCGCCCGCCGCGAGGCGCACCGGCAGTTTGGCGCGGCCCAGGTCGCCGAGCGTCTTGAGGTGGTGCTTGCGGGCGTACGCGGCGCTCACTGCGAAGGCGTTCTGGTCCACGGCCCGGCCGGGCGGGAGCACGGTCAGCCCGCGGGGCCCGGCCAGCCGGCGCAGTGCGCGCAGCGTCACCCCGAGGTCGGGTGAGGCCACCGGGGGCGCCTTGGAGCCGTGCGCCTTGGCGTTCAGCCAGTCCGCGAAGGTGGCCGCGTACTCGGGCACGACGTCGATCTGCCCGGCCTCCAGCGCCGGTTCGTACAGCTCACGGTTGCCGACGGTGAGGACGTGGGTGCGGTACCCGGCGTGGTCGAGCAGTGCGGCGTACATCTGGGCGAGCAGCTCGCTCTCGGTGAAGCCGGCCGAGCCGATCGCCAGATCGCGGCTGTCCCCCGGCGAGGCGGTGATCCGGGAACGGGTCTCCAGGGAGGGGCCGGTGGCGCAGCCGGCGAGCACCGGCAGCGCGACCACGCCCAGCGCCATCAGGGCGGCGGCCGCCCCGGCCCTCACCGGCCCCGCCCCCGCGCCCAGCCGCCCGGCGCATACCGTTCGACCAGCTCGAACCCGGCCTCCATCAGCAGGGCGAACACCGCGACCAGCACCGCACCGGCGACCACCTGCGGGGTGCTGGCGAGGCTGAACCCCGCGGTGATGATCCGGCCGAGCCCACCGCCGCCCACCAGCGCGGCGAGCGTGGCGGTCGCGACGAGCTGGACCGCGGCGATCCGCACACCGGTCAGGACGAGCGGGAAGGCGAGCGGCACCTCGACCCGCCACACCAGCTGCATCCCGGTCATCCCCATGCCCCGCGCGGCCCGCACCACGTCCCGGTCCACGTCACGCATCCCGACGTACGCATTGGTCAGCAGCGGCGGAACGGCGAACAGGACCAGCGCGATGACCGTCGGCCACTGCCCGTGCCGGCCGACGGGGGTGAGCAGCAGCAGGACCAGCACGGCGAAGGTCGGGACGGCGCGGCCGACGTTGGCGAGATTGACGGCCAGCGCCCCGCCGCGCCCGAGGTGACCGAGGGTCAGCGCGACGGGCAGCGCGATCAGCGCGCTGATGACCAGGCAGGAGACGGTGAGGACGAGGTGCTGGAGGAGCCGGTGCCAGACACCGTTCTCCCCCGACCAGTTGGCGCCGGTGGTCAGCCAGTCCCAGACCGCGGCGAGGGTGTTCACGTCCGTCGTCCCGACGCCGCCGCGACCGGCTGCGTGCGCCCGGCGGCGGCGCGCCCCCGCCACCGCGACCGCCGCCCCCGCGCCGTACGGCCCGCCCGCCGCCAGGGCGTGAGCAGCCGTTCCGCGCCGAGCAGTAGCAGGTCGAAGACGATCGCGATCAGGACGCACAGCACGGACGCGGTGAGCACCTGTGCCTTGAAGAAGGAGTTCATCCCCGCGTAGATGAGGTTGCCGAGCCCGCCGTAGCCGACGATCGCGCCGACGGTGGTGAGCGCCACCGCCGAGACCGTCGCGATCCGCAGTCCGGCCATCGCGGCGGGCACGGCCAGCGGCAGTTCGACGGTGAGCAGTTGGCGCAGCGGGCCGTAGCCCATGCCGCGGGCGGCGTCCCTGGCCTCGGCGGGTACGCCGTTCAGCCCGGCCAGGAGGTTCCGTACGAGCAGGGTGAGCGAGTACAGCGCCAGCCCGACCACGACGAGCGTGGCGGAGAGCCCGTAGACCGGCAGCAGCAGCGAGAACATCGCCAGCGACGGGATCGTGTAGAGGACCGTGGTCACACCGAGGACCGGCCCGACCGTCCACCGCCATCGCCGGGCCAGCAGCGCCAGGGGCACCGCGACCAGCAGCCCGAGCGCCACCGAGACGACGGTCAACTGGAGGTGCTGGAGGACCGCGTCGAGCAGGATCTGCCGGCGCGTGGACAGGTAGTCGCCGCAGATCCACTCGTTACGGGCCAGACAGTCGTCCGGCGGCGGTGCGGTCACGGTACGAGTCCACCCCGCCGGGGTCGGAGTGTCGCGGCGGACGCGTCCGATCGTGCC
Source organism: Streptomyces nigrescens (assembly GCA_024349765.1). Lineage (GTDB taxonomy): Bacteria > Actinomycetota > Actinomycetes > Streptomycetales > Streptomycetaceae > Streptomyces > Streptomyces endophytica. The sequence continues at coordinate 7,806,604 of AP026073.1, read as the reverse complement.
CCGGGGTTCGCGCCCGGACCTCCATAGCCGGGCTGCTGACGGCCGCTTTCCTCGCCGTCGCCGTCAGCGGCTGCGCCTCGTACGACGTGACCGCACCGGCCGACGCCCGCGCCGACGCGACGGGCAGCGCGGCCGGGGCGAAGAACGGGAAGGGAGGGGGTCAGGCGGGCGGCGGCCAGGACGTCGACTGCCGCAAGGCCAAGTGCGTCGCGCTCACCTTCGACGCGGGCCCCAGCGAGAACACCGACCGCCTGCTGGACATCCTGAAGAAGCAGAAGGCGCACGCCACCTTCTTCATGCTCGGCAAGAACCACATCGCGAAGCGCCCCGCCGAGGTGCGGCGGATCGACGCCGAGGGCCACGAACTGGCCAACCACACCTGGTCGCACCAGATCCTCACCGAGATCCAGCCCGCCGAGGCCAAGCGCGAGCTGTCCCGCGTCCAGGACGCGGTCCGCAAGATCACCGGAAAGACGCCCACGCTGATGCGTCCGCCGCAGGGCCGCACCGACGAAACGGTCTCCGAGGTCAGCAAGGAACTCGGGCTGGCCCAGGTCCTGTGGAGCGTGACCGCCAAGGACTACGAGACCAACGACTCGGCGCTGATCTCCAAGCGGGTGCTGGAACAGACCGAACGCGACGGCATCATCCTGCTGCACGACATCTACCCGGGCACGGTCCCGGCCGTCCCGGGCATCCTCAAGGAACTGAAGAAGCGCGGCTACACGATCGTCACGGTCTCCCAGCTGCTCTCCCCGGCGAAGCCGCAGCCGGGGATGGTGTACCGCCCGTAGCGGCCGAGGCCGGTACCGCCGCGGGGACGCCGGCAGGTCCGGGAACGCCGCGAGCCCGGCCCCTTCCCGGGACCGGGCTCACGGCTACGACTACCGTTGTTCCTCTGCGGTTTCGGGCTCGCTCAGCCCTGCGGCCGCTCGGCCTCCACCCGCCGGCGACCCTTGTCATCGGTGGTCCCGGCCGGGGCCTTGGCCGGCCCGGTCGGCTTCGCCGGGGCGCCGCCCTGGCCGACCTTCGCACCCGGCTTGCGCTGCGCCGGCAGCGGCACGGTGTCCTGCGGGAACGTCAGCTGCTGGCTCTGCCACTCCAGGGCCGGCACGACCTCGCGCCGCCAGGTCGTGAACTGGTGGCTGCCCTGCGGCAGGATGATCGAGTCCACCGTCATCGGCGCCTTGACCGCGTGGATGAACTGCATGGTGGCGCCGTAATCGGCCTCGCCCTTACGGCTGCTGGCGACCAGCGTGGAGACCTGCGGCGCGGGCAGGTGCTTCAGCCGCCACAGCAGATCGTGCTCGCGCTCGCGCTGGGCACCCGCCGGGCCGGCGCCGAAGAGGCTGCCGGTGGTCAGGTCGTCCTTGATCGCGTAGTCGCCCGAGAGCGAGACCGCCGAGGTGTACACCTTCGGGTTGCGCATCGCCAGCTGCAGCGAGCAGGTGCCACCCGACGAGTACCCGAACGCGCCCCAGGCGCTGGGGTCATGACCCACCCGGTACGTCGACTTCATCGCGTCCGGCAGGTCCTTGGTGAAGAACGTCTCCGCCTGCGGCCCGCCCGGCACGTCCACGCACTCGGTGTCGCGCGGCGGCGCGATCGTCGGCCGGACCATCACGATCACGGTCGGCTGCATCCGTCCCTGCGCGATCAGCCGGCCGGCGTTCTGCGGCACCTGCAGATGCTGCGCGAGGTTCATGATCCCGCCCGGGTAGCCGCTGATCACGACCATGACGGGGAACCGCTGCCGGCGGTACTGCTGCTGGAAGTACTGCGGCGGCAGGTAGACGAATCCGGGGTTGATGGCCCGCGTACGGCGCCCGATGATCCGCACGGACTCCATCTTGCCGACCTTGTTGGCGGGCCCCTTGGGCAGACCGGTCACCCGGTCGAGCCCCTGGGGACCGGCCGGCTGGATCAGCCCGGCCTTCATGTTCCCGACCGACGCGTACTGCCCGCCGCCCTGGCTCACGGCCACCGGCGGCGCCTTCTCGTTGTTGCCCAGCAACTCGTCCCAGTTGCCGTAGAACTCGAAGTTCGTGTTCACGGCGAGCGCGAGCGCGCACACGATGGACACCTGGGTGACCACGATGGCGCCCAACCTGCCCAGGACGGGTCCGATCCCGCGCCGCGACAGCCGGGGCCACAGCCACACCGTGGCGGCCACGCAGGCAACCGCCAGCACGATCACCGTGTATTCGAGCGACTGACTGGTCAGCCCCATGCGCCCACATCTCCCGTCACCCTCGGAAGGGTTCTTGCCTTCTTACGGCCGCCTAAGGCACAACGGGCGGCTCCGGACAATGGTCACCGGAGAAGACGGGCACACCTGCGCATCGGATACCTGAACGACTCAGTTCTTACTTCCCTCTTGCCACATCGTTTCCGCGGCGTGATGTGCGAGCACTCCGAAGGACCCTCAGAAAGCCCTCACACCCGCACAGGTCCAGACCAACTCCCCGTCCCTCACGGCCTCCACGCTCCGTCCCCACGTCCTGTCTTCACGGATGTGATATCCCGGCGCCGTGCCACAGCGACGTCACGCCGGCCCCCGCCGAAACCCGACCCGCGACCGGTTCGCCCTGGATGGCCCCCGGATAGCCCACGGATGGCCCACCACACGAGCCGCAGGGTCCCACGATGAGGCCGCTCCCGGCCGCTACGCTTACGTATCCGTCCTGGTCAGGGACATGTCCGTGCTTCACGGACATACGCCGCACCGCACCCACCACACGCAAGAGAGGTTCGCCGATGGGCATTCGGAGTCTGCTGCGCAACGCTTTCGGTCGCTCCAAGGCGACCCGTGAAGAAACCGGCGCGGCACAGAACAGCGCCGGCACCCCGGAGTCCGCGACCATCCCCGAGGCCCGCGAGGAGTCCACCCCGGCCGCGTCCCCCAAGTCCCCGAAGCCGTCCGACAAGCCCGCCGAGGCCGAAGTCCCGGCCGCCCGCACGGCCCCCGCCGAGCACCCGGCCCCCGAGCCGACCCCGACGACCGCCACCCTGCCCGCCCAGGGCTCCCCGGTGGACCGCGCGGAGCCGCCCGTACGGGAGAACGCGGAAGAGCCCGAGGCCAAGGACGACGACAAGGCCGAGGCCCACGCCCCCGAGGCCGACACCGCCGCCTCCGAGACCGCCGCCTCCGACCTCGTGAGCCAGGCCTTCGACAACCCGGCCCCGGTCACCAAGCCGGAGCCGTCCACCGCCCCCGAACCGCAGGCCACCCCTGAGGCGGAGGCGATCGCCGAACCGACGGCCCAGGCGGACGCCGAACCGGCGGCCCAGACGGACGCCGAACCCGTGGCGGCCGAGCCGCAGGCCGACGAGCAGGCCGAGACCGAGCCGGAGGCCGAGGCCAAGGCCGAGGCGGAGCCGGTGCAGGAGCCGGTGCAGGAGCAGGACACGGCGCCGGAGCCGGTGCAGGACGCGACGCCGGAGCCGGTGCAGGACGCGACGCCGGAGCCGGCAGCCGAGACCCCGGTAGCCGAGCCCGAGGCCGAGACCGCGACGGAGGCCGAAACGGCCCCGAAGGCGGAGGACGCGCCGAAGGCCGAAACCGCACCGGAGCCGGAGGCCGAAGCGGCGCCGGAGGCCGAGGCCACCCCGGAGCCAGCGGCCACGACGAACGCCGAGGCCACGCCCGCCCCGAAGGGGAAGGTCCCCGCCGGCCTCCTCCCCCTCCACGCCGCCGCCGGCGCCACCCTGGAGAAGCACGGCCTCACCACCCAGCGCGCCGTCGTCTACCTGGTCCTCGACCGCTCCGGCTCGATGCGCAACTACTACAAGGACGGCACGGTCCAGAACCTCGCCGAGCAGGCCCTCGCCCTCTCCGCGCACTTCGACGACGAGGCCACCGTGCCCGTCGTCTTCTTCTCCACCGACGTCGACGGCACCGCCGATCTGGACCTCACGCATTACGAGGGCCGCATCGAGGAACTGCACGCCGGCCTCGGCCACATGGGGCGCACGAACTACCACTGGGCCGTCAATGCCGTCGTCGACCACTACAAGAAGTCCGGCAGCACCGCCCCGGCCTTCGTCATCTTCCAGACCGACGGCGCCCCGACCTCCAAGCCGGCCGCCGAAAAGGCACTCTGCGAAGCGGCGAAGCTGCCCATCTTCTGGCAGTTCATCGGCTTCGGCGACCCGGAGGCCAAGGGCTTCGACTTCCTGCGCAAGCTCGACGACCTGACCGTTCCGGAGAAGCGCGCGGTCGACAACGCCGGCTTCTTCCACGCCGGCCGCGACCCCCGCAGCCTCTCCCACGACGAGCTCTACCAGCAGCTCATGGTCGAGTTCCCCGAGTGGCTCACCGAGGCCCGCACCGCCAAGGTCCTCAAGGACAGCTGACGCCTCCCCTCCACTCGACCCCCACCGGCCGCGGCCGGGCCCCACGGCCCGGCCGCGGCCGCTTGGCATTGCTCCGACGGCCGCATTGCTCCGACGGCCCCGGAAGATCAAGTGGTGCTGCGCGCGGTGATCAGCCGCCGCGGGCACTGTCCGCACTGCAAAACAGCCGCGCGGGCACCCCCGCCCCGTCCAGTACGATATTGACGTTCCGTAAAGCAAATCCTCACTCACCGTAGCGACTTGGGAGCAGCCGGCAATGGCTCGACACCTCATCACCAGCGCCCTTCCGTACATCAACGGGATCAAGCACCTGGGCAACATGGTGGGGTCCATGCTCCCGGCCGACGTGTACGCCCGGTACCTGCGGCAGCGGGGGCAGGACGTGCTCTACATCTGTGCGACGGACGAGCACGGGACGCCGGCCGAGCTGGCGGCGAAGGAGGCCGGGCAGTCGGTCGACGCGTTCTGCGGCGAGCAGCACGAGAAGCAGAAGGCGATCTACGAGGGCTTCGGGCTGCGGTTCGACTACTTCGGGCGGAGCTCCTCGCCGGAGAACGTCGAGCTCACGCAGCACTTCGCGCGGAAGCTGCACGAGAACGGCTTCATCGAGGAGCGGGCCATCCGGCAGGTGTACTCGAACGCCGACGAGCGCTTCCTGCCCGACCGCTACATCGTCGGCACCTGTCCGCACTGCGGCTACGACAAGGCGCGCGGCGACCAGTGCGAGAACTGCACCCGGGTGCTGGACCCGACCGACCTGATCGACGCCCGGTCGGCGATCAGCGGCAGCGGTGACCTGGAGGTGCGGGAGACCAAGCACCTGTTCCTGCTCCAGTCGAAGCTGCAGCACGAGGTCGAGGGCTGGCTGGAGGGCAACGGCAGCAAGGAGTGGCCGACCCTCGCGTCGTCGATCGCGCACAAGTGGCTGACCGAGGGCCTGCAGGACCGGGCGATCACCCGTGACCTGGACTGGGGCGTGCCGGTCCCGGCGGACGTGTGGCCGGAGCTGGCGGCCGAGGGCAAGGTCTTCTACGTCTGGTTCGACGCACCGATCGAGTACATCGGCGCGACGAAGGAGTGGTCGGACGCCGACCCGGAGAACCGCGACTGGAAGTCGTGGTGGTACGAGGCCGAGGACGTCCGCTACACGGAATTCATGGCCAAGGACAACGTGCCGTTCCACAGCGTGATGTTCCCGGCGACGCAGCTGGGGACCCGCGAGCCGTGGAAGAAGGTCGACTTCCTCAAGGCCTTCAACTGGCTGAACTACTACGGCGGGAAGTTCTCCACCTCGCAGCGCCGGGGCGTCTTCACGGACGCGGCGCTGGAGCTGCTGCCGGCCGACTACTGGCGCTACTTCCTGATGGCCCACGCGCCGGAGTCGGACGACACCTCCTTCACCTGGGAGCTGTTCTCGTCGTCGGTGAACAAGGACCTCGCGGACACGCTCGGCAACTTCGTCAACCGGGTGCTGTCGTTCTCCCGCAAGCGGTTCGGCGACGAGGTCCCGGCGGGTGCCGAGGCAGGTGCCGCGGAGCAGAAGCTGGGCGAGGAGATCGCCGGGCTGCTGGCGGAGTACGAGGGCCACATGGAGGCGCTGCAGTTCCGCAAGGCGTCGGCCTCGCTGCGCGCCCTGTGGAGCGCGGGCAACTCCTACCTGGAGGAGAAGGCCCCCTGGCTGGAGATCAAGACCGACAAGGACGCGGCGGCGCTGACGCTGCGCACCGCGATGAACCTGATCCACCTGTACGCGGTGGTCTCCGAGCCGTTCATCCCGGCGTCGGCGAAGGCGATGCGGAGTGCGTTCGCGCTGGCGGACGACACTGCCGTGTGGGTCTCGCAGGACGAGGCGAAGGCGCTGGCGGCGGTGCCCGCGGGGACGCCGTTCACGGTGCCGCCGGTGCTCTTCGCGAAGATCACCGAGGAGGACCTGGACTCGTACCGGGAGCGCTTCGGTGGTGCGGAGGGGTAATCCTCCGCAACGCCGGACGGCCGGCCGGTCCTGCCACGTGTGCGCCCGTTCCGCCCCCGAGGGGGTGGGACGGGCGCACGTGTATGGGGGGCCGGCGGCCGTGGGGGCCTTATGGCTTTGTGCCCGGTGAGACGTAGGCGGTCAGCGGCTTCAGGCCGGGGGTCGGGGGGAGGGGGGCCTTGCGCCAGCCGCGGGCGTAGTGCGGGGGCCGGTGGCCGGCCGCGAGCAGGACGGCGGCGGGGCGGCGGGTGCCGAGCCGGGTCAGGGCGGTGGGCGTGATGCTGGCGTCGTGGCCGGCGGGCTGGCGGGACGCGCAGCCGGCCTGGTAGGCGACCCGGACCGCCTCCTCGCCGCTGACGGCGCACGGCGGCCGCAGACCGGCGGTGCGCAGGGTGCGGACGATCCGGCCGATGTCGTTCTGGGCGCGTACCGTTCCGCGCTGCATCTTGTGCAGGATCGCCAGCTGGACCGCCTCGTGTCCCAGCAGCGCGACGGCCAGGAGGACCACCGCCAGGGCGTGCCGCCGGCGTGGGAGGCGGACCAGCCGGCACAGGAACCAGGCGGCGGGCATCATCAGCAGCGCGTACGCGGGCAGCAGGAAGCGCGGGGCGGCGTAGTCGACCGCCAGGAGGTAGGGGGCGGCGAGGCAGAGGCCGATCAGGGACGGGAGCACGACGGGTGCCGCGCCGTAGCGGTGCAGCGAGCCGTCGGGGTCGTGGAGGCGGAGGGTCGGCCAGGTCTGCCCGTCCCGCTGCCCCACCCCGCCCGTGCCGAGGCGGTCGGCGCGGGCCGGGTCCAGGACGAGGCTGCCCAGCCGTACGGGGTCGAGCCAGAGGCCGTCGCGCCGGCCGGAGTGCGGTCCGTGGCCGGGCGGCCACACCGGTCCGTAGCGGTGCAGCGCGCCGCCTGGTTCGCGGGCGCGGACCGCGGACCGGACCGCGCCGGCCACGGCGAGCGGGAGCGCGCACCACCATGCCGCCGCCACCGGATGGTCCCAGGCCAGGTGACAGGGGCGGCACAGGGTCTTGCCCTGGAGCGCCCGGGCGTGGTCGGCGAAGGACGGGTGCCAGCCGAGGCCGCCCTGGATCTCCGCGGCCTGCCGCAGCCGGGCCGGGAAGCCGCCGTAGGAGACGTACGCCTCGATGATCCACTCGGCGCAGCCGAGGGCGAGCCCGGCCGGGAGGGCGAGCAGGACGGTGGACCGGCGCCAGGCCGGTACGACGAGCCCGGCCAGGAAGAGCGGAACGGCCAGCCACACCGCGTCGGTGGGGCGCATCAGCGCGACCAGTGCCACCGCGGCGGCGAGGCCGGTGGCCGCGCCCCGGCCGGCCGCCGGAGCCAGCTGTACGGGCGGCTGGCGCACCGCGAGGAGGAAGCAGCCGGTGGCGGTGAGCGCGGCGTAGCCGACCCACAGGTTGGGCATGGCCTGCGGGCCGTAGAAGAGGGTGACCCACAGGCCGGCGAACAGCGCGCCGCCGAGCGCGGGGACGGGGGGCGGCAGCAGGCGCCGCCAGATGCAGAGGGTGAGCAGGAGCCCGGCGCCGGAGAGCAGCGCGAGGTAGCAGTGCAGCGCGGGGGCCGAGGTCGTGAAGGCGACGACCGGGGCGAGGAGGAGGGTGACGCCGCGGGCGCGCGGTGCGCTGAAGTACGCGGCCGGGGTGTGCGGGTCGACCTGGCTGACGTAGACCGTCTCGTCCCATCCCAGGCCGGGGGTGGCGACGGCGAAGTAGAGCTGCCCGGCGGTGAAGACGGCGGCGACGGTGATCAGCCACCGCAGATCGCTGCCCGGTGCGGGGCGCGTCGGGTGGACCCGCGGGCCCAGTCCGGTCGGGCCGGGGAGGAGGCTGGCTTGCTGCATGGGCACCACCCTGCGGGGGTGGCGTGCGCCCGGCCACATGTGTGGTGCGGTTGGAGCACAGGGCGCCGCGCGCGGTGCACGGCCGGGGCACCGGGCCGCGACATGGCGAGGGGCGGTGTTTCACGTGAAACGAACGACGTGAAACACCGCCCCTGCGGCCCGGCGGGAGCCGGCCCCGGCCCCTGCCGGTGGTGGCTACTTCACCTGCGGCTTGCGGATGTTGAGGCTGAGCTCCTTGAGCCGGGCCTCTTCCAGCTCGGTGGGCGCGCCCATCATCAGGTCCTGCGCGTTGCCGTTCAGCGGGAACGCGATGGTCTCGCGGATGTTCGGCTCGTCCGCGAGCAGCATGACGATGCGGTCGACGCCCGGGGCGATACCGCCGTGCGGCGGGGCGCCGAAGCGGAAGGCGCGGAGCATGCCCGCGAACTTCTCCTCGACGGTCTCACGGTCGTAGCCGGCGATCTCGAAGGCCTTGATCATGATGTCCGGCTCGTGGTTCCGGATCGCGCCGGAGGACAGCTCGACGCCGTTGCAGACGATGTCGTACTGCCAGCCCAGGATGTCCAGCGGGTCCTTCTCCTCCAGGTCCTTCATGCCGCCCTGGGGCATCGAGAAGGGGTTGTGGGAGAAGTCGATCTTGCCGGTCTCCTCGTCCCGCTCGTACATCGGGAAGTCGACGATCCAGCAGAAGCGGAAGACGTTCTCCTCGAAGTGGCCGGCGCGCTTGGCGGCCTCGACGCGGACCGCGCCCATGATCTTCGAGACCTCGTCGAACTCGCCCGCGCCGAAGAAGACCGCGTGGCCGGCCTCCAGGCCGAGGCGCTCGGTGAGGACCTTGACGTTCTCCTCGGTGAGGAACTTGGCGATCGGGCCGGACAGCGAGCCGTCCTCGCCGACGCGCACCCAGGCCAGGCCCTTGGCGCCCTGCTGGACCGCGTAGTCGCCGAGCTGGTCGAAGAACTTGCGCGGCTGGTCCTGCACGGCCGGCACCGGCAGCGCACGGACGTGCTTGCCCGCGAACGCCTTGAACTCCGAGCCCTCGAAGACGTCGGTGATGTCGACGAGTTCCAGCTGGGCGCGCAGGTCCGGCTTGTCGGAGCCGTACTTCAGCATCGCCTCGCGGAACGGGATGCGCAGGAACGGCGAGGTGACGTGGCGGCCGCCGCCGAACTCCTCGAACAGCTCGGTCATCAGCTTCTCGACCGGCTGGAAGACGTCCTCCTGCTCGACGAAGGACATCTCGATGTCGAGCTGGTAGAACTCGCCCGGCGAGCGGTCGGCGCGGGCGTCCTCGTCGCGGAAGCACGGGGCGATCTGGAAGTACCGGTCGAAGCCCGAGATCATCAGCAGCTGCTTGAACTGCTGCGGGGCCTGCGGCAGCGCGTAGAACTTGCCCGGGTGCAGGCGGGACGGCACGACGAAGTCGCGGGCGCCCTCCGGGGAGGTGGCGCTGAGGATCGGCGTCGCCATCTCGTTGAAGCCGAGGGCGGTCATCTTCTGGCGGATGGACGCGATGACCGCCGAGCGCAGCATGATGTTGCGGTGCATCCGCTCGCGGCGAAGGTCGAGGAAGCGGTACTCCAGGCGCTTCTCCTCGTTGACGCCGTCGTCCGTGTTGATCGTGAACGGGATCTGCTGGGCCGCGCCCAGGACCTCGACCTCGGTGACCTCGATCTCGATCTCGCCGGTGGGCAGCTCCGGGTTGACGTTCTCGGCGCCGCGCGAGACGACCTTGCCGTCGACGCGGACGACCGTCTCCTTCGTCAGCTTGTCCAGCGCCTCGGCGCCGGGGGTGCCGGGGCGGGCCACGAGCTGGACGAGACCGTAGTGGTCGCGCAGATCGATGAAGAGGATGCCGCCCAGGTCACGTCGATTGTGCAGCCAGCCGCTGAGGCGGACGTCGGTGTCGACGTCCGCGGCTCGGAGCTCGCCGCAGTTATGGGACCGGTACCGGTGCATCGCTCATCCAAGTCGTCGCGAGTGTCGAGGTGAGGAGTTGTCGGGAGGGGGGCGGGGTCGGGATCCGGTGCGGACGCCCGGCCGCTCTCCCCGTGGATCACCCGAAAGGCCACCCCAGGATTGACATAACCGCTCCAGGTTACCGCCCCGACCCCCGGCACTTCGTTGACATATACGCATCAGCCGATTCCCGGCGGGTTCCCGGCACGATTCCGGCGCGCTCACCGGGGTGCACCGGGAGCGGGTGACTGGGACGAGGGTCACATCCGTTCTCTGGTCGACCTCCGGCAAACGCACCTAAAGTGAGGCAATGCGCACCAAGGACCTCCTGGCTGCCATCGCGACCGGCCTCTGGCACTGGGACAACGCCACGGGACGGGTGAGCCTCGACGCCGAGGCGGCCCGGCTCCTCGGATTGCCGGCCGAGCCGGTGGAGCTGACCGAGGCGGCGGTGCGTTCCCGTTTTCATCCCGTCGACTTCGCCGAGATCAACGGCATCGTGCAGCTCGCGGTCGCCGAGGAGACGCTGGCCGAGGCCCGGCTGCGGGTCGTCGACGAGCAGGGGCGGGTGCTGCGGCTGGTCCGCACCCGCTCCCGGCCCCGCATGGTCGACGGTGACTTCGAGCTGGTCGGCACCCTCCAGGAAGTGCCCGAGCCGCTGCCCGGCACCTCCGCCGCACACACCCCGATCACCGGCGACTGGCGCCGCTCGCGCGAGGCGTTCCTGCTGGACGCGGGGCGGGCGCTGGCCGAGGCCCGGTCCACCGCCGAGGTGCTGCGGGTGGCGGCCGGGCTGTCGATGCCCGGTTTCATGCCGGACGGCCTCGCGGTCTTCGGGATCGAGGGCGACCGGGTGTCGGTCATCGGCCACCACGGACACCGGCCCGGCGACGAGCAGCCCTTCCTCGACATGCCGCTGGAGACGGAGTACCCGGCCGCGGAGGTGATCCGCACCGGCCGGGCCATCTATCTGCCCACGCCCGAGGAGTACCGCGGCCGCTACCCGGCCACCTGGCCGCTGGCCGCCCGCTTCGGCCGGACGTCCTGGGCGTTCCTGCCGCTGGTCAACGCGGGTCGGACGATCGGTGCCTGGATGGCGGGGTTCGCCGAGCCGGTCGCCTTCACCCCCGACGAGCGCTCGGTGCTGACCACCGTCGCCCGGATGCTGGCGCAGGCACTGGCCCGGGCCGGGATGCAGGAGGAGCAGCAGGAGCTGGCGCTGGGGCTGCAGCGCAGCATGCGGCCGACGGTGCAGCCGGACATCCCGGGGATGACGGTCGCGGCGCGCTACGTCCCGACCGGCGGCGGCCTGGAGGTGGGCGGCGACTGGTACGACATGATCCCGCTGCCGTCGGGCCGGATCGCGCTGGTCATCGGGGACGTGCAGGGCCATGACGTACGGGCCGCGGGCCTGATGGGGCAGCTGCGGATCGCGCTGCGGGCCTATGCGTCCGAGGGGCACCACCCGGACGCGGTGCTCTCGCGGGCGTCGCGGTTCCTGGCCGGGATCAATGCGACGGAGTTCCGCGGCAACGGCGAGGACCAGCGGTTCGCCACCTGTCTGTACATCGAGGTGGACCCGTCGACCGGGCTGCTGGACATCGCCCGGGCCGGCCACCCCGACCCGGCGATCCGGCTGTGCGACGGGACGATGCTGATCCGGCCGACCGCGGGCGGGCTGCCGCTGGGCATCGTCCCGGACACCGACTACCCCATCACCCGGCTCGTCCTGGAGCCCGGCGAGACGATGATGGTCTGCACCGACGGGCTGATCGAGACCGGCGGGCACGACCTGGAGACCGGATGGTCGCGACTGCGCGCCATCCTCGAATCGCACGAGGTCGGCGCCGACGACGGGGATCTGGAACGGCTCGCCGACGCCCTGGTCCAGGCCGTGCACGGGCCGCCCTCACACCACACCACCGGGCCGCTGGTGGACCGCCGCGAGGACGACATCGCCCTTCTGCTGCTGTGCCGTGAGGGCGGCAGCTGCGGTGTCGGCACCGGGGGACTGCTGGCGCAGCAGCCCGTACGGCGCACCGCGCTCTCCGTGGCCCAGGCCGAACCGCACCGGATAGCCGAGGCGCGCCGGCAGGTCCGCGAGGTGCTGCACGACTGGGCCGACCCGGACCAGGTCGACTCGGCGGTGCTGATGGTCTCCGAAATGGTCACCAACGTCCTGCTGCACACCGACGGGGACGCGCTGCTGGTCGCCGAGATCTCCGGGGAGCGGGGCGCCCGCCGGGTCCGGGTCGACGTCTCCGACAGCAGCGACGAGCTGCCGCACCGCCGCAGCCCGGGCGAACTGGCCTCCTCGGGACGGGGGTTGGTGCTGCTGGAGCTGCTGGCCGGGGCGTGGGGCGTGGATCCGCGCGGGGACGGCAAGTCGACGTGGTTCGAGCTCTACGAGGACGCGGGGGACGCGCTGGGCCCGGTGTCACCGGGGCTGGAGGAGCCCGAGGCGGAGTCCGAATCCGCCGCGTAGTGCTTGCGCAGCTCGTGCAGGACGCCGGAGACCGCCGCGGTCAGGGGGACGGACAGCAGCATGCCGAGGATGCCGGCCACGCTCGCGCCGGCCGTGATCGCCAGCATCACCGTCGCCGGGTGCATCTGGACCGTACGGCTCTGGATCATCGGCTGCAGGACGTGGCCCTCCAGCACCTGGACGGCGAGGACGACGCCGAGCGTCCACAGCGCGATCACGAAGCCCCGGTCGGCGAAGGCGACCAGGATCGCCACCGCGCCGGAGATGAAGGCGCCGAGGTAGGGGATGTACGCGCCGACGAAGACCAGTGCGCCCAGGCCCGGGGCGCCCGGCACCTTGAGGATCAGCAGGCCGACGGTGATGCAGAGGGCGTCGATCAGCGCGATGAAGGTGGTGCCGCGCATGAAGCCCTGTATGGCCTGGAAACCGCGGCGGGCCATCCGTTCGAGCTGGGGACCCGAATTGCCGGGCGCCCAGTCGTGCAGCGCGCGGACGGCCTTGTCCGCGTCGCGGAGGAAGAAGAACGTCAGCAGCAGGGCGAGGACCGCGGCGGCGATGAACTGGCCGACGACGCTGACCCCGGCCAGCAGCCCGGACGCCGCCTCACCGCCGAACCTGGCGACCAGGCTCTTGGCGTTGGAGGCCAGGTCGTCGAGTGACGCACCGGCCACGCCGAAGTTCTTGGAGAGGCCCTGGCCGGCCTCCTTGAGCGAGGCGATGATCTGGTCCCCGGTGTCCACCAGCGCACTGACGACGACGTATCCGGCGCCGCCGACCACCACCAGCAGGACGGCGCAGGTCAGCCCGGCCGCCAGCGAGCGGTTGAGCCGCATCGCCACCAGCCGCCGGTAGAGCGGCCCGAGCAGCGCACTGCCGAGCAGCGCCAGCAGCACGGGCGTGACCGCCGCGCTCAGGAAGACGCACAGCCATACGCCGACGGCCAGCACGGCCGCGATCAGCAGCGCCACCACGCACCAGGCCGCGGCACGGCGGGCCTCGACCGGCAGCAACGGCTTCTCCGTCAGCGGCCGTTCGGGGCCGGGGCCGCTCCGGTCATGATCCGAATCGTTTCGCACCCGGACAGTCCACCATGGCGCACGGTCCGGAAACGGGCGGGGGAACGCGCCGGAGGCGGTGTTTCACGTGAAACACCTCGTTTCACGTGAAACACCGCCTCTCGTCACGACGTCCGACGCCGGGTCAGTGCTCCCCGGCGGGGATCGTGCCGAGCCGGCCGGCCTGGAAGTCCTCGAAGGCCTGGGCCAGTTCGGCGTGGGTGTTCATCACGAACGGGCCGTAGTGCATCATCGGCTCGCGGATCGGCAGCCCGCCCAGCAGCACCACCTCGAAGTTCGGGCTGCGTGACTCCTGGGTCTCGTCCGCCCGGATCGTGAGCGAGTCGCCGGCTCCGAACACCACCGCCTGGCCCATGCGGAACGGGCGCCCGTCCGCACCGGCGGTGCCGCGCCCGGCCAGGGCGTAGGCGAGGGCGTTGAAATCCTTGCGCCAGGGGAGGGTCAGCTCGGCACCGGGATTCACCGTCACATGCATCATCGTGATCGGCGTGTGCGTGACGCCCGGCCCGTGGTGGCCGTCGATGTCACCGGCGATCAGGCGCAGCAGCGCCCCGCCGTCGGCGGAGGTCAGCAGCTTGACCTGGCCGCCGCCGATGTCCTGGTAGCGGGGGGCCATCATCTTGTCGCTCTTCGGCAGGTTGACCCACAGCTGGAGGCCGTGGAAGAGACCGCCGGACATGACCAGCGACTCCGGCGGCGCCTCGATGTGCAGCAGACCGGAGCCCGCCGTCATCCACTGCGTGTCACCGCCGTTGATGACCCCACCGCCGCCGTGCGAGTCACGGTGCACGAACGTGCCGTCGATCAGGTACGTGACGGTCTCGAAGCCGCGGTGCGGGTGCCAGGGCGTGCCCTTGGGCTCTCCGGGCGCGTACTCCACCTCGCCCATCTGATCCATCATGATGAACGGGTCGAGGTGCTTGTAGTCGATGCCGGCGAAGGCCCGGCGCACCGGGAAGCCTTCGCCTTCGAATCCGCTCGGCGCGGTGGCGACGCCCAGCACGGGACGGGCCTGCGCCGCGGCGGGTGCCGCCACACGGGGCAGGGTCAGCGGGTTCTCTACGGTCACAGCGGGCATGACGGCCTCCTCGGTCGCTCACCAAACTTAGTTGAATGCTGAACAACCTGCAAGGCATGCGGCATTCCCGCCCGCGTTTTCGCAGGTCACAGGAGCAAAGAAGACGGCCGGCCGAGCATGTCGGCCGGCCGTTCAGGAAGCCGGGGCGGTCGCCGCGGGGCGCTCAGCCGTACATCCGCCGCATCGCGAAGTCGACCATCTGCTCCACGGCCTTGGCGTCGAAGACCATCCGGTGGTCGCCCTCCATGTCGAGGACGAAGCCGTAGCCGGTCGGCAGCAGGTCGAGCACCTCGGCGCCGGTGATCACGAAGTACTTGGACTCCTTGCCCGCGTACCGCCGCAGCTCCTTGAGCGAGGTGAACATCGGGATCACCGGCTGCTGGGTGTTGTGCAGCGCCAGGAAACCGGGGTTGTCACCGCGCGGGCAGTACACCTTGGACGTCGAGAAGATGCCCTGGAAGTCCTCGGCCGACATCGAGCCGGTGGTGAAGGCACGCACCGCGTCGGCGAGCGAGGGCGGGGACGGCTCGGGGTAGAGCGGCTGTTCGCCGTAGCCCCCGGGGGCCGACTGCTGCGGCGGTGGCGGAGGCGCGCCGTACTGCTGCCCGGCACCCGCGTTCTGGTCGTAGCCGTACATGCGCCTCAGCCTACTGAGTCGGCGCGGCACCGGGGGACGCTCGTCACAGATGGGCGGAAGGGGTTGATTCTTATTACCCGCGGGTAGCATCATGCTAGCTACTAGCCGGTATTGCGTCTGAGGTCCCAGCCTTGGGGTCCTCTCCCGAACCCTTACGGAGCCGTACCCATGGGCCACTACAAGTCGAATCTCCGCGACATCGAGTTCAACCTCTTCGAGGTGCTGGGCCGTGACAGCGTGTACGGCACCGGACCCTTCGCGGAGATGGATGTCGACACCGCCAAGAGCGTGCTGTCCGAGATAGCCCGGCTGTCGGAGAACGAGCTCGCCGAGTCGTTCGCCGACACGGACCGCAACCCCCCGGTCTTCGACCCGGACACCAACACCGCGCCGATCCCCGACACGTTCAAGAAGAGCTACCAGGCGTACATGGACGCCGAGTGGTGGCGGCTGGGCATCCCGGAGGAGATCGGCGGCACCACCGCGCCGCGCTCCCTGCTGTGGGGCTTCGCCGAGACCATCCTGGGCGCCAACCCGGCCGTCTGGATGTATGCCTCCGGCCCCGCCTTCGCCGGCGTCCTGCACGACGAGGGCACCGAGGAGCAGCACCGCATTGCCCAGCTGATGGTCGAGAAGCAGTGGGGCTCCACGATGGTGCTGACCGAGCCGGACGCCGGTTCGGACGTCGGCGCCGGCCGCACCAAGGCCACCCAGCAGGAGGACGGCTCCTGGCACATCGAGGGCGTCAAGCGCTTCATCACCTCCGGTGAGCACGACATGTCCGAGAACATCGTGCACTTCGTCCTCGCCCGCCCCGAGGGCCACGGCCCGGGCACCAAGGGCCTGTCGCTGTTCATCGTGCCGAAGTACGACTTCGACTGGGAGACCGGCGAGCTGGGCGAGCGCAACGGCGTCTACGCCACGAACGTCGAGCACAAGATGGGCCTGAAGGCCTCCAACACCTGCGAGATGACGTTCGGCGCCAACCACCCCGCCAAGGGCTGGCTGCTCGGTGAGAAGCACGACGGCATCCGCCAGATGTTCAAGATCATCGAGTTCGCGCGGATGATGGTCGGCACGAAGGCCATCGCCACGCTCTCCACCGGCTACCTCAACGCCCTGGAGTACGCCAAGGAGCGCGTGCAGGGTCCCGACCTGGCGGCCTTCACCGACAAGGCCGCGCCGCGCGTCACCATCACCCACCACCCCGACGTGCGCCGCTCGCTGATGACGCAGAAGGCGTACGCCGAGGGCATGCGCGCCCTGGTGCTCTACACCGCCACGGTCCAGGACGAGATCATCGCCAAGGAGGCCGCGGGCGAGGACGCCAGCGCCGCCAACCGCCTCAACGACCTGCTGCTGCCGATCGTCAAGGGCTACGGCTCGGAGAAGTCCTACGAGCAGCTGGCGCAGTCGCTGCAGACCTTCGGTGGCTCCGGGTACCTCCAGGAGTACCCGATCGAGCAGTACATCCGCGACGCCAAGATCGACACCCTCTACGAGGGCACCACCGCGATCCAGGGCCAGGACTTCTTCTTCCGGAAGATCGTCCGGGACCAGGGCCAGGCGCTGACCGTGCTGTCCGAGGAGATCAAGAAGTTCCTCGCCGACAACACCGGTGGCGAGGAGCTGGCGCAGGCCCGCGGCGAGCTGGCCAAGGCCGCCGCCGACCTGGAGGCGATCGTCGGCGCCATGCTGACCGACCTCGCCGCGACCGAGCAGGACGTCAAGTCCATCTACAAGGTCGGCCTCAACACCACCCGCCTGCTGATGGCCTCCGGTGACGTCGTCGTCGGCTACCTCCTCCTCAAGGGCGCGGCGGTGGCCGCGGAGAAGCTGGCCGGCGCCTCGGCGAAGGACAAGCCGTTCTACACCGGCAAGATCGCCGCGGCGAAGTTCTTCGCGCACAACATCCTGCCGGGCGTCTCCGTCGAGCGCGGCCTGGCCGAGTCGGTCGACCAGTCGCTGATGGAGCTCGACGAGGCCGCGTTCTAAGGAACGGATCGGGAGCGGCGGGGCCGCGTTCCGGGGCAGGGTCCGCTGCCCGGGCGCGCGGCCTTCCTGAGGACCTCTTCCCAGAGTTCTTAGAGGTCTCTCATGGAAGCCGTCCAGACTGACGTGGCCCGCCTCCCTTCCCCCGGGGAGGCGGGCTTCGTCACGTACCGGCCCGGCCCGCCCGTCCGCCAGACCGGAATCGTTCGTTCCAGTGGGGTTCTCCTTCTGGAATGCAGAAATCGTGGCCGGAAGGGAGCGGAGTCACTCCGCACGCGCACGGGGAATGCGGGGCCCGGCTCCTTATGCTGAATCCATGACCAACTCCGCCCGCTTCGATCGCGGCCACACCGACGACCTGATGTCCTTCCTCGCCGCCAGTCCGTCGCCGTACCACGCGGTCGCCAATGCGGCGGAGCGGCTGGAAAAGGCGGGTTTCCGGCAGGTCGCGGAGACCGACGCCTGGGACGGCGAGAGCGGCGGACGGTATGTGCTGCGCGGCGGCGCGATCATCGCCTGGTACGTCCCCGAGGGCGCGAGCGCGGCGACTCCGTACCGAATTGTCGGGGCTCACACCGACTCTCCCAATCTGCGGGTGAAACCGATTCCGGACACCGGCGCCCGCGGCTGGCGGCAGGTCGCCGTGGAGATCTACGGCGGCACCCTCCTCAACACCTGGCTCGACCGCGACCTCGGGCTGAGCGGCCGGGTGACGCTCGCCGACGGGACCCACCGGCTCGTCCACGTCGACCGGGCGCTGCTGCGGGTGCCGCAGCTCGCCGTGCACCTCGACCGCTCGGTCAACGCCGATGGCCTCAAGCTCGACAAGCAGCGGCACATGACGCCCATCTGGGGCCTGGGCGAGGTGGCCGAGGGCGATCTGATCGCCTTCGTCGCCGAGGAGACCGGCGTCCCGGCCGGGGACATCAAGGGCTGGGACCTGATGGTGCACAGCATCGAGCCACCGGCCTATCTGGGCCGCGACCGCGAACTGGTCGCCGGGCCGCGGATGGACAACCTGCTGTCCGTGCACGCCGGTACGGCCGCGCTCACCGCGGCCGCCGCCCGGGGCTCCGCGCTGACCAGCATCCCGGTGCTGGCCGCCTTCGACCACGAGGAGAACGGCAGCCAGTCCGACACCGGCGCCGACGGACCGCTGCTCGGCACGGTCCTGGAGCGTTCGGTGTTCGCCCGCGGCGGCTCGTACGAGGACCGGGCGCGGGCCTTCGCCGGCACCATCTGCCTGTCGTCCGACACCGGGCACGCGGTCCACCCCAACTACAGCGAACGGCACGAGCCGGGGCACCAGCCGATGCCCAACGGCGGGCCGATCCTCAAGGTGAACGTCAACCAGCGCTACGCCACGGACGGCAGCGGGCGGGCCGTCTTCGCGGCGGCCTGCGAGCGCGCCGACGTGCCGTGGCAGAGCTTCGTCTCCAACAACTCGATGCCGTGCGGGACCACCATCGGGCCGATCACCGCGGCCCGGCACGGCATCGCTACCGTCGACATCGGCGTGGCGATCCTGTCCATGCACTCGGCCCGCGAACTGTGCGGCGCCGAGGACCCCTACCTGCTCGCGAACGCCCTGACGGCCTTCCTGGAGGGCTGAGTTGGATTTCTCGCTGCTCGGCCCGATCGCCGTGACGGCCGGCTCCCGGGAGCTGCCGCTCGGCCCCGCAAAACGGCGCAGTGTGCTGGCGCTGCTGTTGCTGCAGCCCAACACCACCGTTCCGCTGGAGCAGTTGATCGACTCCCTGTGGGAGGACGAGCCGCCCGAGCATGCGCGCACGGTCGTCCAGGGGCACGTCTCCCGGCTGCGCGCCACGCTCGCCGAGGGCGGCGCCGATGCGTACGGCATCGAGCTGGCCACACACGGCTCCGCCTATCTGCTGCGGCTGCCGGAGGAGCTGATCGACGCCCACCGGTTCAGCGAACTGGTGACACTGGCCCGTCCCGAGGCCGCGCCGGCCGACGCGGTGGCGCTGCTGCGTGAGGCGCTGGGCCTGTGGCGCGGTCCGGCGCTGACCGGCACGGTCACCAGCCCGCCGTTCGCGGCCGCCGCGCATGCGCTGGAGGAGCGCCGGCTGGCGGCCGTGGAAGCGCTGGGCCGGGCGCACGGCGCACTCGGCGAGCACGACCAGGCGGTGGCGATCCTCTACTCCGCGGCCGCCAACCACCCGTTGCGGGAAGGACTGATCGCCGGGCTGATGCGGGCGCTGTTCCGCACCGGGCGGCAGTCCGACGCGCTGGAGTGGTTCCACCGCACCCGTCGGCTGCTCAACGAGGAACTGGGCGTCGACCCCGGCGAGCGGCTGCGCGGCGCGTACGAGGAGATCCTGCGCGCCGAGGCGGCGGGCAGCGGGCGCGGGGGCGCGACGAAGCCGGCGACGGGCGGGGGCCGGGAGGCGGCTCCTTCCACGAGCGGGGGCCGGGCACCCGTGCACGGGAGCACGGCGGGGTCGGAGTCCGACGGCCCGGGACCCGAGGGTGGGCTTGCCGCCGCTCCGGACTTCGGCCCCGTATCGGGCGGTACGGGGGCCGGGGCCGAGCGGACCGGTGCCGCGCCGCGGCTGCTGCCCCGGCCACCCGCCCGCTTCCTGGGCCGGGAGCCCCAACTCGCCGCACTGACCGACGCCTTGATGGACCGCACCACGGGCGAGAGTCCGCTCGCGGTGGTCGCCGGACCGGTCGGCGTCGGCAAGACCGCCTGCGCCGTGCAGTGGGCGCATCTGCACGCCGACGCCTTCCCCGACGGCCAGCTCTTCGCCGACCTCCGCGGCTTCGGCGAGGGCGACGAGGCGGCGCCGGCCGAGATCCTGCGCGACTTCCTGCTCGCGCTCGGCACTCCCCAGGAGCAGGTCCCCGGCTCGGCGCAGGCCGCCTCCGCGCTGTTCCGTTCGCTGGTCGCCGAGCGCCGGCTGCTGGTCGTCCTCGACAACGCCCGCAGTTCGGCCCAGGTACGGCCGCTGCTCCCCGGCGGGCCGCACTGCGCCACGGTCGTCACCAGCCGCAGCCGGCTCGACGGCCTGGTCGCCACCGACTGCGCCCGGCCGGTGGGCCTCCAGGCACTCGGCCACGAGGAGGGTGCGGCGCTGCTCGGCGCCATGCTCGGGCCGGAGCGGGTGGCCGAGGACCCGGCCGCCGCGCGCGAACTGGTCGACCTGTGCGACGGGCTGCCGCTGGCGCTGCGGGCCGCGGCCGCCCAGCTGACCGCCCGGCCGCGCTGGCGGCTGGCCCGGCTCGCGGCCGCACTGCGCGACGAACAGCGGCGGCTGGCGCTGCTGTCGGCGGAGGACACCGGGATCGCGGCGGCGCTGCGGATGTCCGTCGCCCGGCTCTCCGCGGACGACGCCCGGCTGCTGTCGGCGCTGGCGACCAGCGCGGACGGGCACCTCAACGCGGCGGTGGCGGCGGCGCTGGCCGGCTACGACCCGGAGCGCACCCAGGACGGCCTGGACCGGCTCGCCGAAATGCATCTGGTGGACGAGGAGGCCACCGATGTCTACACGATCAGCACGCTGACCCAGCTGTTCGCCCGGGACGAGCGCGGCGAGGGCGGGGGGAGCGGCGCGTAGCGGCGGGGGCGGCAGGGAGGGACGTACGGCGCCAAGGACGTCGGCGGGTACGGACGTTAGGCGGGCGTTAGTGGCGCGGCAGCGGCGGGCGGCAACCTGAGGGCATCGACCGACCGAACCGGGGGAGACCGCAATGCCGCAGCGTCCGGACCGCACCAGCAGCCCTCGCACCGCCCGTGCCGCCCGGCGGGGCACACTGCGGATCGCCGCCGCCGGTCTGACCGCGGTGGCCGCCCTCGGCCTCACCGCCTGCGGCGGTCAGGACAACCCGCTGCAGACCAGCGAGGCCAAGCCGTTCCACCCCGCGGCGCAGGGCGCCGAGGACTCGGCGTCCCGTGCGCCCCGCAAGCTGCCGGTGAGGGAGTCCGGCGAGGCGGGGAGCGGTGCCCGGCCCGACGGCGGTGCGGCGCAGCAGGCCTCCGCACGGCGCGACGTACCCGGCGCGGACGGCGGCACCGACGCCCGTCCTGCCGGCGGGACCGCCGGGCACGGCCGGCGCACCCCGGACGTACGGCACTCCGCCTGTGACGCCGCGGCGATCCGGATCGTCGCCAAGCCGCTGCAACGGCCGGTCAACCACCTGCTGCTGGTGGCCACCAACACCTCCGGCGCCACCTGCGACCTCTACTTCGCTCCCAAACTGCGCTTCGACAACGCGCAGTCGCCGCTCGCCGACCTGCCGGAGAGCAGGCCGCAGGCGGTGGTCACCCTCGCGCCCGGCGAGTCGGGCTACGCCGGTGTGCTGACCTCCGCGGCGGACGGCTCCGGCCGCAACGGCGGCAGGCGGACCGCGCTGTACGTCAGCCTGCCGGGCCGCGACGGCAAGGGCAGCGTCGGCGGCTCGGCGAAGGTGGCGCTGCCGGGCGGCGCGGTGTACGTCGACGACAGCGCGTGGGTGACCAACTGGCAGTCGGACGCAGGCGACGCCGCTGCCTGGTGAGGCACCGCGCCACCGCCGACTCCCCATGAACCAGGGCGCCCGCATCCCCCAGCGGGCGCCCTGCCGGCTGTCCCGACATGTCTCACGCAGGGGCCCGTGATGTCCCATGCGGCGGACGTCTCCGCAGGTCCACGCCGTGCACGCGGCGGCGATGTCCCAAGGGACACAGAGCCGCGGGCCGGCCCCCTTCCCTCGTCCCACGATGTTCTCCGGCGCCGCGGCGGGACCACCCGGCGGCTCACCGACCGGCCGCCGGCCATCCGGCCGACCGGCCGTCCACGGAGGGGAATCGGTATGGAGGAGCACACGCACAGCGGTCGCCGGACCGTGCTGCGGAAGGCGCTGCCCGCGGTGGTCGCCGCGGGAATCGGCGTCGCGGGATTCGCGGGGCCGGCCCACGGCAGCGATCCCGGCCCGGCAACCGCCACCGGCGTACGGCAGGCGGCGGGCGCGGACATACGGCAGGCCACGGCCGCCGACGGCCGGCAGGCGGCGGCCGCCTCGGACTTTCCCACCTGGGGGACGCGATGGGTGGTGCATGCCGACCCCGACACCAACTCCCCCGCCGTCGGCATGATCAACAGGACCGCCGCGGGCCAGGACCGGATCACCGCCGACTACCAGGTCGACACCGGACACCAGGTGTGCGAGGGCAGCGCCTGCTCGACGTACATGGCCCACGTCACCGGCCCGGTCACCGGCTTCCTCACGGTGGTCGCGGTGGACATCCCGCAGGACCGGCTGCCGGGCGTACCGGTCCACGGCGGTGGCGGCCGGCCCCAGCCCGGCGGCTCCCGCCAGGAGGTGCTGAACCGGGCCGCCACCTGGCTCACCGCCAACAATGGCGCGCAGGTCCCGTACAGCCAGGCCAAGGTCTGGAAGGACGGCTACCGCCAGGACTGCTCGGGCTATGCGTCCATGGCGCTCGGGCTGCCGACGCCGGGCACCAACACCGTGGGCCTGGCCACCGACCGCGGTATCACCCGACCGATTTCGCTGGGCGAACTCAAGCCCGGTGATCTGCTCATCGATGCGTCCGGGGACAACAACAACCGGCACGTGGTGATCTTCGAGAAGTGGAACAACGACGCACACTCCTCGTACACGGCCTATGAGCAGCGCGGTGGCTACGGCACCGACCACCGGACGCTGACCTACGGCCTGCCGGGCGGGGACGCCGAGTTCACGCCGTACCGTCCGGTGAAGTTCGGCGACTGACGCGCCGTTCGCTCTCGCGCCGCTGTTTCACGTGAAACGGCGAGGTGGGGGCGAGGCGCTGACGCGCGGTCCGTTTCACGTGAAACGTCACCAGCTGGTCCGGGTCCGATCCGGATCGTGTAACGAGGGGCACTTCCGTCACAGGGGAGCGGAAGTGCCCCTCGCATGCGCATGTCCGCTGTGCTGGAATGCGGGATGTGCCTGGCAATCAGAACGACGCCACTCATCCCCGACGTAAGCCACTGGCCCCCCTTCCCGACGAACTCTCCGGCCCTGCCCGTGACTTCGTCACCGCCCTGCGCCGTATACACGGCGAACTCGGCTACAGCCTCAAGGAGTTGGAGGGCCGGTTACCGGCCAGCCGCTCGTCCCTCTCTCGCTATCTGCGGGGCCAGGGGCTGCCCGATGAACGGCTGCTGGTCCAGTGGTGCAAGCTCTCCTTCACCGGCGAGGACCGGCTGCCCGCGCTCGTCGATCTACTGCACCGGGCCCAGGAGGCAGCAGACTCGGGCCCCGAGACCGCACGGGAAGTGGGCGGGACGGACGAGCCGCCGGACCAGGAGACGGAGCAGGGGGCGCGGGGACGGCGTCGGCTGCCGCTGGTGCTCGCCGCGCTCGGGACGGCCGCGGTGCTGGCCGGTGCCGCGGTGGCCATTCCGGCGCTGACCGGCCAGGACCGGGCGTCGAACGGCCCCCCGCACGACAGCGCGGGTGCAGGCGGAGTGCAGGGATCGGAGACCTCGGCGAAGGGCACCGGATCCGCCCGGATCACCGTCAACAACGTCGAACGCGCCTGCCAGCACCCCCGCACCGAGAACTGTGCGCTCGGCCTGGCCCGTGACCCCTACCAGGTCTACCGGCGCGCCAACGTCGTGGCGCACGTCTGGCACGGCGACGTGCTGCACGCGGTGTGCCGGATCGCCGACGGTGTGACGGTCACCGACGAGATGGGCGGGCACAGCAGCATCTGGTTCCGGGTCGATCAGGACGGCACTCGGATGTGGGCTCCGGGGATTCGCATCCGCCCGGAACAGCTCGAAAACACCACATTGCCGACCTGTCCGGAAGGATCCTGACCCTGCTCCTCCGAACCGCGACTCCGCCGCTGTCGCTGACCTGCGGCAATGACGCTCCGGCCGGAGCCGCCGCGATGCCACCCTGGAAGATCGAACCGCAATCGATATCGTGGCCGTGCCATGACAGACACACCTCGCTGACCGTAGCGACCCACTGGGGGACTCCACCCATGACCGCACCCCGCTCCCGCCGCCGCTCCGCCGCGTACGCCGCGCTGGCCCTCGGGCTGGCCGGTTCGCTCGCGCTGACCGGCTGCAACAGCCACTCCTCGAAGAAGTCGAAGAAGACCTCCTCCTCGTCCTCCAAGAGCAAGAAGCGCAAGATCATCGGCGGTGGTGCGGCCGCGGCGGGCGCGGGAGCCGGGGCGGCGTCGCGCCGGGTGACGGGCTGCTGGCCCAGCACCTACCGGGTCACGTTCTCCCAGCAGACCGGCCCGAAAAGCCATGTCACGGTGAAGTTCAAGAACACCACCAGCAACACCTGCCGGCTGTACAACGGCCCGCAGCTGCGCTTCAACAACGCCAAGGCGCCGCTGCCGCTGAGGACGGGCGACCCCGGTGTCCTGGGCGGCCCGACCGTCGACGTGCCCGCCAAGGGCTACGCGTACGCGGTCATCCCGACCAACACGCCGGCCAGCAAGGGCACCGAGCAGAAGTCGGTGACCATCGACTTCATGGGTTCCTCCGCGGATTCCACCACCCGCGGGCCGGTCACCCTGAACTTCGCGGAGAAGCGGCTGCACATCTCCGTCGGCCAGAGCAAGGTCACCAACTGGTCGCGCAGCGTCCACGGGGCCGAAGTGATGGCCGGCGTCGGGGACTGACCCGGCACCACCACCGCCGCGGCCGCACTTGCTTGGCCCGGGCCCCGTCAACGGGCCCGGGCGCCGGTGGCTATGCGGCGTCCAGCCCCGCCAGCACCAGCCCGAGCCGGGCCACGCCGTCCTCGGTGACGGTCACCGGAACGCCCCAGTCCTGCTGGTGGACGTGGCAGGCGGGGTACTCGATGTCGGGGGCGTCGTCGCAGGACGCGGCCATCGCCGAGACGTGCAGCACGCCTTCGGTCACGCCGTCCGCGAGCACCAGTTCCCGGCTGAGGTCGGTGCCGGCGCCCGCACCGTCGGCGAGCAGCTCCGGCGGGGTCGCGCTGACCAGCAGCCGGGTCGACGGGCCGTAGCGGGTGTCGAGCTTCTGGCCCGCCGGGGCCTGGAAGACCACATCGAGCCGGAGCGCGCCCGGCGCCACCTCGGTGGCCGCGCGCTGGGTGCGGTGCGCCACCGCCTCCACCCGGACCGCCTCCTCGGGCAGCCGCAGCCGGGTCAGCCGGTGCCGCGCGGACTCGACGACCACGATGTCGTCATCGACGAGTACCGCGGCGGACGGCTCGCGCAGGTCCGTCGCCAGCGTCGTCACCTCACCGCTCGCCGGGTCGTAGCGGCGCAGCGCGTGGTTGTAGGTGTCGGCGATCGCGACCGATCCGTCGGGCAGCGCGGTGACGCCCAACGGGTGCTGGAGCAGCGCCTGGTCCGCGGCACCGTCGCGGTGGCCGAAGTCGAAGAGACCGGTGCCGACGGCCGTACGGATGACGTATCCGTCCTCCGCGGGCTCGACCCAGCGGACCGCGCTGGTCTCCGAGTCCGCGATCCACAGCCGGTCGCCGGCGGCGGCGAGCCCGGACGGCTGGGCGAACCAGGCCTCGGCGGCGGGGCCGTCCACCAGGCCCTCGTTCGTCGTGCCGGCGGCCACCTCGACCGTGCCGGTGGCCGGGTCGTACGTCCACAGCTGGTGCACACCGGCCATCGCGATCCACAGCCGGTCCTGCCACCAGGCGATGTCCCACGGCGAGGAGAGCGCCACCTCGCGCGCCGGTCCGGACGTCGGGGAGCCCTGCCACCACTGCTTGCCGGTCCCGGCCACCGTCTCCAGCGTGCCGCCGACGGGGTCGAAGACGCGCAGGGCGTGGTTGACGGTGTCCGCGACGGCGACCTTGCCGTCGGGCAGCAGGGCCAGGCCCTGCGGTTCGTTGAAGGTGTCCGGGGTCAGACCGCGCTCACCGCTGCCGATCCGGCGCAGCACCTGCTCGCCGTCCGCGGCGAGCTCGACGAGCTGGTGGCGGGTGGTGTCGGAGACCAGGAAGCTGCCGCCGGGCAGCCGGACCGCCTTGCCGGGGAAGCGCAGGTCGGTGGCGACCGGCTCCGGCGGTACGTACGGGCCGTCCCCGCGCCGCAGGGTGCCCTTCGCCTCGTGCTCCGCCTCCAGCTCCTCGACGAGCGTGGCGATGGCGTGCGCATGGCCCTCGCCGGCGTGCTGGGCGACGACGTACCCCTCGGGGTCGATCACCACCAGCGTCGGCCAGGCCCGGACCGCGTACTGCTTCCACGTGGTGAGCTCGGGGTCGTCGAGGACCGGGTGCTCGACGCCGTACCGCTCGACGGCGTCCACGACGGCCTGGTGCTCGGCCTCGTGCACGAACTTAGGGGAGTGCACACCGATGATCACGACCGTGTCGCGGTGCTTCTCCTCCAGCTCCCGCAGCTCGTCCAGGACGTGCAGGCAGTTCACACAGCAGAACGTCCAGAAATCCAGGACGACGATGCGTCCTCGCAGGTCAGAAAGGGTCAGATCCTTGTTGCCGGTGTTCAGCCAGCCGCCCTTGCCGATCAGCTCGGGGGCCCGGACGCGCGCACGTGAAGCCATGTGGACATTCAACGTCACTCAGGTGCGTGCGCATTCCGCAGGGGCGTCGGGGAACAGGTCAGCCATGCAGCCCTCACCCGCGGCGCAGCCGCCGCACTCCGGCACCTTCCTCGTCCGCGACCGGATCTTCGGGATCGGCGACGACTACTGGATCGACGACGAGCACGGCCGCCATGCCTTCCTCGTGGACGGCAAGGCGCTCCGGCTGCGGGAGACCTTCGAGCTGAAGGACACCGAAGGCCGGGTACTGATCACCATCCGGAAGAAGATGCTGGCCCTGCGCGACACGATGACGATCGAGCGGGACGACGAGCCGCTGGCCACCATCCGCCGCAAGCGGCTCTCGTTGCTGCGCAACCACTACCGCGTGGAGCTGGCGGACGGCACCGTGCTGGACGTCAGCGGCAAGATCCTGGACCGGGAGTTCGCCGTCGAGTACGAGGGCGAACTGCTCGCCGACATCTCGCGGCGCTGGCTGACCGTGCGCGACACGTATGCGGTCAAGGTCGTACGGGACGACGCGGATCCGGCGCTGCTGATCGCCGTCGCGGTGTGTGTGATCCGGCTGGCCGAGCGGGAGCGCGGCGTGGGCTGAGCGGCGGGCGCCCGGAACGCCGCGCCGGAACCCGCTGCGGTCGCGGGACATCGTCCTACGATGGTCCCCCGAAAGCACTGCCGGGGTGCCCGTGCGCAGCGGTAACTTAACTGCACAGACAGCAGCCCGCGTACGAACCGTCCGAGGGGTCCCGTGACCGTCCATCCCAGCCTTCAGTCCTCCATCGATGCCTGGACGCACTCCATAGAAGCGATAACCGAGCTGGTGACGCCGCTCGTCGAAGGCGAGTGGAACCGGGCGACGTGCCTGCCAGGATGGTCAGTTCGCGATGTGGTCTCCCACATCATCGGCCTGGAATGCGAAATGCTGGGCGATCCGCGGCCGATCCACACGCTGCCGCGCGACCTCTACCACGTCCGCAGCGAGTCGGCGCGCCGCATGGAGGTGCAGGTCGACGTCCGCCGGCACCACACCGCGCCGGAAATGCTCAGCGAACTCGAATACACCGTCATCCGCCGTTCCCGGCAGCTGCGCAACGAGTCCCGCCAGCCCGACGCGGTGGTGCGCAGCCCGCTCGACGAGGACCGGACGCTGGAATTCGTGCTCCAGCAGCGGGCGTTCGACGTCTGGGCGCATGAGCAGGACCTGCGCCGGGCGCTCGGCAAGCCCGGCAATCTCGACTCCCCCGGCGCGCAGATGACCCGCGATCTGCTGGTCAAGGTGCTGCCCGGCATCGTCTCCAAGAGGGCCCAGGCACCCGCCGGTTCGGTGGTGGTCTTCGACGTCAGCGGTCCGCTCGAGTTCCTGCGTACGGTCCGGATCGACAACGAGGGCAATGCCACCATCGACGGCAGCGTCTCGCTCGGCCCGACGGTGACGCTCGCCCTGGACTGGGACACCTTCCACCAGCTGGCCTGCGGCCGGGTCCGCCCGGCGGCGGTCGCCGAGCAGATCAAGATCGATGGTGACCAGGAGCTGGCCGAGGCGATCCTGGACAACTTCGCGGTCACGCCGTAGCGAAGTCGGGCCGGCGGACCACGACGCGTCGGCCGGCCCCCGTTTCACGTGAAACTTCCGCGCCGTTTCACGTGAAACAGCGCCGCTCAGGCCGGAACGTGCACCGCCTCGACGCGGCTGACGACCAGCCGCTCGCGCTCGCGGCGGGCGGCCCGGCGGCGCAGTCGCAGGATCTGGGAGACACCGACCGCTTCGAGGACGAAGACCGAGGCGAAGGCGATCCGGTAGTTGTCGCCGGTCGCGTCCAGCAGGACGCCGATCGCGAGCAGGGTCGTCATCGACGCGGTGAAGCCGCCCATGTTGACGATGCCGGAGGCGGTGCCCTGACGCTCGGGCGGATTGGCGGGCCGGGCGAAGTCGAAGCCGATCATCGACGCCGGGCCGCAGGCGCCCAGCACCGCGCAGAGCGCGATCAGCAGCCCCATGGGCGCATGGTCGGCCGGCCAGCTCAGCACGCTCGCCCAGAGCAGCGCGGTGGCGCCGACCGTGCCCAGCGCCAGCGGCATGCGGGCGGCG
Organism: Streptomyces nigrescens; assembly: GCA_024349765.1. GTDB lineage: Bacteria > Actinomycetota > Actinomycetes > Streptomycetales > Streptomycetaceae > Streptomyces > Streptomyces endophytica. Next base: position 7,777,593 of record AP026073.1, on the reverse strand, counting down.
TGATGGCGGGCGATGATCTGGCCGTAGACCAGCCCCACGGCCATGTTGGAGAGCACCACCAGGGTGAGCAGTTCACCGGCGGTGCCGCGGGACAGGCCCTGCGCCTCGACGAGGAACGGCAGGCCCCACAGCAGCAAGAACACCATGGCCGGGAACTGGGTGGTGAAGTGCACCCACATGCCCAGCCGGGTGCCGGGCTCTCGCCAGGCGTCCGCGATCTGCCGCCGCACGAACCCGGCGCCGGTGTGCCCGGCCGCGGCCGGCGGCGGCTCGAAGCCCTCGGGGTGGTCCTTGAGGAAGGCCAGCAGCACGATCAGCACGACGATGCCGCCGGCCGCGCTGGCGGCGAAGGTCGGGGTCCAGCCGAAGGTGTGCAGGAAGCGGGCGAGGACGAGGGTGGAGACCAGGTTGCCGGCCATTCCGACCAGTGCGGCGATCTGGGCGATCATCGGGCCGCGCCGGGCCGGGAACCAGCGCGAACCCAGCCGCAGCACGCTGATGAAGGTCATCGCGTCCCCGCAGCCCAGCAGCGCGCGCGAGCCGAGCGCCATGGGGTACGAGGCGGACAGCGCGAAGCCGAACTGGCCGAGGGTGTAGAGGACGACGCCGAGGGTCAGCACCTTCTTGGCGCCGAGCCGGTCGACCAGCAGGCCGACCGGGATCTGCATCCCCGCGTACACCAGCAACTGGAGGATGGAGAAGGTCGACAGCGCCGAGGCGTTGATGTGGAAGCGTTCGGCGGCGTCCAGCCCGGCCACGCCCAGGCTCGTGCGGTAGGTGATCGCGACGAAGTAGACGGCGACGCCGATGCCCCAGACCGCCATCGCCCGGGGGCCGCCGGGCGGGTCGAAGGGCAGCAGCCGGGCGCCGCCGCCTATGCCGGAGCGGGCGGAACCGCCGCCCACGGCGCCCGGTCCCGACCCGGAGCCGCCATCTATGGAGCCGTCCGGTCCGCCGGTGTCACCGCTCATCGCACCTCTCCCTGGGCGAGGTTGCGGACCCAGCTGACGTGCCGGTGCACGACGTCGGTCGCGGCCTCCGCGTCACCGGCCCGCAGCGCGTCGAGGATCTCGGCGTGCTCGGCGATGTTCTTGGCGATCCGGTCGGGGTGGGCGTGCATCACCGCGACGCCCATCCGCAGCTGGCGGTCGCGCAGCTGCTCGTAGAGCCGGTCCAGGATCTGGTTTCCGGCGCTGCGCACGATGGCGGCGTGGAAGGCCCGGTCGGTGACGGACACGGCGGCCAGGTCACCGGACGACGCCTGCTCGCGCATGGTGTCCAGCAGTTCGGTCAGCTCGGTGAGCAACGGCTCGCTCGCGGGCACCGCCTTGGCGGCGGCGTGCTTCTCCACCAGCAGCCGGGTCTCGACCACGTCGGCGATCTCCTGTGCGGAGACCGGCAGCACCATGGCGCCCTTCTTCGGGTAGAGCTTGATCAGCCCCTCGACCTCCAGGCGCAGCAGCGCCTCGCGCACGGGCGTCCGGGACACGCCCACCGCGTCGGCCAGCTCGCCTTCGGTGAGCAGCATGCCGCCCTCGTAGTGGCGCTGCAGGACGGCGTCCTTGACGTGCGCATAGACCCGCTCGGCGGCGGGCGGTTGTTTGGCGGCGGATTCTCTGGCGGGCGCGGTGGGCGTGGACGCTGAGGGCATGCGCACAGGATAGATACAACAGGTATGCGTCCGAAACGTGATTCCGCGATGCGGACGACCGGTGGGGGTGGACGACCGGTGGGTGCGGACGATGACGGTGCGGCACGCGCGCCGTACGTCAGCCCGGCATTCGCCCCTGGGCCACCAGACGGTCCACGACCTGGGAGTGGGCGGGAGCACAGCGCTCGCGGGCCTCCCGGCGGTCGAACCAGGCGTACTCGGCGATCTCCCGGCCCGGCACCGGCACGATGTCCTGCGGCCCACCGGTGAAGCAGGTCATGTGCAGCCGACGGCCGTTCTGGCCGTGCGCGACGTCATGGATGACGAACGCCTCCGTCAGGGTCCCGGCGGGGACGTCCAGGCCGAGCTCCTCGGACAGCTCCCGCGACAGCGCCTCACGGGCGGACTCCCCGGGCTCGTACTTCCCGCCGGGGAGGTAGAACGTGTCCTTGCCGCGCGTGCGGACGCTCAGCAGCCGGCCCTCCCGCACATGCAGCCAGCTCACCGACTTCAGCGGAGCCGCCCGCTCCAGCACGAGCAGCGGATGGCCGGTCTCCTCGTCCATCCGCCGCCCCCGCTCGGTGAAGCCCAGGTGCGCACCGAAGCGGCGGGCGCGGGCATTGCCCTCGAAGACCTCCAGGGTCAGCGCGCCGTACCGCGCCGCCGCGTGCTCCACCAACTGCCGCCCGACGCCGTCCCCTTGGGCCTCCGGCGCGACGAACAGCCCGCCGATCTCACCGCCGGGGAGCAGGCCGAGCAGCCCGATGACGGTGCCCGCCCGTTCGGCGACCCAGTTCTCGGCCCGGACGAGATACACCTCGCGGAGGATCCGCGCGCGCTCGCCCCCGCCCTCCTCCTCGATGAACGGATGCGCCCGGCGCACGGCCCGTGACCAGAGATCCACGACAACGTCCTGGTCAGCGTCCCGGTACCGGCGGATGATCACGTCGCTGCTCATTCCGCCGACCGTAAGCGGCCCGTCCGGCGACGGCAAACCCTTTCCCGGCCCCTGTCACAAGGGGGACCACAGGCGGACGGCGGGTCCACCTCAGGTCTGACCCGAGTCCGTACCTGGCGCGTATGGAGCGGCCCGGATTCCGTGGGTGAATGGAGGCATGGAGCCGGGGAGGCTCCGGAATTCAAGGGGAGTTGACCATGCAGTCCAGGACGAACGCCGGCCGTCGTGCGCGGAACACCGTCGTACTGGCATTGATCGTCGCCGGTCTGTGGGCGGGGGTCGCGCTGACCCGCGGCGCGGCACACGCCGATGAGTCCGGCCCGACCGGGCCGGTGGCGCACTTCAGCCGCGCCGTGGAGCTCATCCGCGGCTGACCGGCCCTACGACCGAACCGGGTGCGGCCCGCCGCGGTAGGTGCCGAAGGACCAGCGGTTGCCCTCGGGGTCGCGGGCGCTGAAGCCCCGTGAGCCGTAGTCGGTGTCGGCCAATTCATCGGTGATCTCCGCACCGGCGGCCCGGGCGCGGGCACACAGCGCGTCGGGCCGGCCGGTGACCACATAGGCGCCGGAGGCCCCCGGCCGCAGCCCGCAGGGGTCGTCGTCCGCCTCTTGGACGGAACCGAGCATGATGCCGCCGCCCTCGGGCCAGCAGAGCTCGGCGTGCTCGACCCGTTTGCCGTCGCCGTGGACCGCGGTGGCTTCAAAGCCGAACGCCTCGGTCAGGAACCGGATCAGGGCGCGGGCGTCCCGGGCCCGGAGCACCGGCCACACCTGTGGCGCGGGCACCGACGCGGAATCCTGCGGGGACGTGGTGGCATCGGATGTGGACTTCGGCATGAGCGCCGTTCCTCCTCGGTCGGTACGGCGGCCCCGGGTGAGCCGCCGCCCTCAGCCTTCCGTGCGGCCGTCCGCCGGGGCTTGGACGTTTCGGAACTCCTCGGCGAGCCACCGGCTGGGTGGACAGCCGGCCAGCGAGCGGAACTCCCGGGCGAGGTGCGCCTGGTCGAAGTAGCCGCAGTCGGCGGCCAGTTCGGCGAGCAGCGGGGGCGAGCCGGTACGGGCCGCGGCGCCCAGCCGCCGTCGTGCACGGTCGAAACGGATGACCCGGGCGGCGGTCTTGGGCGTCAGACCGGTTTCCTGCCGGAAGCGGGCGGTCAGATGGCGGGCGCTCCAGCCGATGTCGGCGGCGAGCGCCGCGACCGGCACGGCGCCCCGGGAGGCGGTCAAGAGCTGCCAGGCGCGGGCGACCTCGGGCGCCGGGGCGGGCCCCGCACCACCCGGCTCCCGGTCCAGCCACCGCAGCAGATGGGCGTCCAGCAGGGCGAACCGCTCCGGCCAGCCTGCGGCCTCACGCAGCCGCTCGGCGACGTCCCGGCCCCGGGGCCCGAGCACCGCCTCCGCGGGGAGATCCCTACCGGCCAGCTCACCGGCCGGCACGCCCAGCAGCGCCCGGGCGCCCAGCGGGTGCAGAGCGAGCTGGATGCCGGACTGGCGGCCCTGATGGGTGATCAGCGCGGGGCGGGTGTGCAGTCCGCCGAGGAGGGTGGCGTAGCTGCCGGGAGCCTGGCCGGGGTCAGGGTGGCCGGCCAGGGTGAGCGGTTCGTCGAGGGTGAAGATCAGCGTCAGCCGGGGCGAGGGGAGCCCGCGGTGCAGGGCGGGCGGGACCCCGGCCTGCCGGTATGCGGCGTAGGAGCTGACGTACGGCCGGAGCGCGGGCGCCGGCCGGGCGATCAGCTGCTCGTCAACGGCACCGGACGGGACGGCGCCCGGCGCGCCCCTGGCATGAGGGCGGGCCGGTCGGGCGAGGGCCGGTGTTTCACGTGAAACACCGGCCCCGGCCCCAGGCGTCGTTTCACGTGAAACGACGCCCTGGCCCGACCGGCCCCGCATCCCGGGTCAGCCCCAGGTGATCAGCCGCTTCGGCCGCTCCAGCACCGCCGCGATATCCGCGAGCAGCTTGGAGCCCAGCTCACCATCGATGAGACGGTGGTCGAAGGACAGCGCGAGGGTGGTGACCTGGCGCGCCTTCACCTTGCCCTTGTGCACCCAGGGCTGGAGCTTGATCGCACCGACGGCGAGGATCGCCGACTCCCCGGGGTTGAGGATCGGCGTACCGGAGTCGACGCCGAAGACACCGACGTTGGTGATGGTGACGGTGCCCCCGCTCATGGCCGCCGGAGAGGTCTTGCCCTCGCGGGCGGTGGCGACCAAATCGCCCAGTTCCTCGGCGAGTTGGGGGAGCGTCTTGGACCCGGCGTCCTTGATGTTGGGGACGATCAGCCCGCGGGGGGTGGCCGCCGCGATGCCGAGGTTCACGTAGTCCTTGTAGACGATCTCCTGGTTCGCCTCGTCCCAGGACGCGTTGACCTCCGGGTGCCGCTTGAGGGCGACCAGGAGGGCCTTGGCGACGATCAGCAGCGGGTTGACCCGCAGGCCGGCCATGTCCGGGTCCTGCTTCAGCTCCTGGACGAGCTTCATCGTGCGGGTCACGTCGACGGTGATGAACTCCGTGACGTGCGGCGCGGTGAAGGCGCTGGCCACCATCGCCTGCGCGGTGGCCTTGCGTACGCCCTTGACCGGCACCCGACGCTCGCGGGCCGCGGCGTCCACGACACCGGTCACCACGGGAGCGGCGGCCGGTGCGGCGGGAGCCTCCGCGGCCGGTGCCTGCGCTGCCGCCGGGGCGGCGGCCGCGTGCACGTCCTCGCGGGTGATGATGCCGTCCGGCCCGGTCGGGGAGACGGTCGCCAGGTCGATGCCGAGGTCCTTGGCGAGCTTGCGCACCGGCGGCTTGGCCAGCGGCCGCCCGGCGGTCCCGGCGCCCACGGGCCGGGCGTCCGGCGTCACCGTTGCGACCGGCTGCGGTGCGACGGGAGCGGCCGGCTGCGCCGCGGGCCGTCCGTTCAGCTCGGCCTGGAGCGCGGCCTTCACCGGCTCCGGCTGCGACGGCACACCGGCCTGCGGCTTGCGCGCCCGGCGCTTGGTCGAGGACGGCGCGGCGCCGTAGCCGACCAGTACCGCCTGGCGGCCCTGCGGCTCGGCGTCCTCCTCGGCCGGAGCGGCCTCCTGCGGCGCGCTCCCGGTCGCGGGGGCCTCGGCCGGTCCCGCGCCCGGGTCGGTGTCCACCGCGATGATGGCGGTGCCGACGTCGACGGTGACGCCCTCGCCGAAGCGCAGCTCGTGCACCACCCCGGTGTAGGGAATGGGCAGTTCGACGGCGGCCTTGGCGGTTTCGACCTCACACACGACCTGGCCGTCGGTGACGGTGTCACCGGGCTGGACGTACCACTTGAGGATCTCGGCCTCGGTGAGCCCCTCGCCCACGTCGGGCATCTTGAACTCGCGGAAGCGCTGGGCCTTGGCGGTGCCTGTAGTCATGGTCACGAACTCTCCTCAAACCCTCAGTACGCCAGCGCACGATCGACGGCGTCGAGCACCCGGTCCAGTCCCGGAAGGTACTCGTCCTCCAGCCGGGAGGGCGGGTACGGGGAGTGGAAGCCGCCGACGCGCAGGACCGGGGCCTCCAGGTGGTAGAAGCACCGTTCGGTGATCCGGGCGGCGATCTCCGCGCCCGCGCCGAAGAACACCGGCGCCTCGTGGACGACGACCAGGCGCCCGGTCTTCTGCACCGACGACTGCAGGGTGTCGAAGTCGATCGGGGAGAGCGAGCGCAGGTCGACGACCTCGACCGACTTGCCCTCCTCGGCCGCGACCTTGGCGACGTCCAGGCAGACCTTCACCATCGGGCCGTAGGCGGCCAGTGTCAGGTCCGAGCCGCTCTGGGTGACCCGGGCCTTGTGCAGCGGGTCCGGGATCGACTCGGTGTCCAGCCGCGACTTGTCGTGGTAGCGCCGCTTGGGTTCGAAGTAGATGACCGGGTCGTCGCCCGCGATGGCCTGCTGGAGCATCCAGTAGGCGTCGGAGGAGTTCGAGGGAGTGACGATCTTGAGGCCCGCGACGTGCGCGAACAGCGCCTCGGGGGACTCGGAGTGGTGCTCGACCGCACCGATGCCGCCCGCGTACGGGATGCGGATGACGACCGGCACCTTGACCTTGCCCAGCGCGCGGGCGTGCATCTTGGCGAGCTGGGTGACGATCTGGTCGTAGGCGGGGAAGACGAAGCCGTCGAACTGGATCTCGACGACCGGGCGGTAGCCGCGCAGTGCCAGGCCGATCGCGGTGCCGACGATGCCCGACTCGGCGAGCGGGGTGTCGATCACCCGGTCCTCGCCGAAGTCCTTCTGCAGTCCGTCGGTGACCCGGAAGACGCCGCCGAGCTTGCCGACGTCCTCGCCCATGACGAGAACCTTGGGGTCGGCCTCCATGGAGGCCCGGAGCGAAGCGTTGATCGCCTTGGCGATGGTGATCTTCTCGTGGACGACCATGGTCAGTTCCCCTCCGCCAGGACATCGGCATCGACGAACGACGCCTGGTACGCGGCGAACTGCGCGCGCTCCTCATCGACGAGCGCGTGCCCGTCGGCATAGACATTCTCGAAGATCGCCATGTGGTCCGGGTCGGGCATGGCGCGGACGGCCTCGCGGACCCGCACGCCCAGGGCCTCGCTCTCCTCGTCGATGGTCGCGAGGTACGCCTCGTCGACCAGGCCCTCGGCCTCCAGGTACGTCCGCAGCCGCAGGATCGGGTCCTTGGCCTCCCAGGCCACCCGCTCCTCGTCCCCGCGGTAGCGCGTCGGGTCGTCGGAGGTGGTGTGCGCGCCCATCCGGTACGTGAACGCCTCGATCAGCATCGGGCCCTGGCCGGTGCGCGCCCGCTCCAGCGCCGCCTTGGTCACCGCGAGACAGGCCAGCACGTCGTTGCCGTCGACCCGTACGCCGGGGAATCCGTAGCCGCGGGCGCGCTGGTAGAGCGGCACCCGGGTCTGCTTCTCGGTGGGTTCGGAAATGGCCCACTGATTGTTCTGGCAGAAGAACACGACGGGGGCGTTGTACACCGCGGAGAACGTGAAGGATTCCGCGACATCGCCCTGGCTGGAGGCACCGTCACCGAAATACGCGATGACCGCGGAATCCGCGCCATCCTTCTGGACACCCATCGCATAGCCGGTCGCGTGCAGCGTCTGCGAACCGATCACGATGGTGTAGAGGTGGAAGTTGTTGCTGTTCGGGTCCCAGCCGCCGTGATTGACACCGCGGAACATGCCCAGCAGATTCGTCGGGTCGACTCCGCGGCACCACGCCACACCGTGCTCGCGGTACGTCGGGAAGACGTAGTCGTCGTCGCGCAGCGCGCGTCCGGAACCGATCTGAGCGGCCTCCTGGCCCAGCAGCGAGGCCCACAGGCCCAGCTCGCCCTGGCGCTGGAGGGTGGTCGCCTCGGCGTCGAACTTCCGCGTCAGCACCATGTCGCGGTAGAGGCCGCGCAGTTCTTCGGGGGAAAGGTCGATGGCGTAGTCGGGGTGCTCGACCCGCTTCCCTTCCGGGGTCAGCAGTTGTACGAGCTGATCCTGCTCCGCCTGGTCGGGCCGGCCGTTGGTACGGGCCTTGGCCGGGGACGCCTTCTTGGCAGGCGTCGCCTTCTTGGCGGTGGTGCGCTTGCTGCTGCCGCGGGTGTTTTTCCGCTGCGCAGTGCCTTCCACGGTCACGTGCTGCTCCTCCGTCTGTCCGGCCCCCGGGGTCCGCCGGTGGCCGTATTGCGGCTCACCCGGTATCCGATACGGCGCACGGGGTGTGTGCGAACGCGGCCGGATCCGGGTGGAACAAAGCTCCCGGACAGTGGCCTGCTCATTGCACGTTACCCATTGTCAAAGCCGAAGTGGAAACGGCGCTGACCTGCGATTTTGCTTGGATTTCCAAGTAAAATCGCAAAGGCTGGAACAACTCCTGGTCACAGCGTTGCAGGCCGCCGGGACAACGGCACGTTATATCGGTGACCTGGAGCACGGGAAGACTTGATGTGTGAGACTGAGCCCGTGCCCGAAGACGGAAAAATCACGGTATTCCTACTCGATGACCATGAAGTCGTCCGCCGCGGCGTCCACGAAATGCTCGCGGTCGAGGCGGACATCGAGGTGGTCGGCGAGGCCGGCACCGCCGCAGATGCCCTGGTCAGGATCCCTGCGACGCGTCCCGACGTGGCCGTGCTGGACGTCCGGCTGCCGGACGGCAGCGGGGTCGAGGTCTGCCGGGAGATCCGTTCGCAGAATCCGGACATCAAGTGCCTGATGCTCACCTCGTTCGCGGACGACGAGGCGCTCTTCGACGCGATCATGGCCGGTGCGTCCGGTTATGTCCTCAAGGCCATCCGGGGGAACGAACTGCTCTCCGCCGTACGCGACGTGGCCGCCGGCAAGTCGCTGCTCGACCCCGTGGCCACCGCCCGCGTACTGGAGCGGCTGCGCGACGGCAACGCCACCAAGGAGGACGACCGGCTGGCGAGCCTGACCGAGCAGGAGCGCAAGATCCTCGACCTGATCGGCGAGGGCCTGACCAACCGCGCCATCGGGGAACGGCTCCACCTCGCCGAGAAGACCATCAAGAACTACGTCTCCAGCCTGCTCTCCAAGCTCGGCATGGAGCGCCGCTCCCAGGCCGCCGCCTATGTGGCGCGCCGGCAGGCGGAGCGCCGCTGACCGACGGGTCACGGGGCGGCCGCGCTTCGGGCCCCGCCCACCACGGCCGCCGCCCGGGTCGTGGCGATTCAGGACCATCGTCCCGTTTGTTCCAGGCTGCTGGACCCTGTTGACGGGCCCTCCCGACCGGCAGGGTGGGACCATGCCCACCGACCACCACCGTGCCATCGAGCTGCTCGGCCGCACCCCCTACGGGCGGGTCTCGGCCAGTCGGCGGGCGCTGCCCTTCACCACCGTCACCCGGCACCTCGTCCTGGACGACGGACGGCTGATCCTGCGGCTGCACCGCGGCTACGGCTACCACGGAGCGCTGGACGGGAGCGTCGTCGCGTACGAGGCCGACAACGTCGGCAGCGGGGCGCCGGACACCTGGTCCGTGCAGTTCACCGGCACCGCCCGGCTGACCCTCCCGGATGCCGCCGCGCGGGAGCACTTCGGCCGCACGCCCCGGCTGGCCGACGGGGTGCCCTTCGATCCCGTCTTCCTGCGCGTGGAGCCGGAGTTCGTCACCCTGCACCACCTCACCGAGGTGCCGGCCTTCGGCCTCGCTCACTCTGCGTGAGGCTTTCCGATACCCCCACCCGCACAGGTGTAGTTGATCTAACATCTGGCGCGTGCTGCGCTCATCTGTAGTCCGGACGGCGGCGACGCCCGACAAAGACGCCCTCGGATCCCTGCTCCGCCACTACACCGGCGCCGGCGCGCCGCTGTCCTGCGAACCCGTCGCCGAGGGCCTGCTCAACCACGGCTACTTCCTCGCCACCACCCGCGGCCGCTACTTCCTCAAGCACCACCTCGACGGCGACCTGGCCGCGATCACCCGCCAGCACCGCGCCACCCGGCGGCTCGCCGCGCTCGGCCTGCCGGTCGCCCCGCCCGTCGCCGACGCCGACGGCCGCACCGTCACCGTCCTCGACGGCCGCTGCTACGCCCTGCACCCGTGGGTCGAGGGGCGGCACCTGAGCGGGGCCGCGCTGACCGCCGGGCAGTCCCGCCGGCTCGGCGCCCTGCTCGGGCTCGTGCACACCGCGCTGGCACAGGTCATGGCGGACGAACCGCATCCGCCCCGGCCGCCCTTCGCGGACGCCGGCGCCGACCCCGAGCGGACCTTCGAGACCATCGACGAGCTGCTGGACCTGGCCCGCTGCGCCCGCCCGCGCACCAGCTTCGACGAGCTCGCCGAGCACCGGCTGCTGGAGCGCCGGACCCTCCTGGAGCGGCAGGCGCACCGGCGCCCCGCCCCCGGCGCGGAACCCGCCGCCGGCTGGGTGCACGGCGACTTCCACCCGCTGAACGTGCTCTACCGCGGCACCGAGCCGACCGCGATCGTCGACTGGGACCGGCTGGGCGTCCAGCCCCGCGCCGAGGAGGCGGTGCGCGCCGCCGCGATCTTCTTCGTACGTCCCTGCGGCACCCTGGACCTGGCCAAGGTCGCGGCATACGCCGGTGCCTACCGCAGCGCCTGCGGAGCCGGCGCCGACGAACTCGCCGCGGCCGCCCACCGGGTGTGGTGGGAGCGGCTGAACGACTTCTGGATGCTCACCTGGCGCTACCAGCTCGGCGACCGCCGCACCGATCCGCAATTCCCGGCGGCGGCCGCCCTGGCGGTGTGGTGGACCCGCGAATACCGCGCGGTGCGCGACGCGTTCACCCGCTGACCCGGACCCACGTGGGGCGGGTCAGCCGCCGGTCGTGCCCAGCGTGGTGCCGCTGTCCGCGCCCGAGGACGCCCCGCTGTCCGCCCCGGCCGTCGAGCCGCCGTCGGCCGTACCGCCGTCCGCGGTGCCACCGTCGGCCGTCCCGCCGTCCGCGGTGCCACCGTCGGCCGTGCCACCGGTGGTGTCGGTGGGCGGCTCGGTGGTCGGCTCCTCGGTCGTCGGCGGCTGCGAGGTCGGCGGCGCGGACGTCTCCGGGGTGCTCGGCTGCGTCGTCGGCGGCGGGGTGTACGAACCGCCGTCGCCGCCGGTGCCGCCCGGCTGGGTCTCCGGAGTGGTCGGCTCCTCGGTCGTCGGCTCGCTCGTCTCCTTGTGCTTCTTCGGCGTCGGCGACTGCGAGGCGGGCGTCTCGTGCTTCCGGCCCGGGTCCTTGGTGTTCTGCAGCGCGAAGGCCACACCGACCGCGATGGCGATCAGCGCGAGCGCCGCGATCAGCAAGAACTTGCCGCGGCCGCCCCTGGCCGGGCGGGGCCCGCCCTCGAAGCCGCCGTCGTCCTCGCGCATCCCGTGCGTGAGGATCGGCTGCGCCGTGGTCTGGCCGGCGTCCGGATGCGGCAGCGCGGTGGTCGCGGCGGTCCCCATGGAAGGGGTGTGACCGCCCTCGTGCATGACGACCGGACCGGTGTTCCAGGTGCCGGTGTGCCCACCCTGCTCCTGCAGCATCTGCAGCGAGTACTGGACCAGCCCGCGCATCTCCTCGGCGGTCTGGAACCGGTCGTCGGGGTCCTTGGCCAGCGCCCGCATGACCAGGCCGTCCAGCTCCGGCGGCACACCCTCGGCGACCTCGGAGGCCGGCACCGGCATGTCCTGGACGTGCTGGTAGACGACCGAGAGCGGGGTCTCACCGGTGAACGGCGGCCGCAGGGTGAGGAGTTCGTAGAGCAGGCAGCCGGTGGCGTAGAGGTCGGAACGGGTGTCGACGGTCTTGCCGAGCGCCTGCTCCGGGGAGAGGTACTGGGGCGTACCCATGACCATGCCGGTCTGGGTCATGGTGGACTGCGCGCCGTGCAGGGCACGGGCGATGCCGAAGTCCATGACCTTCACGGCGCCGCTGTTCGTGATGATCACGTTCGCGGGCTTGATGTCACGGTGCACGATGCCGTGCTGGTGACTGTAGGCCAGTGCCTCCAGCACGCCCGAGACGATGATCAGCGCCTGGTCCGGCGGCGGGGCGTCGGCGTTCAGCAGCAGATCACGGATGGTGTGGCCCTCGACCAGCTCCATCACGATGTACGGCACGGTGTTGCCGCCGACCAGGTCCTCGCCGGAGTCGTAGACCGCGACCACCGCGTGGTGGTTCAGCCCGGCCACGGACTGTGCCTCGCGGGTGAAGCGGGCCTTGGACACCGGGTCCTCGGCGAGGTCGGCACGCAGCAGCTTCACGGCCACGGTCCGGCCGAGGCGCACGTCCTCGGCGGCGAACACCTCCGCCATACCGCCGCGCCCGAGGCGCCGCGTGAGCCGGTACCGGCCGTCGCCGACCAGGCCGCCGTTGCCCCACATCTCCGGTGCCTCGGGGACATGGGAGCCGGTGGCCTCAGGATCGGACGGGCCCTGGGGGCTCTGCGTCGGTGCCATCGGTCCTCGCCGTCGAATCGATCCGCCCGAGAGCGGTAAGGTCATCGGTCTTCGCTAGAGCACGCTACAGGTTCCGCGACACCCACCGGTCCGTCGTGGACCGGCCATCAAACCCGCCGTTCGCCTGACATCGCAAGTTCACCCCCGGTGATTGAGGTGCCGAACGTCTCAGGTCCGTGACCGGATCTTGCACATCTGGTCACGGAACGGGCACACAGCTTGACGTGTCCGGGCCCTGGGGCACACTTGGCTGCGGAATTCCAGATTTTGATCGCTATAACGTACGGGTAGTGCGCCGTGCGCCTAGGGGGAAGCGGAACGATGAGCCAGGACGGCGCTCAGGGCCAATTCGAGGGCCGTTCGGTCGGCGGAGGACGTTACCAGCTTCGTGATCTTCTCGGGGCCGGCGGAATGGCATCCGTGCACCTCGCGCACGACACCGTGCTCGACCGCGACGTCGCGATCAAGACACTGCACACCGAGCTCGGTCGCGAGCAGGCCTTCCGCGAGCGCTTCCGCCGCGAGGCGCAGTCAGTGGCGAAGCTCACGCACACCAATATCGTCTCGGTCTTCGACTCCGGCGAGGACGAGCTCGACGGCGGCATGGTGCCGTACATCGTCATGGAGTACGTCGCGGGCCAGCCGCTGCGCTCCGACCTCGACACCGACATCGCCCAGCACGGCGCGATGCCGACCGAGAAGGCCCTGAAGATCACCGCCGATGTGCTCGCGGCGCTGGAAGTCAGCCACGAGATGGGCCTGGTCCACCGCGACATCAAGCCCGGCAACGTCATGCTGAACAAGCGCGGCGTCGTCAAGGTCATGGACTTCGGCATCGCCCGTGCCATGCAGTCCGGCGTGACGTCCATGACCCAGACCGGCATGGTGGTCGGCACCCCGCAGTACCTCTCCCCCGAGCAGGCGCTGGGCCGCGGCGTGGACGCCCGCTCCGACCTGTACTCCGTCGGCATCATGCTCTTCGAGCTGCTGACCGGCCAGCTGCCGTTCGACGCGGACTCCCCGCTCGCGATCGCCTACGCGCACGTCCAGGAAGAGCCGCCGGTCCCGTCGAGCATCAACCGCTCGCTGCCGCCGGCCGTGGACGCGCTGGTGGCCCGGGCGCTGAAGAAGAACCCCAACGAACGGTTCCCGACCGCCGAGGCGATGCGGGACGAGTGTCTGCGGATCGCCGGGTCGGGGCAGTCCGGCGCCACCCCGCTGATCATCGGCGAGGGCCCGCGGGCGCGCACCAGCGGCTCCTCGGTGTCCTCCGCGGTCTTCCCCACCGCCTCCGGAAACCCGCACACGCCGGCCCCGCCGAACGTCCAGCAGCCCTACCAGCCGACGCAGGCGGCCGGCTTCGGCCCGCAGACGCCTCCGCCGCCGAACAACGCCTACCCGACGCCGGCCCCCGGTCCGATTCCCGGCCCGGCGCCGTTCAACGCGGGCGGTTACCAGGCTCCGCCGGCGTACACCCCGCCCCCGCCGCCGGTCACCGCCTCGATGCCGTCGGCCGGTGGGCCCGGCGGGCGGAAGAACAACACCCCGGTGATCGTGGTCTCGGCGATCGTCGGTGTCGTCGTGGTCACCGCGATAGCCATCGGCATCGGCCTGAGCGCCGGTTCCTCCGACGACAACGGCGGCGACGTCACGCCGTCCTCCTACTCGGCTTCGCCCAGCGAGAGCATCCGCCCCGAGGACAAGACGGCGACGATCCTGACGTCCGAGTGCACCAACCCGACCAAGAGCTACGCCGACAAGGGCAAGATCCTCTTCCCGTCGTTCCGGTTCAAGAACCTGGACTCGGTGAAGGAGTGCATCAAGGCGGCCGGCTGGAAGTACAAGATCGTCAAGGAAGAGGACAGCTCGATCTGGGGCAAGAACACCGTCACGGATCAGTCCCCGGCCGCCATCAGCTGGTGGTACCCGACCAAGGACGCCACGATCGAGCTGACCATCTCCACCGGTCGCAGCGGCTGACGGTCGCACCGCATACAGAAGGGGCCGGCACGCATCCCGCGTGCCGGCCCCTCGTGCATACGGTCAGAGGTACGGACCCGAGCGGGCTCCGCCGTGGCCGGGCTTGCCCTCGTCGCCCTCCGTGGGCAGGACACCGGGCGGCAGGGCACGGCGCATCGACTCCAGCTGGGCACGGGCGGCCATCTGCTGGGCGAACAGCGCGGTCTGAATGCCGTGGAACAGGCCCTCCAGCCAGCCCACCAGCTGCGCCTGGGCGATCCGCAGCTCCGCCTCCGTCGGCACCGACTCATCGGTGAACGGCAGCGACAGCCGCTCCAGCTCCTCCACCAGTTCGGGGGCCAGCCCGTCCTCCAGCTCCTTCACCGAGCTGGCGTGGATCTCCTTGAGCCGGACCCGGCTGGCCTCGTCGAGAGGAGCCGCCTTCACCTCTTCCAGCAGCTGCTTGATCATGCTGCCGATGCGCATGACCTTCGCAGGCTGTTCGACCATGTCCGTCACCGGGACCTCGCGGGGCTCCTCGCCGTCGTCCCCGCCACCGGAGCCGGCGCTGCCGAGCGCCATGCCGTCCGGGCCGACAACCAGGACGTGCGGGTTCTCCTGCGACCGTTCGTTCATCGGCATATCCATGCCGCCATTCTCTCGTACGAGGGCTTCTCGACGGTGGTGCCCCCAGGAGAACGTGATCCACCTTTCCGGGGGACCCGAGCTCCGGTGTTTCACGTGAAACCACGGATTCTCGCCGTTTCACGTGAAACCACGCCAACCACTCCCACCGTTTCACGTGAAACAAACGGGAGCGTTTCACGTGAAACGGTGTTGCACGCTTCCTCGTTTCACGTGAAACGAGGAACGCGGAAGCAACGGCCTCAGCGGCGGCGCAGCCGCAGACCCAGGAACGCCAGGCCCAGGCCGGTCAGCGCCAGGCCCGCGCCCATCGGCAGCACCCGCTCGACCGGGGCCGCCGGGGCCTCCAGGGCGTACGGGCGGGCGGTGTCCCCGTCCCCGTCCGCGGTGCCCGTGGTCGCGTCCTCGGGGACGGTGGGCGACGGGAGCGGCGGCAGCGTTTCGTACGAGCGGTGGCTGCGCCGTTCCGCCGTATTGACGCGGTGCGACGGCGTGGAGTGCGGGGGTGCGGCGTCGGATGCGGCCTCCGCCGGTGCGTGCCGCTTCACAGGATCGCGACGGCCGGGCAGCGGGTGGCCGCGGTCGGCGTCGGGCGGACCGCCCGGCCCGGGCTTCCGGAAGTGGCCGTGACCCGCGAAATCCGCGCTGCCGGGGCCGTCCCCGTGGAAACCCGGACCGAACGGGTGCGGGTGGTGGTGCCACCGGCCGTGCCAGCGGCCCGGGTGGTGGTGCGGCATCCGGCGCGGATAGCCCGCCATGTCGTACGGGAAGCCGGGGAAGCCGTCCGGGAACTCGCGGAAGCGGGCCGGAGCCCCCGGGTGGCCGGCGTGGCGCCGGCCCGGCGCGAACGGCTCGTCGACCTGCGGTAGATCGCTCACGAAGTCCTCGGCGGCGAAGGCATCGGCCCCGAGCATCTCGGGCCGCAGCTCCTCCGGCACGTCGTCGTCCGGCGAATCGCCCGGCCGGACGAGCTGCGGTGAACGGTCCACCGGCGTGGCCTGCCGGTCCGCGGCCGCCGCGGGGGCGGCTCCCACCGGAACGGGCAGGACGACGGCGGCGACCAACAGACTGCTGGCAATGCGCGAACGGAAACCTGGAGCGACCACAGTGCCCCTCCCGTGCCGAGCCGTCGGGTGACCAGCCCAGCGTCACATGTGATCAGATGCACGGCATCTTGGGACTGTCCGCCGGGTTATCCGCCGACGTCCCGGGAGGGGCGATCCGGAAGGCCGCAGCGCGGCCGGTTCAGACGGTCAGCACGACCTTGCCGACGTGCACACTCGCGTCCACGACACGGTGCGCCTCCGCGGCCTCGGACATCGGGAGCGTACGGTCCACGATCGCCCGGACCTGGCCGTTGCCGATCAGCGGCCAGACGTGCTCGCGTACGGCGGCGACGATGGCCGCCTTCTCGCTGAGCGGGCGGGCACGCAACCCGGCTCCGGTGATCGCGGCGCGCTTGGCCATCAGCGCGGCGAGGTTCAGCTCCGCCTTCACCCCGCCCTGCAGCCCGATGATCGCAAGTCGGCCGCTGACCGCCAGCGCCTTCACGTTCCGCTGCAGGTACTTCGCGCCGATGATGTCGAGGATGACGTCCGCGCCCTTGCCGTCGGTGGCCTTGCGGATCTCCTGGACGAAGTCCTGCTCACGGTAGTCGATCAGGATGTCCGCACCGAGCTCCGCGCAGCGGGCCAGCTTCTCGGGGCCGCCCGCGGTGACCGCGACCCGTGCCCCGACCGCCTTGGCGAGCTGGATCGCCATCGTGCCGATGCCGCTCGCGCCGCCGTGGACCAGCAGCGTCTCGCCGGGCCGCAGGTGGGCGATCATGAAGACGTTCGACCAGACCGTGCAGGTCACCTCGGGCAGCGCGGCGGCCGTGACCAGGTCCAGGCCGGGCGGCAGCGGCAGCACCTGCCCGGCCGGCACCACGACCTTCTCCGCGTAGCCGCCGCCCGCCAGCAGCGCACACACCTCGTCGCCGACGGCCCAGCCGTGCACACCCGGGCCGACCGCGCTGATCCGCCCCGAGCACTCCAACCCCGGGTACGGCGAGGCTCCGGGCGGCGGGTCGTAGAAGCCCTGCCGCTGGAGCAGGTCGGCGCGGTTCACGGCGCTGGCCGCGACCTCGATCAGGACCTCGCCCTCGCCGGGCTGCGGGTCGGGCACATCCGTCCAGACAAGTGCTTCGGGGCCACCGGGCTCCGGGATAGTGATCGCTCGCATGGGCGCGAGGCTACTCGCCGTCCGCAGGCAGAGCGACGGCACGGGGGCCGCCGGCCACGGACGCGTCGTCACATCACCCCGGCCCGACCTGGGTCAAGGGCCCGTCATTCGTCGTCCAGCCGGCGCATCGGGGAGACGGTGGTGCCCGGGAGGGTCGGCCGCGCCGACTGCTTGGCGGGCAGGTCCGGCTCCTCCGACACGGCGGCCCGGACGATGGTGATCAGCCGGTCCGTGCTCTGCAACGGGCTGGCCTCCGGATCGTCGTAGCCGAGCAGCCGGTGGCCGCGCAGCACGGACACGACCAGGTCGTCGGTCTCCCGCACGGACCTGCCCACCTCGGCCTTCACCACCGGGCGTTCGACCAGGTCCAGGCCGCTGCCCTGCTGGATCAGGTCCTCGATGACCATGCCCGCGCTGGGGCTGTGCACGGAGAGTCCCAGCAGCCGGCCGGCCGCGCTGGCCGAGGTGATCACCGCGTCGGCGCCGGACTGCCGCAGCAGCGGGGCGTTCTCCTCCTCCCGCACCGCCGCGACGATGTGCGCCCGCTTGTTGAGCTGACGGGCGGTCAACGAGACGAGCACGGCGGTGTCGTCGCGCTGGGTGGCGATGACGACCTGCCGGGCGCGCTGGACCTCGGCGCGCAGCAGCACGTCACTGCGGGTCGCATCGCCGACGACCCCGGCGAACCCTTCGGCCACCGCCGCCTCGATCACCTTGCTGCTGGGGTCGACGAGGACGATGCGGTCGCGGCCGACGCCGGTCGCCCGGAGGGTCTGCACGGCGGACCGTCCCTTGGTGCCGTAGCCGACGATGACGGTGTGGTCGCGCACGGCGTTTCTCCAGCGTTTGAGTTGCCACTGCTCGCGGGTGCGTTCGGTCAGCACTTCCAGGGTCGTACCGACCAGGATGATCAGGAAGAGCACACGGAGCGGCGTGATGAGCAGGATGTTCAGCAACCGCGCGCTGTCGCCGTACGGGACGATGTCGCCGTAGCCCGTCGTGGAGAGCGTGACGGTGGCGTAGTAGAAGCAGTCGAGCAGGTCGACCGTGCCGTCGGCGTTGTCGTGGTACTCCTCGTGGTCCATCCAGACGATGAAGACCGTCGCCAGCAGCACCAGCAGCGCCATCATCAGCCGGCGGGCGACCTGTCGCAGCGGCGCCTTCGGTGCCCGGCGCGGCAGTATCAGGCGGTGGGAGCGGTCCTCGGGCACCTCACGCGCCGTGCTGTCGTCGGAGGGGAGCTTCACGCGGCGCCTCCGGCCGGGCCGAACGGGTCCCCGAAGGCGGACCGGTCCGCCGGCCCGCCCGCCGACCACCCCGCTGACCAGGGGAGTTCCAGGAGTTCGAGTTCGGTGCCGCGCTGGGCGCCGCCGGGCGGGACGACCGCCAGCGCATCGGCGGCGGCGATCCCGCGCAGCATGGCCGGGCCGTGGAAGTGCAGCGGTTCGGCCGTCAGGCCGTAGCGCTCGTCGTCGCGGTAGGCCACCGGGACGAGCCGGGTGTCGTGCGGATGCCCGTGCACCGGCGCGGTCAGCGGGGTACGGCACGGGGCGGGCGGCCGGCGGGCGGCGAGGCTCCGCAGCAGCGGCTCGGCCAGCGTGCAGAGCCCGGACACCGCGGCGAGGGGGTTGCCGGGCAGGCCGACGAGGTGCCGGCGCGGGGCCAGCCGGGCCAGCAGCATCGGATGCCCGGGGCGCACCGCCACGCCGTCCACCAGCACCTCGGCGCCGAGGCGGTGCAGGGTCGGATGCACATGGTCGACCGGACCCGCGGCGGTGCCACCGGTGGTGATCACCACGTCGGCGGTGGACTCCGCCAGCGCCGCGTACAGCGTGTCGGCGTCATCGGCGAGGTGGCGAGGGGCGGCCGCCGCCACCCCGAGGGCCTGCAGCCAGGGGCCGAGCATCGGTCCGAGCGCGTCCCGGATCCGGCCGGCCTGCGGCAGCCCGTGGTCCAGCAACTCGTCGCCCAGGACGAACACTTCGGCCCGCGGCCGGGGGTAGGCGGTCAGCTCGTCGTAGCCGGCCGCGGCGGCCAGGCCGAGGACGGCGGGGGTCACCAGCGCGCCGGCGGGCAGCAGGTGGTCGCCGCGGCGGCACTCCTGGCCGCGCGGGCGGATGTCCTGGCCCGGCGGTACGGGCCGGGGCGCGTGCAGCTGCCGGCCGCCGCCGGGCAGTTCGCGTACCTCGCCGTGCTCGCTGCGCAGTACGGCGGTGGCGCCGGACGGGATGCGCGCGCCGGTCGCGATCGCGAGGGCATGGCCGTCCTGGAGGGCCTCGGCAGGGGACTGACCTGCGAGGATGCCCGGATCGGCGGCGCCCCCGGGCTGGTCGAGGCGCCAGGGGCCGGGGCCGGAGACCGCCCAGCCGTCCATGGCCGAGGTGTCGAACGACGGCAGGTCGGTGAGGGCGGTCAGCGGGACCGCGAGCGTCCGGCCGAGTGCCTCGGCGAGCGGGGTGGCCGTCGGCGCGGGCGGGCCGGGGACGGCGTGCGCGGCGAGTTCGCGGGCGCGCTGCCAGGGCGTGGCGGGCGGCTGGTGGTGTGGAGCCGAGGCCGGGGACCGGCCGGCGTCCGCGGCGCCGGAAGGTCCGGACGGGCCGGTGGCGGTCTCCGGGTCGTGGCTGCCGCGCGCGGTGGGTGCACCGGGGGCCGCCGCGGGCGGGCCGCCCACGGACGGGATGCCGTGGCCCGGTTCGGGGGGCCGGGCCGGGCCGGTGGCCGCTGCGCGGGTGTGGTTGGCCAGTGCGAGCGCGTCCTCGAACGGGTCGTCGCCGTGCCGGTCGTCCCGGGCGGCGCCGAGCGCCCCGCCGGTCTCGCCGTCGGTCATTCCGCGGGCTTCGTTCCGGTGCCCGCGGCGTCCCCGGAGCCCGCCGGCGGCTCGGCCTCCGCGGCCCAGCGGTTCGCCAGGGCGGTGGCCCGGTCGGTCAGTTCCTTGACGTCCCGGCCCTGTTGGCCCGCCGCGTATCCGATCAGGAAGGTGGTCAGCGGCGCGGCCGGGCGGGCCACGCCGTGCGCCGCGTCGCGCGCGAGGTCGAGTAGCGCCGCCACGTCGACATCGAGGTCGATGCCCAGTTCGGCCTTGACTGCGGTGATCCATTCGTCCAGCACGTGTCCATGCTCCCTGATCCGGGCGCGTGCCGCGCCGAGGTCTTCCCAGGTGTCGCAGTCGAAGGCGGCGCCGGCGGTGGGATCAGGGACCCGGACGAGCGTCAGGCCGGCCAGCAGGGCGCGCAGCGGCAGGCCGGCCGGTGTGCCGTGCTCGGCACGGATCCGGGCCAGCGCGCGGCGCAGCGGCTCGGTGCGGTAGGCCGCGACCAGCGGCTGGTCCCGGCCCGAGGCGTCCTGGAGCAGCGCCCCGTCCGCCGGAGCGGCGGCGGACGTCAGCAGGGCGCGTACCGTCGCGGCGGTCAGGAACGGCAGGTCCGCGGAGAGGACGAGCACCGTGGGGGCGGTGGTGTGCCGCAGGCCGGCGTCCAGCGCGGCGAGCGGGCCCCCGCCGGGCGGGTCCTCGCGGGCGTGCAGCACGGCGCGGGCGGTCGGGCGCGCGGGGCCGACGACGACGGCGCGGGCCGCATCCGGGCAGGCGGCGAGGACCCGGTCCAGGAGCGGGCGGCCGCCGACGGACAGGGCGGGCTTGTCCGCCCCGCCGAGCCGCCGTGCCGCGCCGCCGGCCAGGACGATCGCGTCGTGGTCGGTGTGGTCGTTCACCCCTTGAGTATCGCCGGCCTCGGCGCACTCACACAGGTGTCGTGCGGCCCCCTCCGGGCCCGACGGGGGCCGGGTCCGGAGGGGGCCGGGCTCACAGGCCCCGCAGCAGCAGCGCGGGCCGCTCGACGCAGTCGGCCACGTACCGCAGGAAGCCGCCCGCGGTACCGCCGTCGCACACCCGGTGGTCGAAGGTGAGGGACAGCTGGACGACCTGCCGGACCGCCAACTCGCCGTCGTGCACCCACGGTTTGGCGGCTATCCGGCCGACGCCGAGCATCGCCGCCTCCGGGTGGTTGATGATCGGAGTGGAGCCGTCGACGCCGAAGACGCCGTAGTTGTTGAGGGTGAAGGTGCCGTGGGTCAGCTCGGCCAGGGACAGCCCGCCGGCCCGGGCGGTCTCCGTGAGCCGCGCCATCTCGGCGGACAGGTCCTCGACCGTACGGGCCTGGGCGTCGCGGACGACCGGCACGACCAGGCCGCGGTCGGTCTGCGCGGCGAAGCCGAGATGGACCGCGGGCAGCCGGACGATCTCCTGGGTGCGGGTGTCGACGGTGGCGTTGAGCTGCGGGAAGCGCGCCAGCGCGGCCGTGGTGATCCGGGCCAGCAGCGCGAGCAGCGACACCTTGGGGGCGCCGGGGACGTTCATCGCCCGGCGGACGGCGAGGAGTTCGGTGGCGTCCGCGTCCACCCAGCAGGTCGCCTCGGGGATCTCGCGGCGGCTGCGGCTGAACTTCTCGGCGGCCGCGCCGAGCATCCCACGCAGGGGGATCCGCTCCTCACCTGCGGTGGGGGCGACGCCTGGGGCGGCACCAGGGGCGGCGGTCGCGCCCGCGGGGACCGTCCCTTCGGCCGGGACGGCCGCGGTGGCCGGCTGCGGCGCGCGCTCGCGGCGGACGCGGAGCGCGGACTCGACGTCCGTACGGAGGATCAGGCCGTCCGGCCCGGTGCCCGTCACCTCCCGCAGGTCCAGGTCGTTCTCCCGCGCCATGCGGCGCACCAGCGGCGAGATGACGGGCACCGTACGGCCGTCGGCGTCCGCGGCGCGGGCCGGGCGGTCCGCCGCGGTCTCCTCGGCCGGTGTGGCGGGCTCCGCTCCGGTCGGGGGCTGCGGGCCGCCCGTCTCGGGGCGCGCGCCGTCCGCGGGGCGGATCCGGCGCCGCCGGGCCGCGGCCGCGCTCGTGCCGTACCCGACCAGGACGTTGCCGGAGCCGTTCTCCGCCGCGTCGGCGGCCGGTGTCTCCGGGGCGGTCGCCGTCCCGTTGGCGGCGCCCGTCGTGGGGGCCCGCTCCGCCAGATCGTCCGGTACCGCGCCGACCGCGACCGTCACCAGGGGGGTGCCGACCGGGACTTCGACGCCTTCGTCGCCGTAGCGGGCGGTCACCACGCCGCCGTACGGGCACGGCACCTCGACCATCGCCTTGGCGGTCTCGACCTCGACCACCGGCTGGTCGACGGCGACGACCTCGCCGACCTCGACCAGCCACTGCACGATCGTCGCCTCGGTGAGGCCCTCCCCCAGGTCGGGCAGGGTGAATTCACGGACCACGGCCATCACGCACCACGTCCTTCGGTCCAGTCCGACTCCCACTGCAGGCGCGCGACGGTGTCCAGGATCCGGTCGACGCCCGGGAGGTGGTGCCGCTCCAGCATGGGCGGCGGGTAGGGGATGTCGAAGCCGGTCACCCGCAGCACCGGCGCCTCCAGGTGGTGGAAGCAGCGCTCGGTGATCCGCGCGGCGATCTCCCCGCCGGGGCCGCCGAATCCGCCGGCCTCATGGACGACCACGGCCCGTCCGGTGCGCCGTACGGACGCGCAGACCGTCTCGTCGTCGAACGGCACCAGGGAGCGCAGATCGACCACTTCCAGGTCCCAGCCCTCGGCGCGGCCGGCCTCGGCGGCCTCCATGCAGGCGGGCAGCGAGGGGCCGTAGGTGATCAGGGTGGCGCTGCTGCCGCGGCGGCGTATCTCGGCCCGGCCCAGGGGCGCGACCGGGGTGGGGGCGTCCGGCGACCACTCGGCCTTCGACCAGTACAGCCGCTTGGGCTCCAGGAAGACGACCGGGTCGTCGGAGGCGATGGCGGCCCGCAGCAGTCCGTAGGCGTCCTCGACGGTGGCCGGGGTGACGACATGGAGCCCCGGGGTGGCGAGGTAGTAGGCCTCGGAGGAGTCGCTGTGGTGCTCGACGCCGCCGATGCCGCCGCCGTAGGGGATGCGGATGGTCAGCGGCATCGGGACCGCGCCGCGGGTGCGGTTGCGCATCCGGGCGACATGGCTGACCAACTGCTCGAACGCCGGGTAGGCGAACGCGTCGAACTGCATCTCGACCACCGGCCGCAGCCCGTACATCGCCATGCCGACGGCGGTGCCCAGGATGCCGGCCTCGGCGAGCGCGGTGTCCGTGCAGCGGTCCTCGCCGAACTCCTTGGCCAGGCCGTCGGTGATGCGGAAGACGCCGCCCAGGGCGCCGACGTCCTCGCCCATCACATGGACGGCGGGGTCCTCGGCCATGGCGTCGCGCAGCGCGCGGGTCAGCGCCTGCGCCATGGTGGCGGGCTTGCGCGCGGTGGCCGGAGCGGTGGTCGTCATGGCCTGGCCTCCTCGGCGGGCGCAGTGCCCGCGGCGTCCTCGGGGTGTCCGGCGGCCTCGGCGTCCAACTCGGCGCGCAACTGCGCCGCCTGGGCGCGCAGTTGGCCGGTCTGCTCGGCGAACACATGGGTGAACAGGTCCATCGGGTTCAGCACCGGGTCGGCGTGCATCCGCTCCCGCAGGTCGGCGGCCAGCTGCTCGGCGCTCTCCCGGGTGGTGGCGACGAACTCGTCGGTCAGCAGGCCGCGGCCGGCCAGCTCGTGCTCCAGCAGGGCTATCGGGTCGTGCGCCCGCCAGGTCTCGACCTCGGCGTCGGTGCGGTAGCGGGTGGCGTCGTCGGCGTTGGTGTGCGCCTCGATGCGGTACGTGACGGCCTCGACGAGGGTGGGGCCGCCGCCCCGGCGGGCGCGCTGGACGGCCTCGCCGAGCACTTCGTGCATCGCGGGCGCGTCGTTGCCGTCGACCAGGCGGCCGGGCATGCCGTAGCCGACCGCCTTGTGGGCGAGGGAGGGCGCGGCGGTCTGCTTGGCGAGCGGCACGGAGATGGCGAAGCCGTTGTTCTGCACCAGGAAGACGACCGGGGCCTGCCAGAGCGCCGCGAAGTTCAGCGCCTCGTGGAAGTCGCCCTCGCTCGTGCCGCCGTCGCCCACCATGGCCAGCGCCACCACCTCGTCGCCCTTGAGGCGGGCGGCGTGCGCCAGGCCCACGGCATGGGGGAGCTGGGTGGCCAGCGGGGTGCACAGGGGGGCGATGCGGTGTTCGTGCGGGTCGTAGCCGCAGTGCCAGTCGCCGCGCAGCAGGGTCAGTGCCTGGACGGGGTCGAGGCCGCGGGCCACGGCGGCCAGGGTGTCGCGGTAGCTGGGGAAGAGCCAGTCCCGCTCCTCCAGCGCCAGCGCGGCGGCGACCTCGCAGGCCTCCTGGCCGGTGGAGGACGGATAGACCGCCAATCGTCCCTGCCGGGTCAGGGCGGTGGCCTGGGCGTTGTACCGGCGGCCGCGGACGAGCTGGGCGTACAGCCGGGTCAGCAGTCCGGACTCGAGCCGGGCGGCGGCGTCCGTACCGAGGACGCGGTACGGCTCCTCGTCGGGCAGGAGAGGGGCGGGGTCGACGCGCGGGCGCCACGCGGGCGGCGGGCCGGCCAGGCTGCTCTTGTTCCTGCTGCTGCCGGGCTGCTCTAGGACCGTCATGACGAGCACCTCCTCGGTACGAAGGGGTGGCGCGATGGCGCCGCAGAAGGGTGGTGGGCGGACGGCGGATGGGCAGGATGAAACCGGTCGGGGCGGGTGAGCCCTTCCCTACCGATTGTTCGGTCGCTGATGCATTTTGGCTACAGGCGGGTTCAGCCTGTGGACAAACGGTTCTCCACAGCTTCAGATGAAGACAGGGCGTCCACAAAGGGGAGGCGGGACCATATGCCGGACGAACAGATGGCCAATAACAACGGTCAGCCACCGTCGCCCGAACCGCCCGCCCCGGCCACCCCGGCCGCACGCCCGCTGGACACCATCGACCGGTCGATCCTGCGCATGCTGCAGACCGACGGCAGGGCCTCGATACGCTCCGTGGCCGAGCGGGTCCACGTCTCGCGCGCCAATGCCTACGCGCGCATCAACCGGCTGATGGACGACGGGGTGATCCGCGGTTTCAGCGCCCAGGTCGACCAGGAGCGGGCAGGCCAGGGCGCCTCCGCGTACATCACGCTGAAGATCGTGCAGAACTCCTGGCGGACCGTGCGCAAGCAGCTCACCGCCCTGCCGGGCGCCACCCACATCGCGCTGGTCAGCGGCGATTTCGATGTGCTGCTGCTGGTGCACACCAAGGACAACCGGGAACTGCGGGAGCTGGTCCTCACCCGTATCCAGTCGATACCGGAGGTGCTCAGCACCCGCACCCTGCTGGTCTTCGAGGAGACCGATCTCGGGCCCGAGGGGGAGTGAGCCGCCCGGCGCCGCGGGCGGCCGTCAGGGACCCGTCAGGGCCCCGCAGGACGTCAGGCCCTCACAGGACCCCGTCAGGGCCGGCGCAGGCCCGCGAACGCCGTGCGCACCACGGCCTCGGCGACCTCGTCGCGGCTCGCCGTGCCGCCCCGCCCGGGCCGGTACCACTCGACGATCGAATTGATCATGCCGAAGAGCAGCCTCGTGGCGAGCCGGACGTCCACGTCGTCCCGCAGGTCGCCGTCGGCGGCGGCCTGCTTGAGGAGGGCGGAGACCTCGTGGTCGAACTCCCGGCGGCGCTCCATGGCCCACCGTTCGGTGTCCGTGTTCCCGCGCACCCTCAACAGCAGCGTCACGTAGGGGAGTTCGTCCATCAGCACCTCGGTCACCCGGCGGGTGACGTGCTCCAGCCGCTCGATCGCCCGCCCCTGGAGGGCCGCCGGCTCCTCCAGCACGCCGAAGAGGCCGTCCAGGGCCCGGCTTATGGCACGGTGCAGCAGCTCTTCCTTGCTGCGCACGTGGTGGTAGATCGAGGACTTGGAGATGCCGGCCGCCTTGGAGAGGTGCTCCATGGAGGTGCCGTCGTAGCCGCGCTCGATGAACACCTCGACGGCGACGGCGAGCAGCGAATCGGGCGTATAGGTGTCGCGTTTGGCCATGGTCATGATGAGAGCACCTGTTCCTCGAGGTCCGCACGGCGCCGCAGCGCCCAGGACGGCACGTAGCGTCCCCCGGCATTCTGGTGGTGCATCGAGTCCAGCAGGTCCCACACCCAGTGGGCGCCGAGCCGTTCGACCCACTCCATGGGGCCGCCGGGGTAGTTCACGCCCAGTCGCATGGCCGTGTCGATGTCCTCGGGGGTGGCCACCTCGCGGGCGGCGGCGTCCACGGCGAAGTCGATGATCATCGCGACCGTCCGGGCGACGATCATGCCGGGGACGTCGCCGATCACGCTGACCTCCTTGCCCAGCGCCTGGAACAGCCCGACCGCCTCCGCGACGTCCGCCTCGGAACAGGTCTCCGAGGCGGCCAGCGCGATCCGGGTGGCGGCCCGGTAGTCGAGCGAGAGATCGAAGCGGATGTACCTGCCGTAGACGACGCTCGTCGCCGGGTAGCCGTTGGTGAGCGCGAGGCAGGCCCCGCCGGGCAGCCGGATGAAGCCCTCCGACTCGCCCGGCGTGCGGTCGCGGGTGACCTTGATGCCGGCCTCCTCGATCAGCTCGCGGAGCACCGCGGCGGGGCCGGGCAGCCGCGCGTGCAGGGCGACGGCCTCCGGGGCCGGGCAGGGCTCCGCGGTGTGCGGCGCGGGCCGCTGGGCGCCCTCGGAGTAGTCGTACCAGCCGCGCCCCGCCTTGCGGCCGTGCAGCCCGGACTCCACCAGGCGGCGCTGCGCCAGCGAGGGGGTGAACTTGGGGTCCTGGAAGAAGGACTGCCACACGGAGTGGGTGACCGCCTCGTTCACGTCCTGCCCGATGAGGTCGGTCAGCTCGAACGGCCCCATCTTGAAGCCGGCGCCGTCGCGCAGCACCGCGTCGATGGTGGCCGGGTCGGCGACGCGCTCCTCGTAGGCGCGCAGGGCCTCGGCGTAGAAGGGGCGGGCGATGCGGTTGACGATGAAACCGGGGGTGTCGGCGCAGCGGACCGGCTTCTTCCCCCAGGCCGCGGCGGTGTCGTACGCCGCGGTGGCGGCGGCCTCGTCCGTGGCGAAGCCGCTGACCACCTCGACCAGCGGGAGCAGCGGCGCGGGGTTGAAGAAGTGCAGGCCCACGCAGCGGCCGGGGCGGCGCAGGCCGCCGGCGACCGCGGTCACGGACAGCGAGGACGTATTGGTGGCCAGCAGGCAGTCGTCGCCGACGATGTCCTCCAGCGACCTGAACAGCTCCTGCTTGGGCTTCAGTTCCTCCAGGATCGCCTCGACGACCAGCGCGGCGTCGGCCAGCTCGGCGAGGGCGGTGGCGGGGGAGAGGCGGTCGCGCGCGGCGTCCCGCTCGGCCGCCGTGATCCGGCCCTTCTCCACCAGCCGGTCCAGCCGCCGCACGAGCGCGCCGGCGGCCTGCTCCGCGCGCCCGGGGGCGCTGTCGTAGAGCCGTACGCGGTGGCCGGCGACCAGCGCGACCTGCGCGATTCCCTGTCCCATGGTGCCGGTGCCCACCACTGCCACGGTGTTGCCGGTGCCGATTGCCGTCATGCCAGCTGATCCTCCCCGACCGACTTTTCCACAGGCTCGCCGGGCCCTCTTGCCCCGACCGATCGTTCGGTTACTCTAACTCCGTTGCCCTGTCCGCTCCCAGCCCTATCCGCTCTCCGCCCGGCTCGACGAGGAGTTGGTCATCGATGGCCGCCGAAATGACCGCAGCGCAGTTGATCGAGAAGCACCGTCCGACCCT
Organism: Streptomyces nigrescens; assembly: GCA_024349765.1. Classification (GTDB taxonomy): domain Bacteria; phylum Actinomycetota; class Actinomycetes; order Streptomycetales; family Streptomycetaceae; genus Streptomyces; species Streptomyces endophytica. The sequence continues at coordinate 7,749,655 of AP026073.1, read as the reverse complement.
CGACCAGGCGCTGGAGGCAATCCGTACCCGCGCCTACTGGTCCCCGCACCCCGAGCACCCCAAGGCGTACGGCGAGACCGCCGCGGCCGACGGTGCGGCCGCGTTCGAGGCGCTGCGCGGCAAGCGCTTCGAGCTCACCCAGCCCGGCACGGACGACTGGACGGGCCAGGAGGTCTCGCCCTACGGGCCGGAGCTGGGGATCAGCTATCCGCACCCGGACGTGGACGTCCTGCTGCCCGCGATGCGCGCCACGATCCCGGCCTGGCGGGACGCCGGCCCGGAGCTGCGCGCGGCGGTCTGTCTGGAGATCCTGGCCCGGATCAGCGCGCGCACCCATGAGTTCGCCCAGGCCGTGATGCACACCAGCGGCCAGGCGTTCATGATGGCGTTCCAGGCCGGCGGGCCGCACGCCCAGGACCGCGGCCTGGAAGCGGTGGCGTACGCGTACGCCGAGCAGACCCGCACCCCGGGGCAGGCGGCCTGGTCCAAGCCGCAGGGCAAGCGCGACCCGCTGGAGCTGTCCAAGAGCTTCACGGCCGTGCCGCGCGGTGTGGCCCTGATGATCGGGTGCAACACCTTCCCGACCTGGAACGGCTACCCCGGCCTGTTCGCCTCCCTGGCCACCGGCAACCCGGTCCTGGTCAAGCCGCATCCGCGGGCCGTGCTGCCGCTGGCCATGACCGTCAAGGTGGCGCGCGAGGTCCTCGACGACGCCGGCTTCCCCGCCGACCTGGTGTGCCTGGCCGTGGACCGGCCGGACGAGGGCCTGGCCAAGACGCTGGCCGTCCGCCCCGAGGTGCGCATCATCGACTACACCGGCTCGACCGCGTTCGGCGACTGGCTGGAGACGCACGCCCGGCAGGCCGAGGTCCACACCGAGAAGGCCGGCGTGAACACCGTCGTCATCGACTCCACCGATGACTACAAGGGCATGCTCAGCAACCTCGCCTTCTCCCTGTCGCTCTACAGCGGCCAGATGTGCACCACCCCGCAGAACCTGCTGATCCCCCGCGGCGGCATCACCACGGACGCCGGGCCGAAGTCGTACGACGAGGTGGTCAGCGACCTCGCGGGCGCGGTGAGCGGGCTGCTCGGCGACGACGCGCGGGCCAACGGGCTGCTGGGCGCGATCGTCAATCCGCAGGTCAAGGAGCGGATCGAGGCCGCGGCCGGACTCGGCGAGGTGGCCCTGGCCTCCCGTGAGGTGACCAACCCCGACTTCCCCGGGGCGACGGTCCGCACCCCGGTGATCGTCAAGCTGGACGGCGCCAAGCCGGACTCCGAGGCGGCGTACCTCTCGGAGTGCTTCGGGCCGGTGTCGTTCGCGGTGGCCGTCGACTCCGCCGCCGACGCCGTGGAGCTGCTGCGGCGGACGGTCCGCGAGAAGGGCGCCATGACGGTCGGCGCGTACACCACGGACGCCGAGGTCGAGCGGCTGGTGGAGGACGCCTGCCTGGAGGAGTGCGCCCAGCTGTCGCTGAACCTCACCGGCGGGGTCTATGTGAACCAGACCGCGGCGTTCTCGGACTTCCACGGCTCCGGCGGTAACCCGGCGGCGAACGCGGTGCTCTGCGACGGCGCGTTCGTGGCCAGCCGCTTCCGGATGGTGGAGGTGCGCCGGCCCGCTTGACGTGAGCCGGGCCGGGCGCCGGCCCGCGTGACGTGGCCGGGGCCGGCGCCGGTCAGCCGGCGTCCGGCCCGTCGATCCGTGCGTGGCGGCCGATCCAGGCGTGCATCGCGATGGCGGCCGCCGCCCCCGCGTTGATCGAGCGGGTCGAGCCGAACTGCGCGATCGAGCAGACCAGCGAGGCGTGGCGCCGTGCCTCCTCGGTCAGCCCCGGGCCCTCCTGGCCGAAGAGGAGCACACAACGCCGCGGCAGCTCGGTCGTCTCCAGCGGCACGGACCCCGGGAGATTGTCGATCCCGATGATCGGCAGTCCCTCGGCGGTGGCCCAGGCGGTGAGGTCCGCGGTGTCCGGGTGGTGACGGACGTGCTGGTAGCGGTCGGTCACCATCGCCCCGCGCCGGTTCCAGCGCCGCTGGCCGACGATGTGGACCTCCTTGGCCAGGAACGCGTTCGCGGTGCGCACGACGGAGCCGATGTTGAAGTCGTGGCCCCAGTTCTCGACCGCCACGTGGAAGTCGTGGCGACGGGTGTCGAGGTCCGCGACGATCGCCTCGCGCGTCCAGTAGCGGTAGTGGTCGACGACGTTGCGGCGGTCGCCGTGCGCGAGCAGCTCCGGGTCGTAACGGTCGTCCTGCGGCCAGGGCTCCGGATGCGGCCCGACGCCGATCTGGGCCCCGTAGCCCTCGTCGTACTGGAGGGGCTCGGCGGGGGCGGTTTTCTCGCTGCTCACCCCACGAGCGTATGGCCACCACCGCCGTGGTCCGTACGGGCCGGGGGTTCACCGCCTCCGGGGCCGCCGTCCGGGCCGGCCGGGACGGCGCGCGGGAAAAGCCGTTCGCGCAGGCCGGAGACGCGGGCGGAGACCCAGGTCAGGAAGTTCGTCGGCAGGAAGACCGCGTCCGCGGCGATCATGGCGAGCGAGAAGAACGGCAGTCCCAGCAGGAACGCGATCGAGAGGTGCTCGCAGATCATGATGACCAGGAGCACGTTCTTGAGCCGGCGGTTGAAGAGCGTGAAGGGGAAGGCCACCTGGACGATCACCGTGCCGTAGGTGATCAGCATGACCATCAGGCCGTTGCTGCCGAGCAGCTGGGAGAGCGCGGGCCAGGGGGAGAAGTAGTCCAGGTGCATCGGGTAGTAGACCGCGGTGCCGTCCTGCCAGCGGGAGCCCTGGATCTTGTACCAGCCGGCGGTGGAGTAGACGAGGCAGACCTCGACCATGATCACCAGCAGTGCGCCGTTGTGGGCGAGCTTGGTGAGGGTGTCCAGGACGGTGCGCGGCTCCCCCGGTGCGTAGCGCTGGACCGCCCACCAGAGGGCGTGCGCGGCCCACAGGCCCCACAGGACCAGGCTCCAGCCGATGTGCGGGAACGGGCCGTTGTCGAACCACAGGAGGGCGTAGCTGCCGGTGAGCTGCGCGACGGCGAGGGCGAGGCCGAGCACGGCCCACAGGACGATGCCGGTCAGATCGCGTCCGCGGCCCGCTCCCGGCATGTGTGCGGCGGTCTGCGCCCCGTCGAGCGCCTCCCCGCCGGCCTCCTCGCCGGCCGCGGCTGCCTCCGCCTCCGCCGCGGCCCGGGCGCGCTTGGCGCGGCGTGCGTCCAGCGACCAGACCTGGCCGCACCGGGTGAGCACGAGATACATCGACATCAGGTGGATGACGTTGTCGCCGCCGTCCCCTATGAAGACGCTGCGGTTCTGCAGCGAGATCACGCCGAGCATGAAGAGGACCGACATGGTGCGGGTGCGCCAGCCGAGCAGCAGCGCCGCGCTGGACGCGACGGCCATCAGGTAGACGCACTCGAACCAGCCGCGGCCGTCGGACCACAGCAGCATGGAGAAGGCGTGGTTGGCGTCCAGGAGGCGGCGCGCCATGTCCAGGCTCCAGGGGCTGTCGGGCCCGTAGAGCGTAAGGCGGTGCGGCCACTCGCGCAGCAGGAACAGCAGCCAGGTCGCCGAGAAGCCGATCCGGATCACGGCGGTCTGGTACGGGGCCAGCGCGCGGCCGGTGGCGCGGCCGAAGAGGCGGCCGATGGCGCGCTCGATCCGGGTCTCCTCGTAGAGGGCCGGGGGCGCGGCGGGGGCCTGGGGGGCGTGGGGTGCGTGCGCTTGCTGCGACACGTCTGTGGGCTCCGTGGTGTGCGTGGGCTGCGAGGTGCTCCGGGGCTGCTGGGGCGTCGGCGACGTCACTGGCTGTTCGCCCCCTCGGGGAGGTCGGCCGAGGTGATCTGCCACCAGGGCTGCACGCGGTACACGGGCTTGTCGCTGATCTTCTCGGTGCTCCACGGCGGCGGGCTGACCGCGGCCGTACGGGAGCGGACCTGGATGCGCTCGACCCGGCCGCCGGCCGCGGTCCACTCGCCCTGCATCCGGAACATCACGATCCGCCGGATGTAGCGCTCGGCCAGCTCGCCGCGGGTGCCGATCGGGCGGCCCTGGGCGTTGTGGCTGTTGACGAAGAGCTCCCAGCCCCGGCGCAGCTGGTTCTGCTCGGTGTGGCTGGGCAGCGGGTTGTGGAGTATGGCCCGGCCGTCACGGGCGGTCAGGTCGGTCCAGTCGGTGGTGCGGCTGCTGCCGTCCTCGGCGCGGACCTGCGCGCGGACCTGGACCGCGACGTTCTGCTGGAGGGGGTTGGGCGCGAACAGCTTCCAGTTCTGTTCGTACTCGGGATAGACGTAGTCGCTGATCAGGGAGCCCTGCTGCTTGCTGAGCGTGTTCTGCGGCGCGACGTGCAGAAACATCATGGCGAGATGAATCGCGACGATGACGGCGACGGCGCAGGCCGCCACGCCTATGACGATCCGCGAGGGTAGCGACAGCGCGGCCAAAGGCCGCGATTCGTCCCCGTATGACTGCATTCCCGCCCCGTTCCCGTAAACCCATGCGGTCAACTCCGCTCCGGAACCGTACCTACGCGGCCCCACCGGGCACACCCTCCCCCGGGTTATCCACAGGCTTGACACCCGCTGCCCGCCCACTCACCATTGAACCGAACGATCGGTCGGTCGGGAGCGAGGGGGCACAACATGACGACGATCGCGCCGGAGGAGGCGGCTCAGGAGGCCGCATTCGACGCCACCGTGGCCGCGGACGAGCGGATCGAACCACGGGACTGGATGCCGGAGGCGTACCGCTCCACACTCGTGCGGCAGATAGCGCAGCACGCCCACTCCGAGATCATCGGCATGCAGCCGGAGGCCAACTGGATCACCCGCGCGCCCTCCCTGCGCCGCAAGGCGATCCTGATGGCCAAGGTGCAGGACGAGGCCGGCCACGGCCTGTATCTCTACAGCGCCGCCGAAACCCTCGGCGCGAGCCGCGACGAGCTCCTCGACAAGCTCCACACCGGCCGCCAGAAGTACTCCTCGATCTTCAACTACCCGACCCTGACCTGGGCGGACGTCGGAGCCATCGGCTGGCTGGTGGACGGCGCCGCGATCACCAACCAGGTCCCGCTGTGCCGGTGCTCCTACGGCCCCTACGCCCGCGCGATGGTCCGCGTCTGCAAGGAGGAGTCCTTCCACCAGCGCCAGGGCTACGAGCTCCTGCTGACCCTCAGCCGCGGCACCGACGCCCAGCACGCGATGGCACAGGACGCAGTCGACCGCTGGTGGTGGCCCTCCCTGATGATGTTCGGCCCACCGGACGACGAGTCGTCGCACTCCGCCCAGTCCATGGCCTGGAAGATCAAGCGGCACTCCAACGACGAGCTCCGCCAGCGCTTCGTCGACATCTGCGTCCCCCAGGCCGAGGCCCTCGGCCTCACCCTCCCCGACCCCGACCTGGTGTGGAACGAGGACCGCGGTCACTACGACTTCGGCTCCATCGACTGGACCGAGTTCCGCGAGGTCCTCAAGGGCAACGGCCCCTGCAACGAACAGCGGATCAACCGCCGCCGACGGGCCCACGAAGAAGGCGCCTGGGTGCGCGAGGCAGCCGCCGCACACGCGGCCAAGCACGGGAAGGCCGGACGATGACGACGACACCCCGCCCCGCGGAGACCACCGCCTCCGGCGCCCCCGCCGAAGCGGCGGACGCCCGCCCCACCGACTGGCCCCTGTGGGAGGTCTTCGTCCGCAGCCGCCGCGGCCTGTCGCACACCCACGCCGGCAGCCTCCACGCCCCGGACGCCGAGATGGCACTGCGCAACGCCCGCGACCTCTACACCCGGCGCTCCGAAGGCGTCTCCCTCTGGGTGGTCCCCTCCGCCCAGATCACCGCCTCCTCCCCGGACGAGAAGGACGCCTTCTTCGAGCCGGCCGGCGACAAGCCCTACCGCCACCCGACCTTCTACGAGATCCCGGAGGGGGTGCACCACCTGTGAGGGACACCGTGACCACCCCCGCCCTGCCCCTCGGGGACGATGCGCTGATCCTCTCCCACCGCCTGGGCGAGTGGGCCGGTCAGGCCCCGGTCCTGGAGGAGGAGGTGGCGCTGGCCAACATCGCGCTGGACCTCCTCGGCCAGGCCCGGGTGCTGCTCTCCCTGGCCGGCGACGAGGACGAGCTGGCGTATCTGCGCGAGGAGCGGGAGTTCCGCAACCTCCAGCTCGTCGAGCAGCCCAACGGCGACTTCGCGCACACCATCGCCCGCCAGCTCTACTTCTCCACCTACCAGGAGCTGCTCTTCGAGCAACTGGCGGACGGGGACACCGAGTTGGCTCCCCTGGCCGGCAAGGCCGTCAAAGAGGTCGCCTACCACCGCGACCACGCCACCCAGTGGACCCTCCGGCTGGGCGACGGCACCGACGAGAGCCGCACCCGCATGCAGCACGCCCTGGACGCCCTCTGGCGCTTCACGGGCGAGATGTTCGAGCCGGTGCCCGGACTGGAATCGCTGCCCTGGGCCACGTTCCACGACGTGTGGACCACCCGCATCACCGCCACCGTCGAGCAGGCCACCCTCCGCCTCCCCGAAGGACCGCAGCGCGGCGCCTGGACCGCCGGCGCGGGCCGCCAGGGCCTGCACACCGAACCGTTCGGACGGCTGCTCGCCGAGATGCAGCACCTCCACCGCAGCCACCCGGGGGCGACATGGTGACCACCGGCGACACCACGGCCACGAGGGCCGACGCACCCACCTCGGCCGGCAGGCCCACCACGGCCGGCACGGCCCTCGAAGCGGAACTGCTGGCACTGGCCGGCTCCGTTCCCGACCCCGAGCTGCCCGTCCTCACCCTCGCCGAGCTCGGCGTCCTGCGCGATCTGCGGCTGACCGCCCCCGACCGCGTAGAGGTCGAGCTCACCCCCACCTACACCGGCTGCCCCGCCATCGAGGCCATGTCCGCCGACATCGAGCGGATACTCCACGACCACGGCATACCCGACGTCGAGGTCCGTACGGTCCTCAGCCCGCCCTGGACCACGGACGCCATCACCGCCGAGGGCCGCCGCAAGCTGGAGGACTTCGGCATCGCCCCACCGCGCCCGGCCGGCCCGGCCGGCGGACCGATCTCCGTCGACCTCACGATCCGCTGCCCGCACTGCGGATCGACCGACACCACCCTGCTGAGCCGGTTCTCCTCCACGGCCTGCAAGGCGCTGCGCCGCTGCGAGTCCTGCCGCGAACCCTTCGACCACTTCAAGGAGTTGTGATGTTCCACCCGCTCCGGGTCCAGGAGGTCGAGCGGCTCACGGACGACGCGGTGGCCGTCACCTTCACCGTCCCGCCCGAACTCCGCAGCGCCTTCCGGCACACCCCCGGGCAGCACATCGCGCTGCGCAGAACGGTCGACGGCCAGGAGACCCGCCGTACGTACTCCATCTGCACCCCGGCCACCGACGAGCCCGTCCTGCGCGTCGGCATCCGGCACGTCGAGGACGGCGCCTTCTCGACCTACGCACTCAAGGAGCTGGCGGTCGGCGACACGGTGGAGGTGATGGCCCCGGCCGGCCGGTTCGTCCTCGCCCCGCGCCCCGGGCACTTCGTCGGGATCGTCGGCGGCAGCGGCATCACCCCCGTGCTGTCCATCGCCACCACCCTCCTCGCGCAGCAGCCCGACGCCCGCTTCTGCCTGATCCGCAGCGACCGCACCGCGGCCTCGACGATGTTCCTGGAGGAGGTCGCCGACCTGAAGGACCGGTATCCCGACCGCTTCCAGCTGATCCACACCCTCTCCCGCGAGGAACAGCAGGCCGGCCTGCCTTCCGGCCGCCTGGACGAGGACCGGCTCCGCACCCTGCTGCCCGCCCTCCTGAAGACCGACGCCATCGACGGCTGGTACCTCTGCGGCCCGTACGGCCTGGTCCAGGGCGCCGAACGCGCCCTGCGCGCCCTCGGCGTACCCCGTAACCGCATCCACGAAGAGATCTTCCACGTCGACAACGGCGCCCCGACCGCGCCCGCGGCCAAGGCCCCCGCCCACAGCACGGTGACCGCCACCCTCGACGGCCGCTCCGGCACCTGGCCCGTCCACGACGGCGAATCACTCCTCGAAGCCGTCCTCCGCAACCGCGCCGACGCCCCCTACGCCTGCAAGGGCGGCGTCTGCGGCACCTGCCGGGCCTTCCTGGTCTCCGGCGAAATACGCATGGACCGCAACTTCGCCCTCGAATCCGACGAGGTCGACGCCGGCTACGTCCTCGCCTGCCAGTCCCACCCGGCCACGGAGAAGGTGGAGCTGGACTTCGACCGGTAGGGGGCGACTACGGACCTCCTGCCCGCATGGGGCGCCCACGCCCATGGGCCGCCCACGCCCTGGGCCGTTCCCCGACCTTCGAGCGACCACGTCGGGGGGAGTCAGCGAGCCCGGGGCGGCTCGGGGCTCGGCGCGGGCGTCCCTTCACCACCACCATTGCCATTCCCAATTCCTGAAACATGTTCTACCTTGACGCCTGACTTGACGGCCCGTCAGGTCGCGGTGCCGTGCGGAAGGAAGGACAGGCAGTGGACTTCACCTTCACCGAGGAGCAACAGGCCGCCGTCGAGGCGGCACGGGCCGTCTTCTCGGGGACCGCTCCGGACGACGTACCCAGCCCGGCACTCACCACCGGAGCGGTCGCCGACGACTTCGACCGCGCACTGTGGCGCAAGCTCGCCGACGCCGACCTGCTGGGCCTGCTCATCGCGCCGGAGCACGGCGGCGCGGGCCTCGACCCGATAGCGCTCTGTCTCGTTCTGCGCGAATCGGCGAAGGTACTGGCCCGCGTGCCCCTGCTGGAGTCCGGCGCTGCGGCGCTCACCCTCCAGCGGTACACCGATGCCGCGCTCCGTACGGACGTACTGCCGCAGATCGTCACCGGCGACCTCGTCGTCACCGTCGCCGCCGCCGGCCGTACGGGCCATGAACCGGCCGAACTCGCCGTCCGCGCCACCCAGGAGGGCACCCACTGGATCCTCGACGGCGCCCAGACCGCCGTCCCCTGGGCCGCCACCGCCGACCGGATCCTGCTGCCCGCACACACCGCAGAGGGCAATGCCGTCCTCGCCCTCGTCCCCCGCACCCACCCCGGCGTCACGCTCGCCGACCAGATCTCGACCAGCGGCGAGCGCCAGGCCGAGGTCCGGCTCGACTCCGTCCGTATCAGCGCCACCGAAACGCTGACGGACCCGGCCGCCTGGGAATCCCTCCGCCATCTCCTGACCCTCGGCACCTGCGCCCTGGCCCTGGGACTCGGCGAACGGGTACTCGCCATGACCAGCGAGTACACCGGCAAGCGCGAACAGTTCGGCTTCCCGCTGGCCACCTTCCAGGCCGTGGCGGTCCAGGCCGCCGACCGCTTCATCGACCTGCGCGCGATGGAGGCCACCCTCTGGCAGGCCGCCTGGCGCCTCACCGCCGACGCAGCCGGCCCGCTCCCACCGGCCGGTGACATCGCGGTCGCCAAGATCTGGGCCTCCGAGGGCGTACGCCGCGTCGTCCAGACCGCCCAGCACCTGCACGGCGGGTTCGGCGCCGACACCGACTACCCGCTGCACCGCTACCACGCCTGGGCCAAGCAGCTCGAACTCTCCCTCGGCCCCGCCGCCGCCCACGAAGAGGCCCTCGGCGACCTGCTCGCGGTGCATCCACTGGGGTGAGCCGCGGCGCGGAGGCCGCGCGGGCTGGCCGGGCTGGCCGGGCTGGCTCATGCTCGCCCTCTCGCCCGGGAGGGGAGGGGAAGGGAGGGGGCGTGGCGACGCTGCCCCGCACCGGGCAGCGGCCAGGTGAACACAGGTGCACAGCGGAGGTCGTCCAGCTGTGCCACGCAGGCACCGGCCGCCCCAGCCTGGCCGGCCGGGAACCGGGCAGCTAGATGACCGTCCCCGCTCCGCCCTTACCGTCCGAAACGGGACGTCCGGCGGCCTCCCACGCCTGCATGCCGCCCGCGACGTTCACCGCGTCGACGCCCTGCTGGATCAGGTACTGCGCCACCTGCGCCGAACGGCCACCGACGCGGCACAGGACGTAGATCTTGTCGCCCTCCGGCGCCTTCTCGGTCAACTCCCCGTAGCGGGCGACGAACTCGCTCATCGGGATGTGCAGCGCACCTTCAGCATGCCCCGCCTGCCACTCGTCGTCCTCCCGCACGTCCAGAAGGAAGGCCTCGGCCGAGAGCGCGTCGACATCGACGGTGGGTACAGAACCAAATTGCATGGTTCCGACGCTACCCGACCAGCTGCGCGAGGTACGCCTCACGTTCTGCGACGTCGGCGAGCAGCTTCTCGGCGATCTCGTCCAGCAGCCGGTCCGGGTCCTCCGGCGCCATCTTGATCATCGCGCCGATCGCGCTCTCCTCCAGCTCGGCGGCAACGGCCGCCAGCAGCTCCTTGCGCGTGGCCAGCCACTCCAGGCGGGCGTAGAGCTCCTCACTCTCGCTGAGCCGCTCCTCGGCCGGCGCCGGACCGGCCTCCCACTCCCGCGCGAGCTCCTGCAGCGCCGACTCGTCACCCCGGCCGTACGCCGCATTGACCCGCGCGATGAACTCATCCCGCCGCGCCCGCTCCGCATCGTCCCGCGCCAGGTCGGGGTGGGCCTTGCGGACGAGTTCGCGGTAGGCCTTACGGACCTCCTCGCTGGGCCGCACCTTCTGCGGCGGCTGCACCGACTGCTCGGTGAGCATCGCCTGCGCCTCGGGGAACAGACCGTCCGACCCCATCCAGCCGTGGAACAGCTCTTCCACCTCGGGCATCGGCAGCACCGAAGCCCGCGCCTCGCGCGCCTTACGGATGTCCTCGGGGTCGCCGGTACGCGCTGCCACCGCCTCGGCGATCTGCGCGTCCAGCTCGTCCAGCCGCGCGTACATGGGGCCGAGCCGCTGATGGTGCAGCCGGGAGAAGTTCTCCACCTCCACCCGGAACGTCTCCACCGCGATCTCGAACTCGATCAACGCCTGCTCCGCCGCCAACACGGCCTTGGCCAACCGCCGCGTGCCCTCATCGGCGGCGTCTTGGCTGGGGGAGGAAGACTGCTGACCGTGGGAGTCCCGGTCAGGGGATGGGCCCTGGCCGGATGCGCCCGACGGGGCGGTATCGCCGGACGAGCCGGAGCCGTCAGGCGGGGCCGGCTGTGCGTCCGTGCCGGCGGTCGGGGAGCCCTGATCGCCGTCGCGGGCATCCGACGCCTGCGGATCCCCCAGGGCAGCCGCCGTGTCCGGCCCGTCCGCTCGGTGCTGGTCGTCCTGTGTGTTGTCCGCGTGCGAGTTCGTCACCCGGTCAGCGTACGGCCCGAGCACACCCCTGCCCTCCCTCGCCACCGGCCGGGCGCTTCCGTCACTCCATGCCTTGGGCCTGTTGGCCCGGAGAGGCCGGAGCTTCGCCTTTCCTGCTGCCTTCCCCCTGGGGCCCCTCCCCCGCCCCGCCCCACCCCCCTCCCACCCCCACCACCCACCGACCACCGCTCACCACCTACCGCCTCACCCACCCCCACCGCCCGCCGCTAACCGACCACGGACCGTCCTCCACCGACCACCGTTAACCGCTTACGCCCACCGACCGCCGACCGCAGCTAACCGCTTACGCCCACCGCACGCCGCCCGCCGAGACAGCTCGACACCCCCAATCGGCAGCCCTCACCCTCAGCCACCTCCCCAAACCGCCGGGGTCACCCCTTCACCTCGTCACCAACCGCAAGCTCACGAGTTCCGTCAGGCACGGCCTCGCCGCGTAACGGCCTCCGGCCCCACTCCCTGAGCGGCAGCCGCCATCAGCCACCGCCCTTGCGGCCACCAATCAGCCAGCACCCAACGCCGCCACGGCCCGAGCAGCCGTGATCAAGAGGCCATCGCTGACGGGCGCCCCTCGAGTGCCGAGCGGCCGTCGGGCCACCACGGATCGTCGCGTTGAGTCGCAGCGCGCCGCGCAACCTGTGGCCGCCGCCCGCCCGGATCCGTGGTGTCAGCGTTGTCGGCACCCGCACCGGCCCGCGTACGGTCCGAGAGACAGCTCCACGGTCCACGACGCCCAGTCCTCAGGCCCAGTCCTCAAGGCCCAGCCGCCGCCCCAGCCTCCCCCTGCCGCCGCCCCCACCCAGCGCCACCATCAACGGTCGACGCTCGTCAGTCCGCTGAGGCACTCGTCGGTCGGCTGAGGCGATCGTCGGTCGGGAGAGTCGATCATCGAAAGAAGCCATCGTCGACGGCAGAGGCGAGCCCGAAGAGATGTGGCGGCTCATACCCCCATTTCTGCCGCCACACGGCCGTTCTTCACTGCTGTTGTCAGTGCCGTGTGGTCCGCTTCCGTGCGGTCTGCGTAGGCGACGGCGAACTTCGCTATGGCCTCGTCCAGTTCCTCGCTCTTGCCGCAGTAGCCGGCCACCAGGCGTGGGTCGGCGCTGTGGGCGTGGGCTCGGGCCAGGAGGGCGCCGGTCATCCGGGCGTAGTCGTCCAGTTGGTCGCCGGTCAGTTGGGCCGGGTCCACGCTTCCCTTACGGTTCCTGAACTGGCGGACCTGGAAGGGAAGTCCGGCAGCCGGATCGCCCGTCCCCCGGGCGGGGGCAGTGGAGCGGGTGCCTCCACCCTCGGTCAGGGGTATGTCCTGCACGGTCGTCCAGCCGAGCAGGATGTCGCTGACGACCTGCATCCTCCGCTGGCCGAGCACCACCCGACGGCCTTCATGCGTCACCGCCGGGGACGGGAAGCCGGCCTTCTCCACATACGGTGCCAGTGCGGAGCTGCGGGCCTCCTTCACCTGCAGGACCAGTGGCTCGCCGCGGTGATCCAGCAACAGCACCACGTACGACCGCAGGCCCACGCTGCCCGTGCCGACCACGCGGAAGGCCACGTCGTGCACCGCGTACCGGGCCAGCAGGGGCAGGCGGTCCTCGGGGAGGGTGTCCAGGTAGCTGGTGAGAGAAGCGGCCACGGCTGCTGCTTCGGCGTCCGGCACCCGGCGCAGCACCGGTGGCGCGTCCACGAACCGGCGGCCTCCGTCCGCCGTCCGCTCGGTCGCCTTCGCCGCGAACCGCGCGCTGGTGTTCTTCCGCGCCTTGGCCGACACCCGCTCCAGCGTCCCCAGCAGGTCCCGGGCGTCGGTGTGTGAGACCAGCTCCTCATCGGCGATCGCGTTCCACGCCTCCGTCACCGGCAGCTTCGCCAGCAGCCGCATCGTGCGCCGGTACGCACCCGCCGCGTCCTGGGCGGCCTTGCGGCACTCGTCCTCAGCCGCACCCGCTTCCCGGCCCGCCAGGACCATCGACGTGGCGAGCCGCTTCACGTCCCACTCCCACGGCCCGTACAGGGTCTCGTCGAAGTCGTTGAGGTCGATGACAAGCCCGCCGCGGGCGTCGCCGTAGAGCCCGAAGTTGGCGGCGTGGGCGTCGCCGCAGATCTGGGCGCCGATACCGGTCACCGGATCGGCCGTCAGGTCGTACGCCATCAGGCCCGCGGAGCCGCGGAGGAAGGCGAACGGGCTCGCGGCCATCCGGCCGACCCGTATCGGCGTCAGGTCGAGAAGCCGTCCGGCGTTGGATTCCTCCACCGCCGCCACCGCGTCCGGGCGTTCGGCCGCGCTCGACAGTGCGGATTGCGCGGCACGGGGCAGCCGCTCCCGCAATGCCCGGCCGGCCGCCTTGGGCGACGGGCCTTCTGCATCGGCCTTGGCAAACCCCGGTACGTACGGCACACGCGTCATGGCGGGCCACCTCCCCCTTCAGGACCTTCACGGCTGCGGCGACTTCGGCGACGCCCACCAGGTCGGTGAGGTCGGTCGGCGAATTCTCTGTCACTGGGCACTGCTTACCGGCCGCCGGACGGAACTGCTTCCGGCCTGCCGACGTGCCATGACGGTACCGACGTCGCGTCATCGCGCGCAGGGCCTGTGGATAACTCTGCGTATGCCCATGCGCCGGTCGTTGAGGAGGGGGAGGAGGCCCGGGAACGGGGAGGAAGAGGGGCCCGTCATGCGGTCAGGCGTTGGCGTCAACCCGCAACCCAGACCCAGCCCCGCACCCGCACCCGCACCCACACCCACACCCACAGGCTCGCAGCCGTAGCCGTAGCCGCAGCCGTCAACTGCCAACTGCCAACTGCCAAGCCACCGACCACTACACGCCCACCGCCTCCTCCAGTTCTTCCTCCGTCCTCTCTTCCTCCGTGACCCTGTCCGACGAGCCGGTGCCGGGCGCCGCCGCACGCACCGACCGCTGCGGCCCGGGCTCCGGCACCGTTGCCGCCACCGCGGCCGCCGCCACTGCCGCCGCATTGGCCGCCGCTTCCGCCTCCGCGGCCCGCCGGCGCCGCTCGGCCAGCCCCGCCAGACCGACCATCAACACCCCGGCGAGCAGCCAGCCCACCAGCGTCCAGACGTGCCCGGACAGGCCGTAACCGTCGAAGTAGACGTGACTGCGGAGGCCCTCCACGAAGCCGGCACCGTTCCAGAAGGAGTGCAGCGCGGCGAAGAAGCCGTTCTGCATCTCGGGCCGGAAAATCCCGCCGGACGAAGTGAAGTTGAGCATCACGAAGAGGGCCATCACGCCGAGCGTCGTCCACCGCTTGAGGAAGGTGTGCAGGCCGGTACCGATCAGCAGAACGCCGGCGGAGTACAGCCACGCCATGCCCCACAGGCCCCACAGGCCGTGGTCGACGAGGTGGAACACCGGGCCCGCGAACGCCGTGCCGATGAGGCTGACCACGGCGGACGTGCCGATCGCCAGCGCGGCCCGCAGCCGGAGCGGCAGCACGGCGCCGGCGCCGCCGATCACCGCGACCGAGGCGTACGAGCCGATGCTGATCGCGACCAGCAGGAAGAAGATGCCCTGCCCGGTCGGATCGTCCTCGGCGGGCGGTGCGACGTCCGTGACCTTCAGCGGGGCGCCTTGCTGGGCCGCGAGCGGCGTGAAGATCTTCTGCACGACGGAGGCGCTGGTGTCGGATCCGGCGGTGGCGACGAGCAGTTCGGGCACCGCCGGTCCCTGCGCCCGCCCCTGCGTGCCCTCCGGCACCCGTCCCTGTGTGCCCTCCGGCGCCCGTCCCTGCGTGCGCTCCTGGGTCCGTCCCTGTGTGCCCTCCTGCGGCTGGGCCTGCGCGTGCGCCTTCGCGTGCATCACATACGCACCGAAGATGTCCTGGTGCTTCAGCTGCTCGACCGCCGTCGGCCGATCGGGGACCGTACGCGCCTCCAGGTCACCGCCCGACTTGTCGTTGATCGACTGGGCGAGCAGCTGTGCGCCACGGCTCGATCCGACGACCGCGACCGGCAGGTGGTGGGGTGCCGGATGCGCGAACGCGCCCAGGTAGGCGAACCCCATGCCGATGCACATCAGCAGGGGTGTGACCAGGTGCGCCAGGACATGACGGAGCCCGGCCGCGTGGGTGGCGGGGCGGCCGGCGGGTGCGGCGCGGTGGCCGCCGTGGGGCGCACTTCGGTGGTGGTCGGGACGTCGGACCGTACTCATGGGGCGAGCCTTCTCAGCTGAGGGGTTCTGTCGCTGGCTTGGGGGTGGACTGATCGCAACGGTTGGCACATGGAGTGACCGGCGCGATGGTTGGCAAATACAACTCACGCTTACGTTGTACTCTACAACTACATCTACGAAAGGCAACCCGTGCCCCACCGCGACGACTCCGTCGAGACCATCCAGCAGGAGATGACCGCATTCGCCCGACGGGCCCGCGCGACCGCCGCCCGGATGCATCCCGAGCTGTCGCTGGTCTCCTACACCCTGCTTGCGCACCTCGATGACCAGCGCGGATGCCGCGCGACGGACCTCGCGGCGCACTACTTCCTGGACAAGTCCACGGTCAGCCGGCAGATCGCCGCGCTGGAGAAGCTCGGTTTCGTCGAGCGCCGGGTCGACCCGGACGACCACCGCGTCCAGGTGCTGCACCCCACCGAGAAGGGCGCCCAGGTGCTCGCCAACGTCACCGCCAGCCGCCGCCAGGCCTTCCACGAGCGCCTGGCCGACTGGGACGAGACCGACCTCGACCGCTTCGCCACATACCTACGGCGCTACAACGCGGCCCAGGAGCGACTGGGCTAACCGGGGTGGTAACTGGGGCAAACAGTCGGGAGGAAGCCTCAGGCCAGACACACAGGACTGGAAGCCCCAGACCGAAGCGTCTGCCCGAAGCCCCCCACCCGTAGGCCCTACCCGAAGCCCCTGGCCACAGGCTCAGGCCACAGACCCAGACCACTGGCCCAGTCCGCCACCTACCTCCGGAACCGCTGCGGACATTGCCCGCCGTCCGCCAGATAGGTCTCCGCCCAGCGCCCCAGTTCCTTGAGGGCGGGGTCCATCGCGAGACCGGCCTCCGTGAGCCGGTACGAGACACGCAGCGGAGGGCCCGCGTCCACTTCGCGCACGAGCAGGCCGACCCCCGCGAGCTCCATCAGCCGGTCGGAGAGCATCCGCTCGCTGATGCCGGGGATCGCCCGTCGCAGGTCGGCGAAGTGCACCGGGCCGGACATCAGGGTGGCGACGATCAGCCCCGTCCAGCGCTTCCCGAACAGCTCGAAGACGCGCGCCATGCCGTCGTCGACCTGCTTACACGTCGCCTCACTGTGGTCCGCCATACACCCAGCGTACCGCCCTCTTGTTGGCTACTGCAGAAAAGTAAGCTCCTGTGCTATGAATAGTGACATACGGAGTTCAACCAGCTAGCCAAACTTTGGTCATCCCGTGCTCAGCCGGCTCAGCCAGGGACTGCGCAGCAGCCCCTGCGGGGCCCCTGGAGTGCTGAACCGGGTGCTGAACCCGGTGCTGAACCGGACGCCGAACCCCTGGTGAGGCCCCCGACCAGCCCCGCTCAACCTGCTGAACCTGCTGAACCTGCCCAACCAGTTCAACCAGCTCCACCTGCTGAACCCGCCCAACTTGCTGAACACCCGCTGCCCCACCCGGCCCCGACCGGCCGGGGGCACCAACCGAAGGAACGATTCCCATGGCCACGCTTCTGCTCATCGACTCGTCCCTCTCCCCCGAGGGCGCCTCCGCCTCCCGCTCGGTCACCGCGGCCTTCCGCAAGACCTGGGAGGAGCAGCACCCCGAGGGCACCGTGATCTATCGCGACCTGGCCGCCGACCCGCTGCCGCACCTCGACGGCGTCGCCGCCTCCGCCGCGTTCTCCGACCCGGCCACCCACACCCCCGAGCAGCAGGCCGCGTTCGCCGTGCGGGTCAAGCTCGCCGAGGAACTGGAGCAGGCCGACGCGGTCGTCATCGCCGCGCCGATGTACAACTTCACGATCCCCTCCACGCTCAAGGCGTGGCTCGACCAGGTGATCATCATGGGCCGCACCGCGGGTGAGGCGCCGTCCGCCAAGGGGACGCCCGTCACGGTCGTCGCCAGCCGTGGCGGCTCGTACGCGCCGGGCACGCCCCGTGAGGGCATGGAGTACGTGCAGAACTACATGGAGGCCGTGCTGGGCGGCGGCATGGGGCTGGACGTCGAGTTCATCGTCCCCGAGCTGACCATGGCCCCCGTCAACCCGGCGATGGCCGACCTGGTGCCGCTGTACGAGACCTCCCGCGACAAGGCCCACGAGGAGGCCGCCGCCAAGGCCAAGGCCCTCGTCGCGCGCCTCGCCGCCTGAGAACGGGAGCCGGGCCCCGAACTCGGGCCCGAGCCCCCGGAACCCCTGGAACGGGACCGCCCGGCCGCGGGCTCCGAGCACGCCACAGCGCCCGGAACCCGCGGCGGGGGCCCGCCGACGCGCTTCACGAAACGCTCCCCACAAAGCACGCCTCACGAAGCACGCCCCACAAAGCGCGCCTCACGAAACACATCTCACGAAACACGCCCCACGAAGCACGCCTCACAAAACGCGCCCCACAAAGCACGCCTCACGAGGAACGGGACAACGTCACCAAGGCACCCGTCGCCAGTGCGCCGCCCAGCCACATCACACCGGCCGGCCCCCAGCCGTCCGCGGCCCGGCCGCCCAGGAGGGCGCCCAGGGCGATGGCCCCGTTGAACACCGCCACGAACAGCGCGGAGGCGGCCTCCCGCGCACCGGGTGCGGCCGCCGTCAGCCAGGTCTGGGTGCTGACCGAGACGCCCCCGTAGGCCAGACCCCATACGGCCATCAGGACCGCCGGCCCGGCCGGCCCGGTGCCCCGCCCCAGCAGCGGCACCAGCAGGACCGTTCCGGCGAGCACCCCGCAGATCACCAGCAGCGTCGCGCGCGGGGACCGCGCCGCCCCGGCCCCCGCCCCGAAGTTCCCGGCCAGACCGGCGAGGCCGAAGGCCAGCAGCAGCGTGCTGATGTGGCCCGGCTGCACACCGGCCACGTGCTCCAGCACCGGCCGCACATATGTGTACGCCGCGAAATGGCCCGTCACCAGGAGCGCCACCAGCACCAGCCCGGTCCGTACGGGCGCGCCGCGCAGCAGCCCGAGCACCCCGCCGAGGCGGACCGCGGCGGACTCCGGAAGCGGCGGCAGCAGGACGGCCAGCGCGAGCGCCACCAGCGCGCACACCGCGGCCATCCCCACGAACGCGGTGCGCCAGCCGCCCAGTTCGCCCAGGGACGTACCGGCCGGGACCCCCAGCACCGAGGCCGCCGCGACCCCGCTGAAGACCAGGGACGTGGCCGCCGCGACGCGGTGCGCGGGCACCAGCCGCACCGCGAGCCCCGCCGCGATCGCCCACACCCCTCCCATCCCCAGCCCCACCAGCACCCGGGCCACCAGCAGCACCGCGACGTTCGGGGCGTACGCGGCGAGCAGGTTCGCCGCCGTCAGCGTGGCCATCAGAGCGGCCAAGACCGCCCGCCGGTCCCGCCGCCCCAGCAGCAGCGTCAGCAGCGGCGCGGCCACCGCGGCCACCAGACCGGTCACGGTCAGCGTCAGCCCCGCCGTACCGTCCGAGACCCGCAGCTCCCGGCCGATCGGGGTCAGCAGCCCGACGGGCAGCATCTCGGACGTGACGACCGTGAAGGTCGCCGCCGCCAGCGCCGCCACGGCCGGCCAGCCGCCGCCCCGCCCGGCCGCCCTCCCGCCGCCCAACTCCCCACACCGGGACCGTCGTTGCCGCTCGCGGCCCGTCACCTCCACGGGCTTCCCCGCAGCCTCCCCCACGTGCGCCACCGCCGGGCTCACCGCCGGCCCGTCCTCACTGTTCGTCATGCCCCCAGCCAATGCGCGCGCCCGTCGGGGAACAACGGCCAACTCCTCACGCTTCTATGAGCAGAACTCATCGATCCCACGAGTGGGTACACCTCATGACCGCTGCCCCCGGCCTCGAACTCCGCGAGCTGGAGTGCTTCCTCGTGCTGTCCGAGGAACTGCACTTCGGGCGTACCGGCGCGCGGCTGTACGTCTCGCAGAGCCGCGTCAGCCAGCTGCTGCGTTCCCTGGAGTCGCGGATCGGCGCCCGCCTCGTCGACCGCACCAGCCGCCGGGTCCGGCTGACCCCGCTCGGCGAGGAGTTCCGTACGTCGCTGCGCCCCGCGTACGACGCCCTGCGTGCCAGCGTGGAGCAGGCCCGCAGTGCCGCCCGGGGCGTCGAAGGGCGGCTGACGATCGGGTTCCAGGGGACCGCGGACGACCGGATCATGCGGGCCATCGACACCTTCCAGCGCCGTCACCCCGGTTGCGCCACCGAAATCGTCGAGATCCCCCTGTGTGATCCGTTCGGTGCGCTGCGCAGCGGTGCGGTCGACGTCGCCGTGACGCTGCTGCCCATGGCCGAGCCGGACCTCACCCTCGGCCCGGTCTTCTCCGCCCAGCAGCAGACCCTCGCGGTGTCCGTACGGCATCCCCTGGCGTCCCGGACCGCGATCGGCGCCGAGGAGCTTGCCGGCGTCCCGCTGATCTCCCCGGACGGCCCGGCGCCGCCCTACTGGCGCGCGGCCCATGCCCCGGCCGCCACACCGCAGGGCCGTCCCATACCGGCCGGGCCGCGGATCAGCACCCTCCAGGAGGGCCTCACCCTCACCGCGGCCGGACGCGGGGCGATGCTGCTGTGCCGCCCCACCGCGGACTACCACGGCAGGCGCGACCTCACCTTCGTCCCGGTGACCGGACTCCCCGACTCCGTCCTGGGCCTCGTCCACCACACCGCACGCGAGACCGCTCGGATCCGCGCCTTCCGCACGGCCGTGACGGACTCGCTACGGCCTGACGACGTTCGTGAAGCCGTACCCCTGCGACCGTGACGGAGGCCACACAAGCCGTGCCCGACCCCTCGCCCAGACCCCACCCCGGCCGTGAAGGTGACCGAGGCAACAATGTGAGGAAGGCAACCTGTGCAGGAACAACGAAAGACCCCCGGTCGCCGGATTTCTCCGGAGACCGGGGGTCTCATCTGTGCGCGAGGGGGGAGTTGAACCCCCACGCCCTTTCGGGCACTGGAACCTGAATCCAGCGCGTCTGCCTATTCCGCCACCCGCGCATGGGTGCTGCCGGTTGATTCTCTCACGCGATCCGGGTTGTTCTGTCCGGGTCTTGTGCGAGCGCCTGCCGACATCCAGAACATTAGCACGCTGGCCGGGGTGGGTTCACACGCCTTTCCCCCGGGCCCCTCCCCGCCCGCGTCTCCTGGGACCCGGGCGGGGTCCCCGGCCCGTGCAGCGCCGTACAAGGGCGTGCGGCGCCGGGAGCCGGCGGACACAACTGTGAGGTGACCTGCACCACCGGGAGGTGACGTGCAGCACCACCTACGAGGTGACATGCAGCACCACATACGGGGACAGGCAGGGCCGTGAGGTGACGCACGGAGTCGTGAGGTGGCGTGCGGAGCCACCTGCCGGGCAGGGTGTCCGGGGCCCGGTCCGACTGCGGCCCCGGCCGCCCGGAGTGCTCGGCGGTTGCGGGACACTGTCATCGGGGCACATCTACGATCGCAGTGCACGAGCAGCGGGCAAGGAGCGGACAGGCACCGGGCAACCCTGTGAGAGGCGACACTCGTCCTCAAGGCGGGAAAGGGGAACCAGCCGATTTCCCAAGGCGTGGATACGATCAGTAAGCAGTATCAGGACCACCCGATCAGGACGACACCGACGGAGACTGAGGAAGGAGGTGCCCCGTGGGAGTACTGAAGCGTTTCGAGCAGCGTCTCGAAGGTCTCGTCAACGGCACCTTCGCCAAGGTGTTCAAGTCCGAGGTGCAGCCCGTCGAGATCGCCGGCGCGCTGCAGCGCGAGTGCGACAACAACGCCACCATCTGGAACCGCGACCGCACGGTCGTCCCCAATGACTTCATCGTCGAACTGAGCGCCCCCGACTACGAGCGGCTGAGCCCGTACAGCGGGCAGCTCGGCGACGAGCTGTCGAGCATGGTCCGCGACTACGCGAAGCAGCAGCGCTACACCTTCATGGGGTCGATCAAGGTCCACCTGGAGAAGGCCGACGATCTCGACACCGGCCTGTACCGCGTGCGCAGCCGCACCCTCGCCTCCAGCACGTCCCAGGAGCAGCCCGGCCAGGCGGCCGCGCAGCGCGCCTCGGCGGTCCCGCAGGGCCCGCGTCCCGGCGCCGGCCACGTGAGCCCGCCCCCCATGCCTTCGTCCCCGCCTCCCGGCGGCGCACAGCCCGTACCCCGTGCGGCACCGCCCGGTGCAGGGCCGCAGCCCTACGCGCAGACCCGGCGCTGGATCGAGATCAACGGCACCCGCCACCAGATCTCGCGCCCCACGCTCGTGCTGGGCCGCAGCACCGACGCTGACGTACGGATCGACGACCCGGGTGTCTCCCGGCGTCACTGTGAGATCCGGGTCGGAACGCCCCCCACGATCCAGGATCTGGGTTCTACCAACGGCATCGTGGTAGACGGGCAGCACACCACCCGCGCTAGTCTCCGCGACGGCTCGCGGATCGTCGTGGGCAGTACCACCATCGTTTACCGGCAAGCCGAAGGGTGAAGCGGGGGCAATGTCAGAGCTGACCCTCACGGTCATGCGGTTGGGTTTCCTCGCCGTACTGTGGCTGTTCGTCATCGTGGCCGTCCAGGTCATCCGCAGCGATCTGTTCGGCACCCGCGTGACTCAGCGCGGGGCCGCCCGGCGGGGCGGGCAGGAGGCCCGTACCCAGCGCCAGGCCGCGCCACCGCAGCAACAACAGCAGCGCCGCCAGGAAGGCGGCCGCGGCGGCAACCGCCAGCGCCGCGGAGCGCCCACGAAGCTCGTGGTCTCCGAGGGGTCGCTGACCGGCACCACCGTCGCCCTCCAAGGCCAGACGATCTCCCTGGGCCGTGCGCACGACTCCACGATCGTGCTGGACGACGACTACGCGTCCAGCAGGCATGCCAGGATCTACCCGGACCGTGACGGCCAGTGGATCGTCGAGGACCTCGGTTCCACCAACGGCACGTACCTGGACCGGACCCGACTGACGACCCCGACACCGATTCCGCTGGGAGCCCCGATCCGCATCGGCAAGACCGTCATCGAGCTGCGGAAGTAGTACGACAATGAGCGAGCGGAGCGAGCGAGCCGCGGCGGTCCACTCGGCGGACCCGGGCGTGCTCCCGACCGGAGGGTGGGCAGTGTGGCCAGGCGAGACCGGCTGTACCCCGAGCCGACGGGTGAGGTGCGCATGAGTCTGTCACTGCGCTTCGCCGCCGGATCGCACAAGGGCATGATCCGCGAGGGCAACGAGGACTCCGGCTACGCCGGGCCGCGGCTGCTCGCCATCGCGGACGGTATGGGCGGCCAGGCCGCCGGTGAGGTCGCCTCCTCCGAGGTGATCTCCACGCTCGTCCAGCTCGACGACGACGTCCCGGGGTCGGACATCCTGACCTCGCTCGGCACCGCCGTGCAGCGCGCCAACGAGCAGCTGCGGGTGATGGTCGAGGAGGACCCCCAGCTCGAAGGCATGGGGACGACGCTGACCGCGCTGCTGTGGACCGGCCAGCGACTCGGCCTGGTGCACGTCGGCGACTCCCGCGCGTACCTGCTGCGGGACGGTGTGCTGACCCAGATCACGCAGGACCACACCTGGGTGCAGCGGCTGGTCGACGAGGGCCGGATCACCGAGGAGGAGGCCACCACCCATCCGCAGCGGTCGCTGCTGATGCGGGCGCTGGGCAGCGGTGATCACGTCGAGCCCGATCTGTCGATCCGCGAGGTGCGGGCCGGCGACCGCTATCTGATCTGCTCGGACGGGCTGTCCGGCGTCGTCAGCCACCAGACGCTGGAAGAGACGCTGGCCGGCTACCACGGGCCGCACGAGACGGTGCAGGAGCTGATCCAGCTCGCGCTGCGCGGCGGCGGCCCGGACAACATCACCTGCATCGTCGCCGACGTCCTGGACGTGGACGGCAACGACACGATGGCCGGGCAGCTCAACGACACCCCGGTGATCGTCGGTGCCGTCGCGGAGAACCAGAACCAGCTCAACGACCCCAGCACGCTCCAGACGCCGGCCGCCCGGGCCGCCGAGCTCGGCCGTCCGGGCGGGCAGCCGTCCGCGCCCGGCGGTGCCTTCGGGCCGCCCGGGAGCGGTGACCCGGAGGTCGGCGGTCCGCCGCAGGGCTCCTTCGGCGCGTTCATGGACGAGGACTTCGTCAAGCCCAAGCGCGGGCGGTGGCTCAAGCGGTCGCTGTTCGGCGTGCTGGCGCTGGCCGTCGTCGGCGGCGGGCTCTACGCGGGCTACCGCTGGACGCAGACCCAGTACTTCGTCGGTGCCAAGGACGACCACGTCGCGCTGTACCGCGGCATCAGCCAGGACCTCGCCTGGTTCAAGCTCAACGCCGTGGACGAGGACCACCCCGAGATCGAACTCAAGTACCTGCCGCTGTACCAGCGCAACCAGGTCAAGCAGACGATCGCGGTCGACAGCCGCCTGCAGGGCGGCGACAAGGTCACCGAGCTGAGCAAGCAGGCCAACGCCTGCCGCAGCAAGGAGCAGCGGGAGGCCGCCGAGCGCGAAGCGGCGCGCAACAAGGGCAAGGGCCAGGCGGGCACGCCCGCCAAGCCCGGCACGAAGCCCGGCACGCCGACCAAGCCCGGTACGCCGACCACCAGGCCCGGCACCACGGACAAGTCCGGCACCGGTACGGCGGGGGCGCTGTCGGCGCCCGCGTCCGCGACTCCCACACCCACTCCCAGCCAGGCCCCCTCCGAGGAGCAGCAGAAGCTGGAAAAGAATTGCAGCACCCAGCAGTGAGGGCGTAGGGGGCCGTAGATCTCATGAGCAGTACCACCAACACCACCACCATCGGCACGATCGGAGCCCCGAGCCGCCGCAACACCGAGCTGGCGATGCTCGTCTTCGCCGTGCTGATCCCGGTGTTCGCGTACATCAACGTCGGGCTGGCCAAGGAAGAGGCCGTGCCCGCCGGCGTGCTCGGCTACACGCTGGGCCTCGGCCTGCTGGCCGGCGTCGCCCACCTCGTCGTCCGCAAGTGGGCGCCGTACGCGGACCCGCTGATGCTGCCGATCGCCACCCTGCTGAACGGTCTGGGCCTGGTCTTCATCTGGCGCCTGGACCAGGAGCCGCAGATCAGCACCCCGCAGCTGGGCGGTGCGATGGCGCCGGGGCAGCTGATGTGGTCGACGCTGGGTGTCGCGCTCTTCCTCGGCGTGCTGATCTTCCTCAAGGACCACCGCGTCCTGCAGCGTTACACCTACATCTCGATGGTGGTCGCGCTGGTGCTGCTGATCGCGCCGATCTTCTTCCCGGCCCGTTTCGGCGCGCGCATCTGGATCACCATCCCCGGTGTCGGTTCGCTGCAGCCGGGTGAGTTCGCCAAGATCATCATCGCGATCTTCTTCGCGGGCTACCTCATGGTGAAGCGGGACGCGCTGGCGCTGGCCAGCCGCCGCTTCATGGGCCTGTACCTCCCGCGCGGCCGCGACCTCGGCCCGATCCTGGTGATCTGGGCGCTCAGCCTGATGATCCTGGTCTTCGAGACGGACCTGGGTACCTCGCTGCTGTTCTTCGGCCTCTTCGTGATCATGCTGTACGTCGCCACCGAGCGGACCAGCTGGATCGTCTTCGGTCTGCTGCTCAGCGCGGGCGGCGCGGTCGCCGTGGCCACGTTCGAGTCGCACGTCCAGGTGCGTGTCCACAACTGGCTGAACCCGCTGGAGCTGCTCAACGGCGGTGTCACCGAGACCGCGCAGGCGATGTACTCCTTCGGCTCCGGCGGCATCCTCGGCTCCGGCCTGGGCCAGGGCTACTCCCGGCTCATCGGCGGTATCGCCCCCAAGAGCGACTACATCCTCGCCACGGTCGGCGAGGAGATCGGCCTGGCCGGCCTGATGGCCATCCTGCTGCTGTACGGCCTGCTGATCGAGCGCGGCATCCGTACGGCGCTGGCCGCCCGTGACCCCTTCGGCAAGCTGCTGTCGATCGGCCTGTCCGGCGCCTTCGCGCTGCAGGTCTTCGTCGTCGCCGGCGGTGTGACCGGCCTCATCCCGCTGACCGGTATGACGATGCCGTTCCTGGCCCAGGGTGGTTCCTCCGTCATCGCCAACTGGGCGCTGGTGGCCATCCTGCTGCGCATCAGCGACACCGCGCGGCGCCCGGCGCCGACCCCCGCACCGTCCACCGACGCCGAGATGACCCAGGTGGTCCGCCCGTGAACAAGCCCCTGCGTCGGGTCGCGATCTTCTGCGGCCTGCTCGTCCTCGCCCTGCTGGTCCGCGTCAACTGGGTGCAGTTCGTCCAGGGAGACGAACTGAAGAACGACCCGCACAACCGCCGGGTCGCGATCGAGCGCTACAGCACGCCGCGCGGCAACATCATCGTGGACGGCAAGGCGGTCACCGGCTCGACGACCACCGACAGCGGCGACTTCAAGTACAAGCGCACGTACAAGAACGGCAAGATGTGGGCGCCGGTCACCGGCTATGCCTCGCAGGCGTTCGACGCCAACCAGCTGGAGAAGCTGAACGACGGCATCCTCACCGGCACCGACGACCGGCTCTTCTTCAGCCGCACGGTGGACATGTTCACCGGCAGCAAGCAGAAGGGCGGCAACGTGGTGACCACGCTGGACGCCAAGGCCCAGAAGGCCGCCTTCGACGGGCTCGGGAACAGCAAGGGCGCGGTCGCCGCGATCAACCCGGAGACCGGCGCGATCCTGGCGCTGGCCAGCACCCCGTCGTACGACCCGTCCACCTTCGCCGGCATGAGCGACAAGGACGCCAAGGCGTACAACGGGCTGCAGAAGAAGAACAACCCCGACGAGCCGATGCTCAACCGGGCGCTGCGCCAGACCTACCCCCCGGGCTCCACCTTCAAGGTCGTCACGGCCTCGGCGGCGCTGGAGAACGGGCTGTACAACGACGTCGATGCCGACACCCGCTCGCCGCTTCCGTACACGCTGCCCGACACCTCGGGCGTCGAGCTGAAGAACGAGGGCAGCATCCCGTGTGAGAACGCCAGCCTGCGGCAGGCGCTGCGGTACTCCTGCAACACCGTCTTCGGCAAGATCAGCGCGGACCTCGGCAACAAGAAGATGAAGGCCGAGGCGGAGAAGTTCGGCTTCGACAACGCGAAGATCGACACCCCGGTCCGGGCGGCGGAGAGCATCTACCCGACGGACAACCGGCCGCAGAACGCGATGGCGGGCATCGGCCAGGCCTCCAACCGCGCCACCCCGCTGCAGATGGCCATGGTCGCCTCGGCGGTCGCCAACGGCGGCAAGC
Source organism: Streptomyces nigrescens (assembly GCA_024349765.1). Lineage (GTDB taxonomy): Bacteria > Actinomycetota > Actinomycetes > Streptomycetales > Streptomycetaceae > Streptomyces > Streptomyces endophytica. Next base: position 7,723,079 of record AP026073.1, on the reverse strand, counting down.
TGATGAAGCCGTACATGGTCGACCAGCTGGTCGCGCCGAACCTCAACGTGGTCCAGCAGCACACGCCGCAGGAGATGAGCCGGCCGCTGAGTCCGGAGAACGCTCAGAAGGTCCAGAGCATCATGGAGACCGTGGTCAAGGAGGGCACGGGAACCAACGCGCAGATCCCGGGCGTCATCGTCGGCGGTAAGACCGGTACCGCACAGCACGGCGAGAACAACAAGGACAACCCGTACGCCTGGTTCATCTCCTACGCGAAGACCGACAAGGGCACCCCCGTCGCGGTCGCCGTGGTCATTGAGGGATCCGACACCCTGCGCAACGACATCGCGGGTGGAAAGCTCGCCGCTCCGATCGCCAAGCGCGTCATGGAGGCGGTACTCGAAGGCGAGAAGTGACCCGGGCCATGCCAATACCGGTCGCATATCAGGTTGCGGCTCCGGCCCGGTCCGGTAGGGCGTGCCGGGTACGGTAGCCCGGACAGCACACCGCCGGACCACACACACGGGTGCGGTCGGGACTGACGGAGAGGGCTGGAGAAGCTTATGGAAGAGCCGCGTCGCCTCGGCGGCCGGTACGAGCTGGGCTCGGTGCTCGGCCGAGGTGGCATGGCCGAGGTGTACCTCGCGCATGACACCCGCCTGGGCCGCACCGTGGCTGTGAAGACGCTGCGGGTGGACCTCGCCCGTGACCCGTCCTTCCAGGCCCGGTTCCGCCGTGAGGCCCAGTCGGCCGCCTCGCTGAACCATCCGTCGATCGTCGCGGTCTACGACACCGGCGAGGACTACGTCGACGGTGTCTCGATCCCGTACATCGTCATGGAGTACGTCGACGGATCGACGCTGCGTGAGCTGCTGCACTCCGGAAGAAAGCTGCTGCCCGAGCGCTCGCTGGAGATGACCACCGGCGTCCTCCAGGCGCTGGAGTACTCCCACCGGGCCGGGATCGTCCACCGCGACATCAAGCCGGCCAACGTCATGCTGACGCGCACCGGCCAGGTCAAGGTCATGGACTTCGGCATCGCCCGCGCGATGGGCGACGCCGGCATGACGATGACGCAGACCGCGGCGGTCATCGGCACCGCGCAGTACCTCTCGCCGGAGCAGGCCAAGGGCGAGCAGGTCGACGCCCGCTCCGACCTGTACTCCACCGGCTGTCTGCTGTACGAGCTGCTGACCGTGCGGCCGCCCTTCGTCGGTGACTCGCCGGTCGCGGTGGCCTACCAGCACGTCCGCGAGGAGCCGCAGAAGCCGAGCAACTTCGACCCCGAGATCACGCCGGAGATGGACGCGATCGTCCTGAAGGCGCTGGTCAAGGACCCGGACTACCGCTACCAGTCGGCGGACGAGATGCGCGCCGACATCGAGGCGGCGCTGGAGGGCCAGCCGGTCGCGGCGACCTCGGCGATGGGCGCGGCCGGCTACGACCAGGACCAGCCCACGACGATGCTGCGGGCGCAGGACCCGGCGGGCCAGACCACGATGCTCCCGCCGATGAACCCGGACGACGGCGGCTACGGCTACGACGAGCGGGCCGACCGCCGCCGCGGCGGCGGCCAGAAGAAGAGCAACGTCTCGACGATCCTGCTGGTCCTCGCGGCGGTGCTGGTCCTGGTCGGCGCGATCTTCATCGGTAAGGCGATGTTCACCGGCGGCAAGCAGAACGCCAAGTTCGCCGCCCCGAACCTCGTCGGCCGGACGCTGCAGGAGGCCAAGCAGTCCGGGGTGAACAGCTCCTTCACGGTCGAATCGGCCGGCCGCAAGCCCTGCACCAACGTCAAGAGGGGCCAGGTCACCTCCCAGTCCCCGAAGCCGAACACCCAGATCGCGAAGAACGACACGATCACGGTGACGATCTGCGCGGGGGCGGCCAAGGTGCCGGTCCCGGACGTCAAGAGCCTGCAGTTCGAGGAAGCCGAGCGGGAGCTCCACAACAAGGGCTTCGAGAACGTCAAGCGGGTCGATGAGGAGTCCGACCGTTCGCCGGGCACCGTCATCCGCCAGGACCCGGACGGGCAGAGCAAGGCGACCAAGGACACCGAGATCACCCTCACCGTCGCCAAGGCGAGCCCGAAGGTCAGCGTGCCGGACGTCAAGGGCCAGGACGCGGCGGCGGCCGAGAAGCAGCTGAAGGACCTCGGCTTCCAGGTCACCAAGACCGAGCAGGACGCCCCCGACCCGAGCCAGGTCGGCAAGGTGCTGGACCAGAGCCCGCAGGGCGGCACTCCGGCCAAGAGCGGCTCCACGGTCAACCTGACGGTCGGCAAGGCGGCCGCGCAGACGCCGGTACCGGACGTGCGGGGCCAGAAGCTCAAGGATGCGAAGAAGGCGCTGCAGCAGGCCGGCTTCACCAACATCCAGATCTCCGGTGCGCAGGACGACAACGCCCGGGTGATCAATGAGGACCCCGCGGGCAACACCCCGTCCGACCCGAAGTCCACCACCGTGACGCTGACCACCATCGGCGGCGGGGGCGGGGGCGGCGACAACGGCGGGATAATCGGCGGACCGTTCGGCTGACAGTCGGCACAGCATCACGAGGAAGCCCCGGCAGCCCTTGGAGGGCCGCCGGGGCTTCGTCATGTGCCGGACGGGCGGTACGGGGCCGTTGCGGGCCCTGTGCGGCTAGCGCAGTTCGGCCGGCGGTGTGCGGTCCGCGTCGACCTTTTCCGTGCGTTCCAGCTCGCCCCAGACGATGTAGCGGAAGGTCGAGGTGTAGACCGGGGTGCAGGTCGTGAGGGTGATGTAGCGGCCGGCCTTGTGCTTGCCGGACTCCTTCGGGACCTTGTTGAGGACGTCGACGTTGTACTTCGAGGTCTCGGGCAGGACCGCGAAGACCTTGTAGACGAACCAGGTGTCCTTGGTCTCGAAGACGATCGGGTCGCCGTCCTTGAGCTTGTCGATGTTGTGGAACTTCGCGCCGTGGCCGTCGCGGTGCGCGGCGAGGGTGAAGTTGCCCTTCTTGTCCTGCGGCAGCGCCGACTTGACCGGCTTGGTGTAGTAGCCGGCCACGCCCTCGTTGAGGACCTCGGTGCTGGTGCCCTTCTTGACCAGCACCTCGCCGTTGTCCATCGCGGGGACGTGCAGGAAGCCGATGCCGTCCTTGATGTCCAGCGCCCCGGGCCCCTTGGGGCCGCTGCTGGCCCAGTGCCGGCGCACCTGGTCGCTCTGCTTGTGCGCCTCGCGGTCGGCGAGGACGTTGGTCCACCACAGCGAGTACGCGACGAACAGGCCCAGGATCAGCCCGGCGGTGATCAGCAGTTCACCGATGACGCTGACGACGGACGCGATGGTCCGGCGCACCCGGCGCGGTGGCGAGGGCGGCGGCGCGGACCGGTCGCTCTCTTCGTCGGTTCCGGTTGCAGTCACCGCGTAGCACCCCTCTTGTTTTCGCTAGCCGCCGAGCGCTTCCGGTTTGCCCTTGCTCCGCGGCCGCTCGTCGACCATCTTGCCCCAGACGATCAACCGAAAGGTACTGGTGAATTCCGGGGTGCAGGTCGTCAGGGTGATGTAGCGGCCGGGCTTGGTGAAGCCCGAACCGGGCGGCACCGGCCCGATCACGCTGGTGTTGCTGGGCGACGTCTGCGGGAGCACGCTCTCCATCTCGTACGTGTAGTACGCGGCCTTCGTCTCGACGATGATCTTGTCGCCCTTGACGAGCCGGTTGATGTAACGGAACGGCTCGCCATGGGTGTTGCGGTGGGCCGCGAGCGCGAAGTTGCCCTTCTTGTCCCAGGGCATCGCCGTCTTGATCCCGCTGCTCTTGTCGTAGTGACCGACCATGCCGTGGTCCAGCACGGCATGCTTGTCGGTGCCCTGCGCTATCGGCGCCTTCACATCGAGCTTGGGGATGTACATGATCCCGAAGCGCTCGCCGACGGCGAGGTTCTTCTTCTCCGCACCGCCCTTGTTCCACTCGTGCTCGAGGTTGGTGGCGGCGCCGCCGGCTTCCTCCTCGGCCCGCACATTCGTCCACCACAGCTGGTAGGTGACGAACAGCAGCATCAGCACGCCGAGGGTGATGAACACCTCGCCCAGCGCGCGGCTGGCGATCAGGCTGGGGCTGTCCTTCGCGGCACGGGCGGCCTTGCGGGCTTCCACGCGGGAGAGGGGGCGGGTCGGTTCGGAGGCCGTGGCAGCGGGGGCAGCGCCGCTGTGACGGCCGCGCCGTCCGCCTCTCTTCGCGGCCTCCTGAGCGGCCTTACGGCGGGCCGCCCGGCCGCCGGGCGCGGGCGTCTCCGGCGCGCGGGAGGTCGTGGTCGTGGTTTCACGTGAAACACCGTCCCCTGTTTCACGTGAAACGGCGTCGGTTTCACGTGAAACGGCGTCCCGGCCGGCCATTGCGGCCTTGTCCGCCTGGCGCAATGCCATGGTCTCGTCATCGTCCCGCCGCGGCCTGGCGGGCGCCGGCGCGGCGGGCGCGGCCGGGACGGGGGCGGGCGCCGTCGGGGGCGTGGCTGCGGCATGCGGCCCGGGTATCGGTTCGCGCGCGGCCGGGGCGGGGCCGCCGGACCGGGTGCGGGGGCCGTACGCCTGGCCGTAGGCGGCGGGGTCCGGGCCGTAGGACCGCGGCGTCCCGGGGTCGGGCCGGGGCGGGGACGGGGGCTGCGGCTCCTGGTGGGGGCGGAACCATGGCGAGGACGGCCCCTCGTCGGCCGGTGGGGCCGCGTGGCGCCGTCGGCGGCCGGTGCCGGGCGGCGGCGCTTCCTGGCTCGGCAGGGGGTCGTTCAGCGGGTCGCTGAGCCGACCCACCGCCGCCTCGAACGCGTCGGGCTGCCCGAGCGGGTCCAGCTGCCCGGCCGGGTCCTGCGGCGCGTACGGCTGTTCCGGCCCGTACGGCTCGTAGGATCTCCCTTCACGCTCGGGGCGTAGGTCGGTCACGCGCCGGCCTTGCCGACCACCGGGGCGAGCCCCGTCGAGCGCTCCACTGCTCCTGCGTCGCCGCATTCGACGAGCCAGTTGGCCAGCATCCGGTGTCCCCACTCCGTCAGCACCGACTCGGGGTGGAACTGCACGCCCTCGACCGGGAGTTGGCGGTGCCGCAGGCCCATGATGATGCCGTCGTGCGTGCGGGCCGTGACCTCCAGCGCGTCCGGGACGGTGGCGGGTTCGGCGGCCAGCGAGTGGTAGCGGGTCGCGGTGAACGGCGAGGGCAGTCCGGCGAAGACGCCCTTGCCGCCGTGCTCGACGAGGGAGGTCTTGCCGTGCAGCAGCTCGGGCGCCCGGTCCACCACTCCGCCGTAGGCCACCGCCATCGACTGCATGCCCAGGCAGACGCCGAAGACCGGGACGCCGGTGTCCGCGCAGTGCCGGACCATGTCGACGCAGACGCCGGCCTGCTCGGGGGTACCGGGGCCGGGCGAGAGCAGTACGCCGTCGAAGCCGTCCTGGGCGTGCCGGGGCGCGACCTCGTCGTTGCGCAGCACCTCACACTCGGCGCCGAGCTGGTAGAGGTACTGGACGAGGTTGAAGACGAAGCTGTCGTAGTTGTCGACGACGAGAATCCGTGCGGTCATCAGAGGGCAGCCATCCCTTCGTCGACAGTGACGTCATTGAAGGGCAGCAGCGGCTCCGCCCACGGAAAGACGTACTGGAAGAGCACGAAGACGACCGCCAGTACGAGCACCATGGAAATCAGCGCCTTCACCCATGTGTTGCCCGGCAGATGCCGCCAGATCCAGCCGTACATGCTGTCGCTGTCCCCTTGCCGATGCCGATGACGATGTCGATTGCGACACCAGAGTAAGGGGCGAGGGCGGGGGCGGGTGGGTCAGCCGGTCAAAGCCGACGGCCTTCCCTGGGCGACGGGTTGGGTGGAATCCAGGTGGGCCCAGGCAATCAGCCGGTGGCTGTGGCCCCACTCCGGTTCGCAGGTGGTCAGCGTGAGGTAGCGGCCCGGGCCGTTGAAGCCGGACTTCCGCGGCACCGGGTCGATCACGCCGATGTCGCTCGGCAGCGTCGTGTACGGGCGGTTGTCGATGCGGTAGGTGAACCAGGTCGTGCCGTCGCTCAGGACCACCGCGTCCCCGGGCCGCAGCTCGGGGAAGTCCTTGAACGGGTCGCCGTACGTGCGGCGGTGGCCGGCCACGGCGAAGTTGCCGAGGTCGCCGAGGCGGGCGGTGCGGGCGTAGTGGCCGAGGCCGCGCTGGAGGGTGCCGGTCGCGGTGCCTTCCAGGACGGGCTTGGCCCAGTCGGCGCCGAAGCGCGGGATGTACATCACGGCGAAGGAGTCGCCCGGCCGGTAGCGGCGGGGTGGCGGGGCCGGGGTGGGGCTCTCCCCGGGCGGCGGCGTGCGGTCGGGGGCGGCCGCCGCTCCGGACGACCACCGGTCGTGGAGCTTGCCGATCTCGCCGTCCATGGCGCTGTCGGCCCGTACGCCGGTCCAGAAGAGCAGGTAGACCACGAAGAGGACGATCAGTGCGCCGGCGGTGAGGCAGATCTCGCTGAGCGTCCGTACGATCCATCGCGCCGTCGTCCGGCTCCGCAGCGTCATCCGGCCCGCCCCTCCCGCCGGCCCGCGGGCACGGCTTACGGCTTCACAGGCTGTGCGTAGTGGAGATCCACTGTGCCGGAGTAGCCGGGCAGAGTCACCGCCTCGCGCTGGTCGACTTTCCAGCCCAGGCCGTAGGCGTTGACGTACTGCAGGTAGTTCTGGATGGCGGGGGAGGCGGTCAGCGCGTTGGTGAGCGCCTCGCGGTCGCCGACCGCGGTGATCTTGTACGGCGGGGAGTAGACCCGGCCCTGGAGGATCAGGGTGTTGCCGACGCAGCGGACCGCGCTGGTGGAGATCAGCCGCTGGTCCATGACCTTGATGCCCTTGGCGCCGCCGTGCCACAGGGCGTTGACCACGGCCTGGAGGTCCTGCTGGTGGATGACCAGGTCGTTGGGCTGCGGCTCGGGGACGCCGGGGATCTTGGCGGTGGCGTTCGGCGGGGCGTCCATGAGCGTGACCGTCACGCCCTGGCCGGACACCGGCTTGGTGCCGGCGCTCTTCTCCAGCGCCCGCAGCTTGGCGTCCTCGGCCTTGGAGCTGCCGTTGTCGCGCCGGGCGAGGCCGTCGACCTCCTCGCGCAGGGTGGCGTTGCGGTCGTCCTGGACGCCGTTCTTGTGGCTGCGTTCCTGGATGAGGTCGGAGAGGCGCAGCATGGAGTCGTCGGAGCGCAGGTTGGTGCCCCGCGCGGTGTCGAAACTCAGCCAGAACAGCAGCCCGGCGAGTGCGAAGACCACGAGCGTCAGCAGCCGGACGGGCCGCAGACGGGCACGGCGGGGAAGGCCGGAGGGGTCGGCGGGATTGCTCAACGTACCCTTACTCCTTACGACGCCGCGGAAGCACTACGCTAACGGACGCCCGGGAAAGGAATCCGACCCCATCGCGTCCGCGCCCGGCGCACACCGCAGCGCATCGACAGGAGAGTTCCTCGTGCCGAAGTCACGGATCCGCAAGAAGGACGATTTCACGCCGCCGCCGGCGAAGACCACCAACCTGAAGATGAACTCCGGTCGGGGTTGGGTGGCGCCTGTGATGCTGGCGATGTTCCTGATCGGTCTTGTGTGGATCGTGCTGTTCTACGTGTCCGAGGGCGATCTGCCGATCGCGGCCATGGGCAACTGGAACATCGTCTGCGGCTTCGGCTTCATCGCGGTGGGCTTCGGCGTATCCACTCAGTGGAAGTAGCGCAAGCCCTGCCCAAGGCCATCCACACGGTTATCCACAGCCGGGGAAAACTTCAGAAGATCTGTGGATAACCCTCCGGCGGTTGACGCCGGTGTGATCGGCCGGGCCCTCGGACCCGGCCGCCTCCTCCCCGCTCCTTCCTGCGGAAACGCAGGTCACAGCGGTCCGGAAGCAGAGTTCCGCACAGCTTGCACAAGATCGGCCACGCACTGTGGACAACGTGTGGGTGACGGCCCTCAGCCCACCAGCTGGAGGGTCCGTACCCACACCACCGCGGCGATCGCCAGCACCGCCACCACACACGTCGCCACATGCACCGCGTTCCGGCGGTCACGCGGTGCGTGCACCATCCCGAACGCCACCGCGGCGCCCACGATCAGCCCGCCGACGTGCGCCTGCCAGGCGATGTGCGGCCACAGGAACGTGAAGCCCAGGTTGAGGGCGAGCAGGATCAGCACCGGCTTCATGTCGTAGTTCAGCCGGCGCATCAGCACCGCGGTCGCCCCCAGCAGCCCGAAGATCGCGCCGGAGGCACCCAGCGAGGGCTGGTTCTGGGCGGCGAGGAGGTACGACAGGGCGCTGCCGCCCAGGCCGGAGAGCAGGTACAGCGCGGTGAACCGCAGCCGGCCGAGCGCCGCCTCCAGCGGTGGGCCCAGCCACCACAGCGAGAGCATGTTGAACGCGATGTGCGCGACCTGCTGGTGCAGGAACATCGCGGTCAGCAGGCGGTACCACTCGCCCTCGGCGACCCCGACGAGCTGGTAGCGGGCCGGGTCGAAGGCCAGGCCCAGCAGATCGAGCCGGTCGGGCAGCGGGCTCGTCGGGCCGCCGGTTGCCAGCACGGCCACGAACACCGCGGCGTTCAGCCCCAGCAGGATCTTGGTGATCAGCCGCCGGTCGGCCGCGACCGTGCCGCCCGCGAGCGTGCGCGGGGCGGTCGCCCGCGGGGAATGGCCGGTGCCGCTGCCGCCGCGTACGCAGTCCGGGCACTGGAACCCGACCGAGGCGCTGACCATGCACTCGGGGCAGATCGGGCGGTTGCACCGGGTACAGCGGATGCCGCTGGGACGGTCCGGGTGGCGGTAGCAGCCGGGCAGGCCGTCGTCGCCCCGCGCGTCCTGCGGCTCCTGCGGGCTGCCTGGCACCTGGTCCATCGGTCCCCTCGTCCTCTTCAACGTCCACCGGGCGGCATCGAAAACACGGGCATCGAAACACACCGCCCCTCCCGCCCGCCGCCCGACCACCACCCCCGGACGAGCTGCGCGCCCCGCCTGATGTACGTCCAGGCGGGGCGCAATGGTTCCCCGGACGGGGCCGGGGCGCAATGGTTCCCGGGCCGGGCCCGGCGGCACCGTGGGTCAGCGGGTCTCGACGACCACCGACTCGATCACCACGTCCTGGACCGGACGGTCGGTGCGCGGGTTGGTCTGGGTGGTGGCGATGGCGTCCACGACCTTCTTGCTGGCCTCGTTGCTGACCTCGCCGAAGATGGTGTGCTTGCCGGTCAGCCAGGCGGTCGGGGAGACCGTGACGAAGAACTGGGAGCCGTTGGTGCCCGGGCCGGCGTTGGCCATGGCCAGCAGGTACGGCTTGTCGAAGGCCAGGTCGGGGTGGAACTCGTCGCCGAACTCGTAGCCCGGGCCGCCGGTGCCGTTGCCCAGCGGGTCGCCGCCCTGGATCATGAAGCCGCTGATCACCCGGTGGAAGACGGTGCCGTCGTACAGCGGGGCGGTGGTCTTCTGCCCGGTCTCCGGGTTCGTCCACTCCCGCTCACCCGTGGCGAGCTCGACGAAGTTCTTGACCGTCTTGGGTGCGTGGTTCGGCAGGAGCCGAATCTCGATGTCGCCCTGGTTCGTCTTCAGGGTGGCGTACAGCTGCTCAGCCACGATCAACCTTCCATGAGTCTTTGCTGACGGGCCCCCGATCCTCGCACGAAGAACCCCTCCCGGCGCCGGACCACCACCTCTTACCGGGCTTCGCACTGATTTCGGGCGCGGTCGGCGGCAAAGCGTGGCATCGTCGTCCACAGAGCTCCGGAAGTGTCCGGTATTGACCCGTATGCCACCTTGCGCATGCCGTATGTCGCGCGAACGGGCATGATCTTCCAACGGGTGGACAGGCGACACAGCAGACAAGGGGAACCGACCCCCCGAGCCCCCCGGACACGCCACCGAGGAGGAGGATCCCGTGACCCGCAAGGACAGCGTGCGCACCGCGACCAGTTCGGCCAGGGACAGCGTGCGGCACGCCGCGGAGGCGGTGGCTCCGTATGCCGGTACAGCCAAGGATGCCGCCGTGCACTACGCGCACGAGGCCCGTACGCGCATGGCCCCCAAGGTGGCCGAGGCCGCCCACCAGGCCCGAGTGCAGTACGACGCCCATCTGCACCCGCGCATCGAGCACGCCCGCGGCGCCCTGCCGCCCAAGGTGGACGCGGCGGCGAACCGGGCGGCGCGCCGGACCCGCAAGGCGGCCCGCCAGGCCGCCGACTACACCGCACCACGGCTGGAGCATGCCGTGAGCAGTGCCCGCGCCGCGACCGATCCGGTACGCGAGGAAGCCGTGGCCCGCGGTACCGCCGCGCTCGCCGCGCTGCGCGGCCAGGTGACAGCCAAGGAGATCGCCAAGCTCCAGAAGAAGCACTGCCGCCGCGCCCGGCGGGGCAAGCTCGTCAAGCGCCTCACCGTGCTGGGCGTCCTTGCCGCCGGTGCGGTCGTCGCATGGAAGTGGTGGGACAAGCAGGCCAACCCGGACTGGCTGGTCGAGCCGCCGGCCCCCACCGAGGTCGGCGACCGCGGCCGGCTGAGCGCGGTCGACGGCAGCGAGGGTGCCGCGCTCGATCCCGAGGTCCAGGCCAAGCAGGAAGAGGCCGATGAACGCGGCGGGGGCAGCACGGCCTGACGCCGGGCACCGCCACAGCACACCGGGCCGCGTCCCCACCCCGTCCGCGGGGCGGCGGGCGCGGCCCGTTCGCCTGCCGGCGTCCGCCGGCCCCGCACGCGGACGGCGATGATGGCCCGTCAATCCCCCAGCACAGCAAAAAACCCTTCTGACCAGCAATGACGCCGACCGGAAGGGCTTGGGGAGTGGAGCCTAGGGGAGTCGAACCCCTGACATCTGCCATGCAAAGACAGCGCTCTACCAACTGAGCTAAGGCCCCTTCGCGCACCAGGGTACCCGGTGTCCGGGCGCTTTCCCGACCGGGTATCGCCGCACACCGTCGCTCTCCGTAGGATGCTTCGCGAGATTCGCGGCAGCGAAGCGATCGGGGAGACAGGGGAGACGGTATGGACGCAGCACAGCAGGAAGCCACCGCGCGGGCCCGGGAGCTGCAGCGCAGTTGGTACGGGGAGCCTCTGGGCGCGCTGTTCCGCCGACTCATCGACGACCTCGGCCTCAACCAGGCCCGGCTCGCCGCCGTGCTCGGGCTCTCGGCCCCGATGCTCTCCCAGCTGATGAGCGGGCAGCGGGCGAAGATAGGCAACCCGGCCGTGGTGCAGCGGGTCCAGGCGCTGCAGGAGCTGTCGGGCCAGGTCGCGGACGGCAGCGTCAGCGCCGCCGAGGCCACCGACCGCATGGACGAGATCAAGAAGACGGCCGGCGGCTCGGTGCTGAACAACACCGCGCAGCAGACGTCGTCGACGGGGGCGACCACGGTCCGCCGGGTGGTCCGCGAGATCCAGTCGCTGCTGCGCTCGGTCTCCGACGCCGGGGACATCATCGATGCCGCGAACACCCTCGCCCCCACTCACCCCGAACTGGCAGAGTTCCTCCGGGTCTACGGTGCCGGTCGCACCGCGGACGCGGTCGCCCACTACGAGGCGCACCAGAGTTAGCCACAGGGGACTTCGCGGGTACAGGAAGCGGACGGGGCGCAATGGGTGAGATCTTCGCCGGCCGGTACGAGCTGATCGACCCGATCGGGCGCGGCGGGGTGGGCGCGGTCTGGCGCGCCTGGGACCACCGGCGGCGGCGCTATGTGGCGGCGAAGGTGCTCCAGCAGAGCGATGCGCACACGCTGCTGCGCTTCGTCCGTGAACAGGCACTGCGGATCGACCATCCGCATGTGCTGGCCCCGGCGAGCTGGGCGGCGGACGACGACAAGGTGCTGTTCACGATGGACCTGGTGAGCGGCGGCTCGCTGGCCCATCTGACCGGCGATTACGGGCCCCTGCCGGCGCGGTTCGTGTGCACGCTGCTGGACCAGCTGCTGGCCGGGCTGACCGCGGTGCACGCCGAGGGCGTGGTGCACCGCGACATCAAGCCGGCGAACATCCTGCTGGAGGCCACCGGCACCGGCCGTCCGCATCTGCGGCTGTCGGACTTCGGCATCGCGATGCGCAAGGGCGAGCCGCGGCTGACCGAGGCCAACTACGTGGTGGGGACGCCGGGTTACTTCGCTCCCGAGCAGCTGCTGGGTGCCGAACCGGACTTCCCCGGCGACCTGTTCGCGGTCGGACTGGTCGCGATCTACCTGCTCACCGGCGTCAAACCGGATCCGGAGGCGCTGATCGGGCACTTCGCCGACGGGATCCCGAACGCGCCCGAGGGCGTACCGGAGCCGCTGTGGCAGGTGCTGGCCTCCCTGGTGCACCCGAACCCGGACGCGCGGTTCAAGACGGCCACCGGGGCGCGCAAGGCGATCCTGTCGGTGGTCGAGCTGCTGCCGGAGGCGACGGTCGAGGACGAGGTCGTCGAGGTCTTCGACCACATCGGGCCGCTGCCGGCCGGCTTCGGGCCGGACGGGCCGCTGGCGACCGACGGGCCGGACGAGCCCACGCAGGACGACGGACCCGCGGCGGCCGGTGCCGGGACGGCCGGTGCCGGGACGGCCGGTGCCGGGACGGCCGGTGCCGGGACGGCCGGTGCCGGGACGGCCGGGCGCGGCACCCTCACCGGCCCCGGGGCGGCCGGGCGGAGCTCCTTCGCCGGTACCGACAGCTTCCCGCTCGCCCCGCCGGAACCGCGCACCCCGCCGGAGCCGACCACCCCGCCGACGCCCGCTCCCCTGCCCCGGCCGGCCCCCGCGACGCCCCCGCCGCCTCCGGTGCCGGCGTACGAACCGACCGCCGCGGTCCGCCCCGAGGCGGCCGCCACCCGTCCCTACACGGCGGGCCCGCACCTGGTCCCCGGGCCGCCGCCGGCCGGTGTGCCGGCCGCCGCTCCGGCCGTGGCGCCGCCCGCCCCGTACCGCAAGCCGGGACCGCCCCCGAAGGTCGCGGTCCCGGTGCTGATCGTGGCGCTGCTGTGCATCGCGGTCGGCGTCTGGGCGCTGCTCTCGGCCTGAGGCCGCGCCCGGACCGTCCGGCCCCCGCGACTCACCGGCCTCCCGGAGGGCCGAACTGTCGCTCCTCCAACGACCGTTGAGCCGGGGGGCCGGCCGCCGCGGACCGCCGGGCCACCAGCGTCCACGCCCCGAGCCCGGTCAGCAGCACCACGCCCGTGCCGATCCCGGCGTACGCGACCGTCATCAGGGTGCCGCTCCGCGCCGAGTCCTCCTGTGCGCTGCGGCCGTTCCGCGCTGCCTCCCGGTCGTCGGGTGTGACGGAGAAGTCCTGGGTGGGGGAGGCGTATTCAGGGCCGGGCTTGGGCTTCTGGCGGACGTCCACCCGCAGCGTGAGGTCGGCGCCCTTGGCGAAGTACGGGGCGGTGTTGGGGTTGAGGCTCACTTCCAGGTAGTACCAGCCGGCGAAACGCATCGCGCTGACCGCGTCGGTCGGGTTGAAGCGGTTGCCGTAGTCGACGGGGGCGGTGAACTTCTTCGCGGCGGCCCCGTTGTCGTACGCGACGAAACTGTCGTTGCCGACCGCACCACGGGCCGGGTTGTAGACGCTCAGCCCGAGCGCGTTGGCGAGGAAACGCGAGGTGCCGGTGGTCGAGTTGGGCAGCTCCGCGCTGAGGTTGAGTTGCTGGCCCCAGTCCACCGGAACGCGGTAGAAGCGGGTCTCGCCCGGCTCGATGCGGTCCTTCCACACGCCGGTGGCGACCGGGCCCGCGTCGTTGAAACCGGTGCCGCCCTTGGCCCGGCGCTTGGTGGGGGCGGTCCGTGCAGGGGGCGTGGCGGTGGACCAGGTGCCCGGCTGCGGACGAGGAGGGGTACTGCCCTTGATCGGGGGCTCCTCCAGGTAGTCCAGCTCGACCGGCCAGGCGTCGGGCCCCGAGGTCACGGATCCCTCCCGGGTGAGCACGACGAAGTACGGCCCGGCCTTCTGGCACTGGGTGCGGTCGCTACCGATGCGGCGGGTGGCGTAGTCGGCGATCGGATACGCCATTCCGCCGCCGTGGAAGGACGGTGTCGCATCCGTGCCGCAGGGCTGGCCGCTGCTGTCCTGGACGCTGACGGTGAACTGGTCCTTGTAGTCCTCGACCTTGGTGCCGGGCCGGGGCGCGGCGACCACCGAGAAGTAGGCATTGGTCGTGGCGTCGAGGGTGACCGCGTAGTACTTCTGCTGGCCGCGCCGAAGGGTGTCGGTGTGCAGCCCGGGCTTGAGCTCGGGGGCGTCCGCCCGGCTGGGGCTGCCCTTGACCGCCGTGGCGTCGTCCGCCGTCCGGTAGCCGGGCACGGTCGCGGCCGAGGCCACGCCCACCGCCCCGGGCAGTACGGCGACCGCGGCCAGCGCCGTCAGCGCGGCGGCCGCCCGTCCGCCGTGTTTCACGTGAAACACGGTCCGCCTCGCCGTGCGTACGGTCACCACGAGCCACCCCTCTTCGGATCCGAATTCCCGCCGCCGGCCGACGGTTTCCGGCGGGCCCGTACGTAGGCCAGTGCCAGACCGGCCAGCAACAGGACCCCCACTGCACCGACGGCAACGGCCACGACGCGTCCTGTGGACCATCCTCCACCGTCCTGTGCGGCACCGTCCGTCCGGGCCCCGGGAGTCCGCCCGGAGGCAGCACCGGTGACGGTGGCCGCGCCGGCCTCGGGACCGGCCTTCTCCTTGCCCAGCACCGCGACCCTCAGCACCACACCGATGCGCGGGTTCTGGGCGATCTCGGCGGCCTTGGCGCCCAGCGTCACGGCGAGGTAGAAGTCGCCCTTCTGGTGCACGGGAATGACGTTGGGGTGGCCTTCGTAGCGGTTGGTCCAGGCGACCGGGACAGTGCCCATGGCGAGCGAGGCCGGCCGCCCGTCGTACGGCACCGAGACGTCGAACTCCCCGGTGCCGCTGCCGACCGGCGTACGGGCCGGCGTGTAGACCTGGGTGCCACCGAACGAGGTGGTGGCGCTGTGGCCCCTCACCGTCGGTTCGTTGGCGAACTCCACGTCGTAGCGCAGCTGCTGTCCCCAGCCGACCGGAACCTTGTACCAAAGGGTCTGCGCCGGAAGGAGCCTGTCCCGCCAGACGCCCGGGTGCAGAGTGCGCGCGTCGTTGAAGCCGGTGCCGCCGGTGACGTCCCGGGGCTCGCTGGTGGGCAGGGTCGCGTCCTTGCCCCCCGCGCCGTACTCGGGCTCCGACTGTGCGGGGGTGACGCCCTTCGTCAGTCGTGGTTCCACGTGAAACGTCAGCTCCATCGGCCAGCGCGCGGCGTCCGAACCCTCGGCGGCCTTGCGCTCGACGACCAGCCAGTACCGGCCCGCCTTGTCGCAGGTACCGGTGCCCGTCTCCGAGGGGACCCGGCTGACGGCGGACGTCAGTGGCGTGGCGCCCTCCGACTGCCCGAACATCGCGGTACTGGACTCACAGGCGCTGTCGGTGCTGTAGGCGATCCGGGTGCGCACGGTGTCGAGGAGGCCGACGGTCGCCCCGGCCTGCGGCACCACGGTCGCCGAGAAATCGGCCGTCGAGGCGGCGTCCAGATCGACCGCGTAGAAGCGCTCCTCGTCGGGCCCGATGGAGTCCAGGTACTGACCGGGAACGAGGTGCGGGGCGCTGCTCTTCGTCGCCGTGCCGCGGACCTGCTTCCCCTTGAACCGGTAGCCCTCCGCGGAGAGTTGGCCGGCCCGCTGGAGCTGGCGGGCGAGCGCCCGGGCGTCCGGGGCGTCGTAGTAACGGCCGTTGCCGGCCTTGGCGATGCATTCCAGCTGTGCGCGGGCCTTGCCGGCCACCTGGAAACCGATGGCGTCGATGTGCAGATCGACGCCGGACGCGGCGAGTTGGGCCGCGACCTTGCACGGCGGCGGTGCCTGGCAGTTGTCCTCGCCGTCGGAGATCAGCAGGATCGTGCGCTTGCCGACCGAGCCGCCGGCCGGCCGGGGAAGGTCATCGGCCGCCTTGCGCAGCGACAGCCCGATGGGGGTGTCGCCCTTCGGCCGGACGCCCGCGACGGCCCGCTTCAACCCCGCCCGGTCGAGCGCGCCGACCGGCCGGACGAGCCGGGTGTCGTCGCAGCCCTTGGGTTTGTCGGCGCCGTAGACCCGCAACCCGGTCGGATAGCCGTCCGGCAGGGCGTCCACGACGGCGCCCACGGCCTTACGGGCGGCGGCGATCCGGGTGCTGCCGGCCCCGTCACTCCCGCTCATCGAGCCGGAGGAGTCGAGCACCATCACCATGCCGCTGCCCGCCGCGGCCGGCGCCGCCTCGGCTGTCCCCGCGGCGATGGCCTGAAACGGTGCGGCTACGGCGGCCAGGGCCAGCATCAGCCCGCCGAGCAACGCCACCGCCCCTCTGCGTGGTCGGTGTGCCATGCCTTGTTCCCCCTGGAGTCCTGCTGGTTACGTCACAGACAGAATCTTTGCTTATGCAAGCTAATGGTGTGCGATAGCAAACTCAAGAGGATCACTGTCACGGTCCCGCAACGACGATCAGCCACCCCGGCCCACTCCCCGGCACCCCCTCGCACCCCGCCCCGCCCGCCCCCGGACATACGAAACCCCGACTGCCACCGGGCAATCGGGGTTCGTACGAACTTGCTGTACGTAGGTGGGTCTCAGACACCCGAACCTGCGGGCACGGAGTCGGTCGCCTCCGTCCACAGATCCTGCTCGGCGCGATCCGCCTGGATCTGGCGGTACACGAGGAGCCCGCCGATGGCGGCCAGTGCGACCAGGAGAAGCTTCTTCACCGCGCGACCTCGTCTTTCGTTGACGTAGGGGACCTATGTCGGCCGATGATACACACCGGCCGATACCGATCGGTTACCTAGCTCGCAGTCGGCAACACCTCGTTCGCGGGCGCCCGCCGCGAGCCAACTTCCGCACCGGAACAACGAATCGGCCCGGCGGGGAGTTCCCCGGCCGGGCCGATCGGTGCGGTGCGGCTACCAGGACTTGAACCTGGGGCCTCTTCCTTATCAGGGAAGCGCTCTAACCGTCTGAGCTATAGCCGCGCGTTCGCTGCACCGAAAGATTAGCGCACTTCAGAGGCGTTCCCAAAATCGGTTCCGGGAGCCCCCCGGACGCCCCGTCGTGCGGGCCTCATTCGTCCTCGGCGAGGGTCAGCTCCACGCCCCCGACGAACCCGGCCGAGAGGTTGTAGATGAAGGCGCCGAGGGTGGCCAGCGCGGTCGCCAGCACCACGTCGATCACCGCGATGATCCCGGTGAACAGCAGCACCCGCGGCAGCGACAGGAACGTCTGCAGATCGAAGCCGCCACCGTCGCCGGAGCCGGTGGCCTCGCTGATCGTCCCGCCGACCGTGGAGAAGACGCCCATCGCGTTCATGACCATCCACAGCACCGAGACGGCCACGACCGTGCAGATGCCCAGCGCGATGGAGAGCAGGAAGCTGACCTTCATCACCGACCACGGATCGGCCCGCGCGACCCGCAGCCGGGCCTTGCGCGTCCGCGGGGCCGTAGCGGCGCCCGTACGGGGCTTGCGGACCGTCTGGGGCCCGCCGCCCTGCCCGCCGGCGGTGGAATACGCCTGGGGCGGCTGGTACGGCGCTTGCGGGCCCTCTGCGGCCTGCTGGGCCGGATCCTGCGGCCGGGGCTGCGGCTGCGGCTGTGGCTGGCGGGTGTCGCTCACGGGTCCCCCCTGGTGCGCGCCCTCGTGTCGGGGGCCGTCGGCAGAAATGGCGGAGCCACGGGCGCTGTCCTCCGTCACGGTCGCGGGTCCCGACGGGGAGTCCTTCCCGACTCCCCGTCCACCCGCCGCAGCGCCCGTGGCTCCACTCATGACCTACTCCTCGTGCTACTCCGCCGGGGGCTCGGTCACCTCTGCCGCCTCGGTCCCGGGCTCCTCCCCGTCGACCTCTTCGGCTTCCCGGCCGGCCTCGGCGTTCCGTGCGATGCCCACGACGGCATCGCGCTTGCCCAGGTTGATCAGTTGGACGCCCATGGTGTCACGGCCGGTCTCCCGGACTTCGTTGACCCGCGTGCGGATCACGCCACCGCCGAGCGTGATGGCCAGGATCTCATCGGTCTCCTCGACGACCAGCGCGCCGACCAGCGAACCCCGGTCCTCGACGATCTTGGCGGCCTTGATGCCCAGACCGCCGCGGCCCTGGACGCGGTACTCGTCGACCGCGGTGCGCTTGGCGTACCCGCCGTCCGTGGCCGTGAAGACGTAGGTGTTCGCGCGGACCACGTTCATCGAGAGCAGCTCGTCGCCCTCGCGGAAGCTCATGCCCTTCACACCGGAGGTCGCCCGGCCCATCGGCCGCAGCGCCTCGTCGGACGCGGTGAAGCGGATCGACTGGGCCTTCTTGCTGATCAGCAGCAGGTCGTCGGTCTCCGAGACCAGCTCGGCGCCGATCAGCTCGTCGTCCGAGCCGTCCTCCTGCTCGCGCAGGTTGATCGCGATGACGCCACCGGACCGCGGCGAGTCGTAGTCCTTGAGCGGCGTCTTCTTCACCAGGCCGGCCTTCGTGGCGAGGACCAGGTACGGCGCGGCCTCGTAGTCGCGGATCGCCAGGATCTGCGCGATCTGCTCGTCCGGCTGGAAGGCGAGCAGGTTGGCGACGTGCTGACCGCGGGCGTCGCGGCCCGCGTCCGGCAGTTCGTAGGCCTTGGCGCGGTAGACCCGGCCCTTGTTCGTGAAGAACAGCAGCCAGTGGTGGGTGGTGGAGACGAAGAAGTGGTCGACGATGTCGTCTTCCTTGAGCTTCGTGCCCCGAACGCCCTTGCCGCCGCGCTTCTGCGAGCGGTAGTCGTCCGTCTTCGTGCGCTTCACATAGCCGCCACGGGTGATCGTGACGACGATGTCCTCCTCGGCGATGAGGTCCTCGATGGACATGTCGCCCTCGAAGGGCACCAGCTTGGAGCGCCGGTCGTCGCCGAACTTCTCGACGATCGCGGCGAGTTCCTCGCTGATGATCTGGCGCTGCCGCTCGGGGGAGGCCAGGATCTGGTTGTACTCGTTGATCTTGCGCTGCAGCTCGTCGTGCTCGGCGGTGATCTTCTGGCGTTCCAGGGCGGCCAGCCGGCGCAGCTGCATCTCCAGGATCGCGTTCGCCTGGATCTCGTCGATCTCCAGCAGGCCCATCAGGCCCTCGCGCGCGACCTCGACCGTCTCACTGCGCCGGATCAGCGCGATGACCTCGTCGATGGCGTCCAGGGCCTTGAGCAGACCGCGCAGGATGTGCGCCCGCTCCTCGGCCTTGCGCAGCCGGAACTTCGTCCGGCGGACGATGACCTCGATCTGGTGGGTGACCCAGTTGCGGATGAACGCGTCCAGGGAGAGCGTGCGCGGCACGCCGTCCACCAGGGCGAGCATGTTCGCACCGAAGTTGGTCTGCAGATCGGTGTGCTTGTAGAGGTTGTTGAGGACGACCTTGGCGACCGCGTCCCGCTTGAGGACGATCACCAGCCGCTGGCCGGTGCGCGAGGAGGTCTCGTCGCGGACGTCGGCGATGCCGCCGATCTTGCCGTCCTTCACCAGGTCGGCGATCTTCTGGGCGAGGTTGTCCGGGTTGACCTGGTAGGGCAGCTCGGTGACCACCAGGCACTGGCGGTTCTGGATCTCCTCGACCTCGACGACCGCGCGCATGGTGATCGAGCCGCGGCCGGTGCGGTAGGCCTCCTCGATGCCCTTGCGGCCCACCACCAGCGCGCCGGTGGGGAAGTCCGGGCCCTTGACCCGCTCGATCAGCGCGTCCAGCAGCTCCTCGGGGGAGGCCTCCGGGTGCTCCAGCGCCCACTGGGCACCGGCGGCGACCTCGCGGAGGTTGTGCGGCGGGATGTTCGTCGCCATGCCGACCGCGATACCGGCCGAGCCGTTGATCAGCAGGTTGGGGAAGCGCGACGGCAGGACCGTCGGCTCCTGGTTGCGGCCGTCGTAGTTGTCCTGGAAGTCGACGGTCTCCTCGTCGATGTCCCGGAGCATCTCCATCGACAGCGGCGCCATCTTGCACTCGGTGTACCGCATGGCCGCGGCCGGGTCGTTGCCCGGGGAGCCGAAGTTGCCGTTGGAGTCGACCAGCGGCATCCGCATCGACCACGGCTGCGCCAGACGCACCAGCGCGTCGTAGATGGAGGTGTCGCCGTGCGGGTGGTACGTACCCATGACGTCGCCGACGACGCGGGCGCACTTGTAGAAGCCCTTCTCGGGGCGGTACCCGCCGTCGTACATCGCGTACAGGACGCGGCGGTGGACGGGCTTGAGGCCGTCCCGGACGTCCGGCAGCGCACGCGAGACGATGACGGACATCGCGTAGTCGAGGTAGGAGCGCTGCATCTCCGTCTCGAGCCCGACGGGCTCGACGCGCATCCCGACGCCTTCGATGGCGGCGGGCGCGCCCTCGGCGGTCACGCCGTCCGGGGTCACAGGGGAATTCTCGTCGGCCATGGTGGTTCAAAGTCCTTTCGAGCTGCGGCTGTTGTTCGGGCCGACAGGGCTCAGATGTCGAGGAAGCGGACGTCCTTGGCGTTGCGCTGGATGAACGAGCGGCGTGCCTCGACGTCCTCGCCCATGAGCACCGAGAACAGGTCGTCGGCGCGGGCCGCGTCGTCCAGCGACACCTGGCCGAGCACACGGTGGTCGATGTCCATCGTCGTCACCCGCAGCTCCTCGGCGTTCATCTCGCCGAGACCCTTGAACCGCTGGATCGAGTCCTCACGGATCCGCTTGCCGTTCTGCTTGCCGAGCTCGACCAGCGCGTCCCGCTCCGAGTCGGAGTAGGCGTACTCGAAGTCGTCCCGGCCCCACTTGATCTTGTACAGCGGCGGGCGGGAGAGGTAGACGTGACCGGCCTCGACCAGCGGGCGCATGAAGCGGAACAGGAAGGTCAGCAGCAGGGTGTTGATGTGCTGGCCGTCGACGTCGGCGTCCGCCATCAAGATGATCTTGTGGTAGCGGAGCTTCTCGATGTCGAAGTCCTCGTGCACGCCCGTGCCGAAGGCCGAGATCAGCGCCTGGACCTCGTTGTTCTGCAGGATCTTGTCGACCCTGGCCTTCTCGACGTTGAGGATCTTGCCGCGGATCGGCAGGATCGCCTGGTACTCCGGGTTACGGCCGGACTTGGCCGAGCCGCCGGCGGAGTCACCCTCGACGATGAAGATCTCGCACTTGGTCGGGTCGTTGGACTGGCAGTCGCTCAGCTTGCCGGGCAGCGACGCGGTCTCCAGCAGGCCCTTACGGCGGGTCAGATCGCGCGCCTTACGGGCGGCCACCCGGGCGGTCGCCGCCTGGATGCCCTTGCGGATGATGTCCGCGGCCTCGTTGGGGTTGCGGTCCAGCCAGTCGTTGAGGTGCTCGTGGACCACCTTCTGGACGAAGGTCTTCACCTCGGTGTTGCCCAGCTTGGTCTTCGTCTGGCCCTCGAACTGCGGCTCGGCCAGCTTGACCGAGATGATCGCCGTCAGGCCCTCGCGGATGTCCTCGCCCGTGAGGTTGTCGTCCTTCTCGCGGAGCAGCTTCTTGTCGCGCGCGTAGCGGTTGATCAGGCCGGTCAGCGCGGCGCGGAAGCCCTCTTCGTGGGTGCCGCCCTCGTGGGTGTGGATGATGTTCGCGAAGCTGTAGACACCCTCGCTGTACTGGGTGTTCCACTGCATGGCGAGGTCGACGGAGAGGTTCCGCTCCTTGTCCTCGGCCTCCACCGAGACGACCGTCGGGTGGACCAGCTCGCCCTTGCGGGAGTTGAGGTACTTCACGAAGTCGACGATGCCGCCCTCGTAGTGGTACCGCACCGAGAGCGGCTTGCCGTCCTCGTCCACGTGGTCCGGGCGCTCGTCCTTGAGCGAGATGGTCAGCCCCTTGTTGAGGAACGCCATCTCCTGGAAGCGCCGGGACAGCGTCTCGAAGCTGTAGGTGGTGGTCTCGAAGATCTCGCCGTCGGCCCAGAAGGTGACCGAGGTGCCGTGCTCGTCGGTCGCCTCGTGCTGGGCCAACGGGGCGGTGGGCACGCCCTGCTTGTACTCCTGGGTCCAGCGGTAGCCGTCCGTGCAGATCTCGACCGCGACGCGGGTCGACAGGGCGTTCACGACGGACACACCCACGCCGTGCAGACCACCGGAGACCGCGTACCCGCCGCCGCCGAACTTGCCGCCGGCGTGCAGGACGGTCAGCACGACCTCGACGGCCGGCTTGTTCTCGGACGGCACGATGCCGACGGGGATACCGCGGCCGTTGTCGACGACGCGCACGCCGCCGTCGGCCAGGATCGTCACGTCGATGGTGTCGGCGTGGCCCGCCAGCGCCTCGTCGACGGAGTTGTCGACGACCTCCTGCACGAGGTGGTGCAGACCGCGCTCACCGGTGGAGCCGATGTACATGCCGGGACGCTTGCGGACCGCGTCCAGGCCTTCGAGGACGGTGATCGCGCTGGCGTCGTACGACTTCTCCTCCGAGGAGTCGCCCATGGCGCCGGCAGGAACCCCCTCCTCTTCGGTAGAAGCCGTGTTGTTCTCGTTGAGGTCGCCGGAGTCGGCCACGAAGCGCCCTTTCTGGCACAGCACAAGCCCCTTCCGCGCCTGTGCGGGTCACCCCGGGAAAACAGGCGGGAGCGGCTGCGTCGTTCGACATGTTCCGCGAGTGGGCGGGATTGCTACCAGTGTACCGGTGGCGCCGACACTCATGGGGGTTTGCAGGCACCTGAGTCGTCATGTGCCGCCCTGAACCGCCGTCCGCCGACTCCCCATATTCGAGACGGGGCCCCAGGACGCTCAAACGGGCACTCAGCGCTTCCGGCTGTCAACCGGCGGCTACCGTGAGCGGAGTCTCACCCGCCGCAGTGGTTCACCCGTGTCCTACGGCCTATCCGTAGGTGTCGCCCGGACCCTTGCTGCCGGGCGCGCGCAGCGCTCCGTAACGGCGGGCGGGACCGCCCGGACCGAGCACCTTGAGCATCTTGACCGTGCCGTGGCCCAGGTCCTCGTTGAGCCGGGCCACCAGCTGGGGGGCGAGCAATCGCAGCTGGGTCGCCCACGCCGTGGAATCGCACTGCACGGTCAGCACCCGGGCGTCCTCGTCGTAGCGCTGCGGCTCGCAGTGCTGCGCCACCTCGGGGCCGACCAGCTGCGGCCAGCGGCCCATCACCCCGCCGACCGCGGCCGGGGTCTCCCAGCCGCGCTCCGTGATCAGCCGGTTGATCGCCGCACCGAGCGGCAGCGGATCGCGGCCGTCCGCCCGCGCGCCGGAGCGCAGGCCCCCGCGCCGGGCCTGCTTCTTCTGCTGCGCGGCCGCGCCCCGCGCCCGCGCCTGCTCCTTCGCGGCCACCAGCGCCTGCCGGGCCAGGTCCACGCCGGACAGCTCCGGGGGCTCGGGCCGGTCGGACTGCTGCTCGCTCACGGGGTCACCTTCTCGACGGCGCCGTCAAAGACCGCGTAGCGCGCCCCGACCAGCACCCCGGGCACGTCGTCGTCGACCGCCGCCGTCACCAGCACCTGCTCGCCCGGGGCCACCAGCTCCGCCAGCCGCTCCCGGCGCCGCGCGTCCAGCTCGGCGAAGACGTCGTCCAGGACCAGCACCGGTTCGTTGCCCTCGGCACGCAGCAGGTCGTACGAGGCCAGCCGCAGCGCCAGCGCGTACGACCAGGACTCGCCGTGGCTGGCGTAACCCTTGGCCGGCAGCTGGCCGAGCTTCAGCACCAGGTCGTCGCGGTGCGGGCCGACCAGCGTCACCCCGCGCTCGATCTCCTGCTTGCGGGCCTCGCCGAGCGCGGCCAGCAGCACGCCGTACAGGTCCTCACGGGACGTCGCACCGGCCATCGCCTCGCCCGCCGAGGGACGGTACTCCAGCGTCAACGGGCCGCCGCCCGGGGCGAGTTGCTCGTACGCCTTGTCGGCGAGCGGCTGCAGCGCGGCAATCAGGTCGAGGCGCTGCGCCAGCAGTTCGGCGCCGGCCCGGGCCAGATGCTGGTCCCACACGTCGAGCGTCGACAGGTCCATCTGCCGCCCGCCGTGCCGCCGCGCCAGCGCCGCGGTCTTGAGCAGGGTGTTGCGCTGCTTGAGGACGCGGTCGTAGTCGGCGCGCACCCCGGCCATCCGGGGCGAGCGCGCGGTGATCAGCTCGTCCAGGAACCGCCGGCGCTCGCCGGGGTCGCCCTTGACCAGCGCCAGGTCCTCCGGCGCGAACAGCACCGTCCGCACGATGCCCAGCACATCACGCGGTCTGACCTGCGAGGACCTGTTGATACGGGCGCGATTGGCCTTGCCGGGATTCAGCTCCAGCTCGATCAGCTGCTGCCGCTCGCCCTGCGCGACGGCGGCCCGGATGACCGCCCGCTCGGCGCCCATCCGCACCAGCGGCGCGTCCGAGGAGACCCGGTGGCTGCCGAGCGTGGCCAGATAGCCGACCGCCTCGACGAGATTGGTCTTGCCCTGCCCGTTGGGGCCCACGAACGCCGTGACGCCCGGATCGAGCGGGACCTCGACCCGGGCGTACGAGCGGAAGTCGGCGAGCGACAGATGCGTCACGTGCATGGCGGTGCGCCGACCTCCCCCGGCTGCGTGGTGGTGCCAGTACTGCTGGTGGTTACTTCTTGCTCTCGACCGCGTGGCCGCCGAACTGGTTGCGCAGCGCGGCGATCATCTTCATCTGCGGCGAGTCGTCCTGGCGGGACGCGAAGCGGGCGAAGAGCGAGGCCGTGATCGCGGGCAGCGGCACGGCGTTGTCGATGGCGGCTTCCACAGTCCACCGGCCCTCGCCGGAGTCCTGTGCATAACCGCGCAGCTTCTCCAGGTGCTCGTCGTCGTCGAGGGCGTTGACGGCCAGGTCGAGCAGCCAGGAACGGATGACCGTGCCCTCCTGCCAGGAGCGGAAGACCTCGCGCACGTCCGTGACGGAGTCGACCTTCTCCAGCAGCTCCCAGCCCTCGGCGAAGGCCTGCATCATCGCGTACTCGATGCCGTTGTGGACCATCTTCGCGAAGTGGCCGGCGCCGACCTTGCCGGCGTGCACCGAGCCGAACTCGCCCTCGGGCTTGAGGGCGTCGAAGATCGGCTGCACCTTGGCGACGTCGTCCTTGTCGCCGCCGTACATCAGCGCGTAGCCGTTCTCCAGGCCCCAGACGCCACCGGAGACGCCGCAGTCGACGAAGCCGATGCCCTTGGCCTTCAGCTCCTCGGCGTGCTTCTCGTCGTCGGTCCAGCGGGAGTTGCCGCCGTCCACAACGATGTCGCCGGGCGAGAGCAGCTCGGCCAGCTCGTCGATCGTGGACTGGGTGGCGGCGCCGGCCGGCACCATGACCCAGACCACCCGCGGACCCTTCAGCTTGTCCACAAGCTCCTGGAGGCTGTTCACATCCGCCAGGTCCGGGTTGCGGTCGTATCCGACGACGGTGTGGCCGGCGCGGCGGATGCGCTCGCGCATGTTGCCGCCCATCTTGCCGAGACCGACGAGACCGAGCTCCATCAGAGACCCTCTTTGCACGTAGTCGTTGCTGTTCGTACCCGAGTCCGAGCCTACGCCCGCAGGTCCGCGCACACCTGTGGGCTCAGCCGCTCATCAGGGCCCTTCAGCCGGTCGCCGCAAGGGCCCCGCCGCGAGCGCGCTCCCGGCCGTCAGCCCGACAGCCGCACGGGCATGATCAGGTACTTGTAGGCCTCGTCCGCCTCGGCGTCCTTGGCGGGGCGGCCGCTCAGCAGCGCCGGCTTGGTGGACGTCGTGAACGACAGCTGCGCCACGGGGGAGTCGATCGCCGACAGGCCCTCCAGCAGGAAGCCCGGGTTGAACGCGATCGAGATGTCGTCGCCGTCCAGATCGGCGTCGACCCTCTCCACAGCCTGTGCATCGTCGCTGGAGCCGGCCTCAAGGATCAGCACGCCCTGCTCGAAGCTCAGCCGGACCGGGGTGTTGCGCTCGGCGACCAGCGCCACACGCTTGACGGCCTCGACGAACGGAGCGGTCTCGATCACCGCGACCGAATTGAACTCGGTCGGGAAGAGCGTGCGGTACTTGGGGAGGTCGCCTTCCAGCAGACGGGTCGTCGTCCGCCGCCCGGCGCCCTCGAAGCCGATCAGGCCCTCGCCCTGGCCGGAGCCGGACAGCGCGAGCGTGACCGTGTCGCCGCTGCTCAGGGACTTGGCGGTGTCCAGCAGGGTCTTGGCCGGGACCAGCGCGACCGCGGAGGCGTCCGGGCTCTCCGGCTTCCACAGGAACTCGCGGACCGCGAAGCGGTAGCGGTCGGTGGAGGCCAGGGTGACGGTGTCGCCCTCGATCTCGATGCGGACGCCGGTGAGCACCGGGAGGGTGTCGTCACGGCCGGCCGCGATGGCGACCTGGGCGGCGGCCGCGGCGAAGACCTCGCCGGGGACCGTGCCGGTCGCGGTGGGCATCGCCGGCAGGGACGGGTACTCCTCCACAGGAAGGGTGTGGAGGGTGAACCGCGAGGAGCCGCAGACCACGGTCACCCGTACACCGTCGGTGGAAATCTCCACCGGGCGGTTGGGGAGGGCGCGGCAGATGTCGGCGAGCAGCCGGCCGGAGACGAGGACCGTGCCCTCCTCCTCGACCTCGGCCTCCACCGAGACCCGCGCCGAGACCTCGTAGTCGAAGCCGGAGAGGCTCAGTGCGCCGTCCTCGGCCTTCAGCAGCAGGCCCGCGAGGACGGGCACCGGCGGACGGGCCGGGAGGCTCTTGGCCGCCCAGGCCACTGCCTCCGCGAGTACATCGCGCTCCACCCGGATCTTCACCGGAAACCGCCTCCTGCTGTTGCTGGCTTACGCCCTGCTGGCCTTCGTCGTCGGCTCAGTTGCCGGAGACCAGTCTGACGCACGCCACCGACAGTCGGTGCGGCTCGGGGTCAAGTCGACTCGGGCGACGTCGGACGCCGGGCCGCCGAGTTGTGCACAGGCCCCGTTTCCGAACGAGTTCCCCGGTAGATATCCGTGGTCGTAGTAGTAGGCCCTGTGGAAACCGTGGACAACTGCGTCCGCGCAGGTCAGCATCAGTTTTTTGTCCACCGTGGCTGTGGGCGGGGGCGGTGGATAAGTGGCCCGTGCTGTGGACCGCGGAAAGTTCTGCACACCCGATGCACAGGAGACGGGCAGTTCTCCCCAGTGCCATCCCCAGCTTTACCCACGTTCCCCACAGCCCAACCCATCACCTTGGTGTGACCGCTTTCACTCAGCCCGGTGAGAGGGGGTGTTGCGTTGCCGAACAGTGGACAGGGGTGTGGAGAAGCTGGGGATTGCTGGGGACAACGGCGGCTCACCTGTGGGCGGGCGGTGGACAAGAGATCCACCGTCCTGTGGACGAAATTTTTGTCCACAGCCTGTGGAGAGCGCTTGGCCACAAATCCACACCCGGCTGACCTCCTCCGATCTCTCCTCCGAGGGCCCGGCTGTGGATCCCACAGGGATAACTTTCCTCTCCCCAGGGTGTGGACGGAAGATTCTTGCCCAATCTGTGGAGAGAGGCCGTGACCAGGCGCGGAATCGAACACGGCCGGCGGCGCTCCACAGCACGGGGACGGCGGCGCGGTGCGTCGTACACCGCGCCGGGCGGCCCCGGAACGGCGAAGGGCGCCCGGGAGCGGGTCCCGGGCGCCCTGGGCGCGGTCGGTCCGAGGCGGCGCGTCGGCCGCGCTCTCAGCCGTTCTTGATGCGGTTGGTCAGCTCGGTGACCTGGTTGTAGATCGACCGCCGCTCGGCCATCAGCGCGCGGATCTTGCGGTCGGCGTGCATCACGGTCGTGTGGTCCCGGCCGCCGAACTGCGCGCCGATCTTCGGCAGCGACAGGTCCGTCAGCTCGCGGCACAGGTACATGGCGATCTGCCGGGCGGTGACCAGGACCCGGCTGCGGGACGAGCCGCAGAGGTCGTCGATGGTCAGGCCGAAGTAGTCGGCGGTCGAGGCCATGATCGCGGTGGCGGTGATCTCCGGAGCGGCGTCCTCGCCGCCGGGGATCAGGTCCTTCAGCACGATCTCGGTGAGCCCCAGGTCCACCGGCTGCCGGTTGAGCGAGGCGAACGCGGTGACCCGGATCAGGGCGCCCTCCAGCTCGCGGATGTTGCGCGAGATCCGGGACGCGATGAACTCCAGCACCTCCGGCGGGGCGTTCAGCTGCTCCTGCACCGCCTTCTTGCGGAGGATCGCGATCCGGGTCTCCAGCTCGGGCGGCTGGACGTCGGTGATCAGGCCCCACTCGAAGCGGTTGCGCAGCCGGTCCTCCAGGGTGACCAGCTGCTTGGGCGGCCGGTCACTGGAGAGCACGATCTGCTTGTTGGCGTTGTGCAGCGTGTTGAAGGTGTGGAAGAACTCCTCCTGCGTCGACTCCTTGCTCGCCAGGAACTGGATGTCGTCGACCAGCAGGATGTCCATGTCGCGGTAGCGCTTGCGGAACGCGTCCGCCTTGCCGTCGCGGATGGAGTTGATGAACTCGTTGGTGAACTCCTCCGAGCTCACGTACCGCACGCGGGTGCCGGGGTAGAGGCTGCGCGCGTAGTGCCCGATCGCGTGCAGCAGGTGGGTCTTGCCCAGACCCGACTCCCCGTAGATGAACAGCGGGTTGTACGCCTTGGCCGGGGCCTCGGCGACGGCGACCGCGGCGGCGTGCGCGAAGCGGTTGGAGGCACCGATGACGAAGGTGTCGAAGAGGTACTTCGGGTTCAGCCGGGCGGTGGGCTCACCCGGGCCGGTGGCCGGCGCGGGCTGCGCGGCGAGCGGACCCGGGGCGCCGCTGGGCGCCGGCAGCGCGGCACCGGGGCCGGAGCGGCCGTTGTGGCCACCGGGCTGGTGCTCGGGGAGGTCGCGGCGCTGCGCGTCGTACGGGGAGCGCGCACCGTCGGAGTGCTGCGGGACGCCGCGGTCCTGGCCGCGGTAGTCGGGCTGCGCCTGCTGGTGCTGCGGTACGTGGGGCGCCGACGGGTACGGCTCGCGCCACTGCTCCGCGGACGTCTCGCGCTCGGGGAAGCCGCCCAGGTGCTGCTGCCAGCCGTAGTCGTCGCGCGGGCCGGGGCCGCCGGGGGCCACGTGCTGCGGCCAGGCGCCGGGTTCGTGCCGCGGCTGCTGGTAGTCCGGGTAGGCGGGACGGACGCCGGGCAGGTCGTCGCCCTGGTGCCCGTAGCCCTGCCGGCTGTCGTGCCGGGGCTCGTAGTCGTACGTCTCGTGCTGCTGCGGCGCCGGGTGCTGCTGGTGGTGCGGCTGCTGCTGGGGCGACTGGTGCTGCACGGGCGCGGACGGCGCCGGCGGCTCCTCGGAGGAGTCGTCGACGGTGATCGCGATCCGGATCGGGCGGCCGCACTCATGGCTGAGGGCCTCCCCGATCAGCGGCGCCAGCCGGCCTTCGAGCACGCCCTTGGCGAATTCGTTGGGCACGGCGAGCAGCGCGGTGTCGGCCACCAGCGCCAGCGGCTGGGTGCGCTTGAGCCAGTCCTGGTCCTTCGGCTTGAGGCCGTCGGCCTCCGCACGAAGAAGATGATCGAGCACGCGCGGCCACACTGCGGCAAGATCGGCAGGTACATCAGCCACAGGGCACGCTCTCTCACAGTCCCACGAATGTGTGATTCTCAGGACGGGCGGGAAGGAATCGGAGTTCAGCCACGGTAGTCAGGGCGGGCCTGGGGATTCAAGTCGTTGTCCACAGGCTGTGCATAGTGTGTCCTGACGACGTGCCGTGCGGGCTCACATGGAGCCGGTTTGACCGGATGGCGTAGCCGCGCGTACCGTGACCAGGTCGAGTTGTCGATGGCTGCTGCCGCCTGCCTCCGATGGGCAAAGATCGCGCTCTGGTGATCGTGTAGCGGTGCACTTAGGCGTTGCGAGCTACTCGTGGGCGCACGGTGACAGCCAACGACGCCCCACATCTGTCTCTCCTTGAGACAACAAGCATTCCTGGAGCCCCCGAGTGAGCAAGCGCACCTTCCAGCCGAACAACCGCCGCCGCGCGAAGACCCACGGCTTCCGTCTGCGCATGCGGACGCGTGCCGGCCGCGCGATTCTCGCGTCGCGCCGCAGCAAGGGTCGCGCCCGCCTGTCGGCCTGAGCAGCCCGACCTAGGTCCATGACGTGCTGCCTACCGAAAATCGGCTGAGGCGGCGCGAGGACTTCGCGACCGCGGTACGCCGGGGACGCAGGGCCGGGCGCCCGCTCCTTGTCGTGCATTGTCGTAGCGGTTCAACGGACCCGCACGCAGCGGGGGAATGTGTTCCCCCGGCGCGTGCGGGTTTCGTCGTGAGCAAGGCCGTTGGCATCGCGGTCGTCCGCAACAAGGTCAAGCGGCGCCTTCGCCATCTCCTGCGCGACCGGCTGGACCGGCTCCCCGCCGGTAGCCTGGTTGTCGTACGGGCCCTGCCCGGCGCGGGCACCGCGGACCACGACGAGCTGGCCCGCGACCTGGACGCCGCCCTGGAGCGGCTGCTGGGAGGGTCGCCGAGAGGCTCCAACCCCGCGGGGGCCGCGACCAGCAGTGGTTGTGCCGCGGACCCCCGGAACCCCGGCCGGGGCCCGGGAGGGAGCGCACAGTGAAGTACCCGCTGCTGCTTTTGATCAAGATCTACCAGTGGACCATCAGCCCCCTGCTGGGGCCGGTCTGCAAGTACTACCCGTCGTGCTCGCACTATGGCTATACGGCCATCGACCGGCACGGCGCGGTGAAAGGGACTGCGCTGACAGCTTGGCGCATCCTGCGCTGCAATCCGTGGTCGCTCGGTGGCGTCGACCACGTCCCTCCCCGGAAGCGTCCGGTCTGGCACCAGCGGCTGAGGAGCCGTCTGGGCGGGACTGCCGTCCATGAACCCGCCGCCCAGCCCGAGACTCAGCCCAACGCCCAAGGAGCCTGATTCGTGGACACGATCCTGAATCCTCTCTATTACGCCGTTTCCTGGATCATCGTCCAGTTCCACTCGTTCTACAGCCTGGTCTTTGATCCGAACAGTGGTGCGGCGTGGGGTCTGTCCATCGTCTCGCTGGTGGTGCTGATCCGTATCTGCCTGATCCCGCTCTTCGTGAAGCAGATCAAGTCGACGCGGAACATGCAGGCGCTCCAGCCGAAGATGAAGGCGATCCAGGAGCGCTACAAGAGCGACAAGCAGCGCCAGTCCGAAGAGATGATGAAGCTCTACAAGGAGACGGGCACCAACCCGCTCTCGAGCTGTCTCCCGATTCTGGCCCAGTCGCCGTTCTTCATCTCGCTGTACCAGGTCCTCAGCCACATCGCGAACGGCAAGACGGTCGGTTTCATCGACCAGACGCTGCTGCAGAGCGCGCAGAAGGCGCACATCTTCGGCGCCCCGCTGGCCGCGAAGTTCATGGACAGCGCGGCGAAGATCGAGAGCCTCGGTGCCTCGGTCACCAACGTCCGCGTGGTCACGGTCATCATGATCGTTCTGATGTCGGCGTCGCAGTTCTACACGCAGCGCCAGCTGATGACCAAGAACGTCGACCTCACGGTGAAGACGCCGTTCATGCAGCAGCAGAAGATGCTGATGTACGTCTTCCCGATCATGTTCGCCGTCTTCGGTATCAACTTCCCCGTCGGTGTCCTCGTCTACTGGCTGACCACCAACGTGTGGACCATGGGCCAGCAGATGTTCGTCATCCGTCGTAACCCGACCCCGGGCAGCAAGGCGTTCGCCGAGCGCCAGGAGCGGCTGCGGGCCCAGGGCAAGCTGGTCGAGAGCCCGGCCGAGGTCGCGGCGAAGAAGGCCGTCGAGGAAGCGCGCCAGAACCGCCAGCAGCCCAAGCGCCAGACGAAGGCCAAGCGGCAGACCGGCGCTACGCCGGCCGGCGGTGCCCAGGCCCGGACGCAGAACCGTACGCGGGCCGGCTCGGCGGGCACGACGGACGGCTCGGCGGGCTCCGGCCAGGGTGGAGCGAAGAAGCAGTCGCTGGAGAAGAAGTCCGCGCAGGACGGCACCGCGCAGAGCGGCTCATCCGGGTCCCGCTCCGCGAAGTCCGGCCAGCGCAAGGGCCAGCAGCGCCCCAAGCACCCGTCGAAGAAGTAAGAAGGAGTCCTTTCGTGACGGACACGACCCCTGCCACCGAGGGCACCGACACCCTGACCCGCCTGGAGCAGGAAGGCGAGATCGCGGCCGACTACCTCGAGGGTCTGCTGGACATCGCCGACCTCGACGGTGACATCGACATGGACGTCGAGGCCGACCGCGCCGCGGTGTCGATCATCAGCGACTCGACCAGCCGCGACCTGCAGAAGCTGGTGGGCCGCGACGGTGAGGTGCTGGAGGCGCTGCAGGAACTGACCCGGCTGGCCGTGCACCGGGAGACCGGCGACCGCAGCCGTCTGATGCTGGACATCGCCGGCTTCCGGGCGCGCAAGCGCGAGCAGCTCACGGCGATCGGTGCGAAGGCGGCCGAGGAAGCCCGCGGTACCGGTGAGCCGGTGAAGCTGGACCCGATGACGCCGTTCGAGCGCAAGGTCGTGCACGACGCGGTGGCGGCGGCCGGCCTGCGGAGCGAGTCCGAGGGTGAGGAGCCGCAGCGCCGAGTGGTTGTCCTCCCGGCCTGACCGCTCAGCGCTTCCGTTTTTTTCTTTGGCCCCGTCTGCTCGCAGGCGGGGCCAAAAGTTGTCAGCGTTCTGTGTTATTCCGGGTGCGTGACCCGGGTTCCCGGCAGGAAAAGCAGTCCAGAGGAAGGGCGGTTCCCGTGACGGAGGCAGCAGCGGAGCTCCCTCCTGCGCCGAAGGCGGCACAGGAGGTATTCGGTGAGCGCTTTCCGGAGGCCGTGCGGTACGGCGAACTGCTCGCCGACGCGGGGGTGACGCGAGGGCTGATCGGGCCGCGGGAGGTGCCGCGGCTGTGGGAGCGGCATCTGCTGAACTGCGCGGTGCTCTCCGAGGTCGTGCCCGAGGGCGTCTCGGTCTGTGACGTGGGCTCGGGGGCCGGGCTGCCCGGCATCCCGCTGGCTCTGGTGCGGCCGGACCTGAAGATCACGCTGCTGGAGCCGCTGCTGCGGCGGACGAATTTCCTTCAGGAAGTCGTCGAGCTGCTCGGCCTCGACCACGTGACGGTCGTGCGGGGCAGGGCCGAAGAGGTCATGGGCAAGCTGCCGCAGGTGCATGTGGTGACCGCGCGGGCGGTGGCTCCGCTGGACCGGCTGGCCGGCTGGGGCGTTCCGCTGCTGCGTCCGTACGGCGCGATGCTGGCGCTCAAGGGCGATGCCGCGGAGGAGGAGCTCAAGGGTGCCCGGGCCGCGCTGAGCAAGCTCGGTGTGGTCGACACCTCGGTGCTGCAGGTCGGCGAGGGCATCGTGGATCCGCCGACGACGGTGGTGCGGGTCGAGGTGGGCGAGAGCCCCGGCGGTGTGCGCTTCGCGGCGAAGCGGGCGAAGGCGGCGCGGGCCAGCCGTCCGACGAGGGGGCGCCGGCGCTGAGGCATCAGCCGGAGCCGTGGAGACCGGCGTGGGGAGAGGGAATCCCGTTCCGCGAAATAGGGGAAGCGGCATTTCCTTAAACCCCATCAAAACGGCACAAGACGGAGTGTCGCGGCTCATTCGGACGCGACGCTGGCATCGTGTTTCACGTGAAACGTCGCTCTCTGCTGCAAGGGATCATCGGCCGTGGTCGTGCGGCTGCCGCGCCGCGCGACCGTAGACCCACACGGGTAACGGAAGTATCCACAGACGTGGATTTGTCCACAGGAGAACGGACCTCACTGGTTCACGACGCCGAAAGCATGGCAGGCTCTGACCATTGCGAGCCTGATGTCGAGGAGAGTGAATCCTTGCGGTCCGACGCCAACATCGCGGGACCGATGACCGATCCGGTCCCCGGTCCCCGTAGCGAGTCGTTCGGGGACGACGTTTCACGTGAAACGCCACCCCCGATGGACGACACCCCGATCGGTCGTGCAGCTCAGCTGGCGGTAGAGGCACTCGGCCGCGCGGGCGAGGGGCTTCCCCGGCCCGAACAGACCCGGGTCATGGTCGTTGCCAACCAGAAGGGCGGGGTCGGTAAGACCACGACCACCGTGAACCTGGCGGCCTCCCTGGCCCTGCACGGGGCACGGGTTCTGGTCATCGACCTCGACCCCCAGGGCAATGCGTCGACGGCGCTGGGGATCGACCATCACGCCGAAGTGCCGTCCATCTATGACGTGCTGGTGGACAGCAAGCCGCTCTCCGATGTGGTACAGCCGGTCGTGGATGTGGAGGGGCTGTTCTGTGCGCCCGCCACAATCGATCTGGCCGGCGCCGAGATCGAGCTGGTCTCGCTGGTGGCCCGGGAAAGCCGGCTGGACCGGGCCATCAAGGCGTATGAACAGCCGCTGGATTACATCTTCATCGACTGCCCGCCCTCGCTGGGCCTGTTGACGGTCAATGCGCTGGTCGCGGGGGCCGAGGTGCTGATTCCGATTCAGTGCGAGTACTACGCACTGGAGGGACTGGGGCAGCTGCTGCGGAACGTCGACCTGGTGCGGGGTCATCTCAACCCGCAGCTCCATGTCTCGACGATTCTGCTGACCATGTACGACGGACGCACCCGGCTGGCCTCCCAGGTCGCCGACGAGGTCCGTAACCACTTCGGTCACGAGGTGCTCCGTACCAGCATCCCCCGCTCCGTGCGGATCTCCGAGGCACCCAGCTATGGGCAGACAGTGCTCACCTATGATCCCGGATCCAGTGGTTCGCTTTCGTATCTCGAAGCGGCCCGGGAGATCGCGCTGCGTGGGGCCCCGCAGACCGGGGGCCAGGGCCTCAGCGTCACCTATGAAGGACAGCACAGCATCTCGGAGGGGACTCAGTGAGCGAACGACGTAGAGGCCTGGGCCGTGGGCTCGGGGCGCTGATCCCCGCGGCACCGCAGAGCACGGACCATGCCGGGCCCGCGGTGGGGCAGGGAGCGACATCACCCTCGTCCGTACCGGTCCTGGCGCCGGAGCGAGGGGTGGCCGCCGCCAAGGTGACCTCGCTGCCGACGCACGGTGTTTCACGTGAAACGGAAGCGCCGGCAGCGGTGGAGCCGTCGGCGGACGGGGTATCGGAGGTGGCGGGTGCGCACTTCGCCGAGGTGCCGCTCGATGCCATCACCCCGAACCCGCGCCAGCCGAGAGAGGTCTTCGACGAGGATGCCCTCGCCGAACTGATCACCTCCATCAAGGAGGTGGGCCTGCTCCAGCCGGTGGTGGTCCGTCAGACCGGGCCCGGCCGTTACGAGCTCATCATGGGGGAGCGCCGCTGGCGGGCCTGCCGTGAGGCGGGGCTGGAGAAGATTCCGGCGATCGTGCGGGCGACGGAGGACGAGAAGCTCCTCCTCGACGCGCTGCTGGAGAACCTGCACCGGGCCCAGCTCAACCCGCTGGAAGAAGCGGCCGCCTATGACCAGCTGCTCAAGGACTTCCAGTGCACGCATGACGAGCTGGCCGACCGGATCGGGCGCTCGCGTCCGCAGGTCTCCAACACGCTGCGTCTGCTGAAGCTCTCGCCGTCCGTGCAGAAGCGGTTGGCCGCGGGGGTGCTCTCGGCGGGTCATGCCCGGGCGCTGCTCTCCGTGGAGGACTCCGAGGAGCAGGACCGTCTCGCGCGCCGCATCGTCGCCGAGGGGCTGTCGGTGCGTTCGGTCGAGGAGATCGTGACGCTCATGGGGTCGACCCCCGCGAGCCAGAGCAAGGCGAAGGGGCCCCGTGCGGGTACCCGGGTCTCCCCCGCACTCACCGGACTCGCCTCCCGGCTCTCCGACCGCTTCGAAACTCGGGTGAAGGTCGACCTGGGCCAGAAGAAGGGCAAGATCGTCGTCGAGTTCGCCTCGATAGACGATCTGGAGCGCATCCTCGGCACTCTCGCCCCCGGCGAAGGTCCCGTCCTGGGTCAGTCGCTGGCCGAGGAGAACGATGAGGAGACCGGCGAAGAGCAGTGAGCTGACGCCTACGGCTCCCGGGCGGGCCGTGTTCCGGAGTCCATACCGGAACACGGTCCGCCCTTTGCTCTCTCGCGCTACCCGTGCCCGTAAAGGGTGGATACGATGCGTTCGGGTATGGCACGCATCCACGTGGAGACGCCTCACATCGAGGAGAGGGCCATGCGATCGGTGAGCCGCACCGGAATGCTGGCAGCGGGCTTCGGCCTGGCAGCCGTCGGAGGGTTCGTTGGTGGTCTGCTCAGGGAGCCGGCCGTGCTGACGGCACTGCGCGGTGCGGCGGGCGAGAGAAGTGAGGACCTGGTTCCATGGGCCGTCGGCTCGTACCGCTCACGCTGGACAACCTTCCGGATCTCCCCAAGCGCTGCCGCTCCTGTGTCTTCTGGGAGCTCGACCCCGTCAGCGGCGAGGCCGCGGTAAAGGCGGGACGTCCCGAGCTGGAGAAGGAAGCCTGGATCTCGGCGGTCCTGCTGGAGTGGGGATCCTGCGGGCGGGTCGTCTACGTCGACGAGGTGCCGGTGGGGTTCGTGATGTACGCCCCGCCGGCCTATGTGCCGCGCTCGACCGCCTTCCCGACCAGCCCCGTATCGCCGGACGCGGTGCAGCTGCTCACCGCATGGCTGATGCCCGGATACCAGGGCCAGGGGCTGGGCCGGGTCATGGTTCAGACGGTTGCCAAGGACCTCACCCAGCGAGGGTTCAAGGCGATCGAGGCGTTCGGCGATGCCCGCTGGACCGAGCCGGCCTGTGTGCTGCCCGCCAACCATCTCCTCGCGGTGGGCTTCAAGACCGTACGGCCTCATCCCCGTTTTCCGCGGCTGCGCCTTGAGCTGAGGACCACGATCTCGTGGAAGGAAGATGTGGAGATGGCACTCGACCGTCTGCTGGGTGCTGTCCAGAAGGAGCCCGCTCTGCGGCCGCTGTAGCGCACGATGTTTCACGTGAAACGAGGCTCTGTTTCACGTGAAACGGAGAACGGGCCCGTCCTCGGTGAGGAACGGGCCCGTTTCACGTGAAACAGACGATGAGGTGACTCAGGCGAGGTAGTCCGCCAGGTCGCGCTCGATCGCGGCCTTCGGCTTGGCGCCGACGATGGTCTTCACGACCTCGCCGTCCTTGTAGACGTTCATCGTCGGGATCGACATGACGCCGTACTTGGCGGTGGTCGCCGGGTTCTCGTCGGTGTTCAGCTTGGCGATGACGATCTCGTCGTGCTCCGCGGCAATGGCCTCCAGGGAGGGGGCGACCTGGCGGCACGGGCCGCACCAGGTGGCCCAGAAGTCCACGAGGACGGGCTTGTCGCTCTTGAGGACGACCTCTTCGAAGTTGGCGTCCGTGACGGTCACCGTGGCGCCGGCCATGGCAATCTCCTTATTGGGTGGGTGGTGGGAAAGCTGGGGCCGCGGGTCAGGCGGCCGGGGTCTTCTCGGGCTCGGGGGTCGACTCGCCGTCCGCCAGCGCAGCGAGGTACCGCTCGGCGTCGAGGGCGGCGGAGCAGCCCGTGCCGGCCGCGGTGATCGCCTGGCGGTAGGTGTGGTCGACAACGTCGCCGGCCGCGAAGACGCCCGTCAGGTTGGTGCGGGTGCTGGGCGCGTCGACCTTGAGGTAGCCCTCGTCGTCGAGGTTCAGCTGGCCCTTGAAGAGCTCGGTGCGCGGGTCGTGGCCGATCGCGATGAAGAGGCCGGTGACGGGGAGCTCCGAGGTCTCGCCGCTCTTGAGGTTGCGCAGGGTCAGGCCGGAGAGCTTGCTCTCGCCGTGGATCTCGGCGACCTCGCTGTCCCAGACGAACTTGATCTTCGGGTCGGCGAAGGCACGCTCCTGCATCGCCTTGCTGGCCCGAAGGGTGTCGCGGCGGTGGACGACCGTGACCGACTTGGCGAACCGCGAGAGGAAGGTGGCCTCCTCCATCGCGGTGTCGCCGCCGCCGATGACGGCGATGTCCTGGTCCTTGAAGAAGAACCCGTCGCAGGTGGCGCACCAGGACACGCCACGACCGGAGAGCTCGTCCTCACGGGGCAGACCGAGCTTGCGGTGCTGTGAGCCGGTGCTGACGATGACTGCCTTCGCGCGGTGCACATTGCCGGCGGTGTCGGTGACCGTCTTGACGTCCTCGCTGAGGTCGACCGAGACGATGTCGTCGGGCACCAGCTCGGCGCCGAAGCGCTCGGCCTGGGCGCGCATGTTGTCCATCAGGTCCGGCCCCATGATGCCGTCGCGGAAACCGGGGAAGTTCTCCACGTCGGTGGTGTTCATCAGCGCGCCTCCGGCGGTGACGGCACCTTCGAAGACCAGCGGCTTCAGGGACGCGCGGGCGGTGTAGAGCGCTGCGGTGTAGCCCGCGGGCCCGGAGCCGATGATGATCACGTTGCGGACGTCGCTCACGGGTGTCTTCCTTGTCTCTGCCGACTGCTTGCTGGGGCTCTCGGAACTCTCACCCCACCCAACGGATCCTACGGGGCGTGCATTCCCGGAGTGTCACAGCGCACTACTCGTCGTTCAGTCTCGCGGGTACGAGTGCGACAGCAGGACCTTTCCGGGGGCCGGGGGCGTGGCCGAGACACAGGAGGACGAGACCACGTACGCCGAGACGCGCTTGGCGTCCGCCGGGTCCGGCAGAACGACCAAGAAGGCGTCCTTGCCCTGGTAGCGGGTGCGGCTGGACGCGAGCGGGGCCTCCGGGCGGCCGATGCCGAGGCGGACGCAGGACGGAATGGTGTCGGCACTGCCCCGCAACGGAGTCTCGGGAGAGCTGCGGGCACCGATGTCCGGCGATTTGTGCGAGCTCTTGGTCGCCAGCAGGGCGTGGACGTGGGAGCCGAGATTGGCGGCGGTCAGGCCGGCCGCACCGCCCGAGCCCTTCTCGGTGGTCGCCGTGGTCCGATGGGGTCCGGCCTGCGTCCCCTCCGTGGCGGCGTTCTGCAGGAGCAGGCCACCGACGCTGAAGAGGGCCGCTGCCGCGGCGGTGCCGAGCAGCACCCGCGGCCAGCGACGTGCCCGGGAGGCCCGGCCGCCGCGTGTCTGCCGACCCGGTCCGGAGGATCCAGTGGGACGCCCGGCGGGGCGGGTGATCGGCGCGCCGCGGGTAGGTGTCTCGGGCTCGGTTTCACGTGAAACAGGAGCGGGGCGCTCGGTCGTCTCACGGGCCGTCGTGGTACGCGTCACCGTTTCGCTGGTCGCTGTTTCACGTGAAACATGCGCCGCGGAGCCCGGAACGGTGGCATTGAGAAGCGCCTCGGCCGCGAGGGCGGCATCGATACGCCCGGCGACATCAGTCGGCATACGCATCGGCCCGGGGAGCCTGCCGAGCATCCCCCGGATCTCCTCCAGGGAGTCGTAGACGTCCTCGCACAGGGCGCAGCCGGCGAGGTGGGCGCGCAGTTCCGCGCTGCGCGAGGGGGAGAGCAGCCCGTCCGTGAGGTCGGAGATCTCGGAGACCTCCGGGTGCTCACCCGTGCCGGTCGTCGACGTCACGCTCGCCCACCTCCGCCCTTCACGGCACCTGTGTCCGTCGGTCCTGCCGTCGGTGGGACGGATGTCCCCTGCGCCCGGTTCCTTCCCCGGCTCGCCGGGTTGCTACCCCCGCCGTCAGCCCGCAGATGGGTGACCAAGGGGAGGAGGCGGGCACGGCCGCGTGCGCAGCGGCTCTTCACCGTTCCGGTCGGGATGTCGAGGATCGCGGCTGCCTCGGCGACGGGGTAGCCCTGCATGTCGACGAGGACGAGGGCGGCGCGCTGTTCCTCGGGGAGGGTGCGCAGGGCGCGGAGCAGCTCACGGTGCAGGTCTTGGCGCTCGGCGGGGACCGCGGCGGACTCCTCGGGTTCGAGGAGCTGCTCCAGCCGCTCGGTGTCGGCAACCGGCGCGGTGCGCCGGGAGGCGGCCTTGCGGGCCCGGTCCAGGCAGGCGTTGACCGTGATGCGGTGCAGCCAGGTCGTCACTGCGGACTGTCCGCGGAAGGTGTGGGCCGCGCGGTAGGCGGAGACCAGGGCGTCCTGTACGGCGTCCGCAGCTTCCTCACGATCACCGAGAGTGCGCAGCGCCACCGCCCAGAGCCGGTCGCGATGACGCCGGACGATCTCCCCGAACGCATCGGGGTCGCCCTTCACGTGCAGCGCAAGGAGATCGGCGTCGGTTGGTGTCGAAGCCTCGTCGCTGTCGGTGGACACGGGCCCCCCGGCCGTAGCTGCCTGATCTCGGTCCCATTGAAGCCCGCCGGGTGGGGAAAGTAAATGTGCCGAGGGGCGTTGATCAGCAGGCGAGCGACCCGTTTCAGCCGCTCGCCCGCTATCGGTCAGCCCGTCACCTTGATCTCGGAGATCCCGCCGCGGAACCAGTCGTCGCCGTCGCTCGGCAGCTCGGTGATGTGGACCAGCAAGTAGCGCGTCTTGACGGCCTTGTCCAGCTTCACCGACAGCTTCTCACCGGCCTTCGCCGGCTTGGAGAGCCGCTGCGAGAAGTCACTGAGCACTGCCGGGCTCGATGCGGACGGCGCCGCCGCCAGAACCTCGGCGGTCTGGCCCGGACGGTACATGCTGACCTCTACGCCGGAGACGTCCTTGGCGCTTCCGAGGTCTATGACGATGCCGCTGCCGTCCTTGCGGGCCGGCAGGTTCCCGAAATTCGCCCATCCCTTGAAGCGCTTGGTCACCCACGCCGTCGAGGGATTGTCGTCCGTCGCGTTCGACGCCTGGTCCC
Source organism: Streptomyces nigrescens (assembly GCA_024349765.1). GTDB lineage: Bacteria > Actinomycetota > Actinomycetes > Streptomycetales > Streptomycetaceae > Streptomyces > Streptomyces endophytica. The sequence continues at coordinate 7,682,644 of AP026073.1, read as the reverse complement.
CGGAGAACGCCGATACCAGCGGAGAGAACTCCGTGGCACTTTGGATCGCCAGCGGAGCCGAAGGCTTCTTCTTCTTGGTGCCACCCTGCGACTGCGAGTTCCCCGGATCGTCCTGGTCCTTCTCGCGCTTCAGCAGGGTGTCCGCGAGCTGCCAGCTGCCCAGGCCCAGCGCCGCGATGAGCAGGGCGGAGACGGACCACTTCAGGGCCCGGCCGGTACGGCTCTGGAGCGGGGGCGGCGGAGTGGCGATCACCTGCGTCGGGCGGCCGGCCGAGGCGTTGTGGGACGCCGTCTGCCGGTAGCTGCCCTGCTGGTAGCCCGTGCGCTGGTACGGCGGGGGCGTGCTGAACGCGGTCTCCGGGGGCCGGATGCGGGGCATCGCCGCGACCGCCTTGGACAGCTCCTCCGGCGTGGTGCACGGCTGCTCCTGGCGGGAGGCCGTGGCGCCGTCGTTGATCAGCGCGCGCATGGCGAGCTCGGAGAGGCCGCGGTGGACACCCGCGCGCACCTGGTCGGGCGCGATCAGCCCGACGCCCTTCGGCAGCCCGGTCAGGCCGTGCGCGTCGTTCTCGTACGGCCAGCGCTGGGTGAGCGCGGCGTACAGCAGGGCGCCGATCGCCTCGGTGTCCGTGCGCTGCGGGTGTTCGCAGGTGATGCCGCGGAGCGCGGCCATGACGGCCAGGCCGCGGATGCGGTACTGCCCGGATTCGGTCCGCAACACCGAGCTGGGGGTGATCCGGAGGTGGGCCAGGCCCTCGCGGTGTGCGGCGGCCATGGCCTGGGAGACCTGGCTGACGAGCTGGTACGCCTCGTGCGGCTCCAGGGGGCCGTTGGCGAGGTGGGTGGTCAGCTCGGTGGCGTCCGGAAGCCACTCGTGGACGACGTAGACGAGGTCGTTCTCCTCGACGGCGTCCAGGACCTGGACGAACCGGGGGTCGCCGAGCAGCGCCGAGGAACGGGCCGCGGAGAGCACCGGCCGGGCCCTCGGATGGTCGGCGGGCAGGATGTGTACGCCGACGGCGCGGCGCAGCTTTTCGTCGACCGCACGCCAGCTGCTGAATCCGTCCAGACGGGTGACGCACTCTTCGAGGCGGTAGCGTCTGGCGAGCTTGTGGCCGCTGTGCAGATCCGGTGGCTGGGCTTCGTCCGCCGCACGCGTCTCGTCGGTGCGTGCCGCGTCCTCGTCCCTGCCGGATACCTTCTCGGCCTTAGCACCGTCGTCCGTGACCTTGCCCGCCTTGGCGGTCAGCGGCTCTTCGCCGCTCGTGTCGGCCACGTCGACGGCAGCCGTGCTCCGTTCCGCCACCGTCGTTCCTGCCTCCCCATCCGTTGCAGGCTCAATGAGCCAAGACAATTGTGCCCACAGTCCGCCACTATGCACGACACACGGTGGCAGTCGATGGTTGTGCTCAATCAACGCCCAAGCTTTGACCGGACCATGCCGACCAGGGCGTTCATTTCCTCGATGCGCATTTTGCGTGCGGCGACGTAGAACACGCCCAGAAGGGCGGCGGCGCCGGCGATCAGCGCGGCCAGGGAGCCGATGAACCCACTGCCCAGCGTCTGCATGATCGCGTACACCAGGATGCCGGAGACGAGTGTGGCCGGGATGCTGGCGCCCGCCAGCCGTGCGTAGGTCCGGACGACGTGCGCCGTGTCGAGGTCACCGTCCATCCGCCTGCTCAGCCGCTGCCAGGCCACCCCGACGCCGATGATGTACGCCAGGCCGTAGGAGGCCGCCATGCCCACCACGGCCCAGCGGGCGGGCAGGACCAGGAAGCAGAGCCCGGAGGCGGCGGCGTTGACGGCGGCGACGATCACCGTGTTGTAGAAGGGGGTGCGGGTGTCCTCGTACGCGTAGAAGGCGCGCAGGACGACGTACTGCACCGAGAACGGGATCAGGCCCACGCCGAAGCCCATCAGCATGTAGCCCATCGGTACGCCGGCGCCGGACGAGCCGTAGACCAGGGTGCACAGCGGGACGCCGAGGGACAGGAAGCCGAACGCGATCGGGACGATGGCGACCGCGGAGGTGCGCAGGCCCTGCGACATGTCGTCCCGGACGGCGCCGGTGTCGCCGTCGTGCGCGGACCGGGCCAGCCGCGGCAGCAGCGCCGCCATGACGGAGACGGTGATGATCGCCTGCGGCATGTTCCAGATCAGCTGGGCGCTGGCGTACGAGATGAAGCCGGTGCCCGGGTGTCCCTGCTGGTCGGCGGTGTTGCCGGCCCAGGTGGAGAGCTGGGTGACGACGAGCACGCCGGCCTGGTTGGCGAGCACGAAGAGCACGGTCCACTTGGCGAGCTTGGCGGCCTTGCCCAGGCCGTGGCCGCGCCAGTCGAACCGCAGCCGGAGCTTGAAGTCGGCGTCGCGCAGGTACGGGATCATCGCCAGCGCCTGGACGACGAGCCCGAGGAGGGTGCCGATGCCCAGGAGGCGGATGCCCTCGTCGGGGATGGTGGTGACGCCGATGTGCGAGGTCTTCGCCGTGCCGTAGACCCAGATGAAGAGGCCGAAGGTGGCGATCATGACGATGTTGTTGAGGACCGGGGTCCACATCATCGCGCCGAAGCGGCCGCGGGCGTTGAGGATCTGTCCCATGACCACGTGCAGACCCATGAAGAAGATCGTGGGGACGCAGTAGCGGGTGAACGCCACCGCGACCTCGTTGGCCGCCGGGTCCCGGGAGATGTCGAACGAGACCAGTTTCACCAGGAGGGGCGCCGCGACCACCGCCAGTACCGTCAGCACCCCGAGCACCACGATGACCAGGGTCAGCAGCCGGTTGGCGTACGCCTCGCCGCCGTCGTCGTCCTCCTTCATCGCGCGCACCAGCTGCGGCACGAAGACGGAGTTCAGACCGCCGCCGATGGTCAGGATGAAGATCATCGTCGGGAGCTGGTAGGCGACCTGCCAGGAGTCACCGAGCACCGCGCCGCCGAGCGCCGCGACGATCAGCGCCGAGCGGACGAAGCCCGTCAGGCGGGACACCATCGTGCCGGCGGCCATCACCGCGCTGGACTTGAGCAGACCGGAGGCGCGGCCCCCGGAGGGCTTGCCGGCCGCCGGCACGGGAGCGGGCTCCGGTTCCGTCGCGGTCTGCTGGGGAACGGCCTCCGGGCCGGGCACCGCCCCGGTCACCGGCGCCCCGGCGGGCGGGCCGGCCGGGGCGGTGCGCTGGGGCTCGTAGGGATGCTGGTCCCGGTAGAGGTGCGCAAAGGCGTCGGACTCCGGACGCTCGCCCCCGGCCTGGCTGACCAGGGGATCGACACCCATGAACTGCGTCGTCGCGGCGTCGTCACCGTACGGAGCGGCCCGGTCCGGGCGCTGCGGCGCGGGCGTGCGGGGTGCGGCCCACGCCTGCGGGTCAGGAGCCTGCCGCCCGGGCGCGGGCTGCGGGTAGAGCGGCTGGGTGGGCTGCCCCGGGGACGGCGGCGGGTGCGCGGCGCGGTCGTAGCGCGCGTCGCTCACCGGATCCTGGGCCATCGGGTCCTGGGCGTGGTGCGGGTCGTTGCGGTAGGCGTCCCGGACGTAGGGGTCCTGCTCCGTGGGGAACGGGGGCGTCGGAGGGACCGGCCCCATGGGGTCGCCATTGGCGCCCCGGCCCCGGTCACCGTCGTACGGCGCATTCATCGCTGCCCCACCTCATCAGTCGCCGGCCATCCGGCCCCGCCATCTATCAACGGTCCACTTTCTCACCTGAGCCGGACGGCTCGGAGTTTTCCGAACCGGTGTCCGGCGCGGGGTCACTCGGCTGCTCGGGCTCGTCTCCGTCCGTGCCGCCGTCGTTGCCGTCCGTGCCCGCCGTGCCTTCGGAGCCGTCATCGGGGCCGTCCTCCTCGGGCCGGCTGCCCGCCCGCTTGCGCTGGAGGTAGATCCGTACGCCGGCGAGCACGAGCAGCAGCACGCCGCCCGCGATGACGAGCATCACCGTGGCGGTGATCTCCGTGACGTTCACCTGGAACGTCATGGGCTCACCGTAGGGCTTGCCGTCCGAGGTGTAGAGCTGGGCGGTCACCCAGGCCCGGCCGTTGGCGTTGGCGGTGGTGTCGAACTTGAACGACTGGCTGTGCCCGCCGTCCACCGAGATCTGCTGCGACTTGCCCACGTCGAGCCGGTTGGGCTGGGAGGACGTGAGCCGGAGCGTCATGTCCTTCACGCCCTGGAAGAGGTTGTTCTGGACCGTCACCGGAATCGTGGCGCTGCGCCCGGAGAGCGTGGCCTCCGACTTCTGGATCAGGTGCACCTTCGTCGTCAGGTTGTCGAGGTAGTTGCGCACGGAGTGGCGGAAGCCGGCGGCACCGGAGCGGTCGCCGCGCCACTGCGTCGACATCTCCCGCATTATCGCGTTGCCGAACGGGGTCACCACCCGCTCCGGCTGGGCCAGGATCGGCTGGAAGTCCTCCAGCGCCGACTGCGTGCCCTGGATCTGCCGGAACGCCTCGGTGGGGAGCTCCTGCCGGCGCAGCGAGGCCGGGTAGGAGGCGCCGCTCGGCACCTGGCGGGTGGCCGCGGGGTCGGGCTTGGCCTTGGCCGCGGCGCCGAGGTTCTGCGCCTGGGTCCAGCGGCCGGACTCGTCCAGTTCGCGCAGGGCGGTGGCCATGGCGTGCGCCTGGCTGGCCGACGGCATCCGCTGCGGCGCGACGACGACGCTGCGCTGCCGGTCCGGGTCCTGCAGGCCGATCATCTGGGTCTGGGCGAGGAATTCCTGGACCGCGTGCGTCGCGTTCGCCGCCTTCGACATGTCGCCCTCGAAGGCCCGGGAGAGCTGTGCGTCCGCCACGATGGCGGTGTTGCCGCCGCCGATGGGACGGGCCGCCGTCGGGGTGTACGACAGCCGGCCGGCGTCCCGGAGGCTGTCGCTGCGGGTGATCACGTTGTGCGCGCCGGCCGAGGTCGCGACATCGACGATCGAGCGGTCGATGGCGCCGTCGACGGGCCAGGCGAAGTCCGTACGCGGCTTGACCCCGAGGATCGTGTCCACGGTCTTGTCGGCGAGGTCGGTGGCCGGCCCGAGGTGGCCGAGCGCACTCGGCACGCCCTTGCCGTGGTGGGCGAGCGAGGCCAGGTCGGGGTCGGCGAAGGGCAGCGCGACCACCTGGTGCGACTTCACCGCCTCTTCGAGCTCGTGCAGCCACTGTTTGGCGACCGCCTGGTTCTTCCCCATGGGGCCGTCCGGGCCGTTCACCCGGTACGACTTGGTCATCGCGTCGACGGTCGCGAGCAGGTCGGGGTCGATGACGAAGGTCACCGGGAGGTTCTTGCCGAGCGCGACCATCTTCTGCAGCCGGCCGCCGGGGGCGAGCTCGGCGGCGAGATCGTCATTGCGGAAGACCGGGGTCTGCTGGGTGTCGGCGTCGGTCTCCGCCGTGAGGTGCGTGGACGAGATCAGCGGCCACATGTAGGTGAGCTGCGTCTTCTTGTCGGCGGCCGCGGACTGCCAGGGCAGGAAGGTCCGGTCGATGCCCAGGAGCTGGTCGTACGGCGAGGCCTGGGAGTGCCCCGACAGAGAGACACCGATCTGGTACACGCCGTCATCGTTGAGATCGAGGTCCTTGACCGGGACGCTCAGGCTGAAGGGGCGGCTGGCACCGGCCTCCAGCTTGTCGATCTTCTCCGTGTGGCCCTTGATCTCCTCGCCGTCCACGCTGGGCAGATAGCCGGTGCGACGGGAGGCCGTCTCGATCGAACTGCGGTTGCCCAGCGCGTCGCCGCGGTGCATGCCGACGTGCGCGTCGGTGATCGTGCTGTTGCTGTCGTTGGTCAGGGTGCCGGAGACGGTGACGGTGTCGCCCTTGCCGGGGGCCGACGGAGACATGGAGTCGATGGACACGTCGACCGCGTGCGAGTCGGCTGCGGCGGCCTGCGCGGAGGGGGCGTGCGGGGCCTGGAGCAGTCCCACGAGCAGGGGCACTCCAGTGACGAGTGTCACGGTCCTGCGCAGCCATCGACCACGCGGCCGTTCAGTCCCCTGGAACCCTGCCGCCTCGGCCACGCGCTCGCCCGTCCCTCGTCGTCGTCAGTGGTCGTCGGAATGTGCGTCCACGAATGGTAACGAGACCCGCCGCGGAGGAGTGCCGGGGACTGCTCCACATGATCGCGGAGCCGACGGCCGCCCGACCGGCCTGTCTCCTTTATTACCTGCGCCTTTATTGCGTGGCGCTTCGCGCGGCGCGGCCACGTACCCTGTTCTGTTGTGCCGAACGCCAACAATGACCTCCCTGCCCCGCACGCCGAGCGGGCCCCGCAGTCGACGAACGCGTTGAACCACGTACAGCGCCGCGCCGTGAGCGAGCTCCTGCGGGTGTCCCCCGTCGCGGACGACCTGGCCCGCCGATTCCAGGAGGCCGGGTTCACACTTGCCCTGGTCGGCGGCTCGGTCCGGGACGCGCTGCTCGGCCGGCTCGGCAACGACCTGGACTTCACCACCGACGCACGCCCCGAGGACGTCCTGAAGATCGTCCGGCCGTGGGCGGACGCGCTCTGGGAGGTCGGCATCGCCTTCGGCACGGTCGGCTGCAAGAAGGACTCGTTCGACATCGAGGTCACGACCTACCGCTCCGAGGCGTACGACCGCACCTCCCGCAAGCCCGAGGTGTCCTACGGCGACTCCATCGAGGACGACCTGGTGCGCCGGGACTTCACGGTGAACGCGATGGCGGTCTTCCTGCCGCAGAAGGAGTTCGTCGACCCGCACAACGGCCTGGAAGACCTTGCCGCCCGCGTGCTGCGGACGCCCGGTGCGCCGGAGGACTCGTTCTCGGACGATCCGCTGCGGATGATGCGGGCGGCCCGGTTCGCCGCCCAGCTGGACTTCGAGGTCGCACCCGAGGTCGTCGCCGCGATGAAGGCGATGTCCGACCGCATCGACATCGTCTCCGCGGAGCGGGTCCGGGACGAGCTGAACAAGCTGATCCTCGCGCCGCACCCGCGCAAGGGACTGCGGCTGCTCGTCGACTCCGGCCTGGCGGACCGGGTCCTTCCCGAGCTGCCCGCGCTGCGCCTGGAAAGTGACGAGCATCACCGTCACAAGGACGTCTACGAGCACTCGCTCACGGTGCTGGAGCAGGCGATCGACCTCGAAGAGGACGGTCCCGATCTGGTGCTGCGGCTGTCGGCCCTGCTGCACGACATCGGCAAGCCGCGGACGCGCCGGTTCGAGAAGGACGGCCGGGTTTCCTTCCACCACCACGAGGTGGTGGGCGCGAAGATGACCAAGAAGCGGATGGCCGCGCTGAAGTACTCCAACGACATGATCAAGGACGTCTCGCGGCTGGTGGAGCTGCATCTGCGCTTCCACGGCTACGGCACGGGCGAATGGACCGACTCGGCGGTCCGCCGCTATGTCCGTGACGCCGGCCCGCAGCTGGAGCGGCTGCACAAGCTGACGCGTTCGGACTGCACGACCCGCAACAAGCGCAAGGCCGGTGCCCTGTCCCGGGCCTACGACGGGCTGGAGGAGCGCATCGCGCTGCTGCAGGAGCAGGAAGAGCTTGATGCGATCCGTCCGGACCTGGACGGCAACGACATCATGGAGATTCTGGGTCTGCGGCCGGGCCCCGAGGTGGGCAAGGCGTACAAGCAGATGCTGGAGCTCCGGCTGGAGCACGGGCCCATGGAGCGCGAGGCGGCGATCGCCGCGCTGAAGGACTGGTGGGCCACGCAGCAGGGCTGATGTTTCACGTGAAACGGCCGGACGGCCGACCGGGTGCGACGTTTCACGTGAAACGAGCGGACCGCGGACGGCTGCCACGTTTCACGTGAAACGAGTGGACGGTCGTCCGGTGTCATGTTTCACGTGAAACGTGGCGCAGACGACTGGGGGCGTAGACGACTGGGGCGGTGTTTCACGTGAAACACCGCCCCAGAGCCGTCGTCAGGAGACGGAGTGTGCTACTTCGTCGGGGTCAGGCAGAGCACCATGGCCGTGTCGGCCCGCCGACGGCGGTGCACCGTCTTGACGTAGGCGTCCTCACCGGCGGAGCACACGGTCGGGTCCGAGGTGCCGTCGTGCACCTTGGAGACCTTGTACTGGGCCTCCCCGCTGCTGCAGTCGACCACTGCGAGCCCGTCGTCGAGTGAACTGCTGGACTTCTTCACGCAGTCGCCGGCCTCGGCGTTGCTGGCGTCGTCGCGGCTGGTGAACCAGAAGAACGCGAAGGCGGCCAGAACGAAGACGATCCCGATGCCCCGCAGAATCGACTTGGCGGAACGGGTCTTGGCCGGGCGGGGCGGCGGTATGGGAGCGCCGGGCTGCACATAGGGCTGCTGCGGCTGTGCCGGGTACCCGGGCTGCGGCTGGCCGTAGGGCGCCTGCGGCTGCTGGGGATAGGCGTACCCGCCCTGAGGCTGGCCGTACGGTGCCTGGGGAGCCGGTGGCGCCTGCGGATACGGGTTCTGGCCGTAAGGCTGCTGCCCGTACGGCGCCTGGCCGTACGGATTGGGACCCGGCGGCGGCATGGTCATGGAACTCCCCCGATTTTGTTGTGTACAGGCTTGTGTGGGACGCCCGTAAGGTACCGGGTCCCGGCGCCCACCGCAGGGACGGTGCCCTACGGGCCGGGGGAGGACGGGGCCTAACTCCGTCGAAAGCGGGCCATTGCCGCGGCGACCAGCCCGTAGATGACCGTCACCATCCCGAGCAGCGCGGCCGATCTGCCGTCCGGCGGCAGCATGAGGGCGGCCACCGCGGCGGCGCCGACGAAGGCGACGTTGAAGAGCACGTCGTACAGGGCGAAGATGCGCCCGCGGAAGGCGTCGTCGACCGACGACTGGACGACCGTGTCCGTGGAAATCTTGGTGCCCTGGGTGCCGAGGCCGAGCACGAACGCGGCGGCCAGCATCGGCCCCGGCGTGAAGAAGAGGCCCAGCGCCGGCACCAGCACCGCGCCTCCGAGGGCACAGCAGGCGATCCAGCCGAACGCGGTGAGCCGTCCCACCGCCCAGGGAGTGACGACGGCGGCGGCGAAGAATCCCGCCCCCGAGACCACGACGGCGATACCGAGCAGCGCCAGGCCCTCGGACTCGGTGTCCGACCAGGCGTACCGGCACAGCATCAGCACCATGACCGTCAGCGCCCCGTAACAGAAGCGGATCAGGGTCATCGCGGCCAGGGCGCGGGCCGGCACACGCCGCTGGGCGAGATGGCGCAGGCCTGCCGCGAGGCCGCGGACGGTGCTCAACAGGGCCTCGCCCAGGCCGGGTTGGAGCTGCGTCGGGTCGGGGCCGAGCAGCTGCGGCGTCATGCGCAGGGCGGTGAGCGCCGAAAGGAAGTAGAAGGCCGCGGCGAGCAGCACCACGAACGCATCCACGTCGGGGCCGGCCAGCCGGATGGCGAAGGCCAGCCCGCCACCGGCCGTCGCGGCGAGCGTCCCGGCCGTCGGGGCGAGCGAGTTGGCCATGACCAGTTGCTGTTCACCGTCGACCACGCGGGGCAGCGCGGCCGAGAGCCCGGCCAGGACGAAGCGGTTCACCGCCGTGACCGAGAGGGCCGAGGCGTAGAAGAGCCAGTCGGGGACCTTCGACACGATCAGCGCCGCGGTGGCCATGGCGAGCAGCGTCCGCAGCAGGTTCCCGTACAGCAGGACCTGACGGCGCCGCCAGCGGTCGAGCAGTACGCCGGTGAACGGCCCGAGGAGCGAGTACGGGAGCAGCAGGATGGCCATGGCGGAGGCGATGGCCGCGGGCGAGGCCTGCTTCTCCGGTGAGAAGACGACGTAGGTGGCGAGCGCGACCTGGTACACGCCGTCGGCCGCTTGGGAGAGCAGCCGTGCGGCGAGCAGCGAACGGAAGTCGCGTAGCCGGAGTAATACGCGGAGGGCGCGCACAGCATGCATGGGGCACAGCCTCACACAGCCCGCAGGCCCCCGGGTGGAATACCCGGGGGCCTGCGAAGGGTGGTGGCGACCGGCGCCTCAGCGCTCGACCTCGCCCTTGATGAACTTCTCGACGTTCTCGCGGGCCTCGTCGTCGAAGTACTGGACCGGCGGGGACTTCATGAAGTACGAGGACGCAGAGAGGATCGGGCCGCCGATGCCGCGGTCCTTGGCGATCTTCGCGGCACGCAGCGCGTCGATGATGACGCCCGCGGAGTTCGGGGAGTCCCAGACCTCGAGCTTGTACTCCAGGTTGAGCGGAACGTCGCCGAAGGCGCGGCCTTCGAGGCGGACGTAGGCCCACTTGCGGTCGTCCAGCCAGGCCACGAAGTCCGAGGGGCCGATGTGGACGTTGTCCTCGCCCAGCTCACGGTCGCGGATCTGCGAGGTGACCGCCTGGGTCTTGGAGATCTTCTTGGACTCCAGGCGCTCGCGCTCGAGCATGTTCTTGAAGTCCATGTTGCCGCCGACGTTCAGCTGCATCGTGCGGTCCAGGATGACGCCCCGGTCCTCGAAGAGCTTGGCCATGACGCGGTGCGTGATGGTGGCGCCGACCTGCGACTTGATGTCGTCACCGACGATCGGTACACCGGCCTCGGTGAACTTGTCCGCCCACTCCTTGGTGCCGGCGATGAAGACCGGGAGGGCGTTGACGAAGGCGACCTTGGCGTCGATGGCGCACTGGGCGTAGTACTTCGCGGCGTCCTCGGAGCCCACCGGGAGGTAGCAGACCAGCACGTCCGCCTGGGTGTCCTTGAGGACCTGGACGATGTCCACCGGAGCCTCGGCGGACTCCTCGATGGTCTGGCGGTAGTACTTGCCCAGGCCGTCGAGGGTGTGGCCGCGCTGGACCTGCACGCCGGCGTTCGGCACGTCGCAGATCTTGATGGTGTTGTTCTCGCTCGCGCCGATGGCGTCCGCGAGGTCGAGGCCGACCTTCTTGGCATCGACGTCGAAGGCGGCCACGAACTCGATGTCACGCACGTGGTACTCGCCGAACTGCACGTGCATGAGGCCGGGCACGCGGCTGTCCGGGTCGGCGTCCTTGTAGTACTCGACGCCTTGTACCAGCGAGGCGGCGCAGTTGCCCACGCCGACGATGGCTACGCGAACCGAACCCATTCCGGTTGCTCCCTGTGTTCTCGATGAGGCACTGCACCGCAGTGCCTCATGTGGTGGTGTCATCGGACGGATCCGGCCGGGATCCACCCCGGTGCCGGGGCAGGCCGCCCGTATCTCCTGACTGGTTCTTCTTGTTCTGCGCTGCGGGGTCCGGAGCGCGATGGTCGCGTCCGGCACGCTCACTCTCGATGAGCCCGTTCAGCCAACGGACCTCACGCTCCACGGACTCCATGCCGTGGCGTTGCAGTTCGAGGGTGTAGTCGTCCAGCCGCTCGCGGGACCGGGCCAAGGAGGTGCGCATCTTCTCCAGGCGCTCCTCCAGCCGGCTGCGGCGGCCTTCCAGTACACGCATCCGTACGTCCCGCGACGTCTGGCCGAAAAATGCGAAGCGGACGCCGAAGTGCTCGTCCTCCCACGCATCCGGACCGGAGTGGGCGAGCAATTCTTCGAAGTGTTCTTTGCCCTCTGCGGTCAATCGGTAGACGATCTTGGCCCGCCGCCCGGTCAGCGCCGCGGCGGGAACACCCTCCGCGTCACCGTCCGTCTCCTCGGTGAGCCAGCCGTTCGCGACCAGCGCCTTGAGGCAGGGGTAGAGGGTGCCATAGCTGAACGCACGGAACACCCCGAGCGACGTATTGAGCCGTTTACGCAGCTCATAGCCGTGCATCGGGGATTCACGGAGCAGGCCGAGGACGGCGAACTCAAGGATGCCGGAACGTCTGCTCATCCTCCGCCTCCTCGGCCCGGTGCGTTCTTTATGTCGTCCTGATGTATCGACTCGATACATCCAGACGATAGAACGGCCCCTGGGGCGGAACAAGAGGGGGGACGGTGAACGGCGTCACATCACTGATTCGTGCCATCCAACCTGACTGATTTGGAGTGAATTTCAACACTGGGCAGGTTTTGGCCGTGCGTAGTCTGTGCGGCATGCAGACTGCCGGGAACCGCGGGCCGATATCAGACGTCCCCGTCCTCGGTGTAGTGCGGCTCGCGCCTCTGGGGCGGGCCGCGCATCGGGGGGACCTGAAGACAACTGCCGCCTTCAGGCGACGAGATAGCGCGCCTGCCCGAGGAGTATCCGTTCCATGAGCGAGCACCGTCGCAAACCGCCACAGCCGCAAAGTGGCGGACGTGCCGCGGCCCGACGCGCCGCACAGCAGTCAGGGTCAGGGCGTCGTGCCGCCCCTACGCATGGCTCTGCTGCCGGCCCCACCCCTCCTTCCGGCCCGCCCGGGCAGGAGCCGAGGCAGGGCGGGCGGGCCGAGGCCCGCAGGGCCGCCCAGCGCGGCGGCCGCCGCCGGGCGCCCGACGCCGCAGCCATGGGCTCCGGTGGTGGCGGCCGCGGAGGCCGCCGCGGCGGTGGCGGTGGTGGCCCCGAGGGAGGTCGCGGCCGCGGTCGTGACGGCGGCGGCCCGCCCGGCAAGAAGCGGTTCATCGACTATCCGCGTGCCAACAAGTTCGGCTGGCGGCGGTTCGTCCCGTCCTGGAAGCAGGTCGCCACTCTGTGTGTCGGCTTCCTCGGCCTGATGGTCGGTGCGGCCGGTGTGGCGCTCGCGATGGTCAAGGTGCCGAGTGAGAGCGACGCGGCGAAGTCGCAGAACAACGTCTATCTCTGGGCCAACGGCAAGGTCATGGCCCGCGACGGTGAGACGAACCGTCAGAACGTGACGATAGATGAGATCCCGAGGTCGATGCAGAATGCAGCGATCTCGGCGGAGAACGCGTCCTTCCGCACCGACTCCGGTGTCGACCCGATGGGTATCGCCCGCGCCGTGGTGAACATGGCCAGGGGCGGTGAGACCCAGGGTGGCTCGACCATCACGCAGCAGTACGTGAAGAACGCGATGCTGAGCCAGGAGCAGACCCTTGACCGCAAGTTCAAGGAGCTGTTCATCGCGATCAAGGTCGGCTGGAAGATGGACAAGCCCCACATCCTGCAGGGCTACCTGAACACCAGCTACTACGGCCGCGGCGCGTACGGCATCCAGGCGGCGGCGCAGGCGTACTACGGCAAGGACGCGAAGAAGCTGACGCCGGACGAGGGGGCCTTCCTCGCGGCTGTCCTCAAGGGCGCGAACCTCTACGACCCCGCGGGCGGCACCGGGCCGGGTGCGACGGCGGCGGAGAACACCAAGCGCGTCAAGGCCCGCTGGTCGTGGATCCTGGACCGCGAGGTGGCCAACCACCTCATGCCGAAGGCACAGCGGGCCAAGTACACGATGGATCGCTTCCCGAAGCCCATCCGGCCGAAGCCCGTGGCCAGCAAGAGCGGTCAGATCGGCTATCTGATGGACGTCGCCAAGAAGTACGTCCTGCGGCACGCCAACATTCCCGAGGCCCGGTTCGACAAGGGCGGCTACACGATCCGGACGACCTTCGACGAGAAGAAGACCCGGGAGCTGGAGGCCGCGGTCAAGAAGGTCGACAAGCGCTACATCGACCCGAAGAAGCGGGAGAAGGACAAGTTCGTCCAGTTCGGTGGCGCGTCCGTGGTGCCGGGAGACGGCAAGATCGTCGCCCTGTACGGCGGTGAGGGCTACGACAAGGGCCACTTCAGCAACAACGCCGACACCTTCGGTGTGCCGGTCGGCTCGACCTGGAAGCCGTTCGTCCTGGCGGCGTCGATGAAGTACGGCGTCCCCAAGACCCGGCCCGAGGGGCTCTCGCCGGACAGCCTCTACAACGGCAACGACCACCTCAAGGTGAAGGACGCACAAGGCAACTTCGTCCTGAAGAGGGACAACTCGCCCTTCTACCAGGAGAACGAGAGCAATCATCCCTGGGGCTACATCTCGCTGGTCAAGGCGATGGAGCAGTCCGTCAACACGCCCTTCGTCCAGCTGGGCATGGACGTCGGCATGGACAAGGTCCGGGACATGGCGCAGGCCTGCGGCATCTCCGAGGCCAGCTTCGACAAGCACCTCAACCCGTCCTTCGCGCTGGGCACCTCCACACCGAGTGCGATCCGCATGGCCGATGCCTATGCGACGTTCGCCGAGTCGGGCACCAAGGTGGAGCCCTACTCGGTGACCAAGGTGACGTCGGGGGGCCTGGACGTGCAGGGCTTCGATAAGCCCAAGCAGGAGACGGCGATGGACTCCAACATCGCCAACAACGTCACCAAGGTCCTGAAGAACGTCATCCAGAACGGCACCGGCAAGGCGGCCCGCCGCCTGAACATGCCGGCCGCGGGCAAGACCGGTACCACCGACGAGAACAAGTCGGCCTGGTTCGTCGGCTACACCAAGCAGCTCTCGACGGCCATCACGATGTTCCGTGAGGACGCGCAGAACCCGCGTCAGCTGTCCATGAACGGTGTCGGTGGCTTCGACTCGATCCACGGTGGCGCACTGCCCACCGAGGTGTGGACCGAGTACATGCTGCAGGCGATGAACGGTGTCACCCCGGAGGACTTCCCCCCGGCGACGCCCATCGGGCAGAAGGCGGACGAGGCGGGGATGCCGGCCCCGACGCCGACGCCCACGCCGTCCGACACCCCGTCGGCGACCCCGTCGGACAAGCCCACCGAGTCCGCTCCCCCGAGCGACAGCCCGAGCCCGTCGCCGACCGACACCTGCTCGCCGTTCGACCCCACCTGCCGGAACACCGGCGGTAACGCCAACGGTGGAGGAAAGGGCGGCGGCACCGGTGGACCGGGCGGCAGTACCGGAGGCACGACTCCGACACCGGATCCCACGGATGCCAACGGCGGTGGAGGCATCTTCGGCGGTCCCCAAGGCTGACCCCGCGACCGTTTCACGTGAAACAGCGCCATGTTTCACGTGAAACGGAGGAGCCGACGAAGCCCCCGCCCGGCTTGACCGGGCGGGGGCTTCGCCATGTTCTGCCCCTGCTCGTACGGCAGGATGGGCCCATGACGAGCGTGCGACAGGACGAGCCGGTGCGGCCGACGAAGCGGGACGAGGTGGCGGCGGCCGGCAGCGAGCTGATCGGAGGGCCGTTCGGCCGGCACGCGCTGTTCGGTACGCACTGGCTGACGCCGGTACGCGTCATCGCGCTGGTCGCGATCGGGATGTTCGCGCTCGGCATGGTGCAGAAGCTCCCCTGCTACAACGGCGGCTGGTTCTTCGGCGCCACGAGCCAGTACACCCATGCCTGTTACTCCGACATCCCCCATCTCTACGCCGGCCGCGGCTTCGCCGACGGGCTCATCCCGTACTTCGACCGGCTGCCCGGCGACATGGAGTATCTGGAATACCCCGTGCTGACCGGCGTCTTCATGGAGGTCGCTTCCTGGATGACGCCGCACAGCGGGGACCTCCAGTTCCGCGAGCAGATCTACTGGCTGGTCAACGCCGGGATGCTGATGATCTGCGCCGCCGTCATCGCGGTGTGCGTGACCCGAACCCACCGGCGGCGTCCCTGGGACGGCCTGCTGGTGGCGCTGGCGCCCGCCTTCGCGCTCACCGCCACCATCAACTGGGACCTGCTGGCGATCGCCCTGACGGCGGCCGGGATGCTGATGTGGGCCCGCAGCCGCCCGCTGGCCGCCGGCGTCCTGATCGGTCTGGCGACCGCGGCGAAGCTGTACCCCGTGCTCCTGCTGGGGCCCCTGCTGGTGCTGTGCTGGCGGGCGGGGGCCTGGCGCGCGTACGGCAAGGCGGTGGCGGGCGCGGTGGCGTCCTGGCTGGTGGTGAACCTGCCGGTGATGATCACGCACGATGCGACGGGCTTCCACATCCGCGAGGGCTGGGCGAAGTTCTACGTCTTCAGCCAGCAGCGGCCCATCGACTTCGGTTCCGTCTGGCTGCTGATCTCCCAGCGCACCGGCGCCGCGCTGGAGAACGCCAACACCTACGCCACGCTGCTGATGATCCTGGGCTGCGGCGCCATCGGCCTGCTGACCCTCTACGCGCCGCGCCGGCCGCGCTTCGCCCAGCTCGCCTTCCTCGTCGTGGCGCTGTTCATCCTCACCAACAAGGTCTACTCCCCGCAGTACGTCCTCTGGCTGACCCCGCTGGCCGTGCTGGCCCGGCCGCGCTGGCGGGACTTCCTGATCTGGCAGGCCTGCGAGGTCATGTACTTCCTCGGGATCTGGATGTACCTCGCGTACACCGGCAACGGCGACAAGCACCAGGGGCTGCCGCCGGAGGGCTACCAACTGGCCATCGCGCTGCATCTCCTGGGCACTCTCTACCTGTGCGCCCTGGTCGTCCGGGACATCCTCATGCCGGAGCGCGACGTGGTCCGCAGGGACGGTGACGACGACCCGTCGGGCGGTGTCCTGGACCGCAGCCCCGATGCGTTCGTGCTCGGGCGGGCGTACCATCCGCCGCGCCACGCGGTGCACTTCGAGAAGGCACCGCGGGTCCGCTGGGGCGTGGCGCGCGACTGAGCCTGTTGGCCCCCACGAGACGGGCCCGGTGCCGCAGAGGGGATCTGCGGCACCGGGCCCGTCGTCCGTCCGGTGGGGCTGCTGTCCGGCTCAGCGGTCCACGATGCGGTCGTACTGCGTCGTGGTGTGCCGCAGATGGGCCACCAGCTCCTCGCCGACCTGCGGCTGCGGCGCGTCGGCCGGCACGAACAGGATCGAGACCTGCATGTGCGGCGGCTCGGCGAACCACCGCTGCTTGCCGGCCCAGAGATACGGCGCGAGGTTGCGGTTGACGGTCGCCAGGCCGGCCCGGGCGACTCCCTTGGCGCGCGGCATCACGCCGTGCAGCGCCTTGGGCGCCTCCAGTCCCACGCCGTGCGAGGTGCCGCCGGCCACCACGACCAGGTAGCCGTCGGAGGCCGCCTTCTGCTGGCGGTAGCCGAAGCGCTCGCCCTTGGCGACCCGGGTGACGTCCAGCACCGATCCGCGGTACTCGGTGGCGTCGTGGTCGCCGAGCCAGAGCCGGGTCCCGATCCGGGCGCGGAACCGGGTCTGCGGGAACTGCTGCTGGAGACGGGCGAGTTCATTGGCCTTGAGGTGGCTGACGAACATGGTGTGCAGCGGGAGGCGGGCGGCCCGCAGCCGGTCCATCCAGCCGATGACCTCCTCGACCGCGTCGGACCCGTCGGCGCGGTCCAGCGGCAGGTGGATCGCGAAGCCCTCGAGCCGGACGTCCTCGATGGCCGTGGCCAGCTTCGGCAGGTCCTCCGGCTTGACGCCGTGCCGCTTCATGCTGCTCATGACCTCGATCACGACCCGGGCGCCGACCAGGCCGCCCACGCCCTCGACCGAGGAGACCGAACGGATCGCCCGGTCGGGCAGCGGCACCGGCTCCTCGCCGTGCCGGAACGGCGTCAGGACGAGCAGGTCACCGCTGAAGTAGTCCTTGATGTGGGCCGCTTCGTAGGTCGTCCCGACCGCGAGAATGTCGGCGCCCAGGCGGGTGGCCTCCTCGGCGAGCCGCTCATGGCCGAAGCCGTAACCGTTGCCTTTGCAGACCGGGACCAGCCCGGGGAACTGCTGGAGAACGCTCTGCTGATGCGCCCGCCAGCGCGCGGTGTCGACGTAGAGGGTGAGCGCCATGGCCGGGCCCGGAACCTTTCTCGTGGCTGGGGTGTGTCAGGAGTACGGACGGTGCGGTGGAGCGGTCAGCGGCGCGACATGTAGATGTCGAGCGCCTTGTGCAGCAGCTTGTTGAGCGGGAAGTCCCACTCACCGAGGTACTCAGCTGCCTGCCCGCCCGTGCCGACCTTGAACTGGATCAGGCCGAAGAGGTGGTCGTTCTCGTCCAGCGAGTCGCTGATGCCGCGGAGGTCGTAGACCGTGGCGCCGAGCGCGTAGGCGTCCTGCAGCATCTTCCACTGCATGGCGTTGGAGGGCCGGACCTCGCGGCCGATGTTGTCCGAGGCGCCGTAGGAGTACCAGACGTGCCCGCCGACGACGAGCATGGTCGCCGCGGAGAGGTTCACGCCGTCGTGGCGGGCGAAGTACAGCCGCATGCGGTTGGGGTCCTCGCTGTTGAGGGCCGTCCACATGCGCTGGAAGTAGCCGAGCGGCCGCGGGCGGAAGCGGTCGCGCTCCGCGGTGATCTCGTAGAGCCGCTGCCATTCGGCCAGGTCGTCGTAGCCGCCCTGGACGACCTCGACGCCGGCCTTCTCGGCCTTCTTGATGTTGCGGCGCCACAGCTGGTTGAAGCCCTTGTGGACCTCCTCCAGCGAGCGGTCGGCCAGCGGCACCTGGAAGACGTAGCGGGGCTGGACGTCACCGAAGCCGGCGCCGCCGTCCTCGCCCTGCTGCCAGCCCATCCGCCGCAGCCGGTCGGCCACCTCGAAGGCGCGCGGCTCGATGTGCGTCGCCTCGACGTCGCGGAGCCGCTTGACGTCCGGGTTCTGGATGCCCGACTTGATCGCGGCCGCGTCCCAGCGGCGGATGATCACCGGCGGGCCCATCTTCACGGAGAAGGCGCCCTGCTGCTTGAGGTGGCTGAGCATCGGCTGCAGCCAGTCCTCCAGATTCGGCGCGTACCAGTTGATCACCGGTCCCTCGGGCAGATACGCGAGGTAGCGCTTGATCTTGGGCAGCTGGCGGTAGAGCACCAGGCCGGCACCGACCAGCTCACCGCTCGCGTCGAACCAGCCCAGGCTCTCCGAACGCCATTCGGCCTTCACATCCGCCCAGGCCGGAACCTGCATGTGGCTCGCCGCGGGCAGGCTCTGGATGTATGCCAGATGCTGCTCTCGACTGATGGTCCTCAGGGTCAGGCTCATGCGGGGCGCTCCTCGGCAGGTGTGTCCCCTTGTTCGGGGCTCCGGCTCTCGCGCCGAAGCCTACTGTGGCCGGGGAGCGCCCCGTCTGGGCCATACGCGCCGGGGCCCCGTATGCCGCAGTGGCACCGGGGCCGGGCGGCTATCCGATGACGCCTCCGAAGAGGCCGCCGTGCGCCATGCCGAGGAAGAAGCCGAAGCCTGAGGCTCCGAGGCCGATGATCAACAGGAAGCGCTCACCCGTCGTCGACGAGATGAACTGTCCCCACAGGCCGGTGCCGATTCCGACCAGGCCGACCCAGGAACTGACCAGATGCAGACTGGGAGAAAGTGTGGTGAAGGCGGCGATCGCGCCGAGCACCACGGTGACAAGGGCGAAGGTGTTCTCTACGGGATGGTCCTTGCCGTCGCTGTTGAGAAGCGAGAGCAGACTGCGCTGGATCCTGGCTGCCTGTGCCATGCGGCACCTCCCATGACAGGGCGGCGCTCTGTAACGCCGCTCACACCCGTTGTGTTCCAGATTGGGGGGTGTACCGGGCGGATTTCAACCGGAAGACTTCAGGCAGGTACTGTGTACCGTCTGCGCCTATGTCTGCCCGGTGACCGGTCCGGCTCGGCGCGGAACGCATATGACCCTCCTGCCACGGAACGACCGTGGCCGCTGAGTCCAAAGGAGGTGGGTTCACCATGCGTCACTACGAGGTGATGGTCATCCTCGACCCCGATCTCGAGGAGCGCGCTGTCTCCCCGCTGATCGAGAACTTCCTCTCCGTCGTCCGTGAGGGCAACGGAAAGGTCGAGAAGGTCGACACCTGGGGCCGTCGTCGTCTCTCGTACGAGATCAAGAAGAAGCCCGAGGGCATCTACTCGGTCATCGACCTGCAGGCCGAGCCTGCGGTCGTCAAGGAGCTCGACCGTCAGATGAACCTGAACGAGTCGGTCCTCCGGACCAAGGTTCTCCGTCCCGAGACCCACTGAACGCGTCAGCGTCCAGCGGTAACCGGGTCCGAGTAGCAGCAACACCAGCAGCCAGCAGCACACCCGCCGAGAGGTTCCCCTAATGGCAGGCGAGACCGTCATCACGGTTGTCGGCAATCTTGTCGACGACCCCGAGCTGCGCTTCACCCCGTCCGGTGCGGCGGTCGCGAAGTTCCGCGTCGCGTCCACTCCCCGCACCTTCGACCGTCAGACCAATGAGTGGAAGGACGGCGAGAGCCTGTTCCTGACCTGCTCGGTGTGGCGCCAGGCGGCCGAGAACGTCGCCGAGTCCCTGACGCGGGGTACCCGCGTGGTCGTCCAGGGCCGCCTCAAGCAGCGGTCGTACGAGGACCGCGAGGGCGTGAAGCGCACGGTCTACGAGCTCGACGTCGAGGAAGTGGGCGCGAGCCTCAAGAACGCCACGGCCAAGATCACCAAGACCAGCGGTCGCGGTGGCCAGGGCGGCGGCTTCGGCGGCGGTCAGGGCGGTGGCCAGGGTGGCGGCGGCTGGGGCGGTGGCCCCGGCGGCGGCCAGCAGGGCGGCGGCGCTCCCGCCGACGACCCGTGGGCGACCGGCGGACCTTCTGGCGGTGGCCAGCAGGGTGGCGGCGGTGGTGGCTGGGGCGGCGGCTCCGGCGGTGGCTACTCGGACGAGCCGCCCTTCTAAGTCCGCATCGGCTCGGCGCTGTGCTGTTTCACGTGAAACAGCGCTGTGAAACGGGCGGCGGCCTTGAGGGCGTCAGCACAAACTTCTTGAACTCACTGGAGAGAGACAATGGCGAAGCCGCCTGCTCGCAAGCCTAAGAAGAAGGTTTGCGTGTTCTGCAAGGAGAAGATCTCCTACGTCGACTACAAGGACACGAACCTGCTGCGGAAGTTCATCTCCGACCGCGGCAAGATCCGTGCCCGTCGAGTGACCGGCAACTGCACGCAGCACCAGCGTGACGTCGCCACGGCCGTGAAGAACAGCCGTGAGATGGCGCTGCTGCCCTACACGTCCACCGCGCGATAAGGGAAGGGTGACCGACAAATGAAGATCATCCTCACCCACGAGGTCTCCGGCCTCGGCACCGCCGGTGACGTCGTTGACGTCAAGGACGGGTACGCCCGTAACTACCTGGTTCCGCGTGGTTTCGCGATCCGCTGGACCAAGGGTGGCGAGAAGGACGTCGAGCAGATCCGCCGCGGTCGCAAGATCCGCGAGATCGCCACGATCGAGCAGGCCAACGAGGTCAAGGGCCAGCTTGAGGGCGTCAACGTGAAGCTGGCCGTGCGTGCCGGCGACGCGGGCCGCCTGTTCGGTTCCGTCACCCCGGCCGACGTCGCTTCGGCGATCAAGGCTGCCGGTGGTCCGGACGTCGACAAGCGCCGCGTCGAGCTGGGCTCGCCGATCAAGACCCTGGGCGCGCACCAGGTCTCCGTGCGTCTGCACGCCGAGGTCGTCGCGAAGCTGGGCGTCGAGGTCGTCGCCGCGTAATCGCAGCACCGAGCCGAAGGGCCGCACCCCGCCCTGGGGTGCGGCCCTTCGCCGTACCGGTCCCGCGGTCACCGTGGCCGACGGCGGCGGGTTCAGTCGTCGTCCTGGGCGCGTCTGTAGAGCGCGGCGATGTCGTCGTCGAAGTACGCCGCGTAGGAGACGTCGTCCTGGTCGCCGCCGCCTTCGTGGCCGCCGAGGACACCGATGACCGTGCCGGTGTGGCTCTTGGGGTCGTAGTCGGCCAGCCAGGGGCTGCCGCTCGTACCGCCCTCGAAGTCGGTGCACTGGATGCGCATCTGGGTGTCGCTGTACTTCGTGGTGCGGTTCTGGCAGGAGATCGGGGTGTCGCGGCTGGTGGGATAGCCGGTGATCTTGACTTCGTTGTCGAAGCCGCGGTCTATGCCGAGGGTGTTGCCGCCCAGGACGTCCTGGATGTCCTTGCCATCCTTCTTGTCCAGGATGAGGAAGGCGACGTCGAGGTCCTCGTCCTGCGACTTGACCCAGCGATCGTCGAGGATCACCTTCTTGACCTTCCACAGGCCGGTGGGCTCGTCGCCGTCGCGGTAGTCGGGGGCGAAGACGAGGTCGTCGACCGTGCTTCCGGCCTCGGCGTCGAAGGCGCAGTGCGCGGCCGTGATCAGCATGTTCCGGCCCGGGCTCTGCACCACGCTCGCGGTGCAGAAGTGATCGCCGGAGTCGTTCTTCTCGAAGACCACGCCGACCCGGGCGTTCTGCTCGGTCCGGCGGGGGGTGTACGCGTTGCCGTCATCGGCCGGTGCGGTCGCCGCGGGGTCCTGGTCCTGCGGGTCCTGACCCGACTCGCCGGACTTGCCGAAGCTGCTCCGCCCGCTGGCTCTGCTGCTGGTATGGGACTCGTCCGAGGCGTATCCCGCCACGGCAGCGGCCATGACGACGACGAACGTCATGGGCAGCAAGGACCTTCTGGCAAGCGAGCGCACCCCGTCATTATCGACAAGCGCGGAGTGTTGCGGGAGATGCTTCAGCGAGAGGCTCCGGTCACAATCCACCGGCCGGACCGGGTGCGCAGCAAGAGCGTGAGCATGCGGACGGTCATCATCAAGGCCATCGTCCACCACAGGGCCACCAGACCGCCGCCGACAGCGGGCACGGCGAGCGCGGCCGGAGCGAACAGGGCCAGCGTCACCACCATCGCCCCGGCGAGATACGGCCCGTCCCCCGCGCCCATCAGGACGCCGTCGAGGATGAAGACGACGCCGGAGACCGGCTGGGTCACGGCGACCACCAGGAGCGTGGTCAGCAGCGGGTCCCGTACGGCGGGGTCGGAGGTGAACAGCGGGATGAACAGGGGGCGGGAGAGGACGACCAGGAGCCCGAGGACCAGACCGGCGGCGATGCCCCACTGCACCATGCGGCGGCAGGCGGCCCGGGCGCCGGCCCGGTCCCCGGCGCCGAGGTAGCGGCCTATGATGGCCTGCCCGGCGATGGCTATCGCGTCCAGCGCGAAGGCCAGCAGGTTCCACAACGTGATCACGATCTGATGGGCGGCGACCTCGGCGTCGCCCAGCCGGGCGGCGATGGCGGTGGCGATCATCAGCACCGCGCGCAGCGAGAGCGTACGGACCAGCAGCGGCACGCCGGCCTGGGCGGAGGCGCGGATGCCCGCCGCGTCGGGGCGCAGCGAGGCGCCGTGCCGGCGCGCGCCGCGGACGACGACGGTGAGGTAGACGGCGGCCATGCCGCACTGGGCGATGACGGTGCCCCAGGCGGAGCCGGCGATGCCGAGGCCGGCGCCGTAGACCAGTCCGACGTTCAGTGCGGCGTTGGCGGAGAAGCCGCCGATGGCGACGTAGAGCGGGGTCCGGGTGTCCTGGAGGCCGCGGAGCAGACCGGTGGCGGCCAGCACCATGAGCATCGCGGGGATGCCGAGCGCGCTGATGCGCAGGTACGTCGTGGCGTACGGCGCGGCGGTGCCGGAGGCGCCGAAGGCCTCCACCAGCCAGGGGGCGGTGGGCAGCACGGCGGCGATGACCGCGGCCCCGAGCAGCAGGGCGAGCCAGATGCCGTCCATGCCCTGGCGGATGGCGGCGGGCAGATCGCCGGCGCCGACCCGGCGGGCGACCGCGGCGGTGGTGGCGTAGGCGAGGAAGACGAAGACGGAGACGGCGGTGGTGAGCAGCCCGGCGGCGATACCGAGGCCGGCCAGCTGGGAGGTGCCGAGGTGGCCGATGACGGCGCTGTCGACCATGACGAAGAGGGGTTCCGCGACCAGGGAGCCGAAGGCGGGCACGGCAAGGGCGATGATCTCGCGGTCGTGGCGGCGGGCGATGCGCCGCGGGGTCGCGGGAGCCTGTGTCATGCACTCAATCTAATCTTCCACAGGTAAGAGATGCAAACCCTTTGCACTCCTTACTTTGCGTGCTCCGGCGCCGTCTCCTCCGTGCCGTTTGTCGCGATCTTGAACAGGCGGTGGAAGTTTTTCTCCCCCACAGCCTATGGATGAGAAAACCGCAGGTCAGGGCAGTGTGCACAGGGTGATTGTGTGCTTGTCCACAGAAGTTTCCCCCGCCCCATGCACAGGATCCGGGGAGTTCTCCACAGCTGAGGGCCAGTCATCCACACGGCCTGTGGATAACCAGATTGGCGGACGGTGCCCACGGGCCTACCGTGGTCCGGCGCCCGCCGCCCGTTTCCGGCCTGAGACCACGTCCGAACTCGACGCGCCGTAACCGGAGTCGGGCGTCTCGATTGTCAGAGCTGTGCCGTAAGAAGGAAGCGCACAGCAAGGTCCGCGCCGCGGACGGGAGGAGGTGCCGGGGTGAGCATTCCCGAGCCCATGGAAGACCCTTGGGCGGGCTCCGGCCCCAGCGACCTGCTGCCGGCGGCCCGGTCCCGGCGGCCTGACGGCAAGGGCCGCGGCCGCGGGGACCGGCCGGACCGCGACGACGACGGCGGTTCCTGGTCCGGCGGCTTCGAGCGGGTCCCCCCGCAGGACCTGGACGCCGAGCAGTCCGTGCTCGGCGGCATGCTGCTGTCCAAGGACGCCATCGCGGACGTCGTCGAGGTCCTCAAGGGCGAGGACTTCTACCGCCCCGCCCATGAGCTGGTCTTCCAGGCGATCCTCGACCTCTACGCCAAGGGCGAGCCGGCCGACCCCATCACCATCGCCGCCGAGCTCACCAAGCGCGGCGAGATCGCCCGGGTCGGCGGCGCCTCCTACCTGCACACCCTCGTCCAGTCCGTCCCGACGGCCGCGAACGCCGAGTACTACGCCGAGATCGTCCACGAGCGCGCCGTGCTGCGCCGCCTGGTCGAGGCCGGCACCCGCATCACCCAGATGGGATACGCCGCGGACGGCGACGTCGACGAGATCGTCAACAGCGCCCAGGCGGAGATCTACGCCGTCACCGAGCAGCGCACCAGCGAGGACTACCTCCCGCTCGGCGACATCATGGAAGGCGCCCTCGACGAGATCGAGGCGATCGGTTCCCGCCAGGGCCAGATGACCGGCGTGCCGACCGGCTTCACCGACCTGGACTCCCTCACCAACGGCCTGCACCCGGGCCAGATGATCGTGATCGCCGCGCGTCCCGCCATGGGTAAGTCCACCCTCGCGCTGGACTTCGCCCGCGCCGCCTCCATCAAGAGCAATCTCCCCAGCGTGATCTTCTCGCTGGAAATGGGGCGCAACGAGATCGCGATGCGCCTGCTCTCCGCCGAGGCCCGGGTGGCGCTGCACCACATGCGCTCCGGCAGCATGACGGACGACGACTGGACGCGGCTGGCCCGCCGGATGCCGGACGTCTCCGCGGCGCCGCTCTACATCGACGACTCACCCAACCTGTCGATGATGGAGATCCGCGCCAAATGCCGCCGGCTCAAGCAGCGCAACGATCTCAAGCTGGTGGTCATCGACTACCTCCAGCTGATGCAGTCCGGCGGCTCCAAGCGCGCCGAGAGCCGCCAGCAGGAGGTTTCGGACATGTCCCGTAACCTCAAGCTGCTGGCCAAGGAGCTGGAGCTCCCGGTGATCGCGCTCTCCCAGCTGAACCGTGGCCCCGAGCAGCGCACGGACAAGAAGCCGATGGTGTCGGACCTCCGCGAATCCGGCTCGATCGAGCAGGACGCCGACATGGTCATCCTGCTGCACCGCGAGGACGCCTACGAAAAGGAGTCCCCGCGCGCCGGCGAGGCCGACCTGATCGTGGCCAAGCACCGTAACGGCCCGACCGCCACGATCACGGTGGCCTTCCAGGGCCACTACTCGCGCTTCGTGGACATGGCGCAGACCTGACGACGCGCCTCAGCCCGGCGATCGAGGCCTGACTCAGCCCCGAGGGCGGGCGGGCGCGTCCGGGCGGATGCCGGTGTCCGGGCCGGCGTCCGCGTCCGTGCGGAGGTGGAGGTCGAGTCCGCTCGTGCCCGGTGCCTCGACGCCCGGCAGCAGCCGCATGTCGCGCCCGTAGTCACCGCCGTCGAGCGCCCGGAACGGGACCGATGCGTCGGTGAAGAGCCCATCGAGACGTCGCCCGAACTCCCGCTTCGCCGCAGCGAGTTGTTCCTCCGGCAGGTCGTTCGCGCCGTACACCGCGAACGGTTCGAGCGGCGTCATGCCGGTGAACCAGAACAGGCCGTGCTGGACCGGGTGGAGGACGTCCGTGAGCCGACCGTGGATGCCCCGGTCGGAGAACGCGGACTCCCGGGCGCCGACCGTCACCGACACCAGCGCCCGGCGCCCCGCCAGGGCGCCCTCGCTGTAGGGCGGCGGGACTGCCGGGCCGTATCCGAACCCGCTGGTGAACACCCGGTCCATCCAGCCCTTGAGGATCGCGGGCACCGAGAACCACCACAGCGGGAACTGCAGGATCACCGCGTCCGCCCAGCGCACCTTCTCCTGCTCCGCCGCGATCTCGGGCGCCAGCCGCCCCGCCAGCGTGGCCCGCTCCGAGGCTGCCATCACCTGCAGCCGCCGGTCCGCGGCGTGGTCGGGGAAGTCATCGGCGTCCACCGTCGCCTTCCACTTCATGGCGTAGAGGTCGGACACCTGCACCTCGTGCCCGGCCGCACGCAGGTGCTCGACCGCGAAGGCGGTCAGAACGGCGTTGAGCGAACGGGGTTCCGGATGGGCGCTGACGACGAGGATCTTCTGCGGCTGCTGCGGCGTGGCTTCGGTCATGCGGCCACGTTCTCCCGTGCGCGGACGGGTAACCAGAACCCGCTTCAACCGCCGGAACGGCAATCCTGGTAACGCGAGGGCCACCCATACTTGACCGCATGGACGGTGCGGACCACATCGAGCAGACAGGCGGCGGGGGCCACGGGACCGGGCCCGGGGCCGGGGCCGTGACCGCGCATGGGGCCGGGAACGGGAACCGGGCCGGTGACGGCGGCGAGCTCGATCGCATCGACGACCGCATCGACGGGGTCGGGGACACCCGGCGGGCGCTCGGCAGTTTTCTGCGGGCCCGCCGGGGACGGGTGGCACCGGAGGACGTCGGGCTCGCCGGCGGCAGGCGACGCCGGGTGCGGGGGCTGCGCCGCGAGGAGTTGGCCCAGCTCGCCGGGATCAGCGTGGACTATTACGTGCGCCTCGAACAGGGCCGCAACACCCAGCCGTCCCCCGAGGTGCTGGACGCCCTCGCCGACGCGCTCGGCCTCGACGCGGCGGAGCGCAGGCACCTCGCCACGCTGGCCGATGCCCGGCGGGGCCCCGCGCCCGTGGTCCGGGTCAGCCCCGTGCTGCAGCGGATGCTGGACGCCATGGGCGGCCTCCCGGCCTTCGCGACGAACCATCGCCTCGACGTCGTGGCGTGGAACGACCTGGGGGCCGAGCTGACCGGTGGCCTGGCCGACCCGGAACGGCGCGACCGGAACAACGCCCGGTTCCTCTTCCGCGACCCCGCAGCCCAGGAGCTCTATCCCGAGTGGCCGGACCGGGCAGCGGAGGCCGTGGGCCAGTTGCGGGTCGCCGCAGGCCGTTACCCCGAGGACGGGGAACTGGCCGCGCTCATCACCGAACTGTCCACGCACAGCCCCGAGTTCCGGCGGATCTGGGACAGCGGTGAGGTCGTGATGTGCGGTGCCGGACGCAAACGCCTGCGGCACCCGGTGGCCGGCCTGCTCACCCTGGACTACGAGACGCTGCACGTGCCGGCCGCACCGGGTGAGACGGGCCTCGTGGTGCATGTGTTCAGTGCCGCGGAGGGCAGCGGTGAGGCGGTGGCCCTCGCCCGGCTGGCGACAGCTGGGTCGCCGGCATGAGGCGGCCCCGGCAGGGTCCGGAAATCCGTGGGACCGACGCCGGGCTTTGACCTTCAGGTTGGTCGAAGCTCCAGAATCGCGTGCATGGACGACACCGGCGAGCTGTTGAGCATCGGTGCGTTCGCGCGGCAGGTGTGCCTGGCGCCGAGCGCCCTGCGGTTCTACGACGATTGTGGGGTGCTGCGGCCGGCCCAGGTGGACGGCGCGACGGGCTATCGGCGTTATGCCGCGGACCAGGCGGCGCGGGCGGTGCGGCTGCGCCGTCTGCGGGAGGCGGGGCTGCCGCTGGTCGATGTCGCGGTGGTCCTGGACGGCCCGCAGGAGGCGGCTCGGGAGGTTCTCCGTGAGCATCTGGAACGGATGCGGCGGACGGCCGATGAGGCGCATGCGGTGGTGGCCGGGTTTCTGCACCAGGCGCCCGGCGGCGTGCCCGGTGAGGCAACGGTCGGCAACGGCTGGGCGCGGGCGCGGGTGGGCGGTGCCGAGCTCGCCAGCGCCGTACGGCAGGTGGCACCGGCGGCCGCGAGGGGCGCGACCGCTCAGGAGTTCCCCGTACTGGGCTGTGTGGCGCTCGAACTCGCCGACGGTGAGGTGCGGTTGGCCGCCACCGACCGCTATCGGCTGGCGGTACGGGTGCTGCGGCCGGAGGAGTTCGCGGGCGGACCACGGCAGGTCCTCATCGGGGCGGACGCTGTCCGGAGCCTGGCGGAGTGGGCCGTGCGACAGGTGTCGGTGGACGTGGAATGTGGCGGGGAGACGGCGGGCGTACGACTGCGGAGTGGTGCGAACGGAGCGGACTGGCGCGAGGTGCCGGAGCCCGTCGATACCGCGGGTGATGGCTCAGCTGAAGGGCACCTGGCGAAGGGCGCGGCGAGGTTTCCGGACTACCGGATGGTGCTGGAGGTCCTGGCAGCGGAGCGGCATCGACTCATCGTGGACCGGGCGGGGCTGAGGGACGCGGTAGCGGGGCGGTCGGGGGTGGTGTCGTTGTCGGTCCCTTCCAGGGACGAGTGCGAGGCCGAGGGGAGGCAGCGGGCCGTTTCACGTGAAACACGTGACGGATTGCTCGATGTTTCACGTGAAACCGCGGAAGCCGACCCAGAGGCCGTGCAGACGCTGGAGGTGACGGGCGGGGCCAGGCAGCCCGTCCGGCTGAGGGCCGTCCTCACGGGAAGCGCGCTCCGCATCGCCTTCGACCCAGCGGTCCTTGTGCCTGCGTTGGAAGCCGGAGTGGGGCCGGATGTCCTGATGGAGATCGTCTCGGCGGACCGGCCGGTCGTGGTCCGCTCCGCCGACCAGGGAAGTTTCACGACGCTGGTGATGCCTGTACGCGGTGCCGGGGGCCGGCGATGACGGAGGAGGGGAGCGTGACGATGGATCCGGAACTGCCCGTGGTCCGGTTGTGCGGGAAAGGGATGCAGGCCGAGGCGGAGGGGCGGGCGGAAGTCGCGCGCGAACTCTTCCAGCAGGCCTGGGACATCGCCGCCGACGACTATGAGGCGTGCATCGCCGCGCACTACCTCGCGCGGCACCAGAAGTCGGCGGAGGAGACGCTGCGGTGGAACCAGGAATGCCTGGACCGCGCCGATCGCGTCGCGGATGAGCGCGTGCGGGAGTTCTATCCCTCGCTGTATCTGAACATGGCCCATGCTTATCGGCGGCTCGGCCGCCGCGCACTCGCTCACCACTACTTCCTGCGGGCAGCGGAGCGGGTGTGTGACCCGGCCGGAGGCCGGCACGATCGGCACGGCCAACGTGACCACTACGACCACCACGGCCAGTACGGCGACTGGAACCGTTTCGCGATCGCGGAGGGGCTGCGGGCGACGGCCGACGCGGTGCCCGCCGAAGTGTCCGACGAAGTGTCCGACGCCCCCACGCTGCCCGGTGCCGCGGCGCTCCAGCCCCTCGATGCCGAGCTCGACGGACGCATCCGCGAGCTGTTGGCGCGTTGGTGTGCGCGGGCCGACCTCAAGGCGCTGGGGCTGACGCTCCCGGCGTACCTCGGCCACCTCGGAACGGAAGCGGACCGCGTACGGCTCCGGTCCGCGCTGCACATGGTGCATGCGGCGCGCTGGCTGCCGGCGGACGAGCAGACCGAACTGGGTGCGGTCATCGGGGCGACGGCGCTGCGGTGAGCGGTGAGGATAGGGGCCGGCCGAGTCGGACCTGTCGTTGAGGAGCGCGCCATGACCATCACCCAGTCCGCGGAGTCGCCTGAGCCCGTAGCGGACGGTCCCCGGCCGGTGGACGGGGAGCCGGTGTGGGCCGAGACCTCTGTGGCGTTCACGGAGCTGTTGCCCCAGACGCGGCGGGCGCTGCTACGCCGACTGGCCGTCGGGCAGGCCGAGGGGCGGGCGCCTTCGATGGTGGGTGCGGTGGTGCGCGAGGGACGACCGGTCTGGATGGGGAGCCGGGGCTCGGTAGAAGGGGCGGCGCCGCACGGCGATGTGCAGTACCGGATCGGCTCGCTCACCAAAACGCTGATCGCCGTCCTCGTGATGAGGCTGCGCGACGAAGGGCTGCTGCGTCTGGACGATCCTGTGGGCAAGCACCTCAAGAGCACCCCGGTGCCTGAGGCGACGATCGCCCAACTCCTCTCCCATTCCTCGGGGTTGACCGCCGAGCCGCGTGGCCCGTGGTGGGAGCGAACCGCGGGCGAGCTGCGCCCCGAGCCGGCCGATCTGTTCGATGACCGCCCGCAGCGGCTCGCGGCGGGACGTCGCCACCACTACTCCAACCCGGGATACGCCCTGCTCGGCGCAGTCGTCGAGCGGCTTCGGGGCGGCACGCCCTGGTACGAGGTGCTGCGGGACGAGGTCCTTCAGCCCCTGGGCATGGCCCGTACGACGCTCGATCCCCAGGCGCCCCACGCGAACGGCTGGGCGGTGCATCCGTGGGCCGATGCGCTGCTGCCCGAACCCGCCCACGACACCGGACTGATGGCTCCGGCAGGCCAGTTGTGGTCGACACCGGACGACCTGTGCCGCTGGGGGGCCTTCCTGCTGCGTGGTGACGACCGGGTGCTGAGCGCGTCGACCGTGGCCGAGATGCGCACGCCCGCGGTGCCGCCGGAGGAGAACGGCTGGGACGCCGGGTACGGGCTGGGACTCCAGCTCGTACGCCGGGGAGGGCGCCGGCTGGCCGGGCACACCGGCTCGATGCCCGGGTTCCTGGCGACACTGTGGACCGACCCGGAGGAGGACGTGGCGGTGATCGTGCTGGCGAACTGCACCTCGGGTCCTGCGGTTCCCACCATCGCGTCCGAGCTCGCCGGGATCGTGACCGCACACGAGCCCCGGATCCCCGAGCCCTGGCGTCCGCTGTCCGGACCGCTGGATCCGGAGCTGCTGGCGCTGACAGGGCCCTGGTACTGGGGCGCGAACCCGCATGCGTTGCGGCTGCGGGCCGACCGCGAGCTGGAACTCGCCCCGCTGTCCGGGGCGGGACGGGGCTCGCGGTTCCGTGCCGAGGACGACGGCACCTGGACCGGCCTGGACGGCTACTACGCGGGCGAGACGCTGCGGGTGGTGCGGGACGAGCAGGGCGCGGTCAGCCATCTCGACCTCGGCACCTTCGTCTTCACCCGCGGTCCCTACGAGCCGTCGGGACCGGTGCCCGGCGGAGTGGACCCGGAGGGCTGGCGGGTCTGACGCCCGTAACGCGGCGGCGCGGACTCCGGACGTACAGTCGAATCCGATGTCAGGAGCCGCGCCGAGGCGGCTCGCTACCGCTGGAAGGCCCCATGTCTGCCGTGTCTGATCCGACCGCGAACACCGCTGCCCCCGACCTGCTCGACCTGCCGCCCCTCACCGCGGCCCACTTCGCGCGCATCGAGGACAAGGTCGCCGCGCTGATGCGCACCCGCTGCGACGTCGTGACGATGCAGGGCGAGGCGCTGCTGCCGCTGGAGGCCTGCATCCGGTCCGCCGTACGGCCCGGCAGCACCGCCCTCAACATCATCACCGGCCCCTACGGGGAGACCTTCGGCGGCTGGCTGCGTTCCTGCGGCGCCGAGGTGGTCACCCTCTCCGCACCCTTCACCGGAGCGGTCGACCCGCGCCAGGTGGCCGAGGCGCTGCGTGAGCGCCCCGAAATCGACTTTGTGAGCCTGGTGCACGCCGAGGCGGCCACCGGCAACACCAACCCCGTCGCCGAGATCGGCGCCGTGGTGCGGGAGCACGGCGCGCTGCTGATGCTGGACGCGGTCGCTTCGGTCGGTGCCGAGCCGCTGTTGACCGATGAGTGGGGCGTGGACCTGTGCGTCATCGGCGGACAGAAGGCGCTGGCCGGGCCCGCCGGAGTGTCCGTGGCCTCGGTCAGCGCCCGGGCGTGGGAGCGGATCGCCGCCAATGAGCGGGCCCCGCGGCGTTCGTACCTGTCGCTGCTGGATTGGAAGGAACGCTGGCTCGACGGCGGTCGTACGGCTCTGCCGCACGCGCCGGCTCAGCTGGAGATGCTCGCGCTGGAGCAGGCGGCGGACCGTATCGAGGCGGAGGGGCTGGACGCGGTCATCGCCCGGCACCGGGCGGCGGCAGCGGCGACCCGGGCCGGCGTGCGGGCCCTGGGGGAGCTGACTCCGTACGTCGAGCGTGACGAGGACGCGGCGCCGGCGGCAACAACCCTGCGCGCGCCCGAGGGAGTCGACGCACGGGAGATCGTGGCCGCCGCACTCGCGGTGGACGGAGCGGTGCCCGTGCAGGCCGCGGCGGGAACGCTGGCCAAGGAGATGATCCGGGTGAACCACTACGGCCGTGCCGCCGATCTCGCAGTGGTCAGGGCCTCGCTGGTGGCGCTGGCCGGCGGGCTTCGTGCGCTGGGCGTCTCGGTGGATGCCGAGGGCGCAGCCGTTGCGGCGGGCGAGGCATGGGACGGGGTGTCCGCCGGCTGAGGATGCCGCGGGGGGTCGTGTTTCACGTGAAACACGACCCCCCTGCGGATGCGCCATGCACCGCCGTTTCACGTGAAACCAGCTCACTCGCTCGGGCCCGAGGTCGCCGAAGTGCTCCTCAAGGGCCCATTTTTGTTTGCCAAGTCCCGTTCGCAGTCCGGTAGTTGAGTACTGATTGCTCCTGTGCGTGGACGCGGAGACCGGCCCGACCGGGTGTACTCCGGTGGCGCGTCAGATGCACCGGCGGCAGGCTGAATGCTGAAGATCCCCGACGCGCTGAAGGTTCCCCCGGCAACGTCCGGTGGCTCTGACTCATGCTCTGGCCCGGCTCGTGTGCTCGACAGCCCCGGCCTGTGTGCTCGACCGCGCGCACCCTCTCCGGTATCTCGCCGTGAGTCCCTTAACGATCATGTCCAAACGCTCTCATAGAATCGGAATGAGCGACCCGTTTGTTGGTGCGGGATGCGCGAACCGGTGGGGCAGGGTCTTCAGGAGGTCCGGGGATGGCGGAGGGTGGTGCCCGGCGCGGTCATGCGCCCGCGCGCTCTGATGCGCGGCGCAACAGGGCGCTCGTGCTCCAGGCGGCCCGATCGGCCTTCGAGGAACAGGGGTTGGGGGTGCCGCTCGGCGAGATCGCCCGCCGGGCAGGGGTCGGCGCGGGCACCGTCTACCGCCATTTTCCTTCCAAGGAAGCCCTGTTCAGGGCGGCCGTCGTCGAGCGGATCGAGCTCTTCACGGACACCGCAAGGGACTTGGTGGATGTCGACGAACCCGGCGAGGTCTTCTTCCGCTACCTGTCCTCGGTGGTGCGCCTCGCGTCACGGAACAAGGCGTTGTGTGACGCGCTGGAGGCGGCCGGCACGGGACGCTTCGGGCCGTCGCCGGAGGCCGGGCGGGACTTCGACGAGGCGCTGGAATCCTTGCTCACCAGAGCCCAACTCGCCGGCAAGGTACGGCTGGACGTCGGGCTCGCCGACCTCAAGGCGCTGCTGGTGGGCTGTCTCTCCATGGAGCAGGCCCGGTCCGGATCGGACGCGGACGGCGGGGCGCCGGGCCGGATGACGGCGCTGATGTGTGATGCGCTGCGCACCCAAGACACCGTAACGAAACTGCCCGGTTCGCCCGGAAACCGTAACGAAACGCGGTGTGGGGAGTGCGGGACGGTGATCGAACCCGCGCGCACCGGCCGGCCCGCGCGCTACTGCGGCGGGGCCTGCCGGCAGCGGGCACACCGGGCGCGGGGCCGCACCCGGCGGATGTGACGCTGTCCTCGTTCAGAGCATCAGCTTGAATCCCAGATGGGAGGCCTCGAAGCCGAGGCGCTCGTAGAAGCGGTGGGCATCGACGCGGGTGGCGTCGGAGGTCAGCTGCACCATCCCGCAGCCCAGCGTGCGTGATTCGGTGATCGCCCACTCGATGAGCTGGGTTCCGAGGCCGCTGCCGCGTTCCTCACGGTGCACCCGCACGCCTTCGATGATCGACCGGGTGGCGCCGCGCCGGGACAGCCCGGGGATGACCGTGAGCTGGAGCGTTCCGATCGTCCGTCCTTCGCGCGCCGCGACGATCAGGTGCTGGTTCGGGTCGGCGGCCAGTGCCGTGTAGGCGGCGATGTACGGAGCCAGGTCGTCCGGCGATTCCCGGGTGGCGCCCAACGGGTCGTCAGCAAGCATCGCGACGATGGCGGGCAGGTCGGCCTCGGTGGCGCGGCGTATCTCGATGTCGCTCATGGGCGCGACCCTATGCCTCGGCATCTCCGCCGCGCCGACCTGGCCGCCGGTCAGTCCTGTGACGGGGCGAGGGTCTGGACCGCCGTGACCAGCGGCGCCAGCTCAGGCCGCTGTGCGGCCTCCTGCAGGGCCTCGCAGAGGGCCCCGTCATGCGTCGGCCGGGCCTCCACCAGGAGGGCCAGCCCGTCAGGCGTGACGTTCGTATAGATGCCACGCCGGTCGTCGGGGCACAGGTAGCGGGACAGCAGACCGCGGTCCTCCAGGCGGGTCACGAGGCGGGTGGTGGCGCTCTGGCTGAGCACGACCGAGTCCGCGACCTGATTCATCCGCAGATGACCGCCCGGCCCGTCGTGCTGCTCGCTGAGCACGTTGAGGACCGAGAACTCGCGGACGCTGAGGTCGTGCTGCGCCTGAAGAGCGCGCTCGATGTGCGACTCGATGCGGCCGTGCAGAGCCGAGAGCGCGCACCAGCCCTGAGCCAGGGCGGGGGTGGCCGCCGGCGGGCAGCCGGGCGCGGCGTCCGGGGTCACTGCGGTCTCCGGGACCTCCGGTCCCGTGGCCTCCACCTGCGGGGCGCCTGCCCTCGCGGCCTCCGTCTGCGGCCGAGCTTTCTGCTTCTCGCGCGTCTGCTGCGTCATCGAAGACCTCCTCATGGGGCGCACGATCCAGGATAGGACACCAGCGAAATATCCGGCGCTTGCAATTAACCCGCGTCTGCAATTATTGTGGACGCTCGTAAGGGACGGACGCAATCATTCGAAGGGATCCGTCATGCCTCTCGCACTCCTGGCTCTTGCCATCGGTGCTTTCGGGATCGGAACGACCGAGTTCGCGGTCATGGGCCTGCTGCCCGACATGGCGGCCGGCTTCGACGTCTCCATCCCCCTCGCCGGATACGCGACCACTCTCTACGCCCTCGGCGTGGTCGTCGGCGCCCCGCTGATGACGGCGCTCGGCACGCGCTTCACGCGCAAGCAGATGCTGATGCTGCTGATGGGCCTGTTCATTGTGGGCAACCTGCTCACGTCGCTCGCGCCCAGCTTCTGGATCATGCTTGCCGGCCGGATCGTCTCCGCGTTCACGCACGGCGCGTTCTTCGGCATCGGCGCCATCGTTGCCGCCGACCTCGTCGCCCCCCAGAAGCGCGCCGCCGCCATCTCGCTCATGTTCAGCGGCCTGACCGTCGCCAACGTCGTGGGCGTACCGGCCGGCACGATGCTCAGCCAGCAGTTCGGCTGGCGGACCACCTTCTACGCCATCACCGCGCTCGGCGTGATCGGCCTGCTGGGCATCATCAAGCTGATCCCGGCGCAGCGGGCGAAGGCCGCCTCGCGCCTCGGCAGCGAGCTCGCGGTCTTCCGCAACCCGCAGGTCGGTCTGGCGATGCTGATGACGGTCCTCGGCTTCGGCGGTGTCTTCGCCGCGGTCACCTACCTCGCCTCGATGATGACCGAGGTCACCGGCTTCGCCCCGTCCTCCGTCATCTGGCTGACGGCCATCTTCGGCCTCGGTATGGTCGGCGGAAACTTGGTCTCCGGCCGTTTCACCGACCGCGCCATGATGCCGATGCTGTACGTGTCGATGACCGGCCTGGCGCTCTCGCTGGCCGCGTTCAACTTCACCGCGCACAACAAGATCGCCGCGACGATCACCATCGCGCTGATCGGCATCTTCGGCTTCGCGACCGTGCCGCCGCTGCAGAAGCGGGTCATGGACCAGGCGGCCGCCGCGCCCACGCTCGCCTCGGCCGGCAACATCGCGGCCTTCAACTTCGGCAATGCGCTGGCCGCTTGGCTCGGCGGGCTGGTCATCTCGGCCGGCCTCGGCTACACCGCACCCAACTGGGTCGGTGCGCTGATGACCGCCGCCGCGCTCGGTGTGGCGATATTCGCCTCCGCCTTGGAGCGGCGTCAGACGGGCCGTGGCCAGGTGGTGGCTGCGGGCGGCTCCACCACGGTCGCCGACGAGCCCATGGCAGCGGCGCACCACTGATACCCACGGCGGCCCCGTACGGCTGACATACACCGACCGCACCGCACGGGCAGCGCAGCCTCTCTCTTCAAGAAACCCCGCAAGAAACCCCGCAAGAAACCCCCAAGGAACCCCACAAGAAACCCCGCAAGGAACCCCTCATGAGCACCTCCCCCTCCGCCACGGCCGCTCCCTCCCCCACGACCTCCCCTTCCGCCGCTGGCCCCAGTGCCGCCTCCCCCGTCGACCGCGACGCTCCGGTCGTCCGTCCGCTCACCACCCGCGATGCGGAGTGCCTCATCGAGGCCGCCGTGCGGGCGGCCGAGGGCACCGGGGTGCGGGGCAGCGTCAGCGTTCTGGATGCGGGCGGGCATCTGCTCGGCTTCCGTAGGGACGATGCGGCCGTGCTGATCTCCGGGGAGACCAGCACCCGCAAGGCGTTCACCGCCCTCCAGCTGGATGCGCCGACCGCCGACCTCGTCGAGCTGGTACGGCCCGACGGCCTCTTCCACACGCTGCCCACCGCGCTGGACCGGCCGCTGCTCTTCCTCGCGGGAGGGGTGCCGCTCCACCGCGACGGGCGGCTGATCGGCGCGATCGGCTTCGGTGGTGGCGCCCCCGACCAGGACCATCAGATCGTCCTCAGCGCGATAGCGGAGGCGGGCCTGGAGTGAGCTGGACTGAGCTGGACTGAGCGGGAAGGAACGGGAAGGAAATGGCCGCCCCGCCGCCCGTCAGCTGGCGCCCGCGCCCGCCCGGCCGTTCCCCGGCACCCGGCGGGCGCGGCCCTCGGCCGCCCGGTCCTCGCGCAGTCGGCGGCCGCGGCGGGTCGGTCCCCAGGGCTTGAGGACGGAGATCGCGGTGAGGAAGAAGTAGGTGGCCGAGGCGACCGCGGGTGCGATGACGAGGCCGATGTCGGGGGCCGGGGTACCGGTGGTGGCCTCGGCGGCGAGACGGTCGATGCCCGGGCGGAGTGAGAAGACCGACAGCAACACCGTGACGAGCGTCAGCCAGAACTTGACGTAGACCCAGCGGTGCCGGGCCAGTCCCCACGGGGTACCCAGCGACAGCACCAGACCGGTGACCAGTGCACTGAAGGCGAGGGGGAGGACCAGCCAGTCACCGAAGATCTTCATCGCGCGGTAGGCGACGGCTGCCATCTCGGGGGAGCTGGTGGTCCAGCCCGTGATGCTGAGTGCCAGCAGCCCGAGCGTGACACCGAGCCAGCTGACGGATGTGGCGACATGGAGGACGAGGAGGGCCCGGCGGGCGGGCCGGCTGAGCTGCTGCATACGGTCCACGGTCGTGGCCGGGCCCGTCTCGTACATCTGCCGCCGGGAGTATCCCCGTATACGCGTCCCCGAGTACGGCCGGCAGTTGCCGCGGCGGCGGTTCGCGGCCGCCGCCCTCCCGCCGCCCTCCCGCTGCCTCTCGATGCCCGAGTCGCCTCGCTGTCCGACCTCTCCCCGGCCCGGCCCCGGACCTCTCCACCCTCCACCTCGGCCCGCCCCCCTACCTTGTCCAGCCCCCCCAGCCCGCCCCGACCCAGCCCCGCTCCCACCCCGCCCCTGCCCCCTGCCCCCGTGATCGTGTAGTGGTTACGCTCCCCGGCATGGGGATGCTGCATCTTTTCGATATGGACGGGACCTTGCTGTACGGGTCCGCGGCTGCCGTTGAGATATCGCGGCAGCTCGGTCTCGATCGGGAGATCGCCGAGTTGGAGCGCCGGTTCGCCGCGGCGGAGCTGACGCCGGTGCAGTTCGCGCAGTTGGCCTGCGATCTCTGGGCCGCCGAGCTGACCGAACTTCAAGTGGCCGCCGCCTTCGACGGCGCACCCTGGCTCGCCGGAATTCGGGAGGTCTGGGCCGATATCCGCACCCGCGGCGAACGGTGCGCGGTGATTTCCCTCTCGCCCGGCTTCTTCGTCGAGCGGCTGCTGGACTGGGGAGCCGACACGGCGCACGGTTCCCGCTGGCCCGCCGTGCCGATCAGGCGGCCGGTGGATCCGGACGGCATCCTCTCGTCGGCGGCGAAGGTACGGATCGCAGATGAACTCTGCGTGCAGTACGGGCTGACCCGTGACGACTGCGTGGCGTACGGCGACTCCATGTCGGACACCGCACTGTTCGCGGCGGTGCCCCGGTCCGTGGCGGTGAATGCCGATCACCACGTCAGTGACCTGGCTTCATTTGCCTACACGGGGCGTGATCTGCGAGAGGCATACGCATTGGTCCGTACCGGCGGGTAATTCCGCGCTTTCTGCGGCTGATTCACCCGTGTGTGCGCGAAAAATGCGCTCTGTACTGAGGATCGCGGATATCGGAGGGGCGTGCGGAGTGTTCCAAGATCAGGGCTTGTGGTTTCAACTACTGCCGGTATGGTCGAGTCCGGCTTGGCGGGGGTGAGGGCTTCCGCGGGCACGCAAGGACGCGGGCAAAGCTTGTCAGCCTAGCGGTGAAGTGGCCCGTGACACCCGGACTTCCGGCTGTTTGTCCGTTGTGGTGGGCTGGGTGGCATGCTGTTGACGCGGCATCTGCTCCACATTGTCGCAGGGAAGTGAGATTTGTCCGCTTTAGCGGGTGTTGCCGGAATCGCTTGAGTCGATTAAGAATTCCGGTCAGGGCGGGGGAATTCCGGGCAGTTCCGGTCTACGGAAGTGCGAAGACGACCGAAAGACGTTCGAGGCGAGGCAGACCATGGACGCTCCGACCACCACATCGGCCGATAGCGGCTCTTCTGGCGGCAGCAGCGGCGATTGGGGTTGGTTCACTCCGCCGGCGAAGAAGTCCTCCGGGGAACAGCAGGAGCGACAGGATGCCCAGGATCACCAGGATCCGGGCAGTCAGGACAGCCGGCGCCGGGACCGCCAGGACCGGGATGGCCTGGACGGAAGCACCCCCTACGGAAGTGGCCGGGCCGAGGCTGATGGCTGGGGCGAGCCCAACGGCCCGGGTGAGCCCAGTAACCGGGGCGAGCCCAGCAACCGGGACGAACGCGTCTATCACGGTGAACAACGTGAACGCGGCGAACACGTCTATCGCAACCAACCCGACCAACAGGGTCAACGTGACTACCGCGGTGAACAAGGCGAACGCGACTACCGCGGCGTACCGGACGGCCGTAATGCGCCGAACGTCCCGAGCTCCCCGAATGCCTCGAACTTCCCTCACCCTCCGAACGAACGGGAGCGGATACCCAGTCGGCCGGTCAACCCGATCCGGCCGGTAGGTACCGCTGCCGATCGTGGGACGGAGCCGCCGCAGGCTCCCCAGCCGCACCGCGAGCCCCCCAACCCGTTCGGCGAACCCGACCCCGGGTACGGGGACCCCGCCCGCCCGTACGGCGACCCCGCCCCGGCATACCGGGACCCCTCCCTCCCCTATGGCGAGCCGGTTCGTCATCCGGCCCCGGAGCCCACCCGTCATCCGGCCCCGGAGTCCGCCCGTCGGCCGGCCCCGGAGCCCACTGGTCAGCCGGCTGCGGAGATCACCGGCCAGGCGGCCGCAGAGGCCGCCCGCCGACCGCCCATGGAGCCGTCGCCCCGCCCGTCTGTATGGGAGCGCGGCGCCGCCCGTGGCCACGAGCCCGAGCCCGTCCATCAAACGGCGCGCCCCACGGCAGCGGCGCCCACCCACAGCGCCACCCCCGGCCCCGGTGACCCCCACCGCGGCGCGGCCGGCCCCGGCACCACCGTCCCCAGGACCCCCGCCAGCAACATCCCCACCCCCAACAGCCCCATTACGAACACCCCCACCACCGGTACCGCCGCTGCTCCCCCCGCCGCTCCCCCCGCCCCCCAGCCCTCCCTCGCCGCGCTCGGGGCCACCGTGTCCGAGGCGCCCGCTTCGCCCGACGCGATCCTCATCCGTCGCACCATGGCCGAGATCGAGCCCGTGGCCGACAAGGTCACCTCGTACTTCTACGCGCTGCTCTTCGTCCAGCACCCGGATCTGCGGGCCCTCTTCCCGGCCTCGATGGACACCCAGCGCGACCGGCTGTTCAAGGCGCTGCTCACCGCGGCCACGCACGTCGACGACACCGAGGTGCTCACCAGCTACCTCGCCAACCTCGGCCGCGGTCACCGCAAATACGGCACCCAGCCCGACCACTACCCCGCGGTCGGCGAGTGCCTGCTCAGCGCGCTCGCCCGTTACGCCACGACCAGTTGGGGCCCGGAAGCCGAAGCCGCGTGGGTGCGCGCGTACACCGCGATCTCCCAGATCATGATCGACGCGGCCGCCGAGAACGAGGCCGTGGCGCCCGCCTGGTGGCAGGCCGAGGTCGTCTCGCACGAGCTGCGCACGCCGGAGATCGCGGTGGTCACGGTCCGTCCGGACCAGCCGTACCCGTTCCTCGCCGGGCAGTACACCAGCGTCGAAACGCCCTGGTGGCCGCGGGTCTGGCGGCACTACTCCTTCGCTTCGGCGCCGCGTTCCGACGGTCTGCTCTCCTTCCACGTGAAGGCGGTACCGGCCGGTTGGGTCTCCAACGCGATGGTGCACCGGGCCCGCCCCGGCGACGTCCTCCGGCTCGGCGCACCGGCCGGTTCGATGACCGTCGACCACACCACCCGCAACGGCCTGCTGTGCGTCGGCGGCGGCACCGGCATCGCGCCCATCAAGGCCCTGATCGAGGACGTCGCCGACCACGGCATCCGGCGCCCGGTCGAGGTGTTCTACGGCGCGCGCAGCGACCACGACCTCTACGACCTCGACACCATGCTGCGTCTGGAGCAGACCCACCAGTGGCTCTCGGTCCGCCCGGTCGTCGCCACCGGACCCGCGGTCCGTGGCGGAACCAGCAGCGAGACCGGCCAACTTCCCGATGCGGTGCGGCAATACGGGCCGTTCCGGGAATACGACGCATATCTTTCCGGGCCGCCGGGCTTGATCCGCAGCGGTGTGGACGCTTTGGTAGGGGTCGGCATTCCGTCCGACCGCATACGGCACGACTCGGTGGAAGAGCTGGTCTCGGTAGGGGATTGAGGTCTTGGCAGAGCACGGCGAATACGGGCCGACAGGGGAGGGGCCGGGTATGCGGGGTATGCCGCAAGGAGAGCGCCCCGGGAGCGACGGCGAGCACCTGGTGCAGCAGAGACTCGGTACGACCGAGCGTGCCGACCGGTTCTACCGCGACCAGGTGCTGGACCACCTCAATGCCCGTATGCAGGAGTTCGTCGGTCGGCAGGAGATGTTCTTCCTGTCCACGGCCGACCGGCACGGCGAATGCGATGCAACGTTCCGTGCCGGTCCGCCCGGATTTGTGCAGGTGCTCGACGCGCGCACGCTGGCGTACCCGGAATACCGGGGCAATGGCGTCATGGCGTCCATCGGCAACATCTCGGAGAACCCCCGTCTCGGCATCCTGATGGTCGACTTCACCCGGGACCGCATCGGCCTGCACGTCAACGGGCGGGCCCGGGTGGTGATGGACGAGGAGATGCGGGCCGGCCATCCGGGCCTGCCGGTCGATCCGGTCCCCGGCCGGCGCGCCCAGTTGTGGGTCATGGTCGAGGTCGAGGAGGCGTACATCCACTGCGCCAAGCACATTCCGCATCTGCAGAAGGTCCCGCCGCAGCAGCGCGGGGCGCGGGCCTGGGGCACCGACGACTTCAAGCGGAAGGGCGGTGACTTCTTCGACGCGGCGGCCGAGGCGGGCGACCGAGCGCCCTTCCGCCGCCCGGAGCGCAAGAACGAACATCTCCGGGGCGGCTTGCACGAGGACACCCCGGGCGAGGCGCCGGCGGCGCACGGGACCGGCCAAGAAGACGGACCCGTGCCCGGGAACGGGCACGGTTCAGCACTGGACGGCACCGCGATCCCCGGCCCTCCCTCCCGCATCGCGGAGACCGGTCCTTCGTCGAGCGCCCGGGCGGCCGCCGCCCCGGGCCGGGACGACTTCGTGGGGGAGCTGAACGCGGAGTTCCTCGACCGGGTCGAGCGGGTGCTGGCGCGTGCCCAGCCGCGTCGGCCGGCGGAGGACGAGCCGGAGTTCCGCGGCTGGTTCGGCCGACGCGACGTCTGAGGCGCCAACCCGGCCGCGGCTCCTGCACCGTGGGCTCACCCCGGGCCGGGCTCAGCGCAGGCCGGGCTCCCGGCTCACCCCAGATCCGGCGCGTGCATCGCCCGTACGCCCTCGATGTTGCCGTCCAGATAGTGCCGCAACGACAGCGGGACGACTTCGACGGAGGCGATGCCGACCCGGGTGAACGGCACCCGCACGATCTCGTAGTCGCCGCACGGCTCGTCGACCTCGGGGCCGTGCCGGCGGGTGGGGTCCATGGAGTCGAGCCGGCAGACGAAGAAGTGCTGGACCTTCACGCCGTCCACCCCGCCGTCACTGAAGTGCTCGACGGTGTCGACGAACACCGGGACCACGTCCTTGATCTTGGCGCCCAGCTCTTCGTCCAGCTCGCGATGGAGCGCGTCGACAACCGTGGCGTCCTCCGGCTCAACGCCGCCACCAGGGGTGATCCAGTACGGGGTCCGTCCCGGCTTGGTGCGTTTGATCAGAATCAGGTCCTCGCCGTCGAGCAGAATCGCGCGGGCGGTGCGTTTGACGACTGGCCGTACGGTCATAGTCGACAGATGCCGCAACCACGCCCTGGTGAAACCCCCGCCCCTCCACCACCAGCCACCGGGGCACACAGCTCCTCACCGGCCCACCGGCCACCGCAGCTCGTCACCGGCCCACCGGTCCACCGGCTCCCGCGGCTGGCCGCCGGCCGACCGATGTCCGCAGCTCGTCACCAGTCGACCGCGGACCGCAGCAGCCACTCGTGAGCCCGGGCGATATGCGGAAGGCCCAGCGTCCCGGTCCGTACGGCGAGGAAGTAGGTGCGCAGCGGGGGCACCGGAGGATCGAGCAGCGCCACGACCTCGCCGCACGCGAGTGCCTCGGCGCACAGATAGCGCGGCAGCACGGCCAGCCCCGCCCCGGCCGTCACACACGCCAGGACCGCGCGGAGATCGGCGGTGATGACGGCGGCGGACGCCGCGGGCTTGGCGTCGAAGACCTCGGCCCAGTAGCGGGCGATCATCGGCAGGCTCTCGTGGACCTCGACGAGCGGTACGGAATCCAGTACGCGGACGCCGCCCGCCTGCAGCACGGCCGGGCCGCCGAACTGCGCCGACCAGGACGGCGCGGCGATCAGTACGTGCTCCTCGTCGCACAGCGCGGTGGCGGTCAGCAGCCCGCCGCGTGGCCGGGTGGTGGTGACGGTCAGATCGTGGTGGCCGGCCGCCAGCCCGGTCAACAGCTCGTCCGCGGAGCCGAAGGTGGTGCGTAGGGAGAGGCCCTGGGTGATGAGCGGAGCCAGTGCGGGAAGCGCGCGTTGGGCCATGAACTCCGGTGGCCCGGCGAGGTGCAGGGTGCGGGTGACGGATTCCCGGTCGAGCCCGGCCTCGGTGATCTCGGTGAGCGCGTCGAGGTGCGGTGCCACTTTGTGGGCGAGCTCGTCGCCGACGGTGGTCGGCGTGACGCCACGGGCGCAGCGGAGGAAGAGCGGACGGCCCAACTGGCGTTCCAGGGAGCGAATCTGGCTGGTCACGGCGGGCTGGGAGAGCCCGAGTAACGCTGCGGCGCGGGTGAAGGAACCGGCTCGGTGCACCGTGACGAAGGTGCGCAGCAGAGCCAGATCCATCCCGTACCTCCTGCGCCCCTCGGAAGCCTGGTCGCGGGCCAGCCATAAAATTGCGGATAGGGCTGTGTCTCTAGCGTGATTGGACACTGACGCTCAGTCAACTAGCCTTGTTCGAGCGGTTGGTTTCACGTGGAACATTCGGTTTCACGTGAAACACGTGGCGGCGCGCACCACGCAACCGCGGCCGGCAGGGTGACGAGGGGGGATACCCTGCCGGCCCTTTCATGTGACGTCCCGGGACTGGCTGTTCGGGCACCGCCCGTTCGGGGACTGGCCGTTCCGGCTCTCGCTGCCAGCCCCAGCGCCAGCGCCAGGTCAGTTCGCGTGGGCCGTGTCCAAGGCGCGGAGGACGTCCGCGATCAGATCGTCCGGGTCCTCGATGCCGACCGAGAAGCGGATGAAGCCCTCGGGGACGGCGTCGCCGCCCCAGCGGGCGCGGCGTTCGGCGGTGGAGCGCACGCCGCCGAAGCTCGTGGCGTCGTCGACCAGGGTGAGGGCGGCCAGGAAGCGTTCCGCGTGGGCCTTGTCCGGGAGGGTGAAGGACACCACGGAGCCGAAATGTCCGGGACGCATCTGGCGGGCGGCGAGCGGGTGGGCCGGGTCCGGCCGGCAGGCCGGGGTGGCGCAGGCCGGTGACCTCGGGACGGTCGGCCAGTGCGGCGGCGAGCGCGAGGGCGCCGGCCGACTGCTGGCGGACGCGCAGCGCGAGGGTGGCCAGCGAGCGGTGCGCCAGCCAGCTCTCCATGGGGCCGGGGATCGCGCCCACGGTCTTGCGCCACTGCCGTACGGCATCGGCCAGCGCGGCGTCGCGGGTGCTGACATAGCCGAGCAGGACGTCGCCGTGGCCGGTGAGTGCCTTGGTGCCGCTGGCGACCGAGAAGTCCGCCTCGAGGTCCAGCGGGCGCTGGCCGAGCGGCGTGGCGAGGGTGTTGTCGACCG
Source organism: Streptomyces nigrescens (assembly GCA_024349765.1). Taxonomy (GTDB): domain Bacteria; phylum Actinomycetota; class Actinomycetes; order Streptomycetales; family Streptomycetaceae; genus Streptomyces; species Streptomyces endophytica. The sequence goes on along the minus strand of AP026073.1, from coordinate 7,638,120 downwards.
CGACCAGGGCGCCGCGCCGATGAGCCTCGTCGGCGAGCCGACGGACGTCACACACATCGAGGCCGGGGTTGGAGGGTGTCTCGATCCACAGCAGCCGGGCGCCGTCCAGCACGTCGAGTTGGGCGTCGTGTGCGGTCGGGGCCGTACGGACCTCGATGCCGTAGCTCTCCAGCCGGGTCCGGACGGCGGGCAGCAGCTGGTAGCCGTCGCTGGGCAGCACGACGGCATCGCCGGAGCGCAGCTGGGAGAAGAGGACGGCGCTGATCGCCGCCATCCCGGAGGCGAACGCAACCGTGTGCGCGGTGCCGTCCGGAGACTCCAATTCCCCGATGGCGCGTTCCAGATGGGTCCACGTCGGGTTGGTGTCGCGGCCGTAGGTGTACGGGCCGGCGGCGTCGCCGGGGAGGTGGTAGTGGGCCGCGAACACCGGTCCGGGCAGCGCCGGTTCGAAGGCCTCCGGCTCAGGGAGCCCGGCTCGTACGGCGCGGGTGCCGTCGCCCGTCATGCGCTCTCCTTCTCCTGCGGGTGGTACGGGACCTGCGCACCGCGCCGGTCGTCGGGCTCGGGTGCGTGCCCCGGGAGCAGTGTCCGCGCGGTGAGCGCGGTGCGGACCTCGGCCAGCAGGCCGTCGCTCGCCGCCTCGATCATCTCCAGGCACTCCTCGAAGCCCTCGAAGCCGCCGTAGTAGGGGTCCGGGACGTCGAGATCGGCGGCGGCCTGTGCCGCGTACGAACGCAGCAGGTGCACCTTGGCCGCGTCCTGCGGCGTGGGGGCCAGCCTGCGGAGTTCGCGCAGATGGCCGGAGTCGAGGGCGATCACGAGGTCGAGGCGGGCGAACCAGGAGGAGCGGAACTGCCGCGCGGTGTGGGCGGTCGGGTAGCCGGCGGCACGCAGGACGGCGACCGTGCGCGGATCGGCACCGCCGCCCTCGTGCCAGCCGCCGGTGCCCGCGCTGTCCACCTCCACCAGGCCGTCGAGCCCGTCTTCCGCGACCCGGGCGCGGAAGACGGACTCCGCCATCGGCGACCGGCAGATGTTGCCGGTGCAGACGAAGCAGACGCGGTACGGAACGGTCAACGGTCAGTCCTCGTCGGGAAGGATCACGTGCATCGCCCAGGAGACGACCGAGACGATCACGCCACCGAGCACAGCCGTCCAGAAGCCGTTCACATGGAAGGCGAGGTCGGCCTTGCCCGCGAGCCAGGAGGTCAGTAGCAGCATCAGCGCGTTCACGACCAGCGTGATCAGGCCGAGGGTGAGGATGAACAAGGGGAGGGACAGCAGCTTCACGACGGGCTTCACGATGAAGTTGACCAACCCGAAGATCAGCGCCACGAGGATCAGGGTGAGTATCTTGCGGCCGGTGTTCTCGCCGGTCAGCGTGATGTCCTTGAGTAGCCAGATGGCCACGGCAAGCGCCGCGGCGTTGGCGATCGTCTTGACCAGAAAATGCTTCATGGTGAGATCGTCGCAGACGAGTGTGAATCATCGGAGGGGTGCGAACGGCATGAAGGCTTTCAGGCTGGAGGAACTGGAAGCAGAGCGGGTCGCGAACGACGGCGCGTATCTGCAGTTCATCCGGGAGCGCAACATGTCGGTCGGGCTGTACGCGCTGGACGCCGGCAGCATCGATCCGCAGCGGCCGCACGCCCAAGACGAGGTGTATCTCGTCGTCAGCGGCCGGGGGTTGATCACCGTCGGGGCGGAAACGGAGCCGGTGGCACGCGGCAGCGTCGTCTACGTGCCGGCCGGGGTACCCCACAAGTTCCATCACATCAGCGAGGATCTGCGGGTGATGGTGGTCTTCTCTCCTCCTGAGAGCTAAGGGTCGGGGCTCCGAACCCGTAGGGGACGAGTCAGGGTCGAGCCGGGGCTACGAGACCCCCACGGCGGCGTCCGGCGCCCTAGCATCGTGGGTGATGGAAGAGCCGGAGGCGGCGAGGCGGCAGGTGCGCGGCCCGCGGACGGTGCCATCGGCGCTGAACGCAGCGCACCGGACAGATAGCGCGGTACGGACAACGGTACAGACGGCGCGACCGACAGAAAGCAGGGCAGAGCAGTGGCTGGTAAGGGGATATTCACCGGACTTCCGTGGTGGGTCACCTGGGTTGTGATTCCCGTCGTCCTGATCGTGGTGTTCGGCGGCCTGATCGCCTCCGCGCTCCACTTCCTGATCGGCCTGCTGTTCAAGGTCCTCATAGCGGCGGCTCTGATCGCGGGGGTCATCTACCTGGTCCGCCGCTTCACCGGCTCGTCGTCGTCCTCGTCGAAGACCGACTGGTAAGCCACGGGGCTGCGCCGGGGGGCCGCCCACCGCGGCGGCCACGTGCGTGGGCTTCCTTCGCCTGGGGCTCACGCGCGGGCAGCGGCTCTCCCTCTCAGGGGCCGCCCGCCCGGGCACCCACTCCCTCGCCGTGCTCCGTGCCCGGGCATCCGCTTGCCCGGGCGGGCGCCCCCTCGGCGGGCCCGGGATGAGGGTCGCCGAAGGCGAAGGTGCGCTCCGAACCGAACGCGACCTCGGACGGACGTGACTACGGGAGAACGTGATCCCGGACGGACGCGACGGACATGACCACGGGAGAACGTGATCCCGGACGGACGTGACCCGCGGGCGTGACCCCCGACGGGCGTGAGCTGTGGCGGGCGTGATCTCGGACGAACACCGCCAGGCACGGACGTGGCCAGGCACGGGTGTGGCCAGGCTCGGACGTGGCCCTGGGCGGGCGTTGCCTCGGGCGGAGTGGGTGCGGGCGATGTGGGGCCTGGACGAGGGGCCTGGACGAGGGGCCTGGACGAGGGTGGCCACATGAAGGTCGGGCCGGGACCGAAGGTGGTCCCGGATGGCGGTGCCCTGCCCGGCAAGGGGCGAACGCGACCACACCCGCGCCGCATCAACTCCCCTCGTGGTCGCCGCTGGGCCAGGCGGGTTAACTCCCCCGGCTTTCGGCCTATCGGCGCGACAGGCGGAGCTAGAGTGCGGACCGCAGACGTCTTCCGGACGGCGACGTTCCGCATGTTGACGTTCGAACGGTGACGCCCGGACCGTGATTCCCGGGCGGTGGCGTGCGGATGTCGTGGTGCGGAGGGTGACGTTCGGGAGGCGCTGCATGAGGCGAGGCCGGGACGGGTGTCACCGCGGGGGACGGGAGACGCGCGCGGGCGCGGGAGCGGTTCCCGCGACCGGGGTGCCCGGACCCCGTGGTGAGCGGAACCTGGGGGTTGGCGTTGGCAATGGCGAATGGCGAATCCGGTTCTCACCCCACCCTGATCGGATCAGTGCAGCGGGCGCTCCGGTTGCTGGAAGCGGTGGGGGCGCACGAGGACGGGGCGCCCGCCAAGCAACTCGCCAGAGAGACCGGGCTGCCGCTGCCGACGACGTACCACCTGTTGCGAACCCTGACCCACGAGGGCTATCTGCGCCGGGAGAACGGCGTGTTCGTCTTCGGGGAGGCGGCCGAAGCCATCGGCCGGGCCGGGGCCAGGCGCCGGCAGCGGGCCCAGATCTCGGAGGCGCTGGCACTCGCGGGCCGGGAGTTGGGAGCCGCCGTCTACTTCGCCGTCTACCGCGAGGGTGAAGTCGAGGTCGTGGCGGTGACCGACGACCCGGAACGGCCGCCGGTGGAGGAGTGGGTCGACTTCCGCAGTACCGCCCACGCCCACGCGATCGGGCAATGTCTGCTCGCTCAGCTTGACGACGCGACGAGGAAGGAGCATCTGGCCCGCTATCCCCTGCAGTCCATAACCCCGTTCTCCCTGGATACCGAGGACGATCTGCTGCGCCGCCTGGATACGGTGCGTCGCGGGCAGGTCGCCTACGAGCGCCAGGAATATGCCCTAGGCACGGTCTGTGCGGCCATTCCCGTCCAGGTCGGCGCCGCCGCGGCGGCCCTGGCGGTCTCCCTGCCGGCGGAAGAACTGCATCGATTGCGGTCCGTTACGGATCGACTACGAAAAATGGCGGAGGCGACACTAACGACACTCGCCTTCTCTATCAGTATCTGAAAACTCACTCCTTGTGATCTGCCTGCGCCTGGCCGACGATGGCGTCAATAGGGCTATGGGGGATGTTTCCCGGCCATCTCCGATCAAGTGCGGGGCAGTGGTTGATGACCGACACAGTTCAGGCAGAAGTGATCATGAGCTTCGTCGTCTCCGAGGAGCTTTCGTTCCGGATCCCGGTGGATCTCGACTTCGACAGCGCCGATCCGTATGCCGTCCGTCTCACCTTCGACCTGCCCGGCGATGCGCCCGTGACCTGGGCGTTCGGTCGTGAGCTGCTGCTGGACGGGCTGAGTCGGCCGTCCGGTGAGGGTGATGTGCGGATCGAACCGGCCTCGCCCGCGCACCTCAGCGACGTCTTCATTGGCCTTCAAGTGGGCCTTGAGCGCGCCCTGTTCCGGGTCAGTGCGGCGCCCCTGGTCGCCTTCCTGGACCGTACGGACCGGCTCGTCCCGCTGGGCAAGGAAGAGGTCTGCGACACCCTGGAAGCGGTGCTGGACCAGATCCTCACGGAGGCCCCCGCCGGCTGACCCGCCCGCGTCCCACCGGCCGTGCCCAACCGCCCCTGACCGCGGGTCGCGCCCACGTGGCCGCGACCCCGGTCGCGTCGGCCCACTGCGGCCTCGGTTCATCCCCATCTGACTGCGGCCCCAGCCCGTACCCACCTGGCAGCGGCCCGGTTCGTCCCAACCTGGCAGCGGCCCGGTTCGTCCCCACCTGACCGCGGCCCCGGTTTGTCCCCGACTGGCTCCGGCCCGGCGCGTGCCCACCTGACCGTGTGACCCGGTTCGTCCCCGCCTGGCTGCGACCCTGGCGCGTGCCCACTCGCCGTGGGCCTGGCCCGCGACTACGTGGCCGCGACCCCGGCCGCACCAACCCGGCCGCACCAACCCAGTTGCGCCCGCCCGACCGTCCCGCCTCGGCCGTGTCCCGCGTTCTCGCGTCCCGCGTTTTGGGGCCCACGTCCGCGCGTTCCCGGGTTCCGGGTGCCTCGCCGCCTGGGTGCCCCGCGTCCGGGCCTCCCGCGCCTCGCGGCCCCCTCAAAGGGCCTTGCGGGCTCCCGGGCCTCCCGGGCCTCCCGGCTCTCGGGCCCCAGACTTCCCGAGACCGGTGCGCCCTCCGACTCCCCGGTCTCCCTGGGTATCGGCCCAAACCGGGCCTCAGCCCTCCGGGGCCCCGCCCCCAGAGCCCCAGCCTCCCAGCCCCGCCCCGCCCTGCTCACCGCCTACGTCGCCTGCCGCGGCCTCCGCGGTGACCGGAGGCAGCGCGGGTGGTGGTTCCTGTTTGCTCTGATGACCCGGTTGTCTCCTGCGTCCCGTAGGCGGCCGGTGGGGCTGCTGCACTCCGCGTTCCGGGGATGCCCAGTGTGGTGGCTGGGCCCCGCGTGCCAGGGGTTTGCGGTGGGGTCCCCGTGCCCCGCCTGCCCGGCTTTTTGCGGTCTGCTGCGACGACCAGGGCTGCCAGTAGCGTCGTCAGGGGTACCGAGGCCACCAGGCCGATGCTGCCCACCAGGGTGCGGACGATTTCCTCGGCGACGACCTCGCTCGTGGCGACCGTGGCGACGCTGCTCTGTGCGATCGAAAACAGCAAAAGCAACGGCAGGGCGGCGCCCGCGTAGGCCAGTACGAGGGTGTTGACGACGGAGGCGATGTGGTCCCGGCCGATCCGCATCGCCGCGCCGTACAGCTTCCGCCAGCCGGCCGACGGGTCGGCCTCCCGTAGCTCCCAGATCGCCGCGGTCTGGGTGACCGTCACATCGTCGAGCACGCCCAGCGAACCGATGATGATCCCTGCCAGCAGCAGACCGCGGATCTCGATGTTCGGATAGAGGCCGTGCACCAGCCCCGTGGTGTCGTCCGTATTGCCGGTCAGCAGCGCCCAGTTGATGAACACCGACCCCAGCAGCCCGATCAGCAGCAGCGAGGCGAGGGTGCCGAGCACCGCGACCGAGGTGCGGGCCGTCAGGCCGTGGCACATGTACAGGGCGATCAGCATGATCGCGCTGCCCCCGACCACCGCCACCACCAGCGGATCGGAACCCTGCAGGATCGCCGGCAGGATGAACAGCGTCAGGACGACGAAGCTGGCCGCCAGGGCCACCAGCGCCAGCACCCCGCGCAGCCGTCCCACGACGACGACCGCCAGGGCGAAGATCCCTGCCAGGATCCACATCGGCAGGGACCGGTCGACATCGCTGACCGAGTACTGGAGTTCCTTCGGCGCCTTGGGGGAGTAGGCCACCACGACGTCCTGCCCGGTGGAGTAGTGCCGGAGCGCGTCCGGCGTCACCACCGTCTGGAAGGTGCGTCCGGCGTTCTCGCCGGTGGTGACCTTGATCGTCGCCTGCTGGCAGGGCTTTCCCTTCTCCGCTCCCCCGGTTGGCTGTTGCCCGGTCGGCGACGGTGGCTGGGGCTGCTGCTCGGCATGTACGTCCGCACAGTTCACCTCCGCCACCTTGATCACGCGGGCCCGTTCCGTGGGTTGGTCGAAGCCCACCCCGGACGGTTTGTGCGGTGGTGCGCCGCCCGGCCAGAGCACGACCAGGCCGACTGCCACCGCGGCCGCGAACGGAATGAGCACCGCCGCGATCACCTTGCGCAGATGCCGGGAGACGGGCGTGGCCGGCCCGTGGCCATGACTGTGTCCATGCCCGTGCCCGTGGCCATGACTTTGCTCGTGCCCGCGTCCGTGCCTGTGGCCATGACTGTGCCCGTACCCGTCCCCATGGCCGTGGGCGAGCGCCTGCTCGTGCCCATGCCCATGCCGGCCGGCCTGCTGACCAGCCTGCTGACCAGACTGCGTGCCGGCCTGCGGACCAGAGTGTGGCGGTCCGGCCTGCCGACCAGACTGTGGCGGGCCGGGCTGGAGGTGGGGCTCGTGAGTGCTCACCGCCCGATCATTGCAAGATGTCCGGCTGCCCTCGCACGACGGGCGGCTGCTGTCGGCGCGCCGTTCCGATATCGGCACCCCGTTCCGACGGGCCCCCTGTTCACTCCGCGGCATCGGCCGCTACCGTGGTGCCACCTTTGCAATCGCGGGAGCTCGGAGCACCGGGCTGAGAGGGCGCTGACCTTCGTCCCCACCGTGTTTCACGTGAAACACCGGAGGACGGATACCGCTGCGTCGACCGCCGAACCTGTTACCGGGTAATGCCGGCGTAGGGAGTTGGGTCTTATGACTCTGCAGGATGCACGCACGCCCGAAAGCGGAAGCGGTGCCAGCGGCGAGCCGAAGGAGATCGGCTGGCACAAGGGCTATGTCTCCGGATCGCGCCCGGACCTGCGGGTACCGGTCCGGCGAGTGCACCTCACCAACGGCAAGGACGTGACGCTCTACGACACGTCAGGGCCATATACCGACCCGAACATCGAAACCGACGTCCGCCGTGGCCTGGCGCCGCTGCGGGAGAACTGGATCATCGCCCGCGGCGACACCGAGGAGTACGCGGGCCGTCCCCTGCGGCCGGAGGACGACGGCCTCAAGCACACCTCACCGCGTGGCGGCCTCAAGAACCTCGACGCGGTCTTCCCCGGCCGCCCGCGCCAGCCGCGCCGCGGCCGTGACGGCGCCGCGGTCACCCAGCTCGCGTACGCGCGGCGCGGCGAGATCACCGCGGAGATGGAGTACGTCGCCCTCCGCGAGAACGTGAGCCCCGAGTTCGTACGCGACGAGATCGCGGCGGGGCGGGCGGTGCTGCCGGCCAACGTCAACCACCCGGAGATCGAGCCGATGATCATCGGCAAGAACTTCCTGGTGAAGGTGAACGCCAACATCGGTAATTCGGCGGTCACTTCCTCCATCGAGGAGGAGGTGGAGAAGATGACCTGGGCGACGCGCTGGGGCGCGGACACGGTCATGGACCTCTCCACCGGCCGCAACATCCACACCACCCGCGAGTGGGTGCTGCGCAACTCCCCCGTCCCGATCGGCACCGTCCCGCTCTACCAGGCGCTGGAGAAGGTCGACGGCAAGGCGGAGGAGCTGACCTGGGAGATCTACAAGGACACCGTCATCGAGCAGGCCGAACAGGGCGTGGACTACATGACGGTGCACGCCGGTGTGCTGCTCCGCTACGTCCCGCTCACCGCCCGCCGCAAGACCGGCATCGTCTCCCGCGGCGGCTCGATCATGGCCGCGTGGTGCCTGGCACACCACAAGGAGTCGTTCCTCTACACGCACTTCGAGGAGCTCTGCGAGATCCTCGCCTCCTACGACGTGACCTACTCGCTCGGTGACGGCCTGCGCCCCGGTTCCATCGCGGACGCCAACGACGAGGCGCAGTTCGCGGAGCTGAAGACGCTCGGCGAGCTGAACACCATCGCCAAGCGGCACGGCGTACAGACCATGATCGAGGGCCCGGGCCACGTCCCGATGCACAAGATCAAGGAGAACATCGACCTCCAGCAGGAGATCTGCGAAGAGGCCCCGTTCTACACGCTCGGCCCGCTGACCACCGACATCGCGCCCGCCTACGACCACATCACCTCCGGTATCGGCGCGGCGATGATCGCCTGGTGGGGCACCGCGATGCTCTGCTACGTCACGCCCAAGGAGCACCTGGGCCTGCCGGACCGCGACGACGTCAAGACCGGCGTGATCACGTACAAGATCGCGGCCCATGCGGCGGACCTGGCCAAGGGGCACCCGGGCGCCCAGGAATGGGACGACGCGCTCTCCGACGCGCGCTTCGAGTTCCGCTGGGAGGACCAGTTCAACCTGGCCCTCGACCCGGACACGGCACGTGCCTTCCACGACGAGACGCTGCCCGCCGAGCCGGCCAAGACGGCGCACTTCTGCTCGATGTGCGGGCCGAAGTTCTGCTCCATGAAGATCAGCAGGAGCATCACGGAGCAGTTCGGCGGCGACGCGGACGCCACGCCCGAGGAGGTCGAGGCGGGGATGCTGGAGAAGTCGAAGGAGTTCGCTGCAGCGGGGAACCGGGTGTACCTGCCGCTGGCGGACTGATCGGCTGACGGCGTGTGGTGGGGGCCCCAACAGGGCCTCCGCCTCCACCGCCGCTTCCGTCGCCCCGGGTCCTGGTCCGCCCCGCTGCCTAGTCCGCCCCCTCGTCCGGCCCCCCGTAATCCGGGCTGGTGAAGTCCGGGCTGGAGTAGCGCGGGCGGGAGGCCGACGAGCCGGTGTCCGGGCTGGTGAACTCGGGGCGGGAGTAACCGAGGGTCGGGATGCGGCTCTCGGAGGCCGGGGTGCGGCGGGGGACGTAGCGGACCGGGTCGTCGTCCGGGGTGGCCGTGGGGTCGGCGAGCGCCTCGCGCAGAAAGGGCAGCAGTCCGCGCTCCAACAGGGCGCGCCGCCACGCCTCCCGGGCCTGGTCCAGGGCCTCGTACAGCTCGTCGACTCTGGCGGACTCGGCGGACGGGCCGTTGCGCAGTGCGGTGACGACCAGGCAGGTCATCGCGACCAGGGAGCCGGCCGCGGTGAGCGCCGCGAACACCCAGCCGACGCTGATCAGCGGCTGCGCCAGCGACTTGTCGGGGCTGACCGCGCGCAGGACGTAGCCGATGAGGAGGAAGAGCACGGCGGCGATACCGGCGAGGACCGGGGCGAGCACGGTGACCACCGCCGCCAGCCCGGCACCGGTGTTTCCGGCCTCGTTCACGGCCGGGTCGGTGGCCGGTCCCGTTCCCCCGTCGTCGCCCTCCTCGTGCTCCCCGACGGGCGCCACGGGGCCGGACGCCGGGCCGGATGCGGCCGGTGCCGGCGTCCGCAGCTCGGCACGGAGCTGGACATAGCGTTGGTATTCGGCCGTCGCGCAGGCGGCGATGGCGGTGGTCGCGCTGAGCGCCATCGTGCGCAACTGCTCGTTGTTCAGATGCTTTCCCGTGGCGGCGGTGAGGTCGTCCGGGCGGTATTCCGCGGTACGCAGCGCCTCATCAAGGAGCCGCGCGAATTCCGCGCGGTCCTCGTTCAGCAGGTGCGGAGCGCTGTTCATGTGCATCCCCCGATGCTCCGTAGGGCCGTACGGCCGGCGTGGGCCGGGCAGTGGGCGGAAACGGAGGAGAGCCTGCTTACGGATAGACCGATGGTAGAGCGACTCCGGTACGGGGTGACAGAGAGTTTGCGGAAATTGAGTAACCGCCCGACCGGATTCCGTCGGTGTCTCCCCTCGTTCCCGCCCCCTACCGGCCGTCCCGCCGGTCGGGGGGATACCTGCCCCGGGAACGCTCAGCCAGTCAGGGGGAGTTGGACGACCAGCAGCTTTCCGGCCATCGTGATGCCGCCGTCCATGGCGATGGCCAGACCGTCGGCGTAGACGTGCGGACCGTCGACGGCGATGCCGTCGCCCTCGCCGTCCTCCGTGCCGACCTCGCCCAGGAGGTACGGGATCGGGCTGTGGCCGTGCACGACGCGGTCGCCGCCGTAGGCGTCGAGGAGTTCGCGCACGGCCTGCGAGCCGGACTCGTCGCGGAAGGCGAAGCGCTTGGTGAACTTCCGGAAGAGGTCCCAGACTTCGTCGGCGTCGCTGCGGGTGAGGACGTCGTGGACGGTGTCGTTGACGGCCTCGATGGAGTCGCCGTATTCGAGGTAGGCGGTGGTGTCGGAGTGCACGAGCAGATGCCCGTCCTCCTCCATCACGGCGTCCAGTCGGGCCATCCACTGCAGGTGGTGGTCCTCCAGGCGGTCCATGTCGGTCTTCTGGCCGCCGTTGAGGAGCCAGGCGGCCTGGAACGAGGCGGTGCCGGCACCGGACTGCACGGGGGTGTCGCCGAACCGCTTGGCGCCCAGCAGCAGCAGCTCGTGATTGCCCATCAGGGCCTTGCAGTAGCCACCGGCCGCCGCGGCCTCCGCGGACAGCTGCATGACCAGGTCGATCACGCCGATGCCGTCCGGGCCGCGGTCGGTGAAGTCACCGAGGAACCACAGGCGGGCGTTGCCGGCCGCCCAGCTGCCGTCGGCGTCGATCAGGCCCTCGGCGGCCAGCGCCTCGCGCAGCTCGTCGTAGTAGCCGTGCACATCGCCGACGACGTACAGGGGGCCCATGCCCTCGGGCGCGTCGGATCCGTTGGCCGGCTCGGGGACCGGCGCGACGGACGGCCGGTCGATGAGCGTGTCGGTACGGCCCGGGGTGACGACCGGAAGGTCGCGGGCGGTCGGGGTGTAGTCCTCGGGCAGCTCGACCGGCGGCGCGGCCGGCGGCACCGAGGGGGGCGCGGCGGGCGGCGCGACCGGGGGACCGGCGGGCAGATGGAGCGGCGGACCGGCCGGCGGCACGGGGGATCCTGCGGACATTCCGGGCGGTTGAACGGACGCCGGAGCTTGTCCACCCATGGTCCACACCATGGGTCCCTCACTGGCCCCCTGAGTCATCGACCCCTCCACCGTTGCGCCGCCGTGCACCTCTCGGACCTTGCCTGGTCGACGGCGGTCCGCGGTGTCGTGCGCCCATCATAGGAATGCCGGTCGCGGGTTGTGACGCACCCGGGGGTGGTCAATCCGCTGGAGCCTGGCAATCGCGGCTGATTTCTCCCGGGATCGCCCAGTTTTTTCTGCGTCAACGCGGGCGCCCCGGCGTCGTCCGGCACGCCCGCTCGTTCGTGTTCGGCGGCACGTCAGTCGCCGGCGGGTCCTCGTGGTGGGCTGATGGTCGTGCGCGGGGACCGTCGCTGGGAGGAAGTGCGCACGATCAGATCGGTCGGTATCACCTGCTCGATCGGGCGTCCGGTGTCGAGCCCCTCGATGGCGTCGATGAGGATCTGCACGACGGCGGTGCCGATCCGGCGCGGCTTGAGGGAGAGCGTGGTGATCGGCGGTTCGGTCGTGGCGTAGACGGTGGACTCGCTGCAGCAGACCAGCAGCAGGTCCTCCGGGACGCGCAGGCCGTAGCGCCGGGCGGCGGCGAGCAGATCGGTGCCGTTGGGGTCGAAGAGGCCGTAGACGGCGTCCGGCCGGTCCGGGCGGGCCAGCAGCCGGTCGGCGGCCACCGCGCCCGCGCACGGGTCGTGGGCCGGGTATGACTCGTAGACCGGATCCTGCCCGACCCGCTCGCACCAGCGCAGGTACGCCGTGGTCGAGAGGCGGGTGTAGGTGTCGGTGGTGGTGCCGGTGAGCAGGCCGATGCGGCGGGCGCCGGCGTCGGCGAGGTGGTCGAGCAGGCCGAGGACGGCGGCCTCGTGGTCGTTGTCGACCCAGCCGGTGACCGGCAGGGCGCCGCCGGGGCGGCCGTCGGAGACCACCGGGATGCCGTGCCGGACGAGTTCGGTCACGACCGGGTCGCCGTCGGCGGGGTCGATGACGACCGTGCCGTCCAGGGCGACGTTGGACCACACGTCGTGGCGGGAGGTCGCGGGGAGGATGACCAGCGCGTAGCCGCGGGCCAGGGCCGCGGAGGTGGCCGCTCTGGCCATCTCAGCGAAGTACGCGAACTCGGTGAAGGTGAAAGGTTCATCCCCGTAGGTGGTCACGGTCAGGCCGAGGAGCCCCGACTTACCGGTACGGAGGGTGCGGGCGGCTGCGGACGGGCGGTAGCCCAGCCGGTCGGCCACCTCGCGGACATGGCTACGGGTGGCATCCGGAAGCCGGCCCTTGCCGTTGAGCGCGTCGGAGACGGTCGTGATCGACACACCGGCTGCGGCGGCAACGTCGCGGATGCCCGCCCGCCCCAGCCGGCGACCGGTCGCCCGGCTCACCTGGTGCTTCCCTGCTGCTGTCATGGCGAGCCGATAGTAGGGCTCGATAGGGCCATTCGCGGGGCGTTGACCGGGGTGATGGAAAGGCACGTTTCTGCAAGGTGATCCGTCGTCAACTACCGTGAAAACGAAGGAAGTTGTGGGTTACGCAGGCTATTTGAGGGGAGATTTACTGGCTCGGCCTGTCGATCGGTTCAGGTCTCGAAGAGGTCTCAAGTCACCTTGACGAGGGATGCGCGCCACGGCGTAGGCCACCGGCGCGCGGCTGCGAGTGGGGCGCGCCCCGAAGGTCTCGCGCTGGCCCCTTCCGAGTGATCTTGATGCACGGGTGCGCAGGGACGTGCCGGGCGACCGGGTTCCGGCCGGGGCTGCCGCCGAACGGGTCAATCCTCTTAAGGTGTGCAGTATTGGAGATGGACGGGACGGTCGAGGAGGACCTGCGGTGAGCGAGAAGACCCCGAAGCTGCGTGCGGCGCTGGACGGCATCCCCACCTACAAGCCGGGGCGGCCGGCGCCGGCCGACGGTCCCGTCACCTACAAGCTGTCCTCCAACGAGAACCCCTATCCGCCGCTGCCGGGTGTCCTGGAGAGCGCGGTGACCGCCGCGGGGGCCTTCAACCGTTACCCGGACATGGCCTGCACGGGCCTGATGACGGAGCTGGCCGACCGGTTCTCGGTGCCGGTGGAGCATCTGGCGACCGGCACCGGGTCGGTGGGCGTGGCCCAGCAGCTGATCCAGTCGACGGCCGGGCCGGGCGACGAAGTGATCTACGCCTGGCGCTCGTTCGAGGCGTACCCGATCATCACCCAGGTGTCCGGGGCCACCTCCGTGCAGGTGCCGCTGACCTCCGGTGAGGTGCACGACCTGGACGCGATGCTCGCCGCGATCACCGACCGGACCCGGCTGATCTTCGTCTGCAACCCCAACAACCCCACCGGCACGGTCGTCCGCCGTGCGGAGCTGGAGGCGTTCCTGGACCGGGTGCCGGGGGACGTCCTGGTGGTGCTGGACGAGGCGTACCGAGAGTTCATCCGCGACCCCGAGGTGCCGGACGGGATCGAGATCTACCGCGACCGTCCCAACGTCTGCGTGCTGCGGACCTTCTCCAAGGCGTACGGCCTGGCGGGGCTGCGGGTGGGGTTCGCGGTGGCGCACGAGCCGGTGGCCGCCGCGCTGCGCAAGACGGCGGTGCCGTTCGGGGTGAGCCAGCTCGCGCAGGACGCGGCGGTGGCGTCGCTGCGCAGCGAGCAGGCCCTGCTGGAGCGGGTGGACGCGCTGGTGGCCGAGCGGGCGCGGGTGGTCGACGGGCTGCTCGGGCAGGGCTGGACGGTGCCCGAGACCCAGGCCAACTTCGTCTGGCTGCGGCTGGGGGACCGTACGACCGACTTCGCGGCGGCCTGTGAGCGGGCCGGCGTGGTGGTGCGGCCGTTCGCCGGCGAGGGCGTCCGGGTCACGATCGGGGAGACCGCGGCGATGGATCTGTTCCTGCAGGCGGCGGAGGATTTCCGCAAGGCGCTGTAAGCGGCTGAAAGGCGCCGGCTGGCGCACCGGAAGGCTCTGCAAGGCGTTGCAGAGGAGTGGCACATCGAGGCCGCGGGTCCGTCGACCCGCGGCCTCCGGCGTGGTGGGCGGGGCCGCTCACGCCTTCTGTACGTGGATGGGGTCGCCGCTGCGGACGGTGGCCAGCGCCCGCGGATCGCCGTCGATGCGGCCCAGCACGTTGCAGGGGGAGGCCAGCCGGGGCTCGTCGCCCTCGGAGATCGGCGTGGGGCCGTAGGGGAGCGCGAGGGCGTTGCCGGGTGGCCAGAAAGCGACGGTGCCGGCCTCGACGACCTGGCGGGCGTCGGGTTCCAGCGCGGGCGAGAGCCCGGTGTCGAAGTAGACCTCCTCGCCCCAGGTGTGGGCGGTGGCGTCGACCGGGAGGGCGGCCATGAGCGCCGCCGCGGTCGGGGTGTCGTCGAGGGTCGCGGTCAAGTGCCCGGCGGGCCAGGTGATGCGGATCTTCATGGCGATGAATTCAACAATGTGTTGAAGGCTTGCGGAAGAGGGCGTCCACACTCGGAGAAAGGGCACCCGCAACCTCGGCGGAAACGTTCACACGCCATGGATTCGAGCGTGACCGCAGTCACGTACCCCCCTTACCCAAGGGCGAGGGGGCATGGGAGATAATTGCTTGTGAATGTGAACGCGTTCACAAGCCCGTCCCGGTATTTACCGCTTTGTGTGACGCAAAAGGGACATTGCCGTTGGCAAACGGCGAGGTAAGGAGCACGGCATGGAACTGGCCTTGGCGCCGGAGACTCTGGCGCGATGGCAATTCGGCATCACCACCGTCTACCACTTCCTTTTCGTCCCCCTGACGATCTCGCTCGCCGCTCTGGTGGCCGGACTCGAGACCGCATGGGTGCGCACGGGCAAGCAGCAGTACCTCAAGGCCACCAAGTTCTGGGGCAAGCTGTTCCTGATCAACATCGCGATGGGTGTCGTCACCGGCATCGTGCAAGAGTTCCAGTTCGGCATGAACTGGTCCGACTACTCGCGGTTCGTCGGTGACGTCTTCGGCGCCCCGCTGGCCTTCGAGGCGCTCATCGCGTTCTTCTTCGAGTCGACCTTCATCGGCCTGTGGATCTTCGGCTGGGACAAGCTGCCCAAGAAGATCCACTGCTTCTGCATGTGGATGGTCTCCATAGGCACGATCCTGTCGGCGTACTTCATCCTGGCGGCGAACTCCTGGATGCAGCACCCGGTGGGCTACAAGTACAACGCCACCACCGGACGCGCCGAGCTCACCGACTTCTGGAAGGTGCTGACCCAGGACACCACCCTGGTCGTCGTCTTCCACACGCTGACCGCGGCCTTCCTCACGGGCGCCGCGTTCATGGTCGGCATCTCCGCCTTCCACCTGATGCGCAAGAAGCACATCAAGGTCATGCGGACCTCGCTGCGGCTCGGGCTGATCACCCTCGTCATCGCCGGCATCCTCACCGCGGTCAGCGGTGACACGCTCGGCAAGGTCATGTTCAAGCAGCAGCCGATGAAGATGGCCGCCGCCGAGGCGCTCTGGGACAAGGAGGCGCCGGCGCCGTTCTCGGTCTTCGCCTACGGAGACGTGGAGAAGGGCCACAACGAGGTGGCCATCGAGATACCCGGCCTGCTCTCGTTCCTGGCCCACGACGACTTCTCCTCGCCGGTCCCCGGCATCAACGACGTCAACAGGTCCGAGCAGCAGAAGTTCGGCCCCGGCGACTACCGGCCCAACATCCCCGTCGCCTACTGGGGCTTCCGCTGGATGATCGGCTTCGGCATGTCGTCGTTCGCCATCGGGCTCGCCGGGCTCTGGCTCACCCGCAAGAAGTTCTGGCTGTCGCCCGGACTGCGCACCGGCGACGAGGAACCACCGAAGCTCGCGCTCACCAAGAACAAGGTGCTCGGTGCCCGCCTCAGCAAGTGGTACTGGTCGCTCGCCTTCGTCACCCTCGGCTTCCCGCTGATCGCCAACTCGTGGGGCTGGATCTTCACCGAGACGGGCCGGCAGCCCTGGGTCGTCTACGGCGTGCTGCGCACCTCGGACGCGGTCTCCCCCGGCGTCTCGCAGGGCGAGGTGCTCACCTCGATGATCGTCTTCACCACGCTCTACGCGATCCTCGCCGTGGTCGAGGTCAAGCTGCTGGTGAAGTACGTCAAGGCCGGGCCTCCGGAGCTCACCGACGACGACCTCAACCCGCCCACCAAGATCGGCGGGGACAGCGCCGACGCCGACCGGCCGATGGCCTTCTCGTACTAGGAGGCGACCGTGCAACTCCACGACGTCTGGTTCGTTCTCATCGCCTTCCTGTGGACCGGATACTTCTTCCTCGAAGGATTCGACTTCGGGATCGGCGTCCTCACCAAGCTCCTCGCCCGCGACCGCGGCGAGAAGCGGGTACTGATCAACACCATCGGCCCGGTCTGGGACGGCAACGAGGTCTGGCTGCTCAGCGCGGGCGGGGCGACCTTCGCCGCCTTCCCCGAGTGGTACGCCACCTTGTTCTCCGGCTTCTACCTGCCGCTGCTGGTCATCCTGGTCTGCCTCATCGTGCGCGGCGTGGCCTTCGAGTACCGCGCCAAGCGGCCCGAGGAGCGCTGGCAGCGCAACTGGGAGCACGCGATCTTCTGGACCTCGCTGCTGCCCGCGGTGCTCTGGGGTGTGGCGTTCGGCAACATCGTGCACGGGGTGAAGATCGACGCACACAAGGAGTACGTCGGCGGCCTGCTCGACCTGTTCAACCCGTACGCGATCCTGGGCGGCCTGGTCACGCTCACGCTGTTCACCTTCCACGGCGCGGTGTTCGCCTCGCTCAAGACGGTGGGCGACATCCGGGCCCGCGCGCGCCGGACGGCGGGCGTCCTCGGACTGGTCGCCGCCGTGCTCGCGCTGGGCTTCCTGGGCTGGACCCAGGCCGACAAGGGCGACGGCAGCAGCCTGGTCGCCATGATCGTCGCGGTGGTCGCGCTGGTCGCGGCGCTGGGTGCCAACAGGATCGGGCGCGAGGGGTGGGCGTTCGCCTTCTCCGGGATCACCATCGCGGCGGCGGTCGCCATGCTGTTCCTGACGCTCTTCCCGAACGTCATGCCGTCCACGCTGAACGAGAGCTGGAGCCTCACGGTCAGCAACGCCTCGTCCAGCCCCTACACCCTGAAGATCATGACCTGGTGTGCGGGGATCGCCGCGCCCCTCGTGATGCTCTACCAGGGCTGGACGTACTGGGTGTTCCGTAAGCGCATCGGCACCCAGCACATCGCCGAATCCCACTAGCCGATATGCCGCCCCTCGGGGCGGCCCCGGCAGGATGGAATGTTTCACGTGAAACCCGTCGACCCGCGCCTGCTCCGTTACGCCCACGCCACCCGCGGCTTCCTCATCGCGGTGGTGCTCCTCGGGCTGGCCGGAGCGGGCCTGGTCGTCGGCCAGGCCATGCTGATCGCCGAGATCGTGGTCGGTGCCTTCCGGCACGGGCTCGGTCCCGGCGGTCTGGCCACTCCGCTGGCGCTGCTCGCCGCGGTGTCCGTGGGCCGTGGCCTGGTCTCCTGGCTCACCGAGCTGGCTGCGCACCGTGCCAGCGCGGCGGTGAAGTCCGAGCTGCGGATGCGGCTGGTCGAGCGGGCGGCGCGGCAGCGTCCGGAGCGGGCCACCGGCGAGCTGACCACGCTCGCCACCCGCGGTATCGACGCCCTCGACGACTACTTCTCCCGCTATCTGCCGCAGCTGGGATTGGCGGTCGTCGTCCCGGTCGCGGTCCTGGCCCGGATCGTCACCGGCGACTGGATCTCCGCGCTGACGATCGTCCTCACGCTGCCGCTGATCCCGCTGTTCATGATCCTCATCGGCTGGGCCACCCAGTCGCGGATGGACCGCCAGTGGCGGCTGCTGGCCCGGCTGTCCGGGCACTTCCTCGACGTCGTCGAGGGCCTGCCCACCCTCAAGGTCTTCGGCCGGGCCAAGGCCCAGGCCGCCGCGATCCGCACCATCACCGGCGAGTACCGGCGCGCGACGCTGCGCACCCTGCGGATCGCCTTCCTCTCCTCGTTCGCCCTGGAACTGCTCGCCACGATCTCCGTCGCCCTGGTCGCGGTCGGCATCGGCATGCGGCTGGTGAACGGCGAACTCGATCTGTACACCGGGCTGATGGTGCTGGTGCTCGCGCCCGAGGCGTATCTGCCGCTGCGGCAGGTGGGGGCGCAGTACCACGCGGCGGCCGAGGGCCTCGCCGCGGCGGAGGAGATCTTCGCCGTGCTGGAGGCGCCGCTGCCCACGCCCGGCACCGCACCGGCGCCCGAGGGCACCGCGCTGACCGTCGACAACCTCGTGGTCCGGCACCCGGGACGGACCGCGGACTCGCTGCCCGCCACCTCGTTCGAGGTCCGGCCCGGCGAGACCGTCGCCCTGGTCGGCCCCTCGGGCGCGGGCAAGTCCACGCTGCTCAGCGTGCTCCTCGGTCTCACCGCACCGACCGAAGGCCGGGCCCTGGTCGACGGCCGGGACATCGCCGGGCTCTCCCCCGACAGCTGGCGGCAGCGGATCGCCTGGGTGCCGCAGCGCCCGCAGCTGTTCGCCGGGACCGTCGCCGAGAACGTACGGCTGGCGCGGCCGGAGGCGGACGACGCAGCCGTACGCACCGCCCTCGCGGACGCCGGTGCCCTGGACTTCGTCGACGCGCTCCCCGACGGCCTGGCGACCCGGCTCGGGGAATCTGGTGCCGGGCTCTCCGCCGGCCAGCGGCAGCGGCTGGCGCTGGCCCGGGCCTTCCTCGCCGACCGCCCGATCCTGCTGCTGGACGAGCCGACCGCGAGCCTGGACGGCGAGACCGAGGAGGCGATCGTCGCCGCGGTCGGCCGGCTCGCCGCGGGCCGGACCGTACTGCTCGTCGTCCACCGCCCGGCGCTGCTGGCGGTGGCCGACCGGGTGGTGCGGCTGCCGGACACCGCTTCCGACGTGCGGGAACCGGCTGTGGACGCGGGCGTACGGGCGGGCCGCGGCGCGGCCCCGGCCGCCACGCCCGATGCTGCCACCGCCCCCGCTCCGGATCGCACCGCCGACCCCGGCGAGGGGCTCGACCTGGCCCCCACCCGTGCCTCGGCCCCCGCCCGTCTGCGGCGGATGGCGCGGGCCCGACGGGCCCGGTTCGCGCTGGCGCTGCTGCTCGGCAGCCTCGCCCTGGGCAGCGCGGTCGGCCTGATGGCCACGTCCGGCTGGCTGATCTCGCGGGCCGCGCAGCAGCCGCCGGTGCTCTACCTGATGGTGGCGGTGACCGCGACCAGGGCGTTCGGCATCGGGCGCGCGGTCTTCCGGTACGCCGAGCGGCTGGTCTCCCACGACGCGGTCTTCCGCATGCTCGCGGACGTCCGGGTCGCCGTCTTCCGGCGGCTGGAGCGGCTGGCGCCGGCCGGGCTCGCCGGGCGCCGGCGCGGCGACCTGCTGTCGCGGCTGGTCGCCGACGTCGACGCGGTGCAGGACCACTTCCTGCGCTGGCTGCTGCCCGCCGGGGCGGCGGCGCTGGTCGGTGCGGGCGCGGTCGGCTTCACCGGCTGGCTGCTGCCCGAGGCCGGCGCGATCCTGGCCGCCGGGCTGCTGCTCGCGGGCGCCGGGGTGCCGCTGCTCTCGGCCGCGCTGGCCCGGCGGGCGGAGCGGCAGCTGGCCCCGGCCCGCGGCAAGCTCGCCACCCGCGTCGTCGATCTGCTCACCGGGACCGCCGAGTTGACGGTGGCCGGCGCGCTGCCGGCCCGTACGGAGGCGGTGCGGCGGGCGGACCGCGAGCTGACCCGGATCGCGGCCCGATCGGCGACCGTGGCCGGCACCGGCGCCGGGCTCTCGGCGCTGCTGTGCGGGCTGACCGTCGCCGCCGCCGCGGTCGCCGGCGTCCAGGCGGTGCACGCCGGGCGGCTGGACGGGGTGGCGCTGGCGGTCGTCGTGCTCACCCCGCTCGCCGCGTTCGAGGCGGTGACCGGGCTGCCGCTCGCCGTGCAGTACCGGCAGCGGACCCGGCGTGCGGCCGAGCGGGTCTTCGAGGTGCTGGACGCGCCCGCACCGGTGCGCGAACCGGCCACCCCCGCGACGGCTCCCGGCACGCCGTTCCCGCTGGTCGTGCGCGGTCTGACCGCCCGCCACGCCGGGCAGGACCGGCCCGCGCTGGACGGCGTGGACCTGACGCTGGCGGCCGGCCGCCGGATCGCCGTGGTCGGCCCGTCCGGGTCCGGCAAGACCACGCTGGCGCAGGTGCTGCTGCGCTTCCTGGACCGGGAGGCGGGTACGTACACGCTGGCCGGTACGGACGCCCAGGCGCTCGACGGTGACGCGGTCCGGCGGCTGGTCGGGCTGTGCGCGCAGGACGCGCACCTCTTCGACAGCTCGCTGCGGGAGAACCTCCGGCTGGCCCTGCGGGACCGGAGCACCGGTACGGGCGAGGACGCGGACCGGGTGTTGTGGGACGCGCTCGGCCGGGCCCGGCTCGACGACTGGGTGCGGGGGCTGCCCGACGGCCTGGACACCATGGTCGGCGAGCACGGCGCCCGGCTCTCCGGTGGCCAGCGGCAGCGGCTGGCCCTGGCCCGTGCGCTGCTCGCGGACTTCCCGGTGCTCGTCCTGGACGAGCCCGCCGAGCACCTCGACCTGGCCACCGCCGACGCGCTGACCGCCGATCTGCTGGCCGCGACCGAGGGCCGCACGACGCTCCTGATCACCCATCGCCTCACCGGGCTCGACGCCGTCGACGAGGTGCTGGTGCTGGACGGCGGTCGGGTCGTGCAGCGCGGCGGCCCGGCGGAGCTGGCCGCGGCCGACGGCCCGTTCCGGCGGATGCTGGAGCGCGAACGGGCGGTGGACGAGGCCTACGGGCCGGCACCGGCTATCTGACGCTTTTGCAGGTAAATGGCCTCTTATGGGGGGTCTCATTAGGCTCGAGGGCATGGATCGCGCCGCCCGCACGGACCCGCCCGCCCCCGACCCCATGCACGAGGCAACCGAGGCCACCCGCAGCCTGCAGGGCCTGTCCGCCGAGCTGACCGCCCGGGTACCGCAGCTCCTGGAGGCGATGCGCACGGTCGGCGCGGGGCTCGATCTGCACATCACCCTCGACCGCATCGTGCAGACCGCGGCCGAACTCGCCGACGCGCGCTACGCCGCCATCGGGATCATCGACGACGCCCGCGAGGGGCTGTCGGACTTCGTGACGTACGGCGTCGGCGCGCGGGAGCACCAGCGGATCGGTGCGCTGCCGGACGGCCACAAGGGGCTGCTCGGCGCGCTCATCCACGACCCCAAACCGCTGCGCCTCGCCGACCTCACCCAGGACCCGCGCTCGGCCGGCTTCCCCCCGGAGCACCCGCCGATGCGCACCTTCCTGGGGGTGCCGATCCGCGTCCAGGGCGAGATCTTCGGCAACCTCTACCTGACCGAGAAGCGCGGCGGCGGGGAGTTCAGCGAGGAGGACCTGCACATGGTCCGGGTGCTCGCCACGGAGGCGGGCATCGCGATCGGCAACGCCCGGATGTACGCGGCGACCCGCCAGCGGGAACGGTGGATCGACGGTTCGGTGGCGGTCACGACCGAACTCCTCGCGGGCAGCGACGTCGACGACGCGCTCGCCGTGGTTGCCGAGCAGGCCAGGAAGCTGGCGGATTCGGCGGCGGGCATCGTGCTGCTGCCCGACGACGAGGGCGGGCTGGAGATCGTCGCCGTATCGGCCGACGACCCCACCGGCATCCTGGGGACCCACATCCCGCCGGACAGCCCGGTGGCCCGTCAACTCCTGGACGGTGAGCCGGTGTTCGTCGACGACTCGGCCAGCGACCCCCGGATGGTCACCGACATCGCGGCCCGTTTCGGCCCCAGCATGCTGCTGCCGCTCAAGAGTGGCGGCCGGGTCCTGGGCACCCT
The DNA here is from genome assembly GCA_024349765.1 of Streptomyces nigrescens. Taxonomy (GTDB): domain Bacteria; phylum Actinomycetota; class Actinomycetes; order Streptomycetales; family Streptomycetaceae; genus Streptomyces; species Streptomyces endophytica. The sequence goes on along the minus strand of AP026073.1, from coordinate 7,616,063 downwards.
CGCCACCCCGCGGACCCGGGGCGCCCGGCCGTTCTCCGCCGCCGAGCGGACGCTGGCCACCCAGTTCGCCGCGCAGGCCGCGCTGGCGCTGGTGCTGGCCGACGCCCAGCGCGACCGGGAGCGGCTGGCGGTCTACGAGGACCGCGACCGGATCGCCCGTGACCTGCACGACCTCGTCATCCAGCGGCTCTTCGCGACCGGCATGATGCTGGAGGGCGCGCAGCGCAGGTCCGTCGTTCCGGAGGTGGCGGCGGGCATCGGCAAGGCCGTCGACGAACTGGACGTCACCATCCAGGAGATCCGGACCGCGATCTTCGCCCTCCAGCAGAGCCCGGTGGAGGCGCCGTCGGGCCTGCGGACCCGGGTGCTGCGCGAGATCGGCACCGCCGCCGTACCGCTCGGCTTCCAGCCGTCGGCCCACTTCGTCGGCCCGGTCGACTCCCGGGTCGGCGAGCTGACCGGCAAGAACCTGATCGCCGCGCTGCGCGAGGCGCTGTCCAACGCCTTCCGGCACGCCCACGCCTCCCGGATCGAGGTCGTCGTGGACGCGACGATCCGGCTGCCGGACGGCACCGACGGGGTCCGGTTGACCGTCGCCGACGACGGCATCGGCATACCGTCCGGCGGCCGCCGCAGCGGTCTGCAGAACCTCGCCAAGCGCGCGGAATCGCTGGGCGGCGCCAGCACGTACGGGCCCGGGGTGGGCGAGGACGGCGCGGGCACGACGGTGACCTGGGAGGCGCCGCTGTGAGCCGCGACCTGGGAGGTGCCGCTGTGTGCCGTCGCGCCGGCCCGGTGCCGCTCAGGGGCGCGCGGCACCCCGCTCGGCGCACCGCTGCAGAATCCGCTCGATGACCAGGGCGACGCCGTCCTCGTTGTTGGACGCGGTACGGCCCGTAGTGGCGGCCAGCACCTCCGGGTGGGCGTTGGCCATGGCGTACGAGGTGCCGGCCCAGCTCAGCATCTCTATGTCGTTCGGCATGTCCCCGAAGGCGACGACCTCCTCCCGGGAGATGCCGCGTTCGGCACAGCAGTGGGCCAGGGTGCCGGCCTTGCTGACGCCCGGGCCGCTGATCTCCAGGAGGGCGGTGGGGCTGGAGCGGGTGAACGATGCGAGATCGCCCGCGGCCGACCGGGCCAGCGTGAGGAACGCGTCCGGTTCGAGGTCCGGGTGGTGCGCGAGCAGCTTGATCACCGGCTGGTCGGGGAAGGCGGGCGGCTCCGCATCGGCTGCGGAGCCCGCCCCGTCGGGCCCCAGCGGCGCCACGAAGTCGTCGGCCAGCAGCTTCTCGACCGGTGCCACGACCGCGGCCGGGTCGAGCAGGAGCGGCGGGTACTGCGGTTCGTAATGGATGCCGCTGGTGCGCTCGACGGCGAACGAGGTACCGGGCGCGGCGCTGCGCAGCGCGTCCACGACCTCCCTCGCGAGCGCCTGGTCCAGCGGGCTGACCTCGACGATCCGGCCGCCGCGGTGCAGATCGACGACGGCCGCACCGTTCGCGCAGATCGCCAGGCCGTGGCCGTGCACATGGTCGCTGACCACGTCCATCCAGCGGGCCGGGCGTCCGGTGACGAAGAACACCTCGATGCCGGCCCGCTCGGCGGCGGCGAGCGCGGCGATGGTCCGCTCGGACACCGTCTTGTCGTCGTGCAGCAGGGTGCCGTCGAGGTCGGTGGCGATCAGCCGGGGCACGACGGCCGGTTCGGGCGGAACGGCCGGTCCGGGGGCAACGGCCGGTTCGGCCGCCCGGGGTGGCGTGGCGGAGGCATCAGTCACGGGCCCATCTTCCCGCACCGGTGCGCACAGGCGTGCGGTGGGTCGCGCGGATGAGCCGGAGCGGGAGCCGGACGGAGGACGGGGTGGGCGGCCGCTCGCGGGCCAGGGCGGTGTGCCGGTTCAGGGTGGCGGGAGGCGTGCGGTGGCCGGCGGCGATCGTGAGGAACACCCGGACGGCCGTACGCTCGAGGGCATGCGACTGAGCACCGTGATACTTCCCGTCCGCCGCTGGTCCGAAGGTGGACGGGAGGTGTGGCAGCGCGCCGAGGAGCTGGGCTTCCACGCCGCCTACACCTACGACCACCTGTCCTGGCGGAGCTTCCGTGACCAGACCTGGTTCGGCGCCCTGCCCACCCTGACCGCCGCCGCGGCCGCGACCTCCCGGCTGCGCCTGGGCACCCTCGTCACCTCACCGAACTTCCGGCATCCGGTCACCCTCGCCAAGGAACTGATCTCCCTCGACGACATCAGCGGCGGCCGGATCACCCTGGGCATCGGCGCCGGCGGCAACGGCTTCGACGCCACCGCGCTCGGCCAGGAGGCCTGGTCGCCGCGGGAGCGGGCGGACCGCTTCGGCGAGTTCGTGCCGCTGCTCGACCGGCTGCTGACCGAGGACGTGGTCTCGTACGAGGGCGAGCACTACTCCGCGGACGAGGTCCGCAACATCCCCGGCTGTGTGCAGCGGCCGCGGCTGCCGTTCGCGGTGGCCGCCACCGGGCCGCGCGGCCTGAAGCTCGCGGCCAAGTACGGCCAGGCGTGGGTGACGACCGGTGACCCCAAGGTCTCCAACGGCGGCGGCAGCTCGGCCGACTCCCTGGAGGCGGTCCGCGGGCAGTGCGAACGGCTCGGCAAGGCCTGTGCCGAAATCGGCCGCGATGCCGGCGATCTGGAGAAGATCATGCTCTCCGGCTTCACCCCGGACCGGCCGCTGGACTCCGTCGACGCGTTCGTGGACTTCGCCGGGAACCACGCCGCGCTGGGCTTCGACGAGCTGGTCCTCCACTGGCCGATCGCCGATTCGCTCTTCGCGGCGGACCTCGACGTCTTCGAGCGGATCGCTACGGAGGGGCTGGCGCAGCTCGGCGACGCGTAGCAGCTCGGCACCGGGGAGGGGTGGGGCCGAGGAGGGTGGGGCGGGGCTGCGGCTGGTTTCACGTGAAACACGCCGCCTGGCTGTCACGTGAAGCACGCCGCCCGGCTCTCACGTGCAACCCGCCGCTCGGCCCGACCGACGCGCCCGGTCATTCGCACACCTCCGCTTTACCTCGTATATAGCCCGGAAGAGGGAGAATCGGGACAGCGGCGCAGTGTGGCGGACGCGGCGCGCCGGAGACCGGTGCGCGAGCGGGTCGGCGCACTGCGCGAAGTGCGGTGTTCGTGGAGGAGCCATGGCACAGACCCGATTCGCCCCGGACCGCGGGTTGACCTCGCGGATGATCACGACGATGTTCTTCATCGGGCTGCTGTACGTCGTGGTCGTCGGCGTGCTGGTGGTCCTGCTCAAGGGCGCCTGGGTGGTGGTGCTGCTGATCGCAGGAGCCCTGTTCGTCGCGCAGTTCTGGTTCAGCGACCGGATCGCGGCCTTCAGCATGGGGGCACACGAGGTCACGCCCGAGCAGGCGCCCGTGCTGCACGGCGCGGTGGACCGGCTGTGCGCCCTGGCCGACATGCCCAAGCCGCGGGTCGCGATCGCGGAGTCGGACGTGCCGAACGCCTTCGCCACCGGCCGCAACCGGAAGAACTCGATGGTGTGCGCCACCACGGGCCTGCTCCGGCGGCTGGAGCCGGAGGAGCTGGAGGGCGTGCTGGCCCACGAGCTCTCGCACGTCGCGCACCGCGATGTCGCGGTGATGACCATCGCGTCGTTCCTCGGCGTACTGGCGGGGATCATCACCCGCGCCGCCCTGTGGAGCGGCGTCGGGCGCAACAACCGGGACCAGAACGCGGCCATCGCCGTGCTGATCGTCACCGCCGTCAGCGCGGTCGTCTACGCGATCAGCTTCCTGCTGACCCGGCTGCTGTCCCGTTACCGCGAACTGGCCGCCGACCGCGCGGCCGCGCTGCTGACCGGCCGCCCCTCGGCGCTGGCCGCCGCGCTGACCAAGGTCACCGGGCAGATCGCCCGGATCCCGACCGAAGACCTGCGCAAGGCCCAGCCGTACAACGCCTTCTTCTTCGCCCCGGCGTTCAACAAGGAGAGCTTCCACCGGCTGCTGTCCTCGCACCCGACGCTGGAACAGCGCCTGGACCAGCTGGGCCGGATCGCGGCGCAGCTCGGGACGTGAGGCGTCCGTGACGATCGCCGGCCCGCCTGACGGTGCGGGCCGGCCCCTCCAGGAGCAAGGAGTACCCCGCGCATGGGATTTCTGGACGCCCTCCTCGGCCGCAGCAAGCCGGTACGCCCCGATCTGGACCAGCTCTTCGCGCTGCCGTCCGCCGCGATCACCCTGCAGGCCGCGGCCGGATTCACGCCCACCGGCCTCGGCTCGGTGTGCTTCGCCAGTGTGGAGGGCGGCGCGTTCGCCCGCATCCAGGAGGAGGCCCGGTCCCTGCTGGACGGGCCGGTGGAGTTCACCCAGGACGCGTACGGCTACACCTGGCTGCTCGTACGGCATCCGCCGGAGGACGTGGCGGGCCTGGTCAACGACCTGCACGCGGTCAACACGTCCCTGGAGGAGGCGGGTTTCGGCCCGCAACTACTGTGCTCTCTGGTCGGCTTCCGTGACGACCGGCAGCGGTCGCTGGCGCTGGTCTACCTCTACAAGAGGGGCACGTTCTATCCCTTCGCACCGAAGCCGGGCGGTGGGGAGAAGCGCGAGAATCCGCTCGAACTCCAGGTCAGGGCGATGCTCGGGGACGATCTGACGATCGAGAAGGACCTGGCGCGGTGGTTCCCCGTATGGGGCGCACCGGGGTTGTGATCCCTCGGGCGGGGTGGTGATCCCTCGGGTGGGGTGGTGAACCCGTGGGACGGGTCGGTGGACGGATCGGCTCACCCGGGGAAGCGGAGGAAGCGGGCGGGCACCCGGTCGGTGAGCCAGACGCCGTTCGCGCTGACGTGGAAGACATGTCCGGCCCGGTGCATCGCCGCCGCGTCCACGGCCAGGACCACCGGTTTGCCGCGCCGGGCGCCCACCCGGGTCGCGGTGTCCCGGTCCGGTGAGAGGTGGACCGCGTGCCGGCCCATCGGCAGGAGTCCCTCTTCCTGGATGGCGGCCACATTGCGCGCCACCGTGCCGTGGAAGAGGTACGCGGGAGGTTCGGCCGGCGGCAGTCCGAGGTCCACCCGTACGGAGTGGCCCTGGTTGGCGCGTATCCGGCCGTCCTCGATGGTGAAGCGCTGTTTGTCGTTGCCGGCCACCACGGCCGCCAACTCGTCCCGCGAGAACGGGAATCCATGGGTCGCGGCCGCCGCCATCAGGGCGTCGACGGGCACCCAGCCCTGGGCGTCGAGAGTGAGGCCGATCCGCTCCGGTTTATGGCGCAAATGCTTCGACAGGTACTTCGAGAGGCGCACGGAGCGCTGGGTGTTCATGCCTCCAGGGTGCAGCGCCGAGCGCCCCGGAGGCATCCGCATTCACGTCCCGCCGGTCTCGTCCCCCTGCGGGCCCTCGGCGTCCTTTCCCTGCGTTTCGTGGCCTTGTCCGGGTCCTTCGTGCTGGGCGTGCGCGAGCTCGCTGGCCCGTCGCGCCTTGGCGGTGGTCACCTGCTCGGCCGCCCAGCGGGCCCACTCCTCCTGGGCCGCCGACATCCGCAGGCCGTACTCCAGGGCGATCCGTCCGTAGACCGAAATCATCTCGTCGTCCCACTGGGCGTTCTCGTCGACCTGCTCGCACATGGCGCGGGTGCGCGCGGCGAGCTCGGCCTGATGGAGGAGGAAGGTCTGGGCTTCGAGCGGCGTGACGATGCCGAGGAAGAAGACGCGCAGCAGGCCGTCATCGCGCTGCGGGCCGCTCGGCTCGACCTTGGTGAGCCAGTGGCGCAGCTCCGTCAGGCCCTCGTCGGTGATCGCGTATTCCTTGCGGCCGCGGGGGCCGTGGGCGGTGACCTCGACCATGCCGGCGGTGGTGAGCTTGCCGAGCTCGCCGTACACCTGGCTCTGCGTGGCGGGCCAGACCATCGAGAGCGTGGCGTTGAACAGCTTCATCAGGTCGTAGCCGCTCGCGGGGGCTTCGGACAGCAGACCCAGCACGGCATGTCTCAGGCTCATGACCGGCACATTACCTTCCACTGTTGACATGTCAAAGGAGGACCTTCTAGATTCGACATGTCGAAGTTGGAAGGTGCGGTGGAGATGCGGACGGCGAAGAGCGCCGGTCGTGCGGCCGCGGACGAAGAGGGGGAGTCATGAACTATCTGCGGGGCTTCGTGCCGTGGCTGGTCTTCGCGGGGGTTTCCACGATCGGCTGGCAGTGGGGCGCTCTCGCCGGTGTGCTGACGGCTGTCGCGCTGCTCATCGCCGACCGGGCGGCGGGCCTTTCGCTCGACTACCGCGTGCTGGAATACGGCACGATCGTCTTCTTCGCGGCCCTGTCCGCGCTGGCCTTCGCCCGCCCCGACAGTGGCCTGCGGCTGTACGGCAGCGCGCTCTCGATGGGCTGGCTGGCGCTCATCGCCTGGGTGTCCATAGCGGTCCGGCGGCCCTTCACGCTGGGCATCGCGCGCCGGATGGCGCCGCCCGAGGTCTGGCACACCCCGCTGTTCCGCCGCATCAACGTCGTGCTCACCGCCGCGTGGGCGCTCTCCTTCACCCTCACCGCGACCGCCCAGGCCCTCGTCTCCGCCTACGAGCTGGACACGGTCTACTCGGTCCTCATCCAGGTCGCCGGCTTCGTCCTCCCCGTCCGCTTCACCTCCAGCTACCCCGACCGGGCCCGGGCCCGCTTCGAGCAGCAGGCCGCCGCGCAGGGCGGCGTCCAGGAAGGCCTGGCGTCATGACCACCACCTCCCCGACCACCCCGTCCGCCTCCGATGCCCCCGCTCCGCACCTGGCCGGCAACTTCGCCCCGGTCGCCGAGGAGCTGACCGCCTACGACCTCCCGGTCACCGGCACCGTGCCGCCCGAGCTCAGCGGCTGGTTCCTGCGCAACGGCCCCAACCCGCGGGACGCCGTCACACCGCACTGGTTCTTCGGTGACGGCATGGTCCACGGGCTCCGCCTCGAGGGCGGCCGGGCGGTCTCCTACCGCAACCGCTGGGTCCGCACCTCGACCTTCACCGACGGAGTGCCGCCCCGCGATGCACAGGGCCGCCGCAATCTGTCGGCCGGCGTGGCCAACACCCACGTCGTCCGGCACGCCGGCCGCACCCTCGCGCTCGTCGAGTCGTCGTTCCCGTACGAAATCGACTGCCGCCCCGGCCATGAGCTGGAGACCCTGGGCGTCCACGACTTCGGCGGACGGCTCACCACCGCCATGACCGCGCACCCCAAGACCTGCCCGACCACCGGCGAGCTGCACTTCTTCGGATACGGCGGGTCCAAGCCGCCCTATCTGACCTACCACCGGGCCGATGCGGACGGGGAGTTGGTGATCAGCCGCCCCATCGACGTCACGGCGCACACGATGATGCACGACTTCCATCTCACCGAGCGCCATGTCATCTTCATGGACCTCCCGATGGTCTTCGACGCCCACCGCCGCCCCGGAATGCCCTACCGCTGGGACCCGGAGTACGGCGCCCGGCTGGGCGTGCTGCGCCGGGACGACCCGCACGGCGAGGCCCGCTGGCTGCCCATCGACCCCTGCTACGTCTTCCACGCGCTGAACGCCCATGACGACGGCGACCAGCGGATCGTCCTCCATGTCTCCCGCTATCCCGACTTCACCGGCAGGCAGCCGTCCTGCCTGTGGCGCTGGACGATCGACCTGGCTTCCGGCACGGTCGCCGAGGAGCAGCTGGACGACCAGTACTGCGAGTTCCCGAGGGTGGACGACCGCCTCGTGGGGCAGCGGGCCCGCTTCGGCCACGCCACCGTCGCCGAGGCCCCGGGGACGGGCCACATACCCGGTGCTCTGCTCCGCTACGACCTGGAGACCGGCGCGGTCGTCCGCCATGACTTCGGTCCGGGCCGTACCCCGGGCGAGGCGGCCTTCGCCCCGGCGGACGACCGTCCGGGCGGACCGGGCTGGCTGCTGACCTACGTCTACGACGCGACCACCGACACCAGCGACCTGGTCGTCCTCGACGCCGAGGACATATCCGCCGACCCGGTGGCCACGGTCCATCTGCCGCAGCGGGTGCCGTACGGCTTCCACGGCAACTGGCTGCCGGACCCGGCACGTTGAGCCGACGAGTCGTTGCGATGTCCCGACAGGTTTGTCCCTCCGGGGCGGAATAACCGCGACCGCATGCTTCTTGAGACCTGAAAAGCGCGAAGTGGCACGCCCATTGGGGGTGCCGGCTCAGGTGCCGGGCGGGGGCCCGGCGTCCGGGGCGGTGTCCGTGGGGCCCTCGGACGGGGCATGGGGGCCGCCCGGGACCAAGGCGTCCATGGTGCGGGCCTGCACCTCGCGCCGGGCGGCGGCCGCGATGAACGCCGCGGTGTGTGCGGGGCCCACCAGGTCCCGTACGGCCGCCACGGCGTCGGCGGGCAGCGCCACCGCCTCGGCGTCGGCACCGGCGCCAGCCGCCGCGGCGGGCTTTCGCGCGGGGCCCGGCGCCGTCTCGGGGGCGGGGCCGGGAGCAGGGTGCGGGCCGGTCGCGGTACGGGGGTCCGGGACCGGCCCGGAGCCTGCCGGTGCCGAGGGGGCGCTGCCCCTCGGCCCGTGGCTCTCCGCGGGAAGCGCCTCGCTGAGGTGCCGGCGGAGGTAGCGGGTGGCCAGGGTCCGCATGGCGCGGGCGAGTTCGGCGTCGACGGTCTGCTGGGCCAGCGGCCGCAGCCGGCGGACGAGGGCGGCGGCCTCGGCCGCCTCGGCGTCGGTGGGCGGATGGTCCAGGAACTGCTGGAAGACGTGCTCGGTGGTGAAGTCCAGGAAGCGCGAGGCGATGTGTTCCACCTGGCCGCGCAGCTCCCGGAGATGGGCGGAGATCGCCAGCAGCGGGACGCCCGCGGAGTGCAGCTCGGCGGCGACGGCGAGCTCCTGCGGGCTGGGCACGAGGAACTCGTCGTCCTGGCCGGGGAGCCGTTCCAGGACGCCCAACTCGACGGCCTCGGCGACCGCCGCCTCGTCGGAGGCGCCCCCGAAGGCCGCGTCCAGGTCTGCGCGGCTGATCCGGGACGCCTCCTCGTCGGTCCACGGTCCGTCGATCTCGGCGACCAGGCCCAGCACCCCGCCGAGGTCGAGGCCGGCGTCCCAGGCCTGGAGGAGCTCCTTGATGCTGGCGAGGGTGTAGCCGCGGTCCAGCAGATCGGCGATCTGGCGCAGCCGGGCCAGATGGGCAGCGCCGTAGACGTTGGCCCGGCCGCGGCGTTCCGGGCGGGGGAGCAGCCCGCGGTCCTGGTAGGCGCGGATCGTCCGGACCGTGGCACCGCTGAGGTGAGCCAGGTCGTCGATGCGGTACTCGGCCGGGCGGGGTGCGGCCGCCGGCTGCTGCTGGGTCACTGCGGTGCTCCTCCTCCGTCGGCCGCGCGTTACGAGACGGCCGCGCGGCCCACCGCGCCCGCCGCGGCCCGGGCGGCCGGCGAGGACGCCAGGTAGGCGACGGCCGTGCGCAGCGACCCTTCCTGCGAGGGATGGTACGACCGCCGCAGATAGCGCGGTATCGCCGCTCCCAGCTCACGCCAGGTGGGGAGCAGTCCCTTGCGGACGGCCCGGTTGTGCTCCCGCAGCGCGTAGCGGGAGCGGGCGGCGAGCTGCGGGTCGTGCCGGAGGAGATAGGCCGCGCCCCAGGCCCAGAGATGGAGCAGCACGGGGGCGGTGACGGCCATGCCCAGCACCCGGCGGGCGTACCGGCCCGGGTCCTCGCCGCCGGTGTGCTGGTACATGTCGAAGGCGACCGCCCGGTGCTCGACATCCTCCGCACCGTGCCAGCGCAGCAGGTCGAGCATGACCGGGTCGGGCCCGGCCCGGTCGAGGCCGTCGGCGGCCAGCACCCAGTCCCCGAGCACCGCGGTGAACTGCTCGATGGCGGCGATCAGGGAGAGCCGGAAGCGCAGCCACTCCCGTTCCGGGACGGGGACGCCGAACGGCGGCCGGTCGCCGAGCAGACGCTCGAAGAGGAAGTCGATGTGCCGGGTGTAGGGGCCGGTGTCCAGGCCCTGGTGGGCCAGATGGTCGAGGACGTAGGAGTGCTGGACGCTGTGGGTGGCCTCCTGGCCCATGAAGCCCTTGACGTCCCTGAGGAGCTGCTCGTCCCGGACCAGCGGCAGGGCCTCCTTGAAGACCTTGACGAACCACCGCTCCCCGGCCGGCAGCAGCAGGTGCAGCACGTTGATGACGTGGGTGGCGGTGGGCTCGTCGGGGATCCACAGCAGCGGTGTCGCACGCCAGTCGAACGAGACCCGGCGCGGGGTGATCGGGTGGTGCTCCTGGAGGGGGGAGGTACTCATGCGCGGCTCCTGACATGCGCGGTGGTCCGGCTCTCGGGAATCTCCGGTCGCTGGGGCTCCTCCTGGCGGGCCGGGGGCTTGCCTACAGCCGCGGCTCGATGCGGGCGAGGGCGCGCAGGGCCCGCGGGGCGAAGCGCGACAGGAGGTGGGCGCCGCGGGCCTCGGGGGTGACGGGCACCACCGCCTGGTTGCGGACCACCGCCCGCAGGATGGCGTCGGCGACCTTCTCCGGCGGGTAGTTGCGCAGCCCGTACATCCGCGCGGCCTTGGCCTGGCGGCGTTTCTCCTCCTCGGCCGAGACCCCGGCGAAGCGGGCGGTGCCGGTGATGGCGGTGTTGACCAGCCCGGGGCAGATGGCCGAGACGCCGATGCCCTGCCCGGCCAGTTCGGCGCGCAGGCACTCGCTGAGCATCAGGACCGCGGCCTTGGAGGTGCTGTAGGCGGGCAGCATCTTCGACGGCTGGAAGGCGGCCGCCGAAGCGGTGTTGACGATGTGGCCGCCCTGACCGCGGTCGGCCATCCGCCTGCCGAAGATCCGGCAGCCGTGGATGACGCCCCACAGGTTGACGTCCAGCACCTTCTTCCAGTCGTCGGTGGTGGTCTGGAGGAAGGAGCCGGACAGGCCGATCCCGGCGTTGTTCACCAGCACGTCCACGGGGCCGTACTCGGCGTCGACCTTGTCGGCGAGCTTCTCCATGGCCGCCTCGTCCGCGACGTCGACGACCTCGGGCCAGGCCTGCGGGGCGCCGACCAGACGGGCCAGCTCGGCGGTCCGCGCCGCGCCGTCCGCGTCCCGGTCGACGGCGATGACCCGGGCGCCGGCCTCCGCGAAGGCGAACGCGGTGGCCCGGCCGATGCCGCTGGCCGCGCCGGTCACCAGCACCAGTTGCCCGCCGAACCGGTCGGCGTACGGGCCGCGCGCCGCGATCTGCTTCGCCGGGTCACCCTCCTCCTTGGCGGTGACGAACTCGGTGATCCAGGAGACCAGTTGGTCCGGGCGGGTGCGGGGGACCCAGTGCTTGGCCGGGAGGGTGCGGCGGACGAGCTGCGGTGCCCACTGCTCCAGGTCGTCGTAGAGCCGCTGGGAGAGGAAGGCGTCGCCGGTGGGGGTGATCAGCTGGACCGGGCAGTGCGCGTAGGCGTCGGCGCGCGGGCGGCGGAGCCGGGCGAGGACGTTGTCGCGGTAGAGCCAGGCGCCGTGGGCCGCGTCGGTGGGGAGCGAGGCGGTCGGGTAGTCCCCGGCCGGTACCTTCTCCACCCGCTGGAGGATGCCCGGCCAGCGCTTGCCGAGCGGGCCCTTCCAGGCCAGTTCGGGCAGCACGGGCGTGTGCAGCATGTAGACGTACCAGGACTTGGCGCCCTGGTTGAGGAGCTGGGCGGCGCGGCGCGGGGTGGGCCGCACCATCCGCTTCTTGATCCAGTGGCCGAAGTGGTCCAGTGACGGGCCCGACATGGACGTGAAGGAGGCGATCCGGCCCTCCGTGCGGCGCACGGTGGCGAACTCCCAGGCCTGTACCGAGCCCCAGTCGTGGCCCACGACGTGCACCGGGCGGTCGGGGCTGACGGCGTCGGCGACGGCCAGGAAGTCGTCGGTCAGCTTCTCCAGGGTGAAGCCGCCGCGCAGCGGCCGCGGGGCGGTGGACCGGCCGCAGCCCCGGACGTCGTAGAGCACCACATGGAAGCGGTCGGCCAGCCCGCGGGCCACCTCGGACCACACCTCCTTGCTGTCCGGATAGCCGTGCATCAGCACCACCGTGGGGTGTGCCGGGTCACCCAGCTCGGCGACGCACAGCTCCACGCCGCCGGTGTGCACCCAGCGCTCCGTCGCCCCCTCGAGCCCCGGGCCGCGGCCCGATCCACGGCCCTGCGCCCCGCCCTGCGTGCGGCCCGGCTCCTTGCCGCGGCCCGCGGCCGCGTCCCGTCCACGTCCCGTCTTCACGCGGCCTTCTCCTCCTGCCAGCGCCGCACGTGCGGCAGATCGTCGTCCAGCCAAAAGGCGCTTTCCTGGGGGTCCTTGGAGTCCGTCACGACCAGGATCTCCTCGAACTTCGCGCCGGTGCCCCGGAATCCGAGGTGGGGTTCGACCGCCCACAGCCCGGGCTGCGGCGGATGGTCGGAGAAGGTGTACGGGCTCCACAGTGGGGACCAGCCGTCCCGGTGGCCGTGCAGCGCGTCGGAGGCGAGGCCCTTGAGGGACTGGGCGCCGAAGCCGAAGAGGGTGGGCGACCAGCGGCGCTGCTTCACCCGGTCGATCTTGTGCGCGATGACGCCGAAGGGATAGGCGCGGTGGCGGTTGGCGTAGCCCTGCCGCACCATGAGCCGGTCGACGTCCTGGTAGATCTCCCGCAGCGGGCGGCGTTCGCGGACCTCGCGCAGGATGAGCGCGCGGTGCGCCTCCAGGTCGGCGAGCAGCTTGTCGTGCACGGGGTTGAGGCCGAGGCAGCCGGAGTAGCCGATGTCGGCGGTGTAGCCCTGGTGGACGGGGGCCATGTCGAGGATGAAGGGCATCCCCGGTTCCAGCTCGCGGTTGGTGGGGAAGAACTGCAGCGGTATCCGGAAGTTGACGAACGCGGTGCGGTCGCCGAACCAGGCGAACGGCAGGTGGAACCAGTCCCGCACCCCGCGCTCGCGCAGCCACTCGCGCTGCATCCGCGCCGCCGCGCGCTCGGTGATCCCGGGCTTGAGCTGGGCGGCCACGGCCTCCGCGCAGGCGTAGGCGAGCCGCTGGACCTCTCTGAACCCCCTTAGTTCTGCGGTGAGTTCTCCGGCTGCTGCTGAGGTCGCTGTGGTGACTGGGGCCATCGCCAACCGTCCGTCCGTGAGCCGTGCATCGCGGTACGCGCCCGTAACTTGACACTGATGAATGTGACAATGACCGGCGGCGACGTCAAGGGGTCCGACGCACCCGGCGGCCGGAAGCCGGGCGGCCCGCCCCTACGGGCCCGCCCCTACGGGCCCGACCCTGAGACGAGGGCCCCTCAAAGCAGGAGAACCCCTACGGGCACGTAATACCGCAGGGGGATGCCGATACCGACTTGTGGGTTGACGACCGGTGTGGCGGACGCCACTACCGTCGAAGACGTGACTGTGATCGTGACCGAAAGCCTGAGCAAGCGGTTCCCGCGGGTGACCGCTTTGGACCGGCTCTCCGTTGACATCGCCCCCGGCGTGACGGGCCTGGTGGGTGCCAACGGCGCCGGAAAGTCCACCCTGATCAAGATCCTGCTGGGACTGGCCCCGGCCAGCGAGGGATCGGCGCGCGTCCTCGGCCTGGACGTGGCCAAGGACGGCAACGCCATCCGCGAGCGGGTCGGCTACATGCCCGAGCACGACTGCCTGCCGCCGGACGTCTCGGCCACCGAGTTCGTCGTGCACATGGCCCGGATGTCGGGGCTGCCGCCGACCGCCGCCCGCGAGCGCACCGCCGACACCCTGCGCCACGTCGGTCTCTACGAGGAGCGCTACCGCCCCATCGGCGGCTATTCGACGGGCATGAAGCAGCGGGTGAAGCTGGCCCAGGCGCTGGTCCACGACCCGCAGCTGGTGTTCCTCGACGAGCCCACCAACGGCCTCGACCCGGCAGGCCGGGACGAGATGCTCGGCCTGATCCGGCGGGTCCACACCGACTTCGGCATCTCCGTCCTCGTGACCTCGCACCTCCTCGGCGAACTGGAGCGCACCTGCGACCACGTCGTCGTCATCGACGGCGGCAAGCTGCTGCGGTCCTCCGCCACCGATGAGTTCACGCAGGTCACGGCCTCCCTCGCGGTGGAGGTCACGGACACCGAGGCCCACCCGGACGGCACCGAGGCGCTGCGCGCGGCCCTGGCCGCCGCCGGCGTCGCGGTGACGACCGGCGCTCCGGGCGTCGCCGGCCTCCCCTCGTCCGGCCACCTCCTGTTCGTCGAGGCGGCCGGTGAGCAGACCTACGACCTGGTGCGGGACACCGTCGCCGGACTCGGGCTCGGCCTGATCCGGATGGAACAGCGCCGCCACCAGATCGCCGAGGTGTTCCGCGACGCGGACCGGGCCCAGGCCACCCCCGCCCCCGCGGGCGCCCCCGGCGCCCCGTACGCCACCCAGGAAGGAGGCGCCCACGATGTCGCCTGAGCCCATGACCCCGGCAGCCACCTCCCCACCCGGCGCCTCCATCCACAACATCGGCTACCGCCACTACGACGGCCCGCGGCTGGGCCGCGCCTATGCCCGCCGGTCGCTCTTCTCGCAGAGTCTGCGGGGCGCCTACGGCCTCGGCCGCTCGGCCAAGAGCAAGGTGCTGCCGATGCTGCTCTTCGCGGTGATGTGCCTGCCCGCCGCGATCATGGTCGCGGTCGCGGTGTTCACCAAGGCCGGCAGCCTCCCGGTCGGCTACACCCGCTACGCCATCTACCTCCAGGCCGTCATCGGCCTCTATCTGGCCGCCCAGGCCCCGCAGTCGGTCTCCCGGGACCTGCGCTTCAAGACCGTGCCGCTGTATTTCTCCCGCCCCATCGAGCGCGGCGACTACGTGGCCTCGAAGTTCGCGGCGATGGCGAGCGCCCTGTTCGTCCTCACCGCCGCCCCGCTGCTGGTCCTCTACATCGGCGCGCTGCTGGCGAAGATGGACTTCCTCGACCAGACCAAGGGCTTCGCCCAAGGACTCGTCTCCGTGGTGCTGCTGTCGCTGCTGTTCGCCGGGATCGGGCTGGTCGTCTCCGCGCTCACCCCGCGCCGCGGCTTCGGCGTCGCCGGCGTGATCGCCGTCCTCACCATCCCGTACGGCGCGGTGAGCGCGGTCCAGGGCATCGCCTTCGTCCAGGGCAGCGAGTCCGCCGTCGGCTGGCTCGGACTGTTCTCGCCCATCACGCTCATCGACGGGGTGCAGTCCACGTTCCTCGGCGGGAGCAGCTCCTTCCCCAACGGGCTCGCGCCGTCGACCGGCGCCGGGTTCGTCTACCTCCTCGTCACCCTGATCGCCATCGCCGGCTGCTATGCCCTGCTGATGCGCCGCTACCGGAAGGCCGGTCTATGAGCACCCTCCACATCGACCACGCCTCGCGCTGGTTCGGCAACGTCGTGGCCGTCAACGACATCACGATGACCATCGGCCCCGGGGTGACCGGTCTGCTCGGCCCCAACGGCGCCGGCAAGTCCACGCTGATCAACATGATGGGCGGCTTCCTCGCCCCCTCCAACGGCTCGGTCACCCTCGACGGGGCGACGATCTGGCGCAACGCCGGCATCTACCGCCACATCGGCCTCGTCCCGGAGCGCGAGGCGATGTACGACTTCCTCACCGGGCGCGAATTCGTCGTGGCCAATGCCGAGTTGCACGGCCTCGGCCGGCGGGAGGCGGCCCGGGCGCTGGCCACCGTGGAGATGGAGTACGCCCAGGACCGCAAGATCGCCACGTACAGCAAGGGCATGCGGCAGCGCGTGAAGATGGCCTCCGCGCTGGTCCACGACCCGTCCGTGCTGCTGCTCGACGAGCCCTTCAACGGCATGGACCCGCGCCAGCGGATGCAGCTGATGGAGCTGCTGCGCCGGATGGGCGACGAGGGGCGCACGGTCCTGTTCTCCTCGCACATCCTGGAGGAGGTCGAGCAACTCGCCTCGCACATCGAGGTGGTGGTCGCCGGCCGGCACGCCGCGTCCGGCGACTTCCGCAAGATCCGCCGGCTGATGACCGACCGCCCGCACCGCTATCTCGTCCGGTCCGACGACGACCGGGCGCTGGCGGGCGCGCTGATCGCCGATCCCTCGACGTCCGGGATCGAGGTCGATCTCGTCGACGGCGGACTGCGCGTCCAGGCCGTCGACTTCGGCCGCTTCACCACACTCCTGCCGCGCGTCGCCCGCGACCACGGCATCCGCCTGCTGACGGTCTCGCCCTCCGACGAATCGCTGGAATCCGTCTTCTCCTACCTCGTAGCGGCCTGAGGCTGAAAGGAGCCCTGACGCATGTCCACGAGCACGACCACCCCGCCCGCCCCGCCGGCGCCGGCCGCCGCGCCCCGGGCCTCGCTGTTCCACCCGACCGTCGCCCGGCTCACCTACCGTGCCCTGCTCGGCCGGCGGCGGGCCCTGATCCTCTTCGTGCTGCCCGCCCTGCTCATCGTCATCGCGGTGGCCGTCCGGGCCCTGACCGGCGCCGATGACAGCACCGCCGGCGGGATCCTGGGCGGTTTCGCCCTGGGCACGATGGTCCCGTTGATCGGCGTCATCGCCGGCACGGGCGCGATCGGGCCGGAGATCGACGACGGATCGGTGGTCTATCTCCTGTCCAAGCCGGTCTCCCGGTCGACGATCATCTTCACCAAACTCCTGGTCGCGATCGGCGTCACGGTCGCCTTCTCCGCCCTCCCCGTGCTGCTCGCCGGCTTCCTCCTGAACGGCAACAGCCAGCAGATAGCGGTCGGGTACGCGGTGTCCGCGGCCGTCGCCGCGGTCGCCTACAGCGCGCTCTTCCTCCTCTTCGGCACGATCACCCGGCACGCCGTGGTCTTCGGACTGGTCTACGCCCTGGTCTGGGAGGCGCTGGTCGGCACCCTCGTGCCCGGTGCGCGGACCCTCAGCGTCCAGCAGTGGGCCCTCGCCATCGGTCAGAAGGTCGCCGCCGAGGGAGCGATCACCTCGGACGTGCAACTCCCCGTGGCGATAGGCCTGTTGACGGCTCTCACGGTCGCCGCGACCTGGTACGCCGGCCGCCGGCTGAAGGCCCTCACTCTGGCGGGCGAGGAGTAGGACGCCGCGCCGCGCCGGCTGCCCCAGGGCTTCTTCCTAGGCGCCGCCGTTCTTCTGCCGGTCGTTGAACTCCTGCACGTTCTTCAGGTGCTCCTGATAGTCGGCGGTGAAGCGGGTGTCGCCCGGTTTGACGGTGACGAAGTACAGCCAGTCGCCCGCGGGCGGCGCGCCGGCCGCCTTGAGCGCGTCCGCCCCGGGGTTGTCGATCGGGGTGGGCGGCAGACCCTCGTAGCGGTAGGTGTTGTACGGGCTCTTGGTGCGGGTGTCGGCGTGGCTGGTGTGGAGCGTGCTGCGGCCCAGCGCGTAATTGATCGTCGAGTCCATCTGCAGCGGCATGTGCCGGGCCAGCCGGTTGTCGATCACGCGGGCGACCTTGCCCATGTCGGCGGGCCGGTCGGCCTCCGCCTGCACGATGCTGGCGATCACCACCGTCCGGTAGGAGGTGATGCGGTCCTCGGCGAGCCGCTGGTTTCCGGTCTTGACCATGTACGAGAGCAGCGACGCCGGGGTGGTGTCCGAGCGGATCGGATACGTCGCCGGGAAGAGGTAGCCCTCGGGGTTGCCCTTCGCCTCGGCCGGCAGCGGGAGGTGCGCGTTCTTGGCGGCCTTCGCGGTCGAGCCGCTGGGCAGATGGAGGGCCTTGTCGGCGGTGGCGTAGATCTGGGCGGCCCGCTGTCCCTCGGGGACGGTCAAGGTCTCCTCGTTCGCCCGCTCGCGCAGCAGCCGGGTCACCAGGACCACGGCGACGACGACCAGGACGGCCAGCACGGCCACCACGATGAGCCGGCCGGTGCGGGAGAACCGCGGGCCCGGCCGGCGAACGGTGTGCTGAACATCGCTCATGGGGGCACGGTAAGCCACACCCCCCGAGCCCCCGGGCGGCCACCCCCGGATCGTTGCCAACGAGGGAGATCGTTCACCGTCCCGCCATCGCCCGCCCACACGACGGGCCTCGCCACCGGCCCGTTCCGCCGTCGCACCCCGGGGCCCCGGCCAGGCACGCGCGCCCCGGCCAAGGTACGCGGGCCCCGGCCAGGCACGCGGCCCCCGCCGGTCCTGCGCGGCGCCCGCCCTCAGGCCGTGTGCGTCGCCGCGTCCCCGATCCGGCGGTCCCGGCCGGCGCCCAGGGCGAGGAGCGCCAGGGCTGCGCAGACGGTGAGCAGCAGGAGGAGGGGGACGGTCCAGCCGTTGGTCGTCTGGTGGACGGCGCCGAGGGCGAGCGGACCGGCGGCGGCGAGGAGGTAGCCGCCGGTCTGCGCCATGCCGGAGAGGCGGGCGGCCGTATGGGCGTCGCCGGAGCGCAGCACCATCATCGTCAGGGCCAGCCCCAGTGCGCCGCCCTGCCCCACGCCGAGCAGCGCCGCCCACAGCCAGGCGCCCGCCACCGGCGCCGTGAGCAGTCCGGCGACGCCGCAGGCCATCAGTGCGGACACCGCCACTCCCAGCAGCCGCTGCCGCCGCATCCGCCCCGCCAGCATCGGCACCACGAACGAACCGGCCATCTGCAGCAGCGTGCTGAACGCGAAGACCAGCCCCGCTTCGCCCTTGCCCATCCCGTGGTCGGTGAAGATCGTCGGCATCCAGGCGATGACCACGTACGCGATCAGCGACTGCGAGCCCATGAACAGCGTGACCTGCCAGGCGAGCGGCGAGCGGGCGAGCCTCGGGCCGCGCTCGACCTGGTGCGCGGGCGTGGCCGCGGCGGTGCCGTGCCGGGTGCCGCGCCGCGCCAGCACCGCCTGGGGAACCCAGACCACCGCGGCGACGGCGGCCAGCAGCGCCCAGGAGACCAGCGACCCCTGCCAGCCGCCGAGCGCGCTCTCCAGCGGTACGGCCGTGGCGGCGGAGACGGTCGCGCCGAGGATCATCGCGGTCGAGTACAGCGCCGTCATCCCGGCGGCGCGGTCCGGGAAGTCCCGCTTGATCAGGCCGGGCATCAGCACGTTCAGCAGGGCGATGGCCGCGCCGACCACCGCGCAGCCGGCGAACAGCGCGACCACCGGCGGCGCGATCCGCAGCACGATGCCGCCGCACAGCGTCACCAGCGCCCCGCAGAGCACGGTCTCGGTGCCCCAGCGCCGGGCCAGTACGGGGGCGACGACCGAGCCCAGCCCCATGAAGATCAGCGGGATGGTGGTGACCAGGCTGCTGACCGTGGCGGGCAGATGGAAGTGCCTGCCGATCTCCCCGAGCAGCGGTGACACCCCGGCGAGCGCCGCCCGCATGTTGAGCGCGGCGAGCACGATCCCGGCCAGCACGAGCGCCGGGTGAACGGTCCGCAGCCGGCGCCGCGCCGCGACGACCGCCGGTGCCGCGACGAGATCCTCCTCGGCGTCGATCAGCCGGGCGTCCGGGCTCAACGGAGCAGCGGGTCGGGGTCCTGACATGCGTACGTACCTCGCCAAGCGTTACGGAAGACGGAGAGAAGAGAGAGCAGGGACGGAAGGGAGAGAAGGGAGAAGGGGAGGGAGCCCGGAGCCGGGGTCAGTGGGGCGGGGTGGCTGTGGGGGGCTCGCCGAGCAGGGCTTCCACGGCCCGTTTCGGTTTCTCCAGCAGGTCGCGGGTGGCCCGCTCCGCGGCGTCCGGGTCGCCCGCGGCGATCGCGTCCAGGACGGCGCGGTGGTCGCCGTGCACGATCTTCGGCATCGCCTGGTCGTCCAGCGCGCTGACCAGTGCCTCCCGTACGGAGCTGCTGAACCAGCCGTAGGTCGCGGTCAGCGCGGTGTTGTGGGCGGCGTCGACGACGGCCTGGTGGAAGGCGATGTCGTGATCGGCGTAGAGCTCCAGGCTGCCGGAGCCGGGCTGCCCGGACGGGTCCGTCAGCTCGGCCTGGGCGTCCAGGGCCGCGCGCATCCGCTCCAGGTCGTCCGGTCGATGGCGGAGCGCGGCCAGCCGGGCGGCCTCCGCCTCCAGGGCGATCCGTAGTTCCAGGACGTCGCGGATCCCGGCCCGCCGGACCCCGCGCAGGATGTCGCCCGGGTCCGCGGTGGAGACGACGAAGGTGCCCTCGCCCTGCCGCGAGCGCAGCATGCCGGCGTGCGCGAGCACCCGGACGGCCTCGCGCACGGTGTTGCGGCCCACCTGCAACTGCTCGGCGAGCGCGTGCTCGGTGGGGATCCGCGAGCCGACCGGCCACTCCCCGGCCGTCAGCTGGGCCCGCAGCGCGTCGACCACGGTGTCCACGAGGGATCGCCGTCCCGCCGCCTGCAGTGCCATGCCGTGCCCGTGCCTTCCCGTTGCCCGGCCGGGCCGCGACCGCCCGCTCAGTGGCGTGCTCGGTTGTCCGGTCGGCCCGGTTGCCCAGTCATCCTACAAATATGGGTTCATAGTACATGCAAGTGGGAGTGGTAGTGGGTGGTCCGTGGGCCCGGGGAGATCCCGGAGCCCACGGACCCGGTTGCGTGCGGAGAGCGAGCGGCAGTCGGCCAGACCTCACGGCCTCACAGACCTGTCAGACCTGTCTGACCTGACAGACCTCACAGACCGATGTCGCGCTCCTGGATGTCCGCCAGGGATTCGCGGCGGACGAGGAGGCGGGCGGTGCCCGAGGTGACCGCGACGACCGGGGGACGGCCGACGAGGTTGTAGCCGGAGGCCATGGAGAGGTGGTACGCGCCGGCCACGGGCACGGCGAGCAGATCGCCGGGGCGGAGATCGCCGGGCAGCCGGGCGTCGGCGGCCAGTATGTCGCCGGCCTCGCAGTGCCGGCCCACGACACTGACCCGTTCCGGGGCGGCCGACGAGGCCCGGCCGACCAGCCGGGGCGCGTAGCGCACCCCGTACAGCGCGGGCCGCGGGTTGTCGCTCATCCCGCCGTCCACCGCCACGAAGGTGTGCGTCCCGGTGCGCTTGACGGACAGCACCCGGTAGAGGACGACACCGGACGGGCCGATGATCGCGCGGCCCGGTTCGACGGCGAGCCGGGGCACCGGCAGGCCGGCCGCCGCACAGCCGCGCACCAGCTCCGCGCGGATCCGGGCGCCGAGCGCGGCGATGTCGAGGGCGGGCTCGCCGGGCCGGTAGGCCACGCCGTGTCCGCCGCCGAGGTCCAGCTCGGGCAGGGTGATGCCGTGCTGCTCGCGGATCCGCGCCAGCAGGCCGACCAGCCGCCGTACGGCCGACAGATACGGCTTGGCGGCGGTGATCTGGGAGCCCAAGTGGCAGTGCAGACCGGTGAGTTCGAGGCGCGGCTGGCCGAGGACCCGGGTGACGGCGTGCTGCGCGGAGCCGTCCGCGATCGACAGTCCGAACTTCTGGTCGTCGGTCCCGGTGCGGACCTTGGCGTGACCGCCCGCGGCGATTCCCGGGACGACCCGGATCAGCACCTTCTGGCGGGTGCCGGCCGGGACCGCGGCGGCCAGCCGGGCGATCTCGGAGGTGGAGTCGATGACGATCCGCCCGACGCCGAGCCGGAGCGCGGCCCGGAGGTCCGCCGGGCTCTTGGCGTTGCCGTGCAGCACCATCCGCCCGGGCGGAAAGCCGGTGGTGACGGCGAGTTCCAGTTCGCCCGCGGAGCAGACGTCCAGGCCGAGGCCCTCTTCGTGCACCCAGTGGATCATGGCGCGGCACAGGAATGCCTTGGCCGCGTAGTAGACGTCGGCGTCGGGGAAGGCCCGGAGGTAGGCGCGGCAGCGCCGGCGCACCTCGTCCTCGTCCAATACGTAGGCGGGGGTGCCGAAGCGGTCGGCCAGTTCGGTCAGCGGGACGCCGCCGAGGGTGAGGTCACCGGGGCCGTGCGGCAACGTGGAGGCGGGCCAGACGGAGAGCGGGTCGGGCGGCGCGGCGGGGAGCGGATCCGGCAGCGGGGCCCCCAGGTGGGCGGCGGGGGCCGGTGCGGGAGACGGCGTCGGGGCCGGTGCGGTGAGGGGATCGGCGGCCGCGGACGGCGCCGGTCCACCGGGCTCCTGGGCGGTGCGGGGCAGGGTGCTGTGGCTCATGGTGTTCGCCCCTCTCAGACGGCCCGAAGGTGCGGCGTACGGGACGCCCGGGCCAGGTGCGAGGCGCCCGCCGCCCGGGCCGCCTGGGGCACGCGTGGTGCGCCCGGGGCCAGGGTGGCGCGGGGGGCCTCCGGGGTGAGGCGGGGATCGACGGTCAGGGCCGTCGCCCCGACGGGCTCGGCCAGCGCCCGCAGGGCCGGCTCGGAGAGCCTGACCCACGGCTGGCCGCCGCCGAGGGCCGCGGCGAGGCGTTGGGCCGAGGTGAAGCCGACGGCGGTACGCCCGCCGAGCGGGGTGCGGAACAGGCGGGCCGTACAGCCCGCGGGGCCCGACCGGACGGGGACGAACAGAGGCCCGGCCGGGACGCGATCGGAGGGCTCGGGATCTTCCGCGTAGAGATGGTGGGACACGGCGTTGCTCCTCGAACAGGACATCGGCGGCCCCGGACCGGTGGATGACGATGCGTATGCCGGGGCTCGGCTCTGCCGACGCTATGCCCGGGGAACGGGCCCCTCCGCCGGACGCTGACGCGTCATTGACGAGTTGTGGACCCTACTTGACGCGATGCTGCCGCCCGGTGGCCGATTGTGGGGCGGGAGTGACGCGGTGGATCCGGGCGAACCGCCGCTCGTCCGGGCCGCCGCCGGCCCGTTCCGCGCACCCGGCAGGGTGGAACACCACCGTCCCCCATCGTGTGGACCACGGCTCTTGACCTTGACACTGTGGAAAGCACTCCACTGGAAGGCGTCATGTTCAGCATCGGAGATTTCGCCCAGTACGGCCGCGTGTCGGCGCGCATGCTGCGCCACTACGACGCGATCGGGCTGCTGTGCCCGGCGCGTACCGACCCCGTCACCGGCTACCGCTTCTACGAAGCCGCCCAGCTCGCCCGGCTCAACCGGATCATCGCGCTCAAGGACCTCGGATTCAGCCTCCAGCAGGTGGGCGCGATCCTGGCCGAGGAGGTCAGCGTGCCGGAACTGCGCGGCATGCTGCGGCTGCGCCGGGCGGAGCTGGCGGCGACGCTGGCGGCGGCCGGCGAACGGCTGGCGCAGGTCGAGGCGAGGCTCCGGTCCATCGAGAGTGAGGGACACATGTCTGCCGACGATGTGGTGGTCAAACCGACCGGAACGGTACTGCTCGCGGAACTGAGCGGGATCGCCGCCGGCTACGGGCCCGAGGACATCGGCCCGGTGATCCAGCCGCTCTACGCCGAGCTGTGCGCGCACCTGGAGGCGGCCGGCGTCACCCCGGCCGGCCCGGGCCTGGCGTACTACGAGGACGTGCGGGGGAGCGCGGCGGGGGACGAGCCGGGGCCCGGCGCCGTCGTCGTGCACGCCGGGCTGACGGTCACCGCCGAGGCGCTGACCAGGGCCGGGGCGCGGTGCGGCGGGACGGGTGCCCCGGCCACCGGCACCCCCACCGCGACCGGCCTCGGCTTCGACGTGGTCGCGCTGCCCGGGCTGGAGTGCGCCGCCACGGTGGTGCACCGCGGGCCGATGAGCCGCATCCTGCCCACCGCGCAGAACCTGGCGCACTGGATCGACGCGAACGGCTACCGCTCCGCCGGGTACGCCCGCGAGCTCTATCTGGAGTGCCCGCCGGACCAGGAGAAGTGGGTCACGGAGATCCAGGAACCGGTGGTGCGGGCCGCCCCAGACACGCCGTGACGGTCTCCGCGAACGCCACCGTCGCCGGGC
This sequence comes from Streptomyces nigrescens, assembly GCA_024349765.1. GTDB lineage: Bacteria > Actinomycetota > Actinomycetes > Streptomycetales > Streptomycetaceae > Streptomyces > Streptomyces endophytica. The sequence goes on along the minus strand of AP026073.1, from coordinate 7,592,435 downwards.
TCAGGGCGTCCCACTGACGCACCGCCCACCCGGTGGCGAGCGGCGGCAGCGCGGGGATCGGGACCAGCCGCAGGGACGGGTGGGCGGTGGCCCCGAGGCCCGGGGGCCGGGGGACGACCGCGGGGCCGACGCCGAGTTCGGCCAGCAGCAGGGCGGTGTCCCAGTCGGCGACGCTGGTGGTGCTCGGCGGCGGCACGGCGCCGGAGCCTTCCCCGTGCGGCGGCTCCCGATGGCCGAGGTCCCCGTCGAGTCGATGGCTGAGGTGCCCGTCGAGCCGCATCCGGGAGGTGGAGTTCTCCGGCAGCCGTATGTGCCGGATGCCGGCCAGTTCCTCCGGCTCGATCCGCTCCCGCGCGGCCAGCGGATCATCGCTGCGTACGGCGAGCACCCACGGCAGCCCGATCACCGGATGCTGCTCGATGCCGCGCACCGGTGGACCGAGCGTGATCCAGGCCAGTTCGGAGTCGCCGTCCACCACCGCCTCGAAGCAGCGGCGGCTCGAACTCTCCGTCCGGAACTCCAGGTTGACGTGCGGATGGCGGCCGCGGAAGGCGACCACGGCCTCGGACATGAAGTGCCGTACGGTCGTCGCGCCGGTGGTGACCCGTACGGTGCCGCCGTCGCCCGCCCGTAGATCGCGGAGTTGCCGTAGCGCCAGGTCGAGCCCGCTCAGGCCGTCCGCCGCGGCGCGCTGGAGGATCCGGCCGGCCTGGGTGGGGGCGACCCCGCGCGGCCGGCGTTCCAGGAGCCTGATGCCCGTCTCGCGTTCCAGGCGCTTGATGCGCTGGCTGACGGCCGACTGGGTGCAGCCCAGATCACGGGCGACGGCGCTGAGATTGCCCGCCTCGCAGACCGCCACGAAGGCGCGCAGATCATCGAGAGTCACCCGGGTACGGTACGCCGCGCCAGATGCTCAACCCCAGCCAGGGCTAAGGAATGTGGGGGGAGGTCAGAGAGTCGTCTTGGAGGCGCGGCAACGCCTCATCCCGCGGCGCACGACGACCGGCGCGTCACGGCGCGGCGCACGACCACCGGCGCATCACATGGCGGCGCACGACGCCTCGCGCATCACGTCGCGGCGAACGACGACCGCACCTGCCGGCCGTTGACGATCAGTGCGACGCCGAGCAGGGCGATCCCGCAGACCCCCTGCTCGACCTTCAGCCACAGCGGGAAGGAACCGGGGATCGCGATGATCACCGCGATGGCCACCAGCATCACGCCGGAGAGGATCCGCACGCGGCGGTACGCCGGGCGGGAACCCCGGGCCGCACGGCGGGCGGAGACGAACATCACCACCGCACTGGCGACGACGATGACGGTGCGCACCCAGACGGCGTCGTTCACCACCGCGGCGTCATCGCGCAGGGCGACGACGGCCGCGAGGGTGAGGACGCTGAGGCCGAGATAGCCGCCGACGAGCAACGTCGCCCGGCGGAGCGCCGCCAGGGCGCGCGGTTGCCCGCTCACGGAGGGCAGGGTGGCGGGGGAGGAGGTCTCGGGGTGTAAATGCCGGGCGGCCATGGGCGTCGTCCTTTCGTTCCGTCGGCGGGCCGGTTCCAGCATCCGGCCCGTCCGCCGCCGATTCCTCGGCCGCGTGGACGAAACGAGGCACCGCCGCTCTCCGGGTCCGGTCCGGGCCACCCCGTAGTGGACCGACACCGGGAACCCGGAAATCTCCCCTGATCCGCCCCTACCGATCCGCCGGTGCGGGCCCGACGGCCTCCGCCGCACGAGCGCGGCCGCTCCTGTCCCCGGGCCCGCTCCCGTCCGCGCCGTCACCCGCGCGCCGCCGTACGACCGCCAGCACCAGCACACCGGCCGCCACCGCCACCAGCCCCGAGATCGCCACGATGTCCCTCAGCCCGGACAGGTAGGCGGCGTTGACGGCCTGACGGGAGACGGCCGGATGCGCGGCGGACCCGCGTACGCCGTGCAGCGCGTCGGCGAAAACGGTGCCGAGGACCGCGATGCCCAGGGCGTAGCCGAGCTGGCGGAAGGTGTTGACCGCGCCGCTGGCCATGCCCGCGCGCCAGGGCGGTGCCGCGCCGAGCGCCGCCGACACCAGCACCGGCATCGCCATCCCGATGCCCACCCCGCTCACCGCGAGACCGGGCACCAGCGTCGCCCAGCCGGCGCCGGCATCCAGCAGCACCCGGTGCAGCAGGGCACCCGCGCCGGTCAGCAACAGGCCGAGCCCGACCGGCAGTTGGGGCGCCATCCGCTGCAGGTGACGGCCGCCCAGCGCGCCGACCAGCAACGACATCACCGCCATCGGCGTCACCGCGAGACCCGCCCGCACCGGGCTCAGCCCCAGGATGTTCTGCACCCACAGCCCCACGAACGTCAGGTACGGGAACGCCGCCGCCTGCAGCAGGAGCGCCGCCGCCATCAGCGTCGCGAACGACGGCCGGCGCAGCAGGCCCAGGTCGAGCAGCGGCCGGCGCACCCGCCGTTCGATCACGAGGAACGCCACCAGCGCCAGGGCCGCGACCGCCAGCGAGCCCAGCGTCCCGGCCTCCGACCAGCCGCGTTCCCCGCCGCGGATCAGCCCGTACGTCAACGCGCCCGCGCACACCGTGAAGGACGCCGCGCCCGGCCAGTCGATCCGGGCGACCGGGGACCCTCCGGCCGCGTCCGTACGGGACCGGGAGGGGTCGCCGTAGGACTCGGGGACCCGGCGCAGCGTGATCACCACCGCGACCGCGGTCAGCGGCAGATTGACCAGGAAGATCGCCCGCCAGTCGGCGTACTCCGTGAGCAGCCCGCCCAGGACGGGACCGATCGCGGCCGCGGCACCGCTGGTGCCGCCCCAGACGCCGAACGCCACACCGCGGTCCCGGCCCCGGTAACAGGCCATCAGCAGCGGGGTGTTGGTGGCGAACATCGCCGCCGCGCCCACGCCCTGCACGGCACGCGCCGCGATCAGCACGCCCGGGCCCGGCGCCAGCCCGCAGGCCAGCGAGGCGAGCGCGAACAGGGCCAGCCCCGCCACGTACAGCCGGCGCCGCCCGAAGAGGTCGGCCGCCGAGCCGGCGACCATCAGCAGCGCGGCCAGCGCCAGCGCGTAGACGTCCAGCACCCACTGGAGCGAGGTGAAGGAGGCGCCCAGGCCGTCGGCTATCCGGGGCAGCGCGGTGTTCACGATCGTCACGTCGACCAGCAGCAGGAAGTTGCCGAGGGTGATGGCGGTCAGGGGCCACCACTTGCCGCGCCGGCCGGCGCCCGCGGGGCCCTCCGGTGCCGCGCCGCCGGCCGGCCCGTGGGGTGCGCCGGGCGTGCCTGGTTGTCCGCTGCCGGGTCTGTGGGGTGCGCCGTGCATGACTGGTTTCCTCTTTCCGCCGTCGCTTCGATGGCGACCCCACGGTCGGTTCCGCACCCGCCGGTCTCCCAGCCACCGCGCTCCCGGCGGCGCAATCCGACACGCGCTAGCCTCGGACGGTGAAAACCGACGGGAAGCCCGGCGCGGGTGGTGGCGGTTTCGACGCCCTCGACCGCCGGCTGGCCCATGCGCTGCAGCTCGACGGCCGCGCGCCGTTCAGCCGGATCGCGGAGGTGCTCGGGGTGTCCGACCAGACCGTCGCCCGCCGCTACGGGCGACACCGCAGCAGCGGTGCGCTCAGAGTGCTGGGACTGTCCGACGCGCGGGCGTTGGGCGAGGTCGAATGGATGGTCCGGGTGCAGTGCGCGCCGGAGGCCGCGGTCACCGTCGCCGAGGCCCTGGCCCGCCGTCCGGACACCTCGTGGATCTGCCTGATGTCCGGCGGCACCGAGATCACCGCGGTCTGCCGGGCGGCGAGCAGCGACCACAGCGACGCACTGCTGCTGGAGAAGCTGCCGCGCACCCCGAGCGTGGTCGGCGTCACCGCACACTGCCTGCTGCACGAGTTCTGCGGCGGTCCACAGGGCCTGATCAGCAAGTCCGGTGCGCTGACGGACGAGGAGGCCGCCCGGCTCGGCCCGCCGCCCCCGGACGTCGATCCGGCGGCCGATCCGGTGGTGCTCGACGACGCCGACCGCCGGCTGTTCGCCGCCCTGGCCCGGGACGGCCGGGCGCCGCTGGCCGAACTCGCCGCCGTCACCGGCTGGTCACCCACCACGGTCCGTCGCCGGCTCGCCGAACTGCGGGCGACCGGGGCGCTGTATTACGACGTCGATTACGACCTGCGGAAGTTCGGGTACGGCGCGATGGTCGCCCTCTGGCTGTCCGTCGCCCCCGCCGAACTCGCCGCGGCCGGCGCGGCGTTGGCGGAGCATCCGGAGGTGGCCTTCGCCGGTGCCACCACCGGCCCGAACAATCTGTTCGCGTCGGTGCTCTGCCGGGACGTCCGGGCGGTCTACACGTACCTGACGACCCGGGTCGCGGCGCTGCCCGGCGTACGGACGATGGAGAGCGCGCCCCGCATCCGGCAGATCAAGGGGCCGGGCCCGCTGGTCGCCGGCTCGCCCGCGGTCCGGGGGCGCCGCCGATGAGGGCGCTGATGAGGATCGTGATGGAGCCCCCGCGCGACCCCTGGGCGCGGCCCGCGGGCAACCCCGTGATCTGGGTGAAGAACTGGGTCCGGTCCTCCCCCGGCACCCACATCTGGCTGCTGATCATCGGTGTCACCAGCCTCGTGATCGCCTCTGCCTCGGAGGGGCTGGGCCAGTTCCTCATCCACCGCACCAGCAGCAACATCCACGAACTCAACGAGCATCCGCTGCCCTCGCTGCTGATCAGCGGATTCTGGATCGAGAACCCCGGATCGTTCCTGCTGTACGTCGTGATGTTCGAGCTGGTGCACGCCAATGTCGAGCGCTGGACGGGCAGTTGGCGCTGGCTGCTGATCGTCGGCGGGGCGCACGTCGCCGCGACCCTGGCCAGCCAGGAACTCGTCCTGCTGGCCATCGAGGGGCACCAGCTGCCGCGCTCGATGACGCACGTCGTCGACATCGGCGTCTCGTACGGCCTGGCGGCCGCCGCCGGCGTGCTGACGTACCGCCTGCGCTCCCCCTGGCGCTACGGCTATCTCGTCGGCGTACTGGCCTTCTTCGCCATCCCTCTGACGACCGGCGCCACCTTCACCGACTTCGGCCACGCCATCGCCCTGACCATGGGCTTCGCGGCGTGGCCGTTGACACCGGCGGCGGAGGTGGCGGGGGACGAGGAAGGCGACGCGGGGGAAGCAGGGGAAGCGAGGGACGAGGAAGGCGACGCGGGAGAAGCAGGGGAAGCGAGGGACGAGCAACCCGCCGCGGAGGAGGCGGGAGCCGACGCGCGGGAAGCGGGGGACGACCAATCCGCCGCGGAGGAAGCGGGAGTCGACGCGCGGGAAGAGGGCGGCGGGGGCGGGCGTTAGGGGTTCAAGGGGCCTTCCGGACCCCTACGGGTGAGGCGAACAGATCCCGTAGGGGACGCGAGCGCCCCCTCGGGGCCCTCAACGCCGGGGCCAGGGACGGTATTCCGTAACCAAGGCCGGAGCCGCCCGCCACCGGCGGCCGGAACCGCCCGCCACCGGCGGTTGGGGCCCGCCACCGGCGGCCGGAGCCGTTGCCACGCCGTTGGCCACCCGGCCCCACGGGCCACCGCCCCCCTGGCCACCCGCCCTCACACCCCGTACAGCCGCTCCAGAACCACCGCGATGCCGTCGGCCTCGGAGGAGGTGGTCACCTCGTCGGCGACCGCCTTCAGTTCGGGATGGGCGTTGGCCATGGCCACGCCGTGGGCGGCCCAGGCGAACATCGGGATGTCGTTGGGCATGTCGCCGAACGCCAGCGTCTCCTTGGCGGTGCGGCCCAGGCGGCGGGCGGCCAGGGACAGCCCGGTGGCCTTGGTCAGGCCCAGCGGCAGCAGTTCGACGACGCCGGGGCCGGCCACCATGATGCCGACCAGGTCACCGGCGACCTGGCGGGCGGCCGCCGCCAGCGCGTCGTCGTCCAGCGTCGGGTGCTGGAGGTAGACCTTGTTGATCGGGGCCGCCCACAGCGCGCCGTGGTCGTCGATCATGACGTTCGGCAGCGGGCCGTCCTGGACGCGGTAGCCGGGGCCGACCAGCACCTCGCCCTCCAGGCCGTCCCGGCTCGCCGCCAGATACAGCGGGCCGACCTCGGCCTCGATCTTGGACAGCGCGAGACCGGCCAGCTGGCGGTCGAGCGTCACCGAGGTCAGCAGCCGGTGCTCACCGGCGTGGTAGACCTGCCCGCCCTGGCCGCACACCGCGAGCCCGTGGTAGTCCAGGGCGTCGAGGATGTGCCGGGTCCAGGGCACGGCACGGCCGGTGACGACGATGTGCGCCGCGCCCGCCGCGGTGGCCGCGGCGAGCGCCTGGCGGGTGCGCTCCGAGACCGTCTCGTCCGGGCGCAGCAGCGTCCCGTCGAGGTCGGTCGCGATGAGCGTGTACGGCAGCGGCGGGACGTCCGCCGGAGCTGATCCGCTCACTTGGCGCCGGACTCCCGGCCCGCCGCGACGGGCTCCAGCACGGTCCGGCCGCCCAGGTAGGGGCGCAGCACCTCGGGGACGCGCACCGAGCCGTCCGCCTGCTGGTGGTTCTCGAAGATCGCCACGATGGTGCGCGGGACGGCGCAGAGCGTGCCGTTGAGCGTGGCCAGCGGGCGGACCTTCTGCTTGCCGTCGGCGTTCTCGCGCATGCGGACGGAGAGCCGGCGGGCCTGGAACTCGTCGCAGTTGGAGGCCGAGGTCAGCTCGCGGTACTTGCCCTGGGTCGGGATCCACGCCTCGCAGTCGAACTTGCGGGAGGCCGAGGCGCCCAGGTCACCGGTGGCGACGTCGATCACCTGGAACGGCAGCTCCAGGCTGTTCAGCCACTGCTTCTCCCACTCCAGCAGGCGCTGGTGCTCGGCCTGCGCGTCCTCCGGCGCGACGTAGGAGAACATCTCCACCTTGTCGAACTGGTGGACCCGGAAGATGCCGCGGGTGTCCTTGCCGTACGTGCCGGCCTCGCGGCGGAAGCAGGGGGAGAAGCCGGCGTAGCGCAGCGGCAGCTGGCCGGCGTCGACGATCTCGTCCATGTGGTACGCGGCGAGCGGGACCTCGGAGGTGCCGACGAGGTAGTAGTCGTCCTTTTCGAGGTGGTAGACGTTCTCGGCGGCCTGGCCGAGGAATCCGGTGCCCTCCATGGCGTGCGGGCGGACCAGCGCCGGGGTCAGCATCGGGACGAAGCCGGCCTCGGTGGCCTGCGCGATGGCGGCGTTGACCAGCGCGAGCTCCAGGAGCGCGCCGATGCCCGTCAGGTAGTAGAAGCGCGAGCCGGAGACCTTGGCGGCGCGCTCCACGTCGATGGCGCCGAGCGCCTGGCCGATCTCCAGGTGGTCCTTGGGCTCGAAGCCCTCGGCGGCGAAGTCGCGGATGGTGCCGTGCGTCTCCAGGACCGCGAAGTCCTCCTCGCCGCCCACGGGGACGTCGGGGTGGACGAGGTTGCCGAGCTTGAGCAGCAGCTGCTGGGTCTCGTCCTTGGCCTCGTCCTGCGCGGCGTCGGCGGCCTTGACGGCGGCGGACAGCTCGCCGGCCTTCTTCAGCAGCGCGGCCTTCTCGTCGCCGGTGGCCTTGGGGATGAGCTTGCCGAGCGTCTTCTGCTCGGCGCGCAGCTCGTCGAAGCGGACGCTGGACGACCTGCGCCGCTCGTCGGCGGAGAGAAGCGCGTCGACGAGCTCGACGTCCTCTCCACGGGCGCGCTGGGACGCGCGCACACGGTCGGGGTCCTCACGGAGCAGGCGAAGGTCAATCACACCACCAGGCTACCGGGGCCGCGCCCCACGCTTCGACGCGATATTCCCCGCCATTGCAATTTGTCCGGTTTGAGAGGTTTATTCCATGGCGGGGGTGCGGTAAATCCGCCGGGGAATTCCCACCCATTCGCACCCCTTCCCGGCTGTCGTGATCTTCTGGAGGAGGGCGGTGGAGTCATCCGGTATGCGGGTGTTCGCGGCGTCCGCGATCGATGATCCACTGGGCGGGAGCGGGGAGTTGGGGCGGCCTTCGCGGCCCCCGTGCGATGGGGTTGTCCACAGGGGAAGGGGGTTCCCGGATATTTATCCACAGGCTGTGCGTGGAATCTGTGGAAGTCGGCGGCGATCATTCCGCTTCCGAAATGCTCGGCTATGGATTCTCTGTCCAAACCCCGTTCACGCACTCTTTCGTGTGGGATTGCCTCGCTCTAAAGGATGGACCGAAGGAATTGTGCTGACGGGGTCCGAGGTGGGGTGCTGTGGAGGGATGTGGGGTCAGTAGGGCGATTTGTCGACTGTGTCCGACTGTCGTGTCGACTTACCCACAGGTCGAGAACCGGGCCTGTGGATAACTTTGTGGACAACCCACAGGCGCTCAAAGCCGCAGGTCGGGAGCTCAGCCCCGGCCGTCCAGGCAGCGCGCGAGCCAGTCCGAGGCCTCGGTGAACGCCGAGTCGGTCATCTGCCGCCGCACGCTCGGCGTCGTCTCGTCCGCCCGCGGATACGAACCGAGGAACCGCACCTCGCGGCAGACCCGCTTGAGGCCCATCAGGACCTCGCTGACCCGGCGGTCGGTGATGTGCCCCTCGCAGTCCACCGAGAAGCAGTAGCGCCCGATGCCCTCACCGGTCGGCCGGGACTCGATGCGCATCATGCTGACCCCGCGCACCGCGTACTCCTGGAGCAGTTCGAGCAGCGCACCGGGGTGGTCCTCGGCCAGCCACAGCACCACCGACGTCTTGTCCGCGCCGGTGGGCGCCGCCGGCCGGGCCGGGCGGCCCACCAGCACGAAGCGGGTGGCCGCGTTCTGCGCGTCGTGGATGTCGGTGACCAGCGGCGTCAGGCCGTACGTCGCCGCCGCGAACTCACCGGCGAACGCACCGTCGTAGCGGCCCTCCTGCACCAGCCGCGCACCGTCCGCGTTCGAGGCCGCCGACTCCCAGACCGCCTCCGGGAGTTGGGCCGCCAGCCACTTGCGGACCTGGGGCTGCGCGACCGGGTGCCCGGTCACCGTCTTGACCTCGTCGAGCGTCGTACCGGGCCGCACCAGCAGCGCGAAGGCGATCGGCAGCAGCACCTCGCGGTAGATCATCAGCGGCTCGCCGGAGGCCAGTTCGTCGAGGGTCGTGGTCACCCCGCCCTCGACGGAGTTCTCGATCGGCACCAGGGCGGCCGCCGCCTCCCCCGCCCGCACCGCGTCCAGGGCGGCCGGCACCGACACCATCGGCACCAGCTCGCGCGTCGCCGCCTCGGGCAGGCTGCGCAGCGCGGCCTCGGTGAACGTGCCCGCGGGGCCGAGATAGGTGTAGCGGCTGGCCGACATCCTTGAGGACTCCCTCGCGTGACTGCGGGAGCACCCCGCCGATCTTCTCCCTGTCCTGCCACGATACCGAGCCGTCCCGGCCCCCGGACCGGCCTTCCGAAGGCCGGACGGCGCACCGGGCCTCCGCCGGGCGGTCCCGCTAGCCCTCCAGCAGCGGCTGCCCCACGTACCCGCCCGGCACCGCGGCCGGCGGCACCGCGTACAGGCCGCTCGCCTCGTGCCGCAGGAACGGCGAGAGCGCGTCCCCGCGGTCCAGCTTCCGCTGGATCTGGGTGAAGGCCCGCAGCGGGTCGGCCTGCCAGCAGATGAACAGCAGCCCGGCGTCCGGCGCGCCGTCGTCCCGGAAACCGTCGTGGTACGAGAACGGGCGGCGCAGCATCGCCGCGCCCTGGTTGGACTCCGGCGCCGCGACCCGGGCGTGCGCGTTGGCCGGGATGACCGGCAGCCCGTCCGCTCCGGTGGCGTCCAGCTTCATCGGCGTGGTCTCGGAACCGCCGGTCAGCGGTGCCCCGCTGTCCTTGCGGCGCCCGATGACCCGCTCCTGCTCGTGCCGGGAGCGCTTCTCCCAGTCGTCCAGCAGCATCCGGATCCGGCGGACGACGGCGTACGAGCCGCCGCGCATCCACTCCTGCGCGGCGTCCCGCCCGACGAATATCCGCCGGTCGAAGTCCGCGTCGGTCGGCTTGGGGTTGTTGGTGCCGTCGACCTGGCCCATCAGGTTGCGCGCGGTCATCGGGTGGGCGGTGGCGCCCGGGGTGCGGTTGAAGCCGTTCATCTGCCAGCGCAGCCGGGCGGTGCCGGCCGCGTCCTTCTGCAGCGCCCGCAGCGCGTGGAAGGCGACCAGCGCGTCATCGGCGCCGATCTGGATCCACAGGTCGCCGTTGCTGCGCTCGGGGTCCAGCGCGTCGGCGGAGAAGTCCGGCAGCGGATCGAGCTGTACGGGGCGGTGCTTCGTCAGGCCCGTACGGTCGAAGAAGCTGTGGCCGAGGCCGAAGGTGACGGTCAGCGAGGACGGGCCGGCGTCCAGCGCGACGCCGGTGTCGGCGTCCGGCGTGCGCCCGGCCATCAGCTCCTCGGCCGTCCGCGACCAGCGGCGCAGCAGCGCGGCGGCGGCCTTGCGGTCGCTGCCCGGGGCCAGGTCGAAGGCGACGAGGTGCCCGCTGGCCTGCAGCGGGGTGGTGATCCCGGCCTGCTGCTTCGCCCGGTCGTCCCGGAACGGCACCTCGGTCGAGCCGAGGGAGCTCAGGGCCGCGGCGGGCCCCTCCTCATGGGCGGCGGCCGTCCCCAGGGCACCGCCGGCGCCGCCGACGACCAGCCCGGCGGCGCCCGCCGCGCCGACGGTGCCGAGCAGCCGGCGGCGGGAGAGCGTCAGGGCGGTCCGCGGGCCGGCCGGCTCGGGCGCCGGGGCCTGCGGTTCGGGGGCCTGGGGTTCGGGGGCCTGCGCGGTTCGCTTGCTCATCAGCCGATCTTCACGTTCCTGAACTCGGTCACCTGGTCGATGTCGGAGGTCCGTACGAGCAGCGAGAGCTGCCACCGTCCGGGGACCGGCAGCAGGACGCCGCTGGCGCGCCAGTGTCCCTTGCCGGTGTGCCGGGGCACCACCGTCAGCGGCCCGAGCTTCTTGGCCTTGAGGGTGAACTCGACCTTCACCTCGGGGACGTCCTTGGCCCGGCCCTTCGGGTCGGAGATCCGCAGCCGCAGGTCGTTGGCGTTGCCGCTGCGGCCGGGGTCGAGGTCGAGGCGGGCGGTGCCCTTGCCGCCCGGACCGCCGGTGTCGAACGGGACGGTGAGGACCTGCGGCTGGTTGGCCGCGGCCGACTGACCGCCCGACACGGCCTTGACCGCCTCCTCGGTACGGGCCGGCTCGGTGGCGGTCAGCACCGTCGTCACCACCAGCAGGAGTACCGCGACCGACGCCTCGGCCAGTACGGACCGGCGCAGCCCCCGCCGCTCGGGGTCGGCGTCGCGCAGCCGCTTGGTGCGGGCGGTGCGCAACGCGGCCTGCTGACGGGCGAGTTGGGCGGCGCGGGCGGGGTCGGCCGGTTCCGTCGCGGGCGCCGCCGGTGGTTCCGTCGCGGGCGCCGCCGCCCGTGCCGCCGCCGGCTCCTCGTCGTTCTGGGCGGTCTTTTCGGCCGTGCCGGCCGCCGGCACGGTCACGGCCTTCTCGAAGAGCTCGTCGGCCTCCGCGGCCTCCGCGGCCTCCTCGGCCCCCTCGGCCTCCGGGGCCGCGTCCGCCGCTTCCGGTTCCGCCGTCCGTACCTCCGTCAGCCGCGCCGTCCAGCGCCGCGAGAACCAGGCGATGCCCACGAGCACCACCACCAGGCCCACCTTGAGCAGCAGCAGCCGCCCGTAGGTGGTGCCGGTCAGCGCGGTCCAGGTGCCGACCTGCCGCCAGGACTGGTAGAGGCCGGTGGCGACCAGCACCAGGACGGAGCCGAACGCGATCCGGGAGAAGCGGCGGACGGCGGTCCGTTCGATCGGCGGCCCCCAGTACAGGGACACCACCAGCGCCGCCAGCCCGCCGAGCCAGGTGGCGACGGCGAGCAGGTGCAGGACGTCGACCGGCATCGCGATCGCGGGCTGCAGCCCGGTCGAGGCGTGTTCGGCCATCGCCCAGGTCGTCGCGAGGCCGGCGGCGACGATCACCCCGCCGATGCCGAGCCCGAACGTCAGGTCCTTGCGGCGCCGGGCCTGCTCGGCGGGGTCCTCGGGCGCGTCCTCGGCGGTCCGGGCCGCGTCGTCCCCGTCGTCCGTGCCGTCCCCGTCGGCCCGGTCCTCGTGGCCCCCGCCGTCCGCCCCGGCACCCGTCTCCAGGCCCTCCCGCGGCTCCCGCGGTTCCTGCGCCCGCGCGTACGCCCCGAACAGCACCGCCACGAACAGCGCCGCCGCGGCGAGCAGCAGCAGCCGGGAGACCAGCGCCGCGCCCGGCTTGGTGATCAGTACCTGCTGCAGGCCGCCGAGGTCGAAGACGTCGGAGAGGTCGCCGGAGCCGGTGTACGGGGTGCGCAGCAGCAGCATCGCCACGGTGGTGCCGGTCAGTACCGCCCATCCCTGGACGACCAGGCGCTGGACGGACCGTACCCGGGCGGCGGCCGGCCGGCAGGCCACCACGAAGGCGGCGCCGCCGGCCAGCAGGACGAAGCCCGCGTACGCCAGCGCGCGGGCGATGCCGTAGAGCGCCCCCACGAGGCCCCCGCCGGCCTCCTGCTGGGACACCGGCGCGGTGGTCTTCGAGGGCGCCCCGATCGAGAAGGTGAAGGCGCCGGAGACCGGGTGGCTGTCGGCGGAGACCGCCTGCCAGGCGACGGTGTACGTGCCGTCGCCCAGGCCCGGCGGCAGCCCCGTGCCGTATTTGACGGTGCTGCCGCTGCACAGGTTGCGCAGTTTGCCGCGGTCCACCCGTTTGCCCTGCGGGTTCAGGACGCGGATGGAGTCGTCGCCCATCGCGACGCCCTCGGAGAAGGTGAGCGCGACCTGCTCGGGCGCCTGGTCCACCACCGAGCCCTGCGCGGGGGTGCTGCCGGTCAGCGCGGCGTGCGCGGACGCCGGGACGGCGCCGCCCAGCAGCGCGCCGGCCAGTGCCACCGCGACGAGCAGCACCCGCAGTACGGCGGACCGCCGCCGTGGCCCGGTGATGACCATAGTGATCGCTCCCTCAACTGCCGTGTGAGTGCGGTTGCGTGACGTACCGTGCCGCCCGTTACTTCTTCGGCTGGTAGTTGACGGCCTTGACCGGGACGCTCACCCTGACGGGCTCGGCATGGGCGAACTGCAGCTGGAGGGTGATCACGTCGCCCTTGGTCGGCTTGTACTTGAGGCCCATGAACATCAGGTGGTTGCCGCCGCGGCTGAGCTTCAGCTCGCCGTTCGCCGGGATCGGCAGCGAGTCGACCTGCTCCATCTTTCCGCCGGACGTCTTGTGGAGGGTGATGTCCTTGGCGAAGTTGCTGGTGACCGAGGTGAGCTTGTCGGCGGTGCCGCCGGTGTTCTTGACGGTGAAGAACGCCCCGGCCATGTCCTGGGTGACCGGCTGCGGCAGGTACGCGCCGCTGACCGACAGCTTGGGGGCGCTGCCGTCGTCGCAGGCGCTCAGGGCCAGACCGGCGGTGAGGGCGAGGGCGGCGGCGAGGGTGGTGCGGCGGTTCACGGGTTCTGTCCCTTGATGATCTTCGGAAGTGCGGTGGTGTAGTTGTCGGAGGTCGCCTCCTGCATGCCCAGCCAGTGGATCTTGTCGTCCTTGGGGGAGCTCAGCAGGACCTGCGCGCCGTGGGTGGAGACCACATCGCCGTTCTTCTTCTTGACCGGCTTCTCGATGCCGATGTTGACGCTGCGGGCGCCCGCCTGGATGGTGTCGAAGCGGCCCGTCAGACCGATGAAGTCCTTGTTGATGCCGCCGAGCCACTTCTTGAGGGCGGCGGGGGTGTCGCGCTCCGGGTCGGAGGTGACGAAGACGACCCGCAGGTCCTTCTGCTCGGCCTTCGGCAGCTGCTTCACCGCGACCGCGATGTTGGCCATGGTCAGCGGGCAGACGTCCGGGCAGTGGGTGTAGCCGAAGTAGATCAGCGTCGGGTGGCCCTTGGTCTTCTCCAGCAGGTCGTACTTGGCGCCCTGGGAGTCGGTCAGGACCAGGTCCGGCTTCTCCATCGGGCTGTCGAGCGTGACGATGGGCTTGGCGGCGGTGCCCCCGGAAACCTGGGCGACCGGCTTGTCGCCGTCGCCTCCCTGGTCGCAGGCGGTCAGGCCGAATGCCGTGACGGCCGCGACGGCGGAGGCGAGCAGGGCCCTTCTACGCATTGCGCTACGCATTGCAGATGTATCCCGTTTGTGTGGTGTGGTCCGGCGCCCCGCTCAGGGGAACGGGGCGACGGGCCGGCGGCGCGGTGGGGCGCCGCCCGGCCCGTGGTGGCGATCAGGCGTTGCGCCGCCGGCCGGCGAACACGCCGAAGCCGACGCCGATGACGCCGACGACGATGCCCGCGGCGCCCAGGAGGCGGGCGGTGTTGTCGCTGGTGTCGGCGGCCGCGGCGGTCTTCACGTCCCCGGCCTTGTCCTCGCTCTTGGCGTCGGCGGCCGCGCCGTGCGCGTCGTCCTCGGCGGCGGTGAGCTTGAGCACCGGCGCGGGGTTCTCCGGCTCCGGGCCGCCCTCCTTCGTCGGCTCGATCCAGCGCACGACCTGCTTGTTGTCGTACGTCTGGAGGGCCTTGAAGACGAGCTGGTCGGCGTCCTTGGGCAGCTGGCCGATGGAGAGCGGGAACTGCTGGAACTGGCCGGGCTCGACGCCCTTGCCGTCGGCGGTCCAGGTGATCTTCGAGGGCGCCTCGGTGATCTTCTCGCCCTCCATCTCGATCGGCTTGGCGAGCTTGGTCTTGGTGACCGACACCTTCCAGCCGGGCACCGGCTGGGGCATGACCGACGCCAGCGGGTGGTCGGTCGGCAGGGTCACCTCGAGCTTCACCGTGGAGGCGTGGTCCTGCTCGTTGGGGACCTTGAAGTTGACCGTGGCGAAGCCGCCCTTGGGGGCATCGTCGGACTGCACGCTGACGTGCGCGAAGGCCGGCCCGGCGAGCAGCAGCACACTGCCGGCCGCGATTCCGCCCACCAGGGGCAGTCTGGTCTTGACGAATCCGGCAATTCCGGATGACTTGGAAGTCCCGGAAGTCCCGGAAGTCCCGGACATCGTGGGCTCGCTGGGCATGGTCGACGCGTTCGACATGGAAAGCACTCCACAGGAAGGAGAGAGATACGGGTGACGGTGATCGGTGGCGCGCACACGGCGACGCCGCGCGAGCCCGTACCCGCCCCCATGCCTTGAGGGCATGGGAGGTACTCCCATGTGGGAACGTGCGTCGCGTGACGTCAGGCCGCGAGGGCCAGGGCGGTCACGACAGGCGGCCCTCGCCGGATCACACTGTGGTCGAGCGCGGCACCTTGCGGGCCGGGTTTGTCATCCCCGTACGAAACGAGGGCGCGCAGCAGTGCCTCGTGCGCCGCGCCGAGGCCCGCGAGCAGGGCGCCGACGAGCGTGAGTGCCCCGCGCACCGCGCCGAGCAGGGCGTGGACGGTCAGCTCGTACGCCGCCGGGGCCGACAGCCGGACCAGCCGCCACAGGGCCGCCTCGCCCCGCCGCAGCAGCCAGCCGACCGCGAGCGCGGCCAGCAGGTGCCCCAGCAGCATGGGCAGCGACGGCAGCAGACCGTGCGTCATCGCCGGGTCGGCAGCGGCGCCACCGGCCGTCCCGGGTCCGCCGGGTGCGCCCAGACCGGCCGCGGAGGCCATGTCGTAGCCGCCCCCGTCGAGGAGCCGCCGCGCCCGCGCACCGTCCAGCCGGCCCGTGCCGAGCCCGCACATCAGGTGCCGGGCCAGGTCCACGGCCGTCGCGTCGGACAGCGCGCCGTGCCCGGATCCCCCGGAACCGGTCGCCGTCCCGGCCATCGGCATCCGCTGCCGCGCCATCCGCTCGGCCGTCGTCAGGCCGCACACCTGGCCCCACACGAACAGCGAGTGCAGTGCCAGCTGGCCCACCGCGAGTCCCGCGGCGATGCCCGGCAGCGTCCGCTCCCGGCCGGCCAGCGGCGCCGCGACCGCGAACACCACGGCGGCGGCGACGCCCAGCGTCCACAGCGGAACGGCGGCGCAGGAAGCGATCATGTGCCCGGCCGCGGACAGCGCGACACAGACCGCGGTGAAGACCGCGGCCCTCAGCAGCCGCAGGTCCGCGGCCGCGCGCGCTGGGGAGGCGGGCGGGGCAATCATGGCCGCGCCATCATCCCACTGCCCCCGCCCGCGGCCTACGGCAGGGCGGCCCGAAGGGGCGCCTCTCAGGGGCGTCCAGGGCGTCCGCCGGGGCGCGCGGAGGCGCGGGCGCGGCGCTGCGCCTACACCGATGCGCTCACTCTTCGCATCCGCCGAATGAGCGGTATCACGTCCCGGACATGCTTACGGACCTTGGGGCACGGCAATACGTATCGATATGTCGAGCCGCGGCCAGGAGGCTGGAGCGATGAGCATCTGGTGGTCACTCCATTTGCGGCGCGAGGCTGCGAGCGTGCCGCTCGCCCGGCGTCTGCTGCTGGGCACGATGGAAACGGCGGGCGTCGACCCGGACATCTGTTACGACCTGTCGGTCGCCCTCTCCGAGGCGTGTGCGAACGCCGTCGAGCACGGCGGCGACGGAGCCCCCGAGGACTACCGCGTGACGGTCTTCATCGACGGCGACACCTGCCGCATCGAAGTCACCGACTCGGGCCCCGGTTTCCGCGGCGCCCCCTCCGCCCCGCCCCATAGCCCCGCGGACCGCCCTCTGCCGGCCCCCGTCCCCGCCCCCGCCCAGGCCCCCGCGTTCGCGGAGGACGGCCGGGGGCTCTTTCTCATCGAGGCCCTCACCGACCACGTCCGCTACCGCAACCGCACCGGCCGCCCGGGCGCGGTGGTCAGCTTCGACAAGATCCTCAAGTGGCGGGAGGGCGCGGCGCTGCCGATGGCGTCCTGAGGTGTCGGCAGGGGACGTGCGCGGGCATCGGACGCGGCGGCGCGGAGTGTAAGTGTGGTGCTGCCTCGCGGGGCCGCGGGCTGGCCGGAAAGTGCCTGCTCGGGAGGGATGGCGGCGCGGCCTCGCGGTGGGAGGACCTCCCCCGCGGCGTCCCCTGTCCCTGCGAGACCGGCGCACACCAAATCTAACGCGAAGAAGCTCGCGTTAGTCTTTCTCGGACAATACTTGGCGTGATCCCGCACTGCAATACGGAGCCGGCGTGACGACAGCGCACCAGCCCCAGGGCGCCCCGGGCGAGACCCGACCCGGCGGGCGTACGGCGCGCACCCGCGAGGCCGTACTGGCCGCGGTGTTCGAGGAGTTGGGCGCCGGCGGGTTCGCCGGACTCACCATGGAGAAGGTCTCCCAGCGCTCGGGCATCCACGTCGCGACGCTCTACCGGCGCTGGCGCAGCATCGAGGGCCTGGTCTGCGACCTGCTGACCGAGCTGAGCGCCGACGTGCCGCTGCCGGACACCGGCACGCTCCCCGGCGACCTGCGTGCGCTGGCCCGCTCGATAACCGCGTTCTACGGCGAGCCGCGGATGCGGCGGCTCATCGAGGCGGTGGTGTCCGCGGCGGCCCGCGACCCGCAGGTGGCCACCGTGCTGCGGTCGTTCTTCGGCGAACGGCTGGCGCTGGCCGGCCAGATGGTGGAGCGGGCCGTCGCGCGCGGCGAACTGCCCGCGGAAACCGATCCCGAGCAGGTGATGTCGGCGCTCGGCGCGCCCTTCTACTACCGGATCCTGATCGCCCGCCGCCCGGTCGACGCGGCGCTGGCGGAATCCGCGGCCACCGCCGTGTGGGCCGCGGCCCGGGCGGGCGCGTACCCGCGGGAAGGCCACGGGCCGGCGGACGACGCCACCGGCCCGTGAACCAGGGTTACTTCTTCAGCCCGGCCATCCAGGCCTCGACCTCGTCGGACCGGCGCGGCAGCGCGGCCGAGAGGTTCCGGTTGCCGTCATCCGTGACGAGGATGTCGTCCTCGATGCGGACGCCGATGCCGCGGTACTCCTCGGGGACCGTCAGGTCGTCCGACTGGAAGTACAGACCGGGCTCGACGGTGAGGACCATGCCGGGCTCCAGCGTCCCGTTGACGTACGTCTCGGTGCGCGCCGCGGCGCAGTCGTGGACGTCCAGGCCGAGCATGTGGCCGGTGCCGTGCAGGGTCCAGCGGCGCTGCAGGCCGAGCTCCAGCACCCGCTCGACCGGGCCCTCGACCAGGCCCCACTCGACGAGCCTCTCGGCGAGCACCCGCTGCGCCGCGTCGTGGAAGTCGCGGTAGGCGGCGCCCGGCTTGACCGCCGCGATGCCCGCCTCCTGGGCCTCGAAGACCGCGTCGTAGATCTTGCGCTGGAGGTCGGAGAAGCGGCCGTTGATCGGCAGGGTGCGGGTGACGTCCGCGGTGTAGAGGGTGTCGGTCTCCACACCGGCGTCCAGCAGCAGCAGGTCGCCGGAGCGGACCGGGCCGTCGTTGCGGACCCAGTGCAGGGTGGTGGCGTGCGGGCCCGCGGCGCAGATCGAGCCGTAGCCGACGTCGTTGCCCTCGACGCGGGCGCGCAGGAAGAACGTTCCTTCGATGTAGCGCTCGGACGTCGCCTCGGCCTTGTCCAGGACCTTCACGACGTCCTCGAAGCCGCGGACGGTGGAGTCGACGGCCTTCTGCAGCTGGCCGATCTCGAACTCGTCCTTGACCACCCGGGCCTCGGAGAGGTGGACCCGCAGTTCCTCGTCGCGCTCGGCGGTGACCTTGTCGGCCAGCGCGGCCTCGATGCCGGCGTCGTGCCCGCGGACGACGCGGACCGGGCCGGTGGCCTCCTTGAGCGCCTCGGCCAGCTCCCGCACGTCCTTGCAGGCCACGCCGAGCAGCGCGGCGGACTCGGTGAGGCTGTGGCGGCGGCCCACCCACAGCTCGCCCATGCCGTTGAGCCAGAACTCGCCGTTCTCGCGGTCGGAACGGGGCAGGCGGTAGAGCGTCGCCTCGTGGCCGTCCTTGGTGGGCTCCAGGACCAGCACGCTGTCGTCGGTCTGGTCGCCGGTGAGGTAGACGTACTCGGTCGAGGCGCGGAAGGAGTACTCGGTGTCGTTGGAGCGGGTCTTCAGGTTGCCCGCCGGGATCACCAGGCGCTCACCGGGGAAGCGCGCGGACAGCGCGGCGCGGCGGCGGGCGGCGTTCGGGGCCTGCTCGATCGGCTGCAGGTCGCGCAGCTCGGTGTCGGCCCAGCCGCTCTTCATGTTCTCCGCGAGCTCGTCCGAGACGCCCGGGTAAAGGCCGTTCTTGCGCTGCTTGATCGGCTGCTCGTCCTCGTCCGGGGTCTCCGGCGTGAGCTCGTCGGTCACAATGCCTCCTTTTAAGAGTGAACCGCATTCCATCGTATGTGCCGACGGATGACGGTCCAGGGGGCAACGGGTGTGACCTGTCGGGCAGCGGCCGCGCCCCCTTCCGGGGCACGACCGCTCACCCGCCTGACCTGCACAATCGCGGGCGCTACTCCTCGAAGTACGCCACCAGCAGCACCACGTCCTCCTCCGACGACGGGTCGTCCAGCCCCCGCGGCAGCATCGTGCGCAGGACGTGGTCGGCCACCGCTTCCGGATCATGGCGGATCGCCCGGGGGACGCCCGCGGCGGCGGTGTGCAACCGGGCGAAGGCGCGGTCCATGGGCTCCCCGGTGCGGTGCAGCAGCCCGTCGCTGTACAGCAGCAGGGTCTCGCCGCCGGCCGGTTCGATCTCCACGCTCGGCGCTTCCCAGCAGGCCAGCATGCCCAGCGGCGCGGACAGCGTGGTCTCCACGAACTCCGTCCGCAGATCCCCGAGGATCAGCGGCGGGCAGTGACCGGCCCCGGCCAGCACCAGCTTGCGCGGCAGCACACCCGGCACCGGCGGCGCGGGCGGGCCGCCCGGGGCACCCGGCGGCGGCTCGGTGAACGCGAACAGCGCGGTCGCGCTGCGCGCCGGCTCGGTCAGCCGCAGCAGCAGCTCCAGGTCGGAGAGGACCGCGACCGGGTCCTCGCCCTCCATGACCGCGTACGCGCGCAGCGACGCCCGCAGCCGTCCCATGGCGGCCACCGCGCTCGGCCCGGACCCGGTCACCGAGCCGACCGCCAGGCCCAGCGCGCCGTCCGGCAGCGGCAGCGCGTCGTACCAGTCGCCGCCGCCGCGCGGTCCGGTGGCGTGCCGCACCGCGAGGCGGACGCCCGGGACGCGCGGCAGCCGGTGCGGCAGCAGCTCCTCGCGGAGCGTGGCGGCGGCCTGCCGGCTGCGGTGCAGTTCGAGGAGGCGGGCGAGGTGCTCGGAGGCGTGGGTGCGGTAGAGGCCGACGAGGTGGCGCTGGCGCTCGGTGGGGGCGGCCGGTTCGTCGTAGAGCCAGACCGCGGCGCCGGTCCGGCCGACGGGATCGGCGGTGAGCGGCACGGCGTAGCTGGCGGCGTACCCGAGGCGGGCGGCGACCTCCCGCAGCCGGGGGTCGAGGTCCTTCTCCCCGGGGATGTCGGGCTCGCTGATCTCCGTGCGGTCGTCGGGCCCGACCGTGCCCTCGGGGACGTCGTCGCCGGCGCCGGAGACGCCCGGCTCCGGAAGGCCGTCCAGTATCCGCGCGTACGACAGGGCGCGGCGCGGCACGGTCTCGATGTGCCCGATCTCGGCGTGGCCGAGGCCGAGGCCCACGGTGGTCTCCGGGCCGAGGCCGTCGGCCGGCGCCAGGACGACCAGACCGCGGCGGGCGCCGACCAGCGAGGCGCCGGCGCGCAGCAGCTCGTGCAGCGCCTCGTCCAACGTCCGCGTGCGGGCGAGCCGTTCGGTCAGGTCGTGCAGGGTGCTGAGGTCGGAGATCCAGCCGGCCAGCCGGTCCTGGACGGCGGCGAGTTGGTCGAGGGCGGAGACGTCGGGGGTGGTGGGGGCGGAGCCGGGCGGGGGGTCGGGGGCGGCGGTTCCGGCTCCGTCGGTGGCGGGGTCGGACGCGTCGTCGGAGGGGTCGGAGGGGCTGCCGGAGGCGGGGTCCGCGGGCGTCTTCGCCACATGCGGGCCGACAGTGTGCGTGGGAGCGGGCAGAGCTGGTTCGATTCCAGCCACTTTCGGTACGTGAGGGGCGGTCATGGCTGGCGGCTATCGTCGCGCCAGGCATTACTCCAGTTCAGGCCGCTGATTGTGAGGGAGTGCGGCTTTTTGTTGAGTGACGTTGTGCGATCCGTTCGGGCGCGCAATTTCCTCAATAGCATCGCAAACCCCCATGTCATGCTGCTCCGCTATCAATGCCTCCACATGTACACGCACCAGCGAGGGGATGTCCAGCATTGTCCCGGTGGGGTTTGTGGTGTCAGTGAGGTCTGTAGATTGGCCTGAAAAAAGCCCCACGAGCGTCAATTTGAGGTCGACTGGCGCCGATCGACAGCGCGTCATCACCACCATGGCGGGTACGTAATCGGAAAGGTGCGGGGCCAGTTGGGCTCGCACCGGGAACTCTCCGGCGGGCACCGGCGTCTCATACGGCGACGACCGCACGCACCTCCAAGTGGCGGGGACTGCACCACCGGAAGCGCAAGCGCCATGCGCGCGCCACCCCTCGCCACGTTCCCCGCTCGGCGTACGACGTGATGCGCTGCCTTGTACACGCGGTGACCAGAGATCCACGTGGCGTGATCGACGCGCGATCGACCCCGGCTGCATGACCGGGCCGCAAGAGCGCCACCACGGCGTCGAGCGGCCCGTGCGAAACCACGCGGACCGGGCAAGCAGTGCCTTGAAGTGCCATGAAGAGCGATGGACGAAGCCCTCGGCAAGCCCTTGGCGTTAACGGAAAGGAACGAGCGCTCATGCGCGAGATCCTCGGAAGGCGACGCAAGATCCTGTTCCGGCGCACGGGGAGGTCGGCGCTGCTCGGTGCGGCGCTCCACTGCGCCACCGAGTGGCAGTGGCCCGTACTTCCCGGCGTGGCGCTCGGCCCCGCCGGCCGGCAGCCCGCCGGCGCCCGGCTCGGCCTCGGTGAGCGGCCCACCCGCCGGTGCAGCTGCCCCGATCCGGACTGCGTGGTGCCCGGCGCACACCCCTTCGACCCCGGCCTGCTCGCGGCGACCACCGACGCCCGGATGGTGCGCTGGTGGTGGACCAACCGCCCGTCCGCCCCGATCGTGCTGGCCACCGGCGGCCGCGCACCCTGCGCGGTGAGCCTGCCGGCGGTCGCCGGTGCCCGCGCGCTGGCCGCCCTGGACCACTTCGGCGTCCGCGTCGGCCCCGTGGTCGCCACGCCCACCCGCTGGTCCCTGCTCGTATCGCCGTACGGACTGGAGGAGTTGGGGGAGCTGCTGCACTCGCAGGACTGGGTGCCCAGCTCGCTGCGGTTCCACGGCGAGGGCGGCTACGTGGTGCTCCCGCCGTCCCAGATCGGCGCCGGCCGGGTGCGCTGGGAGCGGCCGCCGGCAGCGACCCCCGCCGCCCCCTGGCTGCCGAAGGTGGCCACCATCGTCGACGCCCTGGTGACGGCCAGCACCAGCACGCCGGACGGCGGCAGCCGGCTCGCCTACTGACGGGCGCGGGGCGGGCGACAGCGAAGGAACCGCGGGCGGTTCACCCGTACGGGTGTGACGAGCCCCGATCACTACGGGAAATGGGTGTCCGGGCGACCGGACGCACCGCCCGCGGCCGATAGGTTCGGCCCACCGTCAAGCCGTCGGCGTCGACGACGGCATCTCAATCGCAGGTGGGGCCCATGCAGCGTGCGCAGAAACTCCGCATGACCGGGCTCGCCGGTGTGGCCGCGCTCGCCGTCGCCGTACCGCTCGGGGCCGCGATGGCCGGCCCGGCCGAACCACTGCTCCCCCACCGCCGGGCCGCCGGAGCCCGCCTCGGGCAAGGAACGCGCACGGCCGAAAATCGCCCCCTGCTCGGACGGGACATGGCGGGAGAAAGCGGCTCCAAGACGGGG
This sequence comes from Streptomyces nigrescens, assembly GCA_024349765.1. Taxonomy (GTDB): domain Bacteria; phylum Actinomycetota; class Actinomycetes; order Streptomycetales; family Streptomycetaceae; genus Streptomyces; species Streptomyces endophytica. The sequence continues at coordinate 7,569,719 of AP026073.1, read as the reverse complement.
AAAAGCGGCATCTGGATGGCGGGGAAGAAGGGCGCCGCGATGCGGGAAATCGGCGCCGCCGCGGACAAGGTGGCCGCGGCCGCCCGCTCCCACCGCCCCGCCCGGTCGCCCGCCGGTTTCCGGGCCGGGGCCCCCGACGGCCCCCTGGACGACCTCGGGCTGCCGCTCCTCTCCGGCCGGATCATCCACTGCGGTCCCGAACTCGCTTCCGGGCGGGGCATCGAGGCGCAGACCTGTGTGCTCACCGAGAGCGGCCGGACCTGGGCGCGGACGTACTACCGCAATGTCACCGGCGGCGCGCTGCGGGCCGTACTGACCCTGCTGCGCCCGGACGGCCGGAGCGTCCAGGTGAACTGCGAGGTACCGGCGGCCGATGTGCCGGGCGTGTGCGAGACGCCGGCCGGCCGGACCGTACGCGCGGGCCGCACCGGGTACACGGCGGTCGCGGAGTTCTCGGACACGGCGGGGGAGCGGCTGCTGCTGCGCTCCGGCAGCAACTCGGCGGCGGACGACGGGAGCCCGGCGGCGGGTGGCCCGGCGGCGGGCGGCGACTCGGGCTGATCGCTCGCGGGTGCTCGCCGGTGCTGATCGTCCGGCCGATCGGAGTGCCTGGTTCCGGACATGGAAGCGCCCGGTCGCTGGCGACGGGGGATGCACCAGCGACCGGGCTTTTAGAACCGTAACAAGAGATCGGCGGTTAGCAAATTCGATCGTGGAATTCCGGACGCTCATTTACCGTCAGGTAGGGGGAGTTGTGACCGGTGTCACGCCAGGGTCCCCGGAGACGTACGGTGCGCATGATCGCCGCCGGGACGGTCAGCTCAGCGTGATCTGACGGTTGGTGAGGCCGCCGCGCGCCCGGCGCTCGTCGGCGGTCAGCGGGGTCTTGGCGGCGAGCGCCTCGGCCAGCCGCTCGGCGAACTCCGCGGCCGGCTTGGCCACCTCGTCCGCCCCCATCTCCGAGGGCAGGTCCCACACCGGTACGACCAGCCCGTGGGCGCGGAACGAACCGACCAGGCGGGTGCCCTCGCCGAGCGAGGACGCGCCCGCGGCGTGCAGCCGGGCGAGCGCGTCCAGCAGCTGCTCCTCGGGGTGGGCGGTGACCCAGCGCAGGTGGTTCTTCTCGGGCGCCTCGCACCAGTACGCGCCCTCCAGGCCGGGAATCCGGGCGGTCGGGATGGCGGCCGCGTTGGCCCGCTCCAGAGAGGCGGCGACCTCACCGGTGGCGTTCTCGGCGTTCTCCACCCAGAACTCGAAGCCCGTGTGGACGGTCGGCTCAAAAGATGCGTTCAGGTCGAGCAGGTCCTGCAGTCGCGGACCCTCGGCGGAGGGGCGCGCGGCGGCGACCGGACTGCCCGGTTCCGCGGCCAGTGCGCGCTGCAGGGTGTCCGCGAGGTCGCGGCTGATGTCACCGGAGGCGGTGTCGTTCTGCAGCCCGAGCAGGATCGCCCCGTTGTCGCGGCGCAGCGCGGGCCAGGCCATCGGCAGCACCGTCGCCAGCGTCACGGAGGGCACGCCCTCGGGCAGCCCGCCCTTCAGCGTCAACTCGGCGGTGGCGGCGGGCACCAGCTCGCGCAGCGCCACCCAGTCGCACTCGCCGGGCAGGCCCTCGAAGGGGCGCTGCACCAATTCGGTGACGGCGTGCGCCGCGCGCCGCCCGTGACACGCCTTGTACCGGCGGCCGGAACCACAGGGGCAGGGCTCACGAGCGCCGACGACCGGCACCTCCCCGTCCTTGATCTGCGGTGCTGCGGACTGGGGCTGGGGGCGGCGCTTCTTGGCCATGCGACGGCTTCTCCTGGTCGATCCCGGGCGTACGCGTTTCGGCGCGAGCCTAGAGGATCGCGTACCGGGCCGCCCTGACCGTGCGGGGGGCCGTCGCGGGTGTTTCGCGGACGGTGGGCGGTGGGCGGTGGCCAATGGCAGGTGGGGCGAGGGGGAGCGGCGACGGCACCGACGGCCGATGGCCGGTTGCCTCGTTGCTGCCCGCTGTCGTGCCGCCCGTTCGAGCCGACCGAGCCGACCGAGCCGACCGAGCCGTCCGAGCCGACTGGCCCGGCGTCTTACGCCACCTGCGCCAAGTCCCCGGCGCCCACGCCAAGGTCCAGCGCCCGGGCCCAGTCCTGCAGGCCTACGCCAAGTCCTGTGCGCCTACGCCAAGTCCTCGATGTCCAGGAAGGCGGCCGGGTTCAGCGGCCGGCCGGTGGGCGCGAGTGAGGACGGGAGCCCGGCAACCGGGTCGGTCATCGCCTCGGCCGTCGGATCGGGCATCAGATCCACGCGCGTAGCGAACGCGCCCTGAAGAGAGAGCACGGCCCAGACCGTGACCTCACCCGGGGTGCTGTCGCGTACGCCCCAGTCCTTGGTGAGCGAGCGGATGATCGCCAGTCCCCGGCCGCCGTGCGCGGTGATGGAGGGAGTGGCCGGGCGGGGACGGGTCGGCCCGCCGCCGTCCGTGACCGCAACGGTCAACCGGCCCTGCCCGTCGATCTGCCAGGACGCCCGCACGGACGCCGCGGCCCCCACCCGCGAGCCGTTCCGGGCCGCCATCGGGCCCGTCGGGCCGGGTTCGTCGATCGGACGGGCATGCCGACAGGAATTGCTCAGCAACTCCGAAAGGACCAGGACCGCGTCATCGACGACCGTGTCCTGAACCCCGCTTGCCAACAGCTCTTCACGCATGCGTCGCCTGGCCATGCCCACACCCACCGGACCATGGGGTACGGCCATGATCGACGACGTCGGCACCTCTTGTGCCACCACCAACGCCACCCCCGAGACCTCCTTTGCCCCACGCCAGGGGATGAATGCCCCAATGGACTGGACCGGAAACCGGCCACCCGGCACGCGGTGACGCACAAACCGGCATCGGATACCGGTCGAATGCGCCGGTGCACACCCTGTGATGAGCTTTACCCAAGGCCGAGTTGCCTTCGTACCTGCTTGGGGCGATTTGTAATCACCGCATCGACTCCCAATTCCTGGCACAGCACGACATCGTCGGGCTCGTTGACCGTCCACACATGCACCTGATTGCCCGCCCGATGTGCCTTGGCGACGTATTCGGGATGTGCCCGGAGGATCCGGATGCCGGGTCCCGCGATGCCCACGCCCGCCGGCAGCCGTCCGTCGCGGTAGCGGGGGGTGAGGAATTGCATCAGGTAGACGACGGGGATGGCGGGCGCCGCGGCCCGGACGCGGTGCAGCGAACGGGCGGAGAAGCTCATCACCCGGACCGGAGACGGCCGGTCGGCGCTGATGGCCGGTTTCGTGTACCCGAACCTGCCCAGCAGCTCGACCAGCCGCTCCTCCACCTGTCCGGCCCAACGCGTCGGATGTTTGGTCTCGATGGCCAGCTCGACCCGGCGGTCCGCGTCGGCGACCAGCTCCAGCAGCCGCTCCAGCGTCAGTACGGACGTCCGCTCGGGATCCTCGTTCTGCCGGTCCGGCGCCTCGCCGCCGAACACCCCGCTCCGGCGGTACGGCGCCTCGGCCCCGAACGTCTCGCCGCCGAGCGCCTCCTCCTTCCAGGAGCCGAAGTCGAGGGAGGCGAGATCGGCGAGTTCGAGGGCGGAGACCGCGCCGCGCCCGTTGGAGGTGCGGTTCACCCGCCGGTCGTGCACGCAGACCAGATGGCCGTCCGCGGTCAGCCGGACATCGCACTCCAGGGCGTCCGCCCCGTCCTCGATCGCCTTGCGGTAGGCGGCCAGGGTGTGCTCCGGGGCGTCCTCCGAGGCGCCTCGATGGGCCACTACGGACATGGCGGGACGATCCGGATGGGGGTCCTGGGCGGGGCGTGCATAGCTCACCGCGTTATCGTGCCACTCGCCGGTGCCGGTGGGTCGGGCGTACCCCGGCTGTACCCCGGATGTATCCGGGGCGTATCCCGGGCGTACCCCGGAGCGAGGGGGCCGGCCGCGCTTCGGCTCCGCCGTGGTCCTCGCCGCGAGCGCCGTCGAGGACCACGCCGTGCGTACCGTCGCGGACCCCTCCGTGGAGCCCGCCTGTGGCCCCGGTGTGGGCCCCGCCCGTGGACCCCGGCGCGTGGGGCGGCCGTACCCCGACGTGCGGAACAACGGATGCGCCCGTTTTGTCCGGCATAAAGGATGAGAGCACAGTCACAGCCTCGGCTTACGGCACTCTGACGCGCGGTGGGAAAGGCTGGGACGGAGCTTCGCCCGTATCGCCTGGCCCGTACCGCCCGGCCAGGGCCCGCGGATCCACCGCGCGGCCCCGACCGACGGCCCGGTCCGGCGGCGCGGGACTCGCCGAGACCGCCGGGATCCTGAATCCTGGGGTACCGGAGTACCGGAGTACCGGAGTACCGGAGTGCCGGAGCACTGGAGCAGTGGAGGACCGGAGTACCGGGGCACGGAAGCACACGGAGGAGCACGGAAGAACATGGAACGGCGCGCCGGGCGTACTGGTGAGCCGCGAAGTGGGTAGCCGAGCCCACCGGAGGTAGCCCCGGTCGATCGGGTCTACCGCTCCACCAGGCACTTCGGCGACGACGGGGACGCCCTCCGAGAGGTATGCGGAGAGATCCTCCGAGACGTCTTCGGAGACGTACTCGGGGACGCCCTTCCGGGCGCCTCGGGGCGCACTCCGTGTCACTGTCGTCACCACCCGGTCGGACCGTGAGGCCCGGCCGGACCGCAAGACCCCCGTACGGGCCGCCGGCCCGGGCGGGACCGTAAGGCCGTGAAGCTGAGGAGAGAGCTGTGAGCACCGAGAACGAGGGAGCCGTCCCGTCGGAGGCCAGGCCGCCGACCGGGGCGCAGCCGGACAGCGCTGCCGCGTCCGCCTCCGGCGCCCAGGCTCCCGACGCCCCGCCCGCGCCCGCGACTCCCCCCGCGGCACCCCCGCCGCCGGACTTCGCCCCGACCGTCGCCTCCGCGGGCGACCCTGGCCCCGGGCCCGCACAGCCGCCCCACCAGTCACCCCAGTCGCACCAGCCCGGATACCCGGGCGGCGAGCCCACTGCCTCTGGGTACCCGGGTGGCGAGCCCACTGCTTCCGGGCACCCGGGTGGCGAGCCCACCGCTTCCGGGTACCCGGGTGGTGAGCCCACCGCGCAGCTCCCCCCGTACGCCGCGGCCGGCCACGGTTCCTCCGCCGGCGGCTGGGGCGGGCCCCCGTACGGCGGTGGCGGCGACCCGTGGGCGGGGGCCGGCACCCCGGCTCCCAAGCGGCGCACCGGCGGGCTGATCGCCGCCGTCCTGGTGGCCGCGCTGGTCGCCGGCGGAGTCGGCGGCGGCATCGGCTACTGGGCCGCGGGCCGGGACGACACCGCCTCGACGACGGTCTCGGCGCCCGGTGACGCCGGCGCGCTGAACCGCAAGCCCACCTCCGTCTCCGGGATAGCGCAGCGCGCGCTGCCGAGCGTCGTGACGATCGAGGCGCAGGGCGCCACCGGCGAGGGCGGCACCGGCACCGGCTTCGTCTACGACAAGCAGGGCCACATCCTCACCAACAACCACGTCGTCGCCAGCGCGGCCGACGGCGGCAAGCTCACCGCGACGTTCTCCAACGGCAAGAAGTACGACGCCGAGGTCGTCGGCCACGCCCAGGGCTACGACGTCGCCGTGATCAAGCTGAAGAACCCGGGTGACGCCACCCTCAACCCGCTCCCGCTGGGCAAGTCGTCCAACGTGCAGGTCGGCGACGCTACGATCGCGATCGGTGCGCCCTTCGGCCTGTCGGGCACGGTCACCACCGGCATCATCAGCGCCAAGGACCGGCCGGTGGCGTCCAGCGACGGCGGCGGCAGCCAGGCGTCGTACATGAGCGCCCTGCAGACGGACGCGTCGATAAACCCGGGTAACTCCGGCGGCCCGCTGATGGACGCCGGCGGCAACGTCATCGGCATCAACTCCGCGATCCAGTCGGCCGGCAACGGCGGCGGCCTGGGCGGCGAGTCCGGCCAGTCCGGCAGCATCGGGCTGGGCTTCGCGATCCCGATCGACCAGGCCAAGCGGGTGGCGCAGGACCTGATCAAGACCGGCAAGCCGGTCTATCCGCAGATCGGCGTCCAGGTCGGCATGCGCGACACCGGCAACGGCGCGACCATCGCCCAGACGGGCAACAACGGCTCCGACGCGGTCACCCCGAACGGCCCTGCCGACAAGGCCGGCCTGCAGCCCGGCGACACGATCACCAAGCTCGACGACACGGTCATCGACAGCGGCCCCACCCTCATCAGCGAAATCTGGCAGCACAAGCCGGGCGACCAGGTCACCCTGACCTACAAGCGCGCCGGCAAGGAGCACACGGCCAAAGTCACCCTGGGGCAGCGCACGGGCGACAAGTGACGCGCTAATCTGATCCCGCGGCACCCGCGCTCCCACGCGCCGGCGCCGCGGGGAGGCTTGCCCGAGCGGCCTAAGGGAACAGTCTTGAAAACTGTCGTGGCGGCAACGTCACCGTGGGTTCAAATCCCACAGCCTCCGCTGAGGTAGAAGAACATGCAGGTCGGAGCGGGTTTCGGAGTTGTCCGGGCCCGCTTCGGCTGTGTTTGTTGGTCGGTTGCGCCGAGCTTTCCGTGGCTGTGGGGCGTCAGTAGCGCAGTACGCCTGCGATGCAGCCCTGGTCCGTGAGTGTGCCGTCGGGTACGAATCGGACCTCGGTGCCGGTCTCCAGGGCCTGTTCGACGATCTCGTCGATCATGTCGTCGCGTGCCCCGGAGTGGGCGGTGTCCGCGGGCTGCAGGTGTCCGCCCTCCTCGCGTACGACGGTCCGGAAGTGGTCTTCGACGGCGAGCAGGCGCACCCGCGCCTCCTTCACGGCCTGCCAGACCTCGTCGATACCGCCCGCGAACTCGTGCCGTCCCTGTGCGGTGTCCAGCTCGGCGACGACGGTGGACGTCGCCGCGGACTCGCGCGCGGTGCGCAGTGGCTCGACGGCCTGCCACACGCCGGCGGCCGGCCCGTCGGCGAGACCGCCGTGCTCGACGGTCATGGTGTCCGGACCGAGGGGCCCGAGCTCCTCCAGGAGGGTCAGCGCGGCGGACGACCCGATCACGTAGAGGGGGCGGGGTTCGGCGGCGAGGACGGCCCGCAGCTTTTGGTGCGCCTCGCGCAGGAAGTGTCGGGTGGCCTCGTCCTGGAAGGTGCTGGGCAGGTCGCCGATGCGTTCCTTTCGCTCTGCGTCGTAGTCCTCGAGGCTCCGGGTGAGGGGAAAGCCGTCACGGGTGTGCTCGGCGGCGCGCTCGGGCTCGCCGTTCCACAGCGAGACCCGGTCGGCGGCCACGGCCAGTGCCCAGTAGGGCTGCTCAGCGGCCTGGGCCGCGACGAGGTTTCGGGTCAGGAAGGTGTCGGCGAGGACCACGCGCTCCGGCACGTCACGGGCCACCGACCACACCTGGTGTTCGCCCTGCGCCGCGTAGATGATGAGGCCGTCCTCGGCGTGGACGAGATCGACCTCGGCCACGGCTCGGCGCAATTGGTCGAGGACCTCAACGCGCCCCTCGCGGGGCACGTCCGGGTCGTTCTGGACGGCTTTCTCGGCTTCGGCGACGAGGTTGCGCAGGCGTACGGGGTCCTGGGCGTTCTCCGGTTCGCGGCGGTGCGTCGGCATCACGAGGGAGACGGCAGGGTACGGGCGGGGCCGGCGCAGTTCGGCGAGCACGTCACTGCTGAGCATGGGGTCCATGCGGAAGCCTTCCTGCTGGTTCGGGCAGATGCCGGGGCGGGGCCTCGGGACTCGGGATGCGGTACGGCGGGCGACGCGGCCGTTCGCGGGGCGACTACTGGGGTCCGGCGAGCTGCTCTGCCAGAGGCCTCCCCCTATACGCCCCATAAATCGACATTTTGTACTGATATGCCGGCGTTCGCGAGTCGGTGCGTTCTTGACCTCCGTGGGGCGGTGCCCAGGCCGGGACTGCGCAGGCCAGGAGGGCGCTGACGGGTGTCTGGCGGATGCCTGAGGTTGCCTGACGGGTGTCTGGGGGGGGTGGTGGATGTCTGGTGGATGTCTGGCGAGGCGATTGGGGGGGGGCGGAGCGCCGGGGGCCGCTGGGTCAGCCGCCCCTGTTTTCGGTCTTCGTCTCGTAGGCGTCCAGTTCGCTGCGTAGCGTTTGGCCCGGGTACGGTCGCTCGTAGGGCTCCAGTAGCACGAGTCGGAGGCTGCTGAGGGGGTCGACGGTGGGGCGGGCGTCGTACTCGATGCCGTCCTCGTCCTCGTAGTCGTCCAGCCGGTCCCACGGGGGGATGACGAAGGGGTACGACTTCCACCGGAAGTGGCCTTTTCCGTCGGGGTGTATCTGCCACTGGGTGCCTCGGTAGTGGTTGTGCACCTCCCCGAGATACCAGGCGGCGACCTGCAGGAACGCCTCGTCCTCCTGCTCCCGGAACTCCTCCGCCGAGCGGAACCTCTCCCGCACCACGTCCTCCAGGAGATCCAATGACTCGGGGGAGAAGTCCCACGGACCGCCGATGTCCTGCACCCACGTCGAGAACCGCGACTGCTGTTCACGCAGCCACAGGGGCAGGACGTCGTTCTCCGACCGCAGTACGTCCAGCTCGCGCGCTTCCCTGATGTCCTTGGCGCTCCAGTTCCCTCTGCTCATGGGGCCGACCTTAGCCATCCGCACTGACATCGCCGGGGAACGGCGGTGCAGGGGAGGGGAGTTGGGGTGTGGAGCGGTGCTTCGGTCGAGGGTTCGTCAGTCGAGGTTTCGTCGGTCGAGGTGTCGTCAGAGGGTTCGTCTTCGAGGTGGGGATAAATGGGTGGCGCTGTGGGGCGGCTGGGGGAAGTGTGGGGGTATGAGTCATATGCGGGCGTTTGAGGAATTGGTTGCCGAGGCGGAGGCCGTGTCGGTGGAGGGGTGGGACTTTTCGTGGCTGGAGGGGAGGGCTACGGAGGAGCGGCCCTCTTGGGGGTATCAGCGGGCGATGGGGGAGCGGTTGGCGCGGGTGGGGGCGGCGCTGGACATCCAGACGGGGGGTGGGGAGGTGCTGGCCGGGGCTCCGAAGTTGCCGCCGGTGATGGTGGCCACGGAGTCCTGGCCGCCGAACATCGCCAAGGCCACCGCGCTGTTGCATCCGCTCGGTGCGGTCGTGGTGGCCGATGCGGATGAGCCGCCGCTGCCGTTCGCCGATGCGGCCTTCGATCTGGTGACGAGCCGTCATCCGGTGACGGTGTGGTGGGAGGAGATCGCGCGGGTGCTGCGGCCCGGGGGGACCTATTTCTCTCAACAGGTGGGGCCGGCGAGCGTTTTCGAGCTGGTGGAGTACTTCCTCGGGCCGCAGCCGGAGGACGTACGGCGGGCGCGGCACCCCGAGGACGCGCGGCGGGCGGCGGAGGCGGCCGGGCTGGAGGTGGTCGATCTGCGGGCCGAGTCGTTGCGGACCGAGTTCTTCGACATCGGGGCGGTTATTTATTTCCTGCGGAAGGTGGTGTGGATGGTGCCGGGGTTCAGCGTGGAGCAATACCGCGAACGGCTGCGGGAGTTGGACGGGGAGATTCGGCGGGAGGGGTCGTTCGTGGCGCACACGACGCGGTTTCTGATCGAGGGGAGGAAGCCGGAGCGGGTGCGGTGACGGGCTCGCCTTTGGGTAGCGCGCCCTTCGCATGGGTGGCTTGGGCGCGCCGCTCTGGGGTGTTGGGGTGGGGGCAGGGCAGTCAGGTCAGGTCAAGTCGGGTCAGGTCAAGTCAGGTCAGCACGGCTGCTCATGGTGCCGGCGGGACGCTGAGGCGATGGTGGCGCGGGCCTCGTGTTCGGGGAGGCCGGTGTGGCAGGCGGCCTCGGTCAGGCGGGCGGCGAGCTCCGGGCCGAGGCCGTCCTCGTAGGCGCGGCAGGCGGCCCAGAAGAGCCGGGCGTTGCGCTGGCCGACCGGGGAGGAGCGCACGAAGCGTACGAGCGCCGCGGCGGGCTGGGGCGGGACGCCGGGCGGGGGCTCGTATCCGGCACCGGTGTGCTGCGGGGAGGCGCGCCGGGTGGGCGTGAGGGGGGCCAGGAGCGGGTCCGTGAGCAGCGTGAGCAGGGCGCTGGGGGCGGGAGCGGGGCGGGCCGGGGCGTTCGGGGCGAGGACGTAGCGGCCGTGGGTGGTGAGTGAGCCGGGGCCGACCAGATAGCCGCCCGCTCCGCGGACGTCGATACCGGGGGCGAGGCGGCCGACCGAGTTCGGGACGGGCGGGGACGGCGGGCCGGTGAACCAGACGTGCCGGCCGCCGCTGGGGGTGCGGACCATGATCGTCGGCGGGACCGGGAAATCGTGCGCCTCGGCGAGGAACAGCAGGGCGGTGAGGCCGTCGGCGCCGTTCTTGGTGTCGAGGTCGAGACCTATGAGGTGGTGCGGTGGCAGGCCGCAGGCGATGCCGTAGCCGGTGGCCCAGGGGGCGGCGGCGAACATGCGGCGGATGGTGAACGGGTCGGTGCCCGCGTCGTGGACACCGTGCCCGAGACGGCCGCAGCCGCCGTGGCAGGGCGGGACCTCGGGGTGCCCACGGTGCGGGGACCGGAGGGCGGGCAGCTTGGCGCGGGTGAGCGGGATGACGGGGTAGCCGCGCTCGGCGGCCATGAACGCTTCGGTCAGGGCGGCGGTGTGGGCGTTGGGGGGTGGGGTGAGGGCGGGGTGGTGGGGGCTGGCGGAGCTGCGGCTGCTGCTGCTGCCGCTGCTGCCGCTGCTGCTGCCGCCGCTGCCGCTAGCGGGGTGCGGCGGGTCGGTGGTCGGTGGATGCGAGGGGATCGAGGGGCGCGCAGGGCGCGAGGGGGGTGTGGTTCGGGGTGCCCGCTGCTCGGGGGTGGGTGGGCGTGACGGGTCGGCGGTCGGTGGCGCTTGCCACCCTGCGGCGGTCGCGTCGGGCGCGTCGGTCGGTGGCGCTTGCAGACGCGCGTCGGCCGGTCGTTTCCGTCGCGCGTCGGCCGGGGCCTGGGAGCGCTCGTCGACCGGAGGCTGCGGCCGCCCGTCGGCCGGTGACTGCGGCCCCCCGGAGGTCGGTGGCTCGGTATGGCGTAGGTGCAGGGCTGCCATGGCGTTATTTTCGTACGGATGTTCGACGAAGGGAAGGGGGGCGCGCGACGGAGGGTTTGTGCGCCGGGTGTCTAGGTCGGACGGGTGTCGGACGGGTGGGGATGCTCACCCCCTGTGGGGGGAGGGGCGCCGGCGGGTCGTGTCCTCGCCGTGGGGCGGAGGTGGGTCGACGTGATGCAGCGGGGTTTACCCAGGGTTCCTCATGCTTGCGGGCGAATCGGCTCTTCGTGGCGGATTCGCGAGGGTTTCCTGGGCAATCCTGAGTTCGCGACGTCGAGGCAAGCATCGTGGTGGCCGGCCAACTACCCGATGGACCAACGGAGTTCCCGCAATTGACCAGGCGTGATCAGGCCCGGCGGGCCCGGTCCGGCAGGTCGGATCCAGAAGTTGTGTTCCGTAGGAGGAATTGACATGGCAAGCACCCGTACCGCCCGCGTCCTCGCTGTGGCCGCCGCACTGCCCTTCGCGGTGGCGCTCCTTTCCGGCGTGGCGCAGGCCGACAACGGCGGCTTTGCGAACAACGGGTCGAATGCGGCGTCGACGAGCCAGGGGGGCGTTCTCATCGGCGGCGACAACCACGGCAATGCGACCAACGGTCAGCAGGTCGCCAACGGTGCCGGCGCCTCCAATCAGAACAACACCGCGAGCGTCAACGGGTCCGGTTTCACGGCCATCGACCAGGACAACGCCACCGTCAGCTTCGGGAACAACATCGGCTGACCCGGGGCCGCCGTATGGGGAGTGGCGGCTGAACGAGGGGTGATACGTCGAGGTCGGCACCGAGGGCATGGGCTGCTCCGGGGTTCACCGCACCGGCCTTGACAGTGAGCGGGTTTCTGACGGACAGTCAGAAACCCGCTCACTTGTGCGTGCGTGAGGGGCGTTCGGTTCGCCGGTTCGCCGGACCGTCAGGTCGCCGGGCCATCGGCCCGCCGGTATCGGGCCACAGAAGGGGAGGCCGTCGACGTGCACCTCGCCCCCACCGCGCGCCAGGAGCGCCTGCGTGCCGAACTCCGCGCGTACTTCCGGGACGTGATGCCGAACGGGGTGCCGGCGGACACCGCCGCGCAACGTGCGGTGCTGCGCCGGATCGGCGGCGACGGCATGCTCGGCCTCGGCTGGCCGACGGAGTACGGCGGGCGGGGGCGCGGCCCCGACGAGCAGTTCGTCTTCTTCGACGAGGCGTACCGCGCCGGCGCCCCGGTCTCCATGGTCACCCTCAACACCGTCGGGCCGACCCTGATGAAGTACGGCACGCGGCGGCAGAAGGAGTTCTTCCTGCCGCGGATCCTCCGGGGCGAGATCGTCTTCGCGATCGGTTATACGGAGCCGGAGGCCGGTACGGACCTCGCGGCGCTCCGTACGCGGGCGGTGCGCGTGCGAGCCTCTGATACGGAGGGGCGGCAGGGGCCGGGGTGCGAAAACGGCGGCGGGTCCGGCGGCGGGGCCGGCGACGGGTCCGGTAGTGGGGCTGCCGTTGGGGCCGCCGGCGAGGGCGACGGTCACTGGCTGATCAACGGTGCCAAGATCTTCACCAGTAACGCCCACCAGGCCGACTGGATCTGGCTGGCCTGCCGTACCGACCCCGACGCACCCAAGCACAAGGGCATCTCGATCATCCTTGTGCCGACCGGTGCGACGGGCTTCTCCTGGACGCCGATCGAGACGGTCGGCGGGCTGCGGACCACCGCCACGTACTACGACGACGTACGCGTCCCGGCCGGCAACCTCGTCGGCGAGGAGAACGCCGGCTGGCAGCTGATCACCAACCAACTGAACCACGAGCGCGTGGCGTTGGCCGCGATCGGAATGCAGGCCGAGGACGCGTACCGCGCGGCGCTGGAGCACGCCCGGACCGCCGACCCGGAGACCGGGGAGCGGCCGGCGGACCGTCCGTGGGTCCGGTCGCGGCTCGCCGAGGTGCACGCCCGGCTGGCAGCGACCCGGCTGCTGAACTGGCGGCTGGTCGGTGAGGTGGGCGCCGGGAGGCTCAGCCCCGGCGATGCCAGCGGGGTCAAGTTCGCCGGGACGGAGAGTGCGGTCGAGGTCTACCGGATGTGCCAGGAGGTGGTCGGCGACGCCGCCCTGGTGCGGGCCGGTTCACCGGGCGCGTTCGGGGACGGCGGAGGGAACGGTGGAGGGAACGGCGGAGGGGACGGCGAACTGGAGCGGATGAACCGCGCGGCGCAGATCAACACGTTCGGGGGCGGCGTGAGCGAGGTCCAGCGGGAGATCGTCGCGACGATGCGGCTTGGGATGCGGAGGGGACGGCGATGACGGCGATGACGGCCACCGGGGGCAGCGAAGAGCGGGCGGGGGCCGGGGGCGCCGGTGAGGGGACGGCCACCCGGGGTCTGTACGAGCGGCTGAAGGCGTACGAGGGGCGGCCCGCGGCCACCGCCGGGGTCGGGAAGGACCCGGTCAACGCGGCGATGATCCGGCACTGGTGCGAGGCGATGGGGGACGTCAACCCGGCGTACGAGGGACCGGACGCGATCGCCCCGCCGACGATGCTCCAGGCGTGGACGATGGGCGGGCTCTCCGGCCATCAGGGCCGCTCGGGGGCGTACGACGAGCTGTCCGCGCTGCTCGACGGCGCCGGCTACGCGGCCGTGGTGGCGACCGACTGCGAGCAGGAGTATCTGCGGCCGCTGCGGCCGGGCGACCAGATCACCTTCGACGCGGTGATCGAGTCGGTATCGGAGCGCAAGACCACCAAGCTGGGCACCGGCCACTTCGTCACGACGCGGATGGACATCCGGGCGAACGGGGAACTGGCCGGGACGCACCGCTTCCGGATCCTCAAGTACGCCCCGCCGCCGGCGCGTCGTAAGGGCCCGCCAACGGCACAGCCGCAGCCGCAGTCGCAGCCGCAGATGCAGTCGCAGATGCGGGTGCAGGTGCAGGCACTGGCGAAGGCGCGGCGGCCGCGGCCGGTGATCAACCGGGACAACGCCGGATTCTGGGAGGGCGTCAGCCGGCACACGCTGCTGATACAGCGGTGCGGAGGTTGCCGGACGCTGCGCTTCCCCTGGCTCCCCGGCTGCCAGGCGTGCGGCTCCCCCGAGTGGGACACGGTCGAGGCGAGCGGCACCGGCACCGTCTACTCGTACGTGGTGATGCACCACCCGCCCTTCCCGGCCTTCGACCCGCCCTATGCGGTGGGCCTCATCGAACTCGCCGAGGGCGTGCGGATGGTCAGCAACGTGATCGGCGTGCCCTACGACAAGGTGCGGATCGGGATGCCCGTGCGCCTCGAATTCCGGTGCGTGGACGAGGAGTTGGAGCTACCGGTCTTCCGCGTGGACGAGACGTTGCAGCGGCCGGTCTCCCGTGGGGAGGGCTGAGGGCTGATGGATTTCACGCCCACCGAGGAGCAGTCCGCCGCCCAGCAGCTCGCGGCGCGGATCTTCGCCGACCTCGCCACGCACGACCGGCTCACGGAGGCCGGTACCGCCTCGGACGCCGAGCTCTGGAAGGCGTTGTGCGCGGCCGGACTGCCGGCGGCCGTCGAGGAGATCGGGCTGCTGGGACTGGCGCTGGTCCTGGAGGAGCAGGGCCGCACCACCGCGCAGGTACCGCTCGCGGCGACCTGCGCGTACGGCGTGCTGGCCGTCGCCCGGCACGGCACGGAGGAACAGCGGACACGGCTGCTGCCGGCGCTGCGGGACGGCACCGCGGTGGCCACCGGCGCATTCCCGGCGCGGGGCGCCGTCACCGCGGCCACGGGAGTCGCCAAGAGGGCTACGGACGTCGCCTCAGCGGCCTCAGTAGCCTCAGCGGCCTCAGCGGCCTCCTCCGGGCAGGCGGCCGTGGACGGTACCGGGTGGCTGACCGGCGTCGTCCCCGTCGTGCCGTGGTTGCGTGACGCCACCCACGTACTGGTCCCGGACGCGGAGCGGGCGCTCTGGCTGGTGCACGTCGCGGACGCCCGGGTCGAGCCCGTGGAGACCACCGCGCCCTGGGCGGCGGGACGGCTCACGCTTGACGGAACGCGGGCCGAGCGTCTGGGCGGGACGCGGACCGAGTGGCTCGACGGGAAGCGGGCCGAGCGGCTGGGCGGGAAGCGGGCGGAGCACCCGGAGGGCGGCGCGCAGGCCGAGCGGCTCGACGGGACACGGCGGGACAGACCCGCGGACCGGCCCCCGACCCCGTACGACGACGTGCTCGCGTGCGCACGCATCGCCTTCGCCGCGCTGCAGGCCGGGGTCTGTGCCGGCGCGCTGGCGCGCACGGTGGCCCACACCACCACCCGCGAACAGTTCGGCCGCCCACTCTCCACCAACCAGGCGGTCCTGCTCCGCGCGGCCGACGCGTACATGGACACCGAGGCCATCCGCGTCACCACCTACGAGGCGGCCTGGCGCCACGACGAGGGGCTGCCGTACGACGAACATGCGCTGACCGCCGCCTGGTGGGCCTCCGAGGCGGGCAGGCGCGTGGTGCACACCGGCCAGCACCTGCACGGCGGCATCGGCGCGGACCTCGACCACCCCGTCCACCGGCACTTCCTCTGGGGCCGCCAGCTCGACGCCCACCTCGGCTGCGGCGCCGAACTCCTGGAAGAACTGGGCGCGTTGCTGACCGAGCCGCCGACCAAGGAGGCGCAGCATGACGAGGCCTGAACAGCCCATGCCTGAACAATGCACGTCTGAACAGCCCATGCCTGAACAGTCCATGCCTGAGCAGCCCATGCCTGAACAGTGCACGTCTGAGCAGGCCATGCCTGAGCAGCCCATGCCCGGCCGCGGCGCACCGGACATCCGGGCCGGTGACGTACTGCCCGCCCTGGAGATCCCGATCACCCGGACGCTGATCGTCGCCGGAGCCCTCGCCTCCCGCGACTACCAGGACGTCCACCACGATGCCGAGCTCGCCAGGGAGAAGGGCTCCCCCGACATCTTCATGAACATCCTCACCACCAACGGGCTGGTGGGCCGCTACCTGACCGATCACTTCGGCCCCACCGCCGTACTGCAGAAGCTCGCGATACGACTCGGTGCTCCCAACTACCCGGGAGACACCATGACGTTGACGGGAACGATCGCCGAGGTCGGCACCGCCGGGACCACCGCTCAGGTCCGCGTCCGCATCGTCGGCACCAACGCGCTCGGCAACCACGTCACCGGCACGGCGACCGTCGGCCTGCCTCCGGCCGGCCGGGCCGCGGCGTCCCGCGCGTACCGGTCCCACGTCTCCCCGGAGGGCACCGTATGAGCCTGCACCGTCCCGACGCGCTCTCCGGGCGCGCCGCCATCGCCGGGATCGGCGCGACGGAGTTCTCCAAGGATTCCGGCCGCAGTGAGCTCAAGCTCGCCGTCGAAGCGGTACACACCGCGCTCGACGACGCCGGGCTGAGCCCGGCCGACGTCGACGGGCTGGTCACCTTCACCATGGACACCACCCCCGAGATCACCCTCGCGCAAGCAGCGGGCATCGGGGAGCTGTCCTTCTTCTCGCGCGTCCACTACGGCGGTGGCGCGGCCTGCGCCACCGTCCAGCAGGCAGCCCTCGCCGTCGCCACCGGAGTCGCCGAAGTCGTCGTCTGTTACCGGGCGTTCAACGAACGCTCGGGTCGCCGCTTCGGTTCCGGCGTGCAGGAACGGCAGCCCTCCGCCGAGGGTGCGGCGCTCGGCTGGAACCTCCCCTTCGGTCTGCTCACCCCCGCCTCCTGGGTCGCGATGGCGGCCCAGCGCTACCTCCACACCTACGGCCTGACCCCCGAGGCCTTCGGTCATGTCGCGGTCACCGGCCGCCGTCACGCCGCCCGCAACCCGGCCGCGTATTTCCACGGCAAGCCGATCACCCTCGACGATCACGCGGCCTCCCGCTGGATCGTCGAGCCGCTGCGGCTGCTGGACTGCTGTCAGGAGACCGACGGCGGCCAGGCCCTCGTCGTCACGACCCCCGAGCGGGCCCGTGACCTGCGCCGTCCGCCCGCCCTGATCACGGCAGCGGCGCAGGGCGCCGGCCGCGCCCAGGAGCAGATGACCAGCTTCTACCGCGACGGCCTGACCGGCCTGCCGGAGATGAACGTGGTGGCCCGCCAGCTCTGGCGCACCTCACGACTGACCCCCGCCGACATCGACGTCGCCATCCTCTACGACCACTTCACCCCCTTCGTGCTCCTGCAGCTGGAAGAGTTCGGCTTCTGCGCGCCCGGCGAGGCCGCCGACTTCGTCGCCGCGGACGCCCTGCCGCTGAACACCCACGGCGGCCAGCTCGGCGAGGCGTACCTGCACGGCATGAACGGCATCGCCGAAGCCGTCCGGCAGCTCCGCGGCACCTCCCCCAACCAGACCCCGGACGCCACCCACGTGCTGGTCACGGCGGGGACCGGCGTACCGACATCCGGGCTGGTCCTGAGCCGGGACGGAGCCGGCGCCCCGGACGGTTCCTCGGACAGCGCCCCGGGCGGTCCCCCGGACGGTCCCTAGGGGACCGCCGCGTCCCCTCCCCCCAGAGGAGGTGCGGGCCGCCGTCTCCGTACAACTTGAGGGGGAGACCGCTTCGGCACCTGGGGCCGATCCGTCCACACCCCCCTCGCTCCTAGCGTGGGAGCCATGACCACGCCTGTGTGCACCAGCGCTTCGACCGCCGCTGTGTTCCCCAGCTTCTCGTCCTACGTACGGGCCCGGGGGCCGGTCCTGCTGCGCGCCGCGCGGTCGCTGTCCGCCAACCCGAACGACGCCGAGGACCTCCTCCAGACCGCCCTGGCCAAGACGTATGTGGCCTGGGAGCGGATCGAGGACCACCGCGCGCTGGACGGCTACGTCCGCCGCGCGCTGATCAACACCCGTACCTCGCAGTGGCGCAAGCGCAGGGTGGAGGAGTTCGCCGTCGACGAGCTCCCCGAGCCCGATCCGCTGCCGTCCCCCGACCCGGCCGAGCTGGAGGGCCTGCGGGACGCGATGTGGCGCGCGGTGATGCGGCTGCCCGCGCGGCAGCGGGCCATGGTCGTCCTCAGGTATTACGAGGACCTGAGCGAGGCCCAGACCGCCGAGGTCATGGAGGTCTCGGTCGGCACGGTCAAGAGCGCCGTCTCCCGCGCCCTGGCCAAACTCCGCCAGGACCCCGAACTCGCCATGATCGCCTGACGGAACGCCGGCACCACACGGGGGCGTCCGGCGGCCGGCCTGCGTCACGTCTCGTGGTTCACCAGCAGTCTGCCGACCGTCTGTTCCAGTTCGGCGACGCGGTCGGCGAGGTGGGTGCGGTCGACCGAGGAGGCGTCGCGCAGGAGGAGTTCCAGGTCTGCCAACTGGCCGGCGATGTCCGCCAGATGGGCCGCATCGCCGGGGTTGAGGGCAGTGGGTGTCGTCGGGCGCGGGACGGGGCCTTCCGGAGGGCCGCCGGCTACCTCGGCGCCCCCGGCTGCCGTGGGCTCCGCAGACGGGGCGGATGTCGCCGTTGTGGCAGATGCGGCGGTGGTGGGTGCGGATGCTGCCGCGCTCTCCGGTACGTCAGCAGATTCGCGGGTCCCCTCCGGCTCGCCGGCCTCCTCCAACCCACGGATCTCCTTCGGCCCATGAGCCTCAGCCGCCGCCTGTTCCGATGCGGCCGCGCCCGGGCGGTTCTCGTTCGTCAGCAGGCGTTTCAATTGTTCCGCCTGGGCGGCCAGTTGGCGGTTCTTGCGGTAGAGGTCCAGGAAGACGTTGACCTTGGTGCGCAGGAGCCAGGGGTCGAAGGGCTTGATGAGGAAGTCGGCGGCGCCGACGGTGTAGCCGCGATAGGCGTAATTGGGGTCGACCGAGGCGCCGGTGAGCAGAATGATGGGCACGTCTTTCGTCTGGTCCAGGCCCTTGATGTTGGCCGCGGTCTCGAAACCGTTCATGCCGGGCATCAGGACGTCGATGAGGACCACCGCGAATTCCTCGCGGAGCATGGCCTTGAGGGCCTCTTCGCCGGAGCGTGCGCGTACGACCTTCTGGGTGAGGGAGCCCAGCACGGCCTCCAGCGCGACGAGGTTCTCCTCCATGTCGTCGACGATGAGGATGCTCGAAGTGGTGTCCGGTGTCGTCGTCATGACCGCCGTCCTGACTCCGGTCCGGTCGCTTCCCGGTCCTCGGGCGTGCGTGGTGTGTCCGGGGCGTCGTGCGCCCGGGCCGCCGTTCCGCCGCCGTCCTGCCGGTCGGTCTCCCCGGCCTCCCCGCCGTGCTCGGTCTCCCCGGCGTGCTCGGTCTCCCCGGCGTGCTCGGTCTCCCCGGCCTGCGGTGCGCACGCGCTCCTCGAATCCGCGGCCGGATTCGGGTCCAGCAGGCGGCAGATCACCGAAAGGAGGCGGTCCACGTCCACCGGTTTCGGGATGTAATCGTTGGCGCCGCTATCGATCGCCTTTTCGCGGTCGCCGGGCATGGCCTTCGCGGTGAGCGCGATGACCGGCAGGTCCGCGAATCGGGGGGCTTGTCGGATCGCCTTGATCATCTCGTAACCATCCATTTCCGGCATCATGATGTCCATCAGCACCAGGGAGACGTCCGGTGTCCGGTCGAGAACTTCCAGGCCCTCGCGGCCGTTCTCGGCGTATTTCACATTGATGCCGACCCGGCCCAGTACGTGGGTGAGCGCGAAGACGTTGCGGATGTCGTCGTCGACGATGAGGATCCGGCGGTTCGCCAGGATCCGGCCGGCGCGCCCGCTCAGCCAGTCCTTGAGGCGGGTGGTCTCGGGCCAGGTCACGTCGCCGCCGTCGGCGGAGCGGGGGCCCGTACGGGGGGTGGCCGGCTCGGCCAGGCCGGGGAGGACCTCGCTTCTCGGCGGGCCGTGGCCGCCCGCTGCGGGGGCGGAGGGGGCGGCCGGTGCGCCCATGGAGGCGGGGGCGAGCCCGGTTTCGCGGGCGGTTCCGCCGGCCGGACGGTGCTCCGCCGCGCCGGTGGGACGGTCCTCGGGACCGCCGTTGGGCCTGGGCTCGGTGCCGTCGACGGGCCGGGGTGAGGCTGCCGGGGCGGGGGCCGGGAGCGGTGCGGTGTAGCGGGCCGGGACGTAGAGGGTGAAGGTCGATCCGACCTCGGGTTCGCTCTCGGCGGTGATCCGGCCGCCCAGCAGCGCCGCCATGTCGCGGCTGATGGACAGGCCCAGGCCGGTGCCGCCGTATTTGCGGTTGGTGGTGCCCTCGGACTGCTGGAACGCCTCGAAGATGCCGCCGAGTTTCTCCGGCGGAATGCCGATACCGGTGTCCTTGACGGAGAACGCGACGACGTCGTCGGCGGTGCGCAGCGATTCCTCCTCGAAATGCCGCCCGGAAACGCGTGCCACGAGGAGTTCCACGCCGCCGGTGGAGGTGAATTTCACCGCGTTGGAGAGGAGGTTGCGGAGGATCTGCTGGAGGCGCTGTTCGTCGGAGAACAGTTCCTCGGGGACGTCGTCGGCGACCTTGACGTCGAAGGTGAGGCCGCGGTCGACGGTGAGCGGCCGGAAGGTCGCGCGGACGTAGTCGAGGAGTTTGATGAGCGGCAGCGGCTTGGGGTGGACGTCCATCCGGCCGGCCTCGATCTTCGACAGGTCGAGGATGTCGTTGATCAGCTGGAGCAGGTCGGAGCCGGCACGGTGGATGGTGACCGCGAATTCCACCTCCTGTGCGGAGAGCCGCCCCTCGGGGTTGTCGGCGAGGAGCCGGGAGAGCACCAGCAGGGAATTCAGCGGGGTGCGCAGCTCGTGCGACATGTTCGCGAGGAATTCGGACTTGTACTGCGAGGAGGTGGCGAGGAGTGCGGCCTTCTCCTCCAGCTCGGCGTTGGTGAGCTGCAACTCGTCGGAACGCTGGCGGAGTTCGGCGGTGAGCCGCTGGGATTCCGAAAGGAGCGATTCGGTGCGGGCGTTGGCGATGATGGTGTTGATGGACACCCCGATGGTGTTCACGAACTGGTCGATGAAGGCGAGGTGGACGTCGCTGAAGCGGCTGAAGGACGCCAGCTCGATGACGCCGAGCACCTGGTCCTCGAAGAGCACCGGCAGGATGACGATGCTGGCCGGGGCGGCGGCGCCCAGGCCGGAGCTGATGGTGATGTAGTCGGGCGGTGCGGAGTCGACCACGATCCGCTTCTTCTCCATGGCGGACTGGGTGATCAGCCCCCAGCCGGGGGTGCCCAGGCGCAGCCGCGGCAGGGAGCGCCGGCCCGCGGGCTGGCCGGTGCCGTAACCGGCGATCAGCTCCAGGCCCTCGCCCGGTTCAGCGCCCGCTTCGGCCAGGAAGAACGCGCCGAACTGCGCGTTCACCAGCGGTGTCAGCTCGCGCAGGATCAGGTCGGCGACCTCGACCAGGTCGCGGTGGCCCTGCATGAGGCTGGCGATACGGGCGAGGTTGGACTCCAGCCAGTCCTTGGCGCGGGTGGTCTCGCGGAGGTTGGCGACCATCAGGTTGATGTTGTTCTTCAGCGCGGCGACCTCGCCCTGGGCGTCCACGGTGATCGAGCCGGACATGTCGCCCTGGGTGACCGCGCTGGCCACCTCGGCGATCGCGCGCACCTGCGTCGTCAGGTTCAGTGCCAGGTCGTTGACGCTGGTGGTCAGCCGCTTCCAGGTGCCGTAGACGCCCTCGACCCGGGCCTGGCCGCCCAGTTGTCCCTCGCTGCCGACCTCGCGGGCGACGCGGGTCACCTCGGAGGAGAAGGAGGAGAGGGTGTCGACCATGGTGTTGATCGTCGTCTTGAGTTCGAGGATCTCGCCGCGGGCGTCGACGTCGATCTTCTTGGACAGGTCGCCCTTGGCGACGGCGGTGGCGACCTGGGCGATGTTGCGGACCTGGGACGTCAGGTTGTCGGCCATGAAGTTGACGTTGTCGGTGAGGTTCTTCCAGACGCCGGACACGCCGTGGACCTGGGCGCGGCCGCCGAGCCGGCCCTCGGTGCCGACCTCGCGGGCGACCCTGGTGACCTCGTCCGCGAAGGCCCGCAGCTGCTGGACCATGGTGTTGACGGTTTCCTTGAGTTCGAGGATCTCGCCGCGGGCGTCGACGTCGATCTTCTTGGACAGGTCGCCGTTGGCGACGGCCGTGGTCACCTGCGCGATGTTGCGGACCTGGGACGTCAGGTTGAGCGCCATCGAGTTGACGTTGTCGGTGAGGTCCTTCCAGACCCCGGACGCGCCCCTGACCTGCGCCTGACCGCCCAGGTTGCCCTCGGTGCCGACCTCGCGGGCGACCCGGGTGACCTCGTCGGCGAAGGCGGAGAGCTGGTCGACCATGGTGTTGATCGTCGACTTCAGTTCGAGGATCTCGCCCTTCGCCTCGACGGTGATCTTCTTGCCGAGGTCGCCCTCCGCGACCGCGGTGGCGACCTGGGCGATGTTGCGGACCTGGGACGTCAGGTTGTCGGCCATGAAGTTGACGCTCTCCGTGAGGTCCTTCCAGACCCCGGATACGCCCCTGACCTGGGCGCGGCCGCCCAGCTGGCCCTCGGTGCCGACCTCGCGGGCGACCCGGGTGACCTCGTCGGCGAAGGCGGAGAGCTGGTCGACCATCGTGTTGATCGTCGACTTCAGTTCGAGGATCTCGCCGCGCGCGTCCACGGTGATCTTCTGGCTCAGGTCGCCGTTGGCGACGGCCGTGGTCACCTGCGCGATGTTGCGGACCTGCCAGGTCAGGTTGGACGCCATGAAGTTGACGTTGTCGGTGAGGTCCTTCCAGACCCCGGATACGCCCCTGACCTGGGCGCGGCCGCCCAGCTGGCCCTCGGTGCCGACCTCGCGGGCGACCCGGGTGACCTCGTCGGCGAAGGCCCGCAGCTGGTCCACCATCTTGTTGACGGTCAGCTTCAGCTCCAGCAGCTCACCGGTGGCCTCGACCGTCACCTGCTGGGTCAGGTCGCCGCGCGCCACCGCCGTGGTGACCACCGCGATGTCCCGCACCTGCGCGGTCAGCCGCGACGCCATGGTGTTGACCGCCTCGGTCACGTGCAGCCAGTCGCCGGAGAGCCCCTGGACCTTGGCCCGGCCGCCCAGCCGGCCCTCGGTGCCGACCTCGCGGGCGACCCGGGTGACCTCGCCGGTGAACAGGGACAGCTGGTCGACCATGCGGTTGACCCCGCTGCCCAGGCGGCGCAGATCGCCGCGCAGCTCCCGGCTGCCGTCGTGCAGCTCGACGTGCTGGGTCAGATCGCCGTCGGCCACCGCGTCCAGCACCCGGGTGGCCTTGGCCAGCGGCACCACCAGCGCGTCCAGCACGGTGTTGGCCGCCTCGATGCTGGTCGTCCAGGAGCCCTGGCCGGGGCTGGCGGAGATCCGCTCGTCCAGCCGGCCCTGCCGGATGATCTCCCCGCGCACCCGTTGGAGTTCCGACGACAGATGGGCGTTGCGGGCCACGATCTGGTTGAGGGCGCCGGCCAGGTCCGCCAGGACCCCGTCCGCGGCGGGGCCGTCCGGGATCGCCACCCGGCTGGTGAAGTCCCCGTCGCGCAGCGCGTTCATCGCCGCGAGCAGCGGCCGCAGCTCGCTCGTACGCACCCACTGGCCGTTGCCGTCCGGCTGGGGCGGGTCAGGAGCCATGACGCACCCTCCCCCCAATGATCGATGTGGAGAGCTACATTTCCCGCGAGAGATCCTTTTGGGGCAGGTATGACATAGTATAAAGCGCTCGTAATTACTTTCTCCCGGTATATCAGGGGCCCGTAGTGGCAGCGCTGTCCAGCCCGTACGCGACGGAAACCGTTTCCCGGAAGGGACTGCCGGCCAACCAGCTCGCAGCCTCCGGCGCGCGCAAATTCGTCCGCGCGCTGCTCACCGAACGGGCCGCCGCACCGTCCGCCACCGCCGGACCGGGCGCCCCGGCGATCACCTCCGAACTCATCTACACCGCGGTGCTGCTCACCAGCGAGCTGGTCACCAACGCCGTGATGTACGCCGGCACCGACATCGACGTGACCTGCCGCCTGGAACACGGCCCGCCGCCCGATCCCGAAACGGGGGACGGCCGGGCGACGGTGGGCGTGGTCCTGGAGGTCTCCGACCGCCACCCCGCCCGGGGCGTACGCGGCGGGGTGGACGCCCGTACCGGAGAGCCCGGATACGGCCTCCAGCTGGTCAGCGCGCTGGCGGAGTCCTGGGGCGTCACCTACCGCCGGGCGGTCAAGACGGTCTGGTTCCGGCTGGAGGCCACCGAGGGCGAACCGGTCGGCCCGCCGCCCCGGCCCCCGGCCGAGGAGCACCGCGCCGAGCCCCCGCCCCGCCACACCCACCCGGTGGCCGGGCGGCCCTCCGCCGCGCACGCCGCCGAATGGGCCGACCGCGGTGGCCCGTCCTTCCTCGCCGAGACCAGCGAGCTGCTGGCCGGCCAGCTCGACCAGGACATGGTCACCGCGCTCACTGCCCAGCTGCTGGTCCCCCGGCTCGCCGACTGGTGTGCCATCTGGCTGAGCACCGAGGGCGGCGGACGGCAGCTGTCCCGCGTCTGGCACGTCGACGAGCGGCGGATCCAACCCCTCCGCGCCGACCTGGAGCGCGACCCGCCCCGTGAGATGTTCCGTACCGGCGGCACCCCCTGGCCCTGGCCGGAACACGCCGGCGCGTCCCCGGCGGGCGGCTCGGCGCTCGCCTTCCCGCTCACCGCCCGCGACACCGACCAGGGCGTCCTGCTGCTCGGCCGGGCCGGACAGCTGCGGATGACCGACACCGTGGTGCGCATGGTCGAGGACGTCGCACGGCGGGTCGCCCAGGCCGTCCACACCGCCCGCCAGTACACCCGGCAGACCACCATCAGCCTGGCCCTCCAGCGCCGCCAGCTGCCCGCCTCACTGGCCAGCATCGAGGGCGTGGACACCGCGATCGTCTACGAGCCGCACGGCGAGGGGCAGGCCGTCGGCGGCGACTTCTACGACGTGTTCCCCATGGGCGGCCGCCGCTGGTGCTTCCTGCTCGGCGACGTCCAGGGCAAGGACCCCGAGGCGATGTCGGTCACCGGACTGGCCCGGCATCTCGTCCGGCTGCTGGCCCGCGAGGGGCACGGCGTGGAGTCCGTCCTCGGCCGGCTGAACCTCGCCATGGCGGAGGAGACCGCCGAGGCCCTGGAGCTGGGCGGCGAGCAGGCCGGCGCCCGCTTCCTGAGCCTCCTCTACGGCGAGCTGGAGGTCGACCCCGGCGTGCCCGGCGCCCGCTGTACGGTCGCCAGCGCCGGGCATCCGCCGCCGCTGCACATGTTCGTCGACGGCAGCGTCGAGCCGGCCTCCGAACCGCAGATGCTGCTCGGCATCGACGAGGGCACCGACTACCAGGCCAGCTCCTTCGACCTGCGGCCCGGCGAGACGCTGCTCTGCGTCACCGACGGGGTCACCGAACGCCGGTGCGGCAACTGGCAGTTGGACGACAACGACGGGCTGATCGAGGTCCTGCGGGACGGCATCGGGCTGGGCGCCAAGGCGCTGGCCGAGCACGTACGGCGCGCGGCGCACGACTTCGGCACCGGCCCGGTGGAGGACGATCTGTCGGTGCTGGTCCTCCAGGCGCTGCCGCCGACGGTCGAGCCGCGGGCGTGAGGGTGGGGGCGCGGCGGATCCGGATCGGGCGGGCCGTGCCGCCCCGGCTCAGGCCCCGCCGGCCCGGCTGACCAGCAGCTGCCCGCCGCCCGAGACCACCCCTCCGCCGTGCCCGACGACCGGGTCGAACTGCCCGCCGAACGGCCGGTGCCCGGACGCGGCGCCGCCGTCGGCCGGCCGCAGGACTTCGGTGGTCCGCGGCGCCGCCTGGGCGGCGCCGGACGCCAGCACGCTGACACCGCCCAGGGCGGCGAGGACGAGGCAACGGCGGAGGTGGGGGCGCATGAGGGGCTCCAGTGAGCGAGGTGACCGGTTGCCCGCCAGCGTGCGGCCGGCCCCGGCCCCACACAAGCAACCCGCCCGGCGGGCCATCCCTGTGGGTGAACGCCGGGCCGATGTCCCGGCCGGACGCGGGTGACGGAACGCGGCACGCAGGTAACCGAACAGAAGGAAGAAATCAGTCTCGTGCTCGCCGGCTAGTGACATACCGCGTGGTATGCCAGCAGAATCACCAGGAAATTACCCTCGCGTAACGGCCGCTGTCTTGGGAGGCCCCTGGTGTACAGCACGATGCAGGACGTACCGCTGCTGATCTCACGGATTCTGACCCACGGATCCACGGTCCACGGTCAGTCCCGGGTGACCACCTGGACGGGCGGCGAACCGCACCGCCGCAGCTTCGCCGAGATCGGCCGCCGGGCCGCCCAGCTGGCCCACGCGCTGCGCGACGAGTTGTCCGTGGCCGACGAGGACCGGGTCGGCACGCTGATGTGGAACAACGCCGAACACATGGAGGCGTACCTCGCCATCCCCTCCATGGGGGCGGTGCTGCACACCCTCAACCTGCGGCTGCCCGCCGAACAGCTGGTGTGGATCATCAACCACGCCGAGGACCGGGTCGTCCTCGTCAACGGCAGCCTGCTGCCACTGCTCGCCCCGCTGCTGCCGCAGCTGGAGACCCTCCGGCACATCGTGGTCGTCGGCCCCGGCGACCGGTCCGTCCTGGACGGCGCGCGGGCCCGGGTGCACGACTACGAGGAGCTCATCGCCGACCGCCCGGAGACGTACGACTGGCCGGAGCTCGACGAACGGGACGCCGCGGCCCTCTGCTACACCTCCGGCACCACCGGCGACCCCAAGGGCGTGCTCTACAGCCACCGTTCGCTCTACCTGCACTCGCTGCAGGTCAACAGCGCCGAGGCGTTCGCGCTCTCGACGCGCGACATCACGCTGCCCGTCGTGCCGATGTTCCACGTCAACGCCTGGGGCCTGCCGCACGCCGCCTTCATGGCCGGCGCCTCGCTGCTGATGCCGGACCGCTTCCTGCAGCCCGCCCCGCTCGCCGAGATGATCGAGACCGTACGGCCCACCATCGGCGCCGCGGTCCCCACCATCTGGCAGGGCCTGCTCGCCGAACTCGACGCGACCAAACGCGACGTCTCGTGTCTGCGGACCGTCGTCATCGGCGGCTCCGCCTGCCCGCCTGCCCTGATGCGCGGATTCGAGGAGCGGCACGGCATCCGCGTCGTGCACGCCTGGGGCATGACCGAGACCTCGCCGCTGGGCTCCGTCTCGCACCCGCCGGCCGGGGTGAGCGGCGAGGCGGAGTGGGACTACCGCGCCACGCAGGGCCGCTTCGCCGCCTCCGTCGAGGCCCGGCTGATCGGCCCGGACGGCGCGCAGCTGCCGCACGACGGCGCCGCCGCGGGTGAGCTGGAGGTCCGCGGCCCATGGATCGCCGGCGCCTACTACGGCGGCGCCCAGGGCGAACCGCTGCGCCCCGACGACAAGTTCAGCCCCGACGGCTGGCTGCGCACCGGTGACGTCGGCACCATCACCCCGGACGGCTATCTGACCCTGACCGACCGCGCCAAGGACGTCATCAAGTCCGGCGGCGAATGGATCTCCTCGGTCGAGCTGGAGAACCACCTGATGGCGCACCCGGACGTCACGGAGGCCGCGGTGGTCGCCGTACCGGACGACAAGTGGGGCGAGCGGCCGCTGGCGACCGTCGTCCTGAACCAGGGCGCGACCATCGGCTACGAGGACCTCAAGGCGTTCCTCGGCGAGCGGATCGCCCGCTGGCAGCTGCCGGAGCGCTGGGCGGTGATCCCGGCGGTGCCCAAGACCAGCGTGGGCAAGTTCGACAAGAAGGTGCTGCGGCGGCAGTACGCGGACGGCGAGCTGGACGTGACGCTGCTGGCCTGAACCGGCCCCACCGGGCGCCCGTCCCGCGGGCGCCCGGTACCGACCGGTACCGACCGGTACCGACCGGTCAGCCGCTACGACCGGTATCGGAAGATGATCCGGCCGCGGGTGAGGTCGTACGGACTGAGCTCCACGAGCACCCGGTCCTGCGGCAGGATCTTGATGTAGTTCTTCCGTATCTTCCCGCTGATGTGCGCGAGCACCGTGTGCCCGTTCTGGAGCTCCACCGTGAAGGTGGCGTTGCGCAGGCAGTCGACGACGGTGCCCTCGACTTCGATGCCCTTGGCTGTTCTCGTCATGTTCTCTCACTCCTCTGTAGGCGGATGTGCGGGCCGTGGGGAAACGCCTCACGCCGGCCTCGGTCCGGTCGCGCGGTGAGGTGGCGGAGCGTCAGCGGCACACCAACTCCAGGTTGCTGCTGGCGCGCTGGGCGCCGATGCCGTCGAACAGCGCCGTCGCCGCCGCGTTGGATTCGGTCACCTCGGCCGCTGCCCTTTCGATGCCGGTGCGGTGCAGCGAGCCCAGCACGTGGGCCAGCAGTGCCCGGGCGGTGCCGCGGCGGCGCCAGCCGGCCCGGACCGCGATCAGCCCGATCCGCGGCAGCCGGGTCACCGGCGCGACCCGGACCAGGCCCACGTACTGATCGGACGCCGCTGCCACCGCGTACTTCGACGGGTCCACCACGGTGACCCCGTGCGGGCGGGGCAACACCTCGGCGGGCATCGCCTGCCATCCGACGGTGGCCTCGACCTCCTCGCGCAGGGCGCGGTCCAGCGCGCGCAGCGGGCCTTCCTCGGCCTCGCCGGCGGGCACGATCGTCACGCCCGCCGGCGGCCGCACCGCGTCGAGCCGGGTGACCCGCGGGTCGGTGGGCACGAAGTACTCCCACTCGCGGCGCCGGGTGGTGAAACCGACCCGCTCCCAGCGGGACTTCGCGTCGCGGTCGGCCTCGTCGACCAGTGTGTACAGCGGCCTGGGCAGGTCGGCCAGCATCGCCTGGACGAGCCGGCCGAAGGCCGCGCCGTGCCACGCGTCGATGCTGACGAAGATCCGCCCGTCGGGCCGGCGCGAAACGTCGCCGCAGCCGACCACGTGATCGCCGGCCAGAGCGTGCCATTCCTGCTCCGCGACCCGCGTGACCACTACCGGGCGCTCGTCCGTGCCCGCAGGGAAATGCGCAGTATTCATAGGTGTCTGCCTTTCAGGAGGCCTTGTGTTCAGGCACTCCCGGCGACACCTACGTCAGTCGCCCGACCATGAAGGAAAGGGGGGAGCGCCCATGGGACACAGCATTCACGGGTCTCACCTCCTGGTCAGAACTTCACGGCCGCCCGCAGGCTACCAACCGTGGCCGTCCCGCCCCAACGCATTTTTCCGCGGATACCGCCCGCGAAGATCCCTCGATCCGCAAGCCGGCCACGCGACCGGAACTCCGGGCGGGCCGGCCCTAGTTCGTACCGATCTTCGCCAGCAGATCGACGATCCGGGACTGCACCTCGGCGCTCGTCGAACGCTCCGCCAGGAACAGCACCGTCTCACCGGCCGCCAGCCGCGGCAGCTGCGCCGGATCCATGTCGGCGGAGGTGTAGACGACCAGCGGGGTGTGGTCGAGCAGCCCGTTCGCGCGCAGCCAGTCGACGATGCCGGCCCGCCGGCGCCGCACCTGCATCAGGTCCATCACGACGAGGTTCGGGCGCATCTGCGTCGCCAGGGTCACCGCGTCGGCGTCCGCACCGGCCCGCGCGACCTGCATCCCGCGCCGCTCCAGCGACCTGATCAGCGCGCCGGCGATGGCGTCGTTCTGCTCGATGAGCAGCACCCGCGGCGGGTGGTTCTCGCTGTCCCGCGGCGCCAGCGCCTTGAGCAGCACCGCCGGGTCCGCCCCGTAGGCCGCGTCCCGGGTCGCCTGCCCCAGACCGGCCGTCACCAGCACCGGCACCTGGGCCGCGCCCGCCGCCTGGCGCAGCGACTGCAGCGCGGTACGGGTGATCGGCCCGGTCAGCGGGTCGACGAAGAGCGCCGCGGGGTACGCCGCGATCTGCGCGTCGACCTCCTCACGGGAGTTGACGATCACCGGGCGGTAGCCGCGGTCACTGAGCGCCTGCTGGGTGGCGACGTCCGGCGCCGGCCAGACCAGCAGCCGGCGCGGATTGTCCAGCGGCTCCGGCGGCAACTCGTCGTCCATCGGCATCGGCTGACGGTCCATCACCTCTATGGCGCCGTTCGGCCCGTCCAGCGGCTCGGGACCCTCACTGCCCTCGTCGGGCGCCGAGATCGCGAAGGCCCGCCCCTCGCTGGCGTCCATCAGGTGCGGCTGCGGCTGCGCCGCGGGCGCCGGCCCGGGCTGACCGGCCGCCGGCGCACGGTCCTGCGGCGCGGCCGGCTGCGGACCGGGACGCGGCCCGGCCCCGTCCGGTACGGATGCGGCGGCCGCCGCGCGCTCACCGTCCTGCGGCGGTGCGGCGAGCTTACGACGCCGGCCCGAACCCGCGGACGTACCGCCGGGCGGGGTGCTGCCGGGCGGCAACGGCCGCTGCTGCCCGGCGATCTGCTGGGCGAACGGCACGCCCTGCCCGAGCGTGCGCACGCTGAACGCCCGGCCCTGGGCCGCCGCCTCGTCCTCGGAGCCCGGCGGGAGCGGCTGACGGTGCGGCTGACCGCCCGGCCCGCCCTGCGCGGGTACCGGCGCCGCGGGCGTTTCCTCGGCGGGGCTGGGGCGGCCGCGACGGCGGCCGGTCGGGGCGGGCGGCGCCTCGGGCCCGGCGGGTGCGTCCCCGTCCGGCACCGGTGCGATGCCGGACGCCAGACCGGTCCCGGCCCCGGTCGCACTCGCCGGCCCGGCCGGCTCCGCGGAACCGTCGGACCCGGCGGGCTGGGCCACCAGCCCCTCCGGCCCGGCCACGAACGTCCCGGACGACTCGGAGTCGGCCATCGCGGCCGCCGCGCGCTCCTCGGCGGCCGCCCGGCGCGCCCGGCGCCGGCCGGTCGGCTCGTCCCACGTGTCCTGTGCCTCAGGGGAGTTGGCGGCCCCCGCGGCAGCCTCCAGGGCGTACCCGGGCGGTCCGGCGGGCGGCGTGGCCTCCGGACCGCCGGCCACCGGCCGACGCGCCCGGCGCCGGCCCGTACCGGCGGCCTCCTGCGGGCCGGCCGCCTGCGCGGGCACCTGATCGGCGACCGCGGGCAGCGCGGGCAGCCCCGAGGGCGCCGGCTGCGGGGCCCGGTCCGCCGCGGCCGGCGGCAGCGCGAACGCCGTCCGCTGCCCGGCCTGCTGCGCGGCACCGGTGGCGGCGGGCGCCCGGTCCCGCTCGCCCTGCGCGGCGCGCTCCGGCGCCTCGGCCAGCGCCCGGCGGGCCCGCCGGCCGGCCGGCTGGACGGGGCCCAGACCCTGCGGCTGGGCGGGCGCCGGGGCCTGGCCCGGAATCTGCGGACGTGCCGGAACGGCGCCGGTCGACGGCCCGGACGCGGCGCCCGGTCCGGTGGCGGTCCCGGCCCGGTCCGGTCCGGCGGCCGGCGCCTGCCCCTGCTGCTGACCGGTGGACGGGTCCGCACCCGAGGGCAGCGCGGGCAGCCCGGCGCCCTCCGTGGCGCCCTGCCGGGCCCGCCGGCGCCCCGTAGGAGGCACGGCCTCGGCCCCCGCCGTACCCGGCGGCAGCCCCGGGCCCTCGCCCTCGGCAGCCGCCGCGCCCGGCTCGCCCTCGGGCGCGCCCTGCTCCCCACCGGGGCGCCGGGCCCGCCGACGACCGGTCGGCTGCGCGCCACCGGCCTGCGCCGGCACCGCCGCACCCTGCTCCACACCGGCACCGAGGGACTCACCGGCCCCATCGGTACCGCCGTCACCCGCCGCGGGCCCCTGGCCCGTTCCGTCCTTGCTCGCCGCGTCGCCCTGCGTACCCCGGGCCCGCGCGGTCGGGATCGGCATCACCGTCGTCTCGTTGCCGACCGGCACCTCCGCCGTCCCGGCCTCCGCGGCACCGTCCGCCGACTCCGCGTCGTCCGCGCCGTCGATCCCCACCGGCAGCTCCAGCACATAGGCGCTGCCGCCCGCACCGGGTCCGCTGCCCGGCACCTCATGGGTCTGCAGCAGTCCGCCGTGCTGCCGCACGATCCCGCGCACCAGCGGCTCGTGCACCGGGTCACCGCCGCCGAACGGCCCGCGCACCTCGATCCGTACGACCTCGCCGCGCTTGGCCGCCGCCACCACGATCGTCGAGTCCCCGGGGATCGCGGTACGCCCGCCGGTCCCCA
Source organism: Streptomyces nigrescens (assembly GCA_024349765.1). GTDB lineage: Bacteria > Actinomycetota > Actinomycetes > Streptomycetales > Streptomycetaceae > Streptomyces > Streptomyces endophytica. Next base: position 7,537,831 of record AP026073.1, on the reverse strand, counting down.
TGGCGCCGTCACCGGCCGGCATCCGCCCCGTCGAATCCACGCCCGCGACGTCCGCGATCAGATGCGACAGCGCCTGCGCGACCCGCTCCGCGTCCACCACCGCCTCTATCGGCGGGGCGTGCACCGCGAACTGCGCCCGGCCCGGCCCGATCAGCTCGATCGCGCCCTCCACGCCCGCGGCGACCACACCGTCCAGCGACACCTTCGCGCGGTTCAGCTTCTCCTTGCCGGCGTCCAGCCGCTGGTAGCTCAGGACGTTGTCCACCAGCGTCGTCATCCGGGCGTGGCCGGCCGCGAGGTGGTGCAGGATCTGGTTCGCCTCCGGCCACAGCTGGCCGGCCGGATCGGACGCCAGCGTGCCCAGCTCGCCCTTCAGCTCCTCCAGCGGACCGCGCAGCGCCTGCTCCAGTACGGCCAGCAGCTGGGCGTGCCGGGCCGCCAGCGCGTCGAGGGCCCGCCGGTCGGTGAAGGTCATCACCGCGCCGACCAGCTGATCGCCGTCCCGCACCGGCGCCGTGGTCAGGTCCACGGCCACCGCACGCCCGTCCTTCGCCCACAGCACCTGCCCGCGGACCCGGTGCTTGCGCCCCGACTTGAGCGTGTCGGCCAGCGGCGTGTCCTCCCAGGGCAGCGCCGACCCGTCGGTCCGCGAGTGATGGATGAGCGGATGCAGTTCCTTCCCGCCCAGCTCACTCGCCCGGAACCCGAGGATCTGCGCCGCGGACGGGTTGACCAGGACGACCTTGCCCTCGGAATCGACCCCGACCACACCCTCGGCCGCGGCCCGCAGGATCATCTCGGTCTGCCGCTGCTGGCGGGCCAGCTCGGCCTCGGTGTCCAGCGTGCCGCTCAGGTCCCGCACGACGAGCATCAGCAGCTCGTCGCCGGTGTAGCCGTTGCGGTGATCGGCATAGGCGGCCTCGAAGGCGGACTCGTACGGGGTCCGGCCGTCCTCGAGATTCGCGCTGGTCACCTCGACCAGCAGCTCGGTGCCGTCCGTCCGCCGCGCGACCATCCGCGTCGGCTTCGTCCGCTGCCCCGCGACCTCCTCGTCCCGGCGCCGCATCGAGCCCGGGATCCGCTTGGAGTCGAAGTCCGGCAGCAGGTCCAGCAGACCGCGCCCGACCAGGGCCGTGCCCGGCGCCTCGAAGGTCTCCAGCGCGATGGTGTTGGCGTTGACGACCGTGCCGTTGCAGTTGACGAGCAACAGCGCGTCGGGGAGGGCGTCGAGTATGGCTGCGAGGCGAGCAGCGCCTCGGGATGGCCTGCTGCTCACGAGACGCTTCCCTCCTGTTACCGCACCGTGCCGGGCCCGCCGCGGCGGACCGTCGGGATGGAGTCTACGGGCACTCGCGCGCGACGCGGAGGCGGATGACGGGGAGGTTATGCCGCGGCGCCGTGCGACTCGCCGCACGCCCGACATGTGCCCCTCGTCCTGACCTGGGACGCTACTGCGGCACGAATCGGGTCACGAACTCGTCGCCGGGAGCAGAGGTTCGAAGCGGCTCCAGCGTTCGATCTCACACCCGTTGGTGCGTCGGAAGTCCGCGTTGACGGGTCGCCCCGCCCATGTCCCGCTCACGTGTGCGGTCGCCGGACCGCCGTAGATCATCGTGCACTGCGCGTGCTGCGGCACCGGCGCGAACGGGTCCTTCCCCCACCGCGTCATGGAGTCGAGCTTGGCGCACGCCCGCCGCACATGGTGGTGCGTCCCGTGCGCGGGGTGGCAATACAGCTCGAAGGTCCCGTCCGTATGGGCCGACCCGGACCGGTGGACGGTAACGGTGAGGTGATCACGGGGCGCCCCCTGGGGCACCCGCCGGGACACCGGGTCGACGTGGTGCGCGCCGTGGCCGACCCGCTCGTGGTGGGCGACGTGGCGGGCAGGGGAGGCCTGCCGACGAGCCTGGCCCCGGCCGCCCGCCCCCTCCGACTGCCCATAGGGGGTGGCCAGCTGCCCCCGCTGGGTATCCCGCCCGACGAGCAGATCAGGCCCGACCAGCGCCCCCTCCCCACCGGCACGCCCACCCCCGTGGCCTCCGCCCTCAGGGCCACTCCCGTTCGGGGCGTGGTGGCCCGCGCCCGTCACGCCGTCGCCGGACCGGTAGTGGGGGAGCGGGATCGGTGCGGCCGACGCGACCGGCGCCACCAGGGCCAGCACGGCGGTGGCTGCGGTGACGGCGGTGGCAGCGGCGGCGAAGGGGGACGACGTCCGGCGGTGCGACATCACAGGCTCCAGAGAGGCGAGTGCGGGGCGGTACGCGGTACGTACACGCCGGGGGCGCACGACACGGAGGTCGCCACGGCCCCACACTCCTAACGCGCCGCCGCCCCCGACGTTGCGCCGCAGGAACGTCTTTGCCGGGTGGCCCGCGCGCCTAGTACCGTAGGGGGCGATTGGTGACAGCCCTCGAAGCTGTGCCATCATCGACACACACCACAGCGCGCCTGCGCGCGTGGGGTGCGTGTGGAGGCGTCGCCTAGTCCGGTCTATGGCGCCGCACTGCTAATGCGGTTTCGGGCTTACCCCCGATCGAGGGTTCAAATCCCTCCGCCTCCGCTCTTCACCGTTCAGGCCCCGGTCACCCCGACCGGGGCCTGAACGCATTCCGGCGCATGCACGGCGGAGGCTTCGCGGAGCGGCCCCCGGAACGTCTTTTGATCTCCCCAGGCATGCCCTGCTCTCTCGCCCTGACCTTGCCCGGATCTTTCCGACCCTCCTCTAGGGACATGGTCTTAGTGGCCCCCGTCACACCCGCCGCCGGGCTCAGCCCGCCCAGTCCGCGCGACCCCGCCCCGAAGAGGGCTCCCCCCACCCGAACTTCGCTCGGATCATCGACCGCCGCCCCTGCGCCGGATCACCCCCACCCCCGACCGCAAACGCATTTCCGCAGGTCAGAGGGGGTGAGGGGAATGGATTTCGCCTGACGCCGCAGGTCATGTAATGTTGTTCCCGCAACGCCGACCGGCAAGAAAAACCGCCGGAAAGCCAAGCGCTCGTAGCTTAACGGATAGAGCATCTGACTACGGATCAGAAGGTTGCAGGTTCGAATCCTGCCGAGCGCACACAGGTCAAAGGCCCCCTGGACATCGTCCAGGGGGCCTTTGACATCAGCGGGTGACATCAACGCGGGTGCTGGCGTCCGTCACGCGGCCGGCGCGCACCCCGGACCGCCCTCCTCGTCCTCGGTCGGCTCGTCAACCCCCAGGGCGTCGTCCATCCGGTCGGCCGCCGCCTTGAGAGTGGTCTGCATCACGTGCGCGTAGGTGTCCAGCGTCATCGTGATGGTGCTGTGGCCCAGCGTCTCCATGATCGTGCGGGGATCGACTCCCTGGGCCAGCAGCAGGGAGGCGCAGGTGTGCCGTAGGTCGTGCACCCGTACGCGACGCACCTTGGCGTCCCGGCACAGGATGGTGAGCATGCGGTTGAGGCTGCGGGGGTCCGTGGCCCGGCCGGTGGCGGTGGTGAAAACCAGGCCGCTCGGGTGCCCGGGGACCGGCTGCCATTTGGCGCCGGCCACCTTCCGTTCCTGCTCCTGCTGCGCCTGGTGGGCGATGAGGGCCGCTACGCACTTTCGGGGGAGGGACACCGTCCGGAGCGACCGGGCCGTTTTCGGGGTGCCGAAGAGTAGTTCGCGCTTGATGCGCTGGAGGTTGCGACGGACGCGGAGTTGGCCGGCGCCCAGGTCGATGTCCGACCAGGTGAGCCCGAGGGCTTCCCCGCGGCGCAGGCCGGTGGAGATGAGCAGCAGCCACAGGGCGTAGAGCCGGTGGTGGCGGGCGGTCTTGAGCAGGATTCTGGCCTCGGCGGCGTCCAGCGGGCGGACCTCCTGGCGTTCGATGGTGGGTGTCTCCACGATGCGGGCGACATTGCGGGCGATGAGTTCTTCACGGACGGCTTGCTGGAGCGCGGAGCGGAGCACGGCGTGGACGTACTGGACGGTGCGGGCCGACGGCTGGCGCTTGCAGCACTTGTTCACCGCGCAGCACGTCCGGTCCTCCTTGGCGCGTGCCGCGTCGACTCCTCGCAGGCAGCAGAGGCAGCCGCTCTTGAACTCCGCGAGGAACAGCCGGATGTCGGTGGGGGAGAGGCGGTTGAGCTTCTTCTTGCCGAGGGCGGGCTTGATGTAGAGCCGCGAAAGGCCCTCGTAGCTGTTGAGCGTCGCGGGCTTGAGGCGGGCGGGCGCGATGACGGCGAGCCAGTAGGTGAGGAAGTCGCCGAACGGCATGGCGGAGGTGGCGGCCGGGATGCCCTGCCGGGTCTTCTCCTGGAGTTCGATGAGTTTGTTGCCCACCTCCTCACGGGTCTTGCCGTAGACGAACTTGCGGACGCGGGTGCCGTCGGGCCGGTAGACGTACGCGGCTGCGTGATAGCGGCCGTCGGTGCGCTTCGTGATGGTGCCTTCTCCGTTGGCGCGCCTCTTGGCCATCAGGCAGCCTCCTCAAGCTTGTTGTGGATGTAGGTGCGGAGTGCGTCGAGGGGGATGCGCCGGGCGCGGCCCTCGGTGAAGCTCGGCAGGGTGCCGGAGCGGATCAGGTCGTAGACCTTGCTGCGGCTGAGCCGCAGGGCCGCCATCACCTCCGGGACGGTGATGGCGGTGGGCATCTCGGGCAGGACGATGCTCACGGTTGCCTCCTGGGAGAGGGGAGGGGCCGATATGGCGGCCCCTCCCGGTCGCGGTTCAGCGGCAGTCGCGGCAGTGCGGGTTTCCGTATGGGCCGTAGCGGACGGTGGGGGTCTGGCAGCTGACGCAGGGCCCGACGTTGGGACCGGAGATGCCGGCGGGTTGGGCGTCGTCGGGTTGAGTCCGCAATGCGTTGGGTCGCGTCTCATCGCGACTCAAGGCCGTGTCGGTGGCGCTGAGTCGCGTTGAGTCGCGGCCCGGTTGACTGTGGGGCGAGTTGATCAGGGTGATGCCGGTGTAGGTCGGGACCTGCTTGCCGGTGTCGTCGCGGGGACGGGTGCGACGCAGCTGCGGGACGACGGACTGGAGGTTGCGGCCGAACATCTGCTTCGTGCCGACGCTGCGTACGCCGTTGTCCTCGGCCCAGTCCTTCCAGACGGCCCACAGGGCGTCGACGGTCACTTCTACGGCCGGGCCGGTCTGGCAGCACTCGCGGACGAACGCCGAGGTGGGCGAGGCGGTGTCCTGCATGGTGGTGACCGCCTCCCGGGAAGAGGGCGGTTCGGTGATGCGGCCCTTCTCCTCCAGGCGGGCCAGTCCGTCGAGGGCCCAGTTGAGGATGCCCGGCATCTCGGCGGCGAGCTTGTCCGTCAGGTCGGTGTCTTCCTTGCCGAGCCAGGAGACGGTCATGTTCAGCGCGATGAAGCGGCGGGCGATCACGCCGGAGGAGTCGCCGAAGTTCGGCAGCTCGTTGGACAGGATCATCAGGCGGGTGGGCAGCTTGCCCGTCCAGGGGTCGCGGAACTTGCGGTCGATGTCGATGGTGTCTTCGCCGGAAATGGTCAGCAGGCGTTCGACGACCTGGCCGCCGTCGCGGCCGGAGAGCCGGGCGTCGGAGATGACGGCCAGCGGCTTGCCCAGCAGCGTGGAGAGCCCGAAGTTGCTGCCCAGGCCGGCGAGGGTGGGGCCGGCCAGGTTGCCGCGGCCCACCAGCTCGGCCATGACGCGGGCGATGGTGCCTTTGCCGGAGCGGGTCGGGCCGACGATGAGCAGGATCTTCTGCTGGTCGGTGCGGCCGGAGAGCACGTAGCCGAACCACTCCTGGAGGGCGTCGATGGACGCCTGGTCGTCCGGCCAGACCTGGTGCAGGAACCGTTCCCAGTTGGGCGCGGTGGCCTGCGGGTCGTAGGCGAACGGGACGGAGACCAGATTGAAGAAGTCCGGTGTGAGGGGCAGGAGTTCGCGGTCGCTGACCCGCAGGAGTCCGTTCTCGCACGCCACGATCGGGCCGTGGGCGTCCGCGGTCGTGGTGTCGTCGCCGATCCAGGTGGGGGCGTCGACGTCGGACGGCAGGAGGGTGATGGAGGTGAGCGCGTCCAGCAGGTTGCCGATCTTCTGCTTGGTCGGCGCCCACGGGCGGATCTCCGGCTCGCCGTCCTTGTCGGTGCCGGCTTCGTAGGTGGTGTGCTCCAGCCGCTGGTAGAGCGATGCCCGCACCTGCTGTTCGTCCAGCTCCCGCCAGGAGCTGCCCGCCCAGCGCATCCAGGAGCCCCGCCAGCGGCGGCAGATCAACTGGCCGTCCGTGCCTTGCCAGTCCGGGGCGAGGTGCCGGGCGACGGCCATGGGGTTGGAGGGAGGCGGGATCTGCTCGGCCTCGGTCGCGGCGCTGTGGCTCATGCCGCCTCCTCCTGGTGCTCGTCGCCGTGCCACGTCAGGTAGTGGCCGGGGCGGCCGGGGATCGCGATGGACGGCCAACCGGGGGAGGCATGCAGCTGCGTCGTGGGGTGGGGGTGGCGGCGCGCGGTCATCTCGGCCGCGGTCGGCACGCTCGACAGCCGGAGGCGGACCAAGGTGCGGTGGGCCTCGTTGCTGGCGCTGGCGGTGACCGCGCGCCACCAGGCGTCGGGGTCGGCGTCCATGAGGACGTCGAGGCGGTCTTGTTCGGCCTGGTGCCGGCGCCACGATTCGGCGGCCGCGAGAACGGAAGCGAGCCGCTGCGGGTCGTCCGGTCGGAGATCGCACCAGTCGGGGCTGGCGTAGAGCGGGAAGGCGCCGGCCTGGTAGGCGGCTTTCGCCTGCGTCCACAGGCCGTGTACAGAGCCCGGGCACTCGGGCGGGCAGGCTCGTCGGGGCGGGGTCGGTTGGGGCATGCTGGAGACCTCCGTCTCGTGCTGGAGATGGGAGACGAGGGCGGCCCGATTTCATTGGCGTGAGAGGGGCCGCCCTCGTAGTGGCGGGGCTGCTTCTGGGCCCTGGGAGGGGTCTCGGCAGGGGCTGGCCTGCCCCCATGACCGGCATGACCTTGCAGGTCAGAGGCCGTGACCACCCCCTGGACCAGGGTCAAGGGCCCCCGTGACTTCGGTGCCCTACGGCAGCCGCTCGGAAGGCAGCGAAAACGGGTGCTGGATGGGCCCGGGTAGAGGGGGACCCCTCTACCTCCCGGCGGCGAGCAGGATCTCGGCGGGTACCGCATCCTCGATGTCGCGGCGCTGGTATCCGGCGAGGGCCTTGCCGTTGATCTTGACCTGCTTGCTGGTGCGCTTGACGCCGGCCGCCTCCAGTTCGGAGGCGAGCTGTTCGGCGTTGAAGTCGTCGTAAACGTCCTCGTCGAGGTTGACCAGGCCGGCCAGCAGGTCGGTGGTGTACATGCGCGGGGAGTGCCGCATGACTTCCAGGACGTCGGAGATGATCGGCGGCACGGTGACGCCCTGGGCGTCCGCGGCGGCGGTGACGTCGCCGGCCGCGTCCCCGGTGAGCTGACCGGCAGCTTCCCGGAGCGTCCTGCCCTTGCGGCACAGGGCGGCGAAGGCGGGCCCGTCCAAGTAGTCGGCGCGGACGGTGACGTACGAAGCGGGGCCGGTGACCAGCACGCCCACGCCCTTGTGTTCCTCGGAGAGGACGGAGGCGTCGGCGCCCTGGGCGGCCTTGCCCTTGCCCAGCACCATGTCACTGCTCGCCCGGTCGACGACCTGCGTCGAGTAGCGGATGGTGATGATCTCGCGCAGTTTCGTTGGGACCGAGTCGGCGTCGGGGCGCTGGCTGGCGAAGTTGGAGATGAAGCCGGCCGCAGGGCCGCGCCGGGCGATACGGCACAGGTCGTTGATGACCTGCTCGCGGTCGTCCTTCTCCATGGCCGTGAAGTACTCCTGCAGCTCGTCGATGGTCACGAAGATGACCGGCAGGTTGTACTTCGCCACGATGTCCGGGGTGAGCTTGCCTTCCGGGCACAGCGAGGTGGGCAGGTCCCGCAGCAGCGCGAAGCGGCGCTCCATCTCTGCCAGCAGCTCGGCGAGCATGGCTTTCAGTGCCTCGATGGCGTCGTCCTCGGCGCCCATGACCAGGCGGTGAGCGACGGCCTTCATGGGCATCCAGTCGGCGCCGCCCTTGCCGTCGGCGACGTAGTGCCGCACGTAGGGGTCCAGGAGGCCGGCCGCGGTCAGCAGGCGTTGGGAGAACGTCTTGCCGCGCCTGGGCAGGCCGCCGAAGAACATCGACTGCCACATGACGGGGACGGCGATGCGGGTGCCGCGGGCGTCCTGCCCGAACGGCACCGCGTCCCAGATGGAGAAGCGTTCGGCCTTCTCCAGCGGCGACGGGTTGGGCGTGCCCAGGTAGGGGTCATCGTCGGCGACCCACATCGACACCCGGCCGGCGTTACCGCCCTTGGCGGCCCGGACGCGGGACATGATGACCTGGATCTCGTCGACGCCCAGCTCCTGCGCGATCACCTCGCGTTTGGCCAGGACGTCCGAGGCAGTCTTGCCGCCGCCGCGCGGCAGGTCGAAGACCACCGCCCAGCCGCGGCCGTCACGGACCGGGCCCATGACGCAGGTGACTTTGGGGCCGTCCTCGTCTCCTTTGCCGGGCTTGAGCAAGCCGGCGGCGCGGAGCGCGTCGTTGAGCTGCTGGGCGGACATGTCCACCTTCAGCGGTGGAGCGGCCTGGTCGAGCAGGCGGGTTTCCTTGCCGCGGCCCAGGTACGCGAGCGGGGCGACGACGGCTGCGCTCATGCCGGCCTGCAAGGCCGGGTCGGCAAGGGCGATGCCGGTTGCTGCTGCCGCGACGCCGACGGCCGCGATGCCGAAGCGCCAGCGGCGGGTCTGGGTGCGGGCGGCGTGCGCGGCCTGGTGGCGGGCGGCCAGCTCTACGTCCTCAGGGCGTAGCTTCACCTGCGCTCGGAGGGCCCGCACGGTCGCGGTGTGTTCCCGGGCGGAGAGCGTCGGCCAGATGCCGACGGCGGCCCGGAAGAAGCCACGGCACGCCAACAGCACCGTTTTCATTAGGTACTTCGGGACGCGCAGACCGTGGTAGCGGGTGTGCCACCAGGCAAGGCGCCCCAGCGCGGCGGCGTTGGCCTTGAGGGACTCGACGGAGCGCGCCCAGGCCGGAAGCACGGGAGCGTCCGGCACGGTCAGCCAGTCGGCCAGCGGGTTGTCCGCACGGTCCACGGCTTCGCCGGTTGTCTCGTCGTCTGCGGCCGGTGCCGTGTCCGTGGTGGCTTCGGTGGCGGCTTTGACCAGGGTGACGGGCGGGGTGGGGCGGTGTGCGTCGAGGTGGTGGATGGTTCCCATCTGCGGTTCCTCCGCAGCGGGTTCGGTCATGATGGTGTCTCCTGTCGCGTCTGCTTGGCGTGCAGGGAAGGCCCGGGGCGGCCGTGGGTGTCCAGGCCAGTCGGCCGTCCCGGGGCGTAGTCACTTGGCGCTGCTGGCTTCGCGCTTACGGGCGCCGTCGAGAACGCGCTCGATCTTCGATTCGAGGTCACGCTGGTAGACCTCGTCACCGGCAAGGCCGCGCTTGGCCATGCGGCCGATGTACCAGGCGACCTTGGCCTTTTCACCTGCGGTGAGCTTGGGTTCGTCCTGCGCCATTGCTGCTCCCGTCCGGAGCCGGCCTGTCCAGCTCCCCACCGCGCCCGGCCTGGGCCGGGCGCGACTGGGCAGCCGTCAGCCGCGCTTGCGACGGGCCTTGGTGACGTTCTCCGCGGCCGACTTACCGTCCGGACCGCCGACGGACTTCACGACGGTGGCCACGCCCCAGGCGATGACCACGACGACCAGGGCGACGACAGCGAGGGAGACGGCCATGGAGGAGATGGCCGCCACCAGCAGCGGCCCGAAGTAGACGCCGGCTGCGACGGCTCCACCTCCAGCACCGGCGCCCAGGGCGACGCGTTGAACGGTGCGGTCCGGCGGGGCCTGGTGGATGTGCTGGACCACTACGGGCGGCTGGTCGTAGGAAGTCGGGGCCGCCATCGCTTCGGGCCGATAGACGGGGGCGGCCTGCGGTGCGCTGGGTACCGGAAGTTGGTTGTCGAACTGGTAGCGCCGGGGCGTGGGCACGGGGCCTCCTCGGGCGGAGTGCGGGTAGTCAGATGTGCTGGGTGACGGTCGGGGCGCGACGGGCCGTGTCGGCGGCGACGGCGCGTGCGGCGGGGTGGAACCGGGGTGTGTCGCCCTTGCGGCGGCGGGGCGGCGAAGGGCGCTTCCGCGGGGCCTTGGCGGACTTCTCACTGGGTGGGGGGACTTGGTTCGCGACCTGCGGCTTTTCGCGCCGCAGCGGCACGACGTTGCCGGTGTCGGGGAGTACGAACTGTGGGTGCGCCAGCCCCGCGTGAATGCGTCGTGCGACCGCTTCCGCATCCGGCTTGCGCGCCTCGATCAGGCGGGTGGCAGCGGCGGCTGCGTGCTTCTCCAGCTGGGGCGTCATGCCGGGTTCGGTCGGCCCGTGCACGACTTCCCACGCCCTGCGCCACGCGTCCTCGGCGGGCAGCGTGCCGTAGGGCGCGGCGGACACGAGCCGACGAGCGACGCGCAGTACGTCCCTGTGGTGGCGACGGCGACGGGCCGCATGCCGGCGGCGCTCGCGGGCGTCCTCGTCCCGGGCCGCGAGCGTGGCGACCCACTGGCGGATTTCGAACACGGCCGGGCCCAGAACAGTGACTGCGGCGAGGCCGGCACCGGCCGCCGTCGCGTTGTCGGCCGACAGCCCGTGCGGACCGTCGGCGAGGGACAGGCCGTAGCCGTAGTTGATGGACGCGGCGAACCCGGCGCAGGCAGCGACCAGGAACCGCAGCAGCCAGCGCACCCAGCCGGGTGCGGACCGGGCATCTGCGTAGGCGACGCCGGCCGCCATCACCCAGGCCGCGCCCTCCAGCCCCAACGGGACGGGCAGCAGCATCACGGAGATGCCGACGAAGTGCACGATCTGCGCGGGCAGGGACGCGAGCCCGGACGCCACGACCAGGGCGAGGGTGCCGTTGCGATAGATCCGCTCCGGCGTCAGCGCCTGCGCACGGCGCTCGGCACGCTCCCGCCGCCGGGCATTGCGGTCGGCGCGGTCGGCCTGCTTGGCGGCACGGGCCTGCTCCCGCAGCCGCGCCGTCCGTTCATCGGCAGCCTTCTGCCGTTCGGCCCGCCGGTTCTCGGCCGCGGCGGCGTCCAGGCGGCGCTGTTCGGCCTCGGCGGCCTGGTCGGCCCGCCGCTCCTCGCGGTAGGAGCTCCGGCTCATGCGCCACCGCCCCACGCGATGAGGACCGCCACGACCAGCAGGCCGCCGGCGAGGCACGTGAGGTCGATGGCACGGCGCAAACGCCCGAACTTCACCACCGCGATGCGGGACAGGGTGGCGATGTGCGCCGGCCGGTCGTCCTCGGCCAGGGCGTCGCGGATCTCGTCCGGGGTGAGGGTGGCCCACTTCGGAAAGCCCTGCGGTCGGGCACCACCGAGGTTCGGACGGACCGTCCACAGCAGGTACGTGGCGGCGGCCAGCAGTACCGCCGCCCCAGCCGCCCCGAACGCGACGGCGGCCGGCGGCAGGTGAACACTGGTGGCCACCGTCCAGGCGCCGGCCAGCATCGCGCCGGTGAACGCCAGCAGCAGACTGGCCTTGGTGTCCGTACGGGCCAGCTCGGCCTTGACCTCCGCGTGCGCCGCAGTCAGCGCGGTGTCCTGGTAGCTCATGCCCCCACCTCCGGCACGGACGCCGTGGTGGCGGGGAGATTCGCCAGCTCCCGCCGCGCGGCCAGCACCTTGCGCCGAGCCCGACGAATGCGCCGCTCGTCCAGCTCGGACGGCACCCGGTCCAGGACCATGATCTGTACGTCGAGCAGCTCCACCTCGGCGGAGATGAGCGGCATCTCGACGTCGATGGCATCCAGCTCCGCGGCCGTCGGCCCGCCGTCGTACTCGGTGGCGGTAACGACCGCCTGAACAGGAACGATGTACTTCATCGAGTCGACTCCTTTGACGAGTGGGACGGCTCGGAAAATGGCCCCGGGATGCACCCCGGGGCCGTGCGCCGTCTGGTGTGGAGTTGGGTCGTTGATGGAGGTCGAGCCGGGCAGTTGCCCGGCTCCCCACACCCCGCTCGTACAGCGCGGACGCTGGACGAGCGGAGCAGGCAACCGCCGCAGCGAGATCGCTGCGGAGTGCTGAGTTGCGCGGTCTTGCATCCGCGCGGCCGTCACTTGAGGGAGACGGCTCAGAGGCCCGCACGCTGTTGAGTTGTGAAGGACCGACCGCTTCCTTTGGGCCCGTGTCACGGGGCCCTCCGGGCGGCATCCAGGCAGGCAATGCACGGGGCACAAGGCCCCTGAACTCCTACACTCATGTACTTATGTGCAGGAGTTACTGACATGAGAATGCCCAACTCCTGTACATGAGTCAACCCGCCGCGAGAGGTTTCTTCGCGACGGGCTGGAGGAGTTGAGGCTGTGTCAGTCTCCCGCAGGGATGCGGTAGTCGAGAACGAACTGGTCAGCGGCCATGACGGTGTCGCAGACCTCGACCACCCGGCCGTCCTCGCTCTCCGCGTTCCGGACCAGGTGAATCACGGGCGAGCCGGGGCTCAGGCTCAGGGCGCCGGTCTCCTGCTTCGTGGCGAGCCGGGCGCGCACGGTCTCTGTGAACTCCTTCAGCATGTGCCCGTTCTCCTCCAGGCGCGCGTAGATGCCGCCGCCCCCAGGGTTTTCCGCGAGCAGCTCGGGGATCTCCTCCGCGATGTCCCACGGAAGGTACGACGTCGCCTCTTCGGTAGGCGTCCCGTTGCTGAAGTACAGACGCCGACGCGCCAGCACCTTCGTGCCGGCCGGAACGCCCAGGCGCTCCGCGATCTCTTCAGGCGCCTCGGTGGGGCCGACATACAGCACGGTCACGCCCGCGGTCTTGCCGGCCTGCTCGGATTCCGCGAGGTAGGCAGCCTTGCCGGCCTTGCGGTGGGACCGCCGGAAGCGGTCGGAAGACTTACGGCGTACCGGCGGCTGGCTCTTCACGAACGAGCCCTTGCCGTGGTGCGTGTCGATCAAGCCGGTAGGCCGAAGCTCCGCCACGGCCTTGCGTGCCGTGCCCTGGGAGACGGAGTAGCGGGCCATGAGTTCCGACTCACTGGGCACCTTGGCTCCAGGGGGAAGGACTCCGGACCTGATCTGCTGAGCCAGGTCTTCCGCGATCTGTAGGTACCGTGGCTGACCTGAGTCTCTAGAGGCTGCTGTGCCCATGTCCTTCAGTCCTCCTATGCTCCTGTACATGAGTAACGCTAACCGGGAGGGCCGGTCAATGTCGCTTCACTCGGTTTCGGTGGCCGGAGTGGTGGTCCGCGAGGACGGCCGCGTTCTCGTGATCAAGCGTGCTGACAACGGCGCCTGGGAAGCCCCGGGCGGCGTCCTCGAACTGGACGAACGCCCCGAGGAAGGCGCCTGCCGAGAGGTCCTGGAAGAGACCGGCATCAAGGTTGAGACGGAACGCCTGACCGGCGTCTACAAGAACATGAAGCGCGGCGTTGTCGCCCTGGTCTTCCGCTGCCGGCCGGTCGGCGGTAGGGAGCGCACGTCAGACGAGTCCGTCGACGTGCGCTGGTTCACCCGCGAAGAAGTCGAGAGTTACATGGTGGAGGCGTACGCGGTGCGCGTGCTTGATGCGCTCGACGCGAAAGGCGCCCAGGTACGTGCTCACGACGGTCGGCAACTGTTGAGCTGGCCCATAGTTTAATGACTCCCGGTGCCTGCAAAGGCTGGTCGGCGCCATGTGCTTCGCAGGAAAGAAGCGGCTTGTCGGTTCCTTTCTAAAAAGGTGGTTCGTCGCTGTACTTGGGCAGTTCAATCTGTTTAGCCAGCTCCTCGTAGCCCGCGTCATTCAGTAAATCGAAGTAATGGTGTCGCTTAGGCCAAGGGATTTCGGAGATTAGGGCCTTTTGTGCTTCCTCGCTCTTGAGTCCACTAATTCCGATCATGAAGCGCTTTTCTTCGGATGCCATCCCCTTGAGTATGGCATTCCTCTCTTGCATTCCATTGCGTGCATCAAAGTGGGCTACTACTTCCAGGACGCGAGTTGCCTGCCGCTTGCTTCCCACGTGTCTCAACATGCTTAAGGCGTCGTTGGTTAGCTCGGCGGCGCGAAGGCTCTGAACCGCGCTCCAAAGGCTGGGAGCTCGATGCCAGCAGGCCATGTTGATGAGGAATGATTCCACGTACTCTTTAACGTTGGCTCGACGGAGCCCGACCACGGTAATCGGAGTGTTGCCGACGTCATGAACCATGGCTGTGTGCCTCAACAGGGCGCCAATGGTCGCGTCGTTAGCGGGAGTCCAGTTCCCCCATGGGCCGTCGGCGTTGTGCTCAGGGAGAGGGAAGACCTCGTCGAGTGCGGCAACGCACTGTACGATTTCTTGGGGGTTCGACTGCGCAGCCCACTTCATGAGGCTTTCGCAAGACATCTCCGCTCGATGCATTTCGTTAGCCACATGTGGCAGCCAAGTGACTAGCGGGGCTCCCTCTGACTGTGAAATGAGATCAAGTAGATCCGTCATTCCTGCGTTTTGAAGGGGAGAAGCGTCCCAGGTTTGCGAACTTCTCGCTTCGTTTGGGCTTATTTTAATATCCCCAGCGGGCGTTTCGGGTCGACTTTTTCTGCTGGCGGCTACATACTTGGAGCGCCAAGAATTTTCGTCCACCTCTTGCGGCGTCAGAGGTGTTCCGTTCTGTCTTCCGTATTCGGAAATTGCGTAAACCAGGTCGAGTATCTGGCGGAGCTTTGCTGGGCTTTTTCCGGACAGTTTTTCCTGGATTGTTGAGCGGGCCATTGAGTGGCTGCGCCCTTGGCTCTCCAGTAGGCGTTCGATTTCCCTCACTGATGGGTTGCCGGCTCGAACTCGTAAATCCCTCAATTGCTTAGCCAGGCTGCTCGTCACAGCTCCCCCTGGTCCTCTGTCTGTGATCGTCCGAGGTCGTCCGGCAGCGTCCGGACTTGACCGGGCACGTCTGCTGCCGTAGGTGCGACTGGAGAGAAGCCTAGGTCACGGCGCTAGCTGTTGTCCGAGAACTGCCGGATTTGGCCGTCGAGTTGGCATCACGTTGCCCGGACAGCTTCACTCGAAAACCACGAACCCCGCTCCCTTCGCTGGACTGATGGGAGCGGGGTTCGCCTCACTGTGATCAGGCTTGTGGGAGCCTGAGTGAAAGGTTGGAGTACCGCCGTGGCAAAGATTGACGGGCCTCTTGGGAACGAGAGTACCGAAACCCAGCGCCGAAGGTTCGACCTTTGGATTGCTGCGATGGCATCGGCCGCTGGCCTACTAACGGCTGTGGCATCGATCATCACGGCTTTCAAGAGCTGATCTGCAGCTCACGGGCGTTCGGTAGCCAAGTTGCCGACATCAACCGTTGACATCAACAGCGGTGGACGCCGGCCGACAAGGACGGGCGCCCCATCCATCTCCTGCCGCTCCAACACGGCGGTGAAGCAGTGCTGTGGACGTGGTTGCCGTGAGTGGCACCCGCCTACGGATCAGAAGGTTGCAGGTTCGAATCCTGCCGAGCGCACAGCAGTCAAAGCCCCCGCCGGGTCGTCCGGACGGGGGCTTTGTCGTGCCGTACGGCAGCGAAGTACAGCAACCGGGTCAGCCGGCGCCGCCCAGGGTGGCGGACAGCATCGCGAGAGCTTCGCGTGCGTCTTCGTCCTCCGCCTCGGCGTAGACATCCATGGTGATCTCGATCGCCGAGTGCCGCGCGATTCGCTGTGCGACCTTCGGTAGTGAAGATCAGGTCCTCGCCGTTGCCCGCTCGGTAGGGTGCGGCCGGGAGGGGTGCGATGACGGGGTACGACTGGAGTGACGACGACACTGACTACGCATCAGCGGTCGGCCGGACGTGGATCGTCATGGTGGTCTCCTTGCTTTGCGTGGTGTTCGTGGTCGGTGCTGCCGTCGCCCTTGGCCTGGGGCTCTTCGGGTTGAGTGGCATGCTCTCGCTCATCAGCGATTGACCCACGCAGCGCAGGAGCGGAGCACAGCAACTGGCTTGTCCTGAAGTGGCGACCGGTGATCCTGGCAGGCCAGTTGATGCGTGCCGATGGGCCCCTACGCGAATGCCCCGACTGCGGCGAACCATTGGCCTCGGCCGGGCTGGTGCTCAGTCGGCGAGGGCCGGAGGGAAGGCGTGTCTGTCGGTCACTGTGGCGGTGCTCGGCGCGTCATGCGTGGTGGCGCTGGGCTGACCAAACAGGGGAGCTTGAACGGTGTCCCCATTCCGATCTCTTTCCGCGCTGACATCCACGGCTGACATCAACGACGGCGGACGCTCGCGGAAGCGAACGGGTGAGGCCGGGCCAGGCTGGGCGAGACCGAGCGAGACCGGGCGAGGCCGGGTGATCGCCCGGCGGACAGGAGCGGTCCTGCAGGGCGGCGGAGCCAGGCGGACCGGGGGTTGTGGTCGGTGGTGGGAAAGGATTAGGCGTGGGGGCCGGAGTCGCGTAGTGTTCGGGGAACCGACGCGGGGTGGAGCAGCTCGGTAGCTCGCTGGGCTCATAACCCAGAGGTCGCAGGTTCAAATCCTGTCCCCGCTACTGACGCCGCAGGGCCGTGGATCTTCATCCACGGCCCTGCGGCTTTTTTGCGTTCCAAGGGCTTTGCGTTCGCGCGGTGTCAGGGGTGGTGGGGCGGGGGTGGGGCTGTGTAGTGGGCGGAGGGGCCCGCGGGGGTGGGGGTGAGGTGGGGGTGGAGGAGGAGGTCGTCGTCGTAGTCGCCGGTGTTCTGGTGGCGGAAGGCGAGGGGGTCCGTGGTGGGGAGGGTGTGCAGGCGCTCGCGTAGGCGGGTGGCGGCGGTTGCGTAGGCGGTGGGGGTGGTGCGGTCCGCGCTGGGGATCAGGAGGGGCGGGAGCACCGACATGCCGGTGTACCAGAGGGTGCCGTGCTGCAGGGGGAAGAGGAGATCGTTGAGGTCGCCGTTGACGCCGCGCGGGCCGAGGGTGGCGGCGCGGGCGCCGGCGGTGGTGATCACCATGGCGCGTTTGCCGGTGAGCCGGCCGTCGCCGTAGCGCAGCGGGCGGCCGGTCTCCGGGTCGGTGTGGCCGAAGGCGAAGCCCTTGATGAAGACGCGGTCGAACCAGCCCTTGAGGATGGCGGGCATGCCGTACCACCAGAGGGGGAACTGGATGATCACGGTGTCCGCCCAGGTGACCTTGGACTGTTCCTCGGCGATGTCCGGGCTCAAGTGGCCGTGGGTGTAGGCGTGTTCGGAGGCCGGGCCGACGTGGAGGCGGTCGGTGGGGTCGTGGCCGTAGTCGGTGGCGTCGACCACCGGGTTCCACTTCATCGCGTACAGGTCGGAGACGCGGTACTCGTGGCCGTGGGCTTCGAGCGTGCGCAGGCCCTCCTCCTTGAGGGCGCCACTGAGGGAGCGCGGGTCGGGGTGGGCGAACAGCCAGAGGATCTTCATGACACCCACTGTCCGGGCGGGCGGGCGCACGAACGAGTGGCCGGATGGCCATACTCTGCAAGGATCGGGCCATGGGGAATGGTGTGCGGAACGGTATGGGGAACGGTATGGGGACAGTCATGGGGCCCGGGGCTGGGAGAGCCGTCGGGGGTGAGGGGGTGCGGCGGCATCGGGTGGCGGTGCTGGTGCGGGACGGGATGCTGCCGATCGAGGTGGGCATCGTGCACCGGATCTTCGGCGAGGCCCGATCGGCGGACGGGGAGCGGCTGTACGAGCTGGTGACCTGTGCGCTGGAGCCGGGGGAGGTGCGGACGGACACGGACTTCACGGTGTGTGTGGCGCACGGGCCGGAGGCGCTCGCCGAGGCGGACACCGTGGTCGTGCCGGCCTCCGGGGCGGATTACGACCGGGCGGAGAGTACGGCCGGGCGGCTGAGCGCGGAACTGGCCGAGGCGCTGGGGCGGATCCGGCCGGGGACGCGGATCGCGTCGATCTGTACGGGCGCGTTCGTGCTGGCGGCGGCCGGGCTGCTGGACGGGCGGCGGGCGACGACGCACTGGCGGTCGGTGGACGACTTCCGGCGACTGTTCCCGCACGTCGAGCTGGACGCGGACGTGCTGTACACGGATGAGGGGGACGTGCTGACGGCGGCGGGGGTCGCGTCGGGCATCGACCTGTGTCTGCACATGGTGCGGTGCGACCACGGGGCGGCCGTCGCCAATGATGTGGCCCGGAGGACCGTCGTACCGCCGCACCGGGAGGGCGGCCAGGCGCAGTACATCCGGCGGCCGATGCCGGAGTCGCAGGTGTCCTCGACGGGCCGGGCGCGGGCCTGGGCCCTGGAACACCTGGACCGGCCGGTGACGCTGCGGGAGCTCGCGGCGTGCGAGGCGATGAGCGTGCGGACCTTCACCCGGCGGTTCCGGGAGGAGGCGGGGATCTCGCCGTTGCAGTGGCTGACTCAGCAACGGATCGAGCGGGCACGGCAGTTGCTGGAGGAGACGGAGCTGACGGTGGACCGGATCGCGGCGGAGGCCGGCTTCGGTACGGCGGCGTCGCTGCGGCAGCATCTGCAGTCGGCGCTGGGGGTGTCGCCACGGACGTATCGGAGCACGTTTCGGGGGCCGGGAGTGGGGGCGGGGGCGACGCCGGGGCCTGGGCTGGGGGCGGCAGCGGCAGCGGCAGCGGCACCGGGGCCGGGGCCTGGGTCGGGGCCGGGGGCGAAGGAGAGGGAGACGGTCGGCGGTCGGCGTCGGGGTCGGGGTGGGGGTGGGGGTGGGTTGGTGGCTTGAGGGGTGGGGAGTGGCTGTGGGCCTGGCGGCTGGGGGCTGGCGGGGCCTGAGCCGGAGCGGGGCGGGGCTGTGGCTTGCGGGAGGGGCGGGCCGGAGGCTGTGGATTGCGGGTGCGGGTGCGGGTGCGGGTGCGGGTCGTCGGGTGGCGCGTGCGGGAGCTGGGCGCGCGTGTGGGAGGCGGGCGCTCGTGTGTGAGACGGGCGTTGTCAGTGGGGGGTCGTACGCTGGCGATGTGTGGTGGCGATGTACGGGACCGCGCTGGTCAGGCGGTGGTTCGGGGGTACGGACGGGGTCAGGGGCGGGGCCAAGGCAAGGGCCAGGGCCGGGAGCGGGGTTCGGGTCGGGGGCGGTGTCTGGTGCGCTGACGGGCTCCGGTGCGCTGAGGGGGGCTGACGGACTGAGGGAGCCCGGCGGGTCGGCGGGGGGTGGATCGGCGCCTCCGGCGGGGCGCGGGGCGGAGGGGGCGTCGGCGGGGTTCGGGCAGCGGCTGGGCTGGTATTGCGCCGAGCGGGACGAGGAGCGGGAGAGTCTGCTCCCCGCGGGGAAGATGCTGGCCTTCGCGGCGCAGGGGGAGCGCCGTTGCCTGGGCGTGCGGCGGGCCGGCCGCTGGCTGGTGTGCCCGTATGCGGCGGTGCTGGACGGGGAGAGTGCCAAGGACCAGTGCGCGCGGTGCGCCCAGTTGGACCGTTCGCGGTCGGTGGCCGCGGACACCATGGCCGACGACCCGCGCCCGTATGCCGTCTATCTCGCGTACTTCGGGCCCGGTCTGCTCAAGGTGGGGATCACGGCCGCCGAGCGGGGGCCGGCGCGGTTGGTGGAGCAGGGCGCGGTGGCGTACGCATGGCTGGGCCGCGGACCGCTGATGGCGGCGCGACGGGCGGAGGCGCTGCTGGGGAGCGCCCTGGCGATCCCGGACCGCTTCACGAAGGCGGCGAAGCGGGCGGCGCGGGGGGTGCTGCCGGCGGTGCCGGAGCGGTGCGCCGAGCTGGCTCAACTCCACGCGAGGGCACGGCAGTTGGGTGGATGGCCGGAGACGCTTGAGCCGCTGGAGTTCGCGTGTACGGACCATACGGAGCTGTTCGGGCTCGACCGGGTACCGGCCGGTGCGGCGGTGTTGGGCGGGCTGACGGCGGGGGCGGAGATCGTGGGGGAGGTGCTGGCCGGGGCCGGGTCGGATGTGTATCTGCGGCTGGTGGGAGGAGTCGAGGGGGCGGCGGGTGAGGCTGAGGTGCGGCGTTCCGGTGCGGGGCAGGGGGCGGGGGCCGGTGGGCCGTGGCCGGTGGCGGTGATGGATGCGCGGTTGCTGTCGGGGTGGGTGCTGGGGGCGGCCGCGGGGCGGGTGACGACCGTGCCGGTGCTGCCGGCCCGTACGGCGGGACCGGGCGGGCCGGAACGGGGAGGGGAGCGGGGCGGGGAACAGGAAGGGCTGTTCTGAGGCGCACCGGGATCTTCGCGCCTGAGGAGCAACGGGCCTTTCGAGGGGATTCTGCTGAGGTGGACGCGCCTGCGAGGCTGGGGGCCGGCCGCCGGTGTGGCGGATGGACTGAGGAGGGGCCGGGGTGGCGGACGGGGACGAGCGGGTGGGGGCGTTCTGGCGGGAGCTGGGGCTGCCGGGGCTGATCGACGTCCATACGCACTTCACGCCGGAGCGTGTGATGGCGAAGGTCTGGGCGTATTTCGACGCGGCCGGGCCGCTGGTGGGCCGGGAGTGGCCGATCGCGTACCGCTTCGAGGAGGACCAGCGGCTGGCGGTGCTGCGCGGCTTCGGCGTGCGGGCGTTCACCTCGATGATCTATCCGCACAAGCCGGGAATGGCGCAGTGGCTGAACGGCTGGGCGGCCGACTTCGCGGCCCGTACGCCCGATTGCCTGCGGACCGCGACGTTCTTCCCCGAGGACGGCGCGGAGGCGTACGTACGGGCCGAACTCGCCGGCGGCGTACGCGTCTTCAAGGCGCATGTGCAGGTGGGGGCGTACGACCCGGCGGGTGCGGGGCTGGATGCGGTGTGGGGGGCCGTCGCGGAGGCGGGGGTGCCGGTGGTCGTGCACTGCGGGTCGGGGCCCGCGCCGGGCAAGCACACCGGTCCGGAGCCGATCGCACGGGTGCTGGCCCGCCATCCCCGGCTCCGGCTGATCATCGCGCACCTGGGCATGCCGGAGTACGCCGACTTCCTTGAGCTGGCCGAACGGTATCCCGGGGTGCACCTCGATACGACGATGGCCTTCACGGACTTCGCGGAACAGACCGCGCCGTTCCCGCGGACCGAGCGCGCCCGGCTGGCGGACCTCGGCGAACGGGTGCTGTTCGGCAGCGACTTCCCCAACATCCCCTACGGGTACGCCCATGCGCTGGAGGCGCTGGCCCGGTTGGGGATGGGGGACGAGTGGCTGCGCGGGGTTTGTTACGGGAACGCGGCGCGGTTGTTCGGGGTGGGGAGCGGGGCCGGGGCGTAGTCGGGTCCGGTCGGAGCCGGGGCGTAGTCGGGGCTATGGCTGTGGCTGCGGCTGTTGCCGTGGTGGAGCGGCCTGCTGGCGGTGTGCCGGGTGCCTCAGGGCGCTAGCGGGCCGCCGGTGTTCCCGTGGCGGCGGTGGCCAGGTGGGTCAGGGCCGTGGCCAGGTCGGTGAGGGTGGCCTCGTCCGAGACGCGTTCCGTCGCGCCGTCGATCTTCGGGCCGATGGCGGGGATTTCGCGGCAGGCGGCCGTGATGACCTCGCCCGTCATCATGCGCAGGGTCTCCCGGAGCTGGGCGTTGGCGTGATCGCCGCCGGTGGGGAAGGGGGACGCGGTGATCACCGCGACCGGCTTGTGGACCACCTCACCGCTGCTGACCAGCCAGTCGAGTGCGTTCTTGAGGACGCCGGGGACTCCGTGCGCGTACTCGGGGCTGACGATGAGCAGGGCGTCGGCGGAGGCCACTGCGGTGCGCAGGGCGGCGACGGCGGCGGGGGGCGTGGCATCCTCGCCGTCCAGGTCGGGGTTGAAGTGCGGGAGCGCTCCGATGTCCGCGGTGGTGGCGGGGCCGTCCCACAGGGCGAGGGCGGAGTTCAGCACCGCGCCGTGGGAGGAACGGGCGCGCAGGCTGCCGGAGAGGGCGACGAGGCTCAGCGCGTCATCCGGCAGCGCGTCGTCCGGCAGTCCGTCGCCCGGCAGGGAGTCGGCCGAAAAGGAGTCGGCCGGCCGGGAGTTGGGGGTCAGGCCGTCGTGGGTCAGGCCGTCGTGGGTCAGGGCGTCGTGGGTCATGGGGGGACGGTACGCCGGGCGGTCAGGGGTGGCTGGGTGAGGTCCCGTGCAGGGGTAAAAGTGCTGGTCAGGGCGATTGTCAGTGGGGGGTGCCATGCTTGGGGCAGTGGTGATCGGCCTGGACCGCGCGGGGGGCGGCCCAGGCCGGTCCCGGACCCGATCACGGGCCCGATCCCGGGCCCCGGTCGTGACCCAGTCCGGGCCGTGACCCGGTCGCGGGCTGCGTCCGGGATTCTCAGGAGATTCACAGGAAGGAGCAAGGGAGCTCTCACGAGCGAGGGTCAAGCTCACCGGCATGACCGTGACTTCGTCGTCCTCAGCGGCTCTTCATGCTGCGTCAGTTCCGGTTTCGTCGGTTCCGGCGGGCTCGGCGAGAAGAGCGCCCGGGAAGCAGCCGGAGCTGTTGCGGCCGGACGGCAGCCCGGTGCGGGTGCTGGTGGTCGACGACGAGTCCTCGCTCGCCGATCTGCTGTCGCTCGCGCTGCGGTACGAGGGCTGGGACATCCGTGCCGAAGGGGACGGTGCGGGGGCACTGCGCTCCGCCCGTAGCTGGCGGCCGGATGCGGTGCTGCTGGACGTCATGCTGCCGGACATGGACGGGCTGACGCTGCTCGGACGGCTGCGGCGCGAACTGCCGGACGTGCCGGTGCTGTTCCTGACGGCCAAGGATGCGGTCGAGGACCGGATCGCCGGGCTGACGGCCGGCGGGGACGACTACGTCACCAAGCCGTTCAGCCTGGAGGAGGTCGTGGCGAGGCTGCGGGGCCTGCTGCGCCGGGCCGGGGCGGCGGCCCCCCGGAGCGAGTCGCGGCTGACCGTGGGCGATCTGGTACTGGACGAGGACAGCCATGAGGTGTGGCGGGACGGGCAGGAAATCCACCTGACGGCCACGGAGTTCGAGCTGCTGCGGTATCTGATGCGCAATCCGCGGCGGGTGCTGAGCAAGACCCAGATCCTCGACCGGGTCTGGAGCTATGACTTCGGCGGCCAGGCCAATGTCGTGGAGCTGTACATCTCGTACCTGCGGCGGAAGATCGATGCCGGGCGGGCGCCGATGATCCATACGCGGCGGGGTGCGGGCTATCTGATCAAGCCGGCTGGGTAGCGGAGCGGTGCCCGATCCCGTGCTTGCGCCGCTGCCCGGTCCTGGTCCCGGTCCCGGTCCTGGTCCGGATGCCGGTCCCGGTCCCGATCCGGATGCCGAGAGGGCATCTGTTTCGGGACCCGCACCTTCGCCCGTTGCGGGTGTGGGGTCCGCGCCCGTTGCGGATGTGGGCTCCGCGCCTGTTTCGGGTGGCGGGTCCGTGCCCGGGCCTCTAACCGGGGGCGCGCCCTCGTCTGTGTCCGTGCCTGCGTCCATGCCCATGCCCATGCCCGTGTCCGAGTCCGAGTCCGAGTCCGTGCCCGGCCGCAGGTGGTCAGGGTGGGGGCCGGCGCGGCGGCGGTGGACGTTGCGGACGCGGCTGGTGGTGTCGGCGGTGGCCCTGATTGCCGTTGTGGGGGCGGTGATCGGGGTCGTCACCACCATCGCGTTGCACTCGTACCTCCAGGGGCAGTTGGACGAGCGGCTGAATGCCACGGTCGAACGGGCGATGATGCCGCGGCCGCACGATCCGATGCGGAGCCAGCCCCTCGACTTCGTCGCGATGGGGGGTCAGCCCGTCGGCACGGTGGGCGCGCGGGTCGGGCCGGACGGTGCCCTCGACGTGGGGGCCCGGCTGAACAATTCGACCAGCCGGGATCCCTCGGAGCGGCTGGCGTGGCTGACCGGGGAGCAGGTCGCGGCGCTGAACGGCGTACCGAGGGACGGCCGGCCGCACACCGCCGAGCTGCCCGGGCTCGGCGACTACCGCGTGCAGTCCGCGAGGGACGGCTCACTGGTGGCCGGGCAACCGCTCGGCGAGGTCGAGGACACGGTCGGCAGGCTGGTGCTCATCGAGACGTGTGTGACGGTCGCCGGGCTGGTCGCGGCGGGGATGGCCGGGGCGAGCATGGTGGGGATCGCGCTGCGGCCGCTGCGCCGGGTCGCCGCCACCGCCACCCGGGTGTCCGAACTGCCGCTGCACCAGGGCGAGGTGGCGCTGCACGTCCGCGTACCGGCTGCCGAGGCGGATGCCCGGACCGAGGTGGGGCAGGTCGGGGCGGCGCTGAACCGGATGCTGGGGCACGTGGGCTCGGCGCTGTCGGTGCGTCAGGAGAGCGAGATGCGGGTGCGGCGGTTCGTCGCCGACGCCAGCCATGAGCTGCGGACGCCGCTGGCGTCGATCCGGGGGTACGCCGAGCTGACCCGGCGCGGGGACGAGCGACCCGGGCCGGTGACCCGGCACGCCCTGGGCCGGATCGAGTCGGAGGCGGAGCGGATGACGGGGCTGGTGGAGGACCTGTTGTTGCTCGCACGGCTCGATTCGGGGCGGCCGCTCTCGTACGAGAGCACTGATCTCTCGCCGCTGGTGGTGGACGCGGTGAGCGATGCCCGGGCGGCCGGGCCCGGACACCGGTGGCGGTTGGAACTGCCGGACGAACCGGCGTGGGTCCACGCGGACGGTGGGCGGTTGCACCAGGTCCTGGTGAACCTGCTGGCCAACGCCCGGACGCATACGCCGGAGGGGACGACGGTGACGGCCCGGGTGGTCCCGGCGGTCGGATTCCCGGCGGTCGGAGTCCCGGAAGTCGGAGCCCCGGAAGTCGGATTCCCTGCGGTCGGAGTCCCGGTGCCGCAGGGGCAGGCCGCACTGGGTCAGGCCGCACAGGGTCAGGCCACACAAGCGCAGGCATCACCGGGTCAGGCCCTCCACGGGCGTGCCCGATACGGCCGGGCCCCACAGCCCGCCGTCCGGCTCCAGGTGGAGGACGACGGGCCCGGCATCCCGGCGGACCTCCTGCCGCGGGTGTTCGAGCGGTTCGCGCGCGGGGACGCCTCCCGTTCGCGGGCGGCCGGCAGCACCGGGCTCGGGCTCGCGATCGTGCAGGCCGTGGTCGCCGCGCACGGCGGTACGGTCGGCGTCGAGAGCGTGCCGGGGCGAACCGTCTTCACGGTGACCCTGCCGGCGGGGTCCCCGGCACCGCAGCCCTGACCGCCCCCCCCGGGCTCCCTGACCGCACCCCGGGCTCCCTGACCGCCCCCCCGGGCTTCCTCACCGCACCCAGGCCTCCGCACCCAGGCCTCCGCACCCCGGCCTCCGCACCCAGGCCTCCGCACCCCGGCCTCCGGCCTCCGGCCCACGGCTCGGGGCTCACAGCCCGGCTCACAGCTGAGCCACAGGCTCACCACACGGCCGTGACAGGGCGGTTGGCGAGGGTCGGTGCATGACGACGACACAGCCGCCCGACACACCGCTGGGCTCCCTGCCACCTCGCGAGCATCTGCGCCTCGGCCAGACCGCGACCGTGCTGGATGTGGTCATCCCCGTCTACAACGAGGAGGCGGACCTGGAGCGCTGCGTCCGGCGCCTGCACGAGCACCTCGCGCGGACCTTCCCGTACGGGTTCCGGATCACCATCGCGGACAACGCGAGCACCGACCGTACGCCCGAGGTCGCCGCGCTGCTCGATGACGCGATCGACGAGGTCACGGCCGTACGGCTGGAGCAGAAGGGGCGCGGGCGGGCGCTGCGCACCGTGTGGTCGCTCTCCGAGGCGCCGGTGCTGGCCTACATGGACGTCGATCTGTCGACGGACCTCAATGCCCTGTTGCCGTTGGTCGCGCCGTTGATCTCCGGGCACTCGGATCTGGCGATCGGCTCGCGGCTCAGCCGGAGCGCGCGGGTCGTTCGCGGACCGAAGCGGGAGTTCATCTCGCGAACGTACAACCTCATCCTGCGGGGTTCGCTCGCCGCCCGCTTCTCCGATGCGCAGTGCGGGTTCAAGGCCATACGGGGCGATGTCGCGGAGCGGCTGCTTCCGATGGTCGAGGACACCGGGTGGTTCTTCGACACCGAGATGCTGGTGCTCGCGGAGCGGGCCGGGCTGCGGATCCACGAGGTGCCGGTGGACTGGGTCGACGACCCGAACAGCACCGTGCACATCGTGCGCACGGCCACCGACGACCTGAAGGGCGTCTGGCGGGTGGGACGGGCGCTGGCGACCGGTGCGCTGCCGCTGGACCGGCTGGCCCGCCCGTTCGGGGACGATCCGCGGGACCGGGAACTGCCCGGTGTGCCGGGCGGGCTGGCCCGTCAGCTCGTCGGCTTCTGTGTCGTCGGCGGCCTCAGCACTCTGCTGTACCTCGGGCTCTACTCCCTCTTCCGCCTCGGCACCGGCGCCCAACTGGCCAACGCCGCCGCACTGTTGTTGTCCGCGATGGCCAATACGGCGGCCAATCGGAGGCTCACCTTCGGGGTGCGGGGGCGGGACCGGGCGGTCCGCCATCAGGCCCAGGGCCTGGTGGTCTTCGCCATCGGCCTGGTCCTGACCAGCGGGTCCCTGGCCGCACTGGACGCGGCCAGCGGGCCGGCCTCGCACGGCACCGAACTGGCGGTGCTGGTGGCCGCCAACCTGGCGGCGACCGTGCTGCGGTTCCTGCTCTTCCGCGCCTGGGTGTTCCCGGACCGCGAGCGCCGGGACGTCGTCGAGGACGTCCACGGGGGCGCCCAACCGCACGACCGGAACCACGACTTCTTCAGGAGCACCCGATGAACCCGCGTCCGCGTCCGCAACCGCATCCGGACCCGTACCCGTACCCGTACACCCCTGGCGCCGCCTCCCGGGAGCGCTGGGCGCGACCCGCGCTGGTGGCGTTGCTGCTGGTCACGGCCGTGCTCTACCTCTGGAGCCTGTCCGCCTCCGGCTACGCCAACCAGTTCTACTCGGCCGCCGTACAGGCCGGCAGCGAGAGCTGGAAGGCGTTCTTCTTCGGCTCGTCCGACGCTGCGAACTCGATCACCGTCGACAAGCCGCCGGCCGCGCTCTGGCCGATGGCGCTGTCCGTACGCCTCTTCGGCCTCAGCTCGTGGGCGATCCTGGTGCCCGAGGCGCTGATGGGCGTGGCGACCGTCGGGGTGCTCTACGCGGCCGTGCGGCGGCGGTTCGGGGCGGGCGCGGGACTGCTCGCCGGCGGGGCGCTGGCGGTGACGCCGGTGGCGGCGCTGATGTTCCGGTTCAACAACCCCGATGCGCTGCTGTGCCTGTTGATGGTGTGCGCGGTCGCGGCCGTCCTGCGCGCCCTTGCGGACGGCCGGACGAAGTGGCTGGTGCTGGCCGGGCTCTGCTTCGGCGCCGGGTTCCTCACCAAGACGCTCCAGGCGTGGCTGATCCTGCCGGCGCTCGCCGTGGTCTACGCGTGCTGTGCGCCGGTGGGCCTGCGCAAGCGGTTCGGGCAACTGCTGCTCGCCGGGCTGGCGATCGTGGTGTCCGGAGGCTGGTGGGTGGCGATCGTCGAGCTCTGGCCGGCGTCCTCGCGGCCGTATATCGGCGGCTCGCAGACCAACAGCTTCCTGGAGCTGACCTTCGGCTACAACGGCTTCGGGCGGATCAGCGGCAACGAGACCGGCAGCGTCGGCGGGGGCGGACGCGGGCCGGGCGGGGGCGGCGGCTGGGGTGAGACCGGCCTCACCCGGCTGTTCTCGTCCGACATGGGCGGGCAGATCTCCTGGCTGCTGCCGGCCGCGCTGATCCTGCTGGTGGTGGCGGTGGGGCTGCTGTGGCGGGCCCGGCGTACGGACGCCGGCGCCGTGCCTGCTGCCGCCGAACAGGCCGGGAGCGGGCAGGCCGGGGGCGGTCAGGCCGGGAGTGAACAGGCCGGGGACGGTCAGGCCGGAGGAGATCGGGCCGGGGGCGGGCAGGCCGTCACCGTGACCTCTGCGGCCGGTCTCGCCGCCGAACAGGCCGGTCAGCGGGCCGAGTTCCTGGTGTGGGGCGGCGCGCTGCTGATGACCTTCACGACGTTCAGCTTCATGTCCGGGATCTTCCACCAGTACTACAACATCGCGCTGGCCCCGTACATCGCGGCGCTGGTCGGTATGGGCGCGACCCTGCTGTGGCGGCGCGGCGGGCGGCTGGCGTCGGTCGTGCTGGCGCTGACGGTCGCGGTGACCGCGGTCTGGTCGTACGTCCTGCTGGACCGCTCGCCCGACTGGCTGCCGTGGCTGCGCTGGACGGTGCTGGTGCTCGGGGCGCTGGCGGCGGTGGGGCTCGTGCTGGGCGTACGGAAGACGGCAGCGGCGGGCCAGCAGGACGTGACGGCGGGCCAGCAGGCAGCGGCGGCGGACCGGCAGGCGGCGGCGGCGGACCGGCAGGCAGCGGCGGCGGACCGGCAGGCGGCGGCGGGGGTCCGGGTCCCGGTCGCCCGGCGGTTCGGTGTCGTCGCCGCGGGACTCGGGGTGGTCACGGCGCTGGCGGGACCGGTCGCGTACACGCTCGACACCGTCAACACGCCCAAGGGCGGGTCGATCATCACGGCCGGGCCTTCGGTGCGCGGTGGTATGGGTGGGCCGGGCGGCGGCTTCCCCGGAGGCCGGCACCGCATGTGGCGCGGCAACAACGGCGCGATGCCGGGCGGCGGCATGCAGGCCGGGGCCCACGGAGCGCCCGGAGCCTTCCCCGGAGCCCCTGGTGCCCCTGGCGCCGCCGGTGCTCCCGGAAACGCTGCCGGTCGCCTGCCGGGCATACCGGGAGCGAAGGGCGCGGGTGCCGGTATGGGCCGCATGCGCGGTGGCATGGGCGGCCTGCTCAACGGCAGCAAGGTGAGCGCCCGGGCCAAGGCCCTGGTGGAGAAGAACGCCGGCGACTACACCTGGGCCGCGGCGGCCATCGGCTCGCAGAACGCCGCCGGCTACCAGCTGGCCACCCAGAAGCCGGTGATGTCGATCGGCGGCTTCAACGGCAGCGACCCGTCGCCGACCCTCGCGCAGTTCAAGAAGTACGTCGCGGAAGGGAAGATCCACTACTTCATCGCGGGCGGCCGGGACGGCTTCGGCGCCGGGGGTCCCGGTGGCCCCGGTGGCCGGGAGTGGCCCGGTGGATTCGGCGGACGTGGGGGCCGTGGCGGTCCGGGCGGCGGCGGACAGGGCCACTCGTCCAAGATCAGCTCCTGGGTCGAGAAGACCTTCAAGAAGGTCACGGTCGGCAGCGCCACTTTCTACGACCTGACGAAGCGGGTCTGAGTGGTGAGACGGGGGCCTGACCGGTGACGAGGAGGGCCTGAGCGGTGAGGCAGGGGGCCTGACCGGTGACGAAGAGGGCCTGAGAAGTGAGGCAGGCGGGGGCCTGACCAGTACGGACGCCGGAAAGCGGTCGCCCCAGAAACGGACGCCCGAAAACGGTTGCCCGGAATTGGTCGCCCCCCGCCCCCACTCGGCCGAAAACCAAATGTACGGCGTATAACCCTCCCTGTACGGTGTATGGCAACCGCTCACATCGCACAGGGAGCCCGTATGCCGTCCCCCGTGGCCACCGACGCCGCACCCACCACGCTCCAGCCGCCGGGCCGGCATGCCACCCGCTGGCTGATCCTGGCCGTCATCTGCGTCGCCCAGCTCACGGTCATCCTCGACAACACCGTCCTGAACGTCGCCATCCCCTCCCTCACCAAGGAGATGGGCGCGACCACCGCCGACGTCCAGTGGATGATCAACGCCTATTCGCTGGTCCAGTCGGGCCTGCTGCTCACCGCCGGCAATTCCGCCGACCGTTACGGCCGCAAGAAGATGCTCGCCGTCGGCCTGGTGCTGTTCGGCCTGGCCTCGCTCGGGGCCGCGCTCGCCCAGTCGCCCGGCCAGCTGATCGCGGCCCGGGCCGGTATGGGCGTCGGCGGAGCCCTGCTGGTCACCACCACGCTCGCGGTCGTCATGCAGATCTTCGACGACGAGGAGCGCCCCAAGGCGATCGGCATCTGGAGCTCGGTCAACTCCCTCGGCTTCGCCGCCGGCCCGCTGATAGGCGGTGCGCTGCTCGACCGCTTCTGGTGGGGTTCGCTGTTCCTGGTCAACCTCCCCGTCGCCGTCATAGCGGTGGCGGCCGTGGTCACCCTCGTCCCCGAGTCCAAGAGCCGCGGCGGTGAACGCCCGGACCTCCTCGGCGCTCTGCTCTCCATGATCGGCATGGTCGGGGTGGTATTCGCGATCATCTCCGGACCGCGCGACGGCTGGCTCTCGGGCCAAGTGCTTATCTCCGCCGCCATCGGGATCGCCGGCCTCGCCCTCTTCGCGGGATGGGAACTGCACACCCCGCACCCCATGCTGGACATGCACTTCTTCCGCAACCGCCGGTTCATCGGCGCGGTCTCCGGCGGCATCCTGGTCGCCTTCGGGATGGGCGGCTCGATGTTCCTGCTCACCCAGCACCTCCAACTGGTGCTCGGATACGGCCCGTTGGACGCCGGGCTGCGGATGGCGCCGCTCGCCGTCACCGTCATCCTGATCAACTTCACCGGCCTGGGCGCCCGTCTGATGCCGAAGTTCGGCACCCCGGGCATGATCATCACCGGGATGTCGTTGCTCGCCGCCGGACTCGCCGCCATATCGGTGCTCGGCGGACACAGCTACGGCGGCATGCTCACCGGCCTCATCGTGATGGGCATCGGCGTCGCGCTCGCCATGCCGACGATGGCCAACGCGATCATGTCCGCGATCCCGCCGGCCAAGGCCGGGGTGGGCGCCGGGGTCAACGGCACGCTGATGGAATTCGGCCAGGGCCTGGGCGTCGCCGTCCTCGGCGCGGTCCTCAACATCCGCTTCACGGCCCTGCTCCCGCTGGTGGCCGCGGGCGCCGGCTCGCTCTCCGCGGCGCTCGCCCGTACGCACACCGCCGCCGAACGCACCGCCGTCCAGGACGCCTTCGCCTCCGGCATCGGCACCAGCCAGCTGGTCGGCGCGGCCGCGGTGTTCCTGGGCGGGCTGCTCGCCGCCGTACTCCTGCGCCGGGCGGAACGCACCGGGCAGGACCAGGGGGCACCGGAGGCGCAAGGGGGGCAGGAGGCGACAGGGGCGGCTACGGCATCGGGAGCGCCCGGGACACCGCCCGGGATGCCGCACGGGCCGGAAGCGGCCGCCGCTGCCGCGGAATAGCATCGTCGGTGCAGAAGATCGTCGGTGCGGAAGATCGACCGTGCAGAGATCGACGGTGCGGAAGATCGTCGTACGCCGACGTGCAAGACGTGAACCCCGTGCAGCACGTGAACCACGTGTTGCACGTGAACCACGTGTTGCACGTGAACCCGTGCAACACATGAAGAAGAAGAGGACGGACGCCATGACCGCGACCAACGGCCGTGCCGGTAAGCGGCCGCACAGCGTCTGGCTGACCGAGCGCCCCCCGCTCAAGCGCAAGGCGGAGCAGCCGGCCGGGCTCGACCTCGAAAAGATCATCGGGGCGACCGTCCGGCTGCTGGACGACGAGGGACTGGCGAGGTTCTCGATGCGCCGGCTCGCCGCCGAGCTCGGCGTCACCGCGATGTCCGTCTACTGGTACGTCGACACCAAGGACGATCTGCTGGAGCTTGCCGTCGACGCGGTGGCCGGCGAACTGCCCCTGCCCGACGAGTCGGAGCCCGGCGCCGACTGGCGCGAACAGCTCCGGGTCCTCGCCACCGGCTACCGCGACATGCTGCTGCGCCACCCCTGGGCGGCCCGGCTGCTGGCCGAGTTCATCAACATCGGCCCGCACTCCACCGCGTTCTCCAACGCCACGCTGCGGGTGATGGCGAGCAGCGGCCTGGACGCCGAGCGCACGTCCGGCGCGCTGGCGTCGCTGTTCCACTTCGTCTACGGCTTCGCGACGATCCGGGCGACGCACGAGGCGCGGTGCCGGGCCGCGGGCATCAGCCTGGACGACTACTTCGAGCAGGTCGTCTCGGCCATCTCGGGCCGCCCGGAGTTCGCCGAGACGATGGAGCTGTCCCTCCGCGCCGACCGCGTCCGTACGGGCCGGTCGGCCGTGGCCATGCTGGACCGGGACTTCGCCTTCGCGCTCGACCTGCAGATCGCGGGGATCGAGGC
Source organism: Streptomyces nigrescens (assembly GCA_024349765.1). Classification (GTDB taxonomy): domain Bacteria; phylum Actinomycetota; class Actinomycetes; order Streptomycetales; family Streptomycetaceae; genus Streptomyces; species Streptomyces endophytica. The sequence goes on along the minus strand of AP026073.1, from coordinate 7,506,037 downwards.
GATGCGGGGCGGCGGCGGGCACGGGCACGGGCACGAGGCGTGACCCGCGCGGGGGTGTGGAGAGGGCCGGAGGGAGAGGGGCCGGGGGGAGGGGAGGGCCCTAGGGGTCGGGGAAACAGATCCCCTAGCTAGGGGGCCGGAGCGCCCCCTGCGGGGCCACAACGCGGCGCGGCGGTGAGGCATTCCCGCCGCCCCGCGTTACGGCCCAGCCACCCGGCTCCCGGCTCCCGCCACCCGGCTCCCGGCTCCCACACCCCGTTCACGCCACCCCGCTCCCACACCCCGCACCCACACCCCCCTCACGCCATCGGCAAGCTCTCCCCCTGCACCGCCTGGATGTCCAGTTCGACCTTCAGGGTGGTGCCGATCGCGGCGATCCCCGCGGCCACGACCTGGTTGTAGTTCATCTTGAAGTCCTCGCGCCGCAGTTCGGCCGTGGCGCGGAACGCCGCGCGGACGCCGCCCCACGGGTCCGGGCCGGTGCCGAGGTAGCTGAGGTCGAGGTCCACCGGGCGGATGACGCCGTGCAGCGACAGGTCGCCGTGCACGGTCCAGCGGTCCGGGCCGGCCGGTGACAGTCCGCTGCTGCGGTAGGTGATTTCCGGGTACACCTCGACGTTGAGGAAGTCCTCGTTGCGCAGATGCCCGTCCCGCATGCCGTTGCCGGTGTCGATCGACGACGCCTTGATGACCGCGTCGACCCGCGACTTCCCCAGGTCCTCGGCGATCTCGATACGGCCGCTGAACTCGGTGAACCGGCCGTGCACGCTGGAGATCCCCAGGTGCTGGGCGACCGCGCCCACCGTGGAGTGCATCGGGTCGATGGTCCAGGCGCCGGGCGGCGGCAGCTCGGCCCCGCCCTGCCGGGCCAGCACGACGTTGCCCACCTCCATCCGGCCGCTCGCCGTCACGATCGCGCTGGAGGCGACCGGTGCGTAGCCGACGGCCGTCACGATGACCGTGTACGGGCCGGCGGGCAGCGGCGCCTCGCTGCGGATGGCACCGTCCTCGTCCGCCGCGGCACGCAGCACCTGCGTGCCCGTCATGTCGGTGACGGTCAGCACGGCGTGCTGCACCGCCCAGCCGTCCCGTGTGCGGACCTGCGCCCGCACGCCCGCGGCTCCCGCGCCCGTCGAAGTCATTGCCTCTCCCGTGTGTTGCTGGTGGTGCCCCGACTCCGGGCCCTGGCGGGGCCGGGAGCTCGGGGGTGTCGGACCCCGGCGGCGGCGTGCAGGCCGTCCCCTGCCTGTGCGCCACACCGCCGCCGGAGTCCTGGGGTCCGGTCCGGGACGCGTCTCCGCTCACCGCGCGTCCCGGCCCGGGGTCTTGCTGCCCGGGTTGCTCCGTCGTCATTCCGTACGGGCCCCGGGCCCCGGGTCAGTCCCCGGGGTGGGCGAGCTGGACGTCGTGGCCGTCCACCCCGCGGGCGTCGACCGCGAGACCGGTGGCCAGCGGCGGGTAGCCGCTCGCGATGACCGTGTAGTCACCGGCGTCCAGGTCGGTGAAGGCGTACGCGCCGTCCTCACCGGTGGTCGAGGTGGCCACGACGTTGCCGGCCGCGTCCACCAGCGTCACCCGGGCGTCGGGCAGCGGACGGCGGTCCGCACCGGCCCGTACGACGCCCTGCACCCGCGCGCCGGACAGCAGCTCGACCTCGATGCGGGTGGTGCCCTGGCCGCCGATCTCGACCGGCAGTGCGGCCGGCCGGTAGCCGGCGGCGTTCACCGCGACCGTGAAGGTGCCGGGGGCCAGCTCGTCGAAGGAGAAGTACCCCTCGGCGCCGGTCTTCCCGGTGGCCAGCACCTCGCCGCGGACGTCCGTGACGACGACCATGGCGTCCGCCACCGGCTCGCCGGTGACCGCGCTGCGCACCTGGCCGCCGAGGCCGCTGGTGCCGCTGAGCAGGATGTCGTAGCCGTACGGCTGGTCGCCGACGACGACCGTGGACGCCTGCGGCTGGTGCCCGTCGGCCGCCGCGATCAGCACGTACGAGCCGGCGCCGGGGGCGCTGAGGACGTACGAGCCGTTGGCCTGGGCGACCGCCCGGCCGAGCTGACGGCCGCCGAGCGAGATCAGCGTGACCGCGGAGCGCGGGACGGGGTGGCCCTCCGCGTTGCGCACGAAGCCGTGGATGGACGGCCCGGCGGGCACGGCGTCGCCGCCACCGGCCGAGGCGTAGCCCTGCAGGGGCTGCGCGGCCGGCTGCGCCCACGAGGGGGTGTGGCCGCCGTCGTCGGAGGTCACCGGCGCGGCACCGACGAGGACGGGCTCCCGTTCCTCGGCCGCGCCGCCCGCCGCGGCAGCCGCCTGCAGCGGAAGCGTCGCCTCCGACGGGGTCACCGACGGGCTCGCCGACGACGGCGCGCCCGCGCCGCTCTGGGCGCCCTCCGAGCTCTGGGCCAGTCCGCCACGCGTCTTCAACGCGACCTCCTTGATGAACAGGGTGAAGAGGAAGGCGAGCAGCGCGCAGGGCGCCGCGTAGAGGAACACATCGGCGACACCGTGGCCGTAGGCGCTCTCCATGACCGTGCGCAGCGGCGCCGGGAGGGCGTCCAGGTCCGGGATGCCGCCGCTGTTGCCGGAGGCGTGCGCGGCGGCCTTGGCGGCCTTGGGGCCGAGGTCGGCCAGGCCGTCCTTGACGTAGTGGGTGACGCGGTTGGCGAGCACCGCACCGAGGGCCGAGACGCCCACCGCACCACCGAGGGAACGGAAGAAGGTCACGACGGACGAGGCGGAACCGAGGTCCGACGGGGCCACCTGGTTCTGCGTGGCGAGCACCAGGTTCTGCATCATCATGCCGATGCCGAGACCCATCAGCGCCATGAAGATCGCGATGTGCCAGTACTCGGTGTCGTAGCGGATGGTGCTCAGCAGGCCGAGGCCGGCGGTCAGCAGCACACCACCGGAGACCAGCCAGGCCTTCCAGCGGCCGGTCTTGGTGATGACCTGGCCCGAGACGGTCGAGGAGATGAACAGCCCGCCGATCATCGGGATCGTCATGATGCCGGACATCGTCGGCGACTTGCCGCGCGCCAGCTGGAAGTACTGGCTGAAGAAGACGGTGCCGGTGAACATCGCGATACCGACGAACAGGGAGGCCACCGACGCCAGGGTGATCGTCTTGTTGCGGAACAGCCGCAACGGGATGATCGGCTCCTTGGCCTTGGTCTCGACGAAGACGAAGACCGCGCCGAGCACCACCGCGCCGCCGACCATCGCGGCCGTCTGCCACGACATCCAGTCGTACTTGTCGCCGGCCAGCGTCACCCACACCAGCAGCAGCGAGACCGCCGCGCTGATGAAGAACGCGCCCGCCCAGTCGACCTTGACGCCCTCGCGCTTGACGACGGGCAGCTTCAGGGTCTTCTGGAGCACGATCAGGGCGATCACCGCGAACGGCACACCCACGTAGAAGCACCAGCGCCAGCCGAGCCAGCTGGTGTCGGTGATGACGCCGCCGAGCAGCGGGCCGCCGACGGTGGCGACGGCGAAGGTGGCGCCGAGGTAGCCGCTGTACCGGCCGCGCTCCCGCGGCGAGATCATCGCGGCCATCACGATCTGGGCCAGGGCGGACAGACCGCCCACGCCTATGCCCTGCACGACGCGGCAGGCGATCAGCATGCCGGTGTTCTGCGACAGACCGGCGACGACCGAGCCCGCGACGTAGATGATCAGCGCGAACTGCACCAGCAGCTTCTTGCTGAACAGGTCGGAGAGCTTGCCCCACAGGGGCGTGGTCGCCGTCATCGCCAGCAGCGAGGCGGTCACGACCCAGGTGTAGGCGCTCTGCCCGCCGTCGAGGTCGTGAATGATCTCGGGCAGCGCGTTGGAGACGATCGTCGACGAGAGGATGGCGACGAACATGCCGAGCAGCAGCCCGGACAGCGCCTCCATGATCTGACGGTGCGTCATGGGGGCCCCGTCGGAGGCGTGGTGATGACCGCCTCCATGCTTGGCGTGGCCGCCCCGCACACCGGCTGGTGTGGTCGTAGCCATGTGGTTCCTTTTCATCCTGCGGGTGTACGGGTGCTGAAGTCGTGGTGTGCCCGGGTCCGGCAGTCGCCGAAGCTCGTACGGAGCCGGGCGAGCAGCTCGTTGAGGAGACCGACGTCGTCGTCGCTCCAGTCGCCGAGATACCGGGCGAGCGCGGCGGTGTAGCGCTCGGAGAGCTCCTGGAGCATCTCCGTGCCGCTCGGGGTCAGGCGCAGCAGCCGCGACCGCTTGTCCGCCGGATCGGGCTCACGCTCGATCCAGCCGCGCTCGCAGACGTGCGCCACGTGCCGGCTGGTGACGGACATGTCGATCGCCATCAGCTCGGCCAGCTGACTCATCCGCATCTCGCCGTGCCGGTCGAGAAGGGTGAGCACCGCGGCCGAGGCGGGCGGGCAGTCCTGGGGCAGGATCCGCCCCATCTCCCGCTTCACGGCCCCGATGGCGCTGAGTTGCCTGGCCAGCTCCTCGTACTGACTGTGAGCGGCCACCGGCTCCTCCACCCATCCATCGCTCAGCTCGATCGCACTTCTTTCGTTGCTTGGGGCAACCATACGCACGGTTGGTTGCTGAAGGCAAACGAATGGGTGGCATGTACAGGCAAAGGGTGCCCCAAGCTCTTGTCGCGAATCCGTCAACAATTGGCCGGTTCGCTCAAAGCCGCAGGTCCGCTGGGGTGTCCGGGGGCTCTGTCCATATCGCCACAACGCGAACACAACACGCACAAGTGGCACACCTCACGCGGCGGGCTCTCCCCATCGACCCACCCGTCCCCCTCCTCCCCTGGTCGCCCCACACGCGCCCCAGGGGTGCCCCCGGGCCCCCGGTTCGCTAGGGTCCTGCCTCATGGCGACCAACCCGCAGAACCAGGCCGACGGGAACTACGACCCGGCGGGCAGCACGCAGATGTTCCGTGCCTTCGTGGACGAGGGCGGCACCCCCCAGACCGGCGGCCGCCGCGCCCCGGCCCCCCAGCAGTCGGCCGGCCCCCGCGTGGGCGTTATCGTCGGCGTCATCGTCGCCGTCCTGGTCATCGCGGGCGCGGCCTGGCTGGCGCTGTCGTAACGCGTCGCCCTTAGCTCTTGCTCTCGGATCTCGGCTTTACGTGGACGGGGCCCGGCGGTAACAACCGCCGGGCCCCGCTCTCTTGCGCTCTTCAGGTGTTAGCCGGTTCGTCCGCCCCGGCTCTCGACGATCCGCAGCGCATCCCGCAGCGCTTCACACAGCCTGTGGACACAGAACCGGAGCTCGTCGGCAGACGGCCTTGCCGACTCCCGCAGCAGTTCGGTCGCCCGCGCCAACACTTCCTCGCCGGTGCTCACCTGCACCTCTTCCATGTCGTCGGCGAGCTGTGAGAGAAACCCGCCGCTGTGGTCGGTGGAGAGGTAACAGGGCTGCCCGTCCGGCCCGCTCCAGGGCAGCAGCCGCATCCCGCTACGCCTCATGAAGCAACCGCCATCTCGCGCAGAAAGGCCCGTTCCCGGCGGGCCTGCTGCCGCTCGTGGGCGAGGAGATAGGGGCGTACGAGGGGGGAGGTGTCGCCGTCGAGGGGGGATTCGGGGCGGCGGGGAGCGTGGAGATGCTGTGGACGTGGTGGCTTGGGTCGAAGGGCGGCGACGGGGGCGTGGCGAGTGTGCCGTTCCCCCAACAGGGCGATGAGGGTATGCATAAGCTTCGGCATGTCGACCTGCTCTCTTCAGGCGGAGGTTGACCAGGCCTCGGGGGTGTTGGCGCACCCGCCGGGGTCGCTTCGAGTCTAGCGAAGTATTCTATGGTGCACTAGGTATTTGACAGATCGCCTGATGCGCCATACCACGCTTAGCGTGTTCAGGTGATCGAATTTGCTCCTGACAGACCTCGGTGGCGCCAGGTTGCTGACGTAATCCGCCAGCGCATCGCCGACGGCACGTACCCGCCCGGTACGCGTGTCCCGTCGGTGATCCAGCTGCAGGAAGAGTTCGGCATCGCGGTGGCGACGCCAGAAGGTGAACAGCGGGCTGCGTGCCGAGGGGCTGATCTACACGGAACCCGGTATGGGCTCGTTCGTCGCGAAGAACGCCGCGGAGATCCTCAAGGACGCCGGCCAGCCCCCGGACGCCCCGTAAGCCGTGGAGTTCGTGACCGTTCGTAAGGTCACGGCCGCCCTTCGGGAGGAAGGGCTCATCGTCACCACGCCGGGGATGGGGTCCTTCGTGACGTCTCGTCAGCCCGATAGCGAGTAGTGAACGGCGAGGCGAGCCCGGCCTCCGACGACGGGTAGGGCATCCCGTAGGTCGTACGGCGCGCAGCGCACACCCTGCCCCGGCAGCCCCTAGGGCACAGCCGAGCAGATCCCGTAAGGGTCGCACGCGCCCCCTGCTGGGGCCACAACGCGAGGGCAGGGGCCCCGTATTCCCCATCCCCGCAAGCGAATTGGCGGTGGCGCTGCGTCGTCAAGCTGCCGGGCTGCCAGCCGTGGGTGCACCGGCCGTGGGGGCGGGGCCCGGGGGAGCAACCTGCCCCCTCCGGAACGACTTGCGCTTTCCGTTGCGTCAACTTCTACGTTCGTTCTCGAGGCCGGAAAGACCGGCCCGGCGATGAAAGGGCACGGTCATGGCCTGGTCGATCGCGGACGTGGCCCGGATGTCCGGGGTGACGTCCCGGACCCTGCGGCACTACGACGACATCGGCCTGCTCGTCCCCGCATACCTCGGGAGCAACGGCCACCGCCACTACGGAGAGGCCGAGCTGCTGCGCCTGCAGCAGATCCTGCTGATGCGTGAACTGGGTCTGGGACTCCGCGACATCGCGAACGTTCTGGAGCACCAGGTCGACCAGGCGGCCGCGCTGCGCGCGCACATGCGCAGGCTGGCGGCCGAGCGGGACCGGCTCGATGCGCTGGTCCGCACGATCGGCCGCACCATCGCCGAACTGGAGGATGACAAGGACACCGACACCATGGAAAAGATCAGTAGCCCGGAGAACCTGTTCGTCGGCTTCGACACCACTCGCCACGAGGAGGCCGCCGACGAGCGGTGGCCCCAGCAGGCGGAGCAGTCGGGGCAGTTCGCGGCGACGCTCAGCGAGGCGGACATGGAGGCGATGCAGCGTGACGCGACCGCCGCGATGGTGCGCGTGGCGGAGTTCCTGCGGGCCGGTACGCCGGTGACCGACCCGGCGGTACAGGCCGAGGTGGAGGCGCACTACCAGGGCATCTGCCGGATGTGGACCCCGAGCGCGGCCGCGTTCAAGGCCCTCGGGCAGACCTACGTCGACGACGCGACGTGGCGCGCGGCCTACGACCGGGTCGCCGCCGGTCTGGCCGAGTACCAGCGGGACGCGATGGCGGCCTACGCCGACGCCAGGCTGAGCTGACCGGCCGTCACCGACCGACACCGACTAACGGGGGCTGCAGACCCCGGCAGCCGGGCACCCGTTCCCGGAGCGCCGCACCGTGATTCCCCCTGGCGGGCCCGGGTGCACGGCGGACGGGCGCGCAGATGGCGACCGCGCAGACGACGACCGCGCCGACCGTGTGAGGGCACGGCCGGCGCGGTGGCGGGGGGTGGCGTCGAGGGGTCAGGCGGCGTTGACCGGGTTGACGTAGGTGCCCGGGTGCGTGGCGCCGGACTGGTCCAGGATGGCGCCGCCGTAGGGCCACTTCAGCTGGAAGTGCTGCTTCTCGTTCGGCGGCGTGACCAGCACCATGCCCGGCTCGATCTTCCTGTCCTCGGAGCTGACCGACGGCAGGAGCGTGATGGTGAACGACGCGGACCCGCCCGGCTTCAGCGTCACCGGCGCCGGCTTCTTCGAGGAGCGCGGCAGGTCGATCGAGTGGCCGTCGTTGGCCTTGAGCTGCACGCCGGGGAAGCCGCTGATCGTGCAGGCGCTGTGTCCGGTGTTCTTCAGCCACACGGTGACGTTCTGCTGCGCGTCGCTGTGCATGTCCGGGATGCCGCCGCCCGACGAGCCCCAGCCGGCCTGCAGGCTGCCGGTGGAGCAGCGGGCGGAGGAGCCGTCCTTCGAGGAGGTCTGCGAGGCCGAGCCGCCGCTGCCACCCGTGCCGGAGCCGTTCTTGCCGGACTGGGAGCCGCCGCCCGACGTCGTACCGGAACCCTGACCGCCGGACGTACCCGAGCCCGAGCCCGTGCCCGAGTCCGACCCGGACGAACCGCTCGCCCCGGCGGACGACGCGGGGCTCGGGGAGCCCGCGGGGTCCGCCTTCGGCGAGTTGCCCTGGCAGGCGGTCAGCGCCAGCGCGGCCGCGGCGATCACGGTGGCGGCGGCTGCCTTGCGTCCGCGGCGGAGCGTGGTGTGGTGCGACATCGGGAGTCCCCCTGGCTGCGTCAGTACGGTCGCGGCCCGACCTCCGGCCCGCTGACACCAGACTCCCGTCGCCCGCTGTTGATCAACTAACAGCTCGCTAACGTCCGGACGGCAGGAGGGGGAGAGGGGGAGAGGGGGAGGGGAGAGCGGAGAGCAGGAAGGGCGGCCCTTCGGACCGGGGACCGTCCCTTCCCCCCCGCTATCCCGCCATCTCGTCGCCTACCTCGCCTACCTCGCTTACGTCGCGTCCGCCGCGGCCTCCAGCGCGGCGATGTCGATCTTCTTCATGCCGAGCATGGCCTTCATGGCGCGGGTCGCCCGTTCCTGGTCCGGGTCGTTCAGCAGCTCCGCCATACCGCCCGGCGCGACCTGCCAGGACAGGCCGTACTTGTCCTTCAGCCAGCCGCAGGGGCCCTCCTCGCCGCCCTCGGAGAGTTTGGCCCAGTAGTAGTCGATCTCCTTCTGGTCGGCGCAGTTGACCATGAGCGAGATCGCTTCGGTGAAGGTGAACTCCGGGCCGCCGTTGATCGCGATGTACGGCTGACCGTCGAGCTCGAACTCGACGGTCAGGACGGTGCCGGCCTCGCGCGGGCCCGCCTCGTTGTAGTGCGTGACGCTGGTGATCTTCGAGTTCGGGAACACCGAGCAGTAGAACTCGGCGGCCTCCTTGCCCTGGGTGTCGAACCAGAGGTTGGGGGTGATGCGGGGCATGGCGATCTCCTGCGGGGTCTGCGGCCCACGGTTCGTGGTCCGCGGTCGGACGTTGTGGCGTGCGTTACCTGTATCGACCGTTGCACCGGCCGGTACGCCTCGCCATCCGGGCGGAAATCCCTACGAGCCGCCCACGAGCGGAAATCTCTACGGGTCACGCGCCCCACGCGAAGCTGAAGTCCCTGGTGTCGAGGTGCATGCCCAGCGGCACCCGCCAGGCGTCCACGCACACCCGCCAGCTGCCGGTCTCCTTCGTGCCGGGGGCCAGAGGCAGCGGCACCTCGTGCGTGGACGTGAGGGTGGCCCAGTCGACGCCGAGGGGTCCGATGACGTGGCTGCCGAACGTGACCTTTCCGGTGGTGACGGGGTGGTCGCCGGTGTTGACGAAGTCGAGGCTGACCTTCTGGCACCAGCGGACGTCGGTGCCGGCGAGGACGGGATGGCCGACCAGGAGACCGCCGGGGGCGCCCGGACCGGCGGGGATGCCGGGCTCAGGCGACGCGGGGGAGTCGTGGTGCGGGGGACGGGTGGGGTCGGTGGGCCGCGGGGTGGGCGTTGGCGTCCCGTGCGAGCCGGGGGAGGGGATCTCCTGGCCTCCAGGGGGACCCTCACCGCTACCGCCGCCGGGACGGTGGGCACCGGGCGCCGTGGTGGACGAGCCGCTCCCTGCGCTCGTAGGGCCGGAAGGGCTCCCGCCGCTGCCGTTCCCCCGGGCGCTGTTACTGCTGCCGCCGCTGCCTCCGCCGGCCCTGCCGCCGTCGGGCCCGTCCCCGTTCCCGTCGTACGGCGTCAGCTCGATGCCGTCGCGCGGCGGTACGGGGTGCTGTGGCGCCGCTCCGTCGCCCGGGCCGGCCGCGCCCACCGCGACGTGGCCTCGGTCGGCCGCGTCCCCGCAGCCGGTGAGCAGGACACCCAGACACAGCACGGCCGCCGAGGCGGAGGCGAGGGTCGTTGTCGTCCGTCGTCGCATCGGCACAGTGTTGCTGACGGAGCGTCAGGTGTATAGGGATGGGGTAGGACGGTTCTGCGGGTTCGGGCGATGCTCGCCGTGATGCGCCGTAACGTACCGTAACGCGCCGAAGTCACCCGTAACGCGCCGTAGCGCGTCGAAGTCGCCTGTAACGCACCGAAGTTGCCGTATCGCGCTGAAGTCGCTGCGTCGCGCCGAAGGCGCCGTATCGACCCAAGTGCGGGGCCGACGCGCCGCATTGGGGGGCAACTGGCCCAGGCACGCCTAAAGCGGGCCCCGTAGCCGGTGCGGCACAGGTCCCGTCAGGGGTTCTCGTCTCCGGATTCTTCAACTGTCCGCCGAGCGGCGCGGAGCGTCAAAGGCCCCTCGGCGGACCGTTCCTCAGTCGGAGATCAGGCCCTCGCGCAGCTGCGCCAGGGTGCGGGTGAGCAGGCGGGAGACGTGCATCTGGGAGATGCCGACCTCTTCGCCGATCTGCGACTGGGTCATGTTGGCGAAGAAGCGCAACATGATGATCTGGCGTTCCCGGGCGGGGAGTTTGGCCAGTAGGGGCTTGAGGGACTCGCGGTACTCGACGCCCTCCAGGGCGCTGTCCTCGTAGCCGAGGCGGTCCGCGAGGGAGCCCTCGCCGCCGTCGTCCTCGGGGGAGGGGGAGTCCAGCGAGGAGGCGGTGTAGGCGTTGCCGACCGCCAGGCCGTCGACCACGTCCTCCTCGGACACGCCCAGGCACAGGGCGAGTTCGGGGACGGTCGGGGAGCGGTCGAGCTTCTGGGAGAGCTCGTCGCTGGCCTTGGTGAGGGCGAGGCGGAGCTCCTGGAGCCGGCGGGGGACCCGCACCGACCACGACGTGTCGCGGAAGAAGCGCTTGATCTCGCCGACGACGGTCGGCATCGCGAAGGTCGGGAATTCCACCCCGCGTTCGCAATCGAAACGGTCGATCGCCTTGATCAGACCGATCGTGCCGACCTGGACGATGTCCTCCATCGGCTCGTTGCGGCTGCGGAAGCGGGCCGCGGCGTAGCGCACCAGCGGCAGGTTCAGTTCGATGAGCGTGTCACGCACGTACGTGCGCTCCGCGCAGTCCTTGTCGAGCGAGGCCAGCCGCAGGAACAGGGAGCGGGAGAGCGTGCGGGTGTTGATGGCGTCGTCGTCGTGCACGTGCGGTGCGGGCGCGGGAATCGCAGGAAGCACCTTTGAGCTGCCCAGTTCTACGGACATGCCACCCCCTTGAGGTCGCGGACGGATCGCTGCGGCGTCCCGGCCCGAGGCGGACCGGGAAGTGATGCCTCCACCTGAATACCGGAGGCAGCGCTACGGCAAACGCGGTTCCTGCAGAATGTCACATGTCGGCAACACGCTGTAGCGCCTTGTCGACATATCTGTGCAGGATCGGGTCGCCCGTCCCGGTTATGCGTCGATCCTGTTTGCGGATCGCAGGCGGGCGAAGCTCCGCGACAGTAGCCGGGAGACATGCATCTGCGACACCCCCAGTTCGGCGGAGATCTGGGACTGCGTCAGATTGCTGTAGTAACGCAGCAGAAGGATCCGCTGTTCGCGTTCGGGGAGCTGGACGAGGAGGTGCCGTACGAGGTCGCGGTGCTCGACGCCGGCGAGCTCGGGGTCCTCGTATCCGAGGCGGTCCAGCAGGCCGGGGAGGCCGTCGCCCTCCTGCGCGGCCTCCAGTGAGGTGGCGTGGTACGAGCGGCCGGCCTCCAGGCAGGCCAGCACCTCGTCCTCGCCGATCTTGAGCCGTTCGGCGATCTCGGCGGTGGTGGGGGAGCGGCCGTGCAGCACCGTCAGGTCCTCGGTGGCGCCGTTGACCTGCACCCACAGCTCGTGGAGGCGGCGCGGTACATGGACCGTGCGGACATTGTCTCGAAAGTAGCGTTTGATCTCGCCGACGACGGTTGGCATGGCGAAGGTGGGGAACTGGACGCCGCGGTCCGGGTCGAACCGGTCGATCGCGTTGATCAGGCCGATCGTGCCGACCTGGATGACGTCCTCCATGGGCTCGTTGCGGCTGCGGAAGCGGGCCGCGGCGTAGCGCACGAGCGGCAGGTTGGCCTCGATCAGGGCGGCACGGACGCGGGTGTGCTCGGGGGTGCCGGGTTCGAGGTCGGACAGCTCGGCGAACAGCACCTGTGTGAGCGCCCGGGTGTCCGCGCTCCGGCTCTCGCGGGACGGAGCCTTGGGCGCAGTACGGGCCGTCACGGTCACGCCACCCTTCCAGTGCTCGGCGGTGCAGGGACTCGCAGTGCATGTATCCGGCAAAAGCGGTCATAGCATCACAAGACATGTGCACTGTGTGCAAGCACCCCATAACGCCGTGTTGAAGAGAGAGTTGGGTGGTGAGAGGGGTGGTGGGAGGGGGTGCTGCGGGGGTGTGGAGGGAGTGCGGCGGGGCGCGCGGAAGCCCCCCGCCCGCGGGGGGCGAGGGGCTCCGGTGAACGGCTGTGGAAGGTATGCGGATCGCGCGCCGGGCGCTCCGGGGGGCCGGGTGCGGGGTGCCGAGGCTCAGAATTCGTAGTCCGCGATCACCCAGGTGGCGAATTCGCGCCACTGGGCAGCGGCCGCCTGGTGGGCCGGGTGCTCGATGTACCGCTTCAGGGCGTCCTTGTCGGCCACCGCCGAGTTGATCGCGAAGTCGTAGGCGATCGGGCGGTCGGTGATGTTCCAGGCGCACTCCCAGAACGTCAGCTCCGGGATCTCGTTCTCGAGTGCCGCGAAGGCCCGGGCGCCGGCCTGGACGCGTTCCTCGTCCCGGGAGACGCCGTCGTTGAGCTTGAACAGGACCAGGTGGCGGATCACAGGGGCCTCCGTGCGGCGGGTGATCAACGGGGCCGGCCCGGGAGCGGGCGGCCCTACTTGATCAGCTGGGTCATGAACTCGCCGACGCCCTGAGCAGCGGACGAGATGCCCTCGAAGCCTACTTGGACCAGCTGGGCGGCACGCTGGGGGGAGGTGATGATCGTGTACAGCACGAAGACGATGAGTAGGTACAACACGATCTTCTTGGCCTGCGCCATCGTCCCGTCTCCCCTGTGGCAGTCCCCTGCGGTGTCCCTGCAGCTCCCGCGGTGGTGCGGGCGGCCGGATGCAGTCGGGCGAGTGTAACCACACGTGTTCGATCCGGGGAGCCGGGAGTACGCACGGTTCCCGTCCGGCGGGGGCGGCCCGCACCCCGGCCCGGGCTCCGACCCGGGCTCCGACCCGGTCCCTGACCCCGTCCCTGATCCGGACTTTATGGACCAAAGGCCCGGCGAAGCAGGTCCTTTGCCGGACCGTCGGAGTGGGCCCGGCAGGCACCATGAAAGCGGTGGCCCGAGGGATCTGGCAGGAATCCGCGGGCCCCGGACCTGGGCCTCGCTGCGGGGTCCACGCCGTGACTTCCCCCCGGAAAGCGGCGTGGGCTTGGGGGTTCGGTCCGCACCGGGGGGAGCGGCTTCCCTGAGGCCGCTCCCCCCGGACCGGCCCGCCGTGGTCCCGGCGCCGCACGCAACCGTCACCCGCCGTCCCCGCGTCTCTCACCTCGTACGGCGCGGCGTCCATGCATCATGTACGCGACAGAATGACGCGCGGCGGCGCGCCGCGGCGCGGTGCGGACGGCCGCGTGGGACGACGAAAGGACCACGGGCTCCGACGATGAAGATCGACTGGGACCGGCGTACCTGCGCGCGCCGCGGGCACATCACCTACCTCCCCACCGAGGAGCACCTCCGGCAGAACCTGCGGGCCGACACCGCGCTCGGCGAGGCCTGGCGCTGCCTGCGCTGCGGCGACTTCGCGCTCGGCGAGCCGCACGGCACGGGGCCGGCCGCCGACGCCCCGCTCGTCCCGCGCGGCAAGGTCCTCCGCGACCTGTTCATCCTGCGCTTCCTGGCCGTCGAACGGGCGGTGCGCGGCGTCTTCATCGTGCTGGCCGCGGTCGGCGTCTGGCAGTTCAGCAACCGCAAGGACGCGGTCCGGCGGTTCTTCGACGAGTACATCGCCGTGCTCCGCCCGGTGGCCCGCCACTTCCACTACGACCTGGACCACTCACCGGTCGTCGGCACCATCCAGAAGACCTTCGGCTACCGCCACTCCACCCTGGTGCTGGTGGCCGTGGCCCTGCTGGTCTACGCCGTCATCGAGATCGTCGAGGGCGTGGGCCTCTGGTACGCCAAGCGGTGGGCGGAGTACCTGACCGTCGTCGCGACCGCCGCCTTCCTGCCGCTGGAGATCTACGAGCTCACCGAGAAGGTCAGCTGGCTCAAGATCGCCACGCTCGTCATCAACATCCTCGCGGTGCTCTACATCGCGCTCGCCAAGCGGCTGTTCGGGCTACGCGGCGGCCGGGCGGCCTTCGACGCGGAGCGGCACAGCGCCTCCCTCCTGGAGGTCGAGACCTCGGCCGGCCTGTCCACCACGACCCACAACGCCTGAACGCCCCAACGTCCGACCCCGGGGGGACCCCACCATGCCCACATCCGCACCCACACCCACACCCACGCCGGTGAACTCCGCACGATCCGGCTCCGGTTCGCCGCGCCCCTCCGCCGCCCGCCGGCGCACGGCGGTGGTGCTGGCACTGCTGGCCGGCCTGCTGGCCGCAGCCGTCGCCCCGGCCACCGCGGCCGGCCGCACCGCCCCGGAGACGGCCCGCACCGCAGCCGTACGCACCGAGACCGTCCGCACCGAGGCCGCGGGCGCGCTCGCCGCCGCCCCCGCGCAGTCCGCCGCCTACGGCCACCACGGGGCGTTCCACTCGTTCCACTCGTCGCACGGCTCGCACCACTCGACGTCGCACCTGACGACCGTCTCCAAGGACAAGAAGTCCTCCTGGAAGTCGAAGGGCAAGACGAAGAAGAAGCGCGGCTTCTTCAAGAAGCTGGGCATCTTCCTGATCGTCCTGTTCGTCGTCTTCCTGGTCCTCATCGTTCTGGTGATCTGGCTGATCGTGCACTTCGTGCGCCGTGCGCTGCGGGGCCGGCGCAACGACTAGCCGCCACCCCGGACATGACGAAGGCCCCGATCCGGAAGGGATCGGGGCCTTTGCCCTTGAGCGGTAGCGGTGGGATTTGAACCCACGGAGGAGTTGCCCCCTCACGCGCTTTCGAGGCGCGCTCCTTCGGCCGCTCGGACACGCTACCGAGAGAGAGCTTAGCCCACGGGGGGCCGTGCACCGAAATCGGATTCCCGGGGGCGGGACGAACGGGGCGGGGGCGGGGCGGGGGCGCGGCCCCGCCGTTGGTCAGCGGTCGCGGAAGAACGTGGTGAGCAGGGCCGCGCACTCCGCTTCGAGGACGCCGGTGATGACCTCGGGGCGGTGGTTGAGACGTCGGTCACGCACGACGTCCCAGAGCGAGCCGGCCGCGCCGGCCTTGGCGTCGCGGGCGCCGTAGACGACCCGGTCGACCCGGGAGAGCACCAGCGCGCCGGCGCACATCGTGCAGGGTTCGAGGGTGACGACCAGCGTGCAGCCGGTCAGCCGCCACTCCCCGACGGTACGCGCCGCCGCGCGCAGTGCGAGGACCTCGGCGTGGGCGGTCGGGTCGCCGGTGGCCTCGCGTTCGTTGTGGCCGGTGCCGAGGACCGTGCCGTCCGCGGACAGCACGACGGCACCCACCGGGACGTCGCCGGTTCCGGGGGCGCGGGCGGCCTCGCCCAGCGCCTGCCGCATCGGCGCGATCCAGGGATCACGCAACGGATCGGGCAGCGGAGCGGGCGCCGGGGGAGGCGGGACGTCGGGCAGCGGGCCGGACCGGGGGGCGCTCATGCCACCCAGTGTCCGTGACCGGGGCGGGTGCGGGTGACCGGGCGGGGGCCGGCGCGGGGCCGGGGCCGGAGCGCAGCGCTCGCCGCCCACCGGACCCCGGCTCCGGACGCCGCGCCACCGCGGGTGACCGGAGTCGCCGTGCCCCCGGCTACCGGACCGCCTCCAGTACGTCCGTGCAGCCCAGGGCGTCGGCGATCTCCGAGAGGGCGTCGCCGTCGAGGGCCAGCAGCTCCTTCTCGCCGACGCCGAGGTCGTCCAGGAGTCCGGCGTCGCCGAGCGGTCCGGCCGGGGTCGGGCTGCCGTTGTCGGTGTTCGCCTCGGCCTCGTCGTCCCGTTCGGGTTCGCCGTCCTCCGTCCCGTCCAGGTCGAGGCTGTCGAGGTCGTCCTCGATGGTTTCGTCCCGGCCGAGCAGTTCGTCGGTCAGCAGGGACCCGTACGAGCTGCGGGCCGCGGCGGCGGCGTTCGAGACGAAGATGCGGGGGTCGTCGTCGCCGTCCACCCGGACGACTCCGAACCAGGCGTCCTCCTGCTCCAGCAGGGCCACCACCGTGTCGTCGTCGACCGCTGCCTCTCGGGCCAGATCGGCCAGATCGGTCAGCGTCTCCACATTGTCGAGCTCCGTATCGCTCGCTTCCCACCCGTCTTCGGTGCGCGCGAGCAGTGCGGCGAAGTACACCGTGACTCTCCCACTGGTCATAGGCGTGCCGGGCCGGGGCGGGGCGGCGTGCACGCCGGTGGTCCCGCCCCTTCGGAATCGTGGCAGAAACAACGCGTTCGCGCGGGGTCTTCGACGCTGCGTCGTGCGGAGGTTGTGCGAGATGTCGCTCACGTGCCGCAGCATTACCGGGCACCGGGGCCTGTTCCGCTCTCAGCGGAATGCCCTCGATTACCAGCGGAAAGAGCGCATCCGCATGGCCTGGCGCATCCGCTCGGCCCGCACCCGGCGCGGCTGGACGCGGTTGCGGAGCTCCTTCGCCTCGTGCAGTTCGCGCAGGAACTGCGCCCGGCGCCGTCGGCGCGCCGCCTCGCTCTCGGGGTCACGGGCGGTGCCCGCGTCGTCGATGTCGTCGGCGTCGTCGGTGTTGTCGGTCCACTGGGGGTCGGGCACGCTGCACACCACCTCGGCGAGGACTGCGCCCGAGGACGCGACGCATGATCGGGCGTACGTGCCCACTTTCCCGCTATCCGGTGCAGTGATGCCAGCCGGGCCGCGCCATCGTGTCCGGCGGCCGGGCGGTGCACGGCGGGCGCCGGGGCCCTCCGCCTCGGTTACTGTCGATGTCATGCGGATCCACGTCGTCGACCACCCGCTGGTGGCGCACAAACTCACCACTCTGCGCGACAAGCGCACCGACTCCCCCACCTTCCGGCGGCTCGCCGACGAGCTGGTCACCCTGCTCGCCTACGAGGCCACCCGGGACGTGCGCACCGAGCAGGTCGACATCGAGACGCCGGTGACGGCGACCACCGGCGTGCGGCTCTCGCACCCGCGGCCCATGGTCGTGCCGATCCTGCGGGCCGGTCTGGGCATGCTGGACGGCATGGTGCGGCTGCTGCCCACCGCCGAGGTCGGCTTCATGGGCATGGTCCGCAACGAGGAGACCTACGAGGCGCACACCTACGCCACGCGGATGCCCGACGACCTCTCGGGCCGGCAGGTGTACGTCGTCGACCCGATGCTGGCCACCGGCGGCACGCTGGTCGCGGCGATCCAGGAGCTGATCAAGCGCGGTGCGGACGACGTCACCGCGATCTGCCTGCTGGCCGCGCCGGAGGGCGTCGCGGTCATGGAGAAGGCGCTGGCCGGTACGCCGGTGACGGTGGTCACCGCGGCGGTCGACGAGCGGCTGAACGAGGACCGCTACATCGTGCCGGGCCTCGGCGACGCGGGCGACCGGATGTACGGCACCGCCGGCTGACCCCACCCTTCTTTCCGAGCAGCGATCGGGCCCCGCACCATCCGGTGGTGCGGGGCCCGATCGCATGGCCGCCGGGTGTTGCGGCTTCCGTACGGTCAGCAGGTGGCGTCGCGGGCCGGTTCCTGAGCCGGACGGTTCAGTACGGCCAGGGACTTGGCGGCGGCCTGCGGGGTGGCGAGCTCCTTGAAGGCATCGCCGATGATCAGGTCGAGATCGGCGCCCTTGCGGCCGTCGGTCTTCTGCTCGGCGCCGGTGAGCTGGGTGGCGAGCACCTTCAGCGGGCCGTCGGCCGCCGCCGTGGGGCCGAGGAGTATTCCGGCACCCTTGACCTTCTTGTCGTAGGCGGCCGGGGCGTTGCCCACCTTGCCGATCTTGAAGCCGCGCTTCTTGAGCTCGTCGGCGGTGCGCTTGGCGAGCCCGGACCGCTGGGTGGCGTTGAAGACGTTGACGGTGAGGGTGCCGGGCGCGGGCGGTTTCTGTGCGGCCGGCGTGGCCCGTACCGCGGTCTTCCCGCCGCCGTCCGGGCAGTGCTTCTTGTCCTGGGCGGCCTGCGCGGTACCGGACCGGCCACCGAAGACGTCGATGAGCTGCAGGGTGCCCCAGCCCACCAGGCCGAGCGCGCAGGCCGTGGCGAGGAGGGTGAGGACGATCCGGCGACGGTGGCGGGGGCGGCGCATCCGCGGATACCTGTCGCCCGTGATGCGGTACTTCTTACCGCCCATGCCCGGGGGCGTCAGCATGCTCATGGGCGCAGCGTAGTGCGGGTGACAGGCCGTGCCTACTAGATGATCAACGCGTGGCGCGAGACCCAACCCAAAAGGGTCAATTCGGGCAGGGTGGGTTGGGTGGGGACGTGCCGGGTCGGGCGGTAAGGGCCGGTTTTTGCCCGGTGTGCAGGGGAGTCCGCGGCGGCCGGCGTGCGGGAGCGGCCGGGCCTCGGCGCAGGGGTGGGTCCGGCAGGGGGTACGTGCCGTTCGGGCGCGGGCTGCTGGCGGGGTGTCAGTCCAGTTCGAGGACCCGGGCGTGCAGCACCTGGCGCTGCTGGAGCGCGGCGCGCACCGCGCGGTGCAGACCGTCCTCCAGATACAGGTCGCCCTCCCACTTCACGACGTGCGCGAAGAGGTCGCCGTAGAACGTCGAGTCCTCGGCGAGCAGCGTCTCCAGGTCGAGCTGCTGCTTGGTGGTCACCAACTGGTCGAGGCGTACCGGGCGCGGGGCGACATCCGCCCACTGGCGGGTGCTCTCCCGGCCGTGGTCGGGGTACGGCCGCCCATTTCCGATGCGCTTGAAGATCACACGGAAAGCCTACCGGGCGAGCGGCACCGGGCGCAGCCATCCCGCAGCGGTGGAAAGGTGATCTTTGCCCGAAAACCGGGACCGAAACCGCCGATGACCTGGTCCGGGCCCGGGGCCTGCCGGGCAGGCACCCGCCAGGAAGTCGCTGCGCGGGCCCCCGGATCCGCCTCACCAGCGCAGGGCGGCCGCCCGGCTGGGTTGCCAGTACGTGACGCGGGCCGTGTGCGGATCGACCCGGGCCGGGGTGCGGTCGTCCAGGCCGACCTGGGTGGGGACGGTGTGCGCGGCCAGCGCGACCCCGAACTGGGAGACCTTCCGGCCGCTGCCGCCCGTACCGGTGGTGATCAGGGCGTAGGCCGTCCCGTTGGGTGCGAGGGTGGCGACGGAGCCCGGCCGGCTGCGCCCGATCACCGGCACGGCGGGTCGGCGGCCCTCGCCGAAGCTCAGCAGCACATGGTGCGGAGCGGCGAAGTCGCAGGGCCGGTTTGCGTAGTTGGTAACCGTCAGCAGCATCCGGCGGGCCCGGTGCGGCAGCGCGCCGGCGTGGAAGCGGAGCATCTCGGGCGTGCAGATGACCCGGCCGCCCGGACCCCGGGGCGGACCGCCGTCCGTCACGGTCGGCGAGGCGGGGGCCGGGGAGACGGCGGTGGCCGGGTCGTCGGACCGGTTGGCGCCGGTGCCGTGGCAGGCGGCGGCCGGCGCGAGGACGGCGGTGACGGTCAGCGCCGCGGCGAGTGCCCGGCGGGCGGAGGTGAAGAGCGGCGGCATGAGGGCTCCCGGACGGTGGCGTGTACCTGACCTTCCGCGCCGCCGCTGCTGATCGGCTAACGCGCGGCTAACGCCCACGGGCGAGGAACCCCCTGCGTACGGAACGCCGCCGCACCGGTCACCCCGGACGGCAAGGTCGACTGGCCCGGCTTCGACGCGCCGCACGCCCAGCGGGCCGTCCTCCGCTCCGTCGAATACGGCTACGCCGTGATCCGGCGGTCCGTGCGCGGCGTCGCCACCGCCGTCGACCACCAGGGCCGGATCCGGTCCACGGCCGACCACTTCACCACCAGGGCCGGATCCGGTCCACGGCCGACCACTTCACCACCAGGGCCGAATCCGGTCCACGGCCGACCACTTCACCGCGGACCGGCAGACCCTCGTCGCCCAACTGCCCGTACAGCCGCGCACCGAGACGGTCTACGGCGCGGCCGGCGAGGTGTTCGCCCTGCTCTGCGCGGTCGGCACGGTGCTCGTGCCGGGGGTGGGAGTCGCCGACGGGCGCGCCGTACCGCTGCTCCGCGGCGGCTTTGGCGGCTCGGTGCGCGGCGCCCGGGACGGCTCGCCGTCCGGCCCCGGCGAGGCGGTGGCTCCGGACGTACCGCCCGGGGACGTACTGCCTGCGGATGCGCCGCCTGCTGACGCACCGTCCGGGTCGGCACTGCCCGGGAACGTGCGGCCGGGCGAGGGGCGCGCGGACGGCCCGTCCGGGCCGGTGGGCGGCCCGGGGAGCGACGGCGACGGCGACGGGCGTACCGGGCGCGGCGGCGTCGCGGGCGCCGGCCGGTCGGACGGGCCCCGGGACGCGTCGGGAGCGGCCGCGAGATATCCGAAGGCGACGGCCGCGGCCGCCACGGCCGCGGCCAACGGCAGGCCGAAGCGGCGCAGCCCGGGGTGGCGCAGCCAGGACGGGCGCAGCCAGGAGTGGCGGGCTCGGGACCGCTGCGGGTCGGCCGGCCGCCGGGCGGGGTGCGACCGCGGCCCGGGCGGCGCGGCCGGCCGCAGGTCCCGGACGTCGATGCTCTCCGCGCGCGCCGCGAAGGCCCGCCGCAACCGGTCTTCCACCGGCCGCACGGACCGCCTGCCAGGACCGTTCATGACCGCCCCTCCAAGATCTTCTCCAGGGAGTCCAGCGCCCGGCTGGCGATCGACTTCACCGCACCGCGGCTGATCCCCAGCGTGGCCGCGATCTGAGCCTCCGTCAGATCGCCCCAGTAGCGCAGCACGAGCACCTCCCGGCGGCGCGCGGTCAGCCCGCTCAGCGCGGCGAACACCTCGCGGTGCTCCTCGTCCAGCACGATCCGCTCCTCGGCGGACGGCGCGTCCGCCTCGTGGGGCGGGGTGTAGTCACGCGCGGTACGTCGGCGCCGCAGCACCGAACGGGCGGCGTTCACGACCGCGGTACGCAGATAGGCCAGCGCGTTGTCGACGTCCGCGAGCCGCTCGCCGTGCCGCTTGTAGAGCGCGGTGAACGCGTCCTGGACGACGTCCTCGGCGGTGGCCCGGTCGTCGACCAGCAGCACCGCCAGCCGCACCATCGCGAGCCGCTGCGCGTGGTAGAGCTCGCTGATCGTGGGCGGGGGGTCGGGCGGTGGGGTGGCGGGGACGGGCCCCGGCGCGGGTGTCGACGCCGGCCGGGGCCCCGCGGGCCGGGAGACGTCGCGGGGGGAGGCGTCGTGGTGGGGCGTGTCGTGGTGGGAGGTGCCGTGGTGGGAGGTGTCGTGGTGGCCGGCGGCCGGGCGGACGGTGTGCAGCAGCCACCGCGCGGGCAGCAGCCACCGCGAAGGCACCAGCCACCGCCACCGGGCACGCCGGCGCCCCGGCACGGCGAACCGGACCGGGGCGGGGCAGACGGCTGCGGAGTACTCCATGGACGTACGTACCGGAACGGGCGGCGCGGACGGACTCAGCCGCGCCGGCGGCGGACCGCGTAGACGGTGGTGCCACCCGCGGCGATCAGCGCGGCCGCGGCACCGCCGATCGCCGCGGTGGTCCCGGAAGAGGCACCGGTACGCGCGAGTTGCTTGCCGCTCCCGGCGGGCGCGGACGACGGAGACGACGGAGACGACGGAACGGGGCTCGGCGCCGCGGTCGGCTTCGTGCTCGGCGGCACGCTGGGGCTGGGCGTCGCCGTGCTCGGCCGCGGTCCCGGCCGGGTCGGCGAGGCGGACGGCTCAGGGCGGGAGGAGGGCGGGGCGGTCGGTCCGTGGTGGCCGGGAGTGGTGGGCCGGGGACTCGGCACCGCGGACGCACCGGCGGCCGGCGAACGCTCCGCGGCGTACGCCGACCCGGCAGCCACCACCGGGACGGCGAGCACCGGTACGACGGCCAGCGCGAGCGCCGCGACGAGCCCGGCGCGGGCAGGGGCCCGGTGGGCGGGGGAGGGGGCGTGCCCCGTGGTGGGGAACGAGGTCGGGTCCGTGGTGGGATCCGTAGGGGGGAACGGGGTGTGCTTCGGGGTCACGGTCGGCTGCTCCACGTTCATGCGTCGAAGGGCGGCGCCGATTGGCGCCCTCACCCCTCACGACGCCCGGCGGACGCGGGGGTTGCCGCACGCACCCGGATTTCTTCCGCGCACCGTTTCCCACCGCGTCCGCCGGTTCCGCGCATCGCCTTCCACCGCGTCCGCCGGTTCCGCGCATCGCTTTCCACCGCCGGTTCGCCGCAACGGTGCGCACCCTCGGCCGGTTGCCTCAGATCGTCGACGCGTCGATCACGAACCGGTACCGCACGTCACTCGCCAGCACCCGCTCGTACGCCTCGTTGATCTGCTCCGCGCTGATCACCTCGATGTCCGCGCCCAGCCCGTGCTCACCACAGAAGTCGAGCATCTCCTGCGTCTCCGGAATGCCGCCGATCATCGACCCGGCGAGCGACTTCCGCCCCGGGATCAGCGCGAACGCCGCGACCGGCAGCGGGTGCCCCGGGGCCCCGACCTGGACCAGCGTGCCGTCGGTGCGCAGCAGCCCGAGGTACGCGTTCAGGTCCAGGTTCGCCGACACGGTGTTGACGATCAGGTCGAAGGTGCCCGCGAGCTGCTCGAACGTGGCCGGGTCGGAGGTCGCGTAGTAGTGATCCGCGCCCAGCCGCAGGCCGTCGTCCTTCTTGCGCAGCGACTGGCTCAGCACGGTCACCTCCGCGCCCATCGCATGCGCGATCTTCACGCCCATGTGCCCGAGTCCGCCCAGACCGACCACGGCCACCTTCTTGCCGGGACCGGCCTTCCAGTGGGCGAGCGGGGAGTAGAGGGTGATGCCGGCGCAGAGCAGCGGGGCCGCGGCGTCCAGGGGGAGGGAGTCGGGTATGCGCAGCGCGTAGTTCTCGTCGACGACGAGGTGGGTGGAGTACCCGCCGTGGGTGGTCTCGCCGTCCCGGCCGGTCGCGTTGTACGTACCGACGTTGCCGAGCTCACCGGTGCAGTACTGCTGCAGGCCGGCCCGGCAGTTGTCGCACTCGCGGCAGGAGTCGACGAAGCAGCCGACGCCGACCCGGTCACCGGTCCGGTAGCGGGTGACCTCGGCACCGACCTCGGCCACCACACCGGCGATCTCATGGCCGGGGACGATCGGGAAGTTCCCGCCGTCGCCCCACTCGGCGCGCACGGTGTGGATGTCGGAGTGGCAGATGCCGGCGTACTTGATCTCGATCAGGATGTCGTGGGACCCCAGCTCGCGGCGCGGAATCGTGATCCGCTCCAGCGGTGCTTTCGGGGCGGGGGCGGCGTACGCAGAGACAGAGGTATGGGTCATGCCACCGAGAATGCGTGGTTCCGCTTTCCGTAACCAGTGCACCGTTCAACATATGCACAGCAGGCCTAGTACTGGCGGAACCACCTTGGGACGGCGGGCGGGCCTACGGCGCCACGGCCCCTACGGGCACGGGGATGCGCCCGGGTCGGGGCATGCGCCTGGCCGTGGTCGTGGGCAGCACGGGTACGGCCATGCGCAGGGGCACAGGCGCGGGCGTGGCCGTTTTGCGCATGGGCATGGGCATGGGCATGGGCACAGGCGCGGGCGTGGCCATGGGCATGGGCACAGGCACGGGCGTGGCCGTGGGCATGTCGTCAGGAGAAGACGACCGACCGCACCTTCAGACGCTCGGAGGCATGGCCGCCGTTCGGCCGAAGGTTGAAGTAGTCGCCCGTGCAGTCGGCGCCGGCGAAGACCGTCGCCGTGGAGCCGGTGTAGTTCCTCGGCGTGTGCGCGGGCGGAACGGCCGGGTCGGCGACCTCCGGCAGCGTGATGCACTCCCGGCTGGGCGGATCGTCCAGCAGCCCCAGGCGCGGGGTACCGGTCCCGTCGTCGTAGACGTAGCTGAACGGGCCGGTGGCCGCCCCGGCCGGGGACGCCGGCAGCCCGACGGCGAGCGCGAGGGCCCCGACCGCGGTGGCGACCGCGGTGACGGATCGACGCAGACGCCCGGGCCGACGCACGGACCCACGCCTCGGCTCACGCACGGACCCCTCCCCAGGCTCACCCACGGACCCGCCCCCGGACAGGCCCACGGAGCCTACGGACAACACGGTCTCGGAGACGCTCTCCGACATGCTCTTGGACACGCTCTCGGACATGCTCTTGGACACGCTCTCGGGCACACGCATGGGCAGCTTCCTTCCCTACTTCTCCCGCGGGGGGCTCGGCGCCCCCGCGCGAAAAGCGAGCTGCCCATGCGCACGCCCGACGATGTGCCCGTCACACGAAGGAGTACTGCCGAATCGATCCGGCGGGCATCGCCGATCGATCCACGGGCATCGCCGGGCGCCGCCCGCCGACGGCTACACCCGCTCGACCTGCTCCACGGTGATCGCGGCCGCCGGGCAGATCGCCGCGGCCTCCCGCACCGCGTCATGCAGCTCCGCCGGCGGCGCGGCATCGAGCAGCACGACGATGCCGTCCTCCTCCCGCTGGTCGAACACCTCGGGCGCGGACAGCACACAGCTCCCGGCCCCGCAGCACTTCTCCTGGTCGATGTGGACGCGCATGACTCTCTCCTCAGTGGGGCCTCAGTGGCGCCTCAGTGGTGGCTCAGTGGTTGTTCAGCGGTGGCAAAAAACGGCGGGGCCGGCGCCTGGCACCGGCGGTGGGACCGAACGACGGGCAGGCCGTGGTCCGGCTCACCACGCAACCGGCAGCGCGTACACCCCGTAGACCCCCATGTCGTGCCGGAAGCGGATCTCCTCGAAGGCGACGTCGAGCCGCAGGTCCGGGAGCCGGCGGAGCAGCGTCTCCAGCGCGATCTGCAGCTCCACCCTGGCGAGCGGCTGCCCCAGGCACTGATGGACACCGAAGCCGAACGCCACATGGCGGCGCGCATCGCGCCCGACGTCGAGCGCGTCCCCGCCGGGGAAGACCTCGTCGTCGCGGTTGGCGCTGTTGAGCGTGCACAGCACGCCCTCGCCGGCGCGGATGGTGACGCCGCCGAGCGTGACGTCCTCGGTGGCGATCCGCGGCAGACCGTTGTGCACGATCGTCAGATAGCGCAGCAGTTCCTCCACGGCACCCTTGATCAGCGACGGGTCGTTGCGCAGCCGCGCCATCTGGCCGGGGTTACGGAGCAGCGCGAGCGTCGAGAGGGCCGTCATGTTGGCGGTCGTCTCATGCCCGGCGACCAGCAACAGCCGCCCCATCGACGCGATCTCGTCGTCATCGAGCTCGCCCCGGGCGACCAGCCGGCTGACGATGGCGTCGTCCGGCCGCTCACGCTTGGACCCGGCGAGCCGGACCAGGTACGCGTGCAGTTCCTGCTGAGCGGTCCGGATGTCCTCGGGCCTGGACCGGAGGCTGAGCAGGATGCCGCTGCGCTGCTGGAAGAACTCATGGTCCTCGTACGGCACGCCGAGCAGCAGGCAGATCACCAACGAGGGCAACGGCAGCGCGAATTCGGCCACCAGGTCCGCCGCACTCCGCCCGTCGGTCATCCGGTCGAGCAACTCGTCGGCGATGCGCTGCACCTCGGGCCGCATCGCCTCCACCTTCTTGACCATGAAGTCGGCGGTGAGCATCCGGCGCAGCCGGGCATGCTCGGGGTCGTCCATGCGGAGGAAGGTGGGGTTGTTGGCGACGATTTCCCGCCCACCGGCCGTGAGGAACGGAAACCCGGGCCGGGTCGCATCAGCGCTGAACCGCGGGTCCCCGAGCACCGCCCGCACATCCTGATGCCGCGTCACCATCCAACACGACGACCCGTCCCACAGCGTCACCCGCGCCACCGGCTGCTCCCGCCGCACCCGCTCCACCCCCGCCGGCGGATCAAACGGACACCCGTCCCCCCGCCCCACCGGCACCACCAGCCCACTCTCACTGGCGAGAGGGGCGCTGCCGGGGTCACTGGTGGCGTGGGTGGTTCCGGGGCGGTGGGTGCTGCTGATGGTGCTGGTGTTTCCGATGGTGCTGGTATTTCCGATGGCGCTGGTGTTTTCGATGGTTCCGGAGTTGCCAACGGCCCCAGCAGTCCCAGCGGTGCCAAGGGCCTCAACGCTGCCGGCGCCATTCTCCACGTCGATGGGTTCTACGGTCGTCATTCGGCTGGTCCTTCCACGATCGGGACACGGCTCTGCCGTGGCCAACGGTGCGGGGTGGCGCCACTCCTCGACGGGGCGTTGCAAGCGCACGACACGACGTCCGAATTCCGGCCCGGCGCGCGCACAACTACTTACCTAAGTTAAGCAACTAACCGTTCACACGTTAACTCAGCGCCGGCAAGCGACGGAAGGAAAGATCCGAGCCTCCCCAAGGTTGGCTCAAAACCGAGGCCCCACCCGCCCCACAGGTCCCGCCCCGCGCGGGCCGCCGCACCCGAACCGCCACACAGGCAGCAGAGTTGAATGGGCACCGGACCCGGCAGGCCCGGGTGAGGGAACCGGCACGGATGGGGTACGAGCACCGATCCGGCTGCGGTGCGAGAACCGCTCCGGCTCGGGTGCGAGAAGCGCTCCGGTTCGGGTGCGAGAACCGTTCGGCTGCGGTGCGAGAGCCGTTCCGGTTCGGGTGCGAGAACCCTTCCGGCTGCGGTGCGAGAACCGTTCCGGCTCGGGTACGGGAACCAGCGTGCAAACAGGTACTGAGCAGCGCTGATCCTGGTATGCGCTGGGGGTTCCGGGATCCCAAGGGCCGCTAAAGTGCCTGCATGCCGGACCCCGGAAGAGACCAGGACCCCACCGCCGCGCTGCAAAGGGTGCTGGCCACGCTGTCCTATCTGCTCACCCGCTCACGGGCTCACGAGCGCCAGGCGGCTCAGGCGGGCGTGACGGCGGCCCGCTCCGATCTCTGGCTGTTGATGGCCCTGGAGGACAGCGGCGGCGTCTGCCGCGTCGGCGATCTCGCCGAGCTGCTGATGGTCGAGCCGCCCCATGTCACCCGGCAGATCGGCCAGTTGGAAGCGCAGGACCTGGTCGAACGTACGCAGGACTCGCTGGATCGGCGCGCCCGGAAGGTGGCAATCACCCCGCACGGCAAGGCCGTCCTCCAGCGCCTGCAGCAGACCAGTCAGGCCGGCCTGCGTGACGCTCTTGCCGACTTCGACGACGCGGACGTCGCCGCCACCGTCGCGGTCCTCAACCACCTGGTCGGCTACGCCCGGCACAAGCACGCCGAGCACGCCGAGGAGGAACGCCAGCGGCGCCGGGGCGCTTGAGGCCTTTCCCGTGTGGTTCGCCTTGCGTGGTTCGCCTTGCGTGTGCCTCCTTATTCCGGCAACGATTACGGAGAGTTATTAGTTCCGGGTTGAGTGTCGCTGATTGTGATGGAGTTGGGGGTGGGGTGATCGCCCCGCGGGGTGGGGTTGAGGGTTGGGGGCTGGGGGGCGGCACGTGGGCCGGGGGAAGCCCCGGGCCCTGGTGAGGTCGGGCCCGGGGGTGGCCCCAGGGATGGCCCCGGGGGTGACCCCGGGTGGCCCCGAGGCGGAGGGCTATTCGATTTCTACCCGGCCGGAGGGGGCGGGGTTGGAGGGGGAATTAGGGGTGGAGGCCGAGGAGGACTTGGTGGGGGACTGGTTGTCGGGGGTGCCGAGGTTGCGGCGGACCGAGTCGAGGATGGTGAGGCCCTGGCCGACGAGGCCGGCGGCGATCTCGCCGAGGCCGTCGGTGCCGTTGAGGACGTTGACGTTGGCGTTCGACAGGCCCGCGGAGGCTTCCTTGACGATCTGGGGGAGCTGGTCGATGAGCATGCGGTCCAGGGCCACACGGTCGTACGAGGCGGCGGCCTCGGCCTGGATCTTCATGCGCTCGGCCTCGGCCATGGCCAGGAGCTTGATGCGCTCGGCCTCGGCCTCGGCGGGCTTGACGACCTCGGCGACCAGTTCCTGCTGGCGCAGCAGGGCACGGCGTTCGGCGAGCTCGGTCTGGGCGGCGAGGACCTCTTGCTGCGCGTGGGCCTGGGCGAGCGGGCCGGCCTGCGCGGCGTGGGCCTGGGCGCGGTCCACCTCGGCGGAGTACTCGGCCTGGACGACCGCGGTCTGCCGGTTGTACTGGGCCTGATTACGGGCGGCCTCCTGCTGCGCCTCGACCGCGGCCTGGGTGGCCTGGGCCTGGGCGATCTGGGCCTGGCGCTGGATGGCGGCCTTGTGCGGGGCGGACATCGCCTCGATGTAGCCGGTGTCGCCGTCGTCGATGGACTGGATCTGCAGCGAGTCGACGATCAGGCCGATCTTGGCCATCTCGGTCTTGGACGTCTCCAGCACCTCGGTGGCCAGCTTCTGCCGCTCGGTGACGATCTCCTCGACCGTCATCGAACCGATGATGGAGCGCAGGTGACCGGCGAAGATCCGGCCGGTCAGGACCGACATCTGGTCCTGGTCCGACAGGAACCGCTGGCCGGCGTTGACCACGCTCTCGGTGTCGTTGCCCACCTTGAACGCGATCACGGCACGGACGGTGAGCGCGATGCCCTGCCGGGTCACACAGGTCTCGGCGACCTCTGCCTCGCACATCGCCAGGGTCAGGAAGCGCACCTTGCGGAACACCGGCAGCACGAACTTGCCGTGACCGGTCACCACCCGGAATGGCGCGCCGCCCTGTCCACGCCTGCCACCCGAGATCAGCATGGCTTGATCTGGGGCGGGAACGCGGTAACCGAACATCTTCGTCTCCTCAGCCGGCGTTGCCGGCGTCGCCGGTCAACGCGTCCAACGGATCGGTCCACTCCATGACGTCGACCTGGCGATTGCCACGGGACTCGATCACAAGCACGGTTGCCCCTACTGGAAGGGGCTCGGCGGACCAGGCGAGAAAGGCCTCGGAGCCACCCCTGACCCGCACCAGAACCTCACCGGGACCGGCAGCCCCGCGAGTGCCGATCAGGAGCACTCCCGTGCAGCCGATCACCGCGTCGTCCTGCACCATCGGCGGCTGCCCTCCCCCGTTACGTTCCTGGAATTCGACATTAGCGCCCTCGCACGCGGGGGCCTATGGGGGGATGTCGGTGAGTTGGAGTGTCGGCTCCGACCGCCTTTCGGATCTACCGCATCCGCCGGCCGGGCGGACGGGCCCGACGGGGTTCATCGCGGCGATCAAGGACGGGGAGGTGGGGCGGGGTGCCTGAGGCGAGCGGTTGGCGCAAGGCGTCGTACCGCGGTTCGTCCGAGGGAGGCTGCGTCGAGGTCCTCGACGGCCACCCTGCCGGTGTTCCCGTTCGGGGAGCTCCGAGGTGAGGGGTGGGCCGGTTGTCGTGTTTCCCGTCGGAGCCCCGGGGGGGAGGGGGGAGTTCGTGGCGGCGGTCAGGGCTGGGGCTTGCGGGCCGTTGCCTTGAAGAAGGTGTAGTGGAAGGTGCCGTCGGGGTCGGTGGTGCGGCGGAGGTCGGTGATTCCGCGGTTCCAGGCGGCCGTGGTGGTGAGCCCGGCCGCCAGTGCCTCGTCGCGTACGGATTCGATCATGGCGATGAAGGTCTTGCGGGTGAAGCCGTCCACCAGGGTGGGGCGGGTCGCGTCGGCGTAGACGGTGCGGGGGCGCACGGTGATCGCGGCGTACCCCGCTCGCGCGAGCAGGGGGTGGAGTTCGCGGCCGATCAGGGCGTTGCCGCCGGCCGCGGACTGGAGGCGTACTTGGTGGTCGATCACCGTCTGCGCGTGGCGGCTGTCCGGGTGGAAGAGCGCCGAGCCGTGGTCGCCCTCGATGACGGTGAGGGTGCCGCCGGGCCGTAGGACGCGGCGCAGTTCGGCCAGCGCCTGCGCGGGGTCCTGGAGGTGTTCCAGGACGAAGCAGGTGAAGACGTGGTCGAAGGAGGCGCGAGGGAAGGGGAGTTGGCGCAGGTCGGCGTGGCGCCAGGTGACGGGGGCGGCGGGGGCCTGGGCCGTGACGTGGGCGCGGGCCTGGGCGAGTGACTCCTCGGAGTGGTCGACGGCGACGATCTGCGCGCCGGGGCTGCTCCGTACGAGGTGGACGGTCTGCGCGCCCACCCCGCAGCCGGCCTCCAGTACGCGGCTGCCGGGCTCGTATGCCGTACCGGCGTGCAGCAGGGCGGCGAGGGTGTCGGCCTGGTCGCCGAGGCGGCGGGTCTCCTGGGGTGAATAGCCGTGTACATAGGGGGAGTTGGTGGCCGGGGCGTGGTTCGTGGTGGGCATGGGGACAGCGTCGCGCGGATAATGGATCGGTGAACAGGTCCAAAGGCGGGGTGGCTGAGGGGTCCATAAGGGCGGCGGGGACCTCCGATTTTCTTCAGCTGGACATCGGGGAGGCGCCGGCCGGGGGACGGGCCGACTGGCTGGCGCGACGGCTGCGGGAAGCGATCGCGGACGGTCGGCTGCCGGTCGGGAGCAGGCTGCCGGCGACCCGGGTGCTCGCCGCTGACCTGGGGGTTTCGCGGGGCGTGGTGACCGAGGCGTACCGGCGCCTGGGGGAGGACGGGCAACTGGCGGGGCGGGGGAGGGGCGGGACGGTGGTCGTGGCGGCGCCGGTGGCCGGGCCTGGGGTCCGTGCTTCGGGTGGCGCGGTGGCCGGGCCTGGGGTTGGCGCTTCGGGTGGCGTGGCGGCCGGGCCTGGGGCCCGTTCTTCAGGCAGCCGGGTGACCCAACGTCGGGTGGGCGGGCCTTCGGTCGGCTCGGTGGTCACTTCTACGGCCGATCCGGTGGCCGATCCGGTGGGCGAACCGGCGGGTGAGGCGGCGGGTGAGGCGGCGGGCGGGGCGGGCTCGCCGGAGCCGTTCGCTTCCTGGGCAGGGTCGGGCTTCGGGTCGGGGGTTGGGACGGGCTTCGGGACGGGGGCTGGGTCGGGCTTCGGAGCGGATATCGGGCCCGACGTTTTCGATGTGCTGCGGGCGGCGCCGGCGCGGATCGATCTGTCGCCGGGCGTACCGGATCTCGCCGCGTTTCCGCGGGCCGCCTGGCTGCGGGCCGAGCGGGAGGTGCTCGCCGGGTTGCCGGCCGCCGGCTTCGGCTACGGGGATCCGCGGGGCGCGCTCGCGCTGCGGCGAGCGGTCGCCGGCTGGCTGGCGCGCTACCGGGGGATCGCGGTGGATCCGGAGGAGGTGATCATCACCGCGGGTACGGCGCAGGCGCTCGGGCTGGTCGCGCAGGTGCTGCGGGGCGCGGGAATCCGGGAGATCGCGGTGGAGGATCCGGGGTCGCTGGGGGCGCGGCAGCATCTGCGGTACTGGGGCGTGGCGACGCCGCCGGTGGGGGTGGACGAGGAGGGGGTGCGGGTCGAGGAACTGCGGGCGAGCGGGGCGCGGGCGGTGCTGCTCACGCCGGCGCACCAGTTCCCCACCGGCGTGGTGCTGGGCGGTGCGCGGCGGCGGGAGCTGATGCGCTGGGCGGCGGAGGCCGGCGGGCTGATCATCGAGGACGACTACGACGCCGAGCACCGCTACGACCGCCCCCCGGTGGCCGCGTTGCGCTCGCTCCTTCCCGAGCAGGTCTGTTACGCGGGCAGCGTGTCCAAGCTGCTCGCGCCCGCGTTGCGGGTGGGCTGGCTGCTGGCGCCGCCGGCGTACCGGGAGGCACTGGTCGACGCCCGGCGGTTCGCGGACCTCGGCAACGCGGTGCTGCCGCAGCTGGTGCTGGCGCGGCTGATGGAGACGGGTGAACTGGAGCGCCGGCTGCGGTGGGTGCGGCGGCGCCACCGCCAGCGCCGGGACGCCATGATCGCCGCGGTCCGGCGCCATCTGCCCGGCGCGACCGTGCACGGCGCGGCGGCGGGGCTCCACCTGACGCTGACGTTCGGGGTGCGCGACCTTCGGCCGTTCGGGGCGCACGACCTTCCGGGCTCCGTCGACTCGGCTCGTGTGGTCGACGTGGAGTGGGCGGCGGCCGCGCTTGAGCGGGGCGTCAAGGTGCAGCCGCTGTCCTGGCACCGGCAGCGGGCGGGGGCGCCGGGGCTGGTGCTCGGCTATGCGGCGCGGACGGCGGGGGAGATCGCGGAGGGGGTGGCTGGGCTGGGGGAGGTGGTGGGGCTGGGCGGGGCGGGGAGCGCGGGGCGGACGCCATGACGCGGAGGGCGGGCGTCTGATCGCGCTCCCTGCCTGGCCTGTCTCACCGTCTGTCTCACGCCTGCCCCTGCTGCGCCTGTCTCTGCTGCGCCTGCCTCACTTGCCTCACTGCCTGTCTCTGCTGCGCCTGTCTCTGCTGCGTCTGCCTTACTGCCTGCCGCTGCTGCCTCCTCTTATCCGGCAACGATTACGGAGTGTGATTAGTTCCAGCCTGAGAGTAGCAGAGAGTTAGAGGGGTGAGGGGGCGTGGGGTGAGGGGGTGTGGGGTGTGGAGTGGGGTGTGGAGTGGGGTCAGGCGAAGGGGAGAGGGTGGCCCTTTTCGTGGTCGGGGCGGGGGCCGAAGATGCGGCGGGCGGACTGCTGGATGGGGACGTCGTGGATGCCGGCCTCTCGGCGGCGCATCAGGCCGTACTCGTCGAACTCCCACAGCTCGTTGCTGTAGCTGCGCCACCACTGGCCGTCGGTGTCATGGCTCTCGTATTGGAAACGGACCGCGATGCGGTTGCCGTGGAACGACCAGAGTTCCTTGCGCAGCGCGTAGTCCAGTTCACGGGCCCACTTCTGGCGGAGGAAGGCGACGATCTCGTCGCGGCCGCGGAGGAAGGTGTCGCGGTTCCGCCAGATCGAGTCCTCGGTGTAGGCGAGGGCCACTCGTTCCGGCTCGCGGGTGTTCCAGGCGTCCTCGGCGGCCTGGACCTTCTGCAGGGCGCTCTGCTCGTCGAACGGGGGGAAGGGCGGGCGTGGTGATGTCATGGCGCATTCCTCTCGGAGAGGGGGTGGCGGGGTGGGGGTGGGTAGGCGGGTTCGAGTGAGGAGAACGAGCGTTCTCTGGTGGTGTGTGGGTTAGCGTAGAGAACGATCGTTCTCTACGCCAGGGGGCTCCCCGATCGGCCCCGCCCCCGCCTCCCCCGCCCCCCGGCCGGCTTCCGGTCGGCCCGACCAGCCCGGACGTGCCCCATGCGCCAGGAAGAAGCCCGTACGGCTCACGACGAGACCCCCACGGCTCACGACAAGGCCCCCACGGCTCACGGCAAGACCCCCACGGCTCACGGCAAGACCCCCACGGCTCACGACGAGACCCCCACGGCCCACGGCGCGGCCCCCGCGGCTCACGGCGCGGCCCCTGCGGGGCGTGGCAGAGCCAGTACGGCTCATGGCGACGAAGTCCGGGTGCGGATACTCGATGCTGCGGAGGGGCTGTTCTACGGGCGCGGGATTCAGGCCGTGGGGATGGATGAGCTGCGGGCCGCCGCGGGGGTTTCGCTGAAGCGGCTCTACCAGTGCTTTCCGGCCAAGCGGGATCTTGTCGAGGCGTATCTGCTGCGGCGGGACGCGCGGTGGCGGGCGGCGCTCGCGGAGTACGTGGACGCGCGCGGCGGGGGGCCGGAGGGGCGGGTGCCGGCGGTCTTCGACTGGCTGGCGGAGTGGTTCGCGGAGCCGGACTTCCGGGGGTGTGCCTTCCTCAACTCGTTCGGGGAGCTGGGGGCCACGTCGGAGGAGGTCGCGCGGGCCGCGCGGGAGCACAAGCGGGCGCTGGTGAGCTACCTGGACGGGCTCGTGAGTGACCTGCCGGGTGAGCTTCCGGTGCGGCAACGCGCCCTGCTCGCCGGCCAGTTGGCGCTGCTCGTCGACGGGGCGATCAGTGCGGCCGCCGTCGCGGGGGAGGCGGGGGCGGCCCGGCAGGCGCGGGCCGCCGCCGAGGTGCTGCTGGCGGCGGCCCGGTCGGACGGCGCGGAGCCGGCGGCCTCGTAGCGACAGCCGGTGGCCCCGTAACGGCCCCTAGGCCAAGGCCCGTTCCAGGCTCGTCAGGGCCGATGCCAGTTCCTCCGACGTGATGGTCAGGGGCGGGGCGAGGCGGATGGTGGAGCCGTGGGTGTCCTTGACCAGGATGCCTTCCGCCAGGAGGCGTTCGCTGATCTCGCGGCCGGTGCCGAGGGCCGGGTCGATGTCCACGCCGGCCCACAGGCCGCGGGCGCGGAAGCCGGTGACGCCCTTGCCGGTGAGGGCGGCCAGGCCGGTGCGCAGCTGTTCGCCGAGTTCGGCGGCGCGGCGCTGGAACTCGCCGGTGGCGAGCAGCTCGATGACGGCCGAACCGACCGCGGCCGCGAGCGGGTTGCCGCCGAAGGTCGAGCCGTGCTGGCCGGGGCCCAGGACGCCGAGGACCTCGCGGCGGGCGACGACCGCGGAGACCGGGACGATGCCGCCGCCGAGTGCCTTGCCGAGGAGGAGGACGTCGGGGACGACGGATTCGTGCTCGACGGCGAGGGTGGTGCCGGTGCGGCCGAGGCCGGACTGGATCTCGTCGGCGATGAAGAGGCAGCCGGCCCGCCGGGTCAGTTCGCGGACGCCGGTCAGATAGCCCTGGTCGGGGATGATGACGCCGGCCTCGCCCTGGATGGGCTCGATGAGGACGGCGGCCGTGGTGTCGTCGACGGCGGCTTCGAGGGCGGCGAGGTCGTTGTAGGGGACGGTGCGGAAGCCCGGGGCGAAGGGGCCGAAGCCGGTGCGGGCGGTGGTGTCGTCGGAGAAGCCGACGATGGTGGTGGTGCGGCCGTGGAAGTTGCCGTCGGCCACCACGATCGTCGCGCGGTCGGCCGGGACGCCCTTGACGTCGTAGGCCCATTTGCGGGCGACCTTGATGCCGCTCTCCACCGCCTCGGCGCCGGTGTTCATCGGCAGGACCATGTCCAGGCCGGTGAGCTCGGCGAGGGCCTCGGCGAAGCCGGCGAGGCGGTCGTTGTGGAAGGCGCGGGAGGTGAGGGTGAGCTGGTCGAGCTGGCGGTGGGCGGCCTCGATGAGGGCCGGGTGCCGGTGGCCGAAATTCAGTGCCGAGTAGCCGGCGAGCATGTCGAGGTAGCGGCGGCCCTCGACGTCCTCGACCCAGACGCCCTCGGCGCGCGCCACGACTACGGGCAGCGGGTGGTAGTTGTGGGCCAGGACCGGGCCCTCGGCCCGGATCAGCTCGGCGGACGAACGGGGCGCGCCGACGGGGGCGGTGGGGGCCGGGGCGGTGCGGACGGGTGCGGTCATGAGCGGATCTCCTGGGTGCAGCACTTGATGCCGCCGCCGGCCTTGTGGAACTCCGAGAGGTCGACGGGGACGGGGACGTAGCCGCGCGCGGCGAGCTGGTCGATCAGGGCGGTGGCCGGCGGCGCGACGAAGACGTGTCGGCCGTCGGAGACGGAGTTGAGGCCGAACGCCATGGCGTCGTCCCGGGTGGCGAGCACGGCCCCGGGGAAGAGCCGGCGCAGCACCTCGCGGCTGCCGGACGAGAAGGCGCCCGGGTAGTAGGCGATCTCCGCGTCGCCGGTGCCGGGGTCCTCGGACAGGACGAAGAGCGCGGTGTCGAGGTGGTAGAAGTACGGGTCGACCAGCTGCAGGCCGATGGTCGGGACGCCGAAGTGCTCCTGCACCTCGTCGTGGGCCGCGCGGGAGGTGCGGAAGCCGGTGCCGGCGAGGACGTAGCGGCCGGCCGGGACGAGGTCGCCCTCGCCCTCGCACAGGGCCTCCGGGCGGTACACGTCGTAGCCGGCGGCCTTGAACCAGGTCTCGTACTCGGTGGACTCGGGGCGGCGCTGCGGGGCGTGGAACCGCGAGCCGAAGACCCGGCCGTTCACGACGAGCGCGGAGTTCGCCGCGAACACCATGTCGGGCAGGCCGGGGACCGGCGGGACGGTCTCGACGGTGTGGCCGTGTGCGCGGTAGGCGTCGGCCAGGGCCTCCCACTGGCGGGCGGCCAGGGCGGTGTCGACCGGTGTGCCCTCGCGCATCCAGGGGTTGATGGCGTAGCGCACGTCGAAGTGGCGGGGCTCGCACATCAGGTACCGGCGGGGGCGCGCCACGCGGGCGGCTGCCGGGACGGGGCTGTTCGCACTGCTCGGGGTGCTCGTCGCACTACTCGTCGGCACAGAAGTATCCCTTCCTCTCCGGTGAGGCAGGTGGGTGACGGCGATCGATGGGTCATGACGCAGTGTCACTGATCGTCACCCGGGCCTTACCACGGTAAGGAGGGGTGGATTCCGGCCACAAGCAACAAATGCTGCGCATGTAGGCAGGAATCCTGCGTGGTTTCGCTCAGATGCGCTTGTTTGCTGCTTGGGCGCCGGCTTCCGGGCTGTCCGGGAGGAGGTGGGAGAGGACCATGTAGCTGATCGTCTTCCGGATGAACGGTTCGGTCCGGATCCGCTCCAGGACCTCCTCGAAGTGCTCGACGTCCGTGGCCCGCACGTGCAGCAGGGCGTCGGCGCCGCCGGTGACGGTCATCGCGGCCGCGATCTCCGGGTGGTTGCGGACGACCTCGGCCAGCCGGCGGGGCGGCGCGGCGCTGTCGCAGTACACCTCGACGTACGCCTCGGTCAGCCAGCCCAGGGCGGCGGGGCGGACGGTGGCGGAGAACCCGGTGATCACGTTGTGCTCGCGCAGCCGGTCCACCCGGCGTTTGACCGCGGTGGACGACAGCCCGATGGCCGTCCCGATCTCCGCGAAGCTCGCCCGGCCGTTGTCGAGCAGCGCCGCGATGATCTTCCGGTCGAGGTCGTCGAAGGGCACGGCCTTGTGGGTCACGGCTGGACCTCCCTGTCCTTACCAGTCCTGCGTGAGCACGTGATCGCCTCAGTGTGCGTGATCGCCGCGGGCGCGTGTGAGCGCGTGATCGCCGAACGGTGTGCGCGGTGTGCGCGATCGCCTCACGGTAGCGGTCCGCCGGCGCCGGGCGGTGGCGCAGCCCCGGGGCCGTCCCGCAAACCGGCAGTTCAGGAATCTGTGCAGGTCAGATGGGGTGGCGTAACCTCGCGGCAACACCGGTCCCCTAGCGTCGCGGGCGTAGGGAGGAGGGATGCGGATGGCGGCGGAACAGGGGCGGCGGGCGGATCAGGCGCGCCGGGTGGCGCATGTGCTGCGGGGCCAGGTGCTGCGCGGGGCGTTCCCGGACGGGGTGCTGCCGGACGAGCGGGCGCTGGTGGCCGAGTTCGGTACGTCGCGGAACACCGTGCGGGAGGCGCTGGGGCTGCTGCGGGACGAGGGGCTGGTGGAGCGGCGCCGGGGAGTCGGCACCGTG
Source organism: Streptomyces nigrescens (assembly GCA_024349765.1). GTDB lineage: Bacteria > Actinomycetota > Actinomycetes > Streptomycetales > Streptomycetaceae > Streptomyces > Streptomyces endophytica. The sequence goes on along the minus strand of AP026073.1, from coordinate 7,468,851 downwards.
GTGGCGGGGCGGACGTACCAGCATCCCCTGGGGGAGCTGTCCGGGCTGGCGGAGGTGCTGCAGCGGCACGGCGTGGTCGTCAACGAGGTGCGGGAGGCGCGGAGCGTGCGGCCGCCGCTGGCGGTGGCCCGGCGGCTGGGGCTGGCGGAGGGGGCGGCGGCGGTCTATCTGGAGCGGCTGCGGCGGGTGGACGGGGCGCCGTTGTCGCTGGACTGCACGTATCTGATTCCGGAGGTCGGGGAGCCGCTGCTGGCGCGGGGGCGGGCGACGCTGGAGCGGCAGGACGTCTTCGATCTGATCGAGCGGGTGGCGGGGGCGCCGCTGGGCCGGGCGGAGGTGTCGGTGCGGGCGGTGGTGGCGGATCCGGCGACGTGTGAGGTGCTGGCGATGCCGGAGGGCGGGGCGGTGCTCGCGGTGGAGCGGCTGACCCGGCTCGCCGACGGGCGGCCGGCCGATCTGGAGTTCATCCATCTGCGCGGGGACCGGTTGACGCTGCAGGCCACGCTGGACCGGGCGCGGGGCGTCAACTCCGTTGTGGAGTGAGCGGGTTGGGGCCGCGCCGGGGCGGCGTGGTGCGCTGACGGTCGCGATGTGCCTGTGCGTCACGCTGGTGGTGGGCATGGTGTCCGCGGTCAATCTGGCGCTGCCGGACCTGTCGGCGAGTGCGCTGCGTCCGTCGGCGCAGGCGGTGGTCTGGGTCGTGGACGGCTATGTCGTGGTCTTCGCGTGTCTGCTGGTGCCGGCGGGGGCGCTCGCCGACCGGTGGGGGCGCAAGGGGACGCTGCTGTGCGGGCTGGGGGTGTTCGCGCTCGGCGCGGTGGTCTGTGCGGTGGCGGCACGGGTGGGGTGGGTGATCGCCGGGCGGATGCTCAGCGGGGTGGGCGCCGCGGCCGTGTTGCCGACGACGCTGGCGCTGCTGGTGGAGGGGCGGGAGGACCGGGCGCGGCGCAGGGCGATCGCGGTGTGGGCGTCGATGACGGGGCTCGCCGCCGTGTTGGGGAACGTCGGGGGCGGGGCGGCCATCGAGTTCGGGAGCTGGCGGACGCTGTTCCGCTGTGTGGTGCCGCTGGCGCTCGGTGCGTTGCTGCTGGTCGCCGCGGTCGCCCCGGCCGGGGTGGCCGGCGGCCGGCCGCATCCGGTCCCGGCGGGCGGCAGTGCCCTGTTCACCGGGGGGTTCCTGGCGCTGCTCTACGGGATCGTCAGCGGGCCGGGGGAGGGCTGGGGGAGTCCGGTGGTGCTGGGGGCGTTCGGCGCGGCGGGGCTGCTGCTGGCCGGCTGGGCGCGGAGTGAACTCCGTTCGGTGCGGCCGTTGTTGGATCCGCGGTTGTTCGCGCGGCCGGCCGTGCGGGCCGGGGCGGTGGGCATGGCGGCGCTGTTCACCGGCATGTTCGGCCTGTTCTACCTCAACGGCCAGTATTTGCAGTACGCGAAGGGGTACGGGCCGTTCGGCGCGGGGCTGCGGCTGCTGCCGATGGCCGGGGCGCTGCTGGCCGGGCCGCGCTGCGGGCTGCTGCTGGAGCGGGCGGTCGGGCGGCGGGGCGCGGTGGTGGTGGGCATGCTGGTGCTGGCCGGCGGGCTGTGCACGGTGTCCGCGGCCGACGCCCGCACCCCGTATCCGCGCTATGCGCTGGGTGCCGGGCTGACGGCGCTGGGCTGCGGGATCGCCACGCCGCTGCTGTCGCACGCCATGATGGCCGCGCTGCCGCCGGAGCGGGCCGGGACCGGGTCCGGACTGCAGAGCCTGAGCCGGGAGTTGGGCAGCGCGGTGGGCATCGCGGTGACCGGCACGGTGACCACCGCGGTCTTCACCGCCCGGCTGCCCGCGGCGCTGGCCGGGCCGGGCGCTCCGACGACGGTCGCGGCGGCCGAGGCCCGTACGTCCGACCCGGGGGTGCGGGACGCGGTCGTCACGGCGTTCACGGACGGTCTGCACAGCGCGACGCTGACCCTGGCCGCCGCGCTGGCGGTGACGGCGGTGCCGGTGGCGTGCTGGATGCCCGGGGAGCGGGGGCGGTGAGGCCGGGCGGGCGCGGGGCCGAAGGGTCCCGCGCCCGTCGCCGTCAGGACTCGTAGACCGGCTCCACCCGTTGGAGCCCCGCCCGTTCGACGACCTGGGGGCCGAGTTTCGCGGCGCGGGCGACCAGGGCCTGGGCGTCCCAGTCGGTGGGCCGGCCGTGCCACAGGCGGAGCCGGCCGGCCACGACGACGGCGGCGATCTGGTCGCGGTTCGCGAGCCGGACGAGTTCCCAGCGCAGGTCGTAGGAGGGGGTGAGTTCGGGGACGTCGAGGTCCACGACGAGGTAGTCGGCGGCCTTGCCGGCGGCGATCTCGCCGGTGACCTTGCCGAGGCCGACGGCGTCGGCGCTGTGGGTGGTGGCGTGGTCCAGCCACATCCGGCCGGCGCCGCAGACCGAGTCGCCGGAGCCCAGCCCGTACGCGAGGCGCTGGGCGGTCTCGCCGGCGTCGATCAGGCGGAAGCCGTCGCCGCGGGTGCCGTCGGTGCCCATGCCGAAGCGGACGCCCAGGGCGGCCAGCATGGTGGCGTGGGCGACGCCGTTGCCCTTCCAGGCGCTGGCCACCGGGTTGTAGCTGATGGCCGCGCCGGAGTCGGCGAGCAGCCGCATCTCGGTGGGCGTGAGGAGGGTGGCGTGGGCGCCGAGGGTGTGCGGGCCCAGGGCGCCGATGTGGTGGAGGTATTCGACGGGGCGCCGGCCGACGCTCTTCAACGAGCGTTCCACGGAGGCGAGGTGCTCGTTGACGTGGATCTGGAGGACGGCGCCGGCCTCGGTGCACAGGGCGGCGGTCCTCTTGAGGGTCCCGGCGGGGGCGTCCTCGGGGACCGCGATGGCCAGGGAGGGGTGGACGAGGGGGTGGCCGTCCCACCGTTCCAGGTGGGCGGGGCCGCCGGTGCCGTCGGAGACGATCTTGGACAGCACGCAGCGGATGCCGGCTTCCTCGGTGCCCCTGGCGATCGCCGCGACGTCGACGGGGGCGCGGGTGCCGGCGTCGGCGACGGTGGTGAAGCCGCCGCGCAGCGCCTCCAGGGCGGCGAGTTTCGCGGAGACGTAGGCGCTCTCCTCGTCGAGGGCGTGCTCCAGGGGCTCCCAGACGGTCTTGAAGATCTCCGAGGGCTGGCCGAAGGACTGGGCCTTGCCGAAGCTCTGGGTCAGGTGGTGGTGCGCGTCCACGAAGCCGGGCATCAGCAAGTGGCCGTCCAGGCGGACCGGTTCGAGGTCGCGGTGGGCGGCGATGAGCGCTTCGGCCGGCCCGACGGCGCGGAACGTCCCGCCGGAGACGAGGACCGCGCGGTCGCGCACCGGGCCCTCGGGCAGGAGCAGCAGCTCGGGCACGAGCAGCTGCCGGTGGCCGTGGAAGTCCTCGGGCCGCGGCCCGTGGTGGGGTGCGGCGGCCGCGGCCGGGCTCGTACCGCCGAGTCCCGATGCGCCGATGAGTCCGCCCATGCCGGCCAGGAATCCCCGCCGGCCGAATCCGCTGTGCTGTTCGTTCGCCAACCCGCTCGCCTGCTTCCCGTACTCCGGTACGTGGTGCGTACCGTTCGCCGATCCGTCCCCGGGGTGGCCCGACCCTAGGACCGGGCCAGAAGCGGAACAAGGGTTCCGGCATACGGGATTTACGAGGTGGGGCGGGGGGTGGCGCTGGGCCGGGCGGTGGCGGTGGCGCGCCTGGTCAGGAGGGGCGGACCGGGCGGGGAGGGTGGCGTAACCTCGCCGAAACATGGGGCGGGCGGGGATCCGTAGCGGCGTACGGGCCCTCACGGTCCCTGCCGGGCCCCGCGTGGGATCCTGGTGCGTCATGGATCTGCCGGGCGGACGGTGGACGGACGCGCGGCGATGACGAGGATGCCCCGATGAGACTCTGCTTCCTGGTGGAGGAGCAGTACCGCCACGACGGCATGCCCCGGGACGTGATCCGCCAACTCGGCGCCTGGGGCCATCAGGTGGACGTCGTGTGGCCGGGCCGCTCGCTGATCCCGATATCCGAGTCGGTGCGGGCCGGCAGCCATGACGCCTGGGTCCTCAAGACCGTCTCGGGCGGGCCGGGGCTGACCCTGCTGGAGGCCGCCGCCGCGGTCGGGCTGACCACGGTCAACGACGCCCGGGCGATCCGCGGCGTCCGGGACAAGGCGCTGGCCGCGGTGATCGCCCGCACCCACGGCCTGCCGGTGCCGGTGACCTACGCGGCGGCCCGGGCCGAGGAGTTCGCGGAGCTGCCCCCCAGCGCGTTCCCGCTGGTGGTGAAGCCCGCGGACGGCAGCTCGGGGCGCGCGGTGCGGCTGGTCGAGAGCCCCGGCCGGCTGACCGGGCCGGACGCGCCGGAGCAGGCCGGCGGGCTGCTGATCGCGCAGCCGTACGTCCCCAACTCCGGTACCGATCTGAAGGTCTACTGCGTCGCCGGTGAGCTGTACGCCACCGAGCGGTGCTCGCCGCTGCACCCCGGGCACGACGTACCGGAGCGCCAGGTGCCGCTCACCGCCGAGGTCGCCGGGATCGCGGCGGAGATCGGCGCGGTCTTCGGGCTCGACCTCTACGGCGTGGACGTGCTGCTCGGCCCGGACGGGCCGGTGGTCGTCGACATCAACGACTTCCCGAGCTTCCGTCAGGTGCCGGACGCGGTGGCCCGGGTGTCGGCGGCGGTGCTGCGGCTCGCCGGCGGGGGCGGCGGGAACGGCACGGGCCGCGGCCTGCCGGTGCCGGCCGCCGCGGCGCCGCCCGCGCCGGAGACCGTCCCGCTGGCGGCGATCGGCGGCGACCGGTGAGGATCGGCCTGATCACGGCGGATCCGGCGCACCCGGTGCTGGCCGCGGCCACCGGTGTGCTGACCGGGGACGGCCACCGGGTCGAGCACCTGGACCCGGACGGCGAGGCGCCCGGCCCGGACCGCGGCGCGCTCGCCGACGTGTACCTCCTCAAGGCGCGGACGCCGCGGGCGCTGGCGCTGGCCGCGCGCCTGGAGTCGTACGGCGTCCCGGTGCTCAACTCCGCCGCGGCGACGGCGCGTTGCCAGGACCGGGTGGCGATGGCGGAGCTGGCGCGGACGGCGGGGCTGCCGTTCGCCGCGACCCGGCCGGTGGACGCGATCGAGGAGCTGGCGGCGGCCGGGGAGCCGGCCGGGCCGCTGGTGGTCAAGAGCCGGTACAGCCGGCGCGGCGACCTGGTGGCCCGCGCCGACACCGCCGCCGAGCTGCGGGAACTGGCGGCCGCCTGGCCCGAGGAGCCGGTGGTGGTCCAGGAGTTCACCGCGAACAGCGGCTGGGACCACAAGCTGTGGGTGGTCGACGGGCGGCTCTTCGCCGGGCTGCGCCGCTCGGAGCTGGCACCGGACGGGCGCGGGCCGACCCGGCCGCTGCCGCCCGGTGACCTGCCCGCGGGCTGGGCCGAGCTCGCGCTGCGCACCGGCGGGGTCTTCGGCCTGGCGGTCTACGGCGTGGACGTGCTGCTCGGCCCGGACGGCCCGGTGGTCGTCGACGTCAACGCCTTCCCCGGCATACGGGGGCAGGCGGGCGCGCCGGAGGCACTGGCGGAACTCGCCCTGCGCACCGCCCGCACCGCTCTCCCCGCCCGTACCGCCTGTGCCACCCCCACGACCGGGGAAACGAACACGCGGCGTCGGAAAAGCGTCTGAAGTGATCATTGGCGCGGGGTCGAACGGGCAGAAAGCGGCGGTCGTGGAGGCTCGTCCTCCGCAACGTCTAACGCGCCGGACCCCGGGGTAGCGCTGGCTCCGTTGAGGGGGCGTGGTTCGGCGCGCCTTCCTTCCGCACGTATGGGGAGAGGCCAGCAACGGTGACACAGCCATTTGAATTGCCCCACTTCTACACGCCCCACCCGGCGCGGCTGAACCCGCACCTGGAGGCGGCGCGCACACACTCCCGCCGGTGGGCCCGCGAGATGGGGATGCTGGAGGGCTCGGGCATCTGGGAGCAGCGGGACCTCGACGCCCACGACTACGCCCTGCTGTGCGCGTACACCCACCCCGACTGCGACGCGGACGCGCTCTCGCTGGTGACGGACTGGTACGTCTGGGTCTTCTTCTTCGACGACCACTTCCTGGAGACGTTCAAGCGCACCCTGGACCGGGAGGGCGGCAAGCAGTACCTCGACCGGCTGCCCGCCTTCATGCCGATGGACGACGCCACGCCCGTACCGGAGCCGACCAACCCGGTCGAGGCGGGCCTCGCCGACCTGTGGGCCCGCACCGTGCCGCACATGTCGCTGGACTGGCGCCGGCGGTTCGCCGAGAGCACCGAGCACCTGCTGAACGAGTCCCTCTGGGAACTGTCCAACATCAACATCAACCGGGTGCCCAACCCCGTCGAGTACATCGAGATGCGCCGCAAGGTCGGCGGCGCGCCCTGGTCCGCGGGCCTGGTCGAGTACGCGGCCGGCGCCGAGGTCCCGGCCGCGGTCGCCGCCTCCCGGCCGCTGCGGGTGCTGCGCGACGCCTTCTCCGACGGCGTCCACCTGCGCAACGACCTCTTCTCCTACCAGCGGGAGACCGAGGACGAGGGCGAGCTGAGCAACGGTGTCCTGGTGCTGGAGACCTTCCTGGGCTGCACCACCCAGGAGGCCGCGGACGCGGTCAACGACCTGATCACCTCCCGGCTCCAGCAGTTCGAGAACACCGTGGTCACGGAACTCCCCGCGCTGTTCCTGGAGACCGGCCTGGACGCCGGGTCCTGCGCGGACGTGCTGGCGTACGCCAAGGGGCTGCAGGACTGGCAGTCCGGCGGCCACGAGTGGCACCTGCGCTCCAGCCGGTACATGAACGGCGGCGGAGCGGCGGCGGCCGGATCCGCGCAGCCCTGGTCGCCGTTCGCCGCCGCCGGTCTGGGCACCTCGGCGGCGGACCTGAGGACGGCGCTGAGCACCGCCGGCGCGCTCCGCTTCCGCAGCCACACCCACGTGCCCCACCAGAAGGTCGGCCCGTCCCGGATCCCCGACATCACCATGCCGTTCGCCCTCAGCCTGAGCCCGCACCTGGACGGCGCCCGCCGCCGGGTCATCGACTGGGCGCACCGGATGGGCATGCTGCGGCCGCAGCCCGGGGTGCCGCTCTCCGACGTCTGGGACGAGCCCGCGATGGCACGCCACGACCTGGCGCTGTGCGCGGCCGGCATCCATCCGGACGCCACCCCGGACGAACTCGACCTCGGCTCCCAGTGGCTGGCCTGGGGCACCTACGCCGACGACTACTACCCGCAGGTCTTCGGCCGGACCCGGGACATCGCCGCGGCCAAGGTCTGCACCGAACGGCTGTCGGCGTTCATGCCGCTCGACGCCGCCGCGCCCGTCCCGGAGCCGGTCAACGCCCTCGAACGGGGACTTGCGGACCTGTGGCCCCGCACGGTGGCGGCGATGGCGCCACCGGCGCGCCGGGACTTCCGGCAGGCCGTCGACGTCATGACGGCCAGCTGGCTCTGGGAGATCGACAACCAGATCCAGAACCGCATCCCCGACCCGGTCGACTACATCGAGATGCGGCGGGCGACCTTCGGGTCCGACCTCACCATGTCCCTGTGCCGGATCGGCCACGGCCGCCGGGTGCCGCCCGAGGTCTACCGCACCGGCACCGTGCGCGCGCTGGAGAACTCCGCCGCCGACTTCGCCTGCCTGATGAACGACGTCTTCTCGTACCAGAAGGAGATCGAGTACGAGGGCGAGGTGCACAACGGCGTCCTCGTCGTCCAGAACTTCTTCCAGTGCGACTACCCGAGCGCGCTGGCCATCGTGGGCGACCTCATGACCTCGCGCATCGAGGAGTTCCAGCACATCGCCGCCAAGGAACTCCCGGTCGTCCACGACGACTTCGGGCTGTCCGCCGAGGCCCGTGAGGTGCTCGACGGCTACGTCCACGAGCTGGAGAACTGGATGGCCGGCATCCTCAACTGGCACCGCGGCTGCCGCCGCTACCTCGCGTCCGAACTCCGCCACCCGATGGGCGCGCCGGGCTGGCCGGGCGTCCCGGAGGGCCTCGGCACCTCGGCGTTCCGGCCCGTGCGGCGGCCGGTGCCGAGCGTCGGACAGCCGTAGCGGCGGCGGGCCCGTGGGACCGCGGACCACGGGCCCGCGCCATGCCCCCGTGCCCCTGCTGTGCGCACTACCGCGTCAGGTGCCCCGGACCTATGGTTCATGACCCCGTGGGACGCGGGGCGAGGTGAGGGGGCGCGGGATGACGGCAGGCGGGTCGGCGGCGGGGAGCGCGGCGGGCGGATCGGCATCACGGCGGGCCCAGGAGGCCCGGCGCCAGGAGCGGCTGTTACGGGAGCAGTGGCGGGCCGCCCGCCAGCGGGCCGAACGCTGGGAGGCGGCGAGCGAGGGGGAGCGGCGGATCGCCGCCCAGCTGCTGATGCTGACCGAGCGGGGCTGGCGGCTGCTGGTGGACCGGCGCTGGCCGGGCACCCGGGCCGCCAACGTGGACATGCTGCTGATCGGGCCCGGCGGGGTCTTCGTCATCGACGTCAAGAACTGGCGGGCCGCCCCGGAACCGTCCGGCGGGCGGCTGCGGGCCGGCGGGTTCTCCCGTGACGAGCACCGGCGCAAACTCCTCGCGGTCACCAAGGCCGCCGAGGGCGCGGTGGCGGCGCTGGGCATGTCACCGGTGGCGGTCCGCCCGCTGATGGCCTTCGCCGGCCAGCGCGTCGACACCGAACTGGGCCGGCTGCGGCTGCTGGGCGAGCACGAGATCGGCCCGGCGCTGCTGTCGGAACGCACCCGGCTCTCCGCGGGCTCGGTGCGGGCGCTCGCCGAGCACCTGGGCCGGGTCTTCCCCGAGTACGAGGACCCGGCGGCCGACAGGACGGGCGCCCGGACCGCGCGGCACCGGGCCGGGACCACGCCGGCCGCACCCTCCCCGGCGGACGACGGCCTCTTCGACCTCGACGGGCTGCGGCAGGCCGCCCTGGACGAGGCCCGGCGGGCCCCCATCGAGCGGTGGATGACCTTCCTCGACCCCGACCAGCTCGCGCTGGTGCGCCGCAACTGGGCCGGCCCGGCCCGGATCAGCGGCCCGGCCGGCACCGGCAAGACGGTGGTCGCGCTGCACCGCGCCGCGTACCTCGCCCAGCGCACCGGCGGCCGCGTCCTGTACGTCACCTTCGCCAACAACCTGCCGCGGGTGCAGGCGACGTTCCTCACCACCATGGCCCCCGCGGTGGCCGACCGGATCGAATTCAGCAGCCTGCACCACTGGGCGCAGACCTACCTCCAGTCCCGCGACGTACCGGTCCGCCTGCACCGGGAGAAGGCGGAGACGGCCTTCAGCCTCGCCTGGAAGCACCTCGGCCGGGACAGCTGCCTGGCGGAGATCGATCCGCTGCCCCGCTACTGGAAGGAGGAGATCGACCACGTCATCAAGGGCCGCGGGATCACCTCCTTCGACGAGTACGCCGCACTGCCCCGCCTGCGCCGCCGCACCAGCCTGCGCCATCCGCACCGGCAGGCCGTCTGGGCCCTCTACGAGGCGTACGAGGCGCAGCGCAGAGAACGCGTGGTGCACGACTTCAACGACGTGCTCTCCCTCGCGCTCGCCGAGACGGCCGGCCGCGGTGGCCACTCCCCGTACACGGCCGTCGTCGTGGACGAGGTCCAGGACCTCACCCTGGTCGGCGTGCGGCTGCTGCACTCCCTGGTGGGGGACAGCCCCAACGGGCTGCTGCTGGTGGGCGACGGCCAGCAGGCCGTCTACCCCGGCGGGTTCCGGCTCTCGGACGCCGGGATCGACATCCGCGGCGACCGGGGGCAGGTGCTGCGCGCCAACTACCGCAACAGCAAGGAGATCGTGGACACCGCGCTGTCCGTCGTCGCCGGGGACGCCTTCGAGGACATCGACGGCTCGCGGACCCCGGGCCGGCGGGACGTCGACCTGACGTACCACCACGGCGAGGTGGTCCGCGCGGTGCTGCCCTCGCCCGCGGCGCACGACGCGGCGCTGGTGGCGGTGCTGCGCGGCCTGACCCCGCAGGAACTGGCGGACTCCGCGGTGCTGTGCCCCGCCACCCGCGCCATCGAACGCTACCGGCGGCTGCTGACCCGGGCGGGCGTACGGGTGTGCCTGCTGGAGAGTTACGACGGGCGGCCGGTCGCGGCGGTGAAACTGGGCAGCTACCGGAGGGCCAAGGGGCTGGAGTTCAAGCGGGTCTATCTGCCCCGTCACGAGGCGAACCTGACGGACGGGAAGGAGGCGGAGGAGGACGGCGGGACCGCCCGTGAGCAGGGAGAACTGATGCGGAGCCAGCTCTTCGTGGCGATGACCCGGGCGCGGGACGTGCTGTGGCTGGGCAGCGTCCGGCCGAGCGGCACGGCGGGTGAATCTGCGCGCCGGGAGGAATAGGACAAAACGGTCTCGGGAACGTTGGGTCCATGCGACGCAAGACCGCTCTTCTCGGCGCCGTGGCCCTCACCGGAGCGCTCAGCGCGGCGCTCGCCGTGTCCGTACCGCCCACGGCGCGGGCCACCACCGGCACCATCATCTTCCACATGCGGCCGGGCAACCGGCAGTACCAGATCGTCGACCCCGGCGACGACCACTGCTACGGCCTCGGGCCCGGGGGCGGCGGGGTGGTGAACGACACCCCGCTCGACCTCGTCCTGTGGCCCTCGCGCGACTGCACCGGCAACCCGATGGCCACCGTCCGGGCCGGCACGGAGGCGGTGTTCGCCCGCTACGGCAGCCTGCAGCTGGCCCCGTCGGACGACTACCAGGAGGACCCGCCGGCGGCCGATCCGCCGCGCGATGAGGACCCGCCGCGCGATGAGGATCCGCCGCGGGATGAGGATCCGCCGCGGGATGAGGATCCGCCGCGCGACCAGGACCCGTCGGGTGATCAGGACCCGTCGGGTACCGAGAATCCGCCGGGCGACCAGAACCTCCCACCGGGTTCCGAGAACCCGCCGTCCGCCGTCCACCCGCCGTCGGCCAAGCCCTCGTCACCGCCCGCGGCACGCCACTCGTCCACGCATCCGTCGACGCACCCGTCAACGCATCCGTCAGCGCCCTCGGTACGGCGCCCCGCCCGGCACTCGTCCCCGCACTCGTCCCCGCACACGGCCCGGCACTCCTCGCCGCACGCGGCGCGGCACTCGTCGCGTCACGCGTAGCAAAGGCCGACCTCCCAAGGGGCGGTGGGCCGGATGCCCGAGTTGCCGGACGTCGAGGGCTTCCGGCGGACGCTCGTCGCGTGTGCGCGGGGCCGGGTGATCCGGCGGATCGAGGTGTACGACGAGGGCGTGCTGCACGGGGTGAGCCGGCAGCGGCTGCGCGGCGAGCTGGAGGGGCGCCGGTTCACCGAGCCGGAGCGCCACGGGAAATGGCTGCTCGCGCACACCGGCGGCCCCACCCTGCTGCTGCACTTCGGGATGACCGGACGGCTGGTCTGCTGCTCCCCGGACGATCCGGTCCACCCCCACGACCGGGTGGTCTTCACGCTCGGCCGCGAGCGCCAGCTCCGCTACCGCGACCAGCGCAAACTCCAGGGCCTGTGGCTCATGGACCCGGCCGGTACGGAACGGATCCTGAGCCGCCAGGGCCCGGACGCGGGGAAGGTGGGCCGGGCGGACTTCCGGGCCGCGCTCGCCGGGCGGCGCGGCAGCCTCAAGGCCGTCCTCATGGACCAGTCGGTCCTCGCCGGGCTCGGCAATCTGCTGGTCGACGAGATCCTCTGGCGCACCGGCCTGCGTCCCGGCCGCCGCGCCGGTGACCTGTCCGCCGACGACTGCGACCGGCTGCACACCGAGATGCGCCGCACCCTGCGGGCGGCGGTCCGGGCGGGCCGCGTCCCGCCGCGCGACTCCTGGCTCACCGGCCGGCGCGACGACCCCGGCCCGTCCTGCCCGCGCTGCGGCACACCACTGCGCCGGACGCGGGTCGCCGGGCGGGGCACGGTGTGGTGCCCCCGCTGCCAGCCGTGAACCCGACGTACCGTGCCGTGCCGTGGCCCGAGGCGATCACCCCGAGGAGGAGCCCCGATGAAGTCCCCCGTCATCGCCCCGTGCCTGGGCGTGCCCGACACCCAGGCGGCCTGCGACTACTACGAGAGGCTCGGCTTCACCGCCCTGCCGGGCACCGACGACTCGGACGACGACCTGCGCATCCTGCTCTTCGACGGCGCATTCGCGTTCATGGTCTACCGGGACCAGCACCTGCGCGGCTGGCTCCCGGTCCTCAAGGACACCCCGGTGGGCGCGTTCGGCATGTTCTACCTGGCCGTCGAGGACTTCGAGGCCTACGTCGAACGGATCCGCCCCCTGGTCAGCGTCACCAAGGACGTGCTGACCCACCACGGCCAGAAGCTCTTCTACTTCACCGACCTCAACGGTTACGTGGTGGGGGTCACCCAGCGGCAGACGTGGTGAGGCGGGGCCCCGGCCCCGGTCGACGGCGCGTCAACGTGCCCTCGTAGGAGGGGCGACGAGTGGCCCGGCCGCCTTGACGGTGCGGAGCACCGGTGCGGTCTCCAGGGCGTGGATCGCGCGCTGGCCGCCGAGGCGGTGGGTGAGGTAGCGGTGCAGGGCCGCCGGGTCGGAACAGAGGGCGTGCGCGACCACGTTCGTCCGGCCGGTGGTGGCGGCGACGAAGGCGAGTTCGTCGTGTCGGGCCAGGGCGGTGGCGACCTGCTCCAGGCGGGCGGGGGCCACCGTCATCCAGAGCAGCGCCTGCGTGGTGGCGCCGAACAGCGCGTCATCGCATTCGACGTCGAAGAACAGCGCACCGGAGGCCCGCAGGGCGGCCAGCCGGCGGGCGACGGTGGCCGGTGACCAGCCGGTGGCCGCGGCAAGTTCGGCCTGGCCGGCCCGGCCGTCCCGCTGCAGCGCGGCCAGCAGCGCCTGGTCGCCGTCGGCCGGCGCGGCGCCCGCGGAGGGGGAGGGGGCGGCGTTCTCCCGTGCCGGTGGCGCGAGTTGGCGACGCTGTCGGGCGTCGAGGACGTTCGCGCGGCCGCGCCAGGCGGTGGGGCCGCCGAGGTAGGTGTGCAGCAGGTAGTGCGCGGAGACCGCGGCGATGCCGGCGGTGCGCGGGATGTCGTGCAGCAGGAGGGACCGGCCGTCGGCGCCGCCGGCCGGGGTGTGCACCACGGCGATGATCTCCGTCCCGCCGGAGGCGAGCTTCACCCACGAGGTGTCCGGCCGCCGGGCCAGCGCACGGGCGAGGTCCTGGGCGCTGTGCGGGGTCGCGGTGAGCCGGACCAGCCACTGGGCCCGGCCCGCGCGGTGCGGATCGGCCAGCCCGACGACCCGCAGACCGGCCTCGGCGGACAGCCGCCGGTAGCGGCGGGCCACGGTCTGCGTCGAGACGCCCAGCACCTCGGCGATCCGGCTGAACGGCGCCCGGCCGTCGAGGTGCAGTGCGTGGATGAGCCCGCGGTCGATCTCGTCGAGCGGCATACCCGGGCCTCCTGGCCGTGCACGGATGGACGAATTCCTCGCCGAACGGGCCCGTGGTGGAAAGAAACTGCGAGTGGAACCCCCTGGCTGGAACGTTCACCGTACGCGCCCGCAGGCTCGGCCGTGCATCCGTGACGGCCGAAGGGACACCCCATGCCGAACCACCCCTTGTCGAAGAGCTCCGGGCCGGCCCGCCCGCTGCCGGCCCGCCCGGCCGGTCCGCCGGCCGCGCCGTACCCCCGGCGCCGAACCGCGCTGGCGGCGCTGCTGCTCGCCGAGGCGATGAACCTGCTCGACTCCACGATCATGACGGTCGCGGCGCCGGTGATCCACGCCGACCTCGGCGGTCCGGCGTCCGGCATCCCCTGGTACAGCGCCGCGTACACGCTGCCCTTCGCGGTGCTGCTGATCACCGGCGGCCGGCTCGGTGACATCGCCGGCCGCCGGCGGCTGCTCCGCCTGGGGATCGCCGGCTTCGTCCTGGCCTCCACGGTCTGCGCGCTGGCCGTCTCCCCGGCGATGCTGATCGCCGCGCGGGCCGTCCAGGGCGCCGCGGCCGCCCTGGTCATCCCGCAGACCATCGGGCTGATCCGGGCCATGTTCCACGGCGACGCGCTGGCCCGGGCCATGGGCAGCATCGGCCCGGTCATGGGGCTGGCCGCGGTCTGCGGGCCGGTGCTCGGCGGGGTGCTCACCCACGCCGACCTGCTCGGCTCGTCCTGGCGGGCGGTCTTCCTCGTCAACCTCCCGCTCGGCCTCGCCGTCCTCGCCGCGACCCCGCTGCTGCCCGAGGACCGCTCGGAGCGGCGGCCGCGGCTCGACCTCACCGGCACGGCGCTGGCCGTCCTCGGCACCGGACTGCTCGTCCAGCCGCTCCTCGACGACGGGCTGCCCCGCTTCGCGCTCCGGCCCTGGGCCGTCCTGGCCGGCGGGCTCGCCGTGCTGACCGTCTTCGGGCTGCAGCAGCGCCGCCGTGCGCGTAAGGGCCGTAGCGCGCTGGTCGAGGCGGGACTGTTCCGCGGCCGCGGCTTCCCCGCCGCGCTGGCCGCCTCGCTGCTGTTCTTCGCGGTGGTGAACGGTCTGATGATGGTCGTCGTGCTGCAGCTCCAGCTCGGCCTGCACACCGACGCCCGGTCGTCCGGGCTCACCCTGCTGCCCTGGTCGGCCGCGATGGCGGTGGCGTCCTGGAGCGCCGGCGCCCATCTGGTGCCCCGCTACGGCTCCCGGGTGATGTTCGCCGGGCTCGCCGCACTGCTCGCCGGCGCGCTGGCCGCCGTCGCCGTCTACGCCACCGCCCCCGCCGCCTCCTACCCGTGGCCGCTGCCGGTGGCGCTGGCGGTCTGCGGGCTGGGACAGGGGCTGTTCGCCGTCCCGTTCTTCACCACCGCGCTGCACCGGGTCCGGCCGCACGAGACGGGCTCGGCGGCCGGGCTGCTCAACGCCGCCCAGCAGCTCGGCGGCACGCTCGGCACCGCACTGCTCGGCGCGGTCTTCTTCCACGCCTTCAGCGGCCCCGCGGTCCCGTCGGCCGGCGTCACCGGCGCGCTCTTCGCGCTGCACGGCGTACGCGATGCCTTCTGGGCCGCGGTCGCCCTGCTCACCTGCACCGTCGTCGCCGCGGCCGGTATGCGGTCAAGTCCCGTGGCGGCCACGGCGGGTGATCGGTGAACGGGCGATCCGGGACCGGGGAAAGGCGGCTGCGGAGAGTGATGAATTGTCCACTCTGTGCAGGAAAATTAAGAATTTCAGCTTTCGTCTGAAATTTCACGTATTTTCCTTGTTGTCAGTAGGTGGGCGACGTAGCTTGGGAGTTGACGCCACCGGTAACGGGGCGTCGGAAAGGAAACAATCAAGGAGGCAGCATGAGCTTCCGGAAAGTCTTCCCGCGCAGGAACAGGCGCGACTGGGACCGTGACCGGGACCGCTACAGGAGGCGTCGCCGCAGGTACGGCCGCCGGCACAACAGGCGCCGTTTCTTCGACTACGACTACTGACCCACACCTCTGAGTTCGAGGCAGGCTCGCGTGGCGCGCGGGTCCGCCTCGTGCGTTTGAGCGGATGTGCGTGAGGGCCCCTCAGCGGCCTTTCCGCCCGGTCCGACCAGCTGACTGATACGGCGTGGCCATCATGCATCTGCGCAGCTCGCGACGGCGGCCGGTGCGCACCGAGACGCCACCGGCCCCGGCGCCGACCGAAGCCTTCGCACCGCCGGCGGCGTCGACACCGCCAGCGCCCCAACCGGCCTGGGATCACGCGTCCGTTGGGGGCGGCCCGGAACGGCAACCCCCGGACCGGGAGCCCGCCTCCGAAGGATTCGGCCGGGGCCTGTGGGGCCCGCTGGCCGATCCCACCATCCGCACCCGGCGCGTCGGACTCAAGGAGTCGCTCCGCCGCTTCTGGCCACTGACCAAGGGCGACCGGCGCTGGCTGCTCCTGGTCTGCCTGTGCGCCGTCGCCGCCGCGCTCACCGAGACCGCGGCCATCCTCCTCTTCGCCCAACTCACCGACAACGCCCTGCAGAAGGGCTCGGTCAGCGCCTTCTGGCAGCCGGCCGGGCTGTGGCTGACCGTGGCCGTCATCGGCGCGGTGGTGGGCTACCTCGGCAACTCGCTCGCCGCCTGGACCGCCGAGCGCTTCGTGATGCGCCTACGTGCCCGGGTCTTCGCCCATCTCCAGACGCTGCCGCCGCACTTCTTCCAGCGCAACCGGCGCGGTGACCTGGTCGAGCGGCTCACCGGCGACGTCGACGCCATCGAGCAGCTGGTGGTCTCCGGGCTCGTCCAGGCGGCCACCGCCCTCTTCGGCGTCATCTTCTACGCCGGCGCGGCCCTCTGGCTGCGCTGGGACCTCGCGCTGGCCACGTTCGTGCTGGCACCGGTGTTCTGGAGCGCCACCCGCCGCTTCACCGGCCGGGTCAAGGAGGTGTCCCGCCGGGAGCGCGCGGCGGACGGCGCGATCACCTCGGTCGTCGAGGAGGGCCTGGTCAACGTCGTGCTCACCCAGGCGTACAACCGCCGGCACGAGGAGGAGAAGCGGCTGGACCGGCAGGCCCGCGCCTGGTTCCGGGCATCGGTGACCAGCGCCCGCCTCAACGAGCTGTACGAGCAGGTCGTCGAGCTGCTCGAAACGCTCTGCGTCCTGGCGATCATCGGCCTCGGCGCGTGGGAGATCTCCGCCGGCCGGATGACCCTGGGCCAGCTGCTCGCCTTCGCCGCGTTCGTCGGCTACCTCTACCCGCCCATCCGCTCCCTGGGACAGCTGGGCCTGACCGCCACCGAGGCCACCGCCGGCTCCGAGCGCCTGCTGGAGATCCTCGACGCCCGCCCCGCGGTCACCGACCCGCCGCCGTCCCTCGTCGCCCCGCCGCGCTTCACCCGCGCCCTCGGCGAGATCGAGGTCCGGCACGTCGGCTTCCACTACCCCGACAGCCCCGACGAGGTCCTGCACGACCTCTCCTTCACCGCGGTCCCCGGCGAACTGCTGGTCCTCACCGGCCCCAGCGGCGCCGGCAAGTCCACCCTGGCCGCGCTGCTGCTGCGGTTCTACGACCCCGACACCGGCACCGTCCGCCTCGACGACATCCCCGTCCACCAGATGCCGCTCGCCCAGCTGCGCCGCAACATCACCCTGCTCCCCCAGGACACCCTCGTCCTGCACGACACCATCGAGGAGAACATCGGCTGCGGCCGCCCGCACGCCACTCACGAGGACGTGGTCCGCGCCGCCCGCGCCGCCGACGCCGAGACCTTCATCTCCGCCCTCCCGGACGGCTACCGCACGGTCATCGCCCCGGGCACCGCCCGGCTCTCGGGCGGCCAGCTGCAGCGCGTCGCGATCGCCCGCGCCATGCTGCGCGACGCCCCCGTCCTCGTCCTCGACGAGCCCACGACGGGCCTGGACATCCTGGCCACCCAGCGCATCCTCGCCCCCCTGCGGCGCCTCGCGGAGGGCCGCACCACCCTCGTGATCTCCCACGACCTGGACCTCGCCACCGACGCCGACCGCATCCTCGTCCTCGACCGGGGCCGCCTCGTCGAATCCGGCACCCACCCCGAACTCCTGGCCCACAACGGCCTGTACTCCACGCTCTTCCACGCCCACCCGCCGGGCCACAACGGGCAGCCGGCACCGCCGCCCAGCCTGGCGGGACAGCCGGGGGCGGGGGCCTGGCACGGCTGAGACGCGGGGACCGGGAGCGGCGGTACGGCGTCAGGGAGCGCCGGCCGCCGCGGCGGCGCGGGCCACCGGATGCAGTGCGGCGTACTCCAGGGGAGCCGACGGATCGATCGAGACATCCAGCGGCGCGGGCTCCGCGCCCGCCCGGACGAGCAGGTCCCCGATGGCGGCGATCATCGCGCCGTTGTCCGTGCACAGCTTCAGCGGCGGCACCCGCAGGGCGATCCCGGCCGCCGCGCACCGCTCCTCCGCCAGTGCCCGGACCCGGGAGTTGGCGGCCACCCCGCCGACCACGACGAGCGTGCCGACACCGTGGGCGGTGCAGGCCGCCACCGCCTTACGGGTCAGCACGTCGGCGACCGCCTCCTGGAGCGCGGCGGCACCGTCCGCCACCGGCAGCGCCCGCCCCTGGTGCCGCTCGGCCCACCGTGCGGCAGCGGTCTTCAGCCCCGAGAAGGAGAAGCCGTACGGATCGTCACGCGGTCCGGTGAGCGGACGGGGAAAGGGGACAGCGCGCGGATCCCCCACGCGCGCTGCCCGGTCGATGGCCGGACCGCCGGGATACGGCAGCCCGAAGACCCGGGCGACCTTGTCGAAGCACTCCCCGGCAGCGTCGTCCAGGGTGTCGCCGAGGTGCACGATGCGGTCGCGGGCCAGATCGCGGACGAGGAGGAGGGAGGTGTGGCCGCCGGAGACGATCAGTACGACGCAGGGGTTCGGCAGCGGCCCGTGCGCGAGGGTGTCGGCGGCGACATGGCCGGCCAGGTGGTGCACGCCGTACAGCGGCACACCGAGCGCGTAGGCCAGCCCCTTGGCGCCGGCCAGCCCGACCTGGAGCGCCCCCGACAGCCCCGGCCCCGTCGTCACCGCGACCGCCCCGATGTCCGCCATCCGCAGGCCCGCCTCGCCCAGCGCGCGCCGGACGACCGGCCGGAGGGCGTGGACGTGGGCGCGGGCCGCGATCTCCGGCACCACCCCGCCGAACCGCGCGTGCTCGTCCATGCTCGACGCCACGGCGTGCCCGAGCAGCCGGCCGTCGCGCACCAGGCCCGCGCCCGTCTCGTCGCAGGACGACTCGATCCCCAGCACCACGGGTGCCGCACGCATACGGTTCCTCCTCCCGGGACACGACGAGCCCCTCGGCGCCGCCCAGAGTAGTTGCCGATGGACCGCATTTGCGAATCATGTGCAATAAGCGCGCGCGGGGGACGGGCAAGGGCGCGGTCGGTGCCGGCGGCAGGGGCAAGGGGAGGCCGGGCGTCTCGGCTCGGTGATCTGGTTCCTCGCGGCCGTACTGGTGCTCGCGCGGCTCTGCGACGACGAAGGACTCTTCCGCGCGTGCGGGGCCTGGACGGCGAGGGCGGCGGCCGGGCGGCCCCGGCGGCTGCTCGCCGCGGTCTTCGGCCTGGCGTCCGCCATCACCGCGGTGCTCAGCCTGGACGCGACGATCGTGCTGCTCACCCCGGTGGTCCTCGCCACCGCCGCGCGCATGGGCGCCCGCGCCAAGCCGCACGTCTACGCCTGCACCCACCTCTCGAACACCGCGTCGCTCCTGCTGCCCGTCTCCAACCTCACCAACCTGCTCGCCTTCGCCGCCAGCGGCCTGAGCTTCACCCGCTTCGCGGCGCTGATGGCCCTGCCCTGGCTCGCGGCCATCGCCGTCGAGTACGCGGTCTTCCGCCGCTTCTTCGCCACGGACCTGGACGCGAGGGTCACCGACCCGGACGCGGGGGTCACCGACCCGGACGCGGCGGCCGTCGACCTCGACGCGGCGGCCACCGCCCCGGACGCGCCAACCGCCGTGGAGCCCCCACTGCCGCTGTTCCCGCTGCTCACCGTGGCCGGCACGCTGGCGGGCTTCCTCCTCGCCTCGGCCGTGGGCGTGGACCCGGCCTGGGCGGCGACCGCCGGCGCCCTGCTGCTCGCCGTACGCGCCCTGATACGGCGGCGCACCACCGCCCTCGGCCTGCTCAGGGCCGCCTCGCTCCCGTTCCTCGCCAACGTGATCAACAACCTGCCGGCCGTACTGGTTCTGCTCCCCCTGACCGCCCCGACCGGCCCCGGCGCCGTCCTCGCCGTCCTGATCGGCGTCAACATCGGCCCCAACCTCACCTACGCCGGCTCCCTGGCCACCCTGCTGTGGCGCCGCATCCTCCACCAGCACGAACACGAGGTGGACCTAGGGGAGTTCACCCGCCTCGGCCTCCTCACGGTGCCCGCGGCACTCACCCTCGCGGTCGTGGCGCTGTGGGGGGGGGCACTGCACTTCTCGTGACCGAGCTCCGCCGCAGGAGACCCCGGCGTCCCGGTGCGCCGTGGGCCGGAGCGCCGGAGTCGTGCCCCAGAGCGGCGTGCCGTTGCGAAGCATGGCGCGGATCGGGCACGGCGCGGGGCCATCGGGCACGGCGCAGGGGCTACGGGTGCTTCCCGCCGCCGTTCCCCTCGCTCGGCTGGCCGTTCCCGGTCGCGCTGTGTGTGCTGCCGGGGTTGGCGTCGGGCGTGCCGTTGCCGCCGGCGTTCCTCGCCGCGCCGTTGCCGGGGTTCGCGGGGCCCTTGCCGGGTTTGCCCGTGCCGGCCGGCCCGCTCGGCGCGCCCGTCGCCCGCGTCAGCTGCTCGGAGCAGTACGCGGCGACCTTGTCCTTTCCACCGGCGGCCGCGACGAGCCGCTGCCAGGCCGTCGCATCGAGGGCTTTGCCGCGCCCTTCGACCTGCTTGTAGGCGCGGCAGTGGGCCTCGGTGTCCCGGGCGTGGGAGAGGCGGTCCGTGGGGCCGGGGCGGCCGGAGGGCGACGGCGAGGCCGTACCGCCCGGCCGGCTCGGGGCGACCGCAGAGGGATGCGTGGTCCCCCGACCGCTACCGGCACCGTCGGTGGACGAGCCGGCCGAACCGACGGCCGCGACCGCGACACCGCCCAGCGTGAGGCCGGCGAACACCACGCCGAACGTCAACCGTGCCGGACGCCGGACCCGCCGCTCCTCGCGCGGCCGCCAGTCGTCCCGGCGCCGGGTCCGTGCCCGGCGCCCGTCCGTGCCGTGGGCGGCCGCCCGGAAGGCGGCCAGGGCCCGCTGCTCGGCCTCGGGATCGGGGCGGTGCGTACGCATGGCGGCGCCCAGCACCGTTTCCAGCGTCGCGGGGTCATGCACGTCCGGCGGGCCGGACACGCTGCCGTCAGGGTGCCCATGCCGGTGACGGGCCGGTGCTCCGTCGCCGCTCAGCCGTTCACCCATGTCCGCTTCCGTTCTCGTCCGACCGTGTCGATCCGTCGAGGTGCCGGGCTCGACGCCTTCCGGCCGTCCACTGTCGCCCTCGTCGTTCATTCCGACTTCCCCAGCGTTCGGGAAGCCCCATCCGTCACACCCTCGTCCGCCTCGCCGCCGACACCCAGCTGGCGGGCGAGACGCTTCAGGCCCCGGTGGGCGGCCGTGCGCACCGCTCCCGGGCGCTTGCCGAGGATGCGTGCCGCGGCAGGACCGTCCAGACCCACGACGACCCGCAGGAGCACCGCCTCGGCCTGGTCCCGCGGCAGCCCGCGGACCAGCTCCAGGGCCTGCTCGGTGGAGAGGGATTCCAGCGCCTGGTCATGGGTGTCGTGCGGTCCGGGCAGGTTCAGCACGTCCTGTTCGGTCCCGCCGGCGCGGGGCCGCACGCGCTGGCGGCGCAGGTGGTCCAGTGCCCGGTGCCGGGCGATGGCCGCGGTCCAGCCGCGGAACCCGGCCCCGTCCCCCTTGAAACGTCCGAGGTCGCGGGCTATCTCCAGCCAGGCGTCGGAAGCCACGTCCTCCGCGTCCTCACCGACCAGCCCGTGCAGATAGCCGAGCAGGCCCGGTTGCACGAGCCGGTAGGCCACCGCGAAGGCGGCCTCGTCGCCGTTCTGGGCCTGCGCGACCGCTGTGCCCAATTCCCCGTCGTACGTCTTCGCGCGCCGGGGTTGCCCTGCCTGGCCCAAGACCGTCCTCGTTCGCACCGGGTTCATAGCGGGTCCGTGTCGGCCGCCGTGCTCCGGTCGTAACGGCGGTTCCCATGGTGAACAGCGTCCGCCCTCACAAAAGTGTCACGACGTCCAGGGGTCCTTCACGTCGCTGCAGCGTGGGGCGCGGGTGTAACACTTCCGGCCGAGTTCGCTCTCTTCATGCGGGCGACCGCGTCGGTCGGCCAGGACAGGGGACACGACTCGTGCGGTGGACGGACGGAAGCGGAGCGGTGTACGGCGAGGATCCGTACGGCGGCGCCGGCTACAGCTATGCCTATGGCCACGAGCCCGCCCATGGCCACGAGCCCGCCTACGGCCACGAGTCCGCCTACGGCCACGAGTCCGCCTATGGCCACGAGCCCGCCCACGGTCACGAGTCCGCCTACGGGGACGCGTACGGAGGGGGCGTCACGGGCGTCACCACCGGCACGGCCCCGCCGGCCTGGAACGAGGCATCGCCCGCGCCGTGGACGCACCGGACGGCGCAGGCCACGACGGCATGGGACGACTCCCCGCACGGTGACGTCCTCACGGCGGAGCTCCCGGTGTTCGGCACGGACCAGCTCCCGGTGGCCGACACGGCGCAGCTCCCGGTGTTCGACGCACCCGATCACCCCGTGCCGGCACCCGACGCGCCCCAGAGCGAGACGGCGCGGCCCGTCTTCGTCGATTCCTCGGGGCGACGCCAGCGCCGCGTGCTCCGCGCCGCCCGGCTGCTGGTGATCCCTGCCGGCGGCTATGTCGCCGTGCTGATCAGCACGATGCTGGGCGGCCCCAGCATCAGCTCTCCGTTCGTCCCGCACGCGGACTCCGCGCACCCGGCCAGGCCCACGGCGACCGCCCCCGACCCCTCGCCCGGCACCGGGCACCCGGCGCGGAGCGCGAGCCCCACCGCGACGAACTCCGGCACCGCGGCGCGGAAGACCCCCGGCCCCACCGGCCGGCCGACAGCCTCCGCCGGCCCGGTGGCCCCGTCCCGGCCCACGGCTGCGCCGACCACGACCGCCGCCCCCACCAGGGCCGCCGCCCCCGCCCCCAGGGGGCGTGCCCTCGGCTCGTCCCACAAGCCCGTGAAGTGATCCAAGGCCCCGACGTGACCGACCGCCGACACCGCAACGCTCCTGTCCGCCGCCACGGCCGCACCCGCCGGATCACCCCCCGCGCCCACTGGCTCCTGCTGAGCGTGCTCGTGGTGACCCTGTCGACGGCCCTCCTGCTCCAGGGCTACACCCACCACACGTTCAAGATCACCTCGGACGCCGTGACCGGTGCCCGGGGACGGCACGAGGAGGTGCCCGGTCGGGTGACCCACGGCGGCCCCGTGATCGCGGACGCCGCCACCTCCGCGCACACCGCCCGGGTCAAGGACCGCACCCTCGCCCTCACCTTCGACGACGGCCCCGACCCCGTCTGGACGCCGCGCATCCTGGACGTACTGCGCCGCAACCACGTCCACGCGACGTTCTTCGTCGTCGGGACCCAGGTCGTGGCCCACCCGGAGCTGGTCCGCCGGATCGTCGCCGAGGGCCACCAGATCGGCATCCACACCTTCACCCATGCCGACCTGGCCCGCCTCGCCCCCTGGCAGCGTTCCCTGGAACTGCGGGAGACGCAGCTGGCGGTGGCCGGCGCCGCGGGGGTCACCACCGCTCTGCTCAGGCCGCCGTACTCCTCGGAGAACGACGCGCTGGACGACGCCGACTGGTCCGTCCTCCGGCAGGCGGACGCGGCGGGCTATGTCACGGTGCTCTCCACCCGGGACGCCGAGGACTGGCAGCGCCCCGGTGTGCACCGCGTCCTCGCCCATGCGACACCCCACGGCCACGCCGGGCAGATCGTGTTGATGCACGACGGCGGCGGTGACCGCTCACAGACCGTCGCCGCGCTGGGCGCCCTGATCCCGCGGCTCAAGGCGCAGGGCTTCCGGTTCGCCACGGTCGGCGCCTCGGTCGGCATGGCCGCGCCGGTCCGGCCCGCCGGGCCCGGCGACCATCTGCAAGGCATGGCCCTCATCGGGCTGCTGCAGGGGGGCGACTGGACCGTGTGGATGCTCGGCGTGCTGATGTACGCGGCCGGAGCGATCAGCGTGCTGCGCGCGGCGGTCGTGCTGATCGCGGCCCGCCGGCACCGGCGACTGCGGACGGGCCCCCGCGGCCGGCCCTGGGGGCCGCCGGTGACCGAACCGGTCAGCGTCATCGTCCCCGCGTACAACGAGAGCGCCGGGATCGAGGCGGCCGTGCGCTCACTGCTCGCCTCGGACCATCCGGTGGAGATCATCGTGGTGGACGACGGTTCCACCGACGGCACCGCCGACCTGGTGGAGTCGCTCCACCTGCCGGGGGTGCGGGTGATCCGGCAGCAGAACGCGGGCAAGCCCGCCGCGCTCAACACGGGGCTCGCCGCCGCCTCGTGCGAGCTGGTGGTCATGGTCGACGGCGACACGGTCTTCGCATCCGACACCGTCCGCACGATCGTGCAGCCCTTCGCCGATCCCCGGGTGGGCGCCGTCTCGGGCAACGCCAAGGTCGTCAACCGCGGTGGCCTGCTGGGCCGTTGGCAGCACATCGAGTACGTGGTCGGCTTCAACCTCGACCGCCGCCTGTTCGACCTCGCCGAATGCATGCCGACCGTCCCGGGGGCGGTCGGCGCGTTCCGCCGCCGGGCGCTGCTCGCCCTCGGCGGCGTCAGCGACGTCACCCTCGCCGAGGACACCGACCTCACCATGGCGCTGTGCCGCGCCGGCTGGCGTGTGGTGTACGAGGAGGGCGCGGTGGCCTGGACGGAGGCGCCCGCGTCACTGAACGCCCTGTGGCGGCAGCGGTACCGCTGGTGCTACGGAACCCTGCAGGCGATGTGGAAGCACCGTGGCGCCTTGGTGCAGCGCGGCGCTGCCGGGAAACTCGGCCGCCGCGGCCTGGGCTACCTCCTCCTCTTCCAGGTCCTGCTGCCCCTGCTCGCCCCCGTCGTGGACATCTTCGCCCTGTACGGGCTGCTCTTCCTCGACCCGGTCCGGATCATCGGGCTCTGGCTGGCCTTCCTGCTGCTGCAACTCCTGATGGGCCGCTACGCGTTCCACCTGGACGGGGAACGGCCCGGTCCGCTGTGGAGCCTGCCGTTGCAGCAGTTCGTCTACCGGCAGCTGATGTACCTGGTGGTGATCCAGTCCGTCTTCACCGCCGTTTCGGGCTCCCGCCTGAGATGGCAGCGGATGGAGCGGTACGGCAGCCTCCGGGCCCCGGCGGGCGCCGAGCCGCCCGGCCACGGCCTGCCCGCCCAGGATCCCGCCTCCGCGCGGTCGGCACCGTTCGACGCCCTGCCGCAGCCGGCACCGTACGAGGCCGTGCCGCAGCCGGCACCGTACGACCCCTTCCACCAGCCGGAGCTGTACGCCGACTTCCACCGGCCGGCACCGTACGACCGCCTCCACCGGGCGGAACCCCACGACGCCCCGCCGCAGCCCCCACCTCACAACGGCTACCGGTAACCCCCACCCCCATCGATTTCCGGCAGCCCGCACCACACGCCACAGCGCACTCGCACCGAGTCGCACCGAGTTCTACCGAGCTCTACCGAGTTCTACCGAGAGGACCGTGATCCGAGCCCATGAGCGGACACCGGCGCCGACCGTCGCAGCAATCCCGTGGCGGCACGCCTGCCGAGGGCGTCCGCACCACGGGCCACCGCCCCTCGCGGCACCGGCCCCACGGACCGGGCACGTCACGCCGTGCCCGGAGAACGGCGCCGGAGAAGGGGCCGGAGAAGAGGCGGTGGATCGACTACCCGCACCGGGGCAGGACGGGCCCGCGCCGCTGGCTGCCGTCGATGCGGCAACTGCTGGCGCTCTTCCTGTTCTTCTTCGGCGGCACGGCGGCGGCCGTCGGCTATGCCTACGCCACGGTCACCATCCCCGACCCCAACCCCTCGACCCTGCTGCAGAACAACGTCTACTACTGGTCGGACGGCAGGGTCCTGGCGACCGACGGCAGCGTCAACCGGCAGAACGTCCCGCTCTCCCAGGTCCCCGCCGGCGTGCGGTGGGACTTCATCGCCGCGGAGAACGCCTCCTTCTACACCGACCCGGGCATCGACCCGCAAGGCGTCCTCCGCGCCGTCGTCCACATGGCCGAGGGCGGCTCCGTGCAGTCCGGGTCGACGATCACCCAGCAGTTCGTCAAGAACACCTACCTGGACCAGTCGCAGACGGTCTCGCGGAAGATCAAGGAACTGCTGATCTCCACCAAGATCGGCGCCGCCATGAGCAAGCAGCAGATCCTCCAGGGGTATCTGAACACCTGCTTCTTCGGCCGGCAGGCCAACGGCATCCAGGCCGCGGCCCGCATGTACTACGGCCTTCCGGTGCAGAAGCTCAACGCGAGCCAGGGCGCCTTCCTCGCCGCGGCGGTCAACGAGCCGAGCCTCTTCCAGCACGCGGATTCCGACCCCACGGCCCGGGCGAAGGCGCGGGCACGCTGGTCCTGGGTGCTCGACCGGATGGTGAAGATCGGCAAGCTGACGCCGGGGCAGCGGGCACGCTACGCGGCCGCGGGATTCCCGGCACCCAGGAAGTGGACCCTCGGGTCGGGTCTCCCGGGCCAGACCGGCTACCTGGTCCAGCTCGCCCGGTCGTACGCCCAGGCACACGGCCCGACGATCACCGACAGCAGCCTGAGCAGGGGCGGTTACCAGATACACACCACCTTCGACAGGAAACGGACCGCGGAGCTGGCCAGGGCCGTCGCCAAGGTCCGCGCGCAACGCCTCGACCCCGCCCACCGGTCGGTCGACCGGGACGTCCAGGTCGGCGCCGCCTCGGTCGACCCCAGGACCGGCAGGATCCTCGCCGTCTACGGCGGCCCCGGCTACGCCCACGCCCACTACTCGGACAATGCCGACACCTCCGGCGTCCCGGTGGGCTCGACGTTCAAACCCGTCGTCCTCGCCGCCGCGCTCCAGCACCGGGCGGTACTGCAACCCGGCAAGCCCCCGGCACCGATCACCCCGGCCAGCAAGTTCAACGGTGACGACGGCATCAAGATCAAGGACCGGCAGGGCGACTACGTCACCGACGACAAGGACCCCACCGGCCTCCTCCACCAGCACAACGACACCCCCCGGCGCTGGGGCTACATCTCCCTGCGCAAGGCGATGGAGCAGTCGGTCAACACGCCGTACGTGCAACTGGGGGAGGACGTCGGCTACCGGAACGTGGCGGGCACGGCGCAAGCCCTCGGCCTGCGCCGCGGCAGCCTCGCCGCCCCCAGCGCCGGCTTCTACATCGGTACCTCTACACCGAGCACCATCCGCATGGCGGGCGCCTACTCGACCTTCGCCGCCTCCGGTATGCGGGCCACCCCCTACTCGGTGACCAAGGTGACCCACAACGGCTCCGCACTCCCCGGCTTCACCGCACCCGCCCCCGTAAGGGCGCTGCCGCCGGCCGTCGCCGACAACGTGACCGACGTCCTCCGGGGCGTCATAGCCCGGGGCACCGGCACCAAGGCCAGGGCCCTGGGCAGGACGGCCGCGGGCAAGACCGGTACCACCGACGACTACCACTCGGCCTGGTTCGTCGGCTACACCCGCCAACTGGCCACCTCCGTGGTCCTCTTCCGCGAGGACGCGGCCCATCCCCAGCTCCAGTCCCTGGTGGGCGTCGGCGGCCTGCAAAAGGTGTTCGGCGGCGACATCCCCACCGAGATCTGGACCCGGTACATGAGCGACGCCCTCGCCGGCCTCCCCGACACCCCCTTCCCCACCCCCGCCCCCCTCGGCCACGGCACCGACGAGCCGGGCGTCCCCACGCCCTCCCCGACCACCACCCCCGCCAAGAAGGGCGGAAAGACCGGCACGCCCGACAGAACCGGCAAGCACGGCAAGCGAGCGACCACCGCTCCCACCCCCACGCCGTACGCACCGACAACGAGCCCCAAGTGCCGCCACCACAAGTGCCGGTGACCGTGCGCGTCTGCCGGGGTGAGGGGTGCGCCCACGGCCGCTCACCTGCATTCACGGGCGGCCGAGGGCCGATGGCCCCGCCTCTACGGCGGTGAACGCAGCCGAACGAGACGGAAACCGAGACGGAAACCGAGACGGCCTGGCACCGGGCCGGACCGTCTCCACCTGGTGCCCGCGTTCACGCCCGGGTGTCAGTGGCCGCTGTGAGCGTCCGGCCGTTCTGAAGGGCTGGATGGAGAGGGACCGCATGGGCGCGTCGGAGTGGAACTATTCCGTGCCGTATCAGGAGGATCTCGTCGGGGCATTCGAGGGGCTGCGGCGGACGGTCTTCGAGAAGCGGGAGTACTACTGGGGTCCCGGTGCCGACTGGTGGCCGGAGGAGGAGCGGCTGCCGTGGCCGAAGACCATGGACGAGCTGTGGGAGCACGAACTCGTCCAGCACGACGGGACGCACTCGATCCTCGACATCTTCCGGATCATCGGGCCGGATGAGGAGCCCGACTACGGCACCCTGAAGCAGGTGACCGAGGAGGAGGCGCTGCGCGTCCTGGGCACGCGGAGGCTCACGCGGGCCCACGTGCCGCGCTTCGAGGAATTCGACTACTGGCGTTGGTACGGCCGGTGCGCCGTGCTCCACGACGATGAGGGCGAACCGCAGGAGATCTACTTCTGGGGCTACTCCGGCGACTGAACCGACCCACTGGCCTACGGCCGGTACCCACCGCTCGACCGGCTCCCCTCCCGTACGCCGTCGACCCCCACACGAAGAAGCAGGACTCCGGGAGCCCGACCCGGGCGTCTCCTGAGGCTGCCGGGGCGTCTCCCGGGACCGACCGGGACGAAAACCGAGACGAAGACTGGGACGGAGAACGACGAAGGCCCCGACCGGCGAACCGGTCGGGGCCCTCATCTGCCCTGATGGGCGAGTGCGGAGGATACGAGATTCGAACTCGTGAGGGGTTGCCCCCAACACGCTTTCCAAGCGTGCGCCCTAGGCCACTAGGCGAATCCTCCGCCGCAAACAATACAAGACGTTGGGGAGTGCTCGCGAACATGATCCGGGGGCGAGGTCCGGGAGGGGGGTGGATGAGGGTCGGGGTGGGGGACGGGTTCGTGGGTTGGGGGTGGGATCCGCTAGGGTGGGTCGCAGCCCCTCACGTGGCGCTATCTGACTGAACTCCCCCAGGGCCGGAAGGCAGCAAGGGTAGGTCGGCTCTGGCGGGTGCGTGAGGGGCGCTTGCGTTCGGGGGCGCCTGCGCTTGCGGGGCAGGTCGGTCGGGGGAGGGCGATCGGGGCCGGTCGATTGTCGGTGGGGCCCGATATCGTCGTAAGCGTGTCGTCCCTTGCGCTGTACCGCCGCTACCGCCCCGAGACCTTCGCCGAGGTCATCGGGCAAGAGCACGTGACCGATCCGCTGCAGCAGGCGCTGCGGAACAACCGCGTCAACCACGCGTATCTGTTCAGCGGTCCGCGCGGCTGCGGCAAGACGACCAGCGCGCGGATCCTGGCCCGGTGCCTCAACTGTGAGGAAGGTCCCACTCCGACGCCCTGCGGGACGTGCCAGTCGTGCGTGGACCTGGCCAGGAACGGGCGGGGCTCGATCGATGTGATCGAGATCGACGCGGCGTCCCATGGTGGTGTCGACGACGCGCGTGAGCTGCGGGAGAAGGCGTTCTTCGGGCCGGCCAGCAGCCGGTACAAGATCTACATCATCGACGAGGCCCACATGGTCACGTCGGCGGGCTTCAACGCGCTGCTCAAGGTGGTCGAGGAGCCGCCGGAGCACCTGAAGTTCATCTTCGCCACGACCGAGCCCGAGAAGGTCATCGGGACGATCCGGTCGCGGACCCATCACTATCCGTTCCGGCTGGTGCCGCCGGGCACGCTGCGCGAGTACCTGGGACAGGTCTGCGGGCAGGAGGACATCCCGGTCGAGGACGGCGTGCTGCCGCTGGTCGTACGGGCCGGTGCCGGGTCCGTGCGCGACTCGATGTCGGTGATGGACCAGCTGCTCGCCGGGGCGGGCGCCGACGGTGTGACCTATGCCATGGCCACGGCCCTGCTCGGGTACACCGACGGCTCGCTGCTGGATTCCATCGTGGAGGCGTTCGCCGCCGGGGACGGGGCGGCGGCGTTCGAGGTCGTGGACCGGGTCATCGAGGGCGGGAACGACCCCCGGCGGTTCGTGGCCGATCTGCTGGAGCGGCTGCGGGACCTGGTGATCCTCGCGGCGGTGCCGGACGCGGGGGAGAAGGGGCTGATCGACGCCCCCGCGGACGTCGTGGAGCGGATGACGGCGCAGGCCTCGGTGTTCGGGGCGGCGGAGCTGAGCCGCGCCGCCGACCTGGTCAACACGGGGCTGACGGAGATGCGGGGCGCGACCTCGCCGCGGCTCCAGCTGGAGCTGATCTGTGCGCGGGTGCTGCTGCCCGCGGCGTACGACGACGAGCGGTCGGTGCAGGCGCGTCTGGACCGTCTGGAGCGGGGCGCGGGCGCGGCGCTGCTGGGCGGAGCGGGCGCGGGCGGCCCCGGTGGCGTGCCCGGTGGCCCCGGTGCGGGCCCCGGGGGTGAGCCGGCGCCCGTCGTGGCGTCCGGTGGCGGGCCCGCGGCCGGGTACGTACCGGGTCCGGAGGCGCATCCGCCGATGCCGGCGCCCGGCGGCCCGTCGGGGCCGGCTGCCGCGCGTGCCGCGGTACGGGGCACGGGGGCGCCCGCCGCTCCCTCGGCTCCTGCTGCCGCGCCCCCGGCGCCGGTCGCCCCGGCTGCGGGTGGCGTGCAGGGCGGCGAGGGCGTGGCCCCGCCGGCCGGTGGGCCGGCCGGTGGCCGTGAGGGCGGTCCGGCGCGGCCCGGGGCGTGGCCCGGCGGGACGGGCCGGGGCGGTGCGGGCACGGCTGCCGGCGCCGGTCCCGGTGGTGCCGCCTCCGCTGGCGAGGCGCCCGGCGGCGCGGCGGGCGGCAGTGGCGCGGGCAACGGCAGCGGAGCAGCCGGTGGCAGTGGCACCGGTGGTGCGGCGCGGCAGCCCGGGGGCTGGCCGACGGCCGTGGCGCCGGGGCAGGGCGGCGGCCAGGTGCCGGCGCCGCAGGGCGGCAGGACGCCCGCGGGGCCGCCGGCCGCGAGCGGCCCGGCCGGTGGCGCGCCCGGTGGGGCGTCCGGGCCCGGACCGCAGGCCGGGGGACCGGCTCCGGGAGCGGCGCAGGGTGCCGCCCAGGTGCGCCAGATGTGGCCGGACATCCTGGAGGCGGTGAAGGACCGCCGGCGCTTCACCTGGATCCTGCTGAGCCAGAACGCCCAGGTCTCCGGCTTCGACGGCACGACCCTGCAGATCGGCTTCCCCAACGCCGGCGCCCGCGACAGCTTCGCCAACGGCGGCAGTGAGGACGTGCTGAAGGACGTCCTGGCCGAGCGGTTCCAGGTGCAGTGGCGGGTCGAGGCGATCGTCGACCCGTCCGGCGGCGCCAATCCGCCGGCCGGCGGCGCGCCCCGTAGCGGGGGCGGCGGCTTCGGCGGGGCGCCGGCGCAGCCGTCCGCACCCCAGGCACCGTCCTCCCAGGGCGGCCCGGCGGCGCCGGCGTCGTCCGGCGGGACGTACGGCCAGAGCGGCGGCACGGCCGGCGGTGCCGGTGGGAGCGCCGGCGGCGGCGGTCAGGGCGCCCGGATGGCGCGGGAGGCGGTGGCCCCGTCCGCGTCCGCGGGCGGCGCCTCGGGCGCACCCGCCGTGGAGCCCTCGTACACCCCCGAGCCCCCGCCGATGTCGATCGAGTACGACATGCCGGCCGAGGACGACCCCGACCTCGTCGACTCCGCGCTGAGCGGGCACGACCTCATCGTCCGCGAGCTGGGTGCGACGGTGATCGAGGAGTTCACCAACGAGTAGGTCACCGACGACCCACGACTGGTTCACCGACGAGCAGTTCCATCACGAGGGGGCCGGCGACGCGTGGGCCGGAGAAGGGCCGGAGGACGGCGGGGGAAACGGCAGGAGGCACCGCAGGAAGAGCGGTGCGTAGGGGGCGGTGACGGTGCGTGGCCGGACCGGCGGGCGTACACCGGACGTACACCTGTGTTCCTTCCTGCGGCGTAGGGCGCCGGGGCGTCGAAACACGTAGGCTCGGGCTACCGCACAATCGTTGTCGTATGGCAGGAGTCACGTCGTGATCCCCGGTGGTCAGCCCAATATGCAGCAGCTGCTCCAGCAGGCCCAGAAGATGCAGCAGGATCTTGCGGCCGCCCAGCAGGAGCTGGCGGAGACGCCCGTGGAGGGTTCCTCGGGCGGCGGCCTGGTCAAGGCGACGGTGACCGGCTCCGGTGAGCTCAAGGGCCTGGTCATCGACCCCAAGGCGGTCGACACCGACTCCGCGGAGGAGACGGCCGAGACGATCGCCGACCTCGTGCTGGCGGCGGTCCGCGACGCCAACGCCAAGGCCCAGCAGCTCCAGCAGCAGAAGCTCGGTCCGCTCGCCCAGGGTCTGGGTGGCGGCGGCATTCCCGGCCTCACTTTCTGAGGAATCCCCGGTCTCCCTTTCTGAGGAGTAGCCAACTAGCGTACGCAGCACGGCAGAAGAGAGAGAAGACGTTCCGTGTATGAAGGCGTGGTCCAGGACCTGATCGACGAGTTGGGCAGGCTGCCCGGCGTCGGTCCCAAGAGCGCGCAGCGGATCGCCTTCCACATCCTTCAGGCCGAGCCGACCGATGTCCGCCGGCTCGCGAACGCGCTGATGGAGGTCAAGGCGAAGGTCCGGTTCTGCAGCGTCTGCGGCAACGTGGCGCAGGAGGAGCAGTGCCGGGTCTGCCTGGACCCGCGGCGTGACCCGGCGGTCATCTGTGTCGTGGAGGAGCCCAAGGACGTCGTGGCGATCGAGCGGACCCGCGAGTTCCGTGGCCGCTACCACGTCCTCGGTGGCGCGATCAGCCCCATCGAGGGCGTCGGCCCCGATGACCTGCGGATACGGGAACTGCTGGCCAGGCTCGCGGACGGCACCGTCACCGAGCTGATCCTGGCCACCGACCCGAATCTGGAGGGCGAGGCCACGGCCACGTATCTTGCCCGCATGATCAAACCCATGGGTTTGAGGGTGACGCGACTGGCGAGCGGTCTGCCGGTCGGAGGCGATCTGGAGTATGCCGACGAGGTCACGCTCGGGCGGGCCTTCGAAGGGAGGAGACTTCTCGATGTCTGATGCCACGCTGCACAACGCGCGACAGAACCCGGACGACTTCGCCGTTTCGATCTCCGACTCGATCGAGAGCTTCATCGTCGCGGTCACGGAGGTCGCCAAGGGGGACGAGCCGGACAGCGCGGTGCCCTTCCTCCTCCTGGAGATCTCCCAGCTGCTGCTCACCGGGGGCCGGCTGGGCGCGCACGAGGACATCGTCCCCGAGGAGCGCTACGAGCCGGACACCGGGCCGGAGCCCGATGTGGACGAGCTGCGGGAGCGTTTCGCGGCCCTGCTCGACCCGGTGGACGTGTACTCCGAGGTCTTCGACCCGTACGTGCCGCGCAGCGAGCCGGTGGCCTGCCGGATCTCGGACGATCTGGCGGACGTCATCACCGACCTGCGGCACGGGCTGGCGCACTACCGCGCCGGGCGGATCGTCGAGGCGCTGTGGTGGTGGCAGTTCTCCTACCTGACCAACTGGGGCCCGACCGCCTCGGCCGCCCTGCGGGCGCTGCAGTCGCTGGTCGCCCACGTACGCCTGGACCAGCCGCTGGACGAGCTGGACGGGCTGGACACCGACAGCGGCATCAACGGCGACGGTGACGAGGAGCGGCTCGCGGAGGAGGCCGGGAAGGTCATGGCGGCGGAGATCGCCGGGCCGCTGGGGCTGCGGGAGCTGCGGGGCACCTGAGCCCGCGGGAGCCGGGCCGCCGGGCCGGCGGCTGTGACCTGGGTTACCTTTCCGTGTGTACCGGCCCGTAGCGGGCATGTGCTCGCCGAGCGGGCGCGACGGTGCGCCACGCGGAACCGACCGGCGGGAGATCACGCGGTGGGCCGGGCGTCTCCCGACGTACGGCAGGTACGGTCCGTCTCACGGATGCGTCTCACCATGTGATAACGGCAGGGCGGACTCCGCTTGCTCGTTAGACTGAGCCGACCGCAGTACCCCCATGTCCGGGGGTCCGGGAGGAAACTCCCGAAGAGACAGTTGCGAGGAGCGCACGTGGGCCTTGTCGTGCAGAAGTACGGCGGCTCATCCGTTGCGGATGCCGAGGGCATCAAGCGCGTTGCCAAGCGAATCGTCGAGGCCAAGAAGAACGGCAACCAGGTTGTCGTGGTGGTTTCGGCGATGGGCGACACGACGGACGAGCTGATCGATCTCGCGCAGGAAGTGTCCCCGATTCCGTCGGGGCGCGAGTTCGACATGCTGCTGACCGCCGGAGAGCGGATCTCCATGGCCCTGCTGGCGATGGCGATCAAAAACCTCGGTCACGAGGCGCAGTCCTTCACCGGTAGCCAGGCCGGTGTCATCACCGATTCCGTGCACAACAAGGCGCGGATCATCGATGTCACCCCGGGCCGTATCCAGGCCTCCATCGACGAGGGCAACATCGCCATCGTCGCCGGCTTCCAGGGCGTGTCCCAGGACAAGAAGGACATCACGACGCTGGGGCGCGGTGGCTCGGACACCACCGCGGTGGCGCTGGCCGCGGCGCTGAACGCCGACGTCTGTGAGATCTACACCGATGTGGACGGTGTCTTCACCGCCGACCCGCGGGTCGTCAAGAAGGCCCGGAAGATCGACTGGATCTCCTTCGAGGACATGCTGGAGCTCGCCAGCTCCGGCTCCAAGGTGCTGCTGCACCGCTGCGTCGAGTACGCACGCCGTTACAACATCCCGATCCACGTCCGCTCGTCCTTCTCCGGGCTGCAGGGCACGTGGGTCAGCAACGAACCGCAAGGGGACCAGCCGATGGAGCAGGCAATCATCTCGGGCGTCGCACACGACACCTCCGAGGCGAAGGTCACGGTCGTCGGAGTCCCGGACAAGCCGGGCGAGGCCGCGCGCATCTTCCGTGCGATCGCGGACTCCGAGGTCAACATCGACATGGTCGTGCAGAACGTCTCGGCCGCGTCGACCGGTCTGACCGACATCTCCTTCACCCTCCCCAAGGCCGAGGGCCGCAAGGCCGTGGCGGCCCTGGAGAAGACCCGCGCCGCGGTCGGCTTCGACTCGCTGCGCTACGACGACCAGATCGCCAAGATCTCGCTGGTCGGCGCGGGCATGAAGACCAACCCGGGCGTCACCGCGACGTTCTTCGAGGCGCTGTCGAACGCCGACGTGAACATCGAGCTCATCTCGACCTCCGAGATCCGTATCTCGGTCGTCACCCGCGCCGATGACGTCAACGAGGCCGTGCGCGCCGTGCACACCGCCTTCGGTCTCGACTCGGAGAGCGACGAGGCCGTGGTCTATGGCGGCACCGGTCGATGATCCCGGCCGAAGCGGGCCGTCCGTCCCTCGCTGATACGGCGGGGGCGGAGGCCCGCACGGCCCGTGAGCCGGCCGGCAAGCCGGATCTCGCCGTCGTCGGTGCCACCGGCGCCGTCGGCTCGGTCCTGCTCGGCATCCTGTCCGAGCGGGCCGACATCTGGGGCGAGATCCGGCTGATCGCGTCTCCGCGCTCGGCAGGCCGCAAACTGACCGTACGGGGCGCCGAGGTCGAGGTCGTCGCGCTGAGCGACGAGGCCTTCGACGGCATCGACGTCGCGATGTTCGACGTCCCGGACGAGGTCGCCGCGCAGTGGGCGCCGGTCGCGGTGTCCAAGGGCGCGGTGGTCATCGACTCCTCGCGCGCGTTCCGGCGGGACCCGGACGTGCCGCTGGTCGTCCCCGAGATCAACGCGCACACGGCACGGGTGCGCCCGCGCGGCATTCTCGCCGGCCCCGGCTGCACCACCCTCGCGATGATCGTCGCGCTCGGTGCGCTGCACGCCGAGTACGGGCTGAGCGAACTGATCGTCTCCTCGTACCACGCCGCCTCCGCGGCCGGCCGGGCCGGCGCCGAGACGTTGCGGGCCCAGCTGTCCGCGGTGTCCGGTACGGACCTGGGAGCCACGCCCGGTGACGTACGGCGGGCCGTCGGCGACACCCTGGGGCCGTTCCCGGCACCGCTCGCGCTCAACGTCGTGCCCTGGGCCGGCACCCTCCAGGAGGACGGCTGGTCCTCGGAGGAGCTCGACGTCCGGCACGAGTCCCGCAAGGTCCTCGGACTGCCGGACCTGCCGGTCGCCGCGACCTGCGTGCGGGTGCCGGTGCTCACGACCCACTCGCTGGCCGTCCACGCCCGTTTCGAGAACGAGGTCACGGTCGGCGGCGCCCACGAGATCCTGGCGGCGGCCCCCGGCGTCGTGCTGTGCGACGCCCCCGAGGAGGACGAGTACCCCACCCCGTCCGACGTCGTCGGCACGGACCCCACCTGGGTCGGACGCGTACGGCGCTCCCTGGACGATCCGCGGGCGCTGGAACTGTTCGTGTGCGGCGACAACCTCCGCAAGGGCGCGGCGCTGAACACGGCCCAGATCGGGGAGTTGGTGGCGGCGGAGATGCGGGGGGCGCGGGCGGAGCGAGGGGCGCGGGGGTAGGTGCCCCTGGGTCCCGTGCGGGGCCTGTGTGGTCGCCTGTGGTGCCTGTGTGGTGTCCAGGGCTTTCTGGGGCTTCTGAGGTTTTCGGGGTCTGGGTTCTCCTTGGGTTCTCCGGGGCGAGGGATCGGGCCCGATGGGGGTTGTTGCTCGGTTCTGTGAGGGGTGACTTGGCGGGATTGGCCGTGGCGGGCCGACCGTCTGGGGGATACTTTTGAGGGACGTGTGAAGATCCTGTGAGCGAATCGCTGGTCCGTACCTCTTGATCTGGGCTGACGATCTGTTCGACCATTCGCTCCCCGCCACACTGCAACCGGCAGTTCGGCGGGGAGCGTCTTTGTGGCCATCCCGGGGGGTGGTCCGGGGTGCCTGCGGGTCTGCACGTGTGAGCCCTCGGGTGTCGGGGCGAACTCATCGGGATAAATGGGGCATTCGGGAAGAGCTGGTACGCATGAGGGCATTTGATGCATCGTCAAAAGCGGTGCCTTGCGCGTACAACCCTTATGGGGGGAAGCGTGTCCAACAAGCGTGGCAGAGGTACTCGGTTTCACCATCGCCCCAGCGGGCGCGGCAGGCGCGGCAGTGCGTCCGCAGCGGCCCCGCGCAGCCGGGGGCATGCCAGTGATCGCACCCTGGCCCACCACGCGTCCCGCGCAGATTCCTTCTCAGCGTGGGGACACTGACGACGCGATGGCCGTGGGCACCACAGTCGACCACCTCACCGAGACCTACCGCGCGCACTACCGCTCCCTGCTCGGTCTCGCCGCGCTGCTCCTCGACGACACCGCCTCCTGCGAGGACGTCGTACAGGAAGCCTTCATCCGGGTGCACTCCGCGCGCGGCCGGGTGCGCGACCCCGAGAAGACCCTCGCCTACCTCCGGCAGACGGTCGTCAACCTCTCCCGCTCCGCGCTTCGTCGGCGCATCCTCGGCCTCAAGCTGCTCTCCAAACCGATGCCCGACATGGCCAGTGCCGAGGAGGGCGCGTACGACCTGCTGGAGCGGGACCAGCTGATCAAGGCGATGCGCGGGCTGCAGCGCCGCCAGCGCGAGGTGCTGGTGCTGCGCTATTTCGCCGACATGACCGAGGCGCAGGTGGCGCAGACGCTGGGCATATCGCTCGGCTCGGTCAAGGCGTACGGGTCGCGGGGCATCGCGGCGCTCCGCGTCGCGATGGAGGCTCCGGCATGAATGGCAACAGGTTCGGCCGGTACCGGCCGTTTGACGCGGGTTCCTTGGGGGGCGTGACTGGGTCGTTGGGGTCTTCGGCTGGGGCTGTCGGGTCGGCCGGACCCATGGGGCCGGTCGGTTCGATCGGTTCGGTTGGTTCGATGGGCTCGGTTGGTTCGGCTGGGCCCATGGGGCCGGTCGGTTCGGTTGGTTCGGCCGGTTCTGAGGGTGGTCCGGGTGGCGTGCCCCGGGGGCGCGCGGTTCCGGGCTGGGCGGCGGGGCGTGCCGGTGTGGACGACGCCCCGTACCGCACACACGGCGCGGCGGCCCATGGGCCGCAGGGGCTGTACCTCGTACGCGAGGCACACGACGGCGGTCAGGGCGGCCACGCGAGTCACGGGAGCCACGAGACCCGGGGGCAGGGACGTCGCGGGGGGCATGAGGGCCGCGAGATCTGCGCGAGCCGGGAAACCCGCGAGAGCCATGAGTACGACCGCGGAGTGCGTGATCGCGAGACCCGGGCCCGCGAGGCCGAGGCGGGTGAGACGCGGTCCCGTGGGGGCGAGGCCGGTGAGACCCGCTCCCGTGGGGGCGACCGCGACAACGATGCCCATGGCGGCGGAGCGTTCGACGGTGCTGCCTCCGGGGGCCCGGCCTCCGCGGGGCCTGCCTCCGCGGGCTCTACCTCCGGGGGCAGTGGGGGCGACGGTGACGGGGACGACCACGGCCGCAGCCATCCCACCGGCGGTGGATTCGGTGGCGGCTTCGGCGACGAGGACGATCTGAGGCGCCTCCTGCAGTCCAGCGTCGGCGGCCTCGAACCGTCCCCGGACGCCCTGGACCACCTGCGCCGCGCCGTACCGGCCCGCCGCCAGCGCCGTCGCCACGTCGTCGTCGGCGCGGCCGCCGCACTGCTGCTCGGCGGTACGTCGATCCCCGCCATGCTCCACGTCGCCGACCTCGCCGACGGCTCCCCCGACCGGCCCGCCAACGCCGCGAGCAGCCAGCGCGCCCACGACGCCGACGGAGGCACGCACGGCGAGGGCACCGAGCAGGCCGGGCCGCGCCCGACCGACCAGGGCGGCGCCAGGCCGGGCGGGGGGCGACCCGCGGGCAAGGGCAAGGCCACGGAGAAGAACGGCGCCGGCCATGGCGCGGGTGCCGGCACCCCCGCCCCGGACGAGACCATGGACGTCACCTCGCCGGTCTGCGGGCGTGATCAGCTCGGACAGGGAACGAGCAAGGTCGGCCAGGCGGACGCCGACGGCCGCGTCTACGGTGCGTTCCGGGTGGTCAACACGTCCACCACGCCCTGTTCCGTCCAGGGCGGCGGCACCGTCGTCGTGGCTTCCGCGCAGGGGTCCACGAATCCCGACCACATCCACGTCGTCGACCACACCTCGGGTGACGAGGCCACCGGTCTGCCCGATCCGGCCACCACCCCCGACCAGCTGGTGCTCAAGCCGGGCGAGGCGTACGAGGTGAAGTTCGCCTGGATCCCGCAGGCCGGCGGCGGCCCCACCGGGTGCGTCAACCCGGGGCCCTCGCCGACTCCCGACCCCTCGAAGGACCCGGGGCAGTCCCCGGACGCGGGGGCCACGACGGGCACCGACGGCGGCGGTCAGGCGGGCGGCGACGACGGTACCGGCGGTGGCGGCGCCGCGCCCGGAGGGATCGTTCTCAGCCATACGCCGGAGGCCGGCGAGCCCGCCGCCACCGACGCCAAGATCGCCGACGCCTGCGCCGGAACGGTTTACCGCACGGAGGCGGTGGCGGCCCAGTAGGGCCCGGCGGGACTCGGCCAGGGGGCGGTGAGGGCCCGCCGCGCGGGCCCCGTACCGTTGATGGGGTGTACCGGTTCCTGCTGACCCCGCGGTGGTGGGGGATCAACGTCTTCGCCGTGCTGGCGATTCCCTTCTGCATCTTCATGGGCAGCTGGCAGCTGAGCCGCTTCGAGGACCGCGTCGACACCCACCGGCAGCAGGAAGACCGCTCGGCCCGGGCGAAGACCGCGGCCGCCCGGCCCCTCGACAGCCTGCTGCCCGTCGACAAGATCACCTCCGGACGCCAGGCCAGCGCCCGCGGGCGCTACGACACCGAGCACCAACTGCTCGTACCGGCCCGCACCCTGAAGGACAAGCACGGCGAGCGGCAGGGCTTCTACGTCCTCACCCTCCTGCGCACGGACCACGGCAAGGCGCTCCCGGTCGTACGCGGCTGGCTGCCCGGTGACGCCGAGGCGAAGGCCGACACGGCGAAGGTGCCCGCACCGCCCAAGGGCGAGGTGACGGTCACCGGCGCGCTGCAGGCCTCCGAGAACCAGGGCACCGACGGCGTCCAGGCGGGCGGCGGACTGCCGCACGGTCAGCTCGGCATGATCAGCGCGGCGTCGCTGGTCAACATCGTGCCGTACGACGTCTACGACGCCTGGATCACGCAGACCGACCCGCCGGCCCCGCTGCACCCCGTCCCCCCGGCCGCCGCCGAGGGCAGCGGCCTGGACCTCAAGGCCTTCCAGAACCTCGGCTACACCGGCGAGTGGTTCGTCTTCGCCGGCTTCGTGGTCTTCATGTGGTTCCGCCTCTTCCGCCGCGAATCCGAAGCCGCGAAGGACGCAGCCCTGGGCCTCCTCCCGGAAGCGGGCGAGGCGGGGGATATGACGGCTGGGGCGCGAGATGTGGCGGTTGGGACGGGGGATGGGTTGGCTGGGACTTCGGATGTGGCGGCTGAGGCGGGGGATGGGTCGGCTGAGGTGGGGGATGGGTCGGCTGGGGCTTCGGGTGTGGCGGCTGAGGCGGGGGATGTGGCGGCGGGTGTGGCGGCGGACGTGCTGACTGGCCAGGAACGGGGCGGGGCGGCGGGGGTGGGGCGGGGCTGAGGGGCTCGGCAGCTGCTCCCCCCCCGGGGGGGCCGCCCCCCCCCCGCCCCCGCCCCTCCCACCTCACCCCCACCCCGCCCCACCCCGCCCACCTGGAACAGGTAACTGCAAGGCCGTCGCACCTGGTCGGAGGGTGTACGACCGTTGTAGCCGCAATGGAATCGGTGTGCCACGGTAGCCCCATGGCAGGCAACCGCACCCCCTCGCACCGCCCTGACCAAGCCCACCCGCACAGCCACGACCGCGCCGACCTGGCGCACCCCCGTGACGGCCATGGCGACAGCCCCGCCCACCCTGGTGACGGCCATGGCGACGGCCCCCACGGTCAGGGCCCCGGCCACTCCCACCCAGGCCACCACGGTCAGGGCCCCAGCCACTCCGATCCCGGCCCCCACGGTCACGGCCCCAGCCACTCCCACCCCGACCCCCACGGGCAGGGCGCCAGCCACTCCCACCCCGGTGCCCACGGCCACGACCACGGCCACTCCCACCCCGGGCTGCCAGCGCAGGCCGGGCGTTGGGGGCGGGTGCGGCATCAGCTTGGTCATCTGCTCACCCCGCACAGCCACGAGGCCGCGGACAAGGTCGATGCCGCGATGGAGACCTCCCGGGAGGGCATGCGCACGCTGTGGCTCTCGCTCGGGATCCTCGGGGGGACCGGGCTGGTCCAGGCGGTCGTCGTCGCGATGTCGGGCTCGGTGGCACTGCTCGGTGACACCCTCCACAACGCCGCGGACGCCCTGACCGCTGTGCCGCTCGGCATCGCCTTCGTACTCGGCCGCCGTGCGGCGAACCGCCGCTACACCTACGGCTACGGACGCGCCGAGGACCTCGCCGGTATCGCCATCGTCCTCACCATCGCCACCTCCTCTCTCCTGGCCGCTTACGAGGCCGTTGACCGCCTGCTGCATCCCCGTGACGTGACCCACCTGGGGGCGGTGGCCGTGGCCGCCGTCGTCGGGTTCCTCGGTAACGAGTGGGTGGCCCGCTACCGCATCCGCACCGGCCGCAAGATCGGTTCCGCGGCCCTGGTCGCCGACGGGCTGCACGCCCGCACCGACGGTTTCACCTCCCTCGCCGTCCTCCTCGGTGCCGGCGGCGCAGCTCTCGGCTGGCGCCTCGCCGACCCCCTCATCGGTCTGCTGATCACCGCCGCCATCCTCGTCGTCCTCCGCGACGCGGCCCGCGAGGTCTACCGGCGGCTGATGGACTCCGTCGACCCCGAGCTCCTCGACACCGCGGAGACCGCCCTGCGCACGGTGGCCGGGGTCCGTGACGTGGGCCAGGTCCGCATGCGCTGGATCGGTCACACGCTGCGTGCCGAGGCCGACATCGTCGTCGACGCCCAACTGACCGTGGTGCAGGCCCACGCGCTCGCCGTCGCCGCCGAGCACGCACTGATCCACGCCGTCCCCCGGCTCACCGCCGCGACCGTCCACACGGATCACACGACCGAGGGCACCGGGATCACCGACCCGCACGCCGCCCTCTCCCACCACGCGGCGGCCTGAGAGGGAGCCGCGTTACGGGGCCGCGTTACGGGATCGTGTTGCGGGGCCGCGTCCGCGAGGGCACTGCTCTGCTGTTCTCTTGCTCTCTCGCTCTCCTTCCGGGGCGGTCGCCCCTTTTCTTGCGTCCGTGCTTGTGCTGCCTTGCTGCTGGTCAGGCGTTCTGGTGCCTGGCGGCCAAGTAGCGCTGGGTGAAGTCGAGTTCCAGGCGGACCTGCTTGATGCGTTCCTCGACGACGAGGGAGCCGTGGCCCGCGTCGTAGCGGTAGACCTCGTGCGGGTGGCTGCGCTGTTCCAGGCGCTGGACGTAGTTCTCCACCTGCTGGATCGGGCAGCGCGGGTCGTTGACGCCGGCGGAGATGTAGACCGGGGCCCGCACCGCGTCCACGTAGGTCAGCGGGGACGAGGCCTCGAAGCGCTCCGGGACCTCCTCGGGGGTGCCGCCCAGGAGGGTGCGGTCCATGGCCTTGAGGGCTTCCATCTCGTCGTTGTAGGCGGTGACGTAGTCCGCCACCGGTACCGCCGCGAGGCCCAGTGCCCAGGCGTCCGGCTGGGTGCCGACCCCGAGCAGCGTGAGGTAGCCGCCCCAGGAGCCGCCGGCCAGGACCAGCTGCTCCGGGTCCGCCAGGCCGGAGCCGACCGCCCACTCGCGCACCGCGGCGATGTCTTCGAGCTCGATCAGCCCGACGCGGTGCTTGAGGGCGTCCGTCCAGGCGCGGCCGTAGCCCGTCGAGCCGCGGTAGTTGACGCGTACGACCGCGAAGCCGTGGTCGACCCACGCCGCCGGGGACGAGGCGAAGGCGTCGCTGTCGTGCCAGGTCGGGCCGCCGTGGATGTCGAACACCGTCGGGAAGGGGCCGTCGCCCGCAGGCTGCTGCACCAGGGCGTGGATACGGCCGCCCGGGCCGTCCACCCAGACGTCCCGCACCGGCACCGACCCCGGCGCCTTCATACCGGGCGGGTCCAGCACGACGGCACCGCTCGTCGAGCGCACCTCCGGGGGCTGCGCGGCCGACGACCACAGGAACTCGACCGTTCCGTCCGGCCGTGCCGTCGCGCCCGAGACCGTCCCGGCCGGGGTCTCGACCCGGGTCAGCGCCGTGCCCGCCGGCTCCGCTCCGAGGTCGTACCGCCACAGCTCGCTGCGGGCCTGGTACTCGTGCTCCACGAGCAGTGCCGAGCCGTCCGGGTACCAGTCGGCGCCGACGTCTCCCGGGAGGTCGATCTCCAGGGCCGTCTCCTTGCCGGTCAGCGGGTCCCAGATCATCGGCTCCCAGCGGCCCCGGCGCTGGTGCCCGACCAGCAGCCGGGAGTCACCGTCCACCGGTGCGAAGCCCAGCACCGACAGGCCCAGCTCCTCGGTGCCGCCGTCGGTGTCGTCCAGCTCGGCGACCGTGGAGCCGTCGGGCCGGACGACGCGGATCGCGGAGTGCATCGCGTCGCCGTGCTCGGTGTGCTCGATGGCGATCAGTGAGCCGTCGTGCGAGAGATCGCCGACGCCCGCCGACTCGCGGTGCCGGTAGATCTCCACCGGGGACTGTCCCGGGCGTACGACGTGGATGGTCGAGCCGTCGTCGTCCGTGGAGCGGCCGACGATCGCGGTGCCGTCGCGGCCGATGGCCAGACCTCCCGGGTAGGAGGGGGCGAGTCCGGGGGTGGCCGGCTCGTCCGGGCCGCCGGCGAACGGCTGCCGCATCCAGATGCCGAACTCGTCCCCGTCGGTGTCCGAGAACCACCACACCCATTCGCCGTCCGGCGAGAGCGTCCCGTCCGTCGTGCCGTTCGGTCGGTCCGTGGCCTGCCGCTGGGCGCCGGTCGCCCGGTCCCAGGTGTACAGCTCGAAGGTGCCGGTGGCGTTCGAGACGAACAGCGAGCGGTCCGGGGCGTCCTCGGCCCAGTCCGGCAGCCCGATCCGCGGGGCCCGGAAGCGCTTCTCCCAGTCGGGCATGTCCGTGATGTCCGTCTTCGGCGAGCCGGCCGGGTCAGGTGTCGACGCGCCCGGGCCCGTTATGGGGTCGGCCGAGTCCGTCAGCGTCCCGGAGGAGCGGGCGGAGCGGTCGGGGTCGGCCGAGGAAGGGGTCGGGTCGGGCGTGCGGTCGGGGCCTGCGGTCGTCTCGTCAGTCATGCGCCCATTCTGCGCCCGGCGCTCGAAATGCGTTGGCGAGGGCCACAACCCTGTGGATAACTTCGCGGTATGCGAAAACACACCGGCCCCAACGACTGGCGGGAGACCAATCGCGCGAGGTGGGACGAGCGGGTGGCCATCCACACCGCGAGCGATTTTTATGACCAGGAGCGCTTCCGCCGGGTCCGGGACGTGATCCGCGACTTCGAGA
Source organism: Streptomyces nigrescens (assembly GCA_024349765.1). GTDB lineage: Bacteria > Actinomycetota > Actinomycetes > Streptomycetales > Streptomycetaceae > Streptomyces > Streptomyces endophytica. Next base: position 7,424,882 of record AP026073.1, on the reverse strand, counting down.
CCGCGGAGGTCGGGGACGTCACCGGCCGGTCCCTGCTCCATCTCCAGTGCCACTTCGGGCAGGACACGCTTTCCTGGGCGCACCGCGGCGCCGCCCGCGTCGTCGGCCTGGACTTCTCCGAACCGGCCGTGGAGGCCGCCCGCGAGCTCGCCGCCGGACTCGGCTACGGCCCGGACCGTGCGGCCTTCGTCGCCGCCGACGTCTACGACGCCGCCGAAGCCGTCCCCGACGCCTCGTACGACATCGTCTACACCGGTATCGGTGCCCTGAACTGGCTCCCGGATCTGGAGCGCTGGGCCGACGCCGCCGCCTCGCTCGTCGCGCCCGGCGGCTTCCTCTACCTCGCCGAATTCCACCCGCTGGGCGACGCGCTCGACGACGAGACCGGCGCGCGGATCGTCCACGACTACTTCAATCAGGACGCCTGGGTCGACGAAGTGCCCGGTACCTACACGGACTTCGAGGCACCGACGGTCAACAACCGCAGTGTCGAATGGCAGCATCCGCTGGGCGATGTCGTCTCCGCCGTCGCCGGCGCCGGTCTGCGCATCGACTTCCTGCACGAGCACGACATGACCATGTTCCAGCGGTTCGCCGCACTTCGGCGGGGCGACGACGGGTACTACCGCTTTCCCGGCGACCGTCCCCGCGTTCCCCTTATGTACTCGCTGCGGGCCAGTCGTCCTCGTTGAGGCGCGTTTCTCCGCGCCCATTGCCTCCGGGTCCCGGGGGCAATGCCGTTCGCCCGTACCGCCCCGGCTAGTGTGTCCGACCGGTCCCGGCCGGTCGGACGGCAACGACGGACACCGGCCGGCGCAGATCATCGCGGAAACAACGCAGAACAACGCAGAACATTGCAGAACAACGCGGAAACACCGCAGAACAACGGGGGATTGCCGTGCGGAAGCCGATACGTATCGCGGGTGCCGCGGGTCTCAGCGCGCTCATGCTGCTGGCCGTGGGATGTGGCGGGCCCCGTAACGGCAAGGCGGCGCCCGGGCCGTCGGAGGCCGTGACGCCCGCCAAGCCGCTGCCGATGAAGGCCACGCCCCGCCAGGCCACCTGGACCGACTCCGACGACAAGGCGCATCCGCTGCGGATCACCCCGACGCGGCTGGCCCGCGGCTCGGACTCCGACCTCTCGCACATCCGGCTGGACGACGACCTGAAGGGGAAGGTGCCGTACTACCTCACCTTCTCGTACACGAACACCGGCAAGAAGACGGTGAAGAACCTGTCCCCGGAGCGGAACTTCTCCGTCACCGGGGCGGACGGCCAGCCCGCCCAGCCGGTGTCGCTGTTCCAGTCCAACCCGTTGGCCACGAGCTCCGGACTGCCGCCCGAGTGCCGTGAGGGCGGCGCGTCGCAGCTGGCGGCCGGCGCCACCGCCGCGCTCTGCCAGATCTACATGCTCCCCAAGGGGCAGCCGCCGGCGACCGTCTCCTACAAGGACGACGGGGGAGACACCCTCATCTGGAAGGTGGGCGAGGGCGGTGCCGAAGGCGGTGCGTCCGACGGGATCCTGCCTGCGGGCAAGCCGGCCGACGGCGTCACGGAGGACACCGACAAGCGGCCCGTCTCGCTGCGGATCACCCCGAAGAGCGTGCGCGCCGGCTCCATCGCCGACCTGGGCCGTTTCGACCTGAACGCGGACCAGAAGAAGATGGTCCCGTACTACGTCACCATGCAGTACCGGAACAGCGGCAAGTACGACCTGCTGCCCAGCATGAGCGACGGGGTGACGCTGCAGACCGCGGCCGGCCAGACCGTGCAGAAGATGGTGCTGATCGACATCGGCGGCCCCGGTGTCAGCCAGTGCCCCGAGGCCGTCCCCGACAAGATGGTGAAGCCGAACGGCGTGGTGACCGAGTGCTCCATCCACCTGCTGCCGAAGGGCGACGCGCCGACAGCGGTGATCTTCAACGGTGAGGGAGAGGGCTCGCACCAGGTCACCTGGCGCGCCTCGGTGGCCGGCAAGTAGCGCTCCGCACCGGAGAAGTGGCAAGGCGGCCGTCCGGTCGATGATCGGCCGGCCGCCCTGTCCCTCCAGGGCGAGGTTCCGCCGCCCCGTCCCGGAGCGGGGTTCTCAGCTCAACCGCAGAGGCAGGGACACCAGCCGCCAACTGCCCGGGACCTGCGCGCGTTCCAGGCGTTCCGGTGGGACGGCGAGCGCGACGCCGGGGAAGCGTGCGAGCAGCTTCCCGAGAGCGACCTCGCCCTCCTGTTTGGCCAGCGTCGCTCCGAGGCAGTAATGCGGACCGTGGCCGAACCCCACGTGGTTCTCGGCGTGGCCCGCGGGATGGCGGGTCAGATCGAGGCGTTCCGGATCGGTGTAGTGGCGGGGATCGTGGTTCGCCGACACCAGGATGAGCTGCACCGCGTCGCCCTTGCGGATCAGGGTGCCGGCGAGCTCGACGTCCTCGGTGGCGTACCGCAGCTGCGTCATGTGCACCGGCCCGCACCACCGCATCAGCTCGTGGACGGCCCGCGGGAGCAGGTCCGGGTCGTCCTGGAGGAGGCGGAGTTGCCCGGGGTGGGTGAGCAGCGCCGCCGTGCCGTTGCCTATCAGGTGGGCGGTGGTCTCGTGACCGGCCAGGACGAGGGTGAGGACCATGGTCACCATCTCGACGTCGCTCAGCCGGCCGCCGTCGTCGTCATGGGTGCGGATCAGCTCGCTGAGCAGGTCGTCGGTGAGCGCGCCGCGGCGTTCCCGGATCAGCTCGTGGATGTGGTCGATCATCGCGGGGAACGAGACGCTGAGCCGCTCCGGTTGGAGGGAGACGAGGTCGGCACCCCATTGACGCCATTGCGGACGGTCGGCTTCCGGTATGCCGACCAGTTCGCAGATGACCGTGATGGGCAGCGGGTACGCGAAGTGCTGGATCAGGTCGACGACGCCGTCCTCGGCGTGCTCGGGGAGCCGGTCCAGCAGGGTGTCCGCTATCTCCGCCACGCGCGGCCGCAGGTTGGTGATCTTGCGTGCGGTGAACGCGCGGGAAACCAGGCGGCGGAGCCGGGTGTGGTCCGGGGCGTCGTTGTTGAGGATCGAACCGAGCAGGTAGACGCGCAGGTGCTCGGGGAAGCCGAGCATGTCCAACAGCCGCACCGTGGGTGAGTCCTCGGGCCTGGCGCCCAGGGAGGAGGCGACCGGGTTGTTCGCGAACCGCGGGTCGCGCAGGACCTGCCGGACCTCCTCGAAACGGGTCACGAACCACGCGGGCGAGTCGTCCATGAACCGGCCGCGGACGACCGGCCCCTGCTCGCGCAACGCCCCGTACCCGCCGTAGGGGTCGCTGATCAGCGCGGGATCCATCACCTGCGGCTCGCCCGGGTGTTTCCCGACGTGCGCGGTGAGCGGGGAGCGGGGTAATGCCGACATCTTTCGTTCTCCTCCGGTTGGGAGTGGGCGAGGCGGCCGAGGTCGGTCACCGGCCGCCGTCTCCGGCCGCCGCCGCGCCCGCGGCGGCGACGTACCCGCCGCTGGGTCTCAGCGACGTATCTGGCGGTCCATCTCGCGGGCGGACAGCTCCGCCAACTGCTCGTAGAGGGCGATGACTTCCGGTACGGCCGCGGTGGCGGCCCGGTGTGCGTGCTCGGGGGCGGTTTCGAGCGTGCTCCGGACCGTGTGGGCCAGGATCTCCGCACGCGTCCGAGGGGTGTCCGGAGCCCGCTCGTGGAGCAGCGTCTCGGCGGTGAAGAACCCGGTGGCGATCGCCATCAGCGCGTACTGCTGGTGGCGCACCTCCGTGTCGGTGCGCACCAGACCGTGTGCGCGCAAGACCTCGAGGTGGCGTCGCAGGGTCCGGTCGGCCTCGACGATCAGCTCCGCGAGCTCCTTCTTGGCGTGGTCGTTGAGCCGGCCGAGGACGTCGGAGTCGTCGGTGTACAGGGCGCGCAGCACGGGCTCGGCGAGGAAGTCCTGGAAGCGCCCGCGCATCATCCGGCTCGGCAGGACCTCCAGCGGATCGGCGCGGAGGCGTTCCACCTGCCGTTGCTGGCTGCGGGATTGCGCCTTCAGCATGACGGCGAGGAGCAGTGAATCCTTGGTCTTCCAGTGGAGGTAGACCGTTCCCTTGCCCACCTTGGCGCGCCGGGCGATCTCGTCGATCGTCACCCGTGCGTACCCCCAGGCGAGCAGCAACTCCCCGGCCACCTCCAGGATCCGCTCCCCGCGCTCCGCCCGCTCCATGGTTTCTTCCCCCTCCCCCGCCGGCACGCGGATTCTTCGGGCTCCGCGTCCGTCTCTGCGCCTGCCTCCGGGCTCTGACTCCGTGACCAGATACGAAATCTGGTCACGAAGGCCAGGCTAGGTACGGCGACGGGGAGGCCGGAAGGCGCTTTCCGGACAGGTGGGTGATGGTGGGCCGACTGGGCGACTGGGCGGCTGGGCGGCGGAGCCGGGCCGCTACCGGAACAACCCCAAAGCCCCGTCGAGCGACCAGCTCTGCCAGCTCATGGCCAGGAGGCCGACGGCCGAGATCAGCGCCATCATGAGGTTCTGCCCCTGTTCCGCCCAGTCGTGGATCATCAGGATCAGGTAGATCAGATTGAGCACGGCGCCGGCGACCAGGGCTATCGGTGTGAGGAAGCCCGTGATCAGTCCGAGGCCGAGGGCCAGTTCGGCGTAGGCGACGAGGTACGCCATCAGGCGGGGGTGCGGCTTCACGAAGCGGTCGAAGCTCTTGCGGACGGCGGGCCAGCGGTGGTCGGCCGCGATGCCGGCCGCCCAGTCGATGCCGCCGCCGGCGAACCAGGTCTTCTTGTCCTTGTGGCGCCAGCTCTCCAGCCACCACAGCCCGAGGCCGATCCGCAGGACCGCGCACCACTCGGCGCCGCTGAGCCAGATCGTGTGCATGGTCGTGCCCATGTCGTCCCTCGATTCGTCCGCGGCGGAAAGTGAGATCTGATGGAGCGTCAGGTGTGTGCGATGTCCGCAAGTTCAGCGGGTGGGGGCTCATCCCGCAAGGGGGGCGGCTCGGTCCGTAAGGGTCGGCGTTCCCGGGAGGGGGGAGTTGCCGGGCGCGCCTTGTCGTCGCGAGGGGGAGGTCATAGCCTCGGAACTGATGGGTCGTCAGATTCGGGCCCGTGGGGACTCACCGGCGGGCAGTTGGGGGTACAGCGTGATCAGCAACGAGAGCGGCACGGCGGAGCTTCCCGAGATCATCAGCGTGGACGATCACGTGATCGAGCCGGCGCACCTCTTCGAGACCTGGCTTCCGAAGAAGTACCAGGACAGGGGGCCGAAGCCGTTCACCGCCGGCATCGGTGAGCTGGAGTACGTGGGCGGGAAGTACCGGTTCACCACGGACCCGGACGGTCAGATCACGGACTGGTGGGAGTACGACGGGCAGATCTTCCCGTACAAGCGCATCATCGCGGCCGTGGGCTTCTCCCGGGACGAGATGACGCTGGACGGGATCACCCGGGAGCAGATGCGGCGCGGCTGCTGGGACCCCAAGGCGCGGCTCGCGGACATGGACCTCAACCACGTGGAGGCGTCGCTCTGCTTCCCGACGTTCCCGCGCTTCTGCGGCCAGACCTTCGCCGAGGCGCAGGACAAGGAGGTCGGGCTCGCCTGCGTCCGGGCGTACAACGACTGGATGGTGGAGGAGTGGTGCGGGGACAGCGGCGGCCGGCTGATCCCGCTGTGCCTCATCCCGTTGTGGGACATCGACCTGGCGGTCGCGGAGATCCGGCGCAACGCCGCCCGCGGGGTGCGGGCGGTGACCTTCAGCGAGATCCCCACGTACCTCGGGCTGCCGTCGATCCACTCCGGGTACTGGGACCCGTTCTTCGCGGCGTGCGAGGAGACCGGGACGGTGGTGAACATGCACATCGGGTCGTCGTCGCAGATGCCGGCGGCCTCACCGGACGCCCCGCCCGCGGTCCAGGCCGCGCTCTCCTTCAACAACGCGATGGCGTCGATGATGGACTTCCTGTTCAGCGGTGTGCTGGTGAAGTTCCCGCGGCTGAAACTCGCGTACAGCGAGGGCCAGATGGGCTGGATCCCGTACGCACTGGAGCGCGCCGACGACGTCTGGGAGGAGCACCGGGCCTGGGGCGGGGTGAAGGACCTGATCCCCGAGCCGCCGTCGTCGTACTACTACCGGCAGATCTTCTGCTGCTTCTTCCGGGACAGGCACGGGGTCGAGGCGATCGAGACCGTGGGGGTCGACAACGCGACGTTCGAGACGGACTACCCCCACGTCGACTCGACCTGGCCGCACACGAAACAGGTGGCGGCCGAGCACATGGCGGGGCTGCCGGACGAGGTGACGTACAAGCTCCTGCGCGGGAATGCGATCCGGATGCTGGAGCTCCCCTTCGACCAGGGGTGAGGTGTTCCGGAGGGGGCGGTCCGGCACCGCGTCGTGACCCGGGCCCCGGGCCCGGATCCTCGCGGTGCCGGACAGTTTGCCGGACAGCCGGCGAGACGAGCCCTACGTCCAGCCGGCGGCCGTGGCGGCGGCGACGGCGTCGGCCTCGGCGGCCTCCGCCTCGGCGTTCAGCGGGTCACTGGCACCCAGGCCGTCCCGCCCGGCGGCCCTTCCGGCGGCCAGGGACGCCTTGAGGGCGGCGTCGTACGCGGCGTCGCAGAGCTGGTTGACGCCGTGGGAGCGGGCAATCTGGGCGGCGAGGACGGCGGCCGCGGCGGCGTTGCGTGCGTGCCGGGCGTCCGCGGCGGGGTCCGGGCCGCCCGCGGCCAACGCGGCGACCGCGTCGGCGGACAGCCGGAGCGCGTTGGCGGCCTTCGCGGAGGCCGCCGCCGGCACGGCCACCACGGCATCCGGGGCGGCCGCGAAACCGGCGAAGCGGCAGGCGGCGGCCGTACGGGCGGAGGCGCTGCGGGCGCGTGCGGTGTGCCTGGCCCTGAGGGCGTCCTGCGAGGTGCTTCTCTGTCGTTGCTCGTCTCCACCGGGCTCGGTCATGGCGGTCTCCTTGCCTGCATCGGCTGTCGTCGCCGGCCGCGGACACGGCGTCCGTCGGGGCCGGCCAACGGGTGCCGCGCAGGGTGGCACGCCGGGCATCAACAGGCCAGAGGCACGACACCGGAACCCCTCGATCGCCTCACGCCCGCTGGCCGTCGCCTCTCGGCCATCACCCCTCAGCCATCACCCCTCAGCCATCGGCCCTCGGATAACGCCAGTTGAGGTGCGCGAGCTCGCGTGCCCGGGCCTCGGCGACCGCCATCCGCGCACGGCGCTCCGCGCTGTCCGTGTGGGACGGCTGGCTGGTCGCCTGGCCGGGCCACTTGCGGTAGAGGAGGCCGACCTCCGAGGAGAACCAGCCGCGGGCGGTGGCGTTCAGGGCGAGCAGCAGGCCGGTGTCCTCCGAGGCGGGGAGGGCCATCCAGCCGCCGAGGGCGAGGAGCAGATCGCGGCGGACGCAGAGGGACGCCGGGTGGACCTGGGCGCGGAAGTCGTTCGCCTTCCAGAAGTCGAGGACGGCGCCGCGCTCGATCGGGCCCGCCTCGGGATCGCCGGGGAAACCGGCCGTCGAACCGTCGGGCAGGAGGTCGAGGGTCCGGGACGTCGCCCAGCCGATGCTGCGGTCGCCCTCCAGGGCGGCCAGGTCGCGGGCGAGCGTGCCGGGCGTCAGCTGGTCGTCGGCGTCCAGGACCTTGATGTACTCGCCCTCGGCATGGGCCAGGGCGATGGTGCGGGCGACACCGGGGCCACCGGCCCGCCCCTGGCGGAAGGTCACCCGCGCGTCGTCGGGCACGTACGGGGCGACCTCGTCGGTGTAACCGTCCTCCTGGACGACCCAGTGCCACTCCCACCCTTGGGGGAGGTCCTGCTCGCGGAGGGACTTGTAGGCCTCGGGGAGGAAAGGGGCCGAGGGGGCGTGGACGGCCGTGACGATGATGACGCGCCGGCGCACGGCACTCACCACCTTTCGAGGGGAGTGGTGAACAGCATTTCCGTGCGGTCGCCGGGCAGGACGACGTGCGAGACGTCGACGATCCGGTCCCGGGTGTCGATCGAGGTCTTGCGGAGCACGAGCACCGAGGTCCCGGGCGGGAGCTCCAGCTCCTCCGCCTCCTCGGGCGTCGGCGGGCGGGCGGTGACGCGTTCCTCGATGCGGTCGACCTCGATGCCGACGGTGGAGAGCTGGGCCTGCGAGCCGCCCGGCCAGGGTTCGTTGGCCGCGTCGAGCAGGGCCGGGTTCCCCGCGATCAGATCGCGGACGAGGTAGGACGTCACCAGGCTGAAGGGGGCGCTCTCGGCCGCGCAGCGCGTCCGGTAGGAGCGTGCGAGGAGCGGGGTGCCCTCGGGGAGGCCGAACGCCGCCGCGAGGTCCTCGTCCGCAGTGGTCTCGCGGTACGCGGCGTGGAAGATCAGGTCGTCGACGTCCAGGCCGGTCTCGCGCTCGGTGGCGCCGGTCCGGGCCCGCTCCTCCAGGGACCGGCGGGCGCGGTTCTTCTCCCACTGGTGGCGAAGATTGTTGCGCACGGTCGCGGTGCGGGGGCGCCGGACGAAGTTGCCGCGCCCGTGCTGCTTCTCGATCAGGCCCTCGTCCCGCAGGACCCGGAGCGCGTCCCGGACGGTCGGCACGCTGCGTCCGAACTCCTCGGCGAGCTTCGCCTCGGCCGGGAGGCGGTCCCCGGGCTTGAGCTGACCTGCGCGGATGGACTGCCGAAGCTGGTCGGCGATCCGCTCGTACGCCACTGCCATCGCCGTCACCGTCCCGTCGCTCGGCGCCTCGGCCAGCGGGGTGATCAACCGGCTGACCGGCCGGACGACACCAGGTTACGACTCATAAAGAGGTGTTGACGAGTTGGCGGGCGAGCCGGGAGCGGCAGACGTGCGCGGCACCTGAAACAGGAGCGGCAGACATGGAAGCGCCCGATCGCTGGCGACGGGGGATGCACCAGCGATCGGGCTGCGGCCAAGAGTAGCAAGGCTGTCAGCACGACGGGAGTCAACTGCTTAAACAGGACCCGGAGTTGTGATCGGAGTCACGTCGTCCCAGGTCGTCGTCATGTGCCGCACGGCGGCTCGTACGAGAGATGGGGCAGGTACTCGCGCCACTTCTCCGGCGTCAGGACGCCCCGCGTGGTGGAGCAGATGCGGCGGATCGCCGGATCGGGGTCCAGGCTCCACAGCCGGACGGTGCCGGCGCCGCTCGACACCGCGAGCAGGTGGCTCTTGGGGCTGAACGACAGGAAATTGCCGGTCTTGGCATTGGGGCTGGCCGCCTGGCCGATGGCCGTGGCCCGGGACGGGACCGTGACGTTCCAGAAGCGGACCGAGTTGTCGTCGCCGCCGCTCGCCAGGGTCCGGCCGTCCGGGTTGAACGTCAGCGAGACGACCGCTTCGGTGTGGCCGGTGAGCGGCGGGCCCAGCGGCGTCGCCCGGCGGGGGGCGGTGACGTTCCACAGCCGGACCGTGTCGTCGTCGCCGCCGCTGGCCAGCGTGTGGCCGTCCGGACTGTAGGCGAGCGCGTTGACGGGACCGAGGTGCCCTCGGAGCGGGGCGCCGGCCGGGGCGGCATGGCGCGGGTCGGACACGTCCCACAGCCGGATGGTGCCGTCCGCGCTGCCGCTGGCGAGCGTACGGCCGTCCGGGCTGAACAGGAGGGAGTTGATGAAGCCCCTGTGGCCGGTGAGCGGGGTGCCGAGCGGAACCACGTGGGACGGGTCGCCGACGTTCCACAACTGGACGGTGCGGTCGTCGTAGGCGGTGGCCATGGTGCGGCCGTCGGGGCTGTAGGCCAGGGAGTCGGGGCCCGCGAAGCGGGTGTGCAGGGTGAGGGGCGGCCCGGCCGGGACCGGGTGGGCCGGGTCGGCGACGTTCCACAGGTACACCGACCGGTGCCCGGTCCGTACGACGAGGGTGCGGCCGTCGGGGGAGAACGCCATCGAACGGTGGTAGCCGTCCGCGCGCATGAACGGCCCGCTCAGGGGCACGGGCCGGCCGGGGGTGTGCACGTTCCACAGCCGGACCCGTCCGTCGAGCGCGGCCGTGGCGAGCACCCGCCCGTCCGGGCGGAACGTCCCGTTCCGGCCGATCATGTCCGACGCCGGTATCGACCACAGGCGGACCTTGCTGTCGCCGCTGCCGGTGGCGAGGGTCCGGCCGTCGGGACTGAAGCCGAGGGCGTACATCTCGCCGCTGCCGCCCGCGAGGGGCTCGCCGACCTGCGACGGGTACGCCGGATCGCTGACGTTCCACAGGCTCGCCGTGCTGTCCGCGCTGGCGGCGGCGAGCATCCCGCCGCCGGGGCTGAAGGCCACCGACCAGATGGGACCGGTGTGGCCGGTCAGCGGCGAGCCGATCGCCTTGGCGCGCTCGGGGTCGGACACGTCCCACAGCCGGATGGTGCCGTCCGCGCTGCCGCTGGCGAGGGTGCGGCCGTCGGGGCCGAAGGCCACGGAGTGGACCAGGTCCGTGTGGCCGGTGAGCACCCTGTCGACCGGCCGGGGGTGGCGCCGGTCGGACACCCTCCACAGCCGGATGGTCTCGTCGTCGCTGCCCGCCGCGAGCATCCGTCCGTCGGGGCTGAACGCGACGGAGCGTACGGCGGCGGTGTGGCCGGTCAGCGTGGCGAGCGCCTTCGGGCGGCGCGGGTCGGCCACGTTCCACAGGCGGACGGTGCGGTCCTCGCCGACGGAGGCCAGGGTGCGTCCGTCCGGGCTGAAGGCGACCAGGTAGATCGTGCCCTGGTGGCCGGCCAGCGGCGCGCCGAGCCGGGACGGGTGGCCGGGGTCGGTCACGTCCCACAGCCGGATCACGCCGTCGTCGCCGGCGCTGACGAGGGTGTGCCCGTCCGGACCGAAGACCGCGCTGCTCACCCAACTCTTGTGGCCGGTCAGGGGCTTGCCGAGCGGCTCGGGGCGGCCCCGGTCGCGCACGTCCCACAGCCGGACGGTGCGGTCGTAGCCGGCGGTGGCCAGGGTTCGCCCGTCGGGGCTGAACGAGGTGAGGTAGACGGCGCCGGTGTGGCCCCGGAGCGGGGTGGCCAGCGGGGCGTTCACGATGGAGAGCAGCCGGTTGTTCGCGCCCTCGTCGTGGGGACGCAGGTGGTGCGCCACCAGGTCGAGTTGGGCCGACAGGGACGGGTCCGTGTACTGGGCGCGATCGGCTTCGGTGAGCACCTGCTGGAACACCGAGTCGTCCCGCTGCTGCCACGCCACCACCGCCGAACCGAGCGCCAGCATCGCCATGACGACCACGGCCGCCACCGCACCACGGCTGAGCCACACCGTGCGCCGGCGCAGCCGGACCGAGGCGGCCAGGAACTCCACCGCGCTGCGGGTCAGAAAGGTGTCGCCGGCGGATTGCGCCCAGTTGCGGGCCTGCTCCAGCCGGGAACCCCGGTAGAGGAGGGAGGTGTCGCGGTCCGAGCCCTCCCAGGCCCGGCCGTCCTCCTCCAGGCGCTGGCGCAGCAGATTGCCGTTCCGGTCCTCGTCGATCCAGTCGCGCAGCCGCGGCCAGGCGTGCAGCAGCGCCTCATGGGTGATCTCCACGGCCTCCGCGTCGAGCGTCACCAGCCGGGCGTGCACCAGCGCTTCGAGCGATTCCTCCGTTTTGTGGGGATCCGTTGACTCGTCCGCCAGTTGGCGCCGCGTCCCCCGCCTACGGGTGGCCTGGGTGTCCTCGCCCAGCCGGACCAGCCTGAGGAGGAGCAGTCGCGCGGCCGTGCGTGCCGTCGGGTCGAGGCCGGACCAGGCCCGCTCGGCGGTCGCCGCCACCGCTCCCTGGATGCCGCCGGCCGCGCGGTAGCCGGCCAGTGTCAGCCGGCCCGCCTTCCGGCGCTGCCAGGTGGCGAGCAGGGCGTGCGAGAGCAGCGGCAGGACACCCGCGTCGTGCGCCCCGCCGGGACCGTCGGCGCTCACCTCCCGGACGATCAGTTCCGCCAGCCCCGGTTCGAGTTCCAGCCCCACGGCCTTGGCGGGCCCGGTCACCGCCTCCCGCAGCTCCGCGCTGGTCAGCGGCCCGAGCACCATGTGCCGGTGCTGCAACGCATCGGCCAGTTCGGGATATCCAAGACATTTCTCATAGAAGTCGGCGCGTATGCCGATGATGACGAGCGCGGGTGCCGGGTCGTCCGGGCATGGGGATCCCCCCTGTTCGAGCGGAGTCGAGAACGTGGGGGAGGGCGTGCACGCGGCGTGGAGGAGCTGGATGAACGTCCGCCTGGCCACCTCGTCGGAGCAGAGGGTGAACGCCTCCTCGAACTGGTCCACGATCACCACCGGCCGAGCAGCTCCCGACGCCCCGCGCCGCGCCCAGGCCGACACGGCCTCCCGCACGGCGTGCGCGAAACGGGGGGTGCCGGGTTCCGGCGGGGTGCCGGGCTTGGTACCGGCGTCCGTCGGGGGGCCAGGGTGCGTGGGGGTACGGGGATCCGCCGGGGTGCCGGGATGCGTGGGAGTACGGGGATCCGCCGGGGTGCCGGGCTCCGTCGCCGGGGGCTCCATCGCCGGGGGCTCTGTTGCCGTGGGTTCCGTCGCCGTGGGCTTCGGCGCGGTGGGCTCCGTCGCGGTGGAGACGACGCCGGCGAGCTCGGGAATCCGGCGGAGCAGCTCCCCGACCGGATCGCCGCCCGGCACGAGCTGCAGCACCTCCCGCGCCGCACCGCCCGTGCCGTCCCCCACGCCGCCGCTCCGCAACGCGGGCACCAACCCGGCGTTCAGCAGCGACGACTTTCCGGCCCCCGAGGCGCCCACGAGCATCACGAGACCGCCCGTCCGCTCCGCCGCGCGGAGCTGGGTGACGAGGGCCTCCGTGCTCCGCTGTCGGCCGAAGAACCACCGGACGTCCTCCGGACGGTACGAGGCCAGGCCGCGGTACGGGCACACACCGGGTACGGGCGCGGCCTCGTCCGGCGCGCGTTCCTCCTCCTGCGCGGACGCCGCGGCGCGGTCGCCGACCGCCCGCTCCCACAGCCGCTGCCACTGCGCCAGGTCGTACAGGCCCGTCGACACCGGCACCGGCCGCGAGCGCCGGGCCTGGGGGATCAGAACCTGCAGCACCGCTGCGAGGGCGGCGAACTGCGCGGGCACGTTCTTGGCCCGCCGCCAGTCGCTGATCCGCTGCACGGAGACCCGCACCGGCCGCCCTCGCTCGTCGACCCGCTGCAGTCGGACGACCGCCTCGGCGACCTTCTTGAGGGGAGGGTTGCCGGCCTCCTTGTACAGCAACGCGAGACGCTCGGCGAAGACTGAGCGCGCCCCTGAGTCGGAACTCAAGGCCTCCACTCCTTACTTCCCCCGCAGCTGGACATCCGGACCGGAAAACTCACCTTAACTGGCTGACCTGTGGTTAAGCCCCCGGCCCGACTCCGGAACCTCCTCGCCGGGACCCACGACTGGCAGTATCCCGAACCAGCGGCGCAGCACCCGGGCCTTGCCCGGCCAGGCAAGGCCAGGCCAGTCCACGCACCCAGTATCCGGAGCACCCGAAGCACTCGGAGTTCCGGACCACCACCGGGACCGGTCGGAGTTCTCGCAACACCGGAGTCCGCGGAGTTCCCGGAGCACCGGGAGTTCCCGGAGCAACAACTCCTGACGCCTGTTCCCGGCCACCGCCCTCCGGAATCACCAGCCGGCGGGGACGGCCGGTGCCGGCGGCCGGACGCTCGGCACGAGGACCTGAGGAGCCGGCCCGGCCCGGACTGCCGCCGCGTCGACCAGGGTCCGGCCCTTCCCGGATCCGCGCCGGTACGGGGGGCGCGGATCACGCCGCCCGCGCTGTTCGGCACCGGTCCCCACGAGGGGAGGGACCGGCGCCGAATGGCGCGGCGTTGCTTTTGCGGGAGTTCGCGGGGCGGGAGCGTTGGGTGAGCGTGGCGTGGAGCACCTCCGGGCGCCGGGCACGGAACGGTCCCGCACCCAGAGGATGCGGGACCGTGGTGCTGCTTCCAGGCGTGGCGCCGGGTCAGCTCTCGGGCGCTGCCTTCCGGCGGCGCATCCACCACATCAGCCCGCCACCGGCAGCGACCAGGGCCGCGGCCGTACCGGCGATGAGGCCGACGGGGGTGTCGGATCCGGTGTGAGCGAGGTCACCGCCCGGGCCGTTCGTCGGCGGCCGGCTTGCCCCGCCGTCACCGGTGGGCGGGGTGCTCGTGCCCGGGTCCGGCGTGTGGGTGGCCGGAGGGGTCGACGGTTCGCCCGGCTTGCCGGTGTGGGTAGGCGTGGGGGTGGGTGTGGGTTTGTCCCCGCTGCCGTCTCCGGTGGCCTTCGCCGCGGTGTTCCCGCCGAGGAACAGGGTGTCCTGGTTCTCGGCGTCGTCGGTCATGGTGTGCACGGACGTCTGCGTGGTGCGCGGAAGGTTCCGGTGCTGGGCCTGAAAACGCAGGCGGGTGATGTTGCGCTTGGGAGACTTGGAGAAGTCGACACCACCCACGATGTAGATCTGCGTGGTGCCGCCGGTGGGGACCTCGTAGCGGAACTCACCCTCCTTGAAGATCTTCACGTACCGGTTGAAGACCCCCTCGCGCGTCCACTTCTGGTTCGGCGCCCGCAGCGGCCACTTCGCCACGTCTCCGGAGTTGATGATCTTGCGGTAGTCGGTGGGCGCCTTGGCGTCCTGCCGGCGGATCCACTCCGCCGCCACCCGGGAGGTGTAGACGCGGCGCAGGTCCGCGTACTGGGGGGCGGTGTTGATGGTCTTCTCGACCACGGGCACGATCATGCGGTCGATGACGGCCTGGGCCCGCTTGATCGTGGCCTGGTCCGGGTCGCAGATCGGCTCACCGGGGCCCTGGGTGACGGTTTTCTGCGCGGTGGACTTCAGGCCGAGCGGTGCGTCGAGGATGTAGATGCCGCCGTCCTGCTCGCGGACCTTGGCGGGCTTGGGCTCGATCCAGTTGCGCAGGCCCGGCATGCACGGCTTGCCGTTCTCCTTGGGCAGGGCCGCCCAGTACCGCTTCCCCAGGTCCGTCTTGGGGTCCATGGCCTTGTAGAAGTCGTGCTTCATCTGAAGGTCGGCTTCCAGCAGCACGCGACCGGCGTCGGTCTTGCCGAACTTGCTGTCCATGATCTTGTCCGGCTGGTCCGGGTTGAGGTTGACCCAGAACTTCTCCGGGGTCAGGGCCAGCCAGGTGAAGAACGCGTCGGAGATGAGCTGGGCCTTGGCCTTGCCGCCGTAGCCGGGGTTGGTCTCCTCGTCGGCCTTCTTGGCGGAGAAGGAATAGTCCATGCCCTGGCCCTTGACGGGCTTTCCGACGTACTTCAACTCCAGCGTGGTGAAGTCCACACCGCCCGGTCCGCGGACCCGCTGACCGGAGTTACCGAGTTGACGGCCCCGCTCGAACTGCTCCTTGGCCTCCTTGGGCGTGGGAACGGACCGGTTGATCTGGTCGTTGCCGCCACCACGGGACCCGGTGAATTTGCCCGGGTTGGGGTTCATGTACGGGTCGTAGTTGCTGAACCGACCGGGCTTGTAGCGGGCGTGGTAAGTGGATCGGTGCTCGTAGCGGATGATGCGGGGCCGGCCGTCGGGCCCGTTGCCGAACTCCTTGGACAGCTTGTCGTACATCTTGCGGGTCTCGTCGGTCTGTTCCTGCCCGAAGATCGGCCGCAGGCGTACCTTCGGGTCCGCCCTGAGGACGGCCTGGTCCTTGGGGCGTTGGCCCCCCGTGTGGTTGCCGCCGGACTTGATCTCGACCCGGTCGCCGGTCTTGTAGTTGACGGCGTCGTACCGGCGGTAGCGCTTGTTGCCGTCCTTGTCGGTGTACTGGACGTTCTCTTCGCAGTACCAGTCCGGCCCGGTCAGCCCGAGGTCCTGTACGACCTTCTTGTGGAAGGCGCGTCCGCGGCCGCCGCGGGCAGCCATCTCCAGATAGGACTCGTTGAGCCAATTGTGGAAGCTGCCGAACTTGTTCTTGCCGCCGGCGTCGTCCAGGAACCGCTTGTAGGAGGCCCAGACCTTGCGCGGGTCGCCTTCCTTGTAGCCCTCCGGCCCGTGTTCGAGGGCATTGAGGAACTTCTGCTGTTCGGCAGGTGTGTCACCTGGCAGGATCACGCCGTCCATGGCCTGGCGCTGGGAGTCGAAGAAGTACTCGTCCCACTCGCTCGAGGGGCGTACCGGCTTGTTCCAGGGGATCTTGTCGATCGGAGTGGGAGGAACGTGCTGGAGGCCGAACATGTCCTCGCACAGTTCCTGCTTCTTCTCCGTCGGCGGCTTCGGTGCCGCGTCCGCGGTGCCCTGAAGGGACGGCAGCCCGGTTAAGGACAGGATGCCGGCACAGGCCAGCGCGATCGCCGTGCGTCCCAGGGCACGCTGACGACGCGGCCGTATCGGATGGGTCACGTGGTTCTCCGTAGGGAGCCCAGAGGTGGGTCTCTGAGTGCGCGGCGTCAGGGGCCCCCGTGGTCGTTGACGCCGCCAAGCCCGCCCACCCTAGGTGACCAACTCACGTATTCCGCAAGGGGATTCGGCGCACCGTCCTGAACTCGCCACCGTGGCCCGGATGTCGGTGGCGGCGGTTACGGTGGCGTGATGAGTGACACCGATTTCTGGAGCTGCCCGCCCGACTCCGGGGTCTGGGGGTCCGGGGACCACACCATCACCCTCGTCCTGCCCCCCTTCTCCGGCCCTGGACCGGTATTCGCCGCGCATGACCCGCTGCGGGCGCAGGAGTTCGCGGAAGCGTTCGGGACCGTCGACGAGGTCCTTGAAGAGGTGCAGTCGGCATCGGCTGCGGAACCGATGGCTCTGGAGACGCGGAAGGACCTGGATTTCATCAGGGTCGGCTGCTGGGGCAATGTGCTCGCGATATCGGATCCGTCCCTGGCGGACAACGGCAATGCGCACCCGGTGCTGGGCCAGGTCACGGCTCTTCGTGACCGGTTTCCGGGGGCTCGGATCGTCGGGTCGGCGCATGTCGACTGCGGGGAGACCCACTCCGAGGACGTCATCGTCGTGCCCGGCGTTCCGTTGCTGCATTCCGAAGGGTGGCCCGGTGAGGAGCCGTGGACGCTCACCGGTGACCTGCAAGCCGTCCTGGACGCCCTCGGCATCACTCCCGAGGTGTTGGAGGAAGAGGATGTCGAGCTGTCAGGCGATCCCCGCTACAGCGACTGGGAGGGGCTGGCGCGCCTCGCGTTGGGACCGTACGACCCCTGGGGCCGTGCGGATCTCCTCACGTCGGTGTTCCGGGTCCGGCACACCGAGTCCGCGACGGCCCTGATGGAAGAGATCTGGCTCCCTGACGTGTGAGGGGACCGCCCCTCTCGGGCACCGTGCGGCTTCGAGCGGGCAGGCGTGTGCGCGTCGGGGCCGCAGTCCTCTGCCGAGGAGGGTGGGAGATACCCGCAGGAGTCCCGGTGCATCAGCTCGGGCGGCATGCGGACGGTACGCGGAGGCCGGTCGGTCCTTGAGACGGGACAGGAGGAGCCGGCCAGCCTCGGCTCCCATGTCGTGGCAGGGCTGGGCGACGGTGGTCAGGCGGGGGTGAAGACGTCTGCCCACTTGCGTCGTCGAAGGCGATGAGGGCGATGCCGGTGGGGACGGTCTTGCCTCGTTCGGGCAGGGCCCGCAGGGCACCGATGGGCATGTGGTTGTTGCCGATGTCACCGGATGCTGCCCCCTCCAAGCCGCCGAGGACACCCTGTGCTCCCGCGCTTCCAGCTGCCGCCACGTAGTCGCCTTGGCGGTTGCACGCTTTCGCCTATGAGTATCTAGCCGGGGAAGCGCGTCTCCATCCGGCTCGCATGCCCTTCTCGTACCGCGACAGGGCTCCTTGGGTGACCTCAGCAGACGCTGCCAAGCGATCAACAAGGCCGAGGGGGCGAACCCCGCGGAATGGACGCGCTGCGTGAGCTGCGCCACAGCTTCGTCTCGCCGTGGACGGCACCTTCAAGTCGAACCCGGGGCGCTGGTCACCCAGTTAGTCACGCACAACGCAGGAGAGGCACCTACCAAAACTGGTAGGTGCCTCTGACCTGTGTTCCTTCAGTCGGGGTGGCGGGATTTGAACCCACGACCTCTTCGTCCCGAACGAAGCGCGCTGCCAAGCTGCGCTACACCCCGAAGCAACGAGCTCTACTTTAGCGGACCGATCCCCGTAGGCGAAATCCGGTTCCTGGAGAGCCGTGGGGAGGGCCTGACCTGGTCGATCGCGATGGTGATCACGGGGAGGAGGCAGCTCGCCAGGGCGAGGGTGAGGGTGGTGGTGAGGCTGTCGGGGAGGGTGCCGGCCGGGGTGGGGAGGGCGAGGGTGGCCGCGAGGTAGAGGAGGGGGTACGCCGGCCACTGCCAGGCGTGGCGGGGGCGGAAGCCGCGGGGCGTGGTGAGCAGGAGCCAGTCGGCGAGGGCGGCGAGCGGGGTGAACGTGGTGAGGAGGACGGGGGAGAGGGAGGGGGCGGGCGTGCCGGGGGTGGGGCTCGGGAGGGTGACGACGGTGGTGGAGGTGGCGGGGAGGGCGTGGTGGAGGACGGCGGCGAGGGTGAGGAAGGAGAGGACGGCGCCGGTGAGGCCGGGGCTCAGGGGGCGGCGGCCGGTCCAGGCGCGGTGGGCCGAGGCGGCGGAGACCAGGGCGGCGGCGAGGTTGGCCTGTGCGGTGAAGGAGGCGAGCAGGCGGGTGGGGCCGGGGGTGGCGACGGCCGCCAGGACCAGGCCGGTCAGGGCGGCCGCGGTGATCAGGAGGCGGTAGACGGCGGCCAGCGGGTGGCGGGTCGCGGGGGCGACGGCCGCGGCGGGAGTCCGGGCGGCGGCGCCGGCCGGACCGGTGGCGTGGCGCGTGGACTGCGAGGTCCGGTTGGGGTCGGACATTCCTCCACGTTAGGGGGAGGGGCCCGCAAGGAGGAGGGGGCCCTTCGGCCGGTTTGGCGCACTGGGAGGGAAGCCCTTCGGATGGTTCCCCCTGGAGGGAGCACTCCGGATGGGTCTCGCTGGAGAGGTCCCTGGGCGGTTCCTCCTGGAGGGAGGCGGGCGGTTTCCTCATCGGGAGGGGACGGGGCGGTTCACCCCGTCCCCTCCCGGTGGTCCGTCCGTCCGTACGGCGGCCCGCCGGCGGTCAGTCGGGGAAGCCGCAGCGGATCAGCCGTACGCCTCAGTCGCGGGCGGTGAGGGTGAGGAGGGTTGCTTCCGGGGGGCAGGCGAAGCGGACCGGGGTGTAGCGGTTGGTGCCGCAGCCGGCGGAGACGTGGAGGTAGGAGGTGCGGCCGGCGGCGGTGTGGGTGGAGAGGCCCTTGACCCGGTCGGTGTCGATGTCGCAGTTGGTGACGAGCGCCCCGTAGAAGGGGATGCAGAGCTGGCCGCCGTGGGTGTGGCCGGCCAGGATCAGCGGGTAGCCGTCGGCGGCGAAGGCGTCCAGGGAGCGCAGGTACGGGGCGTGGACGACGGCGAGGGAGAGATCGGCGCCGGATTCGGGGCCGCCGGCCACCTCGGCGTACCGGTCGCGCTTGATGTGCGGGTCGTCCAGGCCGGTGAGGGCGATCTCGACGCCCTCCAGCTTGAGGCGGCCGCGGGTGTTGGACAGGCCCACCCAGCCGGCCGCGTCGAAGGCGTCGCGCAGTTCTTCCCACGGGTTGTGGACGGCGCCCACGACGGGGGCGTTGCCGTTGAGGCCGTGGCGGCCCTGGACCCGCTCGATCAGGTAGCGGGCCGGGTTGCGGAGCTTGGGGCCGTAGTAGTCGTTCGAGCCGAAGACGTAGGCACCGGGGAACTCCATCAGCGGGCCGAGCGCGTCCAGGGTCTCCGGGACGCCCTCGGTGTCGGAGAGGTTGTCACCCGTGTTGATGACGAAGTCGGGGCGGAGCCCGGCCAGCGACTGCAGCCAGCGCTGCTTCTTGCGCTGGCCGCTGACCATGTGGATGTCCGACACCTGAAGGACGCGCAACGGGCGCATACCGCGCGGCAGTACGGGGACCGTGACCCGCCTCAGGCGGAAGGAGCGGACTTCGTAGCCGGCGGCGTAGGCGAGGCCGGCCGCGCCGACTGCGGTCAGGGTCAGGGGTACTCCGTATCGCGCGCGCATGGTTCCCATCGTTGCAGAGTGGCGAGGGGTCGGTACACCGGGAGGGACGGGCGGGGCGCGGACGGGTGTCGGCGCGGGAGGTGCCGACGCGGGCGGGCGCCGGTGCGTAGGGGTGGGGGCCCGGCAGGCCGGCGGGGCCCGGCAGCGGTCGTGGGCTCGCGGCGGGCGCGGGGAAAAGGCGCGGCGGTTGTCGGTGGGTGGGGGCATACTCGACGGCATGACCACGCTCAAGTCCAAGCTGCAGCACGACCTCACCGAAGCGATCAAGGCGCGCGACGAGCTGCGTTCCTCCACCCTCCGTCTCACGCTGACCGCGATCCAGAAGGAAGAGGTCGCGGGCACGGAGGCGCGCGAGCTGTCCGACGGCGAGGTCGAGAAGATCATCGCGCGGGAGGCGAAGAAGCGCCGGGAGGCCGCGGAGGCGTTCGACCAGGGCGGCCGGAGCGAGTCGGCCGCGCGGGAGCGCGCCGAGGGCGAGCTGCTCGCCGACTACCTCCCCAGGCAGCTGACCGACGAGGAGCTGGAGTCGCTGGTCGCGGCGGCGGTGGCGGAGGCCAAGGGCAGCGGCGCCGAGGGGCCGAAGGCGATGGGCGCGGTCATGAAGATCGTCAATCCGAAGGTGGCCGGGCGCGCCGAGGGCGGCCGGGTGGCCGGAATGGTGAAGAAGCTGCTGGCCGGCTGAGCGCCGCCGGAGACCTGGCCGCCTGAGCGTCCGCGGAGACGGAAGTCCTGGCCCGCTGAGCCGGCCGGACGGAGGCTCTTGCCCGTAGGCCATCGGGACGGAGGCCCTCACCGCAGGCGTACGGACGGTGGTCCTCGCGCGGCGTACGGGCGGAAGTCCTGGACGCCCGCGGTGGAGGACGAGGGGCCGCCCCAGCCGGTGCTGGGACGGCCCCTCGCGTGTCTTTCGGGCTCAGGAGGCGGGCGCCAACCGGGCCGTCACCACCCGCCGTTGCCGCCGCCCAGGATGTCGGGCCAGCCGGGGAGGTGCCAGCCGCCGCCGGGCTTGTTGTCGCCGCCGTGGCCGCGGCCTGGCTTGTGCTTGCCGCCCTTGTCGTCGCCCGCCTTGCCCTTGTCCTTGTCGGGGTCGCCGATCGGGACGGTCGGCAGGGCCGGCGCGGGCCGGCCGGCCAGGGCGCCGGTCATCGCGTCGCGCCAGATGGGGCCGGGGGTGTCGGCGCCGTAGACCTTGTCGTGGGGGACGCCGCCGATGGTGATGTTGTACATCTTGCGCTGGTGTTGGGGGTCGCCCACCCAGACGGCGCCGGCCGCGTTCGGGGTGTAGCCGACGAACCAGGCGGCGTAGCGGCTGTCGGTGGTGCCGGTCTTGCCCGCGCTGTCGCGGCCGCTGAGACCGGCCTCCTTGCCGGTGCCGTCCTCGACGACGCCCTTGAGGAGGGTGTTGATCGTGTCCGCGGTCTTCTTGGACATCGCCGTACGGCAGCTGGTCTGCGGGACCTTCAGGGACCGGCCGCGGGCGTCGGTGATGGACTCGATGGCGACCGGGGAGCAGTACTCGCCGCCGTTGGCGAAGGCGGCGTAACCGGCTGCCATGGTCAGCGGAGACATTTCCTGCACACCGAGCGTCATCGACGGAACTTGCTGCAAGGGCTTGCCGTCGGCCCGCTCGATGCCCATCTTCTGCGCCATCTTGACCGCGGGGCAGATGCCGATGTCGCTGATCAGCTGTACGAAGTAGGTGTTGACCGACTTCGCGGTCGCCTCCTTCATGGCGTACGGGCCGACCTCCTTCCGGTTCTCGTTCTGCGTCGTCTCGCCGCTCCCGCGCCACTCGCCGTCACAGGTCTGCACCGGGCTCGGGTACGGCATCCGGTACGGCGAGGGGTACTCCTGCTCGGGGTTGGTGCCCTGCTCCAGGGCGGCCGCCGCGATCACCGGCTTGAAGGTCGAACCGGGCTGGTAGCCGGCGCCGCCGCCCATGTTGTGGTCGACCGAGAGGTTGATCATGGTCTGGTTCCCGCGGAAGCCGTACGGCCGCGACTGGCCCATGCCGAGGATCTTGCCGGTGCCCGGCTCCACGATGGTCGCGGCGGTGGCGACCTGGTCGTCCTCGTAGACGTGCTTGGCGATGGAGGCCTGGATCGACTTCTGGGTCTGCCGGTCGAGGGTGGTGCGGATGGTCAGGCCGCCCTGGTCCCAGCGCTTCAGACGGGCCTTGCGGGTCTTGCCGAAGGTTCTGTCGCCGAGAAAGGCCTTGCGGATGTAGTCGCAGAAGAAGCCGGCGCCGTCGGTGGCGGTGATGCAGCCGTTCTTGGGCCGGCTGATGGCCAGCTTGATCGGCTTCTTGGCGGCCGCGTCGGCCTGCTCCTGGGTGATGTCCTTCAGATCGGCCATCCGCTGCAGCACGGTGTTGCGCCGCCGGGTGGCCTCCTGCGGGTCGTTGACCGGGTCGTAGCGGCTCGGCGACTGGACGATGCCGGCCAGCAGCGCCGACTCCTCCAGGCTCAGATCCTTCGCGTGCTTGCTGAAGTACCGCTGGGCGGCCGCCTCGACGCCGTACGCCTGCTCGCCGAAGAAGGTGATGTTGAGGTAGTTCTGCAGGATCTTGCGCTTGCCGAGCTCCTTCTCGATCTGGATCGCGTACTTGAGCTCCTTGACCTTGCGGCCGATCGTCTGCTGGGTGGCCTGCGCGACCTTGTCCGGGTCGTCGCCGGCCTCCTCGACGAACACGTTCTTCACGTACTGCTGGGTCAGCGTCGACGCGCCCTGGGAGACGCCGCCGGACTGGGCGTTCTTGTTGAGCGCCCGCAGGATGCCCTTCACGTCGATGGCGCCGTGCTGGTAGAACCGGGCGTCCTCGATGGCGACGATCGCCTGCTGGATGTACGGCGACATGTTCTTGAGGCTCACGACCGTGCGGTCGCGGGAGTAGACCTTGGCGATCTCGCCGCCGTCCGCGTCCAGGATGGTGGTCCGCTGGCTGAGCGGTGGCGTCTTGAGGTTCGCCGGGATCTCGTCGAAGCCCTCGACCGAACCCTTGGCGGCGAGGCCCAGCGCCCCGGCCGCCGGCAGCGCGAGACCGGCGAGCACCGCTCCGGCCAGGACGCTGACACCG
Source organism: Streptomyces nigrescens (assembly GCA_024349765.1). Lineage (GTDB taxonomy): Bacteria > Actinomycetota > Actinomycetes > Streptomycetales > Streptomycetaceae > Streptomyces > Streptomyces endophytica. The sequence continues at coordinate 7,401,877 of AP026073.1, read as the reverse complement.
AGGAACCTGGCGGTCCGCTGCGTCGTGGACAGACCCCCGCCATCGCGCTTCTTAGCCATGGGAGGCAGCCTAATCCGTTGCCACATACGTGCGGACGGAGCGGGGGGTGCGGGGCCGTTCGTACACCGGGTGGTGACCTCCGGGCGGCGCGGCCGTGACCTCGACGACCTCGGCGGCGACCCGCTCGGGTTTTCCGCCCCGGGCCGTGCGTGACCTCGGGGGCATCCCGAGTCGATCTCCGTATCCGGCCGGATCCGATCTCCGTGCTCGGCCGGATGTGATCCCTCGATGGCCGTACGGGTGCGGTCGCGTCGCACGTGAGGTGCCGAGGTTCCCATTCGCCGGACAGGGGCGCACCTGTTCGCTTAGCCTGTACTCAGTTGCCACAGCCGAATGGTTACGCCTCAGTTCGTCAACCCCTACCTCTCGCGGACCGAGCCCCCACGCGTCCGCGTGTGCCCCCAGAAACCCCGTGTCAGGGCGGCGAACTGTCCCGCCTTGTGCGCTATGTGACGTATGCCGCACGGTCACTCCGTTGGGTGATCTGCCGCGTACGCATAGTCCGTTCGGGCCATTCAAGATTGGGCCCGAAGGGGGTGTTGCGCCCTGTCCGCCCGCCGTAACGTCCTCAACTGGCAACGGTGAATATGCCGTTTGCCGCCGTGGGGGAGCCTCGATTCGGGAGAGGACGGCGCCAGCATGAGCTGGGTAACCGACTGGAGTGCACAGGCAGCCTGCCGCACTACCGATCCGGACGAACTGTTCGTTCAGGGTGCGGCGCAGAATCGCGCCAAGGCGGTGTGCACCGGATGTCCGGTGCGTACGGAATGCCTGGCCGACGCCCTGGACAATCGGGTGGAATTCGGCGTGTGGGGCGGGATGACCGAGCGGGAGCGGAGGGCGCTGCTGCGTCGCCGCCCGACCGTGACGTCATGGCGTCGCCTCTTGGAGACGGCGCGCACGGAATACGAGCGCAGCACCGGCATTCTGCCGATGGACTGTGAGGACGAGACCTTCGACGAGTACGCCGCGGTCGGATAGCCGGACGGCCGGGATTGCACCGGCCGGCGGAACAGGGCCGGTTGGGCGCTGGGCCCGGGTGTGCCCGGTGTTTCCGGCGCGTGCGTCGGCGGTGGTTCGGGCGGCGGTTCAGTCGTCGGTTCGGCCGGCGGTCTTGGGTCGTCGGATCAGTCGTCGGTGTCGGGGTCCGTTGTGGTGCCGTCCAGCGCCAGGCGGTCGCCGATGGCGCGCAGGCCCGCGAGGTCGTGGACGTCGCCGGGCAGCGCGGCGACCTCCGTCACCGGGACCTCGGGATGGAGTGCGGTGAAGCGGTCCCGGGTGCGTCGTTCGCGCGCGAGGACCTGCATACGTTCCGCGTGCAGACGGAGGAGCCCGGCGGCCAGTTGAGCCGCCGAGGCGGAGGTGGGTGCTGCTACCGGGTCCGCCGCGGCGGGGGAGAGGCCGCCAGCGGTACCGGAGGCATCCTTCCCGCCGTCGAGATCCACAATGCCGGTTGGTTCAAGATTATTTTCGGTGTGGACGCCACCGGTGCCGTCCTCCTCCGTGAGGCCCTCGCCGAGGGTCTCCGCGGCGGCCAGGGCCCGCTCGGCGCTGAGTTGGGCGGCGCCGCTGCCGTGCACGCGGTTGAGCACCAGGCCGGCCAGCGGCATCTGCTCGGCGGCCAGCCGCTCGACGAAGTACGCCGCCTCGCGCAGCGCGTCCCGCTCCGGCGCGGCGACCACGAGGAACGCCGTACCGGGGGCCTGCAGCAGGCGGTACGTGGCGTCGGCGCGGGTGCGGAAGCCGCCGAACATGGTGTCCATGGCGGCCACGAACGTCTGGACGTCGCGCAGGAGTTGACCGCCCATGAGCTTGCTGAGCGTGCCGGTCATCATCGACATGCCGACATTCAGGAACTTCATGCCGGCCCGGCCGCCGACCTTCGCGGGCGCCATCAGGACCCGGATGAACTTGCCGTCCAGGAAGGAGCCGAGGCGCTTGGGCGCGTCCAGGAAGTCCAGCGCGGAGCGGCTCGGGGGCGTGTCGACGACGATCAGGTCCCATTCGTCGCTCGCGCGGAGCTGGCCCAGCTTCTCCATGGCCATGTACTCCTGCGTGCCCGCGAAGCCGGCCGACAGGGACTGGTAGAAGGGGTTCTCCAGGATCGCGCGGGCCCGGTCGGCGTCCGCATGGCCCTCGACGATCTCGTCGAAGGTGCGCTTCATGTCCAGCATCATCGCGTGCAGTTCGCCGCCGGCGGCCTCGTCCACACCCTTGACCCGGCGGGGGACGTTGTCGAGCTCGGAGATGCCCATCGACTGCGCCAGCCGCCGGGCCGGGTCGATGGTCAGCACCACGACCTTGCGGCCGCGCTCGGCGGCGCGCACGCCCAGGGCAGCGGCGGTGGTGGTCTTGCCGACGCCGCCGGAACCGCAGCACACGACGATGCGGGTGCGCGGGTCGTCGAGCAGCGCGTCGACCTCCAGCCGCGGGGCCGAGGCGTCCAGCGTCGTGTCGTCGGAGGTCATATGGGCCCCTGTTTCCGCAGGTCTCTGGCCAGTTGGTACAGCCCGGCGAGGTCCACTCCCTCGGGGAGCAGCTCCAACTCGTAGGTGGGCAGGCCGATCGCGGTCAGCTCGGCGTACTCGGCGCGCTCCAGCTCGACCCGCTCGGCGTGCTCGCGGGCCTGCTCCAGCAGGGGGTCGATCAGCCGGTCGGCCAGCCCGCCGCGGCGGGCTCCGCCCAGCCCGGCCTGCGAGAGCGCCTTGGCGACGCCGGCACGCGCCCCGCGGGCCGCGAGGAGGTCGAGATCGCCGTTGTCCAGCAGCGCGGGACGGGTCATGTTGATGACGATGCCGCCGACGGGGAGGCCGGCGGCGCGCAGCTCGGCGACGCCGTCCGCGGTCTCCTGGACGGGCATCTCCTCCAGGAGCGTCACCAGATGGACCGCGGTCTCCGGCGACTTCAGGACCCGCATCACGGCCTGCGCCTGATTGTGGATCGGGCCGATCTTCGCGAGACCGGCCACCTCGTCGTTGACGTTCAGGAAGCGGGTGATGCGGCCGGTCGGCGGGGCGTCCATCACCACCGCGTCGTAGACGAACCTGCCCTGCTTGTCCTTGCGGCGGACCGCCTCGCACGCCTTGCCGGTCAGCAGGACGTCCCGCAGGCCCGGGGCGATGGTCGTGGCGAAGTCGATCGCGCCGAGCTTCTTCAGGGCCCGGCCCGCGCTGCCGAGCTTGTAGAACATCTGGAGGTAGTCCAGAAGGGCGCGTTCGGCATCGATGGCCAGGGCGTGGACCTCGCCCGCCCGTCTCCCGCCACCACCCCGAACGGAATCGCTGCGCGATGCACCCTCTGATGCGGGGCCCACCGCGATCTTGCGTTCCTCGTAGGGAAGCGCTTCGGTCTCGAACAGCTGGGCAATGCCCTGCCGGCCCTCGACCTCGACCAGGAGGGTACGGCGCCCCTCGGTGGCCAGGGCGAGGGCGAGGGCAGCGGCGACCGTGGTCTTGCCGGTGCCGCCCTTGCCGCTGACGACATGGAGCCTGCTCACGCAAAGGAGCCTAACCAGTCCGCGTCGCGGCTACGCACGGGATACGCCTGGGAAGACCCGGAGATCCGTCCGTGCCGGACCCGGAGCCGGGTCAGGGATGTCCCGTAGGGGACGGGCCGGCCCGGGCCCGGGCGGCCCGCGGTGGACGGCGTCCGCCGCCGCACCGGACAGGCATTACGCTCGGCCCATGACCAAGTGGGAATACTCGACCGTGCCGCTGCTGGTGCACGCGACGAAGCAGATTCTGGACACCTGGGGCGAGGACGGCTGGGAACTGGTCCAGGTCGTGCCGGGCCCGAACAACCCCGAGCAGTTGGTGGCCTACATGAAGCGGGAGAAGCAGGAGTACAAGGCGTGAGCGCGGCGGAGGACAAGATCGCGGAGCTCGGCCTGAAGCTGCCGGACGTCGTGCCCCCGCTGGCCGTCTACCAGCCCGCGGTGCGCTCCGGCTCGTACGTCTTCAGCTCCGGCCAGCTGCCCATGGTGGGCGGCGCGCTGCCGGCGACCGGCAAGGTGGGCGCCGAGGTCAGCCCGGAGCAGGCCCAGCAGCTCGCCGCGACCTGTGCGCTCAACGCGCTGGCCGCCGTGAAGTCCGTCATCGGCGACCTGGACAAGATCCGGCGCGTGGTGAAGGTCGTCGGCTTCGTGGCCTCCGCGCCGGACTTCACCGGCCAGCCGGGCGTCCTCAACGGCGCCAGCGAGCTGCTCGGCGAGATCCTCGGCGACAAGGGCGTGCACGCCCGCTCCGCGGTGGGTGTGGCGGTGCTGCCGCTCGACGCGCCGGTCGAGGTCGAGATCCAGGTCGAGGTCGACGACGAGGCGTAGGCGTTGCCGGTTCCGGCCGCCGGGACGGGTCTTCGTGCGGGCCGTACGGTCCGTACGGCCTTCCCGGCGGCCATCCCGGCGCCCGCGGGACGCGCGCGCCTCGTAGGAGCGCGCGCCCGCCGGCCCGCCGGAGCGGCCGCCGGCTGCGGCCCGGCGGAAAAGGACCCCTCGAACATCCGCGCGTGAGCGCATAGCATCCGGCCATGTCGTCCACGACGAATGGCCAGTGGTACCCACCGGAGTGGCCGGGCCGCATCCGGGCGCTCGCGAACGGCGAGCTCACCCCTGCCGAGCCCCGCCGGGCCGCGACCGTCCTGCTGCTGCGTGACACCGGGACCGGCGGCCCCGCCGTCCACATGCTGCGCAGACGCACCTCCATGGCCTTCGCCGGGGGCGCGTACGCCTATCCGGGTGGTGCGGTCGATCCCCGTGACGAACGCCCGGTGGCCTGGGCCGGCCCGTCGCGCGCCCAGTGGGCGGTCCGTATGGGTGTCGATCCGGCCACCGCGCAGGCCATCGTCTGCGCGGCGGTACGGGAGACGTTCGAGGAGGCGGGCGTGCTGCTCGCCGGGGAATCGGCGGACACGGTCGTCGCGGACACCACGGGCGAGGACTGGGAGGCCGACCGGGCCGCCCTGGTGGCGCACGAGCTGTCCTTCGCCGACTTCCTGAGCCGCCGCGGCCTGGTCCTGCGCTCCGACCTGCTGGCCGCCTGGGCGCGCTGGATCACCCCGGAGTTCGAGCCCCGGCGCTACGACACGTGGTTCTTCGTCGCCGCGCTGCCCGAGGGCCAGCACACGCTGCCCCAGGGGCTGCCGGTGGGACCCGGGGGGAACGCCGTCGCGGCCGGTGAGGCGGACCTCGCGTTGTGGACCCGGCCGGGGGAGGCGGCCGCCGGGTACGACCGCGGCGAGCTGCTGATGATGCCGCCGACGATCGCCACGCTGCGCGCGCTGGAGCCGTACGCCACCGTCGCGGACGCGCTGGCCGCCGCGGAGGCGCAGGACCTGACGCCCGTATTGGCGCGGGCGCGCCTGGTGGGCGGCGAGATCGTACTGAGCTGGCCGGGCCACGACGAGTTCACCAAGCACATCGCGCCGGGGGGCGGTGCCGGGGACGGTGCCGCTGAGGGCGGTTCCGCCAGGGGCGGTTCCGTCGCGCACGGGGCCACGGAGGCGGGCGGCGATTCCGACGGCCCCTCAGGGGACCGGCGGGCCACCGGAGTCCCAGGAACCACCGGCACGCCCGGAGTCACCGGCACCTCGGGAGGGACCCCCACATGACCGAAGCAGCCGCTCTGCCGGGGCAGCCCCGGGGCGGAGTGATCTCCGGGCCCGCCACCACGCGGGCGCACTGCGTGCTGGCGCCCAACCCGTCGGCGATGACCCTGGACGGCACCAACACCTGGATAGTCGCCGAGCCGGACTCCGACCTGGCCGTCGTCATCGATCCCGGGCCGCTCGACGAGGGCCACCTCCAGGCCGTCGTCGACATCGCCGAACGGGCCGGCAAGCGCGTCGCGCTGACCCTGCTGACCCACGGGCACCCGGACCACGCCGACGGCGCCGCCCGGTTCGCCGAGCTGACCCGGTCGCCCGTCAGGGCGCTGGATCCGGCGCTGCGCCTCGGCGGGGAAGGGCTCGCCGCGGGGGACGTCATCACCACGGGCGGTCTCGAACTGCGGGTGGTGTCCACCCCGGGGCACACCGCCGATTCGCTGTCCTTCCATCTCCCGGCCGACCGCGCCGTCCTGACCGGTGACACGGTCCTGGGGCGCGGCACCACCGTGGTGGCCCACCCCGACGGGCGGCTGGGCGACTATCTCGACTCCCTGCGCCGACTGCGCTCCCTCACGGTGGACGACGGGGTGGCCACGGTCCTGCCGGGCCACGGGCCGGTGCTGAACGACGCCCAGGGGGCGGTGGAGTTCTACCTGGCGCACCGTGCGAACCGGCTCGCCCAGGTGGAGACCGCGGTCGAGGCCGGCCACCGGACCCCGGCCGAGGTCGTCGCCAATGTGTACGCCGATGTCGACCGCTCCCTCTGGCCGGCCGCCGAACTGTCGGTGCGGGCACAGCTGGAGTACCTCGGGGAGCACGGGCTGATCGAGGAGTGACACCGTCGGGGCCGGATGCCCCGGCACGGCGCCTGCCCGCGCCGGTGTCCTACGGGCGGGGAGCCTTCGCCCCGTGGACGGCGAGGTATTCGCCCGCCAGCCAGGGGGCCGGGCCGGAGAGCAGCTCGTCCAGCAGGTGGGGATACGCGGCGGGCGTGCGGGCGGCGCGGGCCGCTGCGCGCATCTGGTCGGCGTGCGCCGGGTAGTAGCGGCCGAAGACCTCCGCGGACTCGGCCAGGTCGCTGGTCCAGCCGCCCCAGCGGGGCATGACCAGCGTGAACCCGGTGCGTACGAGCCGCCGCGTCACACCCCGGGTGAGCCGGGTGCGCGCGGCCTCCGTAGTGGCCGCCGCGGCCTTCGTGCGCAGTCCGGGGAGGTCGCGGAAGAGATCCCCGTTGGTCTCCCGGGCGAGGAGCGAGGTGGGGCGGTAACGGGGCAGCCGGTCGGCGAGGTCCGGACCGTCGAGCGGGGTGCACAGACAGGCCACGAACCAGCCCAGGTCGTGCCGCTCGAGGTCGCTCAGCAGCCGGTCGGCGCCGAACAGCAGCAGTCCCGCGCCGTCGACCTCCCGGAACGCGGTGTCCAGCGCCTCCTCGACGGCGCGGGCGGCGGCGTGGTCGTCGTCGGTGGGCTCGTCCCGTAGGGCGAGCAGGGCGTCCAGATCGGAGACGCCGGGGACGGCGGTGCCACGGGGGATGCTGCCGAAGAGGTAGCTGCTGTGCAGGCGGTCGCCGAAGTGGCCGGCAATACGGGAGCGCAGGGCCGCCACCACCGGTGCGAACACCGGGGACACCCGCTCCAGCGAGCCCTCCCGTACGAAGCAGCCGTCGTGGTCCAGGCCCCTGCCGGCGCCGGGGCCGGTGCCGTTGCGCGTGCTGTCGTGGGTCCCGTCGGGCGTCATGGCGCCACTATGGCGAGGGAGCGCGGCGGGGACGACCGTATTTCGCGGGGTGGGGGTGCGGGGCCCGGGCCAACCACGACGAAGGGGCCAACCACGACGAAGAGGCCGCCCACAACGGACCGCTCACAACGGACCGCCCACAAGGGGCCGCCCGTCAGGGTCCGCCCACTACGGCGAAGGGCCCCGCCGGAGCAGGGCCCTTCGCCGTAGTGGCAGGTGTGTCAGCGCGAGCGCTTGGCGAGCCGCTCGACGTCCAGCAGGATCACGGCGCGCGCCTCCAGGCGCAGCCAGCCGCGGCCCGCGAAGTCCGCCAGGGCCTTGTTGACCGTCTCACGGGAGGCGCCCACCAGCTGGGCCAGCTCCTCCTGGGTCAGGTCGTGCACGACATGGATGCCTTCTTCGGACTGCACGCCGAAGCGGCGCGACAGGTCGAGCAGCGCGCGCGCCACGCGGCCCGGCACGTCCGAGAAGACCAGGTCGGACATCTGGTCGTTGGTCTTGCGCAGTCGGCGGGCGACCGCACGCAGCAGGGCCGTGGCCACCTCGGGGCGGGCGTTCAGCCAGGGCTGGAGGTCGCCGTGTCCCAGGCCGAGGAGCTTGACCTCGGTGAGGGCGGACGCGGTGGCCGTACGCGGGCCCGGGTCGAACAGCGAGAGCTCACCGATCAGCTCTCCGGGACCGAGGACGGCGAGCATGTTCTCCCGGCCGTCGGGGGAGGTGCGGTGCAGCTTCACCTTGCCCTCGGTGACCACGTACAGGCGGTCGCCGGGGTCCCCTTCGTGGAACAGGGCGTCGCCGCGGGCGAGCGTGACCTCTCCCATCGAGGCGCGCAGCTCGGCCGCCTGCTCGTCATCGAGCGCCGCGAAGAGCGGTGCGCGCCGCAGAACGTCGTCCACGAGATCTCTCCTTGTCGACATGCTCCGGGGGACTGTGGTCCCCATCATGCCGGAATGCAAAACAGTGCGATCAATCACAAGTTTGCCGGACCGGTGGCCAGAGCCATAAGGCAGGGGGCCGATTGGAGTCAGGGATCACGGTGATCGAGCCGGATGTCAGTGGCTGGCCTTAGTCTGGCCGAGTGTCCAATACGCCGGTGAGAGCAGAGGACTGGGGGCCGGACGAGTGAGCGCGGGAGATGATTCCGCTGTGGGCGAACAGGCGTCCGGCGGAGCTTCCGAACCGGATAAAAGTAACAAATCGCCCTCCGGGGTGAGCTCGACCCGGAAGCCGGCCCTCCGGAAATCCGGCGCGTCGCGGTCCGCGGCGCAGGACACGAACGAGGCGGGCCCGGCCTCGGTACGTACCGCCTCGGCAGGGAAGAAGGCCGCCGTGAACGAAACCCCCGAGAAGCCGGTGGCCGCGAAGAAGGCCGTCACCAAGAAGGCGACGGCCAAGAAGGCCGCCACCAAGAAGACCGCCACCACGAAGGCGGCGGACCGGACCGCGCCCGCGAAGAAGGCGGCCACCAAGAAGACCGCGGCCAAGAAGACGGCTGCGAAGAAGGCCGTGGCGAAGAAGGCCGTGGCCAAGAAGACCACGGCGAAGAAGGCCGCCGCCAAGAAGACCGCTCCCGCCAAGAAGGCCCCCGCGCGCAAGGCCGAGTCGCGCGCGGCCATGGTGCGCCGGGCCCACCAGATCAACGACGGACTCGCCGAGCTGTATCCGTACGCGCACCCCGAGCTGGACTTCAGCAACCCCTTCGAGCTGCTGGTCGCCACGGTCCTGTCCGCCCAGACCACCGACCTGAGGGTCAACCAGACCACTCCGAGGCTGTTCGCGGTCTGCCCGACGCCCGAGGACATGGCCGCCATGCCCCCGGAGGAGCTGGAGGAGCTGATCCGCCCGACCGGCTTCTTCCGGGCCAAGAGCAAGGCCCTGCTCGGTCTGTCCGCCGCGCTGCGCGACCGCTTCGGCGGTGAGGTGCCGGGCCGCCTGGAGGATCTGGTCACGCTCCCCGGGGTCGGCCGCAAGACCGCCAATGTGGTGCTCGGCAACGCCTTCGGCGTCCCGGGGATCACCGTCGACACGCACTTCGGCCGTCTTGCCCGCCGCTTCGGCTGGACCACCGAGGAGGACGCGGTCAAGGTCGAGGCGGACGTCGCGGCGATCTTCCCCGAGAGCGAGTGGACGATGCTCTCGCACCGCGTCGTCTTCCACGGCCGCCGGGTGTGCCACTCCCGCAAGCCCGCCTGCGGCGCCTGCGCCATCGCCCCGCTGTGCCCCTCGTACGGCGAGGGCGAGACGGACCCGGAGAAGGCCAGGAAGCTGCTGAAGTACGAGCTGGGCGGCCAGCCGGGCCAGCGCCTGAAGCCGCCACCGGACTACCCGGGGAAGCCGGCGCCTCCGCTGGCGCCCCCGGCGGCCGCTTCATGACGGCAGCCACGACGCCCCCTCGGGGGACCGATGATCCACGCCAGGCCTGAGGGGGCGCGTATGAGGAGTGCACGGGAGCAGCAGTACGGCGAGGAGACGGGCGTCAGCGCGGCGGCTCCCGGCGGAGAGGTCACGGTCTCGGCCGACGGCCTGCCCGAGTGGCTGGAACCGGTGGCCCGCGCGGCCGCCACGGTCGAGCCGCACCAGCTCAGCCGCTTCCTGCCGCCCGAGGACGGCGGCCGGCAGTCCGCGGTGCTGATCCTCTTCGGCCACGGTCCGCGCGGCCCCGAGCTGCTCCTGATGGAGCGGGCCGGCACCCTGCGCTCCCATGCGGGCCAGCCCTCCTTCCCCGGTGGCGCCCTCGACCCGGAGGACGGAGATCCGGACGGCGCCGGTCCGGTGCGGGCGGCGCTGCGCGAGGCCCAGGAGGAGACCGGTCTGGATCCGTCCGGCGTGCAGGTCTTCGGCGTGCTGCCGCGGCTGTACATCCCCGTCAGCCACTTCGTGGTGACCCCGGTCCTGGGCTGGTGGCGGCGGCCGAGCCCGGTCGGCCCGGTGGACGAGGCGGAGACCGCCCGGGTGTTCACGGTCCCCGTGGCCGATCTCACGGATCCCGCCCATCGTGTGACAACGCGCCACCCCAGTGGTCACGTCGGTCCGGCCTTCCTCGTCGAGAACGCCCTGGTCTGGGGCTTTACGGCCGGAGTGATCGACCGGATCCTGTACTACGCGGGGTGGGAGATTCCGTGGGACCGTGACAAGCAGGTCCCGCTCGACTGGCGCTCGTGAGACGGTGTCCGGCGTGAACGTCCTGGACATTCTGCTGCTGGTCGCGGCCGTGTGGTTCGCGATCGTCGGCTACCGGCAAGGTTTTGTCGTCGGCATCCTTTCCGTGATCGGCTTCCTCGGAGGCGGCCTGATCGCGGTCTATGTGCTGCCCTTGATCTGGAACGAGGTCACCGGCGACGCCACGCCCGGTACCTTCGCGGCCATCGCGGCGGTCGCCATCGTGATCGTGTGCGCGTCCGTGGGCCAGGCGCTCACCACCCACCTGGGCAACAAGCTCCGCCGCCACATCACCTGGTCACCGGCGAGAGCGCTGGACGCGACCGGCGGCGCGCTGGTCAACGTCGTCGCGATGCTGCTGGTGGCCTGGCTGATCGGCTCGGCGCTGGCCGGGACGTCCCTGCCCACGCTCGGCAAGGAGGTCCGTAACTCCAAGGTGCTGCTCGGGGTGTCCCGGGTGATGCCGCCGCAGGCCAGCACCTGGTTCGCGGACTTCTCCTCGGTGCTCGCGCAGAACGGCTTCCCGCAGGTCTTCACGCCGTTCTCCAACGAACCGATCCACAACGTGCCGGCGCCCGATCCCCAGCTGGCCACCAGCCCGGTGGCCGCGCAGGCCAGGCGCAGCATCGTCAAGGTCGTCGGCACCGCCCCGAGCTGCGGGAAGGTCCTCGAAGGCAGCGGTTTCGTATTCGGCCGGCACCGGGTGATGACCAACGCCCACGTGGTCGGCGGGGTGAACGAGCCGACCGTCCAGGTGGGCGGCGAGGGCCGGACGTACGACGCCAAGGTCGTGCTCTTCGACTGGCGGCGCGACATCGCCGTCCTGGACGTGCCCTCCCTGGACGCCCCGGTGCTGCACTTCGCCAAGGCGGACGCGAGCAGCGGCAGGAGCGCCATCGTGGCCGGCTTCCCGGAGAACGGCGGCTACGACGTCCGCGCGGCCCGCATCCGCAGCCGCATCCAGGCGAACGGCCCGGACATCTACCACCGCGGCACGGTCGGCCGCGACGTCTACTCGCTCTACGCCACGGTCCGGCAGGGCAACTCCGGCGGTCCGCTGCTCACCCCGAACGGCGACGTCTACGGCGTCGTCTTCGCGAAGTCGCTGGACGACTCGCGCACCGGCTACGCACTGACCGCCGACGAGATCCGCCAGGACATCGTCAAGGGGCGTACGGCCGAGCGGCAGGTCGACAGCCAGGGCTGCGCGATCTGAGCGGCCGGAGCGCCCTCACGGGGCCTCGGCGGGGCGTACGGCACCGGCAGGGGGCCGCACGAACCGCATGGGGCCTCCGGCGCGCCGACGGGTTGTAGGGCACCGTCCGGACGGGAGCCGTCCGGACGGTGCCGACGCGGCGGGTGCGGTCAGGTGCGGGGATGGCGCAGGCGCGCGCTCATCCAGCGCGCCCGGCGGCGCAGGATGCGCGGAATGCCCATCGGATGCGCCGGATCGGGGGACGCGCCGGACCTGAGGTCCGGAGTGCCCCTGTCCTGAGTGCTCACTGCAGCGGCACTGCTGCGGCGGTTGCGTGCCACGTCACGGTAGTCGTGCGTCCAGCCCATACCCTCGACTCTGCCCGTGGCCCAAGGTCCGTAACCGCCTCGGGGACGGCCAATTGGCCTATGCGCCGGGCAAGTCGCCCTTCGCCATACGAACGTTCGAGCGCCGGGTGGGCGCGCTCCGCCGAGCGGTACGCGCCGTCCCGGTCAGCGGTCCGGTTCCGGGTCCTTCAGCCAGTTGATCAGCTCGGTGGAGAACGCCACCGGGTCCTCCTCGTGCGGGAAGTGCCCGAGGCCGTCGAACAGCCGCCAGCGGTAGGGGGCTTCGACGTACTCGCCGGAACCGGCCGCGCTGCGGGTGCGCATCACCGGGTCCAGCGACCCGTGCAGATGCAGGGTCGGGACCCGGACCGGCAGCTTCATCCGGCGGTTGAACTGGATGCCGTCGGGGCGCGCCAGCGACCGCACCATCCAGCGGTACGGCTCGATCGAGCAGTGCGCGGTCGACGGGATGCTCATCGCCCGCCGGTAGACCTCGACCGCCTCGTCGTCGGGGAGTTGGGGGCCGGACCAGTCCCGGATCATCCGGCCGACCAGCGCCGCGTCGTCCGCGGTCAGTTGCCGCTCCGGCAGCCAGGGCCGCTGGAAGCTCCAGATGTGCGAACTCCGGGCGCTCTGCCGGACGTCGGCGAGCATCGCCGCGCGCCAGCGCCGCGGGTGCGGCATCGAGGCCACCGCGAGCCGGCGCACCAGCTTGGGCCGCATCACCGCCGCGGTCCAGGCGAGATAGCCGCCGAGGTCGTGCCCGACGAGTGCGGCGTCCGGTTCGCCCAGGGACCGTATGACGCCGGTGACGTCCAGAGCGAGGTTCGCCGGGTCGTAGCCGCGCGGCGTGCGGTCGCTGCCGCCGACGCCGCGCAGGTCCATCGCGACCGCGCGGAAGCCCGCGTCGGCGAGCGCCGGGAGCTGCTGCCGCCAGGTCCACCAGAACTGCGGGAAGCCGTGCAGCAGGAGCACCAGCGGGCCGTCGCCCATCTCGGCGATGTGGAAGCGCGCGCCGTTCGCCGCGACGTCGCGGTGCGTCACCTCTCTGTCGCCGGGGACGTCCAGGCGGACGACCGAGGCGGTGCTGTCAGGGGCTGTCATACCGATGAGCGTGTCACAGACTCCAGGACCGGATGGTCCTTGGTCTCGATGCGCGGGTGCGGCTTGGCGTTCTGCAGCACGGCCGCGGTCTCCCGGGCGGAGTTGATCGACCTCTCCGGCTTCTTGATCTTCTTGATCTTGGCCATGGCGATGAGGGCCAGCAGACCGGCGAGGACCAGGAAGGCGCCGCCCACGATCAGGAAGGACCAGGCGAGCCCCAGGCCGAGGTTGTGGATGCCGTACGCCGCCGCGAAGCTGAGCACCGGCAGCGCGAACAGCGCCAGCGCGCCGGCCACGACGAACGCCGCGCTGCCGATGCCGGCCCGCTTGGCGTCCTGCCGCAGCTCCGCCTTGGCCAGCGCGATCTCGTCGTGCACCAGTGCGGACATCTCGGCGGTGGCCGAGGCCACCAGCTGTCCGAGGCTGCGGTCCGCGCCTGTGTCGGCTGCGCTCATCGCCGTCTCCCTCATCTCGTCAACCGGATGCAAAGCCTCTCAGATCATGCCGGACCATCGTCTCCGGCGTGCGTGCCGGAGGCCACTTCGGCAAGCCGCCGGTGTTCGGCGGCCTTTGCCTCATGGATCGCGGCCATCCGAAGGTGATATTCCGGTTTGTCGAGCTCGTAGACGTCGGGGATGCCGTCCTGGTCCTCGTCCCGCTCCTCGTCCTCCGTCAGCTTCTTGTACTTCGCGTTGCGGATCTTGAGCAGGATGCCCGCGAAGACGGCCGCGAGCAGCGAGCCGACCAGCACCGATGCCTTGATCTCGGCGGTCAGTGCGGCATCGCCGGCGAAGGCGAGCTCGCCGATCAGCAGGGAGACGGTGAAGCCGATCCCGGCCAGGGAGGCGAGTGCGAAGACGTCCGGCCACTTGAGGTCGGGGTTCAGCTCGGCCCGGGTGAAGCGGGCGGTGAACCACGTACCGCCGAAGATGCCCAGTGCCTTGCCCACTATCAGGCCGAGGACGACACCGAGCGTCTCCGGGCGGGTGAAGACCTCGTGGAGGGCGCCGCCGGAGAGCGACACCCCCGCGGAGAACAGGGCGAACAGCGGCACCGCCAGCCCGGCCGACAGCGGGCGGACCAGGTGCTCGATGTGCTCGCCGGGGGACCGGGTCTCGCCGTCGCGGCGGTGGCAGCGCAGCATCAGGCCCATGGCGACGCCCGCGATGGTGGCGTGCACCCCGCTGTTCTCCATCAGCGCCCAGATGACCACGCCGAGGGGTACGTAGACGTACCAGCCGCGGACGCCCTTGCGCAGCAGCAGGTAGAAGACCGCCAGGCCGACGGCGGCGAAGCCGAGTGCCAGGAAGTTGATCGTCGAGGTGAAGAAGACCGCGATGATCAGGATCGCGAAGAGGTCGTCGACGACGGCGAGGGTGAGCAGGAAGGCGCGCAGCGCGGAGGGCAGCGAGGTGCCGATCACGGCGAGGACGGCGAGCGCGAAGGCGATGTCGGTGGCGGTGGGGACGGCCCAGCCCTGCAGGGAGCCGCCGCCGAGGACGGTCACGGTGACGTAGACGAGCGCGGGGGTCACCATGCCGCAGAGGGCGGCGATGACCGGGAGCGCGGCGGCCTTGGGGTCGCGCAGTTCGCCGGCGACCAGTTCGCGCTTGAGCTCGATGCCGGCGACGAAGAAGAAGAGGGCCAGCAGGCCGTTGGCGGACCAGTGCTGGAGGGAGAGGTCGAGGCCGAGGGAGGCCGGGCCGAGGTGGAAGTCGCGGACCGCCTCGTAGCTTCCGCTGAGGGTGTTCGCCCAGATCAGCGCGGCCACGGAGGCGACGAGGAGGAGGACCCCGCCGACGGTCTCGGCGCGCAGCGCCTCGGCGACGAAATTCCGCTCGGGCAGGGACATCCGCCCGAGGAATATGGAACGGCGGTTGCTCGTGGGCGCGCTCACGCGGTGACCTCCGGCCTTCGGCAGCTGTGTACGGCTGTGTCAGTTGCCGACCAGACTTCCCGGCGCACCCAGAGTTTCTTAGCGCGTCATTGACGCGGTTCCCACTGTACCGGGCGGGTGCGAGGGAGTACTCGGTGGCCTCACTTTACGGGCAATTCGGGCGGGCGGCCGCCGGTGCGGAGGACCGAGTGCCGGGGGCGGCGGGTGCGGGTGTGCCGTACGCGTGAGGGGGCACCGGACCGCTTCCGGCCCGGTGCCCCCTCCGCGAGCGGTCCGGCTCAGTCCTCGGAGGCCGCGCTCGGCAGCTTCGCCTGGATCAGGTCCATGACCGAGGAGTCGGTGAGCGTCGAGACGTCCCCGAGGTCGCGGTTCTCGGCGACGTCACGCAGCAGCCGCCGCATGATCTTGCCGGAGCGGGTCTTGGGCAGCTCCGCCACCGGCAGGATCCGCTTGGGCTTGGCGATCGGGCCGAGCTGCTGGGCGACATGGGCGCGCAGCTCCTCGACCAGTCCCTCGTCCTCCGCCGCGCTGCCGCGCAGGATGACGAAGGCGCAGATGGCCTGGGTGGTCTGCGGGTCGGTGGCGCCGACGACCGCGGCCTCGGCCACCTTCGGGTGCGAGACCAGCGCGGACTCGACCTCGGTGGTGGAGATGTTGTGGCCGGAGACCAGCATCACGTCGTCGACCCGGCCGAGCAGCCAGATGTCGCCGTCCTCGTCCTTCTTCGCGCCGTCACCGGCGAAGTACTTGCCCTCGAAGCGGGACCAGTACGTGTCGAGGTAGCGCTGGTCGTCGCCCCAGATCGTGCGCAGCATCGACGGCCACGGCTCGGTCAGGACGAGGTAGCCGCCGGCGCCGTCGGGGACCTCGTGGGCGTCGTCGTCCACGACGGTCGCCGAGATGCCGGGCAGCGGCAGCTGTGCGGAGCCGGGCTTGGTGGCCGTGACGCCCGGCAGCGGGCTGAGCATCATCGCGCCGGTCTCGGTCTGCCACCAGGTGTCGACGATCGGTGCCGAGTCCGCGCCGATGTGCTTGCGGTACCAGATCCACGCCTCGGGGTTGATCGGCTCGCCGACCGAACCCAGAACGCGCAGCGACGACAGGTCGAACTTCGCCGGGATGTCGTCGCCCCACTTCATGCAGGCCCGGATCGCGGTCGGCGCGGTGTAGAGGATCGTCACGCCGTACTTCTGGACGATCTCCCACCAGCGGCCCTGGTGCGGGGTGTCCGGGGTGCCCTCGTAGAGCACCTCGGTCGCGCCGTTGGCGAGCGGCCCGTAGACGATGTACGAGTGGCCCGTCACCCAGCCGACGTCGGCGGTGCACCAGTAGACGTCGGTCTCCGGCTTCAGGTCGAAGACGGCGTGGTGGGTGTACGACACCTGGGTGAGGTAGCCGCCGGTGGTGTGCAGGATGCCCTTGGGCTTACCCGTCGTCCCGGAGGTGTAGAGGATGAACAGCGGGTGCTCGGCGTCGAACGCCTCGGGGGTGTGCGTCTCGCTCTGCCGGTCGACGATGTCGTGCCACCACACGTCGCGGCCCTCGTGCCAGGCGATGTCCTCCTGGCCCGTACGGCGCACCACGAGCACGCTGCGGACGTTCTCCGTGCCGGGCCTGGTCAGGGCCTCGTCGACGGCCGGCTTGAGGGCGGACGGCTTGCCGCGGCGGTAGCCGCCGTCGGCGGTGATCACCACGCGGGCGTCGGCGTCGTTGATCCGGGTCGCCAGCGCGTCCGCGGAGAAGCCGCCGAAGACGACCGAATGCGGCGCGCCCAGGCGGGCGCAGGCCAGCATGGCGACGACCGTCTCCGGGATCATCGGCAGGTAGATGGCGACCCGGTCGCCGGCCCGCACGCCCAGCTCGGTGAGGGCGTGGGCGGCCTTGGAGACCTCGCGCTGCAGCTCGGCGTAGGTCAGGGAGCGGCTGTCGCCCGGCTCGCCCTCGAAGTGAATGGCGACCCGGTCACCCAGGCCGTTCTCCACATGGCGGTCGACGCAGTTGTAGGCGACGTTCAGCTTGCCGTCGGCGAACCACTTCGCGAAGGGCGGGTTGGACCAGTCGAGGGTCTGGGTGGGCTCGGTCTCCCAGGACAGGCGACGGGCCTGCTCGGCCCAGAAGCCCAGCCGGTCCGCCGCGCCCTGTTCGTACGCGGCAGCCGTGACGTTGGCGTGCGCGGCCAGCTCGGCGGGTGGTGCGAACCGCCGTTCCTCTTTGAGCAGGTTGGCCAGGCTTTCGTTGCTCACGACTTCTCCCAATCACAGGGGTGTCCGATGTGTCCCAGGCCATAGCTCATCAGCCCGCACCGGCCCCTGACAAGGGCTGTGGACAAAAAATGGTGTAGACCTGTTGACGGCCAGTCGATTCCGTGCTGACGAGTGGGCTGCCGCGCAGGTCAGGCCCTGACCGGGGACGCCTCGCCGCGGACCGCGCGGAACCGCCCGGTGGCCTCGTCGAGCACGTACGCCTGGGCCTCGCCGACATGGAAGTACATCCCGTGCAGGGTGAGTGCTCCCTCCGCCACCCGGCGCGCCACGCAGGCGTGCGCCCTGAGGTGGTCGAGCTGCTGCCGGACGTTGACGAGCGCCAGCCGCTCCTGATCGTCGCTCACCGGACGGCCGCACAGCGCGACTTCGCCCCGGCCCAGCCGCCCGATGCGCTGCATCCGGGCCAGGCTCGGCAGGCCGTGCCGCAGCCAGCGGGAGAGCGGGGTCGGCTCGCCGTCCTCGGGAGCCGCGGCATTCAGCAGGGCTCCCATGGCGCCGCATCCGGAATGCCCGCACACCGTGATCGAGCCGACCTGCAGGACCTCGACCGCGTACTCGATCGCCGCGCCCACGGAGTCGCACGAGGCGTCCGAGCCGGGCGGGGGCATCAGATTGCCGACGTTGCGCACGGTGAACAGGTCGCCCGGGCCGCTGGCAGTGATCATGCTCGTGACCAGCCGGGAGTCGGCGCAGGTCAGGAACAGCTGGGTGGGCCGTTGGCCCTCGCGCGCCAGCCGCGCCAGCTCCTCGCGCACCAGCGGGGCCGTATGGCGCTGGAACGCGCTGATCCCGCCCAGCAGTTGGCTGCCGCTCTCCGGGGCCGGGTCCTGGTCCGGGTCGGGCCGGGTGCACTCGTGGTGGCGCCACGGCGTCCACGGCCGGCAGGAGTGCGGGTCGGCCGACTCGGCGACCGGCCGGGCCGAGCGGCCACCGAGGGTCACCCAGCCGCCGTGCGCCCGATGGGCCGCCGACCAGGACTGCAGCGCCTCGTAGGCGGCGTGGTCCATGAAGGAGCCGCGGAGTTCGATGACGACATCGGTGTGGGCCGGGACCAGAGCCAGCGCCCGGGTCAGCCGCGGCACCGCCAGGAACGTCAACTGGCCGCTGATGCGTACCCGGTAGCCCTCGCCCTCCTTCGTGACGGTGACGCGCGTGTGGGTCAGCCGGCGCAGTGCGAGGAAGGCCGCGACGGCGATGCCGGTCAGCACGCCCTGGAGGACGCCGAGCAGGACCACACCGCCCAACGTGGCGGCGTAGACCGGGAATTCGCGGTGCCGCTGTACGTGCCGGATGTGCGCGAAGCTCACCATCCGTACGCCGACCACCATCACCAGGGCGGCCAGTGCGGCGAGCGGGATGAGCTCCAGGGCGGCCGCCGTCAGGCCGGCGCACAGCAGCACCCACACGCCGTGCAGCACGGTGGCGCGGCGGGTGGCGGCGCCGGCCCGTACGTTGGCCGAGCCGCGGATCGCGCCGCCGGAGACGGGCAGGCCGCCCAGCAGGCCGGAGACGGTGTTGGCCGCTCCCTGGGCGGCGAGTTCGCGGTTGAGCCGGAGGCCGCCGGCGGGGGCCTCGGACCGCTCGGCGGCGAGCCGGTCCACGGCCACGGCGGACAGCAGCGACTCCATACTGGCGACGAAGGTGACGGTCAGCACCGCGGCGGCCAGGGCCGGGACGGACGCCTCCGGCAGCGTCGGGAGCGTGGGCACCTGCCAGGACGGCAGCGCCACGCGCGGCACCGCCGATCCCGCGCCGACCGCCGTGGCGGCGGCCACCGCGACCAGCGGCGCCGGCAGCGCCCGGGCCCACCGTCCGGCGCGGCCCGGCAGCCGCCCCCAGCCGGCGAGTACGGCCACGGTGACGGCGCCGATCAGCAGCGCGGTGGTGTGCGGATGCACCAGCTGGCCGGGGAGGGCGGCGATGTTGTCGAGCGCCGAACTGTCGGGCCGGCCGCCGAGCACCACATGGAGCTGCCCGATGGCGATGGTGGCGCCGATGCCGGCCAGCATGCCGTGCACGATCGCCGGGCTGACGGCCAGCGTGGCCCGGGCCACCCGCAGGGCGCCCAGGGCGAGTTGGGTCAGGCCGGCCAGGACCGTGATGGCGCAGGTGGCCCGCCAGCCGTAGCGCTGGACGAGGTCGGTGGTGACCACCAGGAGGCCGGTGGCGGCGCCGCTCACCTGGAGGGGCGCGCCGCCGAGCAGACCGGCGACGATGCCGCCGACGACCGCGGCGATCAGTCCGGCCTGGAGCGGGGCCCCGGTGGCCAGCGCGACGCCGAGCGACAGCGGGACGGCGAGCAGGAACACGACGGCCGAGGCGGAGAGGTCCCGGAGCCAGGCGGCCCGGCCGGCCCGCTTCGTCCGGGGTTCGGCGGGCTGGGGGCCGGGCTCGGGAGGGATGTCTGCTCGGTGCGAGCGGGGCGGCTGCGGCGGCGACTTCTCGATCTGCGACATTCCCGTCTCCTCCGGGGCGACGCGGTCGCGCGGGGCGCGATCGTGGGCGGCGGTGTACTGCGGCGGGTCGCGAGCCGGCCGGTGGGCGTCGTGGTGGGTGACGGTCCGGTGACTCTCAAGCGGCGGTAAACGAAGCGTAATGACGTGTAAAGGTCCGGAGAAGGCTTTGCGGGCATTTGCCCCAATTCACCCCTCTATCGGGTGAAGATCCTGGCTCCGGCGTTGCCGCGGTGGGTAAACGGGGCGGCCGGCCCGGTGGGCCCGGCGCGAGCCGTGCGACGACTCGCGCCGTACGGCGATCAGGCCGGCTGCGGGGCGGCCGTCCCCTCGGAGAGGACGAACGCCGGGTCGACCTGGGCCGCGAGATCGACGCCCGTCTTGGCGTTGCCCCAGCTCTCCGCGTTCTTCAGGTGGAAGTGCACCATCTGGCGCGTGTAGCGCTCCCAGTCGCGGCGCCCGTAGGAGGCGTCGGCCGCGTCGTGCAGCGTCTCCAGGGCGCGGCGGTTGGCCTGCTCCAGATAGGTGAAGCGGGTCGGGCGGCCCTTCTCCATGGCGCGCACCCATTCCGACTGGCCGACCGTCACCAGCAGGTCGTCGCCCGCCGCGTCGCGCAGGAAGGCCAGGTCGTCCGGACTCTGCACCTTGTTGCCCACCACCTTGAGGGGGACCCCGAAATCCCGGGCGTACTCCTTGTACTGGCGGTAGACCGCGACGCCCTTACGGGTCGGCTCGGCGACCAGGAAGGTCATGTCGAAGCGGGTGAACATCCCGGAGGCGAAGGAGTCGGAACCGGCCGTCATGTCGACCACGACGTACTCCTCGCGGCCGTCAACGAGGTGGTTCAGGCACAGTTCGACGGCGCCGACCTTGGAGTGGTAACAGGCCACGCCGAGGTCCGACTCGGTGAACGGCCCGGTCGCCATCAGCCGGACCGGGGCGCCGTCCAGTTCCACCGTGCGCGCGCACGCGTCGTAAACCGGATTGTCCTCGCAGACCCGCAGGAGGCGCGACCCCTCACCGGGCGGGGTCGTCTTGATCATGGCCTCGGCGGACGGGATCCGGGGGTTGCTGCCGCGCAAGTAGTCCTTGAGCAGCGGGAGATGGGCGCCCATCGCGGGAAGCGCGGCGGCCTCCGCCTCGTCGAGGCCGAGGGCGGCGCCCAGATGCTGGTTGATGTCGGCGTCCACGGCGATCACGGGGACCCGGGCCGCGGCGAGATGGCGGATGAACAGGGAGGAGAGGGTGGTCTTGCCGCTGCCGCCCTTGCCTACGAAAGCGATCTTCATGTTCACGAAGGGTAATCCGGCTGTTCCGCTGAGTGAGAGCTCTGCGTGAAGAAGACCACTCCTTCGAGGGGTTCGGGCCGACGGTGCGTAGGGTCGTACCCATGGCTGGCAACTCCCCGGGGACCACCCCCGCACCCCCGAAGGCGAGCGATGATCCGCTCGCGACCCTGGCCTCGCTCCCGGGGGTCACCGACTCCGTGGACTCCGTACGCAAGGGCGTCGACCGGGTCTACGGGCACCGGATCATGCGGCGTCGCAGCAACGAGGTCAGTTCCGAGGCGGCGCTGCGCGGAGCGCGCGGTTCCGCGGCCCTGTCGGGCGCCGACTGGGCGCTCGAAGAGGTCAGGCGCCGGACCGACTTCGGCGTCGAGGGTGAGTCGCGGACGGTCGGCGCGGCCCTGCGGCTGACCGCCGAGGCCGGCCAGCTGCTGAGCGTGTGGCGGCAGTCGCCCCTGCGGGTGCTGGCGCGGCTCCACCTCGTGGCGGCCGGCAAGGAGGCGGCGGACGACGCGGTGGGGCGGCCCCGGCTCGCCGCGGAGCCGGTGGACGAGCCGCTCATCGAGCTGCCGCTGCCGGACGCCGACGAGGTGGCCGGGCGGCTGGACGGCCTGTCGCGGCTGCTGCTGGCCGGCACGGAGGCGCCGGCCCTGGTGCTCGCCGCGGTGGTGCACGGCGAACTGCTGGCGCTGCGGCCGTTCGCCTCGCACAACGGGCTGGTCGCGCGGGCCGCGGAGCGGATCGTGCTGATCGGCAGCGGACTGGACCCCAAGGCGATCTGCCCCGCCGAGGTGGGGCACGCGGAACTGGGCCGGGCGGCCTACGTGGCGGCCCTGGAGGGCTATGTCTCGGGCACCCCGGAGGGTGTCGCCGGATGGATCGCCCACTGCGGACGCGCGGTGGAGCTCGGCGTACGGGAGAGCACGGCGGTCTGTGAGGCCCTCCAGCGCGGCGCGGCATGAGCGGCGGAGGCGCGGTATCCGGCCGGTGAGGGCGGCGGTATCCGACCCGGTAGCCGGAATTCCGGAACGCATTGCCTGATTTGGCCCGAACACAGGGTTGCGGCGGTACCAATCGATGGTACCGCCGCTGGCATGTCTGCCCGGTTACCAGTGCGTGCTCGAATATTGCCCATCAGGTCGGAATCTTCGTCCGGTTACCTGGTGCGGCTGGCCCGTAATCGACGGGTCGGCGTCGCGTGGGTGCCCAGCATTCATGCATCGGTCCGTGGGCCACTTTGCTGCGTTAAAGGTGTTCCTCTCGGATGTCCTTGGTCTCGCGGGCCGTTAAGTCCTTTGTACTCCTCGTGCCGGGCAAGCGGAACCCCGGGCCGCAGATCTTTACGTTTGGCTTCAAACGCGGTCAATACGGGCGGCGCGGCCGGTCCGGCCAATACGAGCCAGGCGCGGCTCAGCGGTTTTCCGCCGGCTCGCGTACCAGACCAGGGTGGCGGTGGCGGCCGCCGCGCTCACCGCGGCCATGGCGGCGAGCGCCGGCCGGGACGGCATGGACAGCACCGGCAGCCGCTGCTTGAGCGGGACCGGGCGGTTGAAGGAGAGGATCGGCCAGCCCCGGGCGACGGCCTCGCGACGCAGTGCGCGGTCCGGATTGACCGCGCACGGATGCCCCACGGCCGACAGCATCGGGACGTCGGTTGCCGAATCGCTGTACGCATAACAGCGCTCCAGGTCATAGCCCTCCGACTCGGCGAGCTCCCGGACGGCCTCCGCCTTGGTGGGGCCGTAGGCGTAATACTCCACCTCTCCGGTGAATCGGCCGTCCTCGCCGACGACCATACGGGTGGCCACGACCCGGTCGGCACCGAGAAGTTCCCCGATCGGTTCGACGACCTCGGCACCCGAGGTGGAGACAATGACGACATCGCGCCCGGCGGCGTGATGTTCCTCGATGAGTGAGGCCGCCTCGTCGTAAATGATCGGGTCGATCAGATCGTGCAGTGTCTCGGCGACGATCTCCCGCACCTGGGACACGTCCCAGCCGCGGCACAAGGAGGAGAGATATTCCCGCATCCGCTCCATCTGATCGTGGTCGGCACCGCCCGCGAGGAACACGAACTGGGCATACGCAGTGCGCAGTACGGCCCGCCGATTGATCAGGCCGCCTTGGTAGAACGACTTGCTGAAGGTCAGCGTGCTCGACTTAGCAATGACGGTCTTGTCCAAGTCGAAGAACGCGGCAGTACGGGGCGTCGAGTGAGGCACGGAGTGGTTTTCCACGGGGTGAGCATAGGCGGCCCACCATTCGGCGTAAGGTCTGGCGCGTGGGTTTGCCTGAGAAGGCTCTCGGGTACACCATGGAAGTCACGGATCGTTCGCGACCGTGCTAACCCGGTCCGGCTCCTCCCCCCCCGAGTCGGCCGTGGGGACGACCCCCGCTCTCCCCCCCGGCGGGGGTCGTCGCATGTCCGGGGGCCTTTTTCGCCGTGAGGCACCGATCCGCCCGCCTTTGCGCCCGCTCGGGGCCTGCCTTCACGACGCCTCCCTCCCCTTACGCACCGTAGTCATCTTGCTGCTCTGAGGAAGGCCCCGACGGGTCGCTCCCTCGTGCCCCCGGAGCACCTCGCGGGCCCTCTTGCGTCACGGAAGTGGCCGCCGGTCGCTGGAATAGGTGACGGGGATATTCACAGGCGCGGAGTTGTCCACAGATTTGGACCAAGATCCACTCGGATTTCCCGATCCCTGCATCGTAAAAGTCCGCGAGTTCGCGGAGTGCGAGTCGCGTAGCGATAGGGGACGGGACATGGCTGGAACCACGCGATCGGAAGGGCCGGCCCGGGCCGGCGAAGAGTGGGGCGGCCCGCTGATCATCACCGAGGACGAACGGCTCCTCGACGATCTGCTGCGGCTGTGTGCCGCGGCCGGCGCGCTGCCCGAAGTGGCGCACGGCCTGCCGGCCCGCAAAGGGGGCTGGGAAGCGGCACCCCTGGTCGTCGTCGGGGCCGACTGCGCGGGCCGGTTACGCGGTGCCGGACGCCGCCCGGGCGTGATCCTCGCGGCGCGCGGCACCGACGACCAGGAGACCTGGCGGCAGGCCGTCGCCCTGGGCGCCGAGCGGGTCCTCGGCCTTCCCGACGGGGAGCGCTGGCTGGTCGACCGGATCGCCGACGCGGTCGAGGGCGACGGGCCGCCGGCCCTCACGGTCGGCGTCATCGGCGGCCGCGGGGGCGCCGGGGCGAGCACCCTGGCCGCCGCGCTGGCCGTCACCGCCGCGCGGACCGGGCGGCGCACGATGCTCGTCGACGGCGATCCGCTGGGCGGTGGGCTGGACGTCCTGCTGGGCGGGGAGAAGGAGAAGGGGCTGCGCTGGCCGGCCTTCGCCGAGTCGCGCGGCCGGGTGGCCTGCGGCGCCCTTGAGGAGTCCCTGCCCCGGCTGCACTCCCTACGGGTCCTCAGCTGGGACCGCGGCATCGAGGTCGCCATTCCGCCGCCGGCCATGCGTGCGGTCGTCTCCGCGGCGCGCCGGCGCGGCGGGGTCGTGGTGGTGGACCTGCCGCGCCGCGCCGACGAGGCGACGGCGGAGGCGCTGTCCCAGGTGGACGTCGGGCTGCTGCTGGTTCCCACGGAGCTGCGGGCGGTGGCGGCGGCCCAACGGGTGGCCGCCGGGGTGCAGCCCCTGCTCGGCGATCTGCGGCTGGTGGCGCGCGGAACCCCCGACCGCCATGGACACGGCCTGCCCCCGGCCGAGATCGCCCGCCTCATGGATCTTCCGCTGGCCGGTGAACTCCCGTGGGAACTGGGCCTGTTCGCGGACCTGGCGCGCGGTCTGCCGCCGGGCTCCCAGGCGCGCGGTCCGCTCGCGCGCTTCTGCGGGGAGTTCTGGTCCCGGGCGACGGCGGGCCGGGACGGCGGCGCGCTTCCGGGAGCGGACCGGAAGGGGGCGCCCGGCGGCGCGGATCCGGCGGCCGCGGGCCCGGACGGAACGGACGGAGGCCGGCCGTGAACGAGGGTGAGGGCCTGCTGGAGGCGGTGCGGCGACGGCTCGCCGAATCCGGGGCGGAGCCGACCCCGGCCCGGGTGGCGGTGGCGCTGCGCGAGGAGGGGCGGCTGCTGGGGGACACCGAAGTGCTGGGCGTGGTGGGGGCGTTGCGCTCCGAGATGGTGGGCAGCGGACCACTGGAGCCGCTGCTGGCCGCGCCCGACGTGACGGACGTCCTGGTCACCGCGCCGGACGAGGTGTGGGTGGACCGCGGCGGCGGCCTGGAGCGCACGGACGTCCGCTTCCGGGACGGCGCGGAGATCCGCCGGCTGGCCCAGCGGCTGGCGGCGGTGGCCGGCCGGCGGCTGGACGACGCCCGGCCCTGGGTGGACGCCCGGCTGCCGGACGGCACCCGGCTGCACGCCGTCCTGCCCCCGGTGGCGGTCGGCGGGACCTGCCTGTCCTTACGGGTGCTGAGGCCCAGGGCCTTCGCGCTCGCGGAGTTGGTGGCGGCCGGGACGGTCCCGCCCGGCGGCGATCGGCTGCTCCGGGCGGTGCTGGCGGCCCGGCTGTCTTTCCTGATCAGCGGCGGCACGGGCTCCGGAAAGACCACGCTTCTCAGCACGCTGCTCGGTCTGGTCGGCCCGGCCGAGCGGATCGTCCTGGCCGAGGACTCGGCAGAGCTGCGCCCCGACCACCCCCATGTGGTGCGGCTGGAGACCCGGCCCGCCAATCAGGAGGGCGCGGGTCGGGTGACGCTGCGGGACCTCGTACGCCAGGCGATGCGGATGCGGCCCGACCGGCTGGTGGTGGGCGAGGTGCGGGGTGCGGAGGTCACGGACCTGCTGGCGGCCCTCAACACGGGCCATGAGGGCGGTTCCGGCACGGTCCATGCCAACGCCGCCTGCGACGTCCCCGCGCGCCTGGAGGCTCTCGGCTCGACCGCGGGCCTGGATCGGGCCGCGCTGCACAGCCAGTTGGCGGCCGCGCTCTCCGTCGTCCTCCACCTGGTGCGCGACCGGACCGGCCGCCGCCGGATCGCCGAGGTCCACGTCCTCGAACGCGATCGCGACGGCTGTGTGGTGACCGTCCCGGCGGCCGCCTGGAGCCCGGACGGCTTCCAACGGGCCCCCGGCTGGGACCGGTTGAGCCGCCTGTGCGAGCGCGGCGGGGGCGAGTGGTCATGAACGGCGCCGGGGTGGTGCTGGTGGGCGCGGTGGTCTGTGCGGTGGCCGCGGCCCGGCTGGCGGCCGGGAGGCGGGAGGACGTACGGCGGCGGGCCCGGGCGGTCCTCGGGGGCGATGCGGGCGATCGCACTGCCCAGGGGTGGCCCCGGTGGCTGAGGGGGGAGGTGCGGACGTGGTGCGCGGGGCAGCTGACCGAGGGCGAACGGCGATGGCGCCTCGGGCGCCGGACCGACATCGGACGGGAAGCGTGGTGTCTGCCGGCCGGACTGGCGCTGGGCGTGCTGGGCGGTTCCGTGCTGCCGGTGCTCGCGGCACCGGTGGCCGGCCACCTCGTCCGGCGGTGGCTCGCCGGCCGTCGGGCGGAACGGGCCCGCGAGCGGCGGACCACCGAGGTGATCGGGCTGTGCACGGCGGTGGCGGGGGAGCTGCGGGCCGGCCGGCAGCCGGCCCAGGCGCTGTACGCCGCGGGGGCACCACCGGCGCTGGGCCCGGCGGTCCGGTCGGCGACCGCGGCCGCGCGCTACGGCGGGGACGTGCCCCGCGCGCTACGGGCCGCGGCGCGGCAGCCCGGGGCCGAGGGGCTCACCGCCGTGGCGGCGTGCTGGCAGGTGGCGGTCGAGGGCGGTGCGGGCCTGGCCTCCGGCCTGGAGCGGATCGCGGCCGGACTCCGCGCCCGCCGGGAGCTGCGCGAGGAGCTGCGGGCCCAGTTGGCCGGGCCCCGGACGACCGCACTGATGCTCGCGCTGCTCCCGGTGGGCGGCCTCCTGATGGGCGCCGCATTGGGCGCCGACCCCCTGGGGGTGCTGCTGCACTCCCCGGCCGGCTGGGGCTGCCTGGTGCTCGGTGGGCTCCTGGAGTGGGGCGGGGTGGCGTGGACGGCCCGGATCGTCGCGGAAGCGGAAGGCAGGGGCGGCACGAGCGGCATGGGCGGCATGGAGGGCGTGCGAGGCGCGCCAGAGGCGGACTGCGCGGAAGGCGCGGAGGGCGCGGAACGCACGGAAGGCGTGGAAGGCGCGGAAGTGCCGCACGAGGGCGCGGGCGTACGGAACCTGCGCAGAAGGGACAAGTGGTGAGCGCAGTGGTGGGTGCGGGGATCCGCGTCGCAGACGTTGTCCACAGGGTGGGGATGACGGTGGGCGTCGCGGTGGCTGTCGCGGCGGTGGTGCTGTGCGCGATGGCGACGGGGTGCGGCATGGGGGTGCTGGACGAGGTGCGCCGGCGCCGGGCCGTACGGAGACGGGTGGCGGCCGTCCTGGGCCACGGGCCGGACGGGGACGGCCGCCGTGGGGGCGATGACGGGGCCGGCGGGTCGAGCCGGCTCCCGGTGCGCGGACGGCGCGCAGGTCGCCCTCGTGCGAAGGCCCGGGACCGTCCAGCGGGACCCGGTGGGCCGGCGAGATGGGCCGGGCCCCTGGGAGCGGCGGTCTTCGTGACCCTCCTCATCGGAGGGGCGGCCGGAGTCCTGGCGGGACTCGTCGCGGGTTTCGTGGCGCACCGCAGACTGGCGCGCCACCAGGAGGCGCAGGCCGCACGGTCGGCGGCCGAGGAGGTGCACCGGCAACTGGCGCCGGCCGGCGATCTGTTGGCCGCCTGCCTGGCGGCGGGAGCCGGCCCACGGGAAGCCGCCGAAGCGGTCGGCCGGTCCCTCGACGGGCCGGTGGCCGAACGGCTGCGGCACGTCGCGGCGGAGTTGCGACTGGGCGGCGAACCCGCTGTCGTATGGCGGCGGTTGGCCGCACTGCCCGGCGCCGGGGAACTCGCCCGCTGTATGGAGCGCGCCGGAATATCCGGTGTGCCGGCGGTGGAATCCGCGTCCCGGATCGCCGCTGCCCTGCGCGCCGAACGGGACAGAGCCGCGGCCGCGCGGGCCCGACGGGCCGGCGTGCTGGTCACTCTCCCGCTGGCCGGGTGCTTTCTCCCGGCGTTCCTCCTGCTCGGGGTGGCACCGGTGCTCATCGGACTGGCGGACGGCCTGCTGGGGCGCAACTGACAGCGAGGGCTGACTACGAGAGCTGACGGCGGGGCCTGAGAGCGAGGCCTGACCCGAAGCGGCGACGCGAGACGACGTCGCCAGCCAACGCCAACGACCCAACAACGACAACAACAACGGCTCAACCAACGACCACAGCCAAACAACGACAACGAGAACGACAACGACCCAGACAAACGACCCAGAGAAACGACCCAGACAACGACGACGAACCGGTCGGGAGGCGGCCGGGGAACGGGGGTTGGCATGTTCCGGCGATGGAGGAAGCGGCTGCGCGGGAGGGCTGCCGACGACCGCGGGATGGCGACGGCCGAGTACGCGATCGTCACGCTCGCGGCGTGTGCGCTGGCCGTGGTGTTCTACCGGCTCATCACGAGCGGCACCGTGCGTGCGGCGCTGCGGTCATTGATCGAGCAGGCGCTCCATGCGCCGTCGTAACGGTGGAAGGACGCTCCGCGGGGCCCGCGCGGCCCCGCGGAGGGCGCGCGACGTCGGCTCCGTGACCGCGGAGACGGCTCTGGTGCTGCCGGTGCTGGTGGTGGTCGTGGCGGTCCTCATCTGGGGGCTGATGGCTGCCTGCGCCCGCATCGAGTGCGTGGACGCGGCGCGGGCCGGGGCCCGGGCGGCGGCGCGGTCGGAACCGCGGGCGGCGGTGCTGGCGGCCGCGCGGCGCGTGGCGCCCCGGGGCGCGCGGGTGGCGCTGGCCCGGGAGGGCGATCTGGTGCGGGTGCGGGTCGAGGCCGCACTGCCCGGTGTCGGGGAGCTGACGGTACGCGTCGGAGGGGAGGCGGTGGCTCTTGCGGAGGAAACGGTGGGGCGATGAGGGCTCGGCGACGGTCTGCACGGTCTTCGCCGCCGCGGCACTGTGCGCGGTCTTCCTGGCCCTGATGGGACTGGGCCAGGCCGTCACGGCGCGCCACCGGGCGGGAGGCGCCGCCGACCTGGCCGCCCTGGCCGCGGCGGATCGCGCCGTACGGGGCCCGGCCGCTGCCTGCGCGGCCGCTGGCCGGGTGGCGGCTGCGCAGCACACACGGCTGGTGCGCTGCGCGGTCTCCGGCCCGATCGCGGACGTCTCGGTGGAAGCAGGCAGCGGTCCCTTCACCGCCCAGTCACGGGCCCGCGCCGGCCCGACGGCCCAAGGGACGCCCACTGCCCGTACAGCGGCGCCAGGGACGCCCCCTGCCCATACAGCGGCTCAAGGGACGCCCACTGCCCGTACAGCGGCGCCAGGGCCCCCTGCCCGCACAGTGGCCCAAGGGACGCCCCCTGCCCGTACAGCGGTGCATGGGCCGTCCGCCGTCCGTACGGAGGCGCAGCGGAGTTCCGTTGCCCGTACGGAGGTGCAAGGGCTTTCCGTTGCCCGCCAGGTGGCACACGGGGCTCCCGCCGCCGGTCGTACGGCAGCGGAAGGGACACTCACTGCTCGCCCGGGCGCGCGTGGGGCAGCCGTCGTTCGTGCGGCGGCTGCGCAGGGAGGCCCCGCCAGCGACCGGACAGTACGAGGGACGGCCCTTGCCCGCCCACCGCCCCCGGCGCGTGCGTCAGACGGCGGTCTTCGGGGCCCCGCGGAGGAGTTCGCCCAGGAGGCGGATGGCGCCGCGTTTGTGGAGGGGGTCGTTGCCGTTGCCGCATTTGGGGGACTGGATGCAGGACGGGCAGCCGGCCTCGCACTCGCAGGAGGCGATGGCGCTGCGGGTGGCGGTGAGCCAGTCGGCGGCCGTGTGGAAGGCGCGTTCGGCGAAGCCCGCGCCGCCCGGATGGCCGTCGTAGACGAACACGGTCGGCAGCAGGGTGTCCGGGTGCAGCGGGACGGAGACCCCGCCGATGTCCCAGCGGTCGCAGGTGGCGAAGAGCGGCAGCATGCCGATGGAGGCGTGCTCCGCGGCGTGCAGCGCGCCGCCGAGCTGCCGGGGGCCGACGCGGGCGGCGTCGAGCTGGTCCTCGGTGACCGTCCACCACACCGCGCGGGTGCGCAGCGTGCGCGGCGGCAGATCGAGCTTGGTCTCGCCCAGGACCTCGCCGGTGATGAGCTTGCGGCGCAGGTAGGACACGACCTGGTTGGTGACCTCCACGGAGCCGAAGCACAGCCGGGCGTCCCCCCAGGGGACCTCGGTGTCGGTCTCCAGGATGGAGATGGCCGTGGTGTCGCGGGCCGTCGTGGAGTACGGCGGGCTGGCCTCCTCGACGAGCGCGACGTCGTCGTCCAGGTCGAGCCGGCGCACGACGTACGTACGGCCCTGATGGAGGTGGACCGCCCCGTCGTGCACAGTGGTGTGCGCCGCGGCGGCGTCCACGGTCCCCAGCAGCCGCCCGGTGCCGGTCTCCACGACCTGCACCGGCGCACCGCCCTGGCCGCGGATGTCGGTGAGGTCGGCGGCCCGTTCGCGGCGCGTCCAGTGCCAGGCGGTGGCGCGCCGCCGCAGCAGGGCCGCGGCCTCCAGCTGCGGCATCAGCCCTTCGGCCGCGGGCCCGAAGAGCGGGAAGTCGGCCTCGGTGAGCGGGAGTTCGGCGGCGGCGGCGCACAGGTGCGGGGCGAGCACGTAGGGGTTGTCGGGGTCGAGGACGGTCGACTCGACCGGCTGGTCGAAGAGCGCCTCCGGGTGGTGGACGAGATAGGTGTCCAGCGGGTCGTCGCGGGCCACGAGCACCGCCAGCGCGCCCTGCCCGGCCCGTCCGGCCCGGCCGGCCTGCTGCCACAGGGACGCGCGGGTCCCCGGATAGCCGGCGATGATCACGGCGTCCAGGCCGGAGACGTCCACGCCCAGCTCCAGCGCCGTGGTGGCGGCCAGGCCCAGGAGCGCGCCGCTGTGCAGGGAGCGTTCCAGGGCGCGGCGCTCCTCGGGCAGATAGCCGCCCCGGTAGGCGGCGATCCGCGCGGGCAGCGAACGGTCCACCTCCGCGAGCCGTTCCTGGGCGATCAGCGCGATCAGTTCCGCGCCGCGCCGGGAGCGTACGAAGGCGACCGTGCGCACGCCCTGGACGGCGAGGTCGGTGAGCAGATCGGCGGTCTCGGCGGTGGCCGTGCGGCGCACCGGGGCGCCCTGTTCACCGTGCAGCTCGGTCAGCGGCGGCTCCCAGAGCGCGAAGACCAACTCGCCGCGCGGCGAGGTGTCCTCGGTGATCTCCACCACTGGCAGACCGGTGAGCCGGGTCGCCGCCCGGGACGGCTCGGCGGCCGTGGCGGAGGCGAGCAGGAAGACCGGCTCGGCGCCGTAGCGGGCGCAGACCCGGCGCAGCCGGCGGATCACCTGGGCGACGTGCGAGCCGAACACACCGCGGTAGGTGTGGCACTCGTCGATGACGACATAGCGCAGCGCGCGCAGGAAGGAGGACCACCGGGGGTGGGCCGGCAGGATGCCGCGGTGCAGCATGTCGGGGTTGGTGAGCACGTAGTTCGCGTACTGGCGGACCCACTCGCGCTCCTCGACGGGGGTGTCGCCGTCGTAGACCGCGGGCCGCACGGCGTTGCCCAGCGGGGCGGCCAGCTCGCGTACGGCGCGCCGTTGATCGGCGGCCAGGGCCTTCGTCGGGGCCAGATACAGGGCCGTGGCGCCCCTGCCGTTGGGCGCCTCCGAGCCGTCCAGAAGCGTGGAGAGGACCGGCGCCAGATAGGCCAGGGACTTGCCCGAGGCGGTACCGGTGGCCACCACGACCGACTCGCCGCGCAGCGCGTGTTCGGACGTCCGTGCCTGGTGGGCCCAGGGACGCTCGATTCCGGACGAACGGATCGCGTCGATCACTTCCGGCCGGATCCGATCCGGCCAGTCGGCATGGCTGCCGATGCGCGGGGGCAAGTGCTCCGTATGAGTGATGCGCGCAGCGCGGGTCGCGCCCCGGGCGAGACGTTCGAGAATCATGCCTGGGGAAGGGCGCGCGCCCGCATCCGGCGGGAGTCGATTGGAGGCCATCGGCACCGAGTGTGTCACCGGAGTGACGGACAATGCTCAAAGGGCGTCGTGCACGCCTGCTGGTAAGTGATTGAATGCCATCGCGGCTGCCAGATCCGCCCCTACCTTCGGTGGGGAGGCCCCAGGGGGGCGACCGCTCGATAGCAAGGTGCTGGAGGATCCGTGGACCTGTCCCTGTCGACCCGGACCGTTGGCGACCGTACGGTCGTCGAGGTCGGTGGCGAGATTGATGTATACACCGCGCCCAAGCTGCGGGAGCAGCTGGTCGAGCTTGTGAACGACGGAAGCTACCACCTCGTGGTGGACATGGAACGTGTCGACTTCCTCGACTCCACTGGGCTCGGCGTCCTGGTCGGCGGACTCAAGCGGGTGCGCGCCCATGAGGGCTCGCTGCGCCTGGTCTGCAACCAGGAGCGCATTCTCAAGATCTTCCGTATCACCGGTCTGACCAAGGTGTTCCCGATTCACACCTCGGTCGACGAAGCCGTCGCAGCCACTGACTGACGGCTTGCCGGGCCCCCGCGCCGGCAGGCGCGGGGGAAGGAAGGAGTGGGGGGTACCGGACGGGTGTCCGGCCCCCTGCGTCGCACGCCCGCATATCGAGGGGGATGGCATGGCCACCGTCGAACTCCGTTTCAGCGCCCTTCCCGAGCACGTCCGCACCGCGCGACTGGTCGCGGCTGCCGTGGCACGGCGGGCCGGGGTGGACGAGGCCGTCCTCGACGAGGTGCGGCTCGCGGTCGGCGAGGCCTGCAGCCGGGCCGTGGGGCTGCACGAGAGCCATGACATCGCGTCGCCGGTGCGGGTGCTGCTGATCGAGGACGAGAAGAAGTTCTCGATCGAGGTCGGCGACGGCGTGCCCGGCGGGACCACCGCGGCGGGTGCCCGGGGTGCCGGCGAGGCCGAGGGCGCCGCGGAGAGCGACGCCGAGGGCGAGGACGAGATGGGCCTCGCGGTCATCAGCGGGCTGGTCGACGACGTCGAGGTGACCGCCGGTGAAGAGGGCGGCATGATCCGCATGAGCTGGCCCACGACGACGGCGGCAACGATCCCGTAGCCGCGACCGATGGCCGCCCTGCCGCGGCCCGTACCCGCTGGTACCCGTACTCGTACCGATCGTCTGTCGTCTTCCTGGCGTGTCCCTGCATGTTCCTGGCGTGCCCCTGCACGCCGCTCTGCGCGGTGGCCGCGGGCTTCCGCCACCCGCTCCCCATGCGTTGCGATCCGGCCTCGATCTGACGGGTCCTCATGGGTCGTCGTGAGTTCTCACGGGCCCTCAGGGGGGCGTCTGTGGGCGGTGGGTCACCCGTTCGGCCGCGGCCGGGCGGCTCAATTCTCTCCGGGGTCACCCGTGCCCCATTCGGCGCAACGGCCGGGGACGGCGTCCTTGAGCAGCGGCGATCAATGCGCGACCAAGCGGTGATCGGTACGACGAAGAGATCATCTGTCGACGGTCAGTGAATTCGGCGCATTCCTTCGTCCGGGCGAATTCCGGGCGCCGTCTACCTTTTGATCTTCGCGACTACCGGCGAATTCCCTTTGAGGCGCCCTGTTTTGATCAACCGGGGCTCCCTACAATCCGTCCACATCTCTTGCTCAGGACGCCTGAGCGTGCTTCCGCGCGCCCATGTGCCAAACGTCAAGGAGGACGAATGGCGGGGCCTTACACCCCTCAGTTGCTTGACACCCCCTCTTTTCTGGCCGGGCCGTCACTGACCGCGGGCAACCGCGGCATCGTGCTGGTGATCGCCGTGGTGGCGCTGGCGGCGCTGGCCGTCGCGGCGGTGCTGGTCCGCCAAGTGCTCGCGGCCGGCGAGGGAACCGACAGTATGAAGAAGATCGCGGCGGCGGTGCAGGAAGGCGCAAATGCCTACCTGGCACGGCAGTTGCGGACCCTCGGCGTATTCGCGGTCGTGGTGTTCTTCCTGCTCATGCTGCTGCCCGCGGATAACTGGTCGCAGCGCGCCGGACGCAGCGCCTTCTTCTTGATCGGCGCGGCATTCTCGGCGGCCACCGGCTATATCGGCATGTGGCTCGCGGTGCGCAGCAATGTGCGTGTGGCGGCGGCCGCCCGGGAGGCCACTCCGGCCGAGGGCGAATCCCGGGAAAAGGATCTTACGGCGGTATCCCACAAGGCGATGAAGATCGCTTTCCGTACCGGCGGCGTGGTCGGCATGTTCACCGTCGGACTCGGTCTGCTCGGTGCGTCCTGTGTGGTCCTCGTCTACGCGGTCGACGCGCCCAAGGTGCTGGAGGGCTTCGGCCTCGGCGCCGCGCTGATCGCGATGTTCATGAGGGTCGGCGGCGGCATCTTCACCAAGGCCGCCGACGTCGGCGCCGACCTCGTCGGCAAGGTCGAGAAGGGCATCCCCGAGGACGACCCGCGCAACGCCGCGACCATCGCGGACAACGTCGGCGACAACGTCGGTGACTGCGCCGGTATGGCCGCCGACCTCTTCGAGTCGTACGCGGTCACCCTGGTCGCCGCCCTCATCCTGGGCACCGCGGCCTTCGGGGACGCCGGCCTCGCCTTCCCGCTGCTGGTGCCGGCCATCGGCGTGCTCACCGCGATGATCGGCATCTTCGTCGTCGCGCCGCGGCGCCGGGACCGCAGCGGCATGACCGCCATCAACCGCGGCTTCTTCATCTCCGCGGGCATCTCGCTGGTCCTGGTGGCCGCCGCGGTCTTCATCTACCTGCCGTCCAGCTACCGCGACCTGACCGGCGTCAACGACCCCGTGGTCCTGGGCCACAGCGGTGACCCGCGGA
Source organism: Streptomyces nigrescens (assembly GCA_024349765.1). Classification (GTDB taxonomy): domain Bacteria; phylum Actinomycetota; class Actinomycetes; order Streptomycetales; family Streptomycetaceae; genus Streptomyces; species Streptomyces endophytica. The sequence goes on along the minus strand of AP026073.1, from coordinate 7,366,984 downwards.
TGCTGGCCCTGGTCGCGGTCGCCGTCGGCATCGTGCTCGCCGCGCTGATCCAGCAGCTGACCGGCTACTTCACCGAGACCACCCGGCGGCCCGTACGGGACATCGGCAAGACCTCGCTGACCGGCCCGGCCACCGTCGTCCTCTCCGGCATCTCGGTCGGCCTGGAGTCGGCCGTCTACTCGGCGGTGCTGATCGGACTCGCCGTCTACGCGGCCTTCCTGCTGGGCGGCGCGTCCATCACCCTGGCGCTGTTCGCGGTGGCGCTGGCCGGCACCGGCCTGCTGACCACCGTCGGCGTGATCGTGGCGATGGACACCTTCGGGCCGGTCTCCGACAACGCGCAGGGCATCGCCGAGATGTCCGGTGACGTCACCGGTGACGGCGCGCAGGTGCTGACCGACCTGGACGCGGTCGGCAACACCACCAAGGCCATCACCAAGGGCATCGCCATCGCGACCGCCGTACTGGCCGCCTCCGCGCTCTTCGGCTCCTACCGGGACGCGATCGCCACCGCCGTACGCAACATCGGCCGGGCGGCCGGCGGCATGGGGCTCAGCCTGGACATCTCGCAGCCCAACAACCTGGTCGGGCTGATCCTCGGCGCCTCGGTCGTGTTCCTGTTCTCCGGGCTGGCGATCAACGCCGTGTCGCGGTCGGCGGGAGCGGTGGTCTTCGAGGTGCGCCGGCAGTTCCGGGAGAAGCCCGGGATCATGGACTACACCCAGACGCCCGAGTACGGGCGGGTGGTCGACATCTGCACCAAGGACGCGCTGCGCGAGCTGGCCACCCCGGGCCTGCTGGCGGTGCTCACCCCGATCGCGGTCGGCTTCTCGCTGGGCGTCGGCGCGCTGGGCTCGTTCCTGGCCGGGGCGATCGGCACCGGCACCCTGATGGCGGTCTTCCTGGCCAACTCCGGTGGCGCCTGGGACAACGCCAAGAAGCTGGTCGAGGACGGCCACCACGGCGGCAAGGGCAGCGAGGCACACGCCGCCACCGTCATCGGTGACACCGTCGGCGACCCGTTCAAGGACACCGCCGGACCGGCGATCAACCCGCTGCTGAAGGTGATGAACCTGGTGGCGCTGCTGATCGCGCCCGCCGTGGTGAAGTTCTCGTACGGCGAGGACAAGAACCTCGGCATCCGGATCGGCGCGGCCGTAGTGGCGCTCGTCGTCATCGTCGGCGCCGTGTACGTCTCCAAGCGGCGCGGGATCGCCGTGGGTGACGAAGGCAACTCCGAGGAGCCCGACGGCGTCGCCAAGTCGGCCGAGACGGCGGTGGCGTCCTAACCGGAACCGACCGTCGGAAGGGCTCGCGGACCGCTCAACTGGGCGGGTGGACGGCGCATTTTGCAGGCGCCGGACACCCGCCCTCGGTCTGCCCGGGTGGCCCTGCGCTCCTTGGTGCAAATGGCTGCAATGAGGGCCGGACCGGCTGCCCGACCCGGGGACCAGGCCGTTCGGACGTGTATGTTCCGGGGCCGAGAGCCATGGAAGGGACCAATCCGGTGAACAAGAAGCTTGTGGCTGCACTGTCCGGCGGGGCGGCACTGATGCTCGCGCTGACCGGCTGCAGCGAGGACAACAGCAAGAAGCTCAACGACTGGGCGAAGAGTTTCTGCGACCCCGCGCAGGCCCCGTTCAAGCAGATCCAGGACGCCAACGCCGCCATGCAGACGGCCGACAACGGCAGCACGGACTCCAAGAAGGTCCAGCAGACCGACTCGGCGGCCTTCCAGAAGATTTCGCAGGCGTACTCCTCGCTGGCCAAGTCCCTGCAGCAGGCCGGGCCGCCGCCCACCGACCAGGGCAAGCAGGCGCAGGAGAACGCGGTCAAGGAGCTCAACTCGCTCTCCAAGGGCTACGCGGATCTTCAGAAGCAGGTCAACAGCCTCGACACCTCGGACAAGCTCAAGTTCGCCGACGGGCTGCGTGACCTGTCCAACGGCATCAACAAGCTCAACAAGCAGAGCGAGGCCGCCTTCAAGAACCTGGAGGCCGGTGACGTCGGCGCCGCGATGGCGAAGCAGAAGGGCTGCCAGAACCAGGCCGCGTCCGGTTCCCCGGTGCCCACGCCGTCCAAGAAGTCGTAACGCCTCCGCGGGCCTTTCACCGGCCCGGCGACGCGCCCGGGAAGGGCGTGCCGCCGGGCCGGTGCCGATTGTCAGTGGCAGCACGGACAATGGTCGGTGTGAGTACGCACCTCCCCACCGCCGATGTCCAGGACCCCGAGAGCAACGCCCGCACCGCCCGGCTGCGCGAGGCGCTGCTGACCGCCGCCTTCACCGCCGACGGGCTGCTGGACCTGCTGGGCGCGCCCGCCTACGCCGCGCTGGCGCGCAACGAGACCGTCCCCGCGCTGCGCGCGACCCGCGGCGACAGCCCACTGGAGACCCTGGTGCGGCTGTTCCTGCTGCAGCGTCCGGTGGAGCCGGGCCGGGCGCGGGCGGCCCTGCCGGTCGAGGACTGCCTCGCCGACGGCTGGGTGGTGCAGGACGGCGACACCCTGCGCGCCACGGTGGACGTCCGCCCGTACGGCGGCCCCGAGGGGCAGGACTGGTGGATTGTCTCCGACCTGGGCTGCGCGGTCGGCGGCGCCGGCGGCATCCGGGGCGCCGGGGAGACCGAGCGCGCGCAGCTGGTGCTCGGCGTCGGCGGCGCGTCCACCACCCTCGCCGGGATCACCGTCCGCCGGCCGGTCGGCAAGGCGCTCGACCTCGGGACGGGCTCCGGCATCCAGGCGCTGCACGCCGCCCGGCACGCCACCCGGGTCACCGCCACCGACCTCAACCCCCGTGCCCTGCGGATCACCGCGCTGACGCTGGCGCTCTCCGGGGCCGGCGCGGCGGACCTCAGGGAGGGCTCGCTGTTCGAGCCGGTCGGGGACGAGACGTACGACCTGATCGTGTCGAACCCGCCGTTCGTGATCTCGCCCGTCGGGCCGGACGGCGCCCGGCTGACGTACCGGGACGGCGGGATGGGCGGCGACGACCTGTGCCGGATCCTCGTCCAGCAGTCCGCCGCGCACCTCAACGACGGCGGGTACTGCCAGATGCTCGCCAACTGGCAGCACGTCGAGGGCGAGGAGTGGCACGACCGGCTGCGCTCCTGGGTGCCGCGCGGCTGTGACGCCTGGATCGTGCAGCGCGAGGTGCAGGACGTCACCCAGTACGCCGAGCTCTGGCTGCGGGACGCCGGTGACCACCGCGCCGGTGACGAGGAGTACGCCGCGCGGTACGACGCCTGGCTGGAGGAGTTCGCGGCCCGTAGGACCAAGGCCGTCGGCTTCGGCTGGATCACGCTGCGCAAGTCCGGGTCCGACGCCCCGTCCGTCACGGTCGAGGAATGGCCGCATCCGGTCGAACAGCCGCTGGGGGACGCGGTCGTGGCCCACTTCGCGCGCCAGGACTACCTGAGCGCCACGGACGACGCCGCGCTGCTGGCCGGGCGCTTCCGGCTCGCCGACGGCGTGGTCCAGGAGCAGGTCGGGCTGCCGGGGGCCGAGGACCCCGAGCACGTGGTGCTCCGTCAGAACCGCGGTATGCGGCGGGCGACGAAGGTGGACACCGTCGGGGCGGGCTTCGCCGGCGTGTGTGACGGCACGCTGCCCGCCGGACGGATCCTGGACGCCATCGCCCAACTCGTCGGCGAGGACCCGGTGCTGCTGCGGGACCGTACGCCCGCCTCGATCCGGATGCTGGTCGAGCAGGGCTTCCTGGAGCCGGTGGCGGAGGAGAAGTAGGGAGGAGTAGGGAGGAGTAGGGAGGAGCCAGGGGGAGCGGCGGGGACGGCACGGGGCTTCGCCCAGGACGGGCGGAAGGCGTTCATCCGGTGTTCGCCGGGATGCCGCCCCGGGGTGCCACGCTGCCCGCATGGAGAGAGGACCCGAGGCATTCGCCGGTGTGGCGTTCGCGCTGTTCGGCGCCGGACTGCTGGTGTGGACGGGGGTGTGCGCCCGGACCGGTACGCCGGTCGCCGAGGGGGTCAGCCGGCCGGTGGCCGCGGTCACCGCGCTGTTCGCGGGGGTGCTGTTCCTGGTCGTCGGGGGCTGGCTGCTGGTGGCGCTGTAGCCGGCAGTCGGAGGTCCGCCCGCGGTGTGCGTCCAGTTCCAGACAGTTCTGTTACAGATGGCCGATCTGTGACGGTACGCGGAACGTCCGCGGGCCGTCCGTCATGTTCCTCGGTGAAGGTCACCACGGCCCACACACCGACAGTGAGGAACTCTCATGAACCGCGCACTCCGCTACGCCACCGTCGGCGTCATCGCCGTCTCCCTGTCCGCCGGGGGCTCGGCCGCCGCCTTCGCCGCGCCGCAGGACCTGCACGCCGCCAAGCCGGTCGTGGCCACCGCCCCGGCCGCCGCGTCGCTGACCGCCAAGGCCAGCGTGAACTCCGTCAAGGCGTGGCAGGAGTTCCGGATCTCCGGCGCCGCCAAGGGCATCACGGCGGGCACCAAGGTCACCGTCCAGCAGAAGCAGGGCACCAAGTGGGTCTCGCTGCCCGCGCAGTCCCCGGTCGCCAAGAGCGGTGCCTACTCGGTGCGGGTCAAGCTCGGCATCAAGGGCGTCAACCAGCTCCGCATCGCCGCGGCCAGGACCGTCTCGCCGGTGGTCTCCGTCACCGTTCGCTGACCCGGGAAGTCTCCGTCACCGTCCGCTGAACCCGGCGGTCGCCGTCACCGCCGGCCGATGCCGCCGGGCGTCAGCCGGCGAGATTGCGGACGAGCATCCACACCGCGGCAATGCCGAACACCACGGCATTGCCGCGGCCGGTGAGCTGCAGCCGGTAGGCGCGCCCGCGCAGCCCCTGGACCAGCCAGCGCAGCAGGACGTACGCGATCGCCGGCACGCCCAGGACGAGCAGCACGGCGTTGTCGTGGAACGCCTGCACCGCATCGCCGTGCAACAGGTCGTACGCCATCCGTGTGCCGCCGCACGCCGGGCACAGCACCCCGGTCATCAGCCGGAACGGGCAGGGGATCAGCACCTGCCCGGACCGGTGCGGATTCGTGTGCCAGAGATAGACGGCGGCCGCCGCACCGGCGGCGAGGGCGAGCGACGCCCGCCGGACGGTGCGGCTCCGGATCGCCGCCCCGGAGGGCGGCCCGGACCGTTCCACGTCGCTCACACGCTCAGCGACCGTGCGTAGTTGACCTGGTTGAGCACGAACATGACCTGCTCGCGCGACTGCACCGGGACCATCGTCGAGTGGTGCCGGCCCCCGCTGGCCACCGTGACCTGCACGAAGCCGGTCGTCGTGCGCTCCTTCATCAGCAGGAAGAGCAGGCCCAGCAGGCAGAAGAAGAAAAAGATGATGGCGAGCACGACCGCGTGCGCCGGCATCTTCTCCTCGGTCCGCGACATGTCCGTCGCGGTCCACACGGCGCCCTTGAGCGGCATCGACCCGGTCGGCGTCATGATCGTGTCGCCGCTCACCGCGATGTCCCCGAGCGACAGCGCCATCCCGGCGGGCTGCGGACCTGCCTGGAAGCCGCCGGGGCCCGGCGGCGGGGGGCCGACCGGAGCGCCGGGGGGCGGGAAACCGGGCGGCGGGGGCGTCGAGCCGGGCTGCGGATAGCCGTACCCGGGCTCGCCGGGGCTGCCGCCCTGCGGATAGCCGTAGGCGGAGTCGGCCGGGGCGGGCGGCGTGGCGTACGGATTCTGGCCGGGCTGAGCGGGCTGAGCGGGCTGGCCGGGCTGACCGGGCTGCTCCGGTGGCGGTCCGGGGTACTGGTTCGCCATGGGTGAGATTCCCCCCGAGAGTGTCACGTGACGACGGCGGTACCCGGCCCGAGCGGTGGGCCGTGCCGTGTCCATCCTGCGCCCATCCTGCCAGCAGGCTCACCTGACGTATCAAGACGGTGACAGGATCCGGGGCCGCCTTGTGACAGTCGCCGTGGCGGCACGCGGACCGGGGATCCGGATCATGCGCGGGCCTCCGGGCGGCGCCGCGGGGCCGTCATGATCCAGATGGCGCGAGCCGGACCCGCGGTGGGCGGCTGAGGTGGTCCAGGCGGCATGAAGGCATGTAGTCGGGTTACCGTTCGAGTGGCGTTGCGGGGTTTTTCCGTTTGACACGGGGGCGGGAGGTACCGTCACACTCCGCAGCGTCAAGCGTCACCGCAGTGCGCCCCCGCATCCGGCCGGGGGGCATTTTCCGCGTCGACCGGAGAGAAGAGCGAAGTTGTCCCCGACCAGCGAAGCCACGAAGGGCGGCGGCCGCCGACTTGTCATCGTCGAGTCGCCTGCCAAGGCGAAGACGATCAAGGGCTACCTCGGCCCTGGCTATGTGGTCGAGGCCAGCGTGGGGCACATCCGTGACCTGCCCAACGGCGCGGCGGAGGTCCCGGCGAAGTACAAGGGCGAGCCCTGGGCCCGGCTCGGGGTGAACGTCGACGCCGATTTCCAGCCCATCTATGTGGTGAACAGTGACAAGAAGGACCAGGTCAAAAAGCTCAAGGAGCTGCTGGCCGAATCCGACGAGCTCTACCTCGCCACCGATGAGGACCGCGAGGGCGAGGCCATCGCCTGGCACCTCCAGGAGATCCTCAAGCCCAAGGTCCCGGTCCACCGCATGGTGTTCCACGAGATCACCAAGGACGCGATCCGCGAGGCCGTCGCCAATCCGCGCGATCTGAACCAGAAGCTGGTCGACGCCCAGGAGACCCGCCGGATCCTCGACCGCCTCTACGGCTACGAGGTCTCGCCGGTCCTGTGGAAGAAGGTCATGCCGCGGCTGTCGGCCGGCCGGGTGCAGTCCGTGGCGACCCGTCTCGTCGTCGAGCGGGAGCGCGAGCGCATCGCCTTCCGCTCCGCCGAGTATTGGGACCTGACCGGCACCTTCTCCACCGGGCGGGCCGGCGACCCGAGCGACCCCTCGACGCTGACCGCCCGCCTGAACAGCGTCGACGGCCGCCGCGTCGCACAGGGCCGCGACTTCGGCCCCAACGGGCAGCTCAAGAACAGCGACGTGCTCCACCTGGACGAGGCGAACGCCCGCGCGCTCGCCGCCGCCCTGGAGAACACCGACTTCTCGGTGCGCTCCGTGGAGTCCAAGCCGTACCGGCGCTCCCCGTACGCGCCGTTCCGGACCACGACCCTCCAGCAGGAGGCCAGCCGCAAGCTCGGCTTCGGCGCCAAGGCGACGATGCAGGTGGCGCAGAAGCTGTACGAGAACGGCTTCATCACCTATATGCGTACGGACTCCACCACGCTCTCGGACACCGCGGTCGCCGCGGCCCGGGCGCAGGTGACGCAGCTGTACGGTGCCGGCTACCTGCCGGACAAGCCGCGCACGTACGCCGGCAAGGTCAAGAACGCGCAGGAGGCGCACGAGGCGATCCGCCCCTCCGGCGACCGCTTCCGCACGCCCGCCGAGACCGGGCTGACCGGCGACCAGTTCAAGCTCTACGAGCTGATCTGGAAGCGGACCGTCGCCTCCCAGATGAAGGACGCGACCGGTAACTCCGTCACCGTCAAGATCGGCGGCACCTCCGCCGACGGCCGGGACGCCGAGTTCAGCGCGTCCGGCAAGACCATCACCTTCCACGGCTTCCTCAAGGCCTACGTGGAGGGCGCCGACGACCCCAACGCCGAGCTGGACGACCGCGAGCGCCGGCTGCCGCAGGTCGCCCAGGGCGACGCGCTGGCCGCCCGGGAGATCACCGCCGACGGGCACGCCACCAAGCCGCCCGCCCGCTACACCGAGGCCACGCTGGTCAAGGAGCTGGAGGAGCGGGAGATCGGCCGCCCGTCGACGTACGCGTCGATCATCGGCACCATCCTCGACCGCGGCTATGTCTTCAAGAAGGGCACCGCGCTCGTCCCCTCCTTCCTCTCCTTCGCGGTGGTCAACCTCCTGGAGAAGCACTTCGGCCGGCTGGTCGACTACGACTTCACCGCCAAGATGGAGGACGACCTCGACCGCATCGCCCGTGGTGAAGCGCAGGCCGTGCCGTGGCTGCGGCGCTTCTACTTCGGCGAGGGCGAGGAAGCGAGTTCGGTGGGTGCCGCGTCGGACGCCGGCAACGGTGACGGCGACCACCTCGGCGGGCTCAAGGAGCTGGTCACGGACCTGGGCGCGATCGACGCCCGGGAGATCTCGTCCTTCCCGGTCGGCGAGGGCATCGTGCTGCGGGTCGGCCGCTACGGCCCGTACGTCGAGCGCGGTGAGAAGGACAGTGAGGGCCACCAGCGCGCCGACGTGCCCGAGGACCTCGCGCCCGACGAGCTGACCGTGGCGTACGCGGAGGAGCTGCTCGCCAAGCCGAGCGGCGACTTCGAGCTGGGCATGGATCCGGTCAGCGGCCACCAGATCGTCGCCAAGGACGGCCGCTACGGCCCGTACGTCACCGAGATCCTCCCCGAGGGCACCCCGAAGACCGGCAAGAACGCGGTCAAGCCGCGCACCGCCTCGCTCTTCAAGTCGATGTCCCTGGACACCGTGACGCTGGCGGACGCGCTCAAGCTGATGTCGCTGCCGCGCGTCGTCGGCAAGGACCCCGAGGGCGTGGAGATCACCGCGCAGAACGGCCGCTACGGCCCGTACCTGAAGAAGGGCACGGACTCGCGCTCCCTGGAGGGTGAGGACCAGATCTTCAGCATCACCCTCGAAGAGGCGCTGGCGATCTACGCCCAGCCCAAGCAGCGCGGGCGGGCCGCCGCCAAGCCGCCGCTGAAGGAGCTGGGCACGGACCCGGTCAGCGGCAAGCCGGTGGTGGTCAAGGACGGCCGGTTCGGCGCGTACGTGACCGACGGCGAGACCAACGCGACGCTGCGGCGGGACGACGACGTCGAGACGATCACCCCCGAGCGCGGCTACGAGCTGCTGGCGGAGAAGCGCGCCAAGGGGCCGGCGAAGAAGAAGACGGCCAAGAAGGCGCCGGCGAAGAAGACGGCCGCCAAGAAGACGGTGGCGAAGAAGACCGCGGCCAAGAAGACCACCGCGAAGAAGACGACCGCCAAGAAGGCCACCGCGAAGACCGCGGCGGCCAAGAAGACGGCGGCTTCGGCGGAGGACTGAGGCCAGGACCGGGCCGGGCCCTGCGCCCCTGGTCAGGCGTGGTGTGCGGGCGGGCACGACGGACGCGTTCCGTCGTGCCCGCCCGTTTGTTCGGGCGGGCGCTCGACGGTGTGCGCCCTCCCGATAGGCTGGCGGGATGACGCGTGCCGAGCAGCCAACGGTCGTGACCCCCACTTCTGGCGCCCTAGCGGCGGATTCCCGCGAGCGCGCCGTGCGAGCCCTGCTGCGCTTCCCCCCACTGAAGCGGCTGTGGAGCGCCCAGTTCGTCGGGGGCATCGGCGATGCCCTGTCCATGCTTGTCCTGGTGGTACTCGCCCTGCAGGCGGCGCTGTACGTGCCGCTGGGGGGTGAGGCCGTCTTCGGCGGCGGCTATCGCGGTGCCGCCCTCGCGGTCACCGCGGTCTTCGGTGCCCGGATGCTGGCGACGCTGCTCTTCGGGGCCGTCCTCCTGGGCCCGCTGTCCGCGCTCACGGCGCCCTCCGGGCCGCTTGACCGCCGCTGGACGATGATCGCCGCGGACGTGCTGCGGCTCGCGCTGCTGGTCATCGCCCCCCTCTGGATCGACTGGACCCCCGGCAACGCCCTCGCCTGGGTCCTGGTCACCGTCTTCGTCACCGGCGTCGCCGAGCGCTTCTGGACCGTCGCCAGGGAGAGCGCGGCGCCCGGCCTGCTGCCCGCGCCGCCGCCCGAGGGCGCCGCGGTCCGGCCGCTGCCGGACAACCTGGACGCCCTGCGCCGCCTCTCGCTGCGCACCACCTTCGTCTCCCTGCCGATCGCGGCCGCCGCCCTGGTGGTCGTCACCCTCATCAGCAAGCTCCTGGGCACCGGCATCGACTGGTTCGACCTCCACCAGGCGGCGCTCGCCTCCTATGTGGCGGCCGGCCTGTTCGCCGCCTCCGTGTCGATCCTGTACTTCATCGAGCTCCCCGGTGGGCAGACGCCGCGGCCGCGCTCCCCGCTGGAGGGGCTGCGCCGCCCGAAGGCCGCGAAGTCCGCGCAGGGCGAGCCGGCCGGCGTCGACAAGGGCCGTACGGGCGCCATCCCGCTGCTGGTCACGGCCTGTGCGGCGGTCGCCGCCGGGATCGCCGCGGCGGTCTCGCTGGCCGTGCTGCACGCCTACGACCTCGCGGGCGGGCCGGCCTCCTTCGCCCTCCTGGTGCTCACGCTCACCGGCGGTACGGCCGCCGGCATCCGCGGCGCCCACCGGGTGCTGCCCGCGCTCTCCCGGCGCCGGCTGCTCGCCCTCGCGGTGGCCGCCACCGGCGTCGCCCTGCTGGCCATGGGCCTGGTCCCGGACCCGACGACCGTGCTCGTCCTCGCGCTGCTGGCCGGCGTCAGCGCCGGCATCGCCGCCCATACGGGACACGTCCTGCTGGACCAGGAGGCCGAGGAGTCCCGCACCGCCCGTACGACCGAGCACCTGCAGGCCGTCGTACGGCTCGCGATCGCACTGGCCGCCATCGTGGCGCCGCTGCTCGCCGCCCTCATCGGGCCGCACCACCTGGGCAACGACACCTTCGACTTCGCCTACGGGGGCGCCGCCTACACCCTGATGCTCACCGGCGCGCTGCTGCTGCCGGTCGCCGCACTGGTCCTCGGCAAGGTCGACGACCGGCACGGCGTCCCGCTCCGCCGCGACCTGCGGGAGGCGCTGCGCGGCGGCGACCCGGCGCAGGCGCCCGCGCCCACCGGCTTCTTCATCGCCCTCGAAGGCGGCGACGGGGCCGGCAAGTCCACCCAGGTCGAGGCGCTCGCCGAGTGGATCCGCAACAAGGGCCACGAGGTCGTGGTGACCCGCGAACCGGGCGCCACCGCCATCGGCAAGCGACTGCGCTCGATCATCCTGGACGTCGCGACGACCGGGCTGTCCGACCGGGCGGAGGCGCTGATGTTCGCCGCCGACCGCGCCGAGCACGTCGACAGCGTCATCCGGCCCGCCCTGGAGCGCGGCGCGGTCGTCATCTCCGACCGGTACATCGACTCCTCGGTCGCCTACCAGGGCGCCGGGCGGAACCTCGCCCCCACGGAGATCGCCCGGATCAACCGCTGGGCGACGGACGGCCTCGTCCCGCACCTGACCGTCCTGCTCGACATCTCCCCGGAGACCGCCCGGGAGCGCTTCACCGAGGCGCCCGACCGGCTGGAGTCCGAGCCCGCCGAGTTCCACCAGCGGGTCCGGGCCGGCTTCCTCACCCTGGCCGCCGCCGACCCCGCGCGCTATCTGGTCGTCGACGCCGGTCAGGACCCCGAGGCCGTCACCACCGTCGTACGGCACCGCCTCGACCAGGTGCTCCCGCTGTCCGAGGCCGAGACCAAGGCCCAGGAGGAGGCCCGTAGGGCGGCCGAGGAGGAGGCCCGCCGCCGGGCCGAGGAGGAGGCCGCACGCAAGGCCGAGGAGGCGCGCCTGGAGCGGGAGCGCCAGGAGCAGCTCGCCAGGCTGCGCGCCGAGGAAGAGGAGCGCAAGCGCCAGGAGGCCGAGCAGGCCAAGGCGCTGGAGGCCGCCCGCCAGGCGGCGGAGGCCCGGCAGCGCGCCGAGGAGGCCCGCCAGGCGGCCGAGGCCGAGCGCCAGCGCCGGGAGGCCGAGGAGCGGGCCCGCCAGGCCGAGCAGGAGCGGCTGCGCAAGCAGCACGAGGAGCAGGCCCGGCTGCGCAAGGAGGCCGAGGAACGCCGCCTGGAGAAGCAGCGCAAGGCCGAGGAGGCCCTGGTACGCGCCGAGCAGGCCCGGATCGCGGCTGCGGAGGCGGCGGCCGCGGCGGAGGCGAAGGCGGCGGCCGAGGCGGCCGCTGAGGTCGAGGCCGCGGAGGCGCCCACCAAGGAGACCCCGGTGGCGGACCTGCGCAAGCGGCTGGGCGAGGAGAGCGGCGACGGCTCCTCGTCCGGGTCGGCAACGTCGGGGGCCTCCGGTTCGGAGGTATCCGGTTCCGGTTCGGCGGGTGCCGAGCCGCACGAGCGGACGGAGTCGCTGCCGCGGCCCGAGGCGCGGGGCGGCAACGCGCCCGGCGCGGCGGACGAGACGGCGGTGCTGCCGTCGGTCCGCGACGCCGGCCCCGACGCGGGCACCGACGCCGAGCAGACGGCCGTCCTGCCGCCCGTACGGGACACCCGGCAGGGCGGTCAGGACGCCTGGCACCAGGACACCCGGCCGGAGCGGCAGGACGACCGGCAGGGCCGGAACGACTGGCAGGCGCGGGACACCCGGGGCGAGGACCCCACCGAGCGGGTGCCGTCGTGGATGTTCCGCAAGGAGACGTCGAGCGGCGCCTCGGCCCCGGAGTCGGGCGCCGAGCGCACCCGCGAACTCCCGCAGATCGACCCGTCCACGGGTCACCCGTCGGAGAACGCGCCGCGCGCCCGCCGGCGACCCGAATGGGCGGAAGAGACCCCGCTGGACGATCTGCCCACGCTCGCCGACGAACTGCTCGGGCCGCGGGAGGACGAGGACGCGGACGACGGCGCGGGCGACGACGGCCGCCGCGGGGGCCGGGGCCGGCGCCGCTAGCCCGGACGGGAGCCGTCGCGGAAGTCGTGGCAGGCACGGGCCGTGGCCGCAGTGGGAACACTGCGGCCACGGCCTTTTCGCGGCCTTCCGCGGGCAGATGCGCCGGCTCCTCGGGCGGCCGGACGGGGCCCGCGCGGCCCCGTCCGGCCGCCCCGGCGCCGGCTTCCGGATTCGTTTGTCAGTGGGTTGCACCACAATGGGTCAGGTCGCGGGCGACGCGCGGACGGCGACCCCGGCCGCGGCGGCGACCGGCGGTCACAGACACGAAGGCACCGGAGAAGAGGAACGGCGGCAGCGATGGCGGTGTGGGACGACGTGGTCGGCCAGGAGCGGGTGACGGCTCAGCTGGCCGCTGCCGCGCGGGACGCGGACGCCCTCGTCACCGCCGAAGCGGAGGGCCGGGCCGGGGCATCGCAGGACCGGCCCGGCACGCCGCCCGCGGGCGAGCGGGGCGGTGCCTCCCAGATGACCCACGCCTGGCTGTTCACGGGCCCGCCCGGCTCCGGCCGGGCCACCGCCGCGCGCGCCTTCGCCGCCGCCCTGCAGTGCGTCAGCCCCGACCGCGCCCTCGGCGGGGCCCCCGGCTGCGGCTTCTGCGACGGCTGCCACACCACCCAGGTGGGCACCCACGCCGACGTCGAGATCGTCCGTACGGACCTGCTCTCCATCGGCGTGAAGGAGACCCGCGACCTGGTCCGCCGGTCCTCGCTCTCCCCGGCCGGCGGCCGTTGGCAGGTGATCGTCCTGGAGGACGCCGACCGTCTCACCGAAGGCGCCGGCAACGTCCTCCTCAAGGCCGTCGAGGAGCCCGCGCCCCGTACGGTCTGGCTGCTCTGCGCGCCCTCCATCGAGGACGTCCTCCCCACCATCCGGTCCCGCTGCCGTCACCTCTCGCTGCGGACCCCGCCGGTTGCCGCGGTCGCCGACGTCCTCGTCCGCCGCGACGGCATCGCCCCGGAGGCCGCCGACCGCGCCGCCCGCGCCACCCAGGGGCACATCGGCCGGGCCCGCCGCCTGGCCACCGACGAGCGCGCCCGCGCCCGCCGCGCCGCCGTCCTGAAGCTCCCGCTCCGCATCGACGACATCGGGGGCTGTCTCAAGGCCGCCCAGGAGCTGATCGACGCCGCGGGGGAGGACGCCAAGCAGGTCGCCGAGGAGGTCGACACCAAGGAGACCGAGGAGCTGCGCGCCGCGCTCGGCGCCGCCGCCGGGACGGGCGGCCGGCTGCCCCGGGGCACCGCCGGCGCCATGAAGGAGCTCCAGGACAAGCAGAAGCGCCGCGCGACCCGCACCCAGCGCGACAGCCTCGACCTGGCCCTGGTCGACCTCACCGGCTTCTACCGCGATGTCCTCGCCCTCCAGATGGGCGCCTCGGTCCCGCTCGCCAACGACGAGGTGCGCGACAGCCTGGAGCGCATCGCCGCCGGTTCCACCCCCCAGCGCACCCTCCGCCGGATAGAAGCGGTGATCGCCTGCCGCGAGGCCCTGGACCGCAACGTCGCCCCCCTCCTGGCGGTCGAGGCGATGACCGCCGCCCTCCGCGCCGGCTGAACCACCCGCCCCCGCCGCCCGTAAAGCCGCAGCGGACCCCACCGCCCACCCGACCAGCCACCGCCACCACTCCGCACCCGCCAACAGCCCACCCGCACCCGCACCCGCTCGTCAGCACCACCGAAGCGCCGCCCAAGCACCACCGAAGCGCCGCCCGAGCACCACCGAAGCGCCGCCCGAGCACCACCGAAGCGCCGCCCGAGCACCACCGAAGCGCCGCCCGAGCACCACCGAAGCGCCGCCCGAGCACCACCGAAGCGCCGCCCAAGCACCACCGAAGCACCGCCCGAGCCCCACCACCACGAGGTACCCACCACCCCCGACCACCGGCTCTCCCGGCTACCAGACCAGGCTCCAGCTTCCAGGGACCGCGACCAAGGGACCGTCCATGGCCACCAGCCGTCTGCTCCGCACCTCCGCCGCCGTCGCGGCGGCCACCGCTCTGCTGATCTCCGGCTGCTCCTCGGGCAGTTCGTCCCCCGATGCCCATGCGTCCTCCGGCCGTACGGCGGAGGCCGGCGCCCAGCGGCCCGCCGATGACGCCACCCTCCGGCCCCTGCCGGCCGCGATCCCGGCCAACCTGCGCCCGTACTACGACCAGAAGCTCACCTGGCATCCCTGCGGGGTCGCCGGCTTCGAGTGCGCGACGATGAAGGCCCCCCTGGATTACGCGCACCCCTCCGCCGCCACCGACCTGAAGCTCGCGGTGGCCCGTAAGAAGGCCACCGGCCCCGGCAGCCGGCTCGGCTCCCTCATGGTCAACCCGGGCGGCCCCGGCGGTTCGGCGATCGACTACCTCCAGCAGTACGCCCCCCAGCCCGCGTCGGTCCGCGCGCGCTACGACATGGTGGCGATGGACCCGCGCGGCGTGGCCCGCAGCGAACCGGTCGAGTGCCTCACCAACCAGCAGATGGACCGCTACACCCAGACCGACCAGACCCCGGACACTCCGGCCGAGCTCAGCAAGCTCGTCACCGCGTACCGCGACTTCGCCAAGGGCTGCCAGGCCCGCTCCGGCAAGGTGCTCCGGCACGTCTCCACGATCGAGGCGGCCCGTGACATGGACGTCCTGCGCGCCGTCCTGGGCGACAAGAAGCTGACGTACGTCGGCGCCTCCTACGGCACCTTCCTCGGAGCCACCTACGCCGGCCTCTACCCCTCCCGCACCGGCCGCATCGTGCTGGACGGCGCCATGGACCCGGAGCTGGACTCCCGCACGATCAACCTCGACCAGACCAAGGGCTTCAACACCGCCTTCACCGCGTTCGCCGCTGACTGCGTCAAGAAGAAGGACTGCCCGCTCGGCCACAAGGACGCCGCGGACGCCGGCAAGCGGCTCGCCGCCCTGTTCAAGAAGCTCGACGCCCACCCGGTGGAGACGGGCGAGGCCCGCAAGCTCACCGAATCCCTGGCCACCACGGGCGTCATCGCCGCGATGTACGACCAGCGCGCCTGGCCGGTCCTGCGCGAATACCTCGCCCAGGCCGAGGCGGGCAACGGCCGCGGACTGCTCACCCTCTCGGACAGCTACTACGAGCGCGACCCCAGCGGCAAGTACGCCAACCAGATGTACGCGAACCCCGCCGTCAACTGCCTCGACCTGGCGCCCCCCTTCACCGGCCCCGACCAGGTCCGCGCCGCCCTTCCCGCCTTCCGCAAGGCCTCCCCGGTGTTCGGCGAGAGCTTCGCCTGGTCCGCGCTGAGCTGCGCGTACTGGCCGGTCAAGCCCACCGGCACGGCCCACCGCATCCCCGCCAAGGGCGCCGCCCCGATCGTCGTCGTCGGCACCACCCGCGACCCGGCCACCCCGTACGCCTGGGCCCAGGCCCTCGCCGCCCAGCTCTCCAGCGCCACCCTCCTCACCTACGAGGGCGACGGCCACACCGCCTACGGCCGCGGCAGCAGCTGCATCGACAACGCGATCAACACCTACCTCCTGACCGGCACCACTCCGCCCAAGAACAAGCGCTGCACCTGACCACACCCCGGCCCACCGCGTGACCCACCCCACACCCCACCCGCCCACCTCTGACCAGCCCCGCAATCGGTTACGGACCACCCCTCACTGGTGTGTAGACTGGGCCGCGCACCACGCCGCCTTAGCTCAGTTGGCCAGAGCAACGCACTCGTAATGCGTAGGTCTCGGGTTCGAATCCCGAAGGCGGCTCAGTAAAAAGGCCAGGTCACACAGCCCGTGACCTGGCCTTTTGCGTTGCTCGGGGCATGACGCGTCACGCGGCAGCGGTGCCGCGAGATGGCTTGCGTGAGCGATGCGTGAGCGGAGCGCCGCCGGCCTACTTCTTGGGCTTCTTCCGCTTGGCCTCTGAGCGGGCCTTCTTCTTGGCTTGGGCCCTCGCCTTGTCCTTCGGGTTGCCCTTGCCCCTCTTCTTCGCCTTGGCCTTCTTCGCGGCTTTGCGGGCCGCCTTCTCCTCCTCGGCCTTCCGCTGGAGCGGGACCAGCTTCGCGGTCGCCTCGGCGGCGTTCTTGCCGACCTGGGGCAGGACGCTCTGGTAAATGTCCCGCGTGATGCGGGTGTCGCTGTGCCCGAGGGTGTCCGACACGATCTTGATGTCGATGTCGGCGGCCAGCATGAGGGTGGCCGCGCCGTGGCGCAGGTCGTGCAGCCGGATCGGCGGGAGGCCGGAGGCAGCGACGAGCCGCTCGAAGAGGTCGGTCACCTTGCCGGGGTGCAGCCAGGAGCCGTCCTCCTGGGTGAAGACATGACCGGTCTCGACCCAGGCCGAGCCCCACTCCTCGCGGTCCGCATACTGCCGTTCGCGGTGCCGCTTCAGGACGTTGACGGTGTCGTCATCGAGCGCGACCACGCGGTAGCCGCTGTCCGTCTTGGGCTCGGATGCCTCAAGCTCCCAGCCATCCTGCACGAGCTGCGAGGAGACGGCGAGGGAGTGGGTGTTGAGGTTCGTCTCGGACCACGGCTGCCCGCACGCCTCGCCTCGCCGCAGGCCGCGGAAGGCGATCAGGTGCCACATCGCGTACAGCCGATCTTCGGCGACGAAGTCGAGGAAGGCGCCGGTCTGTTTGGGTGTCCAGACCATCACGGGCGACGGCTTCTCGCCCGTCTGCTCCCACTTGGCGACCCGTTCGTCCGTCCACACCAGGGCCTTCGGCTTGCGCACGGGATCGATCTCGACGTGAGCGGCCGGATTGAACGTGATGATCTGCTGCCCGATCGCGTCGTTCAGGGCCGCGCGGAGCGTGGCCTTCACGTGCAGGCGCGTGGCGGGGCCGGTGACGCGGCGGAAGGGCGGCATCGCATCGATCGCTGCCTTCATCGCCTTCCGGCGAACGCGGTTCTCCGCCCCCTTCCACGGCACGGCCGCCAACTCATCAATTGCAGCGCGCCGTTGGACGTTCTGCTCCAGGATCTGGGCATTGGCGTCGCGGATGTCCGTGAACATCTCGCTGAGGTGGCTGACGCGCAGCCGGTCGAGGCGCCGGTTCCCGATGCGCGGCTTCAAGTGCACGCGGATGTCGGTCTCGTAGCGGTTCAGGCCGGACTTCCGTATGCGCTTGCCCACCAGCCACCGGTCGAGCCACTCGCTCACCGTCAGGCTGCCGATGAGGTCCTGGCCGGCCTTGAGGCGCCGCCTGGTCTCCTCGACCTCGGGCAGAGGCGTCTTCTCGCTGCTGACTTCCGCCAGCATCGTGGCAATCAGCTCCACGCCCTCGGGATCGTCCGACTCGGCCAGGCCGAGCAGAGCACGGACGTGGTCGAGGTCGGCCTGGGCCGCCTTACGGCTGTCGTAGCCGCCACGGGCAAACGACCTTCGGCTGCCGTCCTCACGCGGCGGCAGTTCCTGGCGTATGGAGTAGGTGCAGTGGTTCCTGCTGTTGCGCTTGGGGCAGGACGTGCCGAGTTCCTTGCCGGTCTTGGGGTCGCGGCAGGAACAGCGGCGGTAGGTGGAGCCCTTCAAAGGTCGTTCTCCTCGGTGGGGTTGGTGTCGGTTTCGGACGGGTCGACTTCGGCGGCGACGTTGGGCCACAGGAAGGGAGGCGTGACGCCCTCCTCCCGGATGAAGGCGCGGACCCTGCGCAGACGGACTTTGGCCGCCTCGGCCTCCTGGGCGGCACGGGCCTGGGTGCGGAGGGCCTCGGCCTTCCGGTTGGCGTTCGGGGCGGTCTCGGCGTGGTAGCGCGCGTACTCCTCCTCTTGCCGTGCGGCCTTGAACGTGCTCTCGGCGGCGTGGTGGGCGCGGAAGTAGCGCAGCATGTCGTCCTCGGCACCGAGCTCGGCCTCCTCGCCGGTGAACCAGTTCAGGGCGTCCAGGGTGGAGGTGGGGTGTTGGAGAGGGAGCTGCTGCACGTCTTCTACGTAGCCAACGGGATAGATGAGGCAGATGGGGGGTGTGTTCAGGGCCTTGGCCAGGACCATGACGTCGACCAAGGGGAGGCCGGCGCGGCGGCCGGATTCCATGTTGGCGATCACGTTGCGGGGGATCGGATAGCCGATCTCCTCGCACTTGTCGGCCAAGTCCTGTGCGCTCCAACCCAGCTCCTTCCGTCGTCTGCGGACCTCGGCGGCCACAGTGGCCATGACCTGGTCAGCCCACTCGGGCACGTCGTCCGAGTCAGTTCCATCATCGAAACGGCGTTGTGTCATGAAGACACAGTAGCTCGGCCATCCTGGATTTAGTGACCTGGAGACGGGCGCGGTCGTCGCGTTCGCCGAGGGCTCAGTCATGGATGGAGCGCTGCATGCGCGAGAACGAGATCGCCGGTAAGTCGCACGGGATGACTCGGGAGGAGCTGCTGGCCCTTCCTGCTGCCATTGACCTGGACACCGGCAATCGGGCGCTGGGTCTGGGGCGCAGCAAGGGCTATGCGCTGGCGAAGCAGGGCCAGTACCCGTGCAAGGTCCTGCGGCTGGGCAAGGCGTACCGGGTCGTGACGGCCGACCTGCTGAGCCTGCTCGGCCTGGCTGCATGACCGCGCGTGCGCGTAGCAGGCGCTTCTGCGCTGAGCTGACACAGAAACGCTGGACTGTGGCAGGGCGTGAACGTACTGTCCATGGTCCCGCGCCGCGGTCGAGTAGCCGCGAAACGTGGGTGAGCCTCCGGCGGGGCAACGCCGGAGGCCCGAGCAACACCCCTGCACGACTTCACGTGAACCAACCCGGCGGCAAGGGCGGGCAAGCCCGTAACCGCCAGATGAGGAGCTGCCCTATGCAACCTGCCACACCTGAGCCCTATTCCGCACCTGCCAAGGTGGTATGGCCCACGTCGGCCATCCCCGGTCGGCCCGGCGCGCACCTGCTCGGCGAGCAGGCCGAGGATGCGAACGTCGACTGCACCGGGCCTGTCCACGGCGCTGAGGGGGAGGCCACGCCGAGCGGGCTGGAGGAGATACCCGATGCGGAGCCGACATATGGCTCGGAGCTGCTGAACAAACTGCGAGGCCAGATAGCGGAGTTCGTGATCCCGCCCTCACCGGAGGCGCTGGACGCGATGACGCTGTGGGCGGTGGCGACGCATCTGCAGGGTGCGTGGCAGCACGCCCCGCGCTTGGCGGTGGTCGGACCGGCCAAGCGGTGCGGCAAGTCGCGGCTGCTGGACGTGCTGGTCGAGACGGTGCACGAGCCGATGCTGACCATCAACACCACACCTGCGGCGATCTTCCGCTCCATCACCGAGGAGAATCCGCCGACACTGCTCGTGGACGAGGCGGACACGATCTTCGGCAGCCTGAAGGTGGCGGAGAAGAACGAGGAGATGCGCGGCCTGCTGAACGCCGGCCACCAGCGCAACCGGTATGTGACCCGGGTTGTCGGCAACGACCACACTCCGCACAAGTTCGCCACCTTCGCCATGGCGGCGATCGCGGGGATCGGCGATCTGCCCGACACGATCATGGACCGGGCGATCGTGATCCGCATGCGCCGCCGAGCCGAGGGCGAGAAGGTCAAGCCGTTCCGCTCCCGCCGGGACACCCCGGCCCTGCACGACCTGCGTGACCGGGTCGCCGCGTGGGCCAGGCCGCTGCTGGACGAGGCGGCGGACTTGGAGCCGACGATGCCGGTAGAGGACCGCGCTGCCGACACCTGGGAGCCCCTGGTGATCGTCGCCGACCTCGCCGGCGGCGCGTGGCCTCGCCTGGCACGTATCGCGTGCGCACGGATGGTCGCCGCCGAAGCGGCGGCCGAGGAGGACCACCCCAGCGGTGCCCGCATCCTCGCCGACATCCGCCGGATCTTCGCGGGCCGGGGCGAGCCCGAGAGCCTCTCCACCGAGGAACTCCTCTACCTCCTGAGCCAAGACGTGGAGAGCCCGTGGGCGGAGTGGGGACGCAGCGGGCTGACCGCCCGTGCTCTCAGCGCGATGCTGCGCGAGTACGGCATCAAGTCGGGCAACGTCCGTATGGCTGACGGAACGCAGCGCAAGGGGTACATGCGCAACAAGTTCCTCGACGCCTGGCGGCGATACTGCCCCACCGTCCACTCAGTGGACACCCAGCCTGTTCCCTCAGGGAACACGCAACCTGCCGCCCTCGGCGAGGGCTGAGCCCCGCCCCCCCGGTTGCCGTCCTTGCCGTCCCTGCCGTGATCTCGCAGGTCAGACGGGGTGCAGACAAGACGGCAGCCGGGGCCAAGACGGCAACGCGATCATGAGCAGTGCGCTGCCCAGCCAAAACGCCGCTTCAGATCCGTCTTGTGCCGTCTCTGGCGTCCGTGCCGTATCACCGCAGGTCACAGCCCTGCCAGCTGGGACGGAAGACGCAACCGCACCGTCCTGGCCCGGCAGTCGCCCGGCGGCCAGTCCGCCACGAGGGCGCTGCGAGTCGCCTCGTGGCAGGGCGAGGACGCCGGCATCACCCGCCAAGACGGAAAACCACGGCCACTGCCGTACTCGCTCTGACCTGCGCTTTCAACGGCCAAGACGGCCAAGACGCACCACACCGAGACTTCAGGAGTATCCCGCTTGACCACCCCATCCATCCCCCATCCACCACATGGCCAGAAACCGGGCGGCAAGTCCGGCGGGGGCAAGCCTCTGATGCGCCAGCGCGATGCCGAGTGGTGGGCGCTCCTCACTGCCGGGGCCGTCATCGCGGCCCTGACCGGTGCCGCGTTCTGGCTCTCCTACGCGCACCTGGCCGAGGTCGCAGGCCAGCACGGGCTGGGCAGTTCACCGAAGCGCCGCTGGGCCTGGCCCGCCACCTTGGACGCGTTCATCGTCGCGGGCGAACTGCTGATGCTCCGCGCGGGCCTGCGCCAGGTCACCGATTGGTGGGCGATCGGACTGACCGCCGTCGGGTCGACCGGCTCCATCGCGCTCAATGTGGCCGGCGTCAACAGCACAGGCACCGCCAGCAGCGTGCCCTTCCTGGACTACGTGGTCGCCGCGGTTCCCCCGACCGCAGCGATGCTGGCCTTCGCCGTCCTGATGCGGCAGATCCACCAGCTCGTCGACCGGACCGCCGACCGGCCGGAACCCATCTCCGGCCAGCCGAAGGAAGGTGCCGTTCAGAGACTGAACGCTCCCAGCCAGGAGCTGGAACCCGTAGCCGCTTCCACCGGCCTGAGCGATCCACTGCCCGTCGCAACTGCCCAGCCGACGGAACCATCGGCCCAGGTTCCGCACGCCAAGCCGCGCGGCGGTCGGCCGCCCAAAGCCACCATCGAGGAGCTTGCGGAGATCGGCCGGATCGCTGCCTACGAGCACCGCAAGCTCACCCGGGACCTTCTCCGCGAGGCCGTGGAGGACAAAGGGCTGACGATCGGCAGCGAACGCCTGACGAAGGTGATGAAGATCCTCCGGCCGGAACTCGAAGCCGACGGGATCGCCGTCTCCACCAGCGGCTGACCGCCCGCACCGGGTGACCGGAACCCCTTCCGGTCACCCGGCCACCACCCCGCTCGACACCCGCCTACCCACACCTGCGGACAGAGCGATGCCCGCACCGCCCAGCCCACCGGCCCCGCCCATCCAGCCTCCTCCGGAGCACCTTCCATGACACACGACCCGCACCACCCCGAGGACACCCCAGACGAGCCGTTGCCGCTGACGAAGTCCCCTACGCTGATGGGGCGTTTGCGGCGCGCGTTCGGACGGGCTGCCCCTGGCGGAGCCAGTAGTACCCCGAGTCCGACTCAAGGCCGGAATCGGGGGATCTCCGCCCCGGGGGTGGCGGAGACGGCCCAGCGCCAGGGGGCGCCGGACCAGGAGGCCGGGGCCGAGGGCGACCCCGACCTGGACACACTTCACGCCGCCCAACGCGAGATCCTGCGTCCCGTTCGCGCCGTCGAGACCGCCGCCGGCGAGCCCGCCGTGAAGAGCGCGCAGCCTACGATCCGCCGCTTCACCGGCGACAAGCGAGCAGAACGTGTCGGCCCGCTGCGCTTCACCCCCGACGAGCTCATCGGGGTCCAGAAGGCCGCCGCCGAGCACGGTTACAAGGGCGGCTCCGGCTTCGCGGCGGACGTCGTGCTCGCCTTCGTATCCGGACGGTTCACCGCCAACCTGCCGCTGGCCGAGGACCGCCGCCGCACCCACCACTTCCGCGCCCAGGTGCTGCGCCAGCTCAACCGGATCGGCGTCAACGTCAACCAGATCGCCCGCGCCCTCAACAGCGACCGCACTCCACCCGACATACGCCAGCGCCTCGACGAACTCCATCACCTGCTTGAGCTGATCGCCGGGGCCCTGCGCGAGCCCGCCGACCCGAGGGAGGACCTTGCCGCATGATCGCCGCCATCAAGGACCCCGGGTCCAACACCCGCGGGCTGCTCGCCTATCTCTATGGCCGCGGAACCCACGACGAGCACTTCGACCCGCACATCGTCGCCGGCTTCGCGATGCTCGGCATGCCCGACCCCGGCCGCGACGAGATGGCCACCCTGACCGAACTCGGCCACTACCTCGACGAGCCCGTGCGGCTGCGCAACAGCGAGTTCGGCAAGCCGGTCACCGACCATGTGTGGCACTGCCCCGTCCGCGCCGCGCGCGAGGATCGCTATCTCTCCGACGCCGAGTGGGGCGAGATCGCCCAGCGCATCGTCGAGGCGGCCGGGATCGCGCCCGCCGGGGACGACCTGGCCTGCCGCTGGATCGCCGTACGCCACGCCGACGACCACGTCCACATCCTCGCCACCACCGTCCGCGAAGACGGCCGCCGCCCCAAACTCCACGACAGCGGCATCCGCGTCGGCGACGAATGCCGCGCAATCGAGAAGGACTACGGGCTACGCCAGTTGAAGAAGAGCGACCGCACCAGTAGCCGCCGCCCCACCCAGGCCGAGATGCACAAGGCCGAACGCCTCGGCTGGGAACAGACCGGCCAGCAGTGGCTCGAAGAACGCATCCGCGCCGCCATCCCGCACGTCACCGACGCCGAAGAGCTGCTCACTTACCTCGAAGCCGGCGGTGTCCTGGTCAAGGCCAAGCGTGGACCGTCCGGGGATCTCCTCGGCTATGCCGTCGGCCGACCCGGCGACGTCAAGAAGGGCGGCGAGCAGATCTTCAAGGCCGCCGGGAAGGTCGCCCCCGACCTCTCCCTTCCCAAGTTGAAGGCCCGCCTGGAGATCGGTACGCCAGAGGAGCACCCCACCGCCCGCCGCACCCGGCCCGCTACCCCCTGGCACCAGGCCACCGATGCCCTCGACACCCTCCACACCCAGCTCACCGACACGAGCACGGTCGACGGAGCGGACGCGCGGGCCCAGGCCCACATCACCGCGCTCGGTGAACTGATAGAGGCCACCGCGCAGAAGTCACCAGCGCCTCTGCGTGCTGAACTCAACGCTGCATCCAAGGCGTTCTTCCGCGCCCAGCGCTCCCAGATCCGGGCCGAAGACCGAGCCGCTGACGCCGTACGCCTCGCGGCCCGCGACATCGCCAACACCGCCACCGGCCCCGACGGCAGCGCGCTCGCAGCCCTGCTCGCGGCCCTCGTCTGGGCAACCATCCTCGCCCAGCGTTGGCACGACGCGAAGAACCATGCCCACCAGGCCGACGCCGCCCGCCAGACCCTCCACCACCTCCAGTCCGCCGCCGACCACGCCCTCGCCCCTACCTTCGCCGAACTGGAGCGCCGCCAGCCGAAACAAGAGGCCCGCCGCACACTGGCCAACGACGTCCGCACCGCCGTCCCCGACCACGCCGAGCGGATCCTCACCGACCCCAGCTGGCCCGCCCTCGCCACGGTCCTCGCCGACGCCGAGGCCGGCGGCCACAAACCCCACCAGCTCCTCAAGGAAGCCGCCGCCCAGCGCGAACTGAACACCGCCCGCCAACCCGCCCGCGTCCTGATCACCCGCATCCAGCACGCCAGCCGCAACCCCGTACCCAACCGCCGAGCCGAAGCTTCCCGCCTGCGCACTACCACCGGAACATGGCCCGCCGGGCCCGACTTCGCTCGGCCATCGGCGGCAACCGCGGCACCGGCCGAGCAGCAGCATCGCCGACGCCGCTAGCTGTCCAACGCGTTCCCCACCTGGCGGCCTCCTTGAGGAGCTGGTGGGGAAAACGCTGCATGACCACCTCTCGCCCTGTCCGCCACACAAAATCCCCGATGTCGATGGCACTCAGGTCTGACCGTTTCAGGCCATCGGCGAATCGGCCCCCTACCGGCATCCGGCTGGTAGGGGGCCGCAGCCTTGTCCTGGACCCACCCGCCGGACAGCGCTGCATCGTGGCTGAAATGCGCTCCCACCAGGTCGATTGTCAGTGCCGTATGCCATCGTCACCACCTGTGAGCCGAAAGCATTGTCAGCGGCCCGCGATGACTTACGAGAGCAGGACCAAGGGGGAGGCAAGGCATGGCTGGCGACGGCTTTGACATAGATACCGACCAACTCAAGTCCGCCGCTCCGACGTTCCACCGGGAGTCTGTCGCTCTGGAACGGGCGACGGCCAAGCTCCGTCACGCGCTCGATGGGCTGGGGGAGCCGTGGGGTGGTGACGAGCAGGGCAAGAAGTTCGAGCACGCCTACGCCCCGCACCGGGCGCAGATCGAGAAGGCCGCCGCGGCCTTGGTCAAAGGTCTGTCCAGCATGACTAAGGCTATGAACGACATGGCGGCCAATCACGAGGAGGCGGACCGGTCGGCCAAGTCCGGCTTCGAGGGCGGTAAGTAATGGGTGCTGTCGACAAGGCCAAAGAGATCGTTCAAGATCTGACAGGCATGTGGTGGCCGGAGGGCGACGAGGACGAGCTCCGGGAGGCCGCCCGCGCTTGGCGCACCTTCGCCGATGACGTCGAGGACTGCACGGCTGCCTGCCACAAGAAGGCCCAGGACGTCATCGACAACAACAAGGGCCAGTCGATCGAAGCGTTCGGCACGTTCTGGCGGAAGTACCACGGTGGTGGCAAGGGCTACTTGGACGATGTCGCCTCCGCAGCAAGGGACATGGCCAAGGCACTGGACAAGTTCGCTGACCAGATCGCCGAGGCGAAGAAGAAGATCGAGCACGAGCTGGAGATCGCCGGCGCGGTCCTGGTCGCCGGCACGGCCCTGGCTCTCTTCACTGGCGGCATCAGCGAGGTCGCGGCGGTCGGTGCCACCGAGGCGATCGTTGCGGCAGCGAGTACGGCGGGCGTCGCCGTTTCCGCCACCGTCGCCGAGATCGCCGGAACGGTCCTGGCCACCGCCGCCATCGGCGGCATCGAAGCCATCACCGTGGACGTGGTGGTCGCCCAGGGCGGCCGCAACCTCCTCGGTGACCAACACGGCATCAACCTTGCCGAGGTCAAAGACGCTGGGGTCACCGGCGTCTTGCTGGGTGGTGCCTTCGGTGGCGCGGCCCGCACTGCCAAGGCAGTTGGAGACGCCGGCGGCTTCAAGACGGTTCTTGCGGATGCAAAGCTCGACGGTCTCCGTCTTCGCCCAGCGATCGACCAGATGGGCAAGCGGCGCACTTGGCAGCTCTATCACTCCCCGAAATCGGACGCCATGGCGCCCCCGGCCAAGGCGGGGGACGACGTACTGCCGTCCGGCCATCCGATCTACCACGGCAAGCAGACGACAACCATTGGCTACGACCCACGCACTCTGTCGAATTTGGAACGGGTAAGACGTGTTGATGGTGTCCACGACGTTGTCGTGCACGGTACGTCCGACAACGTCTTCATCGCAGGACACGTCAATCCAGCAGGCATAGCGAAGACCACCTACGAGATAAGCCCTCACCAGGTAGTGGAAAGTATTCGCAACAATCCGAACTACACGGGTGGGCCTATTCGCTTGGTATCCTGCCACTCGGGAGCCGGAACGGAGCCGCTGGCGCAGTCCGTGGCAAATGAGATGGGAGCCCCTGTCTACGCGCCAACCAATCGCATGGGAGTGGATCGCAAGCTGGGAATCCAGGAACCTGTCATCGACAAGGGTGGATACTGGCGAATATTCCTTCCGATCACTGACTGACGCCCACGACTGCGAGGAATGATGATTCGCCGAGTAGGTTTCTTTGTAGAAGGCAACGAGGATGGTGACCCTGCTGTCTACAGTGAGTCTCTGGTCCAAGCCATGGAGGGCCCACCCGCCCCTGATGAAGATCAAATTCTCTCCTACCTCAAAGGCGGTGAGGAGATCTTCAGTACCATGGGTGCTGAGCGTGACGTCATCTCCGGAGATGAGTGGGTCGGTGGTGCCGGGTCACTGGTGACAGATGGTGAATGGGTCTGGCCTGTTGACCTCGTTCACTACCTTTCGCGTTACCACATTGCCCTTCCAGTCGATTTTCTCGATCACGTACGGAAAGTTGAGTATCAGGCTCCCGCTGTGCCGGACGAGCGTGCGCGAGAAATCATGGCCGAGCTTTTCCCTAAGCGCACTTCCCCTTGGAGTTAGCTGCTGCACGGCCTCTAACGAGGGCGGAGGCAGTGAAGGCGCCTTTCGCTTCGCGACTGGGCTGCTCGGGATCCCGTAAGGGCGTTCCCGCGTCGACGGCAGTGGATATCGCCGAAGGCCCGGGAAAGTCCTCGGGCAGCGCGCCCATCCATGATGGGCGCGCTGCCCGAGCCAGAGGCCCGACTGCCGGAGTCGTCCGGCCGGACGGAACCCAGCCTTCTCGTAGGCTGTGATGCCGGCCTGATTCGGCTCCAGGAGCTTGAGCCACACCAGCAGTACGCGCCCTTCGTGCACCACGATGGCGGCGCCGACCTCGCATCGCCCATCGGCCGTCTGCCGTGTCATGTCTTCTCCCTCCGCGGACCGGAAGAGCCAGTTTCTTGCTAGCGTCGGTCACTCGCCAAGGAGGTTCAGTGTCGTCTTCTGTGCCCACTACTGTCCCCTTCGACTTGCGAGTTGAGCCGATCGATGAGGTGCTCAACGAGGTTGAGCGTTCACTCCGGACGCAGCTCGACCGAGGGACGCTGGTGCGCAAACGCCGCTCGCTCGGTGCTTGTACGAGCCGTCGTACCTGGGTCCGGATCGAGCGGCGCAGGCTGCAAAGGATCGGAAGCCAGGGCTGGAACGGGACCGAGTGCGCGGCTGTCTTGGAGGGCGTTGCGCAGCCTCGGTGGCACCGGGCAGCGGTCTGGCGCCAACCGGACACCGCTGTGATGTGGCGGGTCGACGAGACGGATCTCCTTCCTGGCGAGCCGATTGGTACCAGCGTCCTGGCTGCTGATCCCGGCCTGCCGGACGAGTGGTGGCACGCGCTGAACGCGTCGCTAGATGCCTTGGGGGCCCAGCGCACGACGCGCGTTGCCACACCGGATACGGTCACGATCACCCAGCACGGCGTCGCTGAGGCGATCCGCCGGTTCCTCCCCGATGGTATCGACATGACGGCGAACGAGTGGCGGCCGGCGCACGCTGACTTGAACTGGGCGAACGTGACCGGTCCGGAGTTCTGTCTATTCGACTGGGAGGACTGGGGGATGGCCCCCCGGGGCCTGGATGCCGCGTCACTGTGGGGTAACTCCCTCGCTGTCCCGGCTTTGGCCGAGCGTGTCCGCCATGAACGGCGCCACGACTTGGAGAGCCGGGACGGCAAACTGATGACTCTGTTTGTCTGCGCGAAGATCCTGGCCCCGGATGCCCACCCTGAAGACCCCCGCCTTGAACCGGCACGCCGGATGGCCGCACAGATCGCGGAGCACCTTCACACGGACTGACGGGCTGTCCGCTCGCGGAGGAGTCGGCGGTACGTGAGGAGCGTGTCGGCGTTGGCCTCGTACCGCAGGGCAGCGATCAGTTCTCGCAGGTGAGAAGGGTTGTCCGTACCGACTGCGGTCCTTCCTACCCGGGGTAGCTGATAAGCGGTGCGGAACGCAGCCTGTACGGCCGAGAGGCCCTCGTCAGGGTCCTGGATGAACACTCGTGGGTCGACCTTGTCCCACAGCGGATCCGTCGCCCTGCCGCCGAAGGGGCTCATGCCCCAGAGCTGGGCGATGCCGAGGTCCCATCCAGCCGCCAGCGCTTCGGAGGCTTCCAGGACGTCGATTCCGGCAGTGAGGCCAGCGCGGACCATGACCACGTCGGGCCTGGGCGTGGTGCCGTCCACGAGGCTGGGCAGGGGGCGGGCATCCCATGAGGAGATGCCCCAGCCTCCACACAGCCCCTCTGCCGCTGCCCTCTCCACGGCAGCGCACGCCGTCCCCAGCCTGTCCTGAGCAGCTGGAAAGGAGCCGGTCAGCGACCGCTCCGGGTTATGGAGGAACACAAGATCCGGGGCGCGGCCCAGGTCGCGGTTGCTCTGCTCCATGGCTTCCCGAAGGCGATCAGGGTCGAGAGAGTGCTCGGCCCGGCCGGCAGTCGGGAAGAAGCCGACCTTGGTGGAGATCTTGAAGCGGGGGAGGAGGCCGCGCCCGGCGGTAGCCAAGGCAGTGTGGGCCGAGAATCCGAGGTAGTTGAAGCTGGTGTCGATCGCGTCGACACCGAGTTCCAAGGCGCTCGTCAGGATCCGGCGCTCGTAACGAGACCGGTGTAGCCCGAGAACAATTCGGGGGTCACACTCGCGCACAGCTCCTCCTCCACCAAGATCTTCGCCAGTGCTTCCACCTCGGTGCCCACCTGCCGAGTAGCCTCGTCCAGCCTCACGGGGTGGCCGCTCAGGAGCAGGCCGAGCCCCGGCAGGGCCTTGGCCGCGAAGGTGAGCTTCTTGCCCGCGGCCACCACGTCGACCGTCTCCCCGTCCTGCGTGATTACGGGCGGGAACTCGCTGACGCACGCCACAGCTTCAAGGGGGCCGAAGATGTCCAGGAACGGGACATGACGGCCGGGAGGAGCTTCCTGTTCACGAAGCCGGAGGAACTCTGCCGGGTCGCGGGCGTCGATGAGCTGGGAGGCCGCGGCGGTCAGCGCCAGCCGCTGGGCCTGCTGCTCGTCAGGGCTACCCCAGCGATCGAGGTCGTGGCGGAACACCTCCTCCTGACGGGACCAGTCGGCGAGCCAGGTCAGCCAGCTCACGGCGGTGCGCTTGGCGAAGCCGAACGTTACGTGGGTGCTGTGACCGCCGCCTCGGCCCACGCGGGTGGCGGCATGCCAGTAGCCGCGCGGGATGTGCATCACGTCGCCGGCTTTCATGGTGCCGGTCCATACGATCTCTTCGCTGGGGGTGTTGTTCCGCTCAGCGTCCCGGAACATCGGTACGGGCCGGGAGGCACCGCGTACCTCCCATTGTTTTTCGCCGGCGAGTTGCACGATGAGGACGTCGTGGTCGTCCCAGTGCAGGTCGAAGCCGGACGCGTCGTTCGTGGTCAGGTAGACGTTCGCCTGGACGTGTTCCCGGGACCACCACTGCATGGCTCGGCACGTCACTTCCATCGTGGGGTCGAAGACGTTCGACTGGTCCAGAACCAGCGTCGCGCCCTCGCGCAGCAGGTTGCCCACGCGGCGCATGTCCGCCATCGGTATCGCCTGCCCCCGGGGTGTGACCTGCCGGTTGAGATAGGCGTCGGGGTGCAGTTCCTCGCCACCCTTGAAGAGCCGGAACTGCGGGTTGGCCAGGCTCCGGCGCATCACCATGTCGAGCAGCCGCGAAGGCGTGAGTAGCCTCGCCACGACTTCGCGGTCGTTGATGCTTCCGCGGGCGAACTCCCCTCCGAGTTGGGCTGGGCCATCCCACCCCAGTGCCTCTTCGACGGCGCGGACCAAGCGGTGGTCCATGATTCGATCTCCCTCCTTGCGTTAGACGGGGACGGGGGCGGAGGGGCCGCCTACGCTGCCCCTCCGCCAGCGAACTGACGGCTACGCCGCGTGGTTCAGCCCGTCTCCACCAGGCCAGGGGCCGTCACCCGAGGAGCCCTGCCCGGGGTCGGAGGCGTTGCTGTCGTGCCGGTCATGGACCCTCGTGAGGACTTCCACGGCGACCAGGAGACCCTCCTCGACGGAGGGTTGCTTCTCTCGCACTTCGTGCTCCTTCCTCTACCGGTCTCCCGCCGGTTTCGGCGGGACGTCTGTGGCGTGCCGAGGGACTGGTGAAGCGTGGGCGGGGGGGCCCGCGGTGCTGGGGCTGTCACGCACGGGGCGACGTTGACAGGGCGGTGTCTGCACGCGGGCGCACTCAGTGGCGGCGCAGGAATCCTCCTGGCGCTCGGTGCCTTCCTCGGACGCGTCCGCCTGACGACTCGGCTTCAGGAGGAACTCCGACTTGAACGGCCCCAGCCGACCCGTCGCTGAGAAGGACGGATTGCCAGACCTGGTCCTGGAGTTTCCGGATACACGGTCCGCAGGCGTACATCGGCGCCTTGGCGCCGGCCACGCTCACGGGGCCGATCCACAGGACCCGGGTCCACTGCTGTCCGCAGTACAGCCAGCAATAACCATCGACCCACTGGTTGCGGTCATCGGTGGCTGCCGGGGCAGGCAGGCCGCCGCGGGCGAATTCGGCTATGCCAGGGATCACCCTGTACGGCATGACCAGTTCCAGAAGCACGACGCGACCCCTGAGATCAATTGGACTGGGCGGGCACAGGGGCAGGCCCGCTCTCGTCCGCGTTGGCGTGCCGGAGCCGCGTTCCGTGGAAGCAGTGCCGCTATTCGAAGTTGCCGCGGTACAACAGCCTGCAGGCACAGCATCCGGATCTTGTGGCTTGCGGTGACGTCCCCGATCACGAGCGATCCCCCTTCGCCAGTTCCCTGGTTGGAGAACCGATGGTGGCCGAGCGCGTGGGGACCGCATCACCCCGTATGCGGACGCTCTCCAAGACGTCCTGGGACGTTTCAGCGCGCCGCGAAGGTCCCCAGAATCCGCAGTAGCTGCGCCGTATCCGACAGATCAGGCAGCACTACATCCGCACCGGCGGCAGCCAGCTCTTCGGGGCTGTGAACGCCTGAAGCAACCGCGACGATTCCGGAGCCCGTGGCAAGGGCGGCCTCGACGTCCCGCGGCGTGTCCCCCACCAGCACCACGGGTACGTCATCCCGTACTCCGCGGAGGCGCTGGGTCCGCTCCCGGGCGACACCCACGAGGTCAGGACGCTGCTCCGCATCAGCCCCGTAGGCCCCAACAGGCAAGTCCAGCAAGGCATCAAGGTGAAAGGCCGACAGCTTTACGCGCGCGTTGGCCGCGATGTTGCCCGTCAGTACCGAAGACACCCAGCCATCATGTGCCGAAGCCGCCTTGAGGGCATCGCGCACTCCGGGGAGTACGGTCCCGCGCTTACCGAGAACCTCCAGGCGTTCGTCCCCGGCACGGGCCAGCGCGGCCTCGACGGCGGCCCAGTCCGGCTCGGACAGACCGTGGCGCACGAACATGTCCCGCATGATCAGGCGATCCGTTCGCCCCTCTGTCCGCGCCGGCCCGGTCGGCGGGCCTCCTGCCAATGCCGAGAACGCTGCGGCGTAGATCTCCTTGCTCACCCCGGCGTTCTCGATGAGGGTGTGGTCGATGTCCCACAGGACGATGAGCTCCATGGCGTCAGGGTAGGGACCGGCCGCAGCTTCGCCCCCAGGGAACGTCCCAAAACGTCCTTGTCGGATCACGGCTACCTCGACTTCTATGGCACCCGTGAACGAGCGACTTCACTCCGCACTCGCCCAGCGCGCCGTCTCGCCCGAGTCGCTCGCCGAAGTCTGTGAGGTGGACCCCAAGACCGTCGCCCGCTGGCTCGGTGGGCGCGTGCCGCACCGGCGCCACCGCTTCCGTGCCGCGCAGCACCTGCGCGTGGAGGAGACTTTCCTTTGGCCCACCCCGCCACCACACGGCAGTCGACCTGACGCCGGGTTAGGTACCGAGCTCGTCGGCACCTACCAGAACCGGGCCAGTGTTCCGCGAGACATGTGGCTCCAGCTGCTGGCGGAGGCCAGGGAGCAGATCTGCGTACTCGTCTTCTCCGGGACTTTCTTCGCACAGTCCAATCCCCACGTCGCCAAGATGCTTGCCGAGCGCGCAGCCGCCGGCGTCCGGGTACGCCTGTGCTTCGGTGATCCGGGTGGGCAGGCTGTCGCCGTTAGGGGCCGCGAGGAAGGCATCGGCGACACCCTCGCAGCCAAGATCCGAGCCTCCCTGACCTACTACCGGCCCCTACTGCCCGAGGCAGGGTGTGACGTGCGGCTACACGACACCACGCTATACGCCTCCCTGTTCCGCTACGACGACAATCTGCTGGTCAACCCGCACGTCTGGGGCCAGCCGGCCAGCGCCAATCCACTCCTCCACCTCAAGAGGGCTGACGCCACAGGGTGGTTCGACAACTACGCTCAAAGCTTCGAAGCAGTCTGGGCCGGCGCACGGCCCTGGACCCCCGACCAGGAGGGCACCGCCGCACATGGGTAGGACTGAGTACTACAACGACCCCACCGCCCCCAAGGCGAACACCCTCATCCCCGCCAGCAATCTCCTCGTCGTCGACGGCGACGGCGCGATCCTGCTTCAGCGACGCCGCGACACGGGGCAGTGGGCACTGCCCGGCGGCGCCCAGGACATTGGGGAGACTGCGGCACAGTGCGCGGTACGCGAATGCCTGGAGGAGACCGGCATCGTCGCCGAGATCACCGGCTTCCTCGGCGTCTACACCAACCCCAGCCACATCGTCGCCTACACCGACGGCGAGATCCGCCAGCAGTACGAGAACACCTACATCGGCCGCCCGGTCGGCGGTGAGCCCACCATCAACGATGAGGCCGACGGCGTCCGCTTTGTTCTTCCCGCGGACCTTGACCACTACGACATCCACCCCAGCATGCGCCAGCAGATCGGCGACTACCTCGCCGGCACGTACCCCTACCTGGGCTGAGTCGCCAACGCCGCATCCACCCGCTCTACAGCGGCGAAGATCTCCAGCGACGCCCGACGGATGAACCGCCCCACGGCACTGTCCGCCCCATAACGGCCCACGATCTCCTCCACCCGGTCCTGGGCAGTCGTCGGTTCTCCGTCGGGCGTCGTCGTCATGTCGCAATAGACCAGCGCATCCACCAGTAGCGGCTCCTCCAGCAACGGGAACTCCGCTTCCAGCTCCTCACGCAGCCCGCGCTCCTCAGCCTCCAGCAACGCGAACGAGTGGTTCGCCACCAACCGCACCAGCTGCTCATCGGCACCATGCTCATCACGGAGGAACCGGGCACCGTCGAGCGGATGGAACCCTGTCACGACCAGTCGGGGCGCGTACCCCACGTCATGCAACGTTGCCGCAGCCGCCAGCAGACCAGCATCGTTGCTGAGAGCCGACGCGAGTTCGGCCGCGCGAGCTGCGACGCCCTGTGAGTGCGCCCACCGTCGCGGAAGCGCACCGCTGAGCTCCGCCTCCGCCACGCTCGTTGCCCATGCCACCATCGTCTTATCCACGGCCTGGCTCATGCCCAGGTGGCGCCACAACCAGTCGACAAGTCCGCCTTCGTCTTCAGCGGTAGCATCGCATCGACGTGATCGCGTCGGCTCCGGGGCGTGCTCGGGATGGTGCCCAGGGCTCACGCCCAGGTCAGTCGGCAGGCTGGCCTGGACTGGCAGGCGCATGTCGTCGTCGATCCGGTTGCCGAACTTACAGAATCTCTCCGGGCGCGGCCGGGATCGTCTCGGTGCCGCCCCGCACAGGGCTAGCCATTTGCGTCAGGCAACCAGAGCTGAGCCCCTAGATCAGCGAGGCGTGTGCGTCGAACTTCGTAGTCAGGCATAGCACGCTCAACCACGCGCCAGAACGCAGCCGAGTGGTCGTGGTGTTGGAGATGAGCCAACTCATGGACGAGCACATAGTCGACCAGCGCGATTGGCAGCTGCATCGTCGCCCAGTGGATATTGACGACGCCGCGAGGTGAGCAAGATCCCCACCGGTAGCCCAGCTTGCGCACCGTGATCTGGGCCAACGGAACGCGTAGCCTCTGAGCCCATGGGGCAGCGCGCTTAGGCAGCCAAGCTTGGCCACGGGCTCGGTACCAGTCGATCAAGTCGGCAGAGGCAGAGTTGCGGCGGTCGCGGCGGATCTGGAACCGACCATGGACGAGCTGCACCGGTGCGGGGGCGGCAGCGACGAACTTGAGTCGGCAGCTGCGGCCCAGGTACGAGAACCCCTCGCCCGTGATGAATCTCTTCGTAGGGCGATTAGCGACAACGGCCGCACGATCCTCGAGCTTGGAGTAGATCCAACGGCGCCGGCCCTTGACCAAATCGGTTAGCTGATCAGCATCAAGGCCGACAGGAACTGCCGCAGTGATCCGCGCATCCCGCTCGACGGTGAGGCGTACACCGCGCCTGTCGGCCGAGATGATGACGTCGATGTCGAGGCCGCCGACGTTCAGCGGCCCTGACTTCAGCGGCGGCGTGTCACACCCGCTGGCGGCTACTGGATCACTGACTCCGCTGAAGCTCATGTCGTCGGTGGCTCACGATCTCGAAGAGTTTGTCGGCGAGGTGTGTGGCGTGGTGGGCTTCGCCTACCTCCGCTGTGATGAGGACGCCGACGATGGCCTTCTGGAAGTCGCTGCGTGCGACCTGGTTGTTCCAGAAGTTCTTCTTGCGGGTCCGGTCGAAGGCCAGGCCCTCGATCTCCGTGACTACTCTGATGAAGAGGTCACGGGTCGCCTCCGGCACGATGCCGTCTGTCAGGACCTCCTCGGCGACTGCACCATACAACGCCTGCTCCAGTTTGCTGAGCTTGCCAAGTGTGGCATCTCCGTGGCGCGATCCATGCTCATGGACCTGGATGGCCTCGTCCACGAGTGTCTGGAAAAGTAGGACCTGCTGCTCCCACTGCTCCGTGTACTCCTCCAGGATCTTCTCCAGGCGTTCGCGGAGCTTCGCGTACTCGGCAGGGTCCTGGTTGAAGTAGAGATCGATGTGGTGGCGGATCGCGTGCTGCATCTCTGAAGCCTGTGCCTTCGCTCCTGGGAGAGCCTCGACCTTCGCGGCGAAGTCCTGAGCGGTGACCTCTGCCGGCGGTATCACCTGCGAAACGCCGAGCGCGACGACATGCTTATCGATGAGTTCTCGGACCTTCTCACCGTACGGCGAGGGATCGAACTCCCCGGCCTCCCGGTATCGAGCCCGAGTCCACTTCGCGATGAGTGCATAGAGGCGCACGTCTGCGAGGAACGGCTTAGCCTCCAACCGGGGCATCACGGTTTCCACGGACATCAGGAACTTCCGGAGAGCAACCTCGAACTTGTCGCGCAGATCCTCGTCGGCCAGCAGCTCGATGCATGTTTCGATCGAAATAGGGTCGTCGGCAGGAACTACACCCCTGTCGGTGAACAGCATCTTGAGCCGGTTGCGGCGTGGCTCCAGCTTCGCGATCTCGACAGCAAGGTCGACTGGCTTACCCTCAGCGTCCTCGGCGGCATACGCCTCCATTGCGGCCTGCAGATGCTTGGAAACCCCGGCATAATCGACCACGAATCCGCGAGTCTTACGGTCAGCGACCCTGTTGACGCGAGCGACGGCCTGAAGGAGCTCTGCCTCCTTGATCCGTCGATCAAGGTACATAGCCTGCTCGATCGGTGCGTCGAACCCTGTCAGCAGCATCGTGCGCACGATGAGGAACGCGACCGGCTTGTCACCCTCGGGGAGTTGCTCCGGGAATGCGTTGCGGAATCGGTCGATCGCGGACTCCTGGCCAGCGCCGTCCGTCCAAGTGGCGAGGTCCTCCGTGTCGTTCTGATCTCCGGAGATCACAGGCACGAAGTCAATCGCCTTAAGCAGGTCCAGCTGCCGACGTGCGGCTACCTGGACGGCCTGGCGCCCCTTGAGCTGCTCCGGCTCCTTCTCCAGGATCGCGTCCGAGAGCTTCTCCGCCTCGGCAACCAACTCTTCACGCGCTGCCAGCAGGGCGTCGCGATACCTGACCGCCACCCTTCGCGTGTGCGCGACCACTTGAGCCTTGAACCCGTTGGGCATGACACCGGAGACGTAGTGCGCCAGCATGTCTCGCGCTTTCTTGCGAACCAGGCTGTCTGCAGCGAGCACATCGCTGGTGGTCGCGTAGCGCTCCTGCAGCTGGTCGTACTCCTCATCCGTGAGTTCCGGGAAGTACTGGGCGATCGCGTCCTCTAGGTCTTCTGCCTCGGTGATCGCGCCCTTCGCAATCCTGCCTTCATAGACGATGGGGACGATCGCACCGTCCTCCTCGGCTTCCTTCAACCGGTACTTGTCGATGAACTGCCCGAAGATGTTCGTCGTGCGGTTCTTCTCACGCATGATGATCGGGGTGCCTGTGAAACCAATCCGAGCCGCGTTCGGCAGCGAATCCATCAGGTTCTGGTGCAGTGCCGATCCCTGCGACCGGTGCGCCTCGTCCACCAGGATCAGGATCGACTCATCGTCGTTGAGCAGGTCCCAACCAGGCGAGCGATCATGCGCAAGCGTGTCACCCGAACCTTTCGCCTTCGTTGCGTCCACCTGCTTCTGGATCATCACGAAGACCATTCCCGGGCCTTTGCGGGAGAGGACCGCTGGCACGCCCTTGGAACGCTTGATGACGTCGGGCTTCTCGTCCGCCAGTTTCGCCGTCTCCGACAGTTGCTTCTGCAGCTGCGTACGATCCGTGATCAACACAACCTTGAAGTGGCCAAGGGCCGGGGTAGATCGCATCTTGCGGACTAGGAACACCATGGTCAGGGATTTGCCGGATCCTTGGGTGTGCCAGATGATCCCGCCGCGCCGGTCGCTGTCACCGTCCTCGGCGAGGGTCTTGCCGTTGAGCAGGCGATCGACAGACTTACAGACGGCTCGATACTGCTGGTAGCGCGGCGCGATCTTCGCCCGTCGGCTGCTGCCGTCGTCCGCCGCGACTTCCATGAAAACTACGAAGTTCCGGACGATGTCCAGCAATCGGTGCGGGTGCAGCACGCCAGCTGCGAGGACGTCCTGCTCGCTGAGTGCAGCCTCGCTTTTGCCCAAGGTTGAAGCCAGTTCCGGTTTCGTAACCGGGTAGGGGTCACGCCACACCGCGTAGTGGCGGGGACCAGATGTGAACGTGCCAAGCCGAGCCTGGTTTCCGCAGGTCGCGACGGTTAGCTGCGTAGTGTGGAACAGCTTCTCGTTACCCTCGGGCATGGTCGCACCGCGTTGGTTCGCGTAGCGTCGCAATTGCTCGATGGCCTGAGCCGTCGACCCTCCGTGGAATGTTGGCTTCTTGCACTCGATCACGACCAACGGGATGCCGTTGACGAACAGCACCACGTCCGGGGTCACCGACTTCTTTCGGCTGGTGCCCGGGACGTACAGCCGGAACTGCGAGATCGCGAGGAAGTCGTTGCGTTCCGGGCGAGCAAAGTCGACGAACTTTACCCGCTGGCCGCGTCCGCCGTCCCACCCCTCGACTCCGTCGACGATGGTGCCATCCAACAGCAACTGAGTTGCCTCGCTGTTCGCCTCTAGCAGCGAGGTGGCCCCGAGCCGGGTGAGCGAGCTCACCGCCTGCGCGATCCGAGCGTCGTCAAGCCACTCGTTGCCCCCAGGGGCGAGGTTCAACTTCCGCAGCTGTTTGCTCAGGACGCTTTCGAGTATGGGCTCGGCGAACGAGGTACGAAACGACGCCTTCGGGGCCGAGGGCTCTACGAGCCCCGCCGGCCCCCCACGCTGGTGCCGCCAACCCATCCCTTCGAGCTGCCCGATTAACGGCGATTCGACCAGCAAAAATTCGTATCCCAGCATGTTCCCCCTACCGCTCGTTCAGTTCTCGTCGGGCACCTGGATGCTGCCGCTCAATAGATCATCCGCAAGAGACCGCTTGAGAGCTTGCAGCTTGGCGAGACCGCGAGCCATCTGATTGCGTTGCTCGTCATAGTTGTCCCAGAGTTCAGCAAAA
The DNA here is from genome assembly GCA_024349765.1 of Streptomyces nigrescens. Taxonomy (GTDB): domain Bacteria; phylum Actinomycetota; class Actinomycetes; order Streptomycetales; family Streptomycetaceae; genus Streptomyces; species Streptomyces endophytica. Next base: position 7,328,771 of record AP026073.1, on the reverse strand, counting down.
CCGATTTGCGTATCTCGTGAGGCATCCGGAATCAACAATGGGCGCAGATCTTGCAGGTTGATATTTTTCTGTGCACTCTGAGGAGCGCACGCTTCTAGTCTCGGCTTTGCTCTATTTAGACACCGCTCAAGAAATCGTGGCTCGTAGCCATCGCGGGCGACGACGCCAACTACGCTATCTGGGAAACACATCGGAACGCCCAGGATTGCCGTCTCGCCAATAGTTGCCGCAATCGTAATCGCCACAGTTCCCGAAGGGAACTCCCGACTGGTTTTGAGGCCGATTTCGTTCAAGGTCTGCGACGCTAGGCGGATTATTTCGCCACGCGAATTGGCTACGTCACCAGTTTGAATGAACCAGTACTTGCCGCCGTAATAAGCAGGATCATTTCGCGGTCTGGCGCTAAATCTCCCCCGATCGACATTGGCTACTTGCTCAAGTGGTACGGCCGGTGCTGTGGAGTAGATCGTGGAGAGCCTGCTCCGGATTACGGCGTCGCGGACTGTGATGAGTTTCGCCAATGCGGATCGAGCTTCAGAAATCTCTTCGTCAATCGAGTCCAAGATTTCCGCAATTCGACGCTGCTCGGTAGCAGAAGGGAGCGCGATCGGAAACTTTACGATGTCTCGCTGAAATAGGTGAGGGATCGAGCTTCCCGAAATCCTCTCTTCTACCAGAGTGGTGAAGCGGCGCCCCTGTAGTACATGCGACAGGAACTTGTAATCTAGGACGGGTCCGGGGCGCACGAGCATCATGGTTCCATTGATCGTTGCGTCGCCTGGCAAGGAGTCAATCCTCGCCACTCGACCGATTGTCCCGTCTTTTGAAATAATTACATCTTTGGGGCGGAGAATGATTTCCGGTGATTCCTGATACCGTGCGGGAGTGATGTGGTCGCAGTGGTCCCACAGGATTTTCCCGTCAGAGATGTGCTTCCCTGCAATTAGGAAGGGTCCCGATTCCTGGTATTCGCGTGATGAAAGGCCGCGCCATCCGATGCGTGCGCGAACTTCCGCGCACTGACCAATCGTGCCGGTCTGCCACTGGCTACGCATACCCGAGCTCCCTCAGATGTGCCACCAAACGTGCAGCGGCAGCGTCGCGTCGAGCTTCGATCTCAAGCAGAGTTACGGCGTATTTTTCACCCCAATTTCTATAGCATGACACGAGCTCTCGAAGTCCGACGGTGTAAGAGCGGAGCAATCTGGCTTTAAGGTCCGCGCTTAGAAATTGCAAGACGTACCCCATGGCTTCGTCGTCCGACAGGCCGCCAGCGGCGGACTTCAGCTCGGCGACGAAGGCTGAACGCAACTCCTTGACCTTAAGTTTTGCCTGCTTTAGCTCCGCCCGAAGTTTACGCACCACTGCTGGGCTGAGTGGTTCGGTGGACTCTTCAAGCTCGCTTTCTTCCCCGCCGCTCGCTGGTGCTGCCGCTTTTACCTGTGCGTCGAGATCCCCGACCTGGGCCTCGGCGACTTCCAACGCCTCTACGTAGGCCGGAATCAAGACGGGGACGAGGCGGTGACGTCGAGCCGTCCGTTGGTCAGTGCGTAGCCTGTTCAGAGTCTTCGCGTCGGCGTCCTCGGGCTCATCGAAGGCGGATTCGATGTTGGCTACCCAGCGGTCGATAACCGCGCGGAATCCATGTGCCGACAAGCTCTTCAAGTCGTGCTGTGAGTCATACCACCACGCAGCGACTGCGCCGGCGAGCTGATGCCGGTCCAGGACATTCAAGGGCTCTAGTTCCGAGCCGAAGGATTCTAGTAGCTCCTCGCGGGTCTTCATGAGCTTTTTACTGTCGGGAAGTTCAATGAGTCGGCGCTCGTGCTTGCTCCACCAGGTTTCGTACGCGTTAAAGAGTTCTCTCTCACGCTCCGCTGCGATCCGGGGGATGCGGGCGGCCGTAGCTTCGTACCCCTCGGGTGGGAAGTCGTAGTACTCAGTATCCTTCTCTGCAAACAGCCTCGCCGGATCCACCCCGTACGCGGTGAATTGCTCCATCCGGGCAGCGACCTCTGACTTCGGAATCCCCCCATGCAGGTGGGCACGCACGTCCTGTGGCTCTGGGGGCGGAGTGTTGTCGACGTAACGACGGATGTTGAGATTGTAGTCGTTTTCCTCAAGCTCCGTCAGGGATACCAAGCGGGCAAAGCCGGGAATATTGCGACGCTCCTGGTAGGCGGCGACGATCTTCTCGGCATGCTGGGGGGCAAGGTGGTTTTGTGCTCGACCGGGGGCGTACTCGCGATCGGCATTGATGAACAGCACCGTGCCCCGATTTTCTTCAGGGACGCCGTTTGAGCCCCGCACGACGAGGATGCATGCCGGGATGCCAGTGCCATAGAAGAGATTGGGAGGAAGTCCGATCACAGCATCAAGGCGGTGCTCCTTGATAAAGCCTTCACGGATCCTTTTCTCCTCACCACTGCGAAATAGTACGCCGTGCGGCATAACTGAAGCGCCAATTCCATCCGGTTCCAGCACGGCGAGGACGTGCTGGATGAACATGAGGTCGGCCTTCTTGCCTGACTCCGGGCACCAGCCGTACTTCATCCGCTCCTGGTGCGCCATGTTCTTGCGCGCGTAGTTCAGAGAGAACGGCGGATTGGTCAGCACCCGGTCGAAGCGGGTGAGCTCTCCATCCAGCTCGTGCGCGGGGGCGGCTAGGGTGTCGTCGTTGCGGAGATCAGCATCGGCGATCCCGTGAAGGATCATGTTCATCTTTGCCATCGCCCAGACCCCGCCGTTGTACTCCTGACCGGCGAGGTCGAGTGTGGAAGCATCATGTCCGTGCTCTTCGACATACTCCTTGGCGAGAATTAGCATGCCGCCCGAACCGCAGCAGGGGTCATAGACAGACATCTCCTCTTCCGGCTCAACCAGGCGCACCATCATCCGCACCACGGCACGCGGGGTGTAAAATTCTCCGCCCTTCTTGCCAGCGGAGTCTGCGAACTCGCCGATCAGGTATTCGTAGGCATGCCCAAGGAGGTCGGGGAACTCGAAGTCCTCGTTACGCAGTCGGTATCTGCCGAAGTGGTCGACCAGCTGCTGGAGCTTGACGTTGCTCAGCGATGCCTGACCGACCTTGCGGGTGAAGTCGATATGCTCCAGGACATCGTCCAGTGCTGGGCTGTTCGCTTCCGAGAGCGCGCCCATTGCGACATTCAGAGTCTCGGCAACCTTCACGTCCGAGTTGCGGGACCTGTCGACGATCGTGCGCCAGCGCGCATCCTCAGGAACGTAGAATTGTCCGCCCGCGTAGTGGTGAGGCATCTCCGCGTTCTTCTCCGCGGCCTCCCGGGGCTTTCTGGCCTTCATCTGGGCGTCGATGACCCGCTCACGCAGCTCGTCGAACTGGTCTGAGGCGCGCTTTAGGAACAGCATCCCGAAGATGTATTCCTTGAACTCGGAAGCATCCATCTTTCCGCGGAGGATGTCTGCCGCCGCGTACAGGTGCCGCTCCAGCTGGGGCAGGGTCAGCCTTGCCACCCGCGCCTCACTTCCATGGTTCGTCGCCGTGCTCTCGTGAGCCCCAAGTCTGCCCGCCACGCTAGACGAGGGCACTGACATCCACGAAACGTCGATCACGAAGTGGTGACGGCAGCGATTGGCGTCACGGGGGAGTGCAGGGTGCTTGATGTCAGCACACGATCTGTCCGTTGCGTAGCTCCGCTGTACGGAGGGATCGCCCCTGCCGAAGAGAGTGAGGGTACTCCAAACCAGGGCCCGCTTCGTGGTCGGCCGTGTAGGCAGGAAGACGCTGGTAAGGGTCTTGTGCTGCGTGAGCCCTGCGTGAGCGGATGGGGGAGCACTCGTTGGACCGGACATCACCTCAAGGAGGCCGAAAGGCTGCTGACCAGCCAAAACGGGACCTGACGTGATCGCCCGGCAGCACCCGTCACGATCTCGCACCCCCTCGTAATGCGTAGGTCTCGGGTTCGAATCCCGAAGGCGGCTCCACTTGAAACCCCAGGTCAGATGGATTCTGAGCTGGGGTTTTGCGTTCAGCGGATGTGGCGCTGACGGCGAGCCCGGGCCATGCGGGTGTCGGCGGTCTCGGTTTCGGTCTCAATTGCGGGCCCCGGGCGGGGGATGAGGACGTCCCCCCTCCGCCGCATCGCGTCCGTCGGCAGGTGTGATCTGCCCTTCACGTACCGCCGGGTCCGGCTGATCTGGGTGTGCCGGAGGATCTCCATGATCGTGGGCATGTCCACGCCGATTCCGGCTTCCGTGCTTGGTGCACGTCCTGGCGCAGGGCTGTGGACAGCCGCGCTTGCAGCCCTTGTGCGTGATGCGGTCAGGCTGGCACAGAAGCTGCCCTTGCGGGGTGGAACAACCCCGCCTTCCGCCGCGGGGGAGGCCGAATGGGACTGATCCGGTGTGCCTCGGTCCGGACGAGGTGCCGCGTGTGCCGGGTGCCGGCCCGGCCCTGCCCTGTGTGCGGTGTTACTTGAGGCCGCTGAGCATGACCCCCCGGACGTAGTGCTTCTGCAGCAGCAGGAAGAGCAGCAGGACCGGCAGGACGCTGAGGACGAGGCCGGCCATCATGACGGGGACCATGCGGTCCGGATCGAGGTGGCTCTGCAGCAGTTGGATTCCCACCGGCAGCGTCATCAGCCGTGGATTCGCAGTGGAGACCAGCAGCGCCCAGATGTATTCGTTCCAGGAACTGACAAACGTGAGCAGGGCGAGCGTGACGGCGACCGGTTTGGTCTGCGGCAGCACGATGCGCCACCACACGGTGAATTCTCCCGCACCGTCGATGCGGGCCGCCTCCAGCATTTCGTCCGGGATGGACACCATGAACTGTCGCATCAGAAAGATGCCGAAACTGGAAACCAGGAACGGCATGACGAGGGCGGCAAGGCTGACCGTGAGGCCCGCGCCACCGCGGCCGAGCAGATCGTTCCCGCCGGCGGCCGGCCAGTGCACCAGGATCAAGAAATGCGGGATGAAGAAGAGGAACGGCGGAAACATCATCGTCGCAAGGACCAGCCGGAAGACGAGTTCCCGGCCGGGAAAGCGGAGTTTGGCGAGCGCATAGCCGGCGAGTGAGGAGGTGAGGAGGGTGGAGCCGGTGATCAGGACGGTGGCGAGCGTGCTGTTGCGGAAGAGGAGCGGAAGGTCCAATTGCCTGATCGCGGCTCGGTAGTTGGTGAGACTGAATGCCTCGGGGAGGAAGCGGTACGGGAGCTTTCCGTATTCGCCGGGGCCTTTGAACGACGTCATCAGCATGTCGAGGAACGGGATGACGGTGAGGGCGGCGCCGGTGATGACGATGGCGTACGAGAACCAGGGGGTTCGGTTTCGGAGCCGGAGCCGGAGCCGGGGCCCGAGCTGGAGCCGGATGCGTCGTCCGGTGGGCGGGTTACCGCTCGGCGTGCTCCCGCTTCTCCGCGCCCGCTCGTCCCGGTGCCCGCTCATGCTTCTTCGTCCTTTCGCCGGAACAGCCAGAGTTGCAGTGCAGTGATCACCGCGATGACCAGGAACAGTACGAACGCGGCGGCGCCGGCGATGCCCCAGTCGCCGTACCTGAAGGCCTGCTGATACATCTCCAGTGCTGCGACATTGGTCGCGTCGCCCGGCCCGCCGTCCCCCGTCATCACATTGATCAGGGCGAACGACTGGAGCCCGGCGATGAATTGGGTGAGGCAGACGAAGAGCAGGGACGGTCGGAGCAGCGGCAGTGTGATGCGCCAGAAGATGGTGCGATCTCCGGCCCCGTCGAGTTCCGCGGCCTCGTAATAGACACCCGGAATGGCGGTGAGGCCCGCGGTGAGAATGAGGATCGCCGATCCCGTGGAGGCCCAGGCCTGCACGACGATGACGGACGGCAGTGCGGTGTCGGGGTCCTGGAGAAAAGCGAGGGACGGCAGGCCCAGGCCGTTGAGCACCCCGTTGATCAGCCCGCCGGGTTCGTACATGTACTTCCACACATTGCCGACCGCCACCACCGTTGTGACGAGCGGGAGGAAGTAGAGGGTGCGCCAGAAGCCCCGGAAGCGGAGGCGATTGACGCAGTGGGCGATGACCAGGGCACCGCAGAGTGCGAGTACCACCGTGCCGAAGGCGTACAGCAGCGTATTGGTGAGGATCGGGGTCAGGAAGGTGGAGCCATGGGCGAAGAGGTCCGCGAAGTTGGCCATGCCGACCGGCCTGATATCGGAAAGGTCGAAGCCGGTCCAGCGTGACAGGGCCAGCAGCGCGGCGAACAGCAACGGCAGCACGAGGAAGACGAGAAAGAAGAGCAGGGTCGGCGCGAGGAAGAGATAGGCGATGACGGTTTGCCGGCGTCGTATTGCGCGGGAGGCACGAGGTACGCCCGGGGAGAGGCGGGGTACGGAGGTCGGGCGGCCGGTGCGGCGTAGGGCGGGGCGTTGGGCCGGGGGCGGTGCGGACGGAAGGGCGGGGTCACCGACGGCTGGCGCCATTCGGCATCACCTCTCGATGACGAGGAGGGAGGGGAAAGGGGGAACGAGGGAAGGGGGAAGGGGGAACGAGGGAAGGGGGAAGGGGGAAGGGGGAACGGGGGAAGGGGAGGGCGGAGGAGAACGGCGAAGGCGCGGAGCAGGGCCGGTGTTCAGTACGGCCGGGAGAGTTCCTGGTCGACCTGTCGGCTGAGGGTGCGCAGCGCCGCATCGACCGGGGTGCGGCCGGTCCAGACCTCCTCGATGTTCTTGCGCAGCAGGGTTTTGGTCTGTTGTGCGCGTGGGCCGTTCGGTTCCGCAGCCGCGTAGTGCAGGGCGTCCAGGAAGGGGCGGAGGTTGGGGTCGACGGATGTGGCGCCGGCAAGCTCCAGCAGCAGCGTCCGCATATCGTCGGCGCGCCCCGTCATCGAACCCACCGACACCTGCAGCGCACTCATCCTGGTGACGAGTGACTGCCCCTGCCATGACCTTCCGGCGCCGTGGACTGGCTTCCCTACGGCGCCGCCTGCCTTGCTCCCGTTGGCCGGGACCTTGGCCGCGTTGAGCCAGCGCAGGAATTCCCATGCCTCCTGCGGATGTTTGCTCCGCGCATTCACGCCCATCAGGAACCCCGTGGCGAGCGTCCCGCGGTCGTCCGCCGTACGGCCGGGCACCGGCGCCACCCCCACCTCGCGGTAACTCGCCCCCATCACGTTCCGCAGACTCGCCGTCCACCAGCCCGCATTGATGGCCATCGCCACCTGGCCGGCCGGAAAGGCCTTGAAGAGGGAGACGCCGGGGTCCGCGGCGCCCCGTTCGATGAGCCGGTGCTCCAGGTCGAGCACCGCGCGGCCGGCCGGGGAACCCAGGGCCGTACGCCGGCCGTCGGGCGTGAGGAAACGGCCGCCACGCGCGGCCAGGAGGGCGAGGGTCTGGCCCACGACCGTGGAGTCGTCACTGCGCGAAAGCCCGAAGCCCTGCACCAGCGTGTTGCCGTGGCGGTCGCGCCGGGCGGTGCGGTACGCCGCGTCCTCCAACTCCTCGCACGTACGCGGCGGCCCCGCGATCCCGGCGGCGTGCAGCAACCGCTTGTTGTAGTAGAGGCAGTAGGTCTGCACCTCCGTGGGATAGCCGTACAGGGTGCCGTCCACGGAGGCGCCCGCGACGGCCGCCGCGGAGTAGTTGCGGCGGATCTGCCGCGCGACCTCCGGGGGCGCCGGCCGCAGCACGCCGGCCCGTACGAGCTGTCCGGTCCACAGGCAGTACGGGTGGAGGATGTCGGGCTCCTGGCCCGCGGCCTGCCGCACCATGTACGTCGTCAGCAGATCGGGGAACGCGACGGCGGTGGTGCGGACCTGGATACGCCGGCGGGCCGTCTCCGCATCCGCGTCCGCGTCCGCGCGGGCGCCGCCCGCACCCGGACCCACACCCACACCCATACCCGCGCCCGCATTCCACGCGTCGACGGCGCCCTGCAGCGCCGACTTGAGGGGTTCGTTCGCGTAGTGCGTGAGCACGGTCAGCGTGACGGGCCCTGCTCCGCCCCGCCCTTCCTCCTCTCGACCGCCTCCGCCCTCTCGTAACGCCTCGTTCCCCGGTGCCGTGCAGCCGGCGAGGCCGGACAGCGCACCGCCCGAGGCCACCGCTCTGGCCATCGCGCCATTCGTCATGAGACTCGCCAGGCCACTCGCCATGCGACTCGCCAGGCGACTCGTGATGCCACCCGCCGTGCCGCCCACGGCACGCCCCACGAACGTCCGTCGCTTCATCCGGCCTCCCTCCGCCCCTCGACCGCACGCCCCCGCCGCCCTCTCCCCGACCTCACTCCCACTGCGACCTCACTCCCACCGAGCCCCTTACTCCCACCGGTCCCCTCACTCCCACCGCGACGTCACCCCCACCGCGACCTCACTCCGCCTCCCACCCCAGCACCGAGAAGGTCCGGGTCGTGGTGAACCCGTTCGCGCGGTACAGATGCCCCGCCGGGCTGTGTTCGCCGGTCCACAGGAACCACGCGCGGTGCGCGCCGAGCGCCCGCATCCGCTCCAGAGCCAGGTGGAGCAGCACCTTCCCCAGGCCGGCGCCGCGCAGCTCCTTCCGTACGCCGAAGGGGCCGAATCGCTCGGTCATCCCCTCGTACGCGCCGTGCACGGCCCAGCCCGCCAGGCGTCCGTCCGGTGCGTGGGCGACGACGATCCGGTCCAGCGGCGCACCGCCGGCCAGGCACTGCCGGATCGCCAGCGCCCAGTCGGGGGTGAACTCGTCGGCGGCCAGCGGGAGCAGCTCCACGAGGTCGTCGTCCTCCGGGGTGCCGAAGCGGAAGCCTCGTGCCACCAGGTCGTGCTGGTGGCGGCGGACCGTGTCCGGCATGCGGTGGCCGACCAGGTTGCGGTGCATCGCGGCCGCCTCGCAGCGGAGCCGGAAGCCGAGGTCCGCCATCAGCCGTGCGGCTTCGGGGTACGCGGCCCGGTCCAGGCCGGGGAGCACGTAGTGCGGGGTGTACGGGGCGAAGCCGACCCGGGTGCGGCCGTGCCCGCGCAGCCAGTCGAGGGCGTCGCGCAGCAGTCGGCGGCCCAGGCCCGTGCCACGGTGCCGAGGATCGACGAAGAAGAAAAGGATCCAGCCATCCTGCGGCTCCAGGTCGGTGCCGGCCAGCGGGGTGCGGCGACGCACCGCATACGCGGCGCCGACGACCTGACCACCGAGATCGGCCACCCGTAGTCCCTCGGGGGCGAAATTCGGATCGAGCAGGATCAGCGTGCGGAAACGGGCGGTGGTGATCGGGTCCTTTGGGGCGCTGCGACACCAGGCCGCCACTACGGCGGGCCCGTCACCACGACGGAAGGAACGCAGGCGCGGCTCCATCGGCACTCCCGGCGTCTCGGCGTACGGCGGGTACGGGGGCGGGGCCCCAGGCGGCCCAGACCGCGCCATGGCGCCGTACCGCACCGCCCCCGGCATACCGCAGAACCCGGCGCTTGGCGAGGCGGCCGGGCGCGGCCTCACGGATACGGCTGCCGGGTCACCGGAACGGACGCGTGCCCGCCGGCCGTTCACCGGTCTCCCCGCTCACCTCGCCCCCTCCTCCCACCACCGGCCCTGACCTGGGGAAACCTGCGGAGGGGCGCTGCGGCGAGCCAGCGGCGCAGCGGCCCGCGCCCGACCGTCACCGGACCGTCCGCGTGGCCGACCCGCCGGGCCGCAGGCACGTTGAAGGTCTACGAGTCCTCTGCGCCCACGGGCCTATGTGGCGGGGGCCCGGTGTGCGCGGGCCGAGCTGGAGGCTGCCGCATGCTTCGGAGATCGTTGCGGATACCGGCCGCCGGAGTCGCGTATCTGGTGACGGCGGCGATGTCGTCGTCGGCCATGGCGTCGGGGCCGGAGGAGTACGCGGACGTCACCGTGAGCAGCGGGGCGCGGGCCGGGCCCGGCACCCCCGCCGCCATGGTCATCGCGCACCGCGGTGCCTCCCGTTACGCGCCGGAGAACACGCTGGCCGCCGTGGACGCGGCACATCGCCGCGGCCTCATATGGGTGGAGAACGATGTGCAGCGCACCAAGGACGGCCGGCTGGTGGTGATGCACGACACCACGCTCGAGCGGACCACCGACGCCGCGAAGGTGTTTCCCGGGCGGGCGCCCTGGCGGGTGGGGGATTTCACGGCCGCCGAGATGGCGCGGCTGGATGCCGGGAGCTGGTTCGGCAAGCGGTTCGCGGGGGAGCGGGTACCGACGCTCGCCGACTATCTGCGGCGCCTGGACCGTAACGGGCAGCGCCTTTTGCTGGAGATCAAGTCCCCTAAGGACTATCCCGGAATCGAGGCTCAGGTCGTCCGGGAACTGCGGTCCCGCGGATGGCTGGATCGCGACCATGTGCGGAGCCGACTGGTGGTGCAGAGCTTCAGCGTGGCCACCGTGAAGACCGTGCACGAACTGGTGCCACAGGTGCGTACGGGAATCCTGGGGGCGCCCGATGTGCACAAACTGGCGGCCTATGCCCGCTTCGCCGATCAGATCAACCCCCGTATGTCCGCGCTGAGTTCGCGATGGCTGGCGGCGGTCCACCGGCTGCGCGGCCCGCACGGGCGCCCCTTGCAGGTCTACGCCTGGGACGTGGCGAAGAACACCAACGCGCGGTCCGTGCGCGCCAGAGGAATCGAAGGTGTTATTGAATAGCGGGTGGCGTCGCCGACGGTGCGCCGGCCGGCTCCGGCCCCTGACGGTGCGTGAAGGTGCTGTGGAGGGTGGATGGGTGCCGGGTGGCTGCCCCAGGCGGGGATTTACGTGATTCCCGCCGCGGAGCTAAGGTGCCTGAGATGTTCGACGCCGCCACCCTTCCCGTAAAAGAACTAAGACGCAGGATTTGGCTTTTGGGTTCCGATTTGCGGCCCGGCGCGGGCCAGCTTCCGGCTCCTCCCGTGGGCCCGTTCCGGGAGGCTTCTTGAACAACGATTTTCCGGTATACGGCCAACGGCGGGTCCCACTCCCCCCGCCGCGGCAGACGCCGAACGGCACGAACGACGGTTCCGGGGCCGGCGCCCCGTACTCCTCCTCGTACTCCTCGCCGTATTCCTCCGCGTCCTCGTATGCGTCCCCCTACGCGTCCCCGGCAGCAGCGACGGCCGCGACGACGATGGCGCCCGCCGCCTCGGAATCGTCCGTGTCCGAACGCGCCATGGGCGACCTCGCCATGGGTGAACGGGCCCTGAGCGACGGGGTCGTGGCGGACGGGTCGGTGGCGGAACGTTCCGCGGCACCGGCGGGCGGACGGGCCCCCGGCTCGGCCTCGCACGCCAGGCCCCGGGGCCGGGCCAAGGGCCGGATACAGGGCCGTGCCGTGAACGACGGCACCGTCGACGCCAAGGCCGGTGCCAGTGCCCAGGCCGCGGGCGGCGCCAAGCCGAAGTCGCGCGACGCGTTCTTCGACAACGCGAAGTACCTGGCCATCGTGCTGGTCGCGATGGGGCACTCGTGGGAGCCGCTCCGCGACGGCAGCCGGTCGGCGGCGGCGCTGTATATCACCGTCTACGCGTTCCATATGCCGGCCTTCATCATCATCTCCGGCTATTTCTCGCGCAGTTTCGATATGCGCAAGGACCGTTTGCAGCGGCTGATTACCGGCGTCGCCGTCCCGTACATCCTCTTCGAAGTCGCCTATACCTTCTTCAAGAAGTGGGCGGATAACGACCCGCACTACCCGATAAGCCTGACGGACCCCTGGTATCTGACCTGGTTCCTGCTGGCCCTGTTCATCTGGCGGCTGACCACCCCGCTGTGGAAGATCGTGCGCTGGCCCGTACCGCTGGCGCTCACCATCGCCGTCCTCGCGTCCGTCTCCCCGGACATCGGCGACGACCTGGACCTCCAGCGGGTGCTGCAGTTCCTCCCGTTCTTCGTGATCGGGCTGTCGCTGCGGCCCGAACACTTCAAGCTGGTCCGCCACAAGAAGGCCCGGATCGCGGCCGTCCCCGTCTTCGCGGGCGCCCTCGTCTTCGCGTACTGGGCGGCGCCGCGGATGAACGCCGCCTGGTTCTACCACCGGGACGCGGCACAGGAACTGGGCGCTCCGTGGTGGAGCGGCGCGGTGATGACGCTGGCGATGTTCGGGTGCTCGCTGGTACTGGTGGCGTGCTTCTTCGCATGGGTACCGGGCCGCACGATGTGGTGCACGGCGCTGGGCGCGGGCACCCTGTACGGCTATCTGCTCCACGGTTTCCTGGCAAAGGGATCGCGCTTCTGGAACTGGTACGACGTGCACTGGGTCCACACCCCGTGGGGCGCGGTGCTGCTCACCCTCGCCGCCGGCACCCTCATCACGCTGCTCTGCACCCCACCGGTCCAGCGGATGTTCCGCTGGGCCATGGAGCCGAAGATGACCTGGGCCTTCAAGAAGGACCCGGTGGAAATGGCCCGCGGCCGCACCTGACCACCGCCGAGAGCGGCAAGAACAGCACCAGGGGCGCCTGCGCCGCCGGGAATCCGGCGCGCGGGCGCCCCTGGCGCGTACGGGCTCCCACGCGTACGGGCTCCCACGCGTACCGCCGGTCCTGGCACCCGTGGCGCGTGCTTCCGGCCTGGCGCGTGCCTCCGGCTCTGGCGCGTGCCGGGGCCTCATCCGGGATGGACCTAGGTCGCCTCGGGGAAAGGCCTTAGGACGAATAGCCGATCCCGCCGCAGCGGCACTTCTCCTACGCTCGGAAGAGAAAAGACCAGGTCAACGGGGAGGACGAAGCGTGAGTACCAATGCCGCTTGGGGCGGTGATCGGCTGGACCTGGAGGCGTATCTCGCCCGCATCGGCTACGAGGGCGACCGCCGGCCCACCCTGGAAACCCTGCGCGCACTGCACGCCGCCCACCTGGCCTCGATCGGCTTCGAAAACCTCGAGATCGTGCTGGGCCGTCCCGTCCTGCTCGATCTGGAGTCCTTGCAGACCAAGATGGTCGCGCAGCGCCGCGGCGGCTACTGCTACGAACAGAACCTGCTCTACGCCTCCGCTCTGGACCGCCTCGGTTTCCGGATCTCCGGCCTCTGCGCCCGGCCCCGCATGGGCGACCGGCGCATCCGCCCGGCCACGCACGCGCTGCTCAAGGTCGAGCTGGACGGTGAGGACTGGATCACCGACGTCGGCTTCGGCGCCGAGGGGCTGCTCGAACCCCTTCCGCTACGGGACGGCGTCGAGTCCCACCAGGGGGAGTGGGCCTTCGACCTGGTCCACGAGAAGGAAACGGAGACGCGGAACGAGACGGAGACGGTGAAGGGGACAGAGACGGGCAAGGAGACGAAGACCGGGAAGGAGGCGAAGCCCGGGAAGGAGGCGGAGACGCAGGAGGAGGCGGACCCCGAGGCAGAGGCCTGGGTGCTCCGAACGCGCCACGCGGACGACTGGTTCGAGCTCTACGCCTTCGGGACCGAACGGCGCTTCCCCGTCGACTACGCGGTCTTCAACCACTACATCTCCACCCACCCCCGCTCGCCGTTCACCGGCCAGATGGTGGTGCAGCGCCCGAGCCGCGAGCTGCGCAGGACGCTGATCGGCCGGGAGTACGCCGTGACCCGCCCGGACGGCACCCGCGAAGCGCACGAGGTGAGCCCCCAGGAACTCCCGGACCTCCTGGCCACCGAATTCGACATCACCTTGACGGCAGCGGACGCGCGTGCACTGGTGGCGTTCCACGAACGCTGAGGGAGACACCCCTGGGCCGCTAAGGGAAGACCGTCTTAGACGGGCGGGCAGTCGCCTGCCCCCTGCCCCCTGCCGCCTGCCGCCTGTCGCCACACGCCAGGCGGCAGACGGGCAGCCCAGGCGACCTCTCGTCCCCTCCCCCTCCCCGCTACCAACTACCGGCCATCGGCGGTCAGCTACCGCACCACGGCGATCCCCTCGATCTCCACCAAGGCCGCCTCGTCCCAGAGCCGGGTCGCGCCGATCACGGCCATCGCCGGGTAGTCACTGCCGACCAGCCGCTTCCACACCCGGCCGATCTCGCGAGCGTGCCGGCGGTAGTCCGCGATATCGACGGCGAAGACGGTGAGTTTGGCGAGGTCCGACGGCGCCGCCCCGGACGCGGCCGCGACGTCCAGGAGGTTCGTCAGCGCACGCTCGAACTGCTCGACGATCCCGTTCCCCACGATCCGGCCCGTACCGTCCAGCGCGGTCTGACCGGCGAGGAAGACCAGCGTTCCCGGCGCGGCCCGGACGGCGTGACTGAACCCGGTGGGCGGGGCAAGGTGCGGCGGATTGATCCGCTCCAACTCCCCGTCGGACACGGCCTTCCGCCCACCATCCACCGAGTTACGCGCAACGGACGGGCCCAGCGCGTCACCGGCACCGTTCGCCGCCTGCTCCGACTCACCACTCATCTCACTCTCCGCACTCATCCCACGAACTCCCCTCCACCGCCAACTCGCATCGCACCCGCACCCGTCTCACACGCGTACTCGTCTCACACCCACACCCACCCCCACACCCAAACCCACACTCACATCCACGCTCCAGGGATTGAAGCCCGTCGGGGTGGGCCACCATCACACCCTGCCCCGAGCCGCCGCCGTCAGCACGCGCTTGATCAGTGCGCTTCCCCGCGGTGGGTGGCAGCAATGGCCGTTGCCGTTGTCGTGCCAGCAGTCGCCAGCGGGTCCCGGCCGTCCAAGGTGCCTTGGGCGGCATAGGGGAGGCAGCGTACGAATCCGGCCTCGTGGTGGAACGGTGCTCTCTGATGCGCCTGGATCGCTGCCTTGTGATCGGGCTGGGCGCTGCCGTACGCGTAGCGGCGCATCGCGTCCACGCTCTGCCATATGGAGAACGTGCTGACGAAGCGCGGTGGTCTGGCCAGGGCGAGGGACGCGAGCAGCGCGGGATCGGCGGCCGCTCGCCCGGCGGCCCGGGAGTTGGCGCGGAGGAACGGCAGGGCGCGACGGAGGCGGAGCTGTCCGAGGGTGAGGACGGCGACCGGGGTGGCGGCCGGGCCGGCCGCCACCCCGACTTGCCGCTCGCAGCCTCCCCGCCCGCGGCTTCCCGGCGCGCGATATTCCTGCTCGCCGTCTGCCTGCTCGCGGAATGCCTGGTCGCCGCCGTATTTCTGCTCGCCGCCGTATTCCTGGTCGTCATCCGCCGCTGTGCCGGGTGCGACCTCCACCGGCATTGCGCTCCACGATCCGGACATCCGGATGGGCCGTAGTCGTACGTGCCAGCCGTCTGCCAGCCGTTCCGCCAGCGCATGCTTTTCGAGGAAGCCGTCGAGTGCGGCGTCGTCGTCCCAGGAAGCGAGCAGGGCGACCCGGCCGGGGTGCAGCTTGGGTGGGCCGGCCGCGATGGCCCCGGTCAGTGTGGTCTCGGCGGAGCGCAGCCCCGGGACGGCGTCCGGATGCGGACGCGCGCGGAGGAGGGTGGGTACGGCGCGCGCTCCCACGTCGGCGACATGCAGGGAAATGATCACAGCGACCCCCGTATCCGGGCGCCTCACGGTGAGCCGACCCGTAAGTTACTTATGCGTATACCAAGTGGTACACGACCTAGTATCCTTCATCGCAGCGATGATTGCGAGAGGAATCGAGCAGTCGAAATCGGCCAAACGTGAGGGCTGGACGTGAGGGGTGGCGAGGGTCGTATGAGGGAGATCGACCGGGGGCGCGCGGCGCGCGCCGAGGCCAGGACGCGTATCGAGGACGCCGCCGCCCGGCTGTTCGCCGAGCGCGGCTACGCGGGCACGACCATCGGGGAGATCGCCGCCGAGGCCGGTCTGAGCAAACCCATGCTCTACCGCCACTTCGACTCCAAGCAGGAACTGCACCTGGCCCTGCTGGAGCGGCACCGCGACGAGCTGGCGGCCGCCCCGGTCCAGCAACTCCTGCACGGGGAGGGCGATCTGGACACTCGCATGAGGGCGATGTACGACGCCTGGTTCGGATATGTGCAGAGCCATCCGTACACCTGGCGGATGATGTTCCGCGACACCACCGGGGACGCGGAGGTCCAGGACTTCCATCGTGAACTGCAGCGCAGGCAGCGCGAGACGGACATGGCGCTGCTCCGCGAGTTCGCCCCCGGTCTGCCCGAGGGCGAACTGGAGCCGCTGGCCGAGGCGATCCGCAGTTCGCTCTACGGACTCGCCCTGTGGTGGCTGGACCAGCCCGACCGGCCACGGGAACTATTGGTGTCGGCGATGACCCGGATCACCCGTGGCCTGATGTCAACCGTCGAGTAGCCGGGGGACAGGCAGCTCACCGCGCCCGGATCGGCGCAGTGGGCGCAGCGCGCTCAGGCTTCCGCCCCCGCCCCTTCCGCCGGCTCCGGATAGAGCGCCGACCGCACATGATCCCTCCAGTGCGCCTTCGTCTCCCTCGCGAGGCGGGTTCCCGGAGCGTGCAGTTCGAAGCCGTGCCAGGCGCCGGGGACGTTGCGGACGGTCACCGGCACGCCCGCGTCCATCAGGCGCCGGGCGTACGCCAGACCGGTGTCCCGCAGCGGATCGAGATCGCAGACCATGACGTACGCGGGCGGCAGGCCGGAGAGGTCGGTGGCGCGAGCCGGCGAGGCATAGGCGTCCGGCACCGTCGTCCCCTCGGGGAGGTAGTGCTGCCAGACCAGGCGCACCGTCCGCAGGCTGTTCAGCCAGGGGTTCGGCGGGGCATCGGCCCCGGAGCCGGCGCCCGCGTCCTCCATGACCGCCGGGATCGGCTGCTCGGCGGCGCGGTCGTCCACGTCCGGCACGCACATCGACTGATAGACCAGCGCCGGACCGCCGCGATCGCGCGCCATCAAGGCGACGGCCGCGCTCAGCCCACCACCCGCCGAATTGCCGGTGACGGCGATCCGGTCCGCGTCGATCCCCAATTCGCCCGCCTGCTTGGCCGCCCACTCCAGGGCGAGATAGCAGTCCTCCACGCCGGCCGGGTAGCGGTGCTCCGGAGCGAGGCGGTATTCCACCGTGACGACAATGGCCGGCAGGTCACGACAGAGCGCGATCGCCGACCGGTCCTGACCGGGCAACGAGCGGCCGATGGCGTATCCGCCACCATGGAAGTGCAACACGGCGGGCAGCGGGTCTTCCCCCGCCGGACCCTCCGCGCCCTCCGCGCTCCCCGTACGCTCCGGCCGATAGACCTCGACCGTGAGGGCGCTCCCGTCCGGCCGCGCGATGTCGTACCGCGCGCTGCTCACCCCGGTCCGATCCGCCGGGCTCAGCGCCAGCAGCCCGAGGAACCTCTCGCGGGTGGCCTCGATGTCCTCGTACGGATTCGAGAACGGCCGCAACTGGCCCAGATAGGGGACGAGTTCGGGATGCACGGCACGACCGGGCGGGACGATCACAGGGAGTCTCTTCTCAGCCATATGCGTTTTCCTATCAGCGTTGAGGTGCGGAGGGGGCGGCATAGCGAAACCCGGGCGCGCAACAGAGGAGACCGCGAGGCAGGAGAGGCCCCTCACGCACGAAAGGGAAGGGTGCACCTCACTTCGCGTCGGCGTAGCACTCCACCACCGCCGTGGTGAAGGCGAAACGGACGGGCGTCTCGCCGAAGGCGGTCCGGCCCGCCGTCGCGGCCGCTGCCGTGATGGCCTCGGACACCTCGGCCGCCTCCTCCGCCGGGCAGTGCACGATCACCTCGTCGTGCTGGAAGAACACCAGCTCGGCACGGAGACCACCCGCCCACAGCGCCCGGCGCAACGCGGCCAGCAGCAGCAACGCCCAGTCGGCGGCGCTGCCCTGCACGACGAAATTACGGGTGAACCGGCCGCGGGCGCGGGCGGCCGCCGAACTGCCGCCGTACGCCGTGGACGGCTCCTCCTCCTGGGGCAGACCCGCCTCGTCGGGTGGTGCCATGGAGGCGGGCGGGCAGGTGCGGCCCAGCCATGTGCGCACCAGGCGCCCCTCCTCGCCCGCGCGTGCCGCGTCGTCCACATACGCCACGGCCGCCGGATAGCGGCGGCGCAGATCGGCCATGTGCTTGAGGGCGTCGCCCGACGTCTGGCCGTAAATCGCCCCCAGCAGGCCGAGCTTGGCCCGGTCCCGGTCGCCGCCGAACGCGCGGGCGGCCAGGCCCGCGTAGAGATCCTCGCCGCTGCCGGCCACCTCCATCAGCCCCCGGTCGCGGGAGACGGCGGCCAGCACCCGCGGCTCCATCTGGGCCGCGTCGGCGACCACCAGGCGCCACCCCGGATCGGCGCGCACCGCCCGGCGGATCACCTTCGGGATCTGCAGCGCGCCCCCGCCGTTGGTCGTCCAGCGGCCGGAGACCGTGCCCCCGGGAAGGTACTCGGGACGGAACCGGCCGTCGTGCACCCACTGCTGCAGCCACGCCCACCCATGGGCGGTGTGCAGACGGTAGAGCGTCTTGTACTCCAGCAGCGGCGCCACCGCCGGATGATCAACCTGTTGCAGCTCCCACTTACGGGTCGAGGTCAGCGAAATCCCGGCCCGGCCGAACGCCTTGATGATGTCGTTCGGCAGGTCGGGACGCACCCGCGCGCCCGGGCCGAACGCCCGGGACACCTCGTCCGCCAGCTCCGCCATCCGCCGCGGCTCCAGCCCACCCGGAAAACGCTCGCCCAGGAGCTCGTCGAGCAGCGCACGATGCACGTCCGCGCGCCACGGCACCCCCGTACGCCCCATCTCCGCGGCCACCAGCATGCCCGCGGACTCGGCGGCGAGCAGCAGCCGCATCCGCTCCGGATGCTCGGCCCGTGCCGTCCGCGCCACCTGCGCGGCATAGACCTCCGTCAGCGCCGACAACTCGTCCGTACCGGGCGGCAACGGCACCGGACCCGGCTCGAAGAGGGACGGCTGGGTCTCCGCCGTGCGCGGCGGAGCGTCCGGCGGTACCGGCAGGGAGCGCAGCCGCGCCCAGGCCGCGGCCAGCGACCGAGGCTGCCCCGACTGGCCCTCCTCATGGCCGATCAGCAGCGCCTCCGCCGCCTCCACGTCATAGCACCGCTCGACGCGCACCCCGGCGGCCAGCAGCCGCCGGTAGATCTCCGCGGTGGACCGCCACACCCACCGCTCGACCTCCGGCCGCGACCGCACGGCCCCGGCGAGCGACGGCTCGCTCACCACCGGCCCCGCCGCCCGGCCGTCCGGAGTGAGCGGGCAGAGACGAGCACCCCCGTCGCCCGTCTCCACCACCGCCCATCTCATGTCCTGAGTCTTGCACCAGGGTCTGACAATCGCTTTGACCTGCACGTTCGCCACACGGCAGCAGCGCAACCCGCCCCGGGCAGCCACGAACACGGTCGCGGCCGCGGCCTACCCCACCCGCACCACCAGCCGCCGTTCGCGGCCCGTACAGCGGGCCAGATGGGCGGCCTCCGCCTCCAGGCCCGCGGCCGGTACCGCACCGTGCTCCGCGAACAACGTCACGTCCACCGTCTCCTCGGTGAACTCCCATACGCCCGCCACACGGCCCTCGTGCACCACCACGGGCGAGATCCAGCCCCCGCTGCGGCTGACCGCCGTACGCCGCGCGGCGGCGATCAGCCGCGTATCGGCCGTCCCGGGACCGAGGACGTACTGATCGAAACCCGCCAGCAGCCGCACCTCCTGCGACGGCTTGATACGCGCCAACTCCGCCACGTCCGCACTCCGCACGTACGCCGTACCCCCACCCGCGCCCCCGTCCGTACTGCCGCCCTCGGCCTCGATCTCGACCGGTGCCAACCGGTTGCCGAGCGACGCGAACCACCCTCGGAGCACTGCGTTACGGGTCGCGCCGCGCAGCAGCCAGGCGTCGAACGTGGCCGGTGTGGCCGGACCGTGGGCCGCCAGGTACGCCGAGATCACCGCCGGCGCGGCCTCGTCCGGGTCCGGCACCCCTGGCCATCCGGGCACCCAGGAGCGCGGCGCGGTGAACGTGACGTTCTGCCCCTGCGGCGGGCCCTGGATCAACCGGCCCGTCCAGGCCAGCGGTTTGAGGACGGTGCCCCAGCCGGACGCCAGCTGCTCACCCAGACCTCCGAGGCCCGGCCGGGCCAGCACCGCGTCGATCAACTCCCGACGGGTCAGCACCTTCCCGTCGAGGATCTCGTCGACCGCCTCACCCAGGGCCACCATCTGCTGCGGACCCACCCCGAACGCCCGCTGCCAGGACGGTTTTTCCCACGTACGCGCCGCCCCCAGCAGTGCCAGATACGCCGCCGCCCCGTCGGCCGGCAGCAGATGCAGCGTGCCCCGCATCGCCCACGTCCTGACCAGGGAACGGGCCGCGAGCGCCTCCTGGACGACGCCGCGGCGGGGATCTTTCTGCCGTGTCGCCAGGGCGAGTTCGGCCGCGGAGGCAACCTGCGCCTGCACGCCGGCCAGTTGCCCGACGAGCCGCTCCACCGGGGCGGTCGTCCGCGGCGTCAGGCTCTGCTGCCGCAGCCGCCACGCCAGCACCTGCGCATGTGTCACCTTCATACCGCCATTGGAACCGACGCCACTGACAATCCGCTTCGACCAGGCCTGAGTTGGCGATATTGCGCAGCCGCGACGCGCACGGCGATGACGACGAGATGCCCGACAGGACGAGCTGCCGAACGCCAGCGGTCGCCAGATATGCGAGACGTCCCTTTCACCCGTTTGAGCCGCTACTTTTACCCCAGTTGGTGAGTTGAACTGCTTGTCGCTCTAAGGGGCGCCGCAAGTAATTGAATGCAGCTCAGCGAAGAGGTTCACCGTGAAGTTTGTCTCTAAGGCCGTCGTCCTGTCCGCAGCCGCGGGCATCGCCGTGGTGGGGGCGGCCGGTATGGCCAGTGCCACCGGCGGTGCCTCCGCCGCGGGTGGCGCCGTGAACTCCCCCGGTGTCATCTCCGGCAATGCCATCCAGATTCCGATCGACATCCCGATCAACGCGTGCGGTAACACCGTCAACATCATCGGACTGCTCAACCCGGCGTTCGGCAACAACTGCCTCAACCGCTGAGCAATGTAAAGAGGTTGAGGAGCCGGGCCGCTGACGCGGGCGGCCCGCCACGAAGGCCGGTACGTATTCCCGTACCGGCCTTTGTGTCGCCCACCACGCATCCGCGGCCGAACGGCCGCCCGGATGCAGTGATATGTGTCTATGGTTCCGCGGCATTCGGGTGAATCGGCGAAACCGCGCCCACAGAAGCGAGTTGACCAGGACGCTCCGGATACGGGCACTCCGCTTCGAGAAGGGTAAAACGTGATCAAGAAGGTCCTGGCCACGACGGCTGTGGCCGCGTCCGTCGTCGGCATCTCGGCGACGGTCGCACCCCAGGCGATGGCGATCGGCAACCACCACGGCACGTCGACGGTCAATGGCAACGGAGCCAAGAGCGCGTTCGGCAACTCCGTCACGCACGGCAGCATGAGCCCGCAGCTGGAGCTCATCCAGGGCTCGCTGAACAAGCCCTGCCTCGCTGTGGGCAAGGTGCCCGTGCAGATCCTGTCCGGCCTCCACGTGCAGGACATCAACGTGCTGTCCAACCCGCAGAACCAGCAGTGCGTGGACAACTCGACGCAGGCCAAGGGCGACGAGACGCTGTCGCACATCATCGACGACATCCCGATCCTGTCCGGGAACGGCGTCGGCAACCACTGAGCCGGCCAACGGCCGCAGGTCCGGACCGCCGGCTCTCACTTTCAGGGGGGTCCGGCCCTGTGGCGTCCCTTACGAACCGTAGGGGGCAGAAATTCTCGATCACCTTTTCGGTAGGAATTCGTATTCGGCGGGTACCTCGTTCGTTCGGACACCGGTGTTTTTTCCGCGTCGTATGCGCAGTGGCAATCCCCTGAAGCGGTCTTGCACCCTTCGGGCGATTCCGCCGAAAACCTCCGGGCAAGAGTTTCGTCCACGAGGAGAAATCGTTACCAATATCGGCAGCGGCGTTACGGGCGAGCAGATCAGCGCCCGTGCGATACGACGGTCGTGTTCGCTACGGACCCGCTGCAGGAAGGGCTGAAAGTGAAGTACGCAAAGGTCGCAGCAGTCACTGCCGGCACGCTCATGGCAGTGGGATCGGCTGCGCCGGCGTTCGCCGACGCGGGTGCCGCGGGCGCCGCCAAGAACTCCCCCGGTGTCATCTCGGGCAACGCCATCCAGGTTCCGATCCACATTCCGATCAACCTGTGCGGCAACACCATCAACATCGTCGCACTGCTGAACCCGGCGTTCGGCAACAACTGCCTGAACCACTGACTCGAAGGATTTCGAGCGATGTTCATGTGAACCGACCCCGGTGCGCGGTCCCTGTGCATCGGGGTCGGTCGGCATTCGCTCGGCCCCGCCGGACAGAATGCGTGCGCCACACCTTTCGGGTGGCGTTACCGGGAAGCCGGAACTTCATAGTTTCTCCGGGCGGCAGCACTCGTTAGTGAAGTGGAAAGCGGTGAACGGAGCAGCGAAGTGCATGCTCACGCGGCGTCGGCGTCGCGGGCCCGTCAAACACCGCCGGAGAAGGGACAGTTGAAAGTGAAGTACGCAAAGTCTGCGGCGGTTGTGGCCGGTTCCGTCATGGCGCTCGGTGCCGTCGTGCCCGCTTTCGCCGCCCAGCCCGGAGCCCCGCGGATGAGCCTCAACGGCGGGCTGACGGACGCGGTGAATTCGCTGCACAGCAAGCTGGACGGGCACCAGCTCGCGCCGGTGGCCAAGAAGGTCAAGCGCGCGGGGGAAAAGGTCAAGTCCGCCAATGCGAACCAGCTGATCCGTGGGGTCACCGGGGCGGCCAAGAGCATTCCGATGCTCGGCGGTCTGCCGCTCAAGCCGTAACCGGGGCGTACGTGCGGCACAGGCCGCCGACCATCGATCGTCGAGTGCAGGCGTAGCAAGCCGGCCGAGGACTTTCCGCGTAATGTGCCAAACCTCGATCGCGGGGATATCGGCGGGTCGTAGAACGCTCCTGTCCGGTTCCGTGTGCAGCGTGATGAGAACGCGCGAGAGACCGTCGCTCTCGCCCTGGATGCTTTCTCGCCGGATGGCGGTTTCGACAGTAAATCCGATCGGTAAGACGGATCAGGGCACCAGCGCATTTGAGTGAATGAGCACAACCAACCTCGCCCTGGTGAGTTGGGCAGATTGCCCGGCCCAAGGGTATCCCGAAACACGAAGGACCAAAATGATCAAGAAGGCTCTGGTGACCGCAGCCGCGGCTGCGTCCATTGTCGGCGTGGCCAGCGCTGCTGCCCCTCAGGCGATGGCGATCGGTAACCAGCACGGGACGTCTTCCGTCAACGGCAACGGTGCGGCGCAGTTCTACGGGAATTCGACCACGTACGGCTACATGAGCCCGCAGATTGGTCTGATCCAGGGCTCGCTGAACAAGCCCTGCCTCGCTTTGGGCAAGGTTCCCCTGCAACTCCTGGGCTGGCTGGCCCAGGTCCAGGACATCAACGTGCTGTCCAACCCGCAGAACCAGCAGTGCGTGGAAAACTCGACCCAGGCGAAGGGTGACGAGCCGCTGTCGCACATTCTGGACAACATCCCGATCCTCTCGGGCAACGGCGCCGGAAACCACTGACCGGCTGAGCAAACGCCCGGGCCGCCCGGCCCTCCTTCTTCCGAGCGGCCCGGGTTTTTGCTGTCCATCTCCGAGCCGGGGAATTGTTATTCGCTCGTTACTGAAATTCGTCGCATCCGGTCGTTAGGAAGGGTGTGTGGAGGGAAGCATGCCAATGCCCTTGCGAAATTGATGGGGTTGCCAGGGCATTGGCATGCCGGCCGGAAACGAGAACAGGGCCTGTGCAGCCGTTCGGCGGCGGCGCGGGCCCTGTGTTGTGGCGCGAGGCCTGATGAGCCGGTGAAGCGGGACAGCAGCAGAACACCGAAATTTCGGCGTGGATTTGTCGCATTGTCGTTTCGGGGCTGGTACGGGTGGCCTCTTTTCCAGAGGCGCGGGACAGCTATTCGGGTGACGTCACGCAACCCGTGGACGCGTGGCGGGTTGTTCAAATAGGGCTCCCGGGCCGGGAGTTCCGTCTCCTGAAGGGTTTGCGTGAATGAAGAAGATTATGGCGGGCGCGGCCGTGGCGGCGTCGCTGATCGGCATCTCCGTTGCGGCCGCTCCGCAGGCCATGGCGATCGGTGACCAGAAGGGCACCCAGTCGGTCAACGGGAACGGGGCGCGGTCGATCTACGGCAACTCCACCACGCACGGCAAGCTGAGCACCCAGCTCGGGCTCGTCCAGGGCTCGCTGAACCAGCTGTGCCTCGCTGTGGGCAAGGTGCCCATCCAGGGCGGGGCCCTGGGCCAGTTCCAGGACATCAACGTGCTGTCCAACCCACAGAACCAGCAGTGCGTCCAGAACTCGACCCAGGCGAAGGGCGACGAGACGCTGTCGCACATCATCGACGACATCCCGATCCTCTCGGGCAACGGTGTCGCCAACCACTGAGGACGGCCGACGGCTTCGGCCGTTGCACCGCTTGTGTCTCCGGGCGGTCGGCGCCGCGTACGCGCTGCCGGCCGCCCGGCCGTATTCGCACCACGGGGGGAGCGGGCCGCGGGCCCGTACGCAACGACTGCAGACGAGGGATGAGAGATGCGACAGAGCCTCAGGACCTGCGTGCTCATGGCCGCGGCGTCGAGCGTGCTCGGCGCGGGCGGCGGGACGGCGTGCGCGGACGCCGGTGCCGGGGGAGGCGCCTCGGGCTCTCCGGGGGTGCTGTCCGGCAACAGCATCCAGGTGAGCGTGGACACCCCGGTCAACGCGTGTGGCAACTCGGTCGACGGGGCGGCGGCGCTCAACCCCGCCATGGGCAACTCCTGCGGGAGCGGTGTGGCGCCCGCGCCGGCCGTACCGCCTCCTCCGGTGGCGCAACGGCCGCCCGTGTCGCCGGGGAAGGCGGCGGAGCCGGTGCGGCGTCCGGAGAAGGCGCGGGCGCGGCATGCGGCCCCCGCGCCGGTGAAGCCGGTGCCCGAGCAGGCGCGCCCGGCCGGCCACCAGCCCGCGCACGAGGCCGTGCACCGGCCCGCACCGCGGTCCGTACCGGATCAGCGGATGGGCGCCGTGGCCCGGGCCGGGGCGTCCGCGGGCTCGGCGCTGCTGGCGTCCACGGGGACCGGCGAGCTGGGGACGGCGGCCGGTGCGGGCGGGGGACTGCTGCTGGGCGGGGCGCTGCTGCTGCGCAGGGCCCGTACGCGAAGCCGGTGATGCGGCGCGGACGACGCTGATCACCGGGTGGCGGACGACGCTGATCACCGGTGGGGGAGGAAGCGCGCGGTGGCGTGCGGTGATTCCGGGGTGCCGGGGGCGCAGCGGCCGGCCGAGCGGGTCCGGCGGGCCGCTCGGCCTGGGCCGCCCGGTCGAGCCGGCCGTCGGCGTCACCGGACGGTTCGACCGCGGGCCGTCGCATCGCTTCCGGCGGGCGGGGCTGCGGCTGGAAGCCGGCCTTCCGGTGGTACGACGGATCGTGCGGATCAACGCCTGAGCGCACGCTCCGGCACGGGAAGGATCGTTCGTTCGCTCATTGGTGGGACCTGCCTCGCAGGGCGTTTGAAGTGCGCGGAAGCGGGAGTTTCGCGGGGTGGGTGCCGGGCGGTTCGGCCTCTGGCAAAATGGCGAAAAAGCCGCAAAAGTGATGAGTCGATGAGGTGGGGACATGCTCATTGCGCTGGCGCAGACCGACTGCGTGCTGGGCGAGGTGGCGGACAACCTCAAGACCGCCCATGAGCAGATCGAGCAGGCCGCGACCCAGGGCGCCGATCTCGTCGTCTTCCCCGAACTGAGCCTGCACGGCTACCACTTGGGCGCGCTCAAGCGCGACGAGTCCCTTCAGGCCAGCGATCCGCGGCTGCTGGAGCTGAGCACCCTGGGCCCCGACGTCCTCGTCGGCTTCCACGAGCAGACCAGCCTGCGCGCGTACAACACGGCCGCTCACTACGCGTCCGGCGCGCTGCTGCACGCCCACCGGAAGCTCTATCTGCCAAATTACCTCGCCTGGGAGGAGCGCAAGCACGTCAGCCCCGGGCAGTCGCTGCGCGCCTACGAGCTGAAGCGGTCCCGGAGCGGCGGCCGGGGCGCGACGCTGGTGTGCAACGACGCGTGGCAGCCGGTGCTGCCGTGGCTGGCGGTGCAGGACGGGGCGGAGGTGCTGTTCGTGCCGACCAACAGCGCGGCGAGCCTGGATCCGGAGGCGATGGACACCGGCCTGTACTGGGACACCCTGGTGTCCTATACGGCGAAGATGCTGCAGTGCTGGGTGGTCTTCGTCAACCGGGTCGGCAATGAGCACGGTGCGACGTTCTGGGGCGGATCGCGGGTGGTGGACCCGCGCGGGGCGGTGGTGGCGCAGGCGCCCAAGTGGGAGCCGGCGCTGGTCACCGTCGAGATCGACCTCGCCGAGGCACGCCGCCAGCGCCGGGCGGTGCCGCTGGTCGCCGAGGCCCGGCTGGGCCTGATCGACCGCGAGGTGCGGCGGCTGATCGACGAGGGCGGCGACCACTGACCGGGGCCGGGCGGCCGGCCGGGATCAGTGGCTGGCGGCGGACTCCGTACGGGGTTCCGCGCGGGGCGTCTCGGCGGCCCGGTCGTCCTTGAGGGCCTTGGCCTCGGACTTCAGGATCCGCATCGAGCGGCCCAGCCCGCGTGCCATGTCGGGCAGCTTCTTCGAGCCGAAGAGCAGCACCAGGACCGCGATGATCAGGAACAGGTGCCAGGGTTCGAAGGCGTTGCGGAGCATGGGCGCACTCGCTTCCGTCGGGGGGCCGCCGGGGGGTGGCGGGCGTTCTGTCCAGTATTACCCGGCCGCGCCGGGCGGTGCGGTCCGGGGGTCGCGGCCGGCGCCGGGCGGTGGAGCGGGGCGCCGGCCGGCGGGGCGGGCGCGGGTGGCGGCGCGACCCACTGCCGGTGTGCGGCAACTGCGGATGACGGCCCGGAGGACGGCCCGGCGGGCCGCGTAACAGGCGACGGCCGCCCGGCGCCGCGCGTTCCCCGTGATCCCGCCCTGCCGCGGCACCGAAGGCGTCGAAGGCATCGAGGGCATCGAAAGTGCTCCTTCCGGTAGAGGCCCAGGTCAGAGCCTATTGAAAATGGAAACCATTTCCGTATACTAGCCGGCATGGCCCGCAACGAACTACGCCCGGTCGTCAAGCTCCGGTCCACCGCCGGCAGCGGATACACCTACGTGACCCGCAAGAACCGCCGTAACGACCCCGACCGCCTGGAACTGCGCAAGTACGACCCGGTGGCCGGCCGGCACGTCACCTTCCGAGAGGAGCGCTGAGCCCCATGAAGTACGGAATCCACCCTGCCTACGGGCCGGTCGTCTTCCGCGACCGGGCCGCAGGCCACGCCTTCCTCACCCGGTCCACCGCCACCAGCGACAAGACCGTCGAGTGGGAGGACGGCCGCACCTACCCCGTCATCGACGTCGAGATCTCCTCGGCGAGCCACCCCTTCTACACGGGCACCGCCCGGGTGCTGGACACCGCCGGCCGCGTCGAGCGGTTCGAGCGGCGTTACGGCAAGCGGGCCCGCTGATGGACCGGCTGAACGTCGTGCTGGTGGGCGGACTGCACGCGGCCGCCCGGCGGGCCACCGTCGAGCGGCTGCTGCACTCCGTCCCCGGCAGCGTCGCCCTCCACCACGACCTCGCCCCGGCCGCCGACGGCACCGTCCGCCGCACGGTCCGCGACGCCGGCGGCACCCTCACCACCGGTGAGACACCGCTCGTCAACGACTGCGCCTGCTGCGCCCTGCGCGAGGACCTGGTGCCCGAACTGGAACGACTGGCCGCCGGCCGCACCTGCCGGCTGGCGGTCGTCGAACTGTGGGACTCCGTCGAACCCAAGGCGATGGCCGAGGTCATCACCGCCTGCGGCAGCGAGAACCTCGCGCTGACGCAGGTGATCACGGCCGTCGACCCCGCACTGCTGCTGCCCTACCTCGGCTGCGGTGACGACCTCGCCGAGGCCGGCCTGGCCGCCGCGGCCTCCGACCGGCGCACGGTCGCCGACACCTGGGCCCGGCAGCTGGAATACGCACCCGTACTGGCGCTCGCCACGGGCGACGAACCGGCCGACGCCGCCGACCTGGCGCTGCTCGCCCAGCTACACCCCACCGCCTGCCAAGTCGCCGTGGAATCCGGACAGTTGGCGGCCGCCGCCACCGCCGGATTCGACGTCGAGGCGGCCGCCGCCCGCCAGCACCCGGCCTGCGCGCTGCTGCCCCAGGAGGCCGACGCGGACGGCGTCAGCACCCTCGTCTGGCGACACACCCGGCCCTTCCACCCCGAGCGGCTCTACACCGCGCTGGAGGACCTGACCTGCGCCGCCGCGCGCAGCCGGGGCCGCTTCTGGCTGGCCGACCGGCCCGACACCCTGCTCTCCTGGGACGCCGCCGGCGGAGCGCTCTGCGTCGAGAACGCCGGGCCCTGGCTGGCCGCACTGCCGGACGCCGCCTGGGAGATGGTGCCGCCGATGCGCCGCGCGGCCGCCGCACTGGACTGGCACCCCGAGCACGGGGACCGCGCCCAGCACCTGGTCTTCACCTCGCCGGGACTCGACCGCGAGGGGCTCACGTCCCTCCTGGACTCCTGCCTGCTCACCGACGCCGAGTACGCGGGCGGGCCGCCGGCCTGGAAGAGCCTGCCGGCCGCCTTCGACGAGCTCCTCGATCCGGTTTCGTAGCTTCGGGGCCTTTCGGCAACAGCCCGCCGCACTTCGCCCTCCGCGCCCCTCCCCGCCCTCCTCGCCGTCCTTCGACAAGGAAGTTCCCATGCCCCGTCGGCACGACCCGCGCCGCCAGACCACGCCCCGCCCCAATCCGCTCGACGCGGCGGGCATCACGTACATCGACTACAAGGACACCGATCTGCTGCGGAAGTTCCTCTCGGACCGCGGCAAGATTCGCAGCCGCCGGGTCACCCGGGTCACCGCGCAGCAGCAGCGGCAGCTCGCCCGGGCGATCAAGAACGCACGGGAGATGGCGCTGCTGCCGTACGCCTCGCGGTGACGGGGGATCCCCTGCGCCATTCCGCGATGCGCCGGCGAAGGCCTGGCGGGCGCTGGTCGAGCCCGGGGTGATCGCCCAGTGGCTGATGCCCGGCGATTTTCGGCTGGCCGTGGGGCACCGCTACGAGACGCGGACCGCCGCGGCCGAACGCCGACTTCTCCGGCACGGTCGCCGCCGGGGTGGTCGCCTTCCGGCCGCGGGCCCTGGAACCCGGGGGACGTGGCACACGTCTCTTCCTCGTCCATGAGGGCTTCGGCCCGGACGGCCCGTACCAGGTACCGGCGCACCGCGTCATGGGCGGCGGCCGGCGATCGATCGTGGGGGAGTGCTTGGGGCAGGTGCTCGACGAGCTGTGACGGGAGCGGCACCGGCTGTCGTGCACGTGCATCTGCGCATGCATCCGCATGTGAACGCAGCTATGATCCCGGGCAGTTGACACCATTTCTCACCGGGAGAGCCCTGTGCCCCACGCATACAACGGCATGGCCGCAACGGATCTCCGTGACGTGACCTGGCAGAAGAGCCGGCACAGCAACTCCCAGGGCTCCTGCGTGGAGTTCGCCAAACTCCCCGGCGGTGAGATCGCGGTCCGCAACTCCCGCTTCCCGGACGGTCCGGCGCTCGTCTACACCCCGGCCGAGGTACGGGCCATGCTGCTCGGTGTCAAGGACGGGGAGTTCGACCACCTCGTACCGGACTGATTCGACCGCCTCGTACCGGCCTGAGCGGCTGCGCGACCGAGCGGCTACGGGGCTGAACGGCGCCACGCGTCGTCGCCACGTGCGTACGCGTCGCCGCCACGCGCGGACGCCTCGTCGGCACGTGTGTACGCGCCGTCGGCACATGCATATGCAAGGAGCGCCTGCCGGCATGGCGGGCGCTCCTCGGGTGCGACGGGTGGCGGGCACGGCCGGCTACGGCAGCCGGAACAGCGCCCACACGATCTTGCCGTGGGTGACGCCGGAGAGCGGGTGCCAGCCCCAGCTGTCGCTGAACGAGTCGACCAGATAGAGGCCCCGCCCCGATTCGGACGCCGAGTCCGCCGCGGAATCCGCCTCGCCGGCCACCGGTGAGTCGTCGCTGGGGTCCCGCACCGCACAGATCAGCCGCTGCGACCAGCGCATCAGATGGAGCCGGGCGGGCGGCGGGGCGTCGGCGTGCTCGGGGGCGGCGAGGACCGCATGTCTCAGGGCGTTGGTGACGAGTTCGGACACCACCAGCGCGACCGAGTCGAAGAGCTCGTCCAGTTCCCAGCCCTGGAGCGTGTCCCGGGTGAACTTCCGCGCGGAGCGCACCGATTCGTACCGCGGGGGGAGCGTGCACGACGCGGATCCGGAGACGGCCAGCGGGTCGACGGGAGGAAAGCCCTGCCATAACGGCTCGAGCATGGTCAAAACCTTGGTCCCCATGCGAGGCACTCCTGGCGTTCGCGGACGTCATGACCCTGGCCGGTTCAGCCGGATCTGGCGGATCTTTCACGAGCGTGCATGCGTGCGCCGCCTATGGTTCCCAATGTGCGAGACAGATGCAAGGGCAGATGCACGTGCACGCGCCTCGATTGCGGCAAAGCAGCCCGGTTTGACGGCAATTATCGCCACCGGTTCTTGTGGAGGGGTTGCGAGAGCGGCTCATATCAGTAACCGGATGAGCACTCAACGAAGCCTGAACGTGGCAGACTGCGGCCCACCATTGGACGGGGTGGGTCACAGGAGGGTCAGAGAGGTGTCCGCAAGTGAGTCGAGCGGGTCGGTGGTGCGGCGGATCCTGCTCGGGTCGCAGCTCCGCCGACTGCGTGAATCCCGTGGGATAACCCGCGAGGCGGCCGGCTACTCGATCCGTGCGTCCGAATCCAAGATCAGCCGCATGGAGTTGGGCCGGGTCAGCTTCAAAGCACGCGACGTCGAGGACCTGCTCGTGCTGTACGGAGTCAGCGATCCGCAGGAGCGCGAGCCGCTGCTCTCCCTCGCACGCGAGGCCAACGTCGCGGGCTGGTGGCACAGTTACACCGATGTGCTACCCAGCTGGTTCCAGACGTATGTCGGCCTGGAAGGAGCCACTTCGCTCATCCGGGTCTACGAAGTCCAGTTCGTACACGGGCTGTTGCAGACCGAGAGCTACGCGCAGGCCGTCATCCGGCGCGGTATGCCGGACGCCGCGCCCGCCGACATAGAGCGCCGGGTCGCGCTGCGCATGGAACGCCAGAAGCTGCTCGTCGCCGAGCGGCCCGCGCAATTCCACTGCGTACTCGACGAGGCCGCGCTGCGCCGCCCGTACGGCGAACGCGAGGTGATGCGCGAGCAGTTGCGGCATCTGATCGACGTATCCGAGCGTCCCAATGTGCGCCTCCAGGTCATGCCGTTCAGTCTGGGCGGGCACGCGGGGGAATTCGGCGCCTTCACCATGCTCGGATTCCAGGAATCGGGACTCCCGGACGTCGTCTTCCTGGAACAGCTCACCAGTGCACTGTATGTGGACAAGCCCGAAGAAGTGGCCCAATACGCACGGGTGATGGATCGCCTCCAGGAAGAGGGACCCAGTCCGGCGGAGACCAGAGACCTTTTGCGTGGTCTACTCCAACTTATGTGACGTCTATCCCATCTCATGTGACGCGTCGGTAGGATGCGCCCCATCAGGAGTCAGCACCCCCCAACTAGGCGCCCCGCGCGCCCTGTTCTCCAGATCGGGATGGCATGTCCTACTTCGACGAGTTGGCCTATCAGTTCATCGACGGTGAGTGGCGCTCCGGAAGCGGCTCGTGGGACATCGTCGATTTCAATCCCTACAACGGCGAGAAACTGGCCTCCATACCCTGCGCCACGGTCGAGGAAATCGACCAGGCCTACCGCGCCGCCGAGCGTGCGCAACGGGAGTGGGGCGCGGTCAATCCGTACACCCGGCGGCTGGTCTTCGAACGGGCCCTGCGGATCATCGACGACCGCGAGGCGGAACTGTCCGAGGCGATCGCCGCCGAGGTCGGCGGCACGCTCACCAAGGTGGGCTTCGAGCTGCACCTGGTCCGGGAATTCCTGCGCGAGGCGATCCAGCTGGCGCTGCGCGCCGAGGGCCGCATCCTGCCGTCGCCCATCGACGGCAAGGAGAACCGCCTCTACCGGCTGCCGGTCGGCGTCGTCGGTGTGATCAGCCCCTTCAACTTCCCCTTCCTCCTGTCGATCAAGTCCGTCGCGCCGGCCATCGCGCTGGGCAACGCGGTGGTCCTCAAGCCGCACCAGAACACCCCGATCTGCGGGGGCGGGCTGGTCGCCAGGCTCTTCGAGGAGGCCGGGCTGCCGGCCGGCGTGCTCAACGTCGTCGTCACCGACATCGCCGAGATCGGCGACGCGCTCATCGACCACCCCGTGCCCAAGACGATCTCCTTCACCGGCTCGGAGAAGGTCGGCCGCCATGTCGCCACGGTCGCCGCCGCCCACTTCAAGCACTCGGTGCTGGAACTCGGCGGCAACAGCGCGCTGGTCGTCCTCGACGACGCCGACGTCGACTACGCCGTGGACGCCGCCGTCTTCAGCCGTTTCGTGCACCAGGGTCAGGTCTGTATGGCCGCCAACCGGATCCTGGTCGACCGCGCCGTCGAGCGCGAGTTCACCGAGAAGTTC
The DNA here is from genome assembly GCA_024349765.1 of Streptomyces nigrescens. Lineage (GTDB taxonomy): Bacteria > Actinomycetota > Actinomycetes > Streptomycetales > Streptomycetaceae > Streptomyces > Streptomyces endophytica. Next base: position 7,296,364 of record AP026073.1, on the reverse strand, counting down.
GTCGCCAAGGTGGCGTCCCTCAAGGTCGGCGACCCCACCGACCCGTCGACCCATATCGGCCCGCTGATCAACGAGGGTCAGGCCGAGGCGGTGTCCTCCCTCGTGGACCGCGCGGTCGCCGAGGGCGCGTCGGCGCTGCTGCACGGCGAGACCCACGGCACGCTCGTCGCCCCCAGCGTCCTGAGCGGTCTCCCCGACGACTCCCCGCTCCTCACCCAGGAGATCTTCGGCCCGGTCGCGCTCCTCGTCCCGTTCGACGGCGACGAGGAAGCCGTACGGATGACCAACTCCACGCCCTTCGGGCTCAGCGGCGCGGTGCACACCGGCGACATCGAGCGCGGGGTGCGGTTCGCCAAGCGCATCGACACCGGGATGTTCCACGTCAACGACGCCACGGTCCACGACGAGCCGATCGTCCCCTTCGGCGGGGAGAAGAGCTCGGGGGTCGGACGGCTGAACGGGGACGCGATGGTGGAGGCCTTCACCACCACCAAGTGGATCTCCATCCAGCATGGGCGGTCGGCGTTTCCGTTCTGAGGCTCTTCTGGGGGCCCCTCGGGTCTGACCCCATGAGGCTCCCTCGATGAGGCTCCCTCGGGTCTGACTCCATGAGGGCTCCTTGGAGTGACCTTGCCTGGGTGATCTGCGTGAGGGCCCCTTGGTTTGACCTCACCTGGGCGATCTGACTGACGCGGCCTGGACTGACACCACCTGGGCGGGTGCGGTGCCTTCGGGCCGGGCTGCCTCCTTCTTTTCCGGCAACGATTACGGAGGGTAGTTTTGTTCCCCTGAGAGTAGCAGAGAGTGAGGGGCGGGGGGAGGGGGATGGAAGGGCAGACGGACGGAAGGGCAGACGGACGGGTAGGTGGAAGGGTGGGAGGAGCCGGTGGCGTGGCTTGTGCGTTCTAGGCTGGGCGTGAGGGTCGGGGCTTCGTCCGGTGGCGGGCCCGGCCAGGCGTGATGCCGAGATGACGCAATGCCGACGCGATGTCGAGCCGACGCGATGTCGAGCCGACGCGATGTCGAGACGATGTCGAGACGGCGGGATGTCGAGGCGGCGTGTTGTCGGGTGGCGGACGCAGAGGTGACGGGACGCGAGGGGTGCGATGTCGGCGATCCGGCTGCTGGTACTGGGCGCCGTGCGGCAGCACGGGCGGGCGCACGGCTATCAGGTGCGCAACGACCTGGAGTACTGGGGCGCCCACGAGTGGTCGAACGCCAAGCCCGGCTCGATCTACCACGCGCTCAAGCAGATGGCCAAGCAAGGGCTGCTGCATGCGCACGACATCGCGCCCAGTACGGTCGGCGGTCCGCCGCGTACCGAGTACGAGGTGACGCCGGCCGGTGAGGCGGAGTATTTCTCGCTGCTGCGGGAGGCGCTCTCCCGGGCGGACCAGAAGTTCGACGTGCTGAGCGCGGGCATCGGCTTCGTGGTGGATCTGCCGCGGGACGAGGCGGTGGCGCTGCTCAAGCAGCGGGTGCGGGCGCTGGAGGAGTGGCGGTCCACGGTCACCGATTACTACACGCCGGAGGAGGGCCCGGGGCAGCTCGGCCATATCGGCGAGATCATGAACCTGTGGGTGCACTCGGCGGACAGCGGTGCGGAGTGGACCCGCGGGCTGATCGCGCGGATCGAGGGCGGGGCGTACGTCTTCGCGGGCGAGGGGGAGCCGTTCGTCGGGGTGCTCGCCGAGGGGGAGGAGAACCCGTACGCGACCGGGAAGCCTCATCCCGGGGATGTGCACTGAGACCTTCGAGGACGTTTGAGGGCGGTCCGAGGACCCTTTGTGAGGACCGTCGAGGCCCCTTTTTGTGAGGGCCGTCGAGGCCCTTTGAGGGACTTCGAGGCGGCAGCCGCTGCGGACCCTGCGCACCCCCCCCCGGGCCCCGGGTGCCTCTGCGGACCCCGCGCAGACCCGAACGGCGCCCCCTGGTGGTGGAACCGGCGCCCCCTAGTGGTGGAAGGCCGTGGCCAGGCGTTCCGGGCGGTCCAGGGGGGCGGTCTGCTGGCGGAGTTCCGGGAGGAGTTGCGTCAGGTCGGCGAGGAAGAGGTCGGCCAGGTCGTGGGAGAAGCCGTTGCGGCAGACGATCCGCAGGACGGAGAGGTCCTCGCGGTTCGGCGGGAAGGTGTAGGCGGGGAGCAGCCAGCCGCGTTCCTTCATGCGGCGGGAGACGTCGAAGACGTCGTACGAGGTGACGTGGTCGGCCGTGGTGAAGGCGAAGACGGGCAGTTGGTCGCCGCGGGTGAGGAGCGTGAAGTCGCCGAGGGCCTCGATGCGTTCGGCAGTGGAGCGGGCCACGTCGCGGGTCGCCTGCTGGACGGCGCGGAAGCCGGCCCGGCCGAGGCGGAGGAAGGTGTAGTACTGGGCGGCGACCTGGGCGCCGGGCCGGGAGAAGTTGAGCGCGAAGGTCGGCATGTCGCCGCCCAGGTAGTTCACGCGGAAGACCAGCTCCTCCGGCAGGGCCTCCATGTCCCGCCACAGCGCCCAGCCGACGCCCGGGTAGACCAGGCCGTATTTGTGGCCCGAGGTGTTGATGGAGGCGACCCGCGGCAGGCGGAAGTCCCAGGCCAGTTCCGGGTCGAGGAACGGGGCGATCATCGCGCCGGACGCGCCGTCCACGTGGACGGGGATGTCCAGGCCGCTCCGTTCCTGTACCTCGTCGAGCGCGGCGCAGATCTCGGCGACCGGCTCGTACGACCCGTCGAAGGTGGAGCCGAGGACGGCGACGACGCCGATGGTGTTCTCGTCGCAGAGGCCGACCGCGGAGGCGGCGTCCATGTGGAAGCGGTCGCCCTCCATGGGCACCAGGCGGGGCTCGACCTCCCAGAAGTTGCAGAACTTGTCCCAGCAGACCTGCACGTTGGCGCCCATGACGAGGTTGGGGCGGGCGCTGCTCGGGTAGCGGTCGGCGTTCCGTCGCATCCAGCGCCGTTTGAGCGCCATGCCGGCGAGCATGCCGGCCTCGCTCGACCCGGTGGTGGAGCAGCCGACGGCGGCCGACGGGTCGGGTGCGTGCCACAGGTCGGCGAGCATCGCCACGCAGCGCCGTTCCAGTTCGGCGGTGCGCGGGTACTCGTCCTTGTCGATCATGTTCTTGTCCCGGCACTCCGCCATCAGGACCCCGGCCTGCGGTTCCATCCAGGTCGTGACGAAGGTGGCGAGGTTGAGCCGGGCGTTGCCGTCCAGCATCAGCTCGTCGTGGACGAACTGGTAGGCGGTGTGCGGGGACACCGGCCCGTCGGGGAGGATGTTGTGGGGTGGTGACTCCTCCATGCCGGAGACCGGGTCGGCCTCGCCGTAGAAGGGGTTGACCGGACGTGCGGTGCGCTTCCGGTCGGATGCCGATGCGCCTTTGTGCAGAGTCAACTGTCGCCCCTTCGCGTCACGTTGCCGGCGCCAGGCCGTGCTTGATGGCTTTGGTGAACTTCACGACGCGCTGCGCCTGGATACGGGCGGCGGTGCGCGCGTCCTCGTCGAGCGGGGTCTCCGGGCCGCCGACGTGGGAGGTGCCGTACGGGTTGCCGTCCCGGTATTTCGCCGGGTCGGTGTAGCCGGGAGTGACGAGGATGCCGCCGAAGTGGTGGACGGTCTGGTAGAGCGCCAGCAGGGTGGATTCCTGACCCCCGTGCCGGGTGGCGCTCGCGGTGAACCCGCTGTAGACCTTGTCGGCCAGCCTGCCCTGGTGCCAGAGGCCGCCGAGGGTGTCGAGGTACTCCTTGAGCTGGGCGCTGACGTTCCCGAAGCGGGTCGGCGTTCCGAAGATCACCGCGTCGGCCCAGAGCATGTCCTCGTGGGTGGCTTCCAGGATGTCCGCGGTGGCCTCGGCGTTGGCCGCCCACGCCGGGTTGGCGTCGACGGCGGTCTGCGGCGCGAGTTCGGCGGTCCGCCGCAGCCGTACGTCCGCGCCCGCGTGCTCGGCGGCGTCCGCGATCCACTGGGCGAGCGTGGCGATGGTGCCCGTCGACGAGTAGTAGATGACGGCGACGTGCACGTCGTGCGCGGGCAGGTGCATACGGCATACCTCCTCATGCCCGACAATACGGGCATGAGGAGGGTGGGGCCATTACCGTCGGCCCGACGGTGGCTCAGGCGCCGAGCGTGCCGTTCTTGACGGCGTCGACGAAGGCGGACCAGTGGGGGGCCGCGAAGACGAGCGCCGGTCCGTGCGGGTCCTTGCTGTCCCGGACGGGGACGAGGCCGGGGAGGTCGTCCCGGACTTCGAGGCAGTTGGCGCCGTCGGGGTTGCTGTGGCTGGACTTCCGCCAGTGGGCTGCTCCGATGAAGTCCTCGGCTACTTCGAGGCAGTCGGCGCCGTCTCCGTTGCTGTAGCTGCTCTTGCGCCAGGTGGCTGAGCTCAGGTCAATTCCTCTTCTGCGCTTCATTTCTGTAGCCCCTCGCCGCGTCCTCGATCATGGCCAGGGACGCCTCGGGTGGCAGTGCGGCGGCCCTGAGCCGATCGTACGACTTACGGTATGCCGCCACGAGCGGCGGGAAATCGAGGGCTTCACCGCTGAAGTCGGCTTCGACCCAGACCACGGGCGGCGCGTCTGCGAAGGTCATGATCTTGGCCAGGCCGCCAGTCATGAGCGGGTGGCCGACGGTGGTTTCCGGCAGGATCTGAAGAACGCTCTGGGTGGAGTGCATCACCTCGGCGATGTGCTCCAGTTGGTCGGCCATCTGCGCAGGCGGGAGCAGCGGGTTGCGGATCAGCGATTCGCGGAGGATCGCCCAGTACGTGGGGCGTTCCTCCTGCTGCCAGAGCCTCGCTCGCGCGAGCCGTGCGCGTACCGTCTTGTCGGCAGCGGCGGCCGGCTCCCACGGTTTCACGGCGCGGATGAGTTCTCGGACGTACGGTTCGGTCTGCAGCAGGCCGGGGACCACGTAGGGCGCCCAGTCCTCGATCGTTGCTGCGGCTTTCTCCATCTCGGGGATGTCCGCGTAGTAGCTCGGGTGCCCGACTTGGCGCGCCTTCCGGGCATCTTCACAACGGCGCTCGAAGAAGCCGTCCGTCCCCAGTTTCTGGTCCACATGACGGGCCAGGTCCTCCGGCATCCGTCGCTCTCCGCGTTCGATCTGGCTGAGGAAGGAGACGCCGCGGTAGCTGCCTTCCACCAACTGCTCCAGCGTCAGGCCGGCTTCCTCCCGCTTGTAGCGCAACTCGGCGCCGTAGAAGCAGGGGACGCTCACCGAACCGTCGGGGTCTTTCCGAGGGGGCATAACTCACCACCACTGTTTGCGGGTTGCCGTGCGCAACCCCAGTCCCTTCCACGCTACGCGGCGTGACGTCACGCTGTGAGGGATTCGTCACACAGTGCACAGAAGGGTGCCCAGCTCATGCTCAGCCATTTCCCTCACGACCAGGACGTCCACGACTGCACCGAGGCGCTGCGGACCGCGCTGCGGGCGCACGACATCACGTTGCCGTCGCTCGGCGTCGATCTGCCGGGGCTCGCGGGGAGTTACGCGCTGCCGCTCGTCGCGCTCGGGAGCTGCAACACCGAGACGGCGCGCAGGCTCACGGACGCGCTGCACCGGGCGGCAGCGCGGTAGCCGCGGGCAACGGAAGCGGGTCAGCTCGCGCTGGCCAGGGACAGCTTCGCGGCGAAGCCGAGGAAGGCCGCGCCGGCGCCCGCGGACAGGCCCGCGGTCAGGCGCCGGCGGCGGCGGAAGGTGGCCGCCAGGTACGTACCGCTGAAGATCAGGATCGACAGGTACGTGAAGCTGAACAGCTGGGCCCAGGCGCCCAGGGTCAGGAACGACAGCACCGGGTGGGCGTAGGCCGGGTCCACGAACTGCACGAAGAAGGAGATGAAGAAGAGGATCGCCTTGGGGTTCAGGAGGCTGACGATCAGCGCGCGGCGGTAGGGGCGTTCGGCGGCCTCCTTGCGGGACGCCGAGGACGCCGAGGACGCCGCGGATGCCGAGGGCGCCGCGCCGGCCGCCTCCGGGGTCTCCGCGTCGCGGGTCGCCTTCCGCGCCTCGCGGCCGCGCCACAGTGCCCAGGCGCCGCGCAGCATGCCGACCGCGAGCCAGGTCAGATAGCCCGCGCCGGCGAACTTGACGATGCCGAAGAGGACCGGGCTGGCCTGCAGCAGGGAGGCCACGCCGCCCGCGGACAGCGTCATCAGGACCGTGTCGCCGCACAGCACGCCGGCGGCCGCCCGGTACGCCACCCGGGGGCCGCGCCGGGCCGCCACCGAGACGACGTACAGCGAATTGGGCCCGGGCAGCAGAATGATCAGCGCGAGCCCTACCAGATATGTCGACAGATCCGTTATCCCCAGCATGGGCGGAAGGATCTCACCCCCGATTCCGCCGCCCCACCGCTTTTCAGAATCCGGACTTGCACCTCACGCGGCGTGAGGACACATCGTGGAGTGCGTACCGAGAAGGGAGCGGAAGTGAGCTATTCGGTAGGGCAGGTCGCGGCCTTCGCCGGGGTGACGGTGCGCACCTTGCACCACTACGACGAGATCGGGCTGCTGCACCCCGGTGAACGCAACCACGCAGGTCACCGCCGCTACGGCGACGACGACCTGGACCGGCTGCAGCAGATCCTGTTCTACCGCGAGCTCGGTTTCCCGCTCGACGACGTCGCGGCCCTCCTGGACGATCCGGGCGCCGATCCGCAGGAACACCTGCGGCGCCAGCACGATCTGCTGACCGCGCGGATCGGCAAGCTCCAGGAAATGGCCGAGGCCGTCGAACACGCCATGGAGGCACGCAGGATGAACGTACGGCTCACACCGGAGGAGAAATTCGAGGTCTTCGGGGATTTCGACCCCGACGCGTATGCCGCGGAGGCCGAGGAGCGCTGGGGCGGCACCGACGGCTACAAGGAGACGCAGCGCCGGACGGCGGCGTACACGAAGGAGGACTGGAAGCGGCTGACGGCGGAATTCGACGCCATCCACCGCCGGATGGCCGATCTGCTCGCCGAGGGCGTGCCGGCGGACTCGGAGGCGGCGATGGACGTCGCGGAGGAGCACCGGCGGTTCATCGGCCGCAGCTACTACGCGTGCTCCCACGAGACGCACACCGGGCTCGGCGAGATGTACGTCGCCGACGAGCGGTTCACCGCCACCTACGAGGCGATCCGGCCCGGGCTCGCCGTGTACATGCGGGACGCGATGCTGGCCAACGCGGTCCGTCACCTGTGATCCGTACGGGCCGGGGGACCGCAGTTTTCCGCAGGGCGCCCCCGGCCCGTACGACGCGCGTCCGGGCGCCCGCCGGCCGGGGTGCCGGTTCAGGCCATGGGGGCGATCACCACGGCGGTCCCGTAGGCGCAGACCTCGGTGCCCACGTCGGCCGCCTCCGTGACGTCGAAGCGGAACATCAGCACCGCGTTCGCGCCGCGCGAGCGGGCCTGCTCGATCAGCCGCTCCATCGCCTGGTTGCGGGTCTCCACGAGGGTCTTGGTCAGGCCCCGCAGTTCGCCGCCGACCAGCGACTTCAGCCCGGCGCCGATCTGGCTGCCGAGGTGCCGGGAGCGCACGGTGAGGCCGAAGACCTCGCCGATGACCCGTTCCACGTGAAACCCGGGGACGTCGTTCGTCGTCACCACCAGGACGTCGGCCTGTGCGTGCTGTCCGCCGCCGTAATCCTCGATGCCCATGGGTGTGCACCTCCTCAGGGGCCAGGATCACCCGGGTCCGGGGGCACGGCCAGCGGTGGGGGAGCGGTCGGGTGGGACCCGGGGCGGGGGCCGGGGCGGGCGCCTGGAACCGAGGGGGGTCGCGGGGCGTTGATAGCTTTGGGCCGACACCCGGCGCCCGCGCCCGTTCCACAAGCTCGTGTCCCAGCTCGTCGCACCCGCACGATCCGGCGCCCTCGACCCAGGAGCCTTCACCCCGTGAATACTCTCGCGCTCGGCCCCCAGTGGCTGGACCCGGACTATCTGATCGCGACGTTCGGCCTGATCGGCGTCCTGGTCATCGTCTTCGCGGAGTCCGGCCTGCTGATCGGCTTCTTCCTGCCGGGCGACGCGCTGCTGTTCACCACCGGCCTGCTGGTCACGACGAACAAGATCACCCAGCCGCTGTGGGTGGTGTGTGTGCTGATCGTGCTCGCGGCGGTCCTCGGTGACCAGGCCGGCTACCTCTTCGGCCGCAAGGTGGGGCCGTCGCTCTTCAAACGGCCCGACTCCAAGCTGTTCAAGCAGGAGAACGTGGTGAAGGGCCATGAATTCTTCGAGAAGTACGGCCCGAAGTCGCTGATCCTGGCGCGCTTCGTGCCGATCGTCCGGACGTTCACGCCGATCATCGCGGGCGTGAGCCGGATGAACTACCGCCCCTTCATCACCTTCAACCTCATCGGCGGCGCGCTGTGGGGTGCGGGGGTGACACTGATGGGCTCGCTGCTGGGCAACATCGCGTTCGTCCACAAGAACATCGAGATGATCCTGATCGCGATCGTGCTGATCTCGGTCGTGCCGATCGTGATCGAGTTCCTGCGCGCCCGCGGCAAGGCGAAGAAGGAAGCCCCGGCCGCCCCGGCCGGCCCCCGCCCGCACGGCGCGTCCCCCGCCGAACCGGCCCGGCGCGGCCGCCACGCCAAGCGCTGACCGACCGGCCCGGCACCACACCACCGACGCGAGCCCCCTCCGGCCTCCCCTCTCCCCCCAACGGGAGGGGACGGGCCGGAGGGGGCTTGTGTGTGGGCTTCGCTTCCGACCAACCACCACGGCGGGTCGGCCGGCGGCGTACGCGGACCCGCCCGCCACAGGCACGGCGGGCATGCAAGCATCGTGGGTAGGCGGCACAGTGCAGCGATTCGGCACAGCGCAGCGATACGGCACAGGAGGAGCGAACACCGTGGCGTCGGACCCACAACGCGGCCAGCGCAACAGCAACGGAAAGAGCGGCGACAGCGACGGAGGCCCCCGCGGCGGCAGGGGCGGCGCGGGCCACGAGGCGGCGGGTGAGGAGCGCAAGCCGGCCTCCGACGAGGCGCACAGCGCCTTCACGCCGCCGCTCGGCGTGCCGTACCCGCCGCTGCCCGAGGACGAGCACCCCACCTCGGAGTTCGCCCTGCCGGCGGGGCTGCGCCCGGAGCCGCCCGCCGAGCAGGAGGGCTCCGCGTTCACGCCGCCGGCCGGCACCACCACGGGCCAGACCCCGCTCCCGACGCCCGTGGGCGCGACCGCCATGGGCCTGGCCTTCACCCCGCCGCACGGCATCCCCACGGTCCGCCTCACCAAGGAGGCGCCGTGGCAGGACCGGATGCGCACGATGCTGCGGATGCCGGTCGGGGAGCGGCCGGTCCCCGAGCGCCGGGAGCGCGGCGACGAGGAGACCGGGCCGGCCGTCCCCCGCGTCCTCGACCTGACCCTGCGCATCGGCGAGATCCTGCTCGCCGGCGGTGAGGGCGCCGAGGACGTCGAGGCGGCGATGTTCGGCGTGGCGCACGCCTACGGGCTGGAGCGGGTCGAGCCGACCGTCACCTTCACCCTGCTGTCGATCTCGTACCAGCCGTCGCTGGTCGACGACCCGGTGACGGCCAGCCGGACGGTGCGGCGGCGCGGGGTGGACTACAACCGGTTGTCCGCGGTGTTCCGGCTGGTCGACGAGATCGCCTCCGAGGGGATCACCCTGGAGGAGGCGTACCGCGGGCTGGCCGAGATCCGCCGTAACCGGCACCCGTACCCGAGCTGGGCGCTGACGGTGGCCTCCGGGCTGCTGTCCGGTGCGGCGTCGATGCTGGTCGGCGGCGGGTCGCTGGTGTTCCTCGCGGCGGCGGTGGGCTCGATGCTCGGTGACCGGCTGGCGTGGCTGGCGTCCGGGCGGGGGCTGCCGGAGTTCTACCAGTTCGTGGTGGCCGCGATGCCGCCGGCGGCGGTGGGTCTGGCCTTCGGGCTGGCGCACTCCAGCGTGCAGGCGTCCGCGGTGATCACCGGTGGGCTGTTCGCGCTGATCCCGGGGCGGGCGCTGGTCGCCGGGGTGCACGACGGGCTGACCGGCTACTACATCACCGCCGCGGCCCGGCTGCTGGAGGTCGGCTATCTGATCGTCGGCATCGTCGTCGGCGTGCTGAGCGTGCTGTACATCGGGTTGCAGGTGAACCCGGGCCTGAAGCGGCTCAATCCGGAGCAGGCGCTGGGGGCGTACAACGAGCCGCTGGTGCAGACGCTGGCGTCGATGCTGCTGGCGCTGGCGTTCTGCGTGCTGCTCCAGCAGGAACGTCACACCGTGGCGTTCGCGACGCTGAACGGCGGGGTGGCGTGGGTGGTCTACGGCGCGCTCGCCAACGTCGCGGGGATCAACCCGGTGCCGGCCACCGCGATCGCGGCCGGTCTGGTGGGCCTGTTCGGGCAGTTGCTGTCGCGGTACCGGTACGCGTCCGCGCTGCCGTACGTGACCGCCGCGATCGGTCCGCTGCTGCCCGGTAGTGCCACGTACTTCGGGCTGCTCAACTTCGCCCAGGGGCATCTGCCGCAGGGGCTGACGTCGTTGGTGCAGGCGGCCTCGCTGGCGCTGGCCATCGCGGTGGGGGTCAACCTCGGTTCCGAGGTCGCCCGGCTGTTCCTGCGGGCGCCCGGGTTGCTGGAGGCGGGCGCCGGCCGCCGCGCGGCCAAGCGGACCCGCGGGTTCTAGCGGGCGGGCCCGCCGAGGGAAGAGGCCCCTCGGGGGGAGACACCCCCTGGGGGTGTCTCCCCGGTCAGGCCGCGCTCGCGGCCGGCAGTGCGCGCTTCGCGCCGCAGGCCAGGGCGCGCTTCGCGCCGTCGGCGAGCGCGGGCTTCTCGTTCTGCGCGAGGACGTAGAGGAGCGCCGGGTGCGTGGCGCCGAAGGCCAGCACGAAGCGGTTGAGTCCCATGAACTGCCCGATGCCCAGGTGGAAGAGGGTCATCGAGCCGAGCCAGGCCTTGGCCGCGGGCTTCGGCAGGACGAAGACCAGCGGGAAGCCGACCTCCGCGGCGACCGTTCCCCAGGTGATGAGCTTGCCCAGCATCGGGTACTTGTGCACGAGCTGGAAGATGCGCGGGTCGCCGTAGTTGTGCGTACGGATGACTCCGCTGAACGCCTCGCCGCTGAGCCACACCGGGGACACGAGCTTGACCACGCCGGACGCGACGTAGGAGATGGTCGTCTCCAGTGCCATGGCGCGCATGGCCACGTCGCGGGCCTTCTCACCGTCCTTGAAGGTGCCGGTCGAGGCGAGGACGACGTTGATCACCTGCTGGAGCTGGTCGGCACCGTCACCACCGAAGGGGGTGTGCAGCCGTCCGGCCGCGCCCGTCACGGCGAGGACGGCGCTGCCCGCCGTGCGTACCCCGCGCTTGTGGCCCCAGATCAGCGTGGCGGCAGAAGCACCCGCCTGCACTCCGTAGAGGGCGACCGCCGCCTTCTTGGAGCTGAGGGCGCGGGTCAGCCGGGGAAATCGCTTGGCGAACTTGGGGCGCATATTCGCCAGTTGGCCGCTCAGCAATTCACCGTCTTCGAACTTACGCGTCTGGCTCAGCATTTCCAGTGCGGAGACCAGCGTACCCAGCGAAGCCACTCGGCGTGCCGTGACCTCGGGCGGAGCGTCGAGGAACATGGATGGGTGCTCCTGATGATGTGATGCGAGTACGGTGGAATGGGAAGCGGCGGCACGGTATGCGTATCGGGCGTACCGTGCCGCCGCGTCTTTGATCAACCGGGGCTAACGGTGCCGGTCAGGCAGCACCGTCTGCCGGTCGGCTCAGCCGTGCTGGACGTTGTGCGTGACCTGGTTGAGCGCGATGGCGGTGGCGCAGGTGACCGCGATGCCGGCGGAGACGGCCTCGGGGGTCGCGACGGTGGCCAGCGGGGTCATCATGGTCGGCGCGGCGTCGGAGCCGATACGGCCCGGCTGCACGTCCATCAGGTTGGTGTTGGCGAATTCAGCCACAACAGACATTACTGTCCTCTTTCTCTCAGAAATCTCAGAGCGAGTTCTCCAGCCGTTCGGCGGGAGGGCGCGAACTCACGCGGTGCAGGGGCTTCCGAGTGAGCTCGCAGCTTCCGGCCGAGGGGGTTGATCGGCTCGCTAAGCCGCTACGGGAAACGCGGCCGCTTCAGGGGTGGCGTCACTGGCGTGGTCGTTCAACGGGAATTGCAGGGAGACGAAGACCGGCTCGATCTCCCGGTCCCCGGGGGCCTTGAGGAACGACTGCATCAGCATGAACTGGCTGTGCGAGGCGCCCTCGGCATGGGGCAGATGGCGCTGGATGTAGCGGGAGAGCAGGCGGTAGCCGGACCCCAGCGTGACGAGGTGCAGTTCCGGTCCGAAGGCCACCGAGCGGCCGATGGTGTCCTGGCTCGCGTCGAACAGGGCCTTCGGGGAGCGGTTGCGGGCGTTCCAGGCCAGGGCGTACCACGGGCGGTCGCGGGTGATGGGCACTTCCTCCCATTCACCGGGCTCGCCGTCGACGATGTCCCGGTAGAGCAGGTGGTTGTCCTTGACTCCGGGGTTCGGCCCGAAGAAGCGCCAGTTCGGGACCGGTATCTGCCACCTCCCGCGCCGCAGGAGGTTGTCGAAGCGGTTCTCGGGCAGCTGCCCCGCCGCCGTCGCCACCAGCCAGGCGGCGAGCGACGCGGTGACGGCGACCGTCTTCACGCGCTCGGTGTTCACCTTCACGATCACGCCAGCTCCTCTTCCCGTTCCGCGGCACGCCTGCCGGCCGGGCGGTCCTTGACGGACTTCTCCCGCTCCGGGCCGGTCCCGGAGGGCGGTTCGCCGGCGATCACCTCCGCCACCTGTGCGGCGTGGGCCGGCACCGCGAGCACGGACTCGTGGTCCGAGCCGTCGATGAAGTGGTGCCGGGACCGCTTCGAGATGGCGGCGAGCCTGGCCTGGACCGCGTGGTGGGTGGCGTTGTCCCCGACGTTGTTCTCCGCGGTGACGACGGTCAACGGGCAGTCCAGGTCGGTCAGTTCGGGGAACGTCATGGCGTCCAGGTACTCCTGGCGGGCGGTGGCCCAGGCGCGCGGGTGCGTCATGAACGCCGTGTAGCTCCGGTTGATCTGCGGGCGGTACTGCTTGTTCACGTTCTTCGCCGGGCGGAAGGCCGAGAGGCCGGCCCAGGCGTAGACCTGCTCCATCACCAGCGACTGGCGGGCCCACCGGTCGACGTTGGTACGGCGGGAGTGGCGCAGGCTGATCACTTCGGTGGCGTCGATCATGACCACCGCGGTCACGCCCTTCAGCGCGCCCGGATGCCGCGACGCGTAGGCCGCGACGAAGTACCCGCCCAGGGAATGGCCCGCCAGGACGACCGGGAGGTCGGCGATGTAGGTGTCGCGCAATTCCTGCAACAGCTCGAAGTGCCGGTGCAGACCGTATTGCGTGACCGGCGTGCTGAGCCCGTAGCCGGGACGGTTGAACCGCACGTATCCCATGTCGTCGGGAAGTGCGTCGCACACCCAGTCCCAGTATTCGTGGGGTGCGCCCAGGCCGTTGTCGAGCAGAACGACGCGCCGCGCCTGCGGAGGAATATGGACGGCGACCTCGACGAGGCCGCCGTCCGGCCTCTCGTGCAGCAGGTAGCGGCGCGCACGTTCGCGCCCACCGGTGAATCGCGTTACTGCGCCGGTCAGCAGGCTCGCGCCGGCCAGACCGGCCAGGCCGACGGCGAATTGGCGCTCAAGAGACGCCACATTCCCCTCCCCCGTGATTCGAAGTGGCTGTTGCCGAAAAACCTAACACGCGATTCCCGGATAAAATAACGAGTTAATTGACTCTTTGTGCCGGGTGAGTCCTGCCGCGGGGCAGCGGAACACGGATGCCCGCGCCGCGGCTGTGCTTGCGGAGTTCCATGTAGAGCTCGCCTATCGTGGCCTTCAGGTTGGCGATCTCCTGGGTGAGTTCGGCTATCCGGGAGGCATTCTCGGAGGTCTTGCCGCTCTCGCCGGCGAGGCCATTGCGGCCTCCCTCAATAAACTGCCGGCGCCAGTTCGAGACGGACTGCTCGGAGACTCCGGCCTCGCGAGCTGCTTCTGCTGCGGTCAGTTCACCGGTCACCACTCTCAGTACGAGAGCGAATTTCTTGTCGGCCGGCAATATCGGAGGACGTCCCACGTGCGACCCTCTTTCGTCATCCGTTTTCTCGGTGCTGCCCTCAGGGCTTGACGTAACAGCAGATGAACATCGGGGCGCGTTCGCTGTAGGGGCTGCCGTCCCAGTGCGCCAGATGGGATTCGGGCGTGAGGCCGGCCGCGCGGGCGTAGCCGTCGATGTCCTCCGGCGTGGTCAGCCGGGTGAGTTCGGAACCGACCCGGGTGGTGCCGTCGGCCTGGTAGAGGATGTGGGAGCAGTGCCACAGACCACCGTCGAGCAGGGTGGAGTGGGTCTGTACGCCGCTGCCGGGCTCCGGGTGGGGCATGAAGTAGGTGGTGCGGCTGAGGCCTTCGTGCAGGGCCACGACCGGCGGCTTGTTGTGCGTCTCGATGACGAGCCGGCCGCCGGGGGCGAGGAGGTCGGCCGCGCGTCGGACGGCCTGCTGCTGGTCCTCGGGAGTGGTGAGCACCGAAAGCGTCGCGCAGACGCAATACACCAGGGAGTAACGGGATTCCGAGGTGTAGGTGCGGATGTCGCCGTGTACCGGGGTGACGTCGCCGGCGCCGTCCGTCAGCTTGACGCGGAGCGCGTCCAGCATCTCCGGCGAGGAGTCCACGCCCGTTATGTGGCCGATCTTTTCGGAGAGCGGGAGGGCAATCCGTCCCGTTCCGACGCCGAACTCGAGGGTTCCCCCCTCGGGATCGGGATGGAGGGCCGCCAGCCCCTCGACGGCGGCGGCGGTAATCGCGTCGTCCGGAAGCAGTCGGTCGTACCAGCCGGCGAACTGGCGTCCGTAGCCTATGTCCTGGACTCCATTTTCCACCCGTGTTTCCCCTCTCTTCTGCCCCCACTGTCGATGCCCGGGGAACGTCAAGAAGACGAAGAGCGAGGCAAGGCGCGATACGTCACCAACGGGTGGCCGTACGGGAGAACCGCGGCCGGCTGCGTGGTTGGTCAGACCAGCAGCTGTGGTCGATCCCGCGATGACGTCTCAACGAAGTGTGGGGGGAGTAACTTTAGAACGAACGATATCAGCCACGTCAGCGGGCCCGCAATCGATTATCTGGCTCAATCTCCATGCCTCCAGGTCCGGTTGGGATTGGTTGACGCCGAAACAGATGAGTGTTCCTGCATTAGTTGGCAGGGCTGAATTGACGCGGTGTCGGCGAGAGTGACACGTCGGCTGCGGTGCGTATACCGAAACAATGCCGGAGCGCCGAGAGCGCCGCGAAATAGCCGGACATGCCGTGCACGCCGGGCCCCGGCGGGGTGGCCGAGGAACACAGGAAGACGCCGGGCAGCGGCGTGCGGTAGGGATCGAGGCGCGGCACGGGCCGGGCGATGCTCTGGTACAGCGTCATCGCGCCGGTGCCGATGTCCCCGCCCACGTAATTGGGGTTGTAGGTCTCGTACGACGCGGCGGCGACGGACCGGTGCGCGAGGACGGTGTCCCCGAAACCCGGGGCGTAGCGCTCGATGCGGGCCCGCACCAGCTCGAACGGGTCGGTGGGATCGCCGTTCGGCACGTGCGCGTACGCCCACACCGGGCGCTTCCCGGGCAGCGCGCGACCCGGATCGGTCGCCGCCGGGTCCACGACCAGGACGAAGGGCTCCCGGGTCCGGATCCGGCGGGCGGTCGCCGTCTCCTGCCGGACGATCTCGGCGCGGGTGCCGCCCAGGTGCACCGACCCGGCCCGGCCGACCGCGGGATCGGTCCAGGGGATCGGCTCGGAGACCAGGAAGTCGACCTTGGCGGCGCCCGGGCCGTAACGGAACCGCGCCAGGCCGCGCGCGTACGGGCGGGGCAGCCGGTCGCCGGCGAGCGCCAGGAAGTTCTTGGGGCTGGTGTCGAGCAACACCGCCCGCGCGCCGCCGAGTTGGTCCAGGTCCGTCACCTCGTGCCCGGTGTGGAAGACACCGCCGTGCGCGGTGATGTCCGCGGCCAGCACCTCGGCGATCCGGGCGCTGCCGCCGCGGGGCAGCGGCCAGCCCGTGCCGTGCGCGAGGTGGCCGAGCAGCATGGCCACCGCGCCGCCCGCGAGGCTCGGCAGCTTGCCGACCGCATGGGCGGCGACACCGGTGAGCAGGGCGGCCGCCTCCTCGCCGGCGAAGTGCGCCGCGCCGAGCCCGGTGCCGTGCACCGCCACCCGGCTCGCCAGCAGCAGGGCTGCCGCGGGGTCCCCGGGCAGCCGGCGCTGCCCGTTCATGACCAGGTCGACGATGCCGTCGCTGTGCTCCAGCAGGGGCTCCATCAGCCGCCGCCAGCGCGGGCCGTCGGCGCCCAGGTGCGCGCAGGTCTCGGCCAGCGACCGGTACGCCAGGGCCGCGCGGCCGCCGTCGAGCGGATGGGCGTAGGCGATCTCGGGCTGCAGCAGCTCGACACCGCGCTCCGCCAGGCCGAACGCCCGGAAGAACGGGGAGGCGGCGGCCATGGGGTGGACGGCGGAGCAGAGGTCGTGCGGCACGCCGCTGTCGAAGAGGGGCGCGGTGCGCAGCCCGCCGCCGATGGTCTCGGCCCGTTCGTACAGCGCCACCCGCAGGCCGGCGCGGGCCAGGACCACGCCGGCCGCGAGTCCGTTGGGGCCGGTGCCCACGACGGCCACGTCGGTGCCGTTCACCACTGCTCCTCGCTCCTGATGGGCCGGAGCCGGATGGTCTGTTCGTTGAGGGTGGCCGGCGGGAGCCCGCCGAAGGCCAGGGAGAGGGAGAGCGTCGTCTCCGAGTCGCGGGGGTGGTTGCGGTCCGGGACCCGGGCGGGGGCGCGGCCGCCGGAGTCGGCGTGCAGCTGGGAGCCGGCCAGTCGCCGGTAGAGCGCATCGCGGGTCATCAGGTCCTGGTGCCGGCCGGTGGCCCGGACCCGGCCGTCCTCCAGCACCACGATCTGCTCGGCGTCGATCACCGTGGAGATCCGGTGGGCGATGGCGATGACCGCGCAGTGCCGGGAGACCCGCTGCAGGACGTCGCGGAAGTCCCGCTCGGAGTCGGAGTCGAGGTGGGAGGTGGCCTCGTCCAGCAGCATGACCGCCGGCTTCTGCAGCAACGTGCGGGCGATGCACAGGCGTTGGCGCTGGCCGCCGGACAATCCGCTGCCCTGGTCGCCGAGTTCGGTGTCGAGACCTTGCGGGAGCTTGGCCACGACCTTGGCGAGCCCGGCCATCTCCACCGCCTGCCGGATGTCGTCCTCGCCGGCGTCGGGGCTGGCGTAGGTGAGGTTCTCCCGGACGGTGCCGCGCAGCGCAGCGCTGTCCTGCTGGACGTAACCGACCAGCCCGCGCAGGGCGTCGAGGGGCAGCGCCTCGATGTTCCGGCCGCCGACCAGGATGCTGCCGCCGCTGGCCGGATAGAAGCGTTCGATCAGCTGGAACAGGGTGGTCTTGCCCGCGCCGGACGGTCCGACGACGGCGGTGAGTCCGCGCGCCGGGACGTGGAACGAGACGCCGTGCAGGACCGGGGACCGCTCGCCCTGGTCCCCGCGCTCGTAGCCGAAGCGGACGTCGCGGAACTCGACCGCCGCCCGGCCGTGGGCCGCCAGCACCATCGGCGCGGCGCGCCCGGCGTCCGCCGTCCCGCCGCCCTCCTGGGGCATGTCGGCCAGCTCGTCGACCTTCTGGATGGCGGCCCGGCCCTGGACGAACTGGCCGACCGCCATGAAGAACATCACCAGCGGGGACACCAGCTGGAACAGGTACATGATGAACGTGGTCAGGGCGGCCATGGTCATCTCGCCGCGGGCCACCCAGGCCATGCCCACCCCGACGACGACGGCCAGCGCGCCCTGCGTGCCCACGTTCATGGACGGCGTCAGCAGGGCGCCGTAGGCGGTGCCCCGGATGCCGGACCGCCGGGCGTTCCCGGCCAGCGCGCCGATGCGGTCGGCCTCACGGGACTCGGCGCGGGACGCCTTGACCGTGGGCAGGGCGGAGAGCACGCGCTGGACGGCGGTGCCGAACGCGCCGATGTCGTCGCGGTTCTCCAGCGCCACCTTGCGCAGCTTCCGGGCGAGCAGCAGGGAGACCACGCTGGCGGCGCCGAGACAGCCCAGGGTGATGACCATCAGCCCCGCGTCGATGCAGAACATCAGCACCACGCCGCCCAGCACCGTGACGCCACTGGTGATCAGCTGGGTCAGGCTCTGCGAAAGGGCGATCTTCACCAGAGAGGTATCGGTGACCGTGCGGGTGAAGATATCGCCCTGCGGCCGTTTCCCGAATGCGGTGAGATCGGCGCGCAGCAGACGTTCGGTCAGGAGCCGGCGGACGTCGAAGACGATGTTCTCCCCGGCCCGGCCGATGACGTAGGCCTGGAGAGAGGTGAGCAGCGCGCCGGCGCAGAAAAGCGAGACGAGCCAGGTGATGGGGGCGCCCAGCGATTCGCCGCGGCCCGCCGCCTCGATCAGCCGGCCGATGGCCACCGGCTGGGTGAGCGAGGCGGCCACCCCCGCCAGGCCCAGTGCCACGCCCGCGACCAGCAGCGCGGTGTGCTGTCTGAAGACCGTGGCGACCAGTCCCGCGCGTGTGGTCCTGCCCCTCTGGCTTGCGCGGCCCACGCGATGTGCCATGAGTGCTCCCCCCGCTTTGACGACGGTCACGCGGTGCGTGACCCGGAGAACCGCCTTGCCTATTGGGGTGCTCTCGTCAAGGTGGCGAAGCTAGCATCGCCGCGCGCTGTCAACTTAGGGGTTAATTGGCCGCCGGGAGCGCGGTGCGCGGAATAGGCGGGGCCTATGCGGGGCCGCCGTAAGTTAATTTATCTGCCGCTTATTTGGCGATGATCACGGAGCAGCCGGGCGCCGCACGCAAACTTTACTCATTGCTTCCCGCTTTTTACCGGAGAACGGGAATTTCTCCGCGCGTCGCCACGCACACCGGCCGGCACAAACCCCCGGCACAAACGGACGAAGGGCGGCACCCGGTTGGATGCCGCCCGTTCGCGTACGAAATTCACCGGGCGCCGACCTGCGCCCGGGTGCTTCGATCAGTGCCCGCCGTGCGCCTCGGCGCGCTTGTACGAGGCCTCGATCTCGGCCTCGGCCTCCGCGCGGCCGACCCAGTTGGCGCCCTCGACGGACTTGCCCGGCTCCAGGTCCTTGTAGACCTCGAAGAAGTGCTGGATCTCCAGGCGGTCGAACTCCGACACGTGGTGGATGTCACGCAGGTGCTCCACGCGCGGGTCGGACGCCGGGACGCACAGCAGCTTGTCGTCGCCGCCGGCCTCGTCCGTCATCCGGAACATGCCGATGGCGCGGCACTTGATGAGGCAGCCGGGGAAGGTCGGCTCATCCAGGATGACCAGGGCGTCCAGCGGGTCGCCGTCCTCGCCCAGGGTGTTCTCGACAAAGCCGTAGTCCGCCGGGTAGCTGGTCGAGGTGAAGAGTCGACGGTCCAGGCGGATCCGACCGGTCTCGTGGTCCACCTCGTACTTGTTCCGCGAACCCTTCGGGATCTCGATGGTGACGTCGAACTCCACGGGTGGCTCCTCCATGATCAACACATACGTCTGGTGATTAAGTGTCCCCCACGCAGGTGTGTGGTGGCGAAAGGGGCTGGTCCGAGGTGCCGGAGACCAGGAAATGGCAGGTCAGATGGCAGTCGGCGCAGCGTTCGGCGCAGCGCACCGCACGGGAGGCGGCCGACGCGGCCGGGCGCTCGGCCCGGGCGGCGGCCGGCACCGTACGGCAGGCCTGGCAGGACACCCCGCGGCACACCCGGCAGACCTGGCGGCTGACGGCGGTCTCCGCAGCCACCGGCCTGACGGCCGCGCTCGTCGCGGTGGCGGCGGCCGGCCCGTGGGACTCCGGTCAGCGTACGGCCGAGCGGGCCGAGGCGGCGGTGGTCGACGGATCCAGTGGTGAGCATCACGCCGCCGAGCCCGACCGCCCGGCGCCCAGCGCCGCGCCCGTCCTGCCCGCGCTCGGCGTTCGCCCCGCCGCGGGCGCCGGCCGGGGCGCGGCACCGGTACCGACCGGCGCCGGGCTCGCCGACGCCCTCGCGCCGCTGCTCAAGGACCCGGCGCTGGGCCCGCTGCGCACCGCCTCCGTGGTGGACGTCGCGGCCGGCCGCGAGGTCTTCGGCTCCGGCCAGGGCAAGGCCGCCACCCCGGCCTCCACGGTCAAGCTCGCCACCGCCGTCGCCGCGCTGTCCGCCCGCGGCCCGGAGCACCGCATCGACACCACCGTCGTCACCGCCGGCAAGGACCGCATCGTCCTGGTCGGCGGCGGCGACCCCACGCTCACCGCCCGCGCCCCGCAGCAGACCACCGCCGAGCAGCCCGCGAGCCTCCGCACGCTGGCCGACGCCACCGCCCGCGCGCTCAAGCGGCGCCACCTGACCACGGTGGGCCTCGGGTACGACGCCTCCGCCTACTCGGGGCCGGTCGACCACGCCTTCGGCCCCGACGAGAACCTCGCCCCCGTCACGGCGCTGATGACCGACGAGGCCCGCCTCGACGACAGCGACCACGGCCCGGCGCCCCGCGACGCCGACCCCGCCGGGACCACCGCCCGCACCTTCGCCGACCTCCTCCACGAGCGCGGCATCACGATCGACGGCACCCCGAAGGGCGCCAAGGCACCCGCGCACGCCGAGCGGCTGGCCGCCGTCCACTCCCTCCCGCTCTCCTCCCTCGTGGAGCGGATGCTCACCTACAGCGACAACGACATCGCCGAGGCGCTGGCCCGGCAGGCCGCGCTCGGCTCCGGCCAGCCGGCCAGCTTCGCGGGCGCCGCCAAGGCCGTCCACGACGCCCTCGCCCGCCAGCACCTGCCGCTGGCCGGCGCGGTCTTCAAGGACGGCAGCGGCCTGGACCGCGGCGACAAGGTGTCCGCCGCGCTGCTCTCCCGCCTCCTGCTGCAGGCCGCCGCGCCCGACCACCCGGCCCTGCGGTCCGTGGTCACCGGCCTCCCGGTGGCGGCCTTCACCGGCACCCTCAGCAGCCGCTACACGGGCCAGAGCGCGGGCGCGGGCGCGGTCCGCGCCAAGACGGGCACGCTCACCGGCGTCAACACCCTCGCCGGCACGGTCGTCGACGCCGACGGCCGCCTCCTGGTCTTCTCCTTCATGACCACCGGCACGACGGATGCGCCGGGCGCGCAGCGGGCACTGGACAACTTGGCTTCTGCGGTGGCGAATTGCGGTTGTCGTTGACTTCCCACGTACTTGGCCGTCCCGCCGCGGGGCTTGCTCGCCGTTGCGCGCTTTGCGGCGCCGCCCACGTACCTGTCTGCGGCGCCGCGGGTCTTGCTCGCCGTTGCGCCTGCGGCGGGCTGGGTTGTTGTCGGGTGCGGTGACGGGCCTCCGGGGCCGGTTGTGTGGACTGCTGACGCTTTACGTCCACACAACCGGCCCCTCCGGCCCGTCCCCTCCCGTGAGGGGGAAGGAAACGGTGGTGGGGGTGCACGTAATGCCCGCGAGCGTGCAGCCGACTGATCAGGCCTGCCCCCAACCAGCTAAGAACTCCCACTCACGGGAGGGGCTGGACCGGAGGACGAAGTCTGGAGGGCCGGCACCGCACCCGACAACACCACGCCCGCCGCCAGGCGCAACGGTGAGACGCCCCGCGGCGGGGCAGGTGGCTACGTGCGGGGCGCCGCAAAGCGCGCAACGGTGAACAACACCCGCGGTGCCGCAGACAAGTACGTGGTCGGCTACCCCGTGGACTCACGGGCCCGTACCGTGAAGTCATGACGAGCATCGGTGGAACCGAGATGGTCGACTGGAATCTCGCGGTCGCGACCGCGACCCGGTTCGTGCGGCCGGGCCCAGAGGTGAGCCGGGACGAGGCGCGGGCGATCGTCGCCGAGTTGCGCAGGCACGCCAAGGCGTCCGAGGCGCACGTGCGGGCGTTCACGCGGCTTGCGCAGCCGGACGCGCAGGGCGAGGTGCCGCACGACACGCCCGTCCTGGTCGTGGACCGGCCCGGCTGGGTCAGGGCGAACGTCGCCGGTTTCCGGGCGGTGCTCAAACCGCTGCTCGCCAAGATGGAGGACCGCCGCTCGACGGTCCCCGGTGGCGCGGTGCTGGGCGCGGTCGGCGGCAAGGTGACCGGCGTGGAGCTGGGGATGCTGCTGTCGTTCCTGGCGTCGCGGGTGCTCGGCCAGTACGAGACGTTCGCGCCGCCCAGCCGGGACCTGCCGGCCGGTGAGCAGGGCGGCCGGCTGCTGCTGGTCGCCCCGAACATCGTCCACGTCGAGCGTGAGCTCGAAGTGGAACCGCACGACTTCCGGCTGTGGGTGTGCCTGCACGAGGAGACGCACCGCACCCAGTTCACGGCCGTGCCGTGGCTGCGCGACCACATCGAGGGCGAGATCCAGTCGTTCCTCGGGGAGACCGACATCGATCCGGGCACCCTCCTGGAGCGGCTGCGGGAGGCCGCCCAGTCACTGGCAGGCGCCCGGCCCGAGGGCGAGGAGGAAGAGGACGGCGGCCGCTCGCTCGTCGATCTCGTCCAGACGCCGGCCCAGCGCGAGATCCTGGCGCGGCTTACCGCCGTGATGTCCCTCCTGGAGGGGCACGCGGATTACGTGATGGACGGGGTGGGGCCGGACGTCGTGCCGTCGGTCGCCGAGATCCGGGAGAAGTTCCAGAAGCGGCGGGCCAGCGGTGCCGGGCGGCTCGACCAGGCGCTGCGTAAACTGCTCGGCCTGGACGCCAAGCTGCGGCAGTACCGCGACGGCGAGCGGTTCGTCCGCGCGGTCGTCGAAGAGGTCGGGATGGACGGCTTCAACCGGGTCTGGACGTCGCCGAACACCCTCCCCACCAAACAGGAGATCGCCAAACCGGCGGACTGGGTCGCGCGGGTGCACCGGAAGGCGGACGGGGCGCCGTAGGCAAACGTTGTGAGCTGGGCACACCGCGTGGCAGTAGAGCGCCCCTTCAATCACCCGTCTGAGGGACCGTTACCGATGGATAGGCGTGCAATGCTCGGGGAACCGCTCGCCTCTGTCACCATCTAGGCACTCTGTGTGACGAAAAGCCCTCACCGGCCGAGGCACCCCCAGCTGAACGATTGGAAACGGACATGGGTCCCCATCCAGCGGTCGCCGCGATACGCCTGGCGGTCCGCCGCGTACTCCACGACGTGCTCACCCACCACAGCGCACAGGACCGGCACGAGCCCCCGCTCGTGCTCGTCGCATGCTCCGGCGGCGCCGACTCGATGGCGCTCGCCTCCGCCCTCGCCTTCGAGGCGCCCAAGCTGGGCGTCCGGGCCGGGGGCGTGACCATCGACCACGGCCTCCAGGAGGGCTCCGATCTGCGCGCCGCCGAGGTCGCGCTGCGGCTGCGGGCCCTGCGCCTCGACCCGGTCGAGGTCGTCGCCGTCACCGTCGGCCGCGAGGGCGGTCCGGAAGCCGCCGCCCGTGACGCCCGGTACGCCGCCCTCGACGCGCTCGCCGAGCGCCACGGCGCCGCCGCGGTCCTGCTCGGTCACACCCGCGACGACCAGGCCGAGACCGTGCTGCTCGGCCTCGCCCGCGGCTCCGGCACCCGTTCGCTCTCCGGTATGGCCGCCACCAGCGGCACCGGCGGCCGCTACCGCCGCCCCTTCCTGGACGTCGACCGCCAGACCGCCCGCAAGGCCTGCCTGATCCAGGCGCTGCCCGTCTGGGACGACCCGCACAACTCCGACCCCGCGTACACCCGTTCCCGGCTGCGCCACGAGGGCCTGCCCGCCCTGGAGAAGGCGCTGGGCAAGGGCGTCGTCGAGGCGCTGGCCCGGACCGCCCAGCTCTCCCGCGACGACGCCGACGCCCTGGACGCCTGGGCGGCCGACGCCGAGGGCACGGTCCTCGACGACACCGGCAGCCTCGACGTCGCGGCCCTGTACGCGCTGCCCCCCGCGGTCCGCCGCCGGGTGCTGCGCCGGGCCGTGATCGGCGCCGGTTCCCCCGCCGGTTCGCTCTTCGCCCGCCACATCGAGGAAGTGGACCGGCTGATCACCGCCTGGCGGGGCCAGGGCGCCATCAACCTCCCCGGGCGGGTCGGTGTCCGGCGGCAGGGTGGCAGACTTGTCATCCGGCAGGGCTGAGCCGCAGACGCTGCCTTGCATCTGAAGTCTCACGGCTGACGTGAACACCGAACCGAGCGAGAGTGGCACGGGTGGACGACAAGGACATGGGCTCCGACCTTCAGTCGGTACTCATCAGCAAGGAAGAGATCGACGCGAAGCTGGCCGAGCTGGCGGCCAAGATCGACGCGGAGTACGCGGGCAAGGACCTGCTCATCGTCGGTGTCCTCAAGGGCGCGGTGATGGTGATGGCGGATCTGGCGCGCGCGCTGTCCACCCCCGTCACGATGGACTGGATGGCCGTGTCGTCGTACGGCGCGGGCACCCAGTCCTCCGGTGTGGTCCGCATCCTCAAGGACCTCGACACCGACATCAAGGGCAAGCACGTCCTGATCGTCGAGGACATCATCGACTCCGGCCTGACCCTGTCGTGGCTGCTGTCGAACCTCGGCTCGCGCGAGCCGGCCTCCCTGGAGGTCGTCACGCTGCTGCGCAAGCCGGAGGCGGCCAAGGTCGCCATCGACGTGAAGTGGATCGGCTTCGACATCCCCAACGAATTCGTCGTGGGATACGGCCTGGACTACGCGGAGAAGTACCGGAACCTGCCGTTCGTCGGTACCCTCGCGCCCCAGGTCTACGGCGGCTGACGGTGCCCGCGCGCCCGTCCGGCCGGTGGGGCCGGACGGGTCCGGCGCAAACTGCCGCGGCCCGGCGGGAACCCTTCGCGGCCGCCCGCCGTTGGAGCAGGGAGAGCTAAATCCCCGGGCGCATGTTCTCTGTCGGCGCAGGCGCCGGGTGACAATGCTGGGGTACCGTCCGAAGGCAGTTCTTTTTTCGGGCCAGTAATACACCGTACGCACGACCAGCCCTCAGCGGGCGTTGTGCCTCACTGTGGCAGGAGGGACGGGGCCGACAACGGCTCCGTATGGATGGACGTGAAGCGATACTTCCGTGGGCCGGTCATGTGGATCGTGCTGGCCGTCCTCGCCGTGGTCGTGTTGATGCAGGTCGTCGGCTCGTCCGGCGGCTACAAAACGGTGGACACCGGTCAGGTCGTCAAGGCGATCGCTGACAACAAGGTGAAGTCCGCCGAGCTGACCACCGGCGATGAGAACAAGATCAAGGTCGAGCTGTCGGGCTCCAACAAGGTCGACGGCTCCAACAAGATCCAGGCGAGCTACATCGGCGACCAGGGCGTCGATCTGGCGAAGAACCTGCAGGCCAAGTACCAGACCGGCGAGATCAAGGACGGGTACACCGTCTCCCCGTCGAAGCAGAACCCGTTCGTCAGCCTGCTGGTGACGCTGCTTCCCTTCATTCTGATTCCGATCGCCTTCCTGTTCCTGATGAACCAGATGCAGGGCGGCGGCTCCCGGGTGATGAACTTCGGGAAGTCGAAGGCGAAGCTGCTCACCAAGGACACCCCCAAGACGACTTTCGCGGACGTCGCGGGGTCGGACGAGGCCGTCGAGGAACTCCAGGAGATCAAGGAGTTCCTGCAGGAGCCGGCCAAGTTCCAGGCGGTCGGCGCCAAGATCCCCAAGGGCGTGCTGCTGTACGGCCCGCCCGGAACGGGCAAGACGCTGCTCGCGCGCGCCGTCGCCGGCGAGGCGGGCGTCCCGTTCTACTCGATCTCCGGCTCCGACTTCGTCGAGATGTTCGTCGGTGTCGGCGCCTCCCGGGTCCGTGACCTCTTCGAGCAGGCCAAGGCGAACGCCCCGGCGATCGTCTTCGTCGACGAGATCGACGCCGTCGGCCGGCACCGCGGTGCGGGCCTCGGCGGTGGCCACGACGAGCGCGAGCAGACCCTGAACCAGCTCCTCGTCGAGATGGACGGCTTCGACGTCAAGGGCGGCGTGATCCTGATCGCCGCGACGAACCGGCCGGACATCCTCGACCCGGCGCTGCTGCGTCCCGGCCGTTTCGACCGGCAGATCGCCGTCGATCGTCCGGACCTGCAGGGCCGTCTGGAGATCCTCAAGGTCCACCAGAAGGGCAAGCCGGTCGCCCAGGACGTCGACCTCTCGGCCGTCGCCAAGCGCACCCCCGGCTTCACCGGTGCCGATCTGTCGAACGTCCTGAACGAGGCCGCGCTGCTGACGGCCCGGAGCGACGAGAAGCTGATCAACAACCACTTCCTGGACGAGGCGATCGACCGCGTCGTGGCGGGCCCGCAGAAGCGGACCCGGATCATGTCCGAGAAGGAGAAGAAGATCACCGCGTACCACGAGGGCGGACACGCCCTGGTCGCGGCGGCCTCCCCGAACTCCGACCCGGTCCACAAGATCACGATCCTGTCCCGCGGCCGGGCCCTGGGCTACACCATGGTCCTGCCCGACGAGGACAAGTACTCCACCACCCGCAACGAGATGCTCGACCAGCTGGCGTACATGCTGGGCGGCCGCGCGGCGGAGGAGCTGGTCTTCCACGACCCGACCACCGGTGCCGCCAACGACATCGAGAAGGCCACCGCCACGGCCCGCGCGATGGTCACGCAGTACGGCATGACCGAGCGGCTCGGCGCGATCAAGTTCGGCACCGACAACTCCGAGCCCTTCCTGGGCCGTGAGATGGGTCACCAGCGCGACTACTCCGAAGAGGTCGCCGCGCTGGTCGACGAAGAGGTCAAGAAGCTGATCGAGACCGCGCACAACGAGGCGTGGGAGATCCTGGTCGAGAACCGCGACATCCTCGACAACCTCGTGCTGACCCTCCTGGAGAAGGAGACCCTCGGCAAGGAGGAGATCGCGGAGCTGTTCAAGCACGTGGTCAAGCGCCCGGCCCGCCCGGCGTGGACCGGCTCCTCGCGGCGTACGCCGTCCACCCGCCCGCCGGTGCTCTCGCCCAAGGAGCTGGCCCCGGCCAACGGCGCCGTGACGGCGGCCACCGTCTCCACGGAGAAGAAGGTGGAGGCCACGGAGGAGCAGCGCCCGGAGAGCTGATCCCCAGGCCCCACGGGCCCTGGAATACATACCGCGCCCCCCAGGTTTAGCCTGGGGGGCGCGGTATTTCCGCGATGGAGACCGCGTTCGAGCGGGCGCAGAAGGAACGAGGCACATATGACGGACCCTGTGACGCTGGACGTCGACGGCACGATCGGTACGTTCGACGAGAAGCGGGCCGAGAACGCCGTCCGCGAGCTGCTGATCGCGGTGGGCGAGGATCCGGACCGCGAGGGTCTGCTGGAGACGCCGGCGCGGGTGGCCCGTGCGTACAAGGAGATCTTCGCCGGGCTCTGGCAGAAGCCGGAGGACGTGCTGACGACCACGTTCGACCTGGGCCACGACGAGATGGTGCTGGTCAAGGACATCGAGCTGGTGTCGAGCTGTGAGCACCACCTCGTCCCGTTCGTCGGTGTGGCGCACGTCGGCTACATCCCGTCCGCCGACGGCAAGATCACCGGGCTGTCGAAGCTGGCCCGCCTGGTGGACGTGTTCGCCCGGCGCCCGCAGGTGCAGGAGCGGCTGACCACGCAGATCGCGGACTCCCTGATGGAGATCCTGGAGCCGCGCGGCGTGATCGTCGTCATCGAGTGCGAGCACATGTGCATGACCATGCGCGGGGTGCGGAAGCCGGGCGCGAAGACCACGACCTCGGCCGTCCGCGGTCAGCTGCGCGACGCGGCGACCCGGGCCGAGGCGATGAGCCTGATACTCGCGCGCTGACGCCCCCGGAACGGCGACGGGGCGGCACACCGGCCGCCCCGCCACACGGTGGGCCCTGTGCCGGGCCCGGCGCGGGGGATCACGCCTTGAGGTGGTTCCCCAGCCATTCCAGGGCCGCGGGGATCTCGCGGCGCCAGGTGTTGAAGTTGTGGCCGCCGCTGTCGAGGATGATCGACGAGACGCGGGTGGGCGACTTGGTCTGCTCGATGAAGCGGAGCGTCTGCTTGTAGTTGCCCTCGCCCTGCTTGCTGCTGGTGACCAGGAGGTTCACCGGCGGCGCGGGCAGGTGCCGCTGACGCCACAGCAGGTTGTTCTCGCGCTCCAGCCGCAGGTCCCCGCCGAAGAGGTCACCGGTGGTGGCGTCCAGCGGGGCCTTGTAGGCGCCGGAGAGGGCCACCGCGGTGGAGTACGCCTCGGGGTGGCGCATGGTCATCTTCAGCGCGCAGTAGCCGCCGGTGGAGTCGCCGATGACGCCCCAGCTCTTCGCCTGGCGCCCTATTCGGTAGTGCTCGG
The DNA here is from genome assembly GCA_024349765.1 of Streptomyces nigrescens. GTDB lineage: Bacteria > Actinomycetota > Actinomycetes > Streptomycetales > Streptomycetaceae > Streptomyces > Streptomyces endophytica. Next base: position 7,268,163 of record AP026073.1, on the reverse strand, counting down.
TGATGTCCGCGCGCAGGTCCTTGGTGAAGAAGCTCTCGGTCTGCGGGCCGTTCGGTATGTCCACGCACTCGGTGTCCCGCGGCGGCGCGACGGTCGGCCGCATCATCACCAGGACGGTGGGCCGCATCCGGTGTTCCTTGAGCAGGCCGTGCTGGGTCTGCGGGAAATGCAGCTTTTTGTAGAGGGCCTCGGCGGTGCCCGGGTAGCCGGTGAGCACCAGCGCCGCCGGGAATTTCTTCTTCGCGTATTTCTTCTGGAAGTACTGCGGCGGCAGATAGACGAACGCCGGACTGGCGATCTTGGAATGCTCGCCGCGGATGAGCACCTTGTCGATACGGCCGGCAGAGGAGGGCCGGGAGCCGTTCTGGACGCTGATGCGTTCGGTGCCCAGCATCTGCAGCTTGGTGCCGTTCGGGCCGGTCTGGTAATTCGTCACCACACCCGGCTCCTGCTCCTGGCCGAAGAGGTCGGCCCAGGAGGCGTAGAAGCCGAAGGAGTTGTTGGCGAACAGGCCGACCGCGGCGAACAGGGAGAGCTGGGTCGCCAGCAGAAGCCCGACCCGGCCGAGGACGGCGCGCCAGTTCCCCTTGGACAGGCGCGGCCAGAGCCAAACGGTGAGGATGAACAGTGCCACCGCGACGAGGACGGCAAGAAGCAGCACTTTCTTGCTGGTGAGACCCATGTGGTGCTTTCTTCCGGGCGGCCGGGTCATCCGTACCGCTGGTGGAACCCCGAGCCCTGAAACGCCGTCATACAGGGCGCAAAAAGTCCAGATGCTGCGACTAGGCTCGCACGTCTTCTCGACCGGGGCGACGGGAAAGTGATGTCTGACAGGCTAGATGGCGAAAAGTCGGAGAAGGTTGCGTGGCGAACGCCACGCTGGCTCCGCGGCCCACGGCCGGAAGCGGTGCCCGGGCTCATCGGCACCGCCGGCGCGGCCGTCGGCCTGCTGAACCTGATTGCCGGCGTGTTCCCGCGCTTCCGGCACAGCAGGGTGCACGCCCTGGCCGAAGTGCTGCCGGGCGCGGTGAGTCCGCTGGCGGCCGCCGCCTCCATCGTCGTCGGCATCCTGCTGCTCCTTCTGGCCCACGGCCTCAAACGGCGTAAGCGGCGGGCCTGGGGGGCGGCGGTGGCGCTGCTCCCGGTGGGTATCGCCGCTCAGTTGGTGTACCGTCACTCCGTTTTCGGCGCGGTGCTCTCGACCGCGCTGCTGGGCTTCCTGGTGTGGCACCGGAAGGAATTCGCGGCCCTGCCCGACCCGCGCAGCCGCTGGAAGGCGCTGGCCAACTTCGTGGTCCTGGGCGGCGCGAGCTTCGCCATCGGCATGGTGATCGTCAGCTCCCACCCGGGCAAGATCGTCGGGTCGCCGTCCTTCCTGCAGCGCGCCGAGCACGTGCTGTTCGGCCTCTTCGGCTTCGAGGGCCCGATCGGTTACACGAACCAGGTCGACTACACCGTCGGCTACTCCCTCGGCGCGCTCGGCCTGCTGACCGTCGCCACCACCGCCTACCTCGCCCTGCGCCCCGAGCACCCGGCGGCCCGGCTGACCGAGGAGGACGAGCGGCAGCTGCGCGAGCTGCTGGCCCGGCACGGCGGCCGGGACTCGCTCGGCTACTTCGCGCTGCGCCGCGACAAGGGCGCGGTCTTCTCCCCGTCCGGCAAGGCCGCGGTCTGCTACCGGGTGATCTCCGGCGTGATGCTCGCCAGCGGCGACCCGATAGGCGACGTGGAGGCCTGGCCGGGCGCCATCGAGCGCTTCATGGAGGAGGCGCGGGCGCACTCCTGGACCCCGGCGGTGCACGGTTGCAGCGAGACCGGCGGCCAGGTCTGGACCCGCGAGACCGGCATGGACGCGCTGGAGCTGGGCGACGAGGCGATCGTCGACGTCGCCGACTTCACGCTGTCCGGCCGGGCGATGCGCAACGTGCGCCAGATGGTCAAGCGCATCGAGCGCAACGGCTACACCACGCAGGTGCGCCGGGTGCGCGACCTGGAACCGGAGGAGCTGGAGCGGGTACAGAAGGCCGCCGACGCCTGGCGTGACACCGACGAGGAGCGGGGCTTCTCCATGGCGCTGGGCCGCATCGACGCGGTCAAGGACGGCGACGCGGTGATCGCGACCGCGCATCTGGCCCCGGCGGAGGGCGAGGAGCCCGGCCCGTTCGGTGACCTGAAGGCGTTGCAGTACTTCGTGCCCTGGGGCACGGACGGCATCTCGCTGGAGCGGATGCGGCGCGACCGCAGCGCCGACCCCGGCATGAACGAGCTGCTGATCGTCGCCGCCCTGCAGACCGCGCCGGACCTGAAGATCAAGCAGCTCTCGCTGAACTTCGCGGTCTTCCGCTCCTACCTGGAGCGCGGCGAGAAGCTCGGCGCGGGGCCGGTGATGCGCATCACCCGCGGGACGCTGCTGTTCCTGTCGCGCTGGTACCAGATCGAGTCGCTCTACAAGTTCAACGACAAGTTCAGCCCGCGCTGGGAGCCGCGCTTCGTGGTCTTCCGCACCACCCGGGACATCCCCCGCATCGGCCTGGCCACCATGCAGGCCGAGGGCTATCTGGAGCTGCCGCGCGTACTGCGCCGCAGGAAGGCCGCGGAGCCGCGGCCGTGCGCGCACACGGTGGAGCCGGTCCGGACCGCGGAGGCGGTCGAGCGGGTGGCCTGACGGACGCCCGGACGGCCGTCCGGCGGGGGCGGCGCGGGGTGCCCCGGTGGTACGGCCCGCGGCCGTTCCCGGCAGGCGGCGGTCGCAATCCGGCCGGTCGGCACACGGCCTACGCTGGTCCCATGAGTACCTTGCGTGGCCGGGTGGCCGGACTGCCGGACTGGGACCGCTGCGCGGTGATGGGCGTCGTGAACGTGACGCCCGATTCGTTCTCCGACGGCGGCGAGTGGTTCGACACCGAACTCGCCGTCAAACACGGCCTGGACCTGGTGGCCCAGGGCGCCGACCTGGTGGACGTGGGCGGCGAGTCGACCCGCCCGGGCGCGGCGCGGGTGGACGAGACCGAGGAGCTGCGGCGGGTCGTCCCGGTCGTACGGGAACTGGCCGCGGCCGGCGTCGTGGTGTCCGTCGACACCATGCGCGCCTCGGTCGCCGAGCAGGCGGTGCGGGCGGGCGCGCGGCTGGTCAACGACGTCAGCGGCGGGGCCGCCGACCCGGCGATGGTGCCGGCGGTGGCCGCGCACCACGTCCCGTTCGTCGTGATGCACTGGCGCGGCCAGTCCATCGACATGAACAACCGGGCCCGCTACGGCGACGTGGTCGCCGAGGTCGTCGACGAGCTCGGGCAGGCCATGGAGCGCGCGGTGGCCGGCGGCATCGACCCGGAGCGGATCGTCATCGACCCCGGCCTGGGCTTCGCCAAGCAGGCGGAGCACGACCTGGCCCTGATCGCCCGCCTGGAGCGGCTGCGGGCGCTGGGCCGGCCGCTGCTGGTGGCGGCATCGAGGAAACGGTTCCTGGGCAGGGTGCTGGCGGGGGACGAGGGAGCGGCCCCGCCGCCGGCCCGGGAGCGGGACGCGGCGACGGCGGCGGTATCGGCGATGGTGGCGCGAGAGGGGGCCTGGGCGGTGCGGGTGCACGAGGTCAGGGCGAGCGCGGACGCGGTGCGGGTGGCCCGTGCCGTGGAGGGCGCGGCGGCAGCGGCCGCCGCGGGAGACCCGGACGCGGCCCCCGGGGCCGGCGGCGGGGAAGCGGGCGGGACGACGGCGACCACGACGGGAGCGGTGTGAGCGGCTTGGGCCCACGGACGGACATCGAGCTGGTCGAGCAGGCGAACACGACCCTGTACGAGACCATCGAGCGCGGCGATCACGAGGCGCTGTCCGAGCTGTGGCTGGACGGTCAGGTGAGCGTGGTGCACCCCGGGTGGCCGGTGCTCCGCGGCCGCGGCGAGGTGCTCCGCTCGTACGCCCTGATCATGGCGAACACCGAGTACATCCAGTTCTTCCTGACCGACGTCGAGATCGACGTCATGGGCGACACCGCGCTGGTGACCTGCACCGAGAACATCCTCAGCGGCGGGCCGGCCGAGGACGACGGGTCGGTGGGGCCGCTGATCGGCCAGCTGGTCGTGGCGACGAACGTCTTCCGGCGCACGGACGACGGCTGGCGGGTGTGGTCGCACCACGGGTCGCCGGTGCTGGCGGACCGCGAGGACGACGAGGACGAGGGGGACGAGGGGGAGCCGGACGCGGACGGGGTGTGAACGGGACGTGCCGGGGGCGTGGCCGGCGCGTGCCGGTGGTGTGCCCAGGGGGCGACCGGTGTGTGAGCCTTGCCATGGCCGTCCGGACTTGCGCCGATGGGCCGGTTCTGTGCCGGCGTCAGCGGTGGACGTCAGCCATATGGACGGGGGCGCACCCGTTCGAGCCAAGTGCGCGACGGGTAGGGGTGGGGCGCGGACCAGGGGGTAAGAGGCGCGCGGACGATCTCCCGGCCCGCTCGATGCGGCACGCCTAGCAGCAGGACGGGGTCTTGTCCATAGCCCCCGTGGGCGAGGACTGTCGGTGCTCGAAGGTAGATTCGATGGCGGGGCAGTGTTGCCGGATCGCTCCGGCGCCTGCCCGGAACCGACGAACAGTGGCGCCAGAGGTGCCGTGGACCAGTGGGAGTGATTCGCGTGGATCGTGTCGCGCTGCGTGGGCTGAAGGCCCGAGGCCACCACGGGGTGTTCCCGCGGGAGCGCGAAGAAGGCCAGACCTTCATCGTCGACCTGGTACTCGGTCTGGACACCCGCCAGGCGGCCGCCTCCGACGATCTCGCGAAGACCGTGCACTACGGCGTCGTGGCCGAGGAGGTGGTGGCCGTCGTGGAGGGCGAGCCCGTCGACCTCATCGAGACCCTGGCGGAGCGCATCGCCGACCAGTGCCTCAAGCACGAGGGCGTGCAGGAAGTGGAGGTGGTGGTGCACAAGCCGGACGCGCCGATCACCGTCCCCTTCGACGACGTGACCATCACCATCACTCGGAGTCGAGTACATGAACACCAGCAGTGACCCGACCGTACAGCCGGTGCCCGCCTCCGTCGTGGAGCAGGTGGACGCCGCCGATGTGACGCTCTCCAACCCCAAGCGCGCCGTGATCTCCCTCGGCAGCAACCTCGGCAACCGCCTGGAGACCCTTCAGGGCGCCGTCGACGCACTGGAGGACACCCCCGGTCTGCGGGTCAAAGCGGTCTCCCCGGTGTACGAGACCGAGCCGTGGGGCGTCGAGCCGGGCAGCCAGCCGTCGTACTTCAACGCCGTGGTGCTGATCAAGACGACGCTGCCGCCGGACTCCCTCCTGGAGCGCGGGCACGCCATCGAGGAGGCCTTCCTGCGGGTCCGCGACGAGCGCTGGGGGCCGCGCACCATCGACGTCGACATCGTGGCCTATCAGGGCATCGTCTCCGACGACCCGCGACTGACGCTGCCGCACCCGCGCGCCCATGAGCGCGCCTTCGTCCTGGCGCCGTGGTACGACATCGAACCGGAGGCGGAGGTTCCCGGGCGCGGTGCGGTGGCCGAGCTGCTCTCGGCGGTCGGCCGCACGGGTGTGCTGCCGCGCGCGGACCTGGAACTCCGGCTGCCGGAGTAGGCGTTGGACCCAAGGAGCCGTGGCGTCGGCGCGGTCGTCGGACCCCACTGACGGCGACGGCGGCGGTGCGGCGACGAGGACGGCCGTGGTGGCGGTGAAGGGCAGGACGGTGCGAGGGGCGATCGCTCGGTGAAACAGCTACACATCAAGGTGCTCGTCGGGCTGTTCCTGGCAGCCGGGGTGCTGGCCTGGGGCGGCGCCCGGCTGTGGGACTCCTTCGGCACGCTCCCCAGCGTGCCGGTGGCCGCGCCCATCGTGCTGGCGTTCCTCGCCGCCGTGCTCGCCGGCACCGCCTTCGAGTTCCGCGGACGGCTGCGCGCCCAGCGGGAGCGGCGGCCCGGCGCCAAGGGCGTCGATCCGCTGCTGGCCGCCCGTGCGGTGGTCTTCGGCCAGGCGAGCGCCCTGGTGGCGTCGCTGGTGGCCGGGCTGTACGGCGGTGTCGGCGTCTTCCTGCTGACCGCCGGCCTCGATGTGGAACCCCGCCGGGACCAGGCGATCTACGCCGGTCTGTCGGTGGTCGCCGGCGCGGCCGTGGTGGTCGCCGCGATCTTCCTGGAGCGGGTCTGCAAGCTTCCGGACGACGAGGGCGACGGCGGGGCGGACGCGCGGGTCTGACCGCGGAGTGACACCGGGCGGGGCCCGGTCTGCGACAGCGAGACGCTGCGCGGGCCGGGCCCCGCGGCGTTCGTGCCCGTACTTCCGGTCGTGAACGGGGCGTTGCGGGTGGATGGCGATACGCACCGGTGGCGGCGGGACCGGTGCGATTGTCAGTGGTCGGGTCTAGGGTCGGTCGCAACGACATCGAAAAGATGAGCGAACGGGTTGCGCCACGGCGGAGTGTCACACCGGGTGACCGACGTGGCGTGACCGACGCGGCGTGACCGACGTGGCGTGATCGACGGGACGTGACCGGGGCGAGGACCGGCGGGGGAGGTGACGGCGATGAGCGGCCGGGCGGGCGGGGTGAATTGCCTGGAGGCGAACGACTGGGTGTGCGGTGAGTATCTGCGCACCCGCAGCCAGGAGTTGACGGACGCCACGGTCCAGCACATCGGCATCACCGCCGTGTCCGTCGCGCTCGGCCTGCTGCTCGCCTTCCCGCTGGCGCTGGTGGCGCGCCGTTGGCGGGGTGCGGCCGGGCCGGTCCTGGGGCTGACGACGGTGCTGTACACGATCCCGTCGCTGGCGATGTTCGCGCTGCTCACGCCGGTCTTCGGGGTCTCGGCGGCGGTGGTCGTGACGGGCCTGGTGCTGTATTCGCTGACGATCCTGGTGCGCAACCTCCTCGCCGGTCTGCAGGCGGTGCCCGCCGGGGTGCGGGAGGCCGCCCGCGGGATGGGGTACGGCCCGGTGCGGCTGCTGTTCGGCGTCGAACTCCCGCTGGCGATACCGGCGTTGGTGGCCGGGCTGCGGATCGCCACGGTCTCGACGGTGGCGATGACGACCGTCGGCTCCGTCGTCGGCTACGGCGGTCTGGGCAATCTCATCGCCAGCGGGATGGCCGGATTCTTCAAGGCCGAGGTGCTGACGGCCTCGGTGCTGTGCGTGCTGCTGGCGCTGGTCGCCGACGTCCTGCTGATGGCCCTTCAGCGGCTGCTGACGCCCTGGACGCGGGCCGGTGGCCGGGCCGGGGTGCGGAGCAGGGCGGTGGCGTGGGCGCGCGGCCGGGCCCGTGCGGTGAAGGCGGTGGGCTGAGCGATGGGGGTGATCGCGGGGGCCTGGCAGTGGCTGACGACGGCCGCCAACTGGGCGGGCGAGAAGGGCGTGACGCACCGCCTCGCCGAGCACGTCCGGCTCAGCGCGGTGTGCCTGGCCCTGGCCTGCCTGATCGCGCTGCCGGTGGCGCTCTGGCTGGGCCACCTCGGCAAGGGCGGCGCGCTGGCGGTCAATCTCGCCAACATCGGGCGGGCGGTGCCGACGTACGCGGTCCTGGTGCTGCTGACGCTCAGCCCGCTGGGCCGGCACGGCGACTGGCCGACGGTCCTCGCGCTGGTGCTGTTCGCGGTGCCGCCGCTGCTGACCAACGCCTATCTCGGGATGCGGGAGGCGGACCGCGATGTGGTCGAGGCCGCGCGCGGCATGGGCATGTCCGGGCCGCAGGTGCTGTTCCGGGTCGAGATACCGCTCGCCTACCCGCTGATCATGACGGGTCTGCGGTCGGCCACGGTCCAGGTGGTGGCGACGGCGACGCTGGCGGCGCTCGCCGGGGGCGGGGGCCTGGGCCGGATCATCACCGCCGGCTTCGGCAACTACGACACCGCACAGGTCGTCGCGGGCGCGCTGCTGGTGGCCGTCCTCGCCCTGGCCGTGGAGGGCGCCCTCGTCCTCGCCGAGCGGCTCCTCGACCCGATGCGGGGCGGCTGGCGGGCCACGCGGTCCGCCCCGGCCCGAGCAGAGCCGATACCGGCGGACTGACGACCGGCGGGCTCCCGGACCGACTGACGGACTCCCGGACCGACTGACCGACTCCCGGACAGGCTGACGGGCCGGCGGACTGACGGGCCGGCGGGCCTGCGGACTTACTGACTGACTGACTGACGGACGGGCTGAAGGGCTGAAGGGGTAACCAAGTGGCATCGACGAGAAGCAACACGGCACGCACCGCGGTGGTCGCGGGCACGGTGGTGGCGGTGGCGGCCGGGCTGGCCGCGTGCGGCGGCCCGACGCTGGAGGAGAAGGGCGGCGGCGACGGCAAGGGCGGAAAGCGCGGCGAGATCGTCATCGGCTCGGCGGGTTTCACCGAGTCCAAGGTGCTCGCCGAGATCTATTCCCGGCTCCTGCAGGACGCCGGTTACCGCACCCGGGTTCAGACCCTCGCCAATCGTGAGCTGTATGAACCGGCCCTGGAGAAGGGCCAGATCGACGTCGTTCCCGAATATGCCTCCACGCTCGCCGAATTCCTCAACGTGAAGAAGAACGGCAGCAAGGCGAAGCCGGTCGCGTCCGGCGACATCGGCAAGACCGTCGCGGCACTGAAGAAGCTCGCCGGGCCGCGCGGACTGAAGGTGCTGCCGGCCGGCCGTGCGACGGACCAGAACGCCTTCGCGGTGAGCCGGGAATTCGCCGCCCGGTACAAGCTCTCCACCCTCTCCGACCTCGGAGAATCGAAGCAGAAGATCAAACTCGCCTCGGGTGAGGAGTGCGAGACCCGGGTGTTCTGCAAGCCGGGCCTGGAGAAGACGTACGGCATCGACATCACGGGCCTGGACCCCAAGGGAGTCGGGACGCCGCAGGCCAAGCAGGCCGTCAAGGACGGCACCGATCAGCTGGTGCTCACCACGACCACGGACGCCACGCTCGACAGCTTCGGACTGGTGCTCCTCAAGGACGACAAGCGGCTGCAGAACGCCGACAATGTGCTGCCGGTGGTGAATGCCGAGAGCGCCGGGGACAAGCGGATCGAGAGCGCCCTCGGGAAGCTCACGCGCGCTCTGACGACCGAAGACTTGATCGACTTGAACCGCAAGGTGGATGCCGAGCGTCTCAAGCCCGCGGATGTCGCGCGGTCATATGTGGAGTCCAAGGGACTGGTCAGGAAGTAACCAGCCGGAAACGGATTTGTGGGCCGGGCCCCATAGATCCCGCACGCACGGTAAGTTTCTGGCCATGCCACGAGGACGCCACCGCCATTCCCCACCCCTCCACCGGCTGCTTCCTCCCACGACGGTCGCCGGTGTGTCCCTTGTCTGCGCCGCGGGCCCGTGGTTTGTCGGCGATGATCTGGTCCAACGCGTGCTCGCCGCGGGCGCGGCGGCCGCGGCCGTCACCGGCGCCGTCCTGCTGCGGAGCTGGGACCGCAAGGCCGGCCGACGGGTCGCCGAACTCACCCGCGCCCGGGTGCGCGACGAGTGGCGCACCGAGGAACGGATAGCCGAGCTCGAAACGGACCTCGAGGAGTCCCGCGAGCTGCGCACCGCCCTCGACACCAAGTTGCGCGCCAAGCGCGCCGAACTGGCCCGGCTGCGCAGCGAACACGCCGAGCTGCTCCGCCGTTACGCCACCGCCGAGACCGAGCGGGCCAGCGCCCTGGAGGGCCGCCGGCTGCTCGCCATAGAGGCGACCGCCCCGGCCCGGGCACTCCCGGCCGCCGCCGGTGCCACCCGGGCGCCCGAGTCCGCGGGAGCGACCAAGGCCACCGCCCCTGACGCCCCGGCAGCGGACCGCCGGGGACGGGCGGACCGTCGGACGTCGGACCGTCAGACGTCGGACCGTCAGACGTCGGACCGTCAGACGTCGGACCGTCAGGCGTCCGCGGACCGCGAGGCATCGGGCCGGCCCTCGACGGACCGGCCGGCGCCGGCCCCGACCGCCGCGGCGTACGCGCAGGCCGACCAGGCGCTGTGTCAGCTGGCGCGCAACGCCGCCCGGCAGCGCGCCGCCGCCGAGCGGCCCGCGCAGCCCGCACCGGGCGGCCGCACCGGCCAGGACGGGGACAACGGCCAGGGGAACGGCCAGGCGGCCGCCGCACAGCGCACGGGCGGCGCGCTCCCCGCCCGTACGGCCCCCGCCGCCGGACCCGCGCTCCGCCCGGTCCCGTCCGCCGCCGCGGTCGCCCCGTCCCGTCCCACCGCCCCGCGCACCGTGGGCGGCTTCGACTTCTTCGGCAACGCGACCGCCCCCGGCCCCCGTCAGCTGCCCGCGCCGCTGGAGGACGACCTGGCGGACGTCGTCGGCGACGAGGCCCTCGCCGAGCACTCGGCCCGTACGGCGGCCCGTACGGCCCTTCCCGGGGCCCGTACGGAGACCGCGGACGCGCCGGAGGCCGGTGCCGCGCGGGCCGCCGGTGAGCGGGCTGCGGACGACGAGCGGGACGCGGAGGAGCCGGCGTCCGGGGCACCCGCCGAGGGTTCCCAGGACGGTGCGCCGACCGCGGACGGCGCGACGACCAGCGGCGCCGGCGAGGTCATCGACCTGACCGCCCACGACGAGACCGAGCAGCTCGACCTCGGCGCCCTCCGGAGCGCCATTTCCTGACCGCCGTTGTCCGACCGGCGGGCTCCCGACCGCCCGCCCTCGCTCTGCACTCGGCCCCGAAGCCCGACCGGCCCCGAAGCCCGACCGGCTCCGGGGCCGAGCGGTTTTCGGGGCCGAGTGGATTCGGGACCAGTGGGGGCCGGCGACGCGGCACTGTTGTCCACAGGCTGTGGACAACGGTGTCGCTCTACTTGTCGATGTCGCCGACGACGAAGAACATCGAGCCGAGGATCGCGACCATGTCGGCGACCAGCGTCCCCGGCAGCAACTCCACCAGCGCCTGGATGTTGTTGTACGACGCGGAGCGCAGCTTCAGGCGGTACGGCGTCTTGTCGCCCTTGGAGACGAGGTAGTAGCCGTTGATGCCGAGGGGGTTCTCGGTCCAGGCGTACGTCGTGCCCTCGGGCGCCTTCAGTACCTTCGGCAGGCGCTGGTTGATCGGCCCCGGCGGCAGCTCCGCGATCCGGTCCAGGCAGACGTCGGCGAGATCCAGCGCGTTGTGGCTCTGCTCCAGCAGGCACTCGAAGCGGGCCAGGCAGTCGCCCTCCTCACGGGTGACCACCTTGAGCGTGGACGCCAGCTCCCCGTAGGCGAGGTACGGCTCGTCCCGCCGAAGGTCGAAGTCGACGCCCGAGGCACGGGCGATCGGCCCGGAGACGCCGTACGCGTGCACCGTCTCCGGAGCGAGCACCCCGACGCCCCGCGTCCGGCCGCGGAAGATCTCGTTGCCCAGCACCAGGTTGTCGAAGACGTCCATACGGGAGCGCACGTCCGCGACGGCCTGCCGGGCCCGGCCCAGCCAGCCGGCCGGCAGGTCCTCCTTGAGGCCGCCGACGCGGTTGAACATGTAGTGCATCCGGCCGCCGGAGATCTCCTCCATGACGGTCTGGAGCTCCTCGCGCTCACGGAACGCGTGGAAGACGGGGGTGATACCACCCAGTTCGAGGGGGTACGAGCCGAGGAACATCAGGTGGTTCAGCACGCGGTTCAGCTCGGCCAGCAGCGTCCGCGTCCACACCGCGCGCTCGGGCACCTCCATGCCCAGCATCCGCTCGACGGCCAGCACCACACCCAACTCGTTGGAGAACGCCGACAGCCAGTCGTGCCGGTTGGCGAGCATGATGATCTGGCGGTAATCGCGGGCCTCGAAGAGCTTCTCGGCCCCCCGGTGCATGTACCCGATCACCGGCTCGGCGTGCTGGATCCGCTCGCCGTCCAGGACGAGGCGCAACCGCAGCACACCGTGCGTGGAGGGATGCTGCGGGCCGATGTTCAGCACCATGTCGGTGCTCTCCGCCGCGCCGCCGATGCCGACCGTCGTCTCCGTCATGGGAACAGTTTCGCAGCCCGCCACCCCGGGGGACGCCCTGGGCCTGCGCCGTCCCACCCCTTGGAACGCCTCGCGGCCGCCCGCCGGAACGCCTCCGTCCGGGAGCCGCCCCACGGCGCGAGCAGGCCCGGCCCTCGCCGCTGGGCGGGGCCCGGCCGCACGGCTCGAGCACCGGGCCTCACGGCTTGAGCAGGCCCGCGCACTCCCCGCCCACCGGCTCCACGAGCCAGCCGAAGCCGCCGAGACCCGCCGGATCGGTCAGTTCCGCCGCCGCACCGGCCCTACCGAGGGCCCGGACGTACGCGGCCGGGTCGGTGGACGCCAGGGAGAGCGGCGGACGCCGGCCGTCCACCCCCAGGGCGTGCAGCGCCTCGCGCTGGGTCAGCAGCTCGGCCGACGGCCCGGCGCACGCGTCCAGCGCCACATGCGCGGTGATGTCACAGCTGCCGTCCGGGACGGGGCGCACCTCGCGGCCGTCGCGGAAGCCGGTGAGGGTGCCGAAGGGCGGGCGGTCCTCCCGCGCATGCGCGTAGTCGGCGGCGACCGCGAGCCCGGCGCGCAGCGTACGGACGGCCCGCGCCCACGCCTCGTCCCGAGGACGCCCGACCTCCGCCCGGAGCCCGGGGGAGGGCGCGGTACGGCCGGTGCCAGTAGTGGACGGGGCCGGCAGGGGCGACCACCAGCGCCGCAGCCACTCCGCGTCCGCGCCGTCGACCGGCTCGCCCAGCCGCTCCGTGCCGTCCGCGCGGACCAGCACCCGGCGGGCCACACCGTCCCCGTCCGTCTCGACGACGTCCACCGGCACGTTGTCGAGCCATTCGTTCGCGAACAGCAGCCCGGTGACCGAGCCCGGCGCCGGCAGCTCATCCCGCCAGTCGATCCGCGGATCCAGCCCCTCGGGGCGCGCGGCCCGCTCGACGGCGTACGGGCGGAGCCGGGCGGCCACCCCGTCCGGCAGCGCGGCCAGCACCCCCGTCAGCAGCTCACCGCGGCCCGCGCCCACATCGACCAGCGCCAGCTCCGCCGGATGGCCCAGCGCGCCGTCCACCCGGCGCAAAAGCCCGGCGACGGCACCGGCGTACAGCGGGGAAACATGCACCGACGTGCGAAAATGGCCGGCCGGACCGGGGCCGCCGGACCGCGTGTAGAAGCCGTCGTCCGCCCCGTACAGCGCCCGCTCGGTCGCGTCCCGCCAGCCGCACCACTCATTCGTCACCACCCCACGGTACGGGCGGGGCACCGGGTCAACCCACGGGTTGATGTGCAGGCCGTCCCCCGGTCCGACACATTTGCCGCATAGGGTCTCCACCTTGGGGAGTAGAGCTGACGTAGAGGATCGCCCCTCCGGTTGACTCGTACACCTATCCGCTCTGCCTACGCTGGGTTACGTGCAGCGCCTCTATGACTTCCTCCGCAGGCACCCGACGGGAGTGGACACCTTCTGGGCCGTCCTTCTCCTCGGGTTCACCAGCCTGTGGATCGTCGCCGACATCGGCGGCATGCGCCAGCTCCCCGCCGCGATCTTCACGGTCGGCCTCTGCCTCGTCGTGGCGCTGCGCCGCAAGGCCCCGGTGAAGATGCTGCTGCTGACGGCCGCCATCGGCGTCGGTCAGCTGATCTTCGACATCCCGCCCAACCTGGGCGACTTCGCGATGTTCGTGATCACGTACACCGTCGCGTCCGGCACCTCCACCGCCCGCTGGGCCTCCCGCTGCGCCCTCCTCGGCGCCCTCGTCGGCCCGGCCCTGTCCCTGGTGCGCTTCGGGGAAGGGCCCGGGAACCGGCAGCTGTGGGAAATGCTGTTCTTCACGGCGCTGCTCACCGTCCCCTTCGTACTGGCCTGGGTCCTCGGCGACTCCGTGCGCACCCGCCGCGCCTACTGGGCCCAGCTGGAGGAGAAGGCCGCCCGGCTGGAGAAGGAGCGCGAGACCCAGGCCCGCATCGCGGTCGCCGCCGAGCGCGCCCGGATCGCCCGCGAACTGCACGACGTCGTCGCCCACAACGTCTCCGTCATGGTCGTCCAGGCCGACGGCGCCGCCTACGTCCTCGACGCCGCGCCCGAACAGACCCGCCAGGCCCTGGAAACGATCTCCGGCACGGGCCGCCAGGCACTGGCCGAGATGCGCCGCCTGCTGGGCGTGCTGCGCACCGGCGAACAGTCCGAAGGCGGCGAATACGTCCCCCAGCCCGGCGTCGAACAGCTCACCGACCTCATCGACCAGGTCCGCGGCGCCGGACTGCCCGTCGACTTCCGGGTGGAGGGCGAACCACGCCCCCTGCCCAGCAGCGTCGAACTGACCGCGTACCGCATCGTCCAGGAAGCGCTCACCAACAGCCGCAAACACGGCGGCCCCGACGTCACCGCCACCGTCCGCCTCACCTACCAGGACGACGACCTCGAACTGCTCGTCGAGGACGACGGCCGCGGTGCGCAGCACGAGCTCTACGAATCGGGCGGGGCGGACGGCCTCGGCCACGGCCTGATCGGCATGCGGGAACGGGTCGGCATGGTCGGCGGCACCCTGATAGCCGGCCCGCGTCCGGGCGGCGGATTCCGCGTCAGCGCCGTACTCCCCCTGAAACCGGGCCGGTGAGAGATGTGATGCGGTGAGCCGAGCAGGTCGTCCCCGCGGCGGCCCGCTCGACACACACAGCCCACGCGACCCCACGCGCCCCACTGCGCCCTGCCCGACCCGCTCCACCCGACCGCCCTGCCCCACCCGCTCCGCCCATCAGCCCACGAAGGGACCCCTGACCCATGACCATCCGCGTGATGCTCGTCGACGACCAGGTGCTGCTGCGCACCGGGTTCCGGATGGTGCTGGCAGCCCAGCCCGATATGGAGGTCGTCGCGGAGGCGGGGAACGGCGCCGAGGCACTGGAGGTGCTGCGCTCCACCCAGGTCGACGTGATCCTCATGGACGTCCGGATGCCGCATCTGGACGGCGTCGAGGCCACCCGCCGGATCTGCGAGGGCGGTCAGAACGAGGACGCCCCCAAGGTGCTCATCCTGACCACCTTCGACCTGGACGAGTACGCCTTCTCCGCGCTCAAGGCCGGGGCCAGCGGATTCATGCTCAAGGACGTACCGCCCGGCGAACTGCTCGCGGCGATCCGCGCGGTGCAGAGCGGCGACGCCGTCGTCGCACCGTCCACCACCCGCCGGCTCCTCGACCGCTTCACGCCCATGCTGCCCGCCACCTCCGGCGAGCCCAGCCGCCCCGAGCTGGAGCGGCTCACGGACCGCGAGCGCGAGGTGCTGCTGCTGGTCGCCCAGGGGCTGTCCAACGGCGAGATCGCGGCACGGCTGGTGCTGTCCGAGGCGACGGTCAAGACGCACGTGGGCCGCATCCTGACGAAGCTGAGCCTCCGCGACCGGGTCCAGGCGGTGGTACTGGCCTACGAGACGGGCCTGGTGCGGGCCGGCGGGGCGGGGGCGTAGGAGGCCCGTAGCGGGGCGTAGGGGGCCGACGGGTACGTAGGGCTGGGGAGGCGGGGCGCCCAGGAGTCGGGGAGGCGCCGGGGAGGCCTCAGCGCAGTACGCCCTCCAGGAAGTCGCTGCCCAGCCGGGCCACCACCTGGAGGTCCAGCTGGTGCAGCACATAGCGCCCACGGCGCCGCGTCTGGATCAGCCCGGCCTTCTTCAACGTCGTGACGTGCCGCGACACCTCCGGTGAGGTGATGCCGTACGCGTTCGCCAGCTCCCCCGTCGTATGCGGCCCCCGCGCCAGCGTGCGGCACAGCTGCATCCGCATCGGATGCCCCAGCGCCTCCAGCCGCTGCTGGGTGAGTTCGAGGGTGACCGGCGCCGGCAACTCCCGGCCGGCGACGGGGTACTGGATCACCGGACGCCAGCCCGGGGCGTGACTGACCAGCAGATGCGGCCAGCCGAACGACGTCGGCAGGAACGTGACACCGGGATCCCCGGGGTTCGCGAACGCCGTCGTACGGCCCCTGGCGAGCTTGTCCACCACGATGCGGACGCCGCCGCTCCCGTCCTGCGCCTCCTCCAGCGACAGCGCGGTCGAGGTCGCGGGCAGCGTCTCGGCCAGGCCCTTGCGCCGCAGCAGTTCGGTCTTGTGCCGGGCGTCGGCCGCCAACTGGATGCCCACCCGGCGCCAGATGTCCCCGAAGAACGCGTCCTCGCAGTCCTCCAGCAGGCGGCGCAGCCAGATCCGCAGGCCGTCGGGGTCGGTGAGCATCCGGTCGGTGAAGGCCGCCTGCCGCGGACCGCGCGCGGCGGCCATCTCCCGTACCCGTGCCCGTTCTTCGGCATCGACCAGCGGCGACGGCGTGCAGCGGGTGTAGGTCGTCGAGCAGGAGATCTCGAACGCGGCGGCCACGAACCGCTCGTCGTCGATCTTGTCGAGCTCGTCCAGTTCCTCGGCCAGCGTCGATCCGGGGCGGGCCGGCAGCAGGATGTCGGAACGGGAGGACCGCCACAGGAAGTCCGCCTCGCACAGCCGGTCGGCGAGGTCGGTCTTCAGGGCCGCGTTCGTGGCGGTGACCCAGCCGTGCAGCCCGGGGTGGTGCCCCGGCTCCGACAGCGCGTGCAGCGCCGCGGCCAGCTCCGCCAGGGGAGAGGGGGCGAAGACGATGCGCTCCGAGGGCAGCCCGGTGATGTCGATGACGTTGGCCATACGCCCATCATGCGCGAGCCCGCGACCTGCACGGTCGTCGATTGACGGCTCCCGTCAATCGATGCGCCACCGGCGGGCCGACCGTTCCAGAGTGGCGGCATGAACGCGAACCAGCAGCACCTTCTCGACGCCTACCGAGCCGCCCGACGAGGCGAGACCACCCCGCCCCTCCCCGGCGCCCACACCGTGCGCACCGTGCGCGAAATCCGCTGGTGGCGACGCCTCCGGAGGGCGGCACTGGGAACCTCGGGCGCGGAGCGGGATGCGGGGCGGGGCACCGGGCGGAACGCCGCGGGCGCCGGACGGGGAACCCCAAGTGCCGGGCGGGGTGCCGGCGTGGGGGAGTGGCGGGGGCGGGAGGCGGGGGTGGGGTGAGGGGGCTCCCCCCGGCCTCTTCCCCTTCCCCGCCTCCCCCCGGGGGGGCCTCCCCCCACCCACCCCACCCCCTCGGCGAAAGCCCGCTAAGCCCCCGCCCCCGCCCCTCCTCACACCTCCGCCCGCACCTCGTCCACGTGCCGCACGAACTCCGCAACTGCCGTACGGACGTCCTGCGGTGTCCAGTCCAGGGCGGGCGCGGCGATCGTGACCTCGGTCAGGGCCACTCCCGGCGGTTCGGTCAGGCCCCGTTCGAACCAGCCGCGGAACAGCGCCGTCCTGCTCTCCTCCGCCTGCCGTATGACGGCCTCGTCCAGGACCTCCGACGGGTACGGCAGCCATACCTGGAACTGATGGGTGTGCGGCACCTCCGGGTTGACCCTGAACCAGGGCACGCCGGCCGCCGTCAGGCCCTCGCGCAGCGCCTGCGCGACCACCTTGGCGTGGGCGACGTACTCCGGCAGCCGGGGGAGTTCGCGGTCCAGGCCCGCCAGGGCGGCCAGTGCGGCGGGCCACTGCTGGAACAGCTGGCCGCCGTAGCGGTGGCGCCAGGCGCGTGCCTCTGCGACGAAGTCCTCGGAGCCGGCGAGCGCGGCGCCCGATATGCCGTCCAGCGACTTGTAGTAGGAGACGTAGACGCTGTCCGCGAGCGCGGCGATCTCGGGGAGGGTACGGCCGAGGTGCGGGCCGCACTCCCACAGCCGGGCGCCGTCGAAGTGCACCACCGCGTCCCGCTCCCGCGCGGCCGCCACCACCGCGGTCAGCTCGTCCCATTCCGGCAGGACGAAACCGGCGTCGCGCAGCGGGAGTTCGAGGGCCAGGGTCCCGAACGGCTCCTGCAGGCCGTAGATCTCCTCGGCGGTCGGCAGCCGGGGCGCGCGGGTCGGATGGACCATCCGCAACCCGCTGACCACCGCGTACGCGTCCCGTTCGTGCATCTCGAGGTGGGAGAGCGGATGGCCGGCGACCGTCGCATTGCCCGTACGCCCCGCCCAGCAGCGCAGTGCCACCTGCTGCGCCATCGTGCCGGTCGGGAAGAAGGCGGCGGCCTCCGTGCCGAGCGCCTCGGCGGTGCGGCGTTCCAGCGCGCCGACGATGCCGTCGTCGTTGGCGTAGACATCGGTCAGCTTGTCCAGGTCGTACGCGGTAGGGGCGTCGGCCACCAGGCGGTCCAGCCGCTCGCGGACCGTCTCGGGCCGCGGGGCCGGCGCGAGCGACCGCTCCACCCGGCGCAGCGCGGCGATCCGCCGCGCATCCCGGGAGCCGTCGCTCCCGGCCGCCGTGCTCGCGCCGTGGCCGTGCTGCTCCCCCTCGCTGCCGTCCCCCGCGGATGCCGGGCCGTCGGCAACGCCCTGGGCGATGCCTTCACCGACGCCCGCTTCGGCACCCTCATGGTCACCCGCGCCGGCACCCTCACCGTCGCCCGCGCCGATGCCCATATCGCTCTCCTTCATGATTCCCCTCATCCCCCTCGTCCCCCTGGTCGTGCGTGAGCCTGAGCCTGCCGTCGGCCTGCGCCCACCCCCACTCGCGTGCCGTTTCGCCTGGGCGGTGGGTTGCCGTCGGGACCGATCATGACGCAGCCGCGCACAGCCCGCGAGCCCTGTGGAAAACTCTGTGGAAAACTCTGGTGGGGGATCTGGACAACTCTGGTGAGAGATCCCCGTCTCACCCTCCGTACAGCTCTGAAGTCCCCCGGAAACACTCGCGTAGCATGGCGAGGAATCGTCCGGTACCCCCTGAGGACTGGAACGGAAGGCCATCGCCACGTGAACGCACATCCGCCCACCGAGGCCCAGGACCGCCCCGCCCGGCTGACCGTCGGGGTCGTCGGCGCCGGCCGGGTCGGCCCCGCACTGGCCGCGTCCCTGCAGCTCGCCGGGCATCGCCCGGTCGCCGTCTCGGGGGTCTCCGACGCCTCCGTCCGGCGGGCCGCCGAGCTGCTGCCGGACGTCCCGCTGGTCACCCCGGCCGAGGTGCTCGCCCGCGCCGAGCTGGTCCTGCTGACCGTCCCCGACGACGCCCTCGCGGGCCTGGTGAGCGGCCTCGCGGAGACCGGCGCCGTACGGCCGGGGCAGCTGCTGGTGCACACCTCCGGGCGCTTCGGAACGGCGGTGCTGGACCCGGCCACCCGGGCCGGGGCGCTGCCGCTCGCGCTGCACCCCGCGATGACGTTCACCGGCACCTCCGTGGACGTCCAGCGGCTGGCGGGCTGCTCGTTCGGGGTGACCGCGCCCGAGGAGCTCCGGATGGCCGCGGAGGCGCTGGTCATCGAGATGGGCGGGGAGCCCGAATGGATCGCGGAATCAGATCGTCCGCTCTACCACGCGGCGCTGGCCATCGGCGCGAACCACCTGGTCACCCTGGTTGCCCAGTCGCTGGAGCTGCTGCGTGACGTGGGCGTGCAGGCACCGGACCGGATGCTGGGCCCGCTGCTCGGCGCCGCCCTCGACAACGCGCTGCGGTCCGGCGACGCCGCACTGACCGGCCCGGTGGCGCGCGGTGACGCGGGCACCGTCGCCGCCCACGTCGCCGAACTGCGCCGGCACGCCCCCCAGAACGTCGCCGGATACCTCGCGATGGCCCGGGCGACCGCGGACCGGGCGCTGGCCCACGGGCTGCTGAAGCCGGAGCTGGCCGAGGACCTCCTCGGCGTGCTTGCCGGTTCCGCCCCCGACTCCTCGACCGCCCCCGACTCCCCATCCGGCCCCGGCCCGAACGGCCCGGGACCGGACAGCCCCGGCCAGGACGGCCCCGGCGAAGACAGCCCCGACCAGGACGGCCGCGGTCCCGATGCCTTCGGTAACGGCCCCGAGGGAGACGAGCGATGACCCTCCTCCACACCGCCGCCGCGCTCCGTGACCTGCCCCGCCGTAGTGGCACGCGGGCCGTCGTCATGACCATGGGGGCGCTGCACGAGGGCCATGCGACCCTCGTCCGCGCCGCCCGCCGCCGGGCCGGAGCGCAGGGCCAGGTCGTCGTCACGGTCTTCGTCAATCCCCTGCAGTTCGGGGCCGGCGAGGACCTGGACCGCTACCCGCGCACCCTGGACGCGGACGTCGAACTGGCCCTGGCGGCCGGCGCGGACGCCGTCTTCGCGCCGTCCGTCGACGAGGTCTATCCGGGCGGCGAACCGCAGGTCCGGATCACCGCCGGGCCCATGGGGACGCGCCTGGAGGGGGCCAGCCGGCCCGGTCACTTCGACGGCGTGCTGACCGTCGTCGCCAAGCTGCTCCACCTGACCGCGCCCGACCTCGCGTTCTTCGGGCAGAAGGACGCCCAGCAGCTCGCCGTGATCACCCGCATGGCCGCCGACCTCAACTTCCCCGTCGAGATCATCGGCGTCCCCACGGTGCGCGAGGACGACGGTCTCGCCCTCTCCAGCCGCAATCGCTATCTGTCCGCCCCGGAGCGGCGCACCGCGCTGGCGCTGTCCGCGGCCCTGTTCGCGGCCCGCGACCGGCTCACCGCCGAGGAGGCGCTGCGCGCCCGGGCCGCCTGCACGGCCCACGCCGCCCAGGACCGTTCGGCGGCGCTGGCCGCCCTCGGGGAGGACCGGGCGGCCGCCGACGCGCACGCCGTCGCGTACGCCGCCGCGGCCCCCCGGCACGCGCCGTCCGTCGCGCGCGCCGCCGCCCGCGCCGTCCTGGAGGACGCCGCACGGCTCGACCCGCCCCTGGTGCTCGACTACCTGGCGCTGGTCGACCCGTCCGACTTCACGGAGATCTCCGACGCGTACGTGGGGGAGGCGATCCTGGCGGTGGCCGCCAAGGTCGGCACCACGCGCCTCATCGACAACCTCCGCCTCACCTTCGGCGCGGAGTCGCCGGCCTCCGGCGCCGCTTCCGGATACCGCGACGACGCGACGCCCGTGCACCAGGAAGCCGCGTCCGCCGCCCGCGAGCGGTCCGCCCCCGCGACCGCCGCACCATCCACCCCATCCCCCGGCCCCCTCGGAGCGACCCGATGACCGCGCCCGCCACCGGAACAGCCACCGGCCCCGTACCCGGCACCGGCATACGCCTCAAGGCCCCCGCCCCCGGCTGGGCCATCGAGGCCGACGTCGTCGTCGTGGGCTCCGGTGTGGCCGGGCTGACCGCCGCCCTGCGTTGCGCCGCGGCCGGCCGGCGGACCGTCGTGGTCACCAAGGCCCGTCTCGACGACGGCTCCACCCGTTGGGCGCAGGGCGGTATCGCCGCGGCCATGGGGGAGGGCGACACCCCCGAGCAGCACCTGGACGACACCCTCGTCGCGGGCGCCGGACTCTGCGACGAGGCGGCCGTACGCCTCCTGGTGACCGAGGGCCCGGACGCCGTCCACCGGCTGATCGCGGCCGGCGCCCGCTTCGACACCACCCCGGGCGGCGACGAGATAGCGCTCGCCCGTGAGGGCGGCCACCACCGGCGCCGGATAGCGCACGCCGGCGGCGACGCCACCGGAGCGGAGATCTCCCGCGCCCTGGTCGAGGCGGTCCGCGCCGCCGGACTGCGCACCATCGAGAACGCCCTCGTCCTGGACCTCCTCACGGACGAGGCCGGCCGTACCTCCGGCGTCACCCTGCACGTCATGGGGGAGGGCCAGCACGACGGCGTGGGAGCCGTGCACGCCCCGGCCGTGGTCCTCGCCACCGGGGGCATGGGGCAGGTCTTCTCCGCCACCACCAATCCGGCCGTGTCCACCGGCGACGGCGTCGCCCTCGCGCTGCGCGCCGGTGCCGAGGTGTCCGACCTCGAATTCGTGCAGTTCCACCCCACCGTCCTGTATCTGGGCCCGGAAGCGGAGGGCCAGCAGCCGCTGATCTCCGAGGCGGTACGGGGCGAGGGCGCGCATCTCGTCGACGCCGACGGCGTCCGCTTCATGGTCGGCCAGCACGAGCTCGCCGAACTGGCGCCGCGGGACATCGTCGCCAAGGCGATCCTGCGCCGGTCGCTCGAACAGGGCGTCGAGCACATGTACTTGGACGGCCGGCACTTCGGCGCCCCGATGTGGGAGAGCCGTTTCCCGACCATCCTGGCCGCCTGCCGCAGCCACGGCATCGACCCGGTCACCGAGCCGATACCGGTCGCCCCGGCGGCGCACTACGCCTCCGGCGGCGTCCGCACCGACCTGCACGGCCGCACCACGGTGCCCGGCCTCTACGCCTGCGGTGAGGTGGCCTGCACGGGCGTCCACGGAGCCAACCGGCTCGCCTCCAACTCCCTTCTGGAGGGCCTGGTCTTCGCCGAGCGGATCGCCGCCGACATCGCCGCAGGCGGCTTCGCGCCGCGCCCCGCGGACGGCCCCGCCCCGGTGGCCGGCGGGGCGCCGGCCGCGCCCCGGACGACCCTCCCGCTGCTGGCGCCCGAGACGCGCACGGCCGTCCAGCGGATCATGACCGCCGGCGCCGGCGTGCTGCGCAGCGCCGAGAGCCTCGCCCGCGCCGCCGCCGAACTCGACCGCGTCCACCGGGAGGCCACCGAGGCGGCCGCCCAGGAGGCCGGCGCCCCGGAGGCCGCGCAGAAGGCCCCCGAGCCCGGTGTGGAGGCATGGGAGGCCACCAACCTGCTGTGCGTCGCCCGGGTGCTGGTCGCCGCCGCCCGGCGCCGTGAGGAGACCCGCGGCTGCCATTGGCGCGAGGACCACCCCGACCGCGACGATGCCTCCTGGCGCCGGCACTTCCGCATCACCCTGGACGCGGACCGCGCGCTGACCATCCGTACGACCGAGGACGCCGGCTTCCCGCCGGCCCTCCCGTAGCCCGCCGGGCCGCCCGCCCGAAGACCCCCACCGACCACCCCATCCCGAAGACGGAGCCCATCCCGTGAGCAGCACCCCCGACGACCTCCCCCTCCTCCAGATCGGCGGGCCCAGCGGCGGCACCCCCACCGGTGGCTGCGGCGACGCCTGCGGCTGTGGTGGCGGTGACGACGCCTCGTACGAGCTCGACCCGCTGACCTGCGGGCTCGACCCCGATCTGGCCGCGCTCCTGGTGGCCGCCGGGCTCGACCCCGTACAGGTCGAGGACCTCGCGCACCTCGCCATCGAGGAGGACCTCGACCAGGGCGTGGACGTCACGACCGTGGCCACCGTCCCCGAGGACGCCGTCGCCACCGGCGACTTCACCGCCCGCGAGGCCGGCACGGTCGCCGGTCTGCGGATCGCCGAGGCGGTGCTGTCCATCGTGTGCACCGACGAGTTCGCGGTCGAGCGGCACGTCGAGGACGGCGACCGGGTCGAGGCCGGCACCAAGCTGCTGAGCGTCACCACCCGCACCCGCGACCTGCTCACCGCCGAGCGCAGCGCGCTCAACATCCTGGGCCGGCTGTCCGGCATCGCGACCACCACCCGCGCCTGGGCGGACGTCCTGGAGGGGACGAAGACCAAGGTCCGCGACACCCGGAAGACGACGCCGGGACTGCGCGCCCTGGAGAAGTTCGCGGTGCGCTGCGGCGGCGGCGTCAACCACCGGATGTCGCTGTCGGACGCCGCGCTGATCAAGGACAACCACGTCGTCGCGGCGGGAGGGGTGGCCGAGGCGTTCACCGCCGTACGGACCGAGTTCCCCGGTGTGCCGATCGAGGTGGAGGTCGACCGGATCGACCAGATCCCGCCGATCCTCGCCGAGGGCGCCGACCTGATCCTGCTGGACAACTTCACCCCGGAGCAGACCAAGGAGGCCGTCGAGCTGGTCGCGGGCCGCGCGATGCTGGAGTCCTCCGGCCGGCTCACCCTCGCCAACGCCCGCTCCTACGCCGAGACCGGCGTCGACTACCTGGCGGTGGGCGCGCTCACGCACTCCTCGCCGGTCCTCGACATCGGCCTGGACCTGCGCGAGGAGGACGGCGGCCGCGAGGACGACGGCGAGGAGGCCGGCTCCCGGGACGCCGAGCCGCGTGAGGACCGCTGACCGCCATGCTGCTGACCATTGACGTGGGCAACACCCACACCGTCCTCGGGCTCTTCGACGGTGAGGAGATCGTCGAGCACTGGCGGATCTCCACCGACGCCCGCCGCACCGCCGACGAACTCGCCGTGCTGCTGCAGGGCCTGATGGGCATGCACCCGCTGCTCGGCGACGACCTGGGCGACGGCATCGAGGGCATCGCCATCTGCTCCACGGTGCCCTCGGTCCTCCACGAGCTGCGCGAGGTCACCCGCCGCTACTACGGCGACGTGCCCGCCGTCCTGGTCGAGCCGGGCGTCAAGACGGGCGTGCCGATCCTCATGGACAACCCCAAGGAGGTCGGCGCCGACCGCATCATCAACGCCCTGGCCGCGGTGGAGCTCTACGGCGGCCCCGCGGTGGTCGTCGACTTCGGCACGGCCACCACGTTCGACGCGGTCAGCGCGCGCGGCGAATACGTCGGCGGGGTCATCGCGCCGGGCATCGAGATCTCCGTGGACGCGCTGGGCGTCAAGGGCGCCCAGCTCCGCAAGATCGAACTGGCCCGGCCGCGCAGCGTGATCGGCAAGAACACCGTCGAGGCGATGCAGTCCGGCATCCTCTACGGCTTCGCCGGCCAGGTCGACGGCGTGGTCCACCGGATGGCGCGGGAGCTGGCCGACGACCCCGACGAGGTGACCGTGATCGCCACCGGCGGCCTCGCGCCCATGGTCCTCGGCGAATCCTCGGTGATCGACGCGCACGAGCCCTGGCTCACCCTCATCGGGCTGCGCCTGGTCTACGAGCGGAACGTCGCCCGGTCCTAGGAGCCGGTGGCCCGGGTGGCGGCCGCCCGTGCCCGCCGTACCGGTTCTGTCGGGTTCTGCCGCGCCACCATTCACGAATTAAGCCGGTTTTGTCGGAATCGGTCGTAAAGTCGCCACATGCCAATGCCAAACGGAACCCGCGGCGGCATGGCGTTCAGCGCCGATGAGTTGCGTGTGCTCCGTCGCGCCCTCGCCCATGCCCTGACGACGACGTCCTCCGCCGCCCCGCCCGGCACTCCCGGGCCGGAGCGCGACCGGGACATCCAGGAATACCTCCGGCTGGCCGAGGCGGTCGACGAGGCGGTCCGCGAAGGCGGCCGGCTGCGCACCTTCCTGCTGGCCGACCTCGCCCGCTACCGCGACGCCCTGCCCGGCTCGGCCGCCGGCTACCTCGGGCAGCTGAAGGAGGCGCTGGCCGCCGGGCACGTGCCCGGCCCCGACGACCTCGCCGCACTGCGCGCGCTGCGCACCCGCTGCGCCGGCGGGGCCGAACACGCGCGCCGCAGCGCCCTGCTGCGCCACTGCGAGCAACTGGCCGAACAATCCGTACGGGTGCGGCTCCGCGCGCTGCCTGGCGGCCGCTCAGGGGCCCGCAACGGCCGGGACCAGGAACCCGCGCGGGAGCCCGAACCCAAGCGGCCCGCGCAGCCGCAGCGCGAGCCGCGGCCGAAGGCCCCCCGCCCGGACCGCCCCATCCCCACCCCCGGCGAGGTCTTCCCGCCCCGCCGCAAGCCCGCCCCGCCCCCGGAGAGCCGCACCGCCTGAGTGCTGCGTACCCTGGTGCGTACCCGCGGCGGCTTACGCCCTATAAGGAGGCCATACGCCATGGATTACGTCGCAGCCCTGCTCCCGCCCGTCGTGATGGCGGTGGCCTTCACCTGCCTGATCGTGACGATGATCAAGAGCCAGGGCGGTGCGAACAAGTCCAAGGAGGACGCCGCCGTGGACGCGGCGCTGGCCCGGGCCGAGTCCCCGGGGCAGAAGCCCACCGCGCACGGCGCCTGATCCGCCGGCCGCCGCACCGGCGGCCCGCACGCACCCACGGCCCGGGACCGAGCGTCCCGGGCCGCCTCCTTTTCCGGCTTTCCCTCCTCCAAACGCAACGAGATCAACGGGCATTCTGGACATCTCCCACTATTGTTCTTGTGTGCCGAGACGCTTGGGTGATCTGGAAGACGCGGTGATGACGCGGGTCTGGGAGTGGAACCGCCCGGTCACCGTTCGAGAAGTCCTGGAAGATCTCCAGAAGGAACGGTCGATCGCCTACACCACGGTCATGACCGTATTGGACAACCTCCATCAGAAGGGCTGGGTACGCCGCGAAGCAGAAGGCCGCGCCTATCGATATGAGGCGGTCTCCACTCGCGCCGCCTACGCCGCCGCACTGATGAACGAAGCGTGGTCCGCCAGCGACAACCCCGCCGCCGCACTTGTGGCCTTCTTCGGCATGATGTCGCCGGAACAACGGCAGGCTCTGCGCGATGCCGTACGGATGGTGCAGGTCGACGAGCCGGCGGAAGACCCGGAAGAGCGGGAAGGCACCGAAGGTCCACAAGAGGCCGCCGGACAAGGCGAACGGACGGAACAGGCCGGGCCCGTGGAAGAAGACCGGACGCCCGCGCCACCGGAAGCGGCCGGCGAAGGCGGATCCGGCGAAGGGGATGAACCCGGGGCGAACGCCGACGGCAAGGGGCGATAGCGTCCCGGCATGCCCGCGCATTCAAAAGGCCTCACCGTCCGCCGCGCCAGGACCGGCGATGTCCCCGCCGTACGCCGTCTCATCGACGCCTACTCCCGCGACGGGATCCTGCTCGACAAAGCCACCGTCACGCTTTACGAGGACATCCAGGAGTTCTGGGTCGCCGAGCGCGACGAAGACGCCGAGGTCGTCGGCTGCGGCGCACTCCACGTGATGTGGGAAGACCTGGCGGAGGTACGCACCCTGGCCGTGGACCCGCAGCTCAAGGGGGCCGGCGTGGGTCATCAGGTGCTGGAGAAGCTGCTGGCCACCGCGCGCTGGCTCGGAGTGCGGCGCATTTTCTGTCTCACCTTCGAAGTCGACTTCTTCGGCAAGCACGGCTTCGTCGAGATCGGCGAGGCCCCGGTAGACGGTGATGTCTACAGCGAGCTGCTGCGTTCCTATGACGAGGGCGTTGCCGAGTTCCTCGGCCTCGAACGAGTGAAGCCCAACACCCTGGGTAACAGCCGGATGCTTCTGCACCTGTGATGAGTGTTCTATGTCCGAATCGCTCCCCTATCTCATGGCTACGGAAGCATGCGTTCCCCGGTCTGCGGGCAAGTGAACCCTACCCAAGGGTTTGTGTTTTTCCCGGAAAAGCGGTTTGCTTTCCGTCGTAATCCGCATTCGATGAAAGGGAAACCGGTGGCACAGAAGGTTCAGGTTCTTCTTGTCGACGACCTCGACGGCGGCGAGGCCCACGAGACCGTGACGTTCGCGCTCGACGGTAAGGCCTACGAGATCGACCTCTCCGACAGCAACGCCGAGAAGCTGCGTGAGTCGCTCGCGGACTTCGTGAAGGCCGGCCGTCGTACCGGTGGACGTTCCGGCGGTCGCGGCAAGGCGCGTGCGGCGGCTTCCGCCGGCAGCCAGGACACCGCGAAGATCCGCGCTTGGGCGAAGGAGAACGGCTACAACGTCAATGACCGCGGCCGTGTCCCCGCCGACATTCGCGAGGCATTCGAGAAGGCCAACGCCTGATCTCCGCACACGCGGTCCGATTGGGCATTACGAGCACGCAACAACCGGGCACGGTGGCACTCCGTCGCCGCCGCGCTCACGAGCCGTACGAGGTCGGGGACGCCTCCACCGTCCCCGATTCCTGCCCCGAACCCCGTGGCGGGCAGGGAATTCTCCGCCTCGTGCCCGGTCCGGGGAGGTCGCACCCATACCGCGGCCTCCCACGAACCGAATGCAGCAGGCGATGAGGGGCCGAAGGGGAACGCCGGCGCGGGCATCCGGCCGCCGGCCCCCCGCGCCGTGAGATCCCCGGCCAGCGGGCCCCACTCCAGCCATTCCAGGATTCCCGGGAGTTCCTCGGCACCGCCCGGCGCGACGAGAACGAGCAATTTCGGCCGGTTACCCGGAGGGTTCGCGTCGCCTCCCGGCCGCAGCAGCGCCACCGGGCCCAGTAGCGGCCACCGCCGCAGCACCGCGCTCCCGGCGTCGGCCGGCATCTCCAGCACGTCGAAACGCACCCCGGTCAGCAGCTCCAGCGGCTCCGTGGGCGCCGTCGGCCACCCCATGCCGTCCTCGTACCGGTGACGGACGGCGGCGAGCGGACCGAGGGGACCCGGCGGGCCGGAGGCATCGTGCGGGCTGTGCGGGCTGCGGAGGCGCGGGAGCACGCGGGGCATGCCCGGTGCAACTGCCCCCGACCACGGAAGTTACGGTGGGTGTGGCCATGCATACGGAACGTGCTCGCGTAAAGGGTGTGGCGGGGCTTTCGGCAGCGCGTGGATGTTCGCCCGTAGCGGATGGAAGCGGCTCGCGCCGCATGGAGTGTCAGAGGCAGCGGGTAAGACAGTCTCAGTGGGAAGAGACGGTGTGACCGGCGCACGAAGCGCCTCGGCCCGGCTTTCGGCGGGATGCGGGCGGCGTGTCGGGGAAGGGCGCGTTCGCCACGGGCGTAGTGGCGGAGGGCGTATATGCCTGGCCTGCGGGAACATCGTCTCGCACCATCGAGTTGGAGCAGATGTCAGCTGTTCGGCAGTAAATTTCCCCGCCGGTGCGGGGGTGATCCGGACGGGTGTCGGCAGTTGGAATGAGCTGTCCCGCCCCGCGGGACTAGCATGCGGAAGGACAGGGAGGGGACCGACCCCTAACTGCCTGACCGCTCTGAGGAGCGATTAACGATGTTCGAGAGGTTCACCGACCGCGCGCGGCGGGTTGTCGTCCTGGCTCAGGAAGAAGCCCGGATGCTCAACCACAACTACATCGGCACCGAGCACATCCTCCTGGGCCTGATCCACGAGGGTGAAGGTGTCGCCGCAAAGGCCCTGGAGAGCCTCGGCATTTCGCTTGAGGCGGTCCGTCAGCAGGTGGAGGAGATCATCGGTCAGGGCCAGCAGGCCCCGTCCGGGCACATTCCCTTCACCCCCCGTGCCAAGAAGGTCCTGGAGCTGTCGCTCCGCGAGGCCCTCCAGCTCGGCCACAACTACATCGGCACCGAGCACATCCTGCTCGGCCTGATCCGCGAGGGCGAGGGCGTCGCCGCCCAGGTCCTCGTGAAGCTGGGCGCCGATCTCAACCGGGTGCGGCAGCAGGTCATCCAGCTGCTCTCCGGCTACCAGGGCAAGGAAGCCGCCACGGCCGGCGGCCCCGCCGAGGGCACGCCCTCGACCTCCCTCGTCCTGGACCAGTTCGGCCGCAACCTCACGCAGGCCGCTCGCGAGACCAAGCTCGACCCGGTCATCGGGCGCGAGAAGGAAATCGAGCGCGTCATGCAGGTGCTGTCGCGCCGTACCAAGAACAACCCGGTCCTCATCGGCGAGCCCGGCGTCGGCAAGACGGCGGTCGTCGAGGGCCTGGCCCAGGCCATCGTCAAGGGCGAGGTGCCCGAGACCCTCAAGGACAAGCACCTCTACACCCTCGACCTCGGTGCCCTGGTCGCCGGCTCCCGCTACCGCGGTGACTTCGAGGAGCGCCTGAAGAAGGTCCTCAAGGAGATCCGCACCCGCGGCGACATCATCCTGTTCATCGACGAGCTCCACACCCTCGTGGGTGCGGGCGCCGCCGAGGGCGCGATCGACGCCGCCAGCATCCTCAAGCCCATGCTGGCCCGGGGCGAGCTGCAGACCATCGGTGCCACCACGCTCGACGAGTACCGCAAGCACCTGGAGAAGGACGCGGCCCTGGAGCGCCGCTTCCAGCCCATCCAGGTCGCGGAGCCGTCGCTGCCGCACACGATCGAGATCCTCAAGGGCCTGCGGGACCGCTACGAGGCGCACCACCGCGTGTCCATCACGGACTCCGCGCTGGTCGCCGCGGCCACCCTGGCCGACCGCTACATCTCCGACCGCTTCCTGCCGGACAAGGCGATCGACCTGATCGACGAGGCCGGCTCCCGGATGCGGATCCGCCGGATGACCGCGCCGCCGGACCTGCGCGAGTTCGACGAGAAGATCGCCGACGTGCGCCGGGAGAAGGAGTCCGCGATCGACTCGCAGGACTTCGAGATGGCCGCGGGCCTGCGCGACAAGGAGAAGCAGCTCCTGTCCGCGAAGGCGAAGCGGGAGAAGGAGTGGAAGGCCGGCGACATGGACGTCGTCGCCGAGGTGGACGAGGAGCTGATCGCCGAGGTCCTGGCGACGGCCACCGGCATCCCGGTCTTCAAGCTCACCGAGGAGGAGTCCTCGCGTCTGCTGCGCATGGAGGACGAGCTCCACAAGCGCGTCATCGGCCAGAAGGACGCCATCAAGGCGCTCTCCCAGGCCATCCGGCGCACCCGTGCCGGCCTGAAGGACCCCAAGCGTCCCGGTGGCTCGTTCATCTTCGCCGGCCCGTCCGGTGTCGGTAAGACCGAGCTGTCCAAGACGCTGGCGGAGTTCCTGTTCGGCGACGAGGACGCGCTGATCTCCCTCGACATGTCGGAGTTCAGCGAGAAGCACACGGTCTCCCGGCTGTTCGGCTCGCCCCCCGGCTACGTCGGCTACGAAGAGGGCGGTCAGCTCACCGAGAAGGTGCGCCGCAAGCCGTTCTCCGTGGTCCTCTTCGACGAGGTCGAGAAGGCCCACCCGGACATCTTCAACTCGCTGCTGCAAATCCTGGAGGACGGTCGCCTGACCGACTCCCAGGGCCGGGTCGTGGACTTCAAGAACACCGTCATCATCATGACGACGAACCTCGGCACCCGGGACATCTCCAAGGGCTTCAACCTCGGCTTCGCGGCCCAGGGCGACACCAAGTCCAGCTACGAGCGGATGAAGAACAAGGTCAACGAAGAGCTCAAGCAGCACTTCCGCCCCGAGTTCCTCAACCGTGTGGACGACACCGTCGTCTTCCACCAGCTCACCGAGGACGACATCATCCAGATCGTCGACCTCATGATCGCCAAGGTGGACGAGCGGCTGAAGGACCGCGACATGGGCATCGAGCTCAGCGGCACCGCGAAGTCGCTGCTGGCCAAGCGCGGGTACGACCCGGTGCTCGGCGCCCGTCCGCTGCGCCGCACGATCCAGCGCGAGATCGAGGACGCCCTCTCGGAGAAGATCCTCTTCAGCGAGCTGCGTCCGGGCCACATCGTGGTCGTCGACACCGAGGGCGAGGGTGACAGTGCCAAGTTCACCTTCCGCGGCGAGGAGAAGTCCGCCCTGCCGGACGCCCCGCCGATCGAGTCCGCGACCGGCGGTTCGGGTCCCAACCTGAGCAAGGACGCCTGAGCGGAAACGCCTCACCGCGCCACGCGGCCATAGCGCCCCAACCGAATAAAACGGAGCAGGTGCACCGAAACTGCCCGGAATCGTACGAAACGATTCCGGGCAGTTCCGTTTCCGTTTGCGGATACGTGCGGATACGGGTGCTCGGTATACGGCGGATACGCACGATGCAGTAGATACGGATGAGACACCCGACGCCGCGGAGGCCAATCTTCCGGCACGCTTCCCGCGGCACTTCCGCACACTTCCGGGATGCTTCCGCGCGCTTCCGGAACCATTAGCTCCGGTGATTACCGCCGCACCACCCGAATTCCGTCCGGAACCCCCTGCACCGGCGGAATACGGTGGCCGATCCGCAGCGTGTCCAGATTCGGAAAGGCGGACAGCCACTCCATCGAAACGCCGAGGTCGTACGCGAGCCACAGCCGGGTCAGGCCCTCGGCCGGCGCGATGCCCTCGACCAGCTGGTCCGGGGTGAAGTACCCCGCGATCCGCAGGTGCGGACGGCCGCCCAGCCGGCGCAGCGCCTGCAGTTCCTCCGGGCCGGACACCGGGAAATAGAGCTCGGCCGGATCGAGGTGGGCGATGATCTCGCGGGCGTAGCGGGCCGTGTCGTAGCGCCGCCACGCCCCGGCGAGCTGCGCCCGGATGTCGTGGTGCGCCCGGTCGCGCAGCCCCGTCAGATAGTCGATCGCCATGTCGTCCGCGATCGACGTGGCGGTGATCGCCAGAAGCACCGCCTCCGGGTCCGGGGCCTGGGTGGGGTCCGGCAGCATCTCCAGCACGATCGGCCCGATCCAGCCCAGCGCCCGGGCCGCCGACGGCGTACCGGGACGCACCATGTCCCGGGTGAAGCGCTGCACCCGCGCCCGGACCGCCGGATCCAGCTCGGCGGCGTGCTCCAGACAGGCCGCCGCCAGCAGCTTGCGGTGCCGGGCCTCCGCGGCCCGCACGCCCGCATGCGGGGCCAGCAGCCCGTCCAGCAGAGCCGCGCACTCGTCCGGCCGGGCCAGCGCCACCGCCATCCGGATGACGTCCTCCCACGCGTCGTGGTGCGCGTGCTCCAGCAGCAGCGGGAAATCGTGCCGCTGTACCACCGCCCGCGCGGACAGGTAGTCCTGGAACGTGCGGTGCACGAAGTCGACGGTGCCGGGCGTCGGCTCCCGCAGCAGCCCGGTCCGGTTGAGCAGATGCCGGAACACCTCCTCCGGCCCGCCCTGCCGGGCGGCGTCCGGAACGGCCGGCAGATGCTCCGCCAGCGTCGCGACCGCCGTCGCCCGGTCCATCTCCGAACGGCCGTGGATCAGCATCCAGTGGGCCAGCTTCTGCAGCAGCTGGATCTTCGGCTGCCGGGTCAGCTCCACCCCGTCGGGCGCCCCCATCGCCCGCTCCCGGTCACGCCGCTCCAGCAGCATCGACAGCGCCGCGTCGTAGAGCTCCTTGCGGCCGTGCGGCAGATAACCGCGCCGGTCGCGGTGGAGGGCGCACAGCAGCCCGCACATCAGCGGATTGGTCGCCAGCCGCCCCAGATCGCGGGTGATCCGCACCGCGTTCAGCAGCGTTCGCTCGTAGCCGGCGAGCCGGTCGAGGTCGGTCGGGCGCTGCTGGGCCGCGGCCCGGTGCCAGCGCTGGATGAACGCGGCGACGTCCTCCCGGCTCATCGGCGCCAGCGCCACCTCCCCGAAGCCCTCGTCGGCCAGCCAGTTGCCGGGCACCGCGGACGGCCGGGAGGTGACGATCCAGACGTTGTCCGGGTAGCGGCCGGTCCACTCGCCGAGCTTGCGGCGCAGCTGCTCCCGCTCGTCCTCCGGCGCCTCGTCGACCCCGTCGACCAGAAGCAGCGCCCGCCCCTCCGCCAGCACCCGCTCCGTCCAGCCGGCCGGCGCCCGGCCCGCGTCCGGATAGCCGACCGCGTCCAGGAACGTCTCCGGGGCGGGCAGCCCCGCCCGGGCGAAACGGCGCACCGGCAGCAGGAACGGCACCCGGCCGCGCAGCTCCGCCAGCGCGTCCGGCAGCTCGTCGCGGGCCGTGGCGACGGTCAGCCACTGCAGCAGCGTCGTCTTGCCGGACCCGGCCACCCCGCGCACCAGCACCCGCCCGCGCCCGGCCAGCGCCCGCTCCGCGGGCAGCGGCGGATCGTCCTCCGGGGACCCCGGCTCGCACTGCAGCCCCAGATAGGCGGCGTCCAGCGGCCAGCTGTCCGGGGAGTGCGCGAGGTCGATGCCGTAGATGGTGAGGTGGTTGTGCAGGGCGGCGGTGCGCCGCGCGTACTCCTCCTCGAAGGCGTCCTCGTCGACGGCGTCCTCCCCGGATGAGGTGCCGTGGGGGACAGGGCTGTTGGGGGTGGCGGATTCTCCGGGGGCGCGTTCCGGTGGTGCGGCGGCCGCGGCGTCCGGCCCGTGGATCAGCTCGGCGAGCGTACGGGTCTGCTCGGCGAGGGTGTGGGCCACGTACGGCGACCGCCGGGTGAGGAAGTACAGGACGTGCCGGGCCACCACGTCCACCAGCAGCCCGTACAGCCGCGCACGGTCCCCTGCGAGCGGGCGCGCGGCCCCGGGCACCCGCGCGCACAGCCGGCGGGCGAACTCCGCGGGCAGCAGCCGCGCCGCGTCGACGTCGTCCATCCCGGTCTCGGCGAGCGCCCGCAGCGTACGGGCCAGCGCGGCGGCCAGGTCCGGGTCCCCGGCACCCGTCGCCCGCGCGACGAGGGACGCGGCGAGCTCGTCCAGGTCGGACGCGCTCAACTCCGGCTTCTCGCCGGTGAACGACACCAGCAGCGCGATCGGAACGGGCCGGCCGACCAGCTCGGTGACCGGCCCGTCGGTGCGGAACAGCTTGCGGACGAGGGGATCGACGGTGTGCGGGGCGAGACGTGCGGCGAGGCTCGTGGGATCCATGGACTTCCCGTAACTGCGGTACCGGGCAGGGACGTTGAGCGCCTGTACCCGTCCCAGCCTATGTGCGGGGGCGGGGGTGGAGGGTGAGTTCGACGCCGGGCGGGAGGTCGGGGGCGGGGTCGGGGCGGAGGTTGTAGAGGCCGACTTCGCGGAGCTCGGACAGCCCGGTCAAGGGGGGAAGGGGGATCGGGGCGTCGATCGAACCGTATACGTTGAGGCTGGTCAGGCAGGGAAAGGCCGGAAGCAGAGTCTCCAGCAGCACGCTCAGCCGGGCAGCGGACAGCCGGGCCGGATTGACCAGGTCGAGGGTGGTGACCTGGGGGAGCCGGACGCCCGGCGGAAGGTCCAGCGACCACACCTCGTCGGACGCCAGGCCCACGGACAGCCAGCGCAGTTCCGGCAGTGCGGCCAACTCGGCCCACTGCTCCTCGCCGAATCCGTCCGTGAGCCGGGGGAGAGACAGGGTGCGCAGGCTGGGCCGGGAAGCCAGACCCACGAACTCGTTTCCGAGGGGCTGGCCAAGCCCCAGAAAAGTCAGCGAATCACCCGTGGGCAGCGCCGCGATACCGTCCGGCAGCCGGGTGTAGAGGTTCAGGTCGGTGAGGCCGGTCAGCGCGTCGAGACCGGGCGGGGTCGGCAGATCCTGATCCGGCGGCCCGGACAGGTTCAGCGTGCGGAGGCCGAGGTCCGCGAGTGGGACGAGGCTTTCGACCGAGGGGCACCCCCACAGCGACAGAAACTCCAGGTTCGGGAACTCGCGGAGGAAGCCGAGGTCGGTGATCTCCGGGTTCTCCGTGATCGTCAGACTTCTGAGCGGCTCGTGGACCAGCTCGTCGAGGAGCTCGCGAGCGGTGTACGAGCCGCTCACCACGATGCGTTGCCGGCCTCCGAGCGCCTTGAGCAGGCGCAGCTCCTCGGTGGACTCGGCGGTGATCGTCACCCTCTCGTCGAGGTGTCGCAGGACCTCCCGGGCATAGCGCTCGGTATCGAACGTCCGCCAGGACGCGGCGAGTTGCACCCCGACGCGGGCCGAGGCATGGGAACGGAACCGCTTGATCACCTCCAGCCCCGCATCCGACCCGACCAGCGCCGCCGTCGCCACCACCTCCTGCGCCTCGTCGTCCTCCAAGCCGTCCGGTCCGGGCAGCAGCTCCACGACCAGCGGCCCCACCGAGGACAGCAGCCGTGACTCCTCCCGGCTCCGCGGCGGCAGGATCGCCCGCGCCCGCGCGTTCACCTCCTCCCGTACGGCCGGGTCGAGTTCCGTCGCGTGCTCCAGGCAGGCCAGGGCGAGCAGGTGGATCCGCAGCCCGGTCAGGGGGTCGGCGGCGCAGTCGCCGCGGGTGAGCAACTCCCGCAGGAGTTCGGCCCGTTCGCGCGGGCGGGCGTGCGCCACCGCCAACCGGATCACGTCCTCCCACTGGACGTCGTCCGCATGCGCCACCAGCAGCCCGATGTCACCGTCCTCGACGGCCGCCTTGGCACCCAGGTAGTCCTGGAACGTGCGGTGGACGAACTGCACCGAACCGGCCACCGGTTCGCGCAGCAGTCCGCTGCGCAGCAGCAGATGGCGCAGCACGGCCGCCGCGTCCCCCTGCCGGGCGGCCGCCGGTACCGCCGGCAGCGCCTCGCCGACGGTCCGCTCGGCCCGTTCCCGGTCCAGCTCCGTCCGGCCGTTGCGGATCAGCCAGTACGCCAGCCGCTGCAGCAGCTGGATCTGCGGCTCGTCGTTCAGCTCGATGCCCGTGGGGGCGGTCATGTCGCGCTCGCGGTCGCGGCGGGAGAGCAGCATGACCAGCGCCGCGTCGTACAGCTCCTTGCGGCCGGTGGGCAGATAGCCGCGCCGGTCGCGGTGCAGGGCGCAGATCAGCCCGCACATGAGGGGGTTGGTGGCGAGCCGGGCGAGGTCCTGCTTGGTGTGGACGGCGGCCAGCAGCGACTGCTCGTACGCGTCGAGGCGGGCGGGGTCCTCGGCGTCGCGGCGGGCCGCGTCGTGCCAGCGGCCGATGAACGCGGTGACCTCGGCGCGGCGCAGCGGCGCCAGCGTCAGCTCGTCGAAGCCGTCGGGGGCGAGCCAGTCGTCGCGCACCGCGGAGGGCCGGGTGGTGACCAGCCACAGGTTGTCCGGGAACGCGTCGAGCAGATCGCGCAGCCAGTGCCGGGCCTGTGCGCGCTCGCGGTCCGGGATCTCGTCCAGCCCGTCGACGAGGAGCAGGCCCCGCCCGGAGGCCAGCACCCGGTCGGTCCAGCCGTCGGGCCGGGCGCCGGACAGCGGGCAGCCGACGGCCGCCAGGAAGCGGTCCGGGGTCGGCAGCGGCGCGCCGTCGCGGGTGAGGGTGCGCAGCGGCAGAACGAACGGGATCCGGCCGTAGAGGTGGGGGAGCGGCGTCTCGCCGGGGGCCTTGGTGCAGGAGACGGCCAGCCACTGCACGAGGGTGCTCTTGCCGGAGCCGGCCACGCCGCGCAGCAGCACCCGGTCGCGGCCGGCCAGGGCCTGGTCGGCGGGGAGCGGGGCCGGGGCGCCGGCCGGGTGGGCGCCGTCCTCCTCCCGCGGGCCGGGGGTCTCCGGTCCGCGTCCGGCGGCCGGTGTCGCCGCGAGGCTCATGTACGCGGCGTCGAGCGGCCAGCGGTCCGGGGAGTGGGTCAGGTCGATGCCGTAGATGGTGAGTCGGCTGTGTTTGCGCGCCACGTAGGTGAGATAGCTGCGCTCGAAGGCGAGGTCCGCGGCCCGCGGGGAGGGGTGCCGTTCGAGGAACGCGTCCATGGTGGCGATCAGGCCGTCCAGGCTGCGGCTCTGCTGGACGAGGGTGCGGGCGACGAAGGCCGACCGCTGGCTGAAGAAGTGCACGATGTGCAGGCAGGCGGTGTCGAGCAGGGCGCGGTGCAGCAGCTCGGCGTCCCGGGACAGGTCGCGGGCGGCGACCGGGGCCGCGGTCAGCAGGCGGTCGGCGAGGGCTCCGGCGCCGAGCCGGACGGCCTGTACGTCGTCCATGTCGAGGTCGCCGAGGGCGTGCAGGGTGGCGGCCAGCGCGTCGGCCACCGCGCGTTCCTCGTCCTCGGGGACCGGGCGTTCGCCGGGGCCGCGGTTGCGTAACGCCCGCCGCACCAGTTCCGCGGCGAGTGTGTGCAGGTCCTTGCGGGTGAGGGTGCGCTGCTCGCCGGTGAAGGACACCAGGGCGGAGATCCGTACGGGGGCCGGGACGAGGCCGGCGCCCGGCCCCTCCTTGACGAAGAGCTTCCGGACGAGCGGTGCGACCGCGCCGGACGCGAGTCGTATGCCCACTGCTGACGGGTCCATCGTGCGCGCCGCCTCCCCCGTGGCCGGTGGTCCGTGACCGGTGACGTGGCCGTCACGCGGCCGGTGATGTCGTGGGGCCAGGCTAGCCGGGACGGTGTGGCGGCGGTCACGGAATTCGCGATCCCGCGCGCCCGGACAATCCCTTCGCAATAACCGGATGAGCGCCCGCGAGTAATGCGGGTCACAGCTCTCCGGTAATCCAGGTCACATTGACCGGGTAACCCAGGTCACAAAGGAGCCGATCCGGTGGTGACATGGCGCACAGCCGGTTTCGGGCCTACTAGCGGAATTAGAAGAAAGGGCGGGCGGCGGGGCGGGGGTTTTCGGGGGCTGAGGCGGGGCGTGGTGGGGGCGGGGGCCGGAGCGGCACCTCCACCTGGGCAATGTACGGGTAAAAGGCCTGATCAGCAGCCATTTCATGGGCAGTCCAGCTGTCCGGTATGCGGTGATTCATGCCGGTCATGCAAAGGTCCGGACGGAATGCAAGAGGTTCTTTCCCGACGGCTTTCGTACGGGCCCGCTTAGTAGCGGAGGGTCTTGGCCAGGCGGCCCCGACCGGTTACCAAGGAATGGCGCTACCGGTCCGCAGCCGGGAAGTCGCGAAATTCCTGATCTCTCTGATCTCCCAGATCTTCCTGATCGAATTCCGGAAGGAAAAAACCCGCATGTCGAAGTTCGCCGCCATTCGCCATTCCAAGAACTCCGCCGGTACCCCGAAGACCGCGAAGTCCCTGCTGCGCCGCCGGGCCGCCGTGGTGGCCGCCGGTGTCGGTGTGACCGTCGCGCTCGGCGCCGGTGCCGCCTCCGCCGCCGACGGTGGTCTGCTGGGCCTCACCTCGCACGTCGGCTCGACCGTCAGCGCGCAGGCCGACGCCCAGGCCAAGGCCGCCGCCGACGCCAAGGCCACCGCGGCCAAGGCGAAGAAGGACGCGGCCAAGAAGGCCGACGCCTGGGTCAAGCCGGTCGACAAGTACACACTGGGCGAGCCCTTCGGCATTCCCGGCAGCCACTGGGCCCACAAGCACAGCGGCCAGGACTTCGTCGTGCCGAGCGGCACCGCGGTCAAGTCCGTCCACAAGGGCACCGTCATCAAGGCCGGCCCCTGGGGCGGCGGTGACGGCCCGGCGTACGGCAACGCCATCGTGATCCAGCACGAGAACGGGACGTACACCCAGTACGCGCACCTGTCAGTGATCCAGGTCCACGTCGGCCAGCAGGTCGGCACCGGTCAGCAGATCGCGCTGTCCGGCAGCACCGGGAACTCGACCGGCCCCCACCTGCACTTCGAGGTCCGCACCGGCCCCAACTACGGGTCGGGCATCGAGCCGACCGGATTCCTGCGGGCTCACGGCGACGCCGTCTGAGCTGAATCCGGCCGGGCTGGCCGGCGGTTCGGCGGGTTCGCCGCCGTGACCAGTTCTGTGGCGACCTCGAGGATGGCCTTGCGCTTCTCCTCGGGGTCGCCTTCGACGTGCTGCATCGCGAACATGCCCGCGTGCATGGAGAAGAGCGCGGTGATGCAGCGCACCTGATCCGTCAGCTCCGCATCGTCCTCCTTCAGGAGGCCGAAAAGGGTCAGCATGCGCGCCTTGAAGGTCTCGCCGATGCTCAGATCGCGCACCGTGGCCTGGTTCTCCTGCATGAAGCGGAACAGCGGCTCGGCCGAACGCAGCGCCTCGTGGTAGCGGCGGATCACCTCCAGCTTGGTCTGAAGCGTCCGCGGCTGCCCCTCGGCCCAGGCGATCAGCTCGTCACAGGGCCGGCCCAGGTCCTGGAACAGGCTGATGACGATGTCTTCCTTGGTCTTGAAGTGGTAGTACAGCGCCGCCTTCGTGACGTCCAGCTTCTCGGCGATCTCCCGGAGCGAGGTCTTCTCGTAGCCCTGTTCGGAGAACAGCTCCAGAGCGACGTCCTGAATGCGCTGGCGGGTGTTCCCCCGGCGCTGCTGCCCTGTGCTCATGGTGCTCTCCTGCGTCGTCGATGCTGGTGGGAGGCGTGCCCAGGACCGGGCCAAAGAAACTTACTTGACGCCCGGCTAGTTAGCCGCCTACCTTCCTCACTGTACTGAACTAGCCGGGCGGCAAGTAAGTAGGAGAGGGAAGGCAAATGGGGAAGTCGCAGTCTGCGACCCCGACGGGGGACGGAAGAACGGCGGCGGCCGGGGCACAGGCCCAGGCCGCGCCGGAGGGCAAGCAGCCGGCGAGCGTGCGGCTGGTGCTCTTCGCGCTGATGATCGCGATGCTCCTCGCGATGCTGGACAACATGATCGTCGGCACCGCGATGCCGACCATCGTCGGTGACCTGGGCGGGCTGGAGCACCTGTCCTGGGTCGTCACCGCCTACACGCTCGCCACCGCCGCCTCGACCCCGATCTGGGGCAAGCTCGGCGACATGTACGGCCGCAAGGGCGTCTTCCTGACGTCCATCGTGCTCTTCCTGATCGGCTCCGCACTGTCCGGCATGGCCCAGGACATGGGCCAGCTGATCGGCTTCCGCGCCGTCCAGGGACTCGGCGCCGGCGGCCTGATGGTCGGCGTCATGGCGATCATCGGCGACCTGATCCCGCCGCGGGAACGCGGCAAGTACCAGGGCATGATGGCCGGCGTCATGGCCGTCGCCATGATCGGCGGCCCGCTCGTCGGCGGCACCATCACCGACCACCTCGGCTGGCGCTGGAGCTTCTACATCAACCTGCCGCTCGGCGCGGTCGCACTGATCATGGTCACCGCGGTGCTGCACCTGCCGAAGAAGCGCTCCCAGGCCCGCATCGACTACGTCGGCTCCGCGCTGCTCACCCTGGGCATCACCTCCCTCGTCCTGATCACCACCTGGGGCGGCACCGAGTACGACTGGCTGTCGCCGCAGATCATCGGCCTCGGCATCCTGGGCGTCCTCGCCCTGATCGCGTTCATCCTGGTCGAGCGCAAGGTCGCCGAGCCGGTGCTGCCGCTGCACATCTTCCGCAACGGCAACTTCTCGCTCGTCACCGTCATCGGCTTCCTCGTCGGCTTCGTGATGTTCGGCTCGATGACCTTCCTGCCGCTGTTCCAGCAGACCGTGCAGGGCGCCTCGGCCACCAACTCCGGCCTGCTGCTGCTGCCGATGCTGCTGGCGATGATGGCCGTCTCGCTGTTCGCCGGCCGGGTCACCACCCAGACCGGCAAGTACAAGGTCTTCGTCGTGGTCGGCAGCGGCCTGCTCACCGCCGGCATGGCCGTACTGTCCCTCATGGACACCGGGACCACCCGCTTCACCTCGGGCGTCTACATGGCCGTGCTCGGCGCCGGCATGGGCTTCCTGATGCAGACCACGATGCTGATCGCCCAGAACAGCGTCGAGCTGAAGGACATGGGCGTCGGCTCCTCGTCCGCCACCCTCTTCCGCACCATCGGCGGCTCCTTCGGCGTCGCGATCCTCGGCGCGATCTTCACCAACCAGGTGCAGTCCACGATGGCCGCGCGGCTCGGCAAGGCCGCCGGCGACAAGATGGCCGGCGGCGGCGCCCAGATGGACCCCAAGCGCCTGCCCGAACTCCCGCCGATGGTCAAGGACGCGTACGCGCACGCGGTGGCGAACGGTGCCCACCAGGTCTTCCTCTGGGGCGCCCTGGTCAGCATCATCGGCTTCGCGGCGGCGTGGTTCCTGAAGGAGGTCCCGCTGCGGGGCGGGCCGGCGGCGAAGGCGGCCGCGGACCCGCAGGGCGGGGCCGCGGAGGCGGAGCGGGTCGCGGCGGCGGTCTGACGCGGCTGACGCGGCTGACGCGACTGACGCGCGCCGTACGTACTCGGCCGTCCCGCCGCGGTGGTCGCTCGCCGTTACGCCTGCGGCGGGCGAGCCGCTGCGCGGGGCTGTCGGGTGCGGTGACGGACCTCCGGGGCCTTGTTCGTGGACTGCTTCGCTTTACGTCCACGATCAAGGCCCCTCCGGCCCGCCCCCTCCCGTTGTGGGTGGGGAAAAACCCTGAGTGGGGGTGCACGTGACTGGTCGCGTGCACCCCCACTCAGCTATTTCCCCCACCAACGGGAGGGGACAGACCGGAGGACGAAGTCTGTAGGGCTGTCACCGCACCCGACACACAACCGCCCGCCGCATGGGGGTACCTCCCACGCCCTTCAGGCAGTGGGGGAGCAACGGCGAGACGACCCGCGGCGGGACGGACGGGTACGTGGGAGGCGCCGCACAGCGCAGCGGAACGGTGGGCTATCTGTCCGGAAGATGAATGACCGGAAAGCTCCCCGTACTCGTCGGGGCGTTCTCCGGCAGCCAGAGGACGGAGATCGCGCCCGTCGAACCGTCCGTCAGCTCGTCCGCGTTGCGGAAGGTCAGACGGGCGCCCAGCACGCGGGCCTGGCCCGCGGCGATGGTCAGGCCCAGCCCGTGGCCGCGGCCCGCCCGGTCGCTGCTGCCGGTGCGGAACCGGCTCGGGCCCTCGCGGAGCAGCGCCTCCGGGAAACCGGGCCCGTGATCGCGCACCCGCAGCACCCGGCCCTCGACCGTCACCTCGATCGGCGGCTTGCCGTGCCGCGCCGCGTTCGCGATCAGATTGCCCAGGATCCGCTCCAGCCGGCGCGGATCGGTGGTCGCCTCGGAGTCCCGTACGACATCGATCTTGATGTCCGGATCCAGGGCCCGCACCCGGCGGGTCACGAACTCGCCCAGCGCCACGTCCTGCAGCTCGGCGCGCTCGGCGTAGCCGTCCAGCCGGGCCACCTCCAGGACGTCCTCGACGAGCGTCCGCAGCGCCTGCGCACGGTCCCGGACCAGCTCCGACGGGCGGCCCGGCGGCAGCAGCTCGGCCGCGGTCAGCAGACCGGTGACCGGCGTGCGCAGCTCATGGGCGATGTCCGCGGTCACCCGCCGCTCGGCCTCGATCCGCTCCTGG
The DNA here is from genome assembly GCA_024349765.1 of Streptomyces nigrescens. Classification (GTDB taxonomy): domain Bacteria; phylum Actinomycetota; class Actinomycetes; order Streptomycetales; family Streptomycetaceae; genus Streptomyces; species Streptomyces endophytica. The sequence continues at coordinate 7,226,102 of AP026073.1, read as the reverse complement.
AGCGCGTCCGACATGGCGTCCACCGCCCACGCCAGATCGTCCGTCTCGTCCCGGACCCGGCCGCCGACCTCGTCACGGATCCGTACCGAGGTGTCCCCGTCGGCCAGCTTCCCGGCCGCCGCGGCCGCCTTCCGCAGCCGCTTCGACAGCCGCCCGCCGACCAGTACGCCCAGCGCACAGCCGCCCACCACCACGGCGGTCGAACCGATCAGCAGCGCCTGGTCAAGATCGTCCAGAACGGCGAACCGGTCCGGGAACCGGTCGTGCATCGACAGCACCCGGCCGTCGCTCAACGGCGTCGCCGCCCACACCTCCGGCGCCGTCTCCCCGGTGTCCTGCAGATACGTCGCGCGCTCGTTCTCCGCGACCTCGCGGCGCAGCGGCTCCGGCAGCGCCGGATCGTCGATCTTCGCCCCGAACTGCAGCCGGCTGGTCGACTCGAAGATCTTCTGGGTGAAGTTCAGCCGCTCGACCTGCACGTCCCGGCTGTTGTCGAGCATGGAATGGCGGGCCGCGTTGTGCACGACGAGGCTCAGCGCGATCGCGACCAGCGCTCCGACGAGCGCGATCGCGGCGCTGAGCTTCCATCTCAGCCCTGTCCGCAGGGCCAGCCTCACCACCGGCGGCGTCAGCCTCTCAGCTTGTATCCGAAACCGCGGACCGTCTCGATCCGGTCCTGGCCGATCTTGCCGCGCAGCCGCTGGACATGGACGTCCACGACCCGGGTGTCACCACCCCAGCCGTAGTCCCACACCCGCTCCAGCAGCCGGTCGCGCGAGAGGACCGTACCCGGCGCGTTGGAGAACTCCAGCAGCAGCCGCATCTCGGTCGGCGTCAGCGCCACGTTCTCGCCGCCCTTGCGGACCTCCATGCCCTCGGTGTCGACCTCCAGATCACCGAAGCGCAGCACCGCCTCGTCCGGGGCGTCGTCCGCCGCCGCGGCCGGCTTGGCGCCGTCCGGGCCGCTCGCGTGGCCGAAACGGCGCAGCACCGCACGGATCCGCGCCACCAGCACCGCCCCGTCGAACGGCTTGGTGACGTAGTCGTCCGCGCCCGCCTCCAGGCCCAGCACCACGTCGATCGAGTCGGCCCGCGCCGACAGCATGATCACCGGAACCGTCGACTCGTCGCGGATCCGCCGGCACAGACTGACCCCGTCCAGTCCCGGCACCATCACATCGAGCAGCGCGATGTCCGGACGGTTCGCACGGAACGCCTCCAGCCCCGCGAGCCCGTCCGGCATCGCGGTGACCACGAATCCGTCCCGCTCCAGCGCGAGCTGCGTCGCCTCACGGATGACGTCGTCGTCCTCGACGAAAAGCACATGGGTGTCGGCCATGCGGTTGTCTCAACCCTCCGACCCCGCGCCGCTGTCCCCGGGCGCCGGGATGCTGTCGACGGTGGTCTTGCTGTAGTCGGTGTGGTACTGGTCGGACTGGGTGAAGCGGCCGCCCGCCCAGTGGTACGTCGTCACGTCCTCACCGGACGGACAGCACACCTTGTCGCCGGCCGCGTAGGTCTGCTTCGAGACCTCCAGCTCACCCTTGTTCACCGCGGCGGAGACCGACGGCTGCTCATTCGCATACACGTTGTCATACCCGTCCTTCGCCCCGCTGTCCCTGCGGTACACGTAGGACCCGATCCCCACGGAATCCGCGCAGGTCATGACGTTGACGATGACATCGGGCGACGAACCGCCGGTCAGCGACGCATACGTCACCTCCACCGGGTACTCGTCGGCGGCGCACGGCTTGTACAGGGACTTCTTCACGTCCGCGCCGACCCTCGGATCGTCCCGCATCAGCCGGACCGCGTCGACCTTCTTGTACCCGGCCGACGAGGTCGGACTCGGCGCGCTGCTCGCCGCCCCCTTGGGCATCGGGGTGCTGCTCGCCGACCCCTCGCTGCGCACACCCTCGCCCCCCGGATTGCACCCGGCCAGCAAAAGGCCGACGGCGGCCACCCCCGCCGTGGCCGCGCCGCCTCTGGTCAACCCGATCCTGGTCAACCTGTTCCTGGACAATCCGCTCCTGCTCACCGTGCTGCTCGCACAGCCGCCGATCCCGCTGCTGCTCGTTGAGTGACTGAGTTGAGTGACTGAGCTCAGTGACTGAGTTCAGTGACTGAAGTGAAGGTATTCGTTGCTGTGTGATGCCGTTCGGCGAAGCCGACCCTGAGGTGTTCCCCGAGGCACGCCCCGAGGTCTTCCTCGAGGACTCCCCTGGGGTGTTTCCCGAGGCTTTCCCCGAGGTGTTTCCGAGGTGTTCCCTGATGTGATTGTGACGCGTCGACCCATGAACCGTACGGCTCCGGACCACGTGACCGTTTTCACACATTTGTCATGCGTGTGATCACTGAGGGCTCCACCCGCACGTCAGGCCGCGCACCGGCCCGCGCCGCCCGCCGTCAGGCCGCGCACCGCTCCTGGTCCTGCCGCGCCCGGTCCTGCTCGCCGCGCTCCAGCATCCGCGCGTCGATGTCGCGGGCCTGCAGCTCCTGACGCAGCCGCGCCAGCGCACGGTGCAGCGTGCTCTTGACCGTACCCGTGGACATCCCGAGCGCGGCAGCCGTCTCCTCCGTGCTCATCTGCTCCCAGTGCCGCAACACGACGACGCTGCGCTGCTTGGGAGCCAGCACCCCGAGGATGTCCATCAGCAGCGCCCGGTCCGCGCGCTGCTCGGTGCCGTCGTCCACGCTCGCGTCCGGAAGCTGCTCGGTGGGCACCTCCTCCAGCTTGCGGGCCCGCCACCACTCCGTACGGGTGTTGATCATGACGCGGCGGAGGTAGGCGTCGGCCAGCGACTTGTCCGCGATCCCGTCCCAGCGGCCGTACGTGCGCACCAGCGCCGTCTGCAGCAGGTCCTGGGCGTCGACCGGATCGGGCACCAGACGCCGGGCGCTGCGCAGCAGGGCCTCCTGCCGCGTCCGCACGTACTCTTCGAAGTCCAGTACCTTGCCGCCGCTGGTCGCCATCCCGACGCCTCCGATCCGCTTGCGATTCCCCACGTTGACTGCGCTGGCGGTCATCTCCAGCACGTGGAAGACGCTACGGAGGGGGTGTTGCGGCGTAATGTGCGTCGGCCCCACAGCGAGTGCACGGAAAACCCTCGGTTGTGTAACAGCGCGCCGGGGGTCATACCTCGGGGGGACGGCGACCCCCGCGCCGTCATACTCCGGACGGACAACACCCCCGCCGAAAGGCCCATGAGGCGCACGGCATCCGGCACGACATCCGTCACGGCGCACGTGACGGCACATGTCACGGCACATGTCACGGCACCTTCACAAACATGTGGTCCGGCACAGCGCCGCCCGGCCGAAGAATCACCATCCAGCCAACTACCGACCCTTTTCGGCCGTGAAAGACAGTCAGGGGCGGCTACGGGCGCAGCCGCCCCTGGAGGTGCGGGGTGCCGGGGGTGTACGGGGCGCCGGGCGGACGGCCTCGCTATACGGCGGACGGAGTACGGCGCATGAGGTACGGCGCATGAGGTACGGCGCATGAAGTACGCACGCACGAAGGCACGGCGCGATCGCGCACGGGCGACGGATGGGCAGGGCGGCGGTTAGGGGTGAGCGACGGTTAGGGACGGGTGCCGGTTAGGGGTGAGCGACGGTTAGGGACGGGTGCCGGTTGGGGGCGAGCGGCGGTTAGGGACGGGTGCCGGTTGGGGGCGAGGGACGGTTAGGTGAGGGTGCCGGTCGCGCACGGGCGCCCGCGGCCCGCGCCCGCCCGCCCGGGCCCGGTCGCGCACCGGCGCGGCTACGCACGGGCGGACCGGCACCGGTAAGTCGGCCGACTATGTCGGCCGAGACCGTCGATCGAGACCGTCGATCGAGGTCACCGGCCGGGGTCATCGGTCGGGGTCACTGTTCGGGGCCTCCGGTCAAACCTCGATCGGGGCCGGTCGGGGGCGATCGGGGCCGGTCGGGGCACCGGCCGGGGGCGCCGGTCAATGACCTCGACCGGGGCCGGTCGTCGACCGACGGCCCGCCTACGACAGCGGCAATCGGTACCGTCCGCCGCCCAGCGGTTCCACCAGGCCGTCCGAGACCAGCCCGTCCAGCGCCCGGGCGCGCTGCACCGGCTCGTCCCACACCGCGTCCAGCACCTGCTGCGGAACCGGAGCCACCGCCTCCCGCAGCACCGCGAGCAGCTTCCCGCGCACCTGTCGGTCGGTACCGGCGTACGTCTGGGTGCGCCGCGGCGGCCCGTCGTGCGCCGGGGAGCCGGCCAGCCGCCACGCGCACCGCGAGGCGATCGGGCAACGGTGGCACTCCGGCGTGCGCGCCGTGCACAGCAGCGCACCCAGCTCCATCGTGGCCGCCGCCCAGCGTGCCGCCAGCTTTTCGTCCTCGGGCAGCAGTTGGCGGGCGAGCTTGCGCTCGGCGGCGGTGGTGGCGTTCGGCGGGAACTGCCGGCCGGCCACCGCGCGCGCGAACACCCGCCGCACGTTGGTGTCCAGCACCGCGTGCCGCTGCCCGTACGCGAACGAGGCGACCGCCGCGGCGGTGTACTCGCCGACGCCGGGCAGCGCCAGCAGCTGGGCGTGCTCGCGCGGTACGTCACCGCCGTGCCGCTCCTGTATGGCGGACGCGGCGGCGTGCAGCCGCAGCGCGCGCCGCGGATAGCCGAGCCGGCCCCAGGCGCGGACCGCCTCGCCCGGCGCCTCGGCGGCCAGGTCGGCGGGGCGCGGCCAGCGGGCCAGCCACTGCTCGTACACCGGCAGCACTCTGCTGACCGGCGTCTGCTGGAGCATGAACTCACTCACCATCACACCCCAGGCGCCCGCCTCGGGGCGGCGCCAGGGCAGATCGCGGGCATGCTCGTCGAACCAGTCGGTGACCGGCCCGTGCAGCGCGGTCCCGTCTGCGGCCTCCGCGGCCGGAACGGCGGCGGAAGCGGTCTCGGCGGCGTCGGACGTGGCAGATGAGGTGACAGGCGTCGAAGTCATGGCACCGACGATCCTGGCACGTTCGCACGCGCCCAGGAAACGCACCGGCCGCGCCCCGCCGCACGCCCACCCACTCGCAGGACGGCCACATACGCACGCCTGGCCGCTACCGCCGGTACGCCACCCCCACGACCGCCTCCGCAAACTCACTACAATCCGAGGGAACTGATTACTCTCCGTAATCGTTGCCGGGATAAGAAGGAGGCGACAAGGCGAAACAAGGCAAGGCGAAACAAGGCAAGGCGGGTCCAGGCGATAACGGGGCGCGGCGGGGCGCGCAGGAAAATGCGCAGGACGCAGGACGCAGGACGCAGGACGCAGGACGCAAGGCGCAGGGCGCAAGGTGCAAGGTGCAGGGCACGGAGCACAAGGTGCAGGGCACAGGGCGCAAGGCACACGGCCGGGATGCGGGTATGGCGAAGAAGACGAACGACAGCGACGGGCAGATGCCACAGATGCCAGAAGTGAGCGACAGGCGTACGGCGAGGGCGGGCGACAGTGCCGGCGAGTCCGTGCGCGGTGGCGAGGCTGCGTCCAGCGGCGAGTCCGTGCGTGACGGCGAGTCCGTGCGTGGCGGCGAGTCCGTGCGTGGCGGCGCGACAGCTGTGAGACCTGTGCCCTGCCCGCACGCGATCGAGCAGGCACTGGCCGCTCACACGACGATCACCCTGGCGTACGTGGACGAGGACGGCCCGCAGGCCTGCGCGGTGCTATACGCCACCGGCGCCACCAATGACGAGGTCGAGGCGGCCGAGGTGGGCGAGGCGGCGGGGGAGGTGGAGACGGCCGACGCGGCGGAGACAGGTGCGGGCGCGGTCGGCGGGCCGGTGCTGTACTTCGTCACCTCGGCCACGACCCGCCACGGCCGGGCCCTGGCCGAGCCGGAGGCCCGGGTCGCCTTCACGGTGCAGCGCGATGGCCAGGAGTGGAGTGCCCTGACGGGGATTCAGGGCCGAGGTCGCTGCCGACCTCTGTCGGGCGCCGAGCGGGTCGTCGGCTGGCGCGCCTATACCCGGCGCTTCCCCTTCGTCGAGGCGGACGAGCGGCTCCGGGCCGCGTTGGAACGCACGACCCTTTGGGAGCTGCGTCCTGACTGGCTGCGGCTGATCGACAACGGCCAGGGGTTCGGTCACAAGGAGGAGTGGCAGCGGCCGGAGGGGGCGTAGGTGCTGGGCGGTGCCGGGGGGCGCTGCCCGTAGCGGTGGCAGTGGCGGCAGCGGTGGCAGTGGCGGCTGGTCGGCGGGTTGGCCGTGGGGGGATGGGTGGGGTTGAGCGGGGCGGGCGAGGGGGGATGAGGGGTGGTGGATGAGGGGTGGTGGATGGGTGGGGTTGGTGGGGCGGAAGGGACGTGTGTGGCGGGTTGGGTGGGTGTGGGTGGTGGGGGCCGGGCTGATCATGGGAAAAGTTGCAGTCTGATGCGGCGGGTAGTGGCCGGTGCGGCTGCTGATCTCTCGTAGAGTTTCCGCGTGGGATCACTGCGCAATCCGATCGGGCCGCTTCCCTCCTCCATCTACTGGCGGCGGAGGGCCGTTGCGCTGGCCATCGTCGTCCTGCTCGCCCTACTGGTCGTGTGGGCCCTCAACTTGGGCGGCGGGGGCAACGGTGGCGACGAGGGCAAGGGTGGTGCGCACGGGAAGGGGCCCGCGACGTCGATCACGCCCGGACCCTCGTCCGCGGGCCCGGCGATCAGTCAAAAGCCGGGCGGACGCGGTGAGTCGGGGTCCGGAGGGGAGTCGGGGGACGACTCCGGGGCCAGCGGCGGTGCCGGCTCTTCGGGCGGCGGGAGCGGTGGCGCCGGCGGCGAGGACGACGGGGCCGGTGGTGGTTCCGGGGGCGGGGCGTCGGCCGGTGGTGCGGGAGCCGGCGGGCCGATCGGGCAGGGGTCCGGCAAGGGTGTTCCGGCCGGTTCTTCGTTGCCCAACTGCACTGATCCGAAGGTCGAGTTGGTGCTGCGGAGCGTCAAGGACTCGTACGCGCCGGACAAGAAGCCGAAGTTCGAGCTGACCATCAAGAACACGGCCGACGCGGCCTGCAAGGTGGACCTCGGGCGGAAGGCGACGGTGCTCACGATCAGCGACGCCGCGGGTGGCGACCGGGTGTGGGCCTCGAACGACTGCCCCTCGGGCACCGCGCCGGCGCTCTTGCAGGTGCCGGCCAACGGCTCCGTGAAGCGCACCGTCGAGTGGGACCGGCGAGCGAGCGGACCGCAGTGCGCGACGCCCAGTTCGGCCACGGTGCCGTCCGGTAAGTACCGGATCGAGGCCAAGGTGCCGGGGCTGGAGTCCGCCCGTACGTCGTTCGTTCTGGCCGAGGACTGAGCGTTCACCGTTTTTACCGCGTTCACCTCTTCACCGCGTTTACCGCGTTTACCGCGTTCACCTCCTTCACTGGTTCATCGTCGGCCGTTCGTTGATCGCCATTCGCTGATCGATGTTGGCCGTAGGCCGTCAGCCGTCAGCCGTCAGCCGTCGCCGTCGGCCGTCGTCGGTTGGCGGCTCGCCGTAACGCTGAGCGCTGTGGAGCCTTGGCCGTTCCCGTTCCCGTTCCCGTTCCCGTTCGCGTTTGCGTTTCCGTTCCCGTTCGTCGTACGTCGTTGGGCGTGGGGCGTCCCTGATCCGGAGGCGGGGCCTCCGGTAATTCCGCTGGTGGGGATTTCGCTGATGGCGTGCGGTGCTGGTCCGGGCCGACGGGGTCCGGCACAGTCGGCGGTATGAAGCTACTGATGCTGGGCGGTACGGAGTTCGTGGGGCGGGCGGTCACCGAGGCGGCGGTGGCGCGGGGTTGGCAGGTGACGGTCTTCCACCGGGGGAGGCACGCGGCGCCGGAGGGCGTGACGGCCTTGCACGGTGAACGGGGGGAAGCGGGCACGGAGGGTCTCGCGGCGTTGCGGGAGGGGGAATGGGACGCCGTCGTGGACACCTGGAGCGGTGCGCCCTCGGCGGTGCGGGACGCGGCGCGGCTGCTGGCCGGGCGGGCCGGCAGGTATGCGTACGTGTCCAGCCGGTCGGTGTACGCGTATCCGGCGGCGTACGGGCTCGACGAGGACGGGCCGCTGGTGGCGGGGTCCGCGGACGCCACGGACGCCGAGGACTACGCGGCGGCCAAGCGGGGCGGGGAGCTGGCGGCGCTGGACGCGTTCGGGGAGCGGGCGCTGCTGGTGCGGGCCGGGCTGATCCTCGGGCCGTACGAGAACATCGGGCGGCTGCCGTGGTGGCTGGGCCGGATCGCCCGTGGTGGGCCGGTTCTGGCGCCGGGGCCGCGGGAGCTGGCGCTGCAGTACATCGACGTGCGTGACCTCGCGGAGTGGACGCTGGACGCGCTGGAGGCCGGGCTCGGCGGGGCGTACAACCTGGTGAGCGAGATCGGGCACGCCACGATGGGGGAGCTGCTGGAGAGCTGTGTGAAGGTCACCGGCTCGGATGCGGAGCTGCGCTGGACGGCGCCGGAGGACGTGCTCGCGGCCGGTGTGGAGCCGTGGACCGAGTTGCCGGTGTGGCTGGCGACGGATGAGTCGCGGGATGCGATGTTCGGGGCGGATGTGTCCCGTGCGCTGGCGACGGGGCTGCGGTGCCGGCCGGTTGCGGAGACGGTGGCCGATACGTGGGCGTGGCTGCGGAGTATCGGCGGGGTGGCGCCGCAGCGTCCGGACCGGCCGGTGGTGGGGCTGGCGGAGGAGAAGGAGGCGGCGGTCCTGCGGTAGGGAGGTCCCGGGGGTTTCGGGCGGGCCACCCAGCTCAAGGGCGGCGAGGAGGGGAAGGTGACGGGTGGGGGCCCTTAGACGTTGTTTCAGTTGGTGAGTCGGCGGTAGCTGATGAGGGCTGCGGCGATGCCGACGAAGGCCAGGAAGTGCTCGGCCTTTCGCTCGTAACGGCGGTGCAGCCTTCGGCATCCGGCCAGCCAGGAGACCGTTCTCTCGACGACCCAGCGGTGTCGGCCGAGCCGCGTGGACGACTCGATGCCCTTGCGGGCGATGCGGTGGCGGATGCGACGCTCACGAAGCCATTTCCGCAGGTGGTCGTAGTCGTAGCCCTTGTCGGCGTGGAGCTTGGCCGGACGCCGGCGGCGCGGGCCGCGGCGGGAGCGGATGGGCGGGATCCCGCGCACGAGCGGCTCCAGGCCGAGGCTGTCGTGCACGTTGGCGCCGGAGATGCCCAGCGACAGCGGCACACCGTTTCGGTCGGTGATCAGGTGGATTTTCGATCCCGGCTTGCCGCGGTCGGTCGGATTCGGTCCGGTCAGTGGCCCCCTTTTGCCGCCCGGACGCTGACGGAGTCGATCGCACACCGCGACCAGTCCAACTCGCCCCGGGCACCGAGCTCGTCAAGGATGACGCGGTACAGCCTGGCCCACACCCGATCCCGGCTCCACTGGGCAAAGCGCCGGTAGACGGTGGGCCAGGCCGGCCCGAACACCGGCGGCAGTTGCCGCCAGGTGCAGCCCGAGGTGGCCACGAAGATGATCGCTGCCAGGCATGCGCGGTCACCGGCCCGTCGGCGGCCGCCGCCTTGCGGGCGTATGACCTCCGTCGGCGGGACCACCCGCCGGAACAGCACCCACAACTCGTCCGGTACCAACCGCTCAACCAGATCCGTCATGCACGGCTCAACGAGCGATCACACCATCAGAAACGGCGTCTTAGGGGGGAGCCGAACGGATCCCGTAGGGGATGCGCGGGCCCCCTGCGAGGCCACAACGGCAAGGGGGAGGTGGGCTATTCCCCGCCCGCCTCCTGCAGCCCCCACCTACACGTACCGCTCCAAGATCGAGGACTCCGCCAGGCGGGAGAGGCCCTCGCGGACGGAGCGGGCGCGGGCCTCGCCGACGCCGTCGACGGTCTGGAGGTCGTCGACGCTGGCGGCGAGGAGTTTCTGGAGGCCGCCGAAGTGGTCGACGAGGCGATCGATGACGGTGCCGGGGAGGCGGGGGACCTTCGCCAGGAGGCGGAAGCCGCGCGGGGAGACGGCGGAGTCGAGGGTCTCGGGGGCGCCGCTGTAGCCCAGCGCGCGGGCCACGTTGGGGAGTTCGAGGAGTTCCGCGTGGGTGAGGGAGTCCAGCTCGGCGAGCGCCTCGGAGACCGTGCGGGCGCGCTTGGCGGTGGGCTCGGGGACGTAGTCGCGGACGACCAGTTCGCGTTCCGGTTCGACGCCGGCGATGAGCTCTTCGAGCTGGAGGGCGAGGAGCCGGCCGTCGGTGCCGAGTTCGACGACGTACTCGGCGATTTCGGTGGCGATGCGGCGGACCATTTCCAGCCGCTGGGCGACGGCGGTCACGTCCCGTACGGTCACCAGGTCCTCGATCTCCAGGGCGGAGAGGGTGCCGGCGACCTCGTCGAGGCGGAGCTTGTAGCGCTCCAGGGTGGCGAGGGCCTGGTTGGCGCGGGAGAGGATGGCCGCGGATTCCTCCAGGACGCGGCGCTCGCCGTCGACGTAGAGCGCGATCAGCCGCATGGACTGGCTGACGGAGACGACGGGGAAGCCGGCCTGGATGGAGACGCGCTGGGCGGTGCGGTGGCGGGTGCCGGTCTCCTCGGTGGGGATGGAGGCGTCGGGGACGAGCTGGACGCCGGCCCGGAGGATCTTGGTGATGTCCTTGTCGAGGACCAGTGCGCCGTCGAGCTTGCAGAGCTCGCGGAGGCGGGTGGCGGTGAATTCGACGTCGAGGACGAAGCCGCCGGTGCACATGGTCTCGACGGTCTTGTCGAAGCCCAGGACGATCAGTCCGCCGGTGTTGCCGCGGAGGATGCGTTCCAGTCCGTCGCGCAGGGCCGTGCCGGGGGCGACGGCGCTCAGCGAGGCGCGCATCAGGCTCTCGGTGCCGGATCCCCCGCCGGACCTGCCGGGAGTCGATGCCCGGTCGTTGGCTGCCACTGCACTCCTCCGTCGCACGGTCTGTCGGTCCGCGGGCCGCCCGGCCCTTGCTGTGGTTGACGTACCACCGGAGCGTACGTGGCCGACAGGCAATTCTGCGGTGACGGGCGAGACCAGGGCAAAGTCTACCGGCGCACACCCTCCTCCTGCGGGGCCTCCCGGCGTACGCGCTTGGGCAGGACGGTGAGTGCCTGTCCGACGTCGGCGACCTCCAGGACCCGCATGCCGTCGGGGATCTTGCCGGGGTCGGTGGGGACGAGGGCGTGGGTGAAGCCGAGCCGGGCGGCTTCGGAGAGCCTGCGCTGGACGCCGGTGACGCGTCTGACCTCGCCGGCGAGGCCGACCTCGCCGATGGCGACGAGGTTCTTGGGCAGGGGGGTGTCGCTGGCGGCGCTGGCGAGGGCGAGGGCGACGGCGAGGTCGGCGGCGGGTTCGGTGAGCTTCACGCCGCCGACGGTGGCGCTGTAGATGTCGCGTTTGCCGAGGGCGCTGATCCGGCCGCGCTGTTCCAGGACGGCGAGCATCATCGAGACGCGGGAGGTCTCCAGGCCGGAGGTGGTGCGCCGGGGTGAGGGGATCTGGGAGTCGACGGTGAGCGCCTGGACCTCCGCCACCAGCGGGCGGCGGCCCTCCAGGGTCACCGTGAGGCAGGTGCCGGGGACGGGTTCGTCGCGGCGGGTCAGGAAGAGTCCGCTGGGGTCGGCGAGGCCGGTGATGCCTTCGTCGTGGAGTTCGAAGCAGCCGACCTCGTCGGTGGTGCCGTAGCGGTTCTTGACGCCGCGGACGAGGCGGAGGCGGGCGTGCCGGTCGCCTTCGAAGTGGAGGACGACGTCGACGAGGTGTTCCAGGAGGCGGGGGCCGGCGATGGCGCCGTCCTTGGTGACGTGGCCCACGAGGAGGGTGGACATGCCGCGTTCCTTGGAGGCGCGGATGAGGGCGCCGGCGACCTCGCGGACCTGGGCCATGCCGCCGGGGGCGCCGTCGATCTCGGGGGAGGCGACGGTCTGCACGGAGTCCAGGATCAGCAGGGAGGGCTTGACGGTGTCGAGGTGGCCGAGGACGGCGGAGAGGTCGGTCTCGGCGGCGAGGTAGAGGTGGTCGTCGAGGGCGCCGATGCGGTCGGCGCGGAGCCGGACCTGGCTCGCGGATTCCTCGCCGGTGACGTAGAGGGTGGGGTGGTCGGCGGAGGCGGATTTGGCGGCGGCGTCCAGGAGGAGGGTGGATTTGCCGACGCCGGGCTCGCCGGCGAGGAGGACCACCGCGCCGGGGACCAGGCCGCCGCCGAGGACGCGGTCGAGCTCGTCGACGCCGGTGGAGCGGGCGGTGGCCTGCTTGCCGTCGACCTGGCCGATGGGCAGGGCGGCGGTGGTGACCCGGCCGGGCGCGGTGGTGCGGACGGCGGGGGTGCCGCCGAACTCCTCGACCGTGCCCCACGCCTGGCATTCCGGGCAGCGGCCGAGCCACTTGGCGGTGGTCCAGCCGCATTCGGTGCAGCGGTAGGAGGGGCGTTCCTTGCCCGGCGCTTTACGAGTTGCCATGGGGTTCACGGTAGCGGCGGGGTCCGACAACGCCGCGGGCGACGCCGCGCCCGGGCCGTATCGCCTCGGTCCGGGCCGCCTGCCGTCGTTGCGCCGCCCGCCCGCGCCGTTCGTTGCGCCGACCGGGTGGCGCACGCCGCGTGCGTTCCTGGTGCCGTGGCCGGGTCGTGTCCCCTTTTGAGGGAGATGGTCACCCGTAAGGGTTAAAAGTGGTCCGGGAGAGTAAGTCCGGCTGCATCATCCGCCTACCGTCGCCGGGGTGATGAGCAGCAGGCCCGAGCACCCCACGCACTCCACCGGCGCACACCGGTCGCGCGGCGACGACCGGCGCCGGAGCCGTCCGCAGTCCGCCCAGCCGTCCTCCCGGCCCCTCCAGCCGCCCGTCCCGGGTGCCCCGGACGAGCCCGGTGACGGCTATCAGCCGTATCTGGACGGCCTGTTCACCTACTGCCTGTCGGTGCTGTGCGAGCACGACGCGGCGACCGCGGTGCTCGGCGAGATGCTGGCGCTGGCCGAGCGGCACCACCACCGCCGCCCGGCCGACCCGGCGTTGCACCGCGCCTGGCTGTACGCGCTGGCCCGCTGGGCGTGCCTGCGCCGGCTCGCCGAGCGGACCGGCGCCGGCGCCGGCGGCGACACCGGTCGCGCGGCGCCCCGCGACAGCGAGCGGCGGCAGCGCGAGCTGGCCGTGCTGGCCTGGCCGGAGGCCGCGGGTACCGCTCCCGGGCAGCGGGAGGCGCTGGAGCTGTCGGTGCGGCACCGGCTCTCCGCCGACGAGGTCGCCGCGGTGCTCGGCGCCGACCCGATCGCCACCCGCGCGCTGCTCGCCACGGCCTCCTGCGAGGTGGAGCGGACCCGGGCGGCGCTGGCCGTCGTCGAGTCCGGCCGGTGCAAGGAGGTGGCGCAGCTGGCGGGGGACAGCAAGGTGCTGCTGGGGGCGGCGCTGAGCCGGGAGCTGGTGCGGCACGTCGACGACTGCGCGACCTGCCGGCGGACCGCGGAGCGGGCCACCGCGCCGGGGCCGTGGCCGGGCACCGCGCCGGCGGCCCGGGGTTCGCTGCCGCTGGTCACCGCGCCGCAGGAGGCGGTGCTGGGGGCGCTGGCGGCGGCCCGGCGGTCCCGTACGGGCCGGGCCGACGGCTCCGCGGCGGCCGGGCGCCGGGGCCGCTCGGGTGGGCCAAACGGTTCTCCTCGCTACGACCGCGGCGGTTTCCCGGTGGGCCCGCCGCCGGACCGGTCGGCGCGGCGGCGCCGGCTGCGCGCCCGGGCGCTGACCACGACGGTGGTCGCCACGGTCATCGCGGCGCCGGTGCTGGCCCTGTGGGCGGCCTACCGCGGTGCGCCCGCCACGGGGGAGACCGTGGCGGACGGCACGCCCTCGGTGACGGCGAACGACACGGACGCCGGGGCGCGGCTGGACGGCCGGTACGAGAACGCCGGGAACGCCCGGACCACGCCGTCGCCGGCCATCAGGGGCGACGGCCCGACGCCGGACGTGTCGGTCGCGGTGATCGGCGCGGACGGCACCCCGCTGCGGCCGGGAGAGGCGGACCGTACGGTGTCGGGTCCGGGGCGGCTGACGGTCGCCGCGCAGCCCAGCGGCGGCACGACGGCGATCACGATCAGCGCGTCCGGTGGCGAGCCGGTGCACTGGACGGCGACGCCGGGCGCGGCATGGCTGCAGATGAGCCAGACGGCGGGCTATCTGCGGCCCGGGCAGTCCACGACGGTCACGGTCTACGTCGACCACGACCGGGAACCGGCGGGCCACTGGCGGACCCGGATCGCCATCCGTCCGGGCGGCACCGCGGTCACGCTGGAGGGTTACGGCGGCGCCGGCCCGGCGACCGCCCCGCAGGGCCCGTCGCCGGCCGACCCGTCGCCGTCGCGTTCCCCGCACACGCCGGCGCCCACGCACCCCACACCCACGGATCCGACGCCGGCCCCGACGCAGTCGAGTCCGACGCCCGGCCCCTCGGACCCTTCGCCGACGCCGTCGCCGAGCGGTCCCACGGCGACCTCCGGGGCGACGCCCTTCAAGCCGTCGGACACCCCGTCGCACACGACCCGCCCGGCCCGCTGAGCTGCGGACCGGGCGGGGAGAGCGGTGAGTGCCGTGGGTCTACGGCCGGGGGTCCGCCGGGTGCGGGGCCATCGGCAGCTGTGCCGCCAGCCGCTGTTCGCACAGTTCGGCGAGCTTGGCGTAGCCCTTCTTGCCCATCAGCTCGGTCAGTTCCGGCTTGTAGGAGACGTAGACCGGTTCGCCCGCGCCGTGTGCCGAGGTCGCGGAGGTGCACCACCAGTGCAGGTCGTGGCCGCCGGGGCCCCAGCCGCGCCGGTCGTACTCGCCGATGGTGACCTGCAGCACCTGGGTGTCGTCGGGCCGGTCGATCCAGTCGAAGGTGCGCCGGATCGGCAGCTGCCAGCAGACGTCGGGCTTGGTCTCCAGCGGCTCGCGGCCCTCGCGCAGCGCGAGGATGTGCAGCGAGCAGCCGGCGCCGCCCTGGAAGCCGGGGCGGTTCTGGAAGATGCAGGAGCCCTGCCAGCGGCGGGTCTGCCGTTCGCCGTCCTCGTCGACCTCGACCCAGCCGGTCTCCGTGCCCACGTCGTGGAACTGCCACAGGTCGGGCGTGAGCCGCGCCACGTGCTCGGCGACCCGCTTCTCGTCGTCGTCGTCCGAGAAGTGCGCGCCGAGCGTGCAGCAGCCGTCGTCCGCCCGGCCGGCCTGGATGCCCTGGCAGCCGCTGCCGAAGATGCAGGTCCAGCGGGACGTCAGCCAGGTCAGGTCGCAGCGGAAGAGCTGTTCGTCGTCGGCCGGGTCGGGGAAGGTGACCCAGGCGCGGGCGAAGTCGAGTCCGACCTCGTCGGCCGGGGGCTGGTTCCCCTCGGCCGCCTGGGCGCGCCGCTTTTCTGCCTTCTTCGGCGCTTTTTCGTGCTTCGCCTTTTTCGTCTTTGCCACGACTCCAGCGTAAGGCGCGCCGCGCGCCATCCGGACGGGGCGGGCCACGCACCGCGCCGGGGCCGCCGGCCGTACCGCTCCCGGCAACGGTACGGACCGCGCCGACGAGCCGTGCCGGGCGTCGCGTTAGGTTTCCCCGTATGAGACTCGGTGTCCTCGATGTGGGTTCGAATACGGTCCATCTGCTGGTGGTGGACGCACACCCCGGCGCGCGGCCGCTGCCCGCCTACTCGCACAAGGCGGAGCTGCGCCTGGCCGAGCTCCTCGACGACGGCGCGATAAGCGATGCCGGGGTGGAGCGGCTGGTGGCCACCGTCCGGGAGGCGCTGCAGGTGGCCGAGGACAAGGGCGTGGAGAGCGTGCTGCCGTTCGCGACGTCCGCGGTGCGGGAGGCGTCCAACGGGGAGGACGTGCTGCGCCGGGTCGCCGAGGAGACCGAGGTGGAGCTGCAGGTGCTCTCCGGTGAGGACGAGGCGCGGCTCACGTTCCTCGCCGCCCGCCGGTGGCTGGGCTGGTCCGCCGGCCGGCTGCTGGTCCTCGACATCGGCGGCGGGTCGCTGGAGATCGCCTACGGCCTCGACGAGGACCCGGACGTGGCGGTGTCGCTGCCGCTGGGCGCCGGCCGGCTGACCGCGGCCGCGCTGCCCGGCGATCCGCCCGACCCGGAGGACGTGCGCACGCTGCGCCGCCGGGTCCGGGCCGAGATCGCCCGCGTGGTGAGCGAGTTCAGCCGCTACGGCACCCCCGACCAGATCGTCGGCACGTCCAAGACGTTCCGGCAGCTGGCCCGGATCGCCGGTGCCGCCCGCTCCGCCGAGGGCCTCTACGTCCAGCGGGAGCTGACCCGCAAGAAGCTGGAGGAGTGGGTGCCGAAGCTGGCCGGGATGTCCGCGCGGGAGCGGTCCGAGCTGCCCGGGGTGTCCGAGGGGCGGGCGCGGCAGCTGCTGGCCGGGGCGCTGGTCGCCGAGGCGGCGATGGACCTGTTCGGCGTGGAGACCCTGGAGATCTGCCCGTGGGCGCTGCGCGAGGGGGTCATCCTGCGGCGGCTGGACCACCTGCCGTAGGGGGCGTCCCCCTGGGGCCGGGCCGGGCCGGGGCGGCGGTGCGTAGGGCGGCTGCGGCGGTTGCCGGACGGCCCCGGGCCGTGGGCGGAGGCGAAGACACGCACGTGAGACTCGTCACGCCGTCGATCGGCCCCGCCACCTGCGTACCCCCCGCCCCACAAGCCACAACGGTGGGCGGCGGGGGTCCGGGCCTCCCGCCCCGCGCACAGCTCCGGCCCTTACGCTGTCCCTCGTGACAGAGCCAGTGGTGCGCATCCCGGATGCGAAGGTCGCGCTGTCCACGGCCTCGGTGTATCCGGAGTCGACGGCGACGGCCTTCGAGATCGCCGCGCGCCTGGGGTACGACGGCGTCGAGGTCATGGTGTGGACCGACCCGGTCAGCCAGGACATCGAGGCGCTGCGCCGGCTCTCCGACTACCACGGCGTGCCGGTCCTGGCCGTGCACGCGCCCTGTCTGCTGATCACCCAGCGGGTCTGGTCCACCGACCCGTGGGTCAAGCTGCAGCGCGCCCGCAACGCCGCCGAGAAGCTCGGCGCCTCCACCGTCGTCGTCCACCCGCCGTTCCGGTGGCAGCGCAGCTACGCCCGGGAATTCGTCCGCGGGGTGTGGCGGATGGCGAACGAGACGGACGTGCGGTTCGCCGTCGAGAACATGTACCCGTGGCGCTACCGCGACCGCGAGATGCTGGCGTACGCCCCGGACTGGGACCCCACCAACGACGACTACCGGCACTTCACCGTCGACCTGTCGCACACCGCGACGGCCCGCAACGACGCGCTGGACATGGTGGAGCGGATGGGCGACCGGCTGGCGCACGTCCACCTCGCCGACGGCAACGGCTCCGCCAAGGACGAGCACCTCGTACCGGGCCGCGGCAGCCAGCCCTGCGCCGAGGTGCTGGAGCGGCTGGCCGCGAACAACTTCTCCGGGCACGTGGTCGTCGAGGTCAACACCCGCCGGGCGATGTCCGCCGCCGAACGCGAAGCCGACCTGGCCGAGGCGCTGGCCTTCACCCGGCTCCACCTGGCCTCGCCGACCTGGGTGCCGGGGTCCTGAGCGGGGCGGGTCCCTGACCGGGGCGGAGTGGCCGACGACGGGGCCGCAGCCGGGTCGGCCGCAGCCGGTCCCGCCGGGCTACCCAGGGGCGCTGTCCGTACTCCGGTCGCCTGTCTCACATACCGGAGCCGGTGTCCGGATCTTGGATCAAGAGCGTAACCTCGGGATCAGCTGCGGTATGCCGCTGCTGCTGTACGGCTGAACGTACGTATCCCGAGGGAGTGACCATCGTGCCCGAGCTGAGGTCCCGCACCGTTACCCATGGCCGCAACATGGCGGGCGCCCGCGCCCTTATGCGCGCCTCGGGCGTAGCGGGCGCGGACATCGGCCGCAAGCCGATCATCGCCGTGGCGAACTCCTTCACCGAGTTCGTGCCGGGCCACACCCACCTCCAGCCGGTCGGCCGGATCGTCAGCGAGGCGGTCAAGGCGGCCGGCGGCATCCCCCGCGAGTTCAACACGATCGCCGTCGACGACGGCATCGCCATGGGCCACGGCGGCATGCTCTACTCCCTGCCCTCCCGCGACCTGATCGCGGACAGCGTGGAGTACATGGTCGAGGCGCACTGCGCCGACGCGCTGATCTGCATCTCCAACTGCGACAAGATCACCCCGGGCATGCTGAACGCCGCGCTGCGGCTCAACATCCCGACCGTCTTCGTCTCCGGCGGCCCGATGGAGTCCGGCCGCGCCACCCTCGTCGACGGCACGGTCCGCACCCTCGACCTGGTCGACGCGATCTCGGACGCGGTGAACGACAAGATCTCCGACGCGGACATCCTCCGCATCGAGGAGAACGCCTGCCCGACCTGCGGTTCCTGTTCCGGCATGTTCACCGCCAACTCGATGAACTGCCTCACCGAGGCCATCGGCCTCTCCCTGCCGGGCAACGGCTCGGTGCTGGCCACGCACACCGCCCGCAAGGCGCTGTACGAGAAGGCCGGCCGCACGGTCGTCGAGCTCACCACGCGCTACTACGAGGGCGGCGACGAGTCGGTCCTGCCGCGCAACATCGCCACCTTCGACGCGTTCGAGAACGCCATGGCCCTGGACATCGCCATGGGCGGCTCGACCAACACGATCCTGCACCTGCTCGCCGCGGCCCAGGAGGCCGGCGTCCCGTTCGGCCTGGAGGCCATCGACGCCGTCTCGCGCCGCGTGCCCTGCCTGGCCAAGGTGGCCCCCAACGTCGCCAAGGACCGCACGTACTACATGGAGGACGTGCACCGTGCCGGCGGCATCCCGGCCCTGCTCGGCGAGCTGCACCGCGCCGGACTGCTCAACGAGGACGTGAACTCCGTCCACAGCCCCTCGCTCGCCGACTGGCTCAAGACCTGGGACGTGCGCGGCGGTTCGCCGTCCGCGGAGGCCGTCGAGCTGTGGCACGCGGCCCCCGGCTGCAAGCGCTCCGCCGAGGCGTTCTCCCAGTCCGAGCGCTGGGAGGCGCTGGACGAGGACGCCGAGGGCGGCTGCATCCGCTCGGCCGAGCACGCCTACTCCAAGGACGGCGGCCTCGCGGTCCTCAAGGGCAACCTGGCCGTCGACGGCTGCGTCGTGAAGACGGCCGGCGTCGACGAGTCGATCTGGACGTTCGAGGGCCCGGCCGTGGTCTGCGAGTCCCAGGAACAGGCCGTCGAGAAGATCCTGAACAAGCAGGTCAAGGACGGCGACGTGGTCGTCATCCGCTACGAGGGCCCCAAGGGCGGCCCCGGCATGCAGGAGATGCTCTACCCGACCTCGTACCTGAAGGGCCGGGGCCTGGGGAAGACCTGCGCACTGATCACCGACGGCCGCTTCTCCGGCGGCACGTCCGGCCTGTCCATCGGCCACGCCTCCCCCGAGGCGGCCGGCGGCGGCACGATCGCCCTCGTCGAGGACGGCGACCGGATCCGCATCGACATCCCGAACCGCACGATCGAGCTGCTGGTCGGTGACGAGGAGCTGGCGGCGCGCCGCGAGACCCTCGGCGGCGTCTACGCCCCCAAGAACCGCGAACGCAAGGTCTCCGCGGCCCTGCGCGCCTACGCCGCGATGGCCACCAGCGCGGACAAGGGCGCGGTGCGGGATGTGAACAGCCTCGGCTGATCCACGGCTAGGACAGCAGGGAGGCCCCCGTCGTCTGACGGGGGCCTCCCTGCTTGTTCCCTGCCCGGGCCCTCAGAACTTCTGCTGTTTGGCCCCGGGGGGCAGGAAGCAGGGGGTGCTGACGGAGAGGCGGAGGGTGTTGGGGGGTTTGACGGAGTCGGCAATGAGAGAGAAATTCTCTTTCTCATGGTAACCGTCGAGAATTACCTCGTGAGAATGGGGGCGTTCTTCGTAAGAAGAGACGTCCATGCCACCCTGCTTCTTGAGCGCGGCCCGGAGTTTGCGGACCGCTGGAATGTGCTCTTCCTGCGGGAGGTCGGCATATGCAGTGTAAGTCAGGGTGTACCGGCCATCGTCCGCAACCTCGTCGTTTTGGCCGACGCAGTCCTCGAAGTCGGTGAAGGGGCTGCCGAATCTCTTGCCGATCTTGACTCCCGCATAGTGAGCCATGGTGGCGGTGTACTGCTTGGCCCAGGCCAAAGAGTCCTCACGGCTCTTACGCGGCAGAGCCTTGTTGGGGTCGTCGGCAGGCTGAGACATACATGCTCCGGTGAAAATGATGACCGAGGCGGTCATTGCGATCAGGCGGGTTCGCCTGAAAAGCTTGATCGTCACCTCCGAGTGCTTTTTCTCCAAGGGACTTCCTATATGTCGATGGGCGTGGGCGGAGCCTTCTTCGGTTCGTGGCCGGCAATGATCCGGCCCTGATTGGCAAGGCTTTCGCTCTTGTCGTC
The DNA here is from genome assembly GCA_024349765.1 of Streptomyces nigrescens. Lineage (GTDB taxonomy): Bacteria > Actinomycetota > Actinomycetes > Streptomycetales > Streptomycetaceae > Streptomyces > Streptomyces endophytica. The sequence continues at coordinate 7,205,844 of AP026073.1, read as the reverse complement.
CCAGTAGCCGCTGTGTCCGTGGGTGTCAGTGACGAACCGGGTGCCGCCGAAGGCCGTGGTGTTCGGGTCGGGACCGAGCGTCAGATCCTGCGCTTGCCTGATGAAGTCGTCGTCGGCGATGCCCGTGTAGAAGTGATCGGCGCCGACGTGGAGATCGGACGCGCTGCCCACTGTCTCTCCCGGGCTGCCGACGACGGAAATACTGTCGGCGTCCAAGCCGTTGCCGCCGGAATCCGCGTCGCCGACCACCGTGGCCCCGTAGCTGTGCCCCAGCACCGTCATGTGCGCACGGTCCGGCCCTTCATGCGAGGCGCGCAGGCCATGGGTGAAATCCCTCAGATCCGGTGCCGCGTCGTCGGCTCGGGTAGTGCCGGCGACGGCGAGGTTCGGGGCATCGTCACTGGGAATTTCAGGAGCGTCGTAGCCCAGCCAGTAGACCATCGACGTGGTCGCCCCCGGCTCGGCCCGCTCGGCCGACCTCTGCAACTTGTCGATCCGTGACAGCTGGCCGCCGGTTGAGCTCATGTCCGTTGCTGTGCCGGGAACTTGCACACCGACGTTGTCAGCGGTGTCCGGATTCCCCATGGCGATGACGGCCTTACCGTCCTCGGCACCGTCGAAATCCAGGAGGTAGAGCTTTTTGTTTTCCGGTGCGCCGTCACGTTTGTCCAGTTCGGCCTTCAGGGTCTCAAGGTTGTGACGGTGTTCCGGAATGCCGGGGACGCCTTGGTCGCTGCCGTCGACGAAGTTGAGCTGCTGATCCAGCGCGAGCCGGTTCGCATCGTCACGGACGGTGCTGGGAAGGCCGTTCGTCTTGCCGATCTGCTCCGGGTACATGGTGGCGTACTCCTGGCGCGATGCCTCGTCGAGTCCCTTCCACCAGGCGGCCGCGTCCTTGGGGTCCTTGGGGATCTGCGGCCCCTTGACGCCCAGGTCCTTCATGGCCTGCCGGGTGTCGGCCGCGGACTCGGCGGACATGTGCTTGTTGGTGCGGTCCATGATCTCGCCATGGAGTTCCGACAGTGCGTGGTGACCGTCGGTGCTGGCCTTCCGCGCGTCCTTGACCGCGGTGTCGATCTCCTCCTGGAAGTGCTTCATCCGGTCCAGCTTGTTCTGCGCCTCGTCCGGAGACTCGTCCGCTTCGCAGATGGCTTCTCCCACCGAGCCGGAGTCGTCGACGACGAACCCCTCGGACTCCGCGCTCCGTACCGCGTTGCGTAAGTCCGTCTGCGCCTGCTCCATGCGGAACCGAACCGTCTCGATCGCCTTCGAGATGGTCATCGCCTCGGTGCGGACCACATTGATGCGCATCTCTATGTCTTCGAGGAATGCCAGGGCGGCCTTGGCGTCGTCCCCTTCCCAGGAGGCGTGCAGCGGACCGGTCACCTTCGTACGGTGGTGGTCGAACGCGCTGTCCATGTCCCGCGAAACCCGCTGCCAGGAGTCGGCGGCGGCCGTCATGTCCGCGAAGTCCTGCTTCAGCAGGCGTGCGTAGTCGGAAGCCACGGGCTCATCCAAAGGGGTTGTCGTCGGTGCGCACGGGAGCCGCGTCCCGGCCGGGTCCCGTGAGAGCCTCGCCCGGGTCGTAGACGGGCATCGCGGGCTTGGCGTGCAGCATGTCGTCCGTGCTGGGTGACGGTGTACCGGGTGGCGGCGGCTGGTACTCGCCGACGGCCTCGCGTACCGGGTCGGCGCCGGGTACACCGGGGCGCGGCAGCCCGGCGTACACCGTGGAGCCGGGCCCGCTCCCTGAGGCGGGGGCCGAGGCAATCACGCCCACACCGTCCCCGTTGAAGTCCTCGAAGTCCTGATCAACCATGTCTTCGTTCCAGTCATGGTTGTCGGCGGTATCGCGGAGATTACCGGCGCCCTGCAGCAGACGCTTGTGCAGACCGTCGAAAGCGGGCTTCCAGGTCTCACTGATCATGTGCAGCGCTGAGGCGACGGACCATCCGTTGGCGGCCTCCGCAGCCGTACCGGTCTCGGTGACGGCCTTGTCGCACGTTTTCTTGATGTCGTCGGCGATAGCGCTCTCGGCATGCGCCGACGCGCGTAATTCGCCCGGCTGGACCGACATCTTGCTGGACAATGAACTCCCCCTCGATCGTCACTCTGTGCGAAGAAACGCTACCAAGTGGCCCCACCGCGGACTCGGGATGTTCGGGCCAGCGCGAGCGGAAGGTTTTGGCGGCGCTGCGCGCGTACGCGGCGATGGCGACCGGCGCGGACAAGGGATCCGCGAAGCCGCGCAGGCCCACGTGGGTGCCGGCGAGGGAACCGACGGAGACGATCCGGCCGCACTCGCCCCTCACACGGGCGGCCGCGCAGATCGCGCCGCGTCCGCCAGCGCTCGCGCCGTCGCCGCCCAAAGGAACTGACGACCTGCTCCAACTCCGGCCCGCCGCCCGCTGCCACCCTCGCTGAGCAGCCCTTTCGTGCCCTGGGCGGCGTAGTTCGCCTGGATGAGGCACGTCGGCATGCTCTCCCGGTACCGCTGGAGCATGGATGCATGACCCGGATGGATGCAGGCTGACTGACTGTCATGGGCAACGCACCCACCACCGACATATCCATCCCCTCCGCCACGGACGTCCAAGCTGCCCCCACTGCCGGGCTGCTGGCCGGGAAGGTCGCCTTCGTCACCGGCGCCGGGTGCGGCATTGGTGCCGCCGCGGCGCGGCTGTTCGCCCGGGAGGGCGCCCGCGTCATGCTGGCGGCCCGTACCGAGGCCCAACTCAAGTCGATCACCGAGGAGATCCGGGCATCGGCGGCACCGCGCACTACGTGCGGTGCGACCTGCGGACTCGGCGAGCGTCCAGGGCCGCCGTCGACCGGGCGTGGAGCTGCACGGCAGGCTCGACGCGGCCTTCAACAACGCCGCGACGAGCGTGCCACCGGGCCCGATGGACCAGGCCCGAGAGGCCGACTTCGACCACGCCTATGAGGTGAACCTCAAGGGCCAGTGGCTAGCCATGACCGCCAAGGTCGCCGCCATCCGTCCCACCGCCGGGGACGGGAGCCATCGTCAACAACTCCAGCATCGGCCACCGAGTCGGCCGCCGTTACCTACGGCCCGGAGGGCATCCGCGTCAACGCCATCGCGCCCGGCGCCACGCTCACCGAGATGATCCGCGCCTGGGAGGAGAACACCCCCCGGCGTCCTCGAGCGGCTCACGGCGCAGACCCCGCTGCGCCGCATCGCCGACCCGGACGAGATCGCCCAGACCGCCGCCTGGCTCCTCAGCGACCGCTCCTCCTACGTCACGACAGTGTCCTCCGGGTGGACGGCGGCACCCGGGCCTGACCGAGCCGTGACCCCTGTCGCGTCGGCGACGGGGGCCGGTGCGTTGTCGCAGCACGGTCACGTCAGGCGCCGGACAGCCGCCCGCCCTTCACGGATGTGACGAACGCCGACCAGGCCGCCGCGGGGAAGACGAGCGCGGGGCCGTGGGGGGCCTTGCTGTCGCGGACGGGGACGAGGGACGGGAGGTCAGGGGAGATCTCGATGCACTGGCCGCCGTCCGGGTTGCTGTAGCTGGACTTTCGCCACGTGACTGTGCTCAGGTCGATGGCTCGCACGGCGCTTCCTCCAACATCCGCATGACGAACTTCCGCGATTCAGCCGGGCTCAACGCCAGGTCACGCACCGCATCGTACGCGCGTTGCAATCGCTCAACCGGCCCGGTTTCCTCGATGAGTTCACCACGATGGGCGTTTTCGGTGTAGGCCACGGTTCGGCCGTCGGGGAGTCGCAGGAACATGACGTCGGTGCTCACGAGACCGTGCGGACCAGAAGCGTCAGGCAGCACGTGGAGGGTGACGTTCGGGGTCGCGGCCGCGTCGGCGAGGTGCTCCAGTTGCCTTCGCCATTCCGTCGGGTCCTGCAACGACGCGCGCAGCACGGCCTCGGAGAGGATTGTCCGGAACGGCGGTGCCTCATCGCCCCTCAGCAACTCGCGGCGTCCTATGCGCGCTTCCACCTGTCGCGCCAGGTCTTCACCCTTGGCGCCACCTACCGCAAGCACTTCGCGTGCGTAGCCTTCCGTCTGCAGCATGCCCGGGAAGACGCTCACGCCGAAGTGCCACAAGCTCAACGCCTCGGCCTCCAGCGTCATGTACCGCCGGTACCGCTCCTTGAACTGCGTAGGGTCCCCCGCCGCCAACTCCCAAAGCGTCAGCAGCAGTCCGGGCGTCCCGTAGTGCTGGTCCAGGGCCTGGACGACCTCGGGGCTGCCGAGGGTGTGACCGGATTCCATTTTGCCGAAGAGGGACCAGTCCCAGCCCAGTGTCTCGCCGAGCTGGCGGAGGGTGTCGCCCTTGCGGGAGCGGAGTAATCGCAGTTCCTCTACGAAGCGTTGGCGCGGCTCCTGGCTGCGGCCGGTGACCGCTCGTCTCGGCGGCATGGCGACCTCCTCCGTGGAAGGTGTGGAACTTACGTCTCGGCGCGGCGAAGTACGCCCGGCAAGGGGTATTCGTGCCCTTCTCCGCATGCATCCTGGTGAGGGCTGGAATACGCAGAGTAGTCGGCCTCCGGAGTCCCGGCAGGGAAACGACAGAAGGGTTGGTTGGTCCATGACGGCGGAACGGTTCAGCGGGCACGCGGCGGCGGAAGCGGCACGCGATGAGTTGATGAGGGCACTGGCGCGGACCGGGATCGTGCTGCCCTCACTGAGTGTCGACCCGGTGTCGTACAGCTACCCACACCCCCGCCCGCTGATCGAGTTGGGGCGGTGCAACCTGGAGACGACGTTCAAGCTGATCGCCGCGCTGAAGAAGGCGGCCGGGCGGTGAGCGGGCCTTCCCGGCGCGTCCCCCCGCGGCAGCGGCCCCCGCACCGCGTGCCGTTGCCGCGGCACCGCAGTCCGTACGCCTACGACGCCCTGAGCGGGCCGATGTTCATCGACACCCCGCTGCGGCCCGTACGCCCCTACCAGCTCGCGGGGTCCTTCAGCGGGGCCGAGAACACCGTGCCGTCGGGCGCCGCCGCGTAGATCCGGCCGCGGCGGGGGTCGGTCCAGGGGGCGGGCACCGACTCCAGGAAGCCGTTGCTGCGGGTGCCGGACAGCCGTGGCCGGGTCTGGCCCACGACCCCGCCGTTGGTGGTGTCGACGGCGATCAGCCGGCCGTCGGCCGCGCTGAAGAACAGCCGGCCGCCGCTCACCACCGGCACCGACCCCCGGCTGACCGACGTCTCGGTGTACCAGTGGTGCGCCCCGGTGGCCTGCAACGCCCCGCCCTCGCCCAGCAGATACACCGTCTCGCCGTGCACGACCGCCGACACCTGGTCCGGCGAGCCGGTCACCGGCAGGGTGCGGGTGCGGCCGGTGGCGGGGTCGTACCGGAGGACGGCGGTGGTGCGGTACGACAGTTTGGGGTCGGTGACGGTGAGGAACAGCGGCCCGGGCCCGCCCGTTCCGGCCCCACCTGCGCGGGCGGGACCGGACGTGCCGGCCGGTCCGGCCGGGGTGAGGAGGCCGGGCAGCCGGTGCGCCCAGCGGACCGCGCCGGTGGCCGGGTCGATGGCGGTGACCTGGGAGTGGGTGCCGTCGGCGGTGGGCTCGGCGGCGTACGCGGTGCGCGGCGCGCCGGCGAACGCGGTGAACAGCGGCAGTTGGTGGCCGGCGAAGCGCTTGCGCCAGCGCTGCCGGTGGGTGGCGCTGTCCAGCGCGGTGACCGTACCGTCCGAGGCGGTCAGCAGCACGCGGTCGCCGATGACGGCGGCGCCGCCCTCGTAACCGGAGACGTCCGTGCTCCAGCGGGTGGCGCCCCGGCCGCCGGGGGAGGGGTCGAGGGCCGAGAGGCGTGTGCCGTCGGCGGAGAAGACGTACAGCAGCCCGCCGGAGAGCACGGGCGCGGTCGGGGTCGTGGCCCGTTTGCCGGCGGGGGCACCCTTGTGCCGCCAGGCCACGTGGCCGGTGTCCGGGTCGAGGCGGGCGGCGGGGAGTCCGGACTGGCCGCAGAAGACGGCGCCCGAGCCGCCGGTGCAGTACGGTATCTCGGCGTCGTGGCCCGGGGACCGCGTGAGGAGTGTGGTCCGCCAGGGGCGGGCGTCGCCGGTGGCGGTGTGGGGCGGGTGGGTCTGCAGCGCGGAGTCCTGGCCGGAGCCGGGGGACAGCAGCCGGACGCCGGCGAAGACGGCGGCGCCGGCGACGGCCACGGCGAGGGCGGTGAGCGCGGGGCGGCGCAAGGGGTGACGGCCACGGGCCGCCCGGGATGTTCCCCCTCCCGCCCGGGGCTTCCCTCCTCCCGCCCGCGGCTCTTCGGTCCCACCCGGGGGTTCGGGCCGGGCAGGATCTGCTCCCGGCGCGGCGGCGGTGGGTCCCGGCGGGGCGGGCGGCTCGGTCACCGGGGCGGCGGCCCGTACGTGCGTGGTCTCCGCCCGCGAGGGGGTGGCCGCGGCCCGTACCGCGCCGCCGCGCTGCTCGGGAATCCGCGGGCCCGGACCGCTCGGACCGAGGCCCGGGCCGGGAGCGTTCAGGCCCGGATCCGGCACCGGGCCCGGGGACCGCGACGACAGCAACGGTGCACCCGAGGGCGGTGCACCCCGCGCCCCGGCCTCCCCCGGCGGCACGCCCGCCGTCAGTCCCGCCACCGCGCCCGGCACCGGGTCGTCCTCCGGCGCGTCGGTCCGCAGCAGCTCCATCAGGGCGTCCGGCGTCGGCCGGTCCGCCGGGTCCTTCGCCAGGCAGCTCTCGATCAGCGGCACCAACTCCCGCGGTACGCCCGCGAGATCGGCGTCGTCGTGCACCACCTGGTACGCGACGATGTACGGGCTCTCCGAGTCGAACGGGCCGCGCCCGGTGGCGGCGTGCACCAGCACCGAGCCCAGCGCGAAGACGTCCGCCGCCGGGCCGACCTCGCGCGGCCGCTGGAACTGCTCGGGCGCCATGAACGGCGGCGTGCCGATCAACTTGCCGGTCTCGGTGCGCATATCGCTGTCGGACGGCCGCGAGATGCCGAAGTCGATGACTTTCGGCCCGTCCGCGGCGAGCAGCACGTTCCCGGGCTTCAGATCGCGGTGCACGACCCCGGCGCGGTGGATGTCGCGCAGCGCCTCGGCGAGTCCGGCGGCCAGCCTGCGCACCTCGCCGGGGGTCAGCGGGCCGTTCCGCTTCACATGGTCGGAAAGCGTCGGGCCGGGAATGTGGAGGGTGGCCATCCAGGGGCGTCCGGCGTCCGGGTCGGCGTCCACGACGGGGGCCGTGAAGGCCCCGCTGACCCGGCGGGCGGCCGCCACCTCCTGCCGGAACCGCCCCCGGAACTCCGGGTCCTGGGCGAATTCGGCATGGATGACCTTGACCGCGAGCAACAGTCCGGAGGAGGAGCGGGCCAGATGGACCACGCCCATACCGCCGGCCCCGAGCCGCGCTTCCAGCCGGTATTTCCCGGCGTATTCCGGACGCTCCGCTTCCGGGCCGACGCCGGAATCGCGCAGCGCTGGCATGGTTCCACCCCCGTGTCATTCCCCGTGCCAATCGGTCGCAGGTGCGACGCGCGGAGCCTAGTCGATGACACGTGCGAAAGCGCTGAGGCTTGCTAGCGTGCGCGTGGCACAACCGGCCCGGCACCGCCGGGCTGACACGCCGGCCCGGCACCGCCGGCCGGACAATCGTCAACGGGGGAATCGACATGACGACACAGGAATCCGCGGAACCGGTCGACGGCGGCCAGGTGCTCGCCGCAGCCGGGGGGCTCAGCTACCCGGTCGCGCCCGGCTACCGCGTCAAGGTCCGCAAGGGTCCCGGCACCGACTACCCGGTCGTCCGGCTGCTGGCGGAGGGCGCACGGATCGAGATCCGCTGCCAGCGGCACGGGGAGCGGGTCAGCGGCCCGTACGGCACCTCGGACATCTGGGACAGTATCGGCCCCGGCCAGTACATCTCCGACACGTACGTCCACACCGGCAGCGACGGAATGGTCGCGCCGCGCTGCATGTGAGCGCGGGACGGCGTGCGGGCGCGGGACGGTATGTGAGCGCGGGACGGCGTGCGGGCGCTGGGCGGCGTGGGGGCTGCTGAGTGCCGCACGGCGTGAGCACGGTACGGGTGCGTGCCGCTGCGCGGGCTGCGTGCTGTATGGGCTGAGTGCCGTGGGGCGTGTGTGCCGAATGGGGTGAGTGGGCAACCCGTCCCGGACAGGGGCCCGGGGATAATCGGTGCCATGAGCGACGAGCAGACGCCGCCTCCCGGCCGTCCGGACGCCGGCGGGCCGGAGAGCGGTCCGGAGAGCGGCCCGGAGAGCGGCCCGGAGAGCGACGGCCCGCAGCCGGAGCCGATCCGCTTCTTCGGCACCACCTGGGTCCATCACGACGGCGGCTACCCGCTGCGCCGGGCCGGCGTCGCGGTGGGCTCGCTGGCGCTCGCCGCGGCCGGGGCCGTCGTGCTGCGCTTCGCGTTCCAGGGGCTGGAGATCGCCGCGGTCGGCCCGTTCGTCGGCATCCTGGTGGTCGCCGGCTTCGCCATCTGCAGCGCGCTGGCCTTCCGCCGCACCTGGGACGGCTTCGTACGCCGCCCCGGCTCGTCGGCGGCGGGCGCGGCCGACTCGTCGGGGCAGAGCCTGATGCTCATCGGTTTCATCGGGTCGCTGCTGGCGTACTTCTGCCGCAGTCTCGTCGAGGCCCCGGGGGAGCGGCTGCACCGCGCGGAGTACGCCGAGGCCCGCGAGCGCCACGAACGCCGCCGCAGCACCCGTACGGGCAACCCGGCGGCCCGGAAGCCCAAGAACCCGAGGCGGCCCAGGAACCGCCGCTGAGCGGCCCAAGAGCCGCCACCGAGGGGCCCAAGAGCCGCCGCTGAGGGGCCGGGTGGCGCGGACTTCCGGTCCGCCCAGGCCTGTGGGCCCGTGAGCCCGCCAACCGGGCGGGGCTTGCGCTCCGGCCCGGCATGGCGCCGTGCCGGGGTGCGGCGGGCCCGGATGCTGAGGTCCTCCGAACCACGCGGGAGAGACCATGGGCCACCACACCGGCCTGCGACAGGCCCCGAAGACGACCTCCCTCGGCGCTGAGCATGCCGGCCCCGGCCAGCCGGGGGTCATCGGCATCGCGCTCGCCGCGGTGCTCGCGGCCGCCCTCGCGCAGGGATCCTGGCAGTGGTTCTCCACCTACATCGGGGTGACGCTCCTCGCGCTGATCTTCACCTTCCACCGGCTGCCGGCGCGGACGCCCGGTCCAGGCTCCGCGTACCTGCGGAGCCTGGCGGCGTACTCCCTGGTCGTCGGCCTGTGCGTGGCGATCACACTGGCGCCCGCGCTGCAGCGCTGGGCATGGCTGTTCCCCATGCCGGGCACGCGTGCCGCGTGTCCTGCGGTGGGCAGGTACGAGGGCATCCGGGTGGAGGCCGCGCTCGCGCACCTGGCCGGTCGCGACGGCGTCGCCCTGGCTCATGCACAGGCGGCCCAGAGCCATGTCGCCGTCGCCGACTGCCTGTCGGCCACCACGACCGTGTGGCTGCCCGTGTACGGCGCCGGGGCGGCCGTACTGACGGGCCTGTGCGCCTGGTCCCTCGACCGCGCCCGGACAAGGAGGGCGGCGGTCACGACCCCGGCCCCGGCCCCGGCCCCGGCCGACCGGAACGGGTGACGCACGGGGGCCCGCGGGGTGCACCTCTCCGCGGGGTGCGCCTCTCCGCGGAATGCTCCTCTCCGCGGGGTGCACCTCTCCGCGGAATAGGGCGCACCTCGGGATTCGCCGCACCTCGGAAATTCGCCGCCAGCCGTGGAATACCTCTCACCGCGCGGGAGTTGTGGACCCGCAGGGGGCGCGTCCGTCCCCTACGGGATCTGTTCGCCCGCCCCCTACTAGGGCCCCCTGCCCCCGGCTCCCGGGCCGCCCCCAGGCCCACCCCCCAGCCCCCCAGGCCCCCCGAGGCCACCTACCGAGCGGAACCCGCCCCGTACCGTTCCGCCATCGCCGCGAATACCTCCCGCTGCTCCCACCGCGTCTCGTCGAGCATCGTCACCACGCCGTACGACGTGAGGTCGGCGCCCTTACGGGTGTTGAACGCGGCGAAGGTGAACCACAGCGCGGTGTCCACGCCCTCCTCCTCGAAGACGTCCAGCAGCTCGCCGAAGTAGCGCACCTGCTCGCTCTCGTCCGGCACCGCACCCGCCGGCGGCTGCCAGGCCAGCCCGCCCCGCTCGCCCGCGCCCCGGTAGGCGCAGGTGCCGAATTCGGTCACCGCGACCGGCTTGCCGTGCGCGAAGTGCCCGCGCACCTCCTCGCGGAACCTCGCCGCGTTGTACGCCGCCCGGTACGCGTCCACGCCCACCAGGTCGAACGGCCGCCAGTCGACCTTCTCCCAGGGGCCCGAGGCGTAGGTGATCCGCCCGCCGAAACGACCCCGCACCAGCTCCGCGACCTCGGCGAGGAACGCGTTGAGCCGCTCCTGCACCGGCCCCAGCGACATCCACCAGTCCCGGTCCCCGGTCACCATCGCGTCCAGCCGCTCGCCGTACTTCTCACCGGGGATGAAGCCCGAGCAGAACGCGCTGATCTCGCAGCCGGCGACGAACACCACCTCGGCCCCGCCGGCCCGTACGGCCTCGGCGCGGTCCGCGCAGTCCGCGAAGAACGTCCGCAGCTCCGCCGGCCCCAGGTCCACCGGGAACGGCGCGAACCACACCTCCAGCCCGGCCTCGGCCGCGCAGCGCGCCGCCACGCTCAGCCGCTCCGGATCGCCGCCCGATATCCGCACCGCGTCGCAGTGCAGTTCGCCGGCGATGACCGCCATGTCCTTGCGGACGGCCTCCTCCGCGAAGCTCTTCCGCGAAAGGTCCTCGCCGGGAAGGAAGCCGGTGTCGTAGTTGATTCCCCGTGCGCGCATGGTCTGTTCCGTTTCCCCTCGGGTCAGTCTCTGCTGGGTCTGGCTCTGTGGTCGGTGTGGGGCGTGGAGCTGTGGTCGGTGTGGGGTGTGGTGCTGTGGTCGGTGTGCGGCTCAAGGCCGTCCGCCAGCAGGGAGAACGCCAACTCGACGTCCTCGGCGAGCTGTTGGCGGGCGTCGTCGAGCGAGGCGCCGTCGGCCAGCCGGCGGAAGAACGCCTCCTGGAGCGTGACCAGCGACGCGCTGATCTGGGCTGCCATCAGGACGGCGGCCATCTCCCCCCGTCCGCCGGAGTCCCCCCGTCCGCTGGAGTCCCTCCGCCCGCCGGAGTCCCGTTGCCCGCCCTCATCCCTGATCGCTTCGGCCTCGGCCTTGAGTGCCTCGGCGAGCTGTTGCCGCTGCTCGTAGAGGAGGGCGTTGGCGGCGGCGCTGAGGGTGGGGCTGTCGAAGATCACCCGGATCCGGGAGACCAGCACCTCGGGGTCGAACCCGGCCATCGGCCCGGCCGCCAGCGCCCGGAAGTGCGCCCGGAGTGCCGCCAGCGGCGACTGCCCGGCCGGCCGCCGGCTGACGATCCCCGCCAGGTCGTCGTCCCCGACCCCCTGGAGCGCCAGCGACTCCTTCGTCGGGAAGTACGCGAACAGCGTCGCCTTGGCGACCTCGGCGGCTTCCGCGATCTCGTTGACCGTCACCGCCTCGAACCCGCGCTCCGCGAACAACCGCCAGGCCACGGCCGCGATCCGCTGCCGCGTCTGCTCCTTCTTCCGCTCCCGCAAACCAGCCATGACAGGACTATACCCAGACCGAGCCTGAAAATGAACCCGGTCTGATTTTTGTGCTTCTTGTGCTTCTGGTTTTGGTGCTTCTGGATTTTCGCGAAGCGGCGGCGCGACGGGGCGGCCGCGCGGCAGCATGCCCGTATGACCGGCACCCCGCCCCCGCCCGTCCAGCCGCCGCCCCCGGGCAGCTTCGCCCGCTCCTTCGACACCGTCGCCGGGCAGTACGCGTCCGCCCGGCCCGGCTACCCACCGGCCCTCTTCGCCGCGATCGAGGAACTGGCCGGACGCCCGCTGGCCGGTGCGCGGGTGCTGGACGTCGGGGCGGGAACGGGCATCGCGACCGGCCTGCTCACGGCGCGCGGCGCGCGGGTGACCGCCGTGGAGCCCGGTGCGGCCATGGCCGCCGAACTGCGCGCCGCCCATCCGGACGTCCCGCTCGTCCGCGGTATCGGCGAGGCGCTCCCGTTCTCCGACGACGCGGGCTTCGACCTCGTCGGCTACGCCCAGGCATGGCACTGGACCGACCCGGCGCGCTCCGTCCCGGAGGCGCTGCGCGTGCTGCGGCCCGGGGGCGCGCTCGCGCTGTGGTGGAACCTGCCCGACCCGGACGTCCCCTGGGCCGCCGAACAGGAGGCCAGGCTCGCCCGCCGGCTCCCCGGCTACCACGCCCACCCGATCGCACCGGAGGCCCCCGACCTGCTCCGCGGCCTGGGCCTCGGCCTGCAGCCGGAATGCCGCGTGCTGCACTGGACCCGGCGGGTCCCCCTCGGCACCCACCTCGCCATGCTCGGCAGCCGCTCGTACTTCGCGGCCCTCGGCCCGGCGGCCGCCGCCCCCGTCCTGGAAGCCGAACGGGCCGCCCTGCTCGACGTCTTCCCGGACGGCACGGTCGAGGAGGCGTACGCCCTCGACCTCACCGTCGCCCGCCGCCCGCCGATGTCACACCCGGCCCCGCCGCGTCGTCCCTAGGGGCGGGCCCCGGAGGGGCCGGACCTCGACCCGGCGGCGGACCGGGGCGGGGCGGGCGTACGGAGCGAGGGAGACACGGCACGTGGCGGAAGCGAGCAGGGACACCGCAGACAGGAACGCCACAGGCGGGAACACCGCAAGCAGCCACCCCGACCCGGCCGCGAGCAGCCACCCCGGGCGGCCGGCCGAGGGCCACCTGGCGACGTTCGAGGCGGAGCGGGGACGGCTCTGGGGGATCGCGTACCGGATCACGGGGACGGTCAGCGACGCGGACGACGCCGTGCAGGAGGCCTGGCTGAGGTGGCAGGCGCTGCCCCTCGACCCACCCGTGGACAGCCCGCGCGGCTTCCTCACCACCGTCGTCAGCCGGATCTGCTACGACCTGCTGGGCTCGGCCCGGGCCCGCCGCGAACGGTACGTCGGGCCCTGGCTGCCGGAACCGCTGGTCGACGGCACCGGCGCCGACCAACTGCCCGGCAGCGCGTACGGCGACGCACCGGAGGACCGGGTCACCCTCGACGAGTCCGTGGGCATGGCCCTGCTCACCGTCCTGGAACGGCTCACCCCCGCCGAACGCACCGCCTTCATCCTCCACGACGTCTTCGCCGTCCCCTTCCCGGACGTCGCCGAGGCGGTCGGCCGCACACCCGACGCGGTACGGCAGCTGGCCTCCCGCGCCCGCCGGCGGGTACGGGCCGAGGCGCCGCGCCGGACCGTCGACCGGGCCGAACACCGGCGCACCGTCGAGGCGTTCCTGTCCGCCGTCATCGGCGGCGACCTCGACGCGCTGCTCGCCGTCCTCGACCCCGAAGTGGTCTGGCGCTCGGACGGCGGCGGCCGGGTGAGTGCCGCCCGCCGCCCGGTGCTGGGCCGCGAGAAGGTCGCCCGCTACGCGCTGGGCCTGGTCGCCCGCGGTGCCGAACGCGGACCGGTGCGGGTCGCGCTCCAGCAGGTCAACGGCGCGACCGGGCTGGTCTTCGCCGACGCGGCGGGGCGCCAGGCCGGGGTGTTCGCCTTCACCGTCCACGACGGACGGATCACGGAGGTCGACGCCGTGGTCAACCCCGAGAAGCTCGGCCACGTCGATCTCGACCGGGCGCTCACCCCCGGCCAGGAGTGACGTCGCCCCCGGCCCGCGCCCCCGCTGTCGCCTTCCCGCTGTCGCCTTCCCGCTGTCACATTCCCGCCTCCCGTGTCGTCCCCTTCCGGCGACGCCGCACCGGCCCCGGTGCGGCGCGTCCACCCAGGAGGACGACATCCCGCCCAGGGGGACGTCGTGAACGCCATGAAGAGGACGTCATGAAGACGCCCAGGAGGACGCCATGCACGCCGAGGAGGACGCCATGAACGCCCAGGAGGACGCCATGAAGAAGATGAACAAGATCGCGAACGGTGTGACGGACCACCGGCCGCGCGGCGCACGCCCCCGCACCCGTAAGGCCGCAAGCGGCAGGGTCGTCGTCCTCGGCGGCGGCTACGCCGGCATGATGGCCGCGCTGCGGCTCGCCCCGCACGCGCGCGTGACCCTGGTCGACCCCGACGACCGGCTCACCGAACGGGTCCGGCTGCACGAAGTCGCCGCCGGACGCCCCGAAGTCGCCCATTCCCGGGCCGAGTTGCTGCGCGGCACCGGCGTGGAGCACCTCGCCGCCCGGGCCACCGCCCTCGACCCGGACGCCCGCGTCGTGCACACCGACCGCGGCCGCACCCTCCGCTACGACCGCCTGGTCTACGCCCTCGGCAGCCACACCGACCCGCGCGGCGCCGGGCAGCGGTCCTTCACCGCCGAGACCGCCACCGCCCTCCACCGGCGGCTGCTGACCGGACCCGGCGCGCTGGCGGTGGTCGGCGGCGGCCTCACCGGCATCGAGATGGCCGCCGAACTCGCCGAGGCCCACCCGGAGTGGCAGGTCCGGCTGCTCACCGGCGGCGAACTCGGGCCGGGCCTGTCGGCCCGCGGCCGGACCCACGTACGGACCGTCCTCGACCGGCTGCACGTCCGCGTCACCGAGGGCCGGCGGGTCACCGACGCGGACGACCTGGACGCGGACGCCGTGGTGTGGACGGCCGCCCTGCGGGCCACCGGGGACCTCGCCCGGGACGCGGGCCTCGACACCGACCCGGCCACCGGCCGCATCCGGGTCGACGCCGCACTGCGCTCGGTCAGCCACCCGGACGTCTACGTCGCCGGCGACGCGGCCGAGGCCCGGTCCCCGCGGGCCGGCACCCTCCGCATGGCCTGCGCCACCGCCCTGCCGACCGGCGCCCACGCGGCCCGCGGCATCATCGCCGAACTCCGCGGCACCGCGCCCCGGCCGCTGACGTTCGCCTACTTCGTGCAGTGCGTGAGCCTGGGCCGGCACGACGGCCTGATCCAGTCCGTACGCGCCGACGACACCCCGCGCGAAACGGTCCTGACCGGCCGCCCGGCCGCCCTCGTCAAGGAACAGGTGGTCCGCTCCACCCGCCGCTTCCTCACCCTCACCGCCCGCCACCCGGCGGCCATCCGCCTGATCCCCAACGTCAGCTAGCGGGCCTCCTCAGAACACCACCCCGCCCGGCACACCCCCGCCCGGCACCACCCCGCCCGGCTCAGAACACCTTGTCCGGCTTCCCCTTCCCGTACAGCCACGCGTCGAAGAGGGGCTTCAGGTCCACGTCCGTGCGGGCCTGGCAGAAGGCGATGAAATCCTTCGAATCGGCGTTGGAGTAGCGGTACTTGGCCGGCCACTCCTTCAGGATCCGGAAGAACGTCTTGTCACCCACGGCCCTGCGGAGCTGCTGGAGCAGCATCGCGCCGCGCTCGTACACGGCCGTGCCGGTGACGTTCTTCGCCGCGCCCGGGCGGCCCGGCGGGAAGTCCCAGCGCTCGTTGTGCGGGTCGTCCTTGTAGAGCGCGTCGAACTGCTGCTGGGGTGTCTTGCCGCCCTCGTGCTCCCCCCACAGCCACTCGACGTACGTCGCGAAACCCTCGCTGAGCCAGGTGTCCTGCCAGGTCTTCGGCGTCACCGAATCGCCGAACCACTGGTGCGCCATCTCGTGCACGACGGTCACGGTGTCCGGCGCCCCGGCGTAGACCGGCTTGGTCTGGGACTCCAGCGCGGACCAGTCGATCCGCGGCGGGGTGTGGTCGACGATCGCGCCCGCCGAGGAGAACGGGTACGTCCCGAACAGCCCGCTCTCCCACTTGATGATCTCCGGCAGCCGGGCCAGCGGCTTCCGGCTCGCCGCGGCCTCCGCCGGGTCCACCGCGACGTACAGCGGCAGCCCGCCGGGTGTGCGGGAGGTGTGGACGTCGAACGTGCCGATGGTGGCGGTCGCCAGATAGCTGGCCATCGGCTCCGGGTTGTGCCAGGTGAACGTGGCCTTCCCCTTGGACACCTTCGCCGACCGCAGCTCCCCGTTGGCGACGGCCGTGTAGCGCCGCGGAACGGTGATCTTGAAGTCGTAGGTGGCCTTGTCCTCCGGGTGGTTGTTGCCGGGGAACCACGTCATCGCGCCGGCCGGCTCCCCCGACACGAACGCCCCGTCGGGCGTCTTGACCCAGCCCTCCGTCGACCCGTCCGGGTCCTTCAGCTCCTGCGGCGTGCCCGCGTACTCGACGGTGGTACGGAACTGGGTGCCCTTCGCGATGCCCACCGGCGGCCGCACCGTGAGCTTGTGGCCCGTGCGGGAGAACGACGCGTCCTTGCCGTCGACGCGGACCGCGGACACCCGCAGCCCCTCCAGGTCCAGCTTGAAGGAGCGCAGGTCCTGGGTGGCCCGGGCGGTGATCTCCGCGGTCGCGTCCAGATGCTTCCGCTTGACGTCGTAGGCCAGGTCGAGGCCGTAGTGCCGTACGTCGTAACCGCCGTTCCCGAGCGCCGGGAAGAGCGGGTCGCCCACCCCGCCGCTGCCCGCCGTCCCGGTGGCGCTCAGGGCGGCACCGGTGCAGGAGGACAGCAGCAGGGCGACGGACAGCGCGGCGGTCGCCCCGCAGCGACGAAGGGGCCGGCGGTTCACAGCGCTCCTCGGGGTCGGTGGTCACCAGCTCCTGACCCTACGGTCATTTCCGCCGGAACGCCGCTCTGTTGTTGTAACGGCCCTTCGACGCCGTAAGGCCCGTTACTGGCGATACCGCCCGCGGGCCCTACGGGTCTAGGGGTCTACGGGGCCATGGGGCTACGGGGCTCCGGGGGCACGGGTCTCCGGGCCTGCTGACCGCCGGGAGGTCCGCCCTCCCGGCGCACCGGCCACCGCTCACCGGCGCACCGCTCACCGACTTCAGGGCCCACAGGTTTCCGGTCTCCCCGGCCTCCCGGCCTCCCCGCCTCCCCGGTCTCCCCGCCTCCCCGGTCTCCCCGCCTCCCCGGTCTCCCCGCCTCCCCGGTCTCCCCGGCCTACGGAGCCACGGACGGCGTGGTCCGCCGCGCCGTCCCGTCCGTCCCGTCCGGCCCGCGGCGCTGCTCCTCCCAGTTGCCGAGCGCGGCCGCACACGCATGGTCGAGATGGCGCAGCCCGGACAGATCCAGCTCGATCTCCCGGTCCCGGGGCAGCGCCTCCAGCTGGTCGAGCAGCTTCGGCAGCCGCAGGAACGTCGCATGGCCCACGGCCCGTACCCGGATCGCCCCACTGCCCTCCAGGCCGGTCACCTCCAGGTGCACCTGCGACGTCTCCCACGCCGACTTCGCGACGGCCAGCAGCAGCCCGAGCAGCACCCCCTCGAACATGTTGGTGGCCACGATCGCCACCGCCGTCGCCGCCAGCACCACGGCCTCACCCCGGTGCTCCCGCCACAGCGGCCGCCACGTCCTCACCGGCAGCAACTTCCATCCCGCGTGCACCAGTACGGCCGCGAGCGCCGCGA
Source organism: Streptomyces nigrescens (assembly GCA_024349765.1). GTDB lineage: Bacteria > Actinomycetota > Actinomycetes > Streptomycetales > Streptomycetaceae > Streptomyces > Streptomyces endophytica. Next base: position 7,188,433 of record AP026073.1, on the reverse strand, counting down.
TCGGAACGACGCCCAGCGCCACCGGGAACACCGCCGCGAACACCAGCAGCCAGACCCCGTGCAGCACCCGCGACGCCTTGGTCCGCGCCCCGGCCTGGACGTTGGCGGCACTGCGTACGATCACCGCGGTCATCGGCAGCGCGCCGAGCAGGCCGCACACCGTGTTGCCCGCGCCCTGGGCCAACAACTCCTTGTCGTAGTCGGTCTTCGGCCCGTCGTGCAGCCGGTCCACCGCCGCCGCGCTGAACAGCGATTCGGCGGAGGCGATCAGCGCGAAGGCGAGCACGGTGCCCAGCACCCCGGCCACCGCACCCGCCTCCACCAGCCGGGCGACATCCGCCCCGCCCGGCGGCTGGACCACCTCCAGCAGCCCGGAAACCTCCACCCGTGCCACCGGCAGATCCAGCACCGCCACGGCGACGGTGGCCAGCGCCACCGCGACCAGCGGCGCGGGCAGCACCCGCGCAGCGCGCCGCCACTTCGGCCAGAGCACCAGCACCGCCAGCGTCGACACCCCGACCGCCAGCGCCACCAGCGCCGGGTCGGACCCGATGGTGTCCACCGCGAGGTTCGGCAGCCCGCCCAGATTCGCCGGCCCGTTGCCCGGCGCCTTGGCGTCCACCAGGGCGTACAGCTGGCCGGCAATCAGCACCAGCCCGATGCCCGCCAGCATCCCCTGGACGACCGCGACGGAGATCGCCCGGAACCAGCGCCCCAGCCGCAGCGCCCCCATCACCAGCTGCAGCACCCCGGCGCTCAGCACCAGGACACCCAGCGCACCGAGCCCGTACTCCTGCACGGCCTCGTAGACCAGCACGGTCAGCCCCGCGGCCGGCCCGCTGACCTGCAGACTGCTGCCCGGCAGCAACCCGGTGAGCAACCCGCCGACGATCCCGGTGACCAGCCCCAACTCAGCCGGCACCCCGGACGCCACGGCCACCCCGACACACAGCGGCACGGCAACGAGGAACACCACGAGCGAGGCGGTGACATCGGCCCGGATGTGGGACGGGCGCGCCGCACGGGGCTCACGCGCCGCACGCGCGTCATGGGGTCGTGCGACGTCGTGACGTGAAGGTCGTGAAGGTCGTGAAGGTGTGGCCTTCCGGGACGACGTGTCCTGCCGGAAGGAAGCGTCCTGCTGGGATGACGTGCCCTGCCGGGACGATCGGCCCCGCCGGGACCATATGGACGGCTGGACGGAACGTCCGCGACGTACTCGGAACCTACGCATGAGATGCCTCCAGCGAATCGGAACGCGGCGGCCCAGCACACGGACACACACGGCAGGCACGAACCAGGACGGCCGAATACGGGCACGAGGCCGCACACGAGCGCGTACGGGTCCGCACCGGCACGCGCGAACCGTGCGGCAGGCGCCATGAAGGGTGCGGAGCGATGACGGCTGGATTCCGTCGAATGCGCGGGCCGGGGGAGGGCCCTGGGGCAGCTCTCAGCTCTCAGCAGCGGAAAACGAGGTGATGGACCGGCAGTTCACCCGATCTCGACAACGGCACGGCCTGCCGCCCCGTCAGCGGCGCAATGATCGCCGGCCCACCCTCAACGGTCCGCACGGGCGCGGCGATCGACACCACGTTCCCCGACGGCACGGGAGCACACAGCGAACCGGAGGACCGCCCACCCCGCCGCCCCGGACAACGCCCCCGGGCCGCCTGATGATGCTCGACCCCATCCCCAACCACCGGCCCATCAGCAGCCACTCGCCCAGACTCGGCTGCTCGTCCGAACTCAACCGCTCGTCCGAACTCGACAGATCGCCCCGGCTCGACAGATCGCCCCGACTCGGAAGATCGCCTTGCCTCAGACAAGCGCCAGGATTCACCGGTGGTGTAGCCGCCCGCATCCGCGCCCGCGCCCCCGTGCCCGGCCGGCGAGGCCGAAGCACCCCGCCCGTCCGCCCCGTATACACCCACGCCAACGGAGGGAGGCGAGGCCAACCCCGGCACGAACGCCACAACGAGGCCCACGACAACGATCACGACGATCAACAGGAGCCGGCCGAGGCCGCCGACCCGGATCTTCGCCATCGTCGCCCCTTCCGGCGCGGCTGGACAGGTCACCCCATTGTGTCGAGCCTCAGCCGCCAAGCCGCAACTCGTCAGGTAACCACCCTGTAAACGCGGAGTTATCCAACAGGACGGAATGGTTCCGTTCGCGCCAGCGCCCGCCGGCGCACCCCACCCATCCCCACGCGCCACCCCGCACCCCACTTCCACCCCCACTCCGCCCCGCACCGCCCCAGGTAATCCCCACCCCGGAACGCCCCCCACCCCACCCCACCCCCCTCTCACTCTCTGCTACTCTCGGCAGGAACTAATCACTCTCCGTAATCGTTGCCGGAATAAGGAGGCAGCGGCGCCGGCCCAGAGGCACCCCCGCAGCCACCCCCCAACCGAAGACGCTCACCCCGACCGAAGACGCTCAACCGAGACGCTCAGCCGAACGAGACGCTCAACCGAAGACGCACCGACGCACCACCCCACCCCACCCCTCACACCCGCCCCCAGCCCCAACAACCGCCCCAGCCCACAACCGCCTCCACCCAACCGCCCGCCACACCGCCGCCGACCGTGGACCCGCCCCCGACCGTGGACCCGTCCCCGACCGTTGGTCCGCATCCGACCGTCGGCCCCGCTCGACCGTCAGCCCGCGTTCGCCCGCCCCGACACCCAGCGGAAACCCCGCCACCCCGACGCCGACGTGCGCCCCGCCCCACGCGCCCCGCCCTCTCCCGCATCCCCGCCCCACCGCCCCGACCTCACGCGCCCCGCCCTCTCCCGCATTCCCCGCGCCCCCGCCCTGCCCGACCTCCCCCCCCCCCCCCGCACTTCTGCCTATGTCACGCGCCGGCCACCAGTCAGACGCAGGCCGTGCCGCGGTCCACCCAGCGGAACGCGCCGCCGCCGGCCAACCCGCGGTGCGAGGATGACGGACGACAGCACGCACACGGGTGGCGGCGGTCGGCGGACCAGCGGGGCGGACCACAGGCATAGCCACCCCAGCCACCCGGCCACAGCACGCATGCACGCACCAGTACAAGCAGCACCGGAACCCAGTACAAGCAGCACCGGCACAGCGCAGCGGAAAGGCGAACCGGCACCATGACCCAGAAGGTCGCAGTCCTCGGCACCGGAAAGATCGGCGAAGCCCTCCTCAGCGGGATGATCCGCGGTGGCTGGGCGCCCTCCGACCTGCTGGTCACCGCCCGCCGCCAGGAGCGCGCCGCCCAGCTGCACGACCGTTACGGCGTCGAAGCGGTCAGCAACGCCGAGGCCGCCAAGTCCGCCGACACCCTGATCCTCACCGTGAAGCCCCAGGACATGGGCACTCTGCTCCGCGAGCTGGCCCCGCACGTGCCCGCCGACCGCCTGGTCATCAGCGGCGCAGCCGGCATCCCCACCTCGTTCTTCGAGGAGCGCCTGGCCACCGGCACCCCGGTCGTCCGGGTCATGACGAACACCCCGGCCCTCGTCGACGAGGCGATGTCCGTCATCTCCGCCGGCACCCACGCCACCGCCGCCCACCTCACCCTCGCCGAGGAGATCTTCTCCACCGTCGGCAAGACCCTCCGCGTCCCCGAGAGCCAGCAGGACGCCGCGACCGCCCTCTCCGGTTCGGGCCCCGCGTACTTCTACTTCCTCGTCGAGGCCATGACAGACGCCGGCATCCTGCTCGGCCTGCCCCGCGACAAGGCACACGACCTCATCGTCCAGGCCGCGATCGGCGCCGCCGTGATGCTCCGAGACAGCGGCGAACACCCGGTCACACTCCGCGAGAACGTCACCTCGCCGGCCGGCACCACCATCAACGCCATCCGCGAACTGGAGAACCACGGCGTCCGCGCCGCCCTCATCGCCGCCCTCGAAGCCGCCCGCGACCGCAGCCGCGAACTGGCCACCGGCAACGGCTGACCCGTCACCCCGGCAACCAGCGGCCCCGGCAACGGGGCCCGCCCCCACGGGCGGGCCCCCGAAATGCCTACGCCTTACGTTTCACGCCCCACGCCCCACGCCCCACGCTCCTAAACCCCCACCCCCATAGCCCGATAAGCCGCGTCCACCCGTGGCTTCGCCAAGCCGCGGGCCCGGTCGGCTCCGGCGCGCAGGACTTCGTCGACGTACGCCGGGTCGGCCGCCAATTCCGCATGGCGTTCGCGCAGCGGTCGCAGGGTTTCCACCACCGCGTCCGCCACGTCCTTCTTCAGGGCCCCATACGACGCGTAGCCCTCGGCCAGCCGCTCCGGATCCCCGTCCGTACAGGCGGCCAGCACATCCAGCAGGTTCGCGATGCCCGGCCGCGCCTCCCGCTCGTAGACGACGTCATCGCCGCCGTCGGTCACCGCCCGCATCACCTTCTTCCGCACCACCTCCGGTTCGTCCAGCAGAAAGACGGTCCCCGCCGTCCGGGCGTGCGACTTGCCCATCTTCGACGTCGGTTCCTGCAGATCCATCACCCGCGCGGCCACCCGTGGGGGCATCGCCTTCGGTACGACGAAGGTCGCCCCGTACCGCTGGTTGAACCGCACCGCGAGGTCCCGGGTCAGCTGTACGTGCTGGGTCTGGTCGTCCCCGACCGGCACCTCGTCCGTTCCGTACGCGAGGATGTCCGCCGCCATCAACGTCGGATACGTCAGCAGCGACAGCCGCACGCTCCCGCCGCGCGCCTGCTCACGAGCCGCCTTCTCCTTGTACTGGATCATGCGCCGCATTTCCCCGTCGGTGGCGGTGCACTCCATCAGGTACGCCAGTCGCAGATGCTCATCCACCTGGCTCTGCACGAAGACCGTGCACCGCTCCGGATCCAGCCCCGCCGCCAGCAGCAGCGACGCGGCCTGCCGGCTCAGCCGCCGGACCCGCGCCGGATCGTGCTCCACGGTCAGCGCATGCAGATCGACCACGCAGAACAGCGCGTCCGCCCGGTGCTGGTCCTCCGCCGCCCACCGCCGCACCGCCCCGAGGTAGTTCCCCAGCGTCAGATGCCCCGTCGGCTGCACTCCGCTGAACACCCGCACGCGTCTGCCGCGCCCTCGCACCAGGTCGCCTCCGGCCGCGCCGGCCTGCTCCCGCACCAGTTCACCCATCCGTCATCTCTCCCGATTCCCGCACTCCCGGAGCTCCCGGGGTGCTCATCGAGACCGCCGAACTCGCCGGCCGGCTACGAGAAGCAGAAACGCGAACGGCCGCCGAGGCGGCGGCCGTGGTCATGCATGCGCTGTGGTCGGCCGCCGTCAGGCGGGCCACCACTGCTGTACGAGCGCATGCGCAGTCATGCCGCCCAAAGTACCGGGCAAATCCGCGCCCGGCACAGGTTTGAAGCACCTCACCCGCTCGTGTAGTGTTCTCCGAGTTGCCACGGAGCCGACGGCCCCCGGCGACCATCCCGCCGCCTCGCGGCACACCACTACTGCACGGTCCCTCACCGGGAACAATTTCGGCATGCCGAAATTCGGACCGCGGCGCGATTATGCGTCGACGAGGAATTCCGCTAACGTAGTGGACACGCCGAAAGGCGCGGCAAAACCCCCTCCGACGGGGAATCGGAAACGAATTCGGACCGGTCAACGGAACGAACAAGATCTGATAGAGTCGGAAAGGCCGAAAAGCGAAAGCGAAGCGGCCGAGCCCGCTCCAACAGGGCGCCGGAGACGGAAACGGATCTGGTAAGGTTGGAACCGCGAAGAAGCCGAAAGGCCGAAACGCACCGGCGAAAATCAGGACCGCGAGGATCTGATAGAGTCGGAAACGCAAGACCGAAGGGAAGCGCCCGGAGAGCCTGGTGAAACAGGCACAAAGGAAGCGTCCGTTCCTTGAGAACTCAACAGCGTGCCAAAAGTCAACGCCAGATATGTTGATACCCCGTCTACCGGACCGGATGGTCTGGTGACGAGGTTCCTTTGAAGAAAACACAGCGAGGACGCTGTGAACCGAGGGATTATTCCTCCCTCTGGTTCCGCTCAACGCGAGTGTTCGCCGGGAGTACCCGGAAGCATTCACGGAGAGTTTGATCCTGGCTCAGGACGAACGCTGGCGGCGTGCTTAACACATGCAAGTCGAACGATGAACCTCCTTCGGGAGGGGATTAGTGGCGAACGGGTGAGTAACACGTGGGCAATCTGCCCTTCACTCTGGGACAAGCCCTGGAAACGGGGTCTAATACCGGATACGACACGGGGTCGCATGACCTCCGTGTGGAAAGCTCCGGCGGTGAAGGATGAGCCCGCGGCCTATCAGCTTGTTGGTGGGGTGATGGCCTACCAAGGCGACGACGGGTAGCCGGCCTGAGAGGGCGACCGGCCACACTGGGACTGAGACACGGCCCAGACTCCTACGGGAGGCAGCAGTGGGGAATATTGCACAATGGGCGAAAGCCTGATGCAGCGACGCCGCGTGAGGGATGACGGCCTTCGGGTTGTAAACCTCTTTCAGCAGGGAAGAAGCGAAAGTGACGGTACCTGCAGAAGAAGCGCCGGCTAACTACGTGCCAGCAGCCGCGGTAATACGTAGGGCGCAAGCGTTGTCCGGAATTATTGGGCGTAAAGAGCTCGTAGGCGGCTTGTCGCGTCGGATGTGAAAGCCCGGGGCTTAACCCCGGGTCTGCATTCGATACGGGCAGGCTAGAGTTCGGTAGGGGAGATCGGAATTCCTGGTGTAGCGGTGAAATGCGCAGATATCAGGAGGAACACCGGTGGCGAAGGCGGATCTCTGGGCCGATACTGACGCTGAGGAGCGAAAGCGTGGGGAGCGAACAGGATTAGATACCCTGGTAGTCCACGCCGTAAACGTTGGGAACTAGGTGTGGGCGACATTCCACGTCGTCCGTGCCGCAGCTAACGCATTAAGTTCCCCGCCTGGGGAGTACGGCCGCAAGGCTAAAACTCAAAGGAATTGACGGGGGCCCGCACAAGCAGCGGAGCATGTGGCTTAATTCGACGCAACGCGAAGAACCTTACCAAGGCTTGACATACGCCGGAAAACCCTGGAGACAGGGTCCCCCTTGTGGTCGGTGTACAGGTGGTGCATGGCTGTCGTCAGCTCGTGTCGTGAGATGTTGGGTTAAGTCCCGCAACGAGCGCAACCCTTGTTCTGTGTTGCCAGCATGCCCTTCGGGGTGATGGGGACTCACAGGAGACTGCCGGGGTCAACTCGGAGGAAGGTGGGGACGACGTCAAGTCATCATGCCCCTTATGTCTTGGGCTGCACACGTGCTACAATGGCCGGTACAATGAGCTGCGATACCGCGAGGTGGAGCGAATCTCAAAAAGCCGGTCTCAGTTCGGATTGGGGTCTGCAACTCGACCCCATGAAGTCGGAGTTGCTAGTAATCGCAGATCAGCATTGCTGCGGTGAATACGTTCCCGGGCCTTGTACACACCGCCCGTCACGTCACGAAAGTCGGTAACACCCGAAGCCGGTGGCCCAACCCCTTGTGGGAGGGAATCGTCGAAGGTGGGACTGGCGATTGGGACGAAGTCGTAACAAGGTAGCCGTACCGGAAGGTGCGGCTGGATCACCTCCTTTCTAAGGAGCACTTCTTACTCGGACTTGTCCGGGTCAGAGGCCAGTACATCAGCGAGTGTCTGATGCTGGTTGCTCATGGGTGGAACGTTGACTACTCGGCACGGTCGGTTGGGATCATTAGTACTGCTTCGGCGTGGAACGTGAGTCTTCAACTGGTCGGGTCGGGCACGCTGTTGGGTATCTGAGGGTGCGAGCGTTGCTCGCCCTTCGCGATGCCGGCCCCAGTGAACTCAGCCTTCGGGTTGGGGTGGTGGGTGGCTGGTCGTTGCTTGAGAACTGCACAGTGGACGCGAGCATCTGTGGCCAAGTTTTTAAGGGCGCACGGTGGATGCCTTGGCACCAGGAACCGATGAAGGACGTGGGAGGCCGCGATAGGCCCCGGGGAGCTGTCAACCGAGCTTTGATCCGGGGGTGTCCGAATGGGGAAACCCGGCAGTCGTCATGGGCTGTCACCCGCTGCTGAACACATAGGCAGTGTGGAGGGAACGCGGGGAAGTGAAACATCTCAGTACCCGCAGGAAGAGAAAACAACCGTGATTCCGGGAGTAGTGGCGAGCGAAACTGGATGAGGCCAAACCAGTCACGTGTGATACCCGGCAGGGGTTGCGTGGTTGGGGTTGTGGGATCTCTTTTCTACAGTCTGCCGGCTGTGGGACGAGTCAGAAACCGTTGATGTAGGCGAAGGACATGCGAAAGGTCCGGCGTAGAGGGTAAGACCCCCGTAGCTGAAACGTCAGCGGCTCGTTTAAGAGACACCCAAGTAGCACGGGGCCCGAGAAATCCCGTGTGAATCTGGCGGGACCACCCGTTAAGCCTAAATATTCCCTGGTGACCGATAGCGGATAGTACCGTGAGGGAATGGTGAAAAGTACCGCGGGAGCGGAGTGAAATAGTACCTGAAACCGTGTGCCTACAAGCCGTGGGAGCGTCGCGTTGAGTCTTCGGATTCAACGTCGTGACTGCGTGCCTTTTGAAGAATGAGCCTGCGAGTTTGCGGTATGTTGCGAGGTTAACCCGTGTGGGGAAGCCGTAGCGAAAGCGAGTCCGAATAGGGCGTTGAGTAGCGTGCCCAAGACCCGAAGCGGAGTGATCTAGCCATGGGCAGGTTGAAGCGGAGGTAAGACTTCGTGGAGGACCGAACCCACCAGGGTTGAAAACCTGGGGGATGACCTGTGGTTAGGGGTGAAAGGCCAATCAAACTCCGTGATAGCTGGTTCTCCCCGAAATGCATTTAGGTGCAGCGTCGTGTGTTTCTTGCCGGAGGTAGAGCACTGGATAGGCGATGGGCCCTACCGGGTTACTGACCTTAGCCAAACTCCGAATGCCGGTAAGTGAGAGCGCGGCAGTGAGACTGTGGGGGATAAGCTCCATGGTCGAGAGGGAAACAGCCCAGAGCATCGACTAAGGCCCCTAAGCGTGTGCTAAGTGGGAAAGGATGTGGAGTCGCAGAGACAACCAGGAGGTTGGCTTAGAAGCAGCCACCCTTGAAAGAGTGCGTAATAGCTCACTGGTCAAGTGATTCCGCGCCGACAATGTAGCGGGGCTCAAGCACACCGCCGAAGTCATGTCATTGCAGCATTAGGACCAACGTCTGCTGTGATGGGTAGGGGAGCGTCGTGTGCCGGGTGAAGCAGCCGTGGAAACGAGTTGTGGACGGTTCACGAGTGAGAATGCAGGCATGAGTAGCGATACACACGTGGGAAACGTGTGCGCCGATTGACTAAGGGTTCCTGGGTCAAGCTGATCTGCCCAGGGTAAGTCGGGACCTAAGGCGAGGCCGACAGGCGTAGTCGATGGACAACCGGTTGATATTCCGGTACCCGCTTTGAAGCGCCAAACATTGAATCAGGCGATGCTAAGTCCGTGAAGCCGCCCTGAGCTCTTCGGAGCGTAGGGGAGTGGTGGAGCCGACGAACCAGACTTGTAGTAGGTGAGTGATGGGGTGACGCAGGAAGGTAGTCCAGCCCGGGCGGTGGTTGTCCCGGGGTAAGGGTGTAGGCCGTGTGGTAGGCAAATCCGTCACACGTTAAGGCTGAGACCTGATGCCGAGCCGATTGTGGTGAAGTGGATGATCCTATGCTGTCGAGAAAAGCCTCTAGCGAGTTTCATGGCGGCCCGTACCCTAAACCGACTCAGGTGGTCAGGTAGAGAATACCGAGGCGTTCGGGTGAACTATGGTTAAGGAACTCGGCAAAATGCCCCCGTAACTTCGGGAGAAGGGGGGCCATTGCTGGTGATGGAATTTTCTTCCTGAGCTGGTGGTGGCCGCAGAGACCAGCGAGAAGCGACTGTTTACTAAAAACACAGGTCCGTGCGAAGCCGTAAGGCGATGTATACGGACTGACGCCTGCCCGGTGCTGGAACGTTAAGGGGACCGGTTAGTCATGATTCGTCATGGCGAAGCTGAGAACTTAAGCGCCAGTAAACGGCGGTGGTAACTATAACCATCCTAAGGTAGCGAAATTCCTTGTCGGGTAAGTTCCGACCTGCACGAATGGCGTAACGACTTCTCGACTGTCTCAACCATAGGCCCGGTGAAATTGCATTACGAGTAAAGATGCTCGTTTCGCGCAGCAGGACGGAAAGACCCCGGGACCTTTACTATAGCTTGATATTGGTGTTCGGTTCGGCTTGTGTAGGATAGGTGGGAGACTGTGAAGCATCAACGCCAGTTGGTGTGGAGTCATTGTTGAAATACCACTCTGGTCGTGCTGGATGTCTAACCTGGGTCCGTGATCCGGATCAGGGACAGTGTCTGGTGGGTAGTTTAACTGGGGCGGTTGCCTCCTAAAGGGTAACGGAGGCGCCCAAAGGTTCCCTCAGCCTGGTTGGCAATCAGGTGTTGAGTGTAAGTGCACAAGGGAGCTTGACTGTGAGACTGACGGGTCGAGCAGGTACGAAAGTAGGGACTAGTGATCCGGCGGTGGCTTGTGGAAGCGCCGTCGCTCAACGGATAAAAGGTACCCCGGGGATAACAGGCTGATCTTCCCCAAGAGTCCATATCGACGGGATGGTTTGGCACCTCGATGTCGGCTCGTCGCATCCTGGGGCTGGAGTCGGTCCCAAGGGTTGGGCTGTTCGCCCATTAAAGCGGTACGCGAGCTGGGTTTAGAACGTCGTGAGACAGTTCGGTCCCTATCCGCTGTGCGCGTAGGAGTCTTGAGAAGGGCTGTCCCTAGTACGAGAGGACCGGGACGGACGAACCTCTGGTGTGCCAGTTGTTCTGCCAAGGGCATGGCTGGTTGGCTACGTTCGGAAAGGATAACCGCTGAAAGCATCTAAGCGGGAAGCCTGCTTCGAGATGAGGGCTCCCTCCCACTTGATGGGGTAAGGCTCCCAGTAGACGACTGGGTTGATAGGCCAGATATGGAAGCGCCGTAAGGTGTGGAGTTGACTGGTACTAATAGGCCGAGGGCTTGTCCTCAGTTGCTCGCGTCCACTGTGTAGGTTCTGAAGTAACGACCGTTGAGTCATGATTCCGGTTGGTTAACTTCATAGTGTTTCGGTGGTCATAGCGTTAGGGAAACGCCCGGTTACATTCCGAACCCGGAAGCTAAGCCTTTCAGCGCCGATGGTACTGCAGGGGGGACCCTGTGGGAGAGTAGGACGCCGCCGAACAAATTTTGATAAAGCCTCGCCCCGAGTTGAAGTAATTCAACTCGGGGCGAGGCTTTTTTGCGTTCTGGGGGCATCGTGGGGCCCTGGGGCCCTGGGGCCCTGGGGGCGTCGGGTGGATGCGTGACGGGCGGCCGGCGGGCCCGGGGTGGGGGTGTGAGGGCAGGTCGTGGGTCTGGGCCGGCCGGTGTGACGTAGATCGTCGTTGTGTTTCTAGGTCGCGTGACCTAGTGTCGGGGTTGTGGACGATGACATCCAGCTTGATGTGACGGGCCCGGTTCTTGTGGTGGGTGGCTACGGGACCGTTGGCGGGGATTTGGCGCGGCTGGCGGCTACTTCGTGGCCGTTGCTCCTGACGGGGCGTACGCCGGAGCGTGGGGCGGCGCTGGCCGAGGAGGTCGGTGCGGCGGTGCGGCGGTGGGATCTGAGTGATCCGGAGCCGTTCTCGGCGAAGGTGCGGGCCGTGATCAGCACGGTGAACGACCCCGAGGACCGGGTGCTGTTGGCGGCGATCCGGGGTGGTGTGCCGTATGTGGACATCACACGGTGGACGGCGCGGCTGCAGCGGGCGGTGGCGGTGGCGGCGGTGAACCCGCCGAAGGCGCCGGTGCTGTTGTCGTCGAGCTGGATGGGCGGGGTGACGGCGCTGGTCGCGGCCGCGCTGGCGGCCGAGGTCGGCGGGGCGTCGGCGGTGGAGATCGCGATCCGGTACGACCTGAAGGACCGGGCGGGCACGGACTCGGTGGAGTTCATGGACCGGCTGGGGCTGGACTACGAGGTGACCGAGGGCGGGCAGCGGCGGATGATCATGCCGTTGTCCGGGGCCGGCCATGTGGCCATCGGGGAGCACCGGACGAAGGTCGCGCGGATCGACACGCCGGAGCAGTTCACGCTGCCGCTGGTGCTGGGGGTGGACACCGCCCTCACGCGGATCGGGTTCAGTGCCAACTCGTCGACGTCGACGCTGCTGGCGCTGAAGAAGACCGGGTTCTTCCGGTGGGGGCGTGGTGAGAAGTTCCAGTCGACGCGGCGGTCGATGCTGTATTCGCCGGGTGAGGGCGGCAGTGCGTGCCTGCGGATCGATGTGCGCGGGCGGGGCGGTCAGCGGCGTACGGCCGTGCTGACGGATCCGGCCGGGCAGGCTCATCTCACGGCGCTGGGCGGGCTGTTGGGGCTGCGCCGGGTGCTGGGCGAGGACGGGGCGGCCGCGCCGCGCGGGGTGGTGTTCCCGGAGATGACGCCGGTGCCGCAGGACGTCGTGGCGGCGCTGGAGAAGGCGGGCGTCGGGGTCGAGGTGTCATGAGCGAGGAGAAGGACGGCGGGGCCGGTAAGGGCTCGACGCTGACGCGGCAGGGGAGCATTCGGCGGACGAGTCTGCTGGACGCGGCCGAGGCCGTGCTGGTGGCCAAGGGGTCGGATGCCTCGTTGCGGGCGATCGCCGGTGAGGCGGGGGTGCGGGTCGGGCATCTGCAGCACTACTTCCCGACCCGGGCGGATCTGATCAAGGCCGTGCTGGAGCGGGCGCTGGAGCGTTCGCTGGAGCGGCTGGCGGAGACGACGGGGCTGCGGATGGTGCGGGACGACCCGTCGGCCATCGAGTTGCCGGCGGGGCCGGCGAACCCCGACGAGGTGGTGGGGGTGGTCCTCGCCGAGCAGGACGATCCGCAGCTGGTCCGGCTGTATGTCGAGGTGTGGGCGCTGGCGGCGCGGGACGACGAGATCGCCACCGTGGTGCGGGAGTTCTACCGGAAGTACGTGGCCCATGTGGAGGCGTACGTCCAGCAGGGGCGGCCGGACTGGTCGGGTGAGTTCTGCCGGGCCCGGGCCGAGACGTTCGTGGCGCTGGTCGAGGGGGCGGCCCTGATGCGGTCGGGGATCGCCGGCAGCCGGTCGTCCGCGATGGATGCGCAACTGGCGCAGTTTGCCGTGCAATTGCTCCGGGACTGAGCGTTCCGGGGCCAACCAGGGGGAATCAGGGGGAAGTACGTCATGACCGAAGTGGTGGATCTGGCCGAGCTGGCGTCGACGGCGGGGCTGGAGCAGGAGCTGGGCCGGCTGGCGAAGCGGCACGGGATCATCCGTACCCGGCAGTTGAACGGGCAGGAGACCTGGACCGTGCTCGGGGCGGCGCTGACGCGGGAGCTGTTGAGCGATCCGCGGCTGTCCAACGACGTGCACACGCATGCGCCGCACGGGGCGCTGGTGCCGGGGATGGCGGTGATGCTGCTGGAGCAGGACGACCCGGATCACGCGCGGCACCGCCGGCTGGTGAGTGCGGCGTTCGCGTCGCGGGCGGTGCGGCAGTTGGAGCCGCGGATCGCGGAGATCACCGACCAGTTGCTGGACAAGCTGGGGGACCGCGGTACGGCGGACTTCATCGAGGAGTTCACGTATCCGATGCCGCTGGAGGTGATCTGCGAGCTGCTGGGGGTGCCGGCGGAGGATCGGGATCCGTTCCGGCAGTGGGCGATGGACATCTCGGCGGCGCCGTCGCTGGAGGCGATGCAGTCGGCGGCCGCGGAGCTGTTCGGATACTGCATCGGGCTGATCGGGGCGAAGCGGGAGCGGCCGACGGAGGATCTGCTCAGTGAGCTGATCGCGGCGCGGTTCGAGGACGGGAGTGCGCTCAGTGATGAGGAACTGTCGTCGTTCGCGGCGGTGTTGCTGATCGCGGGGCATGACACGGTCACGAATCTGCTGGCCAACGCGTTGCACGATCTGCTGGCGCATCCGGAGCAGCTGGCGGCGCTGCGGGCGGATCCGTCGCTGGTCGGTGCGGCGGTGGAGGAGGCGTTGCGGTTCCGGGGGTCGGCGATGACGACCGTGAACCGGGTGGCGCTGGAGGACGTCGAGGCGGGCGGGGTGGTGATCCGTAAGGGGGAGCTGGTGCGGTTCCTGCTGAACGCGGCGAATCGGGATCCCGAGGTGCGGGAGGATCCGCATGCGTTCGACCTGGGGCGGGCGACCGCGCAGCATCTGTCGTTCGGGGTGGGGCCGCACTTCTGCCTGGGGCAGCGGCTGGCCCGTCAGGAGGCGACGATCGCGCTGACCGAGATCCTGCGGCGGTTCGGCACGCTGGAGCTGGCGGTGCCGGCGGAGGAGGTGCGGTGGCTGCCGTCGGATGCGATCCGGGGGCTGGTGGAGCTGCCGCTGCGGTACGAGCGCTGACGCGGTATCAGGAGCAGGGTGAGAGCGGTGGGGGGTAGCGGGATGGTGGAGATCCGGGTCGACCGGGACGTGTGTGACGGGCTCGGGCAGTGTGCGCTGGTGGCGCCCGAGGTGTTCGCGCTCGATGACGACGAGCGCCTGGTGGTGGCGCCGGAGGTGCCGGACGGGCTGGCGGGCAAGGTGGCCGCCGCGGTGCGGGCGTGTCCGGTGCGGGCGCTCGTGGTCGAGGGGGCCTGAGCGTTGCGCGAGGTCGTCGTGGTGGGGGCGGGTCTCGCGGGGGTGCGGGCCGCGGGGTCGCTGCGGGCCGAGGGGTTCGACGGCCGGCTGACGGTGGTGTCGGACGAGCGGGAACTGCCCTACGACCGGCCGCCGCTGACGAAGCAGGTGGTGGCCGGGACGATGACCGGGGACGACATCCGGCTGGCGGGTGAGGCGGAGTTCGGCGCCCGCTGGATCCGGGGGACCGGGGCGGTCGGGCTGGACCGGGAGCGGCGGCGGGTGCGGCTGGCCGACGGTGCGGAGCTGCCGTACGACGGGGTGGTGCTGGCGCCGGGTGCGAAGGCGCGGGAGTGGCCCGGGGCCGGGGTGCCGGACGGGGTGGTGACGGTGCGGGGGCTGGCGGACGTCCGGCGGTTGCGGGCCGAGGTGGCCGGTGGGGCCGATGAGGTGGTGATCGTCGGTGCCGGGTTCGTCGGGGTGGAGCTGGCGTCGTCGCTGAGCGGGCTGGGGGTGAAGGTCACGCTGGTGGAGCCGTTCGGTGCGCCGCTGCGGGCGCTGGGCGGCACGGTGGCGGAGGTGGTGTCGGAGGCGGCGGGCCGGGCGGGGGTGGCGTTGCGGCTGGGCGTGGGTGTGCGGGGTTTCGCGGCGGCCGCGGGCGGCCGGGTGCGGGCGGTGGTGCTGGCGGACGGGGCGGAGGTGTCCGCGTCGCTGGTGGTGGTGGCGATCGGGATGGTGCCGGCCACGGGGTGGCTGGTGGGGTCGGGGCTGGCGTTGCCGTCCGGGCGGATCCACTGTGACGAGCGGCTGTTCGCGCGGGCCGCGGGTGGTGCCGGTGGTGCGGGTGTGGCGGATCCGGCGGTGGTGGTGGCCGGGGACGCGGCGTGGTGTGAGGCGGTGCGGACGGCGGAGGGGCCGGTTCCGTTGGAGCACTGGAGCAATGCGGCCGCGCAGGGTGAGCTGGCGGGGCGGAATCTGCTGGCGGGGCCGGCGGCGGCCGAGCCGTATGTGCATGTGCCGTCGTTCTGGACGGCGGCGTTCGGGTTGCGGATCCGGTCGGTGGGGCTGCCGGGTACGGGGGACCGCGAGGTGGTGGAGGCGGGGTCCGCGGCGGAGGGTGCGGTGCTGGTGGCGCACTACCGGGGGGAGCGTCTGGTGGGTGCGGTGAGTGTGAATCAGGGGAAGCTGCTGCCGGGGTATGCGCGGCGGTTGAATTAGGCGGCCGGGTCGGTTTTCGGGACGGTTCGGGACGGAAAAACAGGCCCACGGGTATGTGAATCCCACGTTAAGTTTTTCATTACCACGGAACCTTTTGAGTTGACCCCGCGGGGAAGAGATTGGGTCACGTGACCTACCGCACATTTCCGTGACGCTTCTGGGGAGCTCTGGTAACGTTTTTATCGCGCCTCCGGGAGAGGCGGTGCAGGTCCTTTCGGTGGGCCACGACGAAGTGGTTTCGCCGACGTATTACGGCCTGTTCCTGTGTAAGCAGGTATCGGGGGGATCATTTGCTACGGGGGATGGCATGTGTCACGCGTTCAGCGATGTCTGAAGCGATGTCTGAAGCAATGTCCGTAACGACGTCAGGTGGCCGGGCTTCCCGCTTCCCGGGAGAGTGCCCCGGCGTTCAGCGGCCCGGGGCCGAGTGTGCCGCGCTGGCGGCCGCCGCCTCCTGCCGGGCGTACTGAGCAGAATTTTCCGACGGTTTTCCGGTAATTCATTCCGGCTTTGCGAAGCCGTTCTGTGTAAAACCGTCGCGGGCTCAGTCATGTCCTCTCACCGCACTTTCCTTCCGGTTTTCGTCCGGTTGACGAAACGTGCCGCCAAGTAATTTCCGCTGCCGTTTTCCAGTGTTTCCATGGCCGGTAAAAGGTGGCGTGCAGAGTGCTTTCGAAACGAGGAGAGAACCATGCAGAACCCCTACGAGGCAGACCGGATCCACGACATCGTCCGCGAGGGACTGGCGCAGGTGCTGGGCAGCAGCGTCGATGAGATCACCGCGGACGCCACCCTCGTCTCCGACCTCGGGGCCGAATCCCTCGACCTGGTCGAATTCCGCTTCGAGATGGAGACCAAGCTCGGCGTGGCGCTGCCCAAGTCCAATGTGCTCGACCAGCTGGCGTCGGCGCTCGGCGGGTCGGAGCAGCTCTACGACGAGCGCGGCGGGATCTCCGAGCTGGCCGCCGAGGTGCTGCGGCGCAGCGCGTTCGGCTACAGCGAGGAGCAGGTGCACGCCGGGATGCGCCCGTACGAGGTCGCCGCGGCGGCCACCAGCGCGCACTGGGCGGCGTTCACCCACCGGATCTTCGACCACCTTCCCGAGGCCTGCACCGAATGCGCCGCCGACAAGGCGCAGATCGCGCCGTCCGGCAAGGTCCAGTGCGCCGGCTGCGGTGCCGCGCTGGAGGCGGCCACCGGTGACGAGGTGATGGCCGAGGGCGTCCGCGCGGCGCTGGCCGCGCTGGGGCACGCCCAGCCCGTCGGCTGACCCTGGCCGGCCGCCGCCGAAGGCGTTCGACGTGCGAAAGGAATGCAAGTGAACCCCCACATACCCGCCGGGGCCGGTCATGAGGTCGTGGTGACCGGTATCGGCCTGGTGGCCGGTCGACTGACCGACCCCGAGGCGCTGTTCGACCATCTCGCGCAGGGGAACACCCTCATCGCCGAGCACCCGCTCCACAAGGAGTGGGGCGTGCCCTGCGCCGTCTCGGCCCACATCGACCCCGCGGTGCGGCGGTCCCTGGAGGAGGCGGTGCCGCCGGAGGCCCGCCCGCTGGGGCCGGCCGGCGCGCTCGCCTGGCACGCCGCCGCCCAGGCCTGGGAGCGCAGCGGACTGCCGCGGCGCCTGGACTCCGAGCGCGGCGGCGTCTTCCTCGCCTGCAACCGCATGGTGATGGAGCCCGCCGAACTCGCCGGTCTGGCCGACCATGTGGACTTCGAGGCGGGCGCGCTGGACCTGGACGCATACCTCGACGCGGGCGGGCCGGACCCGCGGCGGCACGAGCGGGTCCAGCCGGACACCGCCACCGCGCGGCTGGCCGACTACTTCGGTGCGGCCGGGGTGCTGGAGACGCACGCGGACGCCTGCGCCGCGGGCGGGATGGCCATCGGCAGCGCGTACCGCTACATCCGCAGCGGCACCCTCGACGTGGCGCTGGCCGGCGGCGCGGAGAGCCTGACGACGCTGGCCTCGGTCGCCGCGTTCTACGGGATCGGTGCGCTGGCGCCGGCCGGGGACCGGGACGCGGCGGAGCTGAGCCGCCCGTTCGACAAGGACCGCTCCGGGTTCGTCATCGGGGACGGCGCCGCGTTCCTGGTGCTGGAGTCGCGGGCGCACGCCGAGGCCCGGGGCGCCCGGGTGCTGGCCCGGGTCGCGGGCTACGCCGGGGTGACCGAGGCGGTGAAGATGACGTCCAGTTCCCGCGACGGCTCCGACTACGCCACCTGTATCCGGGCGGCGCTCGCGGACGGCGGGCTGACCCCGGACGACATCGACCACGTCAATGCGCACGGCACCTCGACCGAGGCCAACGACACCTGTGAGGCGGCGGCGCTGCACACCGTGTTCGGCGAGCGGGTGGGCCGGATCCCGGTGACCGGCAACAAGTCCGCCATGGGCCATTCGCTGGCGAACAGCGGGGCGGCCGAGGCGGTGCTGTCGGTGCTCAGCCTGCAGCGGCAGGCCGTGCTGCCGACGCTCAACTTCCACGAGCCGGACGAGGTGACCCGCGGTCTGGACATCGTCACCGAGCAGCGGCACACGCCGGTGACCACGGTGCTGTCCAACTCCTTCGGTTTCGGCGGGCAGAACTGCTCGCTGATCCTGGCGCAGGCGGGGTGAGTGACGCGATGACGAACCTCGATGCGGTGCGGCTGACCGCACCCGGCTTATACACCGCGGCGGGCGCGGACCCCGCGTCGCTGTGGGAGGCCCTGGTGGCCGGCAAGGACACCGGCCGGTCCGACGAGCTGCTCGCCGAGGCCTGGCCCGGCGCGGGTACCGCGTTCCTCGTCGACGACCCGGACGCGGCGACGCTCGGTGTGCACCGGCGGGTGCTGCGCACCTCCGAGAAGCAGGCGCGGATGGCGCTGTACGGGGCGCGGCTGGCGCTGACCGGTCCCTCGGTGACCGGCCCGGTGGGCGGGGAGGGCTGGGGTCTGTACCTCGGACTGCCCACGGTCGACGAGCAGTTGTTGCGGTTCTCCGCCCTGGACGGGCTGCGGCGGGCGGCGGACGACTCGCCCGGTGCGGTCGCGGCGCTCTACGGCCGGGAGGTCCCGCCGTTCAGCGGGCTGTCCCATCTCAACAGCACGGCCGCGGCGCACATTTCGGCGGTGTTCGGGCTGACCGGTGCGATGGCCGCGTACTCCCCGTTCTCCGACGCGGGCCTTTCGGCCCTGGTCGACGGGGTGCTCTCGGTCGCCGAGGGCGAGAACGAGGCGGCCGTCATCGGTGCGGTCAGCCCGAAGGTGCATCCGCTGCTGTTCCCGCAGTACGAGGAGCTGGGCTGGACCGGTGCCGCCCCCGGGGAGGGGGCCGCGTTCCTCGTCGCCCGGCGCGGGCCGGACGTACCGGGGGCGCGGGACGTACCCGCGGCGCCCGATGGTCCGGCGGTGCGGCTGGCCGGTTACGGGCGCGGGTTCGGTGCGGACGGTGCGGACCTGACCTCGGCGCTCACCGAGGCGGTGCACGCGGCGCTGGCGATGGCCGGTACCGACGCCGCGGGGATCGGCTGGGTGCTGCCGGACGCCGGGTGGACGGCGGCCGGCGAGCAGGCCCAGCGCGCCGCGCTCGACCGGGTCTTCGGGCCGGCCGGCGCCCGGCCCGCGGTGGCCGGGGCCGAGCGCGCCACCGGTGTGCTCGGGCCCGCCCATCCGCTGGCCCATGTGGTGCTGGCGCTGCACGGGCTGGCCACCGGGCGGCTCCTCGCGGACGACGGGGAAACCGTCCGCGAGGAGCCGCTGCCGGTCTCCCGGGTGCTGGTGCTGGCCTGCGGCGCACGCGGTCAGGTGTGTGCCGTCGTACTGGAAGGAGCCGGATCATGAGCCGCCGCGTCGTGGTGACCGGACTGGGCGCCGTCTGCGGACTGGGGCTCGACTGGCAGACCGTGTGGGAGGGCCTGTGCGAGGGCCGCTCGGCGATCCGCGGCTGGCAGCCGCCGGGCGTGGACGACTTCCCGGTGCGCTATGCGGCGCCGGTCGACGACGCGGCGTTCGCGGCGCGGTACGGGGCCGACGAGGACCCGGGGCCGGTGGAGCGGCGGGTGCGGTTCGGGCTGGCGGCGGCCGGCCAGGCGCTGGCCGACGCCGGTCTGGCGGCCGGCGGGGACGGGGCGTGGACGGCGGGCCGGATCGGCACCGCGGTCGGCTCGGGCGTACCGGAACGCGACCCGCTGGAGCTGCTGCCGGCCCTCGGCGAGGACGGGCAGCCCAGCTGGCAGGCGCTGTACGCGCGGCGCGACCGACTCGACCGGGCCAGCGGCCTGTTCTGCACCAATGACGCGCTGGCCGCCGGGATCGCGGCCCGGCACCGGCTGCGCGGCCCGGCGCTGAACTTCAGCACCGCCTGCGCGGGCGCCACGCACGCCATCGGGCACGGGTTCCGGATGATCCGGCGCGGTGAGGTGGACGCGATGGTGGTGGGCGGCGCCGACTCGGTGCTGAACCTGCCCACCATGACCGGGCTGCACCTGCTGGGGGCGCCCTCCACGTCCGAGCTGTTCGGGGACCGGCTGTGCCGCGCCTTCGACCGGGACCGCAGCGGTCTGGTCGCCGCGGAGGGCGCCGCGATGCTGGTGCTGGAGAGCGAGGAGAGCGCCCGGCGGCGCGGCGCGATCGTCTATGCCGAGGTGGCGGGTTTTGGTAGCTCCCTCGACGCTTATCAGGTCACCGCCCCGCATCCGGACGGCGTGGGCGCGGCGCTGGCGATGCGCCGGGCGCTGGCGGACGGCGGCGTGGCTCCGGAGGCGGTGGACTCGGTCAATGCGCACGGCACGTCCACGCCCCTGAACGATCCGATCGAGACCCGGGCGATCAAGGACGTCTTCGCCGGCGGCGAGCACTACCGGAAGCTGGCGGTGACCGCCAACAAGACGATGCTCGGGCACCTGATCGCCGCGGCCGGCGCGCCGGAGCTGATCGCGACGGTGCTGTCCGTGCGCGACGGCATCGTGCCGCCCACGCTCAACCTGGAGAACCCCGACCCGGCCTGCGATCTCGATTACGTCCCGGACAAGGCCCGGCACCAGGAGGTGTCGGTGGCAGTGAGCAATTCCTTCGGCTTCGGCGGCCTCAACGCCAGTCTGGTGGTACGCGGTTATGACGACTGACCTCCCGAGTACGAACCCCTCGGACGAGCTCCACGACGACCCCAACCCCCGCACCCCCCACACCCCCGGCACCTCCGGTACGGGCTTCGACCCGGACGCGATCGTCGTCACCGGCATCGGCGCGGTGCTGCCCACCGGGCGCGGCCCCGAGGCGCTGTGGTCGGCCTGGCGGCAGGCGCAGCCGGCGCTGTCGCCGTACCGGGACCCGTACGTGCGGACCCGGAAGATCAGCCACTTCGGACACGTGCCGGACGCGCTCCAGGAGGAGAGCCGGGACAGCGTCCCGCACAAACTGCGCAAGTTCGGGACGCCGTTCACGTTCAACGCGGTGCTCGCCGCGCAGGACGCGATGGCGGCGGCCGGGGAGAGCTGGCAGCAGGTGCCGGAGGAGCGGCGCGGGCTGTACGTCGCGCAGGACGACTCCACCGACCTGAGCGCGGCGGCGTTCCACAAGGCGCTGGACAACGCCCGCACGGACCACTCGCCGGAGGCGGGGGTGAACCTGACGCGGCTGGTGGCGGAGGCGTTCGGCAACGCGGCCACCTTCAACCCGTTCACCGTCATCCGGGCGCTGAACAACAACACGCTCGCGCTGATCAGCATCGCGCAGCGGTTCCGGGGCGACTGCGCGGCGTTCGTCCAGGACGCCGGGGCCGCGCTGGGCGCGCTGCAGCGGGCGGCCTTCACGCTGCGCGAGGGGACGTGCGACACCGCGCTGGTGGTCGGCGCCGGCAGCTACAACGAGCCGCTGAAGCTGGCCGCGCAGTACCGCGCCGGCCATCTGACGCCCGGCGGGCCCGACGGGGCGGCGCTGCGCAGCTTCGACGCGGAGCGGGACGGCACCGTTCTGGCCGAGGGCGCGGTGGCGCTGGTGCTGGAGCGGGCCGGGGACGCGGCGGCGCGCGGGGCGCGGCCGCTGGTGACGTTCCTGGGGGCGGCGCTGCGGCCGGCGGTGGACAGCGGCGTCGGCCCGTCCGCCCTCGCCGAGGGCCCGCGCGGGCTGCTGGCCGAGCACGGCCTGACGCCCGACACCCTCGGCGCCGTCCTCGCCGACGGCAAGGGCACCGTCCGGCACGACGCCGCGGAGGCGGAGCTGCTGCGGGCGCTGCTGAAGGACAGCGGGGTGCTGGTCGGCTCGCTGCGGCCGGTCACCGGCACCCTCGGTGCCGCCGGCCCGCTGGCCGAACTCGCCCTGGCGCCGCACCTGTTCGCCACCGGGGAGCTGCCGCCGATCGCGCATCTGCGGACGCCGCCGGACGACGGCACCGACTTCGTCATGGGTGCGCCCAGGAAGCGGCGGATCGACTCCGTCCTGAGTCTGCACAGCACCTTCAACGGGTTCGCCGGAGCCCTGCTGGCCCAGCGGCCGCACACGGACTGACGCACGAGGGGACCACCAACACATGTCGCAGTTCACCGAGTTCGTGCAGCCTCAGATGGGCCGGATCTTCACCGCCCTGGGGCTGGACGTGGAGTACGTCCGGGCGGAGGGCAACACCCTCCACCACCGTGACGAGCAGGGCGCCGAGGTGCCCGTCCTGGACCTGATGGGCGGCTACGGCTCGCTGATCCTGGGCCACAACCATCCCGAGATCGTCGCCCACGCGCACGATCTGCTCGACCAGCGGCGGGCCGTGCACGCCCAGTTCTCGCTGCGGGAGGAGGCCGGCCGGCTCGGCGCCGCGCTCAGCGACGTCGTCCGGCGGGAGACCTCCGTCAAGGAGCCGTACGTCGCCACGTTCGGCAACAGCGGCGCCGAGGCCGTCGAGGCGGCCGTCAAACACGCCGAGCTGGTCCGGGTCCGGGCCGTCGCGGAGCTCGCCGACTCCGTCGCCGCCCATGTGGAGCGGGCGCGGGAGGCGGTCGGCCGGGGCGAGGCCGTCGTCGACGCGGACGCCTTCCACGCCCCGGCGGTGCGGGAGCGGGCGCCGGAGGGCGAGGGCATCGAGGCGCTGCTGGCGGCGGTCGGCGCGCACAACACGGCGGCGCTCGCCACCCGGCCGCTGTTCCTGGCGCTGGAGCGGTCCTTCCACGGCAAGCTCGTCGGCAGCGTGCAGCTGACGTACAACAGCGGCTTCCGGACGCCGTTCGCCCACCTCGGGACGCGGGTGCGGTTCGTGCCGATGGACCGGCCCGAGCTGCTGGACGCCATCGCCGACGAGGAGCGGGTGACGCTGCTCGACGTGGAGACCGACGGCGGGCGGGTCCGGGTCGTCGAGCGGGACCTGCCGGTGATCACCGCGTTCCTGGTGGAGCCGGTGCAGGGCGAGGGCGGCATCCATGCGCTGACCGTCGAACAGGGCCGGGCCATCCGGCTGTTCTGCAACAAGGTCGGCACCGCGCTGATCATCGACGAGGTGCAGAGCGGCCTGGGCCGCTGCGGCGCGTTCCTCGCCAGCTCGCTGATCGGGCTGCGCGGCGACTACTACACGCTGTCCAAGTCGCTCGGCGGCGGCCTCGCCAAGATCTCCGCGATGCTGGTGCGGAAGTCGCTGTACCAGGGCGAGTTCGACATCATCCACAGTTCCACGTTCGCCATGGACGACTTCTCCTCGGGCGTGGCCCGGAAGGTCGTCGAGCTGCTGGAGGCCGGCGACGGGCAGCTCTACCGGCAGGTCACCGAGCGCGGCGAGCGGCTCACCGCGGTGCTGAACGATCTCAAGGCCGCCTACCCCGACGTCATCGAGGACGTCCGCGGCAAGGGCCTGTTCCTCGGCGTGCAGCTGCGCGACCAGGGCGGGGCCCGCTCGATGGTGCTGCGCGGCAGCGCGTACACCGGGTCGCTGGGCTATCTGCTCTCCGGCTACCTGCTGCGGCAGGAACGCATCCGCATCGCGCCGACCGGCAGCGCCGGCAACGTGCTGCGCATCCAGCCGTCCGCGTACCTCACCGACGAGGAGATCGAGCAGGTGCGCGGGGCGCTGGACCGGCTGTGCCGCATCCTGCGCCACGAGGACACCCTGCACCTGGTCCACCCGGCCAGCGACCGCCGGATCCCCAAGCCGCGCGCCGAGATCCGGGACTTCCGGGGCACGCTGCCCGGCTACGAGCAGGACGCGCCGCGGCCGGTGACCGGGCCGGTGCGCAAGGTCGCGTTCCTCAACCACCTCATCGAACCGGCCCATCTGCGGCAGGTCGACCCGGCGCTCGCCGACCTGAGCGACGCGGCGCTGCGCTCGTTCGTCCTGGGCATGGACCCGGTCAAGAAGGCCGCGCCCTACCCCGGCGTACGGATCGACTCGCCGCTCGGCAGCGCCGTGGAGTTCGCGCTCTACCCGCTGATGGTGTCGTCCGAGCAGATGGGCGGCTATCTGGCCTCCGGTGACGTGACGGGGATCCGCGCGGACATCGAGGAGCGGGTGCAGGCGGCCCGCGACGACGGCTGCGCGGTGGCCGGCCTGGGCATGTACACCTCGATCGTCACGAACAACTGCACCTCGCTGCGGGTCCCGGGCATCGCGCTGACCAGCGGCAACGCGCTGACCGTGGCGATGGGTGTGCAGGCGATGGAGCGGGGCGCGCAGGACCGCGGCTGGAAGGTCGAGGACGCCACGCTGGCCGTGGTCGGCGCGGCCGGCAACATCGCGTCGGTCTACAGCCAGCTGTTCGCCGAGCGGCTCGGCCGGATCGTGCTGGTCGGCAGCCGCCGCGACGGCTCCGTCCGGCGGCTGCGCAACACCGTGCACGGCATCTACCAGGAGTGCTGGTCGCGGATCGCGGCCGGCGGCGAACTGACCGGCATCCCGGCGCGGCTCGCGGAGGAGCCGCTGATCACCAAGTGGCTGGCCGAGGGGCCGGGCGGCGACGACGCCGGGCGCGGCCGGGCCATCGCCGAGCACCTTCAGGAGCGCTACGGCAGCGACCCGTTCCTGACCGTCACCCAGGACAGCGCGGCGCTGCGCGAGGCGCAGCTGGTGCTTGCCGCCTCCAACAGCCCCGAACCGTTCCTGACCGGCGAGCACTTCGCCGACGGCGCGGTGATCTGCGACATCGCGGTGCCCAACAACGTGGTGCCGGGCGTGACCGAGCAGCGGCCCGACCTGGCGTACATGCTCGGCGGGATCGTCGCCACCCCGAACGGCGAGAGCCTGCACCCGTCGGCGCGCGCCTTCCTGGAGGCCGGCCAGCTGTTCGCCTGCATGGCGGAGACCGCGCTGATGGGCCTGGCGGGCCTGGACCGCCACTACTCGTACGGGAACATCAGCCGCCAGCAGGTCATCGACATCGCGGCGCTGGCCGACGCGCACGGGCTGCGGCTGGCCGACTACAAGAGCGCCCACTCGGTCTGAGACCGGACCGCACCGACTCGCGAGAGGACACCATGGAATTCGAAGGCCAGGTGGCACTGGTGACCGGCGGCAGCCGGGGCATCGGCCGGGCCATCGCCCTGAAACTGGCGGAGGGCGGCTGCGACATCGCGCTCAACTACCGCAGCGCCACCCGCGAGGCGGAACAGGCCGCCGAGCGGATCGCCGCGCTCGGCCGCCGCATCGAGCTCTTCCAGGGGGACGTCTCCGACCCCGACGTGCCGCGGCAACTGGTCGCGGGCGTACGCGCCGCCTTCGGGCGGATCGACGTGCTGGTCAACAACGCCGGCATCACCCGCGACGAACTGCTGGTCAACCAGAGCCTGAAGGACATCGAGCAGGTGCTGGCCACCAACCTCGTCGCGCCGATGCTCACCGTCCAGGCCGTGGCGCCCCTGATGATGCGCCAGCGCTACGGCCGGATCGTCAACATCTCCTCGTCGGCGGCCTCCAAGCCGGGCCGCGGGCAGTCCAACTACGCGGCGGCCAAGGGCGGTCTGGAGGCGTTCACCAAGGCGATGGCGGTGGAACTCGCCTCCCGCGGGATCCTGGTCAACGCGGTCGCCCCCGGCGTCATCAACACGGAGATGACCGACGCCATCCGCAGCCACGGCGAGGACGAGATCATGCGCCGGCTGCTGGTGAAGTCCTACGCCGAACCCGAGACCATCGCCGACGCCGTGGCGTACCTGGCAAGCCCGCGCAACACGTACGCGACGGGCGAGGTGCTCCACATCGACGGCGGCCTGAAGATGGCGTGAGGGGACGACCATGACCGATGACGTGACAACGCCCGGGGTTCCGGGCGTGCCGGGCGGCGGTCCCGCGCCCGGCGAACTGGCCGGGAAGACGGCCGTGGTGACCGGCGCGGCCCAGGGCATCGGCCGGGAGACGGCCCTGCTGCTGGCGGAGGCCGGCGCCGCCCGGCTGATCCTCCTCGACCGGGACGCCGGGCAGCTGGAGACGGTCGTCAAGGAGGCCGCCGGCCTGGGCGCCACCGCCGTGGCCGTCGCCGCGGACCTGCGCGACCGGGAACTGCTCCGCGGCCGGCTCCGCGCCGAACTGCGGGCCGCCGGCACCCTCGACATCCTCGTCAACAACGCCGGCGTGGCCGACGAGAACGGGCCCGACGACGAGACCACCTGGCTGCGGGTGCTGGACATCAACCTGCACGGCACCTTCGCGGTCACCGCGGCCTGCCTGGAATACCTCGTCGACCACGGGCGGATCGTCAACGTCTCGTCGATCCTCGGCAAGGCCGGCAAGATGCGGAACACCGCCTACTGCGCCTCCAAGCACGGCCTGATCGGCTACACCAAGGGCCTCGCCCTGGACCTCGCGGCCCGCGGCATCACGGTCAACGCCGTCCTGCCCGGCTGGATCGACACGCCCATGCTGCGCCGCGAACTCGCCGCGCAGGCCGACGAGATCGGCGCCGACCCGGCCCGGATGCTGCGCCAGGCCCGCAAGGGCATCCCGCTGCGCCGGCTGGTCGAGGCGCGGGAGGCCGCGGAGCTGATCGGGTTCCTGGTGTCCGGCCGGGCGGCGGCGATCACCGCGCAGAGCCTGACCGTCGACGGGGGCTACACCCGTGGAATGTAGCCGGTGGCTGCGCAGACTGGGCCCGGCGCCGGCCGCGGACGGGGCGCCGCCGGCCGCCCGGGTGGTGTGCTTCCCGCACGCCGGCGGCGGCGCGGCCGCGTTCCGGCCGCTCGCCAAGGCGGTGGCGGCGGCCGCCGCCGAGGAGGGGGCCGGCCCGTACGAGGTGCTGGCGGTGCGCTACCCGGGCCGCCACGACCGCCTCCACGAGGAGCGCCTGGAGGACCTGCGCGAACTGGCGGCCCGGGCCTTCCGCGGACTGCTGCCGCTCACCGGCCGGCAGCCCCTGGTCCTGCTCGGGCACAGCATGGGCGCGCTGATCGCCTACGAGGTGACCCGGCTGCTGGAGGGGACGGGCGCCGGCCGCCCGCTGCGACTCGTCGTCTCCGGCGCCTGGGCGCCCTCCCGGGTCCGCGGCGGCACCGTCCACCTGCGGGACGACGACGGGCTGATCGAGGAGATCCGCCGCACCCGGGGCACCGACCCCCGGGTGCTGGACGACCGGGAACTGCTGGCCATGGCGCTGCCCGTGGTCCGCAGCGACTACAAGGCCGTCGAGACCTACCGGCACCGGCCCGGACCGCCGCTCGACACCCCCCTCACCGCGCTGGTCGGGGACGCCGACCCGCTGGTGGCGGTGGACGACGCGGCGGCCTGGCGGGCGCACACCGCCGGGGACTTCCGGCTGCGGGTCTTCCCGGGCGGCGACCACTTCTACCTGACCCGGCACTGGCCGGACCTGGCGCGGGCCGTCGTCGCGGCACCGGACCGGGCGGCCTCAGACCGGCAGGGAGCGGTGCGGCCAGCGGGCCCGGGCCTGCTCCGCGGAGCGCAGGGTGGCGAGCGTCAACAGGCCGCGCGTCCGGCCCGCCTCCAGCAGGTCGGGTAGCGCGGGCAGCGGCGCGAGGGCCGCGATGTCGTCCAGGACGAGGGTGAGTGGTGGGTCGAGCCGACCGTCGGATGACCGTTCGGCCATGCGGCGGCCGTGCTCGACCACGTGCGAGAGGAGTGCGGTGAGCAGGGGCATCGCACCCGGGTCGGTACGCGGATCCTCGACGGGCTCGCCTACCACGTAGAGCGTTCCCCCTTCGTCGATGAATGATTCGAGAAGGAGCGAATCCGCGCGCAGCGGATTGCAGGCGTCCCGGATGTGGATCGACGACAGCGCGGCCAGCGCCCGCCCGACCAACTCCTTGGCCGCCTCCCGGCGTTCGGCGTGCGCGGTGAGCACCGACTCCAGCTCACCGGCCTGCCCGGCGGACGCCTGGGCGCTGGTCCGCAGGATCCGCACCGGCTCCTGCGCGCCGCCCGCGGCGTGCGCCCAGCGGTGCAGCTGCCGGAACGGCCGGCCGTCCACCGCGGCGGCGTGCAGCCAGCAGCGCAACAGCGTCTCCGCGGCGTCCGCGAGCGCCGAGTCCAGCGAGCTGGTGGGGCGTACGGGGGCCAGCAGGGCGGCGGCGCGGGCGGCCGCGGTGGCGAGGTCCTCGCAGCCGGCGGTGGGGGACCAGCGCATCCGGGCCGGGGTGTCGAGGCGGTGCGTGGGGTCGTAGGTCAGCAGCGGGCCGAGCTTGGCCCGGGCGTCCTTGGTCCCGGCCCACAGCGCGGGGTCCGTGGTGGCCACGATCAGCGCGCCGGGGGCGGCGGCCGCGACGGTGGCGGCGGCGGCCCGCGCGGCGGCCCGGTCGGCGGTGAACTCGACGCGGGGCAGCGCCGGTTCACCGGGCGCGGCGACCGCCCCGGGTGCGCCCGGGGACGCGGTGCGCTGCTCGGGGACGGGGCCGGACGGGGCGGTGGCGGCGGCATCGGCCGGCGTCCCGGGAACGGCCTGCGCGTCCGGTACGGCCGGGGCTTCCGGGGCGGCCGGTACGGGCTGGGCGACGGGGGCGGCCGGCGTCGCCGGTGCGGCCGCCGCGGCCGGCTCGGCCGGTGCGTCCTCGGCGAGCCCCGCCCGCGCCGCCCCTGCCGACGCCCGGGACTTGGCGCGGCGGGCGGCCCGTACGGCGCGGTAGCGGGTGACCGTCCCCATCGCGAAGATCGTCAGGACCAGCAGGACCATCAGCTCGCCGATGAGGATGCCCCAGAACAGGCCGTACCCGGAGAGCTGGCCCTTGGGGGTGCCCGGCCAGGCGGCGGCCATGTCGTGCGGCGCGGACACCAGATGGCGCAGGGCCAGCGGCGTACCGGAGTAGTCGACGCCCGCCGGCCAGGCGCCGTGCGCGAACAGCCCGGCCAGCCCGGTCGCCGTCCACACCAGCAGGGTCAGGCCCAGCAGGAAGGCGAGCAGCCCGACCAGCAGGGAGTCCGGAATGCCCCGCCCCCGGCCGCCGGGCCGGTCGCGGGGGTGCGGGCGGTCCGGGCGGTGCGGACCTCCGTACCACCCGTCCCGGTCGTCGTCCCGCCGGTCGTCGTACCGTTCGCCGTACCGTTCGCCGTGCCGGCCGTCGTAGGGCCCGTCGTCGTATCCGCGCCTCACGCCACCGTCTCGCTCGACTCGTCTCTCCACCGGCGCTCCATCGCCATCGCCTCGGCGCGCGCCTCGGCCTCCGCGTCCGCCGCCGCGTTGAGTGCGGCCCGGGTGTCGTCGTCCGCCGGCAGCGGGGACGACTCGGTCATCGCCCGGTCGGTGTAGACCAGCGGCCGTTCGGCCTCCGTGATGAGGTGCTTGACGACCTGGACGTTGCCGTTGACGTCCCAGACCGCGATGCCGGGCGTGAGGGTCGGGATGATCTCCACGGCCCAGCGCGGCAGGCCCAGCACCCGGCCGGTGGCCCGCGCCTCGTCGGCCTTCTGCGCGTAGATGGTCCGGGTCGAGGCCATCTTCAGGATCGCCGCGGCCTCCCGCGCGGCCGCCCCGTCCACCACGTCCGACAGGTGGTGGACGACCGCCACGAACGACAGGCCCAGCCGGCGGCCGAACTTCAGCAGCCGCTGGAAGAGCTGGGCGACGAACGGGGAGTTGATGATGTGCCAGGCCTCCTCGACCAGAAAGATGCGTTTCTTCCGGTCAGGGCGGATCCAGGTGTGCTCCAGCCAGACGCCGACGATCGCCATCAGGATCGGCATCGCGATGGAGTTGCGGTCGATGTGCGAGAGGTCGAAGACGATCAGCGGGGCGTCCAGGTCGATGCCCGCCGACGTCGGCCCGTCGAACATGCCGCGCAGGTCACCGTCGACCAGCCGGTCCAGCACCAGCGCCACGTCCAGGCCCCAGGCCCGCACGTCGTCTATGTCGACGTTCATCGCCTCGGCCGACTCGGCTTCCGGGTGCCGCAGCTGCTCGACGATGTCCGTCAGCACCGGCTGCCGGTCGGTGATCGTCTCGTTGACGTACGCATGGGCGACCTTGAGGGCGAAGCCGGCCCGCTCGTCGAGGCCGTGGCCCATCGCGACCTCGATGATCGTCCGCAGCAGGGCCAGCTGGCCGGTGGTGGTGATCGACGGATCGAGCGGGTTGAGCCGGATGCCGCCGTTGAGCGCGGCGGTCGGGTCCAGCCGGATGGGAGTTATCCCCAGCTCCTGGGCGATGAGGTTCCACTCGCCGACGCCGTCCTCGCCCTGCGCGTCGAGCACCACGACCTGCCGGTCCCGGAACCTCAGCTGCCGCAGTACGTACGTCTTCTCCAGCGCGGACTTGCCGTTGCCGGACTCGCCGAGCACGAGCCAGTGCGGGGCCGGCAGCTGCTGGCCGTACAGCTGGAACGGGTCGTAGATGTAGCCCTTGCCGCTGTAGACCTCACGGCCGATGATCACGCCGGAGTCGCCGAGGCCGGGCGCGGCGGTGGGCAGATAGACCGCCTGGGCCTGTCCGGTGGAGGTGCGTACCGGCAGCCGTGTCGTCTCCACCTTCCCGAACAGGAAGCTGGTGAACGCCTCGGTGAGCGCTCCGAGCGGATCGAGCATGGCCATGACGTACGCGCCTCCCAGCGGCTTTAGCGGCGGATCCCGGTCGCGAACGGCAGGGTGTTGACGAACGCCCGGTGGTGCTCCCGGTCGCACCACTCCAGCTTGAGGTACGACTTGCCGGCCGAGGCCCGGATGGTCCGCTTGTCCCGGGCCAGTGCCTCCGGTGACCGGGACGAGACGGTGAGGTAGCCGACGAGGTTGACGCCGGCCGCGCCGGACGCCAGGTCCTCGCCGCGCTGGTCGACGCGGCCGTGGTGGGCGACGTCCCGCGGGTCGACCACCCGGTTCATCTTCGCCGCGCGGCTCGCCTCGGCGTCGTCGTTGGTCTTCTCCGTCAGCATCCGCTCGATGGCGACCTCGGTGGGCTCCAGGTCCATGCAGACCGCGACCGTACGGATCACGTCCGGGGTGTGGACCAGCAGCGGGGCGAGGAAGTTGACGCCCACCGGGGTCAGCGGCCACTCCTTGATCCAGGCGGTGGCGTGGCACCAGGGCGCCCGGGTCGACGACTCCCGGGTCTTCGCCTGCAGGTACGTCGGCTCCATCGCGTCGAGCTCGGCCGGCCAGGCGTTGCGCTTGCTCATCGCCTGGATGTGGTCGATGGGGTGGTCCGGGTCGTACATCGAGTGCACCAGGGACGCCAGCCGGGCCTGGCCGAGCGGCTGGCGGACCCGGATGTCGGCCTCGGCGAGCCGGGCGCAGATGTCGGTCAGCTCACGGGCCATCACCACCGCGAGCCCGGCGTCCCGGTCGAGCTTCTTGCGCAGCAGCCCGCCCTGGTGCATCCGGGCGGCCCGCGCCATGGTGTGCGCCTCGGAGGCCAGCTCGCGGGTGTAGTGCATACAGGCCACGAGGTACGCGCGGTGCTGCTCACTGCTCGTCGACACCATCGACTGCAGCTGGTCGTAGGAGTCCCGCAGCCACTGCGGGGACGTCCGGTCGCCCCGCTGGGCGACGTCCTTGGCGTGCGCGTCCGGGTCGGCCGGGAGGGTCCGCGCCAGCATCTGCAGCCGCGTCACGAAGCCGTCGCCGTTGGCCACGTGCTTCAGCAGCGTCCCGAACCGGTCGACCAGCGCCTCCTGGTCCTCGCTGTCCCGCAGCCCGACGCCCGGGCCCTCGATCTCGATGGCGGCGGTCACCGTCCGCCGGTCGGCGTGCAGCAGCACCGCGATCTCGTCCGGGCCGAACGGCGCGCTGAGCCAGTTGATCCGGCCGATGCCGGGCGGCGGGCCGATCTCCACCTCGCGGCCGTCCAGCCGGGTGCCGGCCTCCGCCGCGCCGGAACGGTAGACCGCGCCGCCCTTGCGGACCGTGCGCCGGAAACTGCGCCGGATCTCGAACCACCGGTAGAACGTGCGGCCCTTGTACGGGACGTAGACCGCGGCCAGGCCCAGCATCGGGAAGCCGGTGAGGCT
Source organism: Streptomyces nigrescens (assembly GCA_024349765.1). Taxonomy (GTDB): domain Bacteria; phylum Actinomycetota; class Actinomycetes; order Streptomycetales; family Streptomycetaceae; genus Streptomyces; species Streptomyces endophytica. The sequence continues at coordinate 7,156,343 of AP026073.1, read as the reverse complement.
CACGATCCGCAGCGGCAGCATGGGCACCAACAGCCCGCACATCATGCCGAGGAACGCGCCCGCGATGATCAGCGCGATCTCGCCGGTCTCGCGGTTCTTGCCGACGATCGCGTTCGGCCGGGCGCGGCCGATCAGATACGTACGGCGGGGTGCGACCGGGTGGGACTGGGTGCTCAACGCCCGTCACCTCCTGCTGTCTTGCCGGTGCGGGCGCTGCTGCTCGGGCCGGGGCCGGGATTCGTACGGGGAGCGGGGGCGGCGGGGGACGGGCCGCGGCCGCCGCCGGTGCGGGAGCTGTGCGCGGCGACGCCGCCGGAGACCGCGTCGGCCGGCCGGGACTGGCCGCCCTGCGCGCCCTGCGGCTGGCCGCCGCCGTCCCCGCCGGAGCGGCGGGTGCTGTGCGTCTTGATGCCCTGCGAGACCAGCGCGGCGGGGGAGCTGAGCACCGCGGCGGCGGCGTTCTCCGCGCCCCGGCTCATCCGGTTGTTCCGCGAGGCGGCGATCTCGTCGCCGAACCCCGGGACGAACCGGTAGATCACCGCGCTCGCGAAGATCGCCAGCAGGATGATGGCGAGACCGGACACCACCGCCGAGATGGCGTTCGGGCCCTTGTCGCCGGAGAGCGCCCCGGCGATGCCCAGCACGATCACGATCACCGGCTTCACCATGATCACCGCGATCATGATGCCCGCCCAGCGGCGCACGTGCCCCCACATGTTCTTGTCGACCAGCCCGGCGTACACCACCGTCCCGAGCAGCGCCCCGACGTACAGCAGCGCGGCCCGGATCACCAGCTCCAGCCACAGCACACCGGCGGCCAGCACGGAGACCAGGCTGACCACGATCAGCATGATCGGCCCGCCGCCGATGTCGGTGCCCTTGGTGAGCGCCTGCGAGAACGACCCGAAGAAGGTGTCGGTCTGCGCTCCCGTCCCCTTCGCGATGATCGCGGTCACCCCGTCGGTCGCCGACACGACGGTGTACAGGATCAACGGCGTGAACGCCGACGCCAGCACGGTCAGCCACAGGAACCCGACCGCCTCACTGATCGCCTCGGTCAGCCGCACCCCCCGCACCGCCCGCTTGGCCACGGCGAGCAGCCACAGCACGAGCGTGAGCACGGTGGACGCGGCGAACACGACGGCGTACTGCCGCAGGAACGCCGCGTTCGTGAAGTCCACCTGCGAAGTGGCGCTCACGGCCTCGGAGAGCTTGTTCACGATCCACGCGGCGGCTTTGGCACAGCCTTTGGCGAGGGATTCGAGGGGGTCGAGGGGGTTGTTGTCGAGGGGGTTGGAGGGCGCCTTGGGGGCCGTACCGGACTCACCCGACTGGCAGAAATCCTTGGCGCGACCGGGCACCAGGTCGCAGGCACCGGACGGGGACGGACTGGGCTTCGGGGCGGCCAGGGCGCGGGTGGCCAGCAGGACGACCATGGTCTGTACGGACGCCAGCGCGGCGGTGATGGTGAGGGCACGCCTCTGGTTACCGCGCATATGTGAACCCTCCGTACTGTTCAACTGCCTTGGCGATCTGGTCGGCGCTGGACGTCTTGTCGTCTCCGTTGACCGGTGCGGGGCCGTCCTGCTGGGAGAAGCCCTCGACCTTCCAGTCCCCACTTGTCCATTTCAGTTGCAGCCGCAGGGTGAACCAGTCACTCGTCACCGGGGTGGTCGATTTCACGCCTGCCGTTCCGTAGAGCCCCGTGCACCACACCTCGAGGTTCGCCGTGTCACCGCCGAGCTTGACCAGCTTGGTGCCGACGGGGACCGTGCGGGAGATGTACGTCATGCCCGCGGCCGCGTTGCCGTTCGCGTCGAGACCGAGTTTCTTGAGGAACGAGGTCGAATAGGCGGCGTCGAGTTTGCCCTGCATCTCGTCGACCTTCGCGGGGACGAAGGCCTGCTTGACGATCGCGTGCCGGGGGCCGGGCTTGAGCATGTCGGCGGAGACGAGCGTCACCGCGACATTCGCCGCCGCCGACTGCGCCCCCTGTTCCGTCTTGGGGAAGCCCGCGGCGATGCCGCCGTTCTTCGTGGTGACGGGCTTGGTGCCGGTGGGGGTGGTGGGGCGGGCGGGGCCGGGGGCGTTCTTGGGGGAGTCGCCGGAGGTGTCGGAGCCGGTGCTGCCGCTGTCGCCGCGGTTGGCGAAGGCGATGGCCGCGAGGAGCAGGACGATCACGCCGACGACCGTGATGAGGTTGCGGCTGGACAGTCCGCTCCGGGGCCGCCGTCCCGGGCCGTAGGGGTCGGCGCCGCTGTCGGGAAGTCTGGTGCGGGTCTGGCCCGTCTCGGGGCCGCGGTGGCCGTCGCCGCCGTAGCCTCCGTCGTCGCTGAGACTCATCGCCCCTGTGCCCCCTCTGCCTCTGGCGCCGTCGCCGTCCGTGCCGTCGTTGTGCCGCCCACATATGACCGTAGCCGCGCGGGCGGCAGCTCGGGCGCGGGGATACGAGTAGATCTCACGGTGACGGTTCCTCAGATGCGGTGCCGCGGAGGCGAATGGGGGACTGTGGGTTATTTGTACTCATCGCCTCGCTCCGCCTCGGCCGTCGCCCTCTTGCGCCTTTTCGGGCCTTCCTTCCCCCGGATCCACCTGTCCCCGCCCGACGGGCAGCCCAATCGGCCCGCTGGTGGCGGGGGTGCGAAGGGCCCGCGGCGGGCCCGGCGGACCGGGGTGAGTGGGCGTCAGCATGGGGCCTTCACAGGGGGCCTTCGCGGGGGAGGGGCGGCCGGATGGGAGCGGGCGGGGGCACGGGACGGCGGAGGGAGGACAGGCGGGGGCGCAGGGGGTGCGGCGCGGGGACGGACGCCTGCCCGGGTGCGCCCAGGGGCGGCGGTATCGGACCGTTCCGGTCTCGGTATCGGACCGTTCCGGCCTCGAAATCGGACCGTTCCGGCCTCGGTGTCGCGCCGTTCCGGCCTCGGACCGCGCCTGCCCCGCCCGGATTCCGTCCCGCCCGGATCTCGATCCGCCCCGCCCGGCCCTACACCGCCATTCCGTACACGATGGTGAACAGCGTCCCCAGCGAGCCGATGATGAAGACGCCGGTCAGGCCGGCCACGATCAGGCCCTTGCCCTGTTCGGCGCTGAAGGTGTCGCGCAGCGCGGTGGCGCCGATGCGCTGTTTGGCGGCGCCCCAGATCGCGATGCCGAGGCACAGCAGGATCGCCACCGCCATGACCACTTCGACCATCACGCGGGCCTCGTTGCCCAGGCTTCCGAACGGGCCCCAGTCCGGGGCGATTCCGCCGATGATGGTGGTGATGTCGCCCTTTTCGGCTGCAAGGACCATGTGTGACATCTGCGCCATGTGTGAACTCACCGCCCCTTATGGGTCGTTGATGATGCCGCTGCGCCGGCCGGCGCAGGTCGGCCGTTCTCTTCGCCCTCTATCTTCGCTGACAAAGACGCCGCCAGAAGTCGACTTGACGCCTTTCTTCGACGGATCCCATGAGGGTGGCGTGTACGTGCGGGTGCGGGCCACCCATTGAGCCGACGGGTCTCACTGTGTGTATCACGGGGGATAACCGTGAGCAATGATCATCGGTGCGGCGGAGAGGTGCCGCGGACGGCTGCTCCGGCTACTTCGGCGCGTGCGTCATGGCGAAGACCATGACGAGGGCCACCAGGTGGATCGCGAACAGGAAGTACGCCACCCGCCACCACAGGTGACGGTTCATCTGCCGCTGATCGTTCGGGTCCATGGCTCTCGTCCTGGTTCGGGTGTCCCGTGCAGTGTCGCTCATCCGGCGGTGCACGGGGCGCCGCGCGGGGCGGATGTGAGCGGGATCGCGTCCGGGGCGGCGCGCCCCCTGCGCCGCCGGTGTGACGCGCGACGCGCACCGCACGGCCGGAAAAAGGCAGTGAACCGGGCCTGAATGGGGGAGGGTTGGGGGGTGCGGAAATTCTGGGTGGCCGGTGGGCTCGGGACGGGGCTGGTGCTCCTGCTCGGGCTGCTCGTGATCGGTACGTACGTGGCGGCGGCCGGGCTGGCCGGGGCCGGCGGGCGGGCGCTCGGGCTGGCCAAGGGCGCGGTGCCGGCCGCGTACCAGGACCTGGTGCAGAAGTGGGGCACGCTCTGCCCGGCCATAAGCCCCGCGCTGCTGGCCGCGCAGCTCTATCAGGAGAGCGGGTGGAACCCCAAGGCGCAGAGCCCGGCGGCCGCGCAGGGCATGGCGCAGTTCATCCCGGGCACCTGGCAGACGCACGGGATCGACGGCAACGGTGACGGGAAGAAGGACGTCTGGGACCCGGAGGACGCGATCCCGTCGGCCGCCTCGTACGACTGCGAGCTGGCCAGTTACGTGAAGAAGGCGCCGGGCGACGCCACGCACAACATGCTCGCCGCCTACAACGCCGGTGCGTACCGCGTCATCCAGTACAACGGCGTCCCGCCGTACCGCGAGACCCAGAACTATGTGAAGACGATCACGACCCTGGCCAAGAGCTTCGAGGCGCCGCGCGGGCCGGTGGCGCCGTCCCGGCAGGCCGCCGGGGCCATCTACTACGCGCAGGACAAGCTCGGCCGGCCGTATCTGTGGGGCGGGACGGGCACGGCCGCGCAGGGCGGGCGGTTCGACTGCTCCGGGCTGACCAAGGCCGCGTACCACTCGGTGGGCATCGAGCTGCCGCGGGTGGCGAACGACCAGTGGAACGCCGGGCCCCATCCGAAGCGCAGCGAGCTGCTCCCGGGGGACCTGGTGTTCTTCGCGTACGACCTGAACGATCCGCGCTCGATCCACCACGTGGGCATCTACGTCGGTGGCGGGTACATGATCAACGCGCCCTACACCGGGGCGGTGATCCGGTTCGACAAGATCGACACACCGGACTACATCGGGGCGACCCGCGTCACCTCGGATGGCGCAAAAGCGCTCCCCGCCGCGAACGCTGCGTGAACATAGGGCCCTGAACTGCGGTGATGAGTCAAGCTTCGATAACGTCCTGGTGATCATCCGGTGGAGAGTGGAACGACCGGGGCGGTCATCACGTTTCCTAGGCGTGGGGACGTAGCAGCTCGCAGCAGCACACGCTCGACGACCACGGGGGTTGGCAGCACACGGACGGCGCACGCGCGCGCGAAAGATAAGGGGCCACGGTAGATGGCTGGACTCGCATTCGAGGGGCCGAACCCCGACGTCGACGTGCTCGACGGCATCAACGGCCTCGCGAAGGACGCGCCCCACTGGGTCAACAAGGCCATGGAGTACATCGGCGAGTACGGCATCATCGCCGCCCTCGCCGTGCTGTGCCTGATCGCCTGGTGGTCCGCGCGCCGCCGGCCGGGCGCCGCCGCTTCCGTCGCCGGCCTGGTGTGGGCCCCGCTGGCGGCCGGGATCGCGCTGCTGGCCAACATCCCGATCCGCGAGTTCGTCGAGCGGCCCCGGCCGTTCAAGGACCACGCCGGACTGGCGGTGCTGATCCCCGGCAAGAGCGACTTCTCGTTCGTCAGCGACCACGCCACGCTGACCATGGCGGTCGGCGTCGGGCTGTTCATCGCGCACCGCACCTACGGCCTGATCGGCATCGCGCTGGCGCTCGCGGAGGGCTTCTGCCGCGTCTACATGGGCGTCCACTACCCGACCGACGTGATCGGCGGCTTCGCGCTGGGCACCGCCGTCGCCCTGCTGCTCGCGCCGCTCGCCCAGGCGCTGCTGGTGCCGCTCACCACCGCGATCGGCCGCTCGAAGGTGTTCTGGCTGGTCCGCGCGCCCGGGGTGCCGGCGGACGGCCGTCCGGGCCAGGACGGCGAGGGCAGCCGGGTGGTCGCCTCCGGACCGGCGCTGCCGCGCGGCCCCAAGGAGCGGGACAAGGACCTGGCGGCCTGACGGACGGCCCACCGGCCCGGCTCCCCTTCGAGGGAACGAAGACCTGGCGGATGCGGACGGCCCGGACCCCACGTGGGGTCCGGGCCGTCCGCATGTCCGCCGGCGGGCTCAGAGCGCCTGCGGGAAGGTGCTGAACAGCCGCTGCGGGTCGTAGGTCTTCTTGACCTCGGCGAGCCGTCCGGCGGCCGCCCCGTAGTAGGCGGTCTTCCAGTCCGTCAGGTTCGGGTCGGTGTAGTTCTGGTACGCGGCGCCCGAGGAGTACCGGCGCATCGCGTCATGGAAGGAATCCAGCCACGCTGTGCGGGTGCCGGGCGAGCCGCTCGCCGGCCAGGACGTCAAGTACTGGGCCAGGAACCGCGATCCGCGGTGCACGAACGCGGTGTCGGTGCGGCCCACGCGGTTGATCGCCCCGCCCAGCGCGGTCAGCGCCACGTTCCCGGCGACGCCCTTGCGGCCGCCGCGCTCGATCTGGTCCATCAGGGTCCGGATGCCGGCCGCCGACAGCGAGCGGTCGAAGAAGTGCGAACGGGCCGCGTAGGTCTCGCGGCCCAGCTGGCCGCCGCCGGTGTGCCCGGGCAGCGAACCCGGCATGTGGCACTGCGCGGAGGTCTTCGACGAGCAGCCCGCGTAGCTCTCCATGGCGTCCAGATAGCCGATCGGGGTGAGGTGCACGGTGGACGCCGGGCCGGGGCCGCCCGCCTGGTCGGCGAGCCGGTCCACGGCGTTCTTCAGGTCGCCGTACGTCCCCAGGGAGAACGCCGCCACCGACACCGCCGGGGTGCCGCCGGGCCGGGCGTCGAGATGGCAGGCGGACCATATCTCGTCCGCCTGCACCGGCCCCCACTTCTGCCAGGACGCGACCACCTTCGCCGCCTTGGCCCACGGCCAGGTCATGTACGCCATCACCGCGCGCGGCGCCGGATGCGTACGGAAGCGCAGCTCGGTGACCACGCCGAAGTTGCCGTTGCCGGCGCCGCGCAGCGCCCAGAACAGGTCCGCGTGCTGCTTGGCGTCGCAGTCGACGGTCTTCCCGTCCGCCGTGACGACGGTCGCGCCGACCAGGCTGTCGCAGGTCAGCCCGTACGCCCGGGAGACCACGCCGTGGCCGCCGCCGAGCGTGAGCCCGGATATCCCGACGGTGGGGCAGGAGCCCCCGGGTATCGTCACGCCGTGCGCCGCCAGGCCCTGGTAGACGTCGATGAGCTTGGCGCCGGCGCCGATGCGGGTCACGCCGCCGGACGGCGCGCCCACCTTCGCCAGCGCGGAGACGTCGATGATGAGCTTTCCGTTGCCGCTGGACCAGCCCGCGTAGGAGTGGCCGCCGCTGCGGATCGCGACCTGGGTGCCGTACCGCCGGGCGAACGCCAGGCATTCGGCGACGTCGGCCGGGTGCTTGACGTACGCGATCGCCGACGGCTTCAGGCTGTCGTAGCGGGTGTTGTAGAGCCGCCGGGCGGCCGCGTAGGCGGCGTCCGAGGCGCGGACGAGCTTGCCGTCCAGGCTCTTGCCGAGCGCCGTCCAGGAGGCCGGGGTGGCCCGGCCGGCGGCGACCCGCGCGGGTACGGAGGCCGCGTTGGTCTGCACCGCGTCGGAGCCGGCCGTGGCGGAGGAGGAGGCCGCGCCCGTCCCGCCGCTCTTGTCGTCGCAACCGGTGGCCCAGACGACCGAGGTCGCCGCGAGTCCGCCGCCGGTCTGCAGGAGTGTGCGCCGCTTCACTGGGATGGATCCCCCTCGATGTCGAACGGTCCTGCCCCGTCCGCCGGTGGCCCGGCTGGTCGTCGCGGGGCGGTCACGGGACCGCTGTTGCTTCCCTCACTAGGCAGATGCGTCAGGGGCGTTGGGGGTTCCCGGAACGGATTCCCTCATTCCACGGGGTGTTCGGGGCGGGGCCCGTCGCCGGCCTCCGACACGTGCCGCTCCGCGTCCGTCCGCGCCTGGGAGCGGGCCCGCCGGGCCGGTCCGCGCCAGCCGCAGGCGCAGCGGGCCGTGCAGAAGGAACCGCGTTCGGTGGTGGAGGTCGCATGCAGCGCTGGGTCGGGCACGCGCGCCACGCTACGCGCCTTGGAAGTCGCCAGCGTGACGAGCCCCCGCAACGGTCGTTGAACGGATCGGTCGACGGAACGTCAGGCGCACACGGGCGGGACGTCGGACCCTCCCGAGCGGACCGGCCGGCCAGGCCGGTCCCGAAGACAGCGGCCGAGGGGGCTCGTACGCGATGGTGGTGCAGGACAGGCGGGGCGGCCGGACGGCCGCCGTGGCCCTGGCGTGCGGGACGGGTCTGGCGGTCGGACTGCTGACGACGGGCTGTTCCTCCGAAGGCGCCGTGGCCGACGACCACGAGCCGTCCGGCGGGTCCGCCGCCGCGGCCGCCGCCCGGGTCCGCGGCAGCGCCGACGCCCTGCTCCGGGCCCGCTCGGCCCGGGTCCGCACGGCCATGGAGACGGACAGCGGCGGCACCCGCGTCGCCATCCGCGGCACCGGCGGCTACGACTTCACCACCGCCACCGGACGGCTCGTCGTCGTCCTCCCGGACCCGGCGGACCGGCCGGGCGAGGGCCGCCAGCCGATCACCGAGATCCTCGCGCCCGGCGCGCTGTACATGAAGAACCGCGGGGCCGGGGTGCCCGCCGACAAGTGGGTACGGGTGGAGACCGCCGCGCTGACCGACGGCAACCTCGTCACCGGCGGCGCCACCGATCCGCTCGCCGCGGCGGAACTGCTGCGCGGCGCACGGCAGGTGACGTACCAGGGCGAGGAGCGGCTGGACGGCGTGCCGGTGCGGCACTACCGCGGGACCACGGACATCGCGGTGGCCGCGCGGGCCGCCTCGGCGCGGAGCAGGCCGGCGCTGGTCGCCGCGGAGAAAGGGTTTACCACCCACGCGGTGCCGTTCGATGTGTATCTGGACGAGGCGGGCCGGCTGCGCAAGGTGCGCGAACGCTTCCATTTCGCCAATGGCGCGCCCAAGGGGGCATCGGTGACGTCGACCACCGAACTGTCCGGATTCGGGACGCCCGTCGTGGTCCGCCTGCCGGACCGCCGGGACATCTACGCCGGCAAGATCGCCTCCGCGACTCCGTAGGCGCCCCGCCCGTCAGGGCCGGTCGCCGGGAGCGGAAATGGTCCTTCCGTGCCATGCGCGCGGTGTGCGCCCGTCCTTACGCTGGCGGTACCACCGCATGCGCGCGAGGCGCCCGGAGGAGGAGGTGTTGTCCGTGGCCGGCCACCGCCATCCGACGGTCCAGGACCCCGTGGCCCTCGTGGAGATCGACCTGACCGGTGAGTTGATGATCGCGGCGGCGGCCGCGAGCGAGGACCGGCTCAGCCCGGACCGTATCGACGAGGTGCTGGACGTGGAGGCGGACGGAGCCGGGGACGGGGCCGGCGGCGAACCGTCCGGTGCCGCGGGGCGTGGATAGTCCGCGGTCAGCTCCGCAGCATCCGCTCGATGGCCTTGGTGGCCTCCTGGACCTTGGCGTCGATGGCCTCGGGCCCCTTGACCGCCGCGTCGGCGACGCAGTGCCGCAGGTGCTCCTCGAGGAGCTGGAGCCCGAAGGACTGCAGGCCCTTCGTGCTCGCCGAGACCTGGGTGAGTATGTCGATGCAGTAGACGTCCTCCTCGAGCATCCGCTGCAGTCCGCGGATCTGGCCCTCGATGCGGCGCAGTCGCTTGAGGTGTGCGTCCTTCTGCTGTGCGTAGCCGTGGACGCCGTGGGCCGGGGAGGTTTCTGCGGTATCGGTCACGGTGCGGGTGGTGCCTCGGGGGTCGGTTTCCGGCTGCGAGGGGTGGTCGGCCGCGGCGGCTGCGGTGCGGCCGGTGGTGTCGGCGTCCGTGGTCGTCATGGCCGTCTCCCGTGGTATTTAGGCGATCTATATACCCCTGGTGGGTATATGGTACCGAACTTTGCGGGCACTCGTGGTACCCCGTGCAGAGCATGCTGCCCGATGGGCGACACTGAAGGAATGCCGGTTAGCAGTGGCTGGATGATGCGCCTAGCATCAACTCGACCGAATCCGATGCACCCCGAGGATTTCACGTGCGTTTTCGTCTGACCCCCAGGGAGACGAGCTTCTACGACATGTTCGCCGCCTCCGCGGACAACATCGTCACGGGCTCGAAGCTCCTGATGGAACTGCTCGGGGCGGACGCCTCCGCGCGGACCGAGATCTCCGAGCGGATGCGAGCTGCCGAGCATGCGGGAGATGACGCGACCCACGCGATCTTCCACCAGCTGAACTCCTCGTTCATCACGCCGTTCGACCGCGAGGACATCTACAACCTCGCCTCGTCGCTCGACGACATCATGGACTTCATGGAGGAGGCCGTCGACCTGGTCGTCCTGTACAAGGTCGAGGAGCTGCCCAAGGGCATCGAGCAGCAGATCGAGGTGCTGGCGCGGGCGGCGGAGCTGACCGCCGAGGCGATGCCGAACCTGCGGACGATGTCGAACCTCACCGAGTACTGGATCGAGGTCAACCGGCTGGAGAACCAGGCCGACCAGATCCACCGCAAGCTGCTCGCGCACCTCTTCAACGGCAAGTACGACGCCATCGAGGTGCTCAAGCTCAAGCAGATCGTGGACATCCTGGAAGAGGCGGCGGACGCGTTCGAGCACGTCGCCAATACTGTCGAGACCATCGCGGTCAAGGAGTCCTGAGCCCTCAGCCATGGACACCTTCGCGCTCATCGTGACCATTGCGGTCGCGCTCGGTTTCACCTACACCAACGGCTTCCACGATTCGGCGAACGCGATCGCGACCTCGGTCTCGACCCGGGCGCTGACCCCGCGGGCCGCCCTGGCGATGGCCGCGGTGATGAACCTCGCCGGTGCCTTCCTGGGCAGTGGCGTCGCCAAGACGGTCAGTGAAGGGCTGATCGCCACCCCGCACGGCAACCACGGGATGGGCATCCTGTTCGCCGCGCTGCTCGGCGCGGTGGTCTGGAACCTCGTCACCTGGTACTTCGGTCTGCCCTCGTCGTCCTCGCACGCCTTGTTCGGCGGCATGGTCGGTGCCGCGCTGGCCGGCGGGACCGAGGTGATCTGGTCCGGGGTGATCGAGAAGGTCGTCCTGCCGATGTTCATCTCGCCGGTGATCGGCCTGGTGCTCGGCTACCTGGTCATGGTCGTCATCCTCTGGCTGTTCCGGCGGTCCAACCCGCACAAGGCCAAGCGCGGCTTCCGCATAGCGCAGACCGTCTCGGCCGCCGGCATGGCGCTCGGGCACGGCCTGCAGGACGCGCAGAAGACCATGGGCGTGGTCGTGATGGCCCTGGTCATCGCGGACGTCGAGGACAAGAACGCGGCCATCCCGATCTGGGTCAAGCTGGCCTGTGCGATCACCCTGTCGCTCGGTACGTACGCGGGCGGCTGGCGGATCATGCGCACCCTCGGCCGCCGCATCATCGAGCTGGACCCGCCGCAGGGCTTCGCCGCGGAGACCACCGCCGCGTCGGTCATGTACACCGCGTCGTTCATGTTCCACGCGCCGATCTCCACGACCCACGTCATCACGGCCGGGATCATGGGCGTCGGCTCGACCAAGGGCTCGCGCGCGGTCCGCTGGGGCGTCGCCAAGAACATCGTGATGGGCTGGTTCATCACGATGCCCGCGGCGGCGCTGGTCGCGGCGCTCGCGTTCTGGCTGATCCAGTTGGCCTTCGGCTGACGCACCGGCCCTCGGCTGACGCACCGGCCGGAGAACACACCGGCCATCACCACGCAGTGGGCCCGCCCCCCGGGAAGGAGGGGCGGGCCCTTCGCCTTGCGGTGGCACCGCCATGCAGCACCGCAGGACGTCTCTGGGGCGGCCGGCCGGTTGGGGCCTAGCCGAAGCGGCCGGAGATGTAGTCCTCCGTGGCCTGCACCGACGGGTTGGAGAAGATCCGCTCGGTCTCGTCGATCTCGATCAGCTTGCCGGGCTGGCCGACCGCCGCGAGGTTGAAGAACGCCGTACGGTCCGAGACCCGCGCCGCCTGCTGCATGTTGTGCGTCACGATGACGATCGTGAAGCGCTCCTTCAGCTCGCCGATCAGGTCCTCGATGGCGAGGGTGGAGATCGGGTCGAGGGCGGAGCAGGGCTCGTCCATCAGCAGCACCTGCGGTTCGACGGCTATCGCGCGGGCGATGCACAGCCGCTGCTGCTGGCCGCCGGACAGGCCCGAGCCGGGCTTGTTCAGCCGGTCCTTGACCTCGTTCCAGAGGTTGGCGCCCTTGAGGGACTTCTCGACGATGTCCTTGAGCTCGCTCTTCTTGTACGAGCCGTTCAGCCGCAGCCCGGCCGCGACGTTGTCGAAGATCGACATCGTGGGGAACGGGTTGGGGCGCTGGAAGACCATGCCGACGGTGCGGCGGACCGCGACCGGGTCCACACCGGTGCCGTAGAGGTTCTCGTCGTCCAGCAGCACCTTGCCCTCGACGCGGCCGCCGGGGGTGACCTCGTGCATCCGGTTCAGGGTGCGCAGGAACGTGGACTTGCCGCAGCCGGACGGGCCGATGAAGGCGGTCACCGTGCGGGGCTCGATCGTCATCGAGATGTCGTCGATGGCCTTGTGGCCGCCGTAGTACGCGGAGAGGCCGCTGACGTCGATTCGCTTGGCCATGGAAATCACTGCTTCTTTCGCGGGGGTACGTCTGGTCGCTGGGTGGGCCGCGTCAGCGACCGGCGTGCTTGGGGGCCTTCCAGCGGGCGATGCCGCGGGCCACCAGGTTGAGGATCATGACGAAGGCGATGAGGACCAGTGCCGCGGCCCAGGCGCGGTCGTAGGAGGCCTCGGAACCCTGCTGCCACTGCTGGAACACGTACAGCGGGAGCGACTGCTGGGCGTCTTCGAAGGGGTTGTTGTTGATCGTCTTCGCGCCCCACACCAGGAGCAGCACCGGCGCGGTCTCGCCGGTGATGCGGGCGATGGCGAGCATCACGCCGGTGGTGATGCCGCCGATCGACGTCGGCAGGACGACCTTGAGGATGGTGCGCCACTTGGGGACGCCCAGGGCCAGCGAGGCCTCGCGCAGCTCGTTCGGGACGAGCTTGAGCATCTCCTCGGTGGAGCGGACCACGACCGGCATCATCAGGATGGCCAGCGCCATCGACCCGGCGAAACCGGACGGGCCGAAGCCGAGGATCAGGATCCACACGGACAGGACGAACAGGCCGGCGACGATCGACGGGATGCCGGTCATCACGTCGACGAAGAAGGTGACGGCCCGGGCGAGCCGGCCGCGGCCGTACTCGACGAGGTAGATCGCGGTGAGCAGACCGACCGGCGCGGCGATCAGGGTGGCCAGGCCGACCTGCTCCAGGGTGCCGATGATCGCGTGGTAGATGCCGCCGCCGGGCATGGCGTCCGGCAGGGTGCCCATCGAGTGCGACAGGAAGTAGCCGTCCAGGACCTTGCTGCCGCGGGCGACGGTCTCCCACAGCAGGGAGGCCAGCGGGACGACGGCGAGCAGGAAGGCGACCCAGACCAGGCTGGTGGCCAGCCGGTCCTTGGCCTGCCGGCCGCCCTCGACGGCCGCGGACAGCACGAAGGTGCCGGCGATGAAGAGCAGGACGGCGATCAGGCCCCACTGGACGGTGCTGTCCAGTCCGGCGGCCAGCCCGATGCCGCAGCCCGCGCCGGCCGCGACCAGCGCGAGCACCGGCGGGGTCCAGCGGGGCAGCCGGGCCTGCTTGAGGGAGACCGGGAGCGGATTGCGGTCGTTGGCGACCGTACGGCGGTCCGTGATCACGCTCATGCGGCGGCTCCCGAGTACTCCTTGCGGCGGGCGATGATCAGGCGGGCCGCGCCGTTGACGAGCAGCGTGATCACGAAGAGGACGAGACCGGAGGCGATCAGGGCGTCCTGGCCGAACTGGTCGGCCTCGCTGAACTTGCTGGCGATGTTCTGCGCGAACGTGCCGCCGCCCGGGTCGAGCAGGCTGGCGCTGATCAGGAAGCTGGGCGAGAGGACCGTGGCGACGGCCATGGTCTCGCCGAGGGCGCGGCCGAGGCCGAGCATGGAGGCGCTGATGACGCCGGAGCGGCCGAAGGGGAGCACCGCCATCCGGATGACTTCCCAGCGGGTGGCGCCGAGGGCCAGCGCGGCTTCCTCGTGCATCCTCGGGACCTGGAGGAACACCTCGCGGCTGACGCTGGTGACGATCGGCAGGATCATGATCGCGAGCAGGATGCCGACGGTGAACAGCGAGCGGGCGGCGCCCTGGGAGTAGCTGAAGATCCCGGTCCAGCCGAGGTAGTCGTTCAGCCAGCCGTAGAGGCCGGACAGGTGCGGGACGAGGAAGAGCGCGCCCCACAGGCCGTAGACGATGCTGGGCACCGCGGCGAGCAGGTCGATGACGTAGCCGAGCGGCGAGGCCAGCTTGCGCGGGGCGTAGTGCGAGATGAACAGCGCGATGCCGACGGCGACCGGGACCGCGATCAGCATGGCGATCACCGAGCTGACGACCGTGCCGAAGGCGAGCACCGCGATGCCGAACTTCGGCTCGGTGCCGGTGGCGTTCCAGTCGAACGTGGTGAGGAAGTCGGCCTTGTCGCCGGAGATGGCGAGCACGGACCGGTAGGTGAGGAAGACCGCGATGGCGGCCATGATCACCAGCAGGGCGATGCCGGAGCCCCGGGAGAGCCCGAGGAAGATCCGGTCACCGGGGCGGACCGCCTTGCCCGAGACGGACGGACGCGCGTCTCCGGGTGGTGGCGGGTTGTCGGCTATGGAAGAAGCAGTCATGGATTCTCCGGTCTGCGGAGTCCCGGGGGACTCCAGGCGCGGCGGTGCACCGGACGGGCGGCGGCCCGAAGGGGGCCCTCGTCAAAGGGCCCCCTCGGCCGTGTGGCGACGGTCGGGCCGCCACCCGGGGTTGGTCAGGAGAGGGTCTTGACGGTGGCGCGGACCTTGTCGGCGATCTCGGTGGGCAGCGGGGCGTAGCCGAGGGCCTTCAGCGCGTCCTGGCCGTCCTTGCTGGAGACGTAGGTCAGGAAGGACTTGGTGGCCGGCAGGGTCTCGGCCTTGTTGCCCTTGTCGCAGGCGATCTCGTACGTCACCAGGGTGATCGGGTAGGCGCCCTCGGCCTTGGTGGTGTAGTTGAGCTGCAGGGCCAGGTCGTTGCCCTTGCCGACCTGCTTGGCCTCGGAGATGGCCTTGGAGGCGTTGTCGACCGTGGCCTCGACCGGGGCCTTGGCGCCGGTGTTCAGCTTGACCGTGGGGATCTTGCCGGAGGTCGCGTAGGACAGCTCGAAGTAGGAGATCGCGCCGCTGGTCTGCTTGACCTGCGAGGAGACGCCGGCCGAGCCGGACGCCGCCTGGCCGCCGGTGCCCTCCCACTTCTTCGCCGGCTCGTGCTTCCAGTCGCCGGGTGCGGCGCCCTTGAGGTACTTGGTGAAGTTGTCGGTGGTGCCCGAGTCGTCGGAGCGGTGGAAGGCCTGGATCTTCAGGTCCGGCAGCTTGGCGCCCGGGTTCAGCTTCTTGATCGCGGCGTCGTTCCACTTGGTGATCTTCGAGTCGAAGATCTTCGCCAGGGTCGGGGCGTCCAGGACCAGGTTGTCCACGCCGGGGACGTTGTAGCCGACCGCGATCGGGCCGCCGACCATGGGCAGGTCGACGGCCTGGCCGCCCTTGCAGACCTGCTTGGACTTGGTGACTTCCTCGGGCTTGAGGGCCGAGTCGGAGCCCGCGAAGGCGGTCTGGCCCTGCAGGAAGGTGGTCACGCCGGCGCCGGAGCCGGTCGGCTGGTAGTTGATCTCGGTGTCCTTGCAGGCGCCCGAGTAGTTCTGCACCCAGACGTCCATGGCGTTCTTCTGCGCGGACGAGCCGGACGCGAGCAGCTTGCCCTTGCCCTCGCACTTGATGTTCGAGGTCTTGGCGGCGCTGCTGCCACCGCTGCCGCCGGTGGTGTCGTCGGAGCCGCACGCCGTCAGGGCCAGGGCACCGGAGACGGCGAGAGCGCCAACGGCGAGGGCGCGAACCCGGTTCTTGCGCTGAAGCTTCACTGTCGGGAATTCCTTCCTGGGGCGCGCCGCATCGTCGGCGTGCGAGGTGATGAGGTGTGTGGTGACCGCCGTGGGGGTGCGGTTGAGGCGTGTTTTCTGCCGTGTCGCGCTTGCCTTCCGGGCGTGACGCGCACTCGGTACGGCCGAAATTAGGCAGATCAAGTGAAGCCGCCGATGGAGGGGAGTGAACGCAGGGTGAACCTCGGCCATCGGCTGGGTGCGTGGAAAGAAGTGCTCGCCCACCCGTACTAAAGGGCCCGTCGCTCTGTTGAATTACCGGCCGGTATGGCAGCATCCGCGCCGGAGAGTTGACGCGAATCGGTGCGGAACGACCGGAGGTGGCTGGTGGGGAGCCAGGGGGCACGACAGGGCGTTCGGGGTGTACGGGGTGTACGGGGTGTACAGGGTGTAACGGGCGTAACGGGTGGACCGGCCGTCACGGGCCGCCGGCTGGCGGTGTGCACCGCCGTCGTCCTGTGCGCCACGGGCCTGCTGGGCGCCACGGCGTCCACCGCGTACGCCGACGACCCGAAGGACCCGCCCGCGGGCTCCGGGAAGGCCTCGGGCGACGCGGACGCCGGCGCCCGCCACCTCGACGACGTGCGCAAGAAGATCGACGCCCTCTACCGCAAGGCCGAGCAGGCCACCGACGCCTACAACGCGGCCAAGGAGCAGGTCGAACGCCAGCAGAAGGAGATCGTCAAGCTGGCCCGCACCATCGACCGCACCCAGCACGACCTGGCCGCCCTCAAGCGGCAGGCGGGCGCCCTGGCCAGCGCGCAGTACCGCGGCGGCGGGTTGCCGGCCGAGGCGAAGCTGATGCTCAACGCCGATCCGGAGGCCTTCCTCGACAACGCCACCCTGGCCCGCAAGGGTCAGCTGGCCGCCAAACGCGTGATCAGTCAACTCTCCCGTCTCCAGGGTGATTTGCAGAACTATTCCGACGCCGCGACCGACCGCTGGGAACAGCTGGAGGCGAACCGCAAGAAGAAGGAAAGCGCCCGCAAGGACATCGAGAAAAAGATCGACGCGGCAAAGGAGCTGGAATCCCGGCTGGCCGCGAAGGAAAAGGCCCGGCTGCAGAAGCTGGAGGACGAAGCGGCCTTCCGGGAGCAGCAGAAGTGGCTCGACTCGGGCGTACTGGACGAGATCAGCAATAAGGCGTCGGCGGCCGGCCGCAAGGCGATTTCCTACGCCACCGCACAGCTCGGCAAGGATTACGTGTGGGGTGCCGAGGGTCCGGACACCTTCGACTGCTCCGGGCTCACCCTGCGCTCCTGGCAGCACGCCGGGCGGACCATTCCGCGGACCTCGCAGGAGCAGTGGCGGCAGCTGCCGCACGTCGCCCTGCAGGACATGCGGCCGGGCGATCTGATCATTTATTTCTCCGATGCCAGCCATGTCGGGATGTATCTCGGTGACGGCGCGATCGTGCACGCCCCGCGGCCCGGCCGGCAGGTGACGATCACCGGGGCCGGCTCGATGCCGATCCTCGGAGTGGTCCGGCCGGACGGTGACCCGCGGCACCATGACGCGGATCACGTCCGCGATAAATGACCGGATTGTTTCCTCTCCGAGAGTTGCCGGCTTGTCGCCGAATGCACTCAAGCGGGGTGATATTCGTCATTCCGTATTCCCCCCGGCCCAGGTCAAATGCCTTATCGGCCGCGGCATATGACGATGGCCGATTGCCGACGGCCATTCCATACCGCTTGGTTCTGGCGCTATGGTCGCCTGTCAGTGCCCGGTGCGTGCCCGTTCGACAGACCGACGAGCGGAGCGGAGCCGGGCACCGTGGTGCGCCGGTCGGCGCCCATGCGCCCCTCGGGGGGAGGGAAGGAAGCAGACCGATGCCCGTACCCGTACCGCACCAGCGGACGGTCGTGCTGCCGCACCAGGCAGGACCGGTGGACGACGCCTGCGCGCGGACCGCGCGGGTCGCCGACGCGCCGGGCGCGGGGGACGCGACGGACCGGGGCACGGACGCCCCGGAAATCGAACAGCGACTTTCGGCCGATCACGGCCCGGTCAGCCAGGGCCTGACCCTGCTCCTCATCGGCGAGGACCCCAACAGCCACGTCCCCGACATGTGGGACTGGGCCGGCCGCAAGGTACGGCTGCGCACCGCCCGCAACCTCACCGAGGCCGAGCGGCTGCTCACCGACGACGTGCACTGCATCCTGCTCGACCTGCCGCCGGCCGAACCGGCCGACCGCGCCGCGGGCGAGCGCGGCACCGCCCCCGGCAGCGACCCTGGCGATGCCTTGGGCATGCTGCACGACGTCCTGCGGCTGGCCCCCTCGCACGCCGTCCTCGTCCTCACCTACGAGACGGACGCCGAGCGTGCCGCCGACGCCGTGCGCGTCGGCGCCCAGGACTACCTCTTCCGCGACGAACTCGACGGCGCGGTCCTCAGCCGCGCCGTGCGCTACGCCGTCGAACGCAAACGCGCCGACCTCGCCCAGCGCCAGCTCACCGAGTCGCGGATGCTCGCCCAGGAGAACGCCCGGCTGGAGCGCGGACTGCTGCCCACCCCGCTGCTGGACGGCTCCGACCTGCGGTTCGCCGCCTGCTACCGCCCCGGCCGCAGCCGCGCGCTGCTCGGCGGCGACTTCTACGACACCGTGCGCACCGCCGACGGCACCGTGCACGCCATGATCGGCGACGTCTGCGGCCACGGCCCGGACGAGGCCGCCCTCGGCGTCGAGCTGCGGATCGCCTGGCGCGCGCTGACCTTCGCCGGACTGTGCGGCGACGAGCTGCTCGCCACCCTCCAGAAGGTGCTGGAGCACGAGCGCGCGGACGACGAGATCTTCGCGACGCTGTGCACCGTCGACATCTCCGCGGACGGCCGCCGCGCCGGACTGTGCCTGGCCGGCCACCCCGCGCCGCTGCTGGCCCGGGCCGGTGAGCGCCCGCAGCTGCTGCCGTACGAATGCGGCGGCCCGGCGCTCGGCCTGCTGCCGGAGGCCCGCTGGCCGCGCCGCCAGGTCGAGCTGGGCGGCTCCTGGAGCCTGATGATGTACACCGACGGCCTGATCGAGGGCCGGATCGGCGAGGGCAACCAGCGGCTCGGCCAGGAGGGCATGGCGGAGCTCGTCGGCCGGCAGATGGAGTCCGGGCTGCGGGGCGACGCCCTGCTGGACGCGGCCGTCCGGGAGGTACGCGACCTCAACGGCGGCGAGCTGACCGACGACGTGGCCGTGCTGCTGCTGGACCGCCGCTGAGCGGCGCGGCAGGGGGCTTGCCGAACGAAGGATTCCGAGGGCCCCGGAGGGCTCAGCGGGGGGCTCAGCGCCCGCCGTTGAACGGCCCGTAGGGCCCGTCCGAGCTGGAACCGCCGCGCCGCGGACCGCGGCCACCGCCGGAGACCGCACGCAGCGCCGGCCGGACGTCGACGGTGTAGACGATCACCGCGATCACGCCGATGATCGGCAGGAACGACATCACCGGCAGGATGAACAGCAGGGCCGTGGCGATGGCCAGGAAGATCAGCCACATGCCCTTGGTCTGCTTGCTCGCCGCGCGGTAGGCGTCCTCGCGGCGCACCGCGGCGTCGATCAGCATCACGGCGGCATAAATGCCCAGGGCGAGCTGCGCCCAGCTCAGAATCGACTGGAACCCGTAGATCAGCACGCCGTCCTCCGCCCGTTCGCCTGCCGTGTGGTCTGGTGCAGTGTGGTCCGACTGCCCGGCCATCGAGGGCCGGGGGGCCGCCGGCTGCCGCCCGTGCGGCCCCACCGTACCCGCACAACGGGCCGGGCACGCCAGGGTGTGCCCGGCCCGGCCGTGATCCGCGCCTCAGTGCGCGGTGCGCGGCCGTGCGCTCACTTCGCGGACGGCGGGGTGCTCTTCTTCGCCGGCGCCGGCGCCGGCGAAGGCTTGCGCTGCGCGACCGGCTTCTTCGCCGCGGCCGGCTTGGCCTGGGGCGACGTGGTGGCCTTGGCCGACGAGGCGGTCCTGCTCTGCGTCTTGGAGCCGTTGGCCGTGCCGGTCTTCGCGGTGCCGCTCTTGGCGGCGGGCTTGGCGGGGGCCGGCTCCGGCTCGATCGCCACCGCGACGTCCTCGGTGCGGTTGGCCACCTCACCGCGCCAGGTCGCCACCGCGCCCCGGCCGCGCTCGGCCAGCTCCTCGTAGCCCTCCCGGGCCTTCACCGCGGTCTCGGCGACCCGGCCGACGCCCTGCAGCGCCAGCTCCTGCGCCTGGTCGCGGAACTTCTTGAAGTCGCCGTCGAGCGACTCCAGCAGATCGGCCAGCTTCTCCTGGGCGTCCTTGGCCTGCTTGGTGACCAGCGCCTGGACCTCCTTGGGATCGGTGCTGCGGACGGAATCGAAGCGCTTGGGAGCCTCGGCCCGGAGCCGCTCCACCAGCTGCGGCACCTCGCCGAGCTTCTCGGCGGCCAGATCGATGGTGCCGGCCACGGCGTAGAGCGGGGTTGCGTCGGTCAGGACCTTGCGGAGCTCATCGGTGTTGATGGCCATGACGTGGTTCCTCCTGGAACGAATCGGTTGCTCAGGTGGCGTGCGGGCCGTCGTCGGCCTCGGTCTCATGGGCGTCCGCCTCGCGTCCGTCCGCATGGCCGCCCGCTGCCCGGTCCTCGCGGCTGACCAGTCCGTTCTCCTTGCGGAAGGACTCGTAGATCTGCAGCAGGACCTGCTTCTGTCTCTCGTTCAGCGCCGGGTCGGTGAGTATCGCGGTCTGCACCTCGACCCCGTCCAGACCGCGTCGCTCATCCAGAATTCCGGCCTGGACGTACAGCGTCTCGGCGGATATCCGCAGCGCCTTGGCCAGCTGCTGGAGGATCTCCGCACTGGGCTTGCGCAGGCCGCGCTCGATCTGGCTGAGGTACGGATTGGACACCCCGGCGGCATCCGCGAGCTGCCGCAGGCTCAGCTGCGCGGTGCGCCGCTGCTCCCGCAGGAACTCGCCGAGATTGCCGACGTTGAGTGATGCCATGCCTCGATGGTGCCTCGCCGTGCTAACTATTGCAAGCAAGCGCTAGCAAAAGTGGTACGTGCGGGGGCGAGGGCTCGCACACCGGTCAGGAACGAAGAAGCACGGCCTGCCGCCCGCCCGTAGCGTGAACTGCACGACGAGGCGCCTTCCCGCGACCCGGCGGGCACCATGGCAGTTCCAGCAGAGGGAGACACCGATGAGCATGGCCCCGAGGGCGGACGGGCAGTCGCCGGCGCCGCACGTCGCCGACCGCCACGAGTGGATCCGCGTCCACGGCGCACGCGTGAACAACCTCAAGGACGTCAGCATCGAGATACCGAAGCGCCGGCTGACCGTGTTCACCGGCGTCTCCGGCTCGGGCAAGAGCTCGCTGGTCTTCGACACCATCGCCGCCGAGTCGCAGCGGCTGATCAACGAGACCTACAGCGCCTTCGTACAGGGCTTCATGCCGAACCTGGCCCGGCCCGAGGTCGACGTCCTCGACGGGCTGACCACCGCGATCGCCGTCGACCAGCAGCGGATGGGCGGCGACCCCCGCTCCACCGTCGGCACCGCCACCGACGCCAACGCGATGCTGCGCATCCTCTTCAGCAGGCTCGGCAAGCCGTACGTCGGCCCGCCCGGGGCGTTCGCCTTCAACGTGCCCTCGGTCAGCGCGTCCGGTGCGATCAAGGTGGAGCGCGGCGCCAAGAAGGCGGAGAAGGTCTCGTTCAACCGGGTCGGCGGCATGTGCCCGCGCTGCGAGGGCCGGGGAGCGGTCTCCGACCTGGACCTGTCCCAGCTGTACGACGACAGCAAGTCGATCAACGAGGGCGCGTTCACCGTCCCCGGCTACACCGGCGGCGGCTGGAACTCCCGGCTGTACGCGGAGTCCGGCTTCTTCGACCCGGACAAGCCGATCCGCAGGTTCACCAAGAAGGAGCTGCACGACCTCCTGCACCGCGAGCCGACCCGGATGAAGATCGCGGGCATCAACATGACCTACGAGGGTCTGATCCCGCGCATCCAGAAGTCGATGCTGTCCAAGGACACGGAGTCGATGCAGCCGCACATCCGGGCGTTCGTGGAGCGCGCGGTCACCTTCACCACCTGCCCCGACTGCGACGGCACCCGGCTCGCCGAGCACGCCAGGAAGGCCAAGATCAAGAAGATCTCCCTCGCGGACGCCTGCCGGATGGAGATCAGGGACCTCGCCGACTGGGTGCGCACCCTCAAGGAGCCGTCGGTGGCGCCGCTGCTCACCGCGCTGCAGCAGACCCTCGACTCGTTCGAGGAGATCGGCCTCGGCTACCTCTCGCTCGACCGTCCGGCGGGCACCCTCTCCGGCGGCGAGGCGCAGCGCGTCAAGATGATCCGCCACCTCGGCTCCTCGCTCACCGACGTCACGTACGTCTTCGACGAGCCGACCGCGGGCCTGCACCCGCACGACATCCGGCGGATGAACGACCTGCTGCTGCGGCTGCGGGACAAGGGCAACACGGTGCTCGTCGTGGAGCACAAGCCCGAGGTGATCGCGATCGCGGACCACGTCGTCGACCTCGGCCCCGGCGCCGGTACGGCGGGCGGCACCGTCTGCTTCGAGGGCACCCTCGACGGGCTGCGCGGCAGCGACACCGTCACCGGGCGCCACCTCGGCGACCGCGCCTCGCTCAAGGACGCGGTGCGCACGCCCGACGGCGTCCTGGAGATCCGCGGCGCGACCGCGAACAACCTGCGGAACGTCGACGTGGACATCCCGCTGGGTGTGCTCACCGTGATCACCGGCGTCGCGGGCTCCGGCAAGAGCTCCCTGGTGCACGGGTCGATCCCGGCCGCGGAGGGGGTGGTGTCGGTCGACCAGGCGCCGATCCGCGGCTCCCGGCGCAGCAATCCGGCGACGTACACCGGGCTGCTCGACCCGATCCGCAAGGCGTTCGCCAAGGCCAACGGCGTCAAGCCGGCGCTGTTCAGTGCCAACTCCGAGGGCGCCTGCCCGACGTGCAACGGCGCCGGCGTCCTCTACACCGACCTGGCGATGATGGCCGGCACCGCCACCACCTGCGAGGACTGCGAGGGCAAGCGGTTCGAGGCATCGGTGCTCGACTACACCTTCGGCGGGCGCAACATCGCGGAGGTGCTGGCGATGCCGGTGACGGAGGCCGAGGAGTTCTTCGCCGCCGGGGAGGCGCGCACCCCCGCCGCGCACAGGATCCTGCAGCGGATGTCCGACGTGGGCCTCGGCTACCTCACCCTCGGCCAGCCGCTCACCACCCTCTCCGGCGGCGAGCGGCAGCGGCTCAAACTGGCCACGCACATGGCCGAGAAGGGCGGCGTCTACGTCCTCGACGAGCCGACCGCCGGCCTCCACCTCGCCGACGTCGAGCAGCTCCTCGGCCTGCTCGACCGGCTCGTCGACTCCGGCAAGTCGGTCCTGGTCATCGAGCACCACCAGGCGGTCATGGCCCACGCCGACTGGATCATCGACCTCGGCCCCGGCGCCGGCCACGACGGCGGCCGCGTCGTCTTCGAGGGCACCCCGGCCGACCTGGTCGCCACCCGTTCCACCCTCACCGGCCAGCACCTCGCGGAGTACGTCGGGAGCTGAGGAAGGCCGGGCAGCGGGCCGCCCGCTGCCCGGCCCCCGCTGGTCGCCGGCGGGTCCCCGAAGTCCCCAAAACCATCCGTGACCTGGGCAAATACTCGATAATGGAGGCATGTCGACACGTCACGACGACAGGAGCGAACCCTTGGCCACCACCCCTGACCTCCGCCCGGACGCCCCCGCCGCCGGCGCCCGTTTCTCGCCGCTGCAGGACCTGATGTACGGCCACATATACGCCGATGCCGTGCGCGCCGTCATCGTGCACGGCATCGCGGACCTCCTGGCCGACGGCCCGCGCACCGCCGAGGACCTGGCCGAGCGCTCGGGCACGCAGGCCGTACCCCTGCGCCGGATCCTGCGGATGCTCGCCACCCGGGGGCTGTTCCACGAGGAGGACGGGGCGTTCGCCCTGACGGAGAGCGGGGCGGGCCTGCGCGCCGATGTGCCCGGCTCCCAGCGCGCCACCGCCCTGCTGTTCACCGACGAGATGTTCCGCCGGTCCGCCGAGAACATCCCCGACACCCTGAGAACCGGGGAACCCGGCTTCGAAACCGCCTACGGCGTCCCCTTCTTCGCGCACCTGTCCGCCACACCCGACAAGAGCCGTCTCTTCGACGCCGCGATGACCTCGCGCACCGGCCAGGCGGACGAGGACATCGCCGGCGCCTACGCCTTCCCCGACAGCGGCACGGTCGTGGACATAGGCGGCGGCCGGGGCGGCCTGCTCCGCGAGGCCCTCACCCGCTCCCCGGGCCTGCGGGGCGTCCTCTTCGACCGGCCCGAGACCGTCGCCGACCATCTGCTCGACACCCCGGAGCTCGACGGCCGCTGGCGCACGGAAGGCGGCGACTTCTTCACCGCCGTACCGAAGGGCGGGGACCTCTACCTGCTCAAGAACATCCTGCACGACTGGCCCGACGCGGATTGCCTGCGCATCCTGCGCACCATCCGGCGGGCCGTGACGCCCGGCACGCGGCTGCTCGTCGTCGACGCGGTCCTGCCCGCCGACGGCTCCCCGCACCCGGCCCTCGCCCTCGACATCGTCATGCTCATGGTCGTCCGGGGCCGCGAACGCACCGCCGCGGAGTTCGAGGACCTCCTCACCCGCTCCGGCTTCCGCCTCCACCGCATCGTCCCGACCCGCGCCATGTCCTCCCTCATCGAGGCCGAGGCCACCGGCGAGGCGGTGCCGGACTAGGCCGCGGACGGCGCGGCGACCGCGGTCCGGTAGGCGTCCAGGGCGGGGCGGGGCGCGCGGCCGAGGAGCGTCCGCAGCGCGTTCGCCTCGATGCCGGAGCCGTCCAGGAAGCCGCCGGCGATCGCCGAGTACGTGCCCACCAGCATCGGGACCTGGTACGGCAGCGCCCCGCCGGACGCGGCGATCGCCTCCCGGGCCGCGCCGAGCGAGCCGGGTTCGTACGAGCCGCCGACCGCGTCCGCCAACTCGGCGCCGCCCAGAGCCCGTTCGCCCACCAGCTCGTACACCCGCCCGGCGTGCCGCTCCGGCTCGGTCGCCACCCGTGCCGCCACCGCCGCGAGGTCGGCGCGGGCCACCGCGGCCAGCCGGCCCGTGCCCAGCGGCGCCGCGATGGTGCCGTCGGGTCCCGGAGCGGCGATGGCGGCGAGGAACTCGGCGTAGAGCCCGTTGCGCAGCACCGTCCACGCCAACGGGCTGCGGGCGAGGCGGCGTTCGGTCCAGCGGTGGGCCAGCGCGTACGCCAGGTGGTCGCCGTCGCCGCTGAGGCTGGTGTAGACGAGGTGCCGCACGCCCGCCTTCTCGGCCGCCGTGATCGCGGCGTCGTGCCGGGCGATGACGATGTCGTCCTCGCCGTACCCGGCGGAGATGAGCAGCAGGGTGTCCACGCCGGTGAAGTCGAGGGAGGCCGGGTCGTCGAAGTCGATGCGGCGCCGGGGAGCTTGAGTGGGCCGGGGGGCCTGAGCGGCCTGAGCGGCGTGGGTGGAATCCGTGGTGGATTCGGGTGTGCGGGTGCCGAGGACGACGTCGTCCCGGCCGGCCAGTTCGGCGGCGACGAGTCGGCCGAGGGCGCCGTTGGCGCCGGTGATCAGAATCATGGGATCCCCCTCCTGAGCTGTGTGGTCCCATCATCCGGAGGGCAACTTCGGCGCGTAAGGAGGCACTTTGATGTCAGTAGGGCACACGGGGGTAACCACCTCGGCGGAACCTGAACCGGAACCGAGACTGGGGGCGGGGTCGGAAGCGGGGCCGGGGTCGGAATCAGGGTCGGCCGGGACGGTGATCGTGTGTGAGACGCCGCAGGACGAGTGCGGTGTCCGGGACGCACTGGACCGGCTCGGGGACAAGTGGTCCGTCTACGTGGTCGTCGAACTCTCCCCCGGCACCAAGCGGTTCAAGGAGCTGCAGCGCGCCATCCCCGGCAACATCTCGCAGCGGATGCTGACCCTCACCGTCCGGCGCCTGGAGCGCGACGGGCTGGTGAAGCGGACCGTGTACCCCACCGTTCCGCCCAAGGTCGAGTACGAGCTGACGGAGCTGGGGCGCAGCCTCACCCACCTCGTGAAGGCCCTCGCGGACTGGTCGATCGCCCACCGCCCGGCCATCGCCGCCTCCCGGGCGGCCTGGGACGCCGTGCACACGGAGGGTGCCCACGCGGACGGTGCGCACACGGACGGTGCGCACGTGGACGCCGCGCACGCGGACGGTGCGCACGCGGACGGTGCGTAACGGTACGTCCCGAGGGCTGAGCCTCCTTCCGCCCCCCGGCCCCTGGCCCCCTTCCGCCCCGGCTTCCGGCTCACTCCCTGAGCCAGAAGCTGGTGGCGTCGAGCCAGGCGTCGAGCAGCGCCGCATCGCCGACGACCTCGACGCCGCCGCCGGAGCCACCGGGGGCGAACCGCCGGCCGTAGACGAACAGCAGCAGGTCCGCCAGCGGGCCTCGGGCGGTGACGGTGGCCGGGCCCCCGCCGCGGCGCGAGGCGAGCGTGTCGCCCTCCAGGCCGACCAGCCATTCCGCGCCGGCATCCGGGGCGGTGCCGGTGGCCCGGAAGCACAGGGTCCGGCCGCCGGCCAGGAGGGCGGGCAGGTCGGGCCTGGTCTCGAATACGGGCGGCAGGTGGCCGAAACTCATCCACTCGTCCAGGGCGTCGAGGGCGACCTCGTCGTCCACGGTGAAGTCCGCCCCGACGGCGAAGGCCGCGTCCGCGCGGTGCACCACCGTCTCGTGGGTCATACGGCGGGCCCAGAAAACCGGCGTGCCACCGGGGGCCACGGTCCACACCGCGGCCTCCGGCCCCGCCGTCCGCAACGCGTCCGCCAGTTGCCCGGCACCTTCGGTGAGCCACCCGGCGAGTTCGGCCGGGTCCTGGTCCGTCGCGTCGGAGACGTTGTTGATCCGCTCCTCGGGCACCGGCCCGGTGGCCCGGGTCCGCACGATCGTCTCCACCCAGCGATGTGCTTCGCCCAGGTGGCGCAGCAGCTGGCCGAGGTTCCAGCCGGGGCAGGCGGGGACGGGGGTGGCCAGTTCGGCACCTTCGACGTGGGACACCAACAGGGCCGTCTGCGCGACGATTTCGGAACAGTGGCGGTCATAGCTCATCGAAGCCATCGAGGGAGACATGGCGTCACGATAGGGCGCCACCGGACCGGCCCTCACCGGATTTCCCACCGCGGTTTCCGTGGGCCGCCGGGTCCGGCCGGGTCCCGACGATCACCGTGGCGTACAGCTCCTCCGAGCGGGCGATCCGCGGGCGCAGCCCCGCCTCGGTGAACGCCTCGACGGCCCGCGGCGCCTGCCGTTCGCTCGTCTCGACCAGCAGATGCCCGCCGGGCGCCAGCCACTGCGGCGCGGCCCCGGTCACCCGGCGCAGCACGTCGAGCCCGTCCACCCCGCCGTCGAGCGCCACCAGCGGCTCGTACTCGCGGGCCTCCGCGGGCAACAGCCCCACCTCTTCGGTCGGTACGTAGGGCACGTTGGCCACCAGGACGTCGACGCGGCCGCGGAGCCCCGGGGGCAGCGGGCCGAAGAGGTCGCCCTCGTGGACCGTGCCCCCGACGGGCCCGACATTGCGGCGGGCGCAGCGCACCGCGGCGGGCTCGACATCGGCCGCGTACAGCTCGACCCGTTCCAGACCGGCGGCCAGTGCGGCGCCCACCGCTCCGGAAC
Source organism: Streptomyces nigrescens (assembly GCA_024349765.1). Taxonomy (GTDB): domain Bacteria; phylum Actinomycetota; class Actinomycetes; order Streptomycetales; family Streptomycetaceae; genus Streptomyces; species Streptomyces endophytica. Next base: position 7,128,852 of record AP026073.1, on the reverse strand, counting down.
CGCAGCACAGATCGACGACCACGGTGGGCCGCCGGCGCGCACCGGGCTCCGGGCCGACGGGCCGGCGCCGCAGGCCGAGCGCCTGCTCCACGAGGAACTCCGTACGGCGGCGCGGCACGAAGACACCCGGGTCGACGGCGATCCGCAGCCCGCAGAACTCCGCCCAGCCCAGGACGTGTTCCAGGGGCTGGCCGAGGGCACGGCGTTCCACCATGGCGGCGAGCTCATCGGGCGTACGGGCGGTGGCGCACAGCAGCGCCGCCTCGTCCTCGGCGAAGACGCAGCCGGCGGCACGCAGCCGGGAGACGACGTCCGGGGGTGGAGGGGGTGCGGAGCGTGCAGGGCCTGGGGGGCCTGAAGAGCGTGAGGGTCGTGCCAGGTGCGATGACGGCATGTGTGGTGAGCCTTTCGGGGCGCCGAGGGCGGCCCGACTCACCTGTGCCGGAAGGTCACCTGAAGCGGTGGACCACGCGGACGGGAGACGGGCGCGCCTGCCTGAACTGGCGGGGTATCGGTCTCACCTCCTCGGTCACTCCACTGCTGGGACGGCACACAGTACCTGACGGCGTGTGAGCGAGTGTCACTCGTTCGAACTGATTTTCAGGAAAGTACTTGTCGAAGTGGAAAGTACTTGGCATGCTGAAAGCACGGGTTCGGCGGGGGAGCCGAACCGATGGAACGCCAGGGGGGACTGACATGCCGGAGCAGGCATACGCATCCGAGGACGCGGCGGCCGCGCTGGCCCGCGCACAGGAGTTGAGCAGTACGGTCCGGGCGAGCACGAAGTGGTCCGTCCGCTATCAGGTGATCTACGGCTGTGGGTCCGGGGTGATGGTGCTGGCCCTCGGATTGCTGGGGCAGCCGTACGGAGTGGTACTCGGCAGCATCTTCTGGTGCGCCACCGTGGGCGGACTGTCGGTGTACGCGGCCCGGCAGCGGGTGGCCCGGCGCGGCTTCGGCCGCTGGCGCGCCGGCCTGATCATCGCCTGGGGCCTGCTCTACAACGCGGTGCTGGTGCCGGGCCTCATCTGGTTCCGGGGCGTCACGGCATGGTGGGTGGCCGGAGCGGTGCTGGTGGCCCTTCCGGGGCTGATAGGCGGATATGCGGAGGCCCGCCGGTGAGCACCTCGCGGCAGTTGCCCCAGGGGGCTCACCCGCGGCACGGGCTCGACGAGGTCATCCACGCGCCCGTCCGCTTCTCCATCGTGGCGACCCTGGCGGCCGCCGACAAGGCCGAGTTCGCCTTCGTCCGCGATACCGTGGAGGTGAGTGACTCGGTCCTCTCGCGCCAGGTCTCCACCCTGGAGAAGGCCGGCTACGTCGCCGTCACCAAGGGCCACGTCGGCAAGCGCCCACGCACCTGGCTCGCCCTCACCTCCGACGGCCGCACCGCGTTCGCCGCCCACTGCCAGGCCCTGCGCGCCATAGCCGAGGGCGCGGGCTGACGAGGGGCCGGGACCGAGGCCGGAACCGATCCCGCCCCGCGCCGTGTTGACTTGGAGCGCACTCCAACTCCTACCGTCCAGAGCGGGGTTGATCACACGACCCGCCCGGCCCGTCCAGGAGGTAGCAGCACTATGACCGCAACGACCATTCCCACGCGCAAGCTCGGTGAGCTGGAGGTATCCGCGCAGGGGCTCGGCTGCATGGGGATGAGCCACGGTTACGGGGAGTCGGACGACGCGCAGTCGATCGCCACCGTCAACCGGGCGCTCGACCTCGGCGTCACCTTCCTCGACACCTCCGACTTCTACGGCGCGGGGCACAACGAGGAGCTGATCGGCCGGGCCATCGCCGGGCGGCGGGACGAGGTCGTGCTGGCGACGAAGTTCGGGTTCGCCAACCGCCTCGGCGAGCCGACCGCGATCCGGGGGGACGCGGCGTACGTACGGCAGGCATGTGACGCGTCGCTGCGCCGGCTGGGGGTCGACCACATCGACCTCTACTACCAGCACCGGGTCGACCCCCAGGTGCCGATCGAGGAGACCGTCGGGGCGATGGCCGAGCTGGTCGCGGCCGGCAAGGTGCGCCACCTCGGGCTGTCCGAGGCGAGCGCGGCGACGCTGCGCCGGGCGCATGCGGTGCACCCGATCGCCGCGCTGCAGAGTGAGTGGTCGCTGTGGACCCGGGATCTGGAGCAGGAGGTCGCGCCGGTCTGCCGGGAGCTCGGGATCGGGCTGGTGCCCTTCTCGCCGCTGGGGCGAGGCTTCCTGACCGGGCGCTACACCAGCGTCGAGGGGATGGCGGAGACGGATGTGCGCCGGACCCAGCCGCGGTTCGCCGACGGCAACCTTGAGCAGAACCTGGCCATCGTCGAGAAGCTGAACGAACTCGCCGGGGAGAAGGGGGTCACTGCCGGGCAGCTCGCGCTGGCCTGGGTGCAGCACCGCGGGGACGACGTGGCGCCGATCCCCGGAACCCGCCGGCAGAAGTACCTGGAGGAGAACATCGGGGCGCTCGCCATCGAGCTGTCCGCCGAGGACCTCGCCGCCATCGACGCCGCGGCCCCGGCCGGCCAGGTGGCCGGAACCCGGTACGACGAGGTGAGCCTGAGCTTCGTCGACGGCTGACCGGCCGGGGCCGGCCACCCCGGCCGGCTGGTCCTCGCGGGCCGGCTACGCGGGCGACATCACCTCGTAGAGGTTGCCGGAGTCGTCGGCGAAGAACAGGCCGCGGGGGCACAGCGGGTGGTCGATGCGGCCGTTGTCCGGGGTGGCGGGGTCGTTGCCGTAGGAGACGCCGGCCGCCTCGATGCGGGAGAGGATCCCGTCGAAGGTCTCGGGGTCCACGTCGAAGGCGAGATGGTGGCCTTCGGCATCCGGCACGGTCATGAAGTCAAGGGTGAGCGTCTCGTTGACCCGAACCGGCGCAAAATGCCCCAGCCGACCGGCCGGCGGAAGCTCCGGCAGCCCCATGACCTGCGCAAAGAAGCGCGCAGTGGCACGGTGGTCGACGGCCGGGACGATCGTGTGGTTGAGGGTCACGGGCATGTGGGGCTCCTGAGGGTTGGGGCGGACGGGCACGGTCACTCGCGGCTCGCGGCTCGCGGCTCGTGGCTGGGGGAAGCGATCGTTCGTCGTTGCCGGGGCGCGGTGGTTGGCCGTTGGCGGGGCGGCACGCGTCGTTGCCGGGGTGCGGGGGCGCGGCGTGCGTGCGTCATTGCCGGCCCGGACGACGGGCCGTTGGGAGGATGCGGCCATGCGTCGTCCGAGGGGACGGCGGCTCGTCGCTGTCGCCGCGGCGCGGAGCGGGTTCGAGGTGCCGGGTTCGAGGTGCCGGGTTCGTTGTCGCCGGGGCGTGGTGGTGCGTCGGTGGAGGCGGCGGCAGGCGGCGGTGCGTGGCCTGAGGGGCGGAGTGGGGGGCCGCGGGTGGTCTTACGTGTCGTTGCCGGGGTGGGTGAGGGTGCCGTGGAGGAGGACGGCGATGAGTTCCTCGCTGGTGAGGGGGGCGTCGGCCTCTGAGACAGGGCTGGGGAGGCGGGTGAAGAGGAGGCCCAGGAAGGCGCCGGCGACCTTCTCGGGGGCCAGTCGGAAGGCGTCCCGGTCCGGTTCGATCAGTTCGGTGACGGCTTGACGCAGCGCGGCGACGGACCGGGCCCGGGGGTCCTCCGGCGGTCCGTCCGCCTTGGCCCCGGCCTCCGGGGTGACGGGGCCGGGCTCGCGGCCGCGGCCGCGGAGGTGGCCGGAGGCGTGCAGGGAGCCGACGACTGTACCGATCCGCTCCATATGGGCGCGCAGCGCCTCGGCCGCTTCCGTCAGCCGGGCGGCGAGCGGCTCGTCCAGGGAGACCGAGGCCAGTTCGCGCAGGACGTGGTCCGTGCTGACCGCCTCGCGGACGCAGGCGTCCAGCACCTCGTCCTTGTCCTTGAAGGCCCGGAAGATCGTGGCCTCGCCGATGCCCGCCGCGCGGGCGATCTGACTGGTGGTGACGGCCGCGCCGTACTCCGCCACCAACGGCAGCGCGGCGGCCACGATCATGGCCCGGCGCTGTTCCACACTCATGCCGGGTGCGCGCCGGCGTGCAGGTTGTGGGGTCATGCCTCCATGCTACGGAGTGAGTGCTCACTCCGTCAATCGTTCCCCTCGGCCGGTCTTCCAGCCACGCCTGGTCCTCCGCGCCTCGCCATCCGCCCCTCGCCATCCGCGCCTCGCCATCCGCGCCTCGCCATCCGCGCCTCGCCATCCGCGCCTGGCCGCGCGCCGCGCATGACCGCCGAACGCTCCGTAGACTTCTTGCAGCGGATTGCTCGCAGCGGATTGCTCGCGCAGCAGATCTTTCGCAGCGGGCTCCTTGCGGGCCTGCGGGCTCCTTGCGCGCTCCTCGCTGTGGGCTTCGTGCGGCGCGCGGTGGGGCTCGTCAGCTCTTGTCGTCGCGGCGGGTCCCGTCGTTGCGGAGTGCGGAGTGCGGAGTGCGGAGTGCGGTGCTGCCGGGGCGCTCTTGCGGGTGCTCTTGCCGTCGTCGTGTGGAAGGGCGGCGTGTCATGGACTGGAAGCTCGAACTGGTGCCGGTTCCGGTGGCCGATGTGGAGCGGGCCAAGCGCTTCTACAGCGAGCAGCTGGGCTTCGACGTCGACCACGACGTCTCGGTCGGCGGCCGGGCGCGCATCGTGCAGCTGACCCCGCCCGGATCGGAGTGCTCGATCGTCATCGGGGCGGGTGCCGGGGTCACCGAGGTGCCGCCCGGTTCCGTGCAGGGGCTCCAGCTGGTGGTGTCCGATGTCGCCGCGGCCCGGGCGCAGTTGGTCGAGCGGGGTGTGGCGGCGAGCCCCGTGCAGCACGTCGAGGACGGCGCGCTGGCCGACGGTCCCGGTGGGACGTGGAACTCGTTCGTCTACTTCACCGACCCCGACGGCAACGGCTGGTCGTTGCAGGAGGGGCCCGAAGGCGACGGGTAGGCCACCCCGCAGCCGGCCGCCCGGCGCCGTTCCCCGTATCGCCCGCCCGTCTCCCGAAGTCGTGTCTACGATCGCGGGATGGCGACGGTTCGGGAGCAGGAAGCGTTTTTGCGGGCGTTCCACGCGGCGCACCCCGCGGTGACCGTACGGACGATGGCGCACGGGCGGGCCGAGGACGGGCGGTCGAGCTACGAGATCCTCCGGGACCGGGTGGCGGCCTGCGACCGGGTACTGGATCTCGGGTGCGGTGACGGGCTGTTGCTCGAACTCCTCGCCGAGCGGGGCCGGCGGCCCGCCCGGGCGCTGGCCGGACTCGACCTGTCCGCCGAGGAGTTGGCGCTGGCCCGCCGCCGCCCCGGTGTCGCCCAGGCCGACCTGCGGAGAGGACGTGCCCAGCAACTCCCCTTCGAGGACGGCCGGTTCGACGGCTGTGTGTCCCATATGGCGCTGATGCTGATGGGTGAGGCCGAGCAGGTCGCGGCCGAGGTGGCACGGGTGCTGGCGCCCGGCGGCACGCTGGCGGTCGCCGTGGGCGGCGGCGCGGCCGGGGACGAGGGGTATGCGGCGTTCCTGCGCGTGGCCCGGCCGCTGTTCGAGGCCGCACCCGCCGGCCAGCGGATTCCCTCGCTCGGCGACCGGCGGTTGCGGAGCCGCGAGGGGTTCGACGCGGTGTTCGGTCCGGCCGGGTTCGGGCCCGTGCGCTGGGAGACCGTACGGATCGATCTGACCGGACCGCCGGAGCGCGTCTGGGCGACCGTGGGCGGCATCTACGACCTGGGGCCGCTCGACCCCGCCGTCACCGCGGAACTACGGGTCCGCTTCGCGCGGGAGGCGGCGGCCCTGGCACTGCCGGACGGCCGGATCCCGTGCGCGATGCGGGTGCACATCGCCACGGCGGTGCGGGACGCGTGACTCCCGCCCCCACTACCCCGGGTGCCGTTGGTCGTACGTGGCCTCCAAGTGGGACATATGGGCCGTGCCCCAGGCGCCGAGGGGAGCCAGCGCCTCGTTGAGGGAGCGGCCGGCCTCGGTGAGGGAGTACTCGACCCTCGGCGGCACCTGGGGGAAGGTCTCGCGGTGCACGATGCCGTCGGCCTCCAGCTCGCGCAGCTGCTGGGTCAGCACCTTCTCGGTGATCTTCGGCAGGCCGCGGCGCAGTTCGCCGAACCGGTGCGGGCGCTCGGCCAGCGCCCACAGCAGCAGCACCTTCCATTTGCCGCCGATGACGTCCACCGCGGCGTCCAGCCCGCATTCGTACGGCTTGTTGCGTGCGCTCATGACCGGGCCCGGCTCCCCCTGATGGCGTCCTGACGAGTTCTGGCGAGTGCTGACGCGTTCCGACGCGCTCCGGTGTGCTCCAGCGCGTTCCGACGCGTTCCTCCCGCCGGCACAAGTATCCAGGGCCGGGGAGCGGTTGGTGGGCGACGGTCGGCGCGCCCTCAGAGCCCCTGGGCGGCCATCCACTCCGGGTCCGGGTCGATGGTCTGGAGGACCTCGATCAGGGTGCCCTCGGGGGCCCAGACGTTGAAGCGGCGCTGCCCCCAGGGCTCGTCGCGCAGCGGTACGGCGATCGGGACCCCCTTGGCGCGCAGGGCGGCCTCCTCGCCCGCGGCGTCCTCCACCATGAAGCCGAGGAGGGCGCCGGCGGTCTTCTGGTGGCGGAAGTCCACAGGCATGGCCTCGTGTCCGCGCAGGGTGAAGTCCAGGGCGCAGTCGGGGTGTTGGGGGTGCTGGAGGCTGGCGTACCAGTCGAGCTCGACGAGCGGCCGGAAGCCGAAGTGGTCGACGTAGAAGCGGGTGCTGGCCGCGACGTCGTCGGTGAGCAGGGCGGTGCCGAACTTGGCGAAGCGCATAGGGATCCTCTCCGGGCGCGGCCGGGCGGTCCGGCGGCGCGGTGGTGTGCCACCGGGTCAGGGCGGTTACGGCCCACCACCGGTGCAACAACTCCAGTTGTAGTACTCTGGCTGTAGTGGTTGCAAGAGGAATTCGAAAATTTCCAGAGAATCCGAGATGTCCGAGGCGTCCGAGGCGTCCGAAGCTCCAAGGTGTCCGGGGTGCTCGGGGTGGCGAGGTATCCGGGCTTTCCCGGGCTTTCCCGGGCTTTCCCGGACTTCCAGGGTTTCCGAGGCGCTCGGGATCCCGGTGTGCCGGGGATACGGTCGGCAAGATGCGAGGTGGGCGAGATGGTGCGTAATCCGGAGCGGCGGGCGGCGTTGGTGGATGCCGCGATCGAGGTACTGGCGCGGGACGGTGCGCGCGGGCTCACCTTCCGGGCCGTCGACGCGGCCGCGGGGGTGCCCGGCGGCACCGCGTCCAACTACTTCTCCAACAGGGACGATCTGCTGGCCCAGGTCACCGGCCAGATCCACCAGCGGATCGCGCCCGACCCGGACGAGGTCGCCGAGGTGATGGCGGCGCCGCGCGACCGGGCGCTGGTGGCCGACCTGATGCGGTGGATCAACCGCCGAGTGACCGAGAACCGCACCGGCTATCTGGCGATGCTGGAGCTGCGCCTGGAGGCGACCCGCCGCCCCGAGCTGCAGGCCGAGTTGACCCGGGTCATGCGGGCGACGCTCGACGACGACATCGGCTTCCATCTGGAGAGCGGGCTGCCGGGCGACCGGACCGCCGTGCTGCTGACGTATCTCGCCATGACCGGGCTGATGCTGGAGCAGCTCACCCTGCCCGGTGTGGTGCCCGCCGAGGAGACCGACGGGCTGATCGCCGCACTCGTCGACCGCACGATCGGGCCGGCGGGGGAGCCGGGATAACGGCGTTCCGGCCGGGCTGGTCCGCAGGGCCCGTAAGGGTGGGCCCCAGGGGCCCGTAAGGGTCGGCCCCGGCCCCGGTTGGGGGCGCGCCCTACCCCCGTAAGGGTGCGCCCCGGCCCCAGTGAGGACGCGCCCTACCCCCGTAAAGGCGCGCCCCCCGTAACGACCCCGTAGGGGCGCGGACTAGCCCCCGTAAGGGCGTGCCGTGCGGGCCTCGCGGAGGGCCAGGGCCCACCACTCCAGCTGGCGGAGCAGGGCGTCGGCGGCTTTTTCGGCGGGGGCCGGGTCGTGCAGCCGGCCCTGGTCGTCGAAGAGGTTGCCGGCCAGCGCGAAGCTCACCGTTTCGCGCACCGTCGTCGCGTGCAACTCGGCGAAGACCAGCCGCAGTTGCTCGACGGCGCGGAGCCCGCCGGAGATCCCGCCGTACGAGACGAAGCCGACCGGCTTGGCCCGCCACTGCGGGAACAGCAGGTCGATGGCGTGCTTGAGCGGGGCCGGGAAGGAGTGGTTGTACTCCGGGGTGATCACCACGAACGCGTCCGCCTGTTCCACGCGCTTGGCGAAGGTCTCGTACTCCTCGCTGCCGTGGCGCAGCTCGTACGGGCGGACCTCGGCCAGGTCGATCACATCGAGGTCGACCTGGGCGCGGGTCTCCGCCTGCCGGGAGAACCAGTTCGCGATGACGGGCGCGAACCGGCCCTCCCGGGTGCTGGCGACGATCACTGCGAGGCGGTAGGTGTGCTCGGACATGCGGGTCCTCCGTGGCGGACGGCCGGGGTCGGTGGACGGCGGGATCGCCGTCGGGACCCGACGCTATGACCTCAATCAAACTTGAGGTCAAGCACGCCCCGGGACCGCCGCCACGGAGGACCACCCGGCGGGACGGACGACGCCGATCACCCCACGCCGATCACTCCACGCACCGCACGCCGATCACCCCACGCACTCCACCTCGATCACTCCACGCCGAACAGCTTCAGCAGCTCCGTCTTCTGGAACATCCGCGCCGTCTCGATCGCCGACGGCGCGCCCGCCGACGGGTCGGCCCCGTGCGCCATCAGTACCTTGACGACCTCGTCGTCGCCCTTGAACACCGCACCGGCCAGCGGCGTCTGGCCGCGGTCGTTGGGGCGGTCGGGATCGGCGTCGCGCTGCAGCAGCGCCTCCACCGTCGCCGGGTGGCCGTGGTACGCCGCCAGCATCACGAGCGAGTCGCCCTTGTCGTTCGTCAGATTGGCGGGTACGCCGGCGTCCACGTACGCGGCGACGGTGTCGGTGTCTCCGTGCCGCGCCAGATCGAACACCTTGGACGCGAGCTGCAGTACCTCGGGGTCATGCGCATGCTCGATCGACTCGGGCCCCTGCGGCTGGGGATTCGCGTCGCTCATGGTCGCCGGCCTCCTGCTGTCGTGAGTGGTACCTGCATGATCGGTGCGGGACGAGTGCGTGATACCCGTGCGGTACCTGCGTGCACTTGTTCCTGCACCGTCATCGCCACTTTATGCAGGCCATCGCCCTCCCGGCAGCGCCGGCGCACCCCGCGCCGGCGCCACCCCAGGGGAGTCGGCGCCCGAGGGCCGGGTCAGAACGCCGCGCGGATCTCGCCCACCCGGACCCCGCCGCCCAGCAGCGGGACCTCCGCCAGACGGGACAGCACCGGCGCGTCGACGCCCATCAGGCGGAGGGTGCGGGCGAGGACCGGGCCGAGCGCGCGCCCGGCACCGTCGTCGATCTTGAAGGCCAGCGCCCGGCCGTCCGGCAGGGCCAGCGCCTGCACCGCCTCGGCGCCCATCTTGGACAGCGTGCCGGGCAGTTCCTGCATCAGCCAGGTGTCGGGGCGGCGGGTGCCGGCGACGTACTCCGGGTGGGCGCGCATCGCGTCCGCCACCCGCCGCTCGGGCGTGCCCGGGTCCGCCAGCACGAAGTACCGGAAGGCGCGGGCCAGGCCCGTCAGGGAGAGCGAGAGCAGCGGGGCGCCGCAGCCGTCCGTACCGACGTGCGCGACGTCCTCGCCGCTCGCGCCGCGCACGGCCTCGGCCACCAGCTGCTGCAGCGGATGCGCCGGGTCCAGGTACGAGGCCAGCGGCCAGCCGTTGCGCGCCGAGGCGGCGAGCATCGCGGTGTGCTTGCCCGAGCAGTTCATCGCCAGCCGGTCGCGGACCTGGCCCGCGGCGAGGTACGACTCCGCCTCCTCCGGGTCCAGCGGCAGGTCGGGCGGCGTCTGGAGCTGGTCGGCGGTCAGCTGGTGCTCGGCCAGCATGGTCCGGACGAGATCGAGGTGGAAGGACTCGCCGGAGTGGCTCGCGGCGGCCAGCGCCAGCCGCTCGCCGGAGAGCTCAAGACCCGCGCGCAGGACGGCCGCGGCCTGCATCGGCTTGTTCGTGGAACGCGGGAAGACCGGCGCCGTCACATCGCCCAGCGCCGTCTCGACGCTGCCGTCCGCCGCCAGTACCACCAGCGAGCCGCGGTGCCGGCCCTCGACGAAGCCGGAGCGCACGACCTCCGCGAGGACGGGGGAGACGTCCTCGGGGGAACGCGGGGTCGGAACGGATATCGGGGTGGGCGAGGACGAGGTCATCGGCGGCCTTCCGGACGGGGACGGGGGCCGACCCGCGCCCGGGAGGCTCGTGGCCCGTCAGGACAGCAGGTCGTCCACTTGTGCTTCGCCTTCACGGTACCTGCGGGCGATTTCCGCACTGCACTCGTCGGTGGTGCGCTGCAGCGCCCCACGGCGCTGTGAGACCTGGCGTTCGTAGCGGATCAGCCGGCCCATCGCGTCGTGCAGCTCCTGGTCGGTCCGCGCGGTGAGGTCGGACAGCTCGACCTCGCCGAGCATCTCGTCCGCCATCCTGCGGTACTCCTCGCTGTGCGGTGTGCCGAGCGTCACATGCCGGGCGGACGAGCGGTGCCGCGACGGCAGGTCCGTGAGGATCTCCGGCAGCCGGTCCAGCAGCGGGGAGTGCTGGGCGGTGCGGCGGGCGATCTCGGCCCGCAGGATGTCGATCCGGCCCTGCAGCAGCCGCCGTAGATAGCTCAGATCGGCCTCCTCCTGCTGCGAGTCCCGGCGTACGACGCGCAGCTCGGGCAGCCCCAGCCCGGAGAGATCGGGTGTGCCGGCCGGGCGGCAGCGGTCGCGCTGCTGCGGGGGGCGGGGGTGCTGCGCCTGGCCTGCCTGGAGCATGGGGCCGTCCTTGGTGCCGGCCGGCTCACCGGGAGCCGCTGCCGTGGTCGTCGTGGTGGCTGTGGTGGCTGTGGTGGGGGATGCGGTGGTGGTCGTCGACGCGCCGGGGGCCGCCGGGGCGGCGGGTGCCGACCGGCCGGTGCCGGACGCGGTGGTGGCGGCCGGAGCCGGTGGTTCGGTCGGTGTCGTACGGGCGCTCGGTACGGGACCGGGTGTCTGTCCGGCGCCGGCAGTGCTCATGAATGGTTCCGTCCCCTCGTCCGGGCCGCGTCCAGGGCATGTTGTCCATGAAACGCACCACGTGCACGCATCGTGCCACTCTGTGCGGTCCTTCTGCAGGGCCATGGCACCCGAACGGCCCCCGTAGGGGCACGGCTGTCCGAAGCCGTACCGCCGCCCGGCATGATGGCGGGTATGCGAGCCGTGGTGCAGAGAGTTGACGGCGCCCGCGTCGAGGTGGCGGGCGAGACGGTCGGGGAGATCGTCGGGGAGGGGCTGTGCGTACTGGTGGGCGTCACCCACGACGACACCCCGGAGAAGGCGGCACAGCTCGCCCGCAAGCTGTGGTCGGTACGGATGCTGCAGGGCGAGAAGTCCTGCTCGGACACCGGGGCGCCGCTGCTGGTGATCAGCCAGTTCACTCTCTACGGTGACGCGCGCAAGGGCCGCCGTCCCACCTGGAACGCCGCGGCCCCCGGCCCGGTCGCCGAACCGCTCGTCGACGAGGTCGTCGCCCGGCTGCGGGCGCTGGGCGCCCACGTCGAGACCGGCCGCTTCGGCGCGCAGATGAAGGTCTCGCTGACCAACGACGGGCCGTTCACGGTCCTGGTCGAGGTGTGAGGGGCGGGCGGGCCGGGGTGGGGGCTCGGGGCAGCGGCGGCCGCAGGGGGACGAGGCGCCGGTGAGGGCCCGTAGGGGGGAGGCGAACGGATTCCCTAGGGGAAGCGAACGCCCCCTGCGGGGCCACAACGTGGTGGAGCGGGGTGGGTATTCCCCCTACGGCTCCACCACCACCTCCTGTGCCGCCGCCGTGCCGCCCGCGGTCAGTTGTGCGTCCACGGGGACGTTGCGCTTGACCAGGGCCAGCGCGATGGGGCCGAGTTCGTGGTGGCGGGCCGAGGTGGTGACGAAGCCGAGTTGGCGGCCCTCCTCGCCGTCGGCGGCGAGCCGGACCGGGGCGCCGTGCGGGGGCAGGTGCACCTCGCTGCCGTCCAGGTGCAGGAAGACCAGCCGGCGCGGCGGCTTCCCCAGGTTGTGGACCCGGGCGACGGTCTCCTGGCCGCGGTAGCAGCCCTTCTGGAGGTGGACGGCGGTGCCGATCCAGCCGAGCTCGTGCGGGATGGTGCGGTGGTCGGTCTCCAGGCCGAGCCGCGGGCGGTGCGCCTCGACGCGCAGCGCCTCCAGCGCCAGCACGCCGATCGCCGGGCCGTGGGCGTCCGCGAACGCCGGCAGCTCCGCGCGCGGCAGGAACAGATCACGGCCGTGCGCGGTCTCCCGGACGACGGTGCCCTCGGGGGCCTCGGTGATCGACCCGGCCGGCAGGTGGACCACCGCGATCTCGTCGGTCCGGTCGGCGATCTCGACCCGGTAGAAGAACTTCATGCTCTCCAGGTAGGCGATCAGCGCCTCCTGGCCCCCCGGCTCGGTGTGCAGCCAGGTCGTCTCCCCGTCGTCGACGAGGTACAGCGCATGCTCGATGTGGCCGTGCGCGGAGAGGATCAGCGCCTCCGTGGCCTGGCCGGGCGGGAGTTCGCTGACGTGCTGGGTGAGCAGCAGATGCAGCCAGCTCAGCCGCTCGGGGCCGCTGACGGTGACCACGCCGCGGTGCGAGAGGTCCACGAAGCCGGTGCCGTCGGCGAGGGCGCGCTGCTCCCGGAAGAGGTCGCCGTAGTGCGCGGCGACGCCTTCGTCGGGGGCCTCGGCGGGGACGGCGCCGGGCAGCGACAGCAGCGGGCTGACGGGTGATTGTCGCAGCATGGGCCCAGCCTACGACGCGGTCGCGGCTTTCGGCCGGGGTGGCTTCAGCCCTCGTCGCCGGCGGCCTTGGCGCGGCAGCCCGCACACCGCCCGAAGATCGCGAAGTGCTTCATATCGGTCTCGAAGCCGAACTGTTCGCGCAGCGTCGCGGTGAACGGCTCGGCCACCGACAGGTCCGCCTCGATGACCTCGGTGCAGTCCCGGCACACCAGGTGGATGTGGTGGTGGCGGTCGGCGAGGTGGTACGTCGGCGCGCCGTGGCCGAGGTGGGCGTGGCTGACCAGGCCCAGCTCCTCCAGGAGCTCCAGGGTCCGGTAGACCGTGGAGATGTTCACGCCGCCGGCCGTCTTGCGTACCTCGGTGAGGATGTCGTCCGGGGTGGCGTGTTCCAGCCTGTCCACGGCCTCCAGGACGAGCTGCCGCTGCGGGGTCAGCCGGTATCCGCGCCTGCGGAGGTCGCTCTGCCAGTCGGTGGTCACCACACCGCCAGTGTAGGAGGGTGGACGGCGGCGGGGTACGCGCCGCGTCAGCCCCCGGCCGTACCTCGGGTCAGCCGCCCGCGCGTACACCGCGCAGATAGCGCGCCAGGGCGCCGACCGCGGCCGGGTTGCGGGGGCTCTCGACGAGCTCGGCGTAGTCCATGACGTGGATCCGCCGGTGCTTGATCGCGGAGACGTGGGCGAGCGGCGGGTAGGACAGCAGGAACGCCTTCTTCTGTGCGGCGGAGGTGTCGCCGTAGTCGTTGATGACGATGACGTCGGGGTCGCGCTCGACGACGGTTTCCCAGCCGACGGTCGTCCAGGAGTCCTTGAGGTCCGCCATGGCGTTGACCCCGCCGGCCTTGGTGATGATGTCGTGCGGACCGGCGTACCGGCCCGCGGTCAGCGGCTTGTCGCGGCCGTCGTCGTAGAGGAAGACGGAGGGCCGGTGGGCGGCGGCCCGGTCGGCGGCCTCGGCGATCTGCCGCCGGTAGCGCTTCACCAGGGCGGCGGCGCGGTCCTCGACGCCGAAGATCTTCCCGAGGTTCGTCAGGTCGGTGTAGAGCGCCTCCAGGGGCGGCATGACGCCGCGGGCGCCGCCGTCCGCGCCGTGCCGGCAGGACTCGGTCAGCACGTAAGTGTCGATGCCGAGCTTCTCCAGGGACGCCGGGGTCAGGCCGTTGTCCTCGCCGAAGCCGTAGTTCCAGCCCGCGAAGACCAGATCGGCCCGGGCGTCCAGGGCGAGTTCCCTGGTGAGGGTCTTCTTCGACAGCCAGGGGACCCGGCCGTAGGCGGCCTTCCACGGGACGGCGTCGACCCGCCCCTTGTCGTCCGGCATGACGTAACCGGCCATCCGGTCCGCGAGGCCCAGCGCGAACATGATCTCGGTGATGCCGACGTCGTTGGTGACCACCCGGCGCGGCGGGTGGTCGTAGGTCTTGCGCACCCCGCAGTTCTCGACGGTGACGGGGCGGTGGCCGGGGCGCCCGCCGGCGGTCTCCCGGCCGGCGGTGCCGGCGCCGGCGGGATCGTCGGCGACCCGGGCGCCGCAGCCGGTCAGGGCCAGGGCGAGGACGGTGAGCAGCGCGGCGGAACGGCGGGGCATGACGGGTCCTTAGGACGAGGCGGGCGGCAGACGGTCGAACAGCAGCTGGACGGCGCCGGATTCGGGGTGCCGGACGCGGTGGGCGCGCACGCCGAAGACCTCGGCCAGCAGCTCGGGGGTGAGCACGTCGTACGGCGGGCCGGCGGCGGCGATCCGGCCCCGGGAGAGGACGTGGAGCTCGTCGCAGTACCGGGCGGCCAGGTTGAGGTCGTGCAGGGCGGTCAGCACCGTCGGCCGTGCCCCGGCGGCGTCGCCGTCCCGGACGAGGGCCAGGACCGCCAACTGCTGGGCGATGTCGAGGTGGTTGGTCGGTTCGTCGAGGACCAGGACGCGCGGCTCCTGGGCCAGCGCGCGGGCGATCAGCACCCGCTGCTTCTCGCCGCCGGACAGCCCGGGGAAGCCCCGCCCGGCCAGATGGGCCGCGCCGACCCGGGCCAGGGCCCGCGCGCACACCGCGGTGTCCGCGGCGCTCGGCCGGCCCGTGCCGCGCTGGTGCGGCAGCCGCCCCATCGCCACGACCTCGGCCACGGTGAAGTCGAACTCGGTCCCGGACTCCTGGGGCAGCGCGGCCAGCAGCCGGGCCCCGGCCCGGGCGTCCATGGCGTGCAGGTCCGCGCCGTCCAGCCGGACCGCGCCGGCGGCCGGGGGCAGCGCGCGGTAGACGCAGCGCAGCAGCGTGGACTTGCCGCTGCCGTTGGGGCCGACCAGGCCGACGACCCGGCCGCTCGCGGCCCGCAGGGTGATGTCGTGGACCAGCCGGGTCCCGGCCACCTCCACCGACAGACCGGTGATGTCCAGCCGCATCAGGCACCGCCCCCGAACGTGTAGCCGCGCCGCCGCATCAGCAGCACGAAGCACGGGACCCCGATGACGGCGGTGACCACGCCGACCGGCAGCTCGACGGGCGCCAGCAGCACCCGTGAGACCAGGTCCACCCACACCAGCAGCACCGCGCCGACCAGCGGGGCGACGGCCAGCACCCGGCGGTGGTCGGCGCCGGTCAGCATCCGCGTCACATGCGGCACCATCAGCCCGACGAAGCCGATCGCGCCGCTGACCGCGACCACCGCGCCGGTGACCGCGGCGGCCACCACGAACAGCTCCCGGCGCAGCCGCCCGGCGTCCACCCCGAGCGTGGCGGCGGTCTCGTCGCCCATGGCCAGCGCGTTCAGCCGGCCGGCGGAGAGCCGCAGATGGACCAGCGCGGCGGCCACCGCCACCACCGCGATCGGCAGCGATCCCCAGCCGGCCCCGCTCAGGCTGCCGAGCAGCCACATCATGGCCGAGCGGGCCGCCTCGCCGCGGTCGGCGGTGAACACCATCAGCGTGCTGATCGCGGAGAAGCCGTAGTACATCGCGGTGCCGGTCAGCACCAGCCGCAGCGGGGTCAGCCCCTGGGCGGTGCGGGCGGCCGCGTAGACCAGGGTCATGGCGAGCAGCGCGGAGCCGAACGCGGACACCGACAGCGCCCAGACACCGAGCCCGCCCAGCGCCCCGAAGAGCAGTACGGCATTGGCGCCGACCGCCGCGCCGGAGGAGATGCCGAGGACGAACGGGTCGGCGAGCGCGTTGCGGACCAGCGCCTGGACGGCCACGCCGACGGCGGAGAGCCCGGCGCCGACGACCGCGGCCAGCAGGGCCCGCGGGAAGCGCAGCTCCCACACGATGGTGTAGGCGGAGACCTCGTCGGAGGTGATCGTGCCGCCGGTCAGGCCGGCGGTGAGGTGGTGGACCACCTCCGCCCAGCCCACCCCGGCGGCGCCGAGGCCGGTCCCGCACAGCACGGAGCCGAGCAGGGCGAGGAGGAGCGCGGCCACCAGGGGCGCGGTGCGGGCGGGGCGGGCCAAGGGGCGGACACCTCAACGCTCGGGCCGCGTCCTGGGGGAAGGAAGGAGCGGCGGCCCGGCGCGCTGGTGCCCGGCGGCGTCCCCTCGCAGTCCACGGCGAGTTGTCGGGAACGTGCGCCGCCGCGGGCGATCGGACTTGCGGAAGGAGGCTTCCGCTCACCGTTGCGGGTCAGTGCCGGACTCTCACCGGACTTCCCCCGCGGGGGCGCGTCAAGCTGTGCGTGCGGGCCGGTCAGCCCTGGTACGGAGTGCCGTCGGGGTTGAAGAAGGAGACCCCGTCCGGCATGTCGTCGGGCAGGCTCTCGGCCCACTCCTTGAGGCCGGCGACCTTCTTCAGGTGCGCGGACATGTACGGCCGCAGCGGCACGTCCGGGGTCGACTTCTCGCCCACCCACATCAGATCGCTGTTGACGTAGCCGTAGAGCCGCTTGCCGCCGCTGTACGGGCCGGACGCGGCGGTCCGCGCGATGGCGTCGGTGACCAGGTCGATCTGCGGCTTCTGGTGGGCCAGCTCGCCGTACCAGACCTCGACGACGCCCTGGTCCCGGACCATCACGACCTCGACCTTGCGGTCCGCGTCCACCCGCCAGTAGCCGCTCTCGCTCTCCAGCGGGCGGACCTTCTTGCCCTCGGAGTCGAGCACCCAGCTGTGCGAGGTGTACTCCAGGAAGTCACGGCCGTCGTGGGAGAACGTGACCTCCTGCCCGAAGTTGCACTTCTCGGCACCGGGGAAGTCGGCGACGCCGGCGCCCTCCCAGTGGCCGAGGAGGAAGGCGAGCGGCACCAGGGCCGGGTTCAGGTCGGAGGGGATCTCGATCATGAGAGCTCAGGCGATCTGTAGAGAGGGGAAAGGGGTGTCCGCGTGCGTCAGCGCTGGCCCTGGAACAGCTTCGCCCAGGTCAGACCGGCGAACGCGATCACGCCGACGGCGACCAGGACCAGCAGGGTGGTGAAGAATGCCTCAAGCACGGGTGCGCTCCTTGGACGGAGTGAGGAAGTAACGGACCGCTTGCGAGTCTAGTCGGCGGCATCGGCCACGGCGCTGTGAGGTCTGCCGCCGGCCCGCGCCTACTCTTGCCTCATGGCGAAGAAGCTCGTGATCAAGGTGACGGCGGGGACGGATGCACCCGAGCGGTGCTCGCAGGCGTTCACGGTGGCGGCGGTGGCGGCGGCCAGCGGCGTCGAGGTGTCGCTCTGGCTGACCGGGGAGTCGGTGTGGTTCGCGCTGCCCGGGCGGGCGGCGGAGTTCGAGCTGCCGCACGCCGCACCACTGCCGGAACTGATCGACGGCATCCGCGCGGGCGGCGGCGCGATCACGGTCTGCACGCAGTGTGCGGCCCGCCGCAACATCGAGCAGAAGGACCTGATCGAGGGCGCGGGCATCGCCGGGGCCCAGGTCTTCGTCAGCGAGATCATGCCGGACGACGTGCAGGCGCTGGTGTACTGACCGCTCGCGGGTGCCGGCCGCGGTGGCCCCTGACCGCCCCGGGCGGTCGGGGGACGCTACCGCGGGTGCTTGTCTACCGCGGGTGCTTGTCGTCGCCGCGGTCGTCGAGCTCCCGCCACCAGCGGTCCGATTCCGGGTCGCCGGACTCGTCCCACCAGCGTTCGCCGGGCTCGCGGCGGTTGCCGATGATCGCCGCGACCGGCGGGATGACCATGGCGACGACGCACATGCCGACCGCGACCGGCACCGACCACAGCCGGACCACGCCCCAGGCCAGCACGAACAGCACGAGGCACACGCCCATCAGCACGAAGTACCGGCGGTGACGGCGCTCTGCGGGCGTCCGTTGGTGCGCGTACACAATTCCACGGTAAATCCGCGGGGGTCCGGAAAGAAGCCGGGGCGCGGCCCGGTTCCGGGGCCGGGGCAACGCGAAGGGCCGCACCCCCGCCAAGGCGTCCAAGCCTCGGGGGTGCGGCCCTCACGGCCGTACGGAAGGTACGGACAAGGGTCGCCGTCAGACGGCGATGGCGACCTCCGCCAGCCCGCCCTGCTGGGCGACGACGGTGCGGTCCGCCGTGGCGCCGGGGACGAGCGCGCGCAGCGTCCAGGTGCCCTCGGCCGCGTAGAAGCGGAACTGTCCGGTCGCGGAGGTGGGAACCTCGGCGGTGAACTCGCCGGTGCTGTCCAGGAGTCGGACGTAACCGGTGACGGGCTGGCCGTCGCGGGTCACGCTGCCCTGGATCGTGGTCTCACCGGGCTTGATGGTCGAGGCGTCCGGGCCGCCGGCCTGTGCTCCACACATAGGGGTACTTCCTTGAGGGGTTCGGGGGAGAAGCCTTGTTTACTTGTTGGCGCCGAGCTCGATCGGGACGCCGACCAGGGAGCCGTACTCGGTCCAGGAGCCGTCGTAGTTCTTGACGTTGGTCTGGCCGAGCAGCTCGTGCAGCACGAACCAGGTCAGCGCGGAGCGCTCACCGATCCGGCAGTAGGCGATGGTGTCCTTGGCCAGGTCGACCGACTCCTCCTCGTAGAGGGCCTTGAGCTCCTCGTCCGACTTGAAGGTGCCGTCGTCGTTGGCGTTCTTCGACCACGGGATGTTGCGGGCGCTGGGCACGTGGCCGGGGCGCTGCGACTGCTCCTGCGGCAGGTGCGCGGGGGCGAGCAGCTTGCCGCTGAACTCGTCGGGGGACCGGACGTCGACCAGGTTGAGGCTGCCGATCGCGGCGACGACGTCGTCACGGAAGGCGCGGATGGAGGTGTCCTGGGCCTTCGCCTGGTACTGGGTGGCCGGGCGGTTGGGGACCTCGGAGCCGTCGACCAGGTCGCGGGAGTCCAGCTCCCACTTCTTGCGGCCGCCGTCGAGCAGCTTGACGCTGTCGTGGCCGTAGAGCTTGAAGTACCAGTACGCGTAGGAGGCGAACCAGTTGTTGTTGCCGCCGTAGAGGACGACGGTGTCGTCGTTGGCGATGCCCTTGGCCGAGAGCAGCTGCTCGAAGCCCGCCTGGTCGACGAAGTCGCGGCGGACCGGGTCCTGGAGGTCCTTCTTCCAGTCGATCCGGACCGCGTTCTTGATGTGGTTCTTGTCGTAGGCCGAGGTGTCCTCGTCGACCTCGACGATCACGACCTTCGGGTCCTCGAGGTGGGCCTCGACCCAGTCGGCGTCTACGAGGACGTCGCTACGGCTCATGTTCTTCTCCTCCGGGGCAGTTACGGGGGCGGTTGGGGAAGTGGCACGCGGGTACGCCGGGCGCGCGCCGGAGGCTTCCGGACGGCCCACTGACGATCGTCGGGGCGCCGGAGCGGCGCGGTGCGGGGGACACGCGGGGGATTCGGCCGGAGCGGCCGGCCGGCCGGGCGGGCGAGGGGAACACCCCGGGCTCGTGACGAGCTTGGGGGAGGGGCGCACCCCGTCAGACAGGGCGACAGAGCATGGCGGCGACGCGGCACAGGTCCACTGCCCGCCGCTTCGTGAGGACCGCCAGTCCCCGCGGACGGGAACGGCTCAATGCGCTCTGCATGGCACCGATCGTAGGGACGCGGAGCCGGGCATGTCACCGGCGTGTCGAATGGCGAGACGCGTCTGTCCGTGATGTGGGATGCGCGCCGGGATCGGGCGGCCACGGGCCGGGCGCCGGAGGTCGTTCGGCGGTGGGGGGTCTGGGGTGCGGACCCGGGTGTCTCAGTAAATGGACGACCGAGTGGTCGGGTCGGACGGCGGGCCGGGTGGCGGGCCGGTGGGGCGGCCCGCCGCGGGCGCCCGGGGTCAGCCGGGAAGCTTGACGTCCGTGCCGGAGGCGGAGATCGACAGTCCGTCGGCCAGCGTCGCCACCTTGTCCAGCTTCAGGTTGCCCGGCAGCTGGTCCAGCTTCCAGTCGTGGTCGGTCTGGGCCCGCACCTTGGACTCGCAGCCCGGCAGCGCGCGGCACATCGCGGGCAGCCCGTCGGCGCGCAGCCGCACGGTGGTGCCGTGGACGATGCTGATCGAGCCGGTCACGTCCAGCGAGCTGAGGAGCGGCAGGTTCGGCGAGATCTTGACCTGGCTGCGGCCGTTCTTCTGCCCGCCGTAGGTGATCTTGACGCCGCCGCCCGCGGCCTTGGTGAGGTCCGCGTAGCTGATCCGGGCGTTGCCGGTGGCCGTGGCCGCGCTCTCGATGGACATGTAGTCGCTGGTCAGCGCCACGTCGTGGAACTGCGCCGACAGCTTGTCGATGCGCAGCGCGTGCCCGCCGGCGCGGGCCTCGATCCCGCCGAGCTCGGCGTCCACCTCCTGCAGGTCCCGCCCGGCGACCTGGGTCAGGAACGGGAAGCCCTTGATGGTGACCTCCGGGTTCTTGTCGAGCCCCTGGCTGCTGCGGATCTTCTCCGCGGCCTTGTCCTCGACGAGATTCACCGCCACCCGGTCGGCGGCCACGAAGAGCCCGCCGAATATGACGACGAGGACCAACAACACCTTCAGTGCACGCATCGAACCACTACCCCCACACTGGGCCGGCACTGCCCGGCCGGCCCCGTCGCTTGGTGTGCAGGCCCCCTGCCTGCGATCCGGACGGTCCCCAGGGGCCTGTCCGGTGGATCAGACCCTAAACGACGCCTTCCCCAAAGGGGAGCGGCGGCCGCGGGCGGGCGCCGGAAGCGCTCGCCCGCGGCCGCCGCTGAGTATCCGGCGCGGGTCGTCGGGCCCGGGGCCCGCCCGATGGGTCAGGCCCTAGCCCAGGGCCCGCCCCAGGACGTACACCGCGGGGGCGGCGAGGGCCAGGGGCAGGGCCACGCCGGCCGTCATGTGGACGAAGCGGGACGGGTAGTCGTAGCTGGCCACCCGCAGGCCGATCAGGGCGCAGCCGCCGGCCGCCAGGCCCAGCAGGGCGCCGGACGTGCCCAGGCCGGTCAGCTGGCCGGCCGCGATACCGGCACCGGCCGCCGCCACCAGCGAGATCCCGACCGAGACGAACGAGGGCAGCGGCAGCGCCCGGGCGAGCGTGGCCACCCCGACCGCGGCCGCGCCGACGACCACCGCGTGCGGGTTCGCGGCCAGGTGGCCGGCCGCGAGTACCGCCAGCGCGGTCGAGGTCAGGCCCGCGGTCAGCGCGTACATCCGCTCGTCCGCGCTGCTGCGGTTGCGCAGCTGGAGGATCAGGACCAGCAGGCACCACACGCCGAGCGTGCCGATGCCCACCAGGGGCGCGCTCGCGGGGTCCGTGGCCAGCAGCGCCGCGTCGGTGGCCAGCCCGGCCAGGAACGCCAGCGCGATGCCCTGGCGGGCCGGCCACATGCCGTTCAGCCGGAACCAGCCGGCGGCGGTGACCGCCTGGAGGAGCACCACCGGCACCGCGAGCACCGGCTGGGCCAGCGGCGCGGTCAGGGCCAGCAGCAGCGCGAGGACGGCGGTCAGCGCGGCCGGCTGGATGCCCGGCGGGATGATCGGCGAGCGGCCCTCCAGGCGGGCGCGCTGGTTGGGCTTGAGCGGCGCGGCGGGCAGCGAGGGCGGGGCGGCCGCCATGGTGGCGGTCGCGGCCGGCTGCGGGGCGGGCAGCGGCGCGGCGTGCCCGGGCTGCTCCGGTCCGGGCCGGCCGTGGCCGTGCCCGGGCTGCCCGTACGGGTCGCCGTAGGCGCCCTGGGGGTCGTGCGGGGCGGTGGCCGGCTGGGGCGCCGGCTGCCCGTAGGGGTCGGGCCCGCCGTACTGCTGCTCCTGGTAGGGCTCGGGCTGCCCGTAGGGGGCCGGCCGGCCGTAGGCGTCCTGCGGGGCGTAGGGGCCGGGCTGCCCGTACGGGGCCTGCGACCCGTACGGGTCCTGTGGGGCGTACGGGCTCTGCGGCGCGTACGGGTCGTGCGGCTGGTACGGCTGGTGGCCCTGCGGCTGGTGGTCGCTCATGATCGGCTGCTCACCCTCCCGCGAACGGCGGCAGGACCTCGACGGTGCCGCCCTCGGCCAGCGGCACCCCGGCGTGGTCGCGGGTGCCCACCGGATCGCCGTCCACCAGGAACGAGCAGCGCATCAGCACCCGGGCGAACTCGGGGTTCGCGGCGTGCGCGGCGCGCGCCGCGTCGAGCGCCTCGGCGAGCGTCGCCGCCCTGTAGGGCTCCTCTGCCGTGCCCGCGGCGGCCTTGGCCGCGGCCCAGTAGCGCACGGTGCCAGTTGTTGTCACGGCGGCCTCTTCGTCGTGTCGGTCGGGGGACCGCCCTCGGTGGCGGCGGCCCCGTCGTTGCCGCCTCCATGATGGCGTACGCGGCGGCCGGGGCCGTCCGGGACGAGTTCCGGTGGCGGCTTTCGTCCCGCTCCCGGCGGCCTTCCGGAAATTCGATTGCCGAAGGCAAGTGTTCACTTAGGCTCATTGTGTGTTGGTACGACTCGCGCGGGCGCATTTGCGCCCCCACCGGCGCTCGATGACCCTGATCGTGCTGCTCCAGCTGATCCAGACCCTGGCCACCCTCTACCTCCCCACCCTCAACGCCGACATCATTGACAACGGTGTCGTGCAGGGGGACACGGGCTACATCTTCCGCACCGGCGGTTTCATGATCGCCGTCACCCTGCTGCAGATCGTCTGCGCGATCGGTGCCGTCTACTTCGGCGCGCGCACGGCCATGGCCCTCGGCCGGGACATCCGCGCCGCGGTCTTCGACCGGGTGCAGTCCTTCTCCGCCCGAGAGGTCGGCACCTTCGGCGCCCCGTCGCTGATCACCCGTACCACCAATGACGTCCAGCAGGTCCAGATGCTGGTGCTGATGACGTTCACGATGATGGTCTCCGCGCCGATCATGTGCGTCGGCGGCGTCGTCATGGCGCTCAACCAGGACGTGCCGCTGTCCGGCCTCCTGCTGGTCATCGTCCCGGTCCTCGGGATCCTCGTCTCACTGATCGTGCGCCGGATGCGGCCGCTCTTCCGCGGCGTGCAGGAGCGCATCGACACCGTCAACCGCGTGCTGCGCGAGCAGATCACCGGCATCCGTGTGATCCGCGCCTTCGTCCGCGACCGGCACGAGCGCGAGCGGTTCGCCGGGGCCAACACCGGCCTCTACGACGTCTCGCTCCGCGCCGGCCGGCTGATGTCGATGATGTTCCCGCTGGTCATGCTGATCGTGAACCTCTCCAGCGTGGCCGTCGTCTGGTTCGGCGGGCTGCGCATCGACAGCGGCGGGATGCAGATCGGCGCGCTGACGGCCTTCCTCAGCTACCTGATGTACATCCTCATGTCGATCATGATGGCGACGTTCATGGTGATGATGCTGCCGCGCGCCGAGGTCTGCGCCGAGCGCATCCAGGAGGTGCTGGCCACGGACTCCAGCGTCGTCCCGCCGCAGGACCCCGTCACCACGCTGCGCCGCCGCGGCGAACTGGAGCTCCGCAACGTCGAGTTCCGCTTCCCCGGTGCCGAGCAGCCGGTCCTCAAGGACATCTCGCTCACCGCCCGCCCCGGTGAGACCACCGCCGTCATCGGCTCCACCGGCAGCGGCAAGTCCACCCTCCTCGGGCTCGTGCCCCGGCTCTTCGACGCGACCGGCGGCGCGGTCCTGGTCGACGGCGAGGACGTGCGCGGTCTCGACCCGGAGACGCTGGCCG
Source organism: Streptomyces nigrescens (assembly GCA_024349765.1). Taxonomy (GTDB): domain Bacteria; phylum Actinomycetota; class Actinomycetes; order Streptomycetales; family Streptomycetaceae; genus Streptomyces; species Streptomyces endophytica. The sequence goes on along the minus strand of AP026073.1, from coordinate 7,105,090 downwards.
GCGCCATCGGCCTGGTCCCGCAGAAGCCGTACCTCTTCTCCGGCACGGTGGCGAGCAACCTCCGCTACGGCAACCCGGACGCCACCGACGACGAGCTGTGGCAGGCCCTGGAGACCGCCCAGGCCCGCGACTTCGTCGAACGGATGGAGGGCGGTCTGGACGCGCCCGTCGCACAGGGCGGCTCCAACGTCTCCGGCGGCCAGCGGCAGCGGCTGGCGATCGCCCGCGCACTGGTCCGCCGGCCCGAGATCTACCTCTTCGACGACTCCTTCTCCGCGCTGGACTACGCCACCGACGCCGCACTGCGCGCCGCGCTCTCCCGCGAGACGGACCGGGCGACGGTGGTGATCGTCGCCCAGCGGGTCGCCACGATCCGCGGCGCCGACCGGATCGTCGTGCTGGACGAGGGCCGCATCGTGGGCACCGGCACCCACACCGAGCTGATGGCCGACAACGAGACCTACCGGGAGATCGTGCTCTCCCAGCTCACCGAGCAGGAGGCGGCGTGACCACCGCGGACAAGGGGGCGGCCACCCGCGCCCCGGCGGCCACCGAGGGGACGACCACGGCGGCCCCCAGACGAGGGCCGGCCCCGGCGGCCGGCCCGGCCCGCTTCATGGGCGGGCAACCCACCGAGAAATCCATGGACTTCAAGGGCTCCGGCAAGCGCCTGCTGGGCCAGATGCGGCCCGAGCGCGGCATCATCTCCGTCGCCCTGCTGCTGGGGGTGGCGAGCGTGGCGCTGACGGTCGTCGGCCCCAAGGTCCTCGGCCACGCCACCGACCTGATCATGTCCGGCATCATCGGCCGCCGGCTGCCCGAGGGCATCACCAAGGCCCAGGCCGTGGCCCGGCTGCGGGCGCACGGCCAGGGCGGGCTGGCCGACATGCTCGGCGCCATGCCGTTCGTGCCCGGCCACGGCATCGACTTCGGCACGGTGGGCGTGGTCCTGCTCTGGGTCGCCGTGATCTACGCCGGGGCCTCGCTCTTCGGGTTCGTCCAGGCCCGGATCGCCACCAAGGTCGTCCAGCGGACCGTCTTCCGGCTGCGCGAGCAGGTCGAGGAGAAGCTCGGCCGGCTGCCGCTCAGCTACTTCGACAAGCAGCAGCGCGGGGAGGTCCTCTCCCGGGCCACCAACGACATCGACAACATCCAGCAGACGCTGCAGCAGACCCTCAGCCAGATCGTGTCCTCGCTGCTGACCATCCTCGGCGTGCTCGCCATGATGTTCTGGATCTCCTGGCTGCTGGCCCTGGTCGCGCTGGTCACGGTCCCGGTCTCGGTGGTCGTCGCCACCAAGATCGGCAAGCGGGCGCAGCCGCAGTTCGTCCAGCAGTGGAAGACCACCGGCAAGCTCAACGCCCACATCGAGGAGATGTACACCGGCCACAGCCTGGTGAAGGTCTTCGGCCGGCAGAAGGAGTCCGCCGAGCTCTTCCGCGAGCAGAACGAGGCGCTCTACGCGGCCGGCTTCCGGGCCCAGTTCATCTCCGGCATCATCCAGCCCGCGATGATGTTCATCGGCAACCTGAACTACGTGCTGGTCGCGGTGGTCGGCGGGCTGCGCGTCGCCTCCGGGGCGCTGTCCATCGGTGACGTCCAGGCGTTCATCCAGTACTCCCGCCAGTTCAGCCAGCCGCTGACCCAGGTCGCCTCGATGGCCAACCTCGTCCAGTCCGGCGTCGCCTCCGCCGAGCGGGTCTTCGAACTCCTCGACGCCCGGGAGCAGGACCCCGACCCCGAGCGGCCGGCCCGCCCCGAACACGTCCGCGGCCACGTCGGGTTCGAGTCCGTCTCGTTCTCCTACGCCCAGGACAAGCCGCTGATCGAGGACCTGTCGCTGGCCGTCCACCCCGGCCAGACGGTCGCCATCGTCGGCCCGACCGGCGCCGGCAAGACCACCCTGGTCAACCTCCTGATGCGGTTCTACGAGGTGCGCGGCGGCCGGATCACCCTGGACGGCGTGGACATCGCCGCGATGTCCCGCGAGGAGCTGCGGGCCAACATCGGCATGGTCCTCCAGGACACCTGGCTCTTCGGCGGCACGATCGCGGAGAACATCGCCTACGGCGCGCCGGCCGGCACCTCGATGGACAAGATCGTGGCGGCCGCGAAGGCCACCCACGTCGACCGCTTCGTGCGCACCCTCCCCGACGGCTACGACACCGTCCTCGACGACGAGGGCAGCAACGTCTCGGTCGGCGAGAAGCAGCTGATCACCATCGCCCGGGCCTTCCTCGCCGAGCCCGCCATCCTCGTCCTCGACGAGGCCACCAGCTCGGTCGACACCCGCACCGAGGTCCTCATCCAGCACGCGATGGCCCAACTGCGGTCCGGGCGCACCAGTTTCGTGATCGCACACCGCCTCTCCACGATCCGGGACGCCGACACCATCCTCGTCATGGAGAACGGCGCCATCGTCGAACAGGGCTCCCACGACGCCCTGTTGGCGGCCGACGGCGCCTATGCCCGGCTGTACGCGGCCCAGTTCGCCGAGGCGGTGGTGGAGGCCGACTGACCCCGGCCGCCCGCCGACCGGTCCCTTACCGCACCCGCGCCCGTATGACCTGCGAGTAAACCCAACTCCCCCCGGAGATCGCGGATTTATGTGTAGGTCATACGGGCGCGCCGCTATCGTGTGGTCAACACGTCACACACGGCGACGAGGTGTGTACGGGGTCCGGGAATGATCCTGGACGCCGTCGCCCGCAGCCGAGTTCCCGTAGGAGAACCGGCGGGCGGCGGCTGCTGCTTGGGGTGAGTGGTGCCTCCCATGAGGCCTGATCCGCCGCAGAGCGCGTACCCGGCCGCTCGTGCCGCGCTGCGCGTGCGCGTGGTGAGAGGGAACGCTCCATGCCAAGAGGGTGCGGACGATGGCGTGCGCACGGCGCCTCAATGCGGCCCGGTACGGGAGACGGCTGTTCATGGCCACCAAGAAGTCCGCCGCGCCCCTGCGGATCATCTACGGCGACGACGCCGGCGACGCCCGCACGATCACGGCGTTCGCCTCGCTGTCCGTCCACCTGGACGACCTCGAGGCCGCCAAAGGGGAGCTGCTGCGCTTCCGCGCCTCCCTGGAGGAGGACCCCGCCCTGCAACTGCCGATCCACGCCTCGCTGCACGCCCAGGACCTCGCCGCGGGCCGCGGCCGCCACCTCTACCGCCCCGGACTGACCGGCGCCGCGCGCGAGGCCCACCTGGCCGCCTGCCGCGGGGTGATCCGCCGCGGCCTGGAAGCCGTCGCCGCGATCCCCCGGGCGCGGGTGACCGCCGTCCACCGCGAGACGGACGACTACGGACGGGACCGCCCGGCCCTCCAGCGCGCCTGGCTGCACCGGATCAACGCCGAACTCGCCGCCGCGGACGAATACGGCGTGGTGGTCGTCGACGGCGACGGCACCGACACCTGCCTGGTCGATGCCTACCACGACCTGCCCGGGCGCGACCGCCGCATCGTGGGCGTCCCGCTCTTCGAGTCGGCCCGGATCAACTACTTCCTGCAGGCCGCCGACCTGCTCGCGTACGCCGCCTACCAGAGCGTCGCCAAGCGCCCGGAGCGGGAGTTCCTGTGGGGCTCGTTCGGCGCCGCCCTGCCGTGGGCCGACGGCCCCACCGCGCAGTGATGACCCGTGCCGACCGGTCCGCAACCAGCACAGAACGACGGAGGGTTCATGTCGAAGTCCGAGGCGCAAGCGCCGATCACCGTGGAGTGGGGCAAGGAACAAGTCGTGGTCTCCGACGTCGCGCGGGAGCTGCCGGGCGCCTCGCACGTCGACGACCGGATGAAGCTGGTGAAGGCCGGACAGGACAGCGCGCTGGCCTCGCTCCCCGAGGACGCCTGGCACGCGGTCGCGCGCGCGTCGGTCGCCCCGGAACTCGTCGCCGTGCAATTGCGGCAGCCGGGCGGCTCGGACGGCAGCCTGCTCCTGGAGGAGCACGTCGACGGCGCCACCCTCCGCTCCGTGCACACGAGGGTGTGGCTGACCGAGCTGTTCCCGGGCATCCAGCCGCGTACCGGCCAGGAGGTGCTGGACGTCGATGATCCCCAGGTCACCGGCATGGACGCGGACGGGCGGCCGCAGGCGATCCTGCGCTACGAGTACCGGGACCTGGCGCATCTCCGGAAGCACATCTGGCAGACCGTCCACGCCACGTTGCACATCAACTCCTACGAGGAGTCGATCCTGGCCCGGCGGGTGACCCGGGCGCTGATCGTGCACCCGGTCGTCATCGCCTTCACCGACGGCACCGAGCCGGTGCACACGCTGGTGGCCAGGGACGGCATCACCCGGCTGGCCAGCGCCTGGAAGGTGATGGCCGGCCCGGGCGCCACGAAGGAGGAGGCGGCCGAGGCGGCGACCGAGGCGCTGCTCGCCGAGCGCAAGCAGCCGGCCAACGAGCCGCTGAAGTCGCGGACCCAGCGGTGGGCGCTGGGCCGGGAGCTGCGGCGTGAGCTGCTGCGGGAGGAATTCGGCAGGGAGTCGGCGGGCGAGGTGCCTTCGCTGCGCGCCGTCCAGATCGCCCAGACGTACGTGGTGCCGGCCCACATCGTCGTGGGAACCCAGGCGCACGAAGGCGGCATGCTGCCCGCCGCCGATGTCTTCGACGACGCCCTGCGCTCGATCCTCGCCTCGGTGCACGTGGAGTTCAAACCGTGGGACGCGGCGGCCCAGAACCTGGAGGTCGCCACCCGCGCGCTCAAGCTCGTCGTGCAGACCCGGGCGCGCGAGTGGGGCAACGAGGAGCAACTGGGCGAGGTGTACGCCCTCGCGGTGGGCCGCCGCCCGGCCGCCGACACCCCGGCCATCTTCCGCGACCCGGGCATCCCCGCGACGCCGCTGTGGCGCGCGGTCTACCTCCTCCACGTGCTGACCCGGGCGGAGCTCTACGCCGAGCTGCGCGGGCGGGCCAAGGAGATCAAGAACGAGCGGCGGATGACCGCCAAGGGCTATGCGGGGCTGCTGGGCCCGGTGGTGGACGAGCCGTGGCGGGCGGAGAAGAAGGCGGCCGTCAAGCAGGCCCGGAAGGCCTGGAGCAACGGCGGTGTGCTGTGCAAGGCCGTGCTGTCCGGCGGCTGGATCCCGGTGCCGACCGACGACTTCACCAGTCTGGTGGCGCCCGCCCTGGCGGGCGACGTCAACGCCCGCTGCACCCTCGCGCTGGCCGGCGGCACGGCCCTGATCGCGGACAAGCTGATCACCAGCAACGTCGGGTCGGCCCTGGGCACCCGCCGGGAGCCGGGGAAGGTGCCCTTCCGCGCCGATGCCCATCTCGTCGTCGGCGGGCTGGCCGCCGAGGGCAATGAGCTCGGGCTGTGGACCCTGGCGCTGGCGGCGCAGCGGTTCGAAGCGGGCCGGCTGCCGCGCAATGCCAGTTCACGGCAGGAGTTCGGGCTGCCGGAGGAGGCGGCGGCGGACGGGGCCTACCAGCACGTCGCGGTGGATCTGGCGGCGCCGGACCGGATCCGCCGGCACGGCGAGGACGAGGTGCCGCTGCTGCCGTGGGACGTCGTCTACGCGTCGGACGAGGCCAGGGCGCGAAAGACGATCGCGGACGCGATGCCGCCGGTTCCCCGGACGGCCGGCCCGACCGGAGCGCAGCCCGGTGCCGGGACGGACGAGGCGCAGTCGGCGGCGGGGTCGGCGGCGGGGCAGGATGCCGAGGCGTCGGACGACCGTCCCGTCGGGGCGCGGATCGCCGAGCAGCGCAGGGCACTGGGGCTCGCGCTGAGCGGCGCGGAGAACGCCCTGGCCAAGCTGCGTGACCTGGGCGAGGGCCGGACCTATCCGCCGCTGTTCACCGACGCCGACGAATGGCACGAGCTGCGCGAGGCCGCGATCCGGGTCCACCACCAGATCGACAACCACCGGCCGCCCTCGGACGAGGAGGACCCGGTCGACGACGGCACCGAGACCGACGACTGAGCCGCGGGGAGGTGTGCCGGTGCGCGCACCCGTGCGCTCCCCGTGCGCTCCCCAACCCCGGGAGCGGCCGCCCGCCGCCGGTCGTCGGGGTCGTGTCGTCCCGTGGTGCGGACTGATCATGTCCGAATGCCGGGACGCCTCCGCGGTCGGATCGAGCCATCGCGGGGCCGGCCGGACCGCTGGTCGAAGGCCGTGGGCGGGCCGGCGGCGGGGGCTCTCCGCAGGCTCCCAACTCGCCCTGTCGCTGGGCCGTTCAGGCGGTTCGGGAAGTCATGATCCATGCCCCGGCGACCGTCAACGGAGACACGCGATGACCACTCGAAGTGATCGACGGAACACAAGAACGTGCAAAATCGGCCTCGGGTCGGGTACCCATCTGAGCTATTCTGCTGGGCAAGAAGGATCCGGGCAGCGTTGCCCCCGGGTCCTTTTGTGCTTTCAGCCACGTTCCGCGCGGCTGCGAGGACCGTACGAAGCAGTGCCGCAGACACCCCGGCCGAGCCGGGAGGTGCCCCCGTCGCAGGGACCGAGGAGGAACCAGACGTCATGGGCGAGCGAAGCAGGCAGGACCGCGAGCAGAAGAGGATGCAACACCCCGAGAACCGGGTAGGTGGTCGCAGGTGAGTTCGCTCCTGCTGCTGACCAACGCACTCCAGCCGTCGACGGAGGTGCTCCCGGCGCTCGGGCTGCTGCTGCACAGCGTGCGGGTGGCCCCGGCCGAGGGCCCGGCGCTCATCGACACCCCCGGCGCCGACGTCATACTGATCGACGGCCGGCGTGACCTTCCCCACGTGCGCTCGCTGTGCCAGCTGCTGCGGTCCACCGGCCCCGGCTGCCCGTTGATCCTTGTCGTCACCGAGGGCGGCCTGGCCGCCGTCACCGCCGACTGGGGCGTCGACGACGTCATGCTGGACACGGCCGGCCCCGCCGAGGTCGAGGCGCGGCTGCGGCTGGCGATGGGCCGCCAGCAGATCACCACCGACGACGGGCCGATGGAGATCCGCAACGGCGACCTCTCGGTGGACGAGGCCACCTACAGCGCCAAGCTGAAGGGCCGGGTGCTGGACCTGACCTTCAAGGAGTTCGAGCTGCTGAAGTACCTCGCGCAGCACCCGGGCCGGGTCTTCACCCGCGCCCAGCTCCTGCAGGAGGTCTGGGGCTACGACTACTTCGGCGGCACCCGGACGGTCGATGTCCACGTCCGCCGGCTGCGCGCCAAGCTCGGTCCCGAGCACGAGTCGCTGATCGGCACGGTCCGCAACGTCGGCTACCGCTTCGTCACCCCCGAGAAGCCCGAGCGCTCCGCGGAGGGCGGTGGCAAGGCCAAGGACGACGGGGCGAAGCGGGCGGAATCCGACCGTAAGGCGGGCACCGCGCAGAGCCGCACCACGGCGGGCGGCGACGGCCCGGACCCGGCGGTCACCGCGCCCGCGGACTCCGCAGGCCCACGGCCTGCCCGCAGGTAGGACCACCCGCGTAGACTGCCGCGCGTGGCCAAGGTGACGCGGGATGATGTGGCAAGACTGGCGGGGACGTCCACCGCCGTTGTCAGTTACGTCATCAACAACGGACCACGGCCGGTCGCCCCGGCCACGCGCGAGCGGGTGCTCGCCGCCATCAAGGAGCTCGGCTACCGGCCGGACCGTGTCGCGCAGGCGATGGCGTCCCGCCGGACCGACCTCATAGGCCTGATCGTGCCGGACACCCGGCAGCCGTTCTTCGCGGAGATGGCGCACGCCGTCGAACAGGCCGCCGCCGAGCGCGGCAAGATGGTGCTGGTCGGCAACGCCAACTACCTCGACGAGCGCGAGGTGCACTACCTCCGGGCGTTCCTCGGCATGCGGGTGGCCGGGCTGATCCTGATCAGCCAGGGCCCCAGTGAGCACGCCGCCGCCGAGATCGACGCGTGGGACGCCCGGGTGGTGCTGCTGCACCGCCGGCCGGACGCCATCGACGACGTCGCGGTGATGACCGACGACATCTGGGGCGCCCAGCTGGCGACCCGGCACCTGTTGGAGCACGGGCACCCCTACGTCGCCTTCCTCGGCGGCACGGAGGAGACCCCGAAGTCCGGCGACCCGGTCACCGACCACGTCGAGGGCTGGCGGCGCGCCATGCTGGAGTCCGGCCGCTCCCCGGACGGCCACTACCACCAGGCCGCCTACAACCGCTATGACGCCTACCAGGCCGCGCTGAAGCTGCTGGCCGGGCCCGACCGGCCGCCGGCCATCATGTGCGCGACCGACGACCAGGCCATCGGTGTGCTGCGGGCCGCCCGCGAGCTGCGCATCGACGTGCCCGGCGAGCTGGCGGTGGCCGGCTTCGACGACGTCAAGGAGGCCGGGCTCACCGACCCGCCGCTGACCACGGTCGCCTCGGACCGTCAGGCGATGGCGCGGGCCGCGGTCGACCTGGTCCTGGACGACGGGCTGCGGGTGGTCGGCTCCCGCCGCGAGCGGCTGCGGCAGTTCCCGTCGCGGCTGGTCGTCCGGCGGTCGTGCGGCTGCGGCGGCTGACCGCGCGCGGCGCCGCACCGGGCCTCTTCATACCGGGCATATCTACTTCTGTCGGGTCTCTCACGGCGTTCTCAGACGGTTCTCATGCACCGCACGCACAGTCATCTCATGACCGACAGCTACCGCCGAAGCGGCGATGAGATCCACCAGCAGGGGTTCACGCAGGGGTTCGCGCACGGGTCCGGGCAGGCCTTCCCGCCGCCGCCCCCGTACGCACCGGGGCACGGCGGGACGGCCGTCGCGGCCGAGGCACCGCCCGGTGCGCCGCCGCGGGTCCGTAAGCCGGTCGCGCTGATCGCGGCGGTCGCGCTCGCCTCCGGTCTCATCGGGGGCGGCAGCGCGGCGCTGATCGCGGGCGCGACCACGCGCGCCGACCAGAACACCGTCGGCACCCCGCTGGTGAACGCGGGCAAGAACAGCGGCAGCGGCGTCTCGGCGGTGGCCAAGGCGGTCAGCCCGTCGATCGTGGAGATCAAGGCGCGCACCACCGACGGGGAGTCCACCGGCTCCGGAGTCGTGCTCACCCGCAGCGGCGAGGTCATCACCAACAACCACGTGGTCTCCGGCGCCGACACGGTCCAGGTGACCTTCAGCGACGGCAGCCGGAAGACCGCCAAGGTCGTCGGCACCGACCCGGACAAGGACCTGGCGCTGATCAAGGTCCAGAAGGCGAAGGGGCTCACCCCGGCCTCGCTCGGCGACTCCGACAAGATCGCGGTCGGCGACGGCGTGGTGGCGATCGGCTCGCCGGAGGGCCTGACCGGCTCGGTGACCAGCGGCATCGTCTCCGCCCTCAACCGCGACGTGACCGTCCCCAAGGAGGACGGGCAGGGCCGGCAGGGACGGCAGGGCGGCCCGGGCGACGGCGGCGGCTGGCCGTTCGAGTTCGGCGGCAACCAGTACAACGGCGACACCGGCTCCTCGAAGACCTCGTACAAGGCGATACAGACCGACGCCTCGCTCAACCCCGGCAACTCCGGCGGGGCCCTGATCAACCTCCAGGGCCAGATCGTCGGCATCAACTCCGCGATGTACTCGCCGAGTTCGGCCAACAGCAGCACCGCGGGCAGCGTCGGCCTGGGCTTCGCCATCCCGATCAACACCGTCAAGGCCGACCTCGACTCGCTGCGCGGCGGCGGCAGCGGCGGAAGCAACAGCGGCGTCTGAGAGGCCCGCCCTCCCCCAGCTACCCCTGGGAGGTGCCCCCACCGACCGCCACCCCGGCACGAGACGCTCCGCGTCACCCCCAGATCGCCACCTGCCGTGCAAGGCTGAAGAGCAGCCGACCTTTTCCGTATCCCAGCCGAGGTAACCACGCACATGAGCCCCGCCGAGCACGGTGACCACCCCGCCCGCATCCTCATCGTCGACGACGAGCCCGCGGTCCGCGAGGCGCTGCGGCGCTCGCTCGTCTTCGAGGGGTACGGGACCGAGGAGGCGGTCGACGGTCTGGACGCGGTCGAGAAGGTCGCCGGCTACGACCCCGAACTGATCGTGCTGGACGTCCTGATGCCCCGCATGGACGGGCTGACGGCCGCCCGCCGGCTGCGGGCGAGCGGGGTCACCGTGCCGATCCTGATGCTCACCGCCCGCGACACCGTCGGCGACCGGGTCACCGGCCTGGACGCCGGTGCCGACGACTACCTCGTCAAACCCTTCGAGCTCGACGAACTGCTCGCCCGGATCCGCGCCCTGCTGCGCCGCAGCTCCTACGCGGCGGCGGCCGGCGCGCAGCCCGCGGAGGACGAGACGCTGAGCTTCGCCGACCTGCGGATGAACCTCGCCACCCGGGAGGTGATCCGCGGCGGCCGGCCGGTCGAGCTGACCCGTACGGAGTTCACCCTGCTGGAGATGTTCCTCGCCCATCCGCGCCAGGTCCTCACCCGCGAGCAGATCCTCAAGGCCGTCTGGGGCTTCGACTTCGAGCCCACTTCCAACTCCCTCGACGTGTACGTGATGTACCTGCGCCGCAAGACGGAGGCGGGCGGCGAACCGCGCCTGGTGCACACCGTGCGGGGGGTCGGCTACGTCCTGCGGGCGGAGGGCGGGGCGGAATGAGCACCGGCCGTCCGGGCCCGATGGCCCGGTTCCACCGGCTGCCGCTGCGCTCGCGGCTGGCGATGCTCACGGCGGTGGCGGTGGCCTTCGCGGTGGCCCTCTCGGCCGCCGCCTGCTGGCTGATCACCCGGGACCGGCTGACCGAGCAGCTCGACACCCAGCTCAGCAGCGTCGAGGTGGACGCCGGCTACGTCCGGGCGCTCACCGCCTACTGCAACAGTCCGGACGGAGTGCACTTCCAGCCCACCCCGTACACCATCCAGCTGGTGTCGGCCGGCGGCTACGTCTGCACCTCGCCGGACAAGTCGCCGATCCCGCCGCAGCGCGCGGACACCGCGGTGGCCGCGGGGCGGCTGACGCAGTCGGAGCACACCACCCGGGCCCAGGACGGGGCCGAGATGCGGGTGTCGACCAAGCCCTTCGAGGGGCCGCTCACCGACGCGGCGGGCAACCGGCTGGCGATCTCCGTCGCGATGCCGATGAAGCAGGTCACCGACCCGCTCAACCAGCTCGCGCTGGTACTGCTGGTGGTCGCCGGAGTGGGCGTGCTGGGCGCGGCGACCGCCGGGCTGTGGGTGGCCCGGGCCGGCCTGAAGCCCGTCGACCGGCTCACCGACGCCGTCGAGCACGTCGCCCGTACGCAGGACCTGGCCATCCGCATCCCGGCGGACGGCGACGACGAGATCGCCCGGCTGTCCCGCTCGTTCAACGCGATGACCGCGGCGCTGGCCGCCTCCCGCGACCTCCAGCAGCAGCTGATCGCGGACGCCGGCCACGAGCTGCGCACCCCGCTGACCTCGCTCCGTACCAACATCGACCTGCTGGTGCGCAGCGAGCAGTCCGGCCGCCCGATCCCGCCCGCCGACAAGGCGGCCCTGCTGGCGTCGGTGAAGGCGCAGATGGGCGAGCTGGCGGCGCTGATCGGCGATCTGCAGGAGCTGTCCCGGCCGCCCGAGCCGGGGCAGAGCGCGGTCGAGGTCGTGGCGTTGCACGAGATCGTCGGCTCGGCGCTGGAGCGGGCCCGGCTGCGCGGCCCGTCGCTCACCCTCGCCGCGGATATCGCGCCCTGGTACGTGCGGGCCGAGCCGGCCGCGCTGGAGCGGGCGGTGGTCAACCTGCTCGACAACGCGGTGAAGTTCAGCCCGCCGGGCGGCACGGTCGAGGTCCGGCTGGCCGGCGGGGCGCTGACCGTGCGCGACCACGGCCCGGGCATCCCGCAGGACGAACTGCCGCACGTCTTCGAGCGGTTCTGGCGCTCGCCGTCCGCCCGCAGCCTGCCCGGCAGCGGGCTGGGCCTGTCGATCGTGGCCCGTACGGCGGAGCAGGCGGGCGGCGCGGTACGACTGCGCTCGGCCGACCTCGGCGGCACCGAGGCGGTGCTCACCCTGCCGGGCGCACCGACCCCGCCACCGGGCAGGCCCACCCCGCCGCCCGGCTCGCCGGAGCCGCCCGCGGCGGGCTGAGCAGCCCGCCGCGCCCTACGTCACTTCTTCTTCCCTGCCGCGTCCCCGAACGGCAGGTTGGTCCCCGACAGTTCGGCCCGGATGCCGTCCCGTTCGACGGAGATGTTGCGCAGCCGGACGTCACCGGGGGTCTTGGGGAGCTGGAAGGAGAGCGACAGCCGGTCCGCGAGCTGCGGCTTGGTCAGGCCGCTCAGCGCCCCGAGGACCTTCGGGTCGATGCCGACCTTCTGCAGCAGCCAGGGGTGGTCCATCACCACGTCGACGAGGTTGACCTTCATCAGCTCGTGGACGAAGCGCGGCGACCCGGTCAGCCGGTGCAGCTTGTCGTCGCTGCGCATCGCCTCGTCGAGGTACTTCTTCGGGATGCCGATCCGCTCGGCGATCGCCGGGATGCTCAGCATCGCCTTGACCTTGGCGGCCTGTTGGCTGAGCTCGGCGGCGGCCTTGCGGGTCAGCCGCAGGCCCTCCTCCTTGCCGGTGCCCGGCCGGTAGACGGCGACGTCGCCGATGTCCAGCCGCATCCGGCTGATGTCGGTGGAGACCCCCCGGTCGCCGGCCCGCCGGATGCGCGCCTCGGCCCGGACACGGAGCTCCTGCCCGGCGATCGGCAACTGGCCCACCGCGCGCACCGAATCGTGTCCCATGCCGCTGAACTTCACCTGGGAGGAGCCGAGTTCGCGGTTCATGTCGTCGAAGGCCAGCAGCACGTCGCCGTGCATGGAGCCGATCGTGGCGCCCTTGATGGAACTGGGCAGATCGCCGTCCAGGCGGACGTCGCGCGCGGTCGCCTCGAACTTCGCCAGCGAGACCCGGTCGGCGGCCAGGTCGGGGATGGTGACCTTCACCTGGTCGACCCGCTTGTCCAGGACCTGGGTGAGGAACGGGAAGCCCTGGATGTCGACTTCGGGCGTGGCGTTCAGATGCAGCGCGGACTTGAGCTTCTCCGCGGTCTTGTTCTGCGCGTACAGCACCGCGAACCGGTCGAAGAGGGTGAGGAAGGCGGTGCACACCAGCACCGCGACCAGCAGCTTCACGGTGATCGGGACCGCGGCGAAGCGGCTGATCCCGCGCTTGGTCCGGCGGTGGTTGGGCGGCGACCAGGCCTCGTCCTCGTCGGAGCGCAGCCCGAGCCCCAGCGGATCGTCGCTGTCGTCACGCTCGTTGAGGTAGCTGCGGCGGCGCGTGGTTCCGGCGTACGCGGAGAAGTCGTCCTCCGGTCCGGTCTCCGCGGCGGGGTCCGGCTCGGGGTCGGCGAGGGCGGCCAGATCGGCGTACGGGTTGACCGGGGAGAGCCTTCTGGTGTCGCCGGAGGGGTCGCCCTCGGCGCCGCTCGTGACGGGGGTGTGGGGGCGGTACGAGGCGGCGGGCTCGGGCGAGGGTGAAGATATGCGTGTGGGGGTTCGCATCCGCACATCCCACCACGATCGGGTCCCTCGAACGCAAGTCTTACCGTAGGTATGTCGGAAACGCGAAGCTTGTCGTGACGCTCTTGAGGAAATCTTTTCGCGTCCCCGACGGTTGCTGAATTACCGTCAGCGCTCGTCCGGCGCTTCCCGCGCCTCCGCGCCCCTACCGTTCCTCCCGAAGGTGGCCCCATGATCGTGGTAACCGGAGCAACCGGCAACATCGGCCGCAGCCTCGTCGACCGGCTCCTCGCGGACGGCGTCGCCGTACGCGCCCTGACCCGCGACCCGGCGCGCGCCCAACTGCCCGCCGGGGCGGAGGTGGTACGCGCCGATCTCACCGGCGACGCCGCCGACTTCGTGCCCCTCCTCGCCGGTGCCGACGCCCTCTTCCTCAACCTGGCGGCCGGCGGCGAACGGGCCGCGGTCGCCCTGGCCGAGGCCGCGGCCAAGGCCGGCGTCCGCCGGATCGTCCTCAACTCCTCGATGGGGGTGACCGACACCCCCGCCGACGAGAACAACTTCATCTCCCGGATGCACGCCACTTTGGAGCGCGCGGTGCGCGCCTCCGGCCTGGAGTGGACCTTCGTCCGCGGCGGCAACTACGCCACCAACGCACTGGCCTGGGGTCCGGCGATCCGCGACACCGGAGTGGTCCGCGACGCCCACCCGGGCGCCCAGGGCGTCCCGGTCCACGAGGCGGACCTCGCGGACGTCGCCGCCGTCGCCCTCCTGGACCGCACCGGCACCCACACCGGCCAGGTCTACCTCGTCACCGGCCCCGAGTCGCTGACCGTCGCCGACCAGGTCGCCGAGATCGGCCGGGCGATCGGCCGCGAGACCCGGGTCGAGCAGATCACCGAGGAGGCCGCCGCCGAGGCGATGTCCGGCCCCCACCTGCCGAAGGAGGCGGCCCTGGAGCTGGTCCGGTGGTTCGGCAACACGGTCGACGCCCCGGCCTTCCCACTCTCCGACGCGGTCGAACGGATCACGGGCCACCCCGCGCGCACGTTCGCCCAGTGGGCGCGGGACCACGTGGCCGATTTCTCTTGACCCCACGTACCCGTCTGTCCCGCCGCGGGGCTTGTTCGCCGTTGCGCCTGGTGGCGGGCGTTTGTGTGTCGGGTGCGGTGCCGGCCCTCCAGACTTCGTCCTCCGGTCCAGCCCCTCCCGTGAGTGGGAGTTGCTGAGCTGGTTGGGGGCGGGCCTGGTCTGTTGCCTGCGGGCTCGTGGGCATTACCTGCACCCCCACCGTCCTTAACTTCCCCTCTCACGGGAGGGGACGGGCCGGAGGGGCCGGTTGTGTGGACGTAAAGCGTCAGCAGTCCACACAACCGGCCCCGGAGGCCCGTCACCGCACCCAACAACAACCTGGCCCGCCGCAGGCGCAACGGCGAGCAACAACCGCGGCGCCGCAGACAACTACGTGGGCGTTACTTCACCACGTGAATGCGAGACGCCGCAGGCGGCGAAAGCGGCGAAGACGCCGAGGAGTGCGCCGTCAGGTACGCCGTGAAGGCGTCCAGGTCGGACGGGCCGACGTACTTGTTCTTGGCGTCCTTGAAGGCGGCGAAGCCGTCACCGCCGCCGGCGAGGAACTCGTTCATCGCGACGCGGTAGGTCTTGGCGGGGTCGAGCGCGGCGCCGTTCAGTTCGACGGAGTCCTTGACGACGCGGTCGGCGCCCTTCTTGGTCATGTCGAGGGTGTAGGTGAGACCCGTGGAGACCTGGAGGATCTTGGGGGACGCCTCGTTGGGGCCGCTGACCTGCTGCTGGAGGGCGGTCAGCAGCTGGGCGCCGGTGAGGTCGACGACGTTCATCATGTTGGTGAACGGCTGGACCGTGAACGCCTCGCCGTAGGTGACGACGCCGTCGCCCTCGGAGCCGGACGCCTGGTAGGCGAGGTCGGAGCGGATGCCGCCGGGGTTCATCAGGGCGAGCTGGGCGCCGCCCTTGTCGGCGGCCTTGGTCGCTTCGAGCTGGGCGTCGGCGATGACGTCGCCGAGCGGGGACTCGGGGGCGTTCGCGCCGCGGCCGGCGATGTCGGCGGCGATGTGGCCGACCGGGCGGGCCGCGACCGGCGCGGCCAGCTTGTTCCAGCGGCCGATCAGGGACGTCATGTCCGCGGCCTTGGGCTGGGTGCGGTCGACCACGTGGTTGACCGCACCGGGCGCCTTGACGCTGGTGCGGACGATGTCGTGGGTGCGCCGGTCGTAGGTCAGCTCGGTGTCGGTGTAGAGCTTGCCGTAGGACGCGGCGGAGGTGACGGTGCGCGGCCGGCCCGACGGGTCGGGGATGGTGCAGGCGTACGCCTGGTGGGTGTGGCCGGTGACCAGCGCGTCGACCTTGGACGTGACGTGCTTGGCGATCTCGGTGATCGGGCCGGAGATGCCGTCGCCGGGGCCGGGGCTGTCGCAGTTGTAGTTGTAGGAGGTGGAGGCGGGCAGGCCGCCTTCGTGGATGAGGGCCACGATCGCCTTGACGCCCTGCTTGTCGAGGACCTTGGCGTACTTGTCGATCGTCTCGACCTCGTCGTGGAACTTCAGGCCCTTGATGCCGTTGGCGCTGACGATGTCCGGGGTGCCTTCGAGGGTCACGCCGATGAAGCCGATCTTCACGCCCTTGTGCCGCCACACGGTGTACGGCTTGAGCAGCGGCTTGCCGGTCTTCTCGTCGGTGACGTTGGCGGTCAGGTACGGGAAGTCCGCGCCGGCGAACTTCTTGCCGTCCTCGTAGCAGCCGTCCTTGGGGTGGCAGCCGCCGTTCTGCAGCCGGGTCAACTCCGCGCGGCCCTCGTCGAATTCGTGGTTGCCGACGGAGGTGACGTCCAGGCCCAGCTTGTTCATGGCCTCGATGGTCGGCTCGTCGTGGAACAGCCCGGACAGCAGCGGGCTGGCGCCGACCAGGTCGCCCGCCGCCGCGGTGACCGAGTAGGGGTGGCCCTTGCGGGCCGTGCGCAGGGACTGGGCCAGGTACTCGACCCCGCCGGCCGGCACGCTCTTCTTGGTGCCGTCGGCCTGCAGTTCCTCGACCGTGCCGGAGGAGCCCTGCGGCGGTTCGAGGTTGCCGTGGAAGTCGTTGAAGGAGAGCAGCTGGACGTCGACGGTGCGGCCGGGGTGACCGGTCCGGTCAGGGTGCACGGTGTCGGCCCCGGCCGGCAGGGCGGCGACGGTGACGCCGATCCCGACGGCGGCGGCCAGTGCGGCCGAACCGGTCCTCAATCTGCTGATGGCGCGGCGCCGTTGCGGTGTCGCTGGCATGGGTTCCCCTCCTGGATGGTCCTGAGCGGACCGCAGCTTATTGTTGACGCGCGTAGCGCAACAGGGGGTGCCGGGTTACGGGACGGTTGCCGGTGAGCGGCGGACCGGCGGGCGGCACCGGCGTGGCCCGCCGGGCAGAACCGTACGGCGGCGCCCTGATGCCGGTGCGACACCCCGGCAGGGTCGTACGCTGCACACATGACTGACGCTGCACAGGAGATGGGCCGGACCGGCCGCAGGATCCAGGTGGTCGACGAGGTCGCGCCGGAAACGGCCGCGGCCGTCCTGGAGCTGATCGAACGGGCCGCGCGCACGGACGGGCAGCCCGCGGTGTCCGAACAGGGACGGCTGCAGCTGCGGGGCGGCAAGCGCCCGGGTGTCGCGCATGTGCTGGTGTACGCGCACGGGGAGGCGGGCGAGGAGCTGCTGGTCGGCTACGGCCAGCTGGAGGACACCGACCCGGTGGAGGCGCCGGCCGCCGAGCTGGTGGTGCACGCCGGGCACCGCGGCCGCGGGCACGGCCGGGCGCTGGGCGCCGAGCTGCTGGAGCTGTCCGGGCGCCGGCTGCGGGTCTGGGCGCACGGCGGGCACCCGGCCGCCCGGCACCTCGCGCAGACCCTGGGCCTGACGATGTTCCGCGAGCTGCGGCAGATGCGGCGCTCGCTGGGTGACCTGGAGCTGCCCGAGCCCGTACTGCCCGAGGGCGTGACCGTACGGACCTTCCAGCCGGGCACCGACGACGCGGCCTGGCTGGAGGTGAACGCCGAGGCCTTCGCGCACCACCCCGAGCAGGGTTCGCTGACCCAGCGCGACCTGGAGGACCGCAAGGCCGAGGCGTGGTTCGACCCCAAGGGCTTCTTCCTGGCCGAGCAGGGCGGGCGGCTGGTCGGCTTCCACTGGACGAAGGTGCACGCCGAGGAGGGCCTGGGGGAGGTCTACGTCCTCGGCGTCCGGCCGGGCGCGCAGGGCGGCGGCCTGGGCAAGGCGCTCACCTCGGTCGGGCTGCGCCACCTGGCCGGGCAGGGGCTGCCGACCGCGATGCTGTACGTCGACGCCGACAACGCGGCGGCGGTGAGCGTCTACGAGCGGATGGGGTTCGTCACGCACGAGACGGACCTGATGTACCGGTCGGAGACCTGACCTCAGCCAACCGGGGCCGGCTGCCCGGCGGTTGACCGGTGCAGGTGGGCGTACGTCCCGGCGCGGGCGAGCAGTTCCGCGTGCCGGCCGGACTCCACCGGCCGGCCGCGGTCGAGCACCAGGATGCGGTCGGCGTCGGGGGCCAGCTGGAGGTCGTGGGTGATCAGCACGGTCGAGCGGCCGGACATCAGCCGGCGCAGCGGTGCGATCACCCGGCGGGCGGAGAGCGCGTCGAGTCCGGCGGTCGGCTCGTCGAGGACGAGGACCCGGGTAGAGGCAGCTGAGGAAGGCGGCGAACACGAGCAGCTGGCCGAGGGTCATCCGGCCCGCGGAGATCTCCCAGACGCCGAGCCCGATGACGGCCAGCACACAGACCGTCTCGATCACCTCGACGAGCTGGGCGTAGAGCTCGCTCACCCGGGCCCCGCGCACCGAGGCGCGCAGCCACGCGCGGGCCTCGGTCGCCAGCCGCCGCTCCTCCGCCCGTTCCCGGCGGTACGCCTGGGTGAGCACGATGTTGCCGAGGGATTCCTCGACGATCATCTGCTCGATGGCCTCGACGTCTCCGGTGAGCCGGGCGACGAGATCGCCCTGCCGGTGGTGCTGGAAGAAGTGCGGCGGCAGCAGCTGGACGTGCCCGAAGACCCGGGCCCGTAGCCGCAGCACGAAGCGTTCCGCCACCCACACGGCCAGCGAGTTGCCGAGGTAGCCGATCAGGGCGCCGAAGACGGCCACCGCGAGCCACTGGCCGGCCGGTCCCCAGAAGGCGTCCAGGGAGCCCTTCCGCAGGGCGTGATCGGTTAATTCGCCGAACAGCGGAATGGCCGCGGTTTCGGTGAGGGAGGCGACCACCACGCAGCCGCATATCACCGCCAGCCAGCGCCGGTCTCCTTTGAGCAGCGGCCAGAAAGCGCGGAACGAACGCCGGACCGCTCTTCCGCGTCCGCCTTTCTCCGCCGCCGTGTACGTCGTCGTCATTCCCGCTCTTCCCGGCTCTTTTCCCGGCCTTCCGGTGGCCTTTCACGGCCTTTCCCCGGCCTTTCCGGTGCCTTTCTCAGGTTTTTCTCAGGTTCTTCCCGGCGTTCGCCGGCCCGGTCGCGGCGATCCGGGACGGGCCCCGGCGCAGCACCGGGGCCCGTCACCGACGGTCCATCAGCCGCCGATCGCCCGGCGGGCGGGGGCGGTCGTCCGCGCGCCGCCGCGGTGGCTGACGACGACGTCGCCGTGGCCGCAGTGGTGGGCCGGGCGGGCGGGGACGCCCCGGCGGGCCGGCTCGGCCGGGCGGGCGGGGACGGCGATGACGACCTTGCGGAAGCTCATGGATTTCTCCGCGGCTCGATGAATTTCTTTTACATTTCCCCTTCGCGGCTCTTTCGCTGCGACACGGAAAATCTTGGGCGAGAAATCCGGTGCGCTCCGCCGAATTGCATGAGGTCTTGCTTAATTGAGGCTGAGGGTATTTCTCATGTGTCACGGTGGCGGTGACAGAGTGACGGCGCGGTGGCAAAGTGGCCGCGGGTACCGCCCGCTCCGGGCGCCGCCGCGGCCCGCCGCCCGGCCCCGCGCCGTAGCGTCCCGCTTGCCTGTGCGCCACATCCGCGTTACCGCTGATTCAAGGTCGGTTGCGAGCATCGCTGAATGCAGCCCGCTGTGCCGAACCTCCCCAACCCGAGGCTCCATCTCGCGCCGCCTCCTCCTGACGCGCCTGGAACCCCCCGGACGCGGAAGAATAAGGCCATGAACCAGCAGCCCAGCGCTCAGGCACAGGTCCAGCCCGAGATGCCGGCCACCAGGCCCGCCAAGGCCCCGGCGGCCCCCTCGGCCCAGCCTTCCGTGGGCTCCATCGCCGCACACCGGCCGCACGCGGTCCGCGGGACGGTGCCGGGCCTGGAACCCGACCTCGACGCCGACCCGGACGCGTACGTGGACCAGGGCGAGGTGGGCGCGGACGGCACGGAGCTGCCCGCCGACCGCTTCCTGGACCGGGAACGCAGCTGGCTGGCGTTCAACGAGCGGGTGCTCGAACTCGCCGAGGACCCGGCCACCCCGCTGCTCGAACGCGCCAACTTCCTGGCGATCTTCGCCAGCAACCTCGACGAGTTCTTCATGGTCCGGGTCGCCGGACTCAAGCGGCGGATAGCGACCGGCGTCGCCACCCGCTCCGCCTCCGGCCTCCAGCCCCGCGAGGTGCTGGACCTGATCTGGACCCGCTCGCGCGAGCTCATGGCCCGGCACGCCGCCTGCTTCCAGCAGGACATCGCCCCCGACCTCGCCGACCAGGGCATCCACCTGATCCGCTGGCCCGATCTGACCGAGAAGGAACAGGCCCGGCTGTTCACCCTGTTCCGGCAGCAGATCTTCCCGGTGCTCACGCCGCTGGCCGTGGACCCCGCGCACCCCTTCCCGTACATCTCCGGCCTCTCGCTGAACCTGGCCGTCGTCGTCCGCAACCCGGTCAGCGGCCACGACCACTTCGCCCGGGTCAAGGTCCCGCCGCTGCTCTCCCGCTTCCTGGAGGCCTCCCCGCAGCGCTACGTCCCCATCGAGGACGTCATCGCCGCCCACCTGGAGGAGCTGTTCCCGGGCATGGAGGTGCGCGCGCACCACATGTTCCGGGTGACCCGCAACGAGGACCTGGAGGTCGAGGAGGACGACGCCGAGAACCTCCTCCAGGCACTGGAGAAGGAGCTGATGCGGCGGCGGTTCGGACCGCCGGTCCGGCTGGAGGTCGAGGAGTCCATCGACCCGGCGGTGCTCGACCTGCTCGTCCAGGAACTGAAGATCTCCGACGCCGAGGTCTACCCGCTGCCCGGCCCGCTGGACCTGACCGGACTGTTCGGCATAGGAGCGCTGGACCGGCCCGAGCTGAAGTACCCCAAGTTCGTCGCCGGCACCCACCGCGACCTCGCCGAGGTGGAGTCCGCCTCGGCCCCGGACATCTTCGCCGCGCTGCGCGCCCGCGACGTCCTGCTGCACCACCCCTACGACTCCTTCTCCACCTCCGTGCAGGCGTTCCTGGAGCAGGCCGCGGCCGACCCCGACGTGCTCGCCATCAAGCAGACCCTCTACCGCACCTCCGGCGACTCGCCGATCGTCGACGCCCTGATAGACGCGGCCGAATCCGGCAAGCAGGTCCTGGTGCTGGTCGAGATCAAGGCCCGGTTCGACGAACAGGCCAACATCAAGTGGGCCCGCAAGCTGGAGGAGGCGGGCTGCCACGTCGTCTACGGCCTGGTCGGCCTGAAGACGCACTGCAAGCTCTCCCTCGTGGTCCGCCAGGAGGGCGACATGCTGCGCCGCTACTCCCACGTGGGCACCGGCAACTACCACCCCAAGACGGCCCGGCTCTACGAGGACCTCGGGCTGCTGACCGCCGATGCGCAGGTGGGCGCCGACCTCTCCGACCTCTTCAACCGGCTGAGCGGCTACTCCCGCCGGGAGACCTACCGCCGCCTCCTGGTCGCCCCCAAGTCCCTGCGCGACGGCCTGATCCAGCGGATCACCAAGGAGATCGCGCACCAGCGCGCGGGCCGGCCCGCCTACGTCCGCATCAAGGTCAACTCGATGGTCGACGAGGCCGTCATCGACGCGCTCTACCGCGCCTCGCAGGCCGGCGTCCCGGTCGACGTCTGGGTGCGCGGCATCTGCGCGCTGCGACCGGGAGTGCCCGGACTCAGCGAGAACGTCCGGGTGCGCAGCATCCTCGGCCGCTTCCTGGAACACTCCCGGATCTTCGTCTTCGGCAACGGCGGCGAGCCCGAGGTGTGGCTCGGCAGCGCCGACATGATGCACCGCAACCTCGACCGGCGGATCGAGGCGCTGGTCCGGGTCACCGACCCGGCGCACCGCGCCGCCCTCAACCGGCTCCTGGAGACCGGTACCTCGGACACCACGTCCTCCTGGCACCTGGGCCCGGACGGCGACTGGACCCGGCGCGCCGTGGACGCGGACGGCGCGCCGCTGCGCAACGTACAGGAAATGCTCATCGACGCCCGGAGGCGCCGGCGTGGCCCAGCGACCTGACCAGCGGACCGGGGGGCCGGCCGGTCTCCTCGGCACCGGATGCGAGCCCGGCGGGGCGGCCGGCGCCCGTGCCGCGGTGGTGGACGGACCCTACGGACCGTACGGTCCGCCGGTGCCGTACGACGACCCGGCGGCCGGTGCCGGAGCCGGCCCGCACCTCGCCGGGCGCACCGCCGAGGACGTGCTCGCCGGCTACCTCCACCAGCAGTCCGCGGACTTCCTGCGCGGTCTGCGGCTGCACCGGGAGAGCGGCCCGGACGCCGAGGGCGCCGGCGCGGCCGCCCGCGGGCTGCGCCGCGCGGCCCGCCGGATCAGCGCCACCCTGCACACCTTCCGGCCGCTGACCGAAGAGGCCTGGGCCGACCAACTCCTCGCCGAACTGGGCTGGTTGTCCGGGACCCTGGCCCGCGAACAGGCCTGCGCGGCCCGCCGCGACCGGCTGATGGCCGCCCTGACGCGCCTGACCGGCCGCACCGACCGCCCCGAGCGCGGCACCGACCGCGCCCCGCGCACCGGCCGCGGCGCACGGACCGAGCGCGCCGAACCACCGGGCGGAACCCGGGCCACCGGCGCCCGGAACGCCGGAGCCCGGAACGCCGACGCGCGGGACACCGGCGCCCGTAGGACGGAGGCCCCCGACACCGGGCCCGCCGAGGGGCGGGAGGCCGAGGTCCCGGACGCCGATGCCGTTCTCGCGGCCGGTGCCGCGCGGGCCGGGGCGCTGCTGGACCGCCAGCTCACCCTCGCCCGCACCCGCGCCCACTCCGCCGCGCTCCAGGCCCTGGGCTCGTCCCGCTTCCACGCGGTCGCCGACTCCGTCGCCGTGCTCGCCTCCGAGGTGCCGCTGATCCGTGCGGCCGCGGACGTCCCGGCCGCCGAGGCGCTGCCGCCGCTCGCCGAGCAGTCCGGCCGCCGGCTCGCCGAGGCGGTCGGCGCGCTGCCGCTGGTCCGCGCCGGCCAGCCGTACAACGCCGAGGCGCTGGCCGACGGCGCCCGCCAGGACGCGTCCTGGCACCAGGTCCGGGTGCTGCTCCGGCTGAGCCGCTACGCCCAGGAGGTGCTCGTCCCCGAGCACGCCGACCCCCGTCTGGCGGAGGCGGCCCGGCTCCTGGAGGGCCACCGCGACGCCGCCGAGGCCGCCGCCGCAGCCGCCGCCGCGGCCCGCACCCCGCGCATCGCCCCGGCCACCGCGTACGCCCTCGGCGTCCTCCACGCCGACCAGCGCCACCAGGTCGAGGCGGCCCGCTACGCCTTCGGCCGCGTCTGGCTGTCACGGGAGAAGGCGCTGAAGGGGGTGGACCGATGACCGCCCCCGGAGAGCGGCCGGCCCGCAAGCCGGACGCACGCAAGCCGGACGCACGCAAGGCGGACGCACGTAAGCCGGACGCCGGCAAGGCGGTGCGGGCCGCGGGCTGTGTCCTGTGGCGGCGTCGCCCGTCCGCCGAGCACGGGCTGGAGATCGCGCTCGTCCACCGGCCGAAATATGACGACTGGTCGCACCCGAAGGGCAAGCTCAAGCGCGGCGAGGACGCACTGGCCGGCGCGGTCCGCGAGGTGGCCGAGGAGACCGGCATGGACTGCCGCCCCGGCGCGCCCCTGCCGACCTCGTACTACTTCGCCAACGGGCGGCCCAAGCAGGTCCGTTACTGGGCCGCCGAGGCGCTGGCGGGGGCGTTCACGCCGACCGACGAGGTCGACCGGCTGGTGTGGCTGCCGCCGGAGGAGGCCCGGGGCCGGCTCACCCAGGAACGGGACCGGCCACTGGTCGACGCGCTGCTCGCCGCGCTGCACCTGGCCTGAGCGCGGACCCGCGTCAGCGGCGCCGCAGTGCCGGATCCGCGACGGCCGGGGGCAGGTAGTAGTTGTCGGCGCGGTTGAGGTCGGTGCCCGGGGGGACGATGGCGTCGATCCGGTCCAGGACGTCCGCGTCGAGGGTGACCTCGGCGCCGTCCAGCAGGCTCTCCAACTGGTCGAGGGTGCGCGGGCCGATGATGACCGAGGTCACCGCCGGGTGCGAGCGGACGAAGGCGGTGGCCAGGTGGGGGAGGGTGAGACCGGCGTCGGACGCGACCTCGGACAGCGCGCGGACCGCCTCGGCCTTGCGGGCGTTCTCCGGGACCGACAGGTCGAACTTCCGGGACTCCATGGCGGCCCGCGAACTGGCCGACAGATCGCGGCCGGAGAGCCAGCCGGCGCTGAGCGGGCCCCAGGTCAGCACGCCCATGCCGTGGCGCTGCGCGGTCGGCAGCACCGCGTTCTCCACCCCGCGCGCCAGCATCGAGTACGGCGGCTGCTCGGTGCGGAAGCGGACGTGGCCGCGGCGCTCGGCGGTCCACTGCGCCTCGACGATCTCCTCGGCGGGGAACGTCGAGGTGCCGATCGCCCGCACCTTGCCGGAGCGGACCAGGTCCGAGAGCGCGGACAGCGTCTCGTCGATGTCGGTGGTGGGGTCGGGGCGGTGCACCTGGTAGAGGTCGAGGTGGTCGGTGTCCAGCCGGCGCAGGCTGTCCTCCACCGCGCGCACGATCCAACGCCGGGAGGTGCCGCCGTGGTTGGCGTCCGGGCCCATCGGGTTGAAGAACTTGCTGGCCAGTACGACGTCGTCGCGGCGCCCCTTGAGCGCCTTGCCGACGATCTCCTCGGACCCGCCCGCCGCGTACATGTCCGCGGTGTCCACGAAGTTGATACCGGCGTCCAGCGCACGGTGCACGATCCGTACGCAGTCGTCCTGATCGGTGTTGCCCCAGGCGCCGAGCATCATCGCGCCGAGCGCGTACTCGCTGACCGAGATGCCGGTGCCGCCGAGGATCCTGCGCTGCATGAGCTGCTCCCTGTCCGTTCTCGTGGGTGCCCGCACCGGCACGGACGTGCCCCGCACCGGCGCGTGCGTGCGCGTCGGTGCCCGTGGTGCGGTGGTGGATGCGGTGCATCGGTGGATGCGTGCGCACCAGACTGGTGGGGCCGGCCGGAGCGGACCAGGCCCGTCACAGCCTGGGTCCGGCGGAACCACCCTTGCGGCGCCGCGGCGCATACTGGACGGATGCTGCACGCGGAAATCGAGATCAGCTCGTTCCTCAAGGCGCGCCGCGCCGCGCTCGACCCGGCCGACCTGGGCCTGCCGAGCGGGATCGGCCGCCGCCGGGTGCGCGGGCTGCGGCGCGAGGAGGTCGCCCAGCTCGCCGGGATCAGCGTCGACTACTACACCCGCATCGAGCAGGGCCGGGCGCCCGCCATCTCCGACTCCGTCCTGGACGCCATCGCGCGGGCGCTGCGACTGTCCGGCGGCGAGGTGACGTACCTGCGCAACATCGCCGTGCCCCGGCGCCGGAGCGAGGCGGAGTGCGTGCCCGGGCCGGTTGCCGGGCGGACCGTACGGCCGGAGATCCGGCAGCTGCTGGACGCCATGGCGAGCACCGTCCCGGCCATGGTCATCGGCCGCGGCCTGGACATCCTGGCCTGGAACGCGCTCGGCGGCCGGATCGCCTTCGACCTGGACGCGCTCAGCCCGGACCGGCGGAACACCGCACTGCTGGTCTTCCTCGACCCGGCGGCCCGCGCGCTGCACCCCGACTGGGAGGACAAGGCCGTCGAGGTGGTCGGCAATCTGCGCGCCGACAGCGGCCGGCACCCGGACGACCCGCGGATCTGCGAGGTCGTGAACGAACTGCTGGCGCGCAGCGCGGACTTCCGGCGGATCTGGGAGGCCCAGTCGGTGCGCGAGTGCCTGCGCGGGACCAAGCGCCTGAGGCACCCGGACGTCGGCGAGCTGGAGATCACCTTCGAGAGCTTCCGGCTGACCACCGACCCGGACCAGGCGCTGGTCACGTACACGGCCCCGCGCGGCTCGACGACCGAGCGGCGGCTGCGCGAACTGGCGGCCCGGCCCGCCGCGGCCCGCGGCCCGGCGGCGACCCCGCTGGCGGTGTGACCGTGGTCCGGGCGGGCGCGCGGGCGCTCGCGGGGACGAACGCACCGGACCGCGCCTAGCCGCGCGGCGCCAGCGCCTCCCAGCGCACGGTGACCTCGCCCTGGCGCCGCCGCCGCGGGTCACCGGCCAGCGGCCAGTCCGCCGCGAGGGACGTCACCGCGGCCCGCCACCGCTGCCGCGCCCCGAGCGCACCCAGCGGGGCGGCGGCCGCCCAGGCCCGGTCGAAGTCGCGCAGGAAGGCGTGCACCGGTTCGCCCGGCACATTGCGGTGTATCAGCGCCTTGGGGAGGCGTTCGGCCAGGTCGGAGGGGGTCTCCAGGGTGCCGAGCCGGGCCGCGAAGGTGACCGTGCGAGGCCCTTCGGGGCCCAGCGCCACCCATACGTGCCGGCGCCCTATCTCGTCGCAGGTGCCCTCGACCAGCAGCCCGCCGGGGGCCAGCCGCGCACACAGCCGCCGCCAGACGGCGGCCACCTCGTCCTCGTCGTACTGCCGCAGCACGTTCGCGGCCCGTATCAGGACCGGCGCCCGCCCCCGGTCGCCGGGCAGCGGCACCTCGAAGCCGCCGTGCAGGAAGTCCAGCCCCGGCTTCTCGTACGGGCGGGCGGCCGCCACCCGCGCCGGGTCGATCTCTATGCCGACGACCCGGGCGTCGGGGCGGACCGTGCGCAGCCGGCCCAGCAGCTCGACGGCGGTCCAGGGCGCGGCGCCGTAGCCGAGGTCGACCGCGACCGGGTCGGCCGCGCGGCGCAGCGCGGTGCCGTGTTCCGCGGCTATCCAGCGGTCCATCCGGCGCAGCCGGTTGGGGTTGGTGGTCCCGCGGGTCGCACTGCCGACGGGCCGGGTCGGCGCGGGGTGAGCGGGGGTGGGGCGGCGGGGCATGGCTTCGAGAGTATGGGGGGCCGGAGCCCTCCTTGTCCCACGGTCACGTGCGATCGGTCACGTGCACCGAACGGTCACACTTTGGCAAAGTGCGACGATGGACCGCCGGACGGAAATGCATCGCCCGGATGTGTTGTTGCAGCAGGTCGGTGGCGTGCCGCCGCGCCCCGGCTAGGAGGTAGCTCGACGTGAGCCCCTATGTGTCCCGGCTCCGCAGCCGTCCCCATGGCCCGTTCCCGGCACCGTCGCGGCTGCGTCTGCCCGGCGGCGCGCGCCGTCCGCGCCGGGTGGCGATGCTCAGCGTCCACACCTCCCCGCTGCACCAGCCCGGCACCGGCGACGCCGGCGGCATGAACGTCTACATCGTCGAGCTCGCCAAGAAGCTCGCCTCGATCAACATCGAGGTGGAGATCTTCACCCGCGCCACCACGGGCACCCTCCCGCCCGCCGTCGACCTCGCCCCCGGCGTCCTCGTCCGGCACGTCGACGCCGGCCCCTACGAGGGCCTGGCCAAGGAGGAGCTCCCCGCCCAGCTGTGCGCCTTCACCCACGGCGTGATGCAGGCCTGGGCCGGCCACCGCCCCGGCTACTACGACCTGGTCCACTCCCACTACTGGCTCTCCGGCCACGTCGGCTGGCTCGCCGCCGAGCGCTGGGGCGTCCCGCTGGTGCACGCCATGCACACCATGGCCAAGGTCAAGAACGCCGCCCTGGCCGTCGGTGACACCCCCGAGCCGGCCGCCCGGGTCATCGGCGAGACCCAGGTCGTCCGGGCCGCCGACCGCCTGATAGCCAACACCGCCGAGGAGGCCGACGAGCTGATCCGGCATTACGACGCCGCCCCCGGCCGGGTCGCGGTCGTCCACCCCGGCGTCAACCTCGACCGCTTCCGGCCCACCCACGGCGGCATCGCCGAGAGCCGGGCCGCGGCCCGCGCCCGCCTCGGCCTCCCCCAGGACGCGGTCATCCCGCTCTTCGCCGGGCGCATACAGCCCCTCAAGGCCCCCGACATCCTGCTGCGCGCGACCGCCGCCCTGCTGGCCGAGGACCCCTCACTGCGCTCCCGGCTCGTCGTACCGGTCGTCGGCGGCCCCAGCGGCAGCGGCCTGGCCAAGCCCGAGGGCCTGCAGAAGCTCGCCGCCCGGCTGGGCATCGCCGACCTCGTGCGGTTCCGCCCGCCGGTCGGCCAGGAACAGCTCGCCGACTGGTACCGCGCCGCCTCCGTCCTGGTCATGCCCTCGTACAGCGAGTCCTTCGGCCTGGTCGCCATCGAGGCCCAGGCCTGCGGCACCCCGGTCATCGCCGCCGCGGTCGGCGGCCTGCCGGTGGCCGTCCGCGACGGCGTCAGCGGCTTCCTCGTCACCGGCCACGACCCCGCCGACTACGCCCGCGCCCTGCGGCGCTTCCTCGAGGACCCGGACCTCGCCACCCGCATGGGCGCCGACGCCGCCCGGCACGCGCAGTCCTTCGGCTGGGACACCGCCGCCGCGGCCACCGGCGACGTCTACACCGCCGCGATGCAGGAGCGGCGGCGTCACCTACGATCGGCCCATGGCTGACGACCTGCCCCAGGCTGACGACGTACGCCCCGCGGACGCACGGCGGGTGATCGAGACGGCGCTGGACGACGCCGGCCTGGAATGGGAGTCCCCGTCCGACGGCAACTACGTCGTCAAGCTCCCCGGGACCCGCAAGCTGTCGACGACCTGCTCGCTCATCGTCGGCCGGCACTCCCTCTCCATCAACGCCTTCGTCGTCCGCCGCCCGGACGAGAACCACGAGGCCGTGCACCGGTGGCTCCTGGAGCGCAACACCCGCCTCTACGGCGTGAGTTACGCGATCGACAAGCTCGGCGACATCTACCTCGCCGGCAAGCTGCCGCTCATCGCGGTCACACCGGACGAGCTGGACCGCATCCTCGGCACCGTCCTCGAGAACGCCGACGGCAGCTTCAACACCCTCCTCGAAATGGGCTTCGCCACGGCCATCCGCAAGGAGTACGCGTGGCGGGTCTCGCGGGGGGAGTCGACGCGGAACTTGGACGCTTTCGCGCATCTGACGCGTAGGGGCGAGTAGCCCACGTACCTGGCTGTCCCGCCGTGGTGGTTTCTCGCCGTTGCGCCTGCGGCGGGCTGGGTGGTTGTTGGGTGCGGTGACGGGCCTCCGGGGCCGGTTGTGTGGACTGCTGACGCTTTACGTCCACACAACCGGCCCCTCCGGCCCGTCCCCTCCCGTTGGAGGAGTGGGAAAGGCCGGTGGGGGTGTACGTAATGCCACGTGCGTGCAGCCAACAGACCAGGTCCGCCCCCAACCAGCTTGGAAACTCCCACTCACGGGAGGGGCTGGACCGGAGGACGAAGTCTGGAGGGCCGGCACCGCACCCGACAAACAACGCCCGCCGCCAGGCGCAACGGCGAGACGACCCGCGGCGGGACGGCCGGGTACGTACGGGGCGCCGCAAAGCGCGCAACGGCGAACAACCCCGACGGCGGGACAGACGGGTACGTGGGGAGATTGCCGGAACGGCAATAAAGATTGCCGGTGTGCCCCGGTCAGCCGCATCGTCGGCATGGAGCTGACGGCACACCAACCGGAGGGACGGAAGCGATGAGCGGCGACAAGCACGGGCAGCACCACCACGGCCACCTCGGGCACGACGACGACTTCGACTGGGCCGCGATGGCCGATCTGCTGGAGCTGGAGGGCGAGGTCCACAGCCCCTACGTGCGCCAGGCGTTCGAGGAGCTGACGCAGCTGAGCCCGCGTCGTGTCCTGGACATCGGCAGCGGCCCCGGGGTGGCCGCCTGCCGACTGGCGGCGCTGTTCCCGCAGGCCGAGGTCACGGCGGTGGACGGCACGCCGGAGCTGCTGGTCCGTGCCCGGGAGCGGGCCGAGCGGCTCGGCGTGCCGCTGCGGACCAGGGTCGCCGAATTCCCGGCGGGCCTCGCCGACCTGGGCCCGGCGGACCTGGTGTGGTCCGGGCAGGTCGTGCACCACGTCGGCGACCAGCAGGACGCCCTGAACCGGCTGGCCCGCCTGCTCACCCCGGGCGGCGTCCTCGCCATCGTCGAGGGCGGACTGCCGCCCCGCTGGCTGCCGCGCGACCTCGGCTTCGGCCGTCCTGGCCTGCAGGAACGCATCGACGGCGCGACCGCGGTCCGCTTCGGCCGGATGCGGGACGAGCTGCCCGGCTCGGTGGCGGTGGTCGAGGACTGGCCGGGCATGCTGCGGGCCGCGGGG
Source organism: Streptomyces nigrescens (assembly GCA_024349765.1). Classification (GTDB taxonomy): domain Bacteria; phylum Actinomycetota; class Actinomycetes; order Streptomycetales; family Streptomycetaceae; genus Streptomyces; species Streptomyces endophytica. The sequence continues at coordinate 7,075,255 of AP026073.1, read as the reverse complement.
CTCACCGGCGCACGGAGCCGGACCTTCCTCGTGGACCGGCCGGCCCCGCTGGAGGACGGCACCCGGCAGTTCGTACGGCGGTCCCTGGAGCGCTGCCGGGACACCCTCGCCGACCACCTGGACGCCGAGGACCTCGCGACCCTGGACCGGCTCCTCGACCCGGCCGACCCGGCGGGCGTCGACCGGCGCCCGGACCTGTTCCTGCTGACGGCGAAGACGGTGCATTACGCGTCGTCGCCGGAGTGAGGGGGCGGGAAGGCGAGCTGCCCGGCCGGTCCGTGGGGACCGGCCGGGCAGGTCTGCGTGCTCACGGTACGAACCGGACCTCCGGGTAGTGCGCGGACGGCCGGTCCAGCAGCCCGCCGTCCTCCCGTCCGCGCAGCCACCGGTCGAAGAACGCCGAGACGTAGGCCCGTTGGGCCGCGACCGCCCGGGCCGGCCGCACCGACCCGATCATCTTCGCCACCTCGGCCGGAGGCAGCCCCACCCGCCGGGCGACCTGTGGGATCAGCGTCTCCGCGTCCGTGTACGTCGCGTGGCGGCTGCCGCGCAGCGTCAGGTCGCGCAGCCAGGCGCCGTGCCGGCCCTTGCTGTGTTCCCAGACCGCGCCCCAGGAGGCCACCGTGTGGTGGGTGTCCCCGTCCATCCCCATCAGCAGCAACGGCCGGTCGACGCCGTCCCGGCCGACCGTCGACGGGTTCGACGGGTCGTCGTCCCGCTGGGTGTAGCCCATCACCCCGTCCAGGTTCGCCGCGGCCCGGATCCGCCGGTCGTCGTGCATCGTCTGCGCCGCGGTGAACCCGCCGGCCGACTGCCCGAACATCCCCACGGCGCCCATGTCCGGCACCCCGCGCAGCCCGCGCGGCAGCGGGGAGGCGTCCCCCCGCCGGCCCAACTCGTCGAGCACGAACCGGGTGTCGGCCACCCGCACCGCGCTGACCTTCCGCAGCAGCTCCGTCATCCGCCCGGCCTTCTGCGCCTTGGTGATCTCCGCCGGCATCACGCTGCGGGCCACCCGCCCGCCCGGGAACTCCACGGCCGGCGCCTCGTAGGTGTGGTCGAGGGTGACCACCACGTATCCGCGTGACGCCAGTTCGTCGCAGAGCGTGCTGCCGAATCCGCGCGGATCGCCCGCGCCGGGGGAGTAGAGCACCACCGGCAGCCGCTGCCCGGGCCGCCGCGCCGCCACCGGTGCCCCCGTGTGCGCGGCGGTCCGGGTGGCCTGCCAGGCGACCTTCCCCGGCGGTACCTGCTCCGAGAAGCTGTTCATCCGGTCGAACGCGGCCGCCTCACGCGGCGTCATCTGCGCGGCACGCGGATACCGCCCGGCCGTTGCGCCCGCCGGATACCGAACGCTGACCATCAACTCCCGGTACCGGTGCCCCGGGGTCCCGCCACCCCACGGATCGCGCCGCTGACGGTCGATCAGATGCAGGGCCGCCGTGCCGACCTGGTAGCGGCCGGTGGGCGCCGGGAGGGTCATGGCTGCCGACGCACGGCTTTCCCCCGTACCGGCCGGCCGGCCCGTCGCGGATGGCTTCTCCGGCGCCGTACCGGCCGTCGCTATCGCCCCTCCCGCCACCAGCGCGCCACCCATCACCAGCACCCCGACCGCCGCGCCCCACCGCGTCACCCGTCGCTCCACACCCGTGCCCATGCCCAACTCCCCGCCCGTTCCGCCGGATCGCCCGTACGCCCGGACCGCTCGCCGGCCCGCCCGTACACACCACCAGCGTCCCGAAACGCCCCGCCCGGCTCGACCGTGCAGCCACGTCTCTTGGGGGTGGGGCTACCACGAACATCGCGTGGCCGGGCCCCCGGTGCCTCGTCTGCGGGGACTGGTCACGGCACCCGGTGGCGCACCGGAGCGCGGGCGAACGGCTCACCGGTGGCCTTGGCGTAGGCCATGCGCGCGCGCCTCGGCGAGCGTGCCGGGTCGGTAACCGGGGCCGGCAGCGGCGTTCGTGGTCGCCTTCGTACGGCTGCTCGGAGGAGGCCCGGCAGGGGAGGCGGACGTACGAGGTCCTGGACCGGGGCGTGGTCGCGGCGTGTGACATGGCCGCGAGGCCGGCCACGAAGGGCTTGAAGGGCGACGGGTTTCCGGCGCTCAGCCCGCCGTCACGCGACCGGTTCCCCCGTCGCCGGAGCGGCCGCCGGTGCGGTGGCCGGAGCGGAAGCGGAAGGGGAAGTGGTGGTCGTGGCCGGCTGGGCCGGGAGGCTGCGCAGCAGGAGGCCGTAGCCGAGGGCCGCCACCGTGCCGACCACCGCGCAACCGGCCCAGAGGGCGTTCGCGCCGTAGTGGTCGATGACCGTGCCGCCGATCAGCGGGGCGGACAGGGAGGCGATGGACCAGGAGAGCGCGTACATGCCCTGGTAGCGGCCGCGGCCGTGTACGGGGGAGAGGCGTACCACCAGGCCCATCTGGGTGGGGGAGTTGATGATCTCGCCGAGCGTCCAGACGGCGACCGCGAGGGCGTACATGGCGACCGAGCCGGCCAGTGCGGTCAGCCCGAAGCCGTAGCCGGCGAGCAGTGCCGAGCCGATGAGGAGCGTCGCGGGGCTGCGGTGCTCGATGAAGCGGGTCACCGGGATCTGCAGGAGGACGATCAGGATGCCGTTGACCGCGATGACGGCGCCGAAGTCCGCGCTGGAGAAGCCGTCCTGTCCCATCGAGACCGGCATGGAGACGTAGGCCTGCTGGAAGAGCAGGGCCAGCAGGAGGTTGAGGCCGACGACGGTCATGAAGCGGCCGTCGCGCAGCACGGTCAGCATGGAGACCGGGGCGGCGGACGCGCCCTCGGTGGCGGGGTCCTGCGGGCCGGCCGGGGTGTCGGCGGTGGGGCGGGATTCGGGGAGCTTGCAGAAGACCACCAGCGCGCAGGTCAGCACCAGCGTCGATTCGCCGAGGAAGAGGGCCAGATAGCCGTGCTGCGCGATGAGGCCGGCCGCGGTGGAGGAGATCGCGAAACCGAGGTTGATCGCCCAGTAGTTGAGGGAGAAGGCGCGCACCCGGTCCTCGGGGGCGACGATGTCGGCCATCATCGCCTGGACGGCGGGGCGGGAGGCGTTGGTCGCCATCCCGACGACGCCGGCCACCACCGCGATGGCCACCGGGTCCTCCATGAAGCCGAGCACCGCCACGGACACCGACGTCGACAGCTGCGCGATCAGCATCGTGGGCCGCCGCCCGAGCCGGTCGGTCAGCACCCCGGCGCCCACGGAGGAGATCACCCCGCCGAGTCCGTAGAGCGCGCCGACCAGGCCCGCGTACGAGGCGGAGTAGCCGCGCTCGACGGTGAGGTAGAGGGCCAGGAACGTGGCGACGAACGCGCCCAGCCGGTTGATCAGGGTGCTGGTCCAGAGCCACCAGAACTGCCGGGGCAGTCCGGAGACGCTGTCGACGGCGGCTCGCCGGAGGGCGGACAACCGGCCCGGGCGGGACTCGTGGGACGGAGTAGGCGTGGGCATGACAGTGAATTCCCCCGGGCGGTGTGCGGTGCGGTGCGAGGTGTCGCGTGGTGGGTGAGTGGCGGTCGACGACCGGCTCACTGTCAGATGTGTAAGTGGCTCTGGCCGTAGCAACCTACATACCGCCCCGCCCCGGCCACCAGTCATTTGACGAAAAGCGTCAAACGTCACGCGGAAGACCAGGTCCTGGACCTGGGCAAGGCCATATCCGGATTTCGATTACGCTCGACGGCATGGCCGACGCACCGTACAAGCTGATCCTGCTCCGCCACGGCGAGAGTGAGTGGAACGCGAAGAACCTGTTCACCGGCTGGGTGGACGTCAACCTCAACGAGAAGGGCGAGAAGGAGGCGGTCCGCGGCGGAGAGCTGCTCAAGGACGCCGGCCTGCTCCCCGACGTCGTGCACACCTCCCTCCAGAAGCGCGCCATCCGCACCGCGCAGCTGGCCCTGGAGGCCGCCGACCGCCACTGGATTCCCGTGCACCGTTCGTGGCGGCTGAACGAGCGCCACTACGGCGCGCTGCAGGGCAAGGACAAGGCGCAGACCCTGGCCGAGTTCGGCGAGGAGCAGTTCATGCTCTGGCGCCGCTCGTACGACACCCCGCCGCCCGCGCTCGCCAACGACGCGGAGTTCTCGCAGTTCGACGACCCCCGCTACGCCACGCTCCCGCCGGAGCTGCGCCCGCAGACCGAGTGCCTCAAGGACGTCGTCGTCCGCATGCTGCCGTACTGGTTCGACGGCATCGTCCCGGACCTGCTCACGGGCAAGACGGTCCTGGTCGCCGCCCACGGCAACAGCCTGCGCGCCCTGGTCAAGCACCTCGACGGCATCTCCGACGCGGACATCGCCGGCCTGAACATCCCCACCGGCATCCCGCTCTCCTACGAGCTGGACGCCGACTTCCGCCCGATCACCCCCGGCGGCACCTACCTCGACCCGGAGGCCGCCAAGGCCGCCATCGAGGCCGTGAAGAACCAGGGCAAGAAGAAGTAACGATTGCGATCACGCCCCTCACCTGCATGTTCGGTGCAGGCGAGGGGCCGTCGCGTTCTTGGGCCGCCTGCGGGCCGCCTGTGGGCCGGCAGTGCGGCGGATCCTGTGGCCGGAGCGCCGGTACTCGCCGACCGCCTTGCCGCTGCCGCTCTGTGCGGTCTGTTACACGATCCCGTAGACCAAGGCCCCGTGGGAGCCCGAAACGGCCTTGCCCTTCCTGCCGTTGAACGCCTGGAGCGTGAACCGCTGTCCGTTCCGGAGCTTGGGCGTGTACGTCCGGCACTGGCCGCTGCCCTTGGTCATGTCGTAGCCGTAGAAGTTGCCGTCGTCCTCGATCGTCACCATGACGGTGAGGCCGTCAGCGGCGTTGTCGCACACCTTGAGCGTGTTGGTGGAGCTGTTGAACACGGCGCTCCCCTTGTTCATGTAGTGGGGGTGTGCGGTGTACGAGGCCGCGTGTGCGGGCGCGGTCGCGAGCACGGTGGCTGCCGCGGCGAAGGCAACAGCCCCCAGCGTCCGGGCGTAACGCATGTTTCCTCTTTCTCCGGGTGAGTCGTACAAGATCGCGACGCTACCAGCATGATCAACCGCAGGGAGCGGGAAGACGGGCTGCGGACCACGTCAGGCCGGAGCCGGCCGGCCGCTGACGGCGCACGGGCAGCGAGAAGGCCCGCCACCAGGCAGAAAGGGCAGGTGGCGGGCCCTCAGGCGGGGATGACTTCTTCTTGCCCCGGGGCGGAGGTCGAGTGACGGCGACCGGCAACGCATCCCAACATCCGCTCAGCAGCAGGTCGGTTGGGGCGCAGGGGCTGCCGACCAGGGGGGAGGAACGGTCCCGGTGGCCCTCAGACGCGCTCCCCCGGTACGTGCCGGGGGACGGAGACCAGGCCGTAGATGACGAGCAGGGACATGGCCATGACGAAGATCGACCAGTAGGGGAACGCCGACAGGAAGATGAGCTGGCCCACGAGGCAGGCGGAGGCCAGCACGATGCCGGTGATCCGCGCGGCCCGCGCCCCGAGGAAGACGCCCAGGCTCGCCAGGACCTGGGCCACGCCGATGATGATCCACACCCAGCCCCAGAAGGCGAAGTTGAAGATCAGCAGGCGGTTGCCGTGGTTGGCGGTCGTGGCGTAGTAGCCGTGGTCGAGCAGGGCGACGAAGCCGTTGATCAGGTCGAACAGGCCGCTCAGCATCAGCAGGATGCCGGCGAAAGCGACCCAGTGGGACCGTTCGGCGGGCGGTACGGAACGGCTTTCCGGTGTGGGCTGACTCGACTCCATGTGTCCCATCGAGCCGGGCGGGGGACGGCGGCGCAACCGGCGGGGGGCCGTTGGGACGAGGCGCCGGGCGGTGTCCCGGGGGACGTCCGGCGCGTGCGGAGGCAGCATGGAAGGGAGGGAAGGGGCGGCCGGGGGAGGGGCAGGCGGTATTCCTCCGCGACGGGAAGGGTGAGAGCGATGCCCAAGTTCATGGACATCCATCGCAACATGAAGGGCCTCACGGCCGAGCAGCTCAAAGAGGCGCACCAGGCGGACCTCGACATCCAGGGCGAGGAGGGCGTGACGTTCGAGCACGCCTGGGCCGACACCGACTCCGGTGAGGTGTTCTGCCTGTCGGAGGCGCCCTCGGCGGAGGCCGTCCAGCGCATCCACGAGCGCGCCGGACACAAGGCGGACGAGGTCCACCAGCTGACGCTCAGCGTGTGACCCGCACAACGGGCCCCGGCCGGTATCGCTGCCGGCCGGGGCCCGGGTGGCGCCGTGCTGTCGTGACGCGGGCCTGTCGTGACGGGCCGCTAGCAGCCGCCGCCGCACTGGCAGGCGCCGCCCGACTGGCAGCCGCAGCTGCAGCCGGGACCGCAGCTGCACCCGGCGAGCAGCGGGAGCTGCGGGCGGTCGCCGGCCGTCGGGGTGTGCGGGGACGCGGGGTTCGGAGAGTCCGCCATGAGTGCCATGCATTGCCTCCTAGGGGTCACCTGAAGCCATTGCATGCCCGCGCGCCGAGGCGCGTCAACGGCGCGCGGAGGCACACCGCAACGGCGCACGGTGGCGCGCAGGCAGACGTACCGGGCCGACCGCGGACCTACGCGCCCTCGACCGGCGCCGCCGGGGCGATCTCGTCGGCGTGCTCGCCGGTGACGAGGTAGACCACCCGCTTGGCGACCGACACCGCGTGGTCCGCGAAGCGCTCGTAGTAGCGGCCGAGCAGGGTCACGTCCACGGCCGTCTCGATGCCGTGCTTCCAGCGGTCGTCCATCAGGTGCTGGAAGAGCGTGCGGTGCAGCAGGTCCATCGCGTCGTCGTCCTGCTCCAGCTGGAGCGCCAGGTCGACGTCCTTGGTGATGATGACCTCGGCCGCCTTCGCCATCAGGCGCTGCGCCAGCTGCCCCATCTCCAGGATGGTGGCGTGCAGATCGCGCGGCACGGCCGTCTCCGGGAAGCGCAGCCGGGCCAGCTTGGCCACGTGCTGGGCCAGGTCGCCGGAGCGCTCCAGATCGGCGCTCATCCGCAGCGAGGTGACGACGATCCGCAGGTCGGTGGCGACCGGCTGCTGCCGCGCCAGCAGGGCGATCGCCCGGGCCTCCAGATCGCGCTGGAGGTCGTCGACCTTCTCGTCGCCGGCGATGACGTGCTCGGCCAGCTTCAGGTCCGCGTCGAGTATCGCCGTGGTGGCGCGCCCGATCGCGGAGCCGACGAGCCGGGCCATTTCGACCAGGCCCTCGCCGATCGAATCCAGCTCCTCGTGGTACGCGTCCCGCATCTGTGTCCTTCTCTCGCGTCGAGTGTCGGGTGTCGTGTGTCGCGTGGGGGGAGTGCGGCGGTGGGTCCCGGCGGTGGTCCGGTGTCCACGCTCTCACGGTCCGTGTCCGCGCGGGTCCCTCCCCGGGCGGCACCGGCCCGTCACCCGGACCGCACCCTCACCCTGCGGCCGGATCGCGACCTGCGGTGCCACCGGGGGTGAACCGGCACCGACGTCAAGGTGAACTCTGGGCGACCTGCCACCGCCTCCGGGGCGGCCGCCCGCCCGGCGCCGGCGTCCGGAGTGAACCCGCGCGGACGCCCCGGTGAACTCTGGGCGACGGCTGTCCGAGCAGCGGCTCGCGAGGCTTGGGGGAGTGTCGGACCCGGCACATACTCTGGAGTCATGAACGTGGATGCGGCCGTTGCCGCAGTGGCAGCGATCGCCGGGTTGTGCACCGGCGTCTTCGCCATGCTGGCGTTCCGCTGGAGCGAGCGCGACCAGGCCAAGCCCACCCGCTCCTCGCTCCACACGGACGCGGTGCTGCCGCCCGGCGTCGACACCGTCCTGTCGGTGCTCCGCTCCTCCGCCGTGGTCCTCGACGAGGCCGACGCGGTCGTCAAGGCCAGCTCCGCGGCGTACGCGCTCGGGCTGGTCCGCGGCGGCAAGCTCGCCGTCGAGCCGATGATGCAGATGGCCCGGGACACCCGCAGGGACGGCGAGATACGCCAGGTCGAGCTGGACCTCCCGCGCCGGGGCACCGGCCGCGGCGAGGCGCTCGCGGTCTCCGCCCGGGTCGCCCCGCTCGGCTCCCGGCTCGTCCTGCTGCTGGTCGAGGACCTCACCGAGGCCCGCCGCATAGAGGCGGTCCGCCGGGACTTCGTCGCCAACGTCAGCCATGAGCTCAAGACGCCGGTCGGCGCGCTGTCGCTGCTCTCCGAGGCCGTGATGGACGCCAGCGACGACCCCGAGGCGGTCACCCGCTTCGCCGGCCGGATGCAGAACGAGGCCACCCGCCTGACCAACCTCGTCCAGGAGCTGATCGACCTCTCCCGGGTCCAGAACGACGACCCGCTGGAGGACGCCGAGCCGGTCCGCGTCGACGAGCTGGTCGCCGAGGCGATCGACCGCTGCCGCCAGCAGGCCGGCGCCAAGCAGATCACCATGGCCTCCGGAGGCACCGCCGACCTGAGCGTCTGGGGCAACCGCGGCCAGCTCGCCGCGGCCCTGGGCAACCTCGTCGAGAACGCCGTCAACTACTCCCCGGCCCGCACCCGCGTCGGGATCGCCGGCCGGCGGATCTCCGCGCCCGGAGGCGATCTGATCGAGCTCGCCGTGACCGACCAGGGCATCGGGATATCCGAAAAGGACCGGGACCGCATCTTCGAGCGGTTCTACCGCGTGGACCCGGCGCGCTCCCGCGCCACCGGCGGGACCGGCCTCGGCCTCGCCATCGTCAAGCACGTGGCCGCCTCGCACGGCGGGGAGGTCACGGTGTGGAGCGCTGAGGGACAGGGCTCCACCTTCACCCTGCGTCTCCCGGAAGCCGGGGCCGTACGCGACCGCGAACGGCCCGACGACCTCGCCGCGGAGGGCCTCGACGACGAGGACCGCCCGTACGAGACCTTCAACGATCCGCTCCCTGCTCATCCAGCCCCGGAGGTCCTTCCGTGACCCGAGTGCTCGTCGTCGAGGACGAGGAATCGTTCAGCGATGCACTGTCGTACATGCTCCGCAAGGAGGGCTTCGAGGTAGCCATCGCGGCTACGGGCCCTGACGGACTGGACGAGTTCGAGCGCAACGGCGCCGACCTCGTCCTGCTGGACCTGATGCTGCCGGGCCTGCCCGGCACCGAGGTCTGCCGCCAGCTGCGCAGCCGCTCCAACGTCCCGGTCATCATGGTGACCGCCAAGGACAGCGAGATCGACAAGGTCGTCGGCCTGGAGATAGGAGCCGACGACTACGTCACCAAGCCCTTCTCCTCCCGCGAACTGGTCGCCCGCATCCGCGCCGTGCTGCGCCGCCGCGGCGAGCCGGAGGAGGTCACCCCGCAGGCCCTGGAGGCCGGCCCGGTCCGGATGGACGTGGACCGCCACGTCGTCACGGTCTCCGGCGGCAAGGTCGACCTCCCGCTGAAGGAGTTCGACCTCCTGGAGATGCTGCTGCGCAACGCGGGCCGGGTGCTGACCCGCATGCAGCTGATCGACCGGGTCTGGGGCGCCGACTACGTGGGCGACACCAAGACCCTCGACGTGCACGTCAAGCGCCTGCGGGCCAAGATCGAGCCCGACCCGGGCGCGCCGCGCTACCTCGTCACGGTCCGCGGGCTGGGCTACAAGTTCGAGCCGTAGAGACACCTTCTCGGGGACGCCGACGGCCGCCGCGGGCAGGTGTGCGCGGCGGCGCGCCGGAGTACGCGTCAGGGGCGCCCATCCGGGGGGATGGGCGCCCCTGACACGTTCTCCGGGCCCGTGCGGGCCGTGGCTCAGTGGGCCGAAGCCGACGCCTTGGGCGAGGCGGAGCCGGCGCCGGCCTTGGGCTTGCCGGACTCCGACGGCGAGGCCGACTCGGACGGCGAGGCCGAGCCGGACGGCGAGGCGGAGCCGGACGGCTGCGGCACCTGGGAGGGCCCGTAGCCCTCGAAGTACGCCTTCGCCGGGACGACGTACGCGCCCAGCTCCACCTTGCCGGCGGAGCTGAAGCTGAACGTCAGCGGCTGGAGGTTGCCGTCCTGGACGGCCTCCCGGCCGCTGGCGAGCACGGCCGAGGCGTTGCCCTGGCCGCCGATCACGACGGAACCGCCGGCGGGCACGGTGATCGCGCCCGCGGAGCCGCCGGCCGGCGACAGCTTGGCCGACTGGCCGGTGCCGTTGACGGAGATGGCGGTCAGCTTCTGGTCCTTGGCGCCGTTGTTGAAGACCGTCGCGGTGACCACGGCCGGGCCCTTGGCGTTCAGGTCGGGCTGGGTGACCACGGACGCGTTCTGGATCTTGATGTCGCCCGCGGAGGTCGCGGCGTTGTCCGGCTTGACCTGCAGCGTCTGGGCGTCGTTCCCGGCCCCGCAGGCGGACAGCGAGGCGATCGAGAGCGAAAGGACGGTGGCGGCGAGGACGCCGCGTCGAAGGCTGCGGCTCACGGCGGCGGCATCTCCTTGACGAGCTACGGCGGCCGAACGTTCGTGCCCGGTCGCGGATGGACGGCTGGGGCGGTCCTGCGTACGCGTCATGACGACGGGCACGTAAAGCCGCCCTAAGGGTGTGTCAGCGCCGCTAGGTTACCGAGCCGTCCCCGCGCCGCCGCACCCGACCCGCCCCCAGCGGGATCACGGGCCCCCGGCCCGCGCGCGCCCCGGCGAAAGCCGGCCGTGGTTCGGGGCCCCGGCCGGCGAAGGGACGGGGAATCCGCGGCCGCCCGCGCGGAACACCCACGAGGGTGCGGAACACCCGACGACAACCGGGATGAACGGGCACCGACAACACGCCGGAATATCTTCGGACGGCCGTTCGGGTGCCGGCCCGCCGAATCCGCGCCGTTTTCCCCGGCCGAAAAGGAGTATTCGAAGGGAATGTGAAGGCCCCGCGGAATTGATCACACTGTTCGGCCGTCGAGCGGTGATCAATTCGGGAAACGGCCGCAAGGGGCCCGTGAGCAGCCGAACGGAGTAGCGGAACTCGCTCATGCGGATCCGTGCAAAACGGGACTTTCGACCTCTCGATCAAGGGCTTCCAGGTGTGTGACGGGCACGTTTCCGCCCACCCGAGAAGCCCCTCCGACCTGCGAATACCCGCGTCCCGGACCCCCTCGAAGCACGTCCCGGCCGCTGTTGTCAAGCCCCGAGATATGCCCTGACCTGCGAAAACGCCATTCAGAACGGTCCGTTCCCGTGTTAGCATGGATAGCCACGGAAGGGGTACCTGTCACATGACGTTCAAGGTTGGCGACACCGTGGTCTATCCCCATCACGGGGCCGCGCTGATCGAGGCCATCGAAACTCGCCAGATCAAAGGCGTGGACAAGACCTACTTGGTGCTGAAGGTCGCCCAGGGCGACTTGACTGTTCGTGTGCCAGCGGACAATGCGGAGTTCGTCGGCGTACGCGACGTGGTTGGTCAGGACGGGCTGGACCGGGTCTTCGAGGTGCTGCGTGCACCGTATGCCGAAGAGCCCACGAACTGGTCCCGTCGCTACAAGGCAAATCTTGAGAAGCTCGCTTCCGGCGACGTGATCAAGGTCGCCGAGGTCGTGCGTGACCTGTGGCGGCGCGAGCGGGAGCGTGGACTCTCCGCAGGTGAGAAGCGGATGCTCGCGAAGGCCCGCCAGATCCTGGTGAGCGAGCTGGCCCTCGCCGAGAACACCAACGAAGACAAGGCCGAGGCCCTGCTCGACGAGGTCCTCGCGTCCTGACGACGCTGTCCGGCGCCCCGCCGACGCAGCGACGAGCGACGTAGCAATGACGTAGCAATGCCGCGGTGCCCGAGTGACGACCTCCTCTGTGGAGGGTCTGTTGCCGGGCGCTGCGGCATATCTGGCTGTGACGTCTGACTGCGGACGTCTGACTGCGGACGTCCGACTGCGACATTGTGGCCGCGACGATCTGGCGGCTGTGACGATCTGGCGGTGAAACTCGCGCCTGAAAGTCACGCTGTGAATATCGCGTGGTGACGGACCGGCGGTGAAACGGGGCCGGTCCGTGAAAGGCGGGCTGCCGACGGGACGCCGGGCCCACCCAGGTGTGCCGGGCCCGGGCAGCTGCCCCGACCGATGTCACGGAAGGGTCCGGTCAAGGCGTCGCACCCGGCACTCCCCAGCTCTTACGGGCGGGGGTTCTCCCAGGCCATACCCACCTCGTCCGAGGAAACAAACCTGTCTGCCCCAATTCCGGGCTCGCCCCGGACTCCGGAGCCATCGATGTCAGATCCCACCCGCCCGATCCGCACCGCCGTGGTGATCCCGGCCGCCGGCCGCGGTGTCCGGCTCGGTCCCGGCACCCCCAAGGCGCTGCGCACGCTGGGCGGCACTCCCATGCTGGTGCACGCCGTCCGCGCGATGGCCGCCTCCCGAGCCGTCTCCCACATCGTCGTGGTCGCCCCGTCCGACGGCGCCACCGAGGTCGACCGCCTGCTGCACGAGTACCCGCTCGCCGACCGCACCGAGCTCGTCGTGGTCCCCGGCGGGCGGACCCGCCAGGAATCCGTACGCCTCGGCCTGGCCGCGCTGCCCGAGGGCATCGACGTGGTGCTGGTGCACGACGCGGCGCGCCCGCTGGTCCCGGTCGACACGGTCGACGCGGTGATCGCGGCGGTACGCGCCGGAGCCCCCGCCGTGGTCCCCGCGCTGCCGCTCGCCGACACCGTCAAGCAGGTCGAGCCGCAGCCCCAGGGCACCCCCGAGCCGGTCGTCGGCACCCCCGAGCGGTCCCTGCTGCGCGCCGTGCAGACCCCGCAGGGCTTCGACCCGGAGACGCTGCGCAAGGCGCATGACACCGTCGTGGAGGGCGAGGGCGCCACCGATGACGCCGGGCTGGCGGAACGCCTCGGCGTACCGGTCGTGGTCGTGCCCGGTCACGAGGAGGCGTTCAAGGTGACCCGGCCGCTGGACCTGGTCCTGGCCGAGGCCGTACTCGCCCGGAGGAGGGCCACCGATGGCTACGTCTGAGCAGACCCCCGCCGGCCCGCTGGTCCCCCTCGTGGGCATCGGCACCGACGTGCACGCCTTCGAGCAGGGCCGTGAGCTGTGGTGCGCCGGGCTCCTGTGGGACGCCGCGGAGAGCGACGGCTACGGGCTGGCCGGCCACAGCGACGGCGACGTGGCCGCGCACGCCGCCTGCGACGCGCTGTTCTCGGCGGCCGGCGTCGGCGACCTGGGGGCGCACTTCGGGACGAGCCGCCCCGAGTGGTCCGGTGCCTCCGGGGTGACCCTGCTGGCCGAGGCCGCCCGGATCGTCCGCGCCGAGGGCTTCACCATCGGCAACGTGGCGGTGCAGGTGATCGGCGTCCGCCCGAAGGTCGGCAAGCGGCGCGACGAGGCGCAGAAGGCGCTCTCGGCGGCCGTCGGCGCGCCGGTCTCGGTCTCCGGGACCACTTCGGACGGGCTGGGCCTGACCGGCCGCGCCGAGGGCCTGGCGGCGGTCGCCACGGCCATCGTCTTCCGTGTGACGGCGTAATACGGAAGACGCGGGTCCGACCACGGCGTCATACGGAAGACGCGGGTCCGACCACGGCGCCATCCGGAAGGCGCGGGTCCGATCGGCCCAACAGCGGCCGGTCGGACCGGCGGCGGCCGGCGGGAATGCCGGGCGGCGCACGGGTGTTGAGGCAGGATCGGAGTGCTCGTGTCCCTCGGAACGGCCCGCAGGAAGGACCTCTCGTGACTGCCACCCTGTCCGACGACCTCAAGATGCTCCTCGACACCCCGGTCTTCGTGACCGTGGCGACGATCCAGCCCGACGGCAGCCCCCAGGTCTCGCCGGTGTGGGTGAAGCGGGACGGCGACGACCTGCTGATCTCGACGACCGTCGGCCGCCGCAAGGAGGCCAACCTCCGCCGGGACCCGCGCGTCTCGGTCGTCCTCCAGCCCTTCGACGCCCCGTACACCTACGCCGAGGTCCGCGGTACGGCGTCGCTGACGACCGAGGGCGGGTCGGAGCTGATCGACGAGCTGTCGCTGAAGTACACCGGCAAGCGGTATGCCGAGTTCAACCCGGCGGCGGGCGAGGACGCCCAGCGGGTGGTGGTCCGGATCACGCCGCGCAAGGTGGTCGGCCGTATCTGAGAGGCCGTGTCCGGCGCCGCCCACCGGGGACGGAAGTGCCCCGCGGGCGGCCCGCACTTCAGGCTTTACTTCCGGCAAATCGGACGGATATGACGGTTCTGTGTCCCCGTGGCCGATGCGTCACGGGGCACTGCCAGGTTCCGACTACCCTGGTTCCGTGACGATTCGCCTGTACGACACCAGCGCCCGGCAGATTCGCGACTTCACCCCGCTCACGCCGGGCTGCGTCTCGATCTACCTGTGTGGTGCGACCGTGCAGGCCGCCCCGCACATCGGGCACATCAGGTCGGGGCTGAACTTCGACATCATGCGCCGCTGGTTCGCCCACCGCGGCTACGACGTGACGTTCGTCCGGAACGTCACGGACATCGACGACAAGATCATCGCGAAGTCGGCCGAGCAGGGCCGCCCGTGGTGGTCGATCGGCTACGAGAACGAGGTCGCCTTCAACGAGGCGTACGACGCCCTCGGCTGCCTGCGTCCCACCTATGAACCGCGCGCCACCGGCCACATCCCCGAGATGATCGAGATGATGCGCGGCCTGATCGAGCGCGGCCACGCCTACGCCGCGGACGGCAACGTCTACTTCGACGTCGCGTCCTTCCCGGAGTATCTCCGGCTCTCCAACCAGGAGTTGGACAACCTCCGCCAGCCGTCCGGCGAGGGCGAGACCGGCAAGCGCGACACCCGCGACTTCGCCATGTGGAAGGCCGCCAAGGCGGGTGAGCCCAGCTGGGAGACGCCCTGGGGCCGCGGCCGGCCCGGCTGGCACCTGGAGTGCTCGGCGATGGCCCACAAGTACCTGGGCACCGCCTTCGACATCCACGGCGGCGGCGTCGACCTCGTCTTCCCGCACCACGAGAACGAGATCGCGCAGGCCAGGGCGTACGGCGACGACTTCGCCCGGTACTGGACCCACAACGCCTGGGTGACCATGGGCGGCGAGAAGATGTCCAAGTCGCTGGGCAACTCCCTGCTGGTCTCGGAGATGGTCAAGCGCTGGCGCCCCATCGTGCTGCGCTACTACCTCGGCACCCCGCACTACCGCTCGATGATCGAGTACAGCGAGGACGCGCTGCGCGAGGCCGAGTCGGCGTTCGCCCGGATCGAGGGGTTCGTCCAGCGGGCGGTCGAGAAGGTCGGCGTCGTCGAGCCCGCGGCCGAGGTCCCGCCGGCCTTCGCCGAGGCGATGGACGACGACCTGGGCGTCCCGCAGGCGCTGGCGATCGTGCACACCACCGTCCGGCAGGGCAATTCCGCGCTGACCGCGGACGACAAGGAATCGACGGTGGCCCGGTTCGCCGAGCTGCGCGCGATGCTGGGCGTGCTCGGTCTGGACCCGCTCGACGAGCGCTGGTCCGGCGGCGGCACCGACCGCGGAGAGGACCTGCACGGCGTCGTCGACTCCCTCGTCCGCCTCGTCCTCGACCAGCGGCAGTCGGCCCGCGCGCGCAAGGACTACGCCACCGCCGACGCCATCCGCGACCAGCTCCAGCAGTCCGGCCTGGCCATCGAGGACACCCCCTCCGGGCCGCGCTGGTCGCTGTCCTGACCCCCGTCGCGCCCGTGGGCGGCCCACCGGATTCGCCCTTCCCGGCGGACACGGGCGACACTCAATCCATACGTACGTACCCACTCCACGTCGCGAGACGTCGAGAGCAGTGAAGAAACAGGTGACCCATGGCCGGCAACAGCCAGCGCAGGAACCGCCGCACGTCCAACAAGAAGGGCGCGCAGGTCGGCAGCGGCGGTAAGCGGCGCCGGAGCCTGGAGGGCAAGGGCCCGACCCCGCCCGCCTCCGCGCGCAAGGGACACGTCAAGAACCGTCTCGCCAACGCCAAGGCGAAGCAGGCCGCCAAGCGCCCGGCGCCGCGCCGCGGCGGGGCCAAGGGCACCGCCGAGCTGGTCGTGGGCCGCAACCCGGTCGTCGAGGCGCTGCGCGAGGGCGTGCCCGCCACGACGCTGTACGTGCAGCAGTTCATCGACAGCGACGAGCGGGTCCGCGAGGCGCTGCAGCTCGCCGCCGACCGCGGGATGAACATCCTGGAGGCGCCGCGCCCCGAGCTGGACCGGATGACCAACGGCCTCAACCACCAGGGCCTGGTCGCCCAGATCCCGCCGTACGACTACGCGCACCCCGAGGACCTGGCCGCGGCCGCCTTCGACGCCGGCGAGGACCCGCTGATCGTCGCGCTGGACGGGGTCACCGACCCGCGCAACCTCGGCGCGGTCGTCCGCTCCGTCTCCGCCTTCGGCGGCCACGGCGTGGTCGTGCCGGAGCGCCGGGCCGCCGGGATGACGGCCGGCGCCTGGAAGACCTCCGCGGGCACCGCCGCCCGCACCCCGGTCGCCCGGGCCACCAACCTCACCCGCGCCCTGGAGTCGTACCAGAAGGCCGGTCTGACCGTCGTCGGCCTGGCCGCGGACGGCGACACCGAGCTGCAGGACCTGGAGGTCCTGGACGGCCCGGTCGTCATCGTCGTCGGCAGCGAGGGCAAGGGCCTGTCGCGGCTGGTCGGCGAGACCTGCGACCTGCGCGTGCGGATCCCGATGCCGGGCGGCGCGGAATCGCTGAACGCCGGTGTCGCGGCCGGCGTCGTCCTGTGGGAGGCGGCCCGCCGGCGCGCCTGACCGTCCGCGGCCCGGGGGCGTACGTCCGCGTACGCCCCCGGGGCCCACGGCTCCGCGCCCCGCCCCTCCTCACCCTGGGGCACAACCTGACCCTCCGTGCGGCTTTTGGACGCTCATCCCGCATCCCGTGATCTTTTGACGGGTCTCGGACAGATCGACCCGGTCAAGGCAGTGTCTTAACCGCGGGTCACTCGGTTAGATGAGCGTGGACACCAGAACACCCCGCACGCCTACGGGGGGACGCTCGCCGGGCTTCGATGACGAGCCGGGCCTGAGCTCGGTCAAGGTGCCGTGCGATCCCGCGCAGGTCATCGTCAACCACGCCAGCTTCCGCGTACAGCTCGCCGCGCCCATGGCGGGTGACGCCATGGCCGACACCGCGCGCATCCCCGCCGTCCGCGCACCGTCCTCCGGTGCCAGACGCCGGGCTCCCGTGGTGTGGAGCGGCCGCACCACGCCGGGCGGCACGGCCGGCGCCACCACCCAACTCCTGCACGCGGTGCGCGACACGGGCATCGGCCTCGACGGCGGCCAGGGCGACGACGTCGGCACGACCCAGGTCCTGCCGCGGGTCCGGCTCGACGAGTCCGCCCCCGCCCAGACCGTGATCGGCCAGCGCGGCCCCGCCGAATCCGACCGCACCCTGCTGCGCGGCGTACGCCCGGTGGTCAGCGCCTACGCCGACAACAGCGGCGCGCCCCCCTACCGCCCCGCCTACGGCGGCCGCGGCCCCGCCGAGGACGGCTACGACGACGACCACTTCGAGGCCCGGGACCCCTACGACACCGGGTCCCGCCGTCGTGGCGCCGACACCGTCCGGCACGCCTACTACCCGGGCCGCCGGATGAACCTCGGCGTGGTCCTCCTCCCGCTGCGGATCTTCCTCGGCCTGATCTCCGTCTACGCCGGCATGGGCAAGCTCTGCGACCCCGTCTACTTCGACGGCGGGGAGCGCGGCTCGATGGTCAAGTGGCTGCTGTCGCTCGACCCGTGGGCGCTGGCCGTACCGCTGCGCGACTTCGCCGTCGCCCACCCCGTGGGCGCCGGCCTGACCGTCGCCTTCCTCCAGGTCGTCGTCGGCGTCCTGACCATGTGCGGACTGTGGCAGCGGCTCGCCGCGTCGATCGGCGCGCTGCTCTCCGCCGCCCTGCTGATGACCGTCAGCTGGCGCACGGTCCCCGCCTACGACGCGCCCGACATCATCTACCTCGCCGCCTGGAGCCCGCTGATCATCGCGGGCGCGCCCGTCTACTCCATGGACGCCCGGCTGGCCGGCGAGGCGTGGCGGCGGCTCGGGCCCCGCGTGGAGGTCGCCGACCTGCGCCGCCGGGTGCTGCGCCGCGGCGCGATGATGACCACGATGGTGGCCGGGCTGACCCTGCTCATCGGCTCGCTGCTCGGCGGCGCCGTACGGTCCGCGACGGTCACGCCCGTGCCGCGGCCCGGTGAGCCCGCGATCAACAACCTGCCCGGCTCGCCACTGCCCCGCCCCGGCAAGGACGCCACCCGGCCGGGCCGGCACCACCCCGGCAGCGCCTCCTCCCGCGCCGGCACGCCGTCCGCGGGCGCCTCGCACAAGGCCCACAAGCCCCGCCCGTCCGCGTCGACGCCGGGCACCGGCCGTTCGACGGGCTCCACCAGCGGCCTCTCGCAGCAGCCCGGCGCGACCACCAGCGCCCCGCAGCAGACCGTCCCGACCCGCGTCCCCGTCCCGACCCACGCCCCCTCCGCGGGCGGCACCGGCGGCGGCACGACCGGCACGGACTCCACGGGCTCGGCCGGCTCCGGCGACTCTGGCAGCCGCGGAAGCACACTGGGCGGGCTGCTGGGCTGAGCTCCTGATCAGGGGGCTCCTCGCCGCCCACCCCCTGGGTTTTGCCGCCGCCCACCCCCTTCGGGGGGTGGGCGGCGGTGTGTGGGGCGGTTGCCGCGGTACGGGGCGCAGTGTGCGGGGCGCGGCCGGAATCACGGATCGGCAATATCGGCACACGGCTTTTGTGGCGCGGGCATCATGTGCTGACCGACCAGCGAATGGGGCCCGCCATGTCGTCTCAGAAGCCTGCTCCGGAGCCACCTCGGCCGCCTCGCGGTGCACCGATATACCTCGACGGCGACGGAACCCTGAGGGTCAACCAGTGGCGGGCTCCCGCGAGGGGCGCGACCGTCCAGACCATCGACGGCACGGGCAAGCGGGTCACCGTGACCCGACTGTTCGTGACCGGCGTGTTCGCCTTCGCGTTGAAGAAGAAGACCGGCGCACTGTCCGTCGTGGTGTGTGCAGCGGACGGAGACAGCGCAACGGTGAAGGTCTCGGCGAAGAAGGCCCAGAACGTCATGGCCTGGGCCGTCGCGTTCAACGCCTGGTCCGAAGCGAACAGCTGAGTCGCACCGGCCGCCCCGAACACCTGCGTATGGCTCCGCGGAGCGCCGCGTGCGACCGTCAGGCGCGCGTACGTGGCGAGGGCGAGCCCCGGTGGGCCGACGGGCGGCCGGGAGGCTGCAGTGGCCGCTCAGGGGCGTTCAGGCCGCGTAGGGGGCGCGTGGGTCGGCCGCGGCGTACGGGGTCACCCGCGAGCCCTCAACGCCCCTGGGCGCTCAGTTCCTTGGCGGCCTCGGCGAGGTCCTTGGCCGTGTCGATGGCGCGCCAGTACGCGCCGTGCGGAAGCGGGTAGCCGGCCAGTCGGCGTTCGCGGGCGAGGCGGGGGAAGGTCATGCGCTCGTGGTCGCCGCGTACCGGCAGCAGGTCCGTGAAGGCGGCGGAGAAGACGTAGACGCCGGCGTTGATGAGGTACGGGGAGGGCGGCGCCTCGATGAAGTCCAGTACGTGCCCGAACGCGTCGGTCTCCACGGCTCCCCAGGGGATGCGGGGGCGGGCCAGCGCCAGCGTGGCCTCGGCGTCGCGTTCGTGGTGGAAGGCCGCCATCTCGCGCAGCGGGAAGCGGGTCCAGATGTCGCCGTTGGTGGCGTACCAGGGTTCGTCCGGGCGGGGCAGCGAGCCGGCCGCGTACTTGAGGCCACCGCCGCGGCCCAGCGGCTCGGTCTCGACCACCGTCGTGACGCGCAGGGGGAGTTGGGCGTGGTCCAGCCACTCCTGGAGCACTTCGGCGAGATGACCGCAGGAGATGACGACATCGGTCACGCCCTCGTCGGCCAGCCAGTTCAGCTGATGGCCGATGATCGGGGTTCCGGTTCCGGGAATCTCGACCATCGGCTTGGGGCGGTCATCGGTGTACGGGCGGAGACGCGAGCCCTGGCCGCCGGCCAGGACCACGGCCTGCGTGGGGTACGAATGCTGGGCGCCTGTCATGGTTCGCACCCTATGGGGTGCGAGGAGCGGTCGGTGGCTACGCGGGGCGGGGCACGGTCACTGGGCGCCCGCGACGCCGGTGGCGAAGGAGGTGTCGCAGACCGGACGGGAGTAGGCCTGGGCGCGGTGCGCGGCACCGTACTTGGCGACCGCGGCCCGGCCGAGGTCACGTGCGATCGAGGCGCAGTGCCTGGCGAGCGAGGGGTGCTTGGTGGTCGCCTTCTGGAGGTCGGTGAGGGCGACGCCGGGGTCCTTCTCCTGGAGCTCGACCAGGAGGCGCTTGCGCAGGGCCTCCTGGGGGGCGACCGGGTTGGCCTTGGTGGAGGCCTTCCCGGCGGACGCGGTCAGCATCTGGGAGTCGGTGGCCGTCGTCGCCCACGGGACCCGGGTGACCGCGAGGGTCCCGGAGAGTACGAGGACGACGGGGAGGACGAGAGCGAGGGTTCTGCCGATGCGGCGGGCTGCGGAGTTCACGGTCGTGATGGTAGCGAGGAGTGATGATTTGGCGACATTTGGTCACCTTATCGAGCGACGTAATGCCTCGTCGGTCCAGTAGTGATGTTGACGCACTGGTACGAAAAGCCCGTTCTGTCCCTGTGTGGCGAGCGCCGTACGGCCGGGAACGCAGCGGTGGCGGTGCCGGGTCCTACCCGTCACCGCCACCACTCACACGCACACCCGCTCCGGGTGGCTGCTCAGTCCGGCTCAGCCCCGCTCAGTCGGACAGGCGCTCCCCGGACGACGTCGAGAACACATGCGTCTCGCCCGGCCGCGGCACGACGTGCAGCCGGGCGCCCTTCTCCGGCACCTGGCGGCCGTTGACGCGGACGACCAGGTCCTTCACCTCACCGCCGACCTCCGCGGTGCCGTACACGTAGCCGTCGGCGCCCAGCTCCTCGACGACGTTGACGGTGACGGCGAGACCGGCCGGGGCGTCCGCGCTCTCCTTGGAGAGCGACTTCGCGGCGGCGCCGTTCTGCTCGACGATGTCGAAGTGCTCGGGGCGGACGCCCACGGTCACCGTGCGGTCACCCTTGTCGGCGGCCGCGGTCAGCGCCTCCCGGCTCACCGGTACGACGCTGTTGCCGAACTTCACCCCGCCGTCGGTGATCGGCACCTCGACGAGGTTCATCGCCGGCGAGCCGATGAACCCGGCCACGAAGAGGTTGGCCGGCCGGTCGTACATGTTCCGCGGCGAGTCGACCTGCTGGAGCAGCCCGTCCTTGAGGACCGCGACCCGGTCGCCCATGGTCATGGCCTCGACCTGGTCGTGGGTGACGTAGACCGTCGTGATCCCGAGCCGGCGCTGCAGCCCGGCGATCTGCGTACGGGTCTGCACGCGCAGCTTCGCGTCCAGGTTGGACAGCGGCTCGTCCATCAGGAAGACCTGCGGCTCGCGCACGATCGCCCGGCCCATCGCGACCCGCTGCCGCTGACCACCGGACAGCGCCTTGGGCTTGCGCCCCAGGTACTCCGTGAGGTCCAGGATCTTCGCCGCGTCCTCGACCTTCTGCCGGATCTCGGCCTTCGGCACGCCGGCGATCTTGAGCGCGAAGCCCATGTTGTCGGCGACGGTCATGTGCGGGTAGAGCGCGTAGTTCTGGAACACCATGGCGATGTCCCGGTCCTTGGGCGGAAGGTGGGTGACGTCGCGGTCCCCGATGCGGATGGCGCCTCCGTCGACGTCCTCCAGCCCCGCGAGCATCCGCAGGGAGGTGGACTTGCCGCATCCGGAGGGGCCGACCAGGACGAGGAATTCGCCGTCCTCGATGGCGATGTCCAACTTGTCGACGGCGGGCTTGTCGGAACCCGGGTAGATCCGGGTTGCCTGGTCGTAGGTGACCGTAGCCATGGTGAGAGTCCCTTCACCGGCAGGAACGTGCCGGACGATCCGAGTAAAAGGAGTGGTGTAGTCCACTGATGCGGACTTCCCCGTGACGCTACCCGCGGCGGCCCCCGGTGTCAGTAGTCCGGCCCCATCAAATTGAGGAGCCCCGCACCCGGCCCGCCTGGGTACACTTCTTCCGGCACGCCTCCTTAGCTCAGCTGGTCAGAGCACCGCTCTTGTAAAGCGAAGGTCGTCGGTTCGAATCCGACAGGGGGCTCTGAGCTTGAACAGGCAAGAAGCCCCTGGCCGGTTGGTGGCCTGGGGCTTCTGACATCTACGGATGACATCAACGCCGTCAGCGATCACTCACGAGCGATCCGCCGCTTCAGCAGCCGGTCCATGTGGCTGATCGCTTCCCGCTGTGTGTCCTGCGCCACATGCGTGTAGACGTCCATGGCCATGCTGATCTGGCTGTGCCCGAGGATCTCCATCAGCACGCGCGGAGCCACGCCGGCCGCGGTGAGCAGGGTGGCGCAGCCGTGCCGGGCGTCGTGCAGACGGATCGGGCGGAGGCCCGCCGAGGCCGTGAGCCGGGAGAAGGAGCGGTTCAGATTCCGCGGCTCGACGGGGCGACCGGAGCGGGTGGTGAAGACGAGGCCGGCTGAGCTCAGCGCGGTGCCCCGCTTCTCTGCCTCGTGGGTCTGACGGAGCCGGTGCCAGCGGAGCGCGGCCAGGCAGATCAGGGGGAGTGGTACGGGGCGGATCTTCCCGGTCTTGGCGGTGTCCTGGTACAGCTCGCCGCCGATGCGCTGCACCTGGTTGCTGATGCGGATCACCCGGCCGTCGAGATCCACGTCCGACCAGCGCAGCCCGAGGACCTCACCGCGGCGCAGGCCCATGGCGATGGCGAGGACGGAGGCGGCGTAGAGCGGATCGCGACGGGCCTTTTCGAGGAACGTCAGCGTCTCGTCCAGCGTCCAGGGCGTTGTCTCGCGGCTGACGACCTTGGGGGCCTCTACGAGCGAGGCAACGTTCCGCGTGACCAACTCCTCCCGGGTGGCTGCTGTCAGGGCCGTACGGAGCACGCGGTGAGCTTCCTTGGCCGTGGCGGGGGAGGACTTGCGGGCGACCTCGGCGAGGAACACCCGGACGTGACGCGGGCCGAGGGTCTCCAGCCGCTTCGTACCGAGCAGGGGCACGAGGTAGAGGCGACGGGCATCCACGTCGAGGTCGACGAGCTCACCGGGGTCTACAAGAACACAACGCGCGGCATCGTCGCCCAGGTCTTCCGCTGCAAGCCGGTCGGCAGCGAGGAACGAACCTCCAGCGAGGCGACGGCAGTCACCTGGCTCACGCCGGACGAGGTGGCAGAGTCCATGTCCGAGGTCTACGCGCTCCGCTTCCTGGACGCCCTGGACGGAGCGGGCCCTCACGTACGAAGCCACGACGGCAAGCAACTGACGCCGGCGCGATAGAACTTTCCCTACTTCATCAAGCAACTGACGCCGGCGCGATAGAACTTTCCCTACTTCATCAAGGTTCGCTGCGCTCGCTCCCCGGCCCCACGGTAGGGGCACTTCAGGAGTGCACCGCACGTTGACGTAGGGGCGTTGACGTTCCCGGCCTCCTGAAACTGCAAGCAGTCAGATCACAGATCAGAGGTGCCACGCACGCGCGGCGGCGCCGGCCGTCGCCGCCGCGCCGCCCTCCTCGCCTTCGTCACCGGGCCGCGCGCCGTCGCCGCCCGCGCCCACAAGGGGCGAAAGACGAGGCCGGGGGTGGGGGCGGTCGGCTCCACGGCTTTAGCCACCTCCCCGGTTCGGGTCCCTTGAAGAACACGTACAACAACAATGCCTCGGTGAAGTTCGCCGGAGACTGCTGAGAACCCACACAGGGCCACTGCAGCTGAGCCCCCGCAACACAACCGGGCCCCGGTACGCGCCAGCGCGTACCGGGGCCCGGCCCATGTCCACCCGTCAGGAGACTCGTGTCAGCTTCGCGCCGAACGACGGCTCGGCGAGGTTCTTCTGCAGCACCACGGGCACCTTCACCTCACCCATGCCGCCACCCGCGGTCAGCTCCCCGACCTGCGTACCGGCCTTCGCCGTGTGCGGGAGGGCCTTGCCCCCGGCGGTGAGCTTCAGGTCGACCTTGAGGCCGGGCCAGCCGACCGCCGTCAGATCGTGGGTCGCCACGAGCGGGGTCGTTCCGCCCAGGCCGTCGTCGACGTGGCCGACGACCGCGCCCTTCTTCACGACGGTGCTGGTGGTCAGCACCTTGCCCACGGCCAGGATGAGCTGCTTGCTGTAGGCGGTGGTGGTGTCGATGATCGGGGCCTTGTGCTGCCCGAAGACCGCGCCGATGATCAGCTGCGTGGAGCTGCCGACCTTCTTCTCCGCGGCGAAGAGCAGGTTGCCGCCGGCCTTGGTCGTGGAACCGGTCTTGATACCGACGACGCCGTACATGGGGACAAGCTTGTTGAAGTTGCGTTGCGTCTTCTGGTAGGCGAGGCCGCTGCCCTTCCCGGAGGCGGTCGTGGAGTGGTACTCGGTCGCCTTGGAGATCTCCCGGAAGACCGGGTCCCGCATCGCCTTCTTGCCCAGCTTCACCTGGTCCTCGGCCGTACTGACGGTGCTCTCCAGGAGGCCGCTCGCGTCGGTGTAGGTGGTGTTCGTCATGCCGAGCTCCTTGGCGGTGTCGTTCATCTTCTTGATGAACGCCGCCTCAGTGCTCGCATCCCAGCGGGCCAGCAGCCGCGCGACGTTGTTCGCGGACGGCAGCATGACGGCCTGGAGGGCCTCCTTCTCGGAGATCTTCTGACCCTTGTGGACCTCGACGACCGACTCCTTCTGCCTGACACCGTTGATGAAGTCGTCCTCGGCCTTCTGGTCGACGTCGATCAGGGGCTTGTCCTCACCCTTCTTCAGCGGGTGGTCACGCAGGATGATGTACGTCGTCATCACCTTGGCCACACTGCCGATGGGCAGCGGCTTCATCTCACCGTAGGAGCCGACCCGGCCGAGGCCGTCGACGTCCACGATCGCCTGGCCCTCAGGGGGCCAGGACAGCGACGGCGTGTCGCCCTCGAAGACGGAGGACGGTTTGCCGGCGATCGCCAGTTTCGGGTCAGGCAGCGGGCGCATCGTCTGCACGACCACGAAGATGATCCCGAGGAGCACCACCAGCGGCGTCCAGATCTTCACCCGGCGCACCACCGTGCGCACCAAAGTCTCCGGTGGGGGCGGAGTGTTCGTCAGCTGGGCGAGCAGGTCAAGCGGAGCCTGAGGCTCCGCCGGAGAGCCGGCGGGAGGAGCTGACGCCGGCTTCGGAGGAGCCGACGGTCTCGCCTTGGGCTTGGCCTCCGGCTTGGGGGCCTTGAGCGGCTTCGGCGCCGGGGCGTCGTCCTTCTTCAGCGGGATGAACTGGCTGGTGCGCTCGGACTCGGAGTCCGGGTTGGCGGGAGCCTTGAGCAGCCCGGTGGGCTGGTCGGCGGAGCCGGCCGCCGCCGGCTTGGGGGCCGCAAGCAGCTGGGTGGCCTGATCGACCGAGCCCGCCTTGTCATCGCCGTCGCTGTCGCCCTCGGCCTCGGCGACGGCGGTCTTGAGCCGGGAGTCCTCCTTGGGCTTGTCGTCACCGTCTGCACCGGCCCCCCAGGAGGCAGCCTCGGGCCCGGACTTGGCCTCGCCCTCGGGGGCCTTACCGCTGCTGGCGGCGCCGGGCTTGTCGGTGGCCTGCTCGGCCTTACCGCCTTCGACGATGCCGGACTTCACAGCACCGAACACCGCGGTCGCCTGGTCAGCCTTGCCACCACCGGTGGCGCCGGGCTTCCCGGGAGCCTGATCGGCCTTGCCGTCGCCTGCCGCGCCGGACGCCGCACCCGCCTCGGCCGCACTGGCGCCATCGGCGGCGCCGGCCTTCGAGGCGCCGGAGGCAGCAGTGTCCTGTTCGGCCTTGCCGCTACCGGTGGCGCCGGGCTTCGCGGGCCCGGCCGACTGACCAGCCTTGCCGTTATCAGCCCCGTCGGCCTCCGTCGATGCCTGGGTGCCCTCGTGGTTATCGGCTCGGTCGGCTTCCATCGATGCCTGGGTGCCCTCGCCGTCACCGGCCTTCGCCGACGCGGACGCAGGCGCCCCGCCGGCCTTGCCGGCGGCACCGGCCGCGCCGTCACGCACAGCCAGCCTTGGATCCGGACGGCCGCCGTCCGCGCTCTGTCGGGCCGCCCCGGAACCCCCGGTTCCCGAACCGGCAGCGCCGGTCGCACCGTCTCCGGCCGCGGCACCGGCTGGTCGCCCCTCGCCCCGACCGCCGTCAGCGGCGACGGCGCCGGAACCACTGTCCCTGCCGCCGGCAACACCCGTACCGGCCCTGGCTGCAGGCCGACCGGCACCGGTACCCGCGCCCGAAGCCTGCCGCAGGCCGCTCCGCTGCTCCGACATGTCGGGGGACTCGCCCGCCACCGATGGCTCCTCAGAATCTCCGCGCCGTACACCTGTAGCGCTTCAAGCGCCAACACGCTTCAAGGTCCGGACTTCACTCAACGTCTAGCCAGTGTCCTCTGTGATCGTCGCGCGATTGCGCACCTGCACCCACAGAGGGCTTTGCCTGGGTTCACCCACGTGCTAGACGAAAGGACATACCTACCGGTTCCCACGAAACCACCACGCGCACTCGACAGGCCAATGTGAGATCGGCGTCGGGATGGTGCTTGGTGGCTCTGCGGCCCTGGCGCCAGAAGACGGTGTGGGGCGCCACCTTTCCGGCGGCCAGGGGCCAGCGCACGCAGGGTGGTGGTGTGCGGCTTCGGGTAGGCGCTCGTGAGAGGGCGGCCCTGCCTGGAATGCGGCGGGCGCTCGGTATGGCGTCGCCCGGGTGGGCGATGATGGTGGCCTTGACCGCGAACGCGTAGGCAGGCCGCGCTCGGTCAGGCCCTCCCGAAAGCCCGTGGCGTCTCCGTAGCGGCGTCGGCGACGACCGGCAGATCGGGCAGCTCCCAGTCCCGGCGACCTCAACGAGCATGTCCAGGGCCAGGCGCCACTTTTCCCGGTGCCGCTCGGTGCCGGGATGGCGGCCTTGGCCCGGCGGATCGCCTCGGCCGGCCGCGCATCGTCGGTGTTCTTGGCGTCGTCCCAGCTCTCGGGCAGGAACAGGCGTCAGTCGACGGCTGAGGAGGCGCGGTCGGACACCAGGTTCACACTGACGCCGATCTGGCAATCGCCGGAAAGGCAATGTATGAGGCGTCGGCGCATGACGGGGTGACGTGGGCGTGGCGCGCCGAGACAGAGCCGAAGAGGTCTTGGGTTCACAATCCCGCTGTGCCGACCCTCTTCCTGCGTGAGCGATGCGTGAGCGGACGGCCGAACACGCGGCGCTGAAAGCCGGACCCAGCATCAGACCGGGTGGCGCTGAACGGCAAGAACAGCACCACCCGGCAGATGTGAACGCCCTCGATCAAGGATTCGACCCCACTTGTAAAGCGAAGGTCGTCGGTTCGAATCCGACAGGGGCTCTGGACGTGAACAGGGAAGAAGCCCCGGGCCAGTTGGCGGCCCGGGGCTTCTGACGTCCATCGACATCCATGGGCGACATCAACGGCGTCGGCGATCATTCGCGAGCGATCCGTCGCTCCGGCGGCCTGTCCGTGCGGCTGATCGCCTCGCGCTGTGTGTCCTGCGCCACATGTGCGTAGGCGTGCGTGGTCATGCTGATCCGGCTGCGCCCGAGGATCTCCCGCAGCGGACGACGCGGCGGGGGTGCCGGGTCACAGCCCGCAGGATCCGCGGTCGAGGTGGAAGTACCGGGCGTTGGCCCAACGGCACAACCGGATGCCGACGATGACGCCGACGATGGTGATCAGGGCAGGCAGGTATCCGCTGGCGACCTGGATGATCGGGATCGCCGGGCACCCGCCTGAGATCGCCCAGCCGGTACCGAACAACACCGCGCCGGGGATCACGCCGGCGTGGATGCGCCCTGGGGTGCGGCGGACCCGCAGCAGAGCGAACGCGCACACCAGGATCACCACGGCACCCGCGAAGGAGAGCAACATGCGCAGGTCCTGGAAGGTGAACATGCGGTTCAGCTCGGCGTAGTCGCCGAAACCGATGTTGGTGACGGTGTAGCCGAGGGCCAGTCCGGTGATGATGCTGGCCAGCAGGATCGCGCCTCGGGTGCGCATCAGATCACCTTCCACAGGAGGAACGACACCGCGACGGCGGTGCCGAAGAACACGGCGGTCGCGACGATGCTGACCGGGCGCAGCCGGCCGCAGCCGCTGAGTCCGTGGCCGGAGCTGCACCCACCGGCCAGCCGGGTGCCGAAGCCGACCAGCACACCTCCCACGAACAGCGTGGCGATCATGGTGGTCGAATCGGCGGTGACCAGGTGCCGGAAACCCGGGCCCATGTCGTAGCGGAGGTGGAACCGCCCGGAGGTGACCGCGGCGATGAACCCACCGAGGAAGATCGACATCAGCAGGGCGGCCTGAGTGACCAGCGGGGCCGGGCGCAGGCCGGTGGCCGCCGGGCGCTCGCTCGCCGCCGATTCGGCGTCGGCTTCGAGCGGCTGCGACGTCTCGTGCGGAACCTGCGGCGCGGTAGGCGCGCCGGTGTCCGTGCCGAAGTGCTCCGCCGTGGCTGCGGCAAGGGCCTCGGCCAGAGCTTGGTCGTCGGCGAACTCCTCGTCCATCCGCTCCAGTTGGCGTTCGCGACGCCAGTGCAGCACGCGATCCCACGCGGCCGACACCCCGAGGGACCGATCGGTGATGAGGGTGTGGTTGACGGTGACCAGAGCGAGCCCGACAGCGCCCGCCCACCAGGGCCAGTAGGTGCTCATGCGGGTCCTCTCATCCAATCGGCGAATCGAGCCCACCAGCCGCGCTTCGAGCCGCGCGCCTGCCGGGTGTGTCGAGCGGGGCTGTCCGAAGGTCGGAGAGCCTGTGGGGGCGGTGACGGCTGGTCATGCCGGACAGCTGCTGGCGGAGGTGGTGCCCCGAACCGGTCCATGGCTTCCGGTGGCGCGGTTGCAGGCCCTGGCCGTGACCGCTCACGTGGCCGGGCCGGTGCCGGCCGGGGCCGGGACGCGGTCTCCGGCGACGCCGGAGCGGGTCGTGGCGGCGGGGACTGTCGGGGGGTCGCCGCCGTGCCGGCGGCGCCGGATCGGCCCGCCTCGGCCGGGGCTTCGAGGTGTCGCGCGCGGACTCCGTTGGGTAGCAGGCTGATCGGCACGCGCTCGCCGGTGAGTGACATCTGGTAGCGCGCACAGCCGAGCCATCGGTCTGCGCTGTCGCAGTAGTACTCGCGCCAACCTTGCAAGCTCGCCCTGAGTAGGGGGAAAAGGGGGCATCCTGTGGCATGCGAGCAACTCACGTTGCTCCCTTCTGACCGGCGCACCACCCGTTCGGGGAGAGTGGTTGCCGTTCTCGATTCCTGCCCTTGCTGTGCCCGGTCGACGGCCTCAAAAGCAATGCGGTGATGGGCAATGAAAATAAGGCGCGGTGCCTCCCGTTCTCGACCGGGCGCGATGCAACCATTGTTTCGGCGTCCCGAGCAACTCAGGGATTTTTTTCAAACAGGTCACTTGGCACTACTTGGTGAGATACTCTCCGCGACGGATATGCGGCGTCTGCCTCTCATGTCCGGATGAATTGCGACCGTGGGCGAGGCTTCTCGGGTCGTGATGCGACTTCGCGGGCGCCGTCCGCGCGGGTGTGAGGCAGATGTTTCTGAAGGGGTTGTAAATTCTGGAGTCTCTTGTGGTGATGGCGTGAATATCGTGGATATCGAACGAAGAACTCATGGAGGCGATCATGTGCCAACGTGCTGTCTGTCCGTCGTGCCGGAAGTTGACCTATGAGGGGTGCGGGAGGCATGTGGACCAAGTGCTCATGGGTGTACCAGCTGCTCGGCGGTGCACGTGTGAGCCTGGGGAACGCAAGCGTGCGCGCGCAGTGGAGGCGCCGACTCGATCGGAATCGGCACCAGCCCGACAGGACGGGGTGGCGCGACGCACACACGCTCCCGGGGGCTCGGGAAGTCCACCGGATCGGTCGAGGAGCGGCTGGTGGGCTCGGCTCATCGATTGGGCGAAAAGCCCGGCCTGAGGTAACCATCCGAGAGTGCTCGCTTTTGGCGCCTCGAGTCCACGGCGTTGGTTATCGGGCCATGAGAACCCGGATTTCAGAACACCGGGGTGCCGAGTGACGCCGAGCGCGGAGCCGGCACCGGCACCCGGGTCTCGCGACGAACGTCATCGGCGCTCTGCGTGAAAGCACCCGCTTCTTCCGACGACCTCATCCTCATCCTCGTCCGCTTTCCGCGGGCGCGCTGCACCGAAGAATGCCGGAGCGCGATGATGCTCCGGATGCAGAGATGACGCTCCGGATGGAGATCTGACAGTCGCGCGTCACCGCGTCGCATGCCGGGCAGATAGTCGTGCACGCATGCGAGAACTGCCGTATGCGCGCAGGAGCGGGCCGGCACGGGGGGAACCAGTCCGCTCCTGCGCTCGGCGCCCGCGTTTACCTCGCCACGAGGGCGGGCGCC
Source organism: Streptomyces nigrescens (assembly GCA_024349765.1). Classification (GTDB taxonomy): domain Bacteria; phylum Actinomycetota; class Actinomycetes; order Streptomycetales; family Streptomycetaceae; genus Streptomyces; species Streptomyces endophytica. The sequence goes on along the minus strand of AP026073.1, from coordinate 7,044,973 downwards.
TCGACCCTCATCATCGGGTCACTCCTTCCTGCGCGTTGTGGCCCTGGAATGTCACTGGTGGCGGGAGATGGCCACGAACCCAGCGCTCTTGTGAACGGCGCAACCCAAAGCCGTCACGACTCGGCCGGGAACCATGCACGCATCCTCGTCCTCTGGTGGGGCTGCCCGTAGCGGCCGGGCGCTGCGCCGCCCGGAAAGGACGAGGTCGCAGGGCCGATACGCTGGGGCGCTGCGGCACCCCGCACCTTGATCCGCGCCCCACGGTGAGCCATGGCTTGCGGTGATCAAGACGTCTTTGGGCATGAGGATGAAGAACAAGTGCTGATAGCGGGCCGATACCGGCTGCGGGACACCATCGGGCGGGGCGCGATGGGGGAGGTCTGGCGGGCCTTCGACGAGACCCTCGGCAGACCGGTTGCCGTGAAACTCCTGCTCTCCCACGGCTCCGACCCCACCGCGCCCTCCCGCTTCCGGCTGGAGGCGCAGACCGCCGGCCGCCTCAGCCACCCGCATGTGGTCGGCGTTCTCGACTTCGGCGAGTACGAAGACCGTCTGTTCCTGGTGATGGAGCTCGTCGACGGGGGCAGCCTCGCCGACCTGCTCCTCGTCTCCGGACCGCGCCCCGCCGCGGACGTGGCCCGTATCGCCGCACAGGCCGCCGTGGGGCTGGCCGCCGCGCACCGGCAGGGCATCGTGCACCGGGACATCAAGCCGGCCAACCTCCTGCTGGGCGCTGACGGCACCCTGAAGATCGGCGACTTCGGCATCGCCCGCTTCCTCGACGACCCCGGTGCCGCGCTCACCGCCACCGGGCAGATCGTCGGCACCAGCCTTTACCTCGCGCCCGAGCGGGCCCTGGGCCGCACCGCCGGCCCGGCATCCGACGTGTACTCCCTGGGCTGCGTGCTCTACCAACTCCTCACCGGTCGGCCGCCGTTCCAGGCGGACAGTGCGCTCGCGGTGCTTCATCAGCACCTCGATGCCGCCCCGGTCCCACCCCGGCAACTCGGCGCCGCTCTACCGCCCGCCTTCGAGAGCTATCTGCTCGGTCTGCTGGCCAAGGAGCCCGAGGGCCGACCCACGGCTGACGAGGTGGCGGACTGGTTCGGGCGCGGAGCCTGGCGCGGTGCGCGGGAGCCGCTGCCGAGTGAGCACCGGCATCCCGGCCGTCCGGACCGGCCGCACGCCACCGGCTCCCCTGCAAGCTCCGTCCCCGCCCGCACCGGCCACTTGGACGGTGCCTTCGCCCCGGTGGCGGACACCGAGTGGCGAACGAGCGTGCACCGGGCCGCGAGCCGCCGCTCACGCCTGCCGTTTCTCCGCCGTTCCCGGCTGGTGGCTGTGCTGGGCGGTGCCGGCCTCTTCACCCTGGCGTTGGTGGCGGGCATGGTGTGGTTCTCGCCCGGCACCGGCTCGGCGCAGGGGTCGCAGACCAACCCGTCCACGAGCACGAGCCCCGCCACGCCGCCCCCCTCGACGTCGTACGGGACTGCTTCCGCACCCCCGGAGCCTGCCGAGCGGAAGCCGGAGAGGGCGCCCGACGTCACACCAGGCCCCAAGAAGGCCAACCGGCACGGCAAGCGCAGGCACTGACAGGGGCACGGGACCCGGAGTCCCCACACGGCCCGCATCGCCCGGCTCCTGTCGCCCTGACCGCGCCGGGTCAGGGGGCGTGCCGGGGCGGGGGCGTACCGGGACAGGGGGCGTGCAGCCGTGGCGGGGTCGAGAAGGCGCTCGTCGACGGCGGGTTTCGGCTGGGGTGGCGGGGTGGGCGGCGTAAGTTCGCCGGCATGGTGACTTCGATGATGCAAGAGGACTACGAGCGGCGGTTGGAGCGGGCGGGGCGGGCGGCGGCCGTTGCCGGGCTGGCCGGGCTGCTGGTGACGCCCGGGCCGGATCTGGTGTGGCTGTGCGGCTATCGGCCGCCCGCCGTCACCGAGCGGCTGACGGCCCTGCTGATCGAGCCCGGCCGGCGCGCGCGGCTGCTGGTGCCCGTATTGGAGCAGCCGGACGCGGAGCAGGCCGCCGGGGCGGGCGCGCTGGAGGTGTCCGGGTGGAGCGATGGCGCGGACCCGTATGCGGAGCTCGCCACGTGGATGCGTCCGGACGGGCGTTACGGGGTGTCCGACGCGACCTGGGCGCTGCATCTGCTGGGCCTCCAGCGGTCGGTGCCGGGGGCTGCGTACGCGGCGCTGACGGAGGTGCTGCCGATGCTGCGCGCCGTCAAGGACGCCCACGAGGTGGCGCGGCTGGCGGCGGCCGGGGCGGCCGCGGACGCCACGTACGAGAAGATCCTGGGGGTCCGCTTCGAGGGCCGGCGGGAGTCGGAGGTGGCCGCGGATCTCGCCCGGCTGCTGATCGAACACGGGCACAGCCAGGTGGACTTCACGGTCGTCGGGTCGGGCCCCAACGGCGCGAACCCGCACCACGAGGCGGGGGAGCGGGTCATCGAGGACGGCGACATGGTGGTGCTCGACTTCGGTGGCCTCAAGGACGGCTACGGGTCGGACACGTCGCGCACGGTGCACGTCGGGGAACCGGGGGCCGAGGAGCGCAAGGTGCACGACATCGTGCGGGAGGCGCAGCAGGCGGCCTTCGAGGCGGTGCGGCCGGGCATCGCCTGCCAGGAGGTCGACCGGGTGGCCAGGAGGGTGATCAAGGCGGCGGGGTACGGCGAGTACTTCATCCACCGGACCGGGCACGGCATCGGGGTCACCACGCATGAGCCGCCGTACCTGGTGGAGGGCGAGCATCTGCCGCTCGTACCGGGGATGTGCTTCTCGATCGAGCCGGGGATCTACCTGCCGGGACGGTTCGGGGTGCGGATCGAGGACATCGTGACGTGCACGGAGTCGGGCGGCCGGCGGCTGAACGAGACGGCCAGGGAGATGGCGGTGGTGCGGTAGCGGGCGGGGGCGGGGCGGCCTCCGGGCGAGCGGGGGGCTTGTGGGCGGGGGCCGTGGGCGAGTGAGGGCCGTAGTGGTGCCCCGGCTCGGCTCCTCCCTCGGCCTCGGCCTGCCCGTACTCACGGCGCCAGGGTCACCTCGCTCACGGCACCAGGATCACCTTGCCCATCGTGGTGCGGGTCTCCAGGGCGCGGTGGGCGGCCGCGGCGTCCGCCAGGGGGAAGCGCTGGACGGACGGGACGAGTCGGCCGGCTGCGGCCTCCGCGAGGGCGGCGGTCTCCAGGGTGCGGATCGGGTTGTCGCCCCCGGCCCGGGCCAGCATCGGCGGGCCCAGCACCTGCCGGGAGGTGATCCCGCGAGCCGCCAACTCGCCGTCGGCGAACTCCGTCGGGGCTCCGGAGGACCAGCCGAAGAGCAGATGGCGGCCCCCTTCGGCGAGCAGGTCGACGGCCGCGCGTCCGGGGGCGCCGCCGACCGAGTCGAAGACGAGGGTGGCGCCGGGCGCGCCCCGGTCATCGAGGAAGGCGCGGACACGGGCCGGCCAGGTGTCGTCGGTGTAGTCGACGGCGAGGTCGGCGCCCAGGTCACGGACGCGGGCCACCTTGGCGGGGCCGCCGGCCAGTCCGATGGCAGTGGCGCCGGTGTTCTTGAGGTGCTGGACGAGCAGTGAGCCGATGCCGCCGGCGGCCGCGGGGACGAGGGCGATGTCGTCGGGGGTGAGGTCGGCGAAGAGCAGGATGCCCATGGTGGTGCGGCCGGTGCCGATCATGGCGACCGCCTGGGCGGCGTCCAGCCCGTCCGGGATGTCGTGCAGGCGGTCGGCGGCGACGACGGCGAGTTCGGCGTAGCCGCCGGGTGCTGCGCCCAGGTGGGTGACGACCCGCCGGCCGAGCCAGTACGGGTCGGTGCCCTCGCCGAGGGCGTCGACCGTGCCGGCGACCTCGCGGCCGGGCACGGTCGGGAGGTCGGGCAGGGGCAACGGCCCGCCCGAGTGGCCGGCGCGCAGTGTGGTGTCCAGGAGGTGCACACCGGCCGCGGCGACGGAGATCCGTACCTCGCCGGGGCCGGGGGCGGGGTCGTCGACGGTCTCGTGCAGGAGGTTCTCGGCGGGGCCGAAGGCGTGCAGGCGTATGGCGCGCATGGTGGGGGTTCTCTCCTTGTCGACGTCTGGTGGGAGCCCGGGCCGACGTCTGGTGGGATCCCGGGGCGCCGTCAGTCTGCGACCTCAAGTTGGGTTGAGGTCAACGGTGAGGGGTGAGGGGTTCGGGTGAGCGGTTGAGGGGTGCTTCCGCGCTGGTCGGGGGGCGTTGTCAGTGGGGTGGTTCACGATGGGTTACGACGGTTTCCGGCGGACGGATTCCGGCGGACGGATTTCCGGCCGGAGCACGACGGGTTGTGTTGCGCAGGTGCGGTGCGTGCGTGCGACGCGTATGCGGGTCGAGGGTGAAAGGGGTGATCGCGTGGCCGGGCGCGGTAAGGAGACGGTGCGGGCGGTGCGGCGGCCGGAGGTGCGGCTGCCGGAGCTGGTGGCGTACGACGGCGGGGAGTTGGAGGAGGGCGGGGATTACGACGGGCTGGAGTTCGCGGACGCCGATTGGGCGCGGCAGTCGGCGCGGGGCGCGCGGTTCATGGACTGTGCGCTGCGCCGCTGCGGGCTCGACGGGACGGTGCTCGGCCGGGCGCGGATCATCGACAGCGTGCTGAGCGGGGTGCGCGGGGTCGGGACGGATCTGTCCGGGGCGTCCCTGCGCGATGTCGAGGTCTCGGACGCCAGGCTCGGCGGGACGCAGCTGCACGGCGCGGTCCTGGAGCGGGTCGTGGTGCGCGGCGGGAAGATCGACTTCCCGAATCTGCGCAGCGCGAAGCTGCGGGACGTCGCCTTCGAGGGGTGCGTGCTCATCGAGGCGGACTTCGCGGGGGCCGAGCTGGAGCGGGTCACGTTCGACGACTGCACCCTGGCGCGGATCGATTTCTCCGAGGCGCGGATGAAGGACGTCGATCTGCGCGGCGCGGCGGCGGTGGACATCGCGCGGGGGATCGACCGGCTGTCCGGGGCGGTGATCAGCACGACCCAACTGATGGATCTGGCACCGGCGTTCGCGGCGCAGGCAGGGGTGAGGGTCGAGTAGGGGAGTGGAGGGGCGGCCGGGGTTCCGGCCCCCGCCGGGCTGTTGGCGGTGGTCAGACGCGGGGGAAGCGGGACTGCAGGTCCCAGATGGCGGGGTTGTCGCCGAGGCCGTCGTGCATGTCCGTGAGGTCGGCGATCAGGTCGTGCAGGAAGTCGCGGGCCTCGCGGCGGAGCGCGGCGTGGTTGAAGGTGAGCGGGGGCTCGTCGGCCGGCATCCAGTCGGCCTCGACGTCCACCCAGCCGAAGCGCCGCTCGAAGCGCATCAGGTCGGCGGATTCCGTGAAGTCGAGCTCGGCGTGGACGGGACGGGCCGAGCGGCTGCCGCGGGGGTCGGTGTCGAGCTGCTCGACGATGTCGCACAGCGCCCAGGCGAAGTCGAGGACCGGCACCCAGCCCCAGGCGGTGGACAGTTCGCGGTCCGCCGTGGTGTCCGCCAGGTACACGTCGCCGCAGAACAGGTCGTGGCGGAGCGCGTGCACCCCCGCGGTCCGGTAGTCCGTCTGCGGTGGGTCCGGAAAGCGGCGGGAGAGGGAGTAGCCGAGGTCGATCACGCCTTGATGGTGTCACGCCGGTCGGTGGACGGATGTGCGCACCGGCTCTGACCGGGGCCGCTCGCGGCCCGGAGGGCATGATCGGCACCCGGCGTCGGGCCATGTGCGCGCGGATGCCACCTGGCGATGTGACCCGGGGATGTGACCTGGGAGCGCGGGCTACTGGCTCGCCTCACGCGGGGGCGGGGGCCGCTGCCTCGCCTCGCGGGGGCGGAGGCGGGGGCGGGGGTGGGGGGAGCAGTCAGGGCAGCAGGCGCTGTTCCTTGGCCACGGAGACGGCGCCGGCCCGGGTGTCCACGGAGAGTTTGTCGTAGATGCGGCCGAGGTGGGTCTTGACCGTGGCCTCGCTGATGAACAGGGCGCGGGCGATCTCCCGGTTGCTCAGCCCGCGGGCGAGCTGGCCGAGGATGTCGAGCTCGCGGTCGGTGAGGGTGGGGCGCGGGCTGCGCATCTGGGCCAGTACCCGGTGGGCGACCGGCCCGGAGAGCGTGCTGCGCCCCGCGGCCGCGGCCCGGATGGCGGCGAACAGTTCCTCCGGCCGCTCGGCCTTGAGGAGATAACCGGTGGCACCGGCGTCGATGGCGCGGGTGATGTCGGCGTCGGTGTCGTAGGTGGTCAGGACGAGGACGTGGGGGATCGGGCCGGTCGAGCCGGCCGGAGTGACACCGGCTCCTGCGGCTTCCCGGGCTCGGGCGGTGATGCGGCGGGTGGCTTCGATGCCGTCGATGCCCGAGCCGAGTTGGAGGTCCATCAGGACGACGTCGGGGCGGAGCGCGGCGGCCAGCGCCACGGCCTCCTCGCCGTCGCCGGCCTCGGCGATGACCTCGATGCCGTGGGCGCTGCTGAGCAGGGCGAGCAGTCCGGCGCGGACGACCGCGTGGTCGTCGCAGAGCAGGACGCGTACGGGGGTGTGCGGCGCTTCGCCTGCGGAGGAGGTCGCGGAGGAGGTCATGGCGTGCGCTCCAGGGGGACGGCGGCGGACAGGACGGTGCCCTCGCCCGGTGCGGATTCAATGGTGAGCGTCCCGCCGAGCTGCCGCATCCGGGCGTGCATGGCGGGCAGGCCGTGGCCGCGTCCTTGTGCGGCGGCGGTGGTGGTGAAGCCCCGGCCGTCGTCGGCGATGTCGAGGACGACCTGGTCGCCCAGGTAGCTGAGGGTGAGGGTGACGGTGCGCGCGGCGGCGTGCTCGCGGACGTTCGCGAGGGCGCCCTGGGCGATGCGCAGCAGCGCGGACTGCACCCGGTCCGGGAGCGGTACGGGGGTGCCGTCCTGGTGGAAGCGCACACTCAGCCGCCCGCCGGGCCCGCCGCCGCCCGGCTCGTCCGCAGGGGGACCGGCCGTGGGACCAGCCGTGGGACCGGCCGTGGGACCGGTGGGACCAGTCGTGGGGCCGGTCGCGGGGGCAGCCACGGGGCCGGCCGCAGGGACGGTCGTGGGACCGGTCGTGCGGGTGGCCAGTCGGCGGAGGGCCTCCGGGAGGGGGGTGCCGCCGGCCAGGTCGGCCGGGGCGAGGTCGTGGACGAAGCGGCGGGCCTCGGCGAGGTTGCGGGCGGTGATCTCGGTGGCCGTACGGAGATGGCCGCGGGCGGTGGCCGGGTCGCTGTCCCAGGTCCGGTCGGTGGCCTGTAGCAGCATCTGCTGGCTGGACAGCCCCTGGGCGAGCGTGTCGTGGATCTCCATCGAGAGCCGCTGCCGCTCGGCGAGCGTGCCCTCGCGCCGCTCGGTCGCGGCCAGTTCGCGGCGGGTGCGCAGCAGATCGTCGATCAGCGCGCGCTGGCGGGCCGCCTGCCGCTCCATGTGGACGAAGACGGCGGTGGCGAGCGCGGCGACGGCCGGCGGGGCCAGCACCAGGATCGGGTCGAAGCCGGTGGACAGCCGGAGTTGGGCGGCGACGACGAACGCGGTGAGCAGGCCGACCAGCACCGACGCGGCGCCGGCCGGCAGCGTTCGCAGGCCGGTGTAGAAGAGCGGCACGGCGCACCAGGCGAAGCTCGGTGCGAGCACGACCACGACGACCCAGACCGCCACGACCGCGGCCAGCCAGAGCAGCCGGCGGGTGTCGGCCTGCCCGGCGTCCCGCGTACGGGGCGTACGGGGCATACGGAGCGCAGGGCGACCGGGGGTCGGGCCGAGGACGTGGAGCAGGGCCAGGGTGATGCTGAGGGCGATGATCCACGGGGTGCGGGGTTCGCCCGGGTGGTGGAGCAGGAAGCGGGTGAGCGAGGCGGCGAGCAGCAGGAAGAACGTCAGGTGCAGCACCGGCTCGAACCAGCGGGCGTCGGGGTCCCGGCCCGCGTCCCTGCTCGCGCCCTCGCCCTTGCCGGGGCCCCTGTCCGCGCCCCTGTCCGGCGGCTGCTGAGTGATGTGCACCGTGGTCTCCTCGTAGGCCGACGTCCGTCGGACGGGCCCTGGCCGGGCGCCGACCTGGTAGTCGTAACCCGGGCGGAGCGGCGCCCGCATCAACCGATCGGCCGACACCGGTATCCCCCATCATGCACGGCGATCCCGGCCGGACCGCCGATCCGGGCGGGCCGGTCTCCCCTCGACGATGAGGGCATGAATCCGAGAATTCCGTTCCGCTCCCACAAGGTCTCCGGCGAGGTCTCCCCCAAGGGCTCCCACCGGGACTCCTCCAAGGCCTCCCGCAAGGTCTCCGCGGTCGGTGCCGTCGCCGCGGCCGGCGCCGTCGCGACCGCCCTGGTGGGCGCGGGTGTCCTCGGCGGCGCCTCCGCGACCGCCGTGCCCTCGTCCACGCATGCCGACGCCGCGTCCTCGGCTTCCGCCGCGTCCTCGTCCGCGAACGTCGGCAAGGGCCTCACGCGCACCACCACCCACCTCACCCTCGACGCCGCCACCAAGGCCGCCCAGGCCGCGCTGAAGGCGGCCGAGAAGGCCGGGCAGCGGATCTCGGTGGCCGTCGTGGACCGCAACGGCAGCACGCTGGTCGCGCTGCGGGGCGACGGCGCCGGGCCGCAGGCGTACGAGTCGGCGGCGCGGAAGGCGTTCACGGCGGTGTCCTGGAACGCCCCCACCTCCGACCTGGTCAAGCGCCTCGACCAGGCGCCCACGCTCAAGGACATTCCCGGCACCCTCTTCCTGGCGGGCGGTGCGCCGGTCCGGGACGAGGACGCGCCGATCGCCGGGATCGGCGTGGCGGGGGCGCCGAGCGGGGCCCTCGACGAGCAGTTCGCGCAGGCCGGCGTGCACGCCCTCGACGGCTAGCCGAACCGCGCAGGCCTCGCCGGCCGGCCGAACCGTGCACACCCTCGACGGCCGGCCGGCCGAACGGATCGGGTGCTGCGTCGGCTACGGCAGCGTCAGCACCCGTGGCCCGTCCTCCGTCACCGCGACGGTGTGCTCGAAGTGGGCGGCCCGGCTGCCGTCCGCGGTGCGCAGGGTCCAGCCGTCGTCGTCCGTGAGATAGGCGTCCGTGCCGCCGGCGAGGAACATCGGCTCGATGGCGATCACCAGGCCGGGGCGCAGCACGAAGCCGCGGCCCGGCCGGCCGTCGTTGGGGACCGGCGGGTCCTCGTGCATCTGCCGGCCGATGCCGTGGCCGCCGAAGTCGCGGGGGATGCCGTGGCCGGCGGCGCGTCCGATGCTGCCGATCGCATGGGAGACGTCGCCGATCCGGGCGCCCGGTACGGCGGCCGCGATACCGGCCGCCAGCGCCCGCCGGGTGGTCTCCATGAGCCGCTCGTCCTCGGGGCGCGGGGTGCCGACCGTGAAGCTGATGGCGGCGTCGCCGGCCCAGCCGTCCACCACCGCGCCGCAGTCGAGGCTCACCAGGTCGCCGTCGCGCAGCCGGTAGCCGTCCGGGATGCCGTGCACGATCGCGTCGTTGACGGACGCGCAGATGACGGCCGGGAACGGGGTGGGTGCGAACGACGGGCGGTAACCGAGGAACGGCGAGGTGGCGCCGGCCTCGCGCAGCACCGCGCGGGCGACCTCGTCGAGGTCCAGCAGCCGCACGCCCGGCGCGGCGGCCGCGCGGGCCGCGGCCAGCGCGTCGGCGACGACCCGGCCGGTCACCCGCATCGCGTCCACCGCGGTGTCCGTCTTGATTTCCACCATGGATGACCTCCGCAGGGCAAGGAACGTGGCACCGGTATTTCTTTACCGGTAATTGTTTACCGGTATTAGTATCACGAGCATGGTGCGGACTCCACTGACTCCTTGGGAGCGGGAACGCGGTGAACGGCTCGGCGCGCTGCTGCGGACGGCGCGTGGCGGGCGGAGCATGGTCGAGGTAGCGGCGGCGGCGGGGCTGTCCGCCGAGACGCTGCGGAAGATCGAGACCGGCCGGGCGCCCACCCCGGCGTTCTTCACGGTCGCGGCGCTGGCCGGCACGCTCGGACTGTCGCTGGACGAGGTGGCGGTGCTGGCCATGCCGCCCGGACCGGCGGACGGGGCCGGGAGCGGAAGCGACGCGGCCGCCTGAAACGCGCGCAGGGCCGGCCCCTCGAAGGGGACCGGCCCTGAAGCGAGCCCGCGGTCTACCGGCCGCGGACGGTTCTGCGCACCGGGGCGCCGGCGACTCAGACGTTGACGCCGAAGTCCTTCGCGATGCCGACCAGGCCCGACGCGTAACCCTGGCCCACGGCACGGAACTTCCACTCCGCGCCGTTGCGGTACAGCTCGCCGAAGACCATGGCGGTCTCGGTGGCCGCGTCCTCGCTCAGGTCGTAGCGCGCGATCTCCGCGCCACCGGCCTGGTTGACGATGCGGATGAAGGCGTTGCGCACCTGGCCGAAGTTCTGGCTGCGGTTGTCGGCGTCGTAGATGGACACCGGGAAGACGATCTTGTCGATGTCGGCCGGCAGCGCCGCCAGGTTGACGTTGATCTGCTCGTCGTCGCCCTCGCCCTGGCCGGTGACGTTGTCACCGGTGTGGACGATCGACTGGTCCGGCGTGCTCTTGTTGTTGAAGAAGACGAAGTGCTGGTCGGAGTAGACCTTGCCGGTGGTGTTCACCGCGATCGCGCTGGCGTCGAGGTCGAAGTCCGTGCCGGTGGTGGTGCGGACGTCCCAGCCGAGGCCCACCGTGACGGCGGTCAGGCCCGGTGCCTCCTTGGTGAGCGAGACGTTGCCGCCCTTGGACAGGCTTACAGCCATGGGGATGTCCCTTTCCTAGTCAACGCGTCGAGTCGTCGGGCTCCGTGCTGCCACGAAGCTACCGTCACCCACCAGAACGCCGTCGGGGGACCGTGAGGTTCCAGCTCCCTTTACTTTCTTTGCCCGATCCTGATGCCGGTCTCCACGGGGCATACCGGTGTCCGAGTGGCGTGCCGGTGCCCCCCGCGCGCCGTGCCTGGTGTCCGTGCCGCGCGCCGCGCCGCTCGGCCGCTCGGCGGCGGAATCTGATGTGCGGCCAGGTCAAGGCGGGTGAAAAGCGGGTGACGGTGCGGCCGGATCCGCGGGATCATAGGGCCATGTCCGGGCCCCATGTCATCCGCGGTTCGGTCGTCCTTCCCGAGGCCGAGCTCGTCTGGCGCTTCTCACGGTCCTCGGGTCCGGGCGGCCAGCACGTCAACACCAGCGACAGCCAGGTCGAGCTGCGCTTCGACCTCGGCGGCACGCAGGCGCTGCCGCCGGTGTGGAAGGAGCGTGCGCTGGAGCGGCTGGCCGGCCGGCTGGTCGACGGCGTGCTGTCCGTACGCGCCTCCGACCACCGCTCCCAGTGGCGCAACCGCGAGACCGCGGCCGTCCGGATGGCCGCGCTGCTCGCCGAGGCCAGCGCACCGCCGCCCAAGCCGCGCCGGAAGTCGCGGATCCCACGGGGCATCAACGAGCGCCGGCTGCGCGAGAAGAAGCAGCGCGGTGAGACCAAGCGCGGCCGCTCGGGCCGCGACTGGACCTGACCGGAGGCCCGGCTGCCGGTCCCCGGCCGCTCACCCCAACTGCCGGTAGCGCCCCCGGAAGTACGTCAGCGGCCCGTCGTCCTCGTTCGGGACCCCGGTGGCCAGGACCCGCCCGATGACGAGGGTGTGGTCGCCGGCCGCGACGCGCTGTTCGGTGCGGCACTCCAGGGTCGCCAGCGCGCCGCCGACGAGCGGGGCGCCGGAGGCTTCGCCCCGTACGTGTGCGATGTCCTCGAAGAGAAGCCGGTCGCTGATACGGCCCTTCATCGCGAATCGTCCGGCAATCTGCCGTTGATGCCCCGAGAGGACGGAGACCGCCCACAGCGGCTGCTCCGCCAGCAGGTCGTCCATCCGGGAGCCGTTGCGAACGCTCACCATCACGAGCGGCGGGTCGAGCGACACGGAAAGGAAGGCCGTGGCGGTCATGCCGGCGTCCTCGCCGCGCGGCCCGGCGTCCGGGTCGTGGGCGGTGATCAGTACGACGCCGGCGGCGAGCCGGGACAGGGCGGCGCGGAACTCGTCGTCACTCACCCCCACAGCATGCGGGATCGGCGCGCCACCCGGCACGGAGGCCGGCGCGACGGTGGGAGCAGCGGTGGCGGCGGGCCCGGGGGCCGCCGCATCGACAGGGGTTTCCGTGAACACGCCATGAACGCTAACTTCCCGCCGTCCGGGCGCGCATCGGGCCCCGGGACCACCCGCGTCCTAGGTCCAGCGACGGAGGTCGTATACAGCGGGTCGACCCCTCGGAATTTGCGTTCAGAAAGTGTAGAAAGAGTGAAGGCGGGTCTGCTGCGGCGGGGTGGTACGGCACGGTCAACGCTCGCTCACCGTCTGTGACTTGAGTCACAGCGGCCTCTAATTGTTGACCCTGTGTACCGAGTGAAGAGCTCACTGTGATTCAGTGAGCGTGGAATCGGACGACAAGAATCGTGGAGTCTGCTGTCGAGGTCTCAGGGGAGCGAGCGATGGAGACCGAGTCGGAGCCATACGTCCGTCTTGCGACCCTGCGGCAGCTGCACCAAGTGGTCGCCGAACTGAACACCGCACGCAGCCTTGCGGACACCTTGCAGACCGTCGCCGACGGCGCCGTGAACGGCCTCGGCTACGAGCTGTCCGCGGTCAACCTCGTGCGGCCCGACGGAGATCTCGTGGTGGCCGCGGTCGCCGGCAGCGCGGGCGCCGAGGCCCTGATGGCCGGCCGGGTCGGCTCGCGCTCCTCCTGGGACCGCCGGCTGTCCATGGGCGAGCGGTGGGGCGACCTCTGCTTCATCCCGTACACCGAGGGCTGGGTGCTGGATGACGACGACGTACCGCAGTGGCACACGGCCGGGCCGGCGCCGCGGTTCCCCGACGAGTGGCACCCGATGGACCGCCTCTTCGCGCCCATGTACACCGCCGGCAACGGCGGCGGCGAGCTGCTCGGCGTGATCTCCGTCGACCGGCCGCGCAATGGCCGGCGCCCCGGCCCCTGGGGCCAGGAAGCGCTGCAGATGTACGCCTTCCAGTCCGCGATCGCGATCAGCAACGCCCGGCTGCGGGCCAACATGCAGCGCGCCCTGGTCCGGCTGGAGCGCGAGCAGCAGGCCCTGCGCGCCAGCGAGGAAAGCTTCCGACAGGCCTTCGAGTACGCGCCGAGCGGGATGGCCGTGGCCGAAATGGGTGGGGACCAGCACGGGCGGCTGCTACGGACCAACGACGCGCTGTGCCGGCTGCTCGGCCGCACGGCCTCCGGGCTGCGCCGCTACTCCTTCTCCGACCTGGTCCACCCCGAGGACATCGGCACCCTGCTGCGCACCTCCGCCGAGGGCGGCCGCGCCGAGCTGCGGCTGGCCCGCCGCGACGGCACGTACGTGTGGGTCTCGCTGCGCAACTCCGTCGTCGCCGACACCGCCGACGGCCCCCGCTACCTGCTCACCCACGTCGAGGACATCGAGGAGCGCAAGCGGCACGAGCTCCAGCTCGCGCACCGGGCCAGCCACGACTCGCTGACCGGCCTGCCCAACAGCGCCGAACTGCGGGCGCGGCTCGGCGCCCGGCTGTGCTCCCGGCCGGCCGGCTCGCTGGCGGACGCCTACGCCTCCTCGGGCGGCGCGGACCCGCGGGACCCGCACGGCTTCCGGCCGGACGGCAACGAGCCCTTCGACGGCGTCGACGGCTTCGAGGGCAAGGCCCCGGTCCCGTTCGACCACCACGTCCACCTCGTCGCCCCCGCGGACGGGCCGGCCGACGACGGCTCCAAGGGGCTCGCGGTCCTCTTCTGCGACCTCGACGGCTTCAAGTCGATCAACGACCGCTTCGGGCACAACACCGGCGACGCGGTGCTGATCGAGGTCGCCCGCCGGCTGACCAGCGGCGTACGGGACGGCGACACCGTCGCCCGGCTCGGCGGCGACGAGTTCGTGGTGCTCGCCGACGGTCTCGGCACGGCCGACGCCCAGGACCTCGCGGTGCGGCTGCGGAACGCGATCATCCCGCCGATCCGGGTGGAGGGCCGGGCGGTCCGGGTGGGCGCCAGCTTCGGCATCGGCTGGGCGAGCTGCGGGATGACCGCCGAGGAGGTCCTGGAGTCGGCGGACCAGCGGATGTACGTCGAGAAGCGCTCCCGGTCGAAGGCGAACCGGCGGGCGGCGGGCTGACACCGGGCGGCGGGCCGCGCGGGCGCCGTGCGACGGACCGGGCGGGAGCCGGGCGGTGGGGCGTCGCGCACCGCGCGGCGCATCTCACATCCGCGGCCCGCCGGCCCCCGCACCAGCAGTTCACCGATCCGTAGCGATCCTGTGGCCCGCCGGGCTCGGTGTGGCCCGGACGCGAGGGGGTAGGCTGCGCCGATGCGGCGCGGCGCCGCCGGGGGCCCGGACCAGAGATTCGCGCAGAAGACGTCTGCGCACGCGTACCGACCGACGCGTTCATGACGCGCACACATCGCTTGGGAGTGACACGGAATGACGGCCGGCAACAACGGCGCGGACACGCCGGAGAACGACGACCCCTTCGCCTACCTCTACCGCGCGGAAGGCGGCGAGGGCGGGGCACCGGGCTCGGCGGGCGCCGGCGGGGCGGCCCGGCAGCCGGGGGTGCCGCGCACGTCGTACAACCAGGTGCGGGCGGTCGGCCAGCGCCAGTACGGCCAGCAGGCCCAGCAGCCGGTCACCTACGGGCAGCCGAACGCCACCTACGCCGCGCCGGAGACCCTGCCCGGCGGCGACCGCACCCGGCCCGTCCCGGCGCCCGGCCGCGGCGCCGAGCCGGAGCCGCGCCGTCGCAACGGGCTGCTGATCGGCGCGGTCGCGGTGGTCGCGGTGGTCTGCATAGGCATCGGCGTCGCGATGCTCACCAACAACGGCGGGGACACCAAGGACGCCAACGCCGGCAAGCCCGGCCCCACGGCCGGTGACACCGTCAAGCCGAGCGAACCGCCCAACAGCAAGCCCAAGCCCGGCGAACTGCCCAAGGAGGACGCCGGCAGCCTGCGTCTGGACGGCGGCGCGACCACGGCGAAGGACGTGCCCGGGGCCCGCTCGGCCGGCGGGACCTACATCGGCGGGATGAACACCCCCGGCGCCTCCGCCACCTGGTCGGTCGACGTGGACACCGCCGGCAAGTACAAGCTCTGGGTCGGCTACGGCGTGCCCGGCAAGGACGCCAACCTCACGCTGAACGTGAACGGCACGGCGATCCCCCGCCCGGTCAACATGGAGAACTTCGCCCACGCCCCGGAGGGCGCCTGGGACAAGGGCTGGACCAAGACCTGGTCGTACGTCCAGCTCAACAAGGGCACCAACACCGTCAAGCTGTCCTGCGAGAGCGGTAACCAGTGCGACGTGAACCTCGACCAGGTCTGGCTGGCCCGCCCCTGATACCCGCCGGGGCCGGTTCAGGCCGCCGGCGAATGGTCCGTCACCACCACGCGCTCCCGCAGCTCCTCGTACGTCGCCCGGTCGAACTCGCCGGCCGCCGGGGCGCGGACCGTCGCCGCGGACAGGGCGACCGCGCGGGCGAGGCGGGCGGGCCAGGGCAGGTCCTCCACCAGGCCGGAGAGCAGCCCGGCGACCGCGGAGTCGCCGGCGCCGGTCGGGTTGCCGGCGAACCGCCGGGGCGGGGCGGCCTGCCAGGAGCCGTCCGCGGTGACCGCCAGCATCCCGTCCGGGCCCAGTGAGGCGGCCACCGCGTGCGCGCCGCGGCGGCGGGTGTCGCGGGCGGCGCGCAGCGGCTCGGTGCTGCCGGTCAGGGCGGCCAGCTCGTCGGCGTTGGGCTTGGCGAGGTCGGGGCGGGCGGCCAGGCCGCGGCGCAGCGGTTCGCCGCTGGTGTCGAGGAGGACGGGGACGCCGGCGGTGCGCGCGGCGCGGGTGAGGCGGGCGTAGACGTCGACCGGGACGCCCGGCGGCAGGCTGCCGCACAGTGCCACCGCCCGGGCCTCGCCCAGCAGTTCGCGGTAGGTGCCGAGGAAGGTGTCCCATTCGGCGGGGGAGACGGTCGGGCCCGGCTCGTTGAGCTGGGTGGTGTCCCCGGTGGTCCCGTCGACGACGGCGACCGTGCGGCGGGTGGCGCCGCCGACCGGGACCAGGGCGTCGGTGACCGCCGTCTCGGCGAGCAGGGCGCGCAGCGCGTCGCCGGTGCCGCCGCCCGCGAAGCCGGTGGCGACCGTGCGGTGGCCGAGCGCGGCCAGCACCCGGGCGACGTTCACGCCCTTGCCGCCGGGGCGTTCGGACACCTCGGTGATCCGGTGCGTACGGTGCGGGCGGAGCCGTGGCACACGGTAGGTGATGTCCAGGGCGGCGTTCAGCGTGACCGTGAGGATCATGGTCGCCCCCTCCGGGCAGTCATGGCCGGGCGGCCGGGGTCGGGCAACCGCGCACGGCGGTGGCATGCGGACAAGTGCGCGAGCGATCATGCCATCGTCGGTGGCGGTTGGCCCAGACCCTCAGCTCACCTCACGCGCTCTGCGGGCGCACCACCCACTCGCCCCGGCGCATGACCCCGACCAGGGCGAACGCCGCGTCCAGCACCACCAGGTCGGCGTCCTTGCCGGCCGCCAGGGACCCGGTGCGGTCGTCGATGCCCAGCAGGCGGGCCGGGGTGGCGGACAGTGCCTGGACGGCCTGATGCACCGTCAGGCCGTCGACCAGGACGGCCCGTTGGAAGGCCCGGTCCAGGGTGAGCGTGGAGCCCGCGATGGAGCCGGCCGTGGGGCCGTCGCTGATCCGGGCCACCCCGTCCCTGACCTCGACCTGCATGGGCCCGAGCGGATACATCCCGTCGTCCATGCCGGCCGCGCCCATCGCGTCCGTGATGAACGCGACCCGGCCGTTGCCCGCCTCACGGACGGCCAGCTGGAGCATCGCGGGGTGCAGATGGGTGCCGTCGTTGATGAGCTCGACGGTGATCCGCTCGTCCTCCAGGAGCGCGGCGACCGGCCCCGGCGCCCGGTGGCCGAGCGGGGGCATCGCGTTGAAGAGGTGGGTGGCGACGGTGGCGCCCGCGTCGATGGCCTGCCGGGCCGCGTCGTAGGACGAGTCGGTGTGGCCGACGGCGGCGATCACCCCGGCGTCGGAGAGCAGCCGTACGGACGCCAGACCGCCGGGCAGTTCGGGGGCGAGGGTCATCATCGCGGCGGTGCCGTGGGCCGCGTCGAGGAGCTTGCGGACGTCGGACGGGTCCGGGTCGCGCAGCAGCCCCGGCTGGTGGGCGCCGCAGCGGTGCGGGGAGATGAACGGGCCCTCGAAGTGGATGCCGGTCAGCTCGCCCTGCTGGACCAGTTCGGCCAGCACCCCGGCCTGCCGGGCGAGTTCGGGCAGTTCGCCGGTGACGGTGGAGGCGACCATCGAGGTGGTGCCGTGCCGGCGGTGGGTCTCCACGACCGTCATGCACTCGCCGGGGTCGGCGGACGAGAACGAGCCGCCGCCCCCGCCGTGCACATGCATGTCGACGAAGCCGGGCACGACGAGGTGGCCGGTCAGGTCCACGGCGTCGGCGCCGCGGTCCTCGGCCAGGTCGGCGTCGCGGCTGTGGACCGCGGCGATCCGGCCGCCCTCGACGATGATCCGGCCGCGCTCGACGACCCCGGACGGGCGGGCGATCCGGGCGCCGGCCAGGACGGTGCGCCGGGGACCCGCGGCCGGCTGCACGGACAGTTGCTGTGCCATCAGGCGGTTACCTCCGTGGAGAGAAGATCCCAGGCGAGGAGTCCCGCGCCCAGGCACCCGGCGGCGTCCCCGAGGGCCGCCGGAACGATCGAGGGGAGCCGCTGGAACGTAACGCGCCGCCGGACCGCTTCCCGCAGAGGCGTGAACAGCGTGTCGCCCGCCTCGGCCAGTCCGCCGCCGATGATCAGCAGCTCCGGGTCGAGCAGGGTCAGGCCGGTGACCAGGCCGTCGGCCAGCGCGTCCACCGCGTCCCGCCACACCGCGCGGGCCCGCGCGTCGCCGGACGCCACGGCCTTGGCCGCGTCCGCCGCGCTGGCCTCCGGGTCGCCGCAGGCCGCCGCCCAGTCCCGGCCCACCGCGGCGGCCGAGGCCAGCGTCTCCAGGCAGCCCCGCTGCCCGCAGCCGCAGGCCCGCCCCCCGGGCCGTACGACGATGTGGCCGATCTCGCCGGCGCTGCCGTGCGCCCCGGCCTCGATGCGGCCCCCGATGCCGATGGCGCCGGCGATGCCGGTGCCCAGCGGCACGAACAGGAAGCGGCCGGCGTCCCGGCCGGCGCCGATCCGGCCCTCGGCCAGGCCGCCGGTGCGCACGTCGTGGCCGAGCGAGACCGGGACCCCGCCGAGCCGCTCGGAGAGCAGCGCCCGCAGCGGGACGTTCCGCCAGCCGAGGTTCGCGGCGTAGACGGCGGTGCCGGAGGTCTCGTCGACGATGCCGGGGACCGCGACGCCGGCGGCCTCGGCGGGGGTGCCGAAGCGGGCGGCGCCGATGTCGCGGAGCTCGGCGGCGAAGCCGAGGATCGTCTCGACCACCGCGTCGGGGCCGCGCTCGCGGCCGGTGGGCCGCCGTGCCTCGTAGAGCAGGGCGGGTGGTGTCTTCCCGGACGGTTCGGGATCCACCCCTACGAGGGCGGCCTTCATCCCGGTGCCGCCCACATCCAGGGCGATGACATGTCTCACGGGAACAGTTTCGCGCGCTGCGCCCCGAAAGGTCTAGTCCACTCACCGGTCCGGTCCAAGTGAAGGAAGTGTGGGAGCCCGATACCGAAGCGCGATCGCCTGTGGTGTAGACCTTGTATCGGACGCGGGGGGAAACCCGCTGTTCACGCCGGGCGAGGGCGATCCCCGAGACGGTGTTGAGGAACCCGGCAGGCACGGAATTTCGGGACAGGAAAAGGGCGGTAACAGCGGGTGCAGCGGCGGTACTTGAGCCTGGCGGCGGCAGCGACGGCCACCACCATGACACTGACACTCACCGGCTGCGGCGGCGGATCGGGCGACGGCGACGTCACCCTCAAGCTGATCGCCGCGGACTACGGTGACAGCGAGGCCAACAGCTCCCAGCACTACTGGGACCAGCTCGCCCGCGCCTTCGAGAAGAAGAACCCCGGCATCAAGGTCGACGTCGAGGTCGACAGCTGGACCAACGTCGACAAGCACGTCGAGGACCTGGTCAAGGAGGGCAAGGCCCCCGACCTCGCCCAGATAGGCGCCTACGCCGACTACGCGGCCAAGGGCAAGCTCTACAGCGCCGACCAGCTGCTCTCCATACCGGTCCAGGCCGACTTCACCCCCTCCCTCGCGGAGGCCGGCGAATACCACCGCGTCCAGTACGGCATGCCCTTCGGCGCCAGCACCCGGCGGCTCTTCTACAACAAGAAGCTGTTCGCCCAGGCCGGCATCACCAGCCCGCCGAAGACCTGGGACGACATCGCCCACGACGCCGCCCTGCTGAAGGCGCACGGCGTCAAGATGCCCTACGCACTGCCGCTCGGCCCCGAGGAGACCCAGGCCGAGACGCTGATGTGGATGCTCAGCGGCGGCGGCAGCTACACCGACACCATCGGCAAGTACCAGATCAACTCGCCCGAGAACATCAAGACCTTCAACTGGCTGAAGGACGACCTCGTCGGCAAGGGCCTGACCGGCAGCGACCCGGCCAAGCTCAACCGCGAGGACGCCTTCGCCGGCTTCGCCGACGGCGACGTCGGCATGCTCAACGGCCACCCCACCCTCATGAAGCAGGCCGAGGCCAAGGGCATCGACTACGGCACCGTCGACCTGCCCGGCGTCAAGGGCCCGGCCAAGGCCACCATGGGCGTCGCCGACTGGATGATGGCGTTCAAGCAGAACGGCCACCGCGCCGAGGCCGGCAAGTTCCTCGACTTCGTCTACAGCGACAAGAACGTCGAGAAGTTCTCCGGCGACTACGGCCTGCTGCCCGTCACCACCTCCGCCTCCCAGACGATGATGGCCGACGACCACTACGCCAAGCTGCACAGCTTCCTCAAGCAGCTGGCCGGCGCCGAGTTCTACCCGGCGGACAAGACCTCCTGGCCACTGGTCTCCAAGACCGTCAAGGCCAGGATGGGCGCCGCGGTCGGCCCCAACGGCAACCCGGCCGGCGTGCTCACCGACATCCAGAACACCGCGGACACCGAGGACAACAGCGGCGAATGACGCCGCGCGCGGGGACCGGGCCACCCGCCCGGCCCCCGCCCGTCCGACCGTGCGCTTATCGTGGGAACGTGATGACGAGCGGCCCCGGCAGTACGGACGACCCGCAGGCCACCGGCGGCGCGGGCGGCTCCGGGCTGTCCGCCCGGGACGAGGCGGTGCTCGCCGTCGAGCGCCGCTCCTGGCCCGGCCCCGGCCCCAAGGAACGGGCCATCCGCGAACGGCTCGGCCTCTCCCCGACCCGCTACTACCAGCTCCTCAACGCCCTGCTGGACGACCCCCGCGCGCTCGCCCACGACCCGGTCACCATCAACCGCCTGCGCCGGATACGCGAAGCGCGCCGCGCCCGCCGCTGACCGGGCCCGCCGCTCGCGGCACGGACGGTGCCGCGACCCGTCGGCCGGATGCGCCCGTGCACCGGCCGTGCACCCGCCCACCGCCGGTAGGGTCGGCGCCATGGGCAGCCCCCCGAACGTGCCGACTCCCGTCACCCCCGCCGGCCGCGACGGCCTCGCCGCGCTGCTGGCCCACCCGGAACGCGCCGTCGTCGCCCTCGACTTCGACGGCACCCTCGCCGACATCGTCCCCGACCCGGAAAAGGCCCGCGCCCACGACGGCGCGGTCGCCGCCCTCGGCCGCCTCGTACCGCACCTGCGCGCCGCCGCGGTGATCACCGGCCGGCCGGCCACCGTCGCGGTCCGCCTCGGCGGCTTCGCCGCCGTCCCCGGACTGGAACACCTCACCGTCCTCGGCCACTACGGTGCCGAACGCTGGGAGGCGTCCACCGGCACCGTGCACGCCCCGCCGCCGCACCCCGGCGTCGCCGCCATACAGGCCGAACTCCCCGGCGTCCTGGACGCCTCCGGCGTCTGGCACGGCACCTGGGTCGAGACCGCCATCGAGCGCAAGGGCGGCCGGGCCATCGCCATCCACACCCGCCGCGCCGACGACCCGCAGGGCGCCTTCGAGCGGCTGCGCGCACCGCTCACCGCGCTGGCCGAACGCCACGGCCTCATCGTCGAACCGGGCCGCCTGGTCCTCGAACTCCGGCCGCCCGGGATGGACAAGGGCGTCGCGCTCGCCGACTGGATCCGCGAAACCGGCGCCTCGACGGTCCTCTACGCCGGCGACGACCTCGGTGACCTGGCCGCGTTCGCCGCCGTCGAAAAGCTCCGCTCCGAGGGCCTGACCGGCCTCCTGGTCTGCAGCGGCAGCAACGAGGTCACCGAACTCGCCGACCGCGCCGACCTGGTCGTCAACGGCCCGACCGGCGTCGTGAACCTGCTCGGCGCACTGGCGACCGGCCTCACCGAGCACTGACCTCACCCACCCACCCGCCGAAGCACCGCCCCTCGGGCCCGCCGAAGCACGATGCCCCGCCCCGCCGAAGCACGCCGCTCCCCGGGCCTGCCGGAGCATGCTGCCCCCGGGCCCGCCGGAGCACGCCGCCTCCCGGGCCCGTCGGAGCATGCTGCCCCGCCCCGCCCGCCGGAGCACGATGCCCCCCGGGCCCGCTGAAGCACGCTGCCCCCGGGCCCGCCGAAGCACGCCGCCCCGCCCGCCCCTCGCCGGGAATACCCGCCACCCCCACCCCGTTGTGGCCCCGCAGGGGGCGTTCGTGTCCCCTACGGGATGTGTTCGCCTCCGCCCTAGGTGTATTGACCTGGAGCGTTGTTCACACGGCTGATGGGTGGCTTGCCGCCGAGTGCGGTGTGGCTGCGGTGGTGGTTGTAGGTGTGGAGGAAGCCTGTCAGGGCTTGGGTGCGTTCGGTGTTGCTGGTGTAGGGCCGGCTGTAGGCCCATTCGTCGAGCAAGGTGCGGTTGAAGCGTTCCACTTTGCCGTTGGTCTGCGGCCGGTAGGGCCGGATGCGCTTGTGGGCGATGCCGGCCGCGGTGAGGGTCCGGGTGAACAGCTTGGACTTGTAGCAGGAGCCGTTGTCGGTCAGGACGCGCTCGACGGTGATGCCGTGCGAGGCGAAGAAGGCTTGGGCCCGGCGCCAGAAGGCGATCGCGGTTTCCTTGCGTTCGTCGAGGAGGACTTCGCTGTAGGCCAGGCGCGAGTGGTCGTCGACGGCGGAGTGGATATAGCTGTAGCCGATCACCGGCTTGGAGCTCATGCTGCGCTGGTCGGTGGTGGCTTGCTTGTTGTGGGCGCCCGCAGTCCTGCCGACCGTGCGCCAGCCGCCTCCGGCGGGGATGTTGCCGAGTTTCTTGATGTCGACGTGGACCATCTCGCCGGGCCGGGCTCGTTCGTAGCGGCGGATCGGCTCGCCGGTCGGCCGGTCCAGCCAGGCCAGCCGGTGCAGGCCACGGCGGGTCAGGACCCGGTGCACGGTCGAGGCCGGCAGGCCCAGGATCGGGCCGATCCTGGCCGGACCCAGCTTGCGGGTTTGTCGCAGCGTGCAGATGCGGTCTTCGACGTCAGGCGCGGTGCGGTGTGGGGTCCTGTGCGGTCGACTGGAGCGGTCTTGCAGGCCGGCGTCGCCTTCTGCCAGCCACCGTCGCATCCACTTGTGGGCTGTGGGCCGCGATATGCCCATTTCGGCGGCGACGTGGGCCACGGGCCGTCCGCAGCGGACCCGTTCGACCAGCAGCCGCCTGCCGTGAACGGTCAGCCGGGCATTACGGTGGGACACGAAGACCTCCGTGTGGCGAAGCGTAGACACCTCCACCACATCGGAGGTCTTCGCCATTGATCAAGCCGAGCGGCTGTTAACAACGCTCGTGATCAATACACCTAGGTGTATTGATCACGAGCGTTGTTAACAGCCGCTCGGCTTGATCAATGGCGAAGACCTCCGATGTGGTGGAGGTGTCTACGCTTCGCCACACGGAGGTCTTCGTGTCCCACCGTAATGCCCGGCTGACCGTTCACGGCAGGCGGCTGCTGGTCGAACGGGTCCGCTGCGGACGGCCCGTGGCCCACGTCGCCGCCGAAATGGGCATATCGCGGCCCACAGCCCACAAGTGGATGCGACGGTGGCTGGCAGAAGGCGACGCCGGCCTGCAAGACCGCTCCAGTCGACCGCACAGGACCCCACACCGCACCGCGCCTGACGTCGAAGACCGCATCTGCACGCTGCGACAAACCCGCAAGCTGGGACCGGCCAGGATCGGCCCGATCCTGGGCCTGCCGGCCTCGACCGTGCATCGGGTCCTGACCCGCCGTGGCCTGCACCGGCTGGCCTGGCTGGACCGGCCGACCGGCGAGCCGATCCGCCGCTACGAACGAGCCCGGCCCGGCGAGATGGTCCACGTCGACATCAAGAAACTCGGCAACATCCCCGCCGGAGGCGGCTGGCGCACGGTCGGCAGGACTGCGGGCGCCCACAACAAGCAGGCCACCACCGACCAGCGCAAGAGCTCCAAGCCGGTGATCGGCTACAGCTATATCCACTCCGCCGTCGACGACCACTCGCGCCTGGCCTACAGCGAAGTCCTCCTCGACGAACGCAAGGAAACCGCGATCGCCTTCTGGCGCCGGGCCCAAGCCTTCTTCGCCTCGCACGGCATCACCGTCGAGCGCGTCCTGACCGACAACGGCTCCTGCTACAAGTCCAAGCTGTTCACCCGGACCCTCACCGCGGCCGGCATCGCCCACAAGCGCATCCGGCCCTACCGGCCGCAGACCAACGGCAAAGTGGAACGCTTCAACCGCACCCTGCTCGACGAATGGGCCTACAGCCGGCCCTACACCAGCAACACCGAACGCACCCAAGCCCTGACAGGCTTCCTCCACACCTACAACCACCACCGCAGCCACACCGCACTCGGCGGCAAGCCACCCATCAGCCGTGTGAACAACGCTCCAGGTCAATACACCTAGGGGAGCCCCCAGGACCCCCGGGCACCACGCCCCGAGGCGGCCGGTGGTGCTACCTCTTCAGGCCCAGTACCGCCTCCGCCGTCGTCCAGTCCCTCGCGATGGCCTGCTGAGCCTTCGTCAGGTCGGCCTTGCCCGAGCAGATCGCGGCCTTGAGGCGGTTCTCCACCACGTCCTTGGGGTTGTTGGGACCGGCGCCCGGCCGGTGCCCCGGCGACGGCGGCTCGACCCAGAGGTTGCGCGGATCGTTGGGGTCGCCGCCCAGCTGGAGGCTGATGAGGTGGTCGTACTCGGCGTCGTGCAGCGGGCCCCGGTAGCCGTACGACGCGGCGTTGGCCTTCTTCTCGCGGCCGGTGATGTTCACCGGGGGCCGGATGTCCTTGGTGTAGCCGCTCCGGCAGATCGTCGACTTGAGGGTCGCCGGGGTCACCTTGGGGTTCGTCGCGCCCGGCGTGCACGTCGGGTCCGGCAGCGGCTGCTTGTCGGCGGTGTGGCGGACGTGGCAGCTACCGGCGGCGGGCTGCCGCTGCACGGTGTACGCACCCTGGGGGCCGGGCCCCACGGCTATCGCCCCCGAGGGCGAGGCGGGGGACGGCGTCCCCGAAGGGCCCGAACCCCCCTTGGCGTCGGAGTGGGTCCGGCCGGACGAACACCCGCCGGCCGCGAGGGCCAGCACGGCGACGGCCGCCAACGTGGACGTACGGACGGAAAGCGGCAGGGCCCGCGCGGAGTTCGGCATGGACAAGAACTACCCCACCGCGGGCCGGAACAGCCCGCGCCCCGGTGGCGCGGACCCGAACAGTTCGTGGCGCGGGCCCGGACACCGCCGTCCGACCGCGCCCCGCGCCGCCCCCGCTCACCCCGCCTGCAACGCCCGCAACTGGTCCATGAACCAGCGGGCCGGCGGCAGCGCGGTCGCCGCCGCGGCCAGCCGCTCGGTGCGCTCCGCCCGCTCCCCGGCCTTCATCGACAGCGCCTCGTGCAGCGCCCGCGCCGTGCCGCTCACGTCGTACGGATTGACCGTCAGCGCCGCGGCCCCCAACTCCTCGTGGGCACCGGCCTCCCGCGACAGCACCAGCACGCAGCCCTCCTCGGACACCACCGGGATCTCCTTCGCGACGAGGTTCATCCCGTCCCGGATCGGATTGACCAGCGCCACGTCCGCCAGCCGGTACGCCGCCAGCGACCGCGCGAAGTCGTCCTTCACGTGCAGCACCACCGGCCGCCAGCCCGCCGTGCCGAACTCGGCGTTGATCTCCTCGGCCAGCCGCCCCACCTGTGCGGTGTACTCCCGGTACACCGCCAGGTCCTGCCGCGAGGGGTACGCGAAGGCCACGTGCACCACCCGCTCCCGCCACTCCGGCCGGTCCACCAGCAGCTCCCGGTACGCCCGCAGCCCGCGCACGATGTTCTTCGACAGCTCCGTGCGGTCCACCCGCACGATGCTCCGGCGCGCCGCCCCGTCCGGACCGGTGCCGATCTGCTCGCGCAGCGCCGCCAGCCGCTCGTCCACGTCCGCCCGCCGCGACCGCTCCCGCAGGAACCCGGCGTCCGCCCCCAGGCCGTACACCCCGAGCCGGGCGCCGCCGGTGCCGCCCAGCACCTCGGCGCAGCACGCGCGGAACGCGTCCGCCCAGCGGTGCGTCAGGAACCCCAGCTGGTCGGCGCCCGTCATCCCGCGCAGCAGCTGCTCGGCGATGCCGTCCGGCAGCATCCGGAAGTACTCCGGCGGCGCCCAGGGGGTGTGCGAGAAGTGCGCGATCCGCAGGTCCGGCCGCAGCGCCCGCAGCATCCCCGGCACCAGCGCCAGGTGGTAGTCCTGCACCAGTACCGCCGCGTGGGGGCCCGCCTCGTCGGCGAGCGCCTTGGCGAAGGCGTGGTTGTACGCCTCGTACGCCCCCCACTGCCGCCGGAACTCCGCGTCGAAGGCCGGCTCCAGCGGCGTCTGGTAGAGCATGTGGTGGACGAACCACAGCACCGAATTGGCGATGCCGTTGTAGGCGTCGGCGTGCACATGAGACGGGATGTCCAGCATCCGGACGCGCTGTCCGCCGGTGTCGGCCGGGTCCAGCGCGTCCCCGGTCCGCCGCACCGCCTCCCGGTCGCCCTCACCGAGCGCGGCACACACCCAGACCGCGTCGGTCTCGGGCCCGATCGACGACAGCCCCGACACCAGCCCGCCCCCGCCCCGCTTCGCGGTCAGCGCCCCGTCCTCGCCCAGGGCGTACGAGACCGGTCCGCGGTTGGACGCGACGAGAACCTCGGCACCTGCGTGCACCACACTGCGCTCGGAGACCATGTCGCGAGATTAACCAGTGACAGATCCGTGCAAACGTGCGACGCGGGTCAGGCCGCCCGCCTGGCCGCGTATTCCGGGATGTCGGCCATGGGTGGCCGTTCCTCGGTGTCCACGTCCGTGGTGCGGGGCACGAAACCCGCCTCACCGCGGTCGAACTGGGTGAGCCGGGGCCGTACCAAGTGGCCGCGGGCCAGGCGGAGTTGGGCGGTGCGGTAGATCGCGGCGGCCATCCGGCCGAGGGCCTGGCCGTCCTGATGGCGGTGCCTGCGTACGCCGACGTCCACCTGGGCGAGGGCGTCCAGGCCGACCGTGTGCAGTGCGTCGACGAGCAGGCCGAGCTCGACGCCGTAGCCGACCGGGAAGGGCAGCCGCTCCAGCAGGGCGCGGCGCGCCGCGTACTCGCCGCCCAGCGGCTGGACGAAACCGGCCAGCTGCGGCCAGTGCAGGTTGAGCAGCGGACGGGCGACGAGTTCGGTGACCCGGCCGCCCTGGCCCGGCCCCGCGCCCTCGGCTCCGGTCTCCAGCGGGCGGTCGTACATCGCCTTGACGAACTGCAGGTCCGGATCGGTCAGCAGCGGGCCGACGATCCCGGAGACGAAGGTCGCGGAGAACTCGCGCAGGTCGGCGTCGACGAAGCAGATGATGTCGCCGGTGGTCGCGAGGAGCGAGCGCCACAGCACCTCGCCCTTGCCGGGGACGGCGGGGATCCGCGGCAGGACCGCGTCGCGGTGGACGACCTTGGCGCCGGCCGCCGCCGCGACCTCGGCCGTCCGGTCGGTGGACCCGGAATCCAGCACCACCAGCTCGTCGACCAGCGGGACGGCCTCGGTCATCAGCTCGGCACGGATCGTCGCCACGATCGTGCCGACCGTGGCCTCCTCGTCCAGCGCGGGCAGGACGACACTGACCGTACGGCCCGACTGACGCTTGGCCGCCAGCAGCTGCTCCAATGGGCGATCGGCAGCCGACCAGGAGCGGCTGCGCAGCCAGCGCTCCACCTCTTCCAGCACGTCTACGACTCCTCGGTGGCCGCCGGTGCAGCGGTCGCTATGTGATCCATTGTGTGATCCATCTCGCGGTTCGGACGACTATCTCAACTGTCAGTGCCTTCGGTTACAGTCTTGAACAACGCGGATGACCCTCGCATGTCGGGGTCGCCACGCGACAAACGCCTGGGTTTCGGCCCAGCGCCATACCGCTCATCCAGAGGGGCAGAGGGATACGGCCCGTTGAAGCCCCGGCAACCCTCCAGTCGGTCTCCGCGTACAGCGCGCGAGGCTCCCGGCTAGGGAAGGTGCCAAATCCGTCTCGCGACGAGATGCGCCGCGAGGAAGATGAGGAGAAAGGGCCTCGCCTCCATGGCTGTGCAAGTCACCGAAACCGCCGCAAACACGACCCCCGTCGCCCTGGGCCCCGCCGTCGCGCTGTCCTGCCGGGAGTGCGGTGAGCGCTTCGATCTCGGTCCGATCTTCGCCTGCGCCAGCTGTTTCGGGCCGCTCGAAGTCGCCTACGACCTGCCGAGCGGCGACCCCGAGGCCCTGAGGAAGCAGATCGAGGCCGGCCCGGACAACATCTGGCGCTACGCCCCGCTGCTCCCGGTCCCCACCGACGTGGCCGAGAAGCCGAACCTCAACCCCGGCTTCACCAAGCTCGTCAAGGCCGACCGGCTCGCCGCCGAGCTCGGCGTCACCGGCGGCCTGTACGTCAAGGACGACTCCGGCAACCCGACCCACTCCTTCAAGGACCGCGTCGTCGCGATCGCCGTCGAGGCCGCCCGCGCCTTCGGCTTCACGACCCTGTCCTGCTCCTCGACCGGCAACCTCGCCGGCGCGGTCGGCGCCGCGGCGCGCCGCGCGGGCTTCAAGTCCTGCGTCTTCATCCCGCACGACCTGGAGGCCGGCAAGGTCGTCATGGCCGCGGTCTACGGCGGTGACCTGGTCGGCATCGAGGGCAACTACGACGACGTCAACCGCTTCTGCTCGGAGCTCATCGGCGACCCGCTCGGCGAGGGCTGGGGCTTCGTCAACGTCAACCTGCGGCCGTACTACGGCGAGGGTTCCAAGACGCTGGCCTACGAGATCTGCGAGCAGCTCGGCTGGCGGCTGCCGGACCAGATCGTCATCCCGATCGCGTCCGGCTCCCAGCTGACGAAGATCGACAAGGGCCTCAAGGAGCTGATCGCCCTCGGGCTGGTCGAGGACAAGCCGTACAAGATCTTCGGCGCCCAGGCGGAGGGCTGCTCGCCGGTGTCGACGGCCTTCAAGGCCGGGCACGACGTCGTGCGCCCGCAGAAGCCGAACACCATCGCCAAGTCGCTGGCGATCGGCAACCCGGCGGACGGCCCGTACGTGCTGGACATCGCGCGCCGGACGGGCGGTGCGGTGGAGGACGTCAACGACGAGCAGGTCGTGGACGCGATCAAGCTGCTGGCCCGGACGGAGGGCATCTTCGCGGAGACCGCGGGCGGCGTGACCGTCGGCGTGACCAAGAAGCTCATCGAGGAGGGTGTGCTCGACCCGGCGCTGACCACCGTTGTCCTCAATACGGGTGACGGTCTGAAGACGCTGGACGCGGTCGCGCCGACCACCGGGCCCACGGCCACGATCCGTCCGAACCTGGATGCGTTCCGCGCGGCCGGCCTGGCCGGCTGAGCCCGCGCCGTTTCCGAACCCGTACTCCGTAATCCCCGTCCGGAAGGCAGAACCATGAGCGTCAAGGTCCGCATCCCCACCATCCTCCGCACGTACACCGGCGGCGAGGCCGAGGTCACCGCCGAGGGCGCGACCCTCTCCGCGGTGATCGCCGACCTGGAGAAGAACCACCAGGGCATCGCGGCCCGTGTGCTCGACGACGCCGGCAAGCTGCGCCGCTTCGTGAACGTCTACGTCAACGACGACGACGTCCGCTTCGAGCAGGGCCTGGAGACGCCGACGCCGGACGGCGCGGGCGTCTCGATCATCCCCGCGGTCGCCGGAGGCTGCTGACCTTCCGTCCGGGCCCGGCCGCGTGTCCCTTCCTGGCGCGCGGCACCGTCCGGATGGTGATCGAACAGGCGTGGATTTGCGCCATCTCTCCCCCCGCTTGACCGGAATTGCCCCGTCCATCGAAATCGGACGGGGCAATTCCGTTTCGTGAAAGGGGATAGCATTGTGGCGATCTCCTCGCTGTATATGTCCCCGGGTATGCCGAGCGCATAAGAATCCGTGCTGAGTTGTGCTCAAAGTGTGTGCGGCATTTGTCGGTTAGGCACGTCTATGCCCGGCCCGGCTTGCCCGGGAGAATCGCGATTTCGCCGCATATAGCCGATTCTCCGGCGCCAGAATTCTCGTCCGATTGACCTGTTGCGCTGGGCATCGGTCCAGATACATTCAGCGGCGGTCGACGCGTTCCGGCGCACACCCCACGGGCCTTTCGCGGGGTGAGGTCTGACCCGGGTCCGCGGAGTGCGGTCCTGCGCAAGGGCCAGTAATAGGGGAGTTAGGCATGGCTCAGGGCACCGTCAAGTGGTTCAACGCGGAGAAGGGGTACGGCTTCATCGCGGTCGACGGTGGTGCGGATGTATTCGTCCACTACAGCGCGATCCAGATGGACGGCTACCGCACCCTTGAGGAGGGCCAGCGGGTCGAGTTCGAGATCTCGCAGGGCCAGAAGGGGCCGCAGGCGGACATGGTCCGGGTGGCCGGCTGAGGCGCCGACCGACTGCTGCGTTGTGAAGGCCCGTACCCCTGAAGTGGGGTACGGGCCTTCTGTCGTGCGCTTCGACGGACGGACGGGCCTCCGACTGCCCCCTCGATGGGCGGATCGGGCCCCCGGGCGGCTTGCACTCGCATGCCCCGAGTGCTAATCATTGGCGTTAGCACTCTCCGAGTGAGAGTGACAATGAAGGACCGGGTCGGTGAGGCCCGCGGGCCGGGTGGGGCAAGGAACCACAGCAGGTCTGCAGGTCGTCCGTCGCGGGCGCCAGCGCGGTCCGGAGCAATCCACCCCAGTCCGGGAGGACCACTTCACATGGCCAAGATCATCGCGTTCGACGAGGAGGCACGGCGCGGTCTCGAGCGCGGGATGAACCAGCTCGCCGACGCCGTCAAGGTCACCCTCGGCCCCAAGGGCCGCAACGTCGTCCTCGAGAAGAAGTGGGGCGCCCCCACGATCACCAACGATGGTGTGTCCATCGCCAAGGAGATCGAGCTCGAGGACCCGTACGAGAAGATCGGCGCCGAGCTGGTCAAGGAGGTCGCGAAGAAGACGGACGACGTCGCCGGTGACGGCACGACGACCGCGACCGTCCTGGCCCAGGCCCTGGTCCGCGAGGGCCTGCGCAACGTCGCCGCCGGTGCCAACCCGATGGCCCTGAAGCGCGGTATCGAGAAGGCCGTCGAGGCCGTCTCCGCCGCCCTGCTGGAGCAGGCCAAGGACGTGGAGACCAAGGAGCAGATCGCCTCCACCGCCTCCATCTCCGCCGCCGACACCCAGATCGGCGAGCTGATCGCCGAGGCCATGGACAAGGTCGGCAAGGAAGGCGTCATCACCGTCGAGGAGTCCCAGACCTTCGGTCTGGAGCTGGAGCTCACCGAGGGTATGCGCTTCGACAAGGGCTACATCTCGGCGTACTTCGCCACCGACATGGAGCGTATGGAGGCGTCGCTCGACGACCCGTACATCCTCATCGTCAACTCCAAGATCGGCAACGTGAAGGACCTGCTGCCGCTCCTGGAGAAGGTCATGCAGTCCGGCAAGCCGCTGCTGATCATCGCCGAGGACGTCGAGGGCGAGGCCCTGTCGACCCTGGTCGTCAACAAGATCCGTGGCACCTTCAAGTCCGTCGCCGTCAAGGCCCCGGGCTTCGGTGACCGCCGCAAGGCCATGCTCGGCGACATCGCCATCCTCACCGGTGGCACCGTCATCTCCGAGGAGGTCGGCCTCAAGCTGGAGAACGCCGGTCTCGACCTGCTCGGCCGCGCCCGCAAGGTCGTCATCACCAAGGACGAGACCACCATCGTCGACGGTGCCGGTGACAGCGAGCAGGTCCAGGGCCGCGTCAACCAGATCCGCGCCGAGATCGAGAACAGCGACTCGGACTACGACCGCGAGAAGCTCCAGGAGCGTCTGGCGAAGCTGGCCGGCGGCGTGGCCGTCATCAAGGCCGGTGCCGCCACCGAGGTCGAGCTCAAGGAGCGCAAGCACCGCATCGAGGACGCCGTCCGCAACGCGAAGGCGGCCGTCGAGGAGGGCATCGTCGCCGGCGGTGGCGTGGCCCTGCTGCAGGCCTCCTCGGTCTTCGAGAAGATCGAGCTCGAGGGTGACGAGGCCACCGGTGCCGCGGCTGTGAAGCTGGCCCTGGAGGCCCCGCTGAAGCAGATCTCGGTCAACGCCGGCCTCGAGGGCGGCGTCGTGGTGGAGAAGGTGCGCAACCTGGCCGTCGGCCACGGCCTGAACGCCGCCACCGGCGAGTACGTCGACATGGTCGCCGAGGGCATCATCGACCCGGCCAAGGTCACCCGCTCCGCGCTGCAGAACGCCGCCTCCATCGCGGCGCTCTTCCTCACCACCGAGGCCGTCATCGCCGACAAGCCGGAGAAGGCCGCCGCGGCCGCTCCGGGCGGCATGCCGGGCGGTGACATGGACTTCTGATCCACCGCGCCGGACCTCCGGCCCGCTGGACCAGAACGCTGATCCTCCCGGATCACCCGTCCTGAACGCCGGGGCGGCACCCTCCTCCCAGGGGGTGCCGCCCCGGCGGCGTTTTTCCCCCGGCCCGCCGTCGTGCCCTGAGCCTCCCGAGGCGAGGACGGCATGATGGTTACGCTGTGCACCGAATCGGCTATGGACAGTCACGGTCGAGGGTCTCGGGGTGGCCGCGCCCCCTGTGATCGCAAACGAAGGAGTGTTCGTGCGAGCCAGGGTGCGTAGGGGTCTGCTCAGGTCCGATGCGGGCGGCGACTGATCATGTCCGGGCAAGAGCGGAACCCGAACCTGCCGGCGGGACGGGCGCGAGGCGATGACCGGGCGGTGCGTCCGCGGCGGGCAGGGGAGCTGACGCAACGGGGTGTGGGCCGGTCCGGCGATCCGGGCGGCCGGGACACCTGGGCGGCCCGGCTGCTCGCCGTGGCCGCCGTGCTCTACAACGGCTGGCTGCTGGAGTTCGTGCTGCCGACCGGCCTCGATCCCCGGCACTCGTACGTCAGTGAGCTGTACGCCGCCGACCAGCCGCTGCGCGGTCTCTTCGGCGGCATCGAGTGCGTCTGCGCCGCCCTCGTCGTCCTGGGGGCGCTGCTGGCGTACGGCCCGGCGGCGGGCGGCTGGTCCCGTGCCGGGTGGGTGGCGCTGGCCGGAATGGGGTTGTCGTCGCTGGCCGACGTGGCACTGCCGATGCGCTGCGCGCCCTCACTGGAGCCCGGGTGCGAGGCCGTGCACCCCTGGCACACGGCCACCAGCGCCCTGGCCCACTTCTTCCTCTTCGCGTCGATGGCGCTGCTCAGTCGCGCCGCCGTGGTCGAGCGCCCGCACCGGCGGCTGATCCGCCGCTGGGGGCCGCGGGTGCTGGCGCTGGCCCTGCCGGCCGCCGTGTGCACCGTGGGCCCGCTGTTCGGCCGGCCCGGCTGGCACGGCGTCCCGCAGCGCGTCCATCTGGTGCTGGTGGGCGTGTGGTTCGCGCTGCTGGCCGCCGAATCGCGCCGGTCGGCCGCGGCGGCCCGGGCGTCCGCGACAGCCCCTGCGGAGATCCCGGCGCCCGTGCACACTCCCTGAGGGGTCGTCACACGACTCGGGGGAGAGCCACTCGGGCATCGCGGCATCAACGGGTAGGGCGACGGCTTCCGCTTCCTCTGCCTCTTTCTCTGCCTCTTTCTCTTCCTCTCCCCGTCGGCGGCGGACGTATCGACGGCGGGTGCGCCGCAGTTCGGCGGCGTGCTGGCGTGCTGGCGTGCTGGCGTGCTGGCGTGCTGGCGTGCTGGACCGGACGGGCGGGCGGCGGGTGGCGGATGGTGCCGGGCGTCAACCGCAGGGGGCGTCCCCACCCGTTCGAGGGTGGCGGGTGTCCGGAGGTCCGGGTATTTGACCGAACCGATCGATGGCCGCCCGCCGGACGCGTACGCTGCTCCGACGATGACCGAGTTTGTCGAAGAAGTCCGTTCCCGTGTGGTGCGCCTGCTCCAAATGGCCAACACCACGGACGACCGGCTGCGCAAGCAGATCATCGCCTATGCCGACGCGACCCCCGAGCCGCCGCTGATGGGTGCGGACGGAATCGGCACGACGGGCTGCACCCGCTGCCGCCGCACGATGTGGCAGCAGCGGGACACCGAAGGGCCCGTCTGGGTCTGCGCGTTCTGCGGCCACGTCGAGGCGGTGTCCACCCGCGAGCACGAGGGGTCGGAGGCCTAGGCGGCGCCCTGGCTCCCGGCCGGTGCCCGGGCGACGGAGGGCGGCGCGGCGTGGGTCGCCGTCGCCGTTTCCGCCGTTTCCGCCGGGGCCGGCGCTTCCGGCGTTTCCGTCGTTGCTTGCGTATGCGGCGTGTGCGGTGGGGCGTTGAGGTCGGTGCGCATCTGCTTGCTGAAGCCGAAGAAGTACGTCGCCAGGAAGCCGGTCAGATAGCCGACGGCCAGCCCCATCGCGTAGACGGCGAGCGTGGTGACGATGCCGTGGTTGCCCTGGACCAGGGGGAACAGTGCCCAGCCGGAAGGGCCGATGGCGGTGGCGCCGACGGTGTCGCCGAGCTGGTGGAACAGGCCGATGAACCCGCCGCCGAACGCGCCGCCGAGACAGGCGGTGACGAAGGGCCGCCCGAGGGGGAGCGATACGCCGTAGATCAGCGGCTCGCCGACGCCCAGGAAGCCCGCGGGCAGGGCCGACTTGATGGTCGTACGGACCGAGCGGTTGCGGGGGAGGCGGACGTAGACGGCGAGGGCGGCGCCGACCTGGCCCGCGCCTGCCATGGCGAGGATCGGCAGCAGGACGGTGTAGCCCTGCTGCTGGATGAGGGTGGTGTGCAGCGGGATGAGGGCCTGATGGAGGCCCAGCATGACGAGGGGGAGGAAGAGCCCGCCCAGCAGGAAGCCGGCCGCCGCGCCGCCGTGCGCGAGCAGCCAGGTGGCGAAGGACCCGAAGGCGGTGGCGGCCTCACCGGCGACGTACATCAGGCCGAAGAGCGTGACCAGGCCGGTGATCAGGACGGTCAGGGTGGGGGTGAGGAGGACGTCGAGTGCCTCGGGGATTCTTCTGCGGCAGTGCTTCTCCACCTGGACGGCGAGCAGCGCGGCGGCCAGTGCGCCCAGGACGCCGCCCTGGCCCGGGGAGAGGTGCCGGCCGAAGGCGGTGATGTGGGTGACGCCGGGGAAGACGATGACCGCGGCGACCGCACCGCCGAGCACCGGTGTCCCGCCGAACTCCTTGGCGGTGTGGTAGCCCACGAACACCGCGATCAGCGACATGAAGCCGGAGGCGATGGCGGTCAGGGCGGGGACGACGGACGGCAGCCAGCCGAGGTTGGTGAGCAGGCCGTTGATCCCGGCGACGATGCCGCAGCCGATCAGCGCCGGGATCAGCGGGACGAAGATGTTCGCCACCCGGCGCAGGAACAGCTTGACCGGGGTGGTGTTCCGCGCCTTCTGGCGCGCCTTGAGCGTGGCACCTTGCGCGGCGAGCTGCTCGGCGCTGGTGGACGGGGCCGGGGTGGCGGGGTGTGCGGTGCCGGCGGGCACTGCGTCGGCCGGGGCAGGGGGCTGGGCGGTCGCGGTCGCTGTGGCTGTCGCTTTCGCGGTCTCCGGTTCCGCGGCGCGGGTCTGTGCCAGCAGGGTCTCGAACGCGGGGGCGACCCGCGCGACCGCGCCGGGCCCCAGCACGATCTGGTACGTGGACCCGTCCTCGACCACTCCCATCACGGCGGGCAGCGCCTTGAGGTTCTCGTCCCGGACCAGGGAGCGGTCCCGGATGCCGAGGCGGAGCCGGGTCATGCAGTGGGCGACGGAGGTGACGTTGGGGGCGCCGCCGACCAGCGGGAGGAGCGCGGCGGCGGTGGCGCGGTGGGCGTCTTCGGGCATGTGCGGTGCCTTGCTGTGCGGACGAACCGGGGCGGGGGTCAGCGGGCTCGGGCTGCTTCCAGGGCCGCGCGCAGGTGGCCGTCGGAGGCGCTGAGGAGGCGGGCGGCGGTCGGGCCGTCGACGCCGGCGAGCAGGGTGAGGATGGCGTTCTTCACCTCGCCGTCCGTTATGGCCAGCGCGGTCTCGATCTCGGCGTCGGTGGCGCCGGTGGCGAGCGCGACGATCCGCCGCGAGCGGGCCCGCAGCTTGTCGTTGGAGGCGCGGACGTCGACCATCAGGTTCCCGTAGGTCTTGCCCAGCCGGATCATGGTGATGGTCGAGAGCATGTTGAGCACGAGCTTCTGCGCGGTGCCCGCCTTGAGCCGGGTCGAGCCGGTCAGCAGCTCGGGGCCGACGACGATCTCGATGCCGTGCTCGGCGGCCGCGGCCAGGGCCGAACCGGCGTTGCAGGACAGGCCGATGGTCAGTGCGCCGCGGGCCCGGGCGTGCTCGACCGCGCCGATCGCGTAGGGGGTGCGGCCGGAGGCCGAGACGCCGACGACGGTGTCCCGTTCGGTCAGCCCGATCGCGGTCAGGTCCTCGGCCGCGAACTCCTTGCTGTCCTCGGCCCCTTCGACGGCTGTGACCAGCGCGGACGGGCCGCCGGCGATCAGGCCGAGGACCTCGGAGGGGTCGGTGTTGAAGGTCGGCGGGCATTCGCTGGCGTCCAGCACCCCGAGCCGGCCGGCCGTGCCGGCGCCGGCGTAGACCAGCCGGCCGCCACGGGCCATCCGGGCGGCGGTGGCGTCGATGGCGGCGGCGATCTCGGGGAGCCGCCGGGCGACCGCGGCGGGCACGGTGGCGTCCTCGTCGTTCATCGTGCGGGCGATGTCGAGGGTGGCGCGGCGGTCGATCTCGGCGAGGTCGGGACGGAACGCCTCGGTGGTGAGGCCGTCCAACTCGGCGCGCAGATCGGCGTAGTGGGGGTGGTCGGCGGTGGAGGTCATGGCTCGGCGGCTCTTTCCGGGTCGGGCGCACGCCGCCCCCGTGCGGCGGGCGGCGGTCAGGGCTGGTGGCGGTGGGCCAGCGCCTCGTAGGAGGCGGAGAGGGCGGGGGCGGCGGTCTCGTACGTCCGCTGCGCGACGCCTATGAACAGGCAGTCCACGACCAGCAGTTGGCTCGTCCGGGAGGACATCGCGGCCGGGCGCAGCTCGCTCTCACGCGCGGTGGAGGTGGTCAGGATGTGGTCGGCGTACGCGGCGATCTCGCCGTCCGGGCGGCCGGTGATGGCGATCGTCGTCGCGCCGTGGTCGAAGGCCACCCGCAGCGGCTCTATGACGTCGGTGGTGCGGCCGGAGTGGGTGATCGCGAGGGCGACGTCACCGGTCCGCATCTGCACGGCGTTCGTCACCGCGAGGTGGGGGTCGGCGTGCGCATGCGCGATCAGGCCGATGCGCAGCAGCTTCTGGGCGAGGTCCTGGCCGACGAGGTTGGACGCGCCGATGCCGTACACATCGATCCGGCGGGCGGACGCGAGCGCGGCGACCGCCGCTTCGAGCTGGGTGACGTCCAGCGCGGCCGCGGTGTCGGCCAGGCACTGCTGCTCCTCCTGGGCCAGCTTGGCGACGACGTCGACCAGGGAGTCGTCGACCGCTATGTCGGCCGTCACCGCGGGCGCGCCGCCGGCCGCCTGCTGCGCGGCGAGCGCGGCGAGCGCCAGTCGGAGGTCGCGGTAGCCCGGATAGCCGAGCAGTCTCGACGTGCGTACGACGGTGGCTTCGCTGGTGCCGGTGCGCTCCGCGAGGCCGGTGACGGTCAGTGCGGCGCAGCCGGCCGGGTCGCTCGCGACGGTCTCGGCGACCCGCTGCATGGAGCGGGTCATCGTCGGCGCGAGGGTGCGGACCTTGGCGGCCAGCGCCGCGGGGGCGGGTGGGGCCGGGGCCGGTCGGGTCTCGACGGCCACGTCCTTGAAAGTTTCCTTCAGGCTGCTGCTCACGCTTGAAAAGTAATTTCATCACCGGCGTCGCGTCAATACCCTCCGTGAGGGCTGTGGACAACGCACGGCCTCCGCCGCCGGGCCTGTGGACAACGTCGAGCGGCGTCCGGCGCACGGGAGACAATGGGGGGCATGGAGCTGGAACAGGCATTGCACGCCGCGCGGGCGCTGGTGCTCGCCGACCTGATGGCGGACGAGGTGGCCGACGCCGACATCGTCTCGCTCGTGGAGGACGCGGTCGTCCACCGCCGGTGGTGGGTGGAGCAATGGCCTGAAGGCGCGGCGTTCGTCGCGGGACTGATAGCGCAGGACGTCCAGGACGCCCTCCTGGAGCGGTACGGCCGCTGGCCGTTGTGCCCGGTGTGTACGGAGTCGGGCGACCCCCATGCCCTCGATGTGGAGCCGGAGTTGGGGCCCGACCCGCACTGGGTCTGCCCCAAGACGGCGGTCGCGGTCGCCCGCGTCGGCCGGCTCCGTGCCCCGGCGGAAGGCTGAGGTGGCCGTTGGCGATCTACATAGACCCGCCGATCTGGCCGGGGCACGGCCGTATGTGGTCGCACCTGGTCAGCGATGTGTCCTTCGCCGAGTTGCACGCCTTCGCCGCGCGCATCGGCGTGCCCCGGGGCGCCTTCGAGCGCGACCACTACGACCTGCCGGCCGAGCGGTACGGCGATGCGGTGCGCGCCGGGGCCGTGGAGGTCGGCAGCAAGGAATTGCTGCGCCGGCTGACGGCTGCCGGCCTGCGCCGGCCCAAGCACCGGCCGGCGCGCATGCCGTAGGGACGCGACCCGTACGGACACGAGCCGTAGGGACGCGAGGCGTACGGACGTGACCCGTACGGACGCGAGCCGCTGCGGCAACGGCCCGGCGCGCCTGTCGGTGCGCCGGGCCGTTGCCGCAGATGTCGGGAGTTTTCTCGCGGTCTCCGGAGTCGCCTTGCGGTATCCGGAGCTGCCTCGCTGTCCTCAGGGCTGCTTCGCCGTGCCTAGAGCCGCTTGGCGGTCTCCGGCGCGGTCGTCGTGACGGCCGCCGTGCCCGCCGCGCCGGACGTGCCCGCCGCGCCGGACGTGCCCGCCGCGCCGGATGTGCCCGCCGCGCCGGATGTGCCCGTCGTGCCGGACGACGCGATCAGTCGCGAGCGGTTCGTCGTGCGGTGCAGCCGGAAGGCGACGGCGGTGGTGAGGACCGCGACCGCGGCCAGCACCGCACCGGTCCAGGCCACGGACGGGTAGCCCCAGCCCGCGCCGATGGCCAGGCCGCCGAGCCAGGGGCCGACGGTGTTGCCGATGTTGAAGGCGGCGGTGGTGGTCGCGCCGGCCAGCGTGGGCGCGGCGTTCGCCACGTTGAACATCCGCGCGTTCAGGGCCGGGGCCGTGGTGAACGCGGTCACCCCGAGCATCAGCGACAGCGCGATCGCGGCCACCGGGCTGTGGGCGGTCAGCGCCAGTACGGCCAGGACGACCGTGGACGCGGAGATGCCGCCGAAGAGCGTCCCGAAGAGATGCGCATCGGCGATCCGGCCGCCGATGAAGGTGCCGATCAGCGCGCCGACGCCGAACAGCGCCAGCACCGTGGGCACCCAGCTCTCGGCGAGCCCGGCGGTGTCGGTCAGCAGCGGCGAGAGGTAGGAGAACAGCGCGAAGACCGCGGCTGCGTTCATGGCCGTCGCGGTCAGCGCCAGCCACACCTGCTTGTCCTTGTAGATGGTCAGCTCGCGGCGCAGCTGCGGGCGGTCGTCGCCGGTCGGCACGCTCGTCCGCGGCACCAGCGCGACGACACCCAGCAGCCCAATTGCGGCGAGCCCGGCCACGGCCCAGAAGGCCGCCCGCCAGCCGGCGTGCTGCCCGAGCAGGGCGCCGGCCGGGACGCCCGCGATGTTGGCGATGCTCAGCCCGCCGACCATCACGGCCATCGCCCGGGCCCGCGCGGTCACCGGCACCAGCGAGACGGCCACCGCCGCACCGACCGCCCAGAAGCCCGCGCAGGCGAGCGCGCTGACCACCCGGGAGGCGAACAGCACGCCGTACGACGGGGCCAGCGCGCCCGCCACCTGGCCGAGGCCGAAGACCGCGAGCAGCGCGATCAGCGTCGTACGGCGCGGCAGGCGGAGGGTGGCCGCGGCGAGCACGGGCGCGCCCACCACCATGCCGATCGCGAAGGCGGACACCAGGAGCCCGGCCTGCGGAATGGAGACCCGCAGATCACGGGCCAGCGGCTGGAGGATCCCGGACAGCATGAACTCGGACGTGCCGAGGGCGAAGACGGAGAGGCCGAGGACGTAGACGGCGACGGGCAGACGGGCACGGTCGGATGGTGCGGGAGCTGGCATGTCAGCTACTAACAGCGATAGGACGCCTTACATTCCCGTCGCCGGTACATTCCCGTCGCCGGTGCGTTCTCGTTGTCGATGCATGCCCGTTGTCGGTGATCGGCTGACTGGCAGCCTGCCGGCGCCGCGGCGCCCGTCCGGTCAGCCGCCGCCGGACAGCAGGTCCAGCTCCGTCGCCAGGTTGCGGCGGGCCAGGTGCTCCCACCGGTCGTAGCCCTGAGGGGTCCTGAACAGGCGTGGCAGCGCCAGGAGTTGGCGCAGGACGGCGGAGCGGCCGGCCGCGAAGTCCGCGTCGGGCACGAAGGCGTACTCGTCGCGGACCGAGGCGGCGTAGGCGGCGTACGCGTCGGGCGAACCGGCGAGCACCGCGAGATCGGCGTCACACAGGACCTCGCCGTCCGGGTCGTCGGGCGCCGGGTCGTGGGTGACGGTGAGCCGCACCAGCCGGGCCACCTCGGCCGTACGGGCCGCGCCGACGCCCAGTTCGGGCAGGGCCCGCTCGGCCAGGGCCGCGCTGCGCTCCTCGTTCTCCGAGCGGTCCGGGCGGTAGACCGCGTCGTGGAACCACGCCGCCAACTGGACGACGGGTACGTCATCGGCGTGCTCGGCGAGTTCGTCGATCCGGTCGAGGACCGCGGCCAGGTGCGCGACGGTGTGGTACTGCCGCTGCGGTTCGCTCCAACGGGAGAGCAGGTCTTCCGCATACGGGGCGGGGTCGGGGGCCGGGGGGCCTCCGGGCGCGGCGGACCTCCTCGTGCCGCGGGCCGCGGCGACCGTGGCGGCCCAGCGCGTGCGCAGCTCCGGTACCGGGTCGATGGTGCTGCCTGCCGTACGGGACACGGACGTCATGCGAATCATTGTGCCTTGCGCCTGGCGACCCCGTAGGCTGGGAATATTGGACTAGACCTGTTGGTGGTGTGCGGACGCAGGGCTTCCGCGCCACTTGTCGCCGAAGGATTGGGGTCATATGAGCAAGCGCGCGCTCCTGGAGGTGATCGCGCTCGGCCCGCAGGACGCGGTCGCCGCCCAGGAAGGCGGTGCCGACCGTCTGGAGCTCGTCACCGACATGGCGGCCGACGGGCTCACGCCCGCGACGGCCACCTTCGCGGCGATCCGGGCGGCGGTCGATCTGCCGCTGCGGGTGATGCTGCGGTCCGCCGAGGGGTTCGCGGCCGGCGATCTCCCGGCGCTCTGCGGCCGGGCGGCGGCCCTGCGGGAGGCGGGGGCCGAGGAGTTCGTCCTCGGGTTCCTGACCCCGGACGGACGGCCGGACCTCGCCGCGGTGACGGCGCTGGCCGAGGTGATCGACGGCTGCTCCTGGACCTTCCACCGGGCCATCGACCGGGCCGCCGACCGGGACGCGCTGCGCAAGGAGCTGGCCGGCATGACGAGCGCCGGGCTCGACACGTATCTGACCGCCGGTGATCCCCGGGGCGTGGCGGCCGGCCGGGCGGTTCTGGTGGCCGAGCAGGCCCGTACGGCCGCGGGCGAGCCCGGGTACGCGCCGCGCATCCTGGTGGGCGGCGGCCTCGGCCTCGACCACGTCCCGGCGCTGCGGGCGGCCGGCCTCGACGCCTTCCACATCGGCGGCGCCGCCCGCCCCGACGGCTGGTCCGCGCCGGTGGACGCGGCCGCGGTACGGCGGTGGCGCGAGGCGCTGGACCAGGAGGCGGAGCGGCCGGTTCCGCTGGGGTGACCGGAGGGGGGGCGGGGCGAGCGGACGTGTCCCTTACGGGTGTGTCCCTTACGGACGTGTCCCTTACGGGCGTGCCCCTCGTGGATGTGCCTCTTACGGGCGTGCGGCCGTGCGGGCGTGCCGCTCAGGGGCGTATCCCTTGCGGGCGTGGCCCCCAGGGGCGTGCCGCCGGAGCCCCCGCCTCCGATACGAGGGCGGAACCGGGGGACGGAGCGGACGCGGCCGCGCCGGCCGTTCCAGTCATGCCGGCCGATCCAGTCATGC
Organism: Streptomyces nigrescens; assembly: GCA_024349765.1. Taxonomy (GTDB): domain Bacteria; phylum Actinomycetota; class Actinomycetes; order Streptomycetales; family Streptomycetaceae; genus Streptomyces; species Streptomyces endophytica. Next base: position 7,003,505 of record AP026073.1, on the reverse strand, counting down.
CGGCCGTTCCGGCCGCCCCGGCCGGCCGCCGGCGGGTCGTGACCGCCGCCAGGGCGATCGCCACCAGGCTCAGTGCGGTCGAGGTGAGCGGGAACCAGCGGTCGCCGAGCACGGTGAGGGCAAGACTGCCGACGCCGCCCGCGGCGGCCATGCCCAGATAGAGCGCGCTGCTGTTGAGGGAGATCAGCAGCGGCGCGCTGCGCGGATCCAGAGAGGCGAGACGGTGCGGCAGCGCCACCGCGACCGCCCATCCGGCGAGCGGCGAGAGCGCCGCGTACGCCAGCGCGCCGGGCATCGTCGCCGAGATCCAGGGCAGCGCGAGGAAGGCGAGGGCGGCCAGTGAGCCACCGGCCAGCAGCACGGTCCGGACGCCCAGCCGGTCGACCGCCCGGCCGCCCAGCCAGCTGCCCGCGATCGAGGCGAGGCCGGACACCAGCATGATCAGGCTGAGCCGGCCCGCATCGCCTCCGGTGGCGGGGCGTACCGCCGTGCCGAGGTAGATGTAGACCGTGTTGACGGCCAGGAAGAACATCAGCGTGGTGGCCGCGGCGGCCAGCACGCTGGTGTTGCGCAGCGGTGCGAGGCGGGCGCGCAGGCCGGGCGCGGTGGCCGGCGCCGGCAGGTCGCGCAGCAGCAGGGCGAGGCCCAGGAACGCCGCGGCGCCCAGTGCGACCACCAGCCACATGGTCAGCCGCCAGTCCGTCCGCCCTATGTAGGTGCCGAGGGGGACGCCGAGCGCGGTGGCCACCGTCATGCCGCCGAGCACGGTCGCCAGCGCCCGGCCGCGCCGCTCGGCGGGTACGAGCGTGGTGGCCACGGCGTTGGCGGTCGGGGTGTACAGGGCGGCGCCGGCCGCGGCCAGCACCCGAGTGGCCAGCAGGAGCGGGTAGTTGGGCGCCAGGGCGCTCAGCGCGTTGGCGGCGGTGAAGACGGTGAGCGCGGTCAGCAGCACGCGGCGGCGTGGCCACCGGGCGGCGGCGGTGGCGAGCACGGGGGCGAGCACGGCGTAGGAGAGGGCGAAGACGGTGACCATCTGGCCGGCGGCCGGTACGGAAACGCCCAGGTCACGGGCGATCAGTCCGAGGATGCCGGCCATCACCATGGAATCGGTGCCCATGGCGAAGGTGCCGAGGGCGAGCAGGAGCAGGCGGAGACGCACGGGTGTCCTTCCCGGTACGAGCGGGGACGGGTGAGGCGCAACTACGCAGCAGCCGCACCTCGTTGGGACGCGGGTGCGGTGTGTGTTTGATGTACGTCAAACAATATGGATTGTTTGGTGGATGTCAAACAGTTTCCGCGGGGAAATACAGTGGGGCGTGAGCGAGCGACGGAAGGAGGCCGGACGGCCGTGGAGAGTGGCGTCGGTACGGACGGCGGTGACGGCGCGCTGCTGGCGCAGCCGGAGACCGCGGACATCCAGCTGGTGAAGGTGCTGCATGCGCTCGGGGACCCGACCCGGCTGCATCTGCTGCGGATCTACGCGAGCGGGCAGCAGTACGACTGCTCGTCGGAACGGCTGGGCCTCGGCCATCTGCACAAGTCGACCGTCTCGCACCACATGCGGACCATGCGCGAGGCCGGGATCACCTCCACCTCGGTCGTCGGCCGCAACCGCTATGTGCAACTACGCCGCGCCGACCTCGACGCGCGCTTCCCCGGCCTCCTGGACGCGCTGCTCAACTCCGTCGAGGGGGAGGAGCTGTTGGGGTCGGGCGGCGACGGGGCCTGACCGGGAGGCGCGGGGGATCGTCGGTACTGCGGTGGCCGGCCCCGCGGATCGCCGCCGGGCCGGCCACCGGGCGGGCTCAGGCCGGCCCGTCCGTCAGCTGCTCCGGCAGCGGCGCCGCATGGACCACCGTCAGGCCGGAGACCGGGCGGGTCAGGCAGACGTACAGGCGACGCAGGCCGGTCCGCTCGTCCGGTTCACCGTCGACGATCGCGGCCGGCTCGTCCAGCACCACGTAGTCGTACTCCAGACCCTTGGCGAGCGTGGCCGGCACCAGCGTCAGCCGGGACCCCGCCGAGGTCTCCTCACCCGGGGCCAGCACGGTCACCCCGGCTGCCTCCAGGGCCGCACGCAGCTCCGGAATACGGGCCTCCGCCGCGATCAGACCGATCGAGCCCTCCTTCGTCAGCGCATCGTCGCAGGCCGCGAGGGTCGCCGCGGTCAGCTCCCCGACCTCGACCCGGCGGATCGCGAAATCGCCCGCCGACTCACGGATCGAGGTCGCCTCCGTCAGATCCGGCGCGATCGCCGGCAGCAGCCGGGACGCGTACCCGATCACCTCGCGCGGCACCCGGAAGCCCTGCGTGAGCTCCTCGACCGCCGCCCCCGGCTTGCCCAGATGGGCCAGCGCCTCCTCCCAGGTGTCGGTCGCCCACGGCGTCGTCCCCTGGGCGATGTCGCCGAGGATCGTCGCCGAACCCGTCGTGCAGCGCCGCCCGACCGCCCGGTACTGCATTGGGGAGAGGTCCTGCGCCTCGTCCAGCACCACATGGCCGAGCGAATGCGTGCGCTCCACCAGGTCCGTCGCCTCGTCGATCAACACCGCATCCGCCGCCGACCACTTGGCGCTCTTCACACTGCGCGCCGGTTTGGCCCACAGGATCGTCTTCTGCTCCTCGGGCGACAGGATCCCCTCGGCCTGCTCGGCGAGGAACTCGGCGTCGCCCAGCAGCCGCAGCACCAGCTTCGCCGGATCGACCGGCGGCCAGACCTCCTTGACCACGGCCTTCACGGCCGCGTTCCGGGCCACCGCGTTCTGCACCCGGTCGTCCGGCGCCTCCCCGGCCTGCTCCATCCGCACCAGGACGGCGTGCGCGATCCGCTGCGGAAGCGCCTCGCGGGCCGCGCCGTAACGGATGTCGCGCGCCATCAACTCCTGCACGATCTCCTGCAGTTCGTACGCCGGTACGCGCCAGCGGCGGGAGCCGCGGACCACCACGCAGGGCTCCTGCGGCAGCGTGATGTGCGAGCGGACGGCCCGCCGCAGGACCTCCGCCAGCCGCGCATCGCCCTTGACCGTCGCCGCGGCCGCCTCGTCCGTACCGCGCACCTCGACGTGCCCCACCAGGTCGTCGACCGTGGCCTGCTTGACCTCCAGCTCGCCCAGCGCCGGCAGCACCTGCTCGATGTACTGCAGGAAGGAACGGTTCGGCCCGATGACGAGGGTGCCCGCCCGCGCCAGCCGCTCGCGGTGCGCGTACAGCAGATACGCCACCCGGTGCAGACCGACCGCCGTCTTTCCGGTGCCCGGCGCCCCCTGCACACACACCGAACCGGCGATGCCGGCGCGCACGATCTCGTCCTGCTCGGGCTGGATCGTCGCGACGATGTCCCGCATCGGGCCGACGCGCGGCCGCTCGATCTCCGACTGCAGGAGCCGGCTGGTCCGCTCCAGTTCTGCCGGGTCGGTGAGGTGCTCGTCCTCGTAGGCGGTCAACTCGCCGCCGGTGTAACCGAAGCGGCGGCGCAGCCTGAGGTCCATCGGGTCCTTCTTGGAGGCCCGGTAGAACGGCTGGGAGACGGGCGCGCGCCAGTCGATGACCATCGGGTCACCGTCGGCGTCGTGGACGTGCCGCCGGCCGATGTAGAAGTTCTCCCCGTCCGCCCCCTCGGCGAGGTCGAGGCCCGGGGCGTGGAGGTAGTCGAGGCGGCCGAAGAACAACGGGGTGTGGGAGAGATCGGCGAGCGCCTTGATCCGGGCTTCGATCTCGCCCTGGAGCACCTCGGCGTTGACCCAGTTCGCGGTGACGTCCGCGATGTTCAGCGCCTCGGCGTCGGCGCGCATGGCGCGGAGCGCGGCGCGGGAAGCGGCGAGATGGGCGCGTTCGCGCTGGAGGGGCTCGTCGTCGGACAGGTCGTGGGCGTGCGAGGGCACGGCGTTGCCTCCGGTGGCGGTACTGCGGCGGACGCGCCATGGTCGCGGGCGCGGCGGGCCGGTGTCGGTGCGTAGCGCAGGTCATGCGATGCGCGGGTCAGCGGCGTGAAGCGGAGGCCGGCCGGTTTCCGACCGGTCGGCGGCACTCCTCGGCGGGAGGCAGGAAGACGCGCGATTGTAGTCAGGGGTGGATGGCGGCGCCAACGAATTATCGGCGGGGTCGGGGCCAGGCCGGGGCCGCGGGCGGTCCGCGCCGTACTCCGGGTTGACGACCCCTACAACTGTGGGTCTCCCGTAGGGGTTGGAGTGGGTCTGGAGGCTGACGCCGGCCCCGCCGAGGATCGACCCGTGGACCGATGTGCGGCAATCGCGTGAAATTCATCATGGACCCATGACCAGCGCAACGATTCCACCCGCATCCGTCCCGTCCTTCTCCTCCCTCGCCTCCGCCCCTCTCCACCCGGCCAAGGGCGCCCCGGCCCCCGGCGCCGCCTCGGCTCCCGGGCACCGACACCCCGTGGGCAACGCCCTTCGCGCGATAAGGGTCTTCGCCGCCGCGGCCTTCAGCGTCGCCGTCCTCGGCGAGTACGCGGACGGCCGCCGGGCCGAGGGCTGAGCCCCGTGGGCCGAGCCGCGGCCGGGGCTGGTCCTGGTGGACGCCGTGGCGACATCCGGATGACCGGAAACCGTTACGGCCTGCCGGTCCCGATCGACTAGCGTCGGCGCGGAGTGCGCGCTCAGCGAGGCGAGGCGACGAGAGGGGTCAACGGGGTGTCTTCCGCCGACGGTACGCGGACGGGGAGCGAAGAGACCGAAACGAAGGGGGAGGGGCGGGGGAGGGGGAGGGGCCCCCGAACCAGAACCGACGAAACCCCGCCCCCCACCCCCAACCCAAGCCCTACCACCCCCACCCCCACCCCCGCACCCGGCTCCCCAGGCGCCACCCCCACCCCCACCCGCAAGAGACCCAGCCGCACCAGCACCCCCCTCACCTCCACCCCCACCCGCCACCTCCTCTGCGCCGCCGCCCTGTTGCTCGTCTCGTTCGCCGGGCTGTGGGTGCTCTACGAGGTGCAGCCGCTGCCGATGTCCGACATAGCGGTCTACCGGGCCGAGGGGGAGGCCGCCGCGAGTGGCGGTGATCTCTACGGCTTCACGGTCACCAAGTGGGACCTCCCGGCCACCTACCCGCCCTTCGCCGCCCTCCTCTTCATCCCGACGACCTGGCTCTCCCTCGGCACCCTCAAGATCGTCTGCGTGCTCGTCAACGCCGGGCTGCTCGCCCTGCTGATCCACCTCTCCTGCCAGGCCGCCGGAGTGCGCCGGGCCGCGCACACCCTGCCGGCCGTCCTGGCCGCCACCGCGCTCGGCCTCTGGCTCGAACCGGTCTTCCAGACGTTCGTCTTCGGCCAGGTCAACCTCGCCCTGACCTGCCTCGTCCTCTGGGACCTCGCCCGCCCGGACGGCGCCCGCGGCAAGGGGTTCGCCACCGGCATCGCGGCGGGCATCAAGCTCACCCCCGCGATCTTCGCCGTCTACCTCCTCATCACCGGCCGGGTGAAGGCCGCCTTCACCGCCCTCGCCGGGTTCCTGGTCTCGGTGCTGCTGGGCTGGCTGGTGCTGCCGGACGCCAGCGTCGAGTTCTGGACCCGGCGGATGTTCGAGACCGACCGGGTGGGCAAGGTCTGGATCGTCGACAACCAGTCCCTCCAGGGCCTGATCAGCCGCGTTCTGCACAACCCCGCACCGGGGCTGCTGTGGGCGGTGCCGGCGCTGCTGACCGCGGCCGCCGGGCTCTACGCCGCACGCCGGGTCTATCTGCGCCGCGGCCTCGACATCTGGGGCGTGCTGTGTACGGCCGTGACGGCGCTGCTGGTCTCGCCGATCAGCTGGTCGCACCACTGGGTCTGGTGCGTACCGCTGCTGATCGGCCTCGCCGCCCGCGTCCGGCGCCACCCCTGGCGGCGCGCCCTGCTGGCCGCCGTCACCCTCGCCTTCACGGTCCGCACGATGTGGATCGTGCCGCACCACGGCGACCTGGATCTGCACTTCTCCTGGTGGCAGCAGCCGTTCGCCGCGCCGTACCCCCTGCTCGGGCTGTCGCTGCCGGCCGCCCTGATCTGGTGGACCCGGCGTACGGTGAGCGCGCCGGGAGAGCCGGGGAAGCCCGGGGTGTCCGCGCCCCGCCGCATCCCGTCCCCGCGCACCGACCAGGACCTGACCGCCCGGACCCGCACCGCGTGAGCCCGGGCCGGGCGGCCGTCCCCGGGAATGCCTGACGGGTCCGCCGCCGGGCGCTGGCTACCCGTCCCCGCCCCCCGCCACTGCGGCCTACGCGTCCTCGTCCGCCGCCAGCAGTTCGTCCGCGTCGACGATCCGGTACGCGTAGCCCTGCTCGGCCAGGAAGCGCTGGCGGTGGGCGGCGAAGTCCTGGTCGATGGTGTCGCGGGCGACGACGGAGTAGAAGCGCGCCTCGTGGCCGTCGGCCTTCGGGCGGAGCACCCGGCCGAGCCGCTGGGCCTCCTCCTGGCGGGAGCCGAAGGTGCCCGACACCTGGATCGCGACGGTCGCCTCGGGCAGGTCGATGGAGAAGTTCGCGACCTTCGAGACGACCAGTACGGAGATCTCGCCCTGCCGGAACGCGTCGAAGAGCTTCTCCCGCTGCGCGTTGGTGGTCTCGCCCTTGATCACCGGGGCGTTCAGATGCTCGCCCAGTTCGTCCAGCTGGTCGATGTACTGCCCGATGACCAGGGTCTGGTCGCCCTGGTGGCGGCGGACCAGGGCCTCGGTCACGTACTGCTTGCTGGCCGTGGTGGCGCAGAAGCGGTACTTCTCCTCGGTCTCGGCGGTGGCGTACGCCAGCCGTTCCGTCTCGGTGAGGTTGACCCGTACCTCGACGCAGTCGGCCGGGGCGATGTAGCCCTGCGCCTCGATCTCCTTCCAGGGGGCGTCGAACCGCTTCGGGCCGATCAGGGAGAAGACGTCCGACTCCCGGCCGTCCTCGCGCACCAGCGTCGCGGTCAGTCCCAGCCGGCGCCGGGCCTGCAGGTCGGCGGTGAACTTGAAGACCGGCGCGGGCAGCAGGTGCACCTCGTCGTAGACGATCAGGCCCCAGTCCCGGGAGTCGAACAGCTCCAGGTGCGGGTAGACGCCCTTCCGCTTGGTCGTCAGCACCTGGTACGTGGCGATGGTGACCGGCCGGATCTCCTTCCGCGTCCCGCTGTACTCGCCGATCTCGTCCTCGGTCAGCGAGGTGCGCCGGACCAGTTCGTGCTTCCACTGCCGCGCCGAGACCGTATTGGTCACGAGGATGAGCGTGGTGGCCTTGGCCTGTGCCATGGCGCCCGCCCCGACCAGCGTCTTGCCCGCGCCGCACGGCAGGACGACGACGCCCGAGCCGCCGTGCCAGAAGCCCTCGACGGCCTGCTGCTGGTACGGCCGCAGCGCCCAGCCGTCCTCGCGCAGCTCGATCGGGTGCGCCTCACCGTCGACGTAACCGGCGAGGTCCTCGGCGGGCCAGCCCAGCTTGAGCAGCGTCTGCTTGATCTGGCCGCGCTCGGAGGGGTGGACGACCACGCTGTCCGGGTCCAGCCGGGCGCCGACCAGCGGCTGCACCTTCTTGGAGCGGAGGATCTCCTCCAGCACCGGGCGGTCGGTGGTGGTCAGCACCAGCCCGTGCGTGGGGTGCTTGATCAGCGTGAGCCGGCCGTAGCGGGCCATCGTCTCGGCGACGTCGACGAGCAGCGCGTGCGGCACCGGATACCGGGAGTACTGCACCAGCGCGTCCACGACCTGCTCGGCGTCGTGCCCGGCGGCCCGCGCGTTCCAGAGCCCCAGCGGCGTCACCCGGTACGTGTGGATGTGCTCCGGCGCCCGCTCCAGCTCGGCGAAGGGCGCGATGGCCCGCCGGCAGGCGTCCGCCAGCTCGTGGTCCACCTCCAGCAGCAGCGTCTTGTCGCTCTGGACGATGAGGGGTCCGTTCACGCGCCTCGCCCTTTCCGTTCGGTGTGCGGCCCGGGACGGGAGCGTCCGGTACGGCCAAATCTCCAGTGTGCCCCATCGGCGGGGAAGCGAGGGAGGGCCGGAGCGGCCCGGGGCGGCACGGTGACGCGGCGGCGCGGCGGCGCTCCGGCCGGGCGGCGCCACAAGGCGGTGCCACGAGGTGGCGCCCGGCCTCGTCGTACCGCGGCTCACACCACGTCGTCCGCCAGTTCCGCGACCCCGGTGATCCGGTGCAGCGGATAGGTGCGCACCTCGTCGGCGGTGTGGTCGTACGCCGTCACGAAGCCGCCCTCCACCCGTACCGGGGCGATCACCCGCTGGCTGGCCGCACCGTCCGCGTTGACGTAGCCGATCCACAGGGCCGAGCTGGTCAGCACCGCGGCCTGCATGGTGGCGAGGGTCTCGGCGGAGGTGGTGCGCGGGAACGTGCCGGGGGCCGGGGCGGGGGCGTGCACCGGCTTGCGTTCCGCCGTGGCGGCGAGGTCGCCGGCGCGGATGGCGCGCACCGCCGCCTCCAGGAGGGTGCGGTCGGGCGACGGCGGGCCGTCCGGGACGGGGGCCGGGGCGGTGCGCGGCGGGGTGCGGTACGAGTCGGCGCGGGCGATCAGCACGTCGCCGGCGGCGGACTCGGCGGCCGGGGCGTAGCCCATCGCCCGCAGTCCGTCGAGGAGTTGCTCGGGTGCGGTCTGGGCGGCGAGCACGGTCGGGGCGAGCCGGCGCAGGCGGAGCCCGGCGGCGCGCCGGTCGGCGAGGATCTCGGAGAGCAGCGCGTCGTCGTCGCAGCGGACGTAGGCGGCGGCCGCGCCGATCCGCAGCCGGCCGTGCTTACGGGCCACGTCGTCGACGAGGTAGGCGAGCGGCTGGGGGACCGGCGTACGGGAGTGGTTACTGAGGAAGTCCTTCAGTTCGGCGGCGGACCGGCCGGCGTCGAGGGCGCGGCGGACCGAGGCCGGGGTGAAGCGGTAGACCGTGGCGCCGCCCTTGGACTCGATGTCCGCGAGGACGTCCAGCGCCTCGGCGAGCGGGCGCTGCAGGGGGCCGGGGGCGACCGCGGTCAGGTCCGCCTGGAGGAGGACGTGGTCGAGGGGTTCGGGGAGGAGGGGGGCGAGCAGGGCGGCGGCGCGGGTCGCCGCGGCAGCGGCCTCGGCCCCGGATGCCACCCCGTTCCCGGAGGTACCGCCGTCCCCGGATGTCGCCTCGTCCCCGGACGGCACCCCGTCCCCGCCTGCCGCCTGCTCCGCGCCGATCAGGACCCGGCCGTGGGCGGCGAGCGCGCCGCGCCCGGTGACGCCCAGCAACTCGGCCTCCTCCAGGGCCCATTGGGCCAGGCGCGAGCGGAGGTCGTCGGTGCCGGCGGACCCGGGCTCGGCGGCCCCGGCCGCCGCCGATGCCGCAGTGCTGCCCGCCGCCGGTCCCGCGGCGCCGCCCGCGGTCGATGCCGCGGCGCCGCCCGCCGTCGGACCGGCTCCGCGCAGCGGACGTTCCCAGCGCAGCCGGGACAGCACCGTCGACGCCGGTACGGACGTACCGGGCGGCAGCGTGGCGAGCAGGGTGAGGGCGCGGCGGCGGACCTCGGGGGCCGGGGAGCGGTCCAGGTGCGGTCCGAGGGCGGCGAGTGCGCGGCCCTTCGCGTCGGCGGTGCCGACCACGCCCGAGGTGCGGGTCGCGGCCAGCCAGCCGGCCGCCAGCACCGCCCACCGCTCGTGATCGGGCAGCTGCCGCCACTCCTCGGCGGCCGGGGTGGCGGCGTACCGCTCGTCGGCCTCGCCGTCGGAGGCGATCAGCCCGGCCGCGTAGGCGAGTTCGAGCCAGAAGGCGGCGAGCCGTTCGGTGGTGTCCAGGGCGGTGGCGGTGCGCTTGAGGTCGCGCACGCTCATCCCGCCGGCGCGCAGCACGGCCGGGCCGCCCAGGTCCCACTCCTTGAGCAGCTCCTCGACGGTCGCCAGGGCGGTGAACGCCTGGCTCGCCGCGGCGTTGTCCACAAGCTGTGGATCACGTTCCGTCGTGGGCGTGAGCGCCGGCGGCAGCGGCTCCGGGGCGTGGTGCGCGCGCCCGCCGCGCAGATGGAGCGCCGCCTCCCGCGGCAGGACGACGTTGCGGGCGCCCGCCGGGAGCAGCAGACCGCGGTCGAGCAGCCACTGCAGATGGGGAGCCGGGCGGTCGGTGACCGCGCCGTACGGCGGGCCCCACAGCAGCTTGTCGAGGACGGCGACGGACTCGGCCGGCGCGGTGTCCAGCAGCGCCGCCATCCGCTCCCGGTCGCGGAACAGCCCGGTCAGCGCGGCGACCGCGGAGACCGGGTCGTGGGTGGTGGGCAGCCCGGCCGCGGCCAGGATCTCCTGCAGCCGCCCGGGCGACATCCCGGCGGCGGCCTCGGCGACGGTCGGGCCCAGTCCGGTCGGTGAGGGCCGCGTGGCGCCGGGCGCCAGCAGCTCCCGGGCCGTGCGCACCAGCCGCAGCCGGTCGTCCGGCCCCCACACCAGGGCCTGCCCGCGCAGCTCGGCGACGGCCCCCGGCAGCGCGGCGGCCACCGCCTCGTCCCCGGCGTCCCCGCCCATCAGCGCGCCCAGCGTGTCGTACGGGCACGGGTCGGGTGCCACCGCCAGCGCCTCGGCGGTCTGCAGCGCGAACCGGTCGAGCCGCTCCACCGCACGCACCACCGATGCCCGGGTTCCGGCCCGGGTCGCCAGCTGGGTGACGTCGCCCGGCACCGGGCTGAGCAGATCGGGCCGTGCCCGCAGCAGCCCGACGAGCCCGCCGTCACTACGGGTCCGCAGCTCCTCGGCGAGGGTCCGGGGGGTATCGGTGGTCATTCGTACAACGTTAGCGGGGGGAACGGGGGAGGGGCAGGGAGCGGCGGCGGGTACCGGAGGATCCGGCGCCGGGCGGCTCGCGGCGGATCCGCCGGCGCCCCGCCGCCGCTCCGGGCCGGGCGGCGGCCGGCGCGGTACCGTCGGGGCAGCAACCAGCGGACGCCGCAGGGGATTTCGTGGGGATCGAGAGTGAGCAGCTCGTCTTTGACTATCTGAGCCGGGTCGGTGACCTGGCCCAGCAGCGGGGCCTGCCCCCGGCCGCGCGGATGCGGCTGGTGTCGGGGCTCCGGACGCAGATCGAGGCGCAGAGGGCCGACTCGGTGGTGGGCACCAAGCGGCTGCTGGCCCGGCTGGGGACGCCGGAGGCGCTGGTCGAGGCGGCCGGCGGCGCCCCGGCGGCGGCCGGGACCCCGCAGCCGGACCCGGCCCCGCCCGCCCGGCCCGCCGCCCGCGACCGGCTCGGCGCCCTGACGGCCTGGCGCGACGGGCTGCTCGCCAAGGCGGCGCCGAAGGAGCGGGCGGCGAAGGAGCGGGCGGCGGAGGGGGCCGGCGCGGCGAACGGTGACGGGAGGGCGACCGGCGGTGGCGCGCCCCGGAACGGCGACCGGCCGGGGTCCGGCAGGTGGGGCCTCTTCACCAAGGGGGCGGGGCTCGGCAAGGGACCGGCGTCCGGCAAGGTGCCGGGCCCGCGCGCCGGTGAGCCGGAGTCCGCGCCGTCCGTCGGGCTGCCGCCGCACCTCGCCGGCGCGGACGAGCTGGGTGACGCGCAGGACGCGCCCGACTGGTGGCGGGTGGAGCCCGGGCCGTACGGGCCGGGGGACACCGTGCCCGGTTTCGTGGGCGGCATCGAGATCCCGGAGATGTGGCAGCACCCGAAGGGCGACCCCGCCGGGCGGCCGCCGTCGCTGCGGAAGGACGGCACGGAGGCGGACGACGACGCGGACGGGGAGACCGCCCGGGGCCGTGCGCAAGGCGGTGCGGACGGCGGCACGGACGAGGGCGCGGGCGACGACGGGGAGGCGGTGGAGGCCGTCCGGCCGGTGCCGCTGCGGGCCTGGCTCAGTCCGGTGCCGGCGCTGGCGGTGGTCCTCCTGGTGGCCGGGGCGGTGCTGGGGTCGTGGCTCGCGCTGGGAGGCGGCTGGGCACTCGCCTACGTGTCGCGGCGGCTCAGCCCGGCCGAGGCCAAGTTCGCGGCGCTCGGGGTGCCCGGGACCGTCGTCGGCGGTCTGCTGGTGTGGCTGTGGGGCCGGTTCGACGGGCGGTGGGGCGAGCCGATCGCGCAGGGCCGGCTGGGCCAGGAGCTGATGGCTGCGCTGCCGGGTGTGGTGCGGGTCGCGGCGGTCGCCTCGGCACTGTTCCTGCTGTGGCGGATGCGGCGGGCGGCCCGGTAGAGAGGCGCCGCTCTTGCTAAGGCGATGCCCCCGGGCGGCGGCCCGCCGGCCAGGCCCCTCGGGGACCCACCCGCCGGGCCCGCCCCGCCCCGCCCGTCACTTCTTCGCGAGCCGCTGCCGCACCTCGTCCAGGATCTTGTCGGCCGCCGTGTAGCCGATGCCCTGGATCCACAGCTGGTCGTCGACGCGGAAGGACCTGCCGTCGGCGACCGCGCGCAGGTGCTTCCAGAGGCCGCCGCCGGTGATCCGGTCCTCCTCGGACTTCTCCGGGCTGCCGTAGGAGGAGTAGAACACCGCGTTGGCGTCCGCCTCGGTGATCTGCTCCGGGCTCACCTCGGTCATCAGGCCGTCCTTCGCCCCGTCGACCGCGGCGGTGGGGCCGGTGCCGAGGTCGGCGAGGACGGTGCCGATGTAGCTCCGGCAGCCGTAGATCCGGGTGTCCGCGCCCGCGACGAAACGGACGACATTGGTCCGCAGGCCGCGGGCCCCGGCGGGGCCGCCGAGCGCCTCGGTGACCCGTCGGGCGTGCGCCCGGTACCCCGCGACCGCGCGCTGCGCCTCGGGGATCCGGCCGAGCGCGTCGGCGTGCGTGGCGAAGTTCTGCTTCCACGGGTAGCCGGTGGTCTCGGTCATCACCGTCGGCGCGATCTTCGTCAGCTGGGCGTAGCGGCCGCCGTCGCGGACCTTGCTGGTCAGGATCAGGTCGGGCTTGAGGGCGGCGACCGCTTCGAGGTGGGGGGCGCCGATCTTGCCGACGTCCTTGATGCCGGCCACCGCGTCCTCGGGCAGGTAGTCCAGGAAGCCGGAGGCGACGTCCGAGCGGGTGGCGCCGACCGGCTTGACGCCCAGGGTGATCGCGGAGTCCAGCTCGGCGGTGTCGAGGACGACCACGCGCTTCGGGGCGTTCGGCACGGTCACCTCGCCCATCGCCGTCCGTACGGTGTGCGTACCGCCGCCGGTCGCCGGCTTCGCCCAGGTCACTGCGGGCTGCGCGGGGCAGTGCGCGGCCTTGAACGACCCGTCCGGGCCGGCCGCGGACGAACCGCCGCCGGAGGTGCAGCCGGAGAGGGCCAGCAGGACGGCGAGCGCGCCGGCGGCGGCGACGGCGGGGGTGGTGCGGCGGGCCGGGCTGCGGTGGGTCGACATGGCGGATACCTCGTCTCGGTCGGTGGTGGAGGGCATCGCTCGTGGTTCGGGGGCCGGCCCGGTCAGGCCCGGCGGACCGCCCGCCGCGGCTGTCCCGGACGCCCCGGGACGACCAGCGGCGAGCCCGTCACCGGGTCCGGCACCACGACCGCCGCCAGCCCGAACACCTCGTCGACCAGCTCCGCGGTGACGATCTCGGCCGGCCGTCCCTGGGCGACGATCCGGCCGGCCTTCATCGCCACCAGGTGGTCGGCGTAGCGGGCGGCCTGGTTGAGGTCGTGCAGCACGGCGACGACGGTGCGGCCGCGCTCCTGGTTCAACTGCCGTACCAGGTCGAGCACCTCGACCTGGTGGGCGATGTCCAGGTAGGTCGTCGGCTCGTCCAGCAGGAGCAGATCGGTCTCCTGGGCGAGGGCCATCGCGATCCAGACCCGCTGGCGCTGGCCGCCGGAGAGCTCGTCCACCGGGCGGTCGGCCAGCTCCGCCACGTCCGTGCGCGCCATCGCCTCGCCGACCGCCCGCTCGTCGTCCGCCGACCACTGCTGCCACCAGCGCTGGTGCGGCTGGCGGCCGCGGGCGACCAGGTCGGCGACGGTGATCGCCTCGGGCGCGACGGGGGACTGCGGCAGCAGCCCGAGCGACCGGGCGATCCGTTTGGTGGGGATGCGGGCGAGGTCCGTGCCGTCCAGCAGCACCGCACCGCCGCGCGGCCGCAGCAGCCGGCCCAGGGCCCGCAGCAGGGTCGACTTGCCGCAGGCGTTGGGGCCGACGACGACGGTGACCGCGCCGTGCGGCACGTCCAGGTCCAGGCCGTCGACGACCGTGCGGTCCTCGTAGGCGAGGGTCAGTTCCCGGGCGGCCAGCCGGGCGGCCGGAGCACCACCGGCGCCGCGCCCCGCCGCGCTCCCCACGCTCTCCGCGGCACCCGCGGTCCCGTTCTCCACGGCCTCCCCCGCACGGCCGGTCCCGCTCCCCGCGGTCTGCCCGGCCTCGGCGCTCTCGGTCACGCGTTCCCTCCTGCGGCGCGGCCACGGGCCCGGTGGCCCCTGACGATCAGCCAGATCAGATACGGGGCGCCGACGGCGGCGGTCACCACCCCGACCGGCAGTTCCGTCGGCGCGAAGATCCTGCGGGCGAGGAGATCGCCCAGGACGACGATGAAGGAGCCCAGCAGCGCCGAACACAGCAGCGGTGTCTGGGCGGTCCGGGTCAGGCGGCGGGCGATCTGCGGGGCCAGCAGCGCGACGAAGTCCACCGGGCCCGCGGCGCCGGTCGCCATCGATGCCAGCGCCACCCCGGTCGCGACCAGCCCGAGCCGGGTACGGCCGAGCCGGACGCCCAGCGCGGTCGCGGTGTCGTCGTCCAGCGACACCGTCCGCTGCGCGCGTGCCGCCCACAGCACCGCCGGCAGCAGCACCAGCAGCGCCCCGCCCAGCGGCGCCGCCTGTGCCCAGCCGCGCCCGTTGAGCGAGCCGGTCATCCACACCTGCGCCTGCTGGGCGACCAGGTAGTCGCCCTTGGTCAGGAAGAGCTGGGTGACCGAGCGGAGCGCGATCGCGCAGCCGATGCCGATCAGGACGAAGCGGGTGGCGTGCAGCCCGCCGCGCCAGGCGACGACGTAGACCAGCGCGGCGGCCAGCACCCCGCCGGCGACGGACAGATACGGCAGCACGCCGTACGAGCCGACGCCGAGGGTCATCGCGCCGACCGTCAGGGCCCCCGCCCCCTGGGTGACGCCGATGATGTCGGGGCTGGCCAGCGGATTGCGGGCCACCGTCTGGATCAGCGCGCCGGCCACGCCGAAGGCCGCGCCCACCATGAGGCCGACGGCCAGCCGCGGCAGCCGCAGCGTGCCGACGACGAGTTCCTGCGCCGACGGCCGGCCGAGGAGGACGTCGAGGACCTGCGGGGGCGACACGAAGCTCTCGCCGACGCACAGCGCGGCCAGACAGGCGGCGGCCAGCAGCGCGGCCAGGCAGGTGGCGGTCAGGGCGGCCCGGCGGTGCAGCAGGAAGGAGCCGCGGCCGGCCCGGACCAGGGCGTATCCGGCGGGGCGTAAGGCGCCGCGGGGCGCGGTGGTCACCGGCGGCGTCATGCGGCCACCACCGCCCGGCGGCGGACCAGGGTGACCAGGAACGGCACCCCGATCAGCGCGGTCAGCACGCCCGCCGGGACCTCCGACGGCGGGAAGACGACCCGGCCGACGGTGTCCGCGACCAGCACGACGACCGGGCCGAGCAGGGCGGCCATCGGCAGCAGCCGGCGGTGGTCGCCGCCCACCAGCGCCCGGGCGAGGTGCGGCACGGCGAGGCCGACGAAGGCGATCGGGCCGGCCGCCGCGACCCCCGCGCCGGTCAGCACGGTCGCGCCCAGCCCGCCGACGATCCGTACCGCGGCGACGTTCCGGCCCAGGCCGCGGGCGACGTCCTCGCCGAGCGCCAGGGCGTCCAGACCGCGGGCGACGGCGAGCACGAGGACCGCGCCGGCCAGCAGGAACGGCCAGATCCGGGCGGCCACTTCGGTGTCCCGGCCGGTGAGCGAGCCGACCTGCCAGAACCGGAACTCGTCCCACGCCGCGGCCCGGGTGGTGAGCACCGCCATGGTCACCGAGACCAGCAGGGCGTTCACCGCGGCACCGGACAGCGCCAGCTTGACCGGGGTGGCGCCGCCGCGGCCGCGGGCGGCGATCGCGTACACCACGACCGAGGCGATCCCGGCGCCGGCGAACGCGAACCAGACATAGCCGGTCAGGGTGTGGACGCCGGCGAAGGCGAGGGCGAGGACCACCGCGGCCGAGGCGCCCTGGCTGATGCCGAGCACGCCGGGGTCGGCGATCGGATTGCGGGTCAGGCCCTGCATGACCGTGCCGGCCATCGCCAGCGCGGCGCCGACCATCAACCCGATCTCGGTGCGCGGCAGCCGCAGGTAGCGCACGACCTGGGCGGCGTCGCCGGAGCCGCCGTGCACCAGGGCGTCCAGCACCTCCGACGGCGCGAACGGGCGGCTGCCGACGGCCAGCGAGAGGACCACCGCCAGCAGCAGCGCGAGCAGCGCCAGCGCCGTCGGACCGAGCCGGCGGCTGGGTGTCCGGGGCGTCATGTGCGTCACTCTCCGTGGAGGGAGGGCGGCCGGTCGGTCCGTTCCGGAGCTGTCGGGTTAGGTAAGGCAGGGCTGAGCGTAGCCACCATCCGGTCCCCGCGGACCCCCGGGCACAATGGCAGGCATGGCTGCGTACCCCCTGACGGTCGGATTCGACCTCGACATGACGCTGATCGACTCCCGGCCCGGCATCAAGGCCGCGTACGAGGAGCTGTCCGCCCGGACCGGCACCCATGTCGACGCCGAGGCGGCGGTGACCCGGCTCGGTCCGCCGCTGGAGGAGGAGATCCGCCGCTGGTTCCCCGCGGAGCGGGTGGCCGAGATCAGTGCCCTGTACCGCGCGCTGTACCCGGAGTACGCGATCGCCTCCACCCCCGCGCTGCCCGGCGCCCACGAGGCCATCGCCGCGGTGCGGGCGGCCGGCGGCCGGGCGATCGTGGTGACCGCCAAGTACGAGCCGAACGCCAAGCTGCACCTGGCCCACCTGGGCCTCGAACCGGACGCGGTGATCGGCTCGCTGTGGGCGGAGGCCAAGGCCGAGGCGCTGCGCGACCACGACGCCCGGGTCTACGTCGGCGACCACACCGGAGACGTGCGCGGCGCGCACACCGCCGAGGCGCTGTCGGTGGCCGTGGCCACCGGGCCGTGCGACGCGGCGGAGCTGCGGGCGGCCGGCGCCGATGTGCTGCTCGGCGACCTGACGGAGTTCCCGTCCTGGCTGGCGCGTTACGTCGCGGAGGGCGCGGACGGCACGGAGCCCTCGGCGGCCGCCACCGCCTGACGCCGCTGCACCACCGCGGAACGGACCACTCCGCTCGCGGCCACCAGGAAGCCGGCGCCCATCAGCATGCACAGCCAGTAGAAACCCCACGGCAGCGGCGTGGTCCCGAGGAACAGCGGCGTCACCGTGGCGAGAGTGGCCAGCGCGCCAACTAGGAACATGATCGCGCCGATTCGGACCAGCAGATCCCCTGCGCGGGGCGTTTCGTCAGACACCTGACCAGGGTAAGTCCGCACCGGAAGCACAGAGGATCCACCCGGCGGCGTCTTGTCACCGACCGGGGGACCATTAGCCTTGGGTGTGGCGGGTCCTGCGGCCCGCTGCATTGCTATCCAGACCGTTTTTCTTCCGCGCTTCCGCGGCGGACCAGCCCAAGTTTTTTCCAACGAGTACGAGGACGAGGACAGACGTGCCTACCGGCAAGGTCAAGTGGTTCAACAGCGAGAAGGGCTTCGGCTTTCTCTCCCGCGACGACGGCGGTGACGTCTTCGTGCACTCGTCGGTGCTGCCCGACGGTGTAGCCGCACTCAAGCCCGGCCAGCGCGTCGAATTCGGCGTCGTCGCAGGCCAGCGTGGCGACCAGGCGCTGACGGTGACACTCCTCGACCCCGCACCCTCGGTGGCCGCCGCCCAGCGCCGCAAGCCGGACGAACTCGCCTCGATCGTCCAGGACCTCACCACGCTCCTGGAGAACGTCACCCAGCAGCTGGAGCGCGGCCGCTACCCCGACAAGGTGCACGGCGCCAAGATCGCCGGCATGCTGCGGGCGGTCGCCGACCAGCTGGACGTCTGACCTGGGGGACCGCCCGGCACACCTCATACGAAACGCAGCGCATCGCGGCCGAGGGGCGGCACCAGCCCCTCGGCCGCGGCGCGGGTGAGCAGCCCGCGCACCGCGGCATAGCCGTCCTCACCGAGGTCGGCGGTGAACTCGTTGACGTAGAGCCCGATGTGCTGGTCGGCCACCTTCGGGTCCATCTCCTGGGCGTGCTCCAGGACATACGGACGGGACGCCTCGGGGTCGTCCCAGGCCATCAGCACCGACGTCCGGATCGCCGCCGCGAGCTCCCGCAACGCCCGCTCGCCCAGCGACCGCTTGGCGATGATCGCGCCGAGCGGGATCGGCAGCCCGGTCGTCTGCTCCCAGTGCTCACCCATGTCCGCCAGGCACACCAGCCCGTAGTCCTGGTACGTGAAACGGGCCTCGTGGATGACCAGACCGGCGTCGACCTTGCCGTCCCGCACGGCCGGCATGATCTCGTGGAACGGCAGCACCACGATCTCCCCGACCCCGCCCGGCACCTCGGCCGCCGCCCACAGCCGGAACAGCAGGTACGCCGTCGACCGCTCGCTGGGCACCGCCACCGTCTTCCCCGCCAGGTCCGCGCCCGAGCCCTGCGCGCGGGTCAGCACCAGCGGCCCGCAGCCGCGCCCCAGCGCCCCGCCGCAGGGCAGCAGCGCGTAGTCGTCGAGCACCCAGGGCAGCACCGCGTACGACACCTTCAGCACGTCGAACTCACCGCGCTCGGCCATGCCGTTGGTGAGGTCGATGTCGGCGAAGGTGACCGCGAGCTCCGGCGCGTCCGGGACCCTGCCGTGCGCCAGCGCGTCGAAGACGAAGGTGTCGTTCGGGCACGGCGAGTACGCGATGTTCAGCGGCCGGGTCACGGGCCCTCCTCAGGGACGTGGGGGTCCCCCCGCGTGAGCGAAGTCGAGCGTGGGGGAGGATCCGGAGCCGGCCCGGCGGTGGCCACCAGGGCTCCGGGAAGCGTACGGAAGGAGCCGGTCAGCGCGGTCAGCGCGGCCCCGATGCGCCAGGCGGCCCGGTCGCGCGGGCCGACGGCGTTGGAGACGGCCCGGACCTCCAGCACGGGCACCCCGTGCGCGGCGGCCGCCTCCGCGACCCCGAAGCCCTCCATCGCCTCGGCCAGCACCCCCGGGTGACGCCGTGTCAGCTCGGCGGCGCGGGCGGCGCTGCCGGTGACCGTGGAGACCGTGACGACGGTGCCGGTGACCGCGCCGGCCGCCGCCGCGACGGCCTTCACCAGCGCCGGGTCGGGGCGGTGCAGCACCGTCCCGAAGCCCAGATCGGTGACCGGAACGAAACCGTCCGGGGTCTCGGCGCCCAGATCGGCCGCGACGATCGCCTCCGCGACCACCACCGCCCCCAGCGGCGCACGGGGCGCCCAGCCGCCGCCGATACCGGCCGAGACCACCAGGTCGTACGGCTGCCCGGCGAGCGCCGCGGCGGTCAGCGCGGTGGCCGTCCCGGCGGCCGCGGCGGCCGGTCCGACCCCCGCGGCCAGCACGTCGAGCGCCACCGGCCCGCCGTCCGCCCGGCACAGCTCGTAGCCGCCCGGCAGCACGGCCGGCGCGCCGCACTCCGCCGCGGCGCACACCGCGTCGCGCTCGGCGGCCACCGCGGTGACGGCCAGCACCCGCGGCGGCCGGCCGGCGTCGCTCGGCGCGCTCAGCGGGCTCAGTCCTTCTGCTTGAGCGTGAAGTGCCACATCGTCGTGGGGCCGTCGCCGTCGTGGAGCTCGGCGACCTGCAGGGTGACGTCCTTGGTGTACGTCGTCTGACCGGTCTGCGGGTTCTGCTGCATGAACAGCGTGTCCGCGTCGAAGCTGCGGTACGTCTGCTTGCTCGGCTCGCGCATCACGGGGCCGGCGCCGATGACGATCCAGCCGGACTTGGCGACGTCCGGGTCCACGCCCACGCGCACCTTCTCACCCGGGTGCACGGTGATCGTCTTGCCGCCCTTCTTGGTGATGCAGGCGGCCACGGCCTTCCGGGACAGTTCCTTGCCGTTGCCGTCGCAGCCGGGGGTGGCCTCGGCCGTCACCGTCGACGAACCGACGGTCACGGTCGCGAGCGCGGTCGGCTTCTCGCAGGCGGAGAGGGTCACCAGACCCAGGGACACGGCACCGATGGCGGCAGCGGCGCGGCGGCCCTTGCCCCAGGAGATCAACGCAGCGGTCATACGGGCAGGCTATCTGGCGCTCCGGCCCACGCCACCCCCGGGTACGGCGTGCCGCGCGGCACGCCCCCGGGGGGACCCGCCGATCACACCCGCCCGATCGGGAACACGCCCCCGCGATCCGTCCCGCCCGCGCTCAGGCCACCCGCGGCGTCGGCGTACCGCCCCGCCGCGCCGCCTGCAGCAGCCCCCGCACGGACACCGCCGCACCCGCCGTCACCAGGCCCGCGGCCACCGCCATGCCCACCACCCCGACCAGCGGCAGCGCGATCCCGAGCGCCCCGCCCACCACCCACGCCAACTGCAGCGCCGTCTCGGACCGGGCGAACGCCGAGGTCCGCACCTCCTCCGGCACATCGCGCTGGATCATCGCGTCCAGCGACAGCTTGCCCAGCGCCTGGCACAGCCCCGCGGTCGCCGCCGCCGCGGGGACCACGACCACCGCCAGCACCGGGTAGAACACCGCAGCCAGCACCGTCGCGCACAGCGCGAGCCCCAGCACCGCCGCGACGATCGGCTCCGGCCCGCGCGCCCTCAGCCACGCCCCGACCGCCGTGCCCAGCGCGTTGCCGACCCCGGCCGCCACCGCCACCAGCCCCAGCGACGCCGCCGCGCCCAGCGCGCCCAGCGGATGCTCGCGCAGCAGGAAGGCCAGGAAGAACGTCAGGAAACCGGAGAGCGCCCGCAGCGCGGCGTTCGCCTGCAGACCGTGCAGCACGGACGGCCCGACCGTCCGCAGCCCCGGCTTCGGCGCCCGCCCCGCCGTCCCCGCCACGGGCCCGTTCCGGGACGCCAGCCGGGCCCGCCGCTCACCCTTCGCCGAGTCGACCTTGTGCGGCAGCGAGAACGACAGCACCGTGCCCACGGCGAACACCACGAACGCCCCGTACAGCGGGCACGGCGGCCCGAGCAGATGCAGCCCCGCACCCGCCGGCGCGGCCAGCCCGGTCGCCAGCAGCCCCGCCAGCGTCACCCGCGAGTTGGCCTTCACCAGCGAGATCCGCGGCGGCAGCAGCCGCGGCACCACCGCACTGCGCACCACGCCGTACGCCTTCGACGACACCAGCACGCCCAGCGCCGCCGGATACAGCTCCAGACCGCCGGTCGCCACCGCCCCCGACATCGTCACCGCCAGCAGCGCCCGGGCCAGCATCGACCCGGCCATCGCCGCCCGCCGGCCGTGCGGCACCCGGTCCAGCAGCGGCCCGATCACCGGTGCCAGCACCGCGAACGGCGCCATGGTCACCGCCAGATACAGCGCCACCCGACCGCGCGCCTCATGGGTCGGCACCGAGAAGAACACCGTCGAGGCCAGCGCGACGGTGATCATCATGTCGCCCGCGGAGTTCACCGCGTGCAGCTCGATCAGTTTGCCCAGCCCCGACTCGCCCGCGCCGTGCGCATGCGTGGCCCGCCGTACGCCCCGGGCCGCGCCGGTGAACGGCCGGTGCAGCGCCCGCCCGACCGCCCGCCCGGCCCGTCGGCCCGGGCTGCCGCCGATCCCGCCGCGCGTCGGTGCGCGCGGCTTCCGTACCTTCGACGCCCTCGCGGCAGCCACCTGGCCATAGTGCCCCAACTCGCCCAGGAGAGGGCGGTTCCTCCCTGTTGCCGCGCGGGGCGCACCGGCTCGCCGCCGCCACCCGCTGCCAATTGCCGCTCCCTCCGAGGAGTCGTACACCCTTGAAGGGGTAGCGTGTCTAGCGCGCCACCGGCGGTCGGTTTTGGCCGCGTGTCTCATTGCGATCCGCGATCCCGCAGAATGGGTTGCAAGAGGTGCGCTCGACCGAACCGATCGGGCGCGGACGTCGACGCGGTCCCCAGGTCCGCTCCGCCCGCCCCGGCCTCCGGACGGACAAGGACAGCTCCGGCTGGCGCACTCGTGAGACGGCGTGGAAGAGAGAATCGATTCTTGTGAGTGCTGCGATGCGAAGCCGTATCCCTGACCGCCTGTGCGCCGAGGCGGTCGACCTCGCCCGGGCGGCGGCGGAGGAGACCGCACTCCCCGGCATGGTCGGCGAGCACATCGAGGCCGTGGCCGACGGCGATCGCGTCGTCACCCATCTCTTCGCCTGCAACGAACCCGGATACCGCGGCTGGCGCTGGGGCGTGACGGTCGCCCGCGCCTCCCGCGCCAAGGTCGTCACCCTCGACGAGACGGTCCTGCTGCCCGGCCCCGACGCCCTGCTCGCCCCCGAGTGGGTGCCCTGGAGCGAACGCCTCCGCCCCGGCGACATGGGCCCCGGCGACCTGCTCCCCACCGAGGCCGACGACATCCGCCTGGAGCCCGGCTTCACCGGCGAGGACGCACCGCCGCCGAACTCCCCGGTCGCCGAGGGCATGGCCGCCGACGTCGCCGACTCCGAAGAGGCCGACGTCCTCCCCGGCTCGCCCGCGGTCCAGCCCGCCCCCGCCCGCGGCGGCATCGCCGACGTCGCCGGGGAACTCGGCATGGCCCGCGCCCGGGTCCTGTCCCGCTACGGCCTGCACGCCGCCGCCGACCGCTGGGAAGAGGCCTTCGGCGCCAAGACCCCGATGGCGCAGGCGGCCCCCGCGACCTGTATGACCTGCGGCTTCCTCACCCCGCTCACGGGCTCGCTGCGCCAGGCGTTCGGCGTCTGCGCCAACGAGTTCGCCCCCGCGGACGGCCGCGTGGTCTCCCTCTCGTACGGCTGCGGCGCCCACTCCGAGGCCGCCGTCATGCCGAAGCCGCCGCGCCCCGCGCCGCCGGTGGTCGACGAAACCGTCGTCGAACCGCTGGCGCTGCGGCCGGAGCGCGACGGCGGGTCCGTGGAGGAAGCGGGCCCGGCGGAGGAGCTGGGCCACAGCTGAGGGTCGTCAGGGGCCGGGTCGGCCGCCCCTCGGGGCGCGGCCGACCCGGCCCCTTCGTCATCCCCCACCGGGCGGGGCGCCCCACCCGACGGGCCCGAACCCGCCCCTCCCCGCCGCAGGCGGCCGCGGCGCCGCGGCCGGCAACGTGGGGCGATACCGTCAGGGCAATCGACGGACACAGAGGAGACGAAGACGTGGCAGCTACGTCGTGGGTGCGAGGCGCAGCCGGCGACCCGTTCGGGACGGCTCGGCTGCGGCGCGGTGTGCTGGACGCCTGGGCCGCCTCACCTGCCCGGTTCCGGGAGGACGCCAACGCGGAGGAGGACCTCGCGCTCGGCGGCTACCGCGACCGCCTCGCCGTGGAGCTGGCGCAGAACGCCGCCGACGCGGCCGCCCGGGCCGGCGTCCCCGGCCGGCTCCGGCTCACCCTGCATCCGGCCGACGGCGACGCCCCCGCCGTCCTCGTCGCCTCCAACACCGGCGCCCCGATCGACGCCACCGGCGTCGAATCGCTCTCGACGCTGCGCGCCTCCGCCAAGCGCGAGGCCAGCGTGGCGGCCGGCGCGGTCGGCCGCTTCGGCGTCGGCTTCGCCGCCGTGCTCTCCGTCAGCGACGAACCGGCACTCGTGGGCCGCACCGGCGGCGTCCGCTGGTCGCTGGCCGAGGCCCGCGCGCTGACCGAGGACGTGGCCGCGCACAGCCCCGGCCTCGGCGGTGAGCTGCGCCGCCGCGAGGGCCACGTACCGCTGCTCCGGCTCCCGCTGCCCGCCGAGGGCACCGCACCCGAGGGCTACGACACCGCCGTCGTCCTGCCGCTGCGCGACGGCGCCGCCCAGGACCTCGCCGAGCGGCTGCTCGCCGGCATCGACGACGCGCTGCTGCTCACCCTCCCCGGCCTGGCCGAGGTCATCGTCGAAACCCCTGAAGGGGTACGGGAGTTGCGGCAGACCCGGCAGGGGCCGTACCTCGTCGTCGAGGACAGCGAGCGCGGCACCACCCGCTGGCGGGTGGCGTCCGACAGCGGCCGGCTGGACCCCGCACTGCTCGCCGACCGGCCCGTCGAGGAGCGGCTGCGCCCGTTCTGGTCGGTGACCTGGGCGGTGCCGGTGGACGCCGACGGCGCCCCGGCGCGCCCGCGGACCGCGCCGGTCGTGCACGCCCCGACGCCCACCGACGAGCCGCTGGGCCTGCCCGCCCTGCTCATCGCCTCCTTCCCGCTGGAGCCGACCCGCCGCCACGTCGCGCCCGGCCCGTTCGCGGACTTCCTGGTCGGACGGGCCGCCGCGGCGTACGCGGAACTGCTGGCGGGCTGGCAGCCGGTGACCGCCGGCACCCTCGACCTGGTGCCCGGCCCGCTGGGCAAGGGCGGCCTGGACGGCGAACTGCGCCACCAGGTGCTCGATCTGCTGCCGCGGGTCCGCTTCCTGCCGAGCGCCGCCGCACCGGCTGCCACCGCGACCGGCGCCGGCGAGCAGCCCGAGCCCGAACCCGCGGGCGCACCGCGCGACGAGTGGGACGCCGAGGGCACCGCGGACACCCCGCGCTACGTCCTGCGGCCCACCGAGGCCGAACTGCTGGAGGGCGCCGGCGCCACGACCGTCGCCGTGCTCGCCGAACTCTTCCCCAGCCTGCTCCCCGCGGGCCTCGAACGCCGCCCGGAGCTCCGCTCGTTGGGCGTGACCCGGGTCCCGCTCGGGGAGATGGTCGACCGGCTCGCCGGCGTCGAACGCCCGCCGGGCTGGTGGTGGCGGCTCTACGACGCGCTGGCCGGCACCGACCCCGACCGCCTCACCGGCCTGCCGGTGCCGCTGGCCGGCACCGCGACGCCCGGCCCGGCCGGCGCGCACGGCGCGGTACGCACCACCATCGGCCCCCGCCAGGTCCTGCTGCCGCTGCCCGGCGGCGGCCCCGACGAGGACGGCGGGTCCGCCGCCCGGCACCGCACCCTCGCCCGGCTCGGCCTGAAGGTCGCCCACCCCGAGGCCGTCCACCCGCTCCTGGAGAAGCTCGGCGCCACCCCCGCCGCGCCCCGCGCCGTGCTGACCACGCCCCAGGTGCGCGCCGCCGTGGCGAACTCCCTCGACGCCGACGAGGACGCCTACGACCTCTTCCCCGACGACGACCTCGGCGGCGCCGGCCCGGGCGGCCCGCTCGGCTCCGAGGAACTGGCCGAGACCGTCCTCGGCCTGGTCCGCGACGCCAACCTCGCCCCGGGCGACGAGCCCTGGCTGGGCGCCCTCGCCCTCCCCGACGAGGACGGCGAACTGGCCCCGGCCGGCGAACTCGTCTACCCCGGCAGCGACTTCGAACGGGTCATCCGCGAGGGCGAGCTGCCCGCCTGCGACGCCGACCTGGCGGCCCGCTGGGGCGAGCAGCCGCTGACCGCGGTCGGCGTCATGGCCGGCTTCGCCCTCGTCCGCGCCACCGACGTCGTCCTCGACCCGGACGAGATGGAGCCGCGCGACACGGACTTCGCCGAGCCCGACGACGTCGGCCTGCTCGACGCCGTCGACGTCTGGTGCGAGGACGTCCTCGACACCCTCCCCGAGACCCCGGTCCCCCCGGTCGTCACCGAACTGGTCGCCGTCCGCGACCTCGACCTGGTCGACGACGACGCCTGGCCCGAGGTCCTGGCCATGCTCTCCCGGCCGCCGCTGCGCGACGCGCTGACCGCCCCGGTCCGCGTCCTCCTCCCCGACGGCACCACCGAATCCGTCCGCCCCTACACGGCCTGGTGGCTGCGCGGCCACCCGGTCCTGGACGGCCGCCGCCCCGCCGGGCTGCGCTCGGCCGGCGGCGACCCGCTGCTGGCCGGCCTCTACGAATCCGCGGACGCCGGTGACGTCGACGCCCAGGTGCTGCGCGCCCTCGGCGTCCGCACCTCCGTCGCCGCCCTCCTCGACGAACCCGGCGGCGCCGCGGAACTCCTCGGCCGGCTCGCCGACCCGGACCACCCCGTCGGCGCCGCCCAACTCCACGCCCTCCACGGCCTGCTGGCGACCCTCGACCCCGACCAGGTCACCCTCCCCGACTCCTTGCGCGCCGTGGTGGACACCGAGGTCCGGGTGGTGGACGCCGCGGACGCGGTCGTCGCCGACGCCCCCGACCTGATGCCGCTCGCGACCGGCCTGGCGCTGCTCCCGGTCAGCCCGGCCCGCGCCGCCGACCTGGCCGAACTCCTGCAGGTGCGCCGGCTGAGCGAGGCGGTCACCGCCGAGGTCCGCTCCGAGGGCGTCCGCCACGAGGTCCCCCCGGCGGTCCGCACCCTCCTCGGCCCCACCACCCCGCCCACCTACGACGAGCACGAGGAACTCCTCGTCACCGCCGCCCCGGACACCGCCGCCGGCCCCGCCGCCACCACCGAACTCGACTGGCGCTGGACCCCCGACGGCACCCTCCACGCCGCCACCCTGGAGGGCGTGGCCGCCGGCCTCGCCTGGGCCACCGGCCAGTGGCCCCGCCGCTTCGAGGTCGCCGCCCTCCTGGAGGACCCCGACCGGGGGGACGAACTGGAACGCGCGCGCTGGTTCGACTGACGGTACGGGCCAACGTGCACAGTGGAGGAGTGAATCAACACAACGCGGACATTCTTTCCCGGGCCCAGGTGGCCACCAGGCTCCCCGCCCAGGACCTGGCCCGGGCCCGCCGCTTCTACTCCGAAAAACTCGGCCTCGACCCCGTCGACGAACGCCCCGGCGGCCTCCTCTACCGCTGCGGAGACACCGAGTTCGTCGTCTTCCGGTCCACCGGCGCCTCCCCCGGCACCTTCACCCAGATGGCCTGGGTCGTCGACGACATCGACACCACCGTCGCGCTGCTCCGGCGGCGCGGCGTGGTGTTCGTCGAGGTCGACGTCCCCGGCTTCCGCACGGAGAACGGCATCGCCGACATCCCCGGCAACTACCCCACCAAGCACGCCCACGCCGAACGCGGCGCCTGGTTCCACGACAGTGAGGGCAACCTCCTCGGGATCGGCCAGCCGATCGCTTGAGGGGCGTCCGGCCGGTGCCGAAGGCGCCGGCCGGGACCCTCAGCCGGCCTCGTCCCCCAGCCCCTCCGCCAGTACCTCCGCCAGGTGCCGTCCCGGTCGGTCGCCGAGCTGCTGGAGCTGGGTGCGGCAGGAGAAGCCGTCCGCGAGGATCTCCGTGTCGGGGGTGGCCCGGCGTACGGCCGGGAGGAGTTGGTCCTCGGCGCAGGCGACCGACACCTCGTAGTGGCCGCGTTCGTAGCCGAAGTTGCCGGCCAGGCCGCAGCAGCCGCCGGAGAGGGGGCCGGTGAGCCCGGCGCGGTCGCGGAGGCGGCGGTCCGCGGCGTCGCCGAGGACCGCGTGCTGGTGGCAGTGGGTCTGGCCGGCGACCGGGCGGTCGAGGCGTGGCGGCTGCCAGGTGGGGGCGTACTGCTCCAGGGTCTCGGCGAAGGTGCGGACGGCGGACGCGAGGTGGGCGGCGCGGGGGTCGTCGGGGAGGAGTTCGGGGAGGTCGGTGCGGAGGGCCGCGGCGCAGCTCGGTTCGAGGACGACGAGCGGGCGGCCGGGGCGCAGGACGGGGGACAGGGCGTCGACGGTGCGGCGCATGACCTGGCGGGCCCGGTCGAGCTGGCCGGTGGAGACGTAGGTCAGGCCGCAGCACAGGGGGCGGTGCCGGCGGAGGCGGAAGCCGGGGCGCGGGGGCGCCGTCGGGGGGAGCAACGGGCGCAGCCCGGCGGCTTCGAGGACCTGGACGGCGGCGCGCCCGACCTGGGGCGCGAGGTGGTTGGTGAAGGTGTCGGGCCAGAGGACGACCGTGCGACCGGGGGCGCTTCCTGCCGATCCTGCCGTTCCTTCCCCTCGCCGCCTCTGCCACCACCACCGGGTGAAGGTCTGTGTGGCCAGCGTCGGCAGCGGCCGCTCCGGGGTGAGACCCGCGAGGCGGCCCGCCAGTGTGGCGGCGAGGGGAGCGCGGGACAGGGCGTTGAGGACGGGCGCCACGGGGGCCGCGAGGCGCAGCCATTGGGGGAGGCGGCCGAGGGCGTAGTGGGCGGCGGGGCGCAGCCGGCCCTCGTAGTGGTGGTGCAGGAACTCCGCCTTGTACGTGGCCATGTCGACGCCGACCGGGCAGTCGCTGCGGCAGCCCTTGCAGGACAGGCACAGGTCGAGGGCGTCGCGCACCTCGGTGGACCGCCAGCCGTCGGTGAGCACCTCGCCGGCGAGCATCTCGTGCAGCAGGCGGGCCCGGCCGCGGGTGGAGTGCTGCTCCTCGCCGGTGGCGCGGAAGGACGGGCACATGACGTCCGGGGAGCCGGGGGCGCTCGCGGCGTTGCGGCATTTGGCGACGCCCACGCAGCGGCGGACGGCCGCGGTGAAGTCGCCGCCGTCGTGCGGGTAGCCGAAGGCGACCGGGACCGGCTTCCTGGGGAGCGGGGCGAAGCGGAGGTTGTCGTCGAGCCGGGCGGGGCGCACGAGCATGCCGGGGTTGAGGCCGGCGGCCGGGTCCCAGAGCGTCTTGAAGTCGCCGAAGAGACCGACCAGTTCGGGCCCGTACATCTTCGGCAGGAGCTCGGCGCGGGCCTGCCCGTCGCCGTGTTCGCCGGAGAGCGATCCGCCGTGCGCGACGACGAGTCCGGCCAGGTCGTGGGAGAAGGCGCGGAAGCGGCGGATGCCGGGCGGGGTGAGCAGGTCGAAGTCGATGCGGATGTGGATGCAGCCGTCGCCGAAGTGGCCGTAGGGGGTGCCGCGCAGGCCGTGCTGCGCCAGCAGGGCGCGGAAGTCTTGCAGGTAGGGGCCGAGCCGGTCGGGCGGGACGGCGCAGTCCTCCCAGCCGGGCCACGCCTCCGAGCCGTCCGGCATACGGGTCGCGGTGCCGGAGGCGTCCTCGCGGATCCGCCACAGCGTCCGCTGGCCGGCCGGGTCGGTGACGACCGTGTGGTCGGTGCTGCCGTCCGCGGCCGCCGCCCGGCACAGCTCCTCGGCCCGGGCCGCCGCCTCCGCCGGGCTCGCACCGCCCGTCTCCACGAACAGCCAGGCGCCGCCCCGGGGCAGGCCGGCCGCGTCGCCCACCAGATCGGCGGCCATGCCCTCGACGGTCAACGGACGCCGGACGAGGAGGGTGTGGGCGGCCTCGGCGGCGGCGCTCTCGTCCGGGTAGCCGAGGACGGCGAGCGCCCGGGCCGCGGGGGTCTCCACCAGCCGCACGGTCGCCTCGGTCAGCACGCCGAGGGTGCCCTCGCTGCCGGTGAGGGCACGGGCCAGGTCGGTGCCCCGCTCCGGCAGCAGCGCGTCGAGGGCGTAGCCGGAGATGCGGCGGGGGAGGTCGGGGTAGCCGGTGCGCAGCAGGGCCAGTTCGCGGTCGACGAGGGCCTTCACGCCGTCCCGCAGGCGCGGCGGGAGACCGGTGGGGGCGCCGGTCGCGTCGGTGCCGCGGCCGGCCCGTACGCCCTCGCCGCCGTAGGTGAGCAGGGCCAGTTCGCGGACGTTGTCGGCGGTGGTGCCCCAGGCGACCGAGTGCGAGCCGCAGGCGTTGTTGCCGATCATGCCGCCGAGCGTGCAGCGGCTGTGCGTGGACGGGTCGGGGCCGAAGGTCAGCCCGTGGGCGCCGGCCGCCGCCCGCAGGTCGTCCAGGACCACGCCGGGCTGGACGACGGCGGTACGCGCCGCCGGGTCCAGCGAAACGATCCGCCGCATGTGGCGGGTGAAGTCCAGGACCACACCGACGCCGGTGGCCTGCCCCGCGATGCTGGTCCCGCCGCCGCGCGGCACCACGGGCACGCCGTGCTCCCGGCACACCCGTAGTGCCGCGGCGACATCATCGGCGTCCCTGGGGGCGACCACCGCCTGTGGCACCCGCCGGTAGTTGGACGCGTCCATCGTCATCAGCGCCCGGTCCGCCGCGGTGAACGAGACCTCCCCCCGCACCGCGGCCGACAGTTCCCGCGCCAGGTTCCGCTGCTCCGTCTGCGTGCGCTCAGCCATGTCTCCAGCCTGCCCACTGGGGCGGGGTCATGCGACGGCCGGCGGGCCGTCCGGTGTGGCGGCCGCGGCCGGGTGGAAGCGGAAGAGGCGCTGCGGATCGAGACGGGACATGAGGGCGGCGAGCCGGCGCCGCGCATCGGCGTCGTGCACGCTGCGGGCGACCTCCGCGGCGTCCGGCCGCTCCCCGTGGCGGCCGAAGAGGAAGTTCACGCTCCGGCCCAGCCGCCAGGGCTCGACGGCGGCCAGCGCCTCGGCGTGCAGGGCCCGTACGGTCCCGAGGTCGTCGCCCTGGAGCGGCGAGAGGAGGCGCAGCGCGTAACGGGCGGCGCGGTGGCCGACGGTGCCGGAACCGGCCGGGGCGGCCAGGGCACCGCCGAGGTGATTGAGCTGCACCACGCACATGGTCGGCGCGGCCGGCCCGGTGAGCCGTGCCACCCGGCGCAGCGCCGCCGCGTCCAGGTCGCCGAGCAGCGCGTTGTCGCCGTCGTAGGCGTGCGGATCGCTGGGGTCGCGGTGGATGGTGTGCGACTCGGCGTACGGCATCTCGCGCAGGTCGTCACCGACCCGCGGGCCCACCGCCCGCAGCGGCGCCACCAGTTGCTCGCCCCGCTCCGCGCTGCCCGTGTACGCGATGCGGAGGTGCGCCAGGTACCGGCCGCGCAGCTGCTCGGGCAGCTGCGGCAGATCGGGGTAGGCGATCAGGGCGACGGACGAGGTCATTTCGTCGGGCACGGTCCCGGTCCAGCGCAGGTACGCGGACAGTACGTCGTCGACGTGCTCGGCGCCGAACACCAGCTGGCCGCCGTAGAGCCGGGCCACCGGCATCAGCGCGAACTCCATCGCGGTGACCACGCCGAGGCCGTGGCCACCGCCGAGCAGCGCCCCGAACAGCTCGGGGTCCCGCTCGGCGGTGAGGTGGCGCAGCCGGCCGTCGGCGGTGACCAGGTCGACGGCGCGGACGTGGTCGGCGGCGTAGCCGTAGGTGCGGGCCAGGACGCCCACCCCGCCCCCGAGGGTGTACGAGACGACGCCGACGCCCGGGGACGAGCCGTTGAGCGGCGCGAGTCCGTGCGGGGCGGCCGCCTCGACGACCTGGCCCCAGACCGCGCCGGCCGCCACCCGCGCGGTGCGGGCCACCGGATCGACCGTGACCCCGGCCATCCGCTTCGTGGTGATCAGCAGGCCGCCGTCGGTGCCGGCGGCGAGGCCGTGCCCGGTGGCCTGGACGGCGACCGGCAGGTCGTGCGCGCCGGCGAACCGCACCGCGGCGACCACGTCGTCGGCGCCCGCCGCCCCGACGATCACGGCCGGCCGGTGCGGGTGCGCCAGCTGGAAGCCGGTGCGCTCGGCGTCGTACCCGTCGTCGCCGGGGAGCAGGACGGGGCCGCGGACGGCCCGGGCGAGGGCGGCGGTGTCGCGGGCGGTCGGGGCGGGTGCGGCGGGCTGCGGGGCGAGGTCGTTGATCTCCATGCCCCGTACTCTCGCGGGATAAGTTGACACCCGCCGTCATATATAAATCGGGGTGTGAAGTCGGACCGTCTGCTGTCGATCCTGCTGCTGCTCCAGACCCGCGGCCGGGTCCCGGCCAGGGAACTCGCCGAGCGGCTGGAGGTCTCCCCCCGCACCGTCTACCGCGACGTCGAGGCACTGTCCGCGGCCGGCGTGCCGGTCTACGCCGAGCGCGGCCGGCACGGCGGCATCGCCCTGCTGCCCGGCTTCCGCACCGACGTCACGGGGATGACCACCGACGAGGCCCGCGCCCTGTTCGTCCTCGCCGCGCAGGGCGCCCACACCGCCCTCGGGCTGGACGACGCGCTCGGTTCGGCGCTGCGCAAGGTGATGGCGGCGCTGCCCGCCCCGCACCGGCCGGCCGCGGAACTGACCGGCCGCCGCATCCTCGTCGACCCGGACCGCTGGCTCGGCGGCCCCCGCCCGGCGGCCGACCTGGACGCGCTGCAGACCGCCGTCTTCACCGACCTGCGGCTGCGGATCCGCTACCGCCACAGCGGCGAGACCCGCCTGCGCACGTACACCGTCGACCCCTACGGGCTGGTGGCGAAGGCCGGCACCTGGTACCTCGTCGCGGACCGGCGCGGTCGGCCGCAGCTGTTCCGGGCCGACCGGGTCGCGTCCGCGGTCGTCACCGACGCCCCGGTGCGGCGCCGGCCGGGCGTGGAGCTGGCCGAGGTCTGGCAGCAGCTGCGCCGCCAGGTGGAGGACCGGCCCACCGACGTCCGGGTGACCGCCCGGATCCGCCGCGACCGGCTGGACCTCGCCGTACGGATCCTGGGCGGCGCCCTGACCGGACCGCCCCGTACGGGTGACCCGGACGGGCACGGGCGCGGGCGCGGGCGCGGGGAGGCGGACGGTGCCGGTGTCCGGGATGCCGTGGACCACGACGAGCAGTGGGCCGTCATCGAGCTGGCCTTCCCCGTGCTGCGCGCCGTGCGGCAGCTGCTGCAGTTCGGCGACGCGCTGGAGGTGCTCGCCCCGCCCGAGGCCCGCCGGGTGCTGGCCGAGGCCGCCGCCGGCATCACCGCGCTGTACGCCACCGACCCGCCGCCCCCGTAGTGCAGTGCCGTCGCCGTGGCCCACTGCCGTCCGCGCAGCCACTGCCGTCCGCGTGGCCCCCTGCCGTCCCTGGGGCCCCGCCCGTCCGCACCGCCCCGCCCGTCCGCGCCGCACCGCCCCGCCCCCGCCGCACCGCGCCCTGTCCACGGACGACGCGCCGCCATCTCACCGTCTGGACGTGCCGCCGGACCGCGCACGGTGACGGATTAGGCTTCGTCCGTGGCTGATATCCAGATTCCCGCTGACATCAAGCCCGCCGACGGACGCTTCGGCGCGGGCCCCTCCAAGGTGCGGACGGAGGCGCTGGCCGCCCTGGCCGCCACCGGCAGTTCCCTCCTCGGCACGTCCCACCGCCAGGCGCCGGTCAAGAACCTGGTCGGCAAGGTGCGCGACGGCGTGCGCGACCTCTTCCAGCTCCCCGAGGGCTACGAGGTCGTCCTCGGCAACGGCGGCTCGACCGCGTTCTGGGACGTCGCGACGCACGGCCTGATCGAGCGCAAGTCCCAGCACCTCTCCTTCGGTGAGTTCTCCTCCAAGTTCGCCAAGGCCGCCAAGCTGGCGCCGTGGCTGGACGAGCCCACCGTCATCTCCGCCGACCCGGGCAGCCACCCGGAGCCGTCGGCCGAGCAGGGCGTGGACGTCTACGGCTTCACCCACAACGAGACCTCGACCGGTGTCGCCGCCCCCATCAAGCGGGTGGCGGGCGCCGACGAGGGCGCCCTCGTCCTGGTCGACGCCACCTCCGGCGCCGGCGGCCTGCCGGTCGACATCGCCGAGACCGACGTCTACTACTTCGCCCCGCAGAAGTCCTTCGCCTCCGACGGCGGCCTGTGGATCGGCGTGTTCTCCCCGGCCGCCATCGAGCGCGCCGAGCGGATCCACGCCTCCGGCCGCCACGTCCCGGAGTTCTTCTCGCTCCCCACGGCGATCGACAACTCCCGCAAGAACCAGACGTACAACACCCCGGCGCTGTCCACCCTCTTCCTGCTCAACGAGCAGCTGGAGTGGATCAACGGCCAGGGCGGCCTGGACTGGGCGGTACGCCGCACCGCCACCTCCTCGCGCACCCTCTACGGCTGGGCCGAGGACGCCAAGTACGCCACCCCGTTCGTCACCGACCCGGCCAAGCGCTCGCAGGTCATCGGCACGATCGACTTCACCGACGAGGTCGACGCCGCCGCCGTCGCCAAGGTCCTGCGCGCCAACGGCATCGTCGACACCGAGCCCTACCGCAAGCTCGGCCGCAACCAGCTGCGCATCGCGATGTTCCCGGCGATCGAGCCGTCGGACGTCGAGGCCCTGACGGCCTGCATCGACTACGTCATCGGCCGGCTGTAACGGCGGATTCGCACCGCACGTCACCACCGGCCCCGGCGGGCGACCGCCGGGGCCGGTCGTATGCCCGGCGCCCGTCCGGCGCCGGACCGCACGACCACCCGAACGGGCCGCCGGAGCACCACCCGTACGGAGGCATCGCGGAGTGACGAAACCGCCCGGATATGCCTGTATGGGGGCATGACGACTCCCCCGAGCCCCGGCCTCGCCCCCTTCGAACGGCAAGGGGCGGTCCTGCTGACCACGTACAAGCGGGACGGCACCGGCGTCGGCACCCCGGTCAACCTCGCCGTCGACGGGGACCACGCCTACTTCCGCACCTACGGCAGCGCCGGCAAGGCCAAGCGGATGCGGAACTTCCCCGACGTGGAGATCTGCGCGTGCACCTGGCGCGGCCGCCCCACCGGCCCCACCGTCAACGCCCGGGTACGCCTGCTGGACCCGCGGACCCGCGCATACCGCCGGGCCGAACGCTCCCTGACCCGGAAGTACCCGCTCATCCACGGCCTGTTGGTGCCCCTGCTGCACCGGCTGAAGCGGGAGCGGACCCTGCACTACGAACTGCGGCCGGCACCGGACGGCCCCGCCTAGGTGTATTGACCTGGAGCGTTGTTCACACGGCTGATGGGTGGCTTGCCGCCGAGTGCGGTGTGGCTGCGGTGGTGGTTGTAGGTGTGGAGGAAGCCTGTCAGGGCTTGGGTGCGTTCGGTGTTGCTGGTGTAGGGCCGGCTGTAGGCCCATTCGTCGAGCAGGGTGCGGTTGAAGCGTTCCACTTTGCCGTTGGTCTGCGGCCGGTAGGGCCGGATGCGCTTGTGGGCGATGCCGGCCGCGGTGAGGGTCCGGGTGAACAGCTTGGACTTGTAGCAGGAGCCGTTGTCGGTCAGGACGCGCTCGACGGTGATGCCGTGCGAGGCGAAGAAGGCTTGGGCCCGGCGCCAGAAGGCGATCGCGGTTTCCTTGCGTTCGTCGAGGAGGACTTCGCTGTAGGCCAGGCGCGAGTGGTCGTCGACGGCGGAGTGGATATAGCTGTAGCCGATCACCGGCTTGGAGCTCTTGCGCTGGTCGGTGGTGGCCTGCTTGTTGTGGGCGCCCGCAGTCCTGCCGACCGTGCGCCAGCCGCCTCCGGCGGGGATGTTGCCGAGTTTCTTGATGTCGACGTGGACCATCTCGCCGGGCCGGGCTCGTTCGTAGCGGCGGATCGGCTCGCCGGTCGGCCGGTCCAGCCAGGCCAGCCGGTGCAGGCCACGGCGGGTCAGGACCCGATGCACGGTCGAGGCCGGCAGGCCCAGGATCGGGCCGATCCTGGCCGGTCCCAGCTTGCGGGTTTGTCGCAGCGTGCAGATGCGGTCTTCGACGTCAGGCGCGGTGCGGTGTGGGGTCCTGTGCGGTCGACTGGAGCGGTCTTGCAGGCCGGCGTCGCCTTCTGCCAGCCACCGTCGCATCCACTTGTGGGCCGTGGGCCGTGACACCCCCATCTCAGCAGCCACATGAGCGACGGGACGTCCGGAGCGGATGCGTTCGACCAGCAGCCGCCGGCCAAAGACGGTCAGCCGGGCATTACGGTGGGACATGAAGACCTCCGTGCGGTGCAGATTCGACACCTCCACCACACCGGAGGTCTTCGCCATTGATCAAGCCGAGCGGCTGTTAACAACGCTCGTGATCAATACACCTAGGACGCCGCTGCCGGGCGCGCCCCTGCTACGAGCGCCGCCGCAGCAACCTGCGCACCACCACGACCAGAGCCGTCGCCACCGCGAGCACCAGCGCACCCTTGGCGTAGCTGGGGTTGAGGTCCTTGCCATCCGAACTCCCCTTGCCCGAGGGGGAGTTGGGTGCGTTCCCGCCGTCCTCCCCGTCACCCGCCCGGGCCGAGTCCGGCAGCTGGCCGCCGCTCAGGCCCACCGGCGTGACATCGCTGTCCCGGCCCTCCGAGCCGTACATCAGCGTCCGCCCGTCGGGGGTGAAGGTGACCGACTCGCCCTGCTGCTGCATCGGCACGCCCACGCTGCCGAGGTCCTTGGGACGGCCGTTCTCCCAGCGGAAGATCCGCGCACCGAAGTAACCGCGCAGCACCAGCCGGGTGCCGTCGGGCGAGAACGCCCCGTCCGTCACCCACAGGTCGGCCGGCGCGACCTTCCGGAACGTGTTGACCCCGGAGGAGGTGAGCTGCCGCGGCCCCTCGTAGAGCGCGCCGCCGCCGTCCTGCTTCTTGCTGGCGATGTAGACCCGGCCGGTCCGGGGATGCACCATCAGCGCCTCGGCGTCCCGTGGCCCGTCCGCGTACTTCACGGTGTACTGGGTCGCGGTCACCGTGGCGTCGCGCAGCCGCTTCGGCTCGGGGAAGCGGTAGATCCAGACGTGGTCCCAGCTGCCGCCGAGGTTGTCGCCGATGTCACCGAGGTAGAGGTCGCCGTCCGGGCCGAGCGAGATCGCCTCCACGTCACGCGGCGCCCCGATGCCCCGCAGGGTGATCCGGGCGACAGTGCGGCCCGTTCTGCCGTCCACGGCGTAGACGTAGGGGCCGTCGTCGCTGTCGTTGTGGGTCCAGTAGATGCCCGGGTGCGCGCGGCTGGCGGCCAGGCCGCTGGACTCGGTGATCCGCGGATCGCCGATCGTGAAGCCGTCCGGCTCATCGGCGGCGGCCGGCACCACCGCCACCGCCCCCACCCACAAGGCCCCCGCGGCACCGGCCGCGCACAGAAGCGAACGCATGGGCACAGACTGCCATCCGCGGGGCCGGGCGCGTGCCCCGGGAGGCCGGCGGCAGGCCGGGCGCACCGGGCGTGGCCAGCGTCACGTACCCGGTAGTAGGGGTTCTCGGACATCATGGCCGGATGAGGATCATGTTCGTCGGCGACTCGATGACGATCGGGAGCGCCGGCGATTACACCTGGCGATACCGGATGTGGCAGCACCTGAACGCCTCCTTCGGCGGCCCGTACCGGATCGTCGGGCCGCGCCGGACGCTCCACGACCCGGCCGAGGACGCCGCCACCTCGCACGCCTACCGCGACCCGGACTTCCCCGAGTCCGCCCGCGGGCACCTCGCCGGATGGGGCGAGGGCTGGCTGCACATGGCGCCGGTGATCGGCGAGACGGTCCGCCACCACCGCGCCGACACCCTGCTGGTCTCGCTCGGCCTGATAGACCTCGGCTTCTACACGAACGCCATCCAGACCGCGGAGAACGTCCGCGAGTTCGTGGCCGGCGCCCGGGCCGCGGCGCCGCACCTACGGGCGGTGCTGATGCCGGTCATCCCCAACGTGCGGGCGGCGGCGGACCCGGCGTTCGGCGCGGAGTGCGCACACTTCAACGAGCTCCTGGCAAAGGCCGTCGCCGACCTGTCCACCCCCGCCTCACCGTTGCTGCTGGCCTCCGAACCACCGGGCTGGCACATCGACCTGGCCACCTACGACGGCACGCACCCCTCCGAGCGGGGCGAACACCTCCTCGCGTCGTCCTTCGCCGACGCGATGCACCAGGGGTGGGGGGTCGGGGGTACGTATCGGGTGCCCCTCGGCTGATCCCCACGTAGCTGGCTGTCCCGCCGCGGTTGTTGCTCGCCGTTGCGCGCTTTGCGGCGCCCCGTACGTACCTGGCCGTCCCGCCGCGGGGCTTGTTCGCCGTTGCGCCTGGCGGCGGGCGTTTGTGTGTCGGGTGCGGTGCCGGCCCTCCAGACTTCGTCCTCCGGTCCAGCCCCTCCCGTGAGTGGGAGTTTCTTAGCTGGTTGGGGGCGGGCCTGGTCTGTTGCCTGCGGGCTCGTGGGCATTACCTGCACCCCCACCGTCCTTAACTTTCCCTCTCACGGGAGGGGACGGGCCGGAGGGGCCGGTTGTGTGGACGTAAAGCGTCAGCAGTCCACACAACCGGCCCCGGAGGCCCGTCACCGCACCCAACAACCCACCTGGCCCGCCGCAGGCGCAACGGCGAGAACAACCGCGGCGGGACAGACGGGTACGTGGGAGGCGCCGCAAAGCGCGCAACGGCGAGACGACCCGCGGCGCCGCAGACAGGTACGTGGGCGACACCGGGCAACGCCCCTTGCTTAGAGCGCACTTAAAGGCGTTGGCTGAACGACCATGAAGTACACGCAGCTCGGACGCACCGGACTCAAGGTCAGTCGACTCGTCCTCGGGACGATGAACTTCGGCCCGCAGACGGACGAGGCCGACAGCCACACGATCATGGACGCGGCGCTCAGCGCGGGCGTCAACTTCTTCGACACCGCCAACGTCTACGGCTGGGGCGACAACAAGGGCCGCACCGAGGAGATCGTCGGCTCGTGGTTCGCCAAGGGCGGCGGCCGGCGCGACAAGACCGTGCTGGCCACCAAGGTCTACGCGAACATGGCCCCGGACGGCGAGGCGGCCTGGCCCAACCACGACAAGCTCTCCGCCGTCAACATCCGGCGCGCGATGGACGCCAGCCTCAAGCGGCTGGGCACCGACTACATCGACCTCTACCAGTTCCACCACGTCGACCGGGACACCCCCTGGGACGAGATCTGGCAGGCCATCGACGTCCTCGTCCAGCAGGGCAAGATCCTCTACGCCGGCTCCTCCAACCACGCCGGCTGGCACATCGCCCGCGCCAACGAGACGGCCGCGCGCCGCGGTTCGTACGGGCTGGTCAGCGAGCAGTGCCTCTACAACCTCTTCGAGCGGCGCGC
Organism: Streptomyces nigrescens; assembly: GCA_024349765.1. Lineage (GTDB taxonomy): Bacteria > Actinomycetota > Actinomycetes > Streptomycetales > Streptomycetaceae > Streptomyces > Streptomyces endophytica. Next base: position 6,965,059 of record AP026073.1, on the reverse strand, counting down.
CGAGATGGAGGTCATCCCGGCCGCACAGGGCTACGGCCTGGGCGTCATCCCCTGGTCCCCGCTGCACGGCGGGCTGCTGGGCGGCGCACTCCGCAAGGAGCGCGAGGGCGGCGGCGCCCGGTCGGTCTCCGGCCGCTCGGCCGACTCGCTCGCCGACCCGAAGGTCCGCGCGCAGATCCAGTCCTACGAGGACCTGCTCGACAAGCACGGCCTGGAGCCCGGCGAGGTCGCCCTGGCCTGGCTGCTGACCCGGCCCGGCGTCACCGGCCCGATCGTCGGCCCGCGCACCGCCGGACAGCTCGCCTCCGCGCTGCGCGCCATCGACCTGGAGCTGCCGGACGAGCTGCTCGCCTCGCTGGACGAGATCTTCCCCGGCCCCGGGCCGTCCCCGGAGGCGTTCGCCTGGTGAACCCCGGTTCGCTCGTAAGCCGTGCCCGCGGACGTGACCGCGACTCCTGATCCGCGGCCCGTCAGCCGCGCACGGGTGGGCGTCAGCGCAGCGCTGCCGCCACGATCACGACGATGAGCAGCACGGCGAGCAGGCCGGACATGATGCGGTTACGGGTCTTCGGGTCCACCCCCTGAGCGTAACCGGGGTGGACCCGAACATTTCACCGGGCCGGACCGCCCGCTCTCCTCACTCGCCCAGCGGCCAGGACGCGATCTCTTCGTAGTGGGACTGCGCTCCGGCCGTACCGGGGGCCGGCGGATGGCTGCGCATCAGGGAGAGCGTCCCGACCGTCCAGGAGCGGCCGCTGAATTCCTTCAGGGCGGCCGCGTACGGGGCGAGCTTCAGATGGCCGACGCGGTTCCGGGCGAGGGTGAGGTGCGGGGTGTAGGGGCGGTGCTCGTCCACCTCGAGGCCCGCCCGCCGGCCCGCGGCCGCCGCCGAGTCGGCAAGCTTGCGCATGGCGGGACGGTCGCCGTCCGCGCCGGCCCACACCACCCGGTCCGCGAACCGGCCACCGCCGGCGATCCGCAGCTCGTACGGATCCCGGCGGTGGGCCGCCCGGCCCAGCCGTTCCCGCAACTCGGGCACGGTGTCCTCGGGGACCTCGCCGTAGAAGGCGAGAGTGAAGTGCCAGCCGTCCCGTGCGCTCCAGCGCAGACGCTCGGCCGCGGGAAGCTTCTTCAGCAGCGCCACCTCGGCGGCGAGTTCGTCGAGCACGGCGGCGGGCGGCAGGACGGCGGCGAAGAGTCTCATGCGGTCAGTGTGGCGCAGCCGGACCCCGTACGGCCGTGCCCGGAACCGACCGGAACCGACCGGAACCGACCGGCTCCCGCCCTCCGCCGAGCGCTTCACCTGACTCCCGCGGTAACGTGTCATCGGGTGGATGACACATAGGACGTCATCGGCGAGTTGACGGTGCGAGGTCCGGACATCTTGAGGTCTTGCCCCGAGACGGGTATCGACCTCGTGGTGTCCCGCGTCTTGTCGCCGACACGTCGCGAAGGAGAGGCCCGTGCCCGCAGACGAACACCCCCGGAGCGCCGTACCCGCGTCCTTCCCCGCCGCCACGGCTGCGCTCCGCGCCATCGACGAGGCCCTGCGCAGCGCCCGCACGGAGGAGCCCGAGGCCCCGGCCGGCGAGCCGGACCATGTGCCGGCGGCGGGGGACGCCCCGTCAGCCGCGGAGAGCGGCCGTGTCGAGCAGGTGCTGGCCTCGCTGCTGTTGTTGCGGGAGGTACGTGAGCGGCTCGCGACGTGGGAGACGGGGCTGATCGAGACCGCCCGGGAGGCCGGCGCCAGCTGGGCCGACCTGGCCGAACCGCTCGGGGTGGCCAGCCGCCAGGCCGCCGAACGCCGCTATCTGCGGCTCCGCCCCGGCGCCGCCGGCACCACCGGCGAGCAACGCGTCAAGGCCACCCGCGACCGCCGCGCCGCCGACCGCAGCGTCACCGCCTGGGCCCGTCGCAACGCCGCCGAACTGCGCCGCCTCGCCGGCCAGATCACCGCCCTGACCGACCTGCCCACCGCCGCCCGCACGCCCCTCGAAGAACTCGGCCAGGCCCTCGGCGACGACGACGCCGCCCGGCTCATCGCCCCACTCACCGCCACCCGCCCCCACCTCCGGCACCGCCACCCCCAACTCGCCGCCCGCATCGACGACCTCACCCGCCACACCGACCGCCTCCGCCAAACCAGCGACGACCAGCGCCGCACCACGCCCTGACGCCCTGAGGGCGGGAAGGCCGGGCCGGGAGCAAGCCGGAGATGCCAAGCGGGAGATGCCAAGGGGGAGATGCCGAGCCGGAGATGCCCCGTCGGAGATGCCACGTCGGGGAGATCGAGCTGGAGAGGTCGAGCCGGGTCCTGGAGAGGCCGAGCCGGGGCGAGGACGCGGTGCACATCGACCTCCACGGCTGCAGGGAAGCCGCCTCCGGCCCGTCGCCGAGCTGACCGGCAGACCGCCCGACCACCAGCCGAGCCACCGACCGCCGGCCGCTCGGTGGCTCGGTGGCTCGGCTCGACGAGCCAGCCGAGCCGCCGTACGCCGCCGCCCGCTACGCCGCGTGCCTACGCCGCCGGAGCCAATTCCTGCTCCTCGGACCGCGTACTGCCGGGGACCCGGGGGACGAACCTGACGTGCGGGTGGCCGGGGCGCAGGTCGATCTTGAGGCGGAGGCCGCCGACCCGGGCGAGGATCAGGCCGATCAGGGCCGCGGCCGCCATGGAGATCAGCCCGCCGGCCAGGAAGCCGATCCGGGCGCCGAAGGCGTCGGTGACCCAGCCGACGATCGGGGCGCCCAGCGGGGTGCCGCCCATGAAGACCATCATGAACAGGCTCATCACCCGGCCCCGCATCAGCGGATCGGTGGCCATCTGGACGCTGGAGTTGGCGGTGACGTTGATCGTCAGGCCGACCATGCCGATCGGGGCGAGCAGCGCCGCGAAGACCCAGAACGACGGGGCGAGCGCGGCGGTGACCTCCAGGAGGCCGAAGAGTAGCGCCGCGCCCACCAGGAGTCGCAGCCGCGAGCTGCCACGGCGGGCCGCGAGCAGCGCGCCGATCAGCGAGCCGGCCGCCATCAGGCCGTTGAACAGGGCGTACGTACCGGCGCCCTGGTGGAAGACGTGATAGACGAACGCGGTCAGCCAGATCGGGAAGTTGAAGCCGAAGGTGCCGATGAACCCGACCAGGACGATGGGCCAGATCAGGTCGGGGCGGCCGGACACATAACGCAGGCCCTCGCGCAGTTGGCCCTTGCTGCGCGGGACGCGGTCGACCTTGTGGAGTTCGGCGGTCCGCATCATCAGGAGACCGGCGACCGGCGCCACGAAGGACAGGCCGTTGAGGAGGAAGGCCCAGCCGCTGCCGAAGGCGGTGATCAGGACACCGGCGACGGCCGGGCCGATCAGGCGCGCGGACTGGAAGTTGGCGGAGTTGAGGCTGACGGCGTTGCGCAGTTCGTCCTGGCCGACCATCTCGGAGACGAACGCCTGGCGGGCCGGGTTGTCGACGACGGTGACCAGGCCGAGCAGGAAGGCGACCAGGTAGACGTGCCACACCTGGACGTGCCCGGTGAGCGTGAGCGCGGCGAGGGCGAGGCCGGTGAGGCCCATCGCGGACTGGGTGAGCAGCAGCAGCTTGCGCTTGGCGAAGCGGTCGGCGATCACCCCGCCGTAGAGGCCGAACAGCAGCATCGGCAGGAACTGCAGCGCGGTGGTGATACCGACCGCGGCGGAGGAGCCGGTCAGGCTGAGCACCAGCCAGTCCTGGGCGATGCGCTGCATCCAGGTACCGGTGTTGGACACCATCTGCCCGGTGGCGAACAGACGGTAGTTACGAATCCGGAGAGAGCTGAACGTGCCCTTACGCGGTGTTTCCGTGCGCGGTGCGGCAGCGGGACCGTTGGCTGTACGGGCGCCGGGGGCGACACGGGCACCACTGGAGGCATGAGCACCACTGGAGGCACGAGCACCGGTGGCGGCAGGGGCGCCGAGGGAGCTGTTCACCGCGGCGGTACCGGCCGTGTCCGTACCGGCGGCGGCCGGGCCCGGGCCTGCGGTACCACTCGGGGCAGCAGGAGCGGCAGCGGCGGGGGCAGCGGCGGGGGCAGCGATACGCCCGCCACGGGCCCGGATGCGCGAGGCAGCCTTGGCCGCGTCGCCCCCGGCCGCGTCGGCCCTGGTCACCTCAGGCGTGGTCGCATCGGGTGCAGTCGCATCAGGCGTGGTCACATCGGGTGCGGTCACATCGGCCGAAGTGGAGTGGACCGGTATCGCGGTGTCCGGGTTCGCGTCGCCGTGAACGGCGTCACCGCGAACCGTGTCGTCGTGAACGGTGTCGCCGTAAGTCGCGTCACCGTGAACCGCGTTGTCGTAGGAGTTCGGTGCGGGGGCGGAGTGTGCTCCGGGTCCCGTACTCAAAGTGGGTTCGCCTCCTCGGCCTCGTGTTCTCTACAGCTGTGCCAGCTTCTCCAGTACGGGCGCGGCGGCCCGGAGCTTGGCCCACTCGTCCTCGTCCAGCCCGGAGGCCAGCTCGGCGAGCCAGGCGTTGCGCCGACGGCGGCTCTCCTCCAGCATCGCCTCGGCCTCTTCGGTCTGGGTGACGACCTTCTGGCGGCGGTCGTCGGGGTGGGGCTCCAGCCGGACCAGTCCCTTGGCCTCCAGCATGGCCACGATGCGGGTCATCGACGGCGGCTGCACATGCTCCTTGCGTGCCAGCTCGCCGGGGGTGGCGTGGCCGCACCGGGCCAGCATCCCGAGCACCGACATCTCGGTGGGCGTCAGCGATTCGTCCACCCGCTGGTGCTTCAGGCGGCGGGACAGGCGCATCACGGCGGACCGCAGAGCATTGACCGCGGCCGCGTCCTCTGGGGAGCCCTCCCCGCCTTCGGGCTGGGAGTGGGACAGTTCCGGCATGGTCTTTAGCATAACTCATTACCCTCTCTAAGGAAAGCGAGAAGCCGGCTGCTCCCCGCGCGTCACCCGTATGAGTGAGGACGCGGCGGAAAGTGACACACCTGACCACTCAGGGGCGGGACCGTGTCCGTATGGGATCGCGAGTGCTCAGCCTGCGCGTCGACGGGGAGCTGCTGGAGCGCATTCGGCAGCACGCCACAAAACGCGGAATGAGCGTCCAGGACTATGTCGTCCGGACGCTCATCCGCGAAGACTTCGACGAACGCTTCAAAACCTCGGTCGACGAGACCGAACGCCTCGGCGTCTGGGGAACGGTCACCTGAGCGCCCCCGGTACGTCCGGGCGCATCCAGGCGGCTACCCCCGCCTGAGCGTCCGGAGGTCACCCCGGGCCCTGAGTGTCCGGAGGTCGCCCCCGGGCCCTGAGTGTCCGGAGGTCGCCCCGGGCCCTGAGTGTCCGGAGGTCGCCCCGGGCCGCCTACTCAAATCCCTCACTCTCCGCTACCCTGAGGCAGGAACTAATGACTCTCCGTGTTCGTTGCCGTAGAGGAAGGAGGCAGGCGGCGGGGGAGGCAGCGCCGGCCGGCTACTTGACCCCGAGCGCCAGCTCGATCGGGTGCAGCAGGAAGTAGACCAGGAAGCAGAGGCCGACGACGTCCAGCAGCCACGGGATCTGCTTGAAACGCCCGGTGGCGGTGCGCAGCAGGATGTAGGCGAGCACGCCGATGCCGATGCCGTTGGTGATGCTGTAGGTGAACGGCATCGAGATGATCGTCAGGAACGCCGGGATGCCGACGGTGGGGTCGCCCCAGTCGATGTCCCGCACGTTGGCGGCCATGATCAGGAAGCCGACGACGAGGAGCGCGGGGGTGGCGGCCTGCGAGGGCACCACCGTCGCCAGCGGCGTGAAGATCAGCGCCAGCAGGAAGAGGCCGCCGGTCATCAGGTTCGCCAGTCCGGTCCGGGCCCCCTCGCCGACGCCGGCCGTGGACTCCACGAAGCAGGTGTTGGCGGAAGCGGAGCCGAAGCCGCCGCCCGCGACCGCGATGCCGTCGACCATCAGGATCCGGCCCATGCCCGGCAGGTTGCCGTTCTCGTCGGTCAGTCCGGCCTCCTCGCCGACGCCGATGATGGTGCCCATCGCGTCGAAGAAGCCGGAGAGCAGTACGGTGAAGACGAACAGGCAGCCGGTGAGCACGCCGACTTCCTTGAAGCCGCCGAAGAGGCTGATGTGGCCGATCAGTCCGAAGTCCGGGGCGCCGATGATCTTGTCGGGGACGTTCGGGACCGCCAGGCCCCATGCCGCGTCCGGGGTGTTGGTGACCGCGTTGATGATGATCGCGACGACGGCCATGGTGACCATCCCGATCAGGATCGCGCCCTTGGTCTTGCGTACGACCAGCACGAACATCAGGGCCAGGCCGATGACGAAGACCAGCACCGGCCAGCCCTTGAGCTGACCGCCCTGGCCCAGCCCCATCGGGACGGTGGTGTGCGCGGCGTCCGGGTTGCGGCTGACGAAGCCGGAGTCCACCAGGCCGATCAGCGAGATGAACAGGCCGATGCCGATCGCGATGGCGCGCCGCAGGCCGTTGGGGATCGCGTCCATGACCCGCTGCCGCAGGCCGGAGGCGACCAGGATCATCAGCACCAGACCGGCGAGCACGACCATGCCCATCGCGTCCGGCCAGCTCATCTTGGGGGCGAGCTGGAGGGAGACCACGGCGTTGATGCCGAGGCCGGCGGCGATGGCGATCGGGACGTTGCCCATCACGCCCATCAGGACGGTGCTCAGGCCGGCCATCAGGGCGGTGGCGGTGACCAGCTGACCGTTGTCGAGGTGGTGGCCGAACTTGTCGACTCCGGAGCCAAGAATGATCGGGTTCAGCACGATGATGTAGGCCATCGCGAAGAACGTGGCCAGCCCGCCGCGGAGTTCGCGGCCGACCGTGGACCCCCGCTCGGAGATCTTGAAGAACCGGTCGAAACCGTTCTTCGGGGGCTGCGGGGCCGGGTTCTCAAGGGTGTCGACCGGCGTGGTGGCCGAGGGGGACATGCGGGACCTCAGTCGGACGGGCCTGGGCAGGCGCAGGGGCCCGAGGGCCCGGAACACGTACAGGAGCATCACTATCCGGATCAGATTGGATGAATCAACGATTCAAAACAGTCAGATCCAGAAAGGTTCAGTATGAATAAACAATGCAGTGATCGCTATCTCCGCGCGTAGACCCTTGGCGGGCAAGGGTCGCCCTCAACGGCAACTCTGATGGAAGGCCGCCCGACCGGCCCCCGTAAGCTGAGCACCATGTGGAAGAAGTCCGAACTGCGCGAGGCCCCGGCGCCTCTCGAGGGCCCCGTCGTCGGCACGATCACCGGCGGCACCATCATCTGGTTCGTGCTCTTCCTCGGCCAGCTCCCCTTCTACGGCTGGTTCGCCGACCACGGCCACGCCTGGTGGGTGTGGACCTGCCTGGCCGGCGGCGGCCTCGGCCTGCTGGGCATCTGGTACGTCCGCAAGCGGGACGCCGCCATCAAGCGCGACGCCGCGGCCAAGCAGGCGGCGACCGCTACGGACGCGCACTGACGTCGGACGCGGCGTCCCCCTCTCCTTGGACCCCTCTCCTCGGGCCGCTCTCCTTGGGTCGCCCAGCCGACGGGTAATCCGGGCATTTCGCCCGTAACGTCGAGGGCATGACGGAGCGGGCCCGAACCGGAACCGAGCACCCCGTACCGAGCGGCGAATCGGGTGGCCGAAAACCGACCGACGGTGAGCCGGGCGGGCGGAAGTCGGACGACCGCGAGCCGGCCGGTCGGGGGCGTAACGAACCAGCCGAGGGCGAGCCGGCAGAGTCGGAGCGGGCCGGGCCGGGCAACCGTGCGCCGGGTGGTGGTCCCGAAGCGGCCGGTCAGTTGTCCGTTGACCGCGCCTCCGCCGGTCACCCCCCAGCCCTCCCTGGCCTGACCCCCGCGCAGCTCGCCGAACGGGTTGCCCGGGGTGAGGTCAACGACGTGCCCGTGCGGTCCTCGCGCTCCGCCGGGGAGATCGTCCGTGCCAACGTCTTCACGCGTTTCAACGCGATCATCGGCGTGCTCTTCGCGATCATTCTCATCGTCGGGCCGATCCAGGACGGGCTGTTCGGCTTTGTGATCGTCGCCAACACCGGCATCGGCATCGTCCAGGAACTGCGCGCCAAGAGGACGCTCGACAAGCTGGCGGTGATCGGCGAGGCGCAGCCGACCGTCCGCCGGGACGGCACCGCATCCCGTATCCCCACCTCCGAGGTCGTCCTCGACGACGTCATCGAGCTCGGCCCGGGCGACAAGGTCGTGGTCGACGGCGAGGTGGGGGAGACCGACGGGCTGGAGATCGACGAATCGCTGCTCACCGGCGAGGCCGACCCGGTCGTGAAGAAGCCCGGGGACCCGGTGATGTCCGGCAGCTTCGTCGTGGCCGGCGGCGGCGCCTTCATCGCGACCAAGGTCGGCCGCCAGGCGTACGCCGCCCAGCTCGCGGAGGAGGCCAGCCGTTTCACGCTGGTCCACTCCGAACTGCGTACCGGCATCAGCCGGATCCTCAAGTACGTGACGTGGATGATGATCCCGACCGCGCTCGGCCTGATCCTCAGCCATCTGCTCACCCTCGGGCTGCCCGGCGACGCCGCGATCCGGCGGATGGTCGCCGGCATCGTCCCGATGATCCCCGAGGGGCTGGTGCTGCTGACCTCCGTCGCCTTCGCCATCGGCGTCATCCGGCTCGGCCGCAAACAGTGCCTCGTCCAGGAACTCCCCGCCATCGAGGGCCTGGCCCGGGTCGACGTGGTCTGCCTGGACAAGACCGGCACGCTGACGGAGGGCGGCATGGATGTGTGTGACCTGCGCATCCTCGACGGCGCCGGCAAGTCCTACGCCGACCCCGCCACCGCCACCGACCCCGCCACCGCCACCGCCACCGACACGGACACCGACACCGACAGGCACTCCACCGACCAGCCCCCCACCCACGAGCCCGACGTCCGCCAGGTCCAGAGCGAGCCCTACGTCCGCCAGGTCCTCGGTGCCCTGGGTGACGCCGACCCCCGCCCCAACGCGTCCCTCCAGGCCGTCATCGACGCCTATCCCGCGGACGGGTCCTGGCGCTGTACCCGCTCGCTCCCGTTCTCGTCCGCCCGCAAATACAGCGGTGCGTCCTTCAACGACCCGGACGGAGAGTCCAGTACCTGGCTGCTGGGCGCCCCCGACGTCCTCCTGTCACCGGCGGACCCGACCCTGGCCGAGACCGACGACCTCAACGCCCAGGGCCTGCGCGTCCTCCTCCTCGCCCGCGCCACCCGCGAGCTGGACGACCCCGAGGTCGCCCGGGACGTCCGGCCCACCGCCCTGGTCGTCCTGGAGCAACGGCTGCGCCCCGACGCGCCTGACACCCTGCGCTACTTCGGCGAGCAGCGGGTGCACGCCAAGGTCATCTCCGGCGACAACGCGGTCTCGGTCGGCGCGGTCGCCGGCAAGCTCGGGCTGCCGGGTGCCGACGCCCCCGTGGACGCCCGCCAACTGCCCCAACTCCCGGCCGATCGCGAGGCGTTGGCCGCCGCCCTCGACGAGGGCACGGTCTTCGGTCGCGTCACCCCGCAGCAGAAGCGGGAGATGGTCGGTGCCCTGCAGTCCCGCGGCCACACCGTCGCGATGACCGGCGACGGTGTGAACGACGTGCTCGCCCTCAAGGACGCCGACATCGGCGTGTCCATGGGTTCCGGCTCCGAGGCCACTCGCGCGGTGGCTCAGATCGTCCTGCTCAACAACAGCTTCGCGACCCTCCCTTCGGTGGTCGCCGAGGGCCGCCGGGTGATCGGCAACATCACCCGCGTCGCCACCCTCTTCCTCACCAAGACCGTCTACTCGGTCCTGCTCGCCATCCTGGTGGCCTGCTGGCAGATCCCGTACCCGTACCTGCCGCGGCACCTCACCCTGCTCTCCACGCTGACGATCGGGGTGCCCGCGTTCTTCCTGGCTCTCGCCCCCAACAAGGAACGCGCCCGCCCGCACTTCGTCCGCCGGGTCATGCGCTACGCGATCCCCTCCGGTCTCATCACCGGCCTGGCCGCCTTTGCCACCTACCTCCTGGCGCGCGCCTACTACACCGGCCCCGGTTCCCTCGCCGCCGAGACCAGTGCCGCGACCCTGACCCTCTTCCTCACCGCTCTGTGGGTCCTGGCGATCATCGCCCGCCCCTACACCTGGTGGCGGATCGCCCTCGTCCTCACCATGGCCGTGGCCTTCCTCGTCGTCCTCGCCACTCCCTGGCTCCAGACCTTCTTCGACCTCCGCCTGGTCGGTACGGCGATGCCGTGGGCGGCCGTCGCCGTCGCCCTCGTGGCCTCGGCCCTCCTGGAACTCACCTGGCGCCGGATCGCCCGCCGCTTCCCCGCCTGAGCCCCCGCGCATCCGTCCGCCCCCATCCCGCCCGTATCTCATCCCGGTCACAGAACCCGTGCCGCCGTGGCGCCCCCGTTTCCCGTCCCCCTACCCTCCGCCCCATGAAGCCGATTACGGGGGACCTCGCCTACGAGCTACTGGCCCGTGGATCCCACCATTCCCACCACTACCACCACACCGGCACCTACGGAGGCGGCGGCGACGGCGTCCTCGACTGGTGGGAATGGCTGATCCTGGCCATCGGTGTCATCGTCGTGATCTGGGCCGTGGTGAAGAAGTTCAGCTCGGACTGACGGGGCGCCCGGTTGCGGGGGCCGACCCGGCGGCCGGCCGTTCTTCACGGCTGTCCGCGATCCGCCGGACATCCCGCAGGGCATCGGCCAACCCACGGGCGAGGAAACGCACTTCCTGCGCACTGGTCGTACGGTCGGCGAGCATCTTCTCGGCGTAATCGAGGATGTCGTCCGCCATGCCCAACTGGACGCTCTCGACGTCGTCGGCCAAGCGGGACACGAATCCGGTGCCGTCACCGACGAGGTAGCAGGGATTCCCGTTCGGACTCGTCCACGGCAACAGCCGCGCCGGGCCCGCGGATCGCTCGCTCATGCCACTGCCTCCAGTGGACCGAACAGCTTCGCGGTAGCGTGATACACGTCGTCGACCTCCACAGGATTGATGACCGTGCCCCCGGGTCGTTGCCGCGACCGCGGGGGTTTTCGTTACTCAGCATTGCCGATCGAGCACGCTCGGTGCACGCTGTGCGTGTCACCAAAGTCCCCCAGTGGACAGCAAGTTGAAGGTGTGTTCGTGCAATGGAGCTGAACAACGAGGACGACGGCAGGCCCACTCCGCGTACGGTGCTGGGACGGCGCCTACGTCACCTGCGGGAGGCCGCGGACCTCTCCCAGCGGGGCCTCGCCGACAAGGTCGGCTATCCGCATACGTACATCAGCCGGGTCGAGCGTGGGGAACAGCTTCCCTCCGAGGCGCTCGCCGAGGATCTGGACACGCATTTCGCGACGGCCGGACTCTTTGCCGAGTTGCTGTCGCTGGCGCAGGATGCGTCGATTCCGGACTATGGGCGGGCGGTGGTTCTCGGGGAGGCCAAGGCGGCTCGTATCCAGGTATTCGAGAGCAGCCTGATTCCGGGGCTGCTGCAAACCGATGATTACGCCCATGCCTTGATCCGGACCTCGCTCCCGGGCGAGTCCGAAGAAGGAGTGGGCGAACGCGTCGCCATCCGCATGCGCCGCAAGCGCGTATTCGACAAGGAAGAGCCGCCCTTCTATTGGGCGATCATGGATGAATCCGCACTGCGACGCCCGGTAGGGGGTGCCTCGTGCATGCTCGGGCAGCTTCGCCACGTACTGGCGATGGCTCGGTCGCCGCACCTGTCGATTCAGGTCCTGCCGTTCCTGCAGGGTGAGCATCCGCTGCTGGCGGGGAGCCTGACCCTGCTCACCCTTCCCAACGGCACGACGACCGGATATGCCGAAAGCTTCGCCACGGGCGAGTCGGTAGAGTCGCCGCGGCGCGTTCTCCAGCTCACCCAGCGCTTCGACATCGCTCGCTCCATGGCATTGCCGGAGAGCGCATCTCTCGACCTGGTCCGCCGCTACCTAAGAGAGTACGAAGATGAAGAAGAAGATTCCTGACGCATCTGGCATAGCCGGCTGGCGTAAGTCCAGCTACAGCAACGGCGAGGGAGCCGCGTGCATCGAGGTCGCCGACGGCCACCCCGGTCTCGTCCCCGTACGCGACAGCAAGGCCCCGCAGGGTCCGGCGCTGCTCTTTCCTACGGACGGCTGGTCGGCGTTCGTCGCGGCCGTCAAGCGGGGCGAGTTCCGGGCCTGAGTCTCCCCGGTCCCGTCTCACGCCCCCGTGCCTCCCTCGTCAGGCTTCCCCATCACCTCCCGCGCGAGCTGGATGAGGTCCGGGATGCGGGGGTGGCCGGGGGCGTCGCGCCAGGCGAGGAGGACGGGGACGGGTGGGGCGTCGGGGAGGGGGACGTAGGCGATGGCGGGGTGGGGGTACATGTCGGCGGTGGCGGTGGTGGTGACGCCCACGGCGCGGCCGGCGGTGACGGCGGCGAACCAGTCGTCCTGGTTGGCGATGGGGAGGGTGGAGGTGGGGCGGGCCGCGGCGGGCCACAGGTCGAGGGTGGTGGTGCCGGAGACGGTGTTGAGGGCGATGGTGCGGGTGGCGAGGTCGGCGAGGGAGAGGGCGGGGCGCCGGGCCAGCGGGTCGTCGGCGGGGAGGCCGGCGACGCGGGGTTCGGTGGTCAGCTGGGCGGTGAGCAGGCCGGGGGTGTGGACCTCGCCGCGGAGCAGGGCCGCGTCCACGTCGCCGCGGGTGAGGCCGGCCGTGCGGTCGTCGATGCGGAGGAGTTCGAGGGGGGTGTCGGGGTGGACCTGGCGCCAGCGGCGGAGCAGGGCGGTGGTGCCCGTACCGGCGGCGGACCAGGCGTGGCCCAGGCGGAGGGGCCAGGCGGTGTGCCGGCCGAGGCGCAGGGCGCGGTCGAAGGCGGTGACGGCGATGGCCGCCTGGTCGCGGAAGGAGGCGCCGTCGGGGGTGAGGGCGAGGTGGTGGGTGGAGCGGTCGACGAGCAGGAGGCCCAGTTCCTGTTCGAGCTGGCGGAGTGTGCGGGAGACGGCCGGCTGGGTGAGGTGCAGGCGCTCGGCGGCGCGGGTGATGCTCAGGGTGTCCGCGATGGCGAGAAAGCAGCGGAAGTGACGCAGCTCGATGCTCATGCGCGCGGAGCATAACAAGAGGAAGAAGAGCATTTCACGGACCGGATGGGCGGGCCTTAGCGTGGGGATGTGCATGCTTTTGCCGACGGTCCTGAGGGACGTGTATCCGCCACCCCGTACGACCACTCGACTACTGCCGCGCCCGGTGAGGGCACATCCGTCACACCCGTCACGTCCGTGATGGGTGCTTCCGCGATGGGCTCCGGGGAGGCTGCGGTTCCGCGGCCCGTGCCGGCCTCGCCCGAGGTGCTGACGGCGGAGGCCGGGGCCGCGGGTGCCGGTGCCGCCGGGGCGCGCGGGCGGATCGGGTCGGTGGCGCTGGTGATCGGCGGCATCGTGTCGCTGCAGTTCGGGTCGTCGGTGGCGGTGCTGCTCTTCCCGCGGGCCGGGGCGCTCGGGGTCGTCACGCTGCGGCTGGTCGTCGCCTCGTTGGTGCTGCTGATCGCCTGCCGTCCCAGGGTGCGGGGCTACTCGCGGGGTGACTGGGGGACGGTGCTCGCCTTCGGGGTGGCTCTGGCGGGGATGAACTCGCTCTTCTATCAGGCGATCGACCGGATTCCGCTGGGGGCGGCGGTCACGCTGGAGTTCCTCGGGCCGCTGATCCTCTCGGTGGCCACCTCGCGGCGGCTGCTCAGTCTGTTGTGGGCGGCGCTGGCGTTCGGCGGGGTGGCGCTGCTGGGGCGTGCGGGGTTCGACGGGCTGAACCTGGTCGGCGCGGGGTGCGCGCTGGCCGCCGGCGGGCTCTGGGCCGCGTACATCCTGCTCTCCGCCCGTACGGGACGGCGTTTCCCGCAGGCGGACGGGCTGGCGCTGGCGATGACCGTGGCGGCGCTGCTCAGTCTGCCGCTCGGTGTCGTCAGCGCGGGTGCCGCACTGATCGACCCGGTCACGCTGGGGCTGGGGGCCGCGGTGGCGCTGATGTCGTCGGTGCTGCCGTACACGCTGGAGCTGCTCGCCCTGCGCACGCTTCCGGCCTCGGGTTTCGCGGTCATGATGAGCCTGGAACCGGCCGCCGCGGCCACCGCCGGGTTCCTGGTGCTGGGCCAGGCGCTGGGGTGGCCGGAGATCGTCGCGATCGGGCTGGTGGTCCTCGCGAGTGTGGGGGCGGTGCGGTCCGCGGGGCGGTAGCGGGCGGCCGGAACGCCGGCCGGCCGGCTCATCGGCCGGCCGGCTTGTCGGTCCGGGGTGCGGACCGTGGGCACCGCCCCGCCCTGCTCCCGCCCGCGCGGCCAAAAATCATTCACGCATGCTTGATTGTTTCTCCCCGCGCTGACACCCTCGGACCGCGCAGTCGTCCAGTCGCCGTCGCCTGAGCCAACACGCCTCGCTGGCATGCCAGTTGGGGCCGACGAAGGGAGTGCCCCGTGTCCGATCGTGACCCCGGTGCCGTCTTGGCGGATCTTCTGGCGGACCTCAAGGCCGAGAGCGAGGAGCTGGACGCGCTGGTGGCCGGGTTGCCGGCCGGGCGGTGGGCGGAGGCGACGCCCGCCGAGGGGTGGACGGTCGCGCATCAGATCGCGCATCTGGCCTGGACGGACCGGCAGGCGCTGCGGTCGGCGACCGACCCGGAGGGTTTCGTGCGGGCCGCGCGGGAGGCGCTCGCCTCGCCGCTGACCTTCGTCGACGAGGCCGCCGAGGCGGGTGCCGCGGTGCCGCCGGCGGAGCTGCTCGCGGACTGGCGGGCCGGCCGTGAGCAGCTGCTCCGGGTGCTGGCCGAGCGGCCGGCGGGGGAGAAGCTGCCGTGGTTCGGGCCGCCGATGAGCGCCCCGTCGATGGCGACCGGACGGCTGATGGAGACCTGGGCGCACGGGCAGGACGTCGCCGATGCGCTGGGCGTCACCCGGCTGCCCACCGTGCGGCTGCGGCATGTCGCCCGGATCGGCGTACGCGCCCGGGACTTCTCCTACGCCGCCCGTCAACTCACGCCGCCCGCCGAGGAGTTCCGGGTCGAGCTGCGGGCGCCGGGCGGGGCGGTCTGGGCGTACGGGCCGGCCGGGGCCGGGCAGCGGGTGACCGCGGACGCGCTGGAGTTCTGCCTGCTGGTGACCCAGCGGGCGCACCGCGACGACCTGCCGTCGGTGCGTGCCGAGGGGGCGGAGGCGGAGCGCTGGCTGGGGATCGCGCAGGCGTTCGCCGGCCCGCCGGGGAAGGGGCGCGCGCCCCGGGCCGGGGGAGCCACCGCGTGAGCGGGGGCGGGCCGCTGCGGATAGGCAACGCCTCCGGCTTCTACGGCGACCGGTTCAGCGCGTTCGAGGAGATGCTGACCGGCGGGCCGCTGGACGTCCTGACCGGCGACTACCTCGCCGAGCTCACCATGCTGATCCTCGGCCGGGACCGGCAGAAGGATCCCTCGCGCGGCTACGCCCGGACCTTCCTGCGGCAGCTGGAGGCGTCCCTCGGGCTCGCCGTCGAGCGGGGCGTGCGGATCGTCACCAACGCCGGTGGGCTCCATCCGGCCGGACTCGCGGACGCCGTACGGGAGTTGGCGGCGAAGGTCGGGGTGCCGGTGCGGGTGGCGCATGTGGAGGGCGACGATCTGCTGGGGCGAGGCTGGGGCGACGGGGTGCTCACCGCCAACGCCTACCTCGGCGGTGAGGGGATCGCGGCCTGTCTGCGGGCCGGGGCCGAGGTGGTGGTCACCGGGCGGGTCGCGGACGCCGCGCTGGTCAGCGGGGCCGCCGCCGCGCACTTCGGCTGGGCGTCGACGGACCTGGACCGGCTGGCGGGGGCGGTGGCGGCCGGGCACGTACTGGAGTGCGGGGCGCAGGCGACCGGCGGCAACTACTCGTTCTTCGCGGGGCATGACGTGCGACGGCCCGGTTTCCCGCTCGCGGAGATCGCCGCGGACGGCTCCGCGGTGATCACCAAGCATCCGGGGACCGGCGGGGTGGTGGACACCGGGACGGTCACCGCCCAGCTGCTGTACGAGACGGCCGGTGCGCGCTACCCGGGGCCGGACGTCACCACCCGGCTGGACACCGTGCGGCTCACCCAGGTCGGCCCGGACCGGGTGCGGATCGACGGGGTGCGCGGGGAGGCGCCGCCGCCGGACCTCAAGGTGGGGCTGACCCGGCTCGGCGGCTGGCGCAACGAGGTCACCTTCGTGCTGACCGGGCTGGACATCGAGGCCAAGGCGGAGCTGGTGCGGACGCAGATGGCCGCGGCCTTCGACGCGGCGGGCCGGCGGCCGGCCGAGGTGCGCTGGACGCTGGCCCGTACGGACCGGGCCGACGCCGACGTCCAGGAGGAGGCCGGCGCGCTGCTGCGGCTGGTGGTGCGGGACGCCGACCAGGAGGCGGTCGGGCGGGTGGTCAGCGGCGCCGCGGTCGAGCTGGCGCTGGCCAGTTACCCCGGTTTCCAGCTGACCGCGCCGCCCGGCAAGGGCGCCCCCTACGGGGTGTTCGAGGCGGCGGCGGTTCCCCGGGCGGAGGTGCGGCAGGTGGCCGTCCTGCCGGACGGGGAGCGGGTGGCGATCCCGCCGGTCACCGAGTCGGCCGCGCTGGTCCCGGTGCCGGAACCGCCGCTGCCCGCGCCGCTGCCGGTCACCGTCACCCGGCGGGCGCCGCTCGGCCTGGTCGCCGGGGCCCGCAGCGGCGACAAGGGCGGTGCGGCGAACGTCGGCGTCTGGGCCCGTACCGACGCCGCCTGGCGCTGGCTCGCGCACACCCTCACCGTCGACCGCTTCCGCCACCTCCTGCCCGAGACGGCCGAACTGCCCGTCGCCCGCCATGTCCTGCCGGGGCTGCGGGCCCTCAACTTCACCGTCGACGGGCTGCTCGGCGAGGGCGCCGCGGCGCAGGCCCGGTTCGACCCGCAGGCCAAGGCCCTGGGGGAGTGGCTGCGCGCCCGGCACCTGGACATACCCGAGGAGCTGTTGTGACCGTACTGGGAACCGCGCTCGACACCGCCGGCCCCGGCTACGCCGAGCGGCGGGCGGCGATGCTCGCCAAGCTGGCCGAGGTCGAGGCGGAACACGCCAAGGCGCTCGCGGGCGGCGGCGAGAAGTACGTCGCGCGGCACCGCAAGCGCGGCAAACTGCTCGCCCGCGAACGCATCGAGCTGCTGCTCGACCCCGACACCCCGTTCCTGGAGCTGTCGCCGCTCGCCGCCTGGGGCAGCGACTCCCCCGCGTACACCGTGGGCGCCTCGCTCGTCACCGGCATCGGCGTCGTCGAGGGCGTCGAGTGCCTGATCACCGCCAACGACCCGACCGTGCGCGGCGGCGCCAGCAACCCGTGGTCGCTGAAGAAGGCCCTGCGGGCGAACGAGATCGCGTCCGCCAACCGGCTGCCCTGTATCTCGCTCGTCGAGTCCGGCGGTGCCGACCTGCCGTCCCAGAAGGAGATCTTCATCCCGGGCGGCGGCATCTTCCGCGACCTCACCCGGCTCTCCGCCGCCGGGATCCCCACCGTCGCCGTCGTCTTCGGCAACTCCACGGCCGGCGGCGCGTACATCCCCGGCATGTCCGACCACGTGATCATGGTGAAGGAGAAGGCCAAGGTCTTCCTGGGCGGGCCGCCGCTGGTGAAGATGGCCACCGGTGAGGAGAGCGACGACGAGTCCCTCGGCGGCGCCGGGATGCACGCCCGTACGTCCGGGCTCGCCGACCACTTCGCCGTCGACGAGGAGGACGCCATCCGGCAGGCCCGGCGGGTCGTCGCGCGCCTCAACCACCGCAAGGCGTACGGCGATCCGCAGCCCGCCGAGCCACCCAGGTACGACCCGGACGAGCTGCTCGGCATCGTGTCCGACGACCTGAAGGTGCCCTTCGACCCGCGCGAGGTCATCGCCCGCATCGTCGACGGCTCCGACTTCGACGAGTTCAAGCCGCTGTACGGGAGCAGTCTGGTCACCGGGTGGGCGGCGCTGCACGGCTACCCCGTCGGCATCCTCGCCAACGCCCAGGGGGTCCTCTTCAGCGAGGAGTCCCAGAAGGCGGCCCAGTTCATCCAGTTGGCGAACCAGCGCGACATCCCGCTGCTCTTCCTGCACAACACCACCGGCTACATGGTCGGCAAGGAGTACGAGCAGGGCGGCATCATCAAGCACGGCGCGATGATGATCAACGCGGTCTCCAACTCGCGGGTGCCGCATCTGTCCGTGCTGATGGGGGCCTCGTACGGAGCGGGGCACTACGGCATGTGCGGCCGCGCCTTCGACCCCCGCTTCCTGTTCGCCTGGCCCAGCGCCAAGTCCGCCGTCATGGGCCCCCAGCAGCTCGCCGGCGTCCTCTCGATCGTCGCGCGGCAGTCCGCCGCCGCGCGGGGGCAGGCGTACGACGAGGAGGCCGACGCCGCGCTGCGCGCCATGGTCGAGCAGCAGATCGAGGCCGAGTCGCTGCCGATGTTCCTGTCCGGGCGGCTCTACGACGACGGCGTCATCGATCCGCGCGACACCCGCACCGTGCTCGGCATCTGCCTGTCCGCGATCCACACCGCACCGTACGAGGGCGCCCGCGGCGGCTTCGGCGTCTTCCGGATGTAGGGGGAGAGATGATCTCCAGTGTGCTCGTCGCCAACCGCGGCGAGATCGCCTGCCGTGTCTTCCGCACCTGCCGTGACCTGGGCATCCGCACGGTCGCCGTGCACTCGGACCCGGACGCGGACGCCCTGCACGTACGGGAGGCGGACCTCGCCGTGCGGCTGCCGGGGGCCACCCCCGCCGAGACGTACCTGCGGGCCGACCTCGTGGTGAAGGCCGCGCTGGACGCGGGCGCCGACGCCGTGCACCCGGGGTACGGGTTCCTGTCCGAGAACCCCGGCTTCGCGCGCGCCGTCATGGACGCGGGACTGGTCTGGGTCGGTCCACCGCCGGAGGCGATCGAGGCGATGGCGTCCAAGACGCGCGCCAAGGAGCTGATGGGCATCGCGCCGCTGACGGAGGTCGGGCCGGACGATCTGCCCGTGCTGGTGAAGGCCGCCGCGGGCGGGGGCGGGCGTGGCATGCGGATCGTCCGTGAACTGGCGGATCTGGAAGGCGAGTTGGCGGCGGCGCGGGCCGAGGCGCGGTCCGCCTTCGGCGACGGTGAGGTGTTCGTCGAGCCGTACGTCGAGGGCGGGCGGCACGTCGAGGTGCAGGTGCTCGCCGACACGCACGGCACCGTGTGGGTGCTCGGCACGCGCGACTGCTCGCTGCAGCGCCGCCACCAGAAGGTGATCGAGGAGGCGCCGGCGCCGGGACTCACCGACGAACTCACCGCGCAGCTCCACGAGTTGGCGGAGCGGGCGGTGCGCGCGGTGTCGTACGTCGGCGCAGGTACCGTCGAGTTCCTCGTCGCGGACGGCACCGCCCACTTCCTGGAGATGAACACCCGCCTCCAGGTCGAGCACCCCGTGACGGAAGCCGTGTTCGGGCTCGACCTCGTCGCGTGGCAGCTGCGGATCGCCGAGGGCGAGGCCCTTACCGCCTCGCCGCCGGCGCCGCGCGGACACGCCGTCGAGGCCCGCCTGTACGCCGAGGACCCGGCCGCCTCCTTCGCCCCGCAGACCGGCACCGTGCACCGGCTCGCCGTCCCGGACTCCGTCCGACTCGACACCGGATACACCGACGGCGACACCATCGGCGTGCACTACGACGCCATGCTCGCCAAGGTCGTCGCGCACGCGCCCACCCGCGCCGCCGCCGTCCGCGCGCTCGCCGGAGCGCTGGAACGGGCCGCGGTGCACGGCCCGGTCACCAACCGCGACCTGCTCGTACGGTCCCTGCGGCACCCCGAGTTCACCGGCGGGCGCATGGACACCGGCTTCTACGACCGGCACCTCGCCGAGCTGACCGCCCCCGACGAGGACCCGTACGCGCCGCTCGCCGCCGCACTGGCCGGCGCGCGGGGACACCGCTTCGGCGGATTCCGCAACGTCCCCTCGCAGCCCCGGTCCAAGCGCTACCGCTCCGAGCCGTACGGCATCGAGCACGAGGTCCGCTACCGGCACACCCGCGACGGGCTCGAAGCCGACGGCGTCCGTGTCGTGCACGCCTCACCTTCCCGCGTCGTGCTCGAAGTGGGCGGGGTGCGACGGACGTTCCGCGTCGCCGCGTACGGCGACCGGGTGTACGTCAACGACGTCGCCCTCACCGCCCTGCCCCGGTTCACCGACCCCAGCGAGCAGCGCGCCCCCGGCTCCCTGCTCGCACCCATGCCCGGCACCGTCGTCCGCGTCGCCGAAGGGCTCGCCGAGGGCGCCGCCGTCACCGCCGGACAGCCCCTGATCTGGCTGGAGGCCATGAAGATGGAGCACCGCATCACGTCTCCCGCCGCCGGAACGCTCACCGCCCTGCACGCCGCCGTCGGCCGTCAGGTCGAGGTCGGCGCGCTGCTGGCCGTCGTGGACGTCGCGGACACCGCCGACGTCGTACAGGAGGGAACGCCCGCATGAGCACCGTCCTCGAAACCGAAGAGCACCAGGCCCTGCGCGCCGCCGTCGCGGCCCTCGGCAAGCGGTACGGCCGCGCGTACCTGACCCGCGTCGTCGGCGCCGGCGGCCACCCCGAGGAGCTGTGGGCCGAGGCGGCCAAGCTCGGCTACCTCGGCGTGAACCTCCCGGAGGAGTACGGCGGCGGGGGCGGCGGCATCGGTGAACTCTCCATCGTCCTGGAGGAGTTGGGGGCAGCCGGCTGCCCGCTCCTGATGATGGTGGTCTCGCCCGCGATCTGCGGCACGGTGATCGCCCGCTTCGGCACCGAGGAGCAGAAGCGGGCCTGGCTGCCGGGTCTGGCCGACGGCTCCCGCACCATGGCGTTCGGCATCACCGAGCCCGACGCGGGCTCCAACTCGCACCGGATCACCACCACCGCCCGCAAGGACGGCGGGGACTGGATACTCAACGGCCGCAAGGTGTTCATCTCCGGCGTGGACATCGCCGACGCCACCCTCGTCGTCGGCCGCACGGAGGACGCGCGCACCGGCCGCCTCAAGCCCTGCCTGTTCATCGTCCCGCGCGATGCCCCGGGCTTCGGCCGCAGCCACATCCGGATGGAACTGGCCGCCGCGGAGAAGCAGTTCGAACTGACCCTGGACGACGTGCGGCTGCCCGCCGACGCCCTGGTGGGTGGGGGCCCGTCCCACGCGTTCGGCAGTGGGGGAGAGGACGCCGGACTGCTCCAGCTGTTCGCCGGGCTCAACCCCGAACGCATCATGACCGCCGCGTTCGCCCTCGGCATGGGCCGCTACGCCCTCGACCGGGCCGTCGACTACGCCCGCACCCGCCAGGTGTGGAAGGAACCGATCGGCGCCCACCAGGCCGTCGCCCACCCGCTCGCCCAGGCCCACATCGAACTCGAACTGGCCCGGCTGATGATGCAGAAGGCCGCGCACCTCTACGACGCCGGTGACGATCCGGCCGCCGGCGAGGCCGCGAACATGGCCAAGTACGCGGCGGGGGAGGCCTGTGTGAGGGCCGTCGACCAGGCCGTGCACACCCTCGGCGGCAACGGCCTCACCGCGGAGTACGGCCTGGCCTCCCTGGTCACCGCCGCCCGGGTCGCCCGGATCGCACCGGTCAGCCGCGAGATGATCCTCAACTTCGTCTCGCACCAGACCCTGGGGCTGCCCAAGTCGTACTGAGCGATGATCCTGTGGGGGCGGGGCGGAAGCGACACCCGCCCCACCCCACAGTCCCGCAAAGATCCTCATCCTGCGGCGTCAACGCACCCGCCAGGGAAAGGAGTTCGACCGCCCGATGACCGACGCACCCGTGACACCGCTGGTGACGCGCTCCCACGAGCGCGGCATCACCACCCTCACGCTGGACTCGCCGCACAACCGCAACGCGCTCTCCACCCGGCTGGTGGCCGCACTGCACCGGGCCCTCGCGGATGCCGCGGCCGACGACGGCACCCGGGCGGTCGTACTGACCCACACCGGCACGACGTTCTGCGCCGGCGCGGACCTGTCCGAGGCCACGTCGGGCACGGCGAAGGACGGGCCGCTGGAGCTCGCCCGGCTGCTGCGCGCGATCGTGGCCCTGCCGCGGCCCGTCGTCGCCCGGGTCACCGGCCACGTCCGCGCCGGCGGCCTCGGGCTGCTCGGCGCGTGCGACATCGCGGTGGCGGGCCCGGCGGCCACCTTCGCCTTCACCGAGGCCCGGCTCGGGCTCGCCCCGGCCGTCATCTCACTGCCGCTGCTGCCCCGCATCGACGCGCGGGCCGCGGGCCGCTACTACCTGACGGGCGAGAAGTTCGGCCCGGCGGAGGCCGCCCGGATCGGACTGGTCACGTTCGCGGCCGACGACGTCGACGCCGGTCTGGCCCCCGTACTGGACGGGCTGCGCAAGGGCTCCCCCCAGGGGCTCGCGGCCTCGAAGAGGCTGGTCACCGCGGAGGTGCTGGCCGCCTTCGACCGCGACACGGACGCGCTGGCGGAGGAGTCCGCGCGGCTCTTCGGCTCCGCCGAGGCCCGCGAGGGCATGACCGCCTTCCTGGAGCGACGGGCCCCGGCATGGGCGCGCTGACCCCGGCCCACGGCGGCCGAACGGGCAACGAGCCGCGAACCGAGGGCCGGCCGCGGGCGGGTGGCCGGCCCCCCGCCGGCAAGGAGCCGCAGCAGGAGCGCAGCCGCGCCACCCGCCGCAAGCTGCTGGAGGCCGCGATCTCCTGCCTCGCCGAGCGCGGCTGGAGCGGCAGCACGGTGTCCGTGGTCGCCGAGCGCGCGGGCGTCTCCCGGGGCGCCGCCCAGCACCACTTCCGCACCCGCGAGGACCTCTTCACCGCGGCCGTCGAGCACGTCGCGGAGAAGCGGCAGGGCGCCCTGAAGGCGGTGGCGCACAACCTGCCGCCGGCCGGGTCGATCGCCCGTACCTGGATCATCGTCGAGGAACTCGTCGGCCTCTACACGGGACCGCTGTTCCGGGCGGCGCTGCACCTGTGGGTGGCCGCCTCCGACGAGGAGCAACTCCGCGAGCGGGTCACCGCCCTGGAGGCACGCGTCGGCCGGGAGGCCCACCGTACGGCGGTGGCCCTGCTCGACGCGGACGAGTCGGTCCCCGGCGTCCGCGAAACGGTGCAGGGCCTGCTCGACATGGCCCGCGGCCTGGGCCTCGCGAACCTCCTGACGGACGATTCGGCGCGCCGTGAGCGGGTGGTGGAACAGTGGTCCAAGATCATCGACGACCTCCTGCGTTTGCAGGGGTGATCCCCACGTACCCGTCTTTCTCGCCGCGGTTGTTGCTCGCCGTTGCGCGCTTTGCGGCGCCCCGCACGTACCTGTCTGCGGCGTCGCGGGGCGTCTCGCCGTTGCGCCTGGCGGCGGGCGTTTGTGTTTTGGGTGCGGTGCCGGCCCTCCAGACTCCGTCCTCCGGTCCAGCCCCTCCCGTGAGTGGGAGTTTCTTAGCTGGTTGGGGGCGGGCCTGGTCTGTTGGCCGCGCGCACGTGGACGTCACGTGCACCCCCACCATCGTTTTCTTTCCCTCTCACGGGAGGGGGCGGGCCGGAGGGGCCGGTTGTGTGGACGTAAAGCGTCAGCAGTCCACACAACCGGCCCCGGAGGTCCGTCACCGCACCCGACACCCACCCAGCCCGCCGCAGGCGCAACGGCGAACAACACCCGCGGCGCCGCAGACAGGTACGTGGGAGGCGCCGCAAAGCGCAACGGCGAGACGACCCGCGGCGGGACAGCCAGGTACGTGGGGCTCTAACGCCCCGCGAGGCCCTCGAAGCCGACGATCTCGCGCGGGCTCCGCGCACCAGGCCCCACGTATCGGGCCGACGGCCGGACCAGTCGGCCCGTCCGCTTCTGTTCCAGGATGTGCGCGCTCCACCCCGCCGTACGGGCGCAGGTGAACATCGACGTGAACATGTGCGCCGGGACCTCGGCGAAGTCGAGGACGATGGCGGCCCAGAACTCCACGTTGGTGGCCAGCACCCGGTCCGGACGGCGGTTGTGGAGCTCCTCCAGTGCCGCCTTCTCCAGGGCCTCGGCGACCTCGAAGCGCGGCGCGGCCAGTTCCTTCGCGGTGCGCCGCAGAACCCGCGCCCGCGGGTCCTCCGCGCGGTAGACGCGGTGGCCGAAGCCCATCAGCCGCTCGCCCTTGTCCAGCGCCTGCCGGACGTAGGCCCCCGCGTCACCGGTCCGCTCGATCTCCTCGATCATGCCGAGGACGCGGGACGGGGCGCCGCCGTGCAGCGGGCCGGACATCGCGCCGACCGCCCCGGACAGCGCGGCCGCGACGTCCGCGCCGGTCGAGGCGATGACCCGGGCGGTGAACGTGGAGGCGTTCATGCCGTGCTCGGCGGCCGAGGTCCAGTACGCGTCGACGGCCTTGACGTGCTTGGGGTCGGGCTCGCCGCGCCAGCGCTTCATGAAGCGCTCCACGACCGTCTCGGCCTTGTCGATCTCCTTCTGCGGCACCATCGGCAGGCCCTGCCCGCGCGCCGACTGGGCGACGTACGACAGCGCCATGACCGCCGCGCGGGCGAGGTTGTCGCGGGCGGTCGCCTCGTCGATGTCCAGCAGCGGTTTCAGGCCCCATACGGGCGCGAGCATCGCCAGCGCGGACTGCACGTCCACCCGGATGTCGCCGGAGTGCACCGGGATCGGGAACGGCTCGGCGGGCGGCAGCCCGGGGCTGAACGCCCCGTCGACCAGCAGCCCCCAGACGTTCTCGAACGACACGTGTCCGACGAGGTCCTCGATGTCGACCCCGCGGTAACGGAGCGCGCCGCCTTCCTTATCCGGTTCGGCGATCTCCGTCTCGAACGCGACAACTCCCTCGAGTCCGGGTACGAAGTCGGACATCAGGCGGCTCCTCAAAATGGGGTCGGCATACGGTCCGTGACCGGCTGCCGTGCGGTCGGTTGTGCGGTGCCGGAGCGGTTACGCGGCTGCGCCGGGCAGCTCGCGGTCCGTTCCGGTCACCCGGGTGATGCCCCGCCAGGGCTCGGGTCACGCGAGGTGCTGCCCGCGGTGGGTCGGGCCGCGGGCCGGCGGACGCGGTGTCGTGCGGTACGGAGGTGCGGTGCGTCCCGTCAGGTGTGATTGCGTCCCGTCAGTCCGGACGGAACACGATAGCTCCCCCTGTCCGGGGGCCACAGTGGGCCGGGCCATGATTTTGGCGGGTCCCCCACCTGCGGGGAAGCGTGAGATCCGGCACACTGGTCGATTTGCCGACGGGAGGGTTACGGCTGGTCGACGAGGGGCAGACTTCCGCCCCTCCCAGCTGACCGGGTCGCGGGTGATGTTGCAAGATGAGGCCGTGCACCCAGCCGACGCGCATCACGAGATCCCCGATCCCTCCTCCATGCGGGCGCACTACCGCGCCGAGGGACTCGCCGAGTCCGACCTCGCCGCCAGCCCGTACGACCAATTCGCGCGCTGGTTCACGGACGCGACCGTGGCCCGTCTGCACGAGCCCAACGCCATGGTCGTCTCGACCGCGGACGCCGCCGGCCGGCCGAGCTCACGGACCGTGCTCCTCAAGGGCTTCGACGACCGCGGCTTCGTCTTCTTCACGAACTACCGCAGCCGCAAAGGCCGCGAACTGGCCGAGAACCCCTATGTTTCGCTGCTGTTCCCCTGGCACCCCCTCGCCCGCCAGGTCGTGGTGACGGGTATCGCCGAGCGCATCGGCCGCGACGAGACCGCCGCCTACTTCCGCACCCGCCCGCACGGCTCCCAGCTGGGCGCCTGGGCCAGCGACCAGTCCGCCCCGGTCGCCTCGCGCACCGAACTGGAGCAGGCCTACGAGGAATTGGCGGCCCGCTACCCCGAGGGCGAGCAGGTGCCCGCGCCGCCGCACTGGGGCGGCTACCGGGTCGCGGCCGAAACGGTCGAGTTCTGGCAGGGCCGGCACAACCGGCTGCACGACCGGCTGCGCTACGTACGCGAGAAGGCGGCCGACGCCGGGACGGGGAGCGGGGCCGCCGAGATCACCTGGCGGGTGGAGCGCCTGGCGCCCTGACGCCGTCCTTGGCGTGCGGCTTCCGACGCGGGCCCGGCGGCTTTCCGTCGGGGCCGGTGGCTGTCGCCCGGGACCGGTGGCCGTCGCCCGGGGCCGGGCGGAACGCAGACGACCCGCGGGCTGGTTCCTCCGCGCTCGGTGGCGCAGAGGGCCGGTCGGACGAACCGGCAGCCCGCGGGTCGGGTGACTGCTTGGGATTGGCCGGCTGCGCATCTGCAGTATGCGCTGGTCCGGCGCTGCACTTCGGTGAAGCGTCGGGCCGCTAGCCCGCAGCCACCTCACGCGTCCGGTGCGAAATCATCTGCCGAACCACCTCCCTTCTCGTGTGCTCCACACACTAGGAAGCCGGCCCGCCCCGCACAACGGATTTTTTTCGGGAAACAACGATTTCCGGGAAACGGGTGTGTTGCAGGTCACGTTCCAGTTCAATGTGCCCAGGTGAGGCACGTGCAGCCGGGTTCGTGAGGGGTGCCAGTGACTGCTTCGTCGGCTTCTTCCGGTCTTTCGTCCGGTGCGTCGGTCCCGCCGCGCCGCGCCGCCGAGGAGTCCGACGACTCCGGACTCCTCGCCGCCCTCCTGGACGGTATGGACGCCGCCCTGGTCGCCTTCACCGCCGACCGCACGGTCACCCACTGGAACCACGAGGCCGAGCGCATCCTGGGCTGGACCACCGCCGAGGCCGTCGGCCGTACGGGCCTGGCCGGCTGGGCGGTCCGAAAGGAGGACGCCGAGGGCATCGAGACCGTCCTCACGGCCGCGATGCGCTCCCCGGGCCGCCAGGTGCACGAGTTCGCCCTGCTGACCAAGGACGGCCACCGGGTGCTGGTCCGCACCCAGTGCTCGGCGGTGCGCGGCCCGGACGGCCGGGTCGCGGGCGCGTACTGCGCCTTCAGCGAGGTGCACACCCAGATCGACCTGGAGCGTTCCATCGCGCTCAGCGAGGCGCTCTTCGAGGACGCGTCGTGGGGCGTGGTGCTGGTCGACGCCGATCTGCGGCCCGCGGTCGTCAACGCTCACGCCGCCCGCGCCCTGGGCGTGGGCCGGACCGCCCTGCTGGGCCGGCCACTGGGTGAACTGCTGGACCAGGGCGTCGAGGAGCTGGAGTGCGCCCTGCAGCACGTCCTGGGCGAGGGCGCCCCGCCGGCCGTCGCCGAATTCTGGGTCACCCTGCGCTCCGAGGACGCCGAGCATCCACGCCGTTGCTGGCGCAGCGGTTTCGTCCGGCTGGCCTCCCCGCTGGCGGAGGAGCCGGTGCCGCTCGGCGTCGCCTGGCTCTTCCAGGACGTCACCGACGCCAAACGCGCCGAGCAGGACGGCTCCCTGCTGCGCTTCCGGGCCCATCAGCTGCACCGCGCCGGCCGGGCGGCCGCGGAGTGCCCGGACCCGTCCGAGGCCGCCGCGGTCCACCTCGACTTCGCCCTGGCGGGCTTCGCCGACCACGGCCTGGTCGACCTCGCCGCGAACCACCGGGCCGCCCCGGCCCCGTACGGGACGGTCACCGCGGACGACACGTACGAGATCGACGACGCGTACGGGTTGGATGGCGCGCACGGGACCGACCCCGCGGACGGGACCGACGACGCCTGCAGGACCGAGGGCAGTGGCGGGACCGGCGGCGCGTGCGAGAGCGGTGACGGGGGGCGCGCGGCCGGGCGAGCGGGCTTGGGCGACGAGGGCGCGGAGCCCGTGGGGGAGCGGGCCGGGGCGCCGTGCGGTCTGGTGCGGACGCTGGCCTCCCCGGCCGGTTCCCCGGGACCCTGTGTGGCGCTCACCGCGACCGGCATCCCCGTGCCCTACGTACCGGGCCACCCGGCGCTCCAGGCGTACGCGCGGCGCGGTTCGGTCCGTACGAGCGCCGGTGCCGCCGCGCCCGAGAGCTGGGCGGCGGCCCGCCACTGGCCGGACGGGGCCGTGCACGGCCTGTGCGTGGTGCTGCGCAGCCGCGGCCGCACGCTCGGTGTGCTGACGTTCCTGCGGTCGCCCGCGCGCCGCCC
The DNA here is from genome assembly GCA_024349765.1 of Streptomyces nigrescens. Lineage (GTDB taxonomy): Bacteria > Actinomycetota > Actinomycetes > Streptomycetales > Streptomycetaceae > Streptomyces > Streptomyces endophytica. Next base: position 6,937,129 of record AP026073.1, on the reverse strand, counting down.
CTTCGACCGCGCGGACGCCGAGTACGCGGAGGAGGTCGCGGCCCGGATCGCCGCGGCATTGGACCTCGCGGGCGCGTCGTCCTGCTGACGGGGGCGGGCCGCGGTCCTGCCGACGGGCCCCGGGCGCGGGCCTGCCGACCGGCCCGGTGCCGGAACCCGGCCCGGTGCCGGAACCCGGACCGGTTCAGCTCCGGTAGAAGATCCGGTCCGCGTAGTCGCCCATCACCCGGGCGTTCCAGTCGTGCCCGCCGTCGACGTTGCCGGAGCGCAACAACGGCGGGTCGATGCCCCGCTCGGCGAGCGTGCCCGCCGCGGTCGCCACCACGGCCTGCATGATCGCGCTGGTGACGACCGTCGAGGCCGGAGCGAACGGCGCGTCGATGCCCGGCAGCGTCAGCTCCGCGTCGCCGACCGGGATCCGGCTGTCCAGGACGAGGTCGCAGTGGTCCTTGAGGAAGCCGCCCGACGCGTGCCGGGACTTGGTGGCCTCCGCGTACGCCACCGACGTCACGCCGATGACCTTGATGCCGAGGGCCCGGGCGTTCATCGCCATCTCCACGGGGAGCGCGTTGCGCCCCGAGAGCGAGATGATCACCAGCACGTCACCGGCCTTCAACGGGCTGGTGTCCAATACGGCCGCCGCCAGCCCGTCGACGCGCTCCAGGGCGCTGCCGAGCGTCGCCGGCCGTACGTCCACGCCGACGACCCCGGGGACGGAGAGCAGATTCATGATCGCCAGGCCGCCGGCGCGGTAGACCGTGTCCTGCGCGGGCAGCGAGGAGTGCCCGGCGCCGAAGGAGAAGACCCGCCCGCCCGCCACTACGGTGTCCGCGATCAGCCGCCCGGCCGCGGTGATCCGCTCGCCCTCCTCGTCGCGGACCTGCCGCAGCAGATCGATCGCGGCGTCGAAGTACGTCCCGGCCAGCCGGTCACTGCGGTCGCTGTCAGCCATTGCCGCGGGCCCTCCCTCTCCTGGGGGTCTGGTGTGCGTTCTCGTGTTGTCGATCCGGTGGTGCGTTGCGTTGCGTTGCGTTGTGCGTGCGGGGGCTGCGGTGTCGTGCCGTGCTGGGCCGTGCCGGTCTGGCTTGGTCTGGTCTGTGTCGGCCTGTGTCGGTCTGTGCTGTCGGGTGCGGCCTGTGGACGGGGCCACCTGGCACCGCTCGGACCCACCCCGCGTTCCCCCTCGCCTTTACGCCGTCCCGTTCGCGCCCGTCCCGGCCACGCCCGTCCCGGCCACGCCCGTCCCGGCCACGCCCGTCCCGGCCACGCCCGTCCCGGCCACGCCCGTCCCGTTCACGCCCGGTCCCGGCCACGCCCGTCCCGGCCACTTGTGATCAGTGGCGCGGATCACGTTGCGGTCTGGACCAGTGCCCTGTCAATACGGCCGCGCCATACCACCGTGAGGGTCCGGTGGGCGGACGAGGAGGCACCGATGTCAGTGGGATGCGTCAGAATTGAGTCCAGGGCCACCGCACCACACATCGAGGGGCACGCATGTCCGGACTGATCGACACCACGGAGATGTATCTCCGCACCATCCTCGAACTGGAGGAGGAAGGTGTGGTGCCCATGCGCGCCCGCATCGCGGAGCGGCTCGAACAGAGCGGCCCGACGGTGAGCCAGACGGTCGCCCGCATGGAGCGCGACGGGCTGCTGACGGTCGCCGGCGACCGCCACCTGGAGCTGACGGAGGAGGGCCGGCGGCTGGCGACGCGGGTGATGCGCAAGCACCGCCTCGCCGAGTGTCTGCTCGTCGACGTCATCGGGCTCGAATGGGAGCAGGTGCACGCCGAGGCGTGCCGCTGGGAGCACGTGATGAGCGAGGCGGTCGAGCGCCGCGTCGTGGAGCTGCTGCGGCATCCGACGGAGTCGCCGTACGGCAACCCCATCCCGGGCCTGGAGGAGCTGGGCGAGAAGGCCGAGGCCGACCCGTTCCTGGACGCCGGCATGGTGAGCCTGATGGACCTGGACGCCGGGGCGGACGGCAAGACGGCCGTGGTGCGCCGGATCGGCGAGCCGATCCAGGCGGACGCCCAGCTGATGTACACGCTCCGCCGCGCGGGAGTGCAGCCGGGCGCCGTGGTGAGCGTGACGGAGTCCCCGGCCGGCGTCCTGGTCGGCAGCAGCGGCGAGGCCGCCGAACTGACCTCCGACATCGCCTCCCACGTCTTCGTCGCCAAGCGCTGACACCGTTCCGACGGGCCGCCGGCCGACCGTTTCGGCGGCGCCCCGGCGGGCTCTCGGCCGTTCGTTTCGGTGGCCGCCCCGGCGGGTTGCCGGTTGACCGTTTCGTCGCCGTTGCGGCGGACCGTTTCGGTGGTCGTTGCGGCGGGCGGTTTTGGCGGGCCCTGTGTGCGGCCGTCGCGGCGACCTGTGTCGAGGGGCTGTGCCGGCGGTCTTCGGTGGGTGGGCGCGGTGGGCCGTTTCCGCGGGCCGTTTCGGTGGGCCGATTCGGTGCGGCGCAGGTGCAGCGGAGCCGGCAGAGGTGCGGCCGCGCTGCGGCGGAGGCCGAGGCCCGGCGGCGGTCCGGCGGGCCACACTTCGGCGATCCAGCGGCACGCCCCCGGACCGCCGAGGTGTGCCCGGCCAGTCCCTCCAGGGGATCTTGGCCACCGGACACCCTTATTTATGTCCCAAAATCTCGTAGGACGCGGCACTCTCCGCAGGCCGGGCGCGCGCTCGCGCTCGCCGCAAATCCTTCTCCGTGCCCTCCTCCCCGAATTTTTCCTGCCTCCCCCGGTCGTCGTCTTCCTCCACGAGCCCGCTGAGCTGCGCTGATGCGCCGTTCGATGGGCTCGTCAAGTGATTGCCCGTTGAACGGACTTGTGCGAATCCGTGCGGTTCGGCCGGTTGCGTGTCACGCTGACGCATGGCCCTGCGAGGGCCTGTCCTGGCCGGGGAGGGGGCTCGGATGCATCCACAGAGTGCGGGACGGTCAGGGCCCCGGCGCTGCGAGCAGCCGGGGCCCTGCCTCCCCATGTCCCCCACCCAAGACCCGGAGCCCCGAGCTCTCAGGGTCTTCCCCCACGGGCCCCCTTCCCGGTAGGGCCCGCCTCCCGGCAGATGTCTCCCCGTGGCGAGCGCGGCCAATCCTTGAGGGAGGTCACTCGAACGAGGGGTGTTGGGCGCTGGAACGGTGCGTTCGAATAGGGGTTCGATAGTGTGGAGCTGCTCAAGGGACGATTGGGGGTGCCAGAGCACATGGTGCGGCGCATCGATGTGACAGGGGCCGGCGGCGTACGACTCGCCGCCTGGGAATTCACCGACCCGCCCAAGATCGACGGCGGGTTGGAAGGGGGCGAGCAGCGGCCCGGCGTGCTGCTGCTCCATGGCCTGATGGGCCGCGCCTCGCACTGGGCGGACACCGCCCGCCGGCTGAGCGCCCGGCACCGCCCGGTCGCCCTGGACCAGCGGGGCCACGGCCGCAGCGAGAAGCCCGCCGACGGGCCGTACGACCGCGAGGCGTACGTCCAGGACGCCATCGTGGCCATCGAGCAGCTCGACCTGGCACCGGTCGCCCTCGTCGGCCATGCCATGGGTGCGCTGACGGCGTGGCAGTTAGCGGCCCGGCGCCCGGATCTGGTCAGTGCGCTGGTGATCTGCGATATGCGGGCCTCCGCGCTGGGTGCGGCCTCGCAGCGCGAGTGGACCGAGTGGTTCCGCTCCTGGCCGGTGCCGTTCGCCACGCTCGCGGACGTCCGCAAGTGGTTCGGCGAGGACGACCCGACGCTGGAGCGGCCGCGCCCGGCCCGTGGCGAGTTCTTCGCCGAGGTGATGGCCGAGCGCGCCGACGGCTGGCGCCCGGTCTTCTCCCGGCGCCAGATGCTCACCGCCCGCGAGACCTGGGTCCATGACGCCCACTGGGAAGAGCTCGCCCAGGTGACCTGCCCGGCCCTGGTCGTCCGCGGCCTGGACGCCGAACTGGGCCGCGCCGAGGCTCAGGAGATGGTCCGCGTCCTCCCGCGCGGCGCCTATGCCGAAATCCCCGACGCCGGACACCTCCTCCCCTGGGAAAAGCCCGACGACTGGTGCGCCGCCATCGAACCCTTCCTGAACGCGGCGACGTTGCCGGCCTGAGCGGAGGATCGGCCGGGAGAGGCCGACCGGCTGCGAGAAACACCGACCGCGACGGGCCGGGTGCGCCTGGCCACAAACAGCCGAGGCGCACGCCCCGCCACGGCCGGTCTTCGGCAGGCAGCACCGGGCGCGCCACGGCCTTCAACAACAGAGCCGTGGCGCGGGCGCAGCGCGGGCGTGCGCGTGCGCGTGTGCGTGCGCGTGCCGGGGGTGAGGCCGGAGGAGGCCGGCTGGTTGCCGACGGACTACGCCAGCAGCTCGCCGGCCCTGACGTAGCACTCGTGCCGCCCTCGTCAGGGCGCCTCGGCACTCGTGACGGCGGGCGGTTGATGGGGGCTCGTCAGCCCCCATCAGCCCCCATCAGCCCCCATCAACCGCCCTCCCACATCCCGTCACCCGCCAACATCCCCGTCGCCCGCTAACAACGCCACTAGCCCGCGTTGTTGAACTTCCAGACGAACGGGGAGTCGCTCTGGCCCTCGCCCGCCCAGTGGACCTCCACGGACTTGGTGCCCTTCGGGACCATGTAGGTCTGGCAGATCGTGTGGCTCTGCCCGGCCTTCCAGTTCTCGACGTCGATGGTGTCCTCGCAGCCGGGACCATCCTCGGCGGCACCTATCAGCAGGGCGCCGGGCCGGCCGTCACCGTAGAGCTCGGTCTCGTTGCCCACCTTGGGCATGTCCTTGACGACACCGCCGCCCTTGTTCGTGAACTTCACCCAAGCAGTCGCGGCCACCAGACCCTTGGCGTCCTTCGGATCCGACACCAGCTTCTTGGCCTCGGCCTCGGTGCCCACGTGGACCTTCTGCGCGACGACCTCGTAGGTGATATTCGCGCTCTCTTCCTTGAACCGCCCGGTGCCGGTCTGGCCCGGCTTCCGCTCACCGCCGACGGCCGGGGCCGACGTCTTTTCCGTCTTGGGAGCGTCAGCCCCGGCATTGCTCTTCCGGCCGTCCTGCGTGGCGGACGCATCCTTCTTTCCACCGCAGGCCGTGAGGGCCAGCGCCAGTACGGCGACGGGCGCGGCGACGCGCAGCCAAGCGGTCTTCGTGTGCAGCAAAACGCTCTCCCAGCAGACGTTCTCCCCCGTGCGCCCCCACCCTTCCGGTGGGTGCGAACGGCTGTTTCGGCGGAGCGTAAGGCCGTGTAACCGCTTTGTCGAAGCGATTCTGGTGGCGGTTCGCGCAATCAACTGCGGCCACTTCGCGTCAATTTCCCGCAAAAGTCGAGGCGCGGTCGAGGTGTGGGCGCAATGAATTCGCGGCGTTAGCTGAACTTTCTATCCATTTGCCGACTGATTGACCTCGGCGGCTACTGCGTTGATAAAGCATCAGAAAATTTCCTCCCGGCGCATCAGCTATCACGGCAGCGGCGGCAGTGATAGCAGCGGCGGCAGCGCTGGCCGAACGCGGCGGCGAGCACCCGGGGGGCGGGGCGCCCGCCTGCGGCCGGTCGCTTCCTCCCCTCCCCCCCCCCGCAGCGGCAACCGGGGCCGGGTCAGCCCAACGTGCGGGTGAAGTCACCGCGTTGGACGCGCGCGGCGAGCGAGTCGCCGTCCCCGCCCAGCAGCGAGCCGTACCCGGTGGCCGCCCAGATGCTGTCCTCGGTGGGTATCTCGAAGTACGGAACCGGCCGGCCGTCCCGCCGATCCGTGAGCACTTCCGGTGCACGCCGGGTCCGTACCGCGCGCAGGCACGTCTCGCAGGCGGCCACCCGCAGTTGCTCGCGGCGGCCCAACGGCCGCCAGGGTATGCGGCGCACGGCAGGCCCGTGCAGCGGATGGAAGAAGCACAGCGGGAGGGCCGCCGGAGCCTTGGACAGCGCCGCGCGGCCTTCGGCGACCAGCGCGAACACCCCTGCCAGGTCGACGGCTCCGCGCGCCCGGTCCAGGACCGTACCGGCCGCGGCGTACGCATCGAGGGCCCGCTCGACAACCGCCGGATCACCCTGCGCCGCGCGGGCCTCCTCACCCAGGCGCACCACCTCCTCGGTGGCCCGGTCGCGCAGCCCGGCCTCGTCGGCCTGCCGGGCGGCGGCGAAGACCGAGCGCGGCAGCGCGAACGGCGTCGTGAGATCACGCAGCCGCGAACGCCGGCGCAACAACAACCCCGCCGCGGCCAACAGCAACACCGGCCCGACGACCAGGCTCAGCAGCCGGACGAGCGGAGACCTGCCGCTCCCCACACCGGAGGAGCCATCCTTGCCCGCCCCGTCGGCCCCACCCGACTGCGTGGGCTTCGGCTTGCCGAGGCCGGCCGTGACCTCCTTGTACACCTTGTCGCCGTTGCCCGCCTTGATGATGCCGATCGCCCGGGAGACGCGCTTGGCCAGCCCCGCGCCCTTCATGTCGTCCTGGAAGAAGACCGCCGCGGCGGCATGCATCGCCTGATGGGCGCCCTCGGGCCATTCGTGGGCGGAGATGTCGTCGGGCAGGTCCCCGAGCGTGATGAGGATGGACGGGCCGCCGCCCATCCGGTCGTGCACCACCTCGGCAAGCTGCTCGGGCTTACCGCCCCAGCTGTCCCCCTCGACCAGCGGCACCAGCACGACGCGGATCGGCAGCTTGGTCTCCTTGATCTGCGCGACCAGCTCCCGCTTCTGCGACGCGTCAACGGCCGTCGCCAGCGAGGGATCCACATACACCGGCGAACCCCGCAGCGCCTCCGCGATCTTCCTACCCGGGCTGGTCGGACCGTGGACGGCCTGCCCCACCCGCCCGGTGGCGGCAGCGGCCGCGGCCACAGAGGTCGGCCTGGTCGTGGCCATGGTGGGTGTGGCCATGGCGGGCGCGGCCGCACCGTACAGCAGGGTGGCGGCTGATATCCCGAGCGCGAGCGAGAGCGAGCGCGCGGACCACAGCCGGCGGGCCGCCCAGGGGCTTGGCAGTGCGGCCCGGGTGGCGCCGGTCCGGGGAGCCGCGGTGCCTGGCCGTGCGCCCGGGGTGGCGCCGGGCCGGCTGATCGCATCCCGCCATTGGGCGGCCTGACCCCGCTGATGAGCGGCCCGGTCACGTTGTTCAGTTGTCCGGTCGCGTTGTTGGGCGATCCAGTTGCTTCGTTGCGCGGGACGGTCTCGTCGCTGGGTCGCGGCTGCCGGGGCGCCAGGGTCAGTGCACACCGAAGTACTCCCGTACATCGCGGGTGAGTTGATCTATTTCGGCGCCGTCGGCGAGCGCCGCCAGCGGCCCGGGCAGGGTGGCATACGGGACGTACGCTCCGCGCCCCTTGCCCTCCTGGGAACGCAGTTTCAGCACGGCACCATGTGTCACCCGGCACCCCTCGCACACCGGCAGCGTCCACATCGCGCTGGCAGCGCGGCGACGGCCGGCAGGACCGCCGGTGCCGCGAGTGCCGGCCGCGGCGGTGGTGCGGTGGGTAGCGCCGCCGGGGGTGCCGCCGCCCGGGCGTTTCTCTGAGCGCTTACGGGCGGGGCCGTGCAGCGGGTTGCGGTGGCAGACGTGGCGTGCCGCGGCCGGCTCGTCAATCGCGGTGCGGCCCGCGCGGGCGAGCACGATGGCGCAGGCGAGCACGGCCGGGGTGGCATCCACGTCGATCCGGCCGTCGCTGTCACCATCGATCAGCAACGCGGCCGCATCCAGGCACTCCCAGGCCCGGCGCTGTGCCTCCGCGGGCAGCGCAGCAGCCATCGGTTCCGGCGCTCCCGGTTCCGGTGCGGTCGCCGGTTCGAGCGCTGCGGTGAGGGCATCCAGGTCATGGCGGGCGGCCCGCCGCAGCCATGCCAACGAGGGCCGCTCCGGAGCATGCGGGCCATGGGCGGCCCCGGAGCCACCACCCGCCCCGTAGCGCCGACGCCGGGCCATCACGATCACGCGTATCGTTCCGCAACCGGCCGCCACCAGCCCCGTGACCAGGAGCGCGGCGAAGACGCCGAGCACCAGGCCGGGGTGGAAGTCCCCGGTGAACAGACCGGGCAGCGCCTGCTCCTCGACCGGATCGACGGCCGGCGGCGGGTCGTAGCCCAGGGGATCCGACTCGGCGGCGCCCGGCTTGGCGGTCGGGGCCTTGCCGAGGTACGTCAGCAGCTGATCGAGACGGCGGCCGAGGGCCGGGTCGGCGGACCCGGAGTACTCCAGGTAGCGCGGCCGGTTCATCAGATACGTCGGGTCCACGGGCGTGCCGTAGTTGGCGAGCTCGATCCCGCCGTCGGAGGGCTCGGCCAGCACGATCAGGACCTTGCGGTGCAACCGGTCGTGCAGCGCCTTGACCAGCAAGTCCTTCTCGCCGTCGGACTCGTCGTCCGGATTGCTGGAGACGGCGGCGATCACCGTCGGGATGCGCAGCGCCCGTAGTTGCGTGCGCAGATGGGTGCGCTCGGCGGCGTCCAGCGCGGGTGGGCTTTCGGGATCGACGTACAACGGGTCACGGCGCAGCCCTTCGGCCACCCGGTCGACCCTCGCCCGCATATCGGCGGCGGTCGGGCGCGAGCCGTCCCCACTGGTGGTGTCGTCAAAGACCTGCGAGGCGGTGAACGCGACCAGGCCGCCCAGGACTACGGCCGCCACGACCAGCGGCAGCATCCTCACACGCTGCCCGCTCGACGCCCCGATGCTCCTCGTCCGCGCGCCTTGCCCGGCTGTGCTCCCTCCGGTGCCGCCCTTTTCGCTTCCTCTCTTGCTGCCCTTTGTGCCCTTCGTCTTGCTTCCGGCCGGGCTTCGCTTCGTACCTGCCGTCGTCTTGGGGGCGACAGGCACCTTCCCCGCGCTCAGGCCGCCGCCTGCCGCCGCAGCGCGCCGTACCCGGCGGCGCCGCACGGCGTACAGGGTGAGCAGCACGGCCGTCAGCGGGATGCCGGTGACGGCGACGCCGGTCGCGAAGCTCTGGTCCTCGCGGGCGGTCCGGTCGGTGTGGAGGAGCGGCAACTCGTCCACCGAGTCGCCGTATTTGGCGTGCGCCGCCTCGGCGCGCTGATGCGCATGGCCGGAGGTCAGCACGTCGACGAAATGCCGGAACACCTCGCGCGGGGTGGCGTCGTACGGCAGCTCGTACAGCGTCGCGCGGCTCGCGTCCTCGGCACCGGGGAGGCTCACCCCGTACGTCTGCACCGCGTCCAGACCCGTGGGGCTCAGCGTCACATAGAGGCCCTTGCGGGCCAGCCGGTCATGGACCCCGGCGAGCAGACCGGTGGCCTCGGAGCCGTAGTGGGTGTTCGGCAGGATCATGACGTACGTCGGGACGCCCAGCCGCCGGGCTTCCTTGGCGAAGTCCGGGGCCGTCGACCGGGGGACGGCGCGCGGGATCTGGTCGCTGATGAAGACCGGGTTCTTGCGCAACTGCCCGGCGAGATAGGCGGTCTGCGTCGGGGCGTCGGCACCGCCCGGCGCGGCCTGCACCGCTCCGGCGCAGAACAGCACCGCCAACCAGCCCATGACCAGCACAACTCCGGTGCGCAGCACCGCCCCCACCACCCCTCGTTTTCTGTCGATGCCACGACGCTACCGCCCCTGCCCGTCGCCCGCCGGGCCCTGTGGATAACCTCACGACCAGCCCCGGCCGGCGTGCCCCGTCCCGTCCTGAATGCGGTGCCCCGCCTCACCGATGAGGCCCCGCCGGGGAGCCCGCCAACGCGCCCAACGCGTAGGGCTCCCCGCCCCCGTCGGAGCAGTTGCTTTCCGTCGCGGAGCCAGCTCTGCGGGGAGCGGGGGACGAGCCGCTGCCGCCTCCCTTCGGCCGGCCAGCGGCGCGCGCCTAGCGGCAACACGTCCGTTGCCCGAGGCGGTTGGGGACAGCGCCGGGCCGGCCTCGTCCGCGGCGACGCCGGGGGCTTCCCCCGCCCCCTCCCCCTCTCCCCCTTCGGGGGAGGGGGCGGGGGGTGGGTTCGGGGGTGGGGGGATACGCGCGAGGCAACGAACCCCAGCCAAGCAGCGCCCGCCCCCAGCCAAACAGCGCCCGCCGGACCGAAGCAGTCAGCCGGGCATACCCGTCAGGAGCCCGGACCGCCCACCCGCCCCTCCCTCAGCCCGCCCTTACCCCTTGCTCACCGCCGCGAGGATCTCCGGCAGGCGCCTGACGGTGCGGGGGGCCGCCAGGCGGAGGCCCAGTACCGCTGCGCCGGTGCCGTAGAGGACGCCCAGGGGCAGCAGGATCCACAACAGGTGGTGGAGGCCGGCGACGTGGAGCCAGATGGTGAGGCCCAGGAGAGGGGCACACAGAAGGGCGCCCACCAGGACACCGCCGAAGAGGCTGAACCAGGCGATCGAGCCCTGGCCCGGAGCCACGTTCTTGTTGCCCTCCGAGGGGATCGAGTACGGGAAGATCACCGACGTCACTGCGCCGGTCCCGATCAGCGCGCCCAGCAGGGCCAGCGAGAGGCCGTACACCTGCAGGAAGTCGGACCACGGGCCGATGAACGCGGCCGCGCCGACCGAGACCAGGGTGACGTACGGGACGGCCACCAGCGCGAGGGTGCACGCCCGGGCGCGCAGCTCCTGGTAGGCGTCGCGCGGGGTGGCGATCGTGGAGGCGACCATCCAGAAGGCCGAGGTGTCCTGGCCGAACTGGTTGTACATCTGCAATCCGAGCAGCGCCGGGGCCGAGAACGCGGTGTAGATGCTGCCGTTGCCCTGGACCGAGGAGACGATCGGGGCCAGCAGGCCGGCACCGAGGGCGGTCGCCCAGGACATCTTCGACTTGGGGTCGCGCCAGGCGTAGCGCAGCGTACGGAGCATGACCGGGCCCGTACGGCCGCCGGGCAGCAGGCGTACGAGCCCGCCCTCACCGCTGCCGGACCGGCGCGCGCTGTCCTTCTCCACCGCCTGGAGCGTGGAGGAGTCGGGGGACGTCATCAGGGCGGTCAGCGAGCGCTGCCACCAGAAGAGGAGGAGCGCCAGGGCCACCGCCGCGAGGGCCATGCCGGCCACCGCGCGCCCGTAGGCGCCCTGGCCGGTGGCCTCGACCGCGCCGATCGCGGAGGCCGGCGGGAGCCAGCGCAGGACGTCGCCCAGCGGTTCCAGGACGGCCAGGCCGTCCGGGCGGCCGAGCTTCTGGGCGGCGATGTTGACGGCCTGGGCACCGAGCGCGATGAACAGGCCGCTCAGGACGGCGAGATCACGGCCGCGACGGCTGGTCAGCAGCCGCACCGACGCCGTGGCGACCGCGCGGGCCAGCGCCACGCACACCAGCACCACCAGGACGACCGCGAGCACGCCGACGAGCGCGGCGGCCGGTCCGTCCGCCAGCGCGACCACCGCGCCGGTCACCAGCGCCAGGGTGACGACCGGGCCGATGCCGATCAGGGACGTCACCAGCAGGGAGCCGATCAGCGGGCGCGGCCGCAGGGGCAGCATCACCAGGCGGGTCGGGTCCAGCGTCTCGTCGCCCGTCGGGAAGAACATCGGCATCACCGCCCAGCCGAGCGTGAGGATCCCGGTCAACAGCACGGCCAGCGCGCCGACATGGACGTTGCCGCGCAGCGCGATCAGCCCCAGCACCGCGCCGGCCGCGAACAGCAGGCCGACGATGACCGAGCTGACGTACGCGACGGTGCGGCCGGCCGACTGGCGGAGTCCGTTGCGCAGCAGGGTCAGCTTCAGCCGTACGAAGACGGCGGTGAGGTTCGGTGCGGCGGCCCGAGGCGCGGCCACCGCGGTGGATTCGGTGCTCATCGGGCGCCGCCACCGCCCAGCCAGTCCAGGCTCTGCCCGGCGCCGCGGTCGTTGGCGCCGACCAGTTCGAGGAAGGCGTCCTGCAGCGTGGGCGCGGCGCCGCGGACCTCGGCGAGCGGGCCGTCCGCGCGGATCCGTCCGCCGGCCATCACCGCGACCCAGTCGCACAGCGACTCGACGAGCTCCATCACATGGCTGGAGAAGATCACGGTCGCCCCGGAGGCGGTGTAGCGCTCCAGTACGCCGCGGATGGTCTGCGCGGAGACCGGGTCGACGCCCTCGAAGGGCTCGTCGAGGAAGAGGATCTCGGGGTTGTGCAGCAGGGCCGCGGCGAGACCGATCTTCTTGCGCATACCGGTGGAGTAGTCGACGACCAGCTTGTGCTGGGAGCCGGCGAGATCGAGGACGTCCAGCAGCTGGCCGGCCCGCTTGTCGACCTCGTCGCCCGGCAGCCCGCGCAACCGGCCCATGTAGGCGAGGAGTTCGCGCCCGGAGAGGCGCTCGAAGAGCCGCAGCCCCTCGGGCAGCACGCCGATCCGGGACTTGACGGCGACCGGGTCGCCCCAGACGTCGTGCCCGCCGATCTCCACCACGCCGGAGTCCGGACGCAGCAGACCGGTCACCATGGAGAGGGTGGTGGTCTTGCCCGCGCCGTTGGGGCCGACCAGCCCGATGAAGCGGCCCGCGGGGAGCGTCAGGTCGATGCCGTGGACGGCGATCTGCTCGCCGAACTTCTTCCACAGGCCCTGGATGCGGACGGCGGGCGCCGCGCCCAGGGTGCCCGGGGCCGCGGACGGCCCGGCCGGAGAAGCGGCCGATGTCTGCTCGGGCGGCGCCGCACCGGCCCGCACCTCGTTGTGTTCCGGCTCGTTGCCCACCGGTCCTGCCCTCCGACGTCCCCGCAGGAGCCGTCTTGACCCCCGTCCGCGTCCCACGATACGAGCGGCCACCGACAAGCCGTCGTGCGGAGGGCGTGCCGGGCAACGACCGGCGTGCGGGACCCGGCCAGCGGGCAACGTCCCCGCCCCACGGTTCGCCGTCCCCGTCCCTCACCACCCCGGCGGCTCACCGTCCCCGTGGTCCACCGCCTCAGCGGCTCGCCCCCCCCGCAGTTCAACGCCCCGCAGTTCAAAGCCCCGCAGTCCAAAGCCCGCGGTTCAAGGCCCCGCAGTTCAAAGCCCGCAGTTCACCGCCCCCGGGCCGCCACCGCGTCCCGGGCGCAGGCGTACGCCAGGGGGCTGATCAGTTCCTCCGCGTCCGGCAGCCAGCGGTTGGTGGCGGTGGGGCGGCGCGCCCACTGCACGCACCCGTGCGCCCCCACCCGGGTCGGCGGGGCGGCGATGTACTCGCCCTCGCCCCGGCAGATCAGGTCGAGCGCGGCCGGGGCCCAGCCCAGGCACCGTACGAGATCGGGGACCTTCACCGCGGCACCGGGGAGGACGAGGAAGAGCATCCGGCGGTCCGGGGTGCGGGTGACCGGCCCGAGCGTCAGCCCCATGCGCTCCATACGGGCCAGCGCCAGGCAGCCCGCGGTCTCGGGCACGTCGAGGGCCTCGAAGGTCCGCCCCGTCGGAAGGAGGATCGACGCCCGGGGCTGCTTGCTCCACATACGGCGGACGGCGGTCGCACTGCCGGACGCCAGGCCGGCCCAGCCGGGCGCCATGGGGTGCGCACCGGGCGCGGCGCAGTCGCCGGCGTCGCACGAGCAGCGCGGCGTCTCACCGTCGTGCTCCAGCCATGCGCCGGGGAACACGTCCCAGTGGCGTTCCTCCGCGTAACGCACCGCAGTTTCGAGCAGCTGCTCGCCGCGCTGCTTGGGGATCTGCGAGGCTCCTGTGACTCCGATGGTCTTTTCCACGCAGATGACAACTGCCCCTGTCACCAACGGTTACGGCCGAATGGATGACCTGCCCGGCGCATCGTTCTCGCACGTGGGGCGCATGGGTGCACCGGTGGGGGCGCGTATGCGGGCCGGGCCCAGTGAGTGGGTAGCCACCTGCGTGACGGGCGGAGAGGCCGCCCGACGGCAGGCCGCGGTGCATCAGGGGAGCCCTGCACGGCGGCGCCGTTTCCAGTGCACGGGCACCACCGCGCCATTCCCCACCAGCAGCACACGTCTCGTGAGTCGACTTCGTGACCGGACAAACGTGACCGAATCCCGTTACCGGAACTCCTGACCGAAACTCGTGACCGAATCCCGTGGTCCTGTGACCCGGGCTCATGATCTCGGAAAGCACCTTCGGAAAACGTCTTCGGAAACCGACTTCGTGCACGATCTCGGAGCACGTCTCGTGAACCCACGCTTCGCACGCAAGTGCCCCGGATAGCGCGCAAATCGCACGCCATCCGGCATCCACCTGCAAAGCGTGTATCGCTCAGATCCTTCCTATCGCACGTATCCCGGATCTCTCGGATATCCGGGATATCCGTGGGGAAGCGATCCCGGGGAACGGCGTTCCACGGTGAACGCGCAGCAAACCAGGGGGTACAAGCATGGCCGCCAGGCCACTCGTCGCGCGGCAGCCCAATGAACGGCTGCAGGCGCTGATTCAGGAAGCCGGGTGCTCCAATGCGGGGCTCGCCCGCCGCGTCAACATGTGCGGGGCGGAACACGGCCTCGACCTGCGCTACGACAAGACCTCGGTGGCCCGCTGGCTGCGCGGCCAGCAGCCGCGGGGCCGCGCCCCGGCCGTCATCGCGGAGGCACTCGGCCGCAAACTGGGGCGCACGGTCACCATCGACGAGATCGGGATGGCCGACGGCAAGAACCTCGCGTCCGGGGTGGGGCTGCAGTTCTCGCCGACCGTCCTCGGGGCGATCGAGCAGGTCTGCGAGCTGTGGCGCAGCGACGTCGGGCGCCGTGACTTCCTCAGTGGCTCCACGGTCGCGGCCTCGGCGCTGGTCGAGCCCAGTCGTGACTGGCTGATCACCGGCGCGGACAGTCAGGTCGCACGGAACGCCGGGGCCCGGGTCGGGGTGTCGGACGTCCAGGCGGTACGGGCCATGACCACGGCACTCAGTGAGCTCGACCACCGTTTCGGCGCCGGGCACGTGCGGCCCGTGGTGGTGCACTACCTCAACAGCGTGGTGTCCGGGCTGCTCGCCGGTTCGTACCGGGAGTCCGTGGGGCGGGACCTCTTCGCCGCCGTCGCGCGATTGACGGAACTGGGCGGCTACATGGCCGTCGACACCGGTCAGCCCGGCCTGGCGCAGCGCTACTACATCCAGGCGCTGCGGCTGGCCCAGGCCGCCGGCGACCGGGGGTACGGCGGTTACGTGCTCGCCGCGAGCATGAGCCACCTCGCCGCCTCGCTCGGCAATCCACGGGAGATCGCCCAACTCGCCCGCGCCGCCCAGGAAGGCGCCCGCGGACACGTCACCCCGCGCACCGAGGCGATGTTCTTCGCGGCGGAGGCGCGCGGGCACGCCCTGATGGGGGACGGCCGGGCCTTCCAGGTCGTGGCCGGGCGGGCGCTCGCCGCGATGGAGCGCGCGGACACGGCCACCGAGGCGGGCGACGACCCGGTGTGGATCTCCCACTTCGACCAGGCGTATCTGGCCGACGAACTCGCGCACTGCCACCGGGACCTGGGGCAGCCCGGGCCGGCCGCCCAACGGGCGTCGGAGGCACTGGGCGGGCATCCGGAGGGCCGGGCCCGCCGCCGCGCCATCGGACTGCTGCTGCTGGCCGGCGCGCAGGTACAGCAGCGCGAGGTCGAGCAGGCCTGCCATACGGGCACGCAGGCCGTGGAGCTGCTGAGCGGGCTGCGGTCGGACCGGGGCTCCGAGTATCTGGAGGACTTCCAGCTGCGTTTGGAGCCGTACCGGGACGAACCAGTCGTAAGGGAATTCAGCGCACGACTGGACCTGCGGGCCGTGGCGGCGTGATCCACGCACGGAGCGCGTCCGGTACGGCGCGGCGACTGCTATGTCGTACGGAGTCGGGTATGTCGCCGGGTTCCTCGCCGTAGTTGTCGCCCGGTTCGTCGTAGGGCACCGGGCGGGCCGTCGATCACGGTCCGCCCGGTGCGCGCCCCGTTCCCGTCCGGTGCCGGGCGGGGCGGAAGGGGGTGGTGACCAGGGGACGTGGTCGAACGTTGCTGCGACCCGGTAGCGTGCAGCCGACGATTCCGTAGGTCTGCACGTTGGTAGGAGTCACGGTGACGCAGAGCGGACAGGGTCACGACCCGCAGAATTCTGCGGCCGGTCCCGCGCGAGAGGGCATTGTGCTGCCCGCTAACGGTGAGCCGTACATCCCCGACCAGCAGGCCGCTCCGTCGGCGGGGCAACCCTGGGGCCAGCCCTGGGGGCCCGGCCAGCAGGCCGCGCCCGCCCCGCAGAACGCTCCCGCCGCGCAGCCGTACGGGCAGGCGCCCGCCCAGGGCCAGAACTACGGGCAGGAGCCGGGACCGGGCCAGCACTACGGCCAGGGGCCCCAGCAGAACTACGGCCAGGCGCCGTCGCAGGGCTACGGATATCCGCCGGCGCAGGATGCGGGGGCACCGGTTCCGGGCGCACCGGCTCCGGGCGCGCAGGCCCAGTTGCCGCCCCAGCAGCCCGGTGGGCAGGGCTTTCCGCCGCCGCCCCAGGGGCAGCCCCCGGTGCCGCCCATGCCGCCGTCGATGCCGCAGCAGTCGGCCGCCCCGCAGCTGCCTCCGCAGCAGGCGCCCGGCCAGCAGCCCGCTCCCCAGCCGTACGACCAGCAGCCCGCTGCGCAGCCGTACGACCAGCAGCCTTATGGGCAGCAGCAGTCCCCGCAGCAGCTTCCGCCCCAGGCCCAGCCCGGGCAGCTCCCCGCGTCCTCCGGTGAGCTGGTGCGCGCCACCCGGCAGGCCGGTGCGCCGCTGCCGCCCGCCGCGGGTGACGCCGAGGCCACCACGGTGATCCCGCCGTTCGACGCCCGCTCCGGCGGCCCCGGTGGCGCCGCCCCGCTGCCCCCTGAGGCGTCCTCCCGCCCGGAGACCCCCGACGAGTCCACGACGATGCTCCGGGCCGTGAAGCCGGGGCAGGGCGGGCCGCACGGCCAGGCCCAGCCGATGCCCGGTGCCGGCGGAGGCGACTCCGAGGCCACCCAGCTCATCCCCCCGGTGGGCGCCGGTGCGCCCGCCGCGCCTCCTGGCGCGCCGTTCGGCATCCGCCCGGGCGCGCCCGGCGACCGCCCCACCCCCGCCGAGTTCGACGGCCTGTTCCGTGACGGGCCGGCGGCGGCCCCGGCCGGTGCGCCGGACGCCACCGCGCAGCTGCCCCGCTTCGAGGACCCGGGCCGGCCCCCGTACGGCGGCCAGGGGTACGGCCAGCAGTTCCCGCCCGGCGGCCACGACCCGCAGGGCCCGTACGACCCGCAGGGCCCGTACGACGAGGACGGCGGCGGCAAGCGCCGGCGGCTGGCCCCGATGGCGATCGTCGGCATCGTCATCGTGGCGCTCGCGGGCGCCGGCCTCGGTGTCGGCTGGGCGCTGAGCGGCGGCAGCGACGACACGGCACAGAAGCAGGGCTCCGGAGGCGGCAGCAGCACCAAGCCCGCCAAGGAGTCGGAGGCGCCGAAGGCCACCACGGACCCCGCCGAGGCCCAGGCGAAGGGCCTGGACGCCCTGCTGGGCGACAGCAACAACAGCCGGGCCTCCGTGATCGGCGCGGTCAACAACATCAAGTCGTGCAACAACCTCGGCAACGCGGCGAAGGACCTGCGGGCCGCGGCCGGGCAGCGCAACGACCTGGTCAAGCGGCTGCAGCAGCTGCCGGTCGACAAGATCCCGGACCACGACCGGCTGACCGCGGCGCTGACCAAGGCGTGGCAGTCCTCGGCCGCCGCGGACAACCACTACGCGGCCTGGGCCGGCCAGCTGGGCGGCAAGAAGGGCTGCCACAAGGGGCGCGCCCGCGGCACCAAGCAGGCCGTGCAGGGCAACGCGGCCAGCGGCCAGGCGACCCAGGCCAAGCGGCAGGCGGCGCAGCTGTGGAACCCACTCGCCCAGAAGTACGGCCTGACGGAGCGCCGCCCCGAACAGCTCTGAGCCGGCCGACGGTTCGGGGCGGGACCCTGATGAGCCGCGGGCTCAGTAGTCGTCCGTGCGCCGGCTTTCCAGGGTCCTGGTGACGTTCACGAACCCGTGCTGGGCGGAGACCAGTTCGCCGTTCCGCACCACCTGGTACGTCACCATGCCGTTCACGATGCGCGGGAAGTCCTGGACGGCGAGCATGTCGTCGTCGCGCCAGCGCAGCTTCGGGGTCAGGCCCCCGGTGTCGATGGCGCGCTCGCCGCGGTCGAGGGTGGTCTGCAGATCGTGCGAGGTGATGTCGGTCACGCCGGCGTCGTCGAGCTGCTCGATCAGTGAGCGCAGCACCGTATAGGCGATCCAGGTGGTCTGCACCCCCTGGTCGGCCGGATCGATGCGGTTGTCGTCGAAGGCGTAATCGCTGATGACCTTCCGCATCGGCCGCCAGCGGGGGTCGCCCGCCACCGGGTACCAGCCGGTGATGTCCGCGCCCTCCAGGGGGCCCGACGTGCCGCCCGAGCGGTTCACCAGGGACTGGCCGACGCTGCCGAGGACGGACGCGACCCGCACCTTGGGGCTGTCCTCCTGGAGCCGCCGGAAGGCGTCGAAGAACGCGTCCGTGTGGTCGCCGAGCGAGGCGGCCATGCACGCGCCGGGGGCCCTGCCGCCGGCCTCGGCCCTCCCGTAGACGGCCGGATCCGCGCCCACTTCGTCCAGGGCCCGGGTCACCTGGGGCGAGTAGTCGGTGCCGTCCTCGGGTGCCTTGATGTCCTTGGCGGGGTGCCGGCCGCCGCTCTGCAGGCCGGAGTTGAGCAGGGACGGCATCTGGTCGCCCTGGATGGTGTCCGGGCGGACCAGCGCGACGCGCTTGCAGTCCGCCGCCAGCTGGCGGCCGTTGCCGGCGAGCAGGGACGCCTGGCCGCCGTTCACCGGATACGACAGCGGGCTCTGGAACTCCTCGTCGGAGGCGCCGTAGCCCCCGATGAACGGGACGCCCTTGACCTCCAGGGGGGACATGAACGAGCGGCCGAACTGGCTGTAGGAACCGACGACGGCGACCGCGCCCTCGTCCACCGCCCGTTGGGCGCACTGTGCGGCGGCCACCGAGTCGTTGCGCTCGTTGCAGGTCAGCACCCGTAGCCGGTGGCCCCGGATGCCCCCGTGTGCGTTGACCGAGCGGGCATAGGCCTGGGCCATGGCTGGCATTCCCGGCATATTGGTCGCTCGGGTGTCCTCCGGTGCCCAGGTCATGACCGTGACCGGCTCCCGTTCCCCGGAATTCCCCACTCCGGGGAGAGAGCCGCAACCGGAGAGCAGCGACGCGATGGCCGCCGTACATGTCACCGCCGCGGCGATCGTGACCGCGGGAGCGTGGGGCAACAAGGGGCGGGGGGAGGAGCGTCGCCGTCCGGTCATGGCACCGCAGCCTTCCGTCCTGCCCGGAACGCCCGAGTGACGAAAGAGCAACGGATGGTGACGTAGCGGTGAACTCCGGGGGGCTGCGCGAGATCGTTCGTGCGGAACGTACGATCGAATGCTGTGCAAGGTTCGGAGAAGTCTTCCCGTCGCGGCCGTCGCTCGACCACCATGGGCGGCATGCCACTCAACGACATGCCGTGGTGGCGCTGGCGCTGCAATGTGCGCTCCGCGCTGCACATGCTCTCCGACCCCGCGTTCCACCAGGAGACCTGGCTGGCCGGCCGGCCGGGATACGGGGACGTCACCGACGCCGTCTACCGGCTCGTCGAGGACACCTGGCTCGACAACTGGTCCGCCGACAAATACGTCGGCACGATCTTCCGGGACGCCCAGGAGGCCCAGCTGGTCGACGTCGCCGTCCTGAGGGTGCTGCGGATCATGCACCAGGTCGGCGCGGACGCCCCGGTCGCCGCCTACATGGCGCACGAGGGCTGGGCGGAGGCCGTGCAGGCGGCCCGTGCGGCCCATGTGCACATGGCGACGGCGGACGGCGAGGACCCCGACGCGCCGCCGCGGTCGCTGGAGGTGCTGGCCATCATGACGGGCGGCGCGGACACCCCGGTCTGACCTGCTCCGCAGGTATGGGACCCTATGAGGTCATGAGCGAGTCGCAGCCCACCCAGCCCGGTCGAAACGGTCGGAACGATCAAAACGATCGGAACGATCAGTACGTGCTCACCCTGTCCTGCCCGGACAAGCAGGGGATCGTGCACGCGGTGTCCAGTTACCTCTTCATCACCGGCTGCAACATCGAGGACAGCCAGCAGTTCGGCGACCACGACACCGGGCTGTTCTTCATGCGCGTCCACTTCAGCGCGGACGCGTCGGTGAGCGTGGACAAGCTGCGGGCGAGCTTCGCGGCGGTGGGCGACTCCTTCGGCATGGACTGGCAGATCCACCGGGCCGACGAGAAGATGCGGGTCATCCTGATGGTGTCCAAGTTCGGGCACTGCCTCAACGACCTGCTCTTCCGCTCCCGGATCGGCGCGCTGCCGGTCGAGATCGCGGCCGTGGTCTCCAACCACACGGACTTCGCCGAGCTGGTCGGCTCGTACGACATCCCGTTCCACCACATTCCGGTCACCCGCGACACCAAGGCCCAGGCCGAGGCGAAGCTGCTGGAGCTGGTGCGGGCGGAGGGCGTCGAACTGGTGGTGCTCGCCCGCTACATGCAGGTGCTCTCCGACGATCTGTGCAAGGCGCTGTCCGGCCGCATCATCAACATCCACCACTCCTTCCTCCCGAGCTTCAAGGGCGCCAAGCCGTACCACCAGGCGCACGCCCGCGGCGTGAAGCTCATCGGCGCCACCGCGCACTACGTGACCGCCGACCTCGACGAGGGCCCGATCATCGAGCAGGAGGTCGAGCGGGTCGGCCACGAGGTCACCCCGGACCAGCTCGTGGCGATCGGCCGGGACGTCGAATGCCAGGCCCTCGCCCGCGCCGTGAAGTGGCACAGCGAACGCCGGGTGCTGCTGAACGGCAGCCGGACGGTGGTCTTCGCGTAACGGTGGGCTGGGCTCAAGGGGCTGCGGGCCGGGGGTCGGTCGTCTTCGCCTGAGCGGGGCCGTCGCCACCTAGCTAGGGGAGAGGCGAACAGATCCCGTAGGGGATCGACGGGCCCCCTGCTGGGGCCACAACGTGGTGGGGCGGGGCGGTATTCCCGGAGCCCGGCCGCACCCGCGTACGTGCACGCACCCGCGTACCCGCACGCACCCGCGTACGCGCTACCCGCACCCACCGGCGTACGCGCACGCCCGGTTCAGGCGCACGCAGATGTACGCGTATGCGCAGGCGCAGGCGTACGCGCAGGTGCAGGCGTGCACGGTTGGGCGTACGTGCAGGTGCAGGCCTGCGCGGTTGGGCGTACGCGCGGGCGCGTGCCATCCGGCGCGCGCCTGCGCCTGTGCCTGCGTTGCTGGGGATTTCCTCCCGGTCGTGGTTCAGAGGCGGGACAGGGACGCCGTGGCGAAGAGGACCTCGCGGATGGCGTCGCGTTCGCCGTGCTGGCCCGCTGCGGCGTCCTCGGGGGAGATGTGGCCGGCCGCCAGCTGGCAGAACTCGGAGCTGTCCAGGGCGATATGGGCGACGGTGTGGTCGGGCGTGCCCAGCGCGGCCGGTGAGTCCAGCGCTATGTACCAGTGGCCGCCGCCGTTGCCCTCGACCTCCAGATGGAGCGTACGGCCCGGGGCGCCGGCCTCGACCAGCCGCTGCGGCGGCGACGCCAGCCCCGCCCGGCGGCGGTCGGCCAGCGCGCTGGGCAGCAGCCGGGCGGCGAGGTCGACCATGCGGTTCAGGTGCGCGGCGGCCGGGGCCTCGTACGGATAGTCCACCGCGTCCGCGATGTCGCCGGCGTGCACCCAGCACTCGAAGGCGCGGTCCAGGAAGGCGTCGCGCAGCGCGAGCCGGAAGTCGCCGTAGGGGACGGCGAGTTCGGCGACCTTGCCGCCGGCGAACGACACCTGTCTCATCAGGGCGTAGCTCTGCTCGCGCCACGGCTCATGGGTGGCGAGCGGGCTCGCCGTGCCGCTGCAGCCGCGCCACAGCGTCTCCGTGCGGATCAGCGGGTCAGGGGTGCCCGGCGGGGCTGCCGTGCCGAGCGGGTCGGGGAGCCCGAGCGCGGTCGCCACCAGGCCGTCCACCGCCATCAGATGCCCTATGACCCCGGCGACCGTGGTCTCCCGCTGCACCGGGCGTTCGCCCTCGAACCAACGCAGCCGCACCGGTGCGCGCCACTCCGCCTCGCCCATGTCGCGCAACAGGGCGTCCAGTTTGGCGGTCTCCGCGTCGTACGGTGCCGCCCACTCGGGCACCGGGATGCGCGCCGGGCGGCGGCCCAGGCAGCCCTCCAGCACCCGGGAGCGCAGCAGCGGGTCGAGGTCGAGGCTGTCGGCGGGGTGCAGCAGGCCGACCGCGTCCCGCAGGCGCACCGCCTCGTCGGCGCAGGAGGCGCAGTCGGTCAGATGCGCCTCGACGGCGGCGGTCTCCTCGGCGGAACAGGCCGACAGCGCCCAGGCGCCGAGCAGCGACTTCAGGACGCGGTGCGGTGGGACGGGCGCCGGGCCCGGGAGTGGGGCGGGCGGGGCGGCGGGGTCGGTCATGGGCTCGGCTTCCGGGGCGCGCGAGGAGTGCTCGCACGGGGCGTCTGCGCGCGGTGGATCCGCGGGCGGGGCTTCGGCGTCCGCGCGATCGCCCGTGCCGCCCACGCCACCCGTATTGCCCGCATCGTCTGCGCTGCCTGCCTCACCCGCACCGTCAACCGGATCCCTGGACAGATCCCCGGACGGATCGCTGGTCGGATCCCCGGACGGGGCGCCGGACGCGTCGGCAGCCGGGTCGCGGAGCGGTACGGGCACGACGGGTGGCGCGGGCGGCACGGAGGGTGCGGGCGGCACAGGGGGTGCGAGGGGCTCGGGCGGTGGGGGTGGGGCGGGGGTGGCGTCGGGGAGCGGGCCGCGGTCCTCGGCGGCGGGGCGCGGTGCCGGTATCCGCGGCCGTTCACCGGGGCCGCTGGGCAGCTCGGGGCCGTCCCATTCGTCCGGGCCGTTCACAGCGCCCGTCCGGGGCCCTGGCCGGGTGGGGCGGCGGTGCCGGGGGCGGCGGACGCGTAGGCCGAGCGGCGGGTGGGCGGCAGGGCGGTGGCGTTGTGGGCGGTGGACAGCAGCTGCAGGCCCAGGCGCAGCCGGCGGCGGGCCTCGTCCTCCGTGACGCCGAGGTCGGCGGCGGTCTGGCGGTAGTCCCGGCGCTGGAAGTACGCCAGCTCCAGGGCGGCCCGCAGGGGTGCGGGCATGGACGTGACGATGTAGTCGGCGCGGGCGGCGGTGGACGCCTCGCGGATCTTCTGCTCCATCTCGGCCTGCGCCGGGGCGTCCGCGCCGCCGTCGCGGGCACAGGCGGCCTCGGTCTGGCGGAGCCGCTGGACGGCCTGATGGCGGGTGAGGCCGGCGATCCAGGAGCGCAGCGGGCCCTGTTTGGGGTCGTAGGAATCCGGGTGTTCCCAGATGGCGGCGAAGACTTCGCGGGTGATGCGGTCGGCGGCGTCCTCGTCCTCCAGGACGCGGTAGGCGAGGCTGTGCACGAGCGAGGCGAAGCGGTCGTAGAGCTCGCCGAGCGCGGCGGCCTCGCCGCGGGCGAGCCGCTGCTGCATCCGCCTGTCCCAGCGCGGTGGCGCATCGTGTCCCATCGGACCCCCATCCCTGCCCGTCGCCTTCGGGCTCACACCTCAGCCGTCACTCCTGCGCATCTGTACACCTTCATGCCCGGATCCGCGGGCACGATCACGGAAACCGCCGTGCCTCGAATGTAATGCGCGGGTCCGACAACACACGCTCCTTTGCGGCAAATCGAACCTTGAGGGGGACGCGGGTGGTAAGGGCCTGACGGCCCGGGCCCGGCCGGAAGCGGCCCCGGAAAGCGCTCGGAAGGCGCTCGGAAGCGGCGGTGGGGCACTCGAAGTTGCCCGTTGCTGATCGTTCGTGCGCGTATGAGGCGATGTGTTATCCGGGTGTGACCGGAGGTGGGCGGAAAGTTGCCGCCCTTGGGGCATAGCCTTGGGCGTGAACGGCCTGTTACGTCCCACGGCTACCGCCGGGAACCAGGATGAGTTTCAGGACATCGAGGCCGGGCAGTCGAGCCGGGGAAGGATGAGTTCCGGATGTAACCGGGCACATCCGGTCCGAAAGCGAGCGAAAGGCTTCGAGCGCGTGTCGTTGAAGGTGGCAGAGGACGCACAGGGCCCCTGGGCCGTACTCCAGGTTTCCGGTGAGATGGACCTGGTCACGTCGCCTGCGGTGCGCCAGCACGTGCACGATGCGGTGGCCGACGGCCGCAGATCGCTCGTGCTGGACCTCTCCGAGGTCCGTTTCTGCGATTCCAGCGGGGTCGGCGTGCTGATCGCCGCCCGCCGGCTGATGCGCTCGTGCCAGGGGCGGCTACGGCTGATCCTGCCCGCCCAGGGAGCCGTCGACGGCTCGCACGTCAACCGGGTGCTGGCCGCGCTCGGCGTCCGCCGGCTCTTCGAGGTCTACCCGGACCTGTCCACCGCCGTCGACGAGGCCGCCGCACCGCTCTCCGCCTGAAGCCCGGAAGCGCACGAGGAGCCGGAAGCCCCCAGGTACCCAGAGGCCTCCCAGGTCCCGGAAGCCTCCGGCGTTCCGCGAGCCCCCGACGTTCCGCCAGCCCCCGACGTTCCGGAAGCCTCCGACGTTCCGGAAGCCTCCGCGAGCCCGGAGCGAGCCCGGAGCGAGCCCGGAACGAGCGCCCCGAGCGCCCCGAGCGCCCGCCACCCGGCCCGCCCGGCGGCCACCCCCGCGTTCATCCCTCCGCCTTCACCTCCCCGCACTCACCCCGCCCCGTAAGGGAATTCCGCCCGTACCACGAAGCCGCCGTCGGAGGTGTGCCGCGCCTCCAGCGTTCCGCCCAGGCTCTGGGCGCGCTCGCGCAGCCCCACCAGGCCGTGCCCGCCGCCGGGCAGCACCGGCGCGGTCGCCGTCGCGTCCGGCGGCCCGTTGCGTATCTCCACCCGCAGTCCCGGGCCGGCCTCCCCGCAGACCTCGTCCGCCGGATCGACCCGGACCCGCACCCGCGCACCCGGCGCGTGCTTGCGGACGTTGGTGAGCGCCTCCTGGACCGTGCGGAAGGCGGCCCGCTCGACCGTCTTCGCGCCGCCCGCACCGGCCACCACCCCGCCCTCGTACGTCACGTCCAGCGCGCTCATCTCGAGCAGTCGCGGCAGTTCCTCCAGGTCGGGCTGCGGTGCCAGTCCGCTCGCCTCCCCGCCGTCCCCGCCGTCCGCCCGCAGCACCCCCACCATGTGCCGCAGCTCCTCCAGCGTCCGCACGGACAGTTCACGGATCGTCCGGGCGCCGGCCCGCGCCGCCTCGTCCTCCGTACTGACCTGCACCGCCCCCGCCTGCAGGCTGATCAGGCTGACCTGGTGGGCCACCACGTCGTGCATCTCGCGGGCGAGCCGGGCGCGTTCGGTGGTCTTGACCCGGTCCGCGAGCAGCCGGTCCTCGCGGCGCAGGCTGCGGGTCAGGTCCTCGACGCGGGAGGCGAGTTCGCGGCGGGTGCGCATCAGCAGGCCCAGCGCGATCGGGGCGGCCGAGGTGACGCAGGCGTCGATGAGCACCAGGGTGTTCTCGCGGTACGCGGTGAGTTCGAAGTCGGAGATCGGATACGGCAGGAAGTGCGCGGCGATCAGCAGCACCGCGCAGATCCCCAGCCGCCGCCGGCCGGGGCGCCGGGCCGCCAGGGTGTAGAGCCCGATCATCGGCGCGAACCAGATGTAGCCGATGTACAGGCCGGGCAGCGTCACGAGGAAGACCAGCAGCGGGAAGCGCCGGCGCAGCAGCAGGGCGGCCGCGGCGACCACCGAAACACCCAGTTCCAGGGCGAGTTCCAGGCCGTTGACCAGCACCGCGTCGGCGATCGCGAGCAGTACCGGCACGACCACGGGCGCGATCCGGCGCAGCCGCCGCCCCCACGTCCCGGCCGCGAACGCCCGCCACCGGGCCGCCCCGCGCGCGAGCAGCCGCCCGCCGCCGGACCTCACCACGCCCCCCGGGGAGCCCCGGACACCAGGCCCGCACGGTCGGCGACGATGGCCGCCTGGATGCGATTGATTCCCCCCAATTTGCCCAGGACGGCGCGGACATGGTCCTTGACCGTACTGGGCGCCAGCCCCATCCGGCCGGCTATCTGGGCGTTGCCCAGCCCCTCGCCGAGCAGGGCGAGCACCTGCGACTCCCGCGGTGTCAGCCCGCTGACCGCCCGGGCCGCCGCCGCCTGGTCCTCGGCCGTCAGATAGCCGCCGATCACCGCCCGGGTCACGCCCGGATCCAGCACGCTGCCGCCCGCCGCCAGGGTCCGTACGGCCCGTACCAACTGCTCGGGATCCGAGTCCTTCAGCAGGAAGCCGGCCGCGCCCTCGCGCAGCGCCGCGGTCAGGTACTCCTGGGCGTCGAAGGTGGTCAGCATCGCCACCGCCGGCGGATCCGGCGCGGCGCGCAACTGCCGCAGCACGGTTAGCCCGTCCACGTCCGGCATCCGGATGTCGAGCAGCACCACCTCGGCCGCGCAGCGCAGCACGGTCTCCACGGCCTCGGCGCCCCCGCAGTCCGCGACCATCTCGATGTCCGGGGCGGTCCCCAGGATCATCCGGAGTCCGGATCTGACCAGCCGTTCGTCGTCCACCACAGCGACCCGTATCACCGGCCGCCCCTTTCTGCCTTCTGCTGGTTCACACCCGTCAGGGCCCGCGGAACCGCCCGGCGCTGCGCGACTCCGTACCTCTGTCCGGGTCCCCGCCCTGCGACGGACCCGGACCCCCGCCGAGCGGCGGGGGTGAGCCCGCGACCTCGGGAGGATGCCATGCGGGCCGCCGCGCGGGCAGAGTGGTCCACATGCTGCACCACTGAAGAGGCCACAAGCCCAGGACGCGTTGCAGTTCACATCGGCGGCCGCCGCGACCCCCACACGCGGCGGCCGCTGCATGGCGTTGCGGGGGCGGTTCGGAGGGGGATCTCCCCCGCACCGCCGGTAGCCCGCCCCTGACGCCCCCTGAGGGAACTCCTCGCCGGTGTCCGGCTTCCTCGCCCTGCCGTCGAAGCCCCTTACGGGAAGCCCCTACGGGAAGCCCCTACGGGCATTGCGCCCTGCCGCCTACGGGCGTCTCACCGTGCCGCCTACGGGCGTCCCGCCCCCGCCGTGCGCAGGCCCTCCGCCCGCAGTCCGCCGTACGGCCCGAAGCCGCGGCCGGTCGCGAGCACCACCACCGACGTCATGGCCGCTAAGCCGTACGCCGTGGTCGCCATCGACAGCGTGCCCTCGGTGGTCTCGAAGGACCGGTTGAAGAAGCCCGTCACGGTCAGCCACACCACCGTCCGCACGGTCAGGTACAGCTCGACGGAGGCGAACACCAACAGCGCGCCCCGTACGTCGTGGCGTCCCCGGAAGGCCAGCAGTCCGAGGATCAGCAGTACGGCCACCGAGCCGACGGTGGTGAACTCGATGGACGACTCCAGGTCGAGCGTGCCGTGCACCGACCCGTCGACCACCCCGCGCAGATAGCGCACCACGTCCGTCCCGCCGGCCGTCAGATCGCGTCCGGTCCAGCCCAGCCGTGCCAGGCCCATCAGCAGGAACAGCACCCCGCAGACGCGCGACGGCCGGCGCCAGGTGGCGTCCGGGCCGGCGGCCCGCGGTCCCGCCCCGGCCCTGCGCCGATCCGTGGCGGGGAACATCACGGCCAGCACGACCAGCGCCACCACCAGCCCCAGCCCGCGGGTGGCCAGCGTCCAGCCGCCCAGCGGGTCGTTGCGGTACTGGTCGCGGTAGGTGGTGTCGATGAGGCCCACGCCCTCGCGCAGGGACAGGGCGAGCAGCAGGAAGCCCGAGAGCAGCGCCGCGGAGCGGGCCACCCGCCGCTGGGCCAGCGCCAGGCCCGCGACCACGAGGAACACCACCGTGAGGGACCACTCGTAGGGGCCGAGGATCTGCGGTACGGGGGAGGCGCCCGGGTTGAACAGGCCCTCCAGGAAGTCGCCCAGGGTCCCGTCCGACTGGACGATGCCGTAGACGGTCCAGGCGGCGAGCGTGCCGCCGTAGAGCGCCAGGCACAGTGCGGTGGCGAGGTAGGCGCCGCTGTGCTCGGGAGCGGCGCGGCCGGGGTCGGTGCCCGGTCGGACGTCCACCGTTCCGCCGTCCTGCATCATGCTGACCGACCCCCGCTCCGCGTGCCGCAGCCGCCGTACCGGCCGTTCCCGTACGGCAGCCTCACTGTGTCAAGGACGGTGGGAGAGCCGGTGGAGGTTCCACCCCGTGTGTCGTGCGGGCCGGTTGGTGTGTTCAGCGCACTTGTCGTGCGACCGCCGCGCCCTCCGTGTCCGCCGCGCCGAGGGCCGGTCGCGCGGCCGGCAACGGCCCTCCCCATGGCGGAAGTTGATCACCGGGCGGGCGGTCGCCGGGCGGTCGGTGCAGGTCAGCGGCGAGGTGGGCGGATGCCGCCGCGGTGGTGGGGAGCCGCTCCCGCCGGGCGGGCGGCGGTGCGGCAAGATAAGGGGGCATGGGGATCTTCGGGGGCGAGGGCCGGCTGATCGGCGGTCGGTACCGCCTGGGAATACGGCTGGGCCGCGGCGGCATGGGCACGGTCTGGCGGGCCACCGACGAACTGCTCGGCCGCCAAGTGGCCGTCAAAGAGCTGCACTTGGACGAGGCGACCGCCGAACCCGAGGCGCGGGTGCAGCGCGAGCGGGCGATGCGCGAGGCGCGTACCGTCGCCGGGATCAAGCACCCGAACGTGATCGTTGTGCACGACGTCGTCGAGCAGGACGGCCGGCCGTGGATCGTGATGGAGCTGGTCGAGGGCCCGTCGCTGGCCGACCGGCTGCAGAGCGGCGGCCCGGTCGCGCCGCGTGAGGCGGCCCGGATCGGTGTGGCGCTGCTGGGCGCGTTGCGCGCGGCGCACACCCGCGGAGTGCTGCACCGCGACCTCAAACCGGCCAACGTCCTGATGGAGTCCGGCACCGGCCGGGTCGTGCTCACGGACTTCGGCATCGCCCAGGTCCCCGGCGTCACCACGCTGACCGACGCCGGCGGCTTCGTCGGCTCGCCGGAGTACACCGCCCCGGAGCGGATGGCCGGCCGGCAGACCGGCCCCGAGGCCGACCTCTGGTCGCTGGGCGTGCTGCTGTGCGCCGCGCTCAACGGTGAATCGCCGTTCCGCCGTGACTCGCTGGGCGGGGTGCTGCACGCCGTCGTCTACGACGAGATCGAACTCCCCGAGCCCGCACGCCCGTTGCGGGCCGTGCTCGGCGGCCTGCTGGAGCGCGACCCGGACCGCCGGATGGGGCTGACGGAGACGGAGCAGCTGCTGCGCGGCTACCTCCACTCGGGCCGCGCCCCGGAGCGCGGGGCGGCCGGCCCGGCCGTCCCCGGGACGCCGTTGGCGGGTACGCAGGCCCCCGGCACGCCGTTCCCCGGCACCCCGGCCCCCGGTACGCCGGGCGGCCCCGGCGCCCCCGCCCCGCCGCACGACCGTCCCGTCAGCGGCCCGCCCGGTGTGCCACTGCCCGGCGAGCCCGTGCCCGGCGGCCATCCGCCCGCCGAGGAACCCCTGGCCGCCGCCCCCGCGCCCCTGGGCCACGCCTTCGGCGGCCCCGGCGGGCGCTCCGGCGGGCGGACCCCGGGGCTGCCGATCCGCGACGCCCTCGACGAGCGGGCGCTGGCCGCGGCGGCCCGCCCGCACACCGGCCGCACCCGTACGGCGCTGCTGATCGCGCTCGCCGTCGTGGTGATCGGGGGCGCCGGCGCCGGTGTCACGGCCCTGCTGATGCAGCAGGGCGGCACCGACGACACCGCCGGCCGGGGCGGCCGCCCCGGCCACTCCCAGCAGGCCTCGGCCGCCGGCCCGACGAAGAACGGCCGGCCCGGCGCGCCCCGTCCCACGGTCACCGTCACCTCCGCGCCCTCCCCGGGCGCCACCGGCGGGATCCCGGACGGCTACCACCTCGTGAAGGACCCGGTCGGCTTCGCGCTCGCGGTGCCGGTCGGCTTCACCCGCTCCTACGAGCACGACCGGGTCTACTACTACTCGCAGGGCAAGCGGTTCCGGATCGGCGTCCAGCTGCAGAAGCGGGTGCCGGAGGGGCCGATCGGCGCGATGCGCACCGCGGACGCCGAGGGCCCGGCGAACTACCGCGGCTACCGCGCGGGCCAGGTCACCGAGACCACCCACAACGGACTCCAGGCCGGACTCTGGGAGTTCGTCTGGGACGGCAGCGCGGCGGACGGCGGCTCGCGCTACACCTACGACCTCAGCTGGGACGAGAACGGCCGGATGATCGACGTGTGGATCTCCTCGCCGCTCGGCTCGCGCACCGAGGCCAAACGTCACTTCGACACCGCCCTCGACGCCTTCCGGCTGACCGGGACGTGACCGCCGAAGATCCGCCCCGGTCCCGCCGGGCCCCCGTTCGTCCCTGACCAGAGCCCTTACGGCCAGCGGACACTGGCGCGATGGTGGGCAGCCGGTGAAAACCCGTTACTGCCGGGTACACAAAGCGTCCGGGGAGGAATACCCTCGCCGACATGACGGACTCGCAGGACACCGGAACAGCTGCCTCCGCCGCCGAGGCCCCCGAGGCCACCGCGCCCGCCGAGGCCCCCGCAGCGCCGACCGAGGGCAATCCGGTCGCGCCCGCCCCCGCGGGCAGCCGCACCGCCGCCGACGTGGTCACCCCCGAGGTCGCGGCCCGGCTCACCCGCGGCGTGGTCGCCGGGGGCACCTCCCGCTCGAGCGGAGCCGGGAGCGGGGGAGGTCGTACCGCCAACCACACGCCGTTCACCGGCGAGAAGCTGGCCGACCTGCCGGAGTCCACCCCCGAGGACGTCGCCACCGCCTTCGAACGGGCCCGGGCCGCCCAGGAGCGCTGGGCCAGGGTCCCCGTCCGGCAGCGCGCCGCGGTCCTGCTGCGCTTCCACGACCTCGTCCTGCGCCGCCAGGCCGAGGTGCTCGACCTGATCCAGCTGGAGACCGGCAAGGCCCGGCTGCACGCCCACGAGGAGGTGCAGGCGGTCGCCGTCGCCGCCCGCCACTACGGCCGCAAGGCCCCCGCCTACCTCCGCCCCAAGCGCCACACCGGCGTCGTCCCGACCCTCACCAAGGTCACCGAACTCCGCCACCCCCGCGGCGTCGTGGGACAGATCGCCCCCTGGAACTACCCCTTCGAACTCTCCATAGGCGACGCCCTGCCGGCCTTCGTCGCGGGCAACGCCGTGGTGATGAAGCCCGACACCGAGACCGCGCTCACCGCGCTGTGGGCCCGCGAGCAGCTCATCGAGGCGGGGCTGCCGGAGGACGTCTGGCAGGTCGTGATCGGCGAGGGCCCGGTCATCGGCCCCGAGGTCGTCAAGCACGCCGACTACGTCTCCTTCACCGGCTCGACCCGCACCGGCCGCGAGGTCGCCCAGGGCGCCGCCGCCCGCCTGGTCGGCGTCTCCCTCGAACTCGGCGGCAAGAACGCCATGTTGGTGCTCCGCGACGCCGACCTGGACAAGGCCGCGGCGGGCGCCGTCCGCGGCTGCTTCTCCTCCGCCGGCCAGCTGTGCATCTCCATCGAGCGGCTCTACGTCCACGAATCCGTCGCCGACGACTTCCTCGCACGCTTCGCCGCCCGCACGAAGGCCATGCGGCTCGGCAACTCCCTCGCCTACGGCGCCGACATGGGCTCGCTGGCCGGTGAGCGCCAGCTCCAGGCCGTCGTCCGGCACGTCGAGGACGCCGTCGCCAAGGGCGCCGAACTGGTCGCCGGCGGCCGCCCGCGCCCCGACATCGGCCCGTTCTTCCACGAACCGACCATCCTCGACGGCGTGCAGACCCCGATGGCCGTCTGCGACGAGGAGACCTTCGGCCCGGTCGTCTCCGTCTACCGCTTCCGCGACGAGGACGAGGCCGTGGCGCTCGCCAACGCCACGCCGTACGGCCTGAATTCCAGCGTCTGGACCAAGGACGGCCGGCGCGGCCGGGCCGTCGCCGCCCGGCTGCGCACGGGCACGGTCAACGTCAACGAGTCGTACGCGGCCGGCTACGGCAGCGTGCAGTCGCCGATGGGCGGCATGGGGGACTCCGGCCTGGGCCGCCGGCACGGCTCCGAGGGCATCCTCAAGTACACCGAGGCGCAGACCGTCGCCCACCAGCGGGTGATGCCGCTCGCGCCGTCCTTCGGGATGACCGATGAGAAGTACGCCCAGTTCATGACCCGCAGCCTGCGCGCGATGAAGGCGTTCCGGCTGAGGTGACCCGCCCCCGGGAGACCCGGTAGCCAGCCCCTTCGCCCCCGAACAGCAGGGAGAGCCAGTGCCCCAGGAGAACTCTGCCCAGAGCCAGGACCCGGACGGCACCCGGGCCGGCGGCTACGACTACGACGTCCTCGTCATCGGCTCCGGCTTCGGGGGCTCGGTCTCCGCCCTGCGCCTGACCGAGAAGGGCTACCGGGTCGGCGTCCTGGAGGCCGGCCGCCGCTTCACCCGCGAGACGCTGCCGAAGAACTCCTGGGACCTCAAGAACTACCTGTGGGCGCCGGCCCTCGGCCTCTACGGCATCCAGCGCATCCACCTCCTCGGGAACGTCATGGTGCTGGCCGGCGCCGGCGTGGGCGGCGGTTCGCTGAACTACGCCAACACCCTCTACGTCCCGCCGAAGCCGTTCTTCGACGACCCGCAGTGGAAGGACATCACCGACTGGCAGGAGGAGCTCGAGCCGTACTACGACCAGGCCCGGCGGATGCTGGGGGTGCGGCTCAACCCGACGATGACGCCGTCCGACGTCCACCTGAAGGCGACCGCGGAGGCGATGGGCGTCGGGGAGTCGTTCCACATGGCGCCGGTCGGGGTGTTCTTCGGGGACGGCGACGACTCCGACGGGACGGCGCGGGCGAAGCCGGGCGAGGAGGTGCCGGACCCGTACTTCGGCGGCGCGGGGCCGGCCCGTAAGGCGTGCACCGAATGCGGCGAGTGCATGACCGGCTGCCGGCACGGCGCGAAGAACACCCTCAACGAGAACTACCTCCACCTGGCCGAGAAGGCCGGTGCGGTGATCCACCCGATGACGTCCGTCGTCGCGCTCACCGAGGACTCCCGCGGCGGCTTCGCCGTCCGGACGCTCCCGACGGACGACAGGAGGAGAGGCGCGGGCAGGACCTTCACCGCCCGCCGCGTCGTCCTCGCCGCCGGCACGTACGGCACGCAGACGCTGCTGCACCGCATGAAGGACAGCGGGCTGCTCCCGTGCGTCTCCGCCCGCCTCGGCGCGCTCACCCGCACCAACTCCGAGGCGCTGGTGGGCGCCCAGACCGACAACCGCCGCTACCGCAAGCGGCACGGCGCGGAGAAGGCCGACTTCACCAAGGGCGTGGCGATCACCTCGTCGATCCACCCCGACGAGAACACCCACATCGAGCCGGTCCGCTACGGCAAGGGCTCCAACTCGATGGGCGGGCTGACGATCCTCCAGGTGCCGTACCGCCCGGCGGGGCGGGTGCGGGGCTGGCTGGCCAACATGGCCCGCCACCCCTGGCTCGCGCTGCGCGCGCTCTCCAACCGGCGGTGGTCGGAGCGGACCATCATCGGCCTGGTCATGCAGTCCCTGGACAACTCGCTGACCACGTACCGGAAGCCGAGCGGTCTCGGCAAGGGCCTGCTCACCGCCCGCCAGGGCCACGGCGCCCCCAACCCGAACCAGATCCCGGAGGCCACCAAGGCGGCGACCCTGCTCGCC
Organism: Streptomyces nigrescens; assembly: GCA_024349765.1. Classification (GTDB taxonomy): domain Bacteria; phylum Actinomycetota; class Actinomycetes; order Streptomycetales; family Streptomycetaceae; genus Streptomyces; species Streptomyces endophytica. The sequence continues at coordinate 6,903,681 of AP026073.1, read as the reverse complement.
GAGGAGATCAACGGCTTCGCGGGCTCCAACGTCGGCGAGCTGATGGGCACCCCGCTCACCGCCCACTTCCTCGGCGGCTGCCCGATCGGCGACTCGGCGGTGACCGGCGTCATCGACCCGTACCACCGGCTGTACGGGCACCCCGGCATCTCCGTCGTCGACGGCGCCGCGGTCTCCGCGAACCTGGGCGTCAACCCGTCGCTGACCATCACCGCACAGGCCGAACGTGCGATGTCCCTGTGGCCCAACAAGGGCGAGGCGGACCCGCGGCCCGCCCCGGGACGGCCCTACGAACGGCTGGCCCCCGTGAAGCCGGTCCACCCCGCCGTCCCGGAGAAGGCCTACGGCGCGCTGAACCTGCCGTTCCTCGCCGTGCCGCCGGTACCTCCGAAGAAGTCCCTGGCGTGACACGGCACAGGGCCGTCGGGGAGCTCCCCGACGGCCCTGTGGTGTACGGCCCGTGGTTACGCGGCCGCGGCGCCGTCCGTCTTACGACGGCGGACGACGAAGAGCGCACCCGCGCCCACGACCATCGCGACCCCGCCCACGAGGGCGATGGTCGGCAGCGCGGACGAGGAACCGGTCTCGGCGAGCTTGCCGGTGACCGGGAGGTCCTTCAGGTCGCCCTGCGGAGCCGGCTTGTTGGGCTGGTTCTTGCCCGGCTTGCTCTTGGCCGGCGGGACGCTGCCCGGCTTGCTGCCGGCGACCAGGACGTCGAAGTCGTACTCCGCGACGTCGGAGAAGCCGCAGACGTCGTCCTCGTTGTGGTACGCGCCGATGGTGAACGCGAAGCCGTAGCTGCCCGGGGTCTTGGCGTCGACCTTCAGACGCAGCTTGGCGTCGGCGTACTCACCGGGCTTCAGACCGTCCACGGACGCGAAGTAGCCGTCCTCGTCGGTGATGGCCTCCCAGGTGCGGGAGTCCTCGTCGTACCACTGCACGGTCAGCAGCTTGGAGACGTCGTCGAAGCTGTCGGTGCTGATGGCGTCCAGCGCGACGTACGCGTCGACCGACTTCATCGCCTTGTCGGAGGTGTTGGTGGCGCGGAAGGTGAAGTTCTTCCAGCCGGAACCGGCCACGACCTTGCTCGGCAGACCGCGCAGCTCGGTGCTGATCGCCGTCTCGTCCGACTGCTTGGCGCAGGTGTCGTCGGTCGGCTTGCCGGTCGGCTTCGCGGTGGGCTTGGCCGAGGTGGTGGGCTTGGGCTCGCCGGTGGGCTTGGTGTCGTCACCCGGGGTGCCCGGGCCGCCGGTACCCGTCTCACCGCCGTTGCCGGTCTCACCACCGGTACCGGTCTCGCCGCCGGTACCCGACTCACCACCGTTTCCGGACTCCCCACCGGTGGCGGTCTCGCCGCCGGTCTCCGCACCGGGCTTGGTCTCGTCGCCCGGGGTGGTCTCGTCACCGCCCGCCGGCGTCTCCGGCTGCGTCGTGGTGTCGTCGGTCTGGTCCTGACCGGGGGTGCCCGGCGTCGGCTCGGCGCTCGCGCTGGTCTCGGTGTCGGCGCCGGTCGCGAACGCGGCAGGGGCCGCCATCAGGGCGGCAGGGGCTATGACGGCCGTCGCAGCGGCAGCCGTCAAGGCACGGCGAAGCTTCATCGAGAAGACCTCTCGGGGTCCAATGTGCCGTGGGTCGGCACCAGTTGATAGCTGGCCGTCGCGTTGGGGGGCGCGGTATGGCCGTGCGATTTCACGTACATGACCGGCCATGGCCAAAAAAGGTTGCCCACTCGAATCGAATTCTTTCGGTGACCCCCGTCACATCGCTCACAGTCGCCACACAGCCGGCCCACAGGTGCCGCACAACCACGGCACAGACGGGGCCCGAGGGCAGCGGCGGCACGGACCGGCCGACGGCGACCGTGCGCCCGGCGTACGCCCCCCTGACGAGGGTTCCCGGGCTGCATAGCGAAGGGCCCCGGATGCCGTCCACGAGGGGGGTGCGGACGGCCACGGGGCCCTTGGCTTTCGGTGCCGGCGTCAGGGCAGCGCCGGCACCGAGGGGCGGCGCTGGGGGGGGGTAGCGCCGCTGGCTTACGGGGGTGGTGCGTGGTGCTCGATGGTGCGGTGCGCGCGGTGGTCCGGACCCATCGCCGTGCCGGGTCGTCGCGGTCCGCGGAGGCACAGCACGGCAAAAGTCCATACCAGGCGCGGTATGTCGTTCGTCAAGCATCGTCCTGGATACGCCTCACCTGGCGCAACCGTTTCGACCGGATGCGGTCGGTCCCGGGCGTCCCCAGGACCGACCACCCCATCGGTTTGTGACCGGGCTGCTGTCCCCTGCTGACCGGTCACGGCACCGGAACGAGGTCCCACGACGCGGACCGCGAAAGGCGGCCGGCGTCTCATCGCTCCGGTCTTCCGCCCGTGGGGCGGCGTCTACGCGTAGTCCTGCAGGCCGCGCCTGGCTGGCGTGGCACCGGGAACAACGAAGTCCCGCGGCGGCCGGTCACGCGCCGTACGGGTGAGTCGGCAACCGAACTCAAATCCGCCAGCTGCGCCGGGCGCACACCCCTTTGCGATGCGCCCCGCCTGCGCCCCGCCATGCCCGGAACCGGCGCCGCACCGGTGCAACGGTGATCACGTCCCACCCCGAATCGGCCGCCCGGCGATCGCCCATCGGCCGGAACCGACCCTTCAGCGCACGGAACCGGCCACTGACGGCCGCAGGCGGTCCGCCCGGCTCAGATCTGCCCCCGGGAGAGCTCCAGCAGGGTCATGGCCAGTGCGGTGCCGGGCTTGCCGAGCTGGTCGCGGTAGTGGGCGAGGATCTCCATCTCGCGGGAGAGGTTCACCCGGCGCCCGCCGGAGGTGATCCGCTCGCGCTGGATGACGGCCGAGACGGCCATCCGCTCCTGCACGAGACCGATGATCCGGCCGTCGAGATCGTCGATCCGGCGCCGGGCGTCGGCGATGATCCCGGCGGCCTCCGGCGTATGGGCGCCGGTGTCGGGCGTGGGGGCGGGTGAGGGGGCGGCGGCGGGGCCGGTGGTGGGACGGGTGGCCGGGCCGGCGGTCGAGGTGCTCATGTCCGTATCTCCTGGGGGTGTGGCCCCGGAGCCGATGATCGAGATCCGGACAGACGCAGGCGCCCCGGACCTTGTCGGCCCGGGGCGCCTGGGAAGTTGCTCGTCAGTGGATCAAGCAGCACGACCATGGCAGCCGGACGGGCCGGTGCCATAGGTAAAGACGAAGGTCAGCTGCTGGAACATGGGCCACAGTATGAGCCCGTTAGAATCGAAAGTCCAACCCCGCTCCACACCGCCGGAAGGCCGCCGAAGTGCCATCAGCGCCCCCTGCCGCTGCCCCGGACGTCGTCCTCGTAGTCGACTTCGGCGCACAGTACGCCCAGCTCATCGCCCGCCGCGTCCGTGAGGCCCGGGTCTACAGCGAGATCGTGCCGTCCACCATGCCGGTGGCCGAAATGCTCGCCAAGAACCCCAAGGCGATCATCCTCTCCGGCGGGCCGTCGTCGGTCTACGCCGAAGACGCCCCCAGTCTCGACCGTGCCCTGTTCGAGGCCGGTGTCCCGGTCTTCGGCATGTGCTACGGCTTCCAGCTCATGGCCACCACCCTCGGTGGCACCGTCGACAACACCGGCGCGCGTGAGTACGGCCGTACCGCCCTGGCCGTCTCCCGCACCGACTCCACCCTCTTCGAGGGCACCCCCGCCGAGCAGTCGGTCTGGATGTCCCACGGCGACGCCTGCTCCGCCGCCCCCGAGGGCTTCACGGTCACCGCGTCCACCGACCTGGTCCCGGTCGCCGCCTTCGAGAACGACGAGCGCAAGCTCTACGGCGTCCAGTACCACCCCGAGGTCATGCACTCCACGCACGGCCAGCAGGTCCTGGAGCACTTCCTCTACCGCGGCGCGGGCCTCCAGCCGAGCTGGACGACCCACAGCGTGGTCGAGGAGCAGGTCGCCGCGATCCGCGCGCAGGTCGGCACCAAGCGGGCGATCTGCGGCCTCTCCGGCGGCGTGGACTCCGCGGTCGCCGCCGCCCTCGTCCAGAAGGCCATCGGTGACCAGCTGACCTGCGTCTACGTCGACCACGGCCTGATGCGCAAGGGCGAGTCCGAGCAGGTCGAGAAGGACTTCGTGGCCGCCACCGGCGTCCAGCTGAAGGTCGTCGACGCCGAGGAGCGCTTCCTCAACGCGCTGGCCGGGGTCAGCGACCCCGAGCAGAAGCGGAAGATCATCGGCCGCGAGTTCATCCGGGTCTTCGAGCAGGCCCAGGCCGAGCTGGTCGCCGAGGCCGGCGCCGACGGCGAGGAAGTCGCCTTCCTCGTCCAGGGCACGCTCTACCCGGACATCGTCGAGTCCGGCGGCGGCACGGGCACCGCCAACATCAAGTCGCACCACAACGTGGGCGGCCTCCCCGACGACATCGAGTTCGAGCTCGTCGAGCCGCTGCGCCAGCTGTTCAAGGACGAGGTCCGGATGGTCGGCACCGAGCTCGGCCTGCCCGACGAGATCGTCCACCGCCAGCCGTTCCCCGGCCCCGGCCTGGGCATCCGCATCGTCGGCGAGGTCACCAAGGAGCGCCTCGACCTGCTGCGCGAGGCCGACGCGATCGCCCGCGAGGAGCTGACCGCGGCCGGTCTGGACCGCGAGATCTGGCAGTGCCCGGTGGTCCTGCTGGCCGACGTCCGCTCCGTCGGCGTCCAGGGCGACGGCCGCACGTACGGCCACCCGATCGTGCTGCGCCCGGTCTCCTCCGAGGACGCCATGACGGCCGACTGGACCCGGATGCCGTACGAGGTGCTGGCCCGCATCTCGACCCGCATCACCAACGAGGTCGCGGACGTGAACCGGGTGGTCCTGGACGTGACCAGCAAGCCGCCGGGGACGATCGAGTGGGAGTGATCCGCTCGTAGGTCTCCCGCACCAGGTCAATGCCGCAGCCGTCGCTCACCAGTTTGGGCGGCGGCTGCGGTGTTATCAGGACCCGGTCGTCCACGTCTTCGAGCTCGACAAGGAGACCCGGACAGACGTCCCCACCGGCACCTATCGCGACCGGCTGAAGGTCTCCGCCCCCTACGACCTCGACATCGACCTGACCGCTATCGACGAGCTCTGACGGTTGACGAGGTCCTGGACGCCCCACATCATAGTTTTCGAATAGCGATAGCATGATTCCGCTTTGCGGAAGTTAGTGGGTGTGGCGCAATGAGCACGATCGCTTTCCTCGGCCTCGGCATCATGGGCAGCCCCATGGCGGTGAACCTCGCGAAGGCCGGGCACGCCGTCGTCGGCTGGAACCGCAGCCCCGGCCGGGCGGACGCGCTGGTCGCGGCGGGCGGCAAGGAGGCCGGCTCGATCGCCGAGGCGGTCCGGGACGCGGACGTCGTCATCACCATGGTCCCGGCGTCCCCGCAGGTCGAGGCCGTCGCGTACGGGCCCGACGGCATCCTGGAGAACGCCCGGCCGGGGACCCTCCTCATCGACCACTCCTCGATCACCCCGCAGACCTCCGTCGACCTGGCGAAGGCCGCCGCCGAGAAGGGCATCCGGGTGCTGGACGCCCCCGTCTCGGGTGGTGAGGCGGGTGCCGTCGAGGGCGTGCTGTCGATCATGGTCGGCGGTGAGCGGGCCGACTTCGACGCCGCCCGGCCGGTCTTCGACGCGGTCGGCGCGACCGTCGTCCACTGCGGACCGCACGGCGCGGGCCAGACGGTCAAGGCCGCCAACCAGCTGATCGTCGCGGTCAACCTGCAGGCCCTGGCGGAGGCCGTGGTCTTCCTGGAGAAGTCCGGCGTCGACCTGGCGGCCGCGCTGGAGGTCCTGGGTGGCGGCCTGGCCGGCTCCACCGTCCTGGCCCGCAAGAAGGACGGGATCCTCGCCCGCGACTTCGCCCCCGGCTTCAAGCTGGAGCTGCACCACAAGGACATGGGCATCGTCACCGACGCGGCCCGCACCGTCGGCGCGACGCTGCCGGCCGGTGCCGTCGCGGCCCAGCTGATCGCCTCCGCGGTGGCCCGCGGCGACGGCGCCCTGGACCACTCCGCCCTGCTGCGCGGCGTCGAGCTGCTGAGCGGGTACGGGCGGGAACAAGGGGCGTAACGGCCCAACGGCCCAACGGCCCAACGGCCCAACGGCCCAGCGCCCCCACGGCCCAGCGGCCCGGCGGGCCCAACGGCCTTGCCGTCGGCCGGGCGTTCCCCGTGCGTCTCCCGTGTACCTCTCGTACGGCCGTCGGCGAAGGTCAGCCGCCTTCTTCCTCCCGTACGGCCGCCGCCAGCCGTTCCAGCGTCGTGGCCATTGCCGGGCCCATCCGCCGGGGATAGCCGGGGAGTTCGATCACGAGGCGGGGGAAGCGGGCGCGCGACCAGTCGTAGGTGTGGGTGACGCGGGTGGTGGCAGGACCGTCGGCCGTGCCGTCCAGGGGCGTCAGGGCGTAGCGCCAGCGCTGGCCGCCGACGAGCCGGCGGCCGCGCAGCTCGCCCCAGGTCTCCCAGGCGATCAGCCGGTCCGGCTCGTACTCCACCACGACGTTCACCGACCGGTACGGGATCCGGCCCTGGGCCATCCCCATGCTGAAGCGGTCGCCCGGGCCGAGCGGCGACGGGCCCTCGGGGCGGCCGCGCAGCATCCCGGAGCCGTCCAGCGCGGCGTGCCGGTCCGGGTCCCGGAGGACGGCGAAGAGCCGTTCCGGTGCCGCGTCGATGTCCCTGCTGACCGAGAGCGTCCTGTGGGCCGTCATCGTCCACCCCCCGCACCGCCGTCGTCCGGCGCCCGTCGCCGACGTCCGTCCGGTGCCTCATGTCCGTGCGCCCATCATGGCGGTGGGCGCATCCGGCCACGTCGGGGGGCTGGTTACCTGGGGTAGCGGAGGGTAGCTTCCGCAGCGAGCCACACGAGCCAGGTACATGCCAGAAGGAGAACGGCGATGCCCGAACCGACGCCGATACCCACCGACCAGCTGCAGTTCGCCATGCCGCCGACGCACGAGACCGTCGAGGACGAGCGGCGCCACCGCAAGGAGCGTCTGGTGGCGGCGCTGCGCCTCTTCGGGCGCTTCGGCTTCGAGGAGGGCGTCGCCGGGCACATCACCGTGCGCGATCCGGAGTTCCCCGACTGCTTCTGGGTGAACCCCTTCGGGATGTCCTTCAAGCACATCACCGTCAGCGATCTGATCCTGGTGAACGCCGAGGGCCAGGTCGTCGAGGGCCGCTACCACGTCAACCAGGCGGCGTTCGTGATCCATTCGCAGGTCCACCAGGCCCGCCCGGACGTCATCGCGGCCGCCCACAGCCACTCCACCTACGGGCGGGCGCTGTCCGCGCTCGGTGAGCTGCTGGAGCCGATCACCCAGGACGTCTGCGCGTTCTACGAGGACCACGCGCTCTTCGACGACTACACGGGCGTCGTGGTGGACGAGGAGGAGGGCCGCCGGATCGCGGCCGCCCTCGGGCCGCACAAGGCGGTGATCCTGCGCAACCACGGGCTGCTGACGGTCGGCGACTCGGTGGACGCGGCGGCGTGGTGGTTCCTCACGATGGAACGCTCCTGCCAGGTCCAGCTGACCGCGAAGGCCGCCGGCAAGCCGGTCCTGATCGACCACCACAACGCCGTCCACACCCGTGAGCAGCTGGGCAACGACCTGGTCGCGTGGATCAACTACCAGCCGCTGTACCAGCAGATCACGCGGAGCGAGCCGGATCTCTTCGACTAGGACCCTGACGCGCGAGTGCCCCCCGGGCCTCGCCCGGGGGACACCGCGCTGCTCACGGCTGCTCACGCCACACGGTCGAAGGCGCGGTGCGAGGCGCCGTCAAAAAGGCGAGGCACGAGGCGCCGTCAAAGGTGCGGGAAGAGGTCCCGGAACGGGTCCGCGCTGGCGGAGATGCCGCGGCTGAACGGCGAGTCGAAGTCCCAGACCAGGAACAGCAGGAAGGCGATCAGCGCGCTGAACAGGCCGGCCATCAGCATCTCCCGGCCGGACCGCCGGATCTGCAGGGTGAACATGATGCCCACGGAGATCGCACCGCCGGCGATCAGCCCGAACCACACCACCCCCGGCAGCGTCGAATCGGCCGCGTCCGCCCGGGCGTTGCGGGCCCCGTCGGCCACCGCGATCTGGTCGACCAGCGGCTGGTAGGACTGCCCTTCGAAGTCGTTGCGCGGGTGGTAGTCGGTCACGTCGGCACGGACCTTCGTCAGCAGTTCCGTGCCCCGCTGGGTGAGTTGGCCCTGGTCGGACATGACCGGCCACTCCTTGTGGACGACATAGGAGGCGTAGGCCTGCACGTCCGAGCGGATCCGGTCCCGTACCGGCGCGGGATAGGCCCGGGCCCGCGCGCTGACCTCGTGCAGCGCCTGCGCCTCGGCCCGCACGGTGTCCTCGGCCGCGCTCCGGGCCTCCCAGACCCCGGCGATGGCCAGGCCCAGCACGATCGCGTAGACCACCCCCACCATCATCGTCAGGTACTCGATCACATCGGGTGTCTCGGTCGGGTCGTGGTCGTCGGCGAGCCGGCGTTCCTTGAGGACCGTGATGATCAGGACGACGCCGCAGACCGCGGCCATGGCGATGCCCAGCACCAGCCATTGCGACATGGGGACCTCCTACGAGGAACGGCGCCCGGCGGAACCGGACGAGGAGCTCGAACGGGGACGGAGGGCGGCGCCGGCCAGCACGGCCGGGGCGGTGATCAGCAGGGTCGTGGTCACCATCGAGCGCCCGGCGTGCGCCTTGTGGTACGTGCGGGCGTAGTTGCGGGGCAGCACGGGCGCGGGCGAGGCGGGGCGGCGGGGTTCCGGCCGGGGTGCGGGCGGCGGGTCCGGGGCGTGGGTGCGGGGGGCCGGTGAGGGAGGAGGGGGCGGTGGTGGCGGGGGTGTTGGGGGTGTTGGGGGTGGCGTGGGCCGGGGTGCGGGTGGTGGCGGGGCGGGCCTGGGGCGGCGCGGACTCGGCGCCGGTGGCCGGGACGGAGCGGGCGGGCGCGTGGTCTTGGTGCAGGGGAAGTGCCAGCCGCGGGGCATGGGAAAGCCGGTCGGTACGTCCACGGGCGGTGTGGTCCCGGCGAAGGCGCAGTTGTCGCCGGCGGCCGGACGGCCGAACCCGTTCGCGTACCGGCCCCGGACGGCCATCTGCCCGCCGGCCGCGGCCGGTTCACCGGCGCTCACCGGCGCCGCGGCGACGAACAGCGCCACCATCCCCGTCAGCAGGACGGTGGCCGCGGCGGCCAGACAGCCCGCCCGCCTGAGTGTGGGGCGGCCCGGTCTGTTTCGTGGTGCGTGGTGTCGGTGTGGTGGTGCGGATTCGTGTATTTGGTACACGGCGAGAGCTTGCGCAGCGGGCGGACGGCTCAGCCGTCACCGTGCCCCGGTTCGCCCGAATAGGGGAAGCGCCCGGTTTGCGCGGTCGGCCGCCGAGCGGATGTGCGTGAGGCCGGGCGGGGACGGCGGGAGGGCTGGGGGAGGGGCGTACGGGCCGGGGGAGGAGCGGACCGGGGGAGGGGGTCGGGGAGGGGTGTACGGGCCGCGGTGGCGGGGCGGCAGCCTATCGATGGCGCGTCGACGTACCGATGGCGCGTCGACGTGGCGATGTCGCGTCAACGCGGCGATGCCAGGTCAACGTGCCGATGTCGCGTCAACGTGGCGATGCAGCGTCAACGTGGCGATGCCGGTACCACCCGCCACCAGCTGGACGGTTGCTCACCGCCGCTGCCCTTTGAGGCACAATTCGCCTTTACACAGGACGAGTTGATCGCATCGGTGGCGGGACGGTAACGGACGTGTCGGTTGATACGGCGGCCAGCATGGCCGGAACGGGCGAGCCGGAGGGCGGCGCGGAGCGCGCCGACGGTGACGAGTGCCGGTGCGGACGGTGCCCGCACGGCGCCCGGGCGGGCCACCGGCAGGCAGTCGCCGCGTTCGTCGCGCTGCGCGAGGACTTCGCCGCCGGGCGCGGCGTCCCGGCCGGGCTCGCGCACTCGGCCGGCGCCGCCCGCCAGTGGGTCTCCGACGAACTGACCCTGTCGGCCCGGGAGCTGGCCAGGCGCGGCGCCGCCGAGGGCGTCGCCTGGCTGAACGCCGTGCGGTGGCGCACCCTGCTGGTGGTCTGGGGGGCGGTGGTGGCCCTGCTCGTCGGCGAGGCGCTGACCGCGATCGGCGCCGGCTGGACGGTGTTCCGTACGGCGGGGCTGCTCGCGGCCGTCCTGCTGGCGCTGGGACTGACCGCGGCGGCCTGGTTGCACCGGTCGCACGGCGGGGCGCTGGCGCCGCTGATCGGGGAGGACGGCCGGCTGTCCACCTCGCGGACGGTCGCCGCGGCCTGGGCGGCCGTCGTGCTGTACGCCGTGCTGATCATGGCCGTCCGGCTGGCGATCGCGACCGCCCCCGACGAGCGGCACCGCCTGCTCGGCGGCCTGGCGCTCGCGCACTCCGGTACGGCGCTGGGGCTGCTCGGCCTCGTCTGCGGGGTGGCAGTGCTGGCGTACGGGCTGGTGGCCGTGCGGGTGCGGACCGGGTGGCTGCAGAAGGTGCCCGCGGAGCGGCCGCGGGGCGCCGATCTGCTGACGGACGATGCCGGGCGCGGCAGCTTCCTGGACGTGCAGTACGTCCTGGTCAACGCCGCGGTGCTGGTGTTCGCCCTGGTCCGGCTGGCCGGGCAGCCGGGTCAACTGCCGCGACTGCCGTGGGGGTTGGTGGCCCTGGCGGGCGTCTCCGGGACGGCGTACCTCGCCGGGAAGCTGGTGACCGGCGGCCGCCCGGTGATCCTCTCGGTGGTCCGTGCGCGCGAACTGGGGGACCTCGCGGCGCCGGTCCGCACCGGCGACGACATCGAGATCCGCGGCGCCGGTTTCGTTCCCCCGGGGGCCACCACGCCCGACCGGCTGGCCCGCACCGTGGTACGGATCGGCGCGGTCCACGTCCCGGTACCGCTGGTCCCGGTGGCCGGCGGCTTCGCCAATCCCACGGACGGCGTGCTCACCGTCCCGGTCCCGGTCGATGTCGAACCGGGCCGGGTGGAGGTCCGGGTCATCACGGCGGCGGGGGTCGAGACGGCGGCCTTTCCGATCGACGTGGTGGACTGAGCGTTCACGAGGCGGGGGCTGAGCAATCACGAGGTGGGGACTGAACGATCACGAGGTGGGGGGATTGAGCGTCCGGGCGAGACGAGTGGCAGGGCGTGCTGCCGGGCTCAACTCCACGTGAACACTCCACGTGAACAATCCACATGAAGACTCCACGTGAATCCTGCGGCGGTTTCGGTCTCCTGCGTCGGGCACGGTCTGCCGCCGGTCGCCCCCGGGTGTCGATTCTGTGTGCAGCAGTCGCCGGAAGTGCATCGGCCCGTTGAACCTCTTGCGCAGGTGCGTACGTATCTCTCTCTGAGGCGCGGGCGCGGGCACAATCGTCGCTCCCGGTGGCAACGGAGAGGCGGACGTCATGGTTCACGCGAATCGCACGATCGGTGCCGACTTGGCGAGCTCGGGCGCCGACGGACCCGGCACCGGACTGCGCGGACAACTGGGGCGCCACGCGCTGCTCCCGCTGCGCCTCTTCCTGGGTGCCACCTTCCTCTACGCGGGGATCGACAAGCTGACCGACCCGGCCTTCCTGGCGGCCGGTGGGTCCGGTTCGCTCGGGGACATGCTGCGTCAGGTCCATGACGCGGCGGCGCTGCCGCAACTCGTCGACCTGGCACAGAAGAGCCCGGTGGGCTTCGGTTACGCCATCGCGGCGGGCGAGCTGGCGGTCGGCCTGGGGACGCTGGTCGGACTGCTGGGCCGGCTCGCGGCGTTCGGCGGCGCGCTGATCTCGCTGACGCTGTGGCTCACCGTGAGCTGGGCGACCACGCCGTACTACTACGGCAACGACCTCGCCTACCTGATCGCCTGGCTGCCGCTCGTGCTGGCCGGTACGCCGCGCTTCTCCCTCGACGCGGCCCTCGCCAACCGCCGCAAACGACACGGTGCGCAGCTGTTCGGCTAGGGGCACCCTTTGGGCCCCGGGGAGTCATGGGTGCTGTGTCGTGGGCCCCTCCTCGGTGCGGTCGGTGCGGCGGGCGCGGTCGGAGTGGTCGGTGCGGTCGGCGTGGTGGCGGCGGATCGTGGCCCAGACGGCGGCGGTGATGCCGGAGAGGAGGAGGCCGGCGGGGAGCGCCAGGAGCAGCCAGGGGCCGGGCGCCTCCCAGACGCCCAGGGCGTCGAGGCCGTAGCCGGTGCCCAGGGTGAGAGCGGTGACTCCGGTGATCAGCCGGGCCGGTTCGAAGGGGTGGCGCTTCACTGGGGGGCTCCCTGACGGGTCGGGGCGGCCGTTGCCGCGGCCGGTCGCGGGGCGGCGGGTGCCGTGGGCGTGGTGGCCGACGGGGACGCGGTGGCCGACGGGACGGGCGTCGACGGGACGGGCGTCGACGAGGCGGACGTCGACGGGGTCGGCGCCGGGACCGGGGTGGCGCGCTGGATGTCGACCTGGCCGGCGCCGACGCTGAGGTCCAGGTCGAGCACCCCGTGCGGCTTCTCGCCCTTCTTCAGGCCGTCGGCGGGCAGCGTGATCGTCTTGTCCTGACCGCCCGCCAGCAGCTCCACGTGCTCGGCCGCTTCGCTGGGCAGCCGGATGTCGCCCAGGCCGAGCGATATGTGCAGCCGGGTGGTGACGCCCGGCGGCAGGGTTACCTGGAGGCGGCCGGCGCCCACGTCGGCGCGGGTGTGGACCGTACGGCCGCCCTTGAGGGGCAACTCGCTGAGGTCCAACTCGCCCGAGCCGGAGCCGAGTGCGTAGTGCGGCTGCACGGCGGCGATGGTGGTCGGGGTCCAGCTGCGGTTCTGCCAGTCGGCCGTGAAGGTGCGCGGCAGCACCGTCACGCCGGCCAGCATCAGGGCCGTCAACACCATCAGGAAGACCGTGCCGCCGCCGGTCCGCCCGAACCAGGCGCTGAGGACCAGCCCCAGGCCGAAGACGACCAGCGCGGCGGCCAGACCCGCCTGGACGGACGGTACGAAGGTGGTGTGCCGGGCGACGGCGAGGGCGGTGCCGGCGCCGCCGAACAGGGCGAGCAGGAAGGTCCGGCCGCCTATCGGTCGCCCGGGGCGCCGGTTCCTGCGCGGGCCGCCGACGGGGTGGGCGCCGCCCGCCGGCACGGGCGGTCCCGGCGGCCGGCCGGCGCCGGACCAGGTGCCCTGACCGGAAGCGGTGGTCGCGTCCGCGCCATGGGTGAAGCGGTACGTGACGTCCAGGGGGAGCGGGGTGGTCTCCGGGCCCCACAGATAGCCCCCGCCGGCCGCGTCCCGCGAGCGCGGATCGCGCCACCAGGAGGGACTGGCGGGCACCGGCGGCGCCTTGGTCTCCGGCGGGGCGTCGGCGACCGCCTGGGCCGTGGCGGCGTCCATCGACTCCGGGCCCTGGGCTTCCGCCTGCCGGCGCCGCCGCGACCAGTACGCCGAACCGCCCACCGCCAGCAGCAACATGATGGCGAAGGACATCATGCTGCCCTTGGCGAGCGTGGTCAGGAACAGTCCGCAGCCGACCAGCGCGAAGAGCAGGGCGGTCAGCGCGGAACCCTCGACGCGGCCGGACAGCAGCCTGCGGCCCTCGTTCTCCTCCTCGCCGTCGAGGGGGATCGCCAGCCACGCGAAGCCGTAGAGGATCAGGCCCACGCCGCCGACGGAGAGCACGGCCAGCACGATCCGGAAGATGACCGGGTCGAGGTCCCACTGCCGGCCCAGCCCGCCGCACACCCCGGCGACGACCTTGTGCCGCCGGCTGCGGCGCAGCGGCGGATGCGGTGGGGTGGGGCCGGCGGGGTCGGACGGTGCCGGCTCCGCGACGGGGGCTGCTTCGTTCATGGACCCATGGTGACAAGATCAACGCGAGCGCGGCATCCGTGGAAACCCTGGCAGATCCCTGAGATCCGCCGCCGGCACCCCCGACACTTCTCAGGGCCGTGCGGAAATCCCCCGCCGGCGGGCATATGCCACGCGCCTCCGCCCCGACCGGCGGACACGAACCTGCCAGCGGTGGGCCGGGGGCTGAGCGCCGGCGTCGGAGACTATCGTTGCGCCTCGGATACGTACGGGTTTCCGGAGGGGCGTGCGGTGACGGAGGCGGCGTCGGTGGACGAGGGGCGACTGGTCGCCGGGCGGTATCGCCTGGTTGAACGGATAGGCCAGGGCGGGATGGGCACCGTCTGGCGGGCCCGGGACGAACTCCTCGGGCGTCAGGTCGCCGTCAAGCGCCTGCACGTGTCGCCGCAGCTCGAGGCGGACGAACTGGCGACCCGCCATGAACGCACCACCCGTGAGGCGCAGGCCGCGGCGCGCATCAACCACCCCAACGTCGTGGGCGTGCACGACGTCGTGGACGACGCCGGGCTGCCCTGCATCGTCATGGAGTACGTCCCCTCCACGACGCTCGGAGACGCCATCAAGGAGGCCGCGCGGACCGGTGGTTCGGTCACCCCGCGCGAGGCCGCCCGGATCGGCCGCGGCATGATCGCGGCGCTGCGGGCCGCGCACTCCGCCGGTGTGCTGCACCGCGACGTCAAGCCCGGCAACGTGCTGCTCGGCGAGGACGGCCGGGTCGTGCTCACCGACTTCGGCATCGCGGTCGCCTCCGGCACGTCCACCCTCACCAAGACCGGCGAGCTGGTGGGCTCCATCGACTACTTGGCGCCGGAACGCGTCAAGGGGGGCACCCCGGGCCCCGCCTCCGATCTGTGGGCACTGGGCGCGACGCTCTATCAGGCGGTCGAGGGAAGGCCCCCGTTCCGTAAGAACACCGCGGTCGAGACGGCCTACGCGATCGCCATGGACCCGCTCGACCCGCCGCGCAACGCCGGGCCGCTCACCCCGCTCGTCGAGGCGCTGCTCGCCAAGGAACCGGAGGACCGGCCCACCGTCGACGTCGTCGAACAGGCGCTGCGGGCCGCCGAGAGCGACGCGGAGACCGCGCTGCTCGGCTGGCCGCCGCTGGCCCCGGGGTCGGCGGGCGAGGAACCGATCAGACCGGACGAGCACTCGGAGGCGACGACCCGCGCGGTGCCGCACACGGGCGGCGTATCGGCCGCCCCGGCCCGCACCGGAACAACCACCGGCACCGGCACGGGCCTGGCCGCCGACGGCGGCGTCACGGGCCGGGTGGCCCTCCCCGACGGCGGCCTCGGCGGCCGTGGCGTACCGGCCGGCGCCTCCATGTCCCGTAAGCGGCGGGGCGGCCGGGGCGTGGCCCTGAGCGTCGCCGGGGCGCTGCTCGTCGGCGGCGGCGCGGGAGCGGCCTGGTACCTGACGCAGCATGAGGACCCCGCCTCGGCCAACAAGGCGACGGGCAACAAGGCGACGAGCGACAAGGGCGTGCCCGTGCTGCCCGGCGTGCCGAGCAGCAGCATCGGACCGCCGCCGCCCCTCCCGGCCGGCTACCACAAGGCCGTCGAGTCCGCGGTGGGCGTCACCTTCCCGGTGCCCGACGGATGGCGGCGCCAGGTCAAGGACGGCGGCCGGCAGATCGTCTACGCCTCCGACGCCGAGCTCGCCCAGATCACCGTCAGCGTCCTGGACTTCTCCTCGGCCGACCAGGTGCAGCACTTCAAGGACGTCGAGTCCGACTTCCGGAAGCTGTACCCGGTGTACACCCGGCTGCGCCTGCAGGACACGGTCTTCCAGGGCGATCCCGCGGCCATCTGGGAGTTCACGTTCGGCGGCCGGGCCCGCACCTACCGCGGGATCGACCTGGGCTTCGGCCGCGAGGGCGACAAGGAGTACGCGATCTACGTCGCCGCGCCCGCGGCCAACTGGTCGAAGTTCGAGAAGGTCTTCTCGGACGTGAAGGACGGCTTCCGCAAGATCGCCCCCAAGAGCTGAGACCCCGACCGGCTCAGGGGAAGGTCAGGGCCGGTTCAGGGTCGACCCTGATGCCCCGGGCGCCCGGCGCGTGTGACGATCGGGGACATGACCACCGCACCACCCCGCGCCGAGACGACCTACGCCCCGGCGCCGGACCCCGACGAGCCACCCGTGCGCAAGCTCTACCGCAGCGCAGACGGGCGGCTGCTGGGCGGCGTCGCGCGCGGCCTCGCCGGGCACCTCGGCCTGCCGGTCTCCTGGGTGCGGATCGTCTTCGTGGCCCTCTTCATGGCCGACGGCATGGGCGCCCTGCTGTACGCCGCGTTCTGGTTCTTCGTCCCGCTGGGCGTCGGGGGCGTGGAGCACCGGCAGCCCGGCCACGGCGACGGCCGGCGGCGGCTGCTGGCCCGCCGGCCGGACCGGGGGCAGGTCTTCGCGCTGATCGCCCTGCTGATCGGCGCGGCCGTCGTCGCCTCCCGCTTCCAGCTCGGCCAGGCCAACGGCTATCTCTGGCCGGTCCTGCTGATCGGCGCCGGCGTCGCCCTGGTGTGGCGTCAGGCGGACAACTCCCGGCGCGCGCAGTGGCTGGAGCTCGGCCGCCGCAAGGGGCTGCTGCCGGTGCTGCGCGGCGCGGCCGGCGTGCTGCTGGTCTGCGTCGGCGTGACCGGCATCGTGGTGCTGCAGGGTTCGGTGCAGCACCTCGGCTCGGTGCTGCAGGCCGCGCTCGCCGTGGTCGTCGGCATCGCCCTGCTGGCCGGCCCGTATCTGGTGCGGATGGCCCAGGACCTCTCCGAGGAGCGGCTGATGCGGATCCGTGCCCAGGAGCGCGCCGAGGTCGCCGCCCACGTCCACGACTCCGTGCTGCACACCCTCACCCTGATCCAGCGCAACGCCGACGACCCCCGCGAGGTGGCGCGGCTGGCCCGGGCCCAGGAACGCGAGCTGCGCGCCTGGCTCTACAAGCCCGAGGGCCGTGGCAAGGACGAGGACGAGGAGCCGGCCACGCTCGCGGAGGCGGTGCGCAAGGCCGCCGCCGAGGTGGAGGACCACCACGGCGTCCCGATCGAGGTCGTGGTCGTCGGCGACTGCCCGTTGGACGAGGCGCTGGGCGCCCAGATGCAGGCCGCCCGCGAGGCGATGGTCAACGCCGCCAAATACGGCGGTGAGGGCGGCGCGGTCCAGGTGTTCGCCGAGGTGGAGGGCTCATCGGTCTTCGTCTCGGTGCGCGACCGGGGCCCCGGATTCGACCTGGACGCCGTCCCCGCCGACCGGATGGGCGTCCGCGAGTCGATCATCGGCCGCATGGAGCGCCACGGCGGCACCGCCCGGCTGCGCTCCGCCCCCGAGGGCGGCACGGTCGTCGAGCTGGAGATGGAGCGCACCGCCCAGGAGGCCGACACATGACCGGGCCGGGCGGGACACGGGATGATGACCGGGCAGACACCGAGGGACGGACGGAAGACATGAGCAGCGAGGGCGCACAGCAGGACGGCAACGGCGGCGCGGAGGACGGCGACCGCACCGTACGGGTGGTGCTGGTCGACGACCACCGGATGTTCCGTACGGGCGTCCAGGCCGAGATCGGCGTGACCGAGCGGACCCGCGTCGAGGTGGTCGGCGAGGCCGCCGACGTCGACCAGGCCATCACGGTCATCACCGCCACCCGCCCCGAGGTCGTCCTCCTGGACGTCCACCTCCCCGGGGGCGGCGGCGCCGAGGTGCTGCGCCGCAGCGCCGCGATGATGGCCGACCCGGAGCACCCGGTCCGCTTCCTCGCCCTGTCCGTCTCCGATGCGGCCGAAGACGTCATCGGCGTCATCCGTGGCGGCGCCCGCGGCTACGTCACCAAGACGATCACCGGCACGGACCTGATCAACGCGATCTTCCGGGTGGCCGACGGCGATGCGGTCTTCTCCCCGCGGCTGGCCGGCTTCGTCCTGGACGCCTTCGCCTCGACGGACGCCCCGCCGATCGACGAGGACCTGGACCGTCTCACCCAGCGCGAGCGCGAGGTGCTGCGGATGATCGCCCGCGGCTATGCGTACAAGGAGGTCGCCAAGCAGCTGTTCATCTCCGTGAAGACGGTCGAGTCGCATGTCTCGGCGGTGCTGCGCAAGCTCCAGCTGTCCAACCGCCACGAGCTGACCCGCTGGGCCGCGGCCCGCCGCCTGGTCTGACCCGCGCCGCCCCGGGCGGCGCCACACGGACAACAGGGGGCGCAGAGGAAGGCGTAAAGAAGGACCAAAGACGGGCAACCAGGACCACACGGATCGCCATCTAAGGGCGCGGAGAGGCTCACTGCCGAAGGCGGGGCCCGAACCACCCCACCCCACGTCCTTCGTGTCATGCGTCCTGGAAGCGAGTTCCCGATGAGCCTGACGGGCACGCCCTTCTTCCTCACCTCGATCGTGCTGCTGGTCATCGCCGTCGTGCTGCCGCTGGCCATCTGGAGCCGGATAGCCGGGCCGCCGTTGCTGCGCGGCCTCGCCCGGCTGCTGATGCTGCTGTTCGCCCAGTTCACCGCCATCACGGTGGTGTTCGTGCTGGTCAACAACGCGAACAACCTCTACGACACCTGGGGTGACCTGCTCGGCACCGACAGCCACGTCGCGGTCGCGAAGGACCTCGGGCCGGACGGCATGGGCGGCCGGCAGATCAAGAACCAGCCCAAGCAGATCCAGCAGTTCCGGCCGGCCGACGACCCGAAGGTGGGCCCCGGCGTCCAGATGACCAACCTCAAGGGCCGCATCTCGGGCGTGGTCGGCGAGGTGTACGTCTGGCTGCCGCCGCAGTACAACGACCCGGCCTTCAAGAACAGGAAGTTCCCCGTCGTCGAGCTGCTGCCCGGCTACCCCGGGTCGGCGAAGGCCTGGTTCGGCGCGCTGCACGTCGCCGAGCAGCTCGGCCCGAAGATGCAGCGCGGCGAGATCAAGCCCGCCATCCTGGTGGCGCCGCGCACCACCCTGCTCACCGGCGCCGACACCGGCTGCGTCAACATCACCGGCAAGGTCAACGCGGACAGCTGGCTGACCGTCGACGTCCGCCAGATGATCGTCGACAACTTCCGGGCCGGCGACCAGCCGCACTCCTGGGCTCTGGCCGGCTACTCGGCCGGCGCCCACTGCGCCGCCAAGCTGGCCCTGGCCCACCCGGACCGCTACCGCGCCGCCGTCGCCATGTCCGGCTACAACGACCCGGCGCTGGAGCCCGACTCGCTCGCCGGCAAGGACCCCGTGCTGCGCGTCCAGTCCAACCCGCTGCACATCCTGAAGGCCGCCAACGCGGCCGGCCGTCCGCCGCGCACCGCCCTGTACGTGTCGGGTGCGGCCGGCGACGGCTACCAGGCGGGCATCGGCCTCCAGCAGCTCGCGAAGCGCCCGACGACGGTCACCGTGCACCGGATAGCGGCGAACGCCGGTGGCCACACCACGGTGGTGTGGCGCAACCAGGTCCCGGAGATCTTCCGCTGGCTGGGCACACAGCTGCGGGCCTGAGCAGGCGCACCGGGCGCGGCGGACCGGACCCCTGCGCCGGCCGCGTGGCTCCTACTCCGGCCGCGTGGTCCCCTACGCCGGCCGCGTGGCGCCCGCGAAGGGCATCTGGTCGATCGGCGCGATCCGCACCGGCGCGCCCGGGTGCGGCGCGTGGATCATCTTCCCGTCGCCGATGTAGAGCCCCACGTGACTGATGGCCGTGTAGAAGAACACCAGGTCACCGGGGGCCAGTTGGGAACGGTCGATGCGCGGGCCGGCGTTGATCTGGGTGTAGGTGGTGCGCGGGAGGGAGACCCCGCCCGACCGCCATGCCGCCTGGGTCAGCCCCGAGCAGTCGTACGCGGCGGGCCCGGTCGCGCCCCAGACGTACGGCTTGCCGAGCGCGGCGTAGGCGAACGAAACCGCCCGGGCGGCCCGCGCGTTGGGCGCCTGCTGCGCCGAGGCGGTGGCCGCGGCCGCCGAGCCGGTGGGGATCCCGCCGAGCAGACCGCCGTCGCGCCCGCCGTCCCCGCGGTCCGCCCGGCCGCCCGCCGTCCCGGCCCGCGAGCCGTCCCGTCCGGCCATCCGGCCCCGCTGCTCCGCCGTCAGCCGGGCCAGCAGCTGCTCCGCGGCGTCCAGTTTCCGCACGACGGTGACCCGGTGCTTCTTCAGCGTGGTCTCGTTCCGGGTCAGCCGTTCCGCGGTCTCCTCGGCCCGCTGCCGGACCTGCCGCACGCTGCCGAGCCGGCGCGCGTACCCGGCCACCGCGCTCGCCTGGTGGCTGCCCGTCCGCTCCAGCACCGCGGCGCCGTCCAGATAGCGCTGCGGATCGGCGGACAGCAGCAGCCGTACGGTGGGGTCCACGCCGCCGGAGCGGTACTGGGAGGCGGCCAGGGCGCCCAGCCCGGCCCGCGCGGTGTTCAGCTTCTGGGTCCTGCGGGCGGCCTCGTCCTGCAGCCTGCTCAGCTCCTCGCGTGCGGTCTCGGCGGCTTCCTTCGCGCCGTCGTACTTCTGTGTGGCCACCTCTGCCTCCTGGTACAGCGCGTCGACCCGGCCCTTGACCTGGGCGGGGGTGGGCAGGTTCGCCGCCTGGCCGGTGCCGTCGAAGGCGGTGGCGGTGGCGGCGCCGGCGAGGGCCAGAGTGGCGGCCGTGCGGGCGGTGCGCGCGGTGCGCGAGCCGCCGGTGAGCGAGGCGAGCGGATGCTGCCTGGGCTTGCGGTGCGAGGCCACGGTGGCCGTCACTTCCTTCCCTTCGGGCCGTGGGTCCGGCGGCGGCCCGTGAGACGGGGCGGCCGCCGCCGTACCTCTCGGCGGGGCGGCCGACGGAACGCCGGTGCGGGGTCCGGCGCGGCGGGGAGTCGGCCGCCTGGAGGAGGACGCTAAGCCCGGGCGTCACGGGGGTGGGCTCGCTTGCGCGGCATTGTTCGGTTTCGACCGCTGCCGGAACGCGGCTGACCGGAGCGCCATCGCCCGGTCGCCGTGGCCGCTCCGCGCTGACCGAAGCGGCGAATGTGGACGCCCTGCCGGAAAGGGCGTGCTATGCGGCGGATACGATCCGGCCCCATGGACGTAGTCATCAATATCTTCGTCGGCCTGCACATCATCGGCATCGCCGCCCTGCTGGGCGGCTTCCTGACGCAGATGAAGGCGATGGGTGCGGGCACCGCCCGGTTCGTTCCGGCCATGCTGCACGGCGCGCTGACGATGCTGGTCACCGGCATCGTGCTGGTCGGCCTCAACCAGGCGCAGGACCACCCGGTCAACACCATCAAGATCGGCATCAAGATGGCCGTCCTGGTGGTGATCCTGGCGCTGGTCTACGTCAAGCGGGACGAGGAGCAGATCGACAAGGCGCTGTTCGGCGCGGTCGGCGGCCTCACGATGGCCAACATCTTCATCGCCGTCCTCTGGACCTGAGAGCGCCGGCCGTACGGTCCCGGGCCCGTAGTGCCCGGGACCCGGCAACGGCGCACCCACAGCAGCACACCGCGCGGCCGTCGCGCTCCGGGATCCGGAGGCGAGGGCCGCGCGGTGGCGTGTGGGGGGTGGCCGTGGGGGGTGGGCCGTGGGGAGCGGGGCCGGGCGTCAGCCCAGGCGGACGCTCCCGTAGATCGGCATGTAGTAGATCGACTCCTCCCGGACGTTGGCGCCCGGGTGCGGGGCGTGGATCATCTTGCCGCCGCCTATGTACATGCCGACGTGGCTGATGTCGTCGAAGAAGAAGACCAGGTCACCGGGTTGCAGGTCCTTGGTCGCCACCCGCTGGCCGACCTTGACCTGTTCCCAGGTGGTGCGC
Organism: Streptomyces nigrescens; assembly: GCA_024349765.1. Taxonomy (GTDB): domain Bacteria; phylum Actinomycetota; class Actinomycetes; order Streptomycetales; family Streptomycetaceae; genus Streptomyces; species Streptomyces endophytica. Next base: position 6,882,127 of record AP026073.1, on the reverse strand, counting down.
GGCAGATCGACCCCGGCCGCCTTCCACGCCGCCTGGGTCAGCCCCGAGCAGTCGTAGGACGAGGGCCCGGTGGCGCCCCAGACGTACGGCTTGCCGATCTGGGCGCGGGCGAACGCCAGGGCCTTCTCGGCCTTGGTGGACTGCGAGCCCCCGGTGGAGCCGCCGGTGTCCCCGCCGGTCTGGCCGCCGGTCGAGCCGCCGTCCTGCTGCCGCTGCCGCTCGCGCTCCTGCTGCTTGCGCGCCTCCTCCGCGGCCCGGCGCTTGGCCGCCGCCTCCTTCTGGCGCTCCAGTTCGGCCAGCCGCGCCTTCTCCTGGGCGGTCAGCCGGGACAGCAGCTGCCGGGCCTCGGCGAGCTTCTGCTGCACGGAGCGCTTGGACTCCTTCAGCGCGGCCTGCGTGCTCTGCAGCTGATCCAGGCTGCGGCTCGCCTCGGCCCGCTGGCGGGCGGCGGCCGCGGCCTGCTGCTGGTAGTCGGTGACGGCCTGCTGCTGCCGCCCGGTCAGCCGCTCCATCAGGTGGCTGCGGTCGAAGAACTGCTGCGGGTCCTTGGCGAGCATCAGCTGCGCGGTCGGGTTCATGCCGCCGGTGCGGTACTGCGCCGAGGCGAACGTCCCGAGCTCCCGCCGGGACGCGTTCATCTTCTCCGCCCGCTTGGCCGCGGCGTTGAGCAGCCCGTCCACGGTCTCGCGCTGGTGGTCGGCGCGCTCCTTGGCGGCGTTGTACTTCTGGGTGGCCACCTCGGCCTGCCGGTAGAGGCCGTCGACCTTCTGCTTGACCTCTTCGATGGTGGGCTTGGGGGCCCTGGGGGCGGCGTCGGCGGTCTGCGAGAGCAGGGTGACCGAGGCGAGTGCGGCGGTGGTGAGCCCGGCCGCCGTACGGCGGCTCCCGGGCGAGGTGAGAACGCTGGTGCGCGGCTTGCGATGGGACGCCAAGGCCGGCAACTCCTTCCGTGGACCGCCTACCGGGTTAGCTGTCGGGTTCGGGCGGTGTCGCTGACGGAAGGCCGTGCCCTACGGTCCGTACGTCCGCTGGCGTCGGTCGGACGGATCGATTCACCCCGGTGTTGCTGGTGGGTCCCCGGCTCCGGGTGACCCGGGCGTGACCGGAGGGACACGTCGCGGGCAGGGCCGGACTCGGCGTGGGCGGCCCGTGCGAACGCTGTCGTCCGCGGGGAGGCGGGCTGCCTGAGCGAGGACGTTAGCCAACTCGTGTGGCTCCTGTGAAGGCTGATGTTCGATATGCCCGAAACCTTTTCGTGACCTGAGTGATGCCGTTCCGCTTTGTGGCCGTCCCGGCCACTTGTCCACAGTCCCCGGCACGCTGTCGGTGCGGCGGCCTAGACTCGGTGGGCGATGAGCAGCCTCTTTGACGACAGCTTCCTGGCGGACCTCGGCCACAAGGACGAGGAGCCCCCGCCGCCTCCCGAGGACGAGCACGGGCCGGTCCCCGAGGAGATCCCCGCCGACCTGTTCGGCGGGCGGTTCGACGCGCCCGTGCCCAGGGACGCGTACTACCGCGACGGCGCCGCCCGCCCGGCCATCGACCCCGCCGCGCTGCTCGAGGGGCTCAACGACCAGCAGAAGGCCGCCGTGGTGCACACCGGCGGCCCGCTGCTGATCGTCGCCGGCGCCGGCTCCGGCAAGACCCGGGTGCTCACCCACCGCATCGCGCACCTCCTCGCCGAGCGGCACGTCCACCCCGGCCAGATACTCGCGATCACCTTCACGAACAAGGCCGCCGGCGAGATGAAGGAGCGCGTCGAGCAGCTGGTCGGCCCGCGCGCCAACGCCATGTGGGTCTCCACCTTCCACAGCGCCTGCGTGCGGATCCTGCGTCGCGAGTCCAAGAAGCTCGGCTTCACGTCCTCGTTCTCGATCTACGACGCCGCCGACTCCAAGCGCCTGATGTCCCTGGTCTGCCGCGATCTGGACCTCGACCCCAAGCGCTTCCCGCCCAAGTCCTTCAGCGCGAAGATCTCCAACCTCAAGAACGAGCTCATCGACGAGGAGACCTTCGCGGGGACGGCCGCCGACGGCTTCGAGAAGACCCTGGCCGAGGCGTACGCGATGTACCAGGCGCGGCTGCGCGAGGCCAACGCCCTGGACTTCGACGACATCATCATGACGACGGTCAACCTCCTCCAGGCCTTCCCGGACGTCGCCGAGCACTACCGCCGCCGCTTCCGGCACGTCCTCGTCGACGAGTACCAGGACACCAACCACGCCCAGTACACCCTCGTCCGCGAGCTCGTGGGGACCGGCACCGCCGACATCCCCGCCGCCGAGCTGTGCGTCGTCGGCGACGCCGACCAGTCGATCTACGCCTTCCGCGGCGCCACGATCCGCAACATCCTCCAGTTCGAGGAGGACTACCCGGACGCGACCACGATCCTGCTGGAGCAGAACTACCGCTCCTCGCAGACCATCCTGTCGGCCGCCAACGCGGTCATCGAGCGCAACGAGAACCGCCGCCCCAAGAACCTCTGGACCGACGCCGGCGCCGGCCCCAAGATCAACGGCTATGTCGCCGACACCGAGCACGACGAGGCGCAGTTCGTCGCCGACGAGATCGACCGGCTGACCGACGCCGGCGACGCCAAGGCCGGCGACGTCGCCGTCTTCTACCGCACCAACGCCCAGTCCCGCGTCTTCGAGGAGATCCTCATCCGGGTCGGGCTGCCCTACAAGGTCGTCGGCGGAGTGCGCTTCTACGAGCGCAAGGAGGTCCGCGACGTCCTCGCGTACCTGCGCGTGCTCGCCAACCCCGAGGACAGCGTCCCGCTGCGCCGCATCCTGAACGTCCCCAAGCGCGGCATCGGCGAGCGCGCCGAGGCGATGATCGACGCCCTGTCGCTCCGCGAGAAGATCACCTTCCCGCAGGCCCTGCGCCGGGTCGACGAGGCGTACGGCATGGCGGCCCGCTCCGCCAACGCCGTCAAGCGCTTCAACGTCCTGATGGAGGAGCTGCGGACGATCGTGGAGTCCGGCGCCGGGCCCGCCACGATCCTGGAGGCCGTCCTGGAGCGCACGGGCTACCTCGCCGAGCTCCAGGCGTCCACCGACCCGCAGGACGAGACCCGGATCGAGAACCTCCAGGAACTCGCCGCGGTCGCCCTGGAATTCGAGCAGGACCGCGGCGAGGAGAACCCCGGCACCCTCTCCGACTTCCTCGAACAGGTCGCGCTGGTCGCCGACTCCGACCAGATCCCCGACGAGGACGAGGAGGGCAGCGGCGTGGTCACCCTCATGACGCTGCACACCGCCAAGGGCCTGGAATTCCCCGTCGTCTTCCTGACCGGCATGGAGGACGGCGTCTTCCCGCACATGCGCGCGCTGGGCCAGACCAAGGAGCTGGAGGAGGAGCGCCGGCTGGCGTACGTCGGCATCACCCGCGCCCGCGAGCGGCTGTACGTCACCCGCTCGACGATGCGCAGCGCCTGGGGCCAGCCCTCGTACAACCCGCCGTCGCGGTTCCTGGAGGAGATCCCGGACGACTACGTCGAGTGGAAGCGGACCGGCCCGGCGACCCCGTCCGCGTCGATGGGCGGGCTCTCGTCCCGGGGCGGCGGCGGTGGCGGCTTCGGCGGGGGCATCGGCTCCTCGCTGTCCTCGTCCCGCGCCAAGGGACCGAGCGGGTTCGCCACCCGCCGGACCGGAGACCGCCAGGTGGTCTCGCTGGCCGTCGGCGACCGCGTCACCCACGACAGCTTCGGGCTGGGCACGGTCGTCGCCGTCAAGGGCAGCGGGGACAACGCCGAGGCGACGATCGACTTCGGCGGCGAGAAGCCCAAGCGGCTGCTGCTGCGGTACGCACCGGTGGAGAAGCTCTGACGGAGTTCCGGGCGCCGGCCGGTGGCCGGCGCTGCAGGAACGGTACGGCGGGGGTCAGTTCGGGTTGAGGCCGTGGCTGCGCAGCCACGGGATCGGGTCGACCGCCGCGCCGCCCCCGGGACGCACCTCGAAGTGCAGATGCGGACCGGTGGAATTGCCGGAGTTGCCCGAATAGGCAATCTGCTCACCGGCCTTGACCGAACCCGACCGGATCTTGGTGCTGCTCAGATGGCAGTACCAGGTCTCCGTGCCGTCCGGCGCGGTCACGATCGCCATGTTGCCGTAGGCGGAGTTCCACTGGGTGCGGATGGTGCCGTCGGTGGCGGACATGACCGGGGTGCCGTAGCTGACCGGGAAGTCGATGCCGGTGTGCACGGACATCCAGTTCACGCCGGCCTGGCCGAAGAGCGCGCTGAGCCCGTGCTGGGTCACCGGCAGGACGTACTTCGGCCGCAGCGCCTCTTTGCGGGCGGCCTCCTGCTCCTTGCGCTTGCGTTCCAGCGCCTGGCGTTCCTTGAGGTCGATCCGTTCCTGGGTGCGGCTGGCCCGGTCGCGGAAGTCGTCGGCGCCGGCGCTGAGTCCGGCGAGCTGGGTGTCGAGCTTCTTGTTGGCCGCGGTCCGCTGGACGCCGCCCGGGTCCGGCGCGCTGGCCTGGGTGGTGGTGTCGTCCTTGTCGTTGCCGCCGAGACCGGCGACGGACGCGGCGGCGACCCCGCAGACGCCCATGGCGGCGACCGACGGCACGGCGACGGTCAGCAGCGCCGAACGCTTCGCCGGGCGGCGCCGGCCGCGGCCGCGGACCGGCTTCCCGGCGGCGGGCCCGGCGACCCGCCGGGAAGCGGGGGCGGGGGCCGGGGAGGTCACCGGCATCGCCTGGGTCGGGGCCTCGGCCACGGCGGCGGCGTCGCCGTCGTGGGCTTCATCGGTCAGGCCGCCGGTGTCGTCGCGGTCGTCCCAGGTGGCGGAGTCGGCCGGGGGCGGGCCGGGCTGGGCGGGGATGCCGGCCATCAACGGCTGGTCGGTGGTGGACCAGATCGCGGTGGCTTCGTAGCTCGCGGTGTCGAGCTGGTCCGTGCTCATCGCGTCGACGCCGACGGCGTCGAAGGTCGCGGTCTCGAAGGCCGCCGTCTCGAAGGCCGCGGTCTCCTCGACCGCGGTGGCCTGCTGCCCGAGGGCGTCATAGCCGGCCGTCGTCCCGTACGCCTCGTGCGTACCCACCGTCTCGTAGCCGCCGGTCGTCCCGTACGCGTCGTACGCGCCGGCGGGGTAACTGCCGGTGTCGTAGCCGGTGGTGGGGTAGCTGCCGGTGTCGTACCCGCCGACGCCGTAGACCGTGGCGCCGTGGGTGTCGTAGCCGCTCGGGTCCTGCGCCGGGGTCTCGTACGCGGTGTGCGCGTACGGGTCGTAGGCGCCGCTGTCCCACTGCGCCGTGGGGTAGCTGCCGGTGTCGTACCCGCCGGTGGCGTAGCCGTCGCCCGCCGCCGGGTAGGTCCCGGTGCCGTAGTCGGTGGTGCCGTAGCTGCCCGTGCCGTACGTGCTCGTGTCGTAGGCGCCGGTGTCGTACGTCCCGCCGGGATAGCCGCCGGTGTCGTAACCGCCCGTGGCGTGGGCACCGGTGTCGTACGCGCCGGGGAGCGAGCCGAAGAGGGGGTCGCCGTCGCCGTATTCGGCGCCACCTGCCGGGGAATGCTGCTGCCCGTAGGACTCGTAGGCCGGATAGTGCGCATACGAGGCGTCGGAAGCGGAGCCGGTCGGAAGCGTGGCCTCCGATGGGTGACGGTCGTTCACCAACTTCTCTTTCGCCTCGGCAGCAGGAGAATTAGCGGCGACTGTACCCGGCGGTACACGACGGCGACAATCTTCCACAGGTTTTGGGCTCGCCGAGACCGGGCATTTGGCCGCCTTTCGGCAGAGCCCATGCGAGTTCTTGGCGACCCGTTCGATGTCTGTTCGATCGCTCGTCACCGTACGAAGCGGCCTCAGGCCACGGATATGGCTCCGTTTGCCCCCTCTCCGGCCGCCGGGGCCGCCGCGGCCAGTGCCTCGCGTATGCCGGCCGCCACGGTGCCGTTCACCGGGAGGGCGAGATGTCCGACACCGGCGACATGGACGTTGTGGGCGAGCAAATCGGGGTGATCGATTCTGGCCGCGGTGGCTGGAATCATCACCTGATCCGCCTCACTCCAGAAAGCGACAAATTGCGTCCGGCAATTCGGCGCCGGCAGCGACAACTCCGCTATCACCTCGGAATCGGGGCGCATCTGGCGGACGATCGGGTGCGCCGACATCAAAGGGGCGATGCGGGTGCCGGCGTGCGGGGTGCCGAGGGTGACGACCCTGCGGACCCGGGCGTCGCCGCCGAGCCGCTGGACGTAGTAGCGGGCGATCAGACCGCCCAGGCTGTGCCCGACGATGTCCACCCGCCGGTGGCCGGTCCGCGCGCAGACGTCCGCCACATGCCGGCCCAGCAACTCCGCCGCCTTCCTCAGGTCGCAGGTCAGCGGGGAGTAGTTGAGCGCCTCGACGTGGCACCAGCCGTGGCGGTGCAGTGAACGGCGCAGCAGTACGAAGACGGAGCGGTTGTCGATGAAGCCGTGCAGCAGCAGGACGGGCGGATGTGCCCGGCCCTCGGTCGGGAGGAGCGGAACGGTGCCCTCCGCCGAGCGGGACGGCCCTGGCACGGGGCGCTCCCGGGACATGCCGGTGGGATAGAGGAGCAGATGCCCGGCGAGGACCGCGAGGTCCACGAGGGTGGTGCGAAGACAGGGCAGGGTCTGCATGACCGACCTCCCGAACGGCATGCGGCAGGCGGCGCTGACCCCCGATGCCCTCGTGGGAAGCCATGAGCGGCGGCGCACGGGCGCACTCGCCCCGATACGCGTGACGATCGATGGTGCGGCGGCCCGGCTGCGGCTCCCCGAGCGCCCGGCCCGCGCGCACTCCGCCCGGCCCTGGCGGTACGACGCACGGAACGCGGCGCGTAGCGAACGTGTCCCAGGTGTGATTTCCCCCTCGCCGGATGTCACGAAACGGCTGGATACTGGATGCTGGCGATAACGTTCGTTCACGTCGTGGCCGCCGGATCGCGGTCGCGCGCCCGATTGTCGGCTTGGCGGCACCACCGTGCCGTGCAGGGCTTGGAGGCAGTGATGAGTGTGGCTCGGCAGGACGGAGCGCAGGCGGGGACCCCTGGCGCGGCGGGCCGGTCGGGGCCGATCCGTGTCGTGGTGGCCAAGCCGGGGCTGGACGGGCACGACCGGGGCGCCAAGGTCATCGCCCGGGCGCTGCGCGACGCCGGTATGGAGGTCATCTACACCGGGCTGCACCAGACCCCGGAGCAGATCGTCGACACCGCGATCCAGGAGGACGCCGACGCGATCGGGCTGTCCATCCTCTCCGGCGCGCACAACACCCTCTTCGCGAAGGTCATCGCGCTGCTGGCGGAGCGCGACGCGGCGGACATCAAGGTCTTCGGCGGCGGCATCATCCCCGAGGCCGACATCCCCCCGCTGAAGGCCCAGGGCGTCGCCGAGATCTTCACGCCCGGCGCGACCACCGCCTCGATCGTGGAGTGGGTCAACGCGAACGTGCGCTCGCTGGCGGTCTGAGGCCCGGGGGGCGACGAGCATGATCATGGCGCGGACCCGTCGTCCGGGGCGGCCGTAGTGGCACAGCCAGCCGTGCCGGCACCGGCGGCCGTATCGGCATCGGCGACAGCACGGGAAGCGGCGGCATCGGCGGTCGGGTCGCTGCCGCCGGTGGTCCCGGCATCCGGCGGCGGGAGGAGCTCGGCGCGCATCGTGGCGCGCAGCCGGAGCGTGCCGACCAGCCGCTGGAACGCCTCGGACCAGTAGCCGCCGGAGCCGGGCGAGGCGCCCTCGGGCTCGTCCGTGACCGCGGTGAGCATCGCGAGCCGGTCCGCCGCCGCCGGGTCCAGACAGCGCTCGGCCAGGCCCATCACCCCGCTGAAGCTCCACGGATAGCTGCCGGCGTCCCGGGCGATGTCCAGGGCGTCGACGACGGACCGGCCCAGCGGCTCGGCCCACGGGACCGCGCACACCCCGAGCATCCGGAACGCGTCCGACAGGCCGTGCGCGGCGATGAACTCCGCCACCCAGCCGGCCCGTTCGCCGTCCGGGAGCACGGTCAGCAGCTTGGTCAGGTCCCGTGAGGAACCGGCCGGTGCGACCTCGCCGGTCCGGGACGGCGCGCCGGGCACGCCCAGCAGGGCCCGCGCCCAGGCGGCGTCCCGCTGGCGCACGGCGGCCCGGCACCAGGCGTCGTGCAGTTCGGTCCGCCAGTTGTCCGCCACCGGGAGCGCGACGATCTCCTCCGGAGCGCGGCCGCCGAACCGCGCCTCCCATCCGCCGAGCGGCGTCGCCTCCACCAACTGGCCCAGCCACCAGGACCGTTCGCCCCGCCCGGAGGGCGGCTTGGAGACCACGCCGTCCCGCTGCATCCCCGCATCGCACTCCCGGGGCGGCTCGACCCGGATCACCGCCTCCGGGCCCGCCGCGGGATCCAGGCCCACGCAGACCTGTGCCCGCTGCGCCATCCGGGCCGCGAGGGCCGAACCGGGCAGCGCGGAGAGCAGCTCGGCGGCGGTGGCCCGGACCGTGCGGCTGCGGTCGGACAGCGCCTGCTCCAGGAAGGGCTCGTCGCCCGCCGTGAGCTCCTCGCGCAGCGAGTCGAGGAACATCAGCCGGTCCTCGGCGCGCTCCGTGGACCAGGTCGTTGCCAGCAGGTCCCGGCCCGCCTCCGGATCGCGGCGGCGCACCGCCGTCAACAGGGCCACCCGCTCCGCGAACAGCCCCTCCTCCCACCGCCGTGCGATCTCCTCGGGTGCCTCGCCCTCGGGCAGGACGGCCGCGCCGCCGGTCCCGCGGAGCGCGAACTTCCAGGCGTCGTTGAGCCGCGCCAGCCACAGCGCCCGGGGCCCGGCCAGCGCCAGCGCGGCCGGCCGCAGGTCCGTACGGGCCCGGGCGGCGTCGAGCAGGGCGGGCAGCAGGGCCTCCGGGGCGCGGTAGCCGTACGCGCCGGCGGCGGCCAGCCACTGGGGCAGCAGCTCCGTCAGGTCGGGGGCCGCGCCGCGGCGGCTGCCGCCTCCCGTATCGCCGCGGTCGGCGAGCAGCAGGGCGAGCCTGCGGCGCGCCGGGAGCGGCAGCGGCGGCCGCGGGTCGTCCGGGGCCGGGGCCGGCCGCTCACCGGCCGGGGCGGGGCGCAGCGCGGCCCGGCGCCGCACCGTGCTCACCGCGGCCGCGTCCAGCAGGGCCGCCGCCGCACTCTGCCCGGGCCGTACGGCCACCGGCGGCCGCCGCCGCTCGGTGCCCAGGAGCGCCGCGCTCACCAGGTCGGGCCAGGGGGCCGGGGCGGTCGCCGGGGGTGTCGGGTTCGTCTCAGGGCTGGTGGTGGTCGTCATGCCCGTCCTCCAGGCATCGGTGGTGGAAGGGATCCTCGGGAGCGCGCGCTCCGGCGCGGCCGGGAATCGGGGTCACAGGGACACCGGGGACGGGTCCCAGGCGGTCAGCGGAAGGAAGCCGCGGTGGCCGCACTCGCCGAAGACCGTGATCGGCGCGCCGCCCGAGATGGCGGCCAGCTGCCAGACGCCCGTACCGCCCAGGCAACGCGGGTCCAGCGGCAGCGCCGACTCCCCGTCCGCGTCGGCCAGTTGCCAGCCCCGGCCGTCGCGGCCCGGTATCGGGGTGACATCGGCGAGCACCACCGGCCAGGAGTCCAGCCAGGGGTCGTCGCGCAGCGCATCGCCGTACGCGGCCAGGGCGGCGTCGATACCGCAGCCCGGCGGGACCGGGCCCGGGGTGGCCGGGGCGTACCGCTCGCCCAGGGTGGCGCGCAGCGGACGGGCGCCGGGGTAGTAGGCGAGGTCCGCATCGATGACCAGACCGGTGGGCAGCGCCAGCTCCAGCGGGCGGTTGGCTCCGGCGAAGGACAGGTGCAGCGCCATCCGGCCGGTGCGCTCGCCGCGCAGGAAGATCCGGCGGGTGGTCAGCCTGCCGTCGTCGCCGTCCTGCTGGGCCAGCACCAGCCAGCGGTCCCGCACCGGCGCCGCATCGGGGCCGGTCAGCAGGTCCGCGGCGTCCGTGGTCAGCCCGACCCGGGCGCGGACCGTGGCCGCCAGCGGGGCCGGCAGCCGGTCGATACCGAGGAAGCCCTGCTCGAGGAGGTGCAGCAGCGCGCACTCCTCCAGCAGGCGGGCCGGCCAGTCGGCACCGGAGGCCACCACCGAGCCCAACTCCCGCACCCGGGAGGCGAGACCGGGCGCCTGGGCGTCGACCATCCGCGCGGCCGTCTCGTCCCACGAGCGTCCCCCGCCGCCGTCGGCCTGGCTACCGCCACCCTCCCGGCCGGCGGTGGCCAGGCCGGACTGCAGCAGATCCGCCAGCCGCTGCTCCAGCTCCATGGCGCCCGCGCCGATCCGCTGCATCCGGCGCTCCGCCCGGCGCCGGGCGGCCTCCGGATCGGCCGGCGCGCGCGTGGCGGCGGCACCGGACGGCCCGGCCGCCGACCGCTCCGCGCGCTCCCGGCGCGCGGCCAGCCACTCGCCGGCCCACTGCGGCGGCTCGCCGGCCGCCACCGCGCCCTCGTCCCCCGCCCAGAGCAGCAGCAGTCCCAGCGCGTGCTTGCACGGGAACTTGAAGCTCGGGCAACTACATGTGAAAGCAGGCCCCTTGAAGTCCACGACCGCCTGATACGGCTTCTTCCCGCTGCCCTTGCACAGCCCCCACACCGCGCTGCCGTCCGCGCCGGTCTCCGACCACGGGCCGGGCGCCGCGAGCCGGCCGCTCGCCTTGCGTGATGCCTCGTCAGGCGCCAGTGCCAGCACCTGATCCGTCGTCCAGCGTTCCCCCTGCGGATTCATGTCCCCGACGCTACGACGGCCCACTGACAACGCCCTTCCCGAGCGGCGAACTCGCAGGTCAGAGAGGGTTTTCGGGGCGTTGTCAGTGGCGTGGTGCAGGCTGGATCCAGCAAGCGGCCGAAGGGATTTTTCCCGGGCGCCGGCCGCGGATATGTGCGACGAGGGGGACCCATGCCCGAGCTCATCAACGACACGACGGACGGCACGCAGGCGACGGCGGAGGGGGCCGCGGACGGCCAGGCGCTGCGCCCGCACGCCGAGGACAGTTTCGCCGGCGAACTCAAGGCCCTCGCCGCGGCCGACGACCGGCCGCGGCCGGCGCGCTGGCGGCTCTCGCCGTGGGCGGTCGCCACGTACCTGCTCGGCGGCACGCTCGCCGACGGCACGGTCATCACACCCAAATACGTCGGCCCGCGCCGGATCGTCGAGGTCGCCGTGACGACCCTCGCGACCGACCGCGCGCTGCTCCTGCTCGGTGTGCCCGGCACCGCCAAGACCTGGGTGTCGGAGCATCTGGCCGCGGCGGTCAGCGGCGACTCCACCCTGCTGGTGCAGGGCACCGCCGGCACCCCGGAAGAGGCGATCCGCTACGGCTGGAACTACGCCCAGTTGCTCGCCCACGGTCCCAGCCGGGAGGCGCTGGTGCCCAGCCCGGTGATGCGCGCGATGGCGCAGGGCATGACGGCGCGGGTGGAGGAGCTCACCCGGATCCCCGCCGACGTCCAGGACACGCTCATCACGGTCCTGTCGGAGAAGACCCTGCCCATCCCCGAGCTGGGCCAGGAGGTGCAGGCCGTCCGCGGTTTCAACCTGATCGCCACGGCCAACGACCGCGACCGCGGGGTCAACGAACTCTCCAGCGCGCTGCGCCGCCGCTTCAACACCGTCGTCCTGCCGCTGCCCGCGACGCCGGAGGACGAGGTGGACATCGTCTCGCGCCGGGTCGGCCAGATAGGGCGTTCGCTGGAGCTGCCGCCCGCGCCGGAGGGTCTGGAGGAGATCCGCCGGGTCGTCACGGTCTTCCGCGAGCTGCGCGACGGCCTCACCACCGACGGCCGGACCAAGCTCAAGTCCCCGTCCGGCACGCTCTCCACGGCCGAGGCCATCTCGGTGGTGACCAACGGCCTGGCGCTCGCCACCCACTTCGGTGACGGCGTGCTGCGCGCTGGCGACGTGGCCGCGGGCATCCTGGGTGCGGTGGTCCGCGATCCGGCCGCCGACCGGGTCGTCTGGCAGGAGTACCTCGAAACGGTCGTGCGCGAGCGCGACGGCTGGAAGGACTTCTACCGCGCCTGCCGTGAGGTGAGCGCATGAGCACGCACGACACGGGAGCCCCGCCGGGCGGCGGCCCGTTCCTGCTGGGGGTACGGCACCACGGTCCCGGATCGGCGCGCGCGGTGCGGGCCGCCCTGGAGCAGTGCGCGCCGGCCGCGGTGCTGATCGAGGGCCCGCCGGAGGCCGACGGCCTGGTGCCGCTGGCCGCGCAGGACGGCATGCGGCCACCGGTCGCCCTGCTCGCCCATGTGCAGGACGATCCCGGCCGTGCGGCGTTCTGGCCGCTGGCCGAGTTCTCCCCGGAGTGGGTCGCGATGCGCTGGGCGCTGGAGCACGGCGTCCCGGTCCGGTTCATCGACCTGCCCGCGGCGCACACCCTCGCCATGACGGACGAGGCGGGCGACGAAAACGAACAGGACGGGGAAGGCGAGCGGCACGGCGAAGGCGAGCGGGGCGGAGATCGCGGCCCAGCAGGGGAGGAGGTCGCCGGACGGGGCCGGGGGCAGGAGCAGACCCAGCCGGGAGAGGCGGACCGCGACGAGGACGGCGTGCGGGTCGATCCGATCCGGGTGCTCGCCGAGGCCGCCGGGTACGACGACCCCGAGCGTTGGTGGGAGGACGTGGTCGAGCATCGCGCCGGGACCGGTGCCGCCCGCCCGGGAGGCCCGGACGCGGACGCGCTGGCGCCGTTCGCGGCGCTGGCCGAGGCGATGGGCGCGCTGCGCGAGACGTACGGCGACGCCGGCCATGACCGCGACCCGGTCCGCGAGGCCCATATGCGGCTCCAACTGCACACCGCCCGACGGGAGTTCGGCGACGCGGTCGCCGTGGTGTGCGGGGCCTGGCACGTCCCGGCGCTGCGCCGCCGCACCACCGTGACCGCCGACCGCCGTCTGCTCAAGGGCCTGCCCAAGGTGAAGACCGCGGTGACCTGGGTGCCCTGGACGCACCGGCGGCTGGCCCGGCGCAGCGGCTACGGCGCCGGCATCGCCTCGCCCGGCTGGTACGGCCACCTCTTCAGCGCCCCCGACCGCCCCGTCGAACGCTGGCTGACCAAGGTCGCCGGGCTGCTCCGAGAGGAGGACTACGCGGTCTCGTCCGCGCACGTCATCGAGGCGGTGCGGCTCGCGGAGGGGCTGGCCACGGTGCGCGGCCGGCCGCTGGCCGGGCTGACCGAACTGGACGACGCGGTCCGGGCCGTGATGGGCGACGGCTCCGACGCGCCCTCCGCGCTGATCCACGACCGGCTGGTGGTCGGCGAGGTGCTGGGCGAGGTCCCGGAGGACGCACCCGCGGTCCCTCTCCAGCGGGACCTGGCCCGCAGCCAGCGGACCCTGCGGCTCAAACCGGAAGCGCTGGAACGGGAGCTGGAGCTGGACCTGCGCAAGGCCACCGACGGCGGCCGCAGCCGGCTGCTGCACCGGCTGGGGCTGCTCGGCATCCCCTGGGGCGAGCCGGTCCGCTCCCGGGGCAGCGCCGGCACCTTCCGGGAGACCTGGCGGCTGCGTTGGGAACCGGAACTGGCCGTACGGGTCGCCGAGGCCGGCATCTGGGGCACGACCGTGCTCACCGCGGCCACTGCCAAGGCCGCCTCCGAGGCGTCCGGGGCGGCCGCGCTCGCCGAGGTGACCGCGCTCGCCGAGCGCTGTCTGCTCGCCGGGCTCCCGGACGCCCTGCCCGTGGTGATGCGGGCGCTGTCGGACCGCGCGGCGCTCGACGCGGACGTGGGCCATCTCGCCCAGGCGCTGCCCGCCCTCGTCCGGTCGGTGCGCTACGGCGACGTGCGCGGCACGGACGCCGGGGCGCTCCGCGAGGTCGCCCTCGGCCTGGCCGAGCGGGTGTTCGTCGGTCTGCCACCGGCCTGCCTCGGCCTGGACGCCGACGGCGCCGCGGAGATGCGCGCCCACCTCGACGCCACGCACCACGCCGTCGCCCTGCTCGCCCAGCCGCACTCCGCGTCCGAGCCGCACTCCGCGTCCGAGCCGCACTCCGCGTCCGAGCCGCACTCCGCGTCCGAGCCGCCCTCCGCGTCCGAGCCGAGCCCCGCGCCTGGGTCGCGCTCCGCGCCCGGGGCGCCCTCCGTGTCCGAGCCGAGCCCCGCAGCTGGGTCGCGTTCCGCGCCGGAGCGGCCGAGTTCGGAACCCCCGCGTGGGGCGGATGCCGGCCTGCGGGCCCGCTGGGCCAAGGTGTTGCGGGCGCTCAGCGGCCGGGAGGCGGTTCCCGGGTTGCTCCGCGGGCGGGCGGCCCGACTCCTGCTGGACGACGGGCAGTTGGACGCAGACGGAGCCGAGCAGCTGATGGGGCTCGCCCTCTCGCCCGGCACCGCGCCCACCGACGCCGCCGGCTGGATCGAGGGGTTCCTGGGCAGCGGGTCCGGCGGGGACGGCGGCATGCTGCTGGTCCACGACGAACGGCTGCTCGCCCTGATCGACCACTGGCTGACCGGCGTGCCGGACACCGCGTTCACGGACGTCCTCCCGCTGCTGCGCCGGACGTTCACGGAGTACGAGCCCGGCGTGCGGCGCACGCTCGGCGAACTGATCCGCCGCGGCCCCTCGGCGGCCACCTCCGGCCATGCCGGGCCCGCCACCGACGCCGTGACCGCGGCCGCACCCGGCTTCGGCCCCGGCCTGGACCGCGACCGCGCCGCCGCCGTCCTGCCCACCCTCCGCCTGCTGCTCGGCATCGGACAACACGGCTTCGACGAGGAGCGCTCCGGCACGAACAACGCCGTCAACGACCTGACAGGAGCCATGAGTTGACCAGCCGACTTCCCGGCCCCCAGGCCGGAACGACAGCAGCCCCCACCGCGGCGGCCACCCCGGCAGCCCCCGCGGTCTCACCTTCGACCCCCGCCCCCACCCCCACCCCCGAAGCCGAACGCCTCCGCCGCTGGCGGCTGGTGCTCGGGGGCGGCGGGGCGGACGGTACGGGACATGAGCTGCGCGGGCGGGACGCCGCGATGGACGGGGCGCTGGCCTCGCTCTACGGCCGTACGAAGGAACCCGGCGGCCGGGCCGCGGACGGCAGCCGGCGCACGGCCGGCCTCGGCGCCTCGGCGCCCGGGGTGGCGCGCTGGCTCGGCGACATCCGGACGTACTTCCCGTCCTCCGTGGTGCAGGTGATGCAGCGGGACGCCATCGACCGGCTGGGGCTCTCCGCGCTCCTCCTGGAGCCGGAGATGCTGGAGGCGGTCGAGGCGGACGTCCATCTGGTGGGCACCCTGCTCTCCCTCAACAGGGTCATGCCGGAGACGACCAGGGAGACCGCACGGGCCGTGGTCCGCAAGGTCGTCGAGCAGCTGGAGAAGAAGCTCGCGACCCGCACCCGCGCCACGCTCACCGGCGCGCTGGACCGCTCCGCCCGGATCGCCCGCCCGCGCCACCGCGACATCGACTGGGACCGCACGATCCGCGCCAACCTCAAGAACTACCTCCCCGAGTACCGCACGGTCGTCCCCGAGCGGCTGATCGGCTACGGCCGGGCCGCGCAGTCCGTGAAGAAGGACGTGGTGCTCTGCATCGACCAGTCCGGTTCGATGGCCGCCTCGGTCGTCTACGCCTCGGTGTTCGGGGCGGTGCTGGCCTCGATGCGGGCGCTGGACACCCGGCTGGTCGTCTTCGACACCGCGGTGGTCGACCTGACGGACCAGCTGGACGACCCGGTCGACGTCCTCTTCGGCACCCAGCTCGGCGGCGGTACGGACATCAACCGCGCGCTCGCCTACTGCCAGTCCCGCATCACCCGCCCCGCCGAGACCGTCGTCGTGCTCATCAGCGACCTCTACGAGGGCGGCATCCGGGACGAGATGCTGAAGCGGGTCGCCGCGATGAAGGCGTCCGGGGTGCAGTTCGTGACGCTGCTCGCGCTGTCCGACGAGGGCGCGCCGGCCTACGACCGGGAGCACGCCGCGGCCCTCGCGGCCCTGGGTGCCCCGGCGTTCGCCTGTACGCCTGATCGGTTTCCGGACGTGATGGCGGCGGCACTGGAGAAACGCCCGTTGCCCATACCGGACATGACGGAGCATCGGTGACAGGCGCGCCGGAAGGAGTTGCAGGGCACCTGGCCATTCGTGCAAGGATCAGGACATCGCTCGATCGCCCGCGATGTGTGTGACACCGAGGCATTGTGCCCGGGTGTCCCCGTCTGTCGGCACCCGTATGGGAAGGCCCCTCCTTGTCTGCTGCGTTCGCTCTGCCCGGACCCGTGCGCCTGTCGCGCACGGTGGCCGTGCGGCGCGCGCTGCTGACGGGGCTCTTCCTGGTGGGCTTCGCCGTTCTCGGCTTCGCCCTCGGTCCCGGCGCCCGTGCCGACGACCGGGCGGGCTCGCCGGCGCCGTCCGGGGCCACCTCCCCGGCGCAGGCACCGGCCGCCGGTGACCGCACCCCCGCGGACCGCACCACCGCGGACCGGACCGACACGGACCGGAGCGCGGGCGTCATGGACCGGACCGCCGCAGACCGGACCAGCACGGACCGGTCGCCCGCGGACCGGGCCACCCCGTACCGGGCCGCCACCCGGTACGGGTCGGCCGAGCGCGCGCACCACGAATCCTGGGCGCACCGCTCGGCCGGCTCCGGCACCGCCGGCGGGCAGGAGGGCGCCGCGGCCGGCGCCCGGATCACCGCGCACGCGGACACCGCCACCACCGAACTCACCGACGCCGTACGGCCCGCCGCCGAGCAGGCCGGGCCCATCGCCGGCACGGTCACCCGCCCGGTGACCGGCGCCGTGGGGGAGATCGGTGACGCGTTCGGCGGTGCGCTGCCCGTGCAGCTGCCGTCCGTCGAGCGCCCGGGCCGACCCGGCCACGGCGGCGGCTCGCCGCACGACGGTGGCGTGACCGGCGGCGACCGCCCGGCCGGTGCGCCCACCGCCGCTCCGGCCGACGGCCTGGCCGTCGTCCCGCCGGCGCACTGCGTCCAGGGGAAGGCCCGGCAGGCCGCCCCGCAGCTGCCGTCCGCCGTGTCCGGTCAGCGCGACGCGGACCGCCACGGCCTGCCGGAGCGGCAGCTTCCGCAGGGCCCGACGGCGCCCGCGCCGCAGCCGCACTCCGCCGGCGACCAGCACGGTCCCCGTGGCGGGGACCAGCACGCCGCCGCACCGGCGGACGCACCGCGCTTCCGGCTGCTGCCCGGTGGCGTCCGTACGGCCGACGGCGCCCCGACGCGTCGCCGGGCCGAAGAAATCCTCGAATTCCCGGGCTAGGGCAGACCGCTCCGCGTCTCCGACTGGACCTGCCGCGCGGGGGCGGGACAGGTCTGCCCTTCACACCCTCCTGAATTCAAAGGACTTCACCTCCATGCGTACGAACATCCGTCGCGCCGTCGTCGTCGCTGCCGCCACCGGCCTATGGGCCCTGGGCTCGGTCGCCGCCAACGCGGCCGAACTGCCCGTCGGCACCCCGGAGCTGCCCGCCACCGGCGCGGTGACCGGCGCCACCCAGCAGCTGCCCACCGGTGCGCTGACCGGTACGGCGACCAAGGCCGCGGGCACCGCCACCGGCACCGCGCAGAAGACCGTGGGCGACGTGGCGGGCAAGGCCACCGGCGTTCTCGGCGGCGGGGTGTCCACCCAGGGTCTGCCCACCGGCACGCTGCCGCGGCTCGGTGACGTCACCGGTGCCGTGGGCGGCGTCCAGCGGCTGACCGGCGGCGCGGGCCTGCCCGGTACCGGAGCGCTGCCCGGCGCCACCGACGTGAAGCACGCCAAGACGGCCAAGACGGTCACGAAGGCCGTCACCGGTGTGCGGAGCGTGGCCCCGGCGCAGGCCGTCCCGGCCGTGCCCGGTGACCTGACCGACGCCGCCGGCATCCCGGCGCTGCCGGTCCTGCCGGCCCTCCCGGTCCAGGGCGTCTGAGGCCGGCAGGCCGATCTCACCGGTTCCGGCCGCGGCGGCGGCCGGGCACCGGAACCCCCGAACAGCCGGGCGGTCCTCTGTGGGGGAGGGCCGCCCGGCCTCGGTGTGTTCGGGGCCGGGAAGTTTCGGCACAAACGCCGGGACCGGCGGGTGAGCACACCGTGAAATCGAGAAAAAATCGAGAAAAAGGGGAGGAGAGCCGCGAGTGCCACGAAGTCGCGGCCACCCGGACGCCGGTCTCACCTCCCTCCCGCGCGAGTGATCAACTCATGTACCGGCAGGGAGGGTTGAGAGGCCGGGGCAGTTCGGCCCCGGTACGGATCAATCCCTCGGCCGACCTGCCGAAAACCGGGCGGAGACCGAGCGTGGCCAAGGGATCTGTGACCGTAATCACCGCTGGAGTGTGATCTGCGATTTAGGGCCTCAGGTCCTGCGGCGATAACCTGCGAGACGGACATGCCGCGTATCCGGACACCGTGTATACGCCTCCCCTGTGACAGCGCCGTCACGTTGCCCTTCGCGGCACGCCCATCGCAGACAACCTTCCGCGATCACTACGGCGATTCTGAGAAGACAAGGGACGGACGCGCGTGGACCTGTTCGAGTACCAGGCGAGGGACCTCTTCGCCAAGCACGGTGTACCGGTGCTGGCCGGTGAAGTCATCGACACGCCTGAGGCGGCCCGCGAGGCGACCGAGCGGCTGGGCGGCAAGTCCGTCGTCAAGGCGCAGGTGAAGGTCGGCGGCCGCGGCAAGGCCGGTGGCGTCAAGCTGGCCGCGACCCCGGACGAGGCCGTCGCCCGCGCGACGGACATCCTCGGCATGGACATCAAGGGCCACACGGTCCACAAGGTGATGATCGCCGAGACCGCGCCGGAGATCGCCGAGGAGTACTACGTCTCGTACCTCCTCGACCGCACCAACCGCACCTTCCTGGCCATGGCCTCGGTGGCGGGCGGCATGGACATCGAGGAGGTCGCCGCGACGACCCCCGAGAAGCTCGCCAAGGTCCCGGTCGACGCCAACGAGGGCGTCTCCATCGAGAAGGCCCGCGAGATCGTCGCCCAGGCGCAGTTCCCGGCCGAGGTCGCCGAGAAGGTCGCCGAGGTCCTCGTCACCCTGTGGAAGACCTTCGTCGCCGAGGACGCGCTCCTCGTCGAGGTCAACCCGCTCGCCAAGGTCGCCAGCGGTGACGTCCTCGCCCTCGACGGCAAGGTGTCGCTGGACGCCAACGCCGAGTTCCGCCAGCCGGAGCACGAGGCGCTGGAGGACAAGGACGCAGCCAACCCGCTCGAGGCTGCGGCCAAGGCCAAGGGTCTGAACTACGTCAAGCTCGACGGCCAGGTCGGCATCATCGGCAACGGCGCGGGTCTCGTCATGAGCACCCTGGACGTCGTCGCCTACGCCGGCGAGAACCACAACAACGTCAAGCCCGCCAACTTCCTCGACATCGGTGGCGGCGCCTCCGCCGAGGTCATGGCGAACGGCCTGGAGATCATCCTCGGCGACCCGGACGTGAAGTCCGTGTTCGTCAACGTCTTCGGCGGCATCACCGCCTGTGACGAGGTCGCCAAGGGCATCGTGCAGGCCCTGGAGCTGCTCAAGTCCAAGGGCGAAGAGGTCTCCAAGCCCCTGGTCGTCCGCCTCGACGGCAACAACGCGGAGCTGGGTCGCCAGATCCTGTCGGAGGCCAACCACCCGCTGGTGCAGCGCGTGGACACCATGGACGGCGCGGCCGACAAGGCCGCCGAGCTGGCCGCTAAGTAAGAGGGACGAGGACACTAACAACCATGGCTATCTTCCTCACCAAGGAAAGCAAGGTCATCGTCCAGGGCATGACCGGTGCCACGGGCATGAAGCACACCAAGCTGATGCTGGGTGACGGCACCAACATCGTCGGCGGTGTCAACCCGCGCAAGGCCGGTACCTCCGTCGACTTCGACGGCACCGAGGTCCCGGTCTTCGGCTCCGTCGCCGAGGCGATGGAGAAGACGGGCGCCAACGTCTCCGTGCTCTTCGTCCCGCCGGCCTTCGCCAAGGCCGCCGTCGTCGAGGCGATCGACGCCGAGATCCCGCTGGCCGTCGTGATCACCGAGGGCATCGCGGTCCACGACTCCGCCGCCTTCTGGGCGTACGCGAAGTCCAAGGGCAACAAGACCCGCATCATCGGCCCGAACTGCCCCGGCCTGATCACCCCCGGCCAGTCCAACGCCGGCATCATCCCGGGCGACATCACCAAGCCCGGCCGCATCGGCCTGGTGTCGAAGTCCGGCACGCTGACCTACCAGATGATGTACGAGCTGCGCGACATCGGCTTCTCGTCGGCCGTCGGCATCGGCGGTGACCCGGTCATCGGCACCACGCACATCGACGCGCTCGCCGCGTTCGAGGCCGACCCGGAGACCGACCTGATCGTGATGATCGGCGAGATCGGCGGCGACGCCGAGGAGCGTGCGGCCGACTTCATCAAGGCCAACGTCACCAAGCCGGTCGTCGGCTACGTCGCGGGCTTCACCGCGCCCGAGGGCAAGACCATGGGCCACGCCGGCGCCATCGTCTCCGGCTCCTCCGGCACCGCCCAGGCGAAGAAGGAGGCCCTGGAGGCCGCCGGCGTCAAGGTCGGCAAGACCCCGTCGGAGACCGCGCGGCTGGCCCGCGAGATCCTCGTCGGCTGACCTCGGCCGAGCCCGGCAGACGCACTGCCGGTCCTCGCGGCGTCGGCACCGCCGGACCCGTCCTGCGGCGCAGTGCTCGCCGTGCAACCGGACGCGGGCCCGTACCCCTGGTGGGTGCGGGCCCGCGCCCGTTCTCCCGGCGGGGGTCAGCGCACCTCGGGCAGCAGCCGGGCCTGGTCCGGCGGGGTGCGGTGCACCGCCCGGGACGTGCCGGACCCGGGCTGACGGGTGGCCGGTGCCTTGGCGACGGGCGGCACCGGAGGCGCGGTGCAGTGGTCCGGCGCGGCGACCGCGACGGACAGGGTGAGCAGCGCGAACAGTCCGGTCGACCCGAACACGGCCCGGGTCGTCCGGCGGGCGCTGCGCTCGCCTCCGGCCCGTACCTGCGCACCGGTCGGCGGCGGCTCCCCGGTGGAGGGCCCGTCGTCCGCCGGGCCGGTCAGGAGCGCGGCCAGCCGGTCCCGCAGGATCTCGCCCTGCCGCGCCGGCGGCTGCCCGGCGAGGCACAGCCCGGGCAGCCGGGCGGCGAGCAGGTCCCGGGCGTGGGTGAGCCGGCCGGCCGCGGCCCGGGTGCTGGCCTCGACCTCCGCCGCGGTCGCGTACAGACCGAGCCCGAGGCCGTCGTGCAGCAGCAGCACCCGCCGGTACGGGGCGGGCAGCGCGGTGATCGCCTCCCGCAGCGCCCGGTCCGCGTCGTCCGGGCGCTCCACCCGGCCGCCCGTCCGTCCTCCCGGCGCCAGGCGGTGCCACGGCCGCAGCGCGTGGTCGTACACCGCGGCCCGCACCCAGCCCGCCGGATCCGGGGCCACCGCCACCTCCGGCCACCGCTGCCAGGCCAGGTGGAAGCCGTGCTCCACGGCCCGCCGGGCGAGCCGCGGCTGCCCGGTGAGCAGATGTGCCTGCCGGGTCAGCGCGGCGGCGTGCCGGGTGTGCAGCGCGTCGAAGGCGGTGGCGGCGGGGGACCGCCCGGCAGTGGGCGGGGAGGCGTACGCGGTCATGCACAGCAGTGTGGAAAGCCGCGAACCCCCATCAGTCGCGACACGTGCGACACGACGATCATTTCGCCGGTACGTGGTGGAATTTCGCTTTCTTGGCAGCATGGCGGCGTGAGCGAGTACCTCGGCAGCGGCCCCGCATGGTCCCCGTCCGGCCGGACCGCGACCCGGCGCTCCTCCGCGCTCGGCGCCGCCTTCCTCGGCGGGGTGACCGCCGCCGGCCTCGGCCTCGGCGCGCTGACGGTCGCGGTGCTGCTGCTGTGGGTCGCCGCCCCCTACCCCGACACCAGCCTGTCCCGGGCGCTGCACCTCGCCGCGGACCTGTGGCTGCTGGCGCACGGCGGGGACCTCGTACGGGACGTGCCGCACTCGGCCGTGCCGGCACCGGCCGCGGTCACCCCGCTGCTGCTCGCCGTCCTGCCGGTGTGGCTGCTGCACCGGGCCGCCCGGCACACCCTGGCCACCGCGGACGACCCCGGCCCGGCGACCGGCCCGACCGCGCCACGCACCCTGCTCGGCGCGCTGCTCGCCGGATACCTGCTGGTCGCGGGCGCTGCCCTGGGCTACGCCTCGGCCGGCCGGCTGGCCGCCGACCCGCTCAGTGCGCTGCTGTACGTCCCGGGCACCGCCGTCGCCACGATGGCCGTCACCACCTGGCGGGTCCTGGGGCACGGCGGTGCCGCCCTGCTGCCCGCGGGCGTCCGGCGGGCCGTTGCGAAGGTGCCGCGCCGACTGCGCGGCGCCCTCGGCGGCAACCGCCTCGCCGCCGCCCGCCGGGCCGCCGGCGCGGGCCTCGTGGCGCTGCTGGCGGGCGGCGCCCTGCTCACCCTCGTCGGGCTCGCGGTGCACGGCGGCCGGGTGCGCCACGACCTCCTGACGCTCGCACCGGACTGGGCGAGCCGCGCCACGGTGCTGCTGCTGTGCCTGCTGCTGCTCCCGAACGCGGCGATCTGGGGCGCCGCCTACGGGCTGGGCCCGGGCTTCACGCTGGGCGCGGGCAGCACGATCGGCCCGCTGGGCGCCTCGGCGCACCCCCCGGTGCCGCGGCTGCCGCTGCTCGGCGGGGTGCCGGAGGTGGGCCCGGGGACGCCGTTGACCTGGGCGGTGGCCGTCCTTCCGGTGGCCGCCGGGATCTGGCTCGCCCGTTCGGTGGCCCGTATGGCGACCGACTCCGGCTCCGCGGACGGGGCCTGGCCGACGTCCTGGTCGAAGTCCTGGCCGGGGCCCTGGCCGTGGCGGCGGACGGCCGGTGTCGCGGCGTACGCGGCCCTGCTGTGCGGCGTCGGCGCGGCGGTGCTGGCGGGCCTGGCCGGCGGGGCGCTGGGGCACGGCGCGCTCGCCGCGTTCGGCCCGAGCGGCTGGCGCACCGGCCTCGCGGCGGCCGCCTGGACCGCCCTCACCGGTGTCCCCGGCGCCCTCGTCCTGCGCTTCTGGCAGCTCCGGCGCGCCCGGGGGACGGCACCGGCGGACGCTGCGGAGGCGACGACCGACGGGGCGGCGACAACGGACGGGACGGCAGTAACAGCAGCATCAACAGCAACAGAAGGAGAAACGGCGGCCGACGGCCAGGAGGCGGCCGACGGGAAGCCGGCGGCCGACGGCAAGACGGCGGCCGCCGCGGCTCCCAAGGGCTGAGCGACCGGGTCGATCGCCGTGTGCCGCGGTTACTGCTCCACGCTCAGCAGCGGCCGCAGTTCCTTCGGCAGCAGCTTCTCGCAGGACTTGCCGGACGACTGCGTCAGGGCGTCGTTCACGCAGGTGAAGTAGTCGCGGTAGACGATCTGGACGGTGAACGTCGCGGCCACCAGCATCAGCGCGAGCGAGGCGGTGACCAGGCCCCCGACGGCCGCGGTGACCTGCGGCCGGGTGCTGCCCGGCGCGCCGGGGCGCGGGCCCTGGGCGGGCGGCTGGTGCGGGGCCGGGCGGCCCTCCATGGCGGCGGTGGTCGCCGAGGCGGTGGCCTTCGCCGGGTCCGGCTTGGCGCGCAGCGCGCTGATGCCCCAGTAGATCGCCAGCGCGCCGAGCAGCAGGGCGACCTCGGAGAGGCTGAAGAGCACGAAGAAGAACGCCCACATGCCGGCCAGCAGGGCGTACCGGGCCCGGCGCTGGGCCGGGTCGGTGGGGTCCCAGCGGAGGTTGCCGGGGCCGCCGGGGCCGCCGCCGGGCTGGCCGTTGCGGCCCGGGCGGGTGCCGAAGCCACCGCTCTGCCGGCCCGGCTGCCGGGGGCTCCACTGGCTGCCCCAGCTGGGCGCCGGCTCGTCCGGTCCCGGCTGTGGCCGGTCGCCGCCGTCCTGCCCCTGCCCCTCTCCCTGATCCTGTCCCTGTCCCTGGCCGTTGGCGTACGGGGCCGGGTGCCGGGGCCGCCATTCCTGGTCGGGGGCGCCGGCCGGCGGCGGTGCGAAGGGGTTGTCGCGGTCGGGGTCCGGCGAGGACGGACCGGAGGACGACGCCATGCGGCCGCGCGGCAGCACCACCATCCCGGGGGCGGTGGTGGGCCGGGGGTACCTCCCGGCGGTGGCCGGGGGAGGGAGCAGGAGGGCCGCGCGGCGGCGTCGGTCCGTCATCTGGAGTGTGTCTTCCCCTTGTCTCGTCCGTACGCGGGTCTTCGCGACCGGCGGCCGGATACCACGAACTGCGTGCGGTCTCACGCCCGACGCTACCTCCCGTCCCCGCCCCCGTCCCGCGGGGGCCGCTCGGTGTGCCGGTATCGTTGCTGACGGTCGGCGCCTTCGTAGGGTTCCCCGGATCTGCGGTACCCGCGGCCTTGTGCGACCACACAAAGCATGTGAGCTCACCGCACGCGAGATCGAGAAAGAGCCCCGCCGTGGCTTCGTCCCCGCCCCCCGCCCCGTCCGCCCGACCCGCCGGGCCCGCCCGTCCGGCGCGCATCGTCGTGCTCGTCTCCGGTTCCGGCACGAACCTGCAGGCCCTGCTGGACGCCATCGCCGCCCGCGGAGCCGAGGAGTACGGCGCCGAGATCGTGGCGGTGGGCGCGGACCGCGGTGCCATCGCGGGCCTGGAGCGGGCCGAGAAGGCGGGCCTGCCGACCTTCGTCTGCCGGGTCAAGGACCACGGCAGCCGCGCGGAGTGGGATGCCGCGCTGACCGCGGCGACCGCCGCGTACGAGCCGGACCTGGTGGTGTCGGCCGGCTTCATGAAGATCCTGGGCAAGGAGTTCCTGGCCCGTTTCGGCGGCCGGATCGTCAACACCCACCCGGCGCTGCTGCCGAGTTTTCCCGGTGCCCACGGCGTGCGCGACGCGCTCGCGTACGGCGCGAAGGTCACCGGATGCACCGTCCACTTCGTCGACGACGGGGTCGACACCGGCCCGATCATCGCGCAGAGCGTGGTCGAGATCCGGGACGAGGACGATGAAGCCGCGCTGCATGAGCGCATCAAGGAAGTCGAGCGATCGCTGCTCGTCGAGGTCGTGGGGCACCTGGCCCGGCACGGCTACCGCATTGAGGGACGAAAGGTACGTATCTCGTGACCGCCGAAGGTACGAAGCGGCCCATCCGCCGCGCGCTGGTCAGCGTCTACGACAAGTCCGGGCTGGAGGAGCTGGCGCAGGGCCTGCACGCGGCGGGCGTCGAGCTCGTCTCCACCGGTTCGACGGCCGGGAAGATCGCCGCCGCCGGGGTGCCGGTCACCAAGGTCGAGGAGCTGACGGGCTTCCCCGAGTGCCTCGACGGCCGGGTCAAGACCCTGCACCCGAAGGTGCACGCCGGCATCCTGGCCGACCTGCGCCTGGAGGCCCACCGGCAGCAGCTGGCGGAGCTGGGCGTGGAGCCGTTCGACCTGGTCGTCGTGAACCTCTACCCGTTCCGGGAGACCGTCGCCTCCGGCGCCACCCCCGACGAGTGCGTCGAGCAGATCGACATCGGCGGCCCCTCGATGGTCCGGGCCGCCGCCAAGAACCACCCCTCGGTCGCGGTCGTCACCAGCCCGGCCCGGTACGCCGACGTGCTCGCCGCGGTCCGTGACGGCGGCTTCGACCTGACCGCCCGCAAGCGGCTGGCCGCGGAGGCGTTCCAGCACACCGCCGCCTACGACGTGGCGGTCGCCTCCTGGTTCGCCGACGACTACGCGGCCGCCGACGACAGCGGCTTCCCCGACTTCCTCGGTGCGACCTACGCGCGCAAGAACGTGCTGCGCTACGGCGAGAACCCGCACCAGGGCGCCGCGCTGTACGTGACCGGCGAGGGCGGGCTGGCCGAGGCCGAGCAGCTGCACGGCAAGGAGATGTCGTACAACAACTACACGGACACCGACGCCGCGCGCCGGGCCGCGTACGACCACGCCGAGCCCTGCGTGGCCATCATCAAGCACGCCAACCCGTGCGGCATCGCGATCGGCGCGGACGTCGCCGAGGCGCACCGCAGGGCGCACGCCTGCGACCCGGTCTCCGCGTACGGCGGCGTGATCGCCGTCAACCGCCCGGTGACGGTGGCGCTGGCCGAGCAGGTCGCCGAGATCTTCACCGAGGTCATCGTGGCGCCCGGCTACGAGGACGGCGCGGTCGAGATCCTCGCCCGGAAGAAGAACATCCGGGTGCTCCGCGCCGAGGGCGCCCCGGCCGCCCCGGTCGAGGTCAAGCAGATCGACGGCGGTGCGCTGCTGCAGGTCACCGACCGCCTCCAGGCCGACGGCGACGACCCGGCCAACTGGACGCTGGCGGCCGGCGAGGCGCTGGCGCCGGAGCAGCTGGCCGAGCTGGCGTTCGCCTGGAAGGCCTGCCGTGCGGTGAAGTCCAACGCGATCCTGCTCGCCAAGGACGGCGCCTCGGTGGGCGTCGGTATGGGCCAGGTCAACCGCGTCGACTCCTGCAAGCTGGCCGTCGAGCGGGCCGGCGAGGAGCGCGCCCGGGGCTCGTACGCGGCCTCCGACGCCTTCTTCCCGTTCCCCGACGGCCCGGAGATCCTCATCGCGGCCGGCGTCCGGGCGATCGTCCAGCCGGGCGGTTCGATCCGCGACGAGCTGGTCGTCGAGGCCGCCAAGAAGGCCGGCGTGACGATGTACTTCACCGGCGCCCGGCACTTCTTCCACTGAGCGCCGAAACGGCCGGAGGGCCGCACCCCGTCCGGGGTGCGGCCCTCCGCCGTGTGTGCGGCGCGGTCAGTAACGCGGCCGGCTGAACCAGGCGTTGCCCTCGTCCTTCGAGACGAAGACCAGCACCAGGATGCCCAGGACCGTGTGGACCAGGCCGAGCGGGAAGGTGAGCAGGCTCAGGATGATGTTGCCCACGCCGAAGACGATGGAGCCGGTGCGGACGCCGGAACCGCCGTTGGCGAACTGCAGGGCCAGGGTGATCGCCGACACGGTGAAGATCACGATGACCACGATGACCGCGATCAGCAGGCCCTTGCCGATGTTCATCGCCGTGATGTCGTCACTGGTGGTGTACGCCGAGGTGTTGTGCGACGCCTTGCTGACGCCGCCCAGCCCCATGACGGCGAGGACCAGGCCGATGAGGTTCAGTCCGGCCAGCACGAACAGCATCACCCGCGCGGCCTTGACGCCGCCGGGCATCACCGTCGGGTACTGCGGCTGCATGGCGGGCATCGGGCCGCCCGGGTACGGGCCGTACGGCGAGGGCTGCGGCGGCTGTTGGGGGTAGCCGTAGCCGGGCTGCTGGCCCGGAGGCGGGCCGTAGGGGTTCTGGTTGGGGTAGCTCACGGGCGGTGTCCTTCAAGCGACTTGAACGGAGCCCGCGAAGGCCCCGATCGCGCTGTTGCGAGGGGGCCTTCGGGGAGTGGCGCAGGTCCCGGCCGGGGCGGGGCCCCGGCCGGAATGCCGGTGTGTTACTGGGACTTGACGACCACCGTGCCGGCGATCTTGTCGGCGAACGTCTGCGACTTCTCGTCCCACAGCGGCCACAGGTAGCCCAGGCAGCAGAACCCGTCGAGGATGTGGCACAGCTTGCGGACGAAGGCCATGCCGAAGCCGATCGGCTGGCCGGTCGCCTCCTTGACGAGGCGGATGCCCAGGGCCTTCTTGCCCGGGGTCTGGCCGGTGCTGCCTTCCTTGGCGAGCACGAACAGACCGGCGGCCAGGGCGATCAGACCGGCGATCGCGATGAGCACGAACGAGCCGACCGGAGTGGCGCTGTCCGCGGCCTTGTCGTAGGCGTCGCTGATGCACTGGATGTCACCGGGCGGGCAGGACGAGGTGTCCGGCGTGATCGTCGCGGCGCTGGCGGACATGGCCAGGGCGACGAAGTACAGGATCGTCGGGAGCAGACCCACGATCAGGTAGTCGATGAGGTAGGCGCCCACGCGCGCGCCCCAGCTCGCGTAACCCTGCGGCATGCCCGGCATGGCGTAGCCCGCCTGCTGCGGGTAGCCGCCGTAGGGCTGCTGCGGCGGGACCTGACCCTGCTGGGGGTAGCCGTACGGCTGCTGCGGGGCCTGCGGCTGCTGCGGGTAGCCGTAGCCGGGGCCGCCCTGCGGGGGCACCGGGGGCTGCTGCCCGTAGGGCGCCTGCGGGGCCTGCGGCGGCTGGCCGTACGGGTTGTTCGGGTCGCCGAAACTCATGTGGTGTTTTCCTCCGTTGGGTCAGTGGGGGACGACGCAGCGTGACTCGGAGGAAAAACAGGTTTCACTGGCCCGCCCCCGACGATGCCTGCGGCACTGCGGCGTCAATCCTTCTAGGTGGGCCTTGACTCTGTCCAGTCAGATAGCGGAGCCGTTGTCCAAGTGCAATGATCACTTCCGGCCATATCATGTCCGGTTTCTGCAGGGGCGGATGGGGCCCGGCGCGGGCCGCCGAACGACCGGGCGCGCGG
This sequence comes from Streptomyces nigrescens, assembly GCA_024349765.1. GTDB lineage: Bacteria > Actinomycetota > Actinomycetes > Streptomycetales > Streptomycetaceae > Streptomyces > Streptomyces endophytica. Next base: position 6,853,832 of record AP026073.1, on the reverse strand, counting down.
GCTCCGCGCGCGCCCTGATTGGAACGTGACCGCCCTCATCCGGGAGGATGGAGACATGACTGCCCAGATTCTGGATGGCAAGGCCACCGCAGCCGCTATCAAGTCCGAGCTCGCCGCCCGCGTCGAGGCCCTGAAGGCCAAGGGCGTCCAGCCCGGCCTGGGCACCCTCCTGGTCGGCGACGACCCCGGCAGCCGCTGGTACGTCAACGGCAAGCACCGCGACTGCGCACAGGTCGGCATCGCCTCGATCCAGCGCGAACTGCCGGAGACCGCCACCCAGGAGGAGATCGAGGCGGTCGTCCGCGAGCTGAACGAGGACCCGGCCTGCACCGGCTACATCGTCCAACTCCCGCTCCCCAAGGGCATCGACGCCAACCGCGTGCTGGAGCTGATGGACCCGGCCAAGGACGCCGACGGTCTGCACCCGATGAGCCTGGGCCGGCTGGTGCTCGGCATCGAGGGCCCGCTGCCGTGCACCCCGTACGGCATCGTCCAGCTGCTGCGCCGCCACGAGGTCGAGATCAAGGGCGCCCACGTCGTCGTGGTCGGCCGGGGCATCACCATCGGCCGCCCGATGCCGCTGGTGCTCACCCGCAAGTCCGAGAACGCGACCGTGACCCAGTGCCACACCGGCACCCGCGACCTGTCCGCGCACCTGCGGCAGGCCGACATCATCGTCGCCGCGGCCGGTGTGCCGCACATCATCAAGCCGGAGGACGTCAAGCCCGGCGCGGCCGTCCTGGACGTCGGCGTGAGCCGGGACGAGCAGGGCAAGATCGTCGGCGATGTGCACCCGGGCGTGGCCGAGGTGGCCGGCTGGGTCGCCCCCAACCCCGGCGGCGTCGGCCCGATGACCCGCGCCCAGCTGCTGGTCAACGTCGTCGAGGCGGCCGAGCGCGCGGCCGGCTGAGCCGCGCGTTGCCCGTACCCTCGAAGAGGTCAGCCCGGCCGCGGACGGCCGGGCGGACCGCCGGACCAGGACACCGAAGGGACTGCCAGCCATGCCAGCCGAAGCGCATTCGGACGGCGCCTCCGAGCCGCAGCGCTCCTCCCGCCGCTTCCCGACGCTGACCCGCGACACGGCCCGGCCGGAGGGCGGCGGACGAGCCGCTTCCGGCGAGCACTCCGCGCCCGCCCGGCAGTGGCCGCTGCTCACGGTCATGGGCGGGGTCGCCGTCGGACTGCTGCTGGTCACGTTCGACGCGTTCCGCATCGGCACGCTGATCGTCGGGCTGTCCCTGCTGGGCGGGGCCGCGCTGCGCTGGGCGCTGCCGTCGGTGGGCATGCTCGCGGTGCGCTCCCGCTTCACGGACCTGGCGACGTACGGCGGGCTCGGCTTCGTGATCGTGGTGCTGTCGATGATGGTGCAGCCCAAGCCGTGGATCCACGTCCCGTTCCTGGACGACATCGTGCACTTCACCGTGCGCTGACGCGGCACCCGCGACGCACGGCACGGCGGCGGCCCGCCCCTTCCCCCGTGGAAGGACGGGCCGCCGCCGTGTGCTCAGGGCCTCAGCACCACTTGTTCGAGTAGAGGTCGTTGAGGTTGTAGCCGATGTACTTCCAGCCGGTGCCGCGGTTCAGCTTGTAGTGGCGGCCGTGGTAGCCGGGCTTCTCGTAGACCGTCACGTTGCAGCGGGTGCCGTTGTTGTACGCCGACCACGGGGTGTCGAAGGCACCGCCGTAGCGCCGCAGGTCACGGTTGTTGCCGGCGACCTTCTTCGGCGTCCCCTTGTAGTTGGGCCTGGGGTAGACGCACAGGTAGCCGCGGGGGCAGTTGCTCGGTGCCCGCAGGACGGTGGCCGAGCCCTGCTTCGCGGGAGCGGGGGCGGCGCTGGCGACGGCCGGTGCCAGCGCGAGCCCTCCGGAGACGGCCGCGGCGGCCGCGGTGAGGGCGAGGCGCTTGCGAGCGTTCATGGTCGGGTTCCTCCCCGTAGGTGGTCAGGAGGCGGCGCGGGGTGGACCGCGCCGCCGTGGTGCGTCACCGACTGTGCGCCCCCGGTTCGCGCGGCTGCCACAGACTCCGGACCGATGGGGATGCCCTGGGACGTCCCAGCCGCTGACCTGCGGGGACGTCGGATCCGCGGACGCCGCGGTGGGACGGCGGGCGAGGGGAAGGAGGCGGTACGCATGTCCGGATACCGTGCGGAAAGAGTAAAAAGGGAAACCGGAGGGCGCGTCCGCGCCATCATCGGCGCCACAGGGGGCTGCTGGCCTCGGGGGACAAGCACACGCGTATGGGGTGGAACATGCCGCGTTGGAAAGGGCTGCCCGAAACGCTTGACCATCGGGTGCGGCAGCTCGTCGTACAGCTGCGGAGGCTCAAGGACCACAGCGGGCTGAGCCTGGCCTCGCTCGCCGCCAAGACCGCCTACAGCAAGTCGTCGTGGGAGCGCTATCTCAACGGCAAGAAGCTGCCGCCGCGGGAGGCGGTGGAGGCGCTGGCGCGGATCTGCGGCGCCGACGCGACCCGGCTGCTGGCGCTGCACGAGGTCGCCGCACAGGCGTGGGGCGCGGAACGGGCGGCGCCGCCCGGGGCCTCGGGCCCCTCGGAGCGGGCCGGGGCCGCCGCCCCCGAGGAGGACGAACCCGACACCCTCACAACCGTAACCGGGGCCGGCCCCGCGCCCGTTGCGGCGCCCGGCCGTCCGTGGCTGCGGCGCGGGCCGCTCGCCCTGCTCGGCGGGCTGGTCGTGCTCGCGGTCGCCGCGGTGGTGCTGGTGGCCGTCCGGCCGTGGCAGGACGACGGTGGCGGCGGCCGCGGGACCGGTCCCGCCTCCGCCGGCCGGGCCACCGCCGCCACCCCGGCGTTCAGCCACCGCGTGGGGGAGACGTTCCGCTGCCATGTCCGGCGCACCGCGGGCGTGTTGACCGCCGACCGCAGCCGCACCACCACGGCGATCCTGGGCAGCGGTGTGACCGGCTGGGAGGTCGTCGAGGCGCAGTGCCTGCTGAACCACCAGGGCTACGACCCGGGCCCGGTGGACGGCATCGTCGGGGAGCACACCATGCGCGCCGTCAAGCGGCTGCAGGCCGCCGCCGGGCTGCCCACGGACGGGATCGTGGGCCCCGACACCTGGAAGGTGCTGCGCCGGTGAGCGGCCCGGACAGCGAACTGTGCGAGGGCGTCGAGAGCTCCCGACTGGCCGCGGGATTGCGGGAGTTGCGCGGCCGTACGGGTCTGAGCCTGGCCGCGCTCGCGGCCCGCACCCCGTACAGCAAGTCCTCCTGGGAGCGCTATCTCAACGGCAAGAAGCTGCCGCCGCGGGACGCCGTGGAGGCGCTCTGCCGGCTGGCGGGCGAACCGGCCGGGCGGCTGCTGGCGCTGTGGGAACTGGCGGACGCGGCCTGGAGCGGCCGGGCCGCGCCCGCCGCGGCCCGGGCGGAGGCCGCGGCCGCGCGGGACGCCGCGGTCGAGCCGGGGCCCGCGGCCCCGCGGGACGCCGTCGGTGATCCGGGTGCCCCGGCCCGCCCCGTCCCGCCGGAACCGCCGCGGCAGCCGCCACCGCCGCCGCCCCGGAGGACGCGCCGGCGGGTGGTGGCCGCGGCGGCCGGGGCCGGTGCCGGCGGGCTGGCGCTGGCCGTGGCGGTGACGTTCCTGGCGGGGGAGCGGGCCGGGGAGGCCCGCGGCGGCCCGGCCGCGAGCGCCGCACCCACGTCCTCGGCGGTGACCGGCTGCCGCGGGCGGTCCTGCGACGGCAAGGACCCGCAGTCGATGTTCTGCGGCGGCGAGGGCATGGTGGACACGGTCGTCGAGGCCACCACCGCCCGCGGCGCCCACGTCCAGGTCCGGTACGGCACGGCGTGCGCGGCCGCCTGGGGGCGGCTCCGCGGCGGCCGGATCGGGGACCGCATCGAGGTGACCGTGCCGGGGTCCCTGCCGCGGTCGGTGCGGGTCAGGGACCGGTTCGACGCCGAGGGCTACCTGGTCACCCCGATGGTGGCGGCCCGCGGCCCGCGGGGCGTCCGGCTCTGCCTCTACCCGGCGGGCGGCGGCCCCCGCGAGTGCTTCCGGCACTGAGACGTGCTGCGCGAACGGCGGAGCGGGGCGCTCCCGGGAGGCGCTGCCCAGGTCCGAATGCTCCCGTGCGCCCAGCGGGAAGAGGACGTTCCCCTGGCTGGCGGTGTCCCTCCTGGGGGTGAATAGGGCGGGTCCGGGGGAGTCGCGCCGCGTTCGGCGCGTGAGTGGGCGAACAGGGGGAGCCATGCCTCGCTGGAAGGCACTGCCGGAGGAACTCGATCCGGCCGTGGGGGAGTTCACGGAACGGCTGCGCGGCCTGGTGGACCGCAGCCGGCTGAGTGTGGCCGCCGTCGCGGACCGCACGGGCTACAGCAAGACGTCGTGGGAGCGCTATCTCGACGGGCGGTTGCTGCCGCCGCGCCGCGCCGTCGTCGCGCTCGCCGAGGCGACCGGCACCGACCCGGGACACCTCGTCATGCGATGGGAACCGGCCGAACGCGCCTGGAGCCGGGCCGAGCTGCGGCACGACGCGCCGAGGGAGGCGATACGGGCGGCCCCGGCGTGGGCCGTGCGGGAGGCCGCGATGGCGCCGGGCGCGGTCCGTACGCAGGTCGCGCAGCTGCCGCCCCGGGGCGAGGAACCCGGGGCGGAACGGACCGCGGAGGCCGACGGGCCGGGCCGGGCGGCGGAGGCCGGCCCTGAGCCGTCGGCCGGGCCCGGTGCCGTCGCCGGCCGGCGGGACCGTCGGCTGCGGGCGCTGATGCTGGCGGTCGGCGTGCTCGGCGCCCTGCTGATGGCGCTCGCCGCGGTCCTCCTGCTGGTCCCCGGACGCTGACGCCCGGCCCCGGACGCCGGGGGCGGCCGCGGCGGCCCGGCGCGCCGCCGCTGGCCGGGAATCGACGGCCACGCGGCGTTCGCTGAAAAAAGGGGGGCATGCACCCGGATATCCCGGGCAGGCGCGGGTTATCCCCCCACGGGTGTGGCACAACCTGGCGGCCGCCCGCTTCCCCCCTCCTTGAGCGGGCGGCCGCCGCCACGGTCCGTGCGGGCGGGCCGGCGGAGCCGATGCCGACCGCGGTCCGGGCGGGCCGCCGTCCGGTCTCCCCGGTACACCCGGTGAGGCGTGCCACACCGACCCGTCACCGGCACCGGGCAGGGGTCCGATAGCCTGACGGCCGGGTCTCTCGATACCAAGAGACCTCGATAGCTGGGCAGGGACACCCACCGCCACCCATGGTGGTCCAGGGGCTTGCCCCCGGAAAACACCGCGCAGGAGATCGCCATGACCCGCACTCCCGTCAATGTCACCGTCACCGGCGCCGCCGGCCAGATCGGTTACGCACTCCTCTTCCGCATCGCTTCCGGTCATCTGCTCGGCGCGGACGTGCCGGTCAAGCTGCGCCTCCTGGAGATCCCGCAGGGCCTGAAGGCCGCCGAGGGCACCGCCATGGAGCTGGACGACTGCGCCTTCCCGCTGCTCCAGGGCATCGACATCTCCGACGACCCGAACGTGGCCTTCGACGGCGCGAACGTCGCCCTGCTGGTCGGCGCCCGCCCCCGCACCAAGGGCATGGAGCGCGGTGACCTCCTGGAGGCCAACGGCGGCATCTTCAAGCCGCAGGGCAAGGCCATCAACGACCACGCCGCGGACGACATCAAGGTCCTGGTCGTCGGCAACCCCGCCAACACCAACGCGCTGATCGCCCAGGCCGCCGCGCCGGACGTACCGCGTGAGCGCTTCACCGCGATGACCCGCCTCGACCACAACCGGGCCATCTCGCAGCTGGCGCAGAAGACCGGCACGCCGGTCTCGGAGATCCAGCGCCTGACGATCTGGGGCAACCACTCCGCCACCCAGTACCCGGACATCTTCCACGCCACGGTCGCCGGCAAGAACGCCGCCGAGACCGTCAACGACGAGAAGTGGCTGGCCGACACCTTCATCCCGACCGTCGCCAAGCGCGGCGCCGCGATCATCGAGGCCCGCGGTGCCTCGTCGGCCGCCTCCGCCGCGAACGCCGCCATCGACCACGTCCACACCTGGGTCAACGGCACCGCCGACGGCGACTGGACCTCGATGGGCATCCCGTCGGACGGCTCCTACGGCGTCCCGGAGGGCCTGATCTCCTCCTTCCCGGTCACCACCAAGGACGGCAAGTACGAGATCGTCCAGGGCCTGGACATCAACGAGTTCTCCCGCTCCCGCATCGACGCCTCCGTCAAGGAGCTGGAGGAGGAGCGCGAGGCGGTCCGCGCCCTCGGCCTCATCTGAGCCGGACTCCTTCCCACGCCGAGCCCGCACTGCCTCAACGGCGGTGCGGGCTCGGCGTTTCGGGGCGCCTACGTCCGGTGCGGATGCCGCCGGATCTCGACGTTGCAGTCGGACACCTTCGACCGGTCCCCGACCGCACCCGCCGCCACCCGCTCCCGGGCCAGCGCCTCGCACACGTCGCAGCCGTCGATCGGTGCCGGATCCCGCACCGGCTCGCCCAGCTGAACGGCCTCTCCTGCGCGCCCTTTCACCACACCACCTCCGGCAGGCGGCGCGCGTACTGCCGCCGCTCGTGCGCGATCAGATACGGACGCACGAGCGCGGAGTCCTCACCCCGCAGCACCTCCGTGTGCCGGACGCGCACCCAACGGGGCGGAGCGACGGGCCGTACCGGCGGCGCCTCCACGGGCCGATGACGCCCGCTGCCGGGCAGTAACAGCCGTAGCAGCGGCTCGAAGAGCCGGATAACGTGGTGCATGTCATCAATCTTTCTCTGGGTTGAAGGCCACGCCCCCGGACGTCTGCCAACGTCGCGGGGGTTCGCCGTTCGTTACTCTGGGTGTGTTCATCGTTGCTCAGCGGGGTGGGTGGTTTCAACGCTGAGCGCGTGTCAGTGAGCAACTGTCACAAGGGGGTGCCGTGAGTCGACGCAATGGCGCGGGGGGAGCGGCTGCTACGACGGCTGTCGTGTTCGGCGAGGTGCTGAAGCACCATCGGGAGGCGGCGGGACTTACCCAGGCCGGCTTGGCGCGGAAGATTCCGTGCGACCGCTCGCACGTAGCGCGCGTCGAGGCGGGAACCCGTGTGCCCCAGGAGACCTTCGCCAAGGCATGCGATGAACTGCTGGGTACGGGCGGGGTGTTGATGCGGCTGTGGGGGCGGATCGACTGGTATCCGGAGGTGCAGCATCCGGACTGGTTCGAGCGCAGGGCTGAGATGGATGCGGTGGCGGTGGCCCTGCATGAATATCAAGAGCGGGTCATCCCGGGCCTTTTGCAGACGCCCGATTATGCGGCGGCCCTGTTCTCGCAGGTCATGAGTGGGCCCGAGGTCGAGGAGCGCGTTCGAGCCCGACTGAGTCGACAGCAACGCTTCCTGGCCGACGGCGGCCCACTGTACGTCGCCCTGCTGGATGAGAGCTGTCTGCGCAACATGGTGGGAAGCGCGGCCGTCATGCGGGACCAGTGTGCGCACTTGCTGGAGGCGGGCCGACGCCCCAACATCCGCATCCAGGTGGTCCCTTCGGACCGACCGGATGTCGCGCGCCCCAACGGCTCCATGTCGCTGATCGAACTTCCCGACGGACATCGATGGGTGTACTCGGAGTCGTTGGACCGTGGCCATTTCAACGACGATCCGGCCCTCTTCAGGCGGCACAGCCATGCTTACGATGTGCTGAGGGCGGACGTTCCGTCAGCCCGTGAGTCCGCCGCTCTGACCAGCGACGTGATGAAGGGGTACGAGCAGCATGAACAGTCACGATCTGAGCGCGGCGACCTGGGTCAAAAGCAGCTACAGCGGCAACAACGGCGGCAACTGCATCGAAGTAGCCCCCGGTATCCCCGGCGTCGTCCCCGTCCGTGACAGCAAGGACCCGCGCGGCCCCGTGCTGTTCTTCCCCGTGGGTGACTGGTCGTCCTTTGTGACTGCCGTCAAGAAAATGACCCTGTCGTGACCTTGCGTTAACTCCCTGACACGGAGTGCTTCCCTGGCCTATGCTGCGGCTTCCGCGAGGCTGTTGGGGGAGGCCGATGGACCGGACGAACGTACCCGCGCAGTTCACGAAGCCCGCACCGCTCGCTCCCGTCCCGCCCGGTGCCAGTGAGGCCACCCGGTTGCTGTGCGCCGGGACGTACCTGGACGACGGGTTCCGGGACGCGGTCATCGACGAACTCTACGTCCACGAGGAGCGGTTCGCCGCGCCCTCGTTGGGGATCGACGCGGCGCGGGTGCTCGCCCACGCGCTGCGCGCCCGGCGTCTGGAGCTGGGCTGGGCTGCGGCGATCATCGGCTTATGGATCGTGGCGATCCCGCTGTCCGGCGGGATGGTGACGTTCTACATCCTCCCCGTCATCCTCATCGGGCTGGCCCGCCTGGTCCGCCGGGCGCCCCTGCCGCAGTGGCTGGCCCGCTCGGCGTCCTTCGTGCTCCGCTGGTACGGCCGGCTCGCCCTGATCTTCTTCATGCTGGGGATGCTGGCCGCCGGGTTCGCGGTCAGCCTCTGGACGCCGCTGATCGGCCGGCTGATCCCCAACCTGCTGTCCCTCGTCGTGCCGGTCGGCGGCGGGAGCGACGGCGGCGACTGGGACGGTTCCTCGTACGGTTCCTCCTACGACAGCGGCAGCGACTCCGGCGTTTCGTCAGCCCTCGCGGCCTTCCCGTTCTGGGTCACGCTGCTGCTGCCGGTCGCGCTGGCCGTCCTGGTCGGGCTGCAGCGCGGGCAGTTCGCCCGTGCCCTGGCCCGGGAACTGTCCAAGGAGCGGTTCCCCGACGTGATGGCCGACCCGGCGGAGCGGGCCGAGGGCTTCCGGTTCCGGCGGCTGCGGGACCGGGTGCGGATCGAGCAGCACGGGCCGCTGGTGATGTACCGCGCGGCCAACCCGTTCTGCGGCGCCGGGTACCCGTACAAGACCTGGTCGCTGTCGGTGGAGCTGGTCCCGCATCCGGACCGGGAGACCGAGCCGCTGGACAACGGCGCGATCCTGGCCCGGATCGTGCCGCTGGTGGAGGCGCTGCGGGAGCCGTCGCCGCACGGCTCGCCGCAGGTGGCGGCCGCGGTCCGTGACCGGCTGCGCGCCCTGGAACTCGACGAGTGCGTCTTCCTGCCGGTCGAGGGCCTGCCCGACCGGGCCGCGGCGCCGTACGCGCCGGAGGCGTTCGAGGCGCACCGGGCCGCCTCGGTCGAGGAGGGCGGCGAGACCCGGCGGCACTTCCTGCGGATCCGGGTCGGCGGCTGGAACGAGGGCATCGTCACCACGGTCTTCGTCCGGGTCCACACCCAGGGCGGGATGCTGATGCTGGAGGTCGCGCCGCACGTGCTGTGGCCGCTGCGGCAGCTCTTCCAGGACGCCGACCGGCTCGCCCACCAGTACCGGCACCATCACCACTTCGGCAAGGCGGTCTGGGCGCTGGCCCAGACGCCGCGCTCGGCCGGGAACGCGCTGCTCACCCTGGCGCGCGGGCTGCGCTCCGCGTGGCGGCTGGCCACCGCCGGGCACGGCGCGGCGCTCCCGGAGGGCCCCGGCGTCTCCGTCCGCGAACTGGGGTCGTACGGCGAGGCGTCGCTGTTCCAGGACATGGACGTGGCGCGGTACCTGAAGACCGTGCAGCAGCGGGTGACGGCCGGGGTGACCACCGCGCTGCGCGAGGCCGGTTACCAGACCGACGAGTTCGAGCAGCGCATCGTGCACGTCGCCGAGGGCGGCGTCTACGTGGAGTCCGCCCAGGGGGCCGTCGGCATCGGCGACCACAACACGATCACGCAGAACACCACCGCGGGTGGCACCGCCCCGAAGGGAAGGAAGAAGAGTGGCAACGGCTGACGCGCGCGGCAACGGCATCCACATCGGCAGCGTCCGGGGCGCCTTCGCCATCGGCGACCACAACACCGTGACGCAGAACGAAGGCGGCTCCGCACCGGCCGCCGATCCGGCGCAGGAGGAACTGCTGCGTGCGGTACGGGAGTTGCGGGGCGATCTGGCCCGGGCGGTGCACAGTCCCGAGGTGACCGCCCTGGACGAGGAACTCGCCGGAACGGAAGACGAGATCGCCGACAGCGGGGCGGCCGGGCCCGGGCGGCTGGCGCGGCTGCGTACGGCGCTGACCGACGCCGGCGCGGTGGTCGGGCTGCTGGCGTCCGGTGCCGCGGTGACCCAGGCGGTCGCGGCCCTGGTGGGTGGGTGACGATGCGACGCGGCGGGCCGGCCCGCTGGAACGACGAGACGCAGAGCTGGGAGGACGGCAGGCCGGCGCCCGCCCCGTACAGCGGCCCGATGCCGCCCCGGCCGACCTTCGCCCCGAGCGCGGGCGCACCACCGCAGCCGCCCTCCGGCCCGTTACCGGGCACCGCTCCCGGCGCCACCCCCGACCCCTTCGCCGGCGTCCCCGGTGCCGCACCCGCTCCTGGTCCGGGCCCCGGGCCCCGCCGCCGTACCGCCCTGATCGCCGGGGTGGCCGTGGCGGTCATCGGTGCCGGGGCCGGCGGCGGCTATCTGCTGTGGAGTCGCGACGGCGACGCGCCGCCCGCCGCCCGCACCCGAGCCTCCGCCCCGCACACGCCGACCGCCGCCACCACCCCGTCCGGCGCCGACAGCACGCCGTCCACGGACGCGGCCCCGTCGCCCGCCGTGCCCGCCGGCTACCGCCTCGTCCACGACGCCAAGGGCTTCACCCTCGCGGTGCCGGACGGCTGGGAGCGCAGCGAGCGCAAGACCGGGGTGTTCTACACCGCGCGGGACGACCGCGGGCTGCTGCAGATCTTCGAGATCACCGAACCGGACATCGCGCCGCGGGAGGCGCTGGAACAGGCGTCGAAGGGGCTGGCCGGCAATCCCGGCTTCGAGCAGATCAGCCTCGGCGCGTTCGACGGCCCGGCGCCGGGCTCGGACGCCGCCCAGCTGGTCTACGCCTATGACAGCGAGCGGCTCGGGACGCGCGTGAAGGTCGTCGACTGCGCCTTCACCACCGACGACGGCCGGCAGTTCGCCGTCCTGGTCCTGGGCACCGAGGCCGACTGGCCGCTCCAGCAGGAGACCCAGCGGATCGCCCTCCAGGCGTTCGTCCCGGAAGGCTGACGGCGCGCCCGCCCCGCCTGCTCGCCCGCCCCGCCTACTCGGCGATCTCGGTGCGCTCCCACCACTCGTACACCGGCAGCGCCCCCTCGGGGGTGTACTGCTGGCGGGTGGTGGGCCGGAAGTGTTCGTAGCCGCCGCGGAAGGGGATCTTCAGCTCGCTGCCGTGCGGATCGGCCGGCACGATCCGCTCGGGAAGTTCCGCGGGACCGCCCTCAAGCACTGCTTTCGCCGCTGTCTGCACCATGTCTGCATTCTCACTCCGCGGGGTGCGTCGCGCGCGCCGCGGATCAGTCGCGGGGGAAATTCTCCGTGGAGATGCTGAAACCGGGGAATGCGTGTGTGAGGTCGAGCGGCTCGCCGTACTTGAGGGTGAGATCGCGCAGGTACTCGCCGTCCTGGGGGTGCGTGAAGACCCGGCAGCGGCCGAGATAGGGATCGGCGATGACATAGACCGGAATACCGGCTTCGGCGTAGATCGCCTTCTTCGGGCCGTAGTCGTTCACGGCGGTCCCCTGGGAGATGACCTCGGCGATGAGCTCGATGTCCTGATAGCGCCAGCGTCCCAGTGCGTTCTTCTTGGCGCCGTCGGCGAATTTGGCGATGTCCGGGCAGAAGCCGTTCTCCTTGCCGGGGAAATCGATCCGGACGTCCGACAGCACCAGGACGTCCACCCCGAAGCGGTCCTCCAGCGCCCGCAAGAGCTGGCGGATGGTCAGCCAATGCGCGTCCCGCTGCGGCGACATGAAGATTGTCCCCCCGACGATCTCGGTCTTGTAGCCCTCGGGGGAGGCTCCCTCCAGCCGCGCGAACAGGCCGTCCAAGCGCTGTTGGTTCTCGGTGGGCTCAGCCATCTCCATCCCGTCGGTCGCGATCGTTTCGGTCCGCTCAAGGCTGATGGTCATCGTGCCGCTCCTCCCCGCTGCCACGTCGTACGGGCAGCCGCACGGTTCAACGATAGGCACCGGAGCCGGTTACTCGCTGTAGCGGCATATGCCGATCACGCGGTGTGTGTCCCCTGGAACAGGTCCTCCAGTGCCGAGATGTCGACGGTGTCGCCGGGGGCCGGGGTCGTGGTGGGGACGGGGGTGCCGTAGTTGCTCAGGAGGACGGTGCCCTTCTGGTCGTCGGCCTCGGCGGTGAGCTTGAGGGGGTAGTGGGTGCCCTTGATCGCGACGTAGAGGGTCTCGGTGACGCCGTCGGTGTGTTTGACGACGGGGAGGACGGGGGCGCCCTCGTGGGTCGTGGGGTGGCCCTTGGTGAGCTTGGCGGTGGGGGTGGGCTCGCCGGACGGGGGCGGCTCGCCGGGGCCGGCGGCGGACTTCTGGAAGGCGCTGAGGTCGCAGGCCGTGGCGAGGTTCTTCAGGAAGGCGTCGTGGTCGGCGGTGCCGTGCAGGAACGTGTTGCGGTACTTGGCGGCCGCCCGGGCGCCCTCCTCACCGGGCAGCTGGCTCTTCCAGAACGCCGCGTCCGGCTTCATCCACACCTGGTTGCCGCGCTTGATGATCTCCACGCGGCCGAGCGAGCCCTTGCTGATCGCGCCGGCGCAGTTACCGGCCTTGTCGAGGGTGATGTCGAGCTTGGTGGGGTCGGCGGTGGTCTCGGTACGCAGTCGCAGGGACTTCGCGGTCACGAGCTGGTGCAGGGCGTCGTCGGAGATCTGCTGGGCCGATTTCCCCGCGAGGTCGCCCTCACCGTCGGGATCGCCGGCCGCCGCGGCGCCCGTACAGGCGGCCCCGGCGAGCAGGGCCGCTCCGCAGCCCAGGGCGGTGGCGGTGGCGGCACGCCGTCTGGTGGTCATCTCGATACCTCCGGGCGGTGGGGGCGGAGGGGTGTATGAGGGGCGGCCGCACGGGCCACCTGCTGCCGGCGGGGCGTACGGCGCGATCTTCCCGCTTGGACATACGGCTATTCAGGGTACGTTCCGGGACATTTCTCTGCACACCGAGTGAGTCGGCTCACTTTCCCTGAATGTTTGGGCATAGGTGGGGCGCTTCCGGGGAGGGGTCCCCGTTGCTGGTGACGCCACTGGTTGAACCAGTGGGAACACAACGAAGACCGGAAGGCAGAAGAAACGTGTCGGCAAGCGAGACCATTCACGTAGACGGGGTGTGGCGGGACGCCGCGTCCGGGGCCACCCGAGAGGTCCTCGACCCCGCCGACGCGACGACCCTCCAGGTGGTGGCCGAGGGCGGTGCCGAGGACGCGGACGCCGCGGTCGCGGCCGCCGCCCGGGCCTTCGACGGCGGCGCGGGCGCCTGGCCCCGTACGCCGGTCGCCGAGCGTTCCGCGCTGCTGCGCCGGGTCGCCGACCTGCTGCAGCGCGACCGCGAGGAGATCGCGCTCATCGAGAGCCGGGACACCGGCAAGACCCTGGAGGAGGGCCGGGTCGACGTCGACGACGTCACCAACGCCTTCCGGTACTTCGCCGACGTGGTGATGAACGAGAGCGGCGGCCGGGTCGTCGACGCCGGTTCCGCCGATGTGCACAGCGTGGTCGTGCACGAGCCGGTCGGCGTCTGTGCGCTGATCACGCCGTGGAACTACCCGCTGCTGCAGGCCAGTTGGAAGATCGCGCCGGCCCTCGCGGCCGGCAACACTTTTGTGATCAAGCCCAGCGAGGTCACCCCGCTGTCGACCGTGCACCTGGTCAAGCTGCTGGTCGAGGCCGGGCTGCCGGCCGGGGTCGCCAACATCGTCACCGGCGCCGGTCTGCCGGTCGGCCAGCGGCTGGCCGAGCACCCGGACGTCGACCTGTTCTCCTTCACCGGTGGCCTGGTCAGCGGCACGAAGGCCGGTGCGGCCGCGGTCTCCGGCGCCAAGAAGATCGCGCTGGAGCTCGGCGGCAAGAACCCGAACGTGGTCTTCGCCGACGCCTGCGCCACCGAGGAGGGCTTCGACACCGCCGTCGACCAGGCGCTCAACGCCGCGTTCATCCACAGCGGGCAGGTCTGCTCCGCCGGCGCCCGGCTGATCATCGAGGAGTCGGTGCGCGACCGCTTCGTGGCCGAACTCGCCCGCCGCGCCGAGAGGATCAAGCTCGGCCGGGGCACCGAGGACGGCGTGGAGTGCGGCCCCCTGGTCTCCCAGCAGCAGCTCGACAAGGTCGAGGCGTACGTCGCCTCCGCGCTGGCCGAGGGTGCCCAGCTGCGGTGCGGCGGGGCCCGGCCCGAGCCGTCCGCCGTCCGCCCGGCCACCGGCTACTTCTACGCGCCGACCGTGCTGGACGGCTGCCACCGCGAGATGAAGGTCGTCCGCGAGGAGACCTTCGGGCCGATCCTGACGGTGGAGACCTTCGGCACCGAGGACGAGGCCGTCGCGCTCGCCAACGACACCGAGTACGGCCTGGCCGGCGCGGTGTTCTCCGCCGACACCGCGCGCGCCCGCCGGGTCGCCGCGCGGCTGCGGCACGGCACGGTCTGGATCAACGACTACCACCCCTACCTCCCGCAGGCGGAGTGGGGCGGCTTCGGAAAGTCCGGCATCGGGCGGGAACTCGGCCCCACGGGTCTGGACGAGTACCGCGAGAGCAAGCACATTTACGAAAACCTCCGGCCCGAGCCGGTGCGGTGGTTCGCGGGCTGACCGGTCCCTCACCGGACCGCGGCTGACCGCCTCCCCTCAACCCCCGCACCACCTGAGAACGTTGCAAGAAGGAGCACCCTCCATGCCCGTGTACGACTACGTCGTGGTCGGCGGTGGTACCGCCGGTTCCGTCATCGCCTCCCGCCTCACCGAGGACCCGGACGTCACCGTCGCCGTCATCGAGGGCGGCCCGTCCGACATCGACCGCGAGGACGTGCTGACGCTGCGCAAGTGGCTCGGCCTCCTCGGCGGCGAGCTGGACTACGAGTACACGACCACCGAGCAGCCGCGCGGCAACTCGCACATCCTGCACAGCCGGGCCAAGGTGCTCGGCGGCTGCTCGTCGCACAACACCCTGATCTCCTTCAAGCCGCTGCCGTCCGACTGGGACGAGTGGGAGGCGGCCGGCGCCACCGGCTGGGGCGCGAAGGAGATGGACCCCTACTTCGGCAAGCTGCGCAACAACATCGTGCGGGTGGCGAAGAAGGACCAGAACCAGATCGCCACCGACTGGATCGAGGCGACCAAGACCGCCCTCGGCGTGCCGGAGGTCGTCGGGTTCAACGACAAGCCCTTCGACGAGGGCGTCGGCTTCTTCGACCTCTCGTACCACCCCGAGAACAACAAGCGGTCGTCCGCCTCGGTCGCCTACCTGCACCCGCACATCGAGGCCGGCGACCGGCCGAACCTCACGCTGATGCTGGAGACCTGGGCGCACAAGCTGGAGCTGGACGGCACCACCGCCAAGGGCGTCCACGTCCGCACGAAGGACGGTGCGGAGGTCTACGTCGAGGCCGCCCGCGAGGTGCTGGTGTGCGCCGGCGCCGTCGACACCCCGCGGCTGCTGATGCACTCCGGCATCGGGCCGAGGAAGGACCTGGAGGCGCTCGGCATCCCCGTCGTGCACGACCTGCCGGGCGTCGGCGAGAACCTGATCGACCACCCCGAGTCGGTGATCGTCTGGGAGACCAACGGGCCGATCCCGGGCAACTCCGCGATGGACTCGGACGCGGGTCTGTTCGTCAAGCGGGACCCGGAGCACAAGGGCCCCGACCTGATGTTCCACTTCTACCAGATCCCGTTCACCGACAACCCCGAGCGGCTGGGCTACGAGCGCCCCGAACACGGCGTCTCGATGACCCCGAACATCCCCAAGTCCCGCTCCCGCGGCCGCCTCTACCTCACCTCCGCGGACCCCGAGGTCAAGCCCGCCCTCGACTTCAAGTACTTCGAGGACGAGGACGACTACGACGGGCAGACCCTCGTCGACGGCATCAAGCTGGCCCGCGAGATCGCCCGGGCCGAGCCGTTCAAGAAGTGGCTCAAGCGCGAGGTCTTCCCCGGTCCCCACGTGACCGACGACGCGGAGATCAGCGAGCTGGTGCGCAAGGCCGCGCACACCGTCTACCACCCCGCCGGCACCTGCAAGATGGGCGCCACCAACGATGAACTCGCCGTCGTCGACCCGGAGTTGAAGATCCGCGGTCTGCACGGCATCCGGATCGCCGACGCCTCGGTCTTCCCGACGATGCCGGCGGTCAACCCGATGCTGGGCGTGCTCATGGTGGGGGAGAAGTGCGCCGAACTGCTTCACAAGGCTCCTACCAAGGGAGGTGATGCGTGATGGCTACCACCTCCGCCGGCGCATCCGAGATACCCAACGCCCGCAAAGCCGCCGACGCCGCCGAGGACGGCCGCGAGGTCGTCTTCTCCGTCCGCCACCTGTGGAAGGTCTTCGGCCCCAAGGCCGACAAGATCCCCGACGACACCTCCGTCACCGGGCTGAGCGCCCAGGAACTGCGCGAGCGGACCGGCTGCACCGCCGCCGTCCGTGACGTCTCCTTCGACGTCCACAAGGGCGAGGTCTTCGTCGTCATGGGCCTGTCCGGCTCCGGCAAGTCCACCCTCGTCCGGTGCCTGACCCGGCTGATCGAACCGACCAGCGGCGACCTGGAGATGGACGGCGAGGACGTCCGCGCCATGGACCGCACCGCACTGCGCGAACTGCGCCGCCGCCGCGCCGCCATGGTCTTCCAGCACTTCGGCCTGCTGCCGCACCGCACCGTCGTCGACAACGTCGCCTACGGCCTGGAGATCCAGGGCGTCGGCAAGGCCGAACGGCGCGAGAAGGCCAACGAGATGGTCGACAAGGTGGGCCTGGCCGGACTGGAGAAGCGCCGCCCCGGGCAGCTCTCCGGCGGTCAGCAGCAGCGCGTCGGACTCGCCCGCGCGCTCGCCGTCGACCCCGAGGTCCTGCTGTTCGACGAGCCGTTCAGCGCGCTCGACCCGCTCATCCGCCGCGACATGCAGGAAGAGGTCGTCCGCCTGCACCGCGAGGAGGGCCGCACCATGGTCTTCATCACCCACGACCTCGCCGAGGCGCTGCGGGTCGGCGACCGGATCGCCCTGATGCGCGACGGCGAGATCGTCCAGCTCGGCACCCCCGAGGAGATCGTCGGCTCCCCGGCCGACGACTACGTCCGCGACTTCGTCCGGGACGTCCCCCGCGAGCAGGTGCTGACCGTCCGCCGCGCGATGCGCCCGGCCGAGGACGGCGAGGCCGACCAGGGTCCGGCGCTGGCCGCCGACACCCTGATCTCGGACGCCATCGAGGCGGTGGCCCGCTCCGGCGGCGCCGCCCGGGTCGTCGACGGCGGCCGCTGCCTGGGCGTCGTCGACCACGCCTGCCTGCTCAACGTGGTCGCCCGGATCGACGAGGACCGGCCCGGCGAGGTGGCTGCCTGATGATGTACGCCGCCACCCCCCGCCACGGCGCCGTCCGCGCCGTCGGCTCCAGAGCCCCCGTCGCCTCCCGCCGCTCCCGGCTGCGTGCCGCGCTGCTGCGCCGCTGGCGCGAGGCCCAGCGCGCCGCCGCCCTGGGCGTGCCGACCGGCACCGTGAAGCGGGGGCGCGCATGAGCGAGCGTAGCGAGCGAATCATGCAGAGGTGCGTGCCGTGCGAATGCAGGGCCGAGCGAAGCGAGGTTTCAGCATGAGCACCGCATCCGCACCCCCCGCCACTCAGCGCGGCCTCGGCGCCGACGCCCCCAAGGCCAATCCGGCCCGCGCCCTGCTGGGCCGCCGCGGCGTCGCCAAGCTCCTGCTGCTCGCCGTCGCCGCGGCCGTCCTGGTCCCCGTGGTGCACGCCGCCTGGCCCGGCGCCGCCTGGCCCTCCGCGCTCACCGTCGACCTGTCCGGACCGCTCGGGAAGACCAGCGACTGGATCATCGACAACCGTGACAACCACTGGCTGTTCGTCTACTTCCTCGGCCACCTCTCCAACGCCGTGGTCATCTCCGTCCGCGCGGTCTACCTGCTGCTGCTCGCCCTCGGCTGGGCCGGCGTGACCACCGGCGTCACGCTGATCGCCTGGCGGGTGGCCGGCTGGCGGATCGCCGCCACCGCGCTGGTCTCCCTCCTCGTCAGCGGGGCGCTCGGGATGTGGGTCCCGACCATGCAGACGCTGGCGCTGATGGTCGTGGCGGTCGCCGTCTCGGTCGTCGTCGGCGCACTGCTCGGACTGGCCGCCGGCCTCTCCGAGCGGCTGTTCCGGATCCTCCGCCCGGTCCTCGACACCATGCAGGTGCTGCCGGCCTTCGCCTATCTGCTGCCCGTCGTGCTGATCTTCGGCATCGGCGTGCCGGCCGCGCTGCTGGCCACCGTCATCTACGCGGCCCCGCCGATGGCCCGGCTCACCGCGCTCGGACTGCGCGGCGCCGACCCCGGCGTACTGGAGGCGGTCTCCTCGCTCGGCGCCACCGGACGGCAGCGGCTGCTGACCGCCCGCCTCCCGCTGGCCCGCAAGGAACTGCTGCTCGGCGTCAACCAGACGATCATGATGGCGCTGTCCATGGTCGTGATCGCCTCGATGATCGGCGCGGCCGGCCTCGGTGACCGCGTCTACCAGGCGCTCGCCTCCGTCGACGTCGGCGCCGCGCTCTCCGCCGCCATCCCGATCGTGCTGCTGGCCATCGTCATGGACCGCACCACCGCCGCGGCCGGCGCCCGGATCGGCGCGGCCGGCAACACCGCCACCGCCGGCCCGGCGTGGCTGCGCGGCTGGCAGGTCTGGACCGGCGTGGCCGCCCTCACCGCCCTGCTGGCCCTGGCCGGCCGGCTGACCGGCTCCGCGGTCTGGCCCGGCGCCTGGTTCGTGGACATCGCCCACCCGGTCAACGACTTCAAGGAGTGGATGGTCGACCACCTCTACTCCGGCGTCCCGGTCATCGGCGGCACCGCCGACTGGGCCGCGCACTTCACCAACTGGGTGCTCAACCCGCTGCGCGACGGCCTGACCGCGCTGCCCTGGTACGGCACGCTGCTCATCGTCGCCGCGCTGGCCTGGCTCATCGGCACCTGGCGCACCGCCCTGACCGCCGTCCTCGCGATGGCCGCCATCGGTGTGCTGGGCGTGTGGAAGCCGTCCATGAACACCCTCTCCCAGGTGCTCGCCGCCCTGGTCGTGACGCTGGTGCTGGGCTTCGGCACCGGTGTCCTGGCGGCCGGCAGCAAGCGGTTCGAGGCGATCCTCCGCCCGGTCCTGGATGTCATGCAGACCATGCCGCAGTTCGTGTACCTGATCCCGGTCGTCGCGCTGTTCGCCGTGGGCCGCGCCCCGGCCGCCGCGGCCGCGGTCGTCTACGCGCTGCCCGCGGTCATCCGCATCACCACCCAGGGCCTGCGCCAGGTCGACCCCGCCGCGATGGAGTCGGCCCGCTCGCTGGGCGCCACCCGCTGGCAGATGCTCCGCCAGGTGCAGCTGCCGCTGGCCCGGCCGGCCCTGCTGCTCGCCGTCAACCAGGGCGTGGTCCTGGTCCTCGCCGTCGTCATCATCGGCGGCCTGGTCGGCGGCGGTGCCCTCGGCTACGACGTGGTCACCGGCCTGGCCACCGGAGACCTGGCCCTCGGCCTGGTCGCGGGTGTGGCCATCGTGTGCCTGGGCCTGATGCTCGACCGGGTCACCCAGCCCACGGAACGCCGTACGACGGGGAAGGGAGCCTGATCATGTCCCGTACGCGCAAAGCCTTCCTCGGTACGACCGTGCTCGCCGGCACGGTGGCGCTCTCGCTGTCCCTGTCCGCCTGCGGCAAGGCCGACATGACCAAGCAGACCTCGCCGTTCGCCGCGGCCAAGGGCTCGAAGTCGGTCACGCTGTCCGTGCAGACCTGGGTCGGCGCGCAGTCCAACGTGGCCGTCGCCAAGTACCTGCTGGAACACCAGCTGGGCTACCACGTCGACACCGTCCAGGTGGACGAGATCCCCGCCTGGGACGCCCTCAGCCAGGGCCGGGTCGACGCGATCCTGGAGGACTGGGGCCACCCGGACCAGGAGAAGCGGTACGTCAAGGACAAGAAGACGATCACCGCGGGCGGCGGCAACGGCGTCACCGGCCACATCGGCTGGTGGGTGCCCAAGTACTGGGCCGACAAGCACCCCGAGGTCACCAACTGGAAGAACCTCAACAAGTTCGCCAAGCAGCTGCGCACGTCCGAGAGCGGCAACAAGGGCCAGCTGATGGACGGTTCGCCGTCCTACGTCACCAACGACAAGGCGCTGGTGAAGAACCTCCACCTCAACTACGAGGTGGTGTTCGCCGGCTCCGAGGCGGCCCAGATCACCCAGATCCAGCAGTTCGCCAAGGCGAAGAAGTCCTTCCTCACGTACTGGTACGAGCCGCAGTGGCTCTTCAACCAGGTGCCGATGGTGGAGGTCAAGCTCCCCAAGTACACCGACGCCTGTGCGGAGAAGGGCACCAAGGACCCGCAGTCCATCGACTGCGCGTACCCCACCACCCCGCTCCAGAAGTACTTCAACACCAACTTCGCCAAGAGCGGCGGTAGTGCCGCGGCGTTCCTGAAGAACTTCAAGTGGACCAAGGACGACCAGAACGAGGTCTCCGAATCCATCGCCTCGGGCGGCCTGTCCGCCGATGAGGCGGCCAAGCGGTGGGTGGACAAGCACCCGGACGTCTGGAAGAGCTGGCTGCCGAAGAAGAAGTAGGCGGTCGCCGGCCGGACGTCGGACGAAGGGGGTGCGGGCCCGTGGGCCCGCACCCCCTTCGCGTGCGCCGGGCGAACCCTCGGCTACGGGCCGTCCGGGCGGCACAGCCGCACGGTGCGTTCCGGCTCGGTCCGGTACGAGTGGTCGAGCCGCCACCCCTGCTCGGCGGCCACCCGCAGCACCGCCTGGGCGCCGGCCGCGCGGTAGTGCCGGCTGCTGACGGCGACCCGGCGCAGGATCCGGCCGTCGTCGTCGGCGGTGTAGTGGGCGCGCCGGTCGCGGGCCAGCTCCGTGGCGAACCGCTTGGCCAGGTACCTCCGCAGATGGGCCGCGTACGCCTCCGGGTCGCGGCGCAGCTCCAGCGTGCGCAGCCGCGGCAGGAAGACGAACGTCAGCAGCGGCATCGCGAGCCGGGCGGGCAGCGGTCCCCAGGGTGCGCCGGGCGGCACCGGCGGGCCGCAGGGGTCGGGCACCCCGGTGTGCACCGGGGGCGGCAGCAGCCGGAAGAGGTGCACCTTCTCCGTGCCGGCGCGGTGCCGGGTCCAGTCCACCGACCAGCCGTGGCGCCGGGCCAGTTGCTCGACGCCGCCCGCGCCCAGACCGCGGTAGTGGCGCAGCGGCAGCTGTGTGGTGGCCCGCCGGACGCCGCTCGGCGGGAGCAGGGCCGGCGCCCAGCCGCTGTTCTCCTCCGCCTTGGCGAACCGTCCCCGCAGCAGTTCCTCGGTGAACGGCGCCCAGTCCTCGGCCCGTCCGCGCCACTCGATGCGCAGCCGCCGCCAGGAGAGCGCGGCCTTCGAGAAGCTGAACACCCCGGGCGGCGGGCCGACGTTGGCGTTGCCGGCGCCGTCGAGCCAGATCGCGAGGACGACCAGCCCGACCGCGACCAGGACCCACAGCGGGAGGTAGACGAACTGCAGCACGAACTGCGCCACCAGCCCGGTCCGGGACCGCCGCGGCGCCGGCCCGGCACCGGGCCCGGGCCGCGGCGGAGGCGGCGGCTCGGTGAACGACGGGGCCGCGGGCCCGGGTCCGGGGCCGGGTGGGGACATGGGTCTCCTCATCGGATGGCGCGTGGCGGGGTGTTGTCCGAAAGGAGCCTAGGACCCGTCGGTCAGGTCCTGGTGAGCCGGGTGGGGGCTCACCCGTTCGGATGGCGGCCGGGGAGTTCCGCCCGGCGCACGGGCCGGGACGCCCGAGGATGCCACCATGCCGCTTCCTCCGAAATGCCCCACGACCGACTGTGACGACTGGTTGTGGAAGGACACCACCCAGACCAGTACCGACTGGGACAACTGGCGCTGGTGGTGCTGCCGTTGCCAGAAACAGTGGTACCCCACGGCGGAACAACTCGGGGAGTTCCGCCATGGGGCATCAGGAGGACCGGGCGGCGCGGGACGGCAGCCGCGCGCCGCCGCGTACCGGGACCCGAGGGTGGCCGCCGCCCGTCCCTGACGCGCGGCGGTCCGCACCGGCTCAGGCGTTGTGCAGGCTCGCCCGCCAGTAGCCCTGCACACCGGCGTCGAGGGCCTGGAGCTTGTCGAGCCCCTTGCCGAAGGAGGCGTAGCGCGGGGTGGCCTTCCAGGTGGCCGAGAGGGTGGCCGCCCCACGGAACAGGCGCGGCGTGCCGCCGCCCTTGATGTCCACCGCCGCGTTGACGTTGGTCACCGTCGCGCCGCCGCCCTTGAGCTGGGTGGCCCGGCCGCCCTTGGCCAGGTACTGCACCCACACCTTCTCGGTGGTGACCGGGATGCCGAAGATCTCCTCCGACATGGCGAAGCCGACCCGGGTGTTCACCGCACCGGCGACCTTCCCCTTGGTCTCGACCCGCACCTCCTTCACGAACGACACGTCCGGGTTGTACGGAGCGGCCCTGCGCAGGCCCCCGGGCCGGGTGGTGCCCTTCAGCGACGCGGTGAGCGCCTGGTAGACCTTGCGGTTCTGCAGGTAGCCGACGAACTTCTGCTGCTTGGCCTTCGGCAGCGCGCGGAACGCCTTGAGGGTCCGCTTCGCCTCGGGGGTGTGCCGGGACGCCAGGTACTGCAGGTAGCCCGTGACCGTCAGCTTGCTCGTGAGCGACTGCTCCGCGGCGCCCACGGGGGCCGGCGCCGCCGGCCGGCCGGCGGCCGAGGCCGCGGGTGCCAGCGCCGTGAGCGCCGCCGCGCCGGCCACGGCGGCCGACCCGATCCGGCGCATGGTGGAACCGCTGCTCATGAAATCTCCTCTTGCTCTGTTCCGGGGTACGGAGGGGAGACCGAGCGTACGAACGGGGCCGCGCGGGCGGTATTGACCCTTTGGCCGGTGCCCCTCGGGACAGGCCGGGGTCGGGGAGATCCACTTCGCAAACTCGTACCGGCGGTTTAGGAACCCTTTAAGATCTGCGGTAAGTGCTCTTTCCGGCCATGTGGCCTCGCTTTGCTGGGCAGTTACCGACCGTGACGCCGCTCATGCCGGGCCGAGGCCGCGTCGGGCGGTCACCGCGCCCGCCTCCCGGAGTCACAGCCGGGGCGGACCGCGGACCGCAGCGCACGATGACCGCACGCCCATGTTCGTCCGCCGGAACCCCGACTCGACCAACCGGGGAGAAAGCGGGTCGACCGTGCCCAGCAGGACTCATAAGCAGAATACGGGGAAGGTAGAACTGCTTTGCCTCAGAGTCATACGTGCAACAAAAGCGACCTATCGGCTGCGCGGATAACCGTGGCGTACCCCACGAGCCCGCGCCCGACACCGGGAGACCCCTCCAGAATCCCTCATCTGACGCCGCGCGAACGCCAAGTGCTCATCCTCATCGGAAAGGCCGCGTCCAACCGGGAGATCGGGCAGCAACTCGGCATCACCGAACGCACCGTCAAGGCTCACCTGGCCAATCTCATGACCAAGATTGAGGTGGCCACCCGTATCGAGGCGGCCATCTTCGCCTACGCCCACCATCACGACATCAGCCCGCCGGACGGCAGTCTCCCGGTGGACCGTTCGTAATCCCGGCAGGCCGCCGGAAACCTCCTCGCCCTGGGGACGGGCGAGGAGGTTCCTTTACCTTCGGTCGAAATCCTCAATTCCCCTCCGCGGGCGTCCCTTTCGGTCAATGACCGGAAGTCCGTTGGCCATCCGTCCGATGCCCGAAGAGGCAATAGCGGAATGCCGGACGGCGGCGGAAGACTCCTTCCGGCGATCACCGACAACCGGTGCGCCGCGAAAGAGAGAAGAGGAGTTCCATGCGCAAGACGATGCGGATGGCCGCCACCGCCCTCGCCGCCGCGGTCACGCTGGGTGTCGCGGCACCCATGGCCAGCGCGGCCCAGCACTCCCGGACGCCGGTCGTCTCCTCGGTCCAGGTGGGCGCGGTCCGCTCGGCCGGTGACGTGAACACCCTCACCGCGGTGACCTACGCGGCCGGCCTCGACAAGGCCCAGGTGCCGGGCATTTCGGGCAAGGACGCCAAGGACCGCGCCAAGGCGATCGTGAAGTTCCTCAAGAAGGTGCTCGGCAAGCACTACAAGGAGGCCAAGGCCGCTGCGAAGAAGGGCGTCGCCGCCTTCCGGAAGTGGGTGAAGACCCTCAAGCCGTCGAGCCCGGTCCGGATCGTCCTGGAGAAGGTCGACAAGTACGTGCTGGAGCTGATCGTCAAGCTCCTGCGGTAACCACCCGCCACAGGCCCACCTCCAGGAGAGGCTCAGGACCACCCCCGAGGTCCTGGGCCTCTCCGTCTTCCGCCCCCCGGCCGCTGCCTGCCTCCTGTGGGGGGAGCGCGGGCGGCACTCGGCCCCGCACCGCTGCCGCCGGTGCGGGGCCGTCCGACGTGCGGCGATCCCTCCTGTTATGTCCCCCGGCCTTCCGGCCCTGGCCGTCCCGCGAGCCCTGAGGGGCGGCATAGTAGGGCGCAGTCCGAGACGGGACATGACACACCACACCATGGCGCCGCGTGCCGCGGCCGCCACGCACCGGGGGGACTTCCGCTTCCATGCCTGCCATCCGCCGTTCCACCGCCGCGGCCGCCGCCGTGGCCGCGCTGCTCGCGGTCACCGCCACCGGCTGCGGCCCCAGCGACGACAAGGCCGCCGCGCCCGGCAGTTCGGCCGCCGCCGACCAGAAGGGCCCGGGCGACGGGGGCCTGAAGCTGCCCAAGGGCATGCCGACCAGCATCGACGGCCTGAAGAAGTGGAAGGACGGCGGCTGGAACGACTGGGGCGACTGGGCCCGCAAGGCCTCGGACTTCGCCAACCCGATCATCAAGGACCACTGGAAGGCGGACCGGCTGGCCAAGGCCAAGGCCGCCCCGGAGATCGGGGTGAACGCCACCGGCGTGGGCAGCGGCTCCGCCTCCGACCCCGAGCCGCGGCCGGTCACCGCCGAGCAGGTCGCCCGCCCGTACCACCAGCACATGGCGCCGGTCGGCAAGATCTTCTTCGACAGCCCCAAGGGCCCGATGGTCTGCTCCGGCACGATCGTCGAGGACCCGGCACACCCGGGCAAGTCCAACCTGGTGTGGACCGCCGGCCACTGCGTGCACTCCGGCAAGCAGGGCGGCTGGATGCGCAACATCGTCTTCGTGCCGTCGTACAACGACAACGGCGTCCCGATGAACCAGGTCGGCGCCACCCCCGCCCAGCAGGTCACCCCCTACGGCCGCTTCTGGGCGGACTGGATCACCACCTCCGGTGAGTGGATCAACATGGGCAGCGAGGAGACCGGCAACGGCGGCTCGGCCTACGACTTCGCGGTGCTGCACGTGAAGCCGGAGAACGGCAGCGGCAAGTCGCTCCAGGAGACCGTCGGCGCCGCCGCACAGGTGTGGTTCAACGCCCCCTCCGCCGACGGCATCAGCTCCCTCGACGCGTTCGGCTACCCGGCCGCGCCCCCGTACGACGGCGCGCGGATGATGAACTGCCCGGCCCGCCCCGGCCGGCTGGTCATGCAGCAGGGCACGCCCGCCATGCACCGCATCGGCTGCACGATGACCGGCGGCACCTCCGGCGGCGGCTGGTTCGTCAACCGCGGCGGCAAGCTGACCCTGGTCTCCAACACCTCCATCAGCTCCAACGCCCACACCTGGCTGGCCGGCCCGCACCTCGGCCCCGAGGCGCAGCGGGTCTTCGACGGCATCAGCCGCAAGTTCGCCGGCCAGTAGCCGGCGCCCCGCTCCCTGCGGAGGAACGTCCTCCTACGGCCCCGGCGGCAGCGCCCGGCACAGCGCCGCCAGGGCCGCCGGGAAGGCACTCTCGGACGGGGTGGCATAGCCGACGACCAGGCCGTGCCGGGGCGGCGTCGGCGCCTCCGGATGGCGGTACTCCGACAGTCCGTCGAGGGCCAGGCCCTGCCAGCGGGCGGCCCGCAGCGCGGCCCGCTCGTCCGACTCGCCCGAGTTGTCCGGGAGTTGGAGGACGGCGTGCAGCCCGGCGGCGATGCCGGTGACGCGCAGCCCCGGCGCATGGCCGGCCACCGCGGCGACCAGCTGGTCCCGGCGCCGCCGGTAGCGCTGCCGCATCCGGCGGACGTGCCGGTCGTAGGCGCCGGACGTCAGGAACTCCGCGAGGGTGAGCTGGTCGGTGACCCCGGCCCACGCCTCCCGTTCGCCCTTCGCCGCGAGGACCGCGTCGACCAGCCGGCCGGGCAGCACCATCCAGCCCAGCCGCACCGCGGGCGACAGGCTCTTGCTGACCGATCCGAGGTGGATCACCCGCTCCGGGTCCAGTCCCTGCAGGGCGCCGACCGGCCGGCGGTCGTAGCGGAACTCACCGTCGTAGTCGTCCTCGATGACGTAACCACCGCCGGACCGCGCCCAGTTGATGGCGGCGGCCCGGCGGTCGGGGTGCAGCGGGACGCCGGTGGGGAACTGGTGGGCCGGGGTGAGCAGCACCGCCCGCACCTCGTCCAGATCCGTCAACTGCCCGGTGTCCGCGCCGATTTCGTCGACCGCCAGGGGGCGGGTGACGGTGCCGGCCGCGGCCAGGAGCTGCCGGTGGAAGGGCAGGCCGTACGACTCGACGGCGAGCGGACCGGGCAGGACGGCCGGGAACAGCAGCCGCAGGGCGTGCGCGAAACCGGAGCAGACGACGATCCGGCCGGGGTCGGTGCGGACACCGCGGGTGCGCGCCAGATAGTCGGTCAGCGCGCGGCGCAGTTCCGGGCGGCCGCGCGGATCACCGGGCCCGAACGCGTCGTCGGGGGCGGCGGTCAGCGCCCGGCGGGCGGCGGCGACCCAGGCCGTGCGGGGGAACGCGGCGGCGTCCGGCTGCCCCTGGAGGAGGTTGTGCCGGGGGCGGGCCGCCGGGGCGCGGTGGGCCGGGGCCCGGGTGGGCGTCAGCGGCTGCGCCCGGTGTGCCACGCGGGTGCCGGAGCCCTGGCGGGCGGTGAGCCAGCCCTCCGCGACGAGTTCGGCGTAGGCGTCGGCGACGGTGTTGCGGGCGAGGCCGAGGTCGGCGGCGAGCGAGCGGTACGGCGGCAGGCGGGTGCCGGGGGCCAGCCGCCCGGACCGTACGGCCTCGCGGAGCGCGCCGAGCAGGGCGGCGCGGTGGCCGCCCGGACCGGTCAGTTCCAGATGCAGATCGGCGCCCAGGCCCGCGGCGGAATTGACCCATGATTCCGACATGGAAATGCACCCTACAGCCGGTCGCCCGGACTCATAGATTCAAGGCATGACGAACACCGCAGGGCATGAGATGACGAACAACGCACCCACCCACGAAGCCGCCGAGGCCGCCGGAACCATCGAAGTCCGCGTCCCCCGGGTCAATTTCGCCAAGGCCGCCCCCAAGGCCTTCCGGGCGCTGATCGGCTTCGACGCCGCGGCCCGTGAGGGGCTGGACCCGGCCCTGGTCGAACTGGTCCAGATCCGGTCCTCGCAGCTCAACAAGTGCGCCTACTGCCTGCACATGCACACCAGCGACGCCCGCAAGGCGGGGGAGAGCGAGGAGCGGCTGCACATGGTCGCCGTCTGGGAGGAGGCGGCGCACTTCTTCACCGACCGGGAGCGGGCGGCGCTGGCGCTCACCGAGGCTGTCACGCTGGTCGCGCACGGCGGGGTGCCGGACGCGGTGTACGAGCGGGCCGCCCGGCACTTCGCGGAGGACGAACTGGCCCGGCTGCTGGCGCTGATCTTCACCATCAACACCTGGAACCGGATCGCGCTCAGCACCGGCAAGGTCGCCGGGACCGACGAACGCTGACGCGGGGCCGGGCGGGGCGGGCGACCCCTGTACGCCCGGGCGGAGCGGGCGACCCTGTACGCCCGGGCGGAGCGGGCGACCCCTGTACGCCCGCCCCACCGCGTCCCGTCCGTGGTGGCTAGCCCTCCGCGGGCCGCCCGCCCCGCAGCCGTTCGGCCACCTCCGCCAGCGTCGCCATCGCGGCGTGCTGCAGACCGCCGCCGAAGGTGATCCGGGCCGCGCCCAGCGCGCCCAGCTCCTCCGGGTCGGGCCCGCCGGGCACCGCGAGGGCGTTCACCGGGCGGCCGATGGCGGCGGCCAGCGGGGACAGCAGCGCGGGCGGGGCGAGGATCGGGTAGACGCAGTCGGCACCCGCCGCCGCGTAGAGCAGACCGCGGCGCACCGTCTCCGCCGTCTCCCGCTCGCCCTCGACGCCCCGCAGATACGTGTCGATCCGCGCATTGATCACCAGCGCGTCACCGGCCTCGGCCCGTACCTCCGCCAGCCAGGCGGCCTGCTCCTCGGCGTCGCGCAGGGCGCCGGCGGCGTGGTCGCTGTCCTCCAGATTGCAGCCGGCCGCCCCGGCGTCCAGCAGCCGGCCCACCAGTTCCTTCGCGGACAGCCCGTACCCGGCCTCCACGTCCGCCGTGACGGGGACGTCCACCGCCCGCACGATCCGGGCGATCGCGGCGAACATCTCCGCCGGCGGCGTCCGGCCGTCCTCGTGGCCGAGGGAGGCGGCGATGCCCGCGCTGGGCGTGGCCAGCGCCGGGAAGCCGGCGTCCGCGAAGACCCGGGCGGCGGCCGCGTCCCACGGGCCGGGCAGGACCAGCGGCAGCCGCGGGCCGTGGTGCAGCGCGCGCAGCGTCGCGGCGGCGCTCACAGCTCCAGCCCCGGCGGCTGGCGGACCGTGACGTTGACCCGGTTCCAGTTGTTGATCGCGACGACCACCGCGAGCAGATGGGCCAGTTCGCGCTCGTCGAAATGGGCCGCGGCCCGCTCGTAGACCTCGTCCGGGACGTGGCCCTCGGTCAGGACGGTGACGGCCTCGGTGAACGCCAGCGCGGCCCGCTCCCGCGCCGAGTAGAGATCACCCGCCTCCTCCCACGCCGGCAGCAGATCGATCCGCTGCCGGCCCACCCCGGCCTGACGCAGGTTCTTCACATGCATGTCGATGCAGAACGCGCACCGGTTGAGCTGCGAGGCGCGCAGCACCACCAGCTCGGCCAGGACCGGGTCGTCCAGGCCCTTCTTGGCGGCCGTGGTCAGTGCCAGCTGCGCCTGGTAGAACGCGGGCTGCCGGCCCCAGAACTTCATACGGGCGGACATCGGTTCAGGCCCTCCCCGGGGTCATGCGGGTGGTCACGCCGAAGCGGTTCCAGGCGTTGATGGTGGTGATCAGGGCGATGAGCTGGGCGAGCTCGGACTCCTCGAAGTGGGCCGCGGCCCGCTCGTACACCTCGTCCGGGACGAAGCCCTCCGTGAGGACGGTGACGGCCTCGGTCAGCTCCAGCGCCGCCCGCTCCTTGCCGGTGTAGTACTCCTCGGCCTCCGCCCAGGCGCCGAGCAGATAGATCCGCTCCTCGGTCTCCCCGGCCTCGCGGGCGTCCCTGATGTGCATGTCGAGGCAGAAGGCGCACTTGTTGAGCTGGGACGCCCGGATCTTGACCAGCTCGACCAGCACCGGGTCCAGGTCCTTCTTCGCCGCCGCGTCCAGCGCGATCATGGCCTTGTAGACCTCGGGCGCGAGCTTGGCCCAGTGCATCCGGGGGCCGGTTGATGTCGTCGTCATGGCTACGACGCTACGGCCGCAATGGCGCAGCGGTATGGTCCACTTCCATGGGGAATTCATGGGCCACTTTCGGCCGTGACCTGCATCTGGACCTCACCGGCCCCGGCGGGCTGCGGGCCGCCCTGATCCGCGCGCTGCGGGACGCGGTACGGACCGGACGGCTGACCCCCGGCACCCGGCTGCCCTCCTCCCGCTCGCTCGCCGTGGACCTCGGCATCGCCCGCAACACCGTCGCCGACGCCTACGCCGAACTCGTCGCGGAGGGCTGGCTGAGCGCCCGCCAGGGCTCCGGCACCCGGGTCGCCGACCGGGTACTGCCGCGCACCGCCCCCGCCGTGCGCCGCCCGCACGGCCCGGCCGCCCGCCCCGGCCGGCCGCGCTTCGACCTCACCCCGGGCACCCCGGACGTCTCCGCCTTCCCCCGCACCGCCTGGCTCGCCGCCGCCCGCCGCGCGCTGACCGCCGCGCCCAGCGAGGCGTTCGGCTACGGCGACCCGGCCGGCCGCCCCGAACTGCGCACCGTCCTCGCCGACTACCTCGCCCGGGCCCGCGGGGTCCGCGCCGACCCCGAGCGGATCGTCGTCTGCACCGGCTTCATGCAGGGCCTGGCGTTGCTCGCCCGCACCCTGGGCACCGGCCGGCTGGCCGTCGAGTCGTACGGGCTGGACTTCCACCGCGACGTCATCACCCGCGCGGGACTGCGCACCGTCCCGCTCGTCGTCGACGAACGCGGCGCCCGCACCGAGGACCTGGCCGGGCTCGACGACGTCCGCGCGGCCCTGCTCACCCCCGCCCACCAGTTCCCCACCGGCGTCCCGCTGCACCCCGACCGGCGCGCCGCCGCCGTCAACTGGGCGCGGGCCACCGGTGGTTACGTCCTGGAGGACGACTACGACGGCGAGTTCCGCTACGACCGGCAGCCCGTCGGCGCCCTCCAGGGTCTCGACCCGGACCACGTCGTCTACCTGGGCACCGCCAGCAAGAGCCTGGCCCCCGCCCTGCGGCTGGCCTGGATGGTGCTGCCGGACCACCTCGTCGACCCGCTGCTGGCCGTCAAACGCACCGGCGAATGGCAGTCCGGCCAGCTGGAACAGCTCACCCTCGCCGAGTTCCTCTCCTCCGGCGCCTACGACCGGCATCTGCGCGGGATGCGGCTGCGCTACCGCCGCCGCCGCGACCAGCTCGTCGCGGCTCTCGCCGAACGGGCGCCCCACGTCCACGTCTCCGGCATCGCCGCCGGCCTGCACGCCGTCCTCGAACTCCCGCCCGGCACCGAGCAGTCCATCATCCAGGCCGCCCGCTGGCAGGCCCTCGCCCTCGAAGGCCTCACCCGCTTCCACGACCCCACCGCCCCCGACGCCCCACGCGACGGCCTGGTCGTCGCTTACGGCACGCCACCGGAGCATGCGTTCAACGGCGCCCTGGACGCACTGACCAGGGCTTTGCCGCCGGGGTCGGGAGCGGGCCGCGGTCAGGCCTGAGCTCACTTCACCCCAACTCACTTCCGCCACCGACGACTTCTCTCCCAGGTGACCCGATCCCATGAGCGACGCGTACTCCCCGATACCCGAGCTGAACCTGCTCAAGGCATTCGACGACACGTGCACGGACTTCTACTCGCCAGGCTTCGAACTGCGCGCGTACAACCACGGCGTGGGGTGGACCGAGCCGGACAATCCGGATTTCGAGGACCGGGTGATCCCCTTCGCCCAGGCCACTTCGTCCGGATCCCTTTACGCGCTGTGGCGTTGCGACGACCGCGCCGACCTCGCCACCCTGCCCGTCCTCTTTCTCGGTGACGAGGGGGACCTCTACATCACCGCACACGACCTGCGGGAGCTGTTCTGGGATCTCCTCGACGAAGATTCCGGCGAACCCGCTCCTCCCCGCGAGGAGTACCGCGCCACCCGGCAGGCGTATCACACCTGGCTGGAGCGGAACTTCGGTCCCACACCGCCCGCATACGACCGGAGTCCCATGGAGGAGCACGGCTGGCGGTTCGTCGACTGGCTGCTCAGCGTAGGAGAAAGGGACACCGCCGACATCGTCATCGAGAGCCTGGAGCTTCTCGAAGTACCTCGCCCTTGATGGCGCCGGCGCCCGGGTTCCCGAAAGGGGCTGGGGGGCCGGGTCACAGCTCCCGCACGAACGAGACCCGGTCCAGTCCCGGTCCGTCGTAGTCCGTGTGCACCGGTGTGCCGTGTTCGTCGGTGTGGTCGCCCGGCTCCAGGTGGAAGCCCATGCGGGTGTGGTACGCGATGGAGGCGCGGTTGTCGGGGCTGGTGATGCAGCGGACCCGGGTGCGGCCGGCCTCGTGCGCGAGGGTGAAGAAGCGTTCGTACAGGGCCCTGCCCACGCCGCCCCGCTTGCCGTCCGGGCAGACGCCGACGAAGTGGATGTACGCCGTCGCCGGGTCGGTCCGGGAGAGGAAGCCGATCAGGAAGGCGTGCAGGGTGCCGTCGGGGCGCTCGACGAGGAAGCTGGTGTCGGCGAAGTGCTGAAGGAAGAGGCGGGGGACGAGCAACTTCCGTTGCAGTGCGCCGGCTTCGCCGCCCAGGCCGCCCCACCAGTCGGCGAGTGCCGTCTGGAGGCGGGGGTGGTCCGACGGTACGGGGTGGCGCAGCGACAGGTCCCCGGGGAGCGGGGCGGGGGAGGGGCGGCCGGCGTGCGTCATGGGTGCGTCATCCTTCGAGCGGAGCGGAGGCGGTGAACTCACCCTAGGCACGCCGCGGTTGTGGCGCCCTACCCGTCGACCGCCGGCACCGCGTCCGGGGTCTGTTCCCGTTCCGCCGGTGCCTCCCCGAAGCGGGTCAGGAGGAGTGCGCCGGTGATGGCCAGGGCGAAACCCAGTACCGCCAGCGGGGCCAGGCCCTCGCGGGTGCGGTCGCCGAGCCAGGCGACGCCGACCAGGGCCGGGCCGATGGTCTCGCCGATCACCATGCCCGCGGTGGCGGTGGTCACCGAGCCGCGCTGGAAGGCGGTGGTCAGCAGCAGGAACGCCGCGCCGCCGCCGATCAGCAGGGCGTACGCGGCGGGGTTGGTGAGCAGGGCGAGCGGCGCGAAGTCGTCCAGCAGGCGGACCGCGACCTCCACCACGCCGAAGCCGAAACCGGCGCCCAGGCCGAGCGCCGCGGCCCGGGACCGTTCCGGCAGCCGCCCCGCCAGCGCGCCGGCCGGCAGCAGCGCCACCGCGAACACCAGCGTCGCGATCCGCAGGCCCGGGGTGCCCCGCAGATGGCCCTCCTCGCCGGAGGCCAGCGCCAGCATCGCCAGCCCGCCGCAGACCACCGCCACCGCGGCCCACTCGCCGGGGCGCAGCCGGGTGTGCAGCACCGGCGCGGCGACCACGGCCGTCACCGCGAGGGTCGCCGCGAGCGCCGCCCCGACCGTGTAGATCGGCAGCGCCCGCAGCGCGACCAGCTCCAGCACGAAGCCCAGCCCGTCCAGGGCCAGACCGGCCAGATACCGCCACTGCCCGAGCACCCGCAGCAGCAGCCGCGGATCGACGCCGGAGTCCGTACCCGGCGCGGTGGAGCGCGCGGCGACGGCCTGGAAGACGGAGGCGGTGCCGAAGCACACCGCGGAGGCGAGGGCACAGACCATCCCAAGGAGCATGAAGCGACTGTAGGGGGCCAAGCCGGGAACCGGACGGGGGCCCTCCCGGACAGCGGGCGGGCCCCTTCTAGGCTGACGGGCGCACACCAAGTTCGTTCCCGTCGACGCGCTCACCCGAGTCCGTCCACGGGGGATCACGGGGGAGACGGAAAATGGCCGAGAAAGCACGCCGCCGACTGCGGTCGAGCACGGTGATCCTGGGCGGTATGGGCGCCCTGGCCGCCGCCCTGACGTCCTGCGGCTCGGACCCGGACAAGCGCTGCGTGGACCGCAACAGCTACGACGTCGTCAAGGGCTACCGCGTCGTCGACGCCAAGAACTGCTCGGCGGGCGGCGGCTCGTCCACCGGCGGCTCGGGGACCGGCGGCGCCGGATCCGGTACGTCGGGCCGCGGCAAGCGCCCGGCCGACGCCCAGTGGTACTACGACCCGGACAGCGGCGGCGGCAAGTACGCCGACAACGGCACCTTCAGCCGGACCACGGCCGTCAACCGCGGCGGCTTCGGCTGCTCCGGCTCGCACGGCGGGCACGGCTCCTTCGGCGGCTGAACGGACACCGTACGGCCATGGAACGCCACACCATCGAGCCCCGCCCCGGCTGGCAGCAGACCGTCGAGGCGCAGGGCCTGATCTACCCGCTCACCCGCTACCCGGACGACTCGCTGCGCCCCTACTGGGACGAGAGCGCGTACTACTCCTTCACCCTCCCGGAGGTCGAGGCGCTGGAGGAGGTCGTCGAGGAGCTGCACGGCATGTGCCTGGCCGCCGCCGAGCACATCGTCGCCCACGACCGCTTCGCCGACCTCGGGATCACCGATCCCCGCCTGGCCGCGCTGGTCGCCGAGTCCTGGCGCCGGCGCGCCGAACTCCCCTCCCTCTACGGGCGGTTCGACCTGCACTACGACGGCACCGGCCCGGCCAAGATGCTGGAGTACAACGCCGACACGCCGACCTCACTGGTCGAGGCCGCCAGCCCCCAGTGGTTCTGGATGGAGGAGCGCTTCCCCGGCGCCGACCAGTGGAACTCGCTGCACGAGCGGCTGGTCGCGGCCTGGAAGCGGCAGGCCCCGCTGCTGCCGCCCGGCGCCCCGGTGCACTTCGCGCACTCCGCGGGCGACGAGCTCGGCGAGGACCTGATGACCGTCGCCTACCTGGAGGAGACGGCCCAGCAGGCGGGCCTCGCGACCGTCAGCATCCCCGTGGAGGAGATCGGCTGGGACCGGCTCTCGGGCCGCTTCGTCGACCAGCGGCTGCGCTTCGTGCGGGCCTGCTTCAAGCTCTACCCGTGGGAGTGGCTGGCCACCGACGACTTCGGCCCGCACGTCCTGGACACCCTCGACAACGGCGGCGGCACCGGCTCCACCCTCTGGATCGAACCCGCCTGGAAGATGCTGCTCTCCAACAAGGCGCTGCTGGCGATCCTGTGGGAGCTCTACCCCGGCCACCCGAACCTGCTGCCCGCCTACCTGGACGGGCCGCGCGAGCTGGCGCACACCCGCGGCTACGCGGCCAAGCCGCTGCTGGGCCGGGAGGGCGCCGGCGTCACCCTGCACCGGCCGGGCGACGAGCCGGCGCCGCGCGGGCCCGACGACCCGTGCTGCTACCAGGAGTTGGCGCCGCTGCCGGACTTCGACGGCAACCGGGTGGTGCTGGGTGCCTGGGTCGTCGAGGACGAGGCGGCCGGCCTCGGCATCCGCGAGTCGGCGGGACCGGTCACGGACGAGTACGCCCGTTTCCTCCCGCACGTGATCCGCTGACGCGAGCTGACGCGAGCTGACGCGGGCTGACGCGGGCTGACGCGGGCGGCCCCGGGGGACCTGCGGGACCCGGGCGGGACGCGTACGCGGTACGGGGCTGGCGCAGCGGGCGGCCAGGGCCTCGCACCCGCCGCCGGCCGCCCGCTGCACGTCCGTCGCCCCCGCACGTCCCCGGCGCGCCGCCCCCACGCCCGCTTCTCACGCCTCCAGGACGTCCCTCAGCCGTTCCAGCCCCCAGTCCAGGTCCTCCTTGCTGATCATCAGGGGCGGCGCGAGCCGGATCGTCGCGCCGTGGGTGTCCTTGACCAGGACGCCACGCGTCATCAGCTGCTCGGAGACCGCGCGCCCGGTGCCGCGGGACGGGTTGACGTCCACGCCGGCCCACAGTCCGCGGCCGCGCACCGCGTCCACCGTCCCGCCGCCCACCAGCAGCCCCAGCTCGCTGTGCAGGTGCTCGCCCAACTCCGTTGCCCGCTGCTGGTATTCGCCGGTCCGCAGCATCGCGATGACCTCCAGCGCGACCGCGCAGGCGAGCGGGTTCCCGCCGAACGTCGAGCCGTGCTCCCCCGGCGCGAAGACGCCCAGCACCTCGCGCGAGGACACCACCGCCGACACCGGCACCACCCCGCCGCCCAGCGCCTTGCCGAGCACGTACACGTCCGGCACCACGCCCTCGTGCTCACAGGCGAAGGTCCGGCCCGTGCGGCCCAGCCCGGACTGGATCTCGTCGGCGACGAACAGCACGTTCCGCCGCCGGGTCAGCTCCCGTACGCCCGCCAGATAGCCGGGCGGCGGCACCCGTACGCCCGCCTCGCCCTGGATCGGCTCCAGCAGGACCGCGACGGTCCGGTCGTCGAGCGCCGCCTCCATCGCGGCCAGGTCGCCGTAGGGGACGACCTCGAAACCGGGGGTGTACGGGCCGAAGCCGGCGCGGGCCTCGGGGTCGGTGGAGAACGAGACGATGGTGGTGGTCCGGCCGTGGAAGTTGCCCTCCGCGACGACGATCTTCGCCCGGCCGTCCGGGACGCCCTTGACCTGGTAGCCCCATTTGCGGGCGGTCTTCAGCGCGGTCTCCACGGCCTCGGCGCCGGTGTTCATCGGCAGCACCAGTTCCATCCCGCACAGCTCGGCCAGCTGGGCGCAGAAGTCGGCGAACCGGTCGTGGTGGAAGGCGCGGGAGGTGAGGGTGACCCGTTCCAGCTGGGCCCGGGCGGCGGCCAGCAGCCGCGGGTGGCCGTGCCCGAAGTTCAGCGCGGAGTACCCGGCGAGCATGTCCAGGTAGCGCCGGCCCGTCACATCCGTCATCCAGGCACCCTCGGCGGTCGCCACGACCACGGGGAGCGGGTGGTAGTTGTGCGCGCTGTGGGCTTCGGCGGCGGCGAGGGCGGCTGCGACGCCGGGTTCCGTGGACGTCACCGTGACTCCGTTCCGGTAGACCGTACGGGGCGCATGGAGTGAGGTACCCCATATGCCCCTCTATATTGCTCCTCGGGTCGTTCGTCCGGAAGGCGCCGGGGCGGCCGGGGTGGCCGGGGCGGCCGGGGTGGCCGGGGCGGCCGGACAGTGCCGGCACCGGGCCGAGGGGCGTTCCCGGCACTGGGCCGTGCGGCGTTCCCGGCGCCGCGCGGTGGGACGGAACGGGTGTTCCCGGCACCGGGCCGCGCGCGGCCGTCTAGACTCGGCGGTGCGCATCGCGACTGGCGTACGGGGAAACGACCCCGAGGGAGCGCTGCGTGGCCACCGCCACGAGGTGTCGCCCCGCCTGGGCACCCCGGGACCACGACCGGACCACCGATCGACCGCCCCGGAGGACGCCATGTCACTTCCGCAGTCCGCGCACCCGCAGTCCGCATCCCTCTCCCATCCCGCGCTGAGCGCCGCCGACCCCGAACTGGCCGCGCTGGTCGGCGCCGAGGAGCAGCTCCAGGCCGACACGCTGCGGCTGATCCCCAGCGAGAACTACGTCTCCGCCGCCGTCCTGGAAGCCACCGGCACGGTCCTGCAGAACAAGTACAGCGAGGGATACCCGGGCCGTCGCTACTACGAAGGCCAGCAGAACATCGACCGCGTCGAGACCCTGGCCGTCGAGCGCGCCAAGGCCGTCTTCGGCGTCGAACACGCCAATGTCCAGCCGTACTCGGGCTCGCCGGCCAACCTCGCCGCCTACCTCGCGTTCGCCGAACCGGGCGACACCGTGCTCGGCATGGCGCTGCCGATGGGCGGCCACCTCACCCACGGCTGGGGCGTCTCGGCGACCGGTACGTGGTTCCGCGGGGTCCAGTACGGCGTGCGCGCCGACACCGCGCTCATCGACTTCGACGAGGTGCGCGAGCTCGCCCGCAAGGAACGCCCGAAGATCATCTTCTGTGGCGGTACGGCCGTCCCGCGCACCATCGACTTCGCCGCGTTCGGCGAGATCGCCCGCGAGGTCGATGCCGTGCTCGTCGCGGACATCGCGCACATCGCCGGGCTGGTCGCGGGCGGTGCCCACCCGTCGCCCGTCCCGCACGCGGACGTCATCTCCACCACCACGCACAAGACCCTGCGCGGGCCGCGCGGCGCGATGCTGATGTCCCGGGCGAGCCACGCCAAGGCCGTCGACAAGGCGGTCTTCCCCGGTCTGCAGGGCGGCCCGCACAACCACACCACGGCCGCCATCGCGGTCGCCCTGCACGAGGCCGCCGCCCCGTCCTTCCGGGAGTACGCGCACGCCGTCGTCGCCAACGCCAAGGCGCTCGCCGAGGCGCTGCTGGCCCGCGGCTACGACCTGGTCTCCGGCGGCACCGACAACCACCTGGTGCTGATCGACCTCACCTCGAAGGACGTCCCCGGCAAGGTCGCGGCCAAGGCCCTGGACCGGGCGGGCATCGTCGTCAACTACAACACCGTCCCCTTCGACCCCCGTAAGCCCTTCGACCCCTCCGGCATCCGCATCGGCACCCCCGCCCTCACCTCCCGCGGTCTGGGCACGGACCGGATGCCGCAGGTGGCGGAGTGGATCGACCGCGGCGTCCAGGCCGCGGCGAAGGGCGACGAGGACGCCCTCACGGTGATCCGCAACGAGGTCGCCGAGCTGATGGCGGCCTACCCGGCGCCGGGGCTGGCTGTCGGGGAGTAGGTGCCGGGGGGATTCCCCGGCCGGGGAATGCCCGGACGCCGGGGATCTCCGACCGCCGGGGATCTCCGACCGCTGGGGAATACCCGCCCCCACCTGCACGTTGTGGCCCCGCAGGGGGCCTCGCCATCCCCTACGGGATGCGTTCGACCACCCCCTGCGGGCCACCGCCCACGTGCCGCCGCCCCCGACGCCGCGGGGCTCCGCCCCGGCCCCCCGGTGGCCCCGCCCCGCCCTCCCCACCGACCGGACGCCCTACCGCCCCCCGCGACCTGAGACAATCGGTCCCATGGCTCTCGATCGTCCTCGCGTGCTCTCCGGTATCCAGCCCACCGCCGGCTCCTTCCACCTCGGCAACTACCTCGGCGCGGTGCGCCAGTGGGTGGACCTCCAGGAGTCCCACGACGCCTTCTACATGGTCGTCGACCTCCACGCGATCACCGTTCCGCAGGACCCGGCGGAACTGCGCCGCAACACCCGGATCGCGGCCGCCCAGCTGCTCGCGGCCGGCCTCGACCCGGAGCGCTGCACGCTCTTCGTCCAGAGCCATGTGCCCGAGCACGCCCAGCTCGCCTGGGTCATGAACTGCGTCACCGGCTTCGGCGAGGCCTCCCGGATGACCCAGTTCAAGGACAAGTCGGCCAAGCAGGGCGCGGACCGCACCACCGTCGGCCTGTTCACCTACCCCGTGCTGATGGTGGCCGACATCCTCCTCTACCAGGCCGATCAGGTCCCGGTCGGCGAGGACCAGCGCCAGCACCTGGAGCTGACCCGCGACCTCGCGGACCGCTTCAACACGCGCTACGGCGACACCTTCGCCATCCCCAACCCGTACATCCTCAAGGAGACGGCGAAGATCTTCGATCTTCAGGACCCGTCGATCAAGATGAGCAAGTCGGCGTCCTCGCCCAAGGGCATCATCGACCTGCT
Organism: Streptomyces nigrescens; assembly: GCA_024349765.1. Classification (GTDB taxonomy): domain Bacteria; phylum Actinomycetota; class Actinomycetes; order Streptomycetales; family Streptomycetaceae; genus Streptomyces; species Streptomyces endophytica. The sequence goes on along the minus strand of AP026073.1, from coordinate 6,814,872 downwards.
CGACGACCCCAAGGTCACCGCGAAGAAGGTCAAGAGCGCCGTGACGGACACCGACACGGTGATCCGCTTCGACCGCGAGGCCAAGCCCGGTGTCAGCAACCTCCTCAGCATCCTCTCCACCCTCACCGGCACCTCCGTCCCGGACCTGGAGAAGTCCTACGAGGGCAAGATGTACGGCGCCCTCAAGACGGATCTCGCCGAGGTGATGGTCGATTTCGTCACACCGTTCCGGGACCGTACGCGGGAATTCCTCGACGACCCCGAGACGCTGGACTCCCTGCTGGCCAAGGGCGCGGAGAAGGCCCGCTCGGTCGCCGCGGAGACCCTCGCCACCACCTACGACCGGCTCGGACTCCTGCCGGCCAAGCACTGACGGAACGGTCCGCGCGGCCCGCCCCGGCCGGCCGCGCGGACCCCGCCAGGGCCGCCGCCTCCACTCACGGGGGCACAACGGCCCGGCCGTCCGAGGGCCGGGGACGCTCCCCGTCGGGGGTGCGCACCCGGCACACTAAGAGGGTGCGCGAGCGCGCCGCACACACGTCAGGAGGGAGAAGCCAGTGGGGACCGTAACGCTGGGCGTTTCGATCGCGGTCCCGGAGCCGTACGGCAGCTTCCTCCAGCGGAAGCGCGCGAGCTTCGGGGACCCCGCCGCACACGGCATCCCCACCCACATCACCCTCCTCCCGCCCACGGAGGTCCAGGCCGACGCGCTGCCCGCCATCGAGCGCCATCTGGCCGGCGTCGCGGCCTCCTCCCGCCCCTTCCCGCTCCGGCTGGAGGGCACCGACACCTTCCGCCCGCTCTCCCCGGTCGTCTTCGTGAAGGTCACCGAGGGCGCGGCCGGCTGCACCGCCCTCCAGGCCCGGGTCCGCGTCCCCTCCGGCCCGTGCGCCCGTGACCTGCAGTTCCCGTACCACCCGCACGTGACGGTCGCGCACGGCATCGCCGATGACGCCATGGACCGCGCCCGGGCCGAGCTCGCGGACTTCTCCGCGACCTGGACGATCGCCGGGTTCGCGCTCTACCAGCAGGGCGCGGACGCCGTCTGGCGCCTGGAGCGCGAGTACCCCTTCGGCCCGCAGACCCCCGCCGTCCCCCGCCAGGCCGCCGACCTCTCCCGCCCCCCGGCCCCTTCCTGCTGACCCCGGCGCACGGGCCGCCGCCGGCCGTCCCCTTGGTGTGAGGCGGCCGCCGGCCGGATGTCCGGAGGCCGTTACGGGGTAGTCGGACCCTAGGGTTCCGGATCACCGGGGCGACCGACTGCCGTACGAGGGGAGCGCCGTGGACTGGTTGAGGAAACTGCCGGTGGTCGGGCCGGCCGTCGGCTGGCTGATGACCACTCACCTCTGGCACGCCTACGAACGCATGCTCCGGGTGCACTGGACCCGGCTCGCCGCCGCGATCACCTTCACCAGCTTCGTCGCCCTCTTCCCGCTGCTCACCGTGGCCGCCGCGATCGGCGCCGCCCTGCTCAGCAACCGCGACCTGCACAAGCTGCAGAGCAAGTTCGCCGAGCAGATCCCCGGCATCTCCGGGCAGCTCGATCTCGCCGGGCTCGTCGAGAACGCCACCACGATCGGCCTGGTCGCCGGTGCCGTGCTGCTGCTCACCGGCATCGGCTGGGTCGACTCGCTGCGCGACTGCCTGCGCGCCGTATGGGAGAAGGGCGACGAGGACACCAACTTCTTCCTCGGCAAGCTCCGGGACGGGGCGCTGCTGCTGGGACTCGGCGGGGTCGCCCTGCTCTCGTTCGCCTGCTCGGCCTTCGCGTCCGCGGCGGTCGGCAAGGTGGCGCACGCGCTCGGCCTGGCGGAGGGCGGCATCGGCACCGTCCTGCTGTCCGCCGCCGGCTTCTGCACCGCCGTCCTCGCGGACTTCCTGCTGCTCGTCTACGTCCTGACCAAGCTGCCCGGTGCCCACCCGCCGCGCAGCGCCGTGGTCATCGCCGGCCTCCTCGGCGCGATCGGCTTCGAAGCGCTGAAGCTGCTGCTCAGCGGCTACCTCCAGGGCGTCGCCTCGCGCAACATGTACGGCGCCTTCGGCACCCCGATCGCGCTGCTGCTGTGGATCAACTTCACCGCGAAGCTGCTGGTGTACTGCGCCTCCTGGACGGCCACGGCGGGGGAGGAGACGAACGGGGCGGAGGAGACCGGCGACACGAGGCCCGGGACCGCCGAAGCGGGGGCGGGGGCCGGCTAGCCCCCGCCCCCGCTTCACCCGCCGTCCCTTGCGGCCGCCGCCCGGTTCAGTTCACCCGCCGTCCCGCGCGGCCGCCGCCCGGCTCACTTCGCGGCGCGGCGCCGGCGTACCAGCAGCGCCACCGCGCCGAGCACCACCACCGCACCGCCGGTGATCCCCACCGCGGTCCAGGTGCCGCCCGAGCCGGTGCTGTCCAGCGCCGCCTGGGTGCTGCCGTGCCCGCCCTTGTGGCGCTTGCCCTGGGCGGCCACCGCGCCGGTGCCGTCGTCCTCGCTGCGCGGCCCGACCAGCCGGCCGACCGGCTCGACCTTGTCGGCCGCCGCGAAACCCCAGTCGAGCAGCTTGGCGGCCTCGCGGTAGGCCTCGTTGTGCACCTTCTTCTCCGGGTTCATGACCGTGACCAGCAGCTTGCGGTCACCGCGCTGCGCCAGCCCGGTGAAGGTCGACCCGGCGTTGGTCGTCGAGCCGTTCTTCACGCCCTCGATCCCGGGATACGGCTTCATGTCGTAGTCCCCGCTCAGCAGGCGGTTGGTGTTCTGGATCCCGAACGTCGCCCGCTTGCCGTCCTTGCCCTTGTCCCCGGGGAACTGGGCGCTCGCGGTCGAGCAGTACTCGCGGAAGTCGGGGTTCTGCAGCCCGGCCCGGGCGAACAGGCTCAGGTCGTACGCGCTGGAGACCTGCCCCGGCGCGTCGTAGCCGTCCGGCGTGACGACGTGCGTGTCGTTGGCGTTCAGTTCCTTCGCGCGCTGCTGCATCTGCGTGACGGTGGCCTTCGTCCCGCCGTTCATCGCGGAGAGCGTGTGCACCGCGTCGTTCCCGGAGCGCAGGAACACCCCGAGCCACAGGTCGTGGACCGTGTAGGTCAGGTTCTCCTTTATCCCGACCAGGCTGCTGCCCACGCCCATGCCCGCGAGGTCGGCGGGCTTGACCGTGTGCTTCTGGTTCTTCGGGAACTTCGGCATGACGGTGTCCGCGAACAGCATCTTCAACGTGCTGGCCGGCGCCAGCTGCCAGTGCGGGTTCTTCGCGGCCAGCACCTTGCCGGACGCGGCGTCCGAGATGATCCAGGACCGGGCGGTCAGCGCGTCCGGCCCCGGCAGCTTCGGCGCACCGGGCTTCGGCTGCACGTGTACGCCGGGCGCGCCCATCAGCTCCCCGCCGATCTGCGACATCTTGGCCGGCGGCGCGGGGGCCTTGGGGTCCTTCTGGTCGGCGTACGCGGTGCCGGCCAGCAGCGGGGAGGTCAGCAGCCCGGAGACGGCCAGTGCGGCGGCGGCACGCAGCGACCGGCCGCGACGCACCGCCGCGCGCCCGGTGGCACCGGCGGTACGGGATGCTCCGGCGGCGCCGGCCGGACCGGACGTGCCGGACGCCTCAAGAGCGTCCGGGGCGCCGGGGGACGTGGAGGGGCGGGCAGGGACGGAAGCCGTGAAAGCACTGAAGGTCGTCGGCACGTCGCTGAACGTACCCCTCTTCGCCCCGGTCGCCGACAGCACCCCACGGAAGAGTGCCCCTCCCGACGGCCGGATGGAGCCGCTGCCCATACTGGAACCCATGAAGCTCTCTCGCCCCGTGTCCTGGTTCCTGCTCGCCTTCGGGGTCTGGAGCTGGTTCATCTGGATCACTTTCGTCAAAAACCTCTGCAAGGACGGGAGCGGTCTGGCCTTCAACGACGCCGGCGACCCGACGGCGTACTTCTGGGTCCATCTGCTGCTGGCCGTGACGTCCTTTCTCTTGGGGACGGCAATCGGCGTGATCGGGTTCCGTGGCGTACGGGCCCTGCGCCGCGAGGCGGCGGACAAGTAGCGGACGAGCGGCGGCCGGCCAACGGGCGGGCGGTGGGCGGTCCGTGGCCCGGGCGGGGGAGCCGACCCGCCCCCCCCGGGCCCCCTCACCCTCCGTGAACCGCCGTAATCGTCCCGGATTGTGAGCGATTCGTCGCGAGGAATTTTGCTGCGGGGTTTTCCCAGATCCGCTTCGGCCGGTCACAATCACCGAGCGACTTCCCCCGTCCTTCCGCGGACCCGGCGCTGCCCGGGTGCGGTCACGGCTGCCGTGTGCCGTCCCCGGCCGCGGGTGCCGTCGGAGCGGGGTGGGTGCTATCGGATGCGTGAAGGAGATGATCTCCCGTCGAGGAGGCATGTAGGTGGAAGGAAGGCTGACCATGACGTCAAACGCGCGTGGTGAGGTCGAGGCGTTCATCCTGGGAGACCGGTTCTCCTGCCTGGCGGGCCGCTCGGCCTGGCGCCAGGGCGGCATCACACACCGGCACTACGACGTGCTGGGGAGCGAGGAGGCCGCCCGGCTGATGGCGCTCGATCTCGCGGAATTCGTCGGCTCGGCGGATTGGAGCGCCCGGTCCTTCACCAGTTTCATCGCCACCTTCGAGCAACCCCGCGGCGTGGACGAACTGCGCTTCGAGGAACTCCTCTGGCAGCAGCTCCAGCTCCTCCACGAGCAGGACGCGGAGAACCACCAGTGGGCGACGGGCTACGCCTCGGACCCGCAGGCCAGGGAATTCGCGTACAGCGTGGCCGGGCACCCGTTCTTCGTGATCGGCCTGCACGAGACCCACCGCCGCTGGGGCCGCCGCCCGCCCTTCCCGATGCTCGCCTTCAACTCCCACGAGCAGTTCACCCGCATCAAGGGCGCCGGAATGTGGGACCGCCTGGCGGAGAAGATACGCAAGCAGGACATCAAGCTGCAGGGCGACATCAATCCGAATCTGCAGGAATACGAGGAGCTTTCCGAGGCCCGCCGCTATTCCGGCCGCCCCAAGCCCGCCGAATGGCAGTGCCCGTTCGTCCCCGTCCCCCGCGAAGCGGGCCAGGACCGGGACGGGGAGCGGGAACGGGACCTGGACCGGGCGCTGACCCCGTCGGGGGCCTGAGCGAAGCGCGTGGGGGCGGGCCGACCGGGTGTCCGGGGGCCCGCCCCCACCGCTGGGCGCCGCTTTCCCGTCCCCGGTCTCTCCGCCGGGTGCCGCTTCCCCGTCCCCGGCCGCCCGCCCGATAGCGTGCTCGCCCGGAACGTCTGGAGCTGTCGGGGCGTCAGGAGCTGTCGGGTCATCTGGAACTCCTGGGGCGCCGGGAGTTCACGGGGAACCGGGAGTTCCCGTTCCCGGGACACCTGAAGTTCCCGGTACAACTGGAGCTAGGGAGACGCGGTGGTCTTTGCCCTGATCGCGGTGCCGGTCCTCGGCCTGTTCTTCGGCGTGCACCGCTACGTCTGGTGCCGCCTGGTCCGCGACACCACGGCACCCGGCAGCCGCACCCGCCGCGCCGGCACCGTCGCCGCCTTCGCCCTCCCGCTGCTCTCCCTCGGCGCCCTCCTCGCCGGCCGGGCCGGCGTCCCGTTCGTGCTCCAGCAGGTGCTGGCCTGGCCCGGGTACCTCTGGCTGGCCCTGCTGCTGTACCTCGTCCTGGCACTGCTGGCCGGCGAGGTCGTACGAGCGGTGGGCCTGCGCCTCCTCCGGGAGCGGGAGGCACCGGCGACTCCGGCCCCCGCCGCACTCCCGGTCCCGTCCCCCTCCCCATCCCTCGAAGGCCTCGAAGGCCTCGAAGGCCTCGAAGGCCGCGAGGCCCCCGACGGCCCCCGCACGGCCACCCCGTCCCCTGTACCCACGCCCTCCTCCGCCCCCACCCTCCTGCCGCCCCGCACCCCCGCGCTGCCCCCGCTCCCCACCCCGCCCCGGCGGCTCTTCCTCGCCCGGGCGGTGGCCGCCGGAGCGTCCCTGGCCGCCACGGCCGCCGTCGGGTACGGGACCGCGACCACCTTCCGCGGCCCGTCCGTGAAGCGCGTGACCGTGCCGCTGGCCAAACTGCCGCGGGCGGCCCACGGCTTCCGCATCGCCGTGGTCAGCGACATCCACCTGGGCCCGATCCTCGGCCGCGCCCACACCCGGCGCGTCGTCGACACGGTCAACCGGACCTCTCCGGACCTGATCGCCGTCGTCGGCGACCTGGTCGACGGCAGCGTCGCCGACCTCGGCCCGGCCGCGGAGCCCCTGCGCGAGCTGCGCGCCCGCCACGGCGCGTACTTCGTCACCGGCAACCACGAGTACTACTCGGGTGCCGCCCAATGGGTGGACCACGTACGGGAGTTGGGTATCCATCCGCTGGAGAACGCGCGGACCGCGCTGCCCGGCTTCGACCTCGCGGGCGTCAACGACCTCGCCGGTGCGACCGAACACGCCGGTCCCGACTACGACCTGGCGCTGGGCGACCGCGACCCGGCCCGCGCCGTCGTCCTGATGGCGCACCAGCCGGTCACCATCCACGACACCGTCCGGTACGGGGTGGACCTCCAGCTCTCCGGCCACACCCACGGCGGCCAGATGTGGCCCTTCACCTACGTCGCCGAGGCCACGAACCCGACCGTCGCGGGCCTGGAGCGCTACGGCGACACCCAGCTGTACGTGACCCGCGGCGCGGGCGCCTGGGGACCGCCCGTACGGCTGGGAGCGCCCCCGGACGTCACGGTGGTCGAACTGGCCTCCCTGCGGGCATGAGGCGGGTGTGATCGCCTTAGGGTAGGGGGCGAGCAGGTTGCGTCCGCAGGTAACAACCCCTCTACAAAGTGCGGCACCATCCCGCGCTAAATCGGACAGATCATGACTTTCGATCTTGCATCGAAGGCGCCCAACTCCCTAGTATTTATTGACTTTATGTTGCCCTTACCGACGGCTTCACGGGGCGGTGCGTGGGGGAACGGGCAGGGCAGACGGGGAACGGGGAGAAGGAATGAGCGAGCGCTTCAGGGTCGATCTCGACGAACTGGACAGCGTGGTGCGCCAACTCCGCCACCTTCGGGGTGACATGGACGAACCCAGCCAGAAGGTGAAATACAGCACGACCATTCCGAAGTCGGCCTTCGGCGTCAATTTCCTCGAGGCGGGCGACCTCGCGAAGGCCCATGACGACATGCAGTCGTACATGTCGCAGGTCATCGACGCGCTCCAGGACCTCATCCACAAGTTCGGCGAGAAGACGGAAGCCAGCCGCGGTGCGTACGAGGACCAGGAGCACCAGACGAAGACCTCGATGAATGGCTGAGCACCACACGGCGACGCGCGCACGAAGGGCGGAGATGGAGATGAAGGGGGGCCTGCATGGTTGACGCCAAGCAGGAGTACGACAGCGCCAAGGCGATGGAGCAGCAGCGCAAGAACCACGAGCGGGAAGAGCGGCTGAAGTCGTTCAAGGGCCAGCGTCTCACCCCTCGTTCTCCGTCCGACTTCCATCACCACGGCATCAACGCGCTCCGCGCCATGATCGAACACGCCAGCCCCGAGGCGATCGAGACCTCCGGCCACCACTGGCGCGCCTCCGCCGACCGCCTGGGCGGCGAGGACGGCCGTGGCGGCATCCGCAAGGCCTTCATGGACGCGGTCGACCACGCCTCCGCGCACTGGGAGGGCTCGGCGGCTCAGGCGTTCCGCAGGGAAGCCGGCAAGGTGCTGGAGAAGATCGATCGGACGTATCAGCTTTCCCGGAATGTGGAATCCACGCTGATCGGTTCGAGGATGTCCGGGCCGGAAGTCGGTGTCGCCCACAATCTTCGCGAAGCCAAGAAAGCCATGTCGAAGATCCATGACCCGGGGGTCGTGGACCGGGCGACCGACGAGAGCGGCGACGACAGCCAGTTCAAGCGGGACATGGCGAACCCCAAGATGGACACCCGCATGGCGCTGGAGCTCAACCGGGACAATCTGTCCCTGAGCAAGGAGCGTCAGGTCGAGGCGGTCATCGTGATGGACGAGCTGGCGGCCAACTACGACGGCCACGGCGGCATCCTCAGGGAAGACACCGACCCGGCCGGCCCCACCGGTGACTGGCCCAAGCAGCCGTCGACGCACACGCCGCCGCCTCCGGTGCGCATGCCCATCACGGGCGGCACCCACCCGCATCAGTCCGCGACCCCGAAGATGCCGAACGGCGCGGGCGGCGGCGCCGTACCGGAAGGCTTCGACAGCCCGAAGATCAGCCGTCCCGAACTGCCCGTGACCACCGGTCTCGACAGCGTGCAGGGCGGCACCATCGCCCCGCCGACGGGCGGCGGCACCTTCAGCGGCGGGACGACCGGCGGCAGCCACGGCGTGACCGGCGGCACGGGGGGCTTCCCAGGCGGCGCGGTCCCGCCCGGTGTCATCGGCATGCCCGGCGGCATGGGCGGATCCCGGGGCGCCGGCGGTGCCGGCGGGATGCGCGGCGGCATGCCGGGCGCCGGAGCGGCCGGCAAGGCAGGCGGCGTCAAGGGCGCGGCCGGGCGCAGCGGTCCGCAGGCGCGTACCCGCGGCGGACTGGTCGGCAAGCCGGGCGGCCCCGCGGGCGGTGCGAAGCAGGGCGGCTCGGGCCTGCACCGCAGCCGCGGTGGCAAGCAGGCGGGCATGATGGGCGCCGCCGGAGCGAAGGGCAAGGGCAAGGAGAAGGAGCGCACCACAGGGCAGCGCCCCGATTACCTCGTCGAGGACGAGGAGACCTGGAACCCGCAACGTAACGTTGCCCCTCGCGTCATCGAGTAGGCCGACGATAACGTCGCATGCGGCCAATGAGGAAAGGCCCCGCACTCTCATGTGTGCGGGGCCTTTCCTCAGGCGGAAAAGGCCGCCGGACAGCACGGCAAGAAGGAGCGAAGGATGAGGGTCACCCGAACACTGCGCGCGACGGTGGGTGCTGCGCTGACCGGAGCACTGCTGCTGTCCGCGGGCGGCACAGCCTCCGCGGACCAGGTGCGGAAGGCCGAGTGGCCGCTGGAGGCGTTCGGGGCCCAGCAGCTCTGGAAGGAGGCCACCGGCAAGGGCGTGACGGTCGCCGTGCTCGACAGCGGTTTCCGTACGACCCACCAGGACCTGACAGGGCAGTTCCTTCCCGGGCCGGACTTCGGAAAGGCGACGGAGGCCGAAGGTGCCAAGCACCTCAAGCCGAACGAGGACATCCGCGACCACGGCACCGCGATGGCCGGGATCATCGCGGGGCACGGCCACGGGCCGGGCGGCTCCGAAGGCGTCAAGGGCCTGGCGCCCGACGCCAAGATCCTCCCTGTCCCGGAGTACAAGAACTCCGGACAGGCCACGCGATGGGCCGTGGATCACGGCGCGGACGTGATCAACATGTCCTACGGCGGCGACCTGGAGGGCGACACCTGCGAATCCATCCACTACGCCCTCGACAAGGGCGTCGTGGTCGTGGCCGGCGTGGGTAACGACGGCTGGACGCACAAGAGTTACCCAGTCGGCTGCCCCGGCGCGATCGGTGTGGGCTCGGTCGACCAGTACGGCAAGGCGGCCGACGCCAACAACTACAACGCCGACACCGACCTGCTCGCGCCCGGTGAGAAGGTCGCCGTCGCCATGGGCAAGAGCGACCACGACTACGACACCGCAGCGAACGGCAGTTCCGCCGCCACCGCCTACGTGTCCGCCGCAGCGGCCCTGCTCAAGCAGAAGTTCCCCGACCTCACCCCCGGTCAGATCGCCAATCGCCTGGTGAAGACCGCCGGTCTCGCGCAGGCCGAGAAGGACAAGCACCTCAAGCTCCCGGACGCCCACTACGGCTACGGTTTCATCCAGCCGGGCCCGGCCCTGCGCCGTGACATCGCGGCAGGTCCGGCGGCCGGCCCGCTGCCGATGCCGAAGGGCAAGTACTCCGACACGGCCGCCGACAAGGGCTCCGACCCCAACCCCCCCATGGGCGCCAAGGACAAGGCCCTGCTCATCGGTGGCATCGCCCTCGGCGTGCTGGTGGTCGCGGGCATCGTCATCGGCATCGTCGTCGCGACCCGCCGTCGCAACAACAACGGCAACCAGGCCTGGGGCTGAGCCGGGCCGTGCCGGCGGACGGGTTGACGGACGGGCTGACTGACGGGCCGGCGGACGGTGCAATGGACGTGGCGCGGGTGGTGAGGCGCAACTACGCGGCTCTCGTACGGCTGCTCGTGCTGCGTCTCGTTCTCGCCCTCGGGCTGTGCGCGCTGCCCGTAGTGCTGGTCCGTCTCGGTGTCCCCAACGTCTTCGCCGTGTGGCTGTTGACGGTCGCCGGGATGTTCGTGGCCGCCTTCACTTTCTATCGGCTCGGGTATGGAATTCGGGTCGCCCGGTGCGCGCGTGTACTGCGCCACTACCCCCTCGAATTCCATACCCGGGTGTCCAAGAAGGGCGAGAAATGGACCCGGTACGGCAATGTCTTCACCGTGCGGGTCTCCACCCGGGGCCGGCACGGGGCGCCCTTGATGAAGGCCGTCAACGCGGCGGGGAGGCGCTGCTGGCCGCAGGGGCTGGACGGCGGTGTCTGGGTCGCCGGTGATCTGCCGTTCGGTGGCGTCATGGTGGCGCCCGACGGTGATGCGATGCTGTTCCTGAAGCCGGCGGACTGGGACAAGCTGGCGCCGCAACGTGCGCAGGCCGGCGCCGAACGCGTGGAGCGGGCGGAACGGGCCGGGCTCACGCAGAAGACGACCCGGGCGTGGATGATGAGGCCGGGGGCCTGATGGTCACCTGCTCGCGCGGCGGGGAAATTCGGACGACGCGGCCGGGCCGCCGCTGTTAACTTCGGGCGTTATGGACCCCGTAGGTGAAAAAGCGATACGTGCCTCCTTTGTGAATTGCTCGAAGGGGGAGGCGAGCCGGATCAATCTGCCGGTGGGGCTGGCCGGGCTGCCGTGGGAGGACCTGGACTTTCTGGGGTGGCGGGATCCCGGGGCGCCGGACCGGAGTTACCTGGTGGCGCCGCGGGGTGACGGGCTCGTCGGTGTCACTCTCAGGGTGCCGCAGGGGGTGCGGCGGAGTTTCACCAAGACGACGGTCTGCTCGGTCTGCATGACCGGGCATCCGGGGTCGGGGGTCAGTCTCCTGGCCGCGCGGCGGGCCGGGCCGTCCGGGCGGCAGGGAAACACCGTCGGGACGTACCTCTGCGCCGACCTCGCGTGTTCGCTGTACGTACGCGGGCGCAAGCAGTCCCAGCTCGCCGGGCGACACGAGGAGACGCTGCCGCTGGAGGCGCGGATCGAGCGCACGGTGCGGAACCTGGACGAGTTTCTCGACAAGGTGCTGGAAGGCTGAGCGCGGGATGAGCGAGGGCGTGTGAGGGGATGGCCCCTCGCGCGCCCTCGCGTCATTTGCCTCATGGGTTCTGGAACAGCACCTCCGGGTTGGCCGCGGACGGGCCGTCCAGCAGCGGGCGCGGGAGGCCGCGCAGGTGCCGGTCGAAGAAGGCGGTGACGTAGTCGCGGGTGATCTCGCCGGAGCGCTTGCCGGGGAGCGGGGCGGTGGGGTCGGTGACACCGAGCTGGGCGCCCAGGACCGGGATGTCGATGAAGCTGAAGTGGCCGGCGTCGCGGACCGTGAGCCAGCGCTTCCAGCCGTCCAGCCGCCGCCAGTCGCGCAGCCAGCTGGTGTCCTCGTCGTGCGGCGAGTGGCCGTTGAGCGCGCCGAGCATCAGGAACGGGCGGCCGTCGAGCCCGCCGTGGGGGACGGGTGCGAAGAATGTGCCGTCCATGTTGACGCCGGCGCGGATACGGGGATCGGCCGCCATGGCGGCCGCGGCGCTGTTGCCGCCGATGGAGTGCCCGGCGACGCCGATCCGCCGGGTGTCGATCATGGCGGAGTGGCGCCAGGCGGGGTGCGTCCCGCGGAGCCCGTGCTTCCCGTGCCGGTCCGTCCTCGTCAGGGCGTCGAGGACGAAGCGGATGTCGGCGGCGCGGCCGGTGGCGACCTTGGCCATCAGCCGCTTCCGTACGTCCTTCGGTGCCTTCTCGACCGTGTCGCAGGCGACGCAGGTGAGGGTGCGGCCGCCGGGGAAGGCCGTGCCGAAGGATTCGTAGGCGTGGTCGAGGAGGGCGACCACGTAGCCGTGCGAGGCGAGTTCCTCGGAGAGCAGGGAGAGCGTGGCGCGGTTGAGGGAGAAGCCGGGGGAGAGCACCACCAGCGGGTGCCTGCCGGGGGCCGGCCGGGCGTCGGTGCGGGCGTGGGTACGGGTGGCGGCGAGCGTCTCGGCCGGCAGCACGTCGGCGCGGTGGATGCCCCGCAGGAAGAGCTGGGCCTCCTCGGTGTTCATGTACGGGGCGCGGTGGTGGCCGGTGCCCGGGCGCGCCGGGTAGTACAGCGAGGCCATCAGCTCCCGTGCGCCCGCGGAGGGCACCCAGGGGTCCCGGCGCTGCGGGTCGGTGAGGTGCAGGGTGTCGCGCCCGATGGCGTAGGGGCCGGTGGGGCGCGGGAGGTGGAGCGTGGTGGCCGCCGGGGGAGCCGGGGCGACGGCCGGCGCCGCCTGGGCCGCGTGGGGGGCGGCGAGGGCGGCGCCGGCGAGCGGCAGCGGCAACGTAGCGGCGAGGGCGGCGCCGGCGAGCGGCAGCGGCAACGTAGCGGCGAGGGCCAACGCGACCGCGCCGCGGCGGAGTTGATGGCGGAAGTGGTTCACATGCTTCACATGCTTCACATGCTTCACCTGGGTCATGGGAGTCATGGGGTTCATGGGGGTCGAGCGTAAGGACGGCGGTGCGCGGACGGTACTGACGAAAGTCAGGGGACGACAGGAACGTTCGTGAGTACCGGACCGCCGCCTCACAGTGCGTGCTTGGCCAGGAAGGTGTGGATCAACTCCTGCCACTCCGCCGGCCGTTCGACGAACGGGAGGTGCCCGGTGGCGATCTCCGCGTACTCGGCGCCGGGGATGTGGTCGGCCAGGTATCGGGAGTGGGACGGGTGCAGCAGGGTGTCCAGGGTGGTGGCGATGACCAGGGTGGGCACGGTGATCGCGGGCAGGTCGGCGGTGGTGTCCAGGACGCGTACCAGCGCGGCCTGTTCGGCCGAGCCGGCGGGCGGCAGGGACGGGTCGGGGTCCAGGACGGCCGCGCGCTCGGCGGGGGAGAGGGCGTTGAACCTCTCGGGGGCCAGGCCGCTGAGGGCCCGCACCTGGGCGAAGCCGACGTGATCCCCGCGCTCCAGGAGGTGCAGCCAGAGGTCGAGCCAGACCGTGGTCCGGGCGTCCGCCTTGGCGAGACCGGCGGTCAGGACCAGCCCGCGGACCCGTTCGGGGTGCCGGGCCGCGGCCCGTACGGCCACGGCGGAGCCCATGGAGTAGCCGATCAGGGTGAAGGTGTCCATACCGGCCGCGGTGGCCTCGGCGACCAGGGCGTCGGCCAGGGCGTCCAGCTCCAACGGGCCGGTGGCGCGCGGGGTGTTGCCCGAGCCGGGGTAGTCGGGGGCCACGACGTGGTGGCCGGTGGCGGTCAGGGCCGGTATGAGGTCGCCGTAGTTGCTTTTGACGCTGCCGGTCGCGCCGTGGGCCAGCAGGAGGCCGGGCCCGGCGGGGTCACCGGCGACGGTGGTGGCCAGCTTCGGAAGGGTGGTCGAGGATGCGGGAATCTGCGTCATGCGGAAGAGGTTGCAGTGTGACACCGGTGTCAGGGTCAAGTCGGCGGCCAGAACGGAAGGTGGTGGCCGATCTCCGGGCCGCTGGGCCGGTACGCGGATGCGGTACGAGGATTCGGTACGAAGAGGGGTCGGTCGGATGCGGATCGGTGAGTTGTCGCGGCGTACGGGGGCCAGCGTGCGGGTGCTGCGCTACTACGAGCAGCAGGGGTTGCTGAGCGCCGAGCGGGATGCGAACGGCTATCGGCGCTATCGCGGTGAGGAGGCGGTGGAGAGCGTCCGGCGGATCCGGGAGATGCTCGCCGCGGGTCTGAACACCGACGAGATCCGCGGCCTGCTGCCCTGCGCCCAGGGCGGCCCCGGGCTGGTGCCGTGCACCCACTCCAGTGGGGTGGTGGCGCGGCGGATGGCCCAACTCGACGCGGAAATTGAGGAGTTGGCGCGGCGCAGGGCCGCTCTGGAGGCGTACGCGCGGACCATGCGGCAGCGGCAGGCCGAGGACGAGGCGCTGGCGGCCCTGGCCCTGCGCTCGGCCTGAGCGCCCCGCCCGGGACGGCGGCCGGTGCCCCGGGCGGGCCCGCCCACACGGCAAGGGCGCGCCCGCCCACACGGCAAGGACGCCCGCCCACCCGCCAAGGACGCGCCCGCCCCAAGAAGGCCGTAAAGCTTCTTGCGCTTTCCGCTTGCCATGACCCGCCCGCCCGGCCGATCCTCGTGTGCACGCCGTTCGGGGGAGCGGTGGGGAAGCAGGGGGCTGCCGTGTTACGAGTGCACTTCACCGGGCAGGATCTGGCGCGTACCAGAGTGGCGGAGGGTGCCGACCCGCTCTGGGAGACCGCGCTGAGCCTGCAGATCCTGCGGGAGGACCGCGGCGAGCCGGCGCTGGCCGCCTGGCGCCAGCATGCGGTGCGGCACGGCCCCGGGCCGGTGCGGACCCTGTTCCCGCTGGTGCCGCTGCGCGGCTACTTCCCGGACTTCCTCACGCCCTACGCGGCGCTGGAGGGCGTCGAACCGGGGCTGGAGGCGGTGATGCGCACCCCGCGCACGCGGCTGCGCGCCGAGGTGGCGCTGCTGGCGGGGCACCGGGCGCTGCCGGGCGAGGCGCGCGGCATCGGGGAGGGCGAACCGGCCGCGCTGCGCCAACTGGCGCGCAACCTGCGCACGTACCACCACCTGGCGGTCGCGCCGGCCTGGCCGCGGATCGCCGGGCGGGTGGGCGCGGACCGGGCGTTGCGGGTGCACGCCCTGGCGCAGTCCGGCGCGGAGGCGATGCTGCGGACGTTCGGGCCGGTGATGCGCTGGCGGCCGCCGGTGCTGGAGGTGGCGTACCCGGTGGAGCGGGAGCTGTTCCTCCAGGGGCGGGGGCTGGTGTTCGTGCCCTCGTACTTCTGCCGGGGCGTGCCCATCGCGCTGGTGGACGACGCGCTGCCGCCGGTGCTGGTCTACCCGGCGGCGGAACGGGAGCCGGCCGGACCCGCCGGAGGGCCCCGCGCCGCGGCCGGGCACGCCGAAGGGCCCCGCTCCCGTGCGTACGGGGGCGGGGCCCTCGGGGACGTTCCGGTCCCGGCCGGCGTCCGGGCCACGGCCCGGGCCGCCGTCCGGCGCTGAACGGCGGTACTAGAAGCGCCGCGTGATCAGCGCCCGCTTGACCTCCTGGATGGCCTTGGTGACCTCGATGCCACGCGGGCACGCCTCGGAGCAGTTGAAGGTCGTCCGGCAGCGCCAGACGCCGTCCTTGTCGTTGAGGATCTCCAGGCGCTGCTCGCCGCCCTCGTCGCGCGAGTCGAAGATGAAGCGGTGCGCGTTGACGATCGCCGCCGGGCCGAAGTACTGGCCGTCGTTCCAGAACACCGGGCACGAGGACGTGCAGGCGGCGCACAGGATGCACTTGGTGGTGTCGTCGAAGCGCTCGCGGTCCTCGGCGGACTGCCGGCGCTCACGGGTCGGCTCGTTGCCGGTCGTGATGAGGAAGGGCATCACGTCCCGGTACGCCTGGAAGAAGGGCTCCATGTCGACGACAAGGTCCTTCAGCACCGTCAGGCCCTTGATGGCCTCGACCGTGATCGGCTTCTCCGGGTTGATGTCCTTGATCAGCGTCTTGCAGGCGAGACGGTTGCGGCCGTTGATCCGCATGGCGTCCGAACCGCAGATGCCGTGGGCGCAGGAACGGCGGAAGGTCAGCGACCCGTCCAGCTCCCACTTGATCTTGTGGAGGGCGTCCAGGACGCGCTCCTTGGGGTCGATCTCCAGCTGGAAGTCCTGCCAGCTGGCCTCCTCGGAGACCTCCGGGTTGAACCGGCGGATCCGGAAGGTGACCGTGATGTACGGGGAGTCGGCGAAGCCGGGCTCGGGCTGGCCGGCCTCGGCCGCCTTGTCCAGGGTCGGGGTAGCCATCAGTACTTACGCTCCATCGGCTGGTAGCGGGTCTGCACGACCGGCTTGTAGTCGAGACGGATCGACTCGGCGCCGTCGTCGCCCACCTCGCGGTACGCCATGGTGTGCCGCATGAAGTTGACGTCGTCGCGGTTGGGGTAGTCCTCGCGGTAGTGACCGCCGCGGGACTCCTTGCGGGCCAGTGCGGACACGGCCATGACCTCGGCCAGGTCGAGCAGGTTGCCCAGCTCGATGGCCTCCAGCAGGTCGGTGTTGAACCGCTTGCCCTTGTCCTGGATGGACACGTTCAGGTACCGCTCGCGCAGCTCGCCGATCTTCTCGACCGCGGTCTTGATCGTCTGCTCGGTGCGGAACACCATCACGTTGGCGTCCATGGTCTCCTGCAGCTCCTTGCGGATCTCGGTGACCCGCTCGCTGCCGGTGGCGGTGCGCAGCCGCTCGACCTGCTCCTGGACCAGCTTCGCCGGGTCCTCGGGGAGCTCGACGAAGTCGGCGGTGGCCGAGTACTCCGCCGCCGCGATGCCGGCCCGGCGGCCGAAGACGTTGATGTCCAGCAGCGAGTTGGTGCCGAGGCGGTTGGCGCCGTGCACGGAGACGCAGGCGACCTCGCCGGCCGCGTACAGGCCCGGGACGACCGTGGTGTTGTCCGCCAGGACCTCACCCTCGACGTTGGTCGGGATGCCGCCCATGGCGTAGTGCGCGGTCGGCTGGATCGGGATCGGGTCCGTGTAGGGCTCGATGCCGAGGTACGTGCGCGCGAACTCGGTGATGTCCGGGAGCTTGGCGTCCAGCTGCTCCGGCGGAAGGTGCGTCAGGTCGAGGTAGACGTGGTCGCCCTCGGGACCGCAGCCGCGGCCCTCGCGGATCTCGGTGTAGATGGAGCGCGAGACGACGTCACGGGACGCGAGGTCCTTCATGACCGGCGCGTACTTCTCCATGAAGCGCTCGCCGTCCTTGTTGCGGAGGATGCCGCCCTCACCGCGGGCGCCCTCCGTCAGCAGGATGCCCATCCGCCAGATGCCGGTCGGGTGGAACTGGAAGAACTCCATGTCCTCCAGCGGCAGCCCGCGGCGGTAGACGGCGGCCTGGCCGTCACCGGTCAGGGTGTGCGCGTTGGAGGTCACCTTGAAGAACTTGCCGCAGCCGCCGGAGGCGTAGATGACGGCCTTCGCCTGGAAGACGTGGATCTCGCCGGTGGCGAGCTCGTACGCCACCACACCGGCCGACTTCTTGACGCCGTCGACCTCGGTGATCAGCTGGTCGAGGACGTAGAACTCGTTGAAGAACTCCACGCCCTCCTTGACGCAGTTCTGGTACAGCGTCTGGAGGATCATGTGGCCGGTGCGGTCCGCGGCGTAGCAGGACCGGCGGACCGGGGCCTCACCGTGGTTGCGGGAGTGACCGCCGAAGCGGCGCTGGTCGATCGTGCCGTCCGGCGTGCGGTTGAACGGCAGGCCCATCTTCTCCAGGTCGAGGACCGAGTCGATGGCCTCCTTCGCCAGGATCTCGGCGGCGTCCTGGTCGACCAGGTAGTCACCGCCCTTGACCGTGTCGAAGGTGTGCCACTCCCAGTTGTCCTCCTCGACGTTCGCGAGGGCGGCGGCCATACCGCCCTGGGCGGCGCCGGTGTGGGAGCGGGTCGGGTAGAGCTTCGTCAGGACCGCGGTGCGGCTGCGCTTGGTCGCCTCGATGGCGGCACGCATGCCCGCGCCGCCGGCGCCGACGATGACGGTGTCGTACTTGTGGATCTTCATGGTTCCAGTCAGCCCCGGCTTCAGGAGATGTTCGGGTCGAAGGTGAAGATCACCAGCGTGCCCAGCAGGACGGTGAACACCGTCGCGGTGTACAGCAGCATCTTCAGCCAGAAGCGGGTGTTGTCCCGCTGCGCGTAGTCGTTGATGACGGTGCGCAGGCCGTTGGCGCCGTGCAGCATGGCCAGCCACAGCATCAGCAGGTCCCAGACCTGCCAGAACGGCGAGGCCCAGCGGCCGGCGACGAAGGCGAAGCCGATCTTGGAGACACCGCCGTCGAGCACGAGCTGGATCAGCAGGTGGCCCAGGACCAGGACGACCAGCACGATGCCGGACAGCCGCATGAACAGCCAGGCCTGCATCTCGAAGTTGCCCCGGGAGGCGCGGCCGGTCTTCTTGGTGCGCTTGCGCGGCGGCTCGATGACCGGGGCCGGGTTGTCCACGTCGTAGAGGCGGACGTCGCTCGCGGTGGCGTCTGCGGAAGTGGTTTCAGCGGACATCTCGCGTCAGCTCCCGAACAGCGTGCGCAGCGTGTGCTGCAGCACGGGGTAGAAGGCACCGGCCATCAGCACGACCCAGACACCCACGACGGTCCACAGCATCTGCTTCTGGTACCTCGGGCCCTTCGACCAGAAGTCGACCAGGACGACCCGCAGGCCGTTGAGCGCGTGGAAGAGGATGGCGGCCACCAGGCCGTACTCCATCACATTGACGATCGGCGTCTTGTAGGTCGCAACGACGTTGTCGTACGCGTCGGGGGAGACGCGGACGAGAGCGGTGTCGAGGACGTGTACGAACAGGAAGAAGAAGATGAGGACGCCGGTGACTCGGTGAGCCACCCAGGACCACATGCCTTCCCGGCCGCGGTACAGCGTTCCAGCCGGCACGGAAAAACCCTCCGGGAGCGGGGATTGGGGCGCCAGCCGGCTTCTCTGTCGGTCGGGCCCGGCCGGGTACGGTCCACCGGCCGCTCGTCATCGTATCGACGAGCTGTCGGTTCCTCGCGCGGGGGTCCTTAGGTGTGATCAAACAGGCACCAACGGGCTATCACACAAGGACGAACCGGCCCTTTACGGGTCGTACGGCGTGATTGCTGCGCGCTCGGGCCCGTGTCGGTGGCGGGCGCCGGTCTCAGGCCGCGAGGCGGCGCAGCCGGCCGCGGGCCACCCGCCGGAGCTGCTCCGCGGTGGCCGCCCGCTCCTCGTCCGGGCCGTTGCCCAGCCGTATGCGGATGCCGAACAGGATCTGGTCGAGCGCCTCCTCCTCCCGGCAGCCGTCCAGGCAGATCACGAAAGCGTGACGGAAGCGCTGCTCGTATGCGGCGTATGCGGCATTCAGGGCGGTACGGGCGGCCGGTGTGCCGAGTCCGTGGGCGCCGGTCGGCGGCCGCGGCGGGGACTCGGCGGCGAGTGCCTCGTCCAGGCCGGCCGCCGGGAGGCCGGCGAACACCCGGTCGGCGGCGGCGAGCAGCGCCTCCGGATCCCGGTACGGGCGCCGGTCGGCGAGCTGACCGGCCCACTCGCGGCTGCCGCAGCAGCGCAGCAGCGCGGCCAGGGCGCCGTCCCGGTCCAGGGCGTTGAGGCGGCGCAGCCCCGTGCCGTCGGGGCGGGGCCGGGGCACGGCGGCGGAGGGGACCTGCGAAGGTATGCCGCACCGTGCGGGCTGGGGGCGCAGCGTCGGCCGGGCGGCCGGGGTGTCACCGGACAGCGTGGGCTCCTCGGACGGATGCGATCGGGTCTTTTCGACAGGTGCGGGGCGGGCGACTGACGGAAGCTGAGGGAAGCGGACCGACGCCGGGACGCGGAACGAAGCGGCGACGGGTGTGGCGGTGGTGCGTGGAACACGACACCCCGGCGGTATCCGGTGGTTCCAGGAGAGCCCTGGGAAAGGGGTGACGAACGAGGACGCCACGCTAACGACGCCTGTCGACAGCTGTCCGACGGATGCGCGAATTTCACCCGGAGGGGAGAGCCTCGGCGCATCCGGTGGACGACCGGCCCCGCACACCTGGCAATGCCTTCGCACCGAAAAGTGAGGATTGCACGATGTCGAACCCGATGCGGCCGTCGCGCGCCGCGCTGCCGGCCGCGGCGCTCACCGGCGCGCTGCTGCTCACCGGCTGCTCCCACTCCGCCGACACCGAGTCCCCCGGCAGCACCAGCGCCAAGGTGAACCCCTCGGCCGCAGCGACCCCCAGCTGGGCGCCGGTGACGGGAACGCCGCAGGTCATCCCGGCCGTACGCGATTTCCGCCGGGCCGAGGGGCGCGGCTGGCGCCCCTCCAAGGGAGCCCGGGTGGTGGTCCCGGCCGGCAAGGGGAGCAACGTCGCCGACGAGGCCGCCCTGATGGCCCGTGACCTGGGCGGCCTGACCGTCGTCTACGGCGACGAGCCGGTACGCCCCGGAGACATCGAGGTGAAGCTCTCCGGGAAGAATGGCGGAAAACAGGGCAACAACCTGCCCGTCCAGGGCGCCGCCGACGAGGCCTACACCCTCACCGCCGAAGGGACCCGGCTCACTCTCACGGCCCCCACCGACGCCGGAATTTTCTACGGCACCCGCACGATCAAGCAGGCCGTCCGCGCCGCCGGCGGGCTCCCCGAGGGCACCATCAACGACCGCCCGGGCCGGCCGCAGCGCGGAATGTCGCTGGACAACGCCCGCAAGCCGTTCACCGAGGGCTGGATCAACGCCCGGCTGCGGGAGATCGCCGACCTCAAGCTCAACCAGTTCCAGCTGCACTTCTCCGACGACCAGGGCTTCCGCATCCAGAGCGACACCCACCCCGAGGTGGTCTCCGCCGACCACCTCACCAAGGCCCAGGTCCGCCGGATCATCGCGCTCGCCCGCAGCCTGCACATCTCCGTCGTCCCGGAACTGGACTCGCCCGGCCACCTCGGCGCCGTGCTGGACCACTTTCCCGACCTCCAGCTGCGCAACGCCTCGGGCCGGGTGATCCGGGGCGCGATCGACATCTCCAACCCCAAGGCCGGTCCGCTGATCGACTCGCTGCTGCGCGAGATGAGCCAGCTGTTCACCAACCCCAAGGGCGCCCCCGCCTACTGGCACCTGGGCGGTGACGAGTACCAGGCGCTGATGTCGTCCTCGCCGTCCACCTCGTACCCGCAGCTGGCCCGGGCCGCGCGGCAGAAGTACGGGAACAACGGCACCATCGAGGACCTGACCACCGGCTGGCTCAACGACCGGCAGAAGACCGTCGAGGGCCAGGGCAAGAACCGGATCGAGGCCTGGAACGACGGCTTCTTCACCGGCGGGGTGGTCTCCGCCGACAAGAACCGGACGGTCGCCTACTGGACCGGCAAGGAGATCGGCAAGCGGCCCCCCGAGGCGTTCCTGAAGGAGGGTCGCAACGTGCTGAACTTCAACGACGAGTACCTCTACTACGTCCTCGGCCAGCCCAACCAGTTCACCTATCCCACCGGCGAGCGCATCTATCGGGACTGGACGCCGACGGTCATCCGCGGCACCCGGGCGGTGAACGTCCCCGCCTCCATGACCGGGCCGGACCGGATCCCCGGCGCGCGCTTCGCGATCTGGTGCGACCGGTCCCAGGCGCAGACCGCACCGCAGGTGGCCGCCGGGATCCGGATGCCGCTGGCGGCACTGGCGCAGAAGACCTGGGACCCGCGGACGCCGGCGCTGTCCTGGACGGCCTTCACGGCCCTGGCCAAGAAGGCGGGGTTGTCCGGTTGATGAGGAACGCGCCCGCCGAGCGGGCCGCCACCCGGTAAGAAACGGGTGAGAGATACGAGGGCGGGCCGGGGCCGCCACCCCCCGATACGGGGTGAGGCTCTCTCGCGACGGGGGTGGTGAATGCGGCATCAGGTTCCGTGACGGCCTGAGCCCACGAGGACGGCCGGGGCCGCCACCCCCCGATACGGGGTGAGGCTCTCTCGCGACGGGGGTGGTGAATGCGGCATCAGGTTCCGCGACGGCCTGAGCCCACGAGGACGGCCGGGGCCGCCACCCCCCACAGGAGAGGCCCCGGCCGTCGTTCGTGGAGGGCCGTGTCGGCCCTCTATCCGGTACAGCGCCGGACGGCCCGAAAGCGTCACACGGGGTGCGGGCGGTGGTACGGCCAGTGGTCTGGACGCGGGCCCGGCCAGGCCCGTAACGTGCGCATCCGCGCCGGTGGGCGCACGGTCTCCCGTTTTCCGGTCCCGTGCGGCCCGCATTCCGGCCCGGGTGCGGAGCGGATGTGCGCACGGGTTACGGTCAGCAGGAACGGCGGGGTTACCGGGGGTTTTCCCCCAAGTGCCCCGATCGACGGCGAAGCGAAGCACTGAAGCAGCAAGGACCGGGCGGCGGACATTCCACGTGCGACAGGATGGACCCGTGCGAGGGGACGACATTCAGCCGGACGACCGCCGGCTGACGGTGGCCGTACAGGCGGCGCAGGACGGCGACGAGGCAGCGTTCCGTACCGTCTACCGCGCCGTACACCCCCGACTTCTGGGGTATGTACGGACGTTGGTGAGCGAAGCGGACGTTGAGGACGTCACCTCCGAGGCATGGCTGCAGATAACCCGCGACCTCGCCCGCTTCAGCGGCGACGCCGACCGCTTCCGCGGCTGGGCCGCCCGGATTGCCCGCAACCGCGCCCTGGACCACATCCGGATGCGCGGCCGGCGCCCGGCGATCGGCGGCGACGAGAGCGAACTGGCCGACACCCCGGCGACGTCCGACACCGCCGGTGAGGCCCTGGAGGCCCTCGGTACCGGCCGCACCATGCAGCTGATATCCCGGCTGCCGCAGGACCAGGCCGAGGCCGTGGTGCTCCGGGTGGTGGTCGGGCTCGACGCCAAGAGCGCGGCCGAGGTGCTCGGCAAACGGCCCGGTGCGGTACGCACCGCCGCACACCGCGGACTCCGGAAGCTCGCCGAACTGATCGGCGACCCGCAGGGCGCCGGGGACCACCTCCCCGAACAGCAGCGCCCCGGGGGCGTGGCGGATTCCCGCCTACGGGGTGTGACGGAATCGGCCGCACGAACGCAGAAGGACATGTGATGGCCGACGATCGGTACGACTGGCTCGACAAGGACACCGCGGAGCGAATGCTGCGTGGTGAACGGGTCAGTTCCCCGTACGGCGCCGGCGCACAGGAACTCGAACAGCTGCTGGCGGCCGCCGCCGCGGTCGGCGCGCGGGCCCCCGAGGCCGCGCCGCTGCCCGGCGAAGAGGCCGCCGTCGCCGCGTTCCGCCGGGCCGTTCCGCACGGCTCCGGCGCCCGTTCGGCGGGCCGCGGCTCCGACGCCGCCGTGCCGACGGTCCACACCACCGCCGTCACCGAACGCACCCGGTTCGCCCGCCCCTTCCGGCGCGGCTTCGCCGTCGCGCTCGCGGCCTGCGCCATCGGCGGGGTCGCCGTCGCGGCCGGGGCGGGAGTCCTGCCCGGCCCTTTCCGCGGTGGCGGTGGTCCCGAACCGGGATCCAGCGCCTCGTCCGCCGAGACGCCCGGACCGGTGGCCACCACTGAGCCCGGCGAGGCCCAGACCGACGGCACCACGGGCAGCACGCCCGACGCCACGCACGGCGGGACATCCACCGCGCCCTCCGACACCGCGACGCCCGGAGCCAGCCCCGGCGCGACCGGCGTGCCGGGCAGCGGTACGCCCGGCCGGCACGGCGACCAGGGCGGCAAGAAGGGCGACCCCGGCCGGGGCGCCAAGAAGAAACTTTTGCTCACGCTCTGTCAGGAGTACGAGTCCGGCAACCGGGACCGCATGGACCGCGAGACGCGGCAGCGCCTCGAACGCCGGGCCGGCGGCGCGGAGAAGGTGCACGCCTTCTGCCGCGCGTATCTGGCGCGCTATCAGTCCGGCGGCGGCTCGGGTGACAACGATGGCTTCGGCAGCAGCCTCACCGGCGGCACCGCACCCACCGGCGGCACCGGCGAGAGCGGTGGCTCCGCCGGCTCCGGCGACGAGGAGGGCGACCAGCCCACCCAGTCCCCCGGCGCCTCCACCCCCGCCCCCACGCCGTCCGTGACCGGTACGAATCCCGCCGGGGCGACCCCGAGCGCCACCGCCTCCGGCGGGGTGTGACGTTTTTCGAGCCGGTGACGCAGTACTGAGTGAAGCCGACTGGTCATCGGCTGCGCGAGGAGCCGGGGTTCCCCCCGTACCCACGGCTCAGCGCATTTGGCGCGGGCGGGGCACGTTCCCCCGGCCCTGCCCGCGCCCTTCTCCTTCTCCTCGGTGATCCACCCCTAGTGGTAGACGACCACCTTGGTCCCCTTGTGCACCGCGGCGAACAGCGCCGCGACCTTGTCCTTGTCCCGGACGTTGACGCAGCCGTGCGAGGCGCCGCGGTAGCCGCGGGCCGCGAAGTCGGCGGAATAGTGGACCGCCTGGCCCCCGCTGAAGAACATCGCGTACGGCATGGCCGTGTGATACAGCGTCGAGACGTGGCGCCGGCTCTTGAAGGCGATGGCGAAGGTGCCTTCCCGGGTCGGGGTGTACTGCGAGCCGAACCGCACGTCCATCGCGGACACCACCCGCCCGTCGACCACCCAGGCCAGGGTGTTGCTCCGCTTGCTGATGCAGATCACCCGGCCCCGCATGCAGCGCGCATCCGGGACGCCGACCGGCCTGGTCGTCGGCGGATAGAGCTCCGTGCGCGACGGCTCGCGGGTCCGGGCCCGCAGCGCACGCCAGGCCGCGGGCTGCACCGTGCCCGTACGCGGCAGCCGCTGCTGCTTCTGGAACGTGGCGACCGCGGCGGCGGTGACCGAGGCGTAGTAGCCCGTCGGGGCGCGGTCGAACAGACCCAGCTGGGTCAATCGCGCCTGGAGTTCACGGACCTGCGCACCGCGTGCGCCCACCGCCATCACCGCGCGCGGGGCCCGCGGCGCCGGATGCCCCGTGCGGTGCGGGCGGGCCGGGGCGGTGTGCCGGGCGGGCGCGGGATGCGCGGTCAGCGGTGGGGGAGCGGGCGTGGTCGGGGCGTAGCGGACGCCCTTGCTGTCCGGCGCGCCGGTCCTCGTCACCGTCACCGGCCGGCAGCCCACCGCGAGCGCGGCCACCACCAGCACCGCGGCCGCCACCGGCGCCGTACGTCTTCCGCTGCTCCGCCTCATGCGCTACCCCCGGATCTGGGCGGCCCGACCGGCCAGTGGAGATGCTTCCCAGCGCTGCGGCGTGGCGAACCTGCGGGCATGCTGTGAGCAAGGCGTAAAACCGTGACGACGGTGCACCGACCGTCGGAAAAGGACCACCGGATCGGGTCACCCAGGCGGAGGCGTACTTCCATGGCGCAGGAACCGGGCAGTGTGCGGCACAACGAGAGCGGGCTGCCCGTCGAGCCGGTGTACGGGCCGGAGGCGCTGGCCGGCTGGGACCCGGAACGCCGCCTCGGCGCGCCCGGCAGCTACCCCTACACCCGCGGCATCCACCCGACGATGTACGCCGGACGGCCCTGGACGATGCGCCAGTACGCCGGCTTCGGCACCGCCCGGGAGTCCAACGCCCGCTACCGCCGGCTGATCGCCCACGGCACCACCGGCCTGTCGGTCGCCTTCGACCTGCCGACCCAGATGGGCCACGACTCCGACACCCCGATCGCCTCCGGCGAGGTCGGCAAGGTCGGGGTGGCCATCGACTCCGTCGAGGACATGCGGGTGCTGTTCGGCGGCATCCCGCTGGACAAGGTGTCCACGTCCATGACGATCAACGCCCCCGCGGCGCTGCTGCTGCTCCTCTATCAACTGGTCGGCGAGGAAGAAGGGGTGCCGCCCGGCCACCTCACCGGCACGGTCCAGAACGACATCCTGAAGGAGTACATCGCCCGCGGCACCTACATCTTCCCGCCGGCGCCCTCGCTGCGGCTGGTCTCGGACGTCTTCCAGTACTGCCGGACCGAGATCCCCCGCTGGAACACCATCTCGATCTCCGGCTACCACATGGCCGAGGCCGGTGCCTCCCCCGCGCAGGAGATCGCCTTCACCCTCGCCAACGGCATCGAGTACGTCCGGACCGCCCTCGCCGCCGGCATGGACGTCGACGACTTCGCCCCCCGGCTGTCCTTCTTCTTCGTCTCCCGCACCACCCTCCTCGAAGAGGTCGCCAAATTCCGTGCCGCACGGCGCATCTGGGCCCGCGTCATGCGCGAGGAATTCGGCGCCCGGAATCCCAAATCCCTCATGCTGCGCTTCCACACCCAGACGGCCGGCGTGCAACTCACCGCCCAGCAGCCGGAGGTGAACCTCGCCCGGGTCACCGTCCAGGCCCTGGCCGCGGTGCTCGGCGGCACCCAGTCGCTGCACACCAACTCCTTCGACGAGGCGATCGCCCTGCCGACCGACAAGGCGGCCCGGCTCGCCCTCCGCACCCAGCAGGTGCTGGCCCACGAGACCGATGTGACCGCCACCGTCGACCCGTTCGCCGGCTCCTACGCGGTCGAGTCGATGACCGACGACGTGGAGGAGGCCGCCCTCGCGCTGATGCGGCGGGTCGAGGAGATGGGCGGCGCGGTCGCCGCCATCGAACACGGCTTCCAGAAGGAAGAGATCGAGCGCAACGCGTACCGCATCGCCCAGGAGACGGACTCCGGCGAGCGGATCGTCGTCGGCGTCAACCGCTTCCTCCTCGACGAGGAGGAACCGTACGAGCCGCTGCGCGTCGACCCCGCGATCGAGACCCAGCAGGTCGAACGCCTCGCCCTGCTGCGGTCCCGCCGCGACGCCCGCGCCGTGACCGCCGCGCTCGACGCCCTCCGCAAGACCGCGGAGTCCCCGGACAACGTCCTCCCCCCGATGCGGGACGCGCTCCGCGCGCGGGCGACGGTGGGCGAGGTGTGCGATGCGCTTCGGGGTGTCTGGGGCACGTATGTCCCTCCGGACGGGGTGTGACCCACATACCTGTCTGTCCCGCCGTGGTGGTTTCTCGCCGTTGCGCCTGCGGCGGGCTGGGTGGTTTGTGGGTGCGGTGACGGGCCGGTGGGGGTGGTCCGTCGCCGGCAAGGGCGCGGGGAACAATGGACGCATGTCCAGTCCGCGTCGTGCGTGCCCCGTGTGTACTCGAGAGATCGCCGTTGTCGGCGGCCGCTTCGCGCGGCATGACCCGCCGGGGCGGCGGACGGGGCTGGAGCTGATCTCCTGTCCGGGGTCGCGGCGGATCGCCCCGTTGATGGCGCCTGCCGAGCGGCTCTTCGACCCCGAGGAGCCACCCTTCCCCGGCCAGCAGCCGCTGTTCTGACGTGCGCCCCCACCGGTCTTTTCCTCACCTCCAACGGGAGGGGCCGGACCGGAGGACGAAGTCTGGAGGGCCGGCACCGCACCCGACAACCATCCAGCCCGCCGCAGGCGCCACGGCGAACAACATCCGCGGCGGGACGGCTAGGTACGTGGGGGCCCAACTACGGCGCCAGGACGTCCAGTTCGGCCATCGCCCCGGTCGTGATCTCGCGGGTCAGCCGCTCCGCGGCGCCCGCGTCGCCGGTGCGGACCGCCTCCGCGACCTGGACGTGGAGGGTGACCGCGGCCGGGTCGGGGTCGGTGAACATGACGTGGTGGTGGGTGCGGCCGGTCAGGACGGCCGCGACGACGTCCGCGAGGCGGGCGAACATCTCGTTGCCGGAGGCGGTGAGGATCACGCGGTGGAAGGCCACGTCGTGGACCAGGTACGCGTCGAGTTGCTGGCCGCGCGAGGTGGCGACCATGCCCATCGCGTGCTCGGTGAGTTCGGCGCACTGGGCGGGGGTGGCGTGCTCGGCGGCGAGCCCCGCGGCGACCGGCTCGACGGCCGAGCGCAGAACGGTCAGTGAGCGCAGCTGGCGGGGGCGGTCCCGGCCGGTCAGGCGCCAGCCGATGACCCGCGGGTCGTAGACGTTCCACTCCTCGGTGGGGCGGACGGTCACCCCCACCCGGCGCCGGGAGGCGACCAGCTGCATGGATTCCAGGACCCGGACCGCCTCGCGGATGACCGTGCGCGAGACGTCGAAGCGCTGCGCCAGTTCGTCGGTGCGCAGGACCGTGCCCGGAGGGTGGTCGCCCGCGGTGATCTCGGGCCCGAGGGCCTCCAGCACGCGGCCGTGCAGGCCCTTCCCCTCGTTCTCCATGGAGTAAGGGTACGTTCCCGCACCCCGGCCAATTAAGTATGACGTTTGCATCACAGACTCTTGAATACGTCGTACCTAATGGGTTTCAGTGGGGGACGCACGGGGTCAAGGAAGACAGCGAGGTAACCCGGGATGAGCACTCCCGACGCCGCCCCTGACGTCATCGTCGTGATGGGCGTGGCCGGCACCGGCAAGACCACCATCGGCCCGCTGGTGGCCGCCGAACTGGGCGTCCCGTACGCCGAGGGCGACGACTTCCATCCCCCGGCCAACATCGCCAAGATGACGGCCGGCGTCCCGCTTGACGACGCCGACCGCGGCCCCTGGCTGGATGCGATCGGTGCCTGGGCGCACGACCGGGCCGGGCACGGCGGGGTGGTCAGCAGCTCCGCGCTGAAGCGGGCCTACCGCGACCGGCTGCGGGCCGCCGCCCCCGGCCTCGTCTTCCTGCATCTGACCGGTGACCGCGCGCTGATCGAGGCGCGGATGGCCGAGCGCAAGGGCCACTTCATGCCGACCGCGCTGCTCGACTCGCAGTTCGCCACGCTCGAACCCCTCGGGCCGGACGAGGCGGGCGTGGCGGTCGACGTCTCCGGAACCCCGCAGCAGATCGCCGGGCGGGCGGTGGCCGCACTGCGCGCGCTGGCCGCATCCGCCGGGTAACCCCCTCCCCCCTCCCGTCCAACCAAGGGAAGCGCCGTGACCCATCTCAGCGTCGAGATGCTCGCAGCGGACGCGACCGTGCCGATCACCTCGGCCGGTCACGCGCAGCTGGGCATCGCCGTCCTGGCCGGCATCGCCGTCATCGTCCTGCTCATCACCAAGTTCAAGCTGCACGCCTTCCTGTCGCTGATCATCGGTTCGCTGGTGCTCGGCGCGGTGGCCGGGGCGCCGCTCGACAAGGTCATCGCCAGCTTCTCGACGGGGCTGGGGACGACCGTCGCGGGGACCGGGGTGCTGATCGCGCTGGGTGCGATCCTCGGCCGGCTGCTCGCGGACTCCGGTGGCGCGGACCAGATCGTCGACACGATCCTGGCGCGGTCGAGCCGGCGGGCGATGCCCTGGGCGATGGTGCTGATCGCCGGGATCGTCGGGCTGCCGATCTTCTTCGAGGTCGGCATCGTGCTGCTGATCCCGGTGGTCCTGCTGGTCGCCAAGCGCGGCAACTTCTCGCTGATGCGGATCGGGATCCCGGCGCTGGCCGGACTGTCCGTCATGCACGGGCTGATCCCGCCGCACCCCGGCCCGCTGGTGGCGATCGACGCGGTCGGCGCGAACCTCGGCATCACCCTGGCGCTCGGCGTGGTCGTCGCCGTGCCGACCGCGATCATCGCGGGCCCGCTGTTCTCCCGTTACGCGGCCCGCTGGGTGGACATCCGCCCGCCGGAGAAGATGATGCCCCAGCGGGCCTCGGATGACCTGGAGAAGCGGCCCGGGTTCGCGATCACCGTGGCCACCGTGCTGCTGCCGGTCGTGATGATGCTGGCCAAGGCGCTGGTGGACGTCGTCGTCGACGATCCCCAGGCCGGTGTGCAGCGGGTCTTCGACGTGGTCGGGTCGCCGCTGATCGCGCTGCTGACCGCGGTGATCGTCGCGATGTTCACGCTCGGCCGGGCGGCCGGTTTCGGCCGCGGGCAGACCGCGGCCACGGTGGAGCGGTCGCTCGGCCCGATCGCCGGCGTGGTGCTGATCGTCGGCGCGGGCGGCGGCTTCAAGCAGACGCTGGTGGACTGCGGCGTGGGCCAGATGATCATGGACGTCTCCAAGGGCTGGCACCTGTCGGCGCTGCTGCTGGCCTGGCTGATCGCGGTCGCCATCCGGCTCGCGACCGGCTCGGCGACGGTGGCCACCATCTCGGCCGCCGGTCTGGTGGCCCCGCTCGCCGCGGACATGAGCACCACTCATGTGGCGCTGCTGGTGCTGGCGATCGGCTCCGGCTCGCTGTTCTTCAGCCATGTCAACGACGCCGGCTTCTGGCTGGTCAAGGAGTACTTCGGGATGAGCGTCGGCCAGACGCTGAAGACCTGGTCGGTGATGGAGACGCTGATCTCGGTGGTCGGCATCGGGTGCGTGCTGCTGCTCTCCCTGGTCGTGTAGCCCCTGTTCGTGGACCTTTCGGGCGGACCCCCGCCGCCCCGGGCGCCTCAACCCCCCTCAAGGCGCCCGTTCCCGGCGCGAGGCCGTACGAGCGGAATTCCCGCCCGTACGGCCTCGCGCGCTTCTTGAGCCCGGGTCAGGCGGCCGGCTGCGGGGCGGGCGTGCCGGTGTACGCGGCCAGGGTGTCGGCCACCGCGGTGGTGGCGCCGGCGGCCGGGGCGGCGAGGGCGAGGTAGCCGTCCGGGCGGACGAGGAGGACGGCGGGGCCGTCCCCGTAGGCGGCGCGGAGGTGGCCGTCGGTGTCGATCAGGTCGGGGTCCGGGCCGCCGGCCCGGACGATCCGCAGCAGGGCCGGGTCCGCGGCGAGCGCGGTGGCGTCGAGGTCGGTGTCGCCGAGGGCGAGCAGGGTGAAGTGCGGGCCCCGGTAGACGTCGAAGAGCCGGACGGCCTTGCCGTCGGGGGTGTGGCAGGGGGCGTCGGGCGCCCGGTCGCCGGCCCGCAGCGCGCCCTCGGGCAGGCCGGTCCGCAGCTCGCGGGTCAGCGGGCTCTCCGGGTAGCCGATGTCGAGCTGGTGCAGGTCGCGGCCGCGGCGCAGCGTGCGCGAGCGGTGCAGCCGGGTGCTGGTGTCGAGGATGCGCTCGGCTATCGGGCGGCGCTCGGCCTCGTAGCTGTCGAGCAGGGTGTCGGGTGCGCCGTGCCGCAGCACCAGGCCGAGTTTCCAGCCGAGGTTGTAGCCGTCCTGGACGCTGGTGTTGAGGCCCTGGCCGCCGGCCGGGGAGTGGATGTGCGCGGCGTCGCCGGCGAGGAAGACCCGGCCGGTGCGGAAGGTGTCGGCCAGGCCCACCTTGGGCCGGAAGACGGAGGTCCAGACGACGTCGGTGACCTGCTCGGCGGTGAGGTGGGTGTGTGCCGCGATCGCCGCGCGGACCGCCTCGGGTGAGGGGTCCGGGGCCTCGCTGAAGGCCGCGATCATGCTCTGGAAGAGGTCGGTGCCGGCCAGCGGCAGCAGGGCGATGAAACCGCCCTGCGGCAGTTCCCAGCGGTGCCAGTGGTCGCGGTCGAGACCGCTGATCCGGACGTCCGCGAGCAGCGCGGCACCGGGCTCCAGCTCCAGCCGTCCCGGCCCGCTCATCCCGGTGCCGAGCGCCCGCCGGACCGTGCTGCGCCCGCCGTCGGCGGCGACCAGATAGGCGGCGCGCACGGTGTGCGGCGTGCCGTCGGCGGTGCACAGACGGGCCGTCACACCGTCCGCGTCCTGGGTGAAATCGGTGAGTTCGGTGGCGAGGAGGACGCTGCCGCCGAGCTCGGTCAGCCGTTCGTGGAGCACCTCCACGTTGCGGAACTGCGGCACCATCATCGCGTTCGAGTGCGGTGCGGCGGGCGTCGGATCGACCCGCTCGATCATCACCTCGGTGCCGGTGATCCGGCCGTCCTCCCAGCGGGCCGTGACCGGGTAGTCGCCGCCGACCGCGCGGATCGCGTCCAGCACCCCGAGGTCCTCGTAGACCTCCTGGGTGCGCGGCTGCAGGCCGGTGCCGCGGGCGCCGGGGGAGAGGCGGTCCTGGCGCTCGACGATCAGGGCGCGCACACCGCGACGGGCGAGGTCGATGCCGAGCGCGAGGCCGGTCGGGCCCGCGCCGGCGATCAGTACGTCCACGGCCGTGGGAAGGGTGTCCGGCTGACCGCTCATGCCCTTAACGCTGTTAAGTTCCATGGTTCCGAGGATGGCCTTAACGGTGTTAAGTTGTCAACATGGTTTCGCGCATCGACCGGAAACAAGTGGTCATCACCGCCCTGCGGCTGCTGAACGAGGTCGGCCTCGACGGCCTGAGCCTGCGCCGGATCGCCACGGAGCTGGACGTCAAGGCCCCGGCGCTCTACTGGCACTTCAAGAACAAGCAGGAACTGCTCGACGAGATGGCCACCGAGATCTTCCGGCGGATGGCCGCGCCGCTCACCGGCCAGGGGCCGGACGGGTCGGTCTTCGAAGGGACCTGGCAGGAGCTGCTGCTCACCGCCTGCCGTGGCCTGCGCCAGGCACTGCTCGGCTACCGCGACGGGGGGAAGGTCTTCAGCGGGACGCGGATGACGGACACCAGCTACGCCGGGCCGCTCGACGGCTTCCTGCGCCGGCTCACCACGGCCGGCTTCACGACGGGCGAGGCGGCGCACGCATGGTGGACCGCGTACAACTTCACCATCGGGCTGGTGATAGAGGAGCAGTCGGTGTACCCGGAGCCCGGCCGGCCGGAGAACCGTGACCCGGCCTACGACCTGGACCAGCGCGAGGCGCACCTGGGGGAGCGCTATCCGCTCGCGGCACAGGCCGGCCGGGAGATGTTCGGCGACCTCGACCGCAGCTTCGAGGCCGGCCTGCGGATCATCCTCGCGGGCATCGAGGCGACGGCCGGCCCGGAGGCCCGGGCCGGCCGCTGATCAGCGCCGTGGATCCAGCGCCCGCTTCAGACGGGGCGTCAGCGGACGCTCCACGCAGCGGTACAGCACCCATGCCAGCAGCAGCATCAGCACGGTCGTCAGGACCAGCGTGACGGCGGACGGCAGACCGAGGCCGCGGTGCAGGGCACGCACCACGACCCAGCCCAGGTGCTCGTGGACCAGGTAGAAGGGGTAGGTGAGCGCGCCGGCGACGGTCAGCCAGCGCCAGTCCGCCCACCGCAGGGCGCCCAGGGCGACGGCTCCGACCAGGACGAAGCCGAGGGTGACGACGGCGATGATGCCGGCCGTCGAACGGTAGGAGAAGGCGTGCACCGACGGGGCGTGCCAGAGCCCGGCGACCGCGAAGTGCTGCCCGATGAGCCAGCTGACCAGGACGATCGCCCAGGCGACCGGGTCGCGGGGGCCGTAGCGGTGCAGCAGGTACAGCCCGATGCCGCCGATGAAGAACGGCGCGTACTCGGGCATCAGGACGACGTCCAGCAGCGGCTGGTGCGCGGCCTGGGCCAGCGCGGCGGCCAGCGTCCAGCCGGCGCAGAACAGGACCACCCGGCCGCGGGTGGCGCCCGGCAGGACCACGCAGAGCGCGAAGAGCGCGTAGAAACGCATCTCCGCCCAGAGGGTCCAGCACACGCCGAGGACGCGGTGCACGCCGAGCGGCTGCTGGAGCATGGTGAGGTTCGTCAGGACCTCGCTGGGCGCGAGCGCCTTGTAGGCGACGAAGGGGAGCGCGAACACCGCGGTGACCAGCAGGATCGCGGCCCAGTAGGCGGGATAGAGGCGGGAGATGCGGGAGGCGACGAAGGCCCGCAGGGTCCGGCCCCAGCCGGACAGGCAGATCACGAACCCGCTGATCACGAAGAAGATCTGGACGCCCAGGCAGCCGTAGGCGAACAGCGGCGCCAGGGTGGGGAATTGATGGGCCGGGGTGCCGCCCCAGGCCCCGGCTATCTCGCCGCCGCGCCCACCGTAGTGGTACGCGGCGACCATCAGGGCGGCCAGCAGCCGCAGCCCGTCGAGGGCGCGCAGCCGGGACGGTGCTCCGTCGCGGCTGCGCCGAGGTATCAGGCGCTGC
This sequence comes from Streptomyces nigrescens, assembly GCA_024349765.1. Taxonomy (GTDB): domain Bacteria; phylum Actinomycetota; class Actinomycetes; order Streptomycetales; family Streptomycetaceae; genus Streptomyces; species Streptomyces endophytica. The sequence continues at coordinate 6,781,461 of AP026073.1, read as the reverse complement.
GGGGCGGGGGTGACGAGGCCCGGCGCGACGGGTGGCGCGCCGGTCGCCAGCGGCGGGGTCGTCGTCATCCGAAGACGGCCCGCTTCTTCAGCCGCCGCTGCACCGCCCGGGCCCGGCGCGCGACCCGGCGGACCGTGGCGTTGCGCGGGATGAACGACAGCTGCGAGGGGATCGCGCCGGGCAGCGCCAGCGCGGTCAGCCGGCGGCGCTTGAAGTAGCGCCAGGTCCGCGCGTCGAGGTGGGCGGCGAGATAGCGCTCGGCGTCCGGCCGCAGACCGGGGTAGATCTGGTGCTGCATGGCATAGCCGACCGCGGCGACCAGCCCTTCGACGGACGCCGCGGTGGCGATCGTGCCCGGCCGTTCGCCGGTGTCCTCCAGGTCCGGGACCAGGGCGTCCACCAGCGTCACCGGGATGCGGTTGCTGTTCTGATAGGGCGTCAGCCGCTCCAGCAGCAGATCGGTCCCGGCACGGGCGACCGGCAGGCCGTAGAAGGTGGCCGCGGTCAGCAGCGCGGTGGAGAAGCAGCCGACGACCAGGGCGGGCCGCATCCGCTGGTAGAGGACCTCGGCCAGCACCGGGCTGTCCAGCACCGTCAGGGCCACGTCCAGCTTCTCCGCCTCCCGCTCCAGCAGCCGCGACCAGCGGGCCGGTGCGGACGGGTGCGGTTTGAAGACGATCTCGCGGTGCCCGCGCCCGGCGGCGCCGCGCACCATCCGCACGTGCAGCTCCTCCTCCTCTTCCGGGGTGAGGATGCCCAGCGCGGAGAGGTACTGCCCGAGGAGCAGCGCCCCGCCCTCCGGGACGTCCAACGGGCCGCTGGCGTCGGCGAGTTCGGACAGCACCTTGGTGAAGGCGTCGGTCGGGACCGTCTCCGCGGGCACGTCGAACTCGGTCAGCAGCAGCGGCGACAGGCCCGGCACCAGGTCCAGGTGCAGCAGCCGGCCGATCCGGGTGCCGACCAGCGGGTCGAGCTTGTTGCGGGTCGGGCCGTAGCTCATCAGCCCGTCCGCGTAGACCTCGACCGGTGCGTCCGGGAAGAGCTGGGCGATCGCCAGCGCCGGGTTGACCTGGATGGACTCCACGATCAGCTCGACCTGGTCGTCACCCAGGCCCCACAGCAGCCGCAGGTACCGCTCCCACAGCGGGACGTCGTCCGCGCGGGGGGACCAGCCGCCCGGGTGGAAGGGGCTGATCGTCTCGTTCCACGACAGCACCCGGTCGAAGCGGCCGCGCAGCCGCTCGAAGCCGGGCATGGTGTCCAGGGACGCGGTGGTCTCCGGGGTCGTGGCGTTGTTGCTGAGCAGCAGCAGCCGGCGGCCGGCAGGCGCGAACCGGTCGGCGTCCAGTGCCGCGGCGAGCGTCGCCGCGCCGTACAGCGTGGACGCCACGAAGATCTGGGTGCGGGCTCGGGTGGGCATCAGGCGGCCACCTCCGCGGGGACCGGGCGACGGCGCAGCCGGCGCAGTCGGGACGCACGCTGCACATCCATCGAATCCAGGGCTTCCTTCAGTACGTCCTGCGGCATGCGCTTCATGGCCGCGGCACTCATCGAACGCAATTTACGGGCCACCTGCGGTTCGAACCGTTCGATCGAACCGAGATGGTGGGAAATGATCGCGCAATAGGTCCGGACCGCTTTCGGAAGCAATCGGTCCGCATCGCGATCCTGTGCGGTTTCCTCGATCACCTGGTCGAATGCCCGGATGAAATCCAATTGCCGCACGTCGCCGATCTGGGTCAGCGACGAGGCCACCCCGCGCCGGTAGAAAACACCGAGCAGACCGACCACCGCCATGGACTTCGCCTCGCGGTGCAGCCGCCAGATCCACGGCCGGTCCTCGGCGGTGCGCAGACCGTCCTTGAAATGCAGCACCCCGTCGTCCAGCAGCCGGCGGTGGTACATCCCGGCCCAGGCGTACGCGTAGTCGACCGAGGTGGAGCGGTCCGCGGGCAGGATCACCTCGCGCGGATCCATCACCACGCCGCGCCGGCCGTGCGGGACGCGGTGCACGGTGCGCGCCCTGGCGGTGCACTGGACGTGGTCGGTGCGCACGAAGTCGCACCCCAACCCCTCGATGGCGCCGAGGAGTTCGGCGAAGTAGCCGGGCGCCAGCCAGTCGTCGCCGTCGAGGAAGGTGAGGTACTCCCCGCGTGCCTGGTCCAGACCCGTGTTGCGGGCGGTGGCCAGGCCGCCGTTCCGCTCGTGCCGCAGCAGTCTGGCGCCCGGCAGCTCGCGCTCGGCGCGCGCGAGGATCTCCGGGGTCTCGTCGCGCGAGCAGTCGTCGACGAGCAGGAATTCAAAGTCGTCGCGGGCATTGGCCGCGAGACTTTTCAGGGTGTCGGGCGCGTATGTCTGCACGTTGTAGAACGGCACGATGACGGAGAGCTTAACCACCCGGGTGACGTTAGGTGCCGGTCCGGCATTCGTCTTTACGCGGTGTGGACACCGGGGTGAACGAAGAATGGCGGGATGGTTAACCGGGCCGGTTATCGGGCCGGTTCGCCATTCGTCGACCCGCTGTTAACCCTTTGTTGCGACCCAGTTGGCCCGACAAACGGAATGCCTTCCTAGCGTCTTCGACGTGCCATCACGTACCGCTTCCTCGCCGCGAGTCGCCGTGCTCGCCGACTCGGATACCCGATGGAAATGGGGCGCTTTGACAGCGTACCGAATCCAATCGGACATCCGGCTCGACGGGTATCTGCTCCGCGGCCGCGCCACTCCCACGGTCCGCCAGCTCGACGAGGTCGGGGCCCGGGCGGACGCGCTGCGCGAGATCCGGGGCGTCGACTTCGTGCGCACCATCGACCGCACCCGCTACGACGTGGTCGTGCTGGCCTGCGTCGGCGGCGCGGTCCAGGCGATGCTGCACGGCCTCGCCCGCACCTGGAACGGCAGCGCCCGTCGCCCCGTGGTCGTCACCGGCTACGTCGGAGTGGTCTACGAGAAGCTCGCCGACGGGCTGCTGCTGCGGCACGGCGCGGACGTCGTCCTCGCCAACTCCCGGCACGACGCCGACCGGTTCCGCGCCGTCTACCGCGGGGTCGGCGCCGACGACGGCAGCGTCGTCGAGTGCGCCCTGCCGTTCCTCGGCGGCGACCGCTACCCGGCCGAACGCGACCCCTACACCGTGGTGTTCGCCGCCCAGCCCTCCGTCCCGGAGAACCGCGCCGACCGGACGTACCTGCTGCGCCGGGCCGCCCAGCACGCCCGCAAGCACCCCGGCCGCGAGGTGCTGATCAAGCTCCGCAGCAAGCCCGGCGAACACACCACGCACATCGAGGAACTGCCCTACCAGAAGCTCGCCGCCAAGATCCCCGGCGGACTGCCCGCCAACTGCCGCCTGGTGTACGGCAACATGGGCGAGGTCCTGGACCGCACCGACCTGCTGGTGACGGTCAGCTCCACCGCCGCCCTGGAATCCCTGCACCGCGGCATCCCCACCGCCGTCCTCACCGACCTCGGCATCCGCGAGGTCCTCGGCAACCACCACTTCCTCGGCTCCGGCTGCCTGGCCTCCTGGGACGAACTGGACGCCGGCCACCGCCCGGAGCCCGACCCGGACTGGCTGGCCCGCCAGGGAGTCGCCGCCGAGGGCGCATACGAGAGTGCCTTCGACGCCGCCCGCGCCCGGGTCACCGAGCTCCGCGAGGCCGCGAGCCTGCCGCCGCTGCGCCCGTACTACACACCGCGCACCGCCCCCGGCTACCTGCCCGGCATCCTCGCCCGGCACGGCCTGGACCCGCAGGGCGCCCCGCTCCCCGGCCACACCGACGCCCCCGAGGAGACCGGCGGACTGCGCCGGATCGCCCGCGAGACGGTCCGCGAGGCCGCCCGCGGCGCCTACCGCCACGGCGTCCAGCGCGTCGCCCCCGCCATCCGCCGCTGGGGGCAGCTGTGACTGACTTCGCTGCCCCCGGCCCGACCAAGGAGCCCGCAATGCCACCCACCGTGGTTGCCGTCATCCCCGCCCGCGGCGGATCCAAGGGCGTGCCCGCCAAGAACCTCGCCGCCGTCGGGGGCGTGCCCCTGGTGGCCCGCGCGGTCCGCGAATGCCGCGCCGCCCGCCTGGTCACCGACGTCGTGGTCTCCACCGACGACGCCGGGATCGCGGCCGCCGCGCGCAGCGCCGGAGCCGTCGTCGTCCGGCGCCCCGGCGACATCGCGGGCGACACCGCCACCAGCGAGGCCGCCGTCCTGCACGCCATGGACGCGTACGAGGCCGAGCAGGGCACCACCGTCGACGCGGTGCTGCTGGTCCAGTGCACCAGCCCGTTCCTGGTCCGCGAGGACGTCGACGGGGTGGCCGCCGCGGTCGTCGAGGACGGCGCCGACAGCGCGCTGACCGTGGCACCCTTCCACGGCTTCGTCTGGCGCGACGCCGAGCCCGCGGTGGGCGGCGCGACCGCCACCGACGGCGGCCACGGCGTCAACCACGACAAGTCCTTCCGGCCGCGCCGCCAGGACCGCCCCCAGGACCTGCTGGAGACCGGCGCCGCCTACGCCATGGACGCGGCCGGCTTCCGCGCCAGCGGCCACCGCTTCTTCGGCCGCACCGAACTCGTCCGCACCGACCCGGCCCGGGTGCTGGAGGTCGACGACCCGCACGACCTCGCCCGCGCCCGCGCGCTGGCCCCGCTGCTGGACGCTCCGCGGCCCGGCGCCCTGCCGACCCGCGACGACATCGACGCCGTCGTCCTCGACTTCGACGGCACCCAGACCGACGACCGGGTGCTGATCGACGCCGACGGACGGGAGATCGTCGCGGTCCACCGCGGCGACGGCCTCGGCATCGCCGCCCTGCGCCGGGCCGAGCTGAAGCTGCTGATCCTCTCCACCGAGACCAACCCGGTCGTCGCCGCCCGGGCCCGCAAGCTGCGGGTGCCCGTCCTGCACGGCATCGACCGCAAGGACCTCGCCCTCAAGCAGTGGTGCGAGGAGGCCGGAGTCGCGCCCGAGCGCGTGCTCTACGTCGGCAACGACGTCAACGACCTCCCGTGCTTCGACCTCGTCGGCTGGCCGGTGGCGGTCGCCGGGGCGCACGACGTGGTGCGCGGCGCGGCCCGCGCCGTCACCGCCACGCCCGGAGGCAGCGGCGCGATCCGTGAGATCGCCGGCTGGCTGCTGGGCCCTTCCCTGTAACTCCCACCCGCCCGTCCCCGCGTAGCCCACCCCACCCCCTGAACCCCACCCCGCACACCCCTTATCCACACGAAGGAATCTCCCCATGAGCACCAACTCCCGCCTCCGCAAGCTCGGTGCCCGCGAGGCCGGCCCCGGCCGCCCCGTCTACGTCACCGGTGAGATCGGCATCAACCACAACGGCGACCTGGAGAACGCCTTCGCGCTGATCGACGCCGCCGCCGACGCCGGCTGTGACGCGGTGAAGTTCCAGAAGCGGACCCCGGAGGTCTGCACCCCGCGCGACCAGTGGGACATCGAGCGCGACACCCCCTGGGGCCGGATGACCTACATCGACTACCGCCACCGTGTGGAGTTCGACGAGGACGGCTACCGCGCCATCGACGAGTACTGCAAGAAGCGCGGCATCGCCTGGTTCGCCTCCCCGTGGGACGTGGAGTCCGTCGCCTTCCTGGAGAAGTTCGACGTGCCCTGCTACAAGGTCGCCTCCGCCTCCCTCACCGACGACGAGCTGCTGCGCGCCATGCGCGCCACCGGCCGCACCGTCATCCTCTCCACCGGCATGTCCACCCCCAAGCAGATCCGGCACGCCGTCGAGGTCCTGGGCAGCGACAACATCCTGCTCTGCCACGCCACCAGCACCTACCCGGCCAAGGCCGAGGAGCTCAACCTGCGGATGATCAACACCCTGCAGGAGGAGTACCCCAACGTCCCGATCGGCTACAGCGGCCACGAGACCGGTCTGCAGACCACCCTCGCCGCGGTCGCCCTCGGCGCCACCTTCATCGAGCGGCACATCACCCTCGACCGCGCCATGTGGGGCTCCGACCAGGCCGCCTCGGTCGAGCCCGGCGGCCTGTCCCGCCTCGTGCGCGACATCCGCACGATCGAGGAGTCCCTCGGTGACGGCGTCAAGAAGGTCTACGAGTCCGAGCTCGGCCCGATGAAGAAGCTGCGCCGGGTCGCCGGCGTGGTCGCCGAGACGGAGGCCGCCGAGGCCCAGCCCGCGGCAGTCTGACACCGGCCCACCAGCCGACGGGAGACAAGGTGAGCTCACCTGAAGGGACCCGCGCCGCGCCCTCCACGCCCGGCGCCGCGGTCCCGCCCCAGGAGACGGCGGGTACTCCCGCCCGTCGTCTCCTGGGGGTGCCGCGGCAGCGCCACCGCACCCGCACCGCACCCGGTGCCACCGCCCGCGCCGCCGCCCCCGGCACCGGCACCCTCGCCTTCGTCGAGAGCCCGGTGCAGCTGCTCAACGTCCTGGAATGGGCACACGCGGCATCCCTGGAGACCGCCGGACCGGAGACCGCCGGACCGGAGACCGCCGCGCCGGACGCCGACGCGCCGGAAGGCACCGCACCGGACGGCGGGGGTCCCGAGCGGCCGGCCACCGAGGTCACCATCGTCGTGCTCTCCCCGCACGACCCGATGACCCGCGGCCAGCTGCGCCGGATGGCCGAACTCGCCCGCGACGAAGGGCACACCGTGCGCTGGGAGGAGGCCCGCGGCGGCCCCACCGCGCCGCTGCGCACCATCGGCGGCCTCACCCCGCTGCTGCGCCGGGCCCGCCGGATCGTCATCGGCGACCCGTTCTCCCGCTACGTCCAGCTGCTGCTCGCCCTCACCGGCGCCCCCGACCTGGTCGTGGTCGACGACGGCACCGCCACCATGGAGTTCATCTCCCAACTCGCCCGCGGCGAACGGCTGGTGCGCTGGCACCGCAGCGGCGGCGGACGCGGCGCCCGGGACCTGGTCTTCGCCCCGTTCTCGGCCACCGCGCGCCGCCGGCTCACCCCGCGGCCCGAGGGCGGCCGGCGCACCGTCGGGGTGTTCAGCTCGATGCCCGTCGAGGCACCGCCCGGTGTGCGCCTCGCCAGGAACGACTTCGCCTGGACCCGGGCGCGGTTCGGCCCGCCCCGCGTGATGGGCGCCGCCGACATCGTCGGCACCTCGCTCGTGGAGACCGGGGTCGTCGACGCCGACCGCTATCTGGCGGCGGTCGGCACCCTGGCCCGTACGCACGGCGCCACCCGCTACTTCGCCCACCGCCGCGAGGGCACCGACAAGCTGCACCGCCTCGCCGGCGCGACCGGACTGGAGATCGTCCGCCCCGACCTGCCGCTCGAACTGATCGCCCGCCGCGGCCCGGTCGGCCGGCTGATCGTCAGCTTCCCGTCGACGGTCGTGCACACCCTGCCGCTCGCCCTGGCCGGTACGGAGGTCCGGGTCGCGGTCTGCGACATCGACCCGGAGTGGCTGACGGCCAACGCTTCACCGCGCGCACAGGGTTTCCTCGACGGGGTCACCGGGACCGCCCGCGACGTGCAGCGACTTCCGTTCGGGCAGCGGATGGCCACCGGTTGAGCGGAGCGCGGGCATGGCGAGGGCCGTGGCGGGAAGCCGTACTTCATACCCCTCCCATAAACCGTCCATGCGCCGAGCGGCCTAGATTTTCTTCCCCTAAGGGGCTGAACTTTTGTTGATCGAGGGACAGTTGCCCCATCGGTGGCCCTAATCTTCAACAGGTGAACCAACTGATGTCCCGCGATTCCGACGACGCCGACGCCCCCGCCGACACCGCCGCCGGGGCCCCGCTCCCCGGCACGCTGCCCGAGGCGCTCGGTGCCGAACTCATCGACTTCCGCCGCGACTTGCACCGCCACCCCGAGCTCGGAAACCAGGAGTTCCGTACCACCGCGGCGATCAAGGAGCGGCTGGAGCAGGCCGGACTGCGCCCCCGGGTGCTCGCCACCGGCACCGGCCTGATGTGCGACATCGGCACGGACACCGCGTACGGCGACGGAACCGCCCCGCTGCTCGCCCTCCGCGCGGACATCGACGCCCTCCCCATCCCGGACACCAAGACCGTGGACTACGCCTCCGCGGTCCCCGGCCGGGCGCACGCCTGCGGCCACGACGTGCACACCACCGTCGTGCTCGGCGCCGGGCTGGTGCTGGCCGCGCTGGCCCGCAACGGCGCGCTGCCCCGCCCGGTGCGGCTGATCTTCCAGCCCGCCGAGGAGGTGCTGCCGGGCGGCGCCGCGGACGCCATCGAGTCCGGGGTGCTGGACGGCGTCGGCCGGATCCTCGCCGTGCACTGCGACCCGCGCGTGGACGCCGGCAAGATCGGGCTGCGGACCGGCGCGATCACCTCGGCCTGCGACCGGCTGGAGGTCGAGCTGGACGGCCCCGGCGGGCACACCGCCCGCCCGCACCTGACCACCGACATGGTCACCGCCGCCGCCCGGGTCGCCCTTGACGTGCCGGCGCTGATCGCCCGCCGGGTCGACGCCCGGGCCGGGCTCGCCGTCACCTGGGGCCGGCTGTCGTCCGGGCACATCTGCAACGTGATCCCGCAGCGCGCCGAGCTGTCCGGCACGGTCCGGTGTCTTGATCTCGACGCCTGGCGCAAGGCCCCGGACATGGTGCACGCCGCCATCGACGAGGTCGCGACGCTGCACGGCGCCAAGTCGCAGATCAACTACGTGCGCGGGGTGCCGCCGGTGGTCAACGAGGCCGGCAGTGTGACGCTGCTCAAGGACGCGATGACCGCCCGGCGCGGCACCCACAGCGTGGAGGACACCGAGCAGTCCCTGGGCGGCGAGGACTTCTCCTGGTACCTGGAGGAGGTCCCCGGCGCCATGGCTCGCCTCGGCGTCCGCCGCCCCGGCGACCTCGGCCGGTACGACCTGCACCGCGGCGACTTCGACGTCGACGAGCAGGCGATCAAGGCCGGGGTTGAACTCTTCACCGCGGCGGCGCTGCTCTCCGCAGAACTTCTCCCATAGGGGAACGCGGAGCCGGAGCTCGCGGGCAGCTCGCCCCCTGCGCGAGCGTCCGCGAGCTTCCAGGGCGCCGCGATTTCCGGCCACGCACCCGGCTGCCGGATCACCGCCGGAGCCGCCGGGGGCCGTCTCCCCGGCCGCCCGGCCGCCTCGGTGCGATCTTGAACGTCGCAACGGAGGCCGGGGCGCCCGCCGCATCGCGATCAAGGCCCTGAGAGACAAATCGATAACGTCCACACAGTGGAGGGTTTTCCGCCAGGTCTACGCGCGTTAATCTCCGACAAGCCAGCGCCGAAGGAGGCGCTACGAGTCGAAGGGGCCCTCGTGCACCGGGTATCCAAGATCGTTGCCGCGGGCATTGCCACCGCGGCCCTCACACTCTCCCTGAGCGCCTGTGGCGAGTCGTCCACCGAGTCCGGCGGCAAGGACAAGGGCGTCGGGCTCGCCTTCGACGTCGGCGGCCGGGACGACCACTCGTTCAACGAGGCGGCGGCTCGTGGCGTGGACAAGGCCGAGAAGGACTTCGGAGTGAAGTCCAAGATGATGACCGCCAAGAACGGCGAGACCGAGGCGGACCGCGAGCAGCGGCTGTCCTCGCTGGCCGAGGCGGGGTACAACCCCGTCATCGGCGTCGGCTTCAACTACGGCAAGTCCGTCAACAAGGTCGCCAAGCAGTTCCCGAAGACCACCTTCGGCGTCGTCGACTCCGCCTCCCAGGCCAAGAACGTCTACGGCATGGTCTTCGCCGAGAACGAGGCTTCCTACCTCGCCGGTGTCGCCGCCACGCTGAAGAGCAAGACCCACAAGGTCGGCTTCATCGGCGGTGTGAACAACGCGCTGATCCAGAAGTTCCAGGCCGGCTTCGAGCAGGGCGTCAAGGACACCGACCCCAAGACGAAGGTCACCTCCGAGTACCTCTACGCCAACGACGACAAGGGCTTCAACGACCCGGCCGCCGCGAAGGGCAAGGCCAAGGGCATGCTCGACGCCGGTATCGACGTGATCTACACCGCGGCCGGTCAGTCCGGCAACGGCTCGATCGAGACGGTGGCCGGCAAGAAGGGCACCTGGGCGATCGGCGTCGACTCCGACCAGTACCTCCAGCCGGGTCTGGCCCAGTACAAGAACTCGATCCTCACGTCGGTCATGAAGAACGTCGACGTGGCGGTGTACGACCTGGTCAAGAGCGTGCACGACAAGAAGCCGCTGACCGGCAACAAGAGCTACACGCTCAAGGACGACGGCGTGCGGCTGTCCACGTCGGGTGGCTTCATCAAGGACATCCAGGCCAAGATCGACGCGGCCAAGAAGAAGATCGCGTCGGGCCAGGTGAAGGTCAGCGAAACCCCCGCCAAGCAGTAGGGTCTCCCCAGCCCGGCGCGACGGCCACCCGCCGCCGCGCCGGGCCCTTCGCCGGATCGACCCGGCAGGTTTTCGGCTTTTTTCGGCGTCAACACTACGCGCGTAGCGCGGAGTTGGCGCGATATCTTCACCTCCCCGCTCCTTCGTACCACTCCCTGTCCCCCGAGGAGAGTGCGCCATCAAAGCGTCCAGCAGCCCCCAGGCAGACAGCGCCCCCGCCGCGGCACCAGCGGTGGAACTCCGCGGGATCACCAAGCGGTTCCCGGGAGTCGTCGCCAACCATGACATCGACATCACCATCCACCGCGGCACCGTGCACGCGCTGGTCGGCGAGAACGGCGCGGGCAAGTCCACGCTGATGAAGATCCTCTACGGCATGCAGAAGCCGGACGAGGGCACCATCCGCATCGACGGCGACCAGGTCAGCTTCCACAGCCCGGCCGACGCCATCGCCCGCGGCATCGGCATGGTGCACCAGCACTTCATGCTCGCCGACAATCTCACCGTCCTGGAGAACGTCGTTCTCGGCGGTGAGAAACTGCACGGCATCGGCGCCAAGGCCCGCGCCGAGATCCTCAAGATCTCCGACCGCTACGGCCTCGGCGTCCGCCCCGACGTCCTCGTCGAGGACCTCGGTGTCGCCGACCGCCAACGCGTGGAGATCCTCAAGGTCCTCTACCGCGGCGCCCGCACGCTCATCCTCGACGAGCCGACCGCGGTGCTGGTCCCGCAGGAGGTCGACGCGCTCTTCGACAACCTGCGCGAACTCAAGGCCGAGGGCCTGACCGTCATCTTCATCTCGCACAAGCTGGGCGAGGTGCTCTCGGTCGCCGACGACATCACCGTCATCCGGCGCGGCACCACCGTGGCCTCCGTCGTCCCCGGCGAGACCACGCCCAAGCAGCTCGCCGAGCTGATGGTCGGCAGCGAACTGCCCTCGCCGCAGACCCGCGAGTCCACCGTCACGGACGTGAAGATGCTGCAGGTCGAAGGGCTGCGGCTGACCACCGCCGACGCGGAAGGGGTGGAGCGCACCGTCCTGGAGGACGTATCGCTGACCATCCACAAGGGCGAGGTCCTGGGCATCGCGGGGGTGGAGGGCAACGGCCAGGCCGAACTGGTCGAGGCGATCATGGGGATGCGCGACCCCGACGGCGGCACCATCACGCTGGACGGCATCGACATCAGCCACCTGCCCACCCGCACGCGGCGGGAGGACGGGATCGGCTACATCCCCGAGGACCGCCACCGGCACGGCCTGCTGCTGGAGGCCCCCCTGTGGGAGAACCGCATCCTGGGCCACGTCACCCAGAAGCCCAATGCCAAGGGCCGGCTGCTCGACCTGAAGGCCGCCCGCGCGGACACCGAGCGGATCGTCGCCGAGTACGACGTCCGCACCCCCGGCATCGAGGTCACCGCGGCCTCGCTCTCCGGCGGCAACCAGCAGAAGCTGATCTTCGGCCGTGAGATGAGCCACCACCCCAAACTGCTGATCGCCGCGCACCCCACCCGGGGCGTGGACGTCGGCGCCCAGGCACAGATCTGGGACCAGATCCGTACCGCCCGCCACGAAGGTCTCGCCGTCCTGCTGATCTCCGCCGACCTGGACGAGCTGATCGGCCTGTCCGACGGCCTGCGGGTGATGTACCGCGGCCGGCTCGTCGCGGACGCGGACCCCGCCACCATCACCCCCGAGGAGCTGGGTTCGGCCATGACCGGCGCCGCCAGCGGCCATCTCACGCATTCCGACAACGACTCCGCCGCGGAGCAGGAGCCGCGCTCGTCCCAGGAGGGGGAGTCCGAGTGAAGAAGATCGACAAGAACAAGCTGATCCTGGGCATCGCGGCGCCCGTCCTGGCGATCGTCGCGGCACTGGCCATCACCTCGGTGATCATCCTGGCCACCGGCAAGGACCCGATCCACGCCTACCTGGTGATGGCCGACTTCGGTTCCAAGAGCGACAGCCAGGTCTGGATCATCAACAAGGCGGTCCCCTACTACCTGTCCGCGCTGGCCGTCGCCATCGGCTTCCGGATGAACCTCTTCAACATCGGCGTCGACGGCCAGTACCGCATCGCGGCGTTCTTCGCCGCGGTGGTCGGTGGTGCGCTGACCCTCCCCGGCTTCCTCCAGATCCCGATCATCATCATCGTCGCGATGCTGGTCGGCTCGGTCTGGGCAGGCATCGCGGGTCTGCTGAAGACCACCCGCGGCGTCAGCGAGGTGATCACCACGATCATGCTGAACGCCATCGCGGCCGCGGTCATCGGCTACTTCCTCCAGGACGGCCGGCTCGCGGTCAAGGACGGCAACCTCTTCCACACGCCGAACCTCCCGGCCTCCAGCCACTTCTTCACCATCCCCACCCAGCCCGCTCCGCTCGACGGCTTCCTCGTGATCGCCGTGGTCGTCGGCTTCGTGTACTGGTTCGTGCTCAACCGCACCCGCTTCGGCTTCGACCTCCGCACGGTCGGCCAGTCCGAGTCCGCGGCCGAGGCGGGCGGCGTCAGCGTCCAGCGGATGATCGTCACCTCCATGCTGCTGTCCGGCGCCGCGGCGGGCCTGATCGGCATGCCGACGCTGCTCGGGTCGTCGTACAACTACGGCACCGACTTCCCCATCGGCATCGGCTTCACCGGCATCGCCATCGCGCTGCTGGGCCGCAACCACCCGCTCGGGATGGCCGCCGCCGCGCTGCTGTGGGGCTTCCTCGAGCGCACCGGCACCCAGCTCGAATTCGAGGACTACCAGCAGGAGATCGTCGGCGTGATGCAGGGCGTCATCGTGCTGTGCGTCGTCGTCGCCTACGAACTCGTCCGGCGCTACGGCCTCAGACTCCAGCAGCGGCAGGTCGGCGCGGAGCTCGCCGCCCAGGCCCGTAAGACCGAGAAGGCGGAGGTGTCCTCGTGAGCACGAACCTCACGGCTCCGGTCGACCAGAGCCCCCACCACCACAAGCCCAAGGCCTCCCGGGCCAAGCTCAGCTACCCGAAGGTCCTGCTGATCATCTCGGGCAGCCTGATCCTGTTGTCCCTGCTGCGGGTGATCACCGGCGCCAACAACCTGACCGAATCCGGTCAGTACACCGCCGCGCTCAACGCCGCCGTGCCGATCGGCCTGGCCGGCCTCGGCGGTCTGTGGTCCGAGCGCTCCGGCGTCATCAACATCGGCCTCGAAGGCATGATGATGCTGGGCGCCTTCTCCGCGGGCGCGGTCGGCTGGCAGCACGGCCCCTGGGCCGCGGCGGCGGCCGGTGTCGTCGGCGGCGCGCTCGGCGGACTGCTGCACGCCGTCGTCACCGTCACCTTCGGCGTCGACCACATCATCTCCGGCGTCGCCATCAACATCATGGCGCTCGGCCTGACCCAGTTCCTCGCCAAGCTGTGGTTCGGCGCGGACGGCAGCGCGGCGGCGGCCGCCGGCGGCAACGACAAGCAGTCGCCACCGATGCCCGACATGCCGACGTTCACCGTCCCCGGTCTGTCCGACTGGCTCTCCTCCATCGAGCAGCACCACTGGTTCCTGGTCTCCGATGTGGCCGGCATCCTCGGCTCCCTGGTCACCAACGTCTCCTGGCTGACCCTGCTGACCGTCGTCGTCTTCGTGCTCAGCTTCTTCGTCCTGTGGCGTTCCGCCTTCGGCCTGCGGCTGCGCTCCTGCGGCGAGGGCCCGATCGCGGCCGAGTCGCTGGGCGTCAACGTCTACCGCTACAAGTACGCGGCGGTGGTCGTCTCCGGCGCGCTGGCCGGCCTCGGCGGCGCGTTCCTCGCGATCTACGTGCACATCTACCAGGACGGCCAGACCGGCGGCCGCGGCTACATCGGCCTCGCCACCATGATCTTCGGCAACTGGCGGCCGGGCGGCGTCGCCATGGGCGCCGGCCTGTTCGGCTTCATGGACGCGCTCCAGCTGCGCGGCGGCGGACCCACCGTCCACGCGCTGCTGCTCCTGCTCGCCGTGCTGCTGGTCGGCCTGGCGGTGTGGAAGCTGCGCGCCGGGCAGCGCCCCCAGGCCGTGATCAGCCTGGTCGTCGCCGTGCTGCTCGCCGTCTGGTACGCCACCACCGACACGGTCCCGCTGGAGATCGTCGGTGTCGCCCCGTACATCGCCACGCTGCTGGTGCTCTCGCTGGCTTCGCAACGACTGCGGCCACCGAAGGCCATCGGCAAGATCTACCGGAGAGGCCAAGGCAAGTGAGCACCACTCCCGACTGGGAGTCGCTGCGGGCGCAGGCCCGGGACGCGATGTCCCGGGCCTACGCCCCGTACTCCGGCTACCCCGTCGGGGCCGCCGCTCTCGTGGACGACGGCCGCACGGTCACCGGCTGCAATGTCGAGAACGCCTCCTACGGTCTCGGCCTGTGCGCCGAATGCGGCCTGATCTCCGCCCTGTTCGCCGGCGGCGGCGGCCGCCTGACCGCCTTTACGTGTGTGGACGGCGCGGGCGAGCTCCTCGTCCCGTGCGGCCGCTGCCGCCAACTGCTGTGGGAACACGGCGGCCCGGAACTGCTGGTGGACACCCCGGCCGGCATCCGCCCGCTGTCGGAGCTGCTGCCGGACGCGTTCGGGGCGGGGCATTTGGCGGGGTGAGGGGCTGGGCGGGGGCTGACGCGCTGAGGCATCCGACGCGCTGAGGGGCGGCAGCCCTTGTCGTACGGCCCTAGGGGTGCCACCGACCCCCGCCACCCACCCCTAGGCTGCTCGCATGATCCGTGCAGTGGCGTTCGACATCGGCGAGACCCTCATCAGGGACGACCGAGGTTGGGGGGCATGGGCTGACTGGCTCGATGTCAGTCGGCACACGCTGTCCGCGCTGGTCGGCGCGGTGGTGGCGCAGGGCCGGGACAACGCCGACGCGCTCCGGCTGGTTCGGCCGGACATCGACATCGAGGCCGAGCGGGCCGCGATGGATAGGGCCGGCCGTGGCGAATCCCTTGATGAGTCCGACCTGTACCCCGATGTCCGGCCGTCCCTGGCCGCGCTCCGGGAGGCCAGGATTCGAGTGGTCGTCGCCGGCAATCAGACCCGACGGGCAGGGGAGTTGCTGCGCGCCCTCGACCTGCCGGTGGATGCGCTCGCCGTGTCCGGGGAGTGGGGCGTAGCCAAGCCGGCCCCTTCGTTCTTCGCCCGCACGATCGAGTTGGCCGGCGCGGCGGCAGACGAAGTTCTGTACGTCGGTGATCACCCGCAGAATGACGTCGTGCCGGCGGCTCGGGCAGGGATGCGCACCGCGCACCTGCGCCGCGGGCCGCTGGGGCACCTGTGGGCGGACAGCGAGTACGCGCGGGCCGCGGACTGGCGGATCGGGAGTCTTGCGGAGCTGGCGAACCTCTTCCTGCCGGAGTGAGATGACCGTACGGCCTTGCCTACGTGACGTGGGGCGACGCGTTCGTGTCCCGGACAGTGACGGTTTGGGTACGGTTCGTAGTGGTCGCGCCGGAGGGAGACCGTGTGCCCAGCATCGTCTACCAAGGGGTAGGCCCCCGCATCGCCTACGAGCGGCGCATCGCCGGCCTCACCCAAGTCGATCTCGCCCGTGCCGCCCGGGTCGCACTGGGCACGATCCGGAAGATCGAGCGGGGCGAACGCGGTGTTTCCGACGCTGTCCTGGCTGCCGTTGCGGATGCACTGGACACCGACCCCACCCGTTTGCTGCCGGACGGGGAACGCCTGGACGACCGTGTGCACGAGGCGATGCCGGGGCTGTCCGCGGTCCTCGCCGCATACGAAGCGCCGGAGGATGGGCCGTGCCGCGAACTGCGGGCGCTCAGTGAGGCTGTCGCATCGATCGTCGGCTACCGGCTGAGCGCGCAGTACGCGCGTATCAGCCGCATCGTCCCCGGGCTCCTTGCTGAACTGTGCCGTGTGCTCCAGAGCGCATCGCCGCACGACCGGCCGATGGTGGCACGGCTGCTCGTGGACGCGTGCCGGGCCGCGGATGCCGTCGCGTTCAAGCACGGTGCGAAGGATCTCTCGGCCCGTCTCATCGACCTCATGAGGTGGGCTGCCCCTCAGGCTCGCAACCCACTCGTGGATGCCACGGTGGCCTACGTCCGTACGGAAGTCCACTTCGGTGCCCAGACGCATGCCGTGGGGTTGCGTGCCCTTGAACAGGCCCTGGATCGCGCTCCGCGCAGTGATGTCCCTGAGGTCCTGGCGGCCCGTGGCGCGCTGCACATGCGGGCCGCGGTGGTCGCCGGACGAGCCGGCGACGGTGACGCGGCGGCGCTGCACCTCGATGCCGCCCGCGCCTTCGGTGACCGGGTGCGGGAGAACGTATACGGAGGGACGGCGTTCGGGCCGGACAGTGTGCGTATCCACGAGGTCTCGGTGGCCGTGAGCCTCGGTGACGATTACCTGGACCGCGCTCTCCGGCTGGCTCGCGAATGGAAGCCGCCGCAGAGCCTGCCGGCGGAGCGCCGCTCGGGTTTCTACATCGAACTCGGCCGCGTTCAACTCTGGGCCGGTCGGCCGGGTGCCGCGTTCGAGTCGCTGAAGGCGGCCCGCCGGATCGCACCGCAGCACGCCCGGGAGCACCGTTGGGTGCGGGAGGATGCAGCAACGCTGCGTCGTCTGAAGCGTGCGGACGCCGAGAGTCTGACGAGCTTCGCCGAGTGGTGTCACGCCGGGGCGAGCGTCTGAACGGTACCCCTCGCAGGGGTACTTGAGGGGTACAGGCGGGGCCAATCTCTTCCTGAGCCCGACGGCGCAGGGAGAGACCGTGACCGCAGCAACAACTCCATCCTCCGCGGATCCCGACGTAAGCACCGTCCGACTGCACGGCGAGGGCGCTACTGGTGCGGAGCCACGCACAGCCTTCTCCTCACAGCTGGCGCTGTCACCACTCCCGGTGACGACGGCATGCGCGTCTGGCTCATCGTGGCCTGCCCGCGACACGGTGACCGGAGGCCACGGTGAACACGCAAGCGCGGTCGGCCTCTGACCATCGTCACCGCTAGATCACGGAAGACCCCCGCGACGCTGCTGACGTCCGGGGGCATGGCCATCAACCACCAAGGAGTTGACAACATGTCCAACGCTACAGCGAGGTTCTTACTCCTGCTGCTGCGGCTGCTGCTTCCGGCGCAGGGCCGCCACCGGACGGACCGTACGCAGCCGGCGGCGAGGCGTGAGGACGCGCCGACGCTCGCCCTTCCCCGTGTGCCCGTTCGGCAGCCTGGTCTCCTGCGTGGCGAGGACGCGGCCCTGATCCGCCCATACGTCCTGACGACCGGAGAGCTGTACGCGCGCCGCTTGCAGAGCCGGCCGGGACGGGCGTTGTGGCTGGCCGTTGACGGCGTCGACGCAGGGCCGCGCCGGATTCGCGGAGTTGAGGTGGCGGCGTGCTGAACCCCATGGAGAAGCCACGGCTGCTGCCGTGGTCCAGCCCGGACGGGAAGCCGTGCTACCTGGCAGGCGACGGCAACGGATACGTGTCCCGCCTGGCCGACAACGTGGAGGTGGCACAGCTCAGCTCGGCCGCTGAACTGATCGAGGAAGCCCGTCCCCTCCTCGCCGGACGGACCTGGACCCCTGACGAAGTCCACATACTGGCATGCGTGTTGACCGCCTCCCTCGCCGATGTGCACCGAGTAGCGGAGAGCAGAGGCGCACGGCTGCCCGCCCCGGACGACGACGAACCCGAGGGCGATGCCGCTCCGGGCGGCGGCGAGGGCGGCGAGTCACGGCTTCCCGCAGACGGGTTCGACTGATCCGGGCGCGGTGCATATTCACCCGCCGGATCGGCTGTCGCCATCACGACAGCCCGACCGGTGGCAGAGCCCGATCCGTGGCGACGGACGGGCACCCCCGCGCCCGGCCCGGGTCGGGACCGACGAGAGAAAGGGGGCGCGGCATGGCCGCGACCGCTGAGATCGAGAGCGCAACGTCCGCTACCCACCCCACCAGCACCCGCCCCTGGGGGGCCGGCCGACTCGCGCCGTATCCGACCACGTTGCGCCGTTCGTACGCCACGGTCACCGTCGACCCCGCCACGCAACTCGGCGTGTTCCGCGACCATGCCGGCCAGGTGGTCGAGGGCAGGTGCGTACCCTGTCGAGAACCGTCGACCTGGATCACGTGCGAGCGGTGTACTGGCGCCGCCCCGTCTGGCCCGACTTCCCGTACTTGAGCGACGACGATGCGCGGTTCGCCGCTGCGCAGGTTCGCTATGGGCTCGGCGGTACCCTTTACGCCCTCGAAGGTCCACTATGGGTTAATCATCCCCTTCGTAACGCAGCGGCCGACTACAAGCCTGCTCAACTCGCTGTCGCCCAGCGGCTTGGCCTCGCAGTGCCGTCGACCCTTGTGACCAATGACCCGGGTGAGGCTCGGGAGTTCATCGCCGCACACGGTCAGGTGCTCTACAAGACTCTGCGGTGGACCTCGTACAAGCGAGACGGAGTTCCGGTTACAGGGTGGGCAGACCCGGTCACCGCTGCGGAGATCGATGACAGCGTGCGCGTGACACCGCACCTGTTCCAAGCCCGCGTGGACAAGGCCGCCGACGTGCGAGTGCTGGTGGTCGGCGGACGAGCGTTCCCCGTGCGGATCGACTCTGAACTCCTGGACTGGCGCAAGGACTACTCCGCCCTCTCCTACAGCGTGGTAGACCTGCCGGACCACGTGGACAAGGCGCTCCTTGCCTACTTGGACCGCTTCGGGCTGGTGTCCGGGAGCTTCGACCTCGCCGTTGACCGGGCGGGTGACTACTGGTGGTTGGAGCTGAATCCGAACGGCCAATGGGGGTGGCTGGAAGAGAAGACCGGCCTGGAAATGTCCGCCGCATTCGCCGACCTGCTGACCCGAGGAGAGCCCGCCCCATGACTGAAACCGCATCCGAGCGACGTGCCCTTGCTGACCGGCTGGAGAAGGCCGGTGTCCTCTCGACCCCCCCAATGGCGGGCGGCGGTCGAGGCCGTACCGCGTGAGCTGTTCTTGCACCCTGGGGTCTTCCTGCCCGTGGACGGCGGCCGCTGGCGACCGATCACAGCGGTTGGAGCCGACCCGGCGGAGTGGGCGGAGATCGCCTACAGCGACCAGTCCCTGACCACTCAGCTCGATGGTCGTCTCACCGCCGACCAGGCCGCTGACCTCGTGACAGGTGTGCCCACGTCCTCGTCCACCACGCCCGTCACCGTAGTCGGCATGATCGAGAGCCTGGATGTGGAAGACGGGCACCAAGTGCTGGAGATCGGCACCGGCACCGGTTACTCCTCGGCCCTGATGTGTCACCGCCTCGGCGAAGACAACGTCACCACCGTCGAGGTAGACCCCGACGTGGCGGCCCGCGCAGACGCCGCGCTGGAAACAGCCGGGTTCTCGACATGGACGGTGACGGGGGACGGTCTCCTGGGGCACCCCCGCCGCGCCCCGTATGACCGGGTGATTGCCACCTGTGCCGTACGCCGCATCCCCCACACCTGGATCCGGCAGACGAAGCCGGGCGGCATCATCCTCACGACCATTGGCTCCTGGCCCTACGGCACGGGTCTGGCAATGGTGACCGTGGGCGAAGATGGGACCGCCGAGGGCCGGATCATCGGCCGCTCCTCGTTCATGCAGGCTCGGGCGCAAGCCGTGGTCCCGCCGGCCGGCGACCTGTCCGCACGCACGGCCTACCCCGACAGCGAGCGCGCGACGAAGGTAGCGCCGGTCATGCTGGAGGAGTGGATGCCCGCCTTCCTCGCCCAGCTTGCCGCGCCCGGCGCACACCTCGTTCGCGCCTCGACGCGCGAGGAACGAGAGCTCCTGTACCTCTTCGACCCAGAGCGCGAGTCCTTCGCGCAATTCACGTCTGACGGCGATGGCTGGACCGTCCGCCAGGGCGGCCCGGTGGCCCTGTGGGACGACATCGAGCAGGCCCTCACCGCATGGCAGGACACGGGAAGCCCCGGCATCACCGCCGTACAGCTCCAGATCGACAACAAGGCCCACACATATGGGATCGAGGACAGCCCGTCGCTGCGCTGGCACCACCGCCTCGCGTGAACGAGCGCGAGGCGATCAACCCCGGCGGCCCCCTACCCTCCTGGGGAGCAGCCGCCGAATCGTAAGGATGCGAGATGGACGACGAACCGTTGTCGGAATGGGCGGAGCGCCGTTACGCGAAGGTCGGAAGGCTCCGCGTAATTCCCCTTGTCACCGGTGACGGCCCCAAAGGCTCGCATCTGAACCCGGATGCACCCTGTGCCATCCAGCGATGGAACGGATACTCCTGGGAACCCCACGGTTTCGCATCCGATCTCGCCGAGGCGAAACAGAACCTGTACCCCGAGGTCATCGAGCCCCCGGCCTCGGGGGCGGCGCCCAAGCTCGGCGCAGGCACCGGCAGGCACCGCAAGCCCCGGGCGCCAAGGTCGAAGCGCTAGGGACCGTCCGCCGCGTGACCTACACCGCACCGGCCGGACGGTTCACCGCTGGACGATGTAGCCGGCATCGGAGACAGGGCGAAGCCCACCGCACCTCAGGGGCCGCGCCCCCAGGGCCGCCGCGAGGGTTCGTCCGCCCACATCTGGCCCCCCGGCATCTATGCGTGTAGAACGGGATGGGACCTACCCGTTCGAAAGGAACCGTCCATGGACGCCATCTCCGTCATCCGTACCAAGCGCGACCGCGGCGAACTGACCCCCGATCAGATCGACTGGGTCATCGACGCCTACACCCGCGGCGAGGTCGCCCACGAACAGATGTCGTCCCTGGCGATGGCGATCTTCCTCAACGGCATGAACCGCACGGAGATCGCCCGCTGGACCGCCGCCATGATCGCCTCCGGCGAGCGCATGGACTTCTCCTCGCTGCCCCGCCCCACCGCCGACAAGCACTCCACCGGCGGCGTCGGCGACAAGATCACCCTGCCGCTCGCCCCGCTCGTCGCCGCCTGTGGCGCCGCCGTACCGCAGCTCTCCGGCCGCGGCCTCGGCCACACCGGCGGCACCCTCGACAAGCTGGAGTCCATCCCCGGCTGGCGCGCGCACCTCAGCAACGCCGAGATGCTGGACGTCCTCCGTGACGTCGGCTCGGTGATCTGTGCCGCCGGCGACGGCCTCGCCCCCGCCGACAAGAAGCTCTACGCGCTGCGCGACGTCACCGGCACCGTCGAGTCCATCCCGCTGATCGCCTCCTCGATCATGTCCAAGAAGATCGCCGAGGGCACCGGGTCCCTCGTCCTCGACGTCAAGGTCGGCTCCGGCGCGTTCATGAAGCACCTCGACGACGCCCGCGAACTCGCCTCCACCATGGTCGAGTTGGGCACCGACCACGGCGTACGGACGGTCGCCCTGCTCACCGACATGGCCACCCCGCTCGGCCGCACCGCCGGTAACGCCCTCGAAGTCCGCGAGTCCGTCGAGGTACTGGCCGGCGGCGGCCCCCAGGACGTCATCGACCTCACCCTCGCCCTCGCCCGCGAGATGCTCGACGCGGCAGGCCTGCCGGACGCCGACCCGGCCAAGGCGCTCGCCGACGGCTCCGCCATGGACCACTGGCGCCGCATGATCACCGCCCAGGGCGGCGACCCGGACGCCCCGCTTCCGGTCGCCCGCGAACAGCACACCGTCACCGCCGCCGGCACCGGCACCCTCACCACCCTCGACGCCTACGCCGTCGGCCTCGCCGCCTGGCGCCTGGGCGCCGGCCGCGCCCGCAAGGAGGACCCGGTCCAGGCCGCCGCCGGCATCGAACTCCACGCCAAGCCCGGCGACCGCGTCACCGCCGGCCAGCCCCTCCTCACCCTCCACACCGACACCCCCGAAAAGCTCCCCTACGCCCTGGAGGCCCTGGACGGCGGAGTACTTATCGGCGCCCCGGACACCACCTTCACGGCGGGCCCGGTGGTCCTGGAACGCATCGGCTGACCTGCGGGTTTCCCGTACGTCTCACCCTCGACACGAGCGCGTTCCCCGTCGACTGACGGCGAACGACGACGAAGGGCCCGCCCCACCAGGACAGGTGGTGGGGCGGGCCCTTCGGACCGAGGGGCGGGCGGGGCCTGTGGTGGTCCCGGCCGGGTGGGGTTATGCCGCGCGGGCCAGGTGGAGCAGGCGTTGTTCCGCCACGGCCTTGCGGGTGGCGTAGAGGGTGATCGACGCGGCGCCGAGCATCGCGGCGAGGCCGAGGAGGACGGTGCCCTGCCAGCCGACCGCGTGGAAGGCGGCGGCACCCAGCGCGCCGCCCAGGCTGCTGCCGACGTAGTACGCGCACTGGTAGAGGGCCGACGCCTGGGCGCGGGCCGTCTTGGCGGTGCGGCTGACCGACGACGAGGCGACCGCGTGGCCCGCGAAGAAGCCGGCGGTGATCAGGACCAGGCCCGCGAGCACCGCGGCGACCGAGTCGGCGAGGGTGAGCAGCAGGCCCGCCGAGGTGGTGCCGACGGCCAGGTAGAGCGCGCCGCGGCGGCCCACCCGGGCGACCAGCTGGCCGGCCGCCGCCGAGGAGACCGTACCGACCAGGTAGATCACGAAGACCGAACCGACGATGCCCTGCGGGAGGTTGAACGGCTCGGCGACCAGGCGGTAGCCGATGACCGTGTAGACCGCGCCGAAGACCGTCATGAACAGCGCGCCGATGCCGTAGAGCCGGCGGAGCAGCGGATCGGCGAGGTGGCCGCCGAGCGTACGGGCCAGCGCCCGCGGGCCGACCGAACGGGGCACGAAGTGCCGGGCCTTGGGCACCAGCAGCCGGAACGTCACCGCGCACACCACGGCCATCAGCCCGACCGCGCCGAGCGCGGCCCGCCAGCCCCAGGCCTGGGCGACCCAGCCGGTCACGATCCGGCCGGACATCCCGCCGATGCTGTTGCCGGCCACGAACAGTCCGATGGCCGCCACCAGTGCCTTGGCACGTACCTCCTCGGCCAGGAAGGCCATCGCCGATGCCGGCAGCCCGGCCAGCGCCACGCCCTGGACGGCGCGCAGGGCGATCAGGACGCCGAGCGACGGCGCGAACGGCACCAGCAGGGCGATCACCGCGGCGACCGCGAGCGACGCGGTCATGAGCGTGCGCCGCCCGAAGCGTTCGGACACCGCGCTCAGCGGGATCACGCCGAGGGCCAGTCCGAAGGTGGCCGCCGAGACGGTCCAGCTCGCCTGGTCCGGGGAGACCCCGAGGTCGCCGGAGATGGCGGGCAGCAGTGCCTGGGTCGAATACAGGAGGGCGAAGGTGGCCACTCCGGCGGCGAAGAGGGCGAAGCTCATCCGGCGGTAACCGGGGCCGCCCGGCCGCAGCTTGCCCGCCTCGGGGTCGGGCGCGGCGGCGGAGGAAGAGGAGCTGGTGGACGACTGGGGAGAGGCGGCCGCACGGTCGGTGACGGACGCCCCGGTATCAGCGGGAGGCATGCTTCGACCGTAGGACCCGGCAGTTCATGCGTCCAATGCATGGAAACGGCATAATCGATTCCGTGCAGCATGAGCAGAGGTCAGCGGGGTCCCTGTTGCAAGGTCGCAACAGAAAAGATGTTGCAGCGGGCCGCCGCGGCCGGAGCGGGGCGGTGACCCGGGGCCGGGGCGGGGCGGCCGGCGCGGAGTCCGGTGAGGCGGCCGAGCTCGGTATCGGGTCGTGGGCGGCGGTGCTCGCCCCGCGGCTCGCCCAGTTCACCGCCGTCGCCCGGCACGAACACGTCACCCGGGCCGCGCAGGAACTCGGCGTGCCGCAGCCGACCCTCAGCCGCGCCATCGTCCGGCTGGAGGACGACCTCGGCGTCGCGCTCTTCGCCCGGCACGGCCGTACGCTCTCCCTCACCCCGGCCGGCCGGTCCTTCCTCGCCTCCGCCGAGCGGGCGTTGACGGACCTGGAGCGGGCCACCGAGTCGGTACGCGCCGACGTCGACCCGGCCGCCGGCAAGGTCGCCTTCGGGTTCCTGCACACCCTCGGGTCGGAGACCGTACCGGGGCTGATCCGCAGCTTCCGCGCCGACCACCCCCGCGTCCGCTTCCAGCTCGTGCAGAACTACGGCGAGGCGATGATCGAACGGCTCCGCGCCGGCGACCTCGACCTGTGCCTGACCTCGCCGGTGCCGGACTACCCGGACCTGGTCGCCCGCCGGCTCGACGAGCAGAAGCTGCGGCTGGTCGTCCCGGACGACCACCCGCTGGCCGCCCGCAAACGCATCCGGCTCGCGGAGGCCGCCGGCGAGTTGTTCGTGACCCTCGAACCGGGCTACGGGCTGCGCCGGATCACCGACGCGCTGTGCGCCGAGGCGGGCTTCACCCCGCGCGTGGCCTTCGAGGGCGAGGAGGCCGAGACGCTCCGCGGACTGGTCGCGGCCGGCCTCGGCGTGGCCCTGCTGCCGCCACCCGCCGTACCCCGCCCGGGAGTTGCCGAACTGACCGTGACCGCCCCGCGCGCGGTCCGCGAGATCGGCGTGGCCTGGCTGGACGGCCACCCCGACACCCCACCGGTCGCCGCCTTCAAGAAGTTCCTGCTGAGCAGACGGGGGCGGCTGCTGCCGCGGTGACGGGCGCCGGTGCGGCGGAACCGGCCCTGGTGGGAGTCGAGTGGGAACGTCGCTCAGTGCCGCAGTGACGCCCCGAAGCCGGTGGCCAGGGGCATGCGGAGGCCGAGGGGTGGGGGTGCGGCGAGGGCGTCCTTGACGGGGCGGGCGTAGTCGTGGGCGAAGAGGGAACCGAGGAGGAAGTCGGTGGCCAGCGCGAGGACTTCGGCGCGGTGCTGGTGGAGGGAGTGGCCGTCGGAGTGCACCTCGAAGCGGCAGGTGTCGCGGTTGATCTTCTTGGCGCGCTCGGCGTAGCGGTAGGACAGGTCGGGGGCGTGGCGCTCGTCGTTGGTGCCGTGCACGAGCAGGACCTGACGGCCGACGAGCTGCTTCACCGGATCGGGCTGCTCACCGGTGGCGCGGTGGTCGGGCAGCCACGGCGCGATGGCCAGTACGGAGTGGACGGCGGGGTGGCCGGCGGCGTGCAGGGCGGCGCGGGCGCCCATACCCGTACCGACGAGGCAGACCGGCACGTCGCCGTAGCGGCGCACCACCTCGTCCAGGGCCCAGGTGGCGTCGCGCGCGGGGTGGGCGGCGGAACCGTTCCAGCCGCGGCAGCGGTAGTGCACGACATGGGTGGCCAGCCCCTCGGGGCGGCCCGCCCGGGCCAGCCGGAGGGCGAGGGGGCGTACCGCGAGCGCGGTCACCGGCGACGGTCGGCGGATCCCGGTCGGTCCGCCCCCCGGCAGTAACAGGGCGACCCCGCTGACCGTTCCCTCCTTGCCGTTCGCTCCCAGCGGTTTTCCCAGCCGGGCCTCGCGCACCGGCAGTGCTTGCTGAGCCATGACCAGAACGATGGCAGAAGGAGACCGGCACGCCACCCTGTGGACGGGTCACTGTTACGTATCGTTCGGTGAGATCTACGCGCGTAGGGGCTACAGTGCCGAAATGACGAGCGAGACCACCACCCTTCCGAGCAGTGAACAGATCCGCCGCGCCCCCAAGGTGCTGCTGCACGATCACCTCGACGGCGGCCTGCGCCCCGCCACGGTCGTCGACCTGGCCCGCGAGAACGGATACACCGGTCTGCCCGAGACCGATGCCGAGAAGCTGGGCATCTGGTTCCGCGAAGCCGCCGACTCCGGCTCGCTGGAGCGCTACCTGGAGACCTTCGCGCACACCTGCGCCGTCATGCAGACCCGCGACGCACTGGCCCGGGTGGCCGCCGAGTGCGCCGAGGACCTGGCCGCCGACGGCGTGGTCTACGCCGAGGTCCGCTACGCGCCCGAGCAGCACCTGGAGCAGGGGCTGACCCTCGAAGAGGTCGTCGAGGCCGTCAACGAGGGCTTCCGTGAGGGCGAGCGGCGGGCCCGCGAGAACGGCCACCGCATCCGCGTCGGCGCCCTGCTGACCGCCATGCGGCACGCCGCCCGCGCCCTGGAGATCGCCGAACTCGCCAACCGCTACCGCGACTCCGGCGTCGTCGGCTTCGACATCGCGGGCGCCGAGGCCGGCTACCCGCCCACCCGCCACCTCGACGCGTTCGAGTACCTCAAGCGGGAGAACAACCACTTCACCATCCACGCGGGGGAGGCCTTCGGGCTGCCCTCCATCTGGCAGGCGCTCCAGTGGTGCGGCGCCGACCGCCTCGGCCACGGCGTCCGGATCATCGACGACATCGAGGTCGCCGACGACGGCACCGTCAAGCTCGGCCGGCTCGCCTCCTACGTGCGCGACAAGCGGATCCCGCTGGAGATGTGCCCCACCTCCAACCTCCAGACCGGCGCCGCGCCCTCCTACGCCGAGCACCCCATCGGCCTGCTGCGCCGGCTGCAATTCCGCCTCACCGTCAACACCGACAACCGGCTGATGAGCGGTACGAACATGTCCCGGGAATTCGAGCACCTGGTCAAGACATTTCGCTACACGCTCGATGACATGCAGTGGTTTACAGTCAATGCGATGAAATCAGCATTCATTCCTTTCGATGAACGTCTGGCGATGATCAATGACGTCATCAAGCCCGGTTACGCGGAACTGCGGGCCGAGTGGCTGTTCCGCACGACGGGCTGAACATCCGCTCCCAGCAGCGCTTCTGACCGTACGTAACGGAGGCGCTGCGAGCATATAGCGCAACGGCCGGTGGAATGTCCACCGGCCGTTTTTTGTTTCCTTGTGGCTGTTTGCGGCGCCGGTTGCCGCATCACTAGGTTGATGGGCCGGTCAAGCCCCCATCAATGAGGACGTAATTCGATGAAGCAGGGAACGATCAAGACTCTCGGTGTCGCCGCGCTCGGTGCCGCCTTCGCCGTCACCGCCGCGGGCGCCGCCTCGGCCGCTCCGGCGGCCGGCGCCGCCGACACCGCCGGCGGTCTGCTGCACAGCGCCACCGACACCGTCTCGGGGGCCACCAAGAGCGTCAACGGCGGCACCAACGCCAAGCCGGGCAACAACGACATCAAGACGCCCCTGAACTCCAAGGGCAACAAGCTCCTCGGCGGCCTGCCCACCGGCGCCGTCGGCAAGGCCCTCCCGCTGGGCTGAGCCCCGCACACCCCGCCGCCCTCAGGGGCACGCGGCGCACCGTCCCCGGCCCGTACGCCTCCGCAGGCGTACGGGCCGGTGGCTTGCCGGGGTGCGGTGGCTCATCCGGCGCGGTGACTCACCGGGCGGTGGCCTGCCAGGCGTGGTGGGCCTACCAGGCGGCGGCGCCGTGGGCCTTCTCCTCCGAGGGGAGGAGTATCCAGAGCGCGAGGTAGACGAGGAACTGCGGGCCGGGAAGCAGACACGACACCAGGAAGATCACGCGCATCGTGGTCGGTGTCGTACCGAAGCGACGGGCCAGGCCCGCGCACACTCCGGCGATCATTCGGTTGCTGCGGGGGCGGACCAGTGCGGCGGCCATGAGAGGTGACTCCTTTGCGACTACGTGGGGCGTTTGCCCGATGTCTCAAAGGTAGGTCCGGCTGCCCGAGAGCACGTCAGCCTGTGGTGTGAGGCCGACCCTGGAGATCTTCGGGGTCACCTCCCCGAGATGCTCGTACCGCCGGCGGAGCCGGCACCGGGCCCCGGGGACGACCACCAGGTGCACCACCGCCACGCCCAGGGTGCTCAGCAGCACCGAGTCGACATCGGGGACCCGTCCGGGGATCCCTGACTGCAGCAGTTCGATGGCCAGCGCGATCATCGCGCCGGCGAAGACGGTACGGGTGAAGGAGACCAGCGGCGAAACGTTCAGGCGGCCGGCGGAGAGGGGCAGCAGCACACCCAGCGGCGCCAGCAGCAGCACCGAGCCACCCAGGTGCTGCACGGCCTCCCACGACGCACCGTGCGCCAGCTCGGCCCGGATCGTCGCGAGCGGTTCGAGGTTGGCCGCCGGCACCCAGGGCACGGTTCGGGGACGCAGCGTGAGCCAGCCGACGACCAGCAGATGCGCCACAAGGAGAAGAAGTCCGGTGACGCGCATTCGGGGGGAGGCGGTGGTGCCGTGGCCATGACGCTGCACAAAGCCCAGGACGCCAGGACCGGTGGCAATGGTTCCGCCCTATTGCACCCGGCTTGGGGTGGGGCAGCCGGGGGCCGGTTCGGCCGCGCGCGCGAGGGCCGCATCCCCCCACCCCCGAACCCACCCCTCGCCCCCTCCCCCGAAGGGGGAGAGGGGGAGGGGGCGGGGGAAGCCCCGGGCGCGGCGGGCGAAGCCGATCGCGTGCCCCGCGGAGCCGGTTGCGTGCCCCGCGAAGTCCTCACCATCGCGTGCCCCGCGAAGCCCGTCGCGTGCCTCGCGAAGCCCAGGACGTGCCCCGCGAAGCCCGTCGCGTGCCCCGCGAAGCCTCAGTCCCCGCCGCTCAGGCCTCC
Source organism: Streptomyces nigrescens (assembly GCA_024349765.1). Lineage (GTDB taxonomy): Bacteria > Actinomycetota > Actinomycetes > Streptomycetales > Streptomycetaceae > Streptomyces > Streptomyces endophytica. The sequence goes on along the minus strand of AP026073.1, from coordinate 6,752,888 downwards.
TCGGACCCCGCCGCTCAGGCCTTCTCAGCCCCCGCCCCTCAGCCCCGCCCCGTCAAGGTGTCCCCCCACCCCGCGTGTTCGGCGATGTCCGGGTTGGAGAGGACGTCGGCGGAGCAGTCGTAGCGGTGGGGGGTGGTGTGGTCGGGGCCGGAGAGGACGGCGGCGTGAGTGCGGCCGAGGGCCGGGCTGGCGCCGTAGGTGCACACCAGTTGGGCCAGGGCGAAGGACGGGAGGTCGTCCGGGGGGAGGCTCAGGCGGAGGGCGTCCGCCGGGTCTCCCGGGTGCGGGCCCTCGACCTTCAGGTCGGCGGGCAGCGCGCTGCTGAAGCCGGCCTTCTCCTCTTCGGGGGAGGGCGGCTGCTGCAGGGACCGGAGGAGGGCACGGGCGGTCCGCAGGCGGACGTCGGTGCCGGCCGCGCCCTTGGCGGGTGGGACCGTCCGCTCCACCTGGGCCAGCGCGGAGCCGCACACCAGGTACAGGGTGGCCTGGGTGCCCTCGCCCGGCGCGGCTGTGCCGGCCGGCGCCTTGCAGCTGACCCGTGCGGGCGCCCCGCCCGCGTCCACCGGCACGGACGTGCCGCGGATCCCGCAGCCGGTCGCCGCCAGCGTCAGCAGCGCCACCGCCCCGGCGGTACGCCGCCACCCGCGTCCCGCTCGACGCCCGGCCGTGCGTCCCGTCGCGCGCTCCGTCGGGCCCCCGTCCAGGCGCCGCACAGGCTCCCCGTCCAGCTGCCCAGCAGAGCGCCCAGCCAGGTGCCCCATCAGTCCTCGCCGCCCCGTCATCGCTCGCCCTCCGTGCCGTTGTTGCCGGGGCCGGGCCCGGGCCTGTCCGGGGAGCCGTCGCGTCGGGTGTCGTCGGCCAGGGGGGACGCGTCCATCGGCAGTCGCAGGGTGAAGACCGCTCCGCCCTCGGGGAGGTTGGCCGCGGTGATCTCGCCGCCGTGGATGTGCGCGTTCTCCAGGGCGATGGACAGGCCCAGGCCGCTGCCCTCGGAGCGGGGGCGGGAGGCGCTCGCCTTGTAGAAGCGGTCGAAGACGTGCGGCAGGACCTCTTCGGGGATGCCGGGGCCGTGGTCCCGTACGCGGATCACCAGCCGGCCGCCACCGGGACGGGTGCCGTCCGCCGGCTCTCCGGCCCGCTCGGGCCCGCCGGCGGCCTGTTCCGGCCCGCCCGCGGTGCGGCACGCCCCCGCCGGGCCGGTCCCCGCCGCGGGGCCCTCCTGGTCGGCGCCGCCCGGTGTCTCCGTAGCGGCCGTGGCGTCCGGCTCCTCGCCCGTCGCGTCCTCGGTGCGCACCGACACCCGGACCGGCGAGCCGCCGTGTTTGAGGGCGTTGCCGATCAGATTGGCCAGGATGACGTCGAGCCGCCTCGGGTCCAGCCGGGCCACGATGCCGCGGTCCGCGTCCAGGTCCACCGCGTCCAGCCAGGCCCGCGCGTCGATGCACGCCGTGACCTGGTCCGCGACGTCGACGTCGTCGAGCACCAGCCGGGCCGTCCCCGCGTCGAAGCGGGTGACCTCCATCAGGTTCTCCACCAGGTCGTTCAGCCGCCGGGTCTCGCTCACCACCAGCTGGACCGCGGGCGCGATCATCGGGTCGAGGGAGTCGGCCTCCTCCTCCAGCACCTCGGAGACCGCGGTGATCGCCGTCAGGGGCGTGCGCAGCTCGTGCGACATGTCCGCGACGAAGCGGCGGGAGGCCGCCTCCCGGGCGCTGAGCTCCTCGACCCGCTGTTCCAGCCGCTCCGCCGTGCGGTTGAACGTCCGGGAGAGATCGGCGAGTTCGTCGGTGCCGGTGACCCGCAGCCGGGTGTCCAGCCGTCCCTCGCCGAGCTGCCGGGCCGCGTGCCCCAGCCGCTGTACGGGCCGCAGCACGGTCGTCGCGGCGGCCTGCGCCAGCAGCGCCGAGCCGACCAGTGCGAGCGCCGTCGCGATCCCCAGCGACCAGGCCAGCGAGTTGAGGTCCTGCCGCTCGGTGGCCAGCGACTTCATCATGTAGCCGGTCGGCCCGCCGCCGATCACCTTCGCCCCGGCGACCAGGTAGGGGGTGTCCCCGATCTGCTTGCGCTGCCAGTACAGGTGGTGCGCATAGCGGTTGGACTCGTCGACCGGACGGACCTCGTTCACCGCCTTGCGCAGCGAGTCCGGCACCGTCGTCAGCGTCAGCAGGTCCTTGTCCGTGGTGGCCGCGCAGGGCTTGCCCGACCGGTCCACGCCGATCAGCAGCACCGCGTAGTTCTGCGGCCCGGCCGCCATCTGCCGTGCCGCGTCCTGCAGTTCGGCGCACCGCGGACGCAGCGGCAGCGACCGCGTACTGTCCTCCAGCGACTTGCGGAAGTCCTTGAGCACCGCGTTCTGCGTGCGGTCCAGCACGGTGTTGCGGTTGAGCCAGTACGCGATGCCGGACGCGGACACCGCCGCGGTCAGCGCCACCAGTGCGAAGACCACCACCAGCCGCAGCCGCAGGCTCGTCCAGCGCAGCAGTCCCGGCGCCCGGCCGAGCAGCCGCAGCAGCCGGCTGCCCGACCCGGGCGCGGACGCGGGCGCGTCGGGGCCGCCGGCCGGGCCCCGCGCGCTCTCCTGCGCCGTCCCGCCGTCCTTGGTGCCTTCCCTCACTGCGGCGAGTCCAGCCGGTAGCCGACACCGCGGACCGTACGGATCAGCGTCGGCGAGGACGGCACGTCCTCCACCTTCGCCCGCAGCCGCTGCACACAGGCGTCCACCAGGCGCGAGTCGCCGAGGTAGTCGTGCTCCCACACCAGCCGCAGCAGCTGCTGGCGGGACAGCGCCTGGCCGGGCCGCCGGCTCAGCTCCAGCAGCAACCGCAGCTCGGTCGGTGTCAGTTGCAGGTCCTCGCCGTTCTTGGTGACGGTCATCGCCGACCGGTCGATCACCAGCGAACCGAAGGTCGCCGAGTCGCTGGACTCGCGCTCCCCGCGGCGCAGCACGGCCCGGATCCGGGCGTCCAGCACCCGCCCCTGGACCGGTTTGACGACGTAGTCGTCCGCCCCGGACTCCAGCCCCACCACGACGTCGATGTCGTCGTTGCGCGCGGTGAGCAGGATGATGGGCAGCTGGTCCGTACGCCGGATCCGGCGGCACACCTCGAAACCGTCGATGCCCGGCAGCATCACATCCAGCACGATCAGGTCCGGGCGCTGCTCGCGCAGCAGCTTCAGACCGTCCTCGCCCGTCGCCGCGGTCACCACACGGTGACCCTGGCGGGACAGCGAGAGTTCGAGGGCCGTGCGGATGGCGTCGTCGTCCTCGATCAGCAACAGGAAAGGCACGGCAGCCATTCTGGCCCATGGGACGGCGGGACATCGACCAGTGACCCCGGCCTACCCGGGCCGCCGCCTCCGTGAACCGCCCGACGCACCGGACCTGCCCCTGTGACAGGCCTGTGACAGTCGGCGGACAACGTGATGAAACTGGGTTGGCAGGCTTTGGGGCACCGGGAGAGATCAACACCGATCGCCACCCGGGACACCGAAACGGACCGAACGAGCCGGCTCTACGACGGGGGGCGCGAGATGACCACACTGCACGGCACCACTTCCAGCGCAGTTATCACGCGACTCCACGACGTCGTGCGGACACCGGAGAAGTCCGGTGCCGCGGGCTTGCGGGGGTGTGCTCGCGGCATCGGGCGTCAGCGGCCGCCGTACATGGTGGCCATCGACGCGACGACGGTGGAGATCAACGGGGGAACGGGACGGCACGGGGGAAGCGCCGTCCACGGGGGGAACAACGGGGGAGCGGAGTACGGGGAGGCCACGGGGGAACGGCGTTCCGCGTCGGAGGCGGCCGAGGCCGAAGCGGCCTTCACCGCCTACGTCCAGGAGCGCCGCGCCTCCCTGTACGCCACCGCCTACCACCTGACCGGCGACCGCTTCGAGGCCGAGGACCTGCTGCAGAGCGCGCTGTTCTCGACGTACAAGGCGTGGGACCGGATCAGCGACAAGGCGGCGCTCGGCGGCTACCTGCGCCGCACCATGACCAACCTGCACATCAGCGCCTGGCGCCGGCGCAAGCTCAACGAGTACCCGACCGAGGAGCTGCCGGAGACCGCCGGCGACGTCGACGCGATGCGCGGCACCGAACTGCGCGCCGTGCTGTGGCAGGCGCTGGCCCGGCTGCCCGAGACGCAGCGCACCATGCTGGTGCTGCGCTACTACGAGGGCCGCACGGACCCGGAGATCGCGGACATCCTCAACATCAGTGTCGGCACGGTGAAGTCGAGCATCTGGCGCGCGCTGCGACGGCTGCGCGACGACGAGGTGCTCAGCTTCGGCCGTGACGAGGAAGAGTCCTTCGGCGAGCTGGTGGCCTGAAGGAACGGCGCGGCCCGACGGGGGAACGGGCCGCGCCACCGGGGGAAACACCCGAGGGGCGCCTGAAGGTGGGCGTCCGAGGGGGAAAGGCCCGAGGGGGATCGGGGATACGGGGGAAGTACGGGGGAATGAGCGGGTTCGGGCGGCCGGGGGGTCTGCCCGAGCCCGCTTCCGTGCGTCCGCCGCCCGCGCGCGGCTAGGCGCCCCGCACCGTCACCACCGGCTCGTGGTGGACCGGGAAGTTGACCGAGTTGGCGATGAAGCACTTCTCGTGGGCGTCGCCGTGCAGCGCCCGGGCCCGTTCGAGGTCGTCCGCCGACGCCACCTCGACGCGCGGCCGTAGCACCACCTCGCTGAACGCGCCGCCGCCCTTGCCGTCCTCCGCCATCGTGCCGGCCGCGTCGTCCGTGTACCCGGTCACCACCACACCGGCCAGCGCGCACAGCGCCAGATACGACAGCATGTGGCACTGCGCCAGGGAGGCGAGCAGCAGCTGCTCGGGGTTCCAGCGGTCGGCCGTCCCGCGGAACGCCGGGTCCGCGGTGCCCGGCAGCGGCGGCAGGCCCTCGGCGCTCACCTCGTGGTCCCGCCCGTACGCCCGGTAGTTGCTGGTCCCCGTGCCGTTGTTGCCGGTCCAGGTGACCGTCGTGCGGTAGTGGTGCTCCCTCGGCATCGGTACGTCCTCCCTGAGTTGCCGGGACACCCGACGTGCCCGGCCGGTGGTCAGGAGCCTACGGCCGCCCGTCCCGCATCCGTGGCACGGGCCGTACCCGCGGCGGAAATACGGGTCAGCGCCTCCGGCCCGGCGCACGGGTGGGCGCCCAGCGCCGTGTGGCGGGCCACCACCGACCGCTCGGCGCGCAGCAGCCGCAGCCCCCGGCGGATCAGGTACGGGACCGGTTTGCGGGCCTCGCGCAGGTCCCGTTGCAGCCGGCGGCGGAAGGTGGTGACCGGATGCCCGCGCAGACACAGCGCATCGGCCAGCAGGCCCGCCGCCCGGCACGCCGCGATCACATCGGCGGCGAAGATGCCCTCGGCGATGAACAGCGGGGCACCCCGGAGATCGAGTTCGGCGGCACCGACCCGGGCGCTGAGGGAGATGTCGTACACCGGGACGTCCGTCCGTCCCGTACGGCACAGCGCCTCGATCGCCGCGACGGCGGCGCCGGCGTCCCAGGAGAGCGGCGAGTCCCAGTCCGCGCCGCCGCCGTCCGGCAGTTGGGGCAGCGTGGGGTCCGTCGCCTCCTTGTAGAAGTCGTCGAGACGCAGGACGGGCAGACCGCTGTGGGCGGCCAGTGAGGTCTTGCCGGTGCCGGACGGGCCGGTCAGCAGGACGACGCGGGTGCGGGCACCTCCCGGTTCGACGGGGGTCGAGGGCTCGGGGGAGGGCGGCCGGGTGGCGGAGTCGGTGGTCACGGACAGCCATTGTCCCGCATTGCGCCGTGTGGGCTACCCCTGGCGCGCGAGGTGGCCCGCCCACCCGCGGCTCAACTACGCTACGCGGTCAGACGATTACCCGATGCCCCTGGAACGCCGCACGCTTCCGACGCATTCCGACGCTTCCGAACCACAGGCAGGTGGCAGATGCCCTCCCACGCACGTCCCAAGCCCAGCCGCGTCCCGCGCACCCTGCTGCGCGCCGGGCTGGTGGTCTCCGCGGCCGGCGCCGCGCTCGCGGGGGGCGGTGCGGCGACGGCGGGCGCGGCCCCCGCGTCGGCCCCGCACCACGGCCCGGACCACGGCCCCGGCCGGCCCGGTCCCGATCGGCACAGCACCGACACCGGCGCCACCGCCTCCGCGCTGACCGGCGCGCTGCTGAACTCCGCGGCCGGCGGCGTCGGGCCGCTGAAGAACATCCAGGTGGACCCGCTGGCCAACACCCCGGTCGACCCGCTCGCCAACGCCGTCGGCACCCAGGTCGCCGACTTCAAGCCGCTCAGCACCACCCTCGTGACCGGCAGCCTCTCGCGCGGCGCGGCGATCCGCGACGTCCCGCTGGTCAACAAGGTCGAACGGATCCTGCCCGGCTGACCGCGAACTCCCGTCCCCCGCTGGACAGCCGACCGCCCCGGGTGCCGCGGCACCCGGGGCGGTCGTGCGTCGTGGACGCGCCGGATCAGACACCCATCGGGTGCCAGACCGTCTTCGTCTCCAGGAAGGCCAGCAGCCGGTCCGTGCCCGGGTCGGCGCTCCAGTCCTCCGCGCGCGGGCGCAGCACCCGCTTGAGGTTGTCGGCCGCCGCGGTCTCCAGCTCCTTGGCCAGTCCGGCGTCCGCACCCGCGAGATCGAGCGCGCTGACGTCCTGGTGGGCGGCGAGCGGCGCGGCGATCTCCGCCGTACGGCCCGAGAGGACGTTGACCACACCGCCCGGCAGGTCGGACGTGGCCAGCACCTCGCCCAGCGACAGGGCCGGCAGCGGGGAGTTCTCCGAGGCGACCACCACGACGGTGTTGCCGGTGACGACGGCCGGCGCGATCACCGAGACCAGGCCCAGGAACGACGACTCCTGCGGGGCCAGGGCCGCGACCACACCGGTCGGCTCGGGCGCGGAGAGGTTGAAGTACGGGCCCGCGACGGGGTTGGCGCCGCCGGCGATCTGGGCGACCTTGTCGGACCAGCCCGCGTACCAGACCCAGCGGTCGATCGCCGCGTCCACCTGGGCGGTGGCCTTGGACTTCGAGCGGCCCTCGGCGTCGGCGACCTCGGCGATGAACTGGTCGCGGCGGCCCTCCAGCATCTCGGCGACGCGGTAGAGGATCTGCCCGCGGTTGTACGCCGTGGCGCCCGACCAGCCGCCGAACGCCTTGCGGGCGGCGACCACCGCGTCCCGCGCGTCCTTGCGGGAGGACAGCGGCGCGTTGGCGAGCCAGTTGCCCTTACCGTCGGTCACCTCGTACACCCGCCCGCTCTCGGACCGGGGGAACTTGCCCCCGACGTACAGCTTGTAGGTCTTGAAGACACTGAGCCTTGCATCAACGGTGCTCATCGGCGCTCACCCTTCGGGTTCGACGGGGCGAGGTACGCCTCCAGACCGTGCCGGCCGCCCTCGCGGCCGAAGCCCGACTCCTTGTAGCCGCCGAACGGCGAGGCCGGGTCGAACTTGTTGAACGTGTTGGACCAGATGACACCGGCACGGAGCTTGTTCGCCATCCACAGGATGCGCGAGCCCTTCTCCGTCCAGATGCCCGCGGAGAGGCCGTACGGGGTGTTGTTGGCCTTCTCCACGGCCTCGGCCGGGGTGCGGAAGGTCAGCACGGACAGCACCGGGCCGAAGATCTCCTCCCGGGCGATCCGGTGGGCCTGGGTGACGCCGGTGAAGAGTGTCGGCGCGAACCAGTAGCCGGAGGAGGGGAGTTCACAGGCCGGGGCCCAGCGTTCGGCGCCCTCGGCCTCGCCCGCGTCGGCCAGCTCGGTGATCCGGGCCAGCTGCTCGGCGGAGTTGATCGCGCCGACGTCGGTGTTCTTGTCCAGTGGGTCGCCCACCCGCAGGGTCTGCATCCGCCGCTTGAGCGCGTCCAGCAGCTCGTCCTGGACCGACTCCTGCACCAGGAGGCGGGAGCCGGCGCAGCAGACGTGGCCCTGGTTGAAGAAGATGCCGTTGACGATGCCCTCGACGGCCTGGTCGATGGGGGCGTCGTCGAAGACGATGTTCGCCGCCTTGCCGCCCAGTTCGAGGGTGAGCTTCTTGTCCGTGCCGGCGACCGTACGGGCGATGGCCTTGCCGACCTCGGTGGAGCCGGTGAAGGCGACCTTGTTGACGTCGGGGTGGGCCACCAGCGCCGCGCCCGTCGAGCCGTCTCCCGTGAGGATGTTGACGACGCCCTTGGGCAGGCCCGCCTGGCGGCAGACGTCCGCGAAGAACAGGGCGGACAGCGGGGTGGTCTCGGCCGGCTTCAGCACGACCGTGTTGCCGGTCGCCAGCGCCGGGGCGATCTTCCACGCCAGCATCAGCAGCGGGAAGTTCCACGGGATGACCTGGCCCGCGACGCCCAGGGGGCGGGGGTTCGGGCCGTAGCCGGCGTGGTCGAGCTTGTCGGCCCAGCCCGCGTAGTAGAAGAAGTGCGCGGCGACCAGCGGCAGGTCGGCGTCGCGGGACTCGCGGATCGGCTTGCCGTTGTCCAGCGACTCCAGGACGGCCAGCTCGCGCGAGCGCTCCTGGATGATCCGGGCGATCCGGAACAGGTACTTGGCGCGCTCGGCGCCCGGCAGCGCCGACCACTTCTCGAACGCCTTGCGGGCGGCCTTCACGGCCCGGTCGACGTCGTCCGAGGTCGCCTGGGCGACCTCGGAGAGGACCTCCTCGGACGACGGGGAGACGGTCTTGAAGACCTTGCCGTCGGCGGCCGGGGCGAACTCGCCGTCGATGAACAGTCCGTAGGACGGCGCGATGTCGACGACCGAGCGGGACTCGGGTGCGGGTGCGTAATCGAAGGTCATGGGTGCCTCAGTCCACCGTGACGTAGTCGGGGCCGGAGTAGCGGCCGGTGCTGAGCTTCTGGCGCTGCATCAGCAGGTCGTTCAGGAGGCTGGAGGCGCCGAAGCGGAACCAGTCGGGGGTCAGCCAGGGCTCGCCGAGCGTCTCGTTGACCATCACCAGGTACTTGATCGCGTCCTTGGTGGTGCGGATCCCGCCGGCCGGCTTCACGCCGACCTGCACGCCGGTGGCGGCGTGGAAGTCGCGCACCGCCTCCAGCATCAGCAGCGTGACGGGCGGGGTGGCGTTCACGGCCACCTTGCCGGTGGAGGTCTTGATGAAGTCGGCGCCGGCCAGCATCGACAGCCAGGAGACCCGGCGGACGTTGTCGTACGTCTGGAGCTCGCCGGTCTCGAAGATGACCTTCAGGTGGGCGGCGGTCCCGTCGGGCCGGGCGCAGGCCTCCTTGACGGCCTTGATCTCCTCGAAGACCTGCATGTAGCGGCCGGAGAGGAAGGCGCCCCGGTCGATCACCATGTCGATCTCGTCGGCGCCGGCCGCGACCGCGTCCCGGGTGTCGGCCAGCTTGACCGGCAGCGCGGCGCGGCCGGCCGGGAACGCGGTGGCGACGGACGCGACGTGGATGCCGGAGTCGCCGAGCGCCTCCTTGGCCGTCGCGACCATGTCGGGGTAGACGCAGATCGCCGCGACCTTGGGGGCGGTGCGGTCGGTGGGGTCCGGGTTGATGCCCTTGGCGCACAGCGCCCGGACCTTGCCCGGGGTGTCCGCGCCTTCGAGGGTCGTCAGGTCGATCATCGTGAGGGCGAGGTCGATGGCGTACGCCTTCGCCGTGGTCTTGATCGAGCGGGTGCCGAGGGTGGCGGCGCGGGCCTCGAGGCCGACCGCGTCGACGCCGGGGAGGCCGTGGAGGAAGCGGCGCAGCGCACCGTCGTCGGCGGTCACGTCCGCCATTGACGCCAGACGCCCCGCGGCTTCCTTGCCGTATGCGGGAACAGTGATGGGCATGGTCACGAGGGGAGCATATCTACGCGCGTAGCGCAATGTCATCCCCCTGGATGCCGCCATTCCGGCCGCTCCGCCCTGAATGATGCCGTAACGCAATGTCCGGCATCCGGACGGTCAGGCAGAATCGGCGGCATGACGCGCCAGGACCGGACCACCCCGCCACCGCAGCAGTACGCCGAGCGCAGCTACCGCTCGCCGGCGGCCCTCGTCGGCGGCGTCCTGCTCCTGCTGCTCGGCGGCTGGCTCGGCGCCGACGCCCTGCTGCGCGGCGCCCCGCACGCCAAGCTGACCGCGGTGTTCGCGCTGCTCCTCGGTGTCCCGCTGGTGGCCGCCTTCACCCTGCGGCCGCTGGTACGGGCCGGCGACGAGCGGCTGACCGTGCGCAATCCGTTCCGCACCATCACGCTGCCCTGGGGCGCGGTCGAGGAGCTGCGCGCGTCGTTCTCGACGGAGGTGTTCACCACCGCCGGGAAATTCCAGCTCTGGGCCATCCCGGTCTCCCTGCGGCAGCGCAAGAAGGCGAACCAGCAGGCCCTGCGGGGCGCCGGCGCGGACAGCCCCCGGTTCGGCCGGGACGCGGGCGCCGGACCGGCACCGCGCGCGATGGCCGACCAGGCCCTCGACGAACTGCGCGAGATCAAGGAACGCGTCGCGGGCCGGGCGGAGGCCCAGGGCGAGCCGGTGGTCCGCTGGTCGTACGCGATCCTCGCGCCCCTGGTGGCGGGCGCGGTCGGCCTGGTCGTGATGATCGCCCTCTGACGGACCGGGCCGGGGGCTCGCGCCGGGCGACGGGGGACGGGCCGGGCCCGCGCCCGGAGGGCGCCTACGGGACGCGTACGCGGAAGGCCCCCCGCCGCTGTGGGCGAGGGGCCTCATCAGCCGTCGGCCGGCCGCCGCGGCGGCCGTCAGACCCCGGCCGCCGCCGACACGTCCTCCTTGATGGCGGCCAGGGTGGCGGCCGCCTTCGTACGCGCCGCGTCGAGCGCCTCCGGGCCGGACACCGGCGCGACGACCTCCAGGTAGCACTTCAGCTTGGGCTCGGTGCCGCTCGGGCGCACGACGACCCGGGCGGACTCGACACCGCCCTCCGGGGAGCCGGAGAGGTAGTAGCGCAGCCCGTCGGTCGGCGGGAGGGCCTCGGTGCCCTGGTTCAGGTCGTCCGCCCGGGTCACCGCCAGACCGGCCAGCGCGGCCGGCGGCTGCTCGCGGAGCCTGCGCATCGCGTCGGCGATCAGCGTCAGGTCCTCGACCCGCACCGACAGCTGGTCGGTCGCGTGCACCCCGAACTCCACCGCGAGGTCGTCCAGCAGGTCGGCGAGCGTCCGGCCGGCCCGCTTGAGCTCCGCGGCCAGCTCGGTGACCAGCAGGGCGGCGGTGATGCCGTCCTTGTCGCGGACGCCCTCCGGGTCGACGCAGTAGCCGAGTGCCTCCTCGTAGGCGTACCGCAGACCGTCCACCCGGGCCAGCCACTTGAAGCCGGTCAGGGTCTCCTCGTAGGGGAGCGAGGAGGCGGCGGCGATACGGGACATCAGCTGCGAGGAGACGATGGTCGTCGCGAACGTGCCGGCCGCCTGCTTGCTGACGAGGTGGGCGGCGAGCAGCGCGCCGACCTCGTCGCCGCGCAGCATCCGCCAGCCCTCGGGGGTGCCGGGGGCCGGGACGGCGACGGCGCAGCGGTCCGCGTCCGGGTCGTTGGCGATGACCAGGTCCACGTCCGCGCCCCGCGCCCGGGCGGTGGCGAACGCGAGGTCCATCGCGCCCGGCTCCTCCGGGTTGGGGAACGCGACCGTCGGGAAGTCCGGGTCCGGCTCGGCCTGCTCCTGGACGACGACGGGGGCCGGGAAGCCGGCCCGGGCGAAGGCGGCGACGAGCACGTCCCGGCCGACGCCGTGCATCGGCGTGTAGACGACATCGAGGTCCCGGGCCGAGCCGGGCGTCAGCACCGCGTCCGTACGCGCCAGGTAGGCGTCCAGGACCGCGTCGTCGAGGGTCTCCCAGCCGGACTCGGGCCGCGGTACGTCGGCCAGCGAGCGCACCGCGGCGATCTCCGCGGCGATCTCGCCGTCGGCCGGCGGCACGATCTGCGAACCGTCGCCCAGGTACACCTTGTAGCCGTTGTCGCGCGGCGGGTTGTGGCTGGCGGTGACCTCGACGCCGGCCACCGCGCCCAGGTGCCGGATCGCGAAGGCCAGCACGGGGGTGGGCAGCGGGCGCGGCAGCAGCGCGGCGCGCAGGCCGGCGCCGACCATGACGGCCGCGGTGTCCCGCGCGAAGTCGGCGCTCTTGTGGCGCGCGTCGTAGCCGATCACGACCAGGCCGGAACCCTCGCCCTTCGCCCGGAGGTACGCGGCGAGGCCGGCCGCGGCCCGGATGACCACCGAACGGTTCATCCGCATCGGGCCCGCGCCCAGTTCCCCGCGCAGCCCGGCCGTGCCGAACTGCAGGGTGCCGGCGAACCGGGCCGCCAGCTCGTCGGTGTCCTCGGCCGCGATCAGCTTGGCCAACTCGTCCCGGGTCTCCGGGTCGGGGTCCTCGGCCAGCCAGGCCCGGGCCCGGTCGATCGGCTCCGCGGATTCGGTAGCCACGTCATGCTCCTGCCTGTGGGTGCGGTGGGTGAGGTGGGGGGAACCGGCCCCGGCCCGGCCGCGGCCGGGCCCGCGGTGGTCCGGCCATGGCGGCGCGTCCGGCCACGGCCGGGCCCTCGGCCGGGTCTCAGATCTTGCTGAGGACCTGTCCGAGCAGGGTGCCCATCCGGGTCGCGGAGTCGCGGCCGGCCTGCAGGACCTCTTCGTGGTTGAGCGGCTCACCCGTCATGCCGGCGGCGAGGTTCGTCACCAGCGACAGCCCGAGCACCTCCGCACCGGCCTCGCGGGCCGCGATGGCCTCCAGGACGGTGGACATGCCGACCAGGTCGGCGCCCAGGGTCCGGATCATCTTGATCTCGGCCGGGGTCTCGTAGTGCGGGCCGGGGAACTGGGCGTAGACGCCCTCCTCCAGGCTCGGGTCGATCTCCTTGCACAGCGCGCGCAGCCGCGGCGAGTACAGGTCCGTGAGGTCGACGAAGTTCGCGCCGACGATCGGGGAGGTGGCGGTGAGGTTGAGGTGGTCGCTGATGAGGACCGGCTGGCCCGGGCGCATGCCCTCGCGCAGGCCACCGCACCCGTTGGTGAGCACGACGGTCTTGCAGCCGGCGGCGACGGCGGTGCGGACGCCGTGCGCGACGGCGGCGACGCCCCGGCCCTCGTAGTAGTGCGTGCGGCCCAGGAAGACCAGGGCGCGCTTCTCGCCGACCTGGTAGGAGCGGATCTTGCCGCCGTGGCCGGCGACGGCCGGGGGCGGGAAGCCGGGCAGCTCGGTGACGGGGAATTCGTGCTCGGGCGCGCCCAGGGCCTCGGCTGCCGGCGCCCAGCCGGAGCCCATCACCAGGGCGACGTCGTGGGTCTCGGCGCCGGTCAGCTCGCGCAGGCGGGCGGCGGCGGCGTCGGCGGCGCCCTGGGGGTCGCGCGCGATGTCCGGGGTAACAGATGCGTTCACGCGGACGAGGGTAGCCGGTAATCCCCTACGCGCGTAGATGTCGCTGCTCACGGTGCTGAGGACGTTGTCTTGTGGCTTTTGACGAACGGCGTGCCGTCGCGTGTCGCCGTCGCGCCCCACCGGCCCGTCCGCGGGCCCGTCCGCGGGCCCGTGCCTCAGCAGGGCCGCTTGCGGAGTTCCATGACGTAGTCGTGGGGGGCGCCGGCGGATTCCGCGGCGTCGGCGATCTCGCCCAGGTAGCGGGCGGAGGGGAGGCCGCCCTCGTAGCCGTTGAGGACGTAGATCCAGGCGGTCTCGTCGCCTTCGAGGGTGTGCGCCCGGACCCGCATCCGGCGGTAGATGCCCATGCCGACGCCCTCCCAGCGGTCCATGGACTCCTCGTCCATCGGAGCGATGTCGTAGAGCGCGACGAAGAGCTGGGAGTCCGGGTCCTCGACGACCGTCGCGAGGGCGCCCTCCCAGCCCATCTGCTCGCCGCCGAAGGTGAGCCGCCAGCCGCTGAGCCAGCCCGTGCCGCGCAGCGGCGAGTGCGGTGCGCGGCGGGACATCAGCCGCGCGTCGAGGTTGCCGGCGTACGCGGCGTAGAGCGACATGGTTCCGAGGGTACGGGAGGATGCCCGTCGGGCTCGTGGTACCGGAGGTTCGCACAAGGGCGGGGCAGCGCGCGTCCCGGCGCACGTGGGGGCCACACTCCGCCCCCGGGCGCGAGGGACGTACGGGCGTGCGGGACAATGGAGTACGTGACTCGGATCGTGATCATCGGTGGCGGACCCGGCGGATATGAAGCGGCCCTGGTGGGGGCCTCTCTCGGCGCGGAGGTGACCGTCGTCGACTGCGACGGTCTGGGCGGGGCGTCGGTGCTCACCGACTGCGTGCCGTCGAAGACCCTGATCGCGACGGCCGAGGTGATGACGACCTTCGACTCGTCGTACGAAGAGCTCGGCATCATCGTCGAGGACGACACCCCCTACAACGAGCGGCCGGCCCGCGTCGTGGGCGTTGACCTGGGGAAGGTCAACCGACGGGTGAAGCGGCTCGCGCTCGCCCAGTCGCATGACATCACGGCCTCGGTGACCCGCGCCGGCGGCCGGGTCATGCGCGGCCGCGGCCGGCTGGAGCCGGGCCAGGCGCCGGACGGTTCGCGCAAGGTGACGGTGACCGCGGCGGACGGCACGACCGAGGGCCTGATCGCGGACGCGGTGCTGATCGCCACCGGCGCGCACCCCCGTGAGATCCCGGACGCGCTGCCCGACGGCGAGCGGATCCTGAACTGGACGCAGGTCTACGACCTCGACGAGCTGCCCGAGGAGCTCATCGTGGTCGGGTCGGGTGTCACGGGCGCCGAGTTCGCCGGTGCCTACCAGGCGCTCGGCTCGCGGGTCACGCTGGTCTCGTCCCGGGACCGGGTGCTGCCGGGCGAGGACCCGGACGCGGCCGCGGTCCTGGAGGACGTCTTCCGGCGGCGCGGCATGAACGTCATGGCGCGTTCGCGGGCGCAGTCGGCCAAGCGGGTGGGCGACCGGGTCGAGGTGACGCTGGCCGACGGCCGGACGATCTCCGGTACGCACTGCCTGATGGCGGTCGGCTCGATCCCCAACACCGAGGGCATCGGCCTGGAGGGCGCCGGGGTCAAGCTGAAGGAGTCCGGCCACGTCTGGACGGACAAGGTCTCGCGGACCAGCGCGCCGGGCGTGTACGCGGCGGGTGACTGCACCGGCGTCTTCGCGCTGGCGTCGGTCGCGGCGATGCAGGGCCGGATCGCGATGTACCACTTCCTCGGTGACGCGGTCGCGCCGCTGAACCTCAAGACGGTCTCCGCGAACGTCTTCACCGACCCGGAGATCGCCACGGTCGGTTATTCGCAGGCCGATGTCGACGCCGGGAAGATCGACGCCCGGGTCGTGAAGCTTCCGCTGCTGCGCAATCCGCGGGCGAAGATGCAGGGCATTCGCGACGGTTTCGTGAAGCTGTTCTGCCGTCCCGGTACGGGCATCGTGGTCGGCGGTGTGGTCGTTTCCCCGCGCGCCAGCGAGCTCATCCACCCGATCTCGATCGCGGTCGACAACAATCTGACCGTCGAGCAGATCGCCAGCGCTTTCACTGTTTACCCGTCGCTGTCCGGTTCGATCGCCGAGGTCGCCCGGCAGCTGCACGCGCGGAAGACGGGCAGCGAGTAAGCGGGCCACGCGCGACGGCCGCGGGCGCGCGGCGCGGAGCGCGTGGACGGCCGTCGGGCGGGCGCCCGACGGCCGGTGCGGGGCCGGCGTGCGGCGGTGACGACGGTGAACAACCGATAAAGCGCCGATATACGGCCGCCGAGCGGTGATTGAAAACTTTGTGCCCTCGGTGAGCACTTGGGATGAAACGTCCCTGCAGTCCGCTCCGGCACGGGTGGCCACGGGGTCGTCGTCCGGTTCCGTCGCGCTCCCGCCGGCACGCCGGTTGACCAGGCAGCAAGCGGTCCGCGGCGCAAGGGAGTTCGACGCACGCGCGACATATGCACCGCGCATACCACGTCACGCTGTGCCGCGTGAACAACTTCCGTTAATTGGTGCAACCTGCTGAAAACAGACGGTCGTTGGCGTTACTGTCAGTTTCGTGTTCGCTGCAGAACGTCGCCAATTGATCCTTGAAATGGTGCGCGCCAACGGGGCGGTTTCGCTCCGGGAGCTCGCCCGCGTCGTCCAGACCTCCGAAGTGACCGTACGGCGGGACGTGCGGGCGCTGGAGGCAGAGGGACTGCTCGACCGCCGGCACGGCGGCGCGGTCCTCCCGGGAGGCTTTACCCGCGAATCCGGATTCCCGCAGAAATCCCATCTAGCGACCGCGGAGAAAACGGCCATCGCCGATCTCGCGGCCGGTTTCGTCGACGAGGGCGAGGCCATCGTCGTCGGCGCCGGAACGACCACCCAGGAGCTGGCCCGCCGGCTCGCCCGGGTGCCCGGGCTGACCGTCGTCACCAACTCCCTGCTGGTCGCCCAGGCGTTGGCGCACGCCAACCGCGTCGAGGTGGTGATGACCGGGGGCACCCTGCGCGGCTCCAACTACGCGCTGGTCGGCAGCGGCGCCGAGCAGTCCCTCCAGGGCCTGCGGGTGTCCCGCGCCTTCCTGTCGGGCAGCGGGCTGACCGCCGAGCGCGGGCTCTCCACGTCCAACATGCTCTCCGCGAGCGTCGACCGGGCGCTGGTGCAGGCGGCGGGGGAGGTGGTGGTGCTCGCCGACCACACCAAGCTCGGTTCCGACACGATGTTCCAGACCGTGCCGACGGATGTGATCACGCGTCTGGTGACGGACGAGCCGCCGGCCCACGACGACCGTGCCGCGACGGAGCTCCAGGCGCTGGCCGACCAGGGCGTCCAGATCGCCGTCGCCGGGGGTGCGGGTGCCGGGCACGGTGCCGGCCAGCCGGGCCTGGACGGCGGGGCGGGTGACCGCCGGGGCCCCCGGCGGGACGTCCCGCTGCCGGGCCAGCGGCGCAGCCACGGGCCGGGCGGGGGCGGGGGGCCGCAGCTGCGGTCGGCCCCGTCGCTGTCCGAGGCGCCGGGCGGCCGGGTCGCGGACCTCGCCCCACGGCGGCGCTGAGGGCCGTGGGGCCGGGGTTCCGGCCCGGTCGGCACGCCTGCCGGGTCAGGGCTTCAAGCCCCTCAGGGTCAGGGTCAGCAGCCGGTCGGCGAGTTGCGGGTCGTCCGGGGACTCCTCGACGGCCAGCGCGATGCCGTTGGTCAGCTGCATCAGATCGCTGATGTTGACATCGGGCCGTACCGCCCCGGCCTGCTGGGCGCGGGCCAGCAGCGCGCCGCCGGCCTCCCGCATCGGCACGCTGCACCGCGCCATCCCCGAGCTCTCGTCCGCCGACGCCGTCATCAGGGCGCGGGACAGGCCGCGGTAGGTGCTGGCGTGGGTGATGATCGCGCGCAGCCAGTCGACCAGCGCGGCGCACGGCTGCGGGGCGTCGGCGAGCTCCCTGGCATAGCCGAGCAGGGCGTCGACCTCGCTCTGGAAGACCGCGCCCATCAGGGCGGTGCGGTTGGGGAAGTGCCGGTAGAGGGTGCCGATGCCGACGCCGGCGCGGCGTGCGATGTCCTCCAGCGAGGTGTCCGTGCCGTGCTCGGTGAAGGCCGTACGGGCCTCGGTCAGCAGCCGTTCGTAGTTGCGGCGGGCGTCGGCCCGCATCGGTCGCACGTCCGGTGTCCGCACCGCCGCGGTCGCCGGCGGGCCGCCCACCTGCCGCTGCCCTGCCGTCTCGGTCGCCATCGCCGTCCTCCCTCGACCCGGCCGGTTGCGGCCCGGTGGCTCCAGCATGCCATTGCCGGATTGCGGGGTGATCCGGTGCGGTGGGCAAGGATTTCCGGGACGGGACGGAGGGCTCCACCGGGCCGGGGCGGAGGGCTCCTCCGGTTGCCGTCGCACGGCCCTCGCCGACCCTCCCTCCCGCCTTTGCGCGCCCGCCCCCGTGGCCACCCGGCGGCCTGTGCGTGAATCCCCGGCGTACCGCGGTGGTCGCGCGGCCGAACTCCTGCGGGGGCCCGCAACGCCGGGGCCTCAAGGGACATCAAACCTGGCGCAATGAGGTCTTCCGGGCTCTTCCGGAGGACCGCGGAATACGCCGTGGCGGGCCGCCGGGGGAGCGGCGCACGGCGCGGGACGTCTGGGGAAATACGTCATGGGACTGACCAGCCGGTCGCTGTTGTACGCCATGGCCGCGGTCGCCGTGGTCTGTGTGGCGCTCACGCTCTGGCTGTGGCCGCGGTTCGCCGGGCGCGGCCCGCGGGCGCTGCTGGGGCGGCTCGGGTCGATCGTGGCGACCCAGCTGGCCGTCGTCTCGGCACTCGGCCTGGCGGTGAACGCCAACTTCCAGTTCTACGCGTCGTGGCACGAGCTGCTCGGCCTGTACGACGACGCGCCGGCCGCGGTCGGGAAGTGGGGCGACGGCGGTGCGGCGGGCCCGGCCGGCGACCCGTCGAAGGGGCTGGTGCAGACGTCCGGCCCGGACGGCCTGGACAAGGTGCACGGGCTGCCGAAGGGCCGGCCGGAGCTGGTGGGCCGGGTCGAGTCGGTGCGGATCGTCGGGCGGCGGACCCGGGCGGTGGACCCGGCGTACGTCTATCTGCCGCCGCAGTACTTCCAGCCGCAGTACGCCCGCCAGCGCTTCCCCGTCATCGTCGCGCTGAGCGGCTACCCGGGCGGGACGTTCCTGCTGGGGCAGCACCTGCGGCTGCCGCAGACCGCCGCCGCGATGATCCGGTCCGGCCGGATGCAGCCGACCGTCATCGTGATGCTGCGGCCCACGATCGCGCCGCCGCGCGACACCCAGTGCGTCGACGTGCCCGGCGGCCCGCAGGCCGAGACGTTCTTCGCGCGGGACGTGCCGGAGGCGCTGAAGTCGCACTACCGCGTCGGCCACGACCCGGGCGGCTGGGGCGTCCTGGGCTACTCCTCGGGCGGCAGCTGCGCCCTGCAGCTGGCCATGCGGCACGACCGCACGTACACCTCGGCGGCCGCCCTCTCGCCCGACTACAAGGTCAGCAACGACCCGACCACCGGCAACCTCTTCGGTGACGGCCGGGACCGGTCCCGGCGGCGTGCGGAGCACGATCTGATGTGGCGGCTGCGGCACCTGCCCGCGCCGCAGGTGAACGTGCTGATCGGCACGAGCCGTACCGGCGAGAAGAACTACCCGGCCGCGCGGGCCTTCCTGGCCGCGGTGCGCCCGCCGATGAAGGCGGACTCGGTCGTGCTCGACCACGGCAGCCACAACTTCGCCACCTGGCGGCGCGAACTGCCCGCCGCGCTCACCTGGATGAACGAGCAGCTGACGTTCCCGGAGGACGTGGTGGGGAACTCGTAACGGCACGGCACGGACGCGTGAGGGGCTCCCGGCAGCACCGCCGGGAGCCCCTCACGCGTCGTGCGTACGGCCGCGGATCAGTCCTTGATCTCGCAGATCACCGCGCCGGACGTGAGCGCGGCGCCGACCTCGGCGGTCAGGCCCTTGACCGTGCCGGTGCGGTGGGCGTTGATCGGCTGCTCCATCTTCATGGCCTCCAGGACGACGACCAGTTCGCCCTCGGTGACCTGCTGGCCCTCCTCGACGGCGACCTTGACGATGGTGCCCTGCATCGGGGAGGCGAGGGCGTCACCGGAGGCGGCGCTGCCGGCCTTCTTGGCGGCCTTCCGCTTGGGCTTGGCGCCACCGGCGACCGCGGCCCGGGCCAGCGGCATCCCCAGCGAGGACGGCAGCGAGACCTCCAGGCGCTTGCCGCCGACCTCGACGACGACCGTCTCACGGGTGTCGGCCTCGGCCTCGTCGGCGCCGGGCGCGGCGAACGGCGGGATCTCGTTGACGAACTCGGTCTCGATCCAGCGGGTGTGGACCGTGAACGGGTCGGCGGAGCCGGTGAGTTCGGGCGCGAAGGCGGGGTCCCGGACGACCGTGCGGTGGAACGGGATGGCGGTGGCCATGCCCTCGACGGTGAACTCCGCCAGGGCGCGGGCGGCCCGCTGCAGGGCCTGCTCGCGGGTGGCGCCGGTGACGATCAGCTTGGCCAGCAGGGAGTCCCAGGCCGGGCCGATGACCGAACCGGACTCGACACCGGCGTCCAGCCGGACACCGGGGCCGGTCGGCGCGTCGAACCTGGTGACCGTGCCGGGCGCGGGGAGGAAGTTGCGGCCCGGGTCCTCGCCGTTGATGCGGAACTCGAAGGAGTGGCCGCGCAGTGCCGGGTCGTCGTAGCCGAGCTCCTCGCCGTCGGCGATCCGGAACATCTCGCGGACCAGGTCGATGCCGGTGACCTCCTCGGTGACCGGGTGCTCGACCTGGAGGCGGGTGTTGACCTCCAGGAAGGAGATGGTGCCGTCCTGGCCGACGAGGAATTCGCAGGTGCCGGCGCCCTCGTAGCCGGCCTCCTTGAGGATGGCCTTGGAAGCGCGGTACAGCTCGGCGTTCTGTTCGGCCGTCAGGAACGGCGCGGGGGCCTCCTCCACCAGCTTCTGGTGGCGGCGCTGGAGCGAGCAGTCACGGGTCGAGACGACGACGACGTTGCCGTGCTTGTCGGCCAGGCACTGGGTCTCGACGTGCCGCGGACGGTCCAGGTAGCGCTCGACGAAGCACTCGCCGCGGCCGAAGGCGGCGACCGCCTCGCGCACGGCCGAGTCGTACAGCTCCGGTACCTCGTCGAGGGTACGGGCGACCTTCAGGCCGCGGCCGCCGCCGCCGAAGGCCGCCTTGATCGCGATCGGCAGGCCGTGCTCCTTGGCGAAGGCGACGACCTCCTCCGCGCCGGAGACCGGGTCGGGGGTGCCGGCGACCAGCGGGGCGCCGGCGCGCTGGGCGATGTGCCGGGCCGCGACCTTGTCGCCGAGGTCGCGGATGGCCTGCGGGGGCGGGCCGATCCAGGTGAGCCCCGCGTCGAGCACCGCCTGCGCGAACTCGGCGTTCTCGGAGAGGAAGCCGTAACCGGGGTGGATGGCGTCCGCGCCCGAATCGGCGGCCGCAGCCAGGACCTTGGCGATGTCCAGGTAGCTGGTGGCAGGAGTGTCACCGCCCAGGGCGTATGCCTCGTCTGCCGCGCGGACGTGCAGTGCGTCCCGGTCGGGGTCGGCATAGACAGCGACGCTGCCGATCCCCGCGTCCCGGCATGCACGGGCAACGCGAACAGCGATTTCGCCACGGTTGGCGATGAGCACCTTGCGCACGATGGGTCCTTCCTTGGCGCTTCGCCGCAACAAAGGGATGCGGCGATTTTAGGGACTGGCGACACCGCGTGCCGACCCGTTCCCTGGGGTGAGCTTTCCCACACGGAGTGTGCTCGGGGCGCCAGTGAGGGACCTAAGTCCCCTGGTATCCCAGGGTAGGCCCGGATTCCCGGGCTCCGGCGCGGGACGCGGTGTGGCCTAGATCTCGAACGTTCCGCATCCAGCGGATCGTCAATTCTTTGTGGAGTCCCTACGAATGGGCGAAGGAAACTTTGCGGGCCGCTCCGTCCGCCGGGCGCGCCGGGAGCGGCCGGGGGCCGCGGCCCGCGCAGCGTCCCGCACCCACCCGTGCAGAACCCTTGCCCCGGCTATTACCCATTAGTAGCGTGCGCGATGCCCTTCTTGGACTCCGGGCGGCGGCTGTGCGTGCGGCACCGGCATCGGGCCCGGCACTTGGCGGAAGTGGGTGGATGTGGTGGCGCGACGACCGGTGGCCCTGGTCGCGGCGGTGGTACTGGTCCTGGAGGCGGGCGGGATCGTGCTGCTCAACTGGATCCTGAGCATCGTCGTGGACCGGCAGCAGATGTCGCTGGCCGGCCTCGATCCGCGGGCGATGTCCGCCGGCTCCTGGATAGCCGGTGCCGTCTTCGGCCTCTATCTCCTGTTCTGCGCGGGCATCCTGGTCCGTACGGGTGTCCGCGACCGGGCCCCCGGCGGCTTCGCCCGGATCGTCCTCATCAGTGCGGCGGTGGTGCACGGCATCGTCGGCGCCCTCTCCGTCGGCCTGGCCGGCTGGCCCGCGTTCCTCGGGCTGATGGTGGTGCTGGCACTGCTGGTGCTGACGCTGGTGGCGTACGGGGAGGGGCGCGCCCCCGCGAACGGCGAGGCGGCCGGTGAACCGTCCGCCGGCGGTCCCCCGAACGGACCGCGCCCGGCGGCACCGGGCGCGCTCTGAGTCCCGCGAACTGCCGCCGCCCGGGCGCCCGTCGACGCGCCGCCGGGCGCCGCGACACGCCCGGGTAGGCTCTCCGGGCGGTGTCGTCGACGGGGGATGGTGCGCGGATGCAGGCGCCGGTTGCGGGTGCCGGGGGAGAGGTGCGCGGCGGGCGGATCGGCCCGTACGCGGTGCTCCGCCGGCTGGACGACGAGACGCGCGGCCTTCCCGTCCCCGAACGCCGGTTCATCGGGCGGAGCGCGGACGGCGACCGTACGGTCCTCGTCGGCGTGCCGCTGCCGGGGGCCGACCCGGCGCGTTTCCTCGCCGAGGCGGAGGCCTCGCGCTATCTCCTCGGACCCTGGTCCGCGCCGGCCGCCGAGGTCGCCGCGCCCGGCGGGGCCCCCTGGCACGCCCGCCCGTACGTCCCCGTGATCCCGCTGCCCGGTGCGCTCGCCGTACACGGCGGGCCGCTGCCCGAGCGCACCGTACGGGCGCTCGGCGCGGCCCTGGTGGAAACCCTGGTCATCGGCCACGGGCAGGGCCTCGCGCATGCCGGGGTGTCGCCCGGGGCGGTGCTGCTGGCGGCGGACGGGCCCCGGCTCACCTGCTTCGGCGCGGTACGGGCCGCCGCCCCGGACGGTGCCGCGCGCTCCGGGCTGCCCGGGCTGGAGTCCGGCAGCCTGCCGCCCGAACAGGCCGACGGCGGGTCCCCGCAGCCGATGGGCGACGTCTACGCCCTCGGCGCGACGCTCGCGTACGCCGCCACCGGCCATACCGTGCCGGAACGGGAGGAACTACCGGCCGCCCTGCGTTCGGTCCTCACCGCCTGCCTGGCCCGCGACCCGGCGGCCCGGCCGCGCCCCGCCGAGCTGCTGGACGCGCTCGTGCCCCGTACGGCGGAGCCGGCTCCCGGCGGCCCGGCGGACCAGGGCCGGCCCGCGCTCGGGCCCGACGCCCACGGTGACCCGGCCGGGCGGGCCGCCGCCGCGCTCGGCCCGGGCTGGCTGCCCGGCCGGATCATCGCCGCGCTCGCCCGCCAGTCGGCCGAACTGCTCGCCACGAACGCCCCGGTCCCGCCCGCCGCCCCCCAGGACTGACGCCGCCATGCCTTCGCCGCTCACCCATGACGACCCGGCCGCCCTCGGCCCGTACCGCCTCATCGCCCGGCTCGGCAGCGGCGGGATGGGCACCGTCTACCTGGGGCGTTCCCCGGGCGGCCGGACCCTGGCGCTCAAGACGATGCACGCCCGGATCGCCACGCAGACCGAGTTCCGCACCCGCTTCCGGCTGGAGTCGGACGCCGCCCGGGTCATCGGCGGCCGCCACGGCGCACAGGTCGTCGACGCCGATCCGCTCGCCGAAACCCCCTGGATGGCCACCGAGTACGTGATCGGCCCGCCGCTCGACGAGGCGGTGGCGCTGGCCGGCCCGCTGCCCGAGACGACGGTCCGCGCCCTCGGGGCGGCGCTGTGCGGGGCGCTCGGCCAGCTGCACCGCTCCGACGTCGTGCACCGCGACCTCAAGCCGTCGAACATCATGGTCACCGCGTACGGCCCGAAGGTCATCGACTTCGGCATCGCCCGGGCCCTCGGCGACGACCGGCTGACCCACACGGGCGCCGCGGTCGGCACCCCGGCGTTCATGTCACCGGAGCAGGCCACCGGCCAGGAGCACACGCCGGCCGGCGACGTCTTCGCGCTCGCCGGCGTCCTGGTCTTCGCCGCCACCGGCCGCGGCCCGTTCGGCGACGGCCGGCCCGCCGACCTCCTCTACCGCGTCCGCTACGCCGAACCGGACCTCACCGGCGTCCCCGCCGCCCTGGCCGGCGTCCTCGCCCGCTGCCTGGCCAAGGACCCCGCCGACCGCCCCGACACGGAGTGGCTCGCCACCCAACTCCAGGACGGAACAGGCGACTTCGCCGACCGGCTGCCCGACCCCGTCCTCGCCGAGATCGGCCGGCGGGCGAACGAGGTCTGGCAGGTCGTCCCGCAGCGGCTGCCCGCCCCGCCCGACCAGCCGGCGACCGTCCCGTCCGCCGAGGTGCCCGCCCCGTCCGGCCCCTCCCGCCGGGGGCTGCTGATGGCGGGCGCGGGCTCGGTGCTCGGCGTGGCGGGTGCCGGAGCCGGGGTGTGGGCATGGCTGAGCGGCGGCGGGCCGGCACCGGGGCCGACGGGCCCGTACGAGAAGCCGAAGCCGGGCCCGAGCGTGAGTGCGCTCAAGAAGAAGAAGCTGGACTCGCTGTGGCAGATCCAGACCGGCGGCACGGAGGACGAGGAATCGCCCGCGGCCCCCTTCATGCCGGGTGACGCGGCCGTCCTGCTCGCCCCCACGCAGCTGTACCGCATCGATCCCGCGTCGGGCGCGGTGACGTGGACGGCCGACATCGACGGCACCTGGCAGGTCGCCTCGGACGGCAGGAACGTCTACCAGAACGTGCGGGTCGCGCACTACGAGCACGGCAGCGCCTTCCCGAGCACCGTCTCGCGGTACCTCTCCCGGGTCGACCTCACCACCGGCAAGGCCGGCAAGCACCTCGCCGAGGTGACGGACCCCCAATTCGGCGGTATCGACAGCCAGTTGCTGGCCGTCGCCGGCGGCACCGCCTACCTGGCGATCTCGCTCGGCAAGGTCAAGGAGTACCTGCGCCAGAACCCGTGGGCGGTGACCGCCGTGGATCTCGCCACGGGAAGCCGCCGGTGGACCGAGCGGCTCGCGTTCCGGTCGCAGAAGTCGGACCGGAACCACTTCCTCGCCGCCACGGTCGTGGGCGACCGGCTGCTGCTCCTGCAGGAGCGGAACGACGGCACGGTCCGGATCGTCGTCCGGGACACCCGTACCGGCAAGGTCGACTGGGACCGGCCGTGGGACGGCATCGAGCCGGCCGCCGCCCGCCAGCCGCTCACGGCCGACGGCGGCCACCTCTACCTCGGCAGCGGACGA
Organism: Streptomyces nigrescens; assembly: GCA_024349765.1. Lineage (GTDB taxonomy): Bacteria > Actinomycetota > Actinomycetes > Streptomycetales > Streptomycetaceae > Streptomyces > Streptomyces endophytica. Next base: position 6,728,010 of record AP026073.1, on the reverse strand, counting down.
CTGCGGGCACTGCGGCTGAGCGACGGCCGGCAGACGTGGGCGGCGCCCGCCGGCACGGTCCACGGCGTGCCGCTGCTGAAGGACGGTGTGGTGTACGCGGTGCAGCAGGGCCGCGGCCTGGTCGGGACCGACGCCCGCAGCGGGAAGCCGCGCTGGGCGGAGAAGGGCGGCGACGGCGCGCGGGCGTCCCTCACCTCCCGCCCCGTCATCGGCAGCCGCTGCGCGTACACGTACCACGCGGACGAGGGCGCGCTCCGGGCGATCGACCGCGCCACGCGCACCACCGCCCGCCTCTACAAGGCCAACGGCGACCGCTTCACCGCCCAGGAACGCGGCAAGGTGATCCTCGCGTCCGGGAAGCACTTCCTCGCCGCCTTCCCCCTCCAGTGACCCCCGCCCCGGACCACCGACCGCAGAAAGCTTCCTGCCCATGAACCCCCTCGGCACCGGCGACCCCCTCCGGCTCGGCCCGTACCGCCTGCTCGGCGTGCTCGGCGAAGGCGGCATGGGCAAGGTCTACGTCGGCCAGGACGGCGCCGGGACCGTCGCCGCGGTCAAGGTGCTCCGGCCCGAACTCACCCACGAGACCAACCTCGTCCAGCGCTTCGTCCGCGAGGCGCAGGCGGCGCAGGCCGTGACGAGCGGGGGCGTGGCGCGGGTGCTCGGCGCGCAGACCGAGGGCGGCCGGCCGTGGATCGCCACCGAGTTCCTCGCCGGGCCGACCCTCGACGAGGCCGTCGAGGCGTACGGCCCGTTCGACGAACCGGCCGTCCGCGCCCTCGCCGCGTCGATCGCCCGGACCCTGACGGACATCCACGCCGCGGGCCTGATCCACCGCGACCTCAAGCCCCCGAACATCGTCCTGACCTCGGCCGGCCCGCGCGTCATCGACTTCGGCATCGCCCGCCCGGAGCACGGCCTCACCCTCACCTCCACCGGCCAGGTCCCGGTCACCCCCGGCTACGGCGCGCCCGAACAGGTGCTGGGCCGCCGGGTGGCACCGCCCGCCGACGTCTTCTCCCTCGGCGCGGTCCTCGTCCACGCGGCCGGCGGGCGGCGGGCCTTCGACGCCAGCCACATCGCCGCGCTCCAGTACAAGGTCGTCCACGACGAACCCGACCTCGCCGGCGTCCCGGAGCCCCTGCGTCCGCTGATCCTCCCCCTCCTCGCCAAGGACCCGGCCGCCCGGCCCACCCCGGCACAGATCGCCGCGGCCCTCGCACCGCCCAAGGGGGCCGAACGGGCCTGGCGGCGCGGCAAGGTGGCGGACGCCATCAAGGAGCGGGAAACCAGGATCCACGACCTGACCACCGTGGCCGTGGCGCTCACCCCCGGCGCCCCCGGTGCGCCGTCGCCGGTGGTGACGCGGCGCCGGCTGCTCACCGGTCTGGCCGTCGGCGGGGTCGTCCTCGCGGGGGCCGGCGGCGCGGCCGCGGCGCTCTGGCCGCGTACCGAGACCCCGCCCCGCGAGAAGCCCGACCTCTTCGCCTTCCCGCCGGCCGTCAAGACGCCCATGGCGCACGTCCTCAACGCCGACGACGGCGACTACCTCGTCGGCGGCTCGCCGAAGCCGCTGTGGGGCCCGATCGACGTGCTCGCCGAGGACACCCCGGCGCCGCTGCCCGTGCGGGACGTCATCGTCGTCGGGGCGGCCGGCGGCGGCATCGCGGCGTACAACGTCGTGGACGGCAAACGCCGTTGGGCCGCGAAGGGCATCCGGGGCCAGGGCCGCTACCTCTCCCTCTCCGACCGCCTGATCGCCGCGGTGGACACCAAGGGGACGCTGCGCACCTACGTCGCCTCCACGGGCGAACCCCGCTGGACCGCCGACGCCGACGCCGACCAACTCCTCGCCGCGGACGACGAGTCCGTCTACCTCGTCACCAAGGACCACCGACTCCGCGCCATCGACCGCTCGGACGCGAGGATCCGCTGGACGGTGCGGCTCACCAGCGCATTCCGGGGCGCTATTACCCCGCCGGGTGTCGCCGCCGAAGGCCGGCTGGTCGTCTCCACCGACAAGGGGGACGTACTGGCTTTCGCCACCTCTGATGGGCGCCAGGTCTGGGAACTGCGTAAGCAGTGGGACGGTTTGATCCGGCCGGCGGTTCATGGCTCGACGGTCTACCTCAACGGCAGCACCCTCACGGCCCGGAGACTGGCCGACGGCAAGGAGCTGTGGAAGGTTGAGGCGCGGGACGCGGCATGGCACAAACACCAGGACTGGGGGCCTGCTACCCCGTACGGCGGCGATCTGCTCTACGCGACGCATGGAAACTGGGCCCGCAAGATCAAGCGCAGTGACGGAAGTAAGATCATGGAATGCCGTGGAACGGCAGACCTCAGCCGCCCGGTACTCGTTCAGGGGAAGGGTGTCTGGTTCATCGATGAGGACATCTGGAACCAGGTCAATGCGGTGGACCAGCGGAGCGGCTATCCCGTCTGGTCTTTCAAACTGCCCAAGGCGGACCGCCGCTGGTTGGTGGCCGACGGTAACCGGGTCTTCATCATGAACGGCACATTGCTGTATGCCCTACCGGTGTTCTGAGGTCGGTCCGCCTTTCTGGAACCGCTGAGCTGCGGGATTCGGCAAGTTATCCATAAGGGGGAAGCATGACGAAGACACGTGTGAGAGTTGCCGCGGTCGCTTTGGCACTGACCGGCACCACCTTGACCAGCGGAATCGCGACGGCGAGCGCTCTTACGCAGACGGCCGCGCGCAGTGCTCACGCCGCGTCGACGGGTTGGGGAAGGACTCTGGAGGCGGTGACGGTGCGAAAGGAGCCGTCGTCTCGTTCCACTGCCCTGGCGGTTCTCGGCAAGGGCGTGAAAGTCACCATCTACGAAGGTGCGATCCACGGGAAGTACAAGGCTTGTGGGGAACGAGGAAACGTGTGGCTGCGTGTGGCGAAGGACGGCACCAATATTGCGGGGTGGGTCGTCCGCACGTGCCGGAAGGCCCCGGGCTGGTAACGCTCGTGGTGCCGACGGCGCGCCATGAGTAGCTGTTGCCCGCTGCCTCACCGGCCCCTCCCGGTCTGACGTGGCAGCCGGTGGACCGGGCTCCGGAGCGCTCCGACGCCCCGGAGCCCGCGGCTTGTTACCCCTTCACCGGCGCGTGCTCCCGCAGGACCTCCATGAAGGCGCGCATCCACTCCGGGTGGTCGTTCCAGGCGCGGGCGGAGACGATCTTGCCGTCGACGACTGCGGAGGCGTCGACGAAGGTGCCGCCGCCGAGGGCCACGTCGGGGGCGCAGGCGGGGTAGGCGGCGGTGCGGCGGTCCTTGAGGACGCCGAGGGGGGCCAGGGTGATGGCCGCGTGGCAGATGTGGGCGACGGGCTTGTCGGCGTCGAAGAAGTGGGTGACGACGCGGCGGTAGTCGGTGTCGTTGCGGAGGTATTCGGGGGCCCGGCCGCCGGGCAGGACCAGCGCGGCGTACTCGGCCGGGTCGACCTCGGACAGCGCCACGTCGGACGGCCAGGAGTGGCCCTCGCGTTCGACGTAGGTGTCGAAGTCGTCGACGAAGTCGTGTACGACGAACCGCAGCTTCTTGCGGGACGGGGCCGCGACGTGGACCTCGTAGCCCTCCTCCAGCAGCCGCTGGTAGGGGTAGAAGAACTCCAGGTCCTCGGTGGCGTCACCGGCGACGAGCAGGATCCGGGGCATCTGCGCACTCCTTGGGGTGGACGTACCCGGCCCGGTCGGGCCGACCGGGCTTATCGGGTCAATCGGTTCCCCAAGCGGTGACCTGGAATGCGTCGCCGACCGCCAGCTTTCCGGTGGCCGTCACGGAGAACTTCGCGCCCAGGGCGACGCCGCCCTCGGGCACCCGGCGGTAGCCGGCGAGCGTGCGCAGGGGCTCGGGGCCCGCCTTGGTGCCGGTCGCCGGGTCGACGAGGGTGACCGCGCAACGGATGGCGAGCTTGGTGAAGCCCAGCTCGCCGCCGCCGACCGTGGCCCGCCGGACGCGGTCCTCGGTCTGCGGGACGTCCCAGCCGTCCACCACGATGTTGGGGCGGAAGCGCGTCATCGGGACCGGTGCGCGGCCGGCGGCGGCGATACGGGAGTTGAGGTCGTCGAGGGAGGCGCGGGACATGACGTGGACGGCGCTGGAGTCGGCGAAGCCGGAGGTGCCGGGGGTGAGGCCGTCGGTGACCCGGTCGTGCTCCGGCGGTACGCGGACGAGCCGGCTGGGCGCGCCGAGGACCTCGGACAGCCACCCGGCGGCCGCCTCGCCCTGGTCGACGGCCCGGTAGGGCGCGCCGAACATGGTCACGTCCGCCCTGGCGGGCGAGGCGGTGCCGTCCTCGATGCGGTGGTGCAGCGGCTCGGTGCCCGGCGCGGAGAGCGTGAGGTGGGTGCCGTCGGCGCTGACCTCCGGGCGGATCACCGCCAGGCCGGGGTCGGTGCGCTGGCTGCGGAAGACACCGTCCGCACCGACGACCAGGAAGCTGCGGTCATGGGCGAGTCCGGCCTCGGTGAGTTCCACCTCGTCCACCGGCACACCGGCGCAGCCCTTGACGGGGTAGCTGATCAGTTCCACGACAGTTGCCATGGGGGCAGAGTAGGGGGCCGGACGGCCGCCGGGCGTCGGGATTTCCGCGCCCGGAGACGTCCCGGTCGCGGGCGTGACGCCGGCCGCCCCGAGCCGGTGGTTCAGGTCCACAAGTCGGTGATGCAGACGTCCAGTTCGGCCAGCAGGCGGCGCAGCAGGGGCAGGGACAGGCCGATGACGTTGCCGGGGTCGCCGTCGATGCCGTCGATGAAGGGCGCGGAGCGGCCGTCGAGGGTGAAGGCGCCGGCGACGAAGAGCGGCTCACCGCTCGCGACGTAGGCGGCGATCTCCGCGTCGGTCGGCTCGCCGAAGCGGACCGTGGTCGAGGCGGTGGCGGAGACCCGGCGGCCGCCCGCCGCGGTGTCGATGACGCAGTGGCCGGTCTGCAGCACGCCGGACCGGCCGCGCATCGACTTCCAGCGGGCGGTGGCGTCCTCGGCGTCGGCCGGCTTGCCCAGCGCCCGGCCGTCCAGCTCCAGGACCGAGTCGCAGCCCACGACCAGCGCACCGGCCGCCTCCGGGCGGGCGGCGACCGCGGCGGCCTTGGCCTCGGCCAGGACCCGGGCCAGCTCGGCGGGGGTGTCGGCGGTGAGCGCGTCCTCGTCGACGCCGCTGACGATGACCTCGGGTGCCAGCCCGGCCTGGCGCAGCAGGCCCAGCCGGGCGGGGGACTGGGAGGCGAGGACGAGACGGCGGGGGAGCGGCTGTTCGGTCATGCCCGCCATCGTACGGAGCCGGGCCGGGCCGGGGGCGGGCGGACTACTTGCCGAGGACGGCCTGCATGACCTGCTTGGCGATCGGGCCGCCGAGCTTGCCGCCGGCGATCTCGGAGCGCGGGATGTCCATGTCCTTGGGGTCGACGAAGACGGCGACCGCGACCGGGGAGGAGCCGTCGCTCTGCTTGGCGTAGGAGACGAACCAGGCGTAGGGCCGCTCGTCGTTGACGTTCGCGCCGTGCTGGGCGGTGCCGGTCTTGCCGCCGACCGTCACGCCGTCGATCTCGGCCTTCGAGGCGGTGCCGTCCGAGACGGTGTACTCCATCATCTCCTGCACCTTCTTCGCGGTGCCGGCGGAGACGGCCTGGGACATCGCCTTCGGCTCGAACTTCTGGATCGTGGTCAGGTCGGGGCCGCGCAGCTCGTCGACGATGTGCGGCGTCATCAGCTTGCCGTCGTTGGCGATCGCCGCGGCGACCATCGCCATCTGCATCGGAGTGCTGGTCAGGCTGCCCTGGCCCATGCCGGTGAGCGCGGTCTGCGGCTTGTCGAGCTTGTCCGGGTAGAGGCTCTTGGTGGCCAGCAGGTCGCCGAGCTCCTTGTCGTAGACGTCGGAGTTGAAGCCGAACTTCTCGGCGGTCTCGCGCATCTTGTCCTTGCCGACCTTCAGCGCGGTGTCGAGGAAGACGTTGTTGCAGGACCACTGCATGCCGGTCTTCAGGGACGCCTTGTCGCAGGGCGCACCGGCCACGTCGTTGCCGATCTTGGTGGTGCTGAGCGGCAGCTGGTACGGGGCGGGGGCGCCGGTGTGGGCGTCGATGTCGGTGATCACGCCGTGCTCCAGGGCCGCGGCGGCGGTGACGATCTTGAAGGTGGAGCCGGGGGCGTAGGTCTCGCGCAGCGCCCGGTTGCTGAGCGGCTTGTTCTTGTCGGCGTCCAGCGCCTTGAACTTCCGGCTCTCGGAGTTGGAGATGCCCGCGAACACCGAGGGGTCGTACGAGGGGGTGGAGGCCAGCGCGAGGACCCGGCCGTTGCGCGGGTCGAGGGCGACCACCGCGCCCTTGGCGTTCAGCTCGGTCAGCCCCTTGTAGGCGGCCTTCTGCGCCTTGGGGTCGATGGTGGTGATGACGTCGCCGCCGCGCGGCTTCTCGCCGGTCAGGATGGCCTGGGCCCGCTTGAGGGCGAGCTTGTCGTCCTTGCCGCTGAGCAGCTTGTTGTAGATGCCTTCGAGGAAGGTGGAGCCCTGGGCCTGGGAGGCGAAGCCGGTGACCGGGGCGTACATCGGGCCGTCGGTGTAGGTCCGCTTGTACTTGAAGTCGCCGGAGGTCGCCACGGAGCCGGTGATCGGCTTGCCGCCCACGATGATGTTGCCGCGCGGGTAGGAGAACGCCTCGATCTTCACGCGGCGGTTGTTCGGGTCATTGGCCAGGTCGTCGCCCTGGACGAACTGGACCCAGGTCGCCCGTACCAGCAGAGCCAGTACCAGTACCCCGCAGAAGACGGCTATGTGTCTCAGCGGCCTGTTCATCGCTCTCCCACTCCCCGTCGGCGGCCGGACCGGAGGCCGGGCGTCCGAATTGCGCTGTCAGGAGGGAAAGATGCGAAAGACGGGGAGATGGTTGCGGTCGGGAGCGGTCGGGGGGTGTGAGTGTTACCTCCCCGGGGCGGCCGTCCGCGGGTCCGGCCCGGTTCAGCGCTCCGCGAGCATGACCATCAGCAGCACCGCGGCGACGGCCAGCACGATGCCCAGCCGGCGGAGCTTGGCCTGCGCGTCGCGCAGCTCCTCGGGCGGTTCATCGGGCGGATCGGACCACAGCATGTAACGATCCTGTGCCCATGACGCTCGTGGCGCCTGAGTACGCGTACTCAGGCGCCACGGTCCGAGGGACTAGTCAATGCATCATGCATCGATCAGCCGGAGGGGCCGGCCGGCACCGCACCGGCCGGTGAGCGGTCAGCGCGGCCAGTAACTCGTCCGCCAGGCCCGCGGCCCCGGGTGCGGCAGCCGTGACCGCGCCGGGACCGTGGCCGCCGGATCGGCCCATTCGGTCCTGCCCGCCTCGCCGTCCCCGGGCCCGGCGGCAGCGGCCGCCGCGGCCCGGGCCTGCACCACCGCCAGTGCGGCGGCCAGCTCCTCGGGTGTCGGATTGCCCCGTACGACCTTGATCATCGAGACGGCTCCTTTCGCCGGTCTTCGCCGGTCTTCGCCGGTCCGCGCCGTGTACCGGCCGGTCAGAGCGGGATGTTGCCGTGCTTCTTCGGCGGCAGCGACTCGCGCTTGTTGCGCAGCGTGCGCAGCCCCCGGACGATGTGCCGGCGGGTCTCGGACGGCATGATCACCGCGTCGACGTAGCCGCGCTCGGCCGCCACGTACGGGTTGAGCAGCGCGTTCTCGTACTCCTGGATCAGCTCCTGGCGCCGCTCCTCCTGCGCCGCGGGGTCCTCGATCGCGGCGAGCGTACGGCGGTGCAGGATGTTGACCGCGCCCTGGGCGCCCATGACCGCGATCTGCGCGGTCGGCCAGGCCAGGTTCAGGTCGGCGCCCAGGTGCTTGGAGCCCATGACGTCGTACGCGCCGCCGAACGCCTTGCGGGTGATGACGGTGATCAGCGGGACCGTCGCCTCGGCGTAGGCGTAGATCAGCTTGGCGCCGCGCCGGATGATCCCGTCGTACTCCTGGTCCGTGCCCGGCAGGAAGCCCGGCACGTCGACGAAGGTCAGCACCGGGATGTTGTACGCGTCGCAGGTCCGCACGAACCGCGCGGCCTTCTCGCTGGCCTTGATGTCCAGGGTGCCCGCGTACTGCATCGGCTGGTTGGCGACCACGCCGACCGAGTGGCCCTCGACCCGCCCGAAGCCGGTGACGATGTTCGGCGCGAAGAGCGCCTGGGTCTCCAGGAACTCGCCGTCGTCCAGGACGTGCTCGATGGCCGTGAGCATGTCGTACGGCTGGTTGGCCGAGTCCGGGATCAGCGCGTCCAGTTCGCGGTCGGCGTCCGAGGTCTCCAGGTCCGCCTCCTCCGGGAAGACCGGCGGGTCGGAGAGGTTGTTGGACGGCAGGTACGACAGCAGGCCCTTGACGTACTCGATGGCGTCCTTCTCGTCGCCCGCCATGTGGTGCGCCACGCCGGAGGTGGTGTTGTGCGTCCGCGCCCCGCCCAGCTCCTCGAAGCCCACGTCCTCGCCGGTGACCGTCTTGATGACGTCCGGTCCGGTGATGAACATGTGCGAGGTCTGGTCGACCATGACGGTGAAGTCGGTGATCGCGGGGGAATAGACCGCGCCGCCCGCGCACGGGCCGACGATCAGGCTGATCTGCGGGATCACGCCCGAGGCATGGGTGTTGCGGCGGAAGATCTCGCCGTACATGCCGAGCGAGACCACGCCCTCCTGGATGCGCGCGCCGCCGGAGTCGTTGATGCCGATGACCGGGCAGCCGGTCTTCAGGGCGAAGTCCATCACCTTGACGATCTTCTCGCCGAAGACCCCGCCGAGCGCCCCGCCGAAGACCGTGAAGTCCTGCGAGAAGACCGCCACCGGGCGGCCGTCGACGGTGCCGTAGCCGGTCACCACGCCGTCGCCGTACGGGCGGCTCTGCTCCATCCCGAAATTGGTCGAACGGTGCCGCGCGAACTCGTCCAGCTCGACGAACGAGCCCTCGTCCAGCAGCAGATCGATGCGCTCACGCGCCGTCAACTTGCCCTTGGCGTGCTGCTTTTCCACCGCGCGGGCGGAACCGGCGTGGGTGGCCTCTTCGATCCGCCGCTGCAGATCCGCCAATTTGCCCGCGGTGGTGTGGATGTTTGCTTCCGGCTCGGACATCGGGATGCGGCTCCTGCTCGTCCTGGACTGGTGCTCGTACTGAGGGTGGTACGTGTGTGGCTACCAATCCGTAGCGTATCGGCGGGACTGCTCAGCGGCACTGCGTCGTTGACCACACCTAGGCTGGTGCCATGACGCCTCAACCACCGGAAAACCGGGACAAAGACGCCGGCCGCTGGAGTGATCTGGGCCGGCCCCCGCTGAACGCCACCGCGCTGCGCCGGGCCCTGGTCCGGCCCGACGGCCTGTGGACCGGTCTGGACGTCGTGCCCGCCACCGGCTCCACCAACACCGACCTGGCCGCCCGGGCCGCCAAGGGCGAGGACGAGGGCGCCGTCCTGGTGGCCGAGGAGCAGTCCGCCGCCCGCGGCCGGCTCGACCGCAGCTGGTCGGCGCCCCCGCGCTCCGGCCTCTTCTTCTCCGTCTTCCTCACCCCCCGCGTCCCCCTGGAGCGCTGGGGCTGGCTGCCGCTGCTCGCCGGCGTCGCCACCGCAACGGCCCTGTCCCGCACGGCCGGCGTCGACACCGCACTCAAGTGGCCCAACGACCTGCTCGTCACTGTCGACGGCCAGGAGCGCAAGACCGGCGGCATCCTCGCCGAACGGGCCGGCTCCGGCGTCGTCATCGGCATCGGCCTCAACGTCTCCCTGACCGCCGAGGAACTCCCGGTCCCGGCCGCGGGCTCGCTGGCCCTGGCCGGCGCGCAGAGCACCGACCGCGACCCGCTGCTGCGCGCCGTGCTGCGCTCCCTGGAGCAGTGGTACGGCCGGTGGCAGGACGCCGACGGCGACCCGGTCCGCAGCCGTCTGCAGGAGACCTACGCGGCCGGCTGCGCCACGCTGGGCCGTTCGGTGCGCGCCGAACTGCCGGGCGATCAGGAGATCACCGGTGAGGCGGTCGCGATCGACGGTGACGGGCGGCTGGTGCTGGCCACCGCCGACGGGGTGCAGCAGCCCGTGGGGGCGGGTGACATCATCCATCTGCGCCCGGCGGACGGCTCCTGATGAGCCCCCTCCCGGACCCCGATGTGCGCCCCCCGGTGTGCCCCCGCGCCGGGCGGGCCGACCGGCCCCACCGGGCGGCGTGTCCACACCTCTTCCGTGGTCAGGGCGGACATGTGAGAGTGAGCCAGAGCACACCTGCCGTATCGTTGAGGCGGTCCGCCGGGGAGCGGGCCACGGGCGAGCAGTGATCGGAAGGGCAGTGCGCAGGGATCGGACAGGGAGCGGCCGGTGAGTGCCGACGACTCGGGCGTCACCCCGCGCGATGTGGCCACCGAGGGCGATGCCGTACGCGACGTCCCGGCCGGCGACCCCCCGGGGGCCGGCAACGACGGTGACGGGATCGGCGACGAGAACAACATCGCCGTCCGCCTCGAACAGCTCATCCTCGGCGCCGACCGCCGGTACACGCCGTTCCAGGCGGCCCGCAGCGCCGGGGTCTCGATGGACCTCGCGGCCCGTTTCTGGCGGGCCATGGGCTTCGCCGACATCGGCCAGGTCAAGGCGCTCACCGAGGCCGACGTGCTGGCCCTGCGCCGGCTCGCCGGTCTGGTCGAGGCCGGTCTGCTGAGCGAGGCGATGGCCGTCCAGGTCGCCCGTTCCACGGGCCAGACGACCGCCCGGCTGGCCGACTGGCAGATCGATTCCTTCCTGGAGGGCCTCACCGAGCCCCAGGACTCCGGCCTGACCCGCACCGAGATCACCTACCCGCTGGTCGAGCTGCTCCTCCCCGAGCTGGAGGAGTTCCTGGTCTACGTCTGGCGGCGCCAGCTCGCCGCCGCGACCGGCCGGGTCGTCCGGGCCCAGGACGACGCCGAAATGGTCGACCGGCGGCTGGCCGTGGGCTTCGCGGACCTGGTGGGCTTCACCCGGCTGACCCGGCGCCTGGAGGAGGAGGAACTCGGCGAGCTGGTCGAGGCGTTCGAGACCACCTGCTCCGACCTGGTGGCGGCGCACGGCGGCCGGCTGATCAAGACCCTCGGTGACGAGGTGCTGTTCTCCGCCGACGACGCCGGGGTGGCCGCCGAGATCGGGCTCCGGCTGATCGAGACCATGACCCACGACGAGACCATGCCGGAGCTGCGGGTCGGCATCGCCTTCGGCACGGTCACGACCCGGATGGGCGACGTCTTCGGCACGACCGTCAATCTGGCCAGCCGGCTCACGTCGATAGCGCCGAAGGACACTGTGCTGGTGGACGAGGCCTTCGCCGAGGAGCTGGGCCGGATCGGTGACGCCCCGGTGTCCGAGGCGGACGCCGCGGCCGCGGAGAAGGCCGCCGAGGAGGGCACCGGCGAACCGCCGCCCTCGTACCGCTTCGCGCTCCAGCCGATGTGGCAGCGCCCGGTGCGCGGACTGGGCGTCGTCGAGCCCTGGCTGCTGACCCGCCGCGGCTGAGCCCGCCGTTCTCCGCCGCGCCCGTTGCGCGGCGCTCGTCCCTGCCCCCTGCGCGCGGTCGGCCCTGTTCCACGGAGCGCCCGCCTGGCATGATCGCAGCAGTCCGTCAGGTCAACGCTCGTTAACAGGGAGGGCCGGATGCAGGGGCAGGAAGAGGAGCGGCGGTTCGGCGCGGACGGCTGGGTCGCCGTCCGGCGCCACGGTTTCGCGGCGGAACTGGTCATGGACCGGCCCAAGGCGATGAACGCGGTGTCCACGGCCATGGCCGATGCGCTGGCCGAGGCCTGCGCCGAACTCGCCGCGGACCGCTCCGTACGGGCCGTGGTGCTCAGCTCCACCCATGAGCGGGCGTTCTGCGTGGGCGCCGACCTCAAGGAGCGCAATTCCTTCACCGACGCGGATCTGATGCGCCAGCGCCCGCACACCCGCGCCGCCTACACCGGCGTACTGGAACTGCCGGTGCCCACCATCGCCGCGGTGCACGGCTTCGCGCTCGGCGGCGGCTTCGAGCTGGCGCTGGCCTGCGATCTGATCGTCGCGGACGGCAGCGCGGTGGTCGGCCTGCCGGAGGTCTCGGTGGGCGTCATCCCGGGCGGCGGCGGGACGCAGCTGCTGCCGCGCCGGGTGGGTGCCGCGCGCGCCGCCGAGCTGGTGTTCACCGCCCGGCGGGTGCCGGCACCGGAGGCCGCGGAGCTGGGGCTGGTCGACCGGCTGGTCGCGGACGGGCAGGACCGGACCGAGGCGCTGGAGCTGGCGGCCCGGATCGCCCGTAACTCCCCGGTCGGACTGCGCGCCGCCAAGCGCGCCCTGCGCCTGGGCCACGGGCTGGACCTGCGGGCCGGACTGGAGGTGGAGGACGGCGCCTGGCGCAGCGTGGCCTTCTCCGGGGACCGCGCGGAGGGCGTCGCGGCCTTCAACGAGAAGCGGGATCCGGAGTGGCCGGGGGAGTAGCCCGACGCTAACTCCGCGTAGTCGCATGACTCTCGTTCGTATCCCGGGTCACCACCAGCCACGACGCGGATAACGCCCAGGTGTTGCTCGCACACTTAAAGGGGGCGAAACGGGTTAAACATTCCTACGCTGTAGTACAGAGCGTGCGCACGGTGACGGAATGTGAGGGTCCGGTGGCGGCTGAGGGCGAGGGCGATGCGAGGCTGCGGGCCGTGGTGGAGCTGGCGCAGGCGATGGCGGCCGCGCACACGCCGCGCGAATCGGCGCACGCCGCGGCACAGGGCGTGCGCCAGGCCCTGGCCGGGTCGTTCGCCGCGATCTCGAAATGGGAGCGCGAGCTGGGGCAGCTGCGGGTGCTCGTCAACGTCGGTGAACTCGCCGACGACGAGGAGGAGTTCCCGGACGACGAGAGCTACCCGGTCCACGAGTTCCCGGAGATCGTCGGTTTCCTGCACGAACAGTGGGCCGGGGGCGGTGAGCCCAGCGCCTGGGTGGAGACCGCCGACCCGCTGCCCGGCACCCCGGCGGACTGCGGGGGTGGCGCCGCCAACCGGCAGCGGGTGGCCGCGCTGCGCCGCCGGGGCCGCGGTGCGTGCGTGGTCGCCCCGATCGTGCTGCACGGCCGGGCGTGGGGCGAGCTGTACGTCGCCCGGCCCGCCGGCGCACCGGTCTTCGACCGGGCGGACGCCGACTTCGCGAGCGTGCTGGCCGCCGTCACGGCCGCCGGGATCGCCCAGACCGAGCGGCTGGCCGAGGCCCGCCGGCTGGCCTTCACCGACGCCCTGACCGGCCTGGCCAACCGCCGCGCCGTCGACATGCGGCTGGACGAGGGGCTGGAGCTGCACCGCACCGAGCGGACGGTGGTGAGCCTGGTGGTCTGCGACCTCAACGGGCTCAAGCGGGTCAACGACTCCCGCGGGCACGCGGTCGGCGACCGGCTGCTGGAACGGTTCGGCTCGGTGCTGTCGCTGTGCGGGGCGATGCTGCCCGGCACCCTCGCGGCCCGGCTCGGCGGTGACGAGTTCTGTCTGCTCGCGGTGGGCCCGGCGGCCGACGAGGTGGTCAAGGTGGCCGGTGAACTCTGCGAGCGTGCCGCGGAGTTGGAGCTCGGTGAGGGGGTCGCGGTGGGGGTCGCCTCGACCGGCGACCCGATCGGCCCGGTGCGCAGCGCCCGCCGGCTCTTCCGGCTCGCGGACGCCGCGCAGTACAAGGCCAAGGCGGCGCGGTCGGGCGAGCCGGTGGTCGCCGGCCGGCACGGCGGCAAGGACGACCCGGTGGTCCGGCTCGCGGACGCCCCCGACCGGCGGCCGGGCCCGGAGCGCCGCCGCTTCCGGAGGTGATCCAACAGTCCGGGCCGGGCGGATGCGCGGCCGGGGCGCGGAGATCCGTAAGGGGTGCTTGCGAAACTCGGTGGTGACATTCGGCGATTCAGTCTCTAGGGTGCCTGAATATGGATATGCACACTGTGGTGCTGGGGACGTCCGGCACGACCGCACAGGACGTCATCGCGGTAGCCCGCGGCGCGGCCCGGATCGAGCTGTCCGAGGAGGCCCTCGCCGCCGTCACCGCCTCCCGCGCCTTCATCGACGAACTCGCCGCCAAGCCCGACCCGGTCTACGGCGTCTCCACCGGCTTCGGCGCCCTCGCCGTCCGCCACATCAGCCCCGAGCTGCGCGTCCAGCTCCAGCGCAACATCGTCCGGTCGCACGCGGCCGGCATGGGCCCGCGGGTCGAGCGCGAGGTCGTCCGGGCGCTGATGTTCCTCCGCCTCAAGACCCTGGCCAGCGGCCACACCGGCGTCCGCCCCCTGGTCGTCGAGACCATGACCGCGATACTCAACGCCGGCATCACGCCCGTCGTGCACGAATACGGCTCGCTCGGCTGCTCCGGCGACCTCGCCCCGCTCTCGCACTGCGCGCTGACGCTGATGGGCGAGGGCGACGCCGAGGGCCCGGACGGCGTGGTCCGGCCGGCCGGCGAACTGCTGGCCGCACACGGCATCGAGCCCGTCGAACTCCGCGAGAAGGAGGGCCTGGCGCTGCTCAACGGCACCGACGGCATGCTCGGCATGCTCGTCATGGCCTGCGCCGACCTCGCCCGGCTGTTCACCTCCGCGGACATCACCGCCGCCCTCTCCCTGGAGGCGCTGCTCGGCACGGACAAGGTCCTCGCCCCCGAGCTGCACGCCATCCGCCCGCACCCCGGCCAGGCCGCCTCGGCCGCCAACATGCACAAGGTGCTGGCAGGTTCGGAGCTCACCGGCCACCACCAGGACGACGCCCCGCGGGTCCAGGACGCCTACTCCATCCGCTGCGCCCCGCAGGTCGCCGGCGCCGGCCGGGACACCCTCGCGCACGCCCGGCTGGTCGCCGACCGCGAGCTGGCCGCCGCGGTCGACAACCCCGTCGTGCTGCCCGACGGCCGGGTCGAGTCCAACGGCAACTTCCACGGCGCCCCGGTCGCCTACGTCCTGGACTTCCTCGCCATCGCCGCGGCCGACCTCGGCTCGATCGCCGAGCGCCGCACCGACCGCCTGCTCGACAAGAACCGCTCGCACGGCCTGCCCGCCTTCCTGGCCGGCGACCCGGGCGTCGACTCGGGCCTGATGATCGCCCAGTACACCCAGGCCGCGCTGGTCAGCGAGCTGAAGCGGCTGGCCGCCCCCGCCTCGGTGGACTCCATCCCGTCCTCGGCCATGCAGGAGGACCACGTCTCGATGGGCTGGTCGGCGGCGCGCAAGCTGCGTACCGCGGTCGACAACCTGACCCGGGTCGTCGCCGTCGAGCTGTTCGCCGCGACCCGCGCCGTCGAACTGCGCGAGGGTCTGACCCCGGCGCCCGCCACCCGCGCGGTGCTGGACGCGGTGCGCGCCGCGGGCATCCAGGGCCCCGGCGAGGACCGCTTCCTGGCGCCGGACCTGGAGGCCGCGTACGCGTTCGTCCGGGACGGGAAGCTGGTGGCGGCCGTGGAGGCGGTCACCGGAGAGCTGGCCTGATACGGCGCGGGGCGCCCGGAGCGGGGTTCTTCCCGCACCGGGCGCCCCGTGACGTTCCCGGGTCCGCCCCGCTCAGACGGCTCCGCCGTGGCTGCGGCGCACGGAGTAGCTGACCAGGCCCGCCCCGAGGGCGAGACAGGCGGCGCCGCCGATCACGTACGGCGTGGTGTCCGGGTTGCCGGTGTCGGCGAGGGAGTGCGTCGGGGCCGTGGCGGACCCGGGTCCGTGGCCCGGCCGCGGACCGCCGGCCGCCCCCGGCTTCGCCGGCACGGACTGGGTCCGGACCTCCCGGCCCGCCGCAGAATTCTTCGTTCCGTCCGGCCCCGAGGCGCCGACGATCGCGTGGGCGGAGGGGACGAACCACAGGGCGAACAGTACCGATCCCGCGGCTGCGGCGGTCAGCAGTGGTCGTCGTGCGGTCACGGCGAACGATCCCCCTTGTGGGTTCGGTGAATTGGCCGTTGACCTCAGATGTTAATGACCGCCGCGGGTCGCGGGGAAGTCAGGAGCCGGTCATGCCTAACCTCCGTGCTATGAGCAATGGTGAGACATCACGTTTTGTGCGGCTTCATGTCGAACTGATCATGGAAGTCACCGACGCCGCCCTGCTGACCGGCGCCGCCCTCACGCGCATCGACGGCGACCCGTCGCTGCCCGAGGAGGAGCGCCGGCAGTCCCAGGAGACCGTCCGGGAGGAGCCGGCCGAGGCGCTGGCCCAGCTGGTCGACCCGTTCGACCTCGTCGCCGCCGTACCGGGCGCCGAGCTCGCCCAGGCGTCCTGGAGCAGCGAGGAGCTGACCGATTACGACCCGGACGCCGAGTGGGAGGCCGCGGAGTGGGATCTGGCGGACGACTCGGAGGGAGCTGGCTGACATCCCGGACCACCCGCCGCCCACCGTCCCGCTCCTTCCCTTTCCTTCCGTCCCATACGGCCCCCGTACGAGATGTTTCGTACGGGGGTCGCCTTTCTGTCCCGGCTGCACACGTTCTGTGATGATTCCGGGCCAAAAGTGTCCTACCCCACACTTCACGGAGGATTGGAACGGGTGAAACCGAAAAGGCGTTTCTATGGCGTCGGCCGGAATGCCTGCGTCCAGATATGCCTGCGTTCAGTTGGCGCCTCGCTCGGGGAAAACGTGCGAAACCGGTAGCAATGGAGATGCGTGTGATGACGGACAGCAAGCGCCGCAAGGGCCTCATAGCCAGTGCCGCGCTGCTCGGGGGCGTACTCACGCTGGCGGCGTGTGGCGGCAGCAATGCGGCTGACGGAGGCAGTGGCGGTGCGGGCAGCACCCGTCACGAGAATGCCCAGCAGGTGGACGAGGCGGCCGCCAAGGACGCCTCCGACGCCAGAATCACCGTCACGCCCGAGGACGGGGCCACCGACGCGGGCATCAACAGCAATGACTCCAAGGTCACGGTCAGTGGCGGCAGGCTCACCGACGTCACCATGACCGCGGTCGACTCCCAGCGCACCGTCGACGGCACGCTCTCCGCCGACGGCACCTCCTGGCAGCCGAACCAGCCGCTGCAGCGCTCCACCACGTACAAGGTCACCGCCCACGCGGTCGACTCCCAGGGCCGCAAGGCGGTGGAGAACACCCGCTTCACCACGGTCGCCCCGGCGCACAGCTTCATCGGGAACTTCACGCCGGAGGACGGCTCGACCGTCGGCGTCGGCATGCCGGTGTCGCTCAACTTCGACAAGCCGGTCAAGAACAAGGCCGCCGTGGAATCCGCGATCAAGGTCTCGTCGAGCAGCAACCAGCAGGTCGTCGGCCACTGGTTCAGCGACACCCGCCTGGACTTCCGCCCCCAGGAGTACTGGAAGGCGCACTCCAAGGTCACCATGACCCTCGGCCTGGACGGCGTCCAGGCGTCCCCCGGGGTCACCGGCATCCAGAACAAGACCGTCAGCTTCACCGTCGGCCACTCGCAGATCAGCACCGTGGACACCAAGAGCCACGAGATGACCGTGGTGCGCGACGGCCGGCCGATCAAGACCATCCCGATCTCGGCCGGCAGCGCCGAGCACCCGACCTACAACGGCCAGATGGTCATCTCGGAGCGCTTCAAGCAGACCCGGATGGACGGCTCGACCGTCGGCTTCAAGAAGAAGGGCGGCAAGGGCGAGTACGACATCCCCGACGTCCCGCACGCCCAGCGCCTGACCTCCTCCGGCACCTTCATCCACGGCAACTACTGGGGCAAGGGCATCTTCGGCACCGCCAACACCAGCCACGGCTGCATCGGCCTGGAGGACGTCAAGGGTGCCGACGACCCGAAGACGGACGGCGCCTGGTTCTTCACCCACTCCCAGACCGGCGACGTCGTCCGGGTGATCAACTCCCCGGACCGCACCATCAAGCCGGACAACGGCCTCAACGGCTGGAACATGGACTGGTCGCAGTGGGTGGCGGGCAGCGCGGTGAACTGACCGCGCCCGGTAGCGACGGCGCGGTGAACTGACCGCGCCCGGTAGCGACGGCGCGGTGAAGTGACCCGCCACCACAGCGGTACCGGGGCCTGACCGGGCCGGGGGCCCTGACTAGGCCGGGCCGCCGCCGAAGGGGCTGTCGATCAGATAGCGCCAGCAGCCGTCCGGCCCCCGCCGGGCCACGTCCGTGGCCGTCCCGCGCACCGGGCCGGCCACGGCGTCGTGCGCCCCGCCGCCGTCGCCGCCCTCCCCCTCCCCGGCGCCGAGCTCCCAGTCGACGACGAGGAGCGCGGTGTCGCCGGCGACCCGCACCTGGCGCGGCCGCACGGTGATCGGCAGGCCGAGCGCGAGAAAGGCGGCGTTGGCCCGGCGGATCTCCTCCGACGTGGTGGCCGGCACGCCGTCCGGCGGCACGAAGACCGCGTCCGGCGCATACATCTCCTGCACCGCGTCCGGATCCCCCGCGTTGAACCGCGCCGCGAAGACGTACGGCACGTCATGGGCCGTACGCGGCAGCGCGGGCGGCGTGCCCGGCGCGGTGGGCGACGGGGCGGACGGGGACATGGCGGTCGGGGACGTGGCGGGCTGAGCAGAATGGTGGGGCATGGGCACGGTCGTCGCCTCCTCGGTGGTGGTCCGTGCGATCGCGGGCGCAACCCTAGGAGGCCCCCTCGTGACTCACCGAACGGTTCGGCACGTGCCCGGCCTGCCCGACGACGCCCGGGCAGCGGTGCGCGCGCCGTCGCCGGACTGCCCCGTGGAGATCGCGCTCGGCGCGCTCCGCGGCCGCTGGACCACGCTCGTCCTCCGCGAACTGCTGCGCGGCCCGCACACCTACAGCGAGCTCGCCGCCGCCCTCCCCGCGCTCTCCGACAAGGTGCTCACCGACCGCCTCGGCCAGCTCGTCGCCGACGGCGTGGCACACCGCGACCGCACCGCCGGCTGGCCGTCCACCGTCCGCTACGAACTCACGGAGCGGGGCCGCGCGTTGGGCCCCGTCCTGCAGTCCCTCTGGGACTGGGGAGCGGCCACCGCCGGCCACCGGGGCACGGCTCCGCCCGGCACCTCCGTAGAGTGAACGGGTGAGCGAGCGCGGAAACAGAGGACGCGGCGGGCCGCGGCCCCAGGCGGCCGAAGAGCTGGTCGCCGAGGTGCTGGGCCGGGTCCGTTACGCGCCCGACGGCACCGCGTCCGAGGACGCCATCGAGGCGGGCGCCTCGATCCTGGCCGCCGCCGAGCCCGCACCGCCGGCAGGACCGCCGGCAGGACCGCAGACAGGACCGCCGTCAGGAGGGAAGCCGGGACCGGAGGCGGGACCGGGGGCCGGGCCGCATTCCGGGCGGAGTGCCGGACGGAACGCCGGGCCGAATGCCGGACGGAACGTCGGATCGGAGTCAGGCCCGGAGGCGGTGAGCGCGGCGCTGGTCGCGGCCGCCGTCGCGGCCGTACGGCAGTGCTGGGCGGGCGGCTGGCACCCCGCCGACCTGGAACGCATCGTCCGCCGGGAGGCCGACGGCCCCACGCCCGTCGCGATCGTCGTGGACGCCATCGCGGCCGAGGCCGCCCGGCCGGTCCGTGGCCGCGGTGGCAACACGTCCGGGACCGGTCCCGGAGGCGATCCCCGCTGGCAGGAGCAGCTGAGCCGGCTCGGCGCCGACGTCTGGTGGGACGGCGACCGCGGCTACCTGGACGCCCTCGCCCGGCGCGGCCGCACCTCCCGCTTCGAGGCCGCCTACGCCGTCCTGGCGGCGCTGCGCCTGCTCGCCCGGCTGCCCCGCATCACCCCGCTGCCGCCGCCCCCGCCACCGTCCGCCCCGCCCGCCGGCTCCCCGGCGGGCACCGCCCGCACCGCCGCCTCCCGGGCGCTCGGCCGGATCCGCGCCCTGCTCGCCAAGGCCGAGGCGACGACCTACGCCGAGGAGGCCGAGGCGCTCTCCGCCAAGGCGCAGGAGCTGATGGCCCGGCACAGCATCGACGAGGCGCTGCTGGCCGGCGGACCCGGCGCCGCGGGCGGCCCGGCCGGCGGCCCGTCGGCGGTCCGCATCGGCATCGAGGGCCCGTACGAACAGGCCAAGGCGCTGCTCCTGGACGCGGTCGCGGCCGCCAACCGCTGCCAGGCCGTCTGGGCCGCCGAGGCCGGCTTCTCCACGGTCGTCGGCTTCCCGCCCGACCTGGAGGCGGCCGAACTGCTCTACACCTCGCTGCTGTTGCAGGCCACCACGGCCATGAACCGCGCCGGCGACGACCACCACGCCCGCGGCCGCGCCCGCCGTACCCGGGACTTCCGCCAGACCTTCCTCGTGGCGTACGCGGACCGCATCCGCGACCGGCTCGCCGCGGCGACCGCGGCCGCCACGGCGGCCGTCACCGCCGAGTCCGCCACCACCGCCCCGGACCTCCTCCCCGTCCTCGCCGCCCGCGAACTCGCCGTCGAGGAAACCACCGGCGCCCTCTTCCCGGACACCGCCCCGGTCCGCCTCCGCGGCATCCGCGACGCGGCCGGCTGGCACCAGGGACGGGCAGCGGCGGACCGGGCACGGTTGCAGGGGGAGTAAGGCCCCCTCCCTCAGACTTGAGGCCCACTCCCTCAGCCCCACCGCCTCAGTCCCACTGCCTCAGTCCCACTGCCTCAGGCCCACTCCCGCACGCGCACGCCCCGCACGCGCACGCCCCTCACACACACTCCGGAACGCGCGGTCGGCCGCGAAAAACCTGCGCCGTGTGCCACGCGATGTGCTCGCCCGCGACCCGCTCACTCCCGCCCTGCGGACCGATCAGCGTCCGCCCCGTGAGGTCCAGCACCTGCCCCTTCGCCGCGCCGCTCCGCCCCACGAACTCCCGGGAAACGGTGATCCGCCGCCCCGGGTCCAACCCCAGTACCCCCCGGTCGAACAGCTTGTGGTGCAGCGAGCACAGACACAGACAGTTCGCGAGGTCATCCGGCCCCTGGAACGCCCACCACCGCACATGGGCCGCCTCCAGCCCCACCGGCACCCGCCCCATCGCCCCGTCGAACCCGCAGAAGGCGCAACGGTATTCGTAGGCGATCAGCACCTGCCTGCGCAGCTCCTCCGCCCGCCGCCGGCCGGACCTCGCACCGCCGCCGGGCAGCACCACCCCACCACCCGTTTCCAGATCGAGCCCCACCGCGGCAGCGATGTCCCCATGAATCGACGGCGGAAAATGAACGTCCAGCAACACCTGCGCCAGCCGCCCGAGCAGAGCGGGGTCCTCGGACAACGCGGACCGCAACCCGGGCACGAACTGCCCCCGCGCCCCGCTCTCCCGCAACACCTGCACCCCGGTCCCCGGACTCCCCGCCCCGCTGTCCGTCCGGACCTCCCACACCCCGTCACTCACCAGATGGTGAAACGGATACGCCGGCGACGTCTGATGCGCCGGCCCGTAGTCCGCCAGCAGATCCCGCAGATCCTGCTCCACATCCGAGTACCGCATGACCCCGTCGGGCTGCCGCCGGAACCGCCCCAGCGCGTACAACATCAACAACGGCTTGTGCGGCGCCCGGGCCCCGTTCCGCGACCACTGCCGCAGTTTCCCCACCCGCTCGATCCAGTCCATGACAGCCGACTGTAGGACGCGCCCCACCGCCGCCCCGCACGCATACGCGAGAACCCCGACGAAGTCGGCGTATCCAGCGAAGATACGCAAGAACTCCGGCGAAGTCGGCACAGGCAGCCGCGAGTTGGTCCCACGCACACGTCCCCGAGCCCCTCCACGGACGCTAGCCTTGCGCGGTGGGCCGCACCACGACCTCGTTCACGTCGACCTCCGCGGGCTGCTCGATGGCGAACGCGATGGCCCGGGCGATCGCGTCGGGCGGGATGGCGAGACGGTCCCGCATCGCCGTGATCTCGGCCCGTACCCGGCTGTTGGTCGACGCCTCGGCGAAGTCCGTCGCGATGGGGCCGGGGGAGACGGTGGTCACCCGCAGCGCCCCGCCTGCTTCCTGGCGCAGCCCCTCGCAGATCGCCCGGACCGCGAACTTGGTACCGGCGTAGACCGCCATGGCCGGCACGACGCGAAACGCAGCCGTGGAGGCGGTGGTGACGAAGTGCCCGCTGCCCTGTGCCCGGAAGACCGGGAGCGCGGCGCCGATCCCGTGCAGCACCCCCTTCACATTCACATCGACCATGTGATCCCACTCCTCGACCCGCAGATCGTCGAGCGGCGAGATCGTCCCGACCCCGGCGTTGCCGACGAGTACGTCGAGCCGCCCGAAGCGCTCAACTGCCAGCGCGACCAGGGCCTTCAGATCCTCCCGCCGGGTCACGTCGGTACGGATCCGCACGGCCACGCTCCCCGCCGCCGCGATCCGACCCACGAGCTCCGCCAGCCGCTCCGACCGACGCGCCCCCAACACGAGCCGCGCCCCCCGCTCGGCAAGCAGCAACGCGGTCGCCTCCCCGATGCCGCTGCTGGCCCCCGTGATCGCCACGACTTTCCCCTCGATACCGGACATGGTCTCCTCCCCTGCCGTACGGGACCGGGCCCGTTGCCCGGCCACCACGTCAGTCTGAAAGGCGCTCACCCTGGTATCCAGAACGCACTTATTCTGGAACCAGCGGTGCCATGCGAGGGCGAGAAGCGCTGCACGAGGGGCAGGTGCCGGTAACCGAGAGGCACCTCGCAACCGAGAGGGACCCGCAACCGAGAGGCGCCCGCAATCGAGAGGCACCCGTAACCGAGAGGTGCCACACCCATGCCGAAGCAGCAGCCGAAGCAGCAGCCGGACCCGCTACGTCGCCAACTCGGCACGTTCCTGCGCACCCGCCGGGAGCGCCTCACCCCGGACGATGTCGGCCTGCCACGGACCGGCCGCCGCCGAACCCCGGGACTCCGCCGGGAAGAACTCGCCCTGCTCGCCGGTATCAGCGCCACCTGGTACACGTACCTGGAGCAAGGCCGCGAGATCCGCGCCTCCGAGCAGGTGCTGAACGCCCTCGCCGCGGCACTGCGGCTCGACCGGCACGAGCGCGACCACCTCTTCCACCTCGCCGGCCACACCCCCGCCCCCGAGGCCGGGCACCCCGAACCCCTCACCGCCGAGGCGGCAGCCGTCCCCCTCCTCCTGCAGCCGCACCCGGCGTACCTCATCGCCGGCAACTACGACGTGCTCAGCCACAACCAGGCCGCCGCCCAGCTCTTCCCCCACCTCTTCTCCCCGCACCCCACCGCCGAGGCCAACCGCCCGCCCAACCTGGTCCGTTGGGTCTTCCTCGAACCCGCGGCCCGCGAGGTCCTGGTCGACTGGGAACCCGAGGCCCGCGCCCTCCTCGCCCGCCTCCGCACCCTCTCCACCCACCACCCCGACGACCCGCGCTACACCCACCTGATAGACGAGCTGCACGAGCGAAGCCCGGAAGCCCGCACCTGGTGGCCCCACTACGAGCTACAACTCCGCCACAGCGGCCACAAACGCCTCCGCCACCCCACCCGCGGACCGCTCGACTACCGCTACACCGCCTTCCACCTGGCAGAACAGCCGGAGCACACCCTCGTGATCTATTTCGACGGCAGCCCGGCGACCGATCAGGCACCGCCACCGTCATAGCGACCGTGCCGGGGGGAACCGCTGCTCCACCTACTGCTGGTGCCCTTACCCGGCGGGCAATTCGGCCTCGATGAGGTCAGCCGCTCGCCGGGTGCCGCCCTCGGTGGCCATCTCCCGCTGTACGGCCGCGAGGCGGCGTCCCACCTCCGGATCGGCGACGAGCGCGAGCACCGCCGCGCGGAGGGTGGCGGCGTCCGCCTGGTCCATCGGGAGGTGGCGGGCCACGCCGAGTCCCTGGAGCAGGTCCGCGTTGCCGAACTGGTCGACGGCCTGCGGGACCGCCACCATCGGTGTGGCGGTGGCCAGGCCCTCCTGGCTGCCTCCTGCGCCGGCGTGCGTGATGAAGGCGTCGGCCTTCTTCAGGATCGCCAACTGCGGTACCCAGTGGTGCACCTCGACGTTCCCGGGGAGCTCCCCGAGCTCGTCGGCGGTGACGTGCTTTCCCACCTGGAGCACGACGTGCCAGCCCGGCAGGCCGCCGAACGCCTTGACGCACTCGCGGTAGAAATCGGGCTGCTTGGTGAAGGACGAGCCGAGCGAGACGAGCAGCACCCGCTCGGCGTCCGCGGGCCGCTCCCAGTCGCCCTGCGCCGTACGGTCGCCCTGGCAGGCGCCGACGAAGGAGTGGACGTTCTCGTCGACCCGGTCGGCGTGCGGCTGCAGCGCCTTGGGGATGAGCACGATCGACCGGCCGGGGCGACCGACGAACGGGTCGGGATGCTGCGTGATCCCGTTCCCCGCGAGCCAGTTGGTGAACTTCTCGTAGTACGCCCTGCCGCGCTCGGTCGCCCTGGCCTCCGCCCACATCGGCTCGGCGACCTCCTCCTCGTACCCCTCCCACGCGACGAGGTTCGGCGAGAGGGAGATCGCGGGCACGCCCCAGCGGTGAGCGAGGACGCGGGCCGGATACGAGGTGATGTCATGCAGCACGAGATCCGGCTCGTCGCCTCGATACGCCTCGATGAGTTGCGGCAGCGCCTGGATCGCGTCGTCCAGGAACGGCTCGACGTTGTCGAGGAGCGTGGTCCCCCACGCCGATGGGTCGCTGTCGGGCGACGGCAGGGTCGTGCGGTACGGGACCGGTTCGGCACCCGTCTCGGCGACCACCTCCTTTAAGCGAGGAGGAATCGCGTACGTGACGCGGTGCCCTCGGGCGACGAGCTCCCGGATCACTTCGAGGCTCGGGTTCACATGCCCGTAGGCGGCGATGGAGAACATGGCGATATGAGCGCACTTGCCGTGCTTTTGGTTCGTCATCCCCCCACGCTAAACGAGACGAACCGTCTCGTCCATCTTCTTTTCTCTTTCCCTTTCCCTTTCGCTTTCGCTGCCCCAGTGCCGAACCGGCCAACGAGCCGCCGGCACACCCGACTTGCGCAGGTCGCACTCCTCGTCGCAGCGCCAGTCGCAGTCCCAGTCACAGCCCCAGTCACAGCCCCAGCCCCCGTCACGTCAGAGAGCCGGGATCCTGGGGCGCTGTCAGCCCGGCCTTGTAGGCTTCCCGCATGCCACCGTCCGTCGAACCGCAAGTGCTGGTGAGCGGGAGCCATGTGCGCCGAGCCGTCGCCCACTGCGTCGATACCCTCACCGGCGTCCCCGCGGCCCAATGGCAGGTCAGGGCCGGCAGCCTGGAGTGGACATGCTGGGAGACCCTGGAACACCTCGCGGACGATCTGCTCACCTACGCACTGCGGTTCGGCCTCGCGCAGCCGATGGACGTACCACGCGTGCCACTGCGCATCTCCCGTGACCGACCCGACGGGCCGGCCAATGTCATCTTCGGCGACGAGGACGCGGGACCCGAGGGACTCCTGACCGTGGTGACGGCCTGCGGCGGCCTGCTCGCAGCCGCCGTCGACACCGCGGCTCCCACGACCTTGGCCCCGCATGTCTTCGGCGCCTCCGACCCGGAGGGATTCGCGGCGATGGGCGTCGTCGAGACCCTCGTCCACACCCACGACATCGCTCAGGGCCTGCACCGCGCGTACGAGCCCCCGCAGGACTTGAGCGAGCGAGCTCTCGCACGCCTCTTCCCTGACGTACCCCTCACCGGCACCCCGTGGTCAACCCTGCTGTGGGCCACCGGCCGCCTCGATACTCCCGATCGCCCGCGCCGCACGGACTGGCGTTGGCACGGCGCACCGCGTGCCGGTAGCTGACTGCGCGTCACGTACATACCGCAGCGGTCCCCGGACGCCTGCACATTGCTCAGGTCGGGACCCGGCCCTCCGGAGGCCGAGCAACGTCAGGTTGTGAGGGAGCTGGCGCTTTCTGCATCCAGGCACGCGCGACGGAGGAAGACGCCCGGGTTCACCCCCGCTCCCCACGCCGGCGGGTCGCGTGCCAGGTAGCCCCTGGCGCGCGAGAGGGGCAGTGATGACGGCTACAGCGCGTCGAACGGCGGCACGATGCGGACGACGATGATCAGCTGCGCACGCGGTGCCACCAGGAAGTAAAACCAGCCGCCGGCGGCGTCCATGCGGCGCAGACCGCCCGGTCGGGGACCGTTGCCGATGCCGCTGAGGTCGACGCCCGTACGTGCCAGGTCGACGAGCTGGCCGGTCAGACGTTCCACCTCCGCCACCACGCGAACGGGGATGCCGCCTGCTACATGCTCGTGGTCGGGGTCGTACTCCCAGCGCCAGTCGGCGCTCACCGGGCGGAGAGGCCGATGGCGGCGTGGGCTTCGTCCAGGATGCGGCCGATCTCGGAGGCGGCCTTCCGCGCCTGAGTCGCGTCGCCCGATTCGGCAGCGTCCTCCCAGCGGCGGAGGTCCGCTGCCGCGTCGGGGCGACGCTGGATGTGGACGTAGACGGCCCACTGGGCGATGAACCGCTGGAGCGGTGCCAGATCGGAGCCCTGCCGGGACTGGTCGGCCGCTTGGTCGAGCTCCCGCGTGAAGGCCGGCAACGCTGCCGGCGCGATCTGACTGATGGCCTGCCGGAGCGCGGCAACCGTGGCAGGAGGCTGCGGAATGAGTGGCTGCCCAGCGGCGGAGGTGGTCATGGCTACTCCCATGGGCGTGATTCTGGTCCCGTTGGTCAGCGTATCGGGCATGAGTCCTCTCCCTCCGCTCGAACGAGTGAGGGAGAGGCCGGACGGCCACCCGCCCGGCCCGGACCTGCGGGACCACCTCCGCCTGGAGCTTTCTACTGCTCGGTGACGTCCGGGGCGGGTGCGATCCCCGTCGGGCACGACCGACCCCAGTTCGTCTCCGACGGGGCACTGAGTTTGACCCCCGTCCCCCCGATCCCGCAGTACCCGCCCGGGTTCTTGTCCAAGTACTGCTGGTGGTACGCCTCCGCCGGGTAGAAGGGGCGGGTGGTGTCGGCGGGGAGGATTTCGGTGGTGATGTCGGTGTAGCCGGAGTTGTGGAGGACGGTGCGGTAGGCGTCGCGGGAGGCTTCGGCGGCCTGTTGTTGGGCGGGGGAGTGGGTGTAGATGGCGGAGCGGTACTGGGTGCCGACGTCGTTGCCCTGGCGGAAGCCCTGGGTGGGGTCGTGGGACTCCCAGAAGAGCTTCAGGAGGGACGTGTAGGGGACCACTGCCGGGTCGTAGACGACGCGGACGGCCTCGGTGTGGCCGGTGTGGCCGCTGCAGACCTCTTCGTAGGTGGGGTTCGGGGTGTGGCCGCCCTGGTAGCCGACGAGGGTGGTCCAGACGCCCTCGGTCTGCCAGAACTTCCGCTCGGCGCCCCAGAAGCAGCCCAGGCCGAAGTCGGCGATCTCCAGGCCCTCCGGGTACGGGCCCAGGAGCGGGTTGCCGAGGACGGTGTGCCGCTCGGGGACGGCGAAGGCCGGCTCGGGGCGGCCCCCGAGTGCTTCCTCGGGGGTCGGGAGCTGGTTCTTGAAGCGGGAGAAGAGCATGGGAGCGGCTCCAGGGAGGGCGGGAGGTGCCAGTTCGGGAGGGAGCGGTTCGGGAGGGAGCGGTTCGTGGTCGGCCCTTGCGTCAACGTCGGCGGGCGCGGTCGCATTCCGGGGTGTGCGGGGTGTGCGGGGTGTCCGGAGTGTGTGCAGGGTGCCGCCCGGTCGTGATCCGGGCGGGGCGGGCCGTCTCGCGTTCGCGGCCGTGTCGGTGCCTCGCGGGTGCGGTCGCGGGTGTGCGGGACGCCTCGGGGATGCGGTCGCGGGTGGGCGGGACGGCTCGCGGTCGCGTTGCGGGCCTCCCCAGGGCCGCCCCGTTGCGTTTACGGGCGGTCCTGGGGGAAGCCGGTCGATGTGCCGCCCAGTTGTTCCCAGCCGGCGATGGCCAGGGCGCGGTAGGCGGCGTACTCGGCGGCCGGGCTGCGGCCGTACGACCACGGCACGGCGCCCACGTGGCCGTCGACCAGGCGCAGCTGCTCCATGGCCTCGGCGTAGCGCTCGGCGCGTACCAGGAACCAGACGAGCAGGTGCCGGACGTGCGGGGCCATGGGGTGGTCGGCCGGGGCCTCGCGGAGGGCGAAGTGGGCGCCCTCGATGGCGCGCTCGACGACCGCGCTCTGGTACAGGCTGCGGACCATGTTGGCCTCGGGCAGGTGCTCGTAGACCGCGAAGAGCGGGAGGGCCGGGAGGAGGGAGCCGGTGGGTGCGCCGGCCGCGGAGCGTTCGGCGAACGCCTCGGCCTCCGTGCGGGAGCCGTGCCACTTCTGGGACCAGTAGGGGAGCGCCGCGAGGTGGGCGCCCATGTGGTGCGGGGCGCGCCGGGCGGCCTCGGACCACAGCTCCTCGTAGTCGGCGGGCCGGTCGTGCAGGCCGCGGGCCACGGCCAGCTCGATGATGTACGGGATCGGGCTGCCCGGTGCCAGCAGGCCGGCCTCCCGGCAGACCGTACGGGCCTCCTCCAGGATCATCCGGAAGTCCTGCGAGCCGGGGTCGCGCAGCGCCTGGACGACGAGGAACTGGGCGTGCGTCTCGGCGCCGCCGGGGTCCTTCGGCGCCTCCGAGCGCCAGGTGCGCAGCCAGATGCCGCCGGTCCGTCGCCCGCCCTCCTGCGCCGGCCCGCCCGCGGCCAGCTCGAACGCGGCCGCGCCGGCCAGCGTCTGCACCCGCTGCCAGCGGCGCTCCCAGTCGTCACCGGTGGACTTCAGCAGCTCGGCCGCCGGGCGCCAGTCGTGCGTACGCCGGACCGCGTCCAGCGCGTCCTCCAGCTCCCGGTCCGGGCCGGGCAGCCGTACGTCGAGCTCCTCCAGCGGGACGAAGCCGTAGCCCGCCATCGGGTCGGAGGCCACCGCGAGCCCCTGCCGGGTTTGCCGACCGGCCCGCCGGCGGCGCATCCAGGGCAGGAAGACGAGGCCGCCCAGCGCGAGCGCGGCGAGGAGAACCAGCAGAGCGTCCATGGGGTGTGTGTCCTGTGTCCTGTGCCTGTGGTGAACAACGGGTGATGGTGGCGGTGGCTGTGGCTGTGGCTGTGGCGGCGGCGGTTCGGGGGCGTCGGGCGGGGCGGAGGGGGCGTGGCGGGAACCAGTGTGCGACCCCTCGTACGTATCCACTAACAAGCGAACCAGAAAGTTCCGGGAACGCCGGCCGCGCGGCCGACTACCCTCGGCAGGCATGAGCGATCAGCGCGAACAGCGCCACCAGCATTTCGAAACCCTTGCCATCCACGCAGGTCAGGAACCCGACCCGACGACCGGCGCGGTGGTTCCGCCCATCTACCAGGTATCCACTTACAAGCAGGACGGTGTGGGCGGGCTGCGCGGCGGTTACGAATACAGCCGCAGCGCCAACCCGACCCGTACCGCCCTGGAGGAGAACCTCGCCGCGCTCGACGGCGGACGCCGCGGGCTCGCCTTCGCCTCCGGCCTCGCGGCCGAGGACACCCTGCTGCGCACCCTGCTGGTCCCCGGTGACCACATCATCATCCCCAACGACGCCTATGGCGGAACGTTCCGGCTGATCTCCAAGGTCGTCGAGCGGTGGGGCGTGGAGTGGTCGGTGGCCGACACCTCCGACCCGCGGGCGGTGCGCGAGGCCCTGCGCCCCCGTACGAAGCTGATCTGGGTGGAGACGCCCAGCAACCCGCTGCTCGGCATCAGCGACATCGAGGCGCTGGCCGCCGTCTCGCGGGACGCCGGGGTCCGGCTCGTCGTCGACAACACCTTCGCCAGCCCCTACCTCCAGCAGCCGCTCGCCCTCGGCGCGGACGTGGTGGTCTACTCCACGACCAAGTACATGGGCGGCCACTCGGACGTGGTCGGCGGCGCCCTGGTCGTCAACGACGACACCCTCGGTGAGGAACTCGCCTACCACCAGAACGCGATGGGCGCGGTCGCCGGCCCGTTCGACTCGTGGCTGGTGATGCGCGGCATCAAGACCCTCGCCGTACGGATGGACCGGCACAGCTCCAACGCCGAGCGGATCGCGGAGCTGCTGACCTCCCACAACAAGGTGACCCGGGTCTACTACCCGGGCCTGTCCGAGCACCCGGGGCACGAGGTCGCGGCCAAGCAGATGCGGTCGTTCGGCGGCATGGTGTCGTTCCAGGTCGCGGGCGGGGAGCAGGCCGCCATCGAGGTCTGCAACCGGTCGCAGCTGTTCACCCTCGGTGAGTCGCTGGGCGGCGTCGAGTCGCTGATCGAGCACCCGGGGCGGATGACGCACGCGTCGACGGCCGGCTCGCAGCTGGAGGTCCCCAACGACCTCGTGCGCCTCTCGGTCGGCATCGAGTCCGCCGAGGACCTGCTGGCCGACCTGGCGCAGGCGCTGGGCTGACACCCTGCCGATAGCCGCCGGGCGCTGCCTCGTGCGGCCGCTTGCCCGTCACCACCCCTCGAACCGGAGGGGCCCGTCACCACCCCTCGACGGGAGGGGTGGTGCGGGACGGCGGCGGGACCCAGGGCTGGGCCGCGGCGGTCCAGGTCAGCGCCGCCACGGCGAGCAGCGCCAGCAGCCAGCCGAGGCGGCGCCGCAGCCGGCGGTGCGCGCGCAGCCGCCGGCCGCGGGCGAGGGCCCGGGCGGCCAGGTCCGGCGGTACGGGCGGCAGTGGCAGCCCGGCCAGCATCCGCCGGGCCTCGGCCTCCTTGCGGTCGGGGACGCCCGGGTCCGGCACGGCGGCCTCGGGGTAGAGGTTCATGGCGCCCCGCCGCCGCGGACCCGGCGCACCGGCCGGTGGCTGCGAAGCGCGGCGACGGCGTGCCGGCACAGCGCGCGTATCCGCTCGGCGGGCAGGCCGAGTTGGGCCGCGGTCTGCTCCTCGGCCACCCCTTCGTGCAGCCGCAGCACGAGGACCAGGCGTTCCTGCGGGGTCAGCCGGTCCAGCGGCCCGCCGCGCGGCCGTCGGTGCCGCCGGGCGGTGCGGGCGAAACGGTCGGCGAGCTCCCGGCGGGTGCGCTCGTACGGGTCCTCGCCGCGCAGCCGGTCCCAGTCGGCGTACGTCCGGGCCAGCGCGTGGATCAGCAATTCCTCGGCGGCCGGGGCGGGATGGGCGGCGGGCTCGCCGGTCAGGAGGGTGGCGGCGCGGAACAGCCGTCCGGCCGCGCCCGCCACGAACGACTCGAACTCCCGGGCGTGGCGGCGCTGCTGCACCGGCCGCCGCTCTCGCACCGCGCCTCCCGGATGACGGACGCCCGACCCCCTGGGCTCCTATAGCACGGCAGCGCGGCCACCCGGTCAAGAGGCGTGACGACTTACCCGGGCCCGGGCCGGGGCGCGTCACCGGCCGCCGGGCCGCGGTATGTCGCCGGCCGGTACGCGGCGGGCTGCCGGCCGGGCAGTGGCGTGCCGCCGGCCGGAGCTGCCGCTGGTGTCAGGACGCCTGCCCCGTGGGCGTCAGGGACGCGGTGATGTCGGAGAGGGAGACGTTGAAGCGGGTCAGCAGCGTCGTGAACGCCTCGCGCTCCTCGTCGGTCCACTTCTCCGTGACCAGCGCCATCAGCGCACGGCGCGAGGCCCGCACCTCGTCCAGCCGGGCGTGGCCGCGCTCGGACAGTTCGAGCACCACGGCGCGGCCGTCCTCCGGGTGGGTGGCCCGGCTGACGAGCCCGGAGTCGACGAGCGGGGCGACCTGCCGGGTGACCGTCGAGGAGTCGATGCCCATGCCGGCGGCCAGGGCCTTGACGCCCATCGGGCCTTCCTGGTCGAGGCGGTTGAGCAGCAGGTAGGCGGCGCGGTCCATGGAATTGCGCGCCTGCCCGACGCCGCCGAGCCGGCTCTGTTCGGCGCGGCGGGCGAAGACGGCCACTTGGTGCTGCAGCGCGTCGAGGAGAGCGGGGTCGGTGTGGGTCGTCATGTCCGAAGAGGTGGGCATGGCCGGGAGCTCGCTTCGATGGAAGTGCGTATGGATGGGAGGACAGCGTACGCGGACCCGGCGCACGGCGTACCTGCGCCGTCCATTCCGATAACGCTCCGTCCCCCTCGTTGGTGCCCGTGGGTGGGCGGGCCCGCGCACCGTCGAACTGCGAGACTGGCGGTATGGCTGCTCATACGCCTCATCCGCCGCGTCCGCCGCACGAGCCCCGCCCCGACTCCGGACAGACCGACGCCGAACTACCCCCTGTCACGCCCCCCGTCGCGATCCCGGTCACGATCGAGGACGTCCGGGAGGCGCACAAGATGCTCTCGGGCGTGGCACGGGCCACCGCGATGGAGGGCAGCCGCTATCTGTCCGGGCTGGTCGGCGCGCCCGTCCACCTCAAGTGCGAGAACCTCCAGCGCACCGGTTCGTTCAAGATCCGCGGCGCCTACGTCCGGATCGCCGGGCTCTCCGCGGAGGAGCGGGCGGCCGGTGTGGTGGCCGCGAGCGCCGGTAACCACGCCCAGGGGGTGGCCCTCGCGGCGTCCCTGCTCGGCGTGCGCTCCACGGTGTTCATGCCGGTCGGCGCCCCGTTGCCGAAGGTGGCGGCGACCCGCGAATACGGTGCCGAGGTGCGGCTGCACGGCCATGTGGTGGACGAGACGCTGGCCGCCGCCGAGGAGTACGCGCGGGAGACCGGCGCGGTCTTCATCCACCCCTTCGACCACCGCGACATCATCGCCGGTCAGGGCACGGTCGGGCTGGAGATCCTGGAGCAGTGCCCGGAGGTGCGCACCATCGTCGTCGGCATCGGCGGCGGCGGGCTGGCCGCGGGGATCGCGCTGGCGGTCAAGGCGCTGCGGCCGGACGTGAAGGTCGTCGGGGTGCAGGCGGCGGGCGCGGCCTGCTACCCGCCGTCGCTGGCGGCCGGGCATCCGGTGGCGATCGAGGGGCTGTCGACGATGGCGGACGGCATCAAGGTCGGCCGGCCCGGCGACGTGCCCTTCGGGATCGTCGAGCGGCTGGTGGACGAGGTCCGGACGGTCAGCGAGGACGACCTCTCCAGTGCGCTGCTGCTCTGTCTGGAGCGGGCGAAGCTGGTGGTGGAGCCGGCCGGGGCGAGCCCGGTGGCGGCGCTGCTCGCCGATCCGGGGTCGTTCGAGGGGCCGGTGGTGGCGGTGCTGTCCGGTGGGAACGTCGATCCGCTGCTGATGCAGCGCATCCTGCGGTTCGGCATGGCCGCCGGGGGCCGCTACCTCTCGCTGCGGCTGCGGCTGTCGGACCGGCCGGGGGCGCTGGAGACGCTGCTCGGGGTGCTGACGGTGGTGGACGCGAACATCGTCGACGTGGGGCACGTACGGACCGATCCGCGGCTCGGGCTGACCGAGGTCGAGGTGGAACTGCATCTGGAGACCAAGGGCCCGGAGCACTGCGACGAGGTGCGCACGGCACTCGCGGAGGCGGGGTACGTCGTCCTGGAGTGACCGGAGGGGCTGCCGGGCCGAGAGCCGCCGGAGTGACCGGAAGGGCCGGAAGGACTGGAGCGTCCGAGTGTCCGGAGGGGCCGGAGTGGGGCGGGCGCGAGTCCGTCGGGGGTGGAAGCCGGATCCGGTTATTTGTATCGCGATGTATCGCGTTTCGGAGTAGCATCCCGGATGCGGGATGCCGGCGTGCCGTGCGCGCCGTGGTGTCCCACTGCGGACAAATGCCCAGAAGCGGGCTTTTGCTGCCGAACGTAACATTCGACATATTTCGACCTGGAACTCACCCAAGCCATGGGGGTACCCATATGCCAGGCGCCATTTACGCCGAAGGGCTGGTGAAGACCTTCGGCGACGTGCGGGCACTGGACGGCGTCGACCTGGACGTTCCCGAAGGAACCGTCCTCGGCATGCTCGGCCCGAACGGTGCCGGCAAGACCACCGCCGTACGTGTCCTGACGACCCTGCTCCGACCCGACCGCGGCAAGGCGGAGGTTGCCGGGATCGACGTGCTCGCCCACCCCGACAAGGTACGCCGGTCCATCGGCCTCTCGGGCCAATTCGCCGCTGTGGACGAGTACTTGACCGGCCGGGAGAACCTGACGATGGTCGGGCAGCTCTACCAGATGAGCGGCCGGGACGCCAAGCGTCGGGCCGCCGAGCTGCTGGAACGCTTCCACCTCGGCGATGCGGCGGACCGTACCGCCAAGACCTACTCCGGCGGGATGCGCCGCCGCCTCGACCTCGCGGCCGCGCTGGTCGTCAGCCCGCCGGTGATGTTCATGGACGAGCCGACCACGGGCCTGGACCCGCGCAACCGCCAGGCGCTGTGGGACGTCATCCAGGAACTCGTCGCGGGCGGCACGACCCTGCTGCTCACCACCCAGTACCTGGAGGAGGCCGACCGCCTCGCGCACGACATCTGCGTCGTCGACCACGGCAAGGTCATCGCCCGCGGCACCTCCGACCACCTCAAGGCGCGCACCGGCGGCGAGCGCGTCGAGGTCGTGGTGCACGCGCCCGAGCACCTCACCGTCGCCGACGAGGTGCTGCGCGGCTTCGCCAAGGGGGAGGGCACGGTCGAGCCGCACACCCGCAAGCTGACGATCCCGGTCGCCGGCGGCGCCAAGCTGCTCGCCGAGGTGATCCGCGAACTGGACGTCCGCGGTGTGGAGATCGACGACATCGGCCTGCGCCGCCCGACCCTCGACGACGTCTTCATCGCGCTGACCGGGCACGCCGCGGAGTCCGCGGACGGCGACGGCGACGGCGGCGGTGGCGGCGGAGGCGGTGACGCCGGTACGGAACGGACCGGGACCACGGGCGACGGTCGCCCGGCGAGCGCCGCCGGGCACCGGAAGGAGGGCGTGCAATGACCACGGCGAGTAGGGCGGGCACGGCGACCGGGGACGCCGGCGGCAGGCCGCTCGGACCCCCGCCGGCACGCGGCGGCCTCAGCCGGCTGGTGCGCGACTCCCTGGTCGTGGCCAAGCGGAACCTGATCCGGATGGTGCGGATTCCCGAGGTGGTGATCTTCGGGCTGATCCAGCCGATCATGTTCGTGGTGCTGTTCACCTACGTCTTCGGCGGCTCGATCAACATCCCCGGCGCCCCGGTGGGCGACGCCCAGGCGTACCGGGAGTTCCTGATGGCCGGCATCTTCGCCCAGACCGTCACGTTCGCCACGGCGGGCGCCGGCGCGGGGATCGCCGACGACATGCACAAGGGGCTCATCGACCGCTTCCGGTCGCTGCCGATGTCCCGGGGCGCGGTGCTCACCGGCCGGACCCTGGCCGACCTCGTGCAGACCGCGCTGACGCTGGTCGTGCTGGCGGTCGTCGCGGTGCTGATCGGCTGGCGCACCCACGAGAACCTCGCCGAGGTTCTGGCCGGCTTCGCCCTGCTGCTCCTGCTCGGCTACGCCTTCTCCTGGATCGGCGCGCTGATCGGCCTCTCGGTGCGCACGCCCGAGGCGGCCACCTCCGGCGGGCTGATCTGGCTCTTCCCGCTGACCTTCATCTCCAACGCGTTCGTGCCGGTCGACGGCATGCCGGCGTTCCTCCAGCACGTCGCGGAGTGGAACCCGTTCAGTGCGACGGTGGCCGCGGCCCGCGAGCTGTTCGGCAACACGATCGACCGGGTGCCCAAGTCGGTCACCGGCGCCTGGCCGATGGAGCACCCGGTGCTGGCCTCGGTGATCTGGTCGATCCTGATCATCGCGGTGTTCCGGACGCTGGCGGTCCGCAAGTACCGCTCGGCGACCGCCTGAGCGGAGCCGGCGGTCCCGGGGCAGGGGCCCGGGAGGGCTCCCCACACGGGGCAGGCCGTACACACGCGAAGCGGCCCGGAGCACGAGGCTCCGGGCCGCTTCGCGTGTGTCTGCGGGCGTCCCGCGGCTCAGCCGGTGTACGGCTTGGCGTCGAGGATCTTCACGCTGGCCTTCTTGCCGTTGGGGAGCTCGTACTCCGCATCGGCGCCGATCTTCTTGCCGTTCACGCCCGTGCCCAGCGGGGACTGCGGGGAGTAGGTCTCGATGTCCGAGCTCGCGTACTCCCGCGAGGCCAGGAGGAACGACAGCGTGTCGTCCGGGTCCCCGTCGAACGCGATGGTGACGACCATGCCGGGAGCGACGACGCCGTTGGCGGCGGGGGCCTCGCCGACCTTCGCGGACTGCAGCAGCTGGGTGAGCTGCCGGACCCGAAGCTCCTGCTTGCCCTGCTCTTCCTTGGCCGCGTGGTACCCGGCGTTCTCCTTCAGGTCACCTTCCTCGCGGGCCGCCTGGATCTTCTCGGTGATCTCGGCGCGTGCGGGACCAGACAGGTACTCCAGCTCGGCCTTGAGCTGGTCATACGCCTCCTGGGTCAGCCAGGTGACGTTCTCGCTGGTCTGGGTCACAGGTGCTCCTCGTCGGTACTGGGGATAAATCAAACGCCCTACCAGGAAGGTTTGCGCCTTCACAGGTGGGCGAAACCACGAGCCTAACAATTCCGGCACAAAACGGGGAAGAGGAAATTCACAGTGACCGCACAGGAACGCATCATCGCTGATCAGAGGCGGTCACGACACGCCATGCCGGAGTACGGCGCGCGAGGCACCCGAGGGGCGGACGGTGGCGGAGGGTAGCTGCGGCGGTACGGATGCACCCCGCGCGTACCTCGGCCCGCCCCTGGACGGGCAGGGATCCCGGGTCTACGACGCGCGACGACTCTACGAGGACGAGGATGCGGACGAGGACGTGCAGCCGACCAGCACCGCGTTGGTCGCGCGCTTCGTCGTCCGTAGCGTGACCTCGGTGTCGACCTGGCTCGCGCGCTGGTCGACGGTGACGTCCTTGCGGCCGACCTCGGAACCGTCCGCCGCCTGCGAGCGCAGGGTGCACACGCCCTTGTCGCCGGCGCCCTTGACGACCTCCAGATGGACCTTGACGGCGTGGTCGGACACCGCGTCCCAGGTGATCACCCGGCCGCTGAGGTCCTGTCCGGAGATGTACGACACGCCGGCCCAGCCGACCACGCCCAGGAGCCCGGCGCCGAGCACCGCTCCGATGATCTTGAGCTTGCGGTCCGCGCGCTGGTCCGCGGAGCGGCCGTAGCGTCCGTCGGGGAGCCCTTCGCGCACCGCGGCCATCGATCCATCCTCCTGGTACGGGGACCTGGAGCCGGCTCGGGAACCCCCGGGGGGTCCCCGCCCCAGGGAATACAGCGCCCCCTCGCTTCGGTCACTATAGGAGGCATCTTCTCCGGCCCTTAACTGAGGATCGAGTCTTGACTGAGCAGCTGCGTTTGATGGCGGTGCACGCCCACCCCGACGACGAGTCGAGCAAGGGTGCGGCCACCATGGCCAAGTACGTGTCCGAGGGGGTGGACGTGCTGGTCGCCACCTGCACAGGCGGTGAGCGAGGCTCCATCCTCAACCCCAAGCTCCAGGGGGACCCGTACATCGAGGAGCACATCCACGAGGTGCGCAGGAAGGAGATGGACGAGGCCCGGGAGATCCTCGGCGTCAAGCAGGAGTGGCTGGGCTTCGTCGACTCCGGGCTGCCCGAGGGCGATCCGCTGCCGCCGCTCCCCGAGGGCTGCTTCGCCCTGCAGGACGTCGACGAGGCGGCCGGGCGGCTGGTCAAGCTGATCCGGGAGTTCAAGCCGCAGGTCATCACGACCTACGACGAGAACGGCGGCTACCCGCACCCGGACCACATCATGACGCACAAGATCACGATGGTGGCCTTCGAGGCGGCCGGCGACCCGGAGAAGTACCCGGAGGCCGGTGAGCCCTGGCAGCCGCAGAAGCTCTACTACAACCAGGGCTTCAACAAGCCGCGCACCATCGCGCTGCACGAGGCGCTGCTGGCCCGCGGCATGGAGTCGCCGTACGGCGAGTGGCTGGAGCGCTGGAAGCAGTTCGAGCGCCGCGAGCGCACGCTGACCACCTACATCCCGTGCGACGAGTTCTTCGAGATCCGCGACAAGGCGCTGATCGCGCACGCCACCCAGATCGACCCCGACGGCGGGTGGTTCCGGGTGCCGATGGACATCCAGCGCGAGGTCTGGCCGACGGAGGAGTACGAGCTCGCGAAGTCGCTCGTGGACACTTCCCTCCCCGAGGACGACCTCTTCGCGGGCATCCGCAACAATTGACCCCATGATGAGCGCGACCAGCACCCTCGCCCTGACGCACTTCGTCACCCTTGCCGACAGCTTCGACAAGGACAAGGTGACCCCCGGCGTCCTCGGCTTCATCGTCTTCGCGGTCATCGGCGGCGCCGTGTGGCTGCTGATGAAGTCCATGAACAAGCAGATGAAGAAGGTCAACTTCGAGGAGCAGCCGGAGGAGGGCGAGGCGGGCACCACCGCCTCCGCCGCCCCGGCCGCCGCGAAGCCGAAGACCGGCTGAGGACGGCCGAAGACCGGGCGCGGTCGACGGCCGGTCTCCTGGCAGCGACCGGCTGACCGCCCCGGCGGCTCGCCGGCCCGAGCGGCCGGCGAGCCGTTGCGTGTCGTCACGAGCTGCTCCGGCACGGCCGTGGGCCGTGGCCGGTGGTTGCTCGCGCGCGGGCGGCACCGGAAGCCGGGGCCGCCGGTGGCCGTTCCCGGCGGGCCCGTCAGTCCCCGACCGACGGGCCGGTCAGGACGCCCATGACCTCGCGGGCGTGGCGGTCCGGGACCATGCCGAGCCGCCATGCCTGCCAGCCCGTTTCCGGCTCCACGCCGCGCTCCAGCAGGATGGCGAAGGCCTCCGCGCAGTCCTCCAGCTTCGCGTCGCGGGTCGGGTGCTTGTCCCGTATGAGCCGGTCCAGCTCTTCCTGCGCGACGGCCGCGCCCACCACGGAACCGCCCGCCGAGGCGAACGGCAGCAGCGTGCAGCGCAGGAAGCGCGCCCAGTCCTCGCCGCGTCGGTCGCCGTAGCCGGCGAACGTCCCGGCCGCCTCGTCGGCCAGCTCCAGCGCCTGGGCCGCCCGCCCGTTACCGGCGTCGATGATCACCAGCTCCAGGCAGGACCACGCCTCACCGTGCGGCACCCCGATCCGCGCGAAGTCCTTGCGGGCGTCCTGCAGCAGCTGCCGGGCGAAGCCGCTGTTGCGCAGCGAACCGGTCTGCTCGGCCCGTAGATCGCGGGTGACCCGCCCGGAGTGGTGCCGGGCGCAGGCCAGGCCGTAGCCGTCCTGCATGCGGCTGAACATCGTCCGCGAGCGCTCCAACTGCCGCAGCGCCGCGTCCCGTTCGCCGCGCTCCTCCAGCGCCTGCCCGAGGTAGTACATCGTCCACGCCTCACCACGGGCGTCCTCGTGCTGGTGGTGCAGCGGCAGCGCCTGCCGCAGCTGGTCGGCCGCCGGCCCCGGCTCGCCGGCCACCAGCCGGGCCCGGGCCAGCTGGGTCATCGCCCAGGCCGCGCCGCGCTCGTCCTGGGTACGGCCGTACAGCTCCAGCGCCGCGTGCAGCGCCTGCTCGGCCCGCGGCACCTCGCCCGTCCGCAGATACACCTGGCCGAGCTGGAAGTGCGCCCACGCCTGGCCGTGCACGCTCTCGCTCTCCTCGTGCAGCTCCAGGGACTCCCGCAGCATGGCGAGGGCCTCGGCGAGCTGCGCCCGGTCCCGCTCCACGGCCGCCAGGGCGTGCAGCGTCCAGGCGCGGTCGCCGTGCATGTCCGGGCCGGACTGCAGCTCCAGCGCCTCCCGGAGCTTGACCGCGGCCTCCTGGAGGTTGCCCTGCTGCTGGAGGGTGATGCCCAGATCGCGCAACGCCCGTGCGGCGCCCGCCGGATGCTGTGCCTCGAAGTAGAGATCCACCACCGACGACAGGGTCGTCCGCGCCTTGTCCAGCTCGCCGAGCTGCCGGGCCGCCACACCCGTACGCCACTGCACCGAGCGGACCAGCAGCCCCTGGCCGACGGCCCGGGTGAGCTCGCTCAGCTCCCCGAGGCGGTAGAGGTCACCGCGCAGCAGGCAGTAGTCGGCCAGCGCGCCCAGCAGGTGCGAGACCGCGGCCTGGTCGACGTCCTGATCGGCGTGGCGCAGCGCGGCCGTGATGAAGCTGGACTCGTCGTCCAGCCACTGCAGGGCCGCGTCCAGGGACGTGAAGCCGTGCGAACCGAAGCGGTCGGCGCGGGTCGAGGTACGGCCGTCGACCAGCCGGATGACCGAGTCGGCGAGCTCCGCATAGCCGCGGATCAGCCGCTCCTGGGCGGCGCCGCGCTCACCGGGCTCCTCCTCGTCCACCAGCCGGGCGTGCGCGAAGGCGTGCACCAGGGAGTGCAGGCGGTAGCGCTCGCCGCGGACGTGCTCGATGAGGCCGGCCCGGGCCAGGGCCGACAGCTGCCGTTCGGCCTCGGCGGTCTCGACGCCGAGCAGCGCCGCGGCGGCCGCCGCCCCCAGGCTGGCCCGGCCCACCAGCGCCAGCCGGCGCAGCAGCCGCCGGGCCGGCTCGGGGCGGTCGGCGTAGCCCAGCGCCAGCGCCCGCTCCACCGGCGGGGCCGGGGGACCGGCCGCCAGGGCGGTGGCCAACTCGGCGGGGGTGCGCGCGCCGAGCGAGGAACCCGCCACCCGCAGCGCCAGCGGCAGGCCCCCGCACAGCCCGGAGATCTCGTCGAGCGCCCGGGCGTCGTACGGCTCCGCCGGGGCGTTTGCCGGCCGGGGCCGGGACTCCTGCGCGCCCGCACCGCCCGCGGTCCCCTCGCCGGCCGCCGCGGCGGCGCGCAGCAGCTCCTCGGTGCCCGCGGCGTCCAGCGGCCCCACCGGCAGGTGGTGCACCCACGCCTCCAGGTCCTCGGGAAGCTTCAACGGCTCCCGGGACGTCACCAGCACCAGGCTGTCGGACCGCTCGGGCACCAGCGTGCGCACCTGCTCCGGGTCCGCGGCGTCGTCCAGCAGGACCGTCACCGGCAGGCCCGTCAGATGCTGGTGGTACAGCTCGGTGAGCCGCTTGACATGCTGCTCCTGGGAAGGACGCTCGCGGAACAGCAGCTGCTCGCGCGGCGCGCCGAGTCGGTTGAGCAGATGCAGCAGCGCGTCCCGGGTCGGCAGCGGCACCTCGCCCGGGGTGTCGCCGCGCAGATCCACCACACAGGCGCCGCGGAACTGGTCGCGCAGCTGATGGGTGGCCCGCACCGCCAGCGCCGTACGCCCCGATCCCGGCTCGCCGTGCAGCACCACCACCGTCGGCCGGGTCTCCGTGGACGCGCGGGCCGCCTGCACCCACTGCGCGATCCGGGCCAGCTCGGCCCGTCGT
The DNA here is from genome assembly GCA_024349765.1 of Streptomyces nigrescens. Taxonomy (GTDB): domain Bacteria; phylum Actinomycetota; class Actinomycetes; order Streptomycetales; family Streptomycetaceae; genus Streptomyces; species Streptomyces endophytica. Next base: position 6,687,146 of record AP026073.1, on the reverse strand, counting down.
CCGGCGAACGGGCCGTCGGCCTGCGGAAGTTGGGAGAAGGAGTGCTCCAGCACGGCCCGCTGCCGGGCCGCCGCGCTCCGGTCGGCGCCGCGCAGCTGCGGCCCCCGGGTGGTCTTCGTGGTCGTCGCGCCGTCCTTGGCGCCGCCGCTCCGGGCCGCCGCCGTCAGCATCCGCTGCTGGTCCAGGAACGGCCGGATGCCCCGCACCTCCAGCGCCGTCAGCCACTGCAGCCGCAGCTGCTCCGCACCGCCGGGCTGCCCCCGCCGCCCCGCCTCACGGTGCGCGGCCGGCCAGTGGCCCGCGGTCAGCTTCACGACCGTCGCCGCCGCACCCGCCACCAGCACCGCGGCCCCGACCCCCAGTGCCGCGCCCCCGCCCGAGCCGTACGCGAGGTCCGTGCCGAACGCCGCCACCGCCGCGACGCCGGTCGCGACCGCGGGCGTGCCCAGCTCCTTCGGCGCCAGCCGCCGCCCCAGCGACGGCCGGCCGGCGGCCGCCTCGTCCAGCGCCCGGACATAGGCGGTGTACTCCTCGGCGGCGCTGTCCGCCAGCCCGTCCAGCGCCGCCCGCGCTCTGCCGAGCAGCGCCGCCCCGTCCAGCCGCCCGCCCGAGCGGCGCACCTCCTCCTCGACGGCCCTGGTCAACAGGGCCTCCGCGTCCGCGCGATGGTCCTCGCGCAGCGCAGCCAATGAGACCGGCATGACGTCCCCCTCCGCAGTTACCGCAGTCTCCGGCGTCGATCTTCGCCGTACGCACAGTGTTCCGCCTCCGCGCGGATTCCGGCAGGCCTGTGGATAACTCCCTTCGCTCCCGTCACGGCGGGCCTCGGTGGGAGAGGATGGAGCCATGCCGAACCGCCTGGCCCATGAGACTTCCCCGTATCTGCTCCAGCACGCCGACAACCCCGTCGACTGGTGGCCGTGGTCCGCCGAGGCGTTCGACGAGGCCCGCCGGCGCGGTGTACCGGTGCTGCTGAGCGTCGGCTACAGCTCCTGCCACTGGTGCCACGTCATGGCCCACGAGAGCTTCGAGGACGCGGACACCGCCGCGCTGCTCAACGAGCACTTCGTCGCGGTCAAAGTCGACCGCGAGGAGCGGCCGGACGTGGACGCGGTGTACATGGAGGCCGTGCAGGCCGCCACCGGCCAGGGCGGCTGGCCCATGACCGTCTTCCTCACCCCCGACGCCGAGCCGTTCTACTTCGGTACGTACTTCCCGCCCGAGCCGCGGCACGGCATGCCGTCGTTCGGGCAGATCCTCGAAGGGGTGCGGGCCGCCTGGTCCGACCGCCGGGACGAGGTCGGCGAGGTCGCCGGGCGGATCGTGGCCGACCTGGCCGGCCGTTCGCTGACCGAGTCGCTGCCCGCCGACCGGCGACCGCCCCGGCCCGAGGAGCTGCACACCGCCCTGATGGGCCTGACCCGCGACTTCGACGCGGTGCGCGGCGGATTCGGCGGAGCGCCCAAGTTCCCGCCGTCCATGGTGCTGGAGTTCCTGCTGCGCCACCACGCCCGCACCGGTTCGGCGGCGGCCCTGGAGATGGTGCAGGCGACCGGCGCGGCGATGGCCCGCGGCGGCATCTACGACCAGCTCGGCGGCGGCTTCGCGCGCTACGCGGTGGACGCCACCTGGACCGTGCCGCACTTCGAGAAGATGCTCTACGACAACGCCCTGCTGTGCCGGACCTACGCGCACCTGTGGCGGACCACCGGCTCGGACCTGGCCCGCCGGATCGCCGTGGAGACCGCCGACTTCATGGTCCGCGAACTCCGCACCGACCAGGGCGGCTTCGCCTCGGCCCTGGACGCGGACAGCGACGACGGCACGGGCCGGCACGTCGAGGGCGCCTACTACGTATGGACGCCGGAGCAATTGCGCGCCGTACTGGGGGAGAAGGACGCGGAGTTCGCCGCCACGTACTTCGGCGTCACCGAGGAGGGCACCTTCGAGGAGGGCGCCTCGGTGCTGCAACTCCCCGACACGGACGGGCCGGTCGACGCCGAGCGGGTGGCCTCCGTCAAGCAGCGGCTGCTGGTGGCGCGCGAGCAGCGGCCGCGCCCCGGCCGGGACGACAAGGTCGTCGCCGCCTGGAACGGCCTGGCCATCGCCGCGCTCGCCGAGACCGGCGCCTACTTCGACCGCCCCGATCTCGTCCAGGCCGCCACCGACGCCGCCGACCTGCTGGTCCGCGTCCACATGGACTGGCATGCCCGGCTGCACCGCACCTCCCGCGACGGGGTGCCCGGCGGCAACTCCGGGGTCCTGGAGGACTACGCCGATGTCGCCGAGGGCTTCCTCGCCCTCGCCTCGGTCACCGGCGAAGGCGTCTGGGTGGACTTCGCGGGCTTCCTGCTGGACACCGTGCTGCTCCAGTTCACCACCGAGGACGGCGCGCTCTACGACACCGCCGCCGACGCCGAGTCGCTGATCCGCCGCCCCCAGGACCCCACCGACAACGCGTCGCCTTCCGGGTGGACCGCGGCGGCCGGTGCGCTCCTGTCGTACGGGGCGCTGACCGGCAGCGACCTCCACCGGAGCGCGGCGGAACGCGCCCTGGGCATCGTCACGGCGCTCGGTGGCCGGGCCCCGCGCTTCATCGGCTGGGGGCTCGCGGTCGCCGAGGCGGCGCTGGACGGGCCGCGGGAGATCGCGGTCGTGGGCCCGCAGGGAGATCCGGCCACCGCCGCCCTGCACCGCGCCGCGCTGCTCGGCACGGCACCGGGCGCGGTCGTCGCACTGGGCACCCCCGGTACCGAGGAGGCCGACGCGATGCCGCTCCTCAAGGACCGCCCGCTCGTCGACGGCGCACCCGCCGCCTACGTGTGCCGCCACTTCACCTGCGAGCGGCCCACGACGGACCCGGAGGAGCTGGCGGAGCGCCTCCGGGGGTGACGGCAGGGGCCGGGGCCTCCCGGGGGCGGCCCCGGGCCCGGCCGTTCGGCGCACGCCCCGGGAACACCGTCCCAAGTCCTAGGACCAATGACCGGTTTGACCTTGACGTGCGCGTCAAGTTTTAGCCTCGGGTCATGACGAACCGCACATACCGCGAAGTCCGCCTGGCCGCCCGCCCCACGGGGCCGGTCACCGATGACCTCTTCGAGATCGTGGAGGTCCCGGTCCCCGAACCCGGGCCCGGCCAGGTGCTGGTCCGCAACACCCACATGGGCCTCGGCGCCGTGATGCGCAGCCTGATGGACGAGCACAACGACGTGCCCATCCCCTCCTACGAGGTCGGGGCGCCGCTGCACGGCCATGCGATCGGCGAGGTCGTGGCCGCCCCCGGTACCGACCTCAACCCCGGTGACCTGGTGGAACACCAACTCGGCTGGCGTGAGTACGCGCTGCTCGACGCCGACGCGGCGACCCGCCTCGACCCGGACCTGATGCCCGACCCCGCCGCGTACCTCTCCCAGGGGGCCACCGCCCTGATGGGCATCGAGCGCGGCGCCGAAGTACGGCCCGGCGACACGGTGTTCGTCACCGGCGCGGCCGGCGGCGTGGGCACCCTGGCCGGACAGGTCGCCCGCCAGTTCGGCGCGGCCCGGGTCATCGGCAGCACCGGGTCCCAGCAGAAGGCCGACCGTCTGATCAAGGAACTGGGCTACGACGCGGTGGTCATCCGCGGTGCGGGCCCCATCGAGGAGCAGCTGCGCGAGGCGGCCCCGGACGGCATCGACGCGGTCTTCGACAACGTCGGCGGCGAGCAGCTGGAGGCCGCCCTCGCCCTCGCCAACCGCGACGCCCGGGTCGCCATCGTGGGCGCCCTGGCCAGCCAGCTCTCCCAGGACGGCACGACCGTCAAGGTGGCGGTCGACAGCCTCTCGCTGCTCATCCGGAGCATCACCCTGCGCGGCATCGCCCTCTACAAGCACCTGGACCTGATCCCCCAGTGGAACCGGCGGTTCGCCGCGGGCCTCCGGGACGGCACCCTCACCTTCCCGCACGCCCGGCTGCAGGGCATCGAACAGGCACCCCGGGCGCTGCGCGAGCTCACCGAGGGCCGCCATCTGGGCGCGGTCGTCGTGGAGTTGTGAGGTCGGGGCAGCGGTCCGGGTGCGGGCCGGGGCCGTGGTCGTCGCCCAACCGGCCGTTGTCGGCGCCCGGTTGTAGCCTGCGGGCGTGACGACCTTGCTGGGGCACCGGTCCCTTGTCCAGGAGGCCGCGGCGCTGCGGTCCGGCGCGGACGACCCCGTCGACGCGGTGCGGCGCACCTGCGACCGCATCGACGCCGTCGATCCGCAGGTGCGGGCCTTCGTGCCCGAGGACGGGCGGCGTACGCGGCTCCTGGAGGCGGCGCGGGAGCTGGCGGCGGCCGGTCCGCCGGGCCCCGCCGGGCGGCCCGCGCTCCACGGCGTACCGGTCGGCATCAAGGACATCGTGCGGGTGGACGGCCTGCCCACCCGCGCCGGATCGGCCCTGCCGCCCGAGGTGCTGGCCGGTGCGCAGGCCGTCGTGGTGGACCGGCTGCGCGCGGCCGGCGCCCTGGTGGCGGGCAAGACCGTCACCGCGGAGTTCGCCGTCACGGCCCCCGGCCCGACCCGCAACCCGCACCACCCCGCCCATACGCCCGGGGGTTCCAGCAGCGGTTCGGCGGCCGCGGTCGCCGCCGGCATGGTGCCGCTGGCCCTCGGGACGCAGACCGTCGGCTCGATGATCCGGCCCGCCGCCTACTGCGGCGTGGTCGGCTTCAAGCCCACGTACGGGCGGATACCGCTCGACGGCGTGATCCCCAACGCCCTCAGCTTCGACACCCTGGGGTGGTACGCCACGGACGTGGCGGGCGTCGCGCTGGCCGCCTCGGTGCTGCTGGACGGCTGGCGCGGCGGGCGCGGTGGCCCGGAACGTCCGGAGCAGGTCCCGGTCCCGGGCCGGCCCTCGTGCCCGGTGCTGGGCGTGCCGGTGGGGCCCTATCTGGAGCGCGCCGGTGAGGAGGCGCTGCGCGCCTTCAAGGAGCAGCGCGAGCTGTTGGGCGACGCCGGGTACGAGGTCCGCGAGGTCCCGGTGATGGACGATTTCGACGCGGTCGTGGAGCAGTTGTTCACGATGAACCGCTACGAGGTCGCCCGGGCCCACGCCGACTGGTTCGCGCGCTTCGGCGACCGCTACCGCGAGCAGACCACGGCGGCCATCCGGCAGGGGCAGGCGATCGGGGACGCCGCCTACGAAGCGGCCCGGACGCGCCGGGCCGCGTTCCGCGCCCGGCTCGCCGCCGCGTCGGCCGGGGCCGGCATCGACCTGTGGCTCGCCCCGGCGGCCACCGGCCCGGCACCCGCCGACCTCACCACCACCGGCACCTCGATCATGTGCCTGCCCTGGAGCAACGCCGGTCTGCCGTCCCTCAGTCTGCCCGCCGGACGGGCCGCCGACGGGCTGCCGCTGGGGCTCCAACTCGTCGCCGCCGAGGGCGCGGACGAGGCCCTGCTGGACGCGGCGACCGGCATCGAACGCGTCCTGAACGGGGCGGGTGGCGAGGGGGCGAGCGGGCGCTGAACGACAGGACGGGGGACCGCGAGGGAGCGGAGCACCGGGGGAGCCCGAGGGACGAGGGGCGGTGGGCCGCCCCGCCACGGGAGGCGCCGATGCGGATCGGGGACGCCGCGGCGGCCGCCGGGATGACACCAAGGGCACTGCGCTACTACGAACAGCAGGGCCTGGTGACGGCCCGGAGGACCCCTTCCGGGCACCGGGTCTACGACGCCGAGGACATCCGCCGGCTCCGGGCGGTCCGCGAACTGCGCGAGGCCGGGCTGACGGTGGGCGACGTACGGGCCTTCGCGCATCTGCTGCGCACCATGCCGCCCGAGGGCGTGCCCGCACTGATCCCCAAGGACCCGCGCGCGGAACGGTGTTCGACGGCGGAAGCGGTGGCCCGGCGCCGGCTCGCGGACCTGGACGACCGCATCGAGCGGCTCTCCCAACTACGGGCGCGGCTCGCGGCACGCCTGGGCGAGCCGGCGGACGGTCCGGGCGCCGCGCCGCCCCCGGAGGCCCCCGCCGCTACGACGTGAGCCCGCGCGCCAGCACGTCCATCGTCTGGTGGATCAGCCGGACCAGCTCCTCCAGACCGGGCGTCCGGTCCTCCCCGGGCGTCCCGCCTTCCCCGGGCGTCCCGGCCCCCGCCACCCAGGCCAGCATCGCCTCCTGGAGTGCGGCCAGGACGGCCGCGCTGACGACCCGTAGTTCCAGGTCGTCGGCCGGGCGGCCGGTGCGCTCGGCCAGGACGGCGCAGATCGTGGCGGTGTCCCGGGCGGTGTTCTCCGCCGTACGGCCGCGGATGGCGGGCACCTCGCGGACCAGCCGGATGCGCTGGACGAGGTCGGTGCGGTCCTCGGGGGAGAGGCGGTGCAGTGCCTCGACGGTGACCCGGCGGACGGACTCGACGATCGGCTCGTCCGCCGGCCGGGACCGCAGTCCGGTGGCCAGCACGGTGTCGTACTCGTCGGTGAGCACGAGGTCTTCCTTGGTGGGGAAGTAGCGGAAGACCGTGCTCGGCGAGACGTCGGCGGCCTCGGCGATCCGGTCGACGGGGGTCGCGTCGTAGCCCCGCTCCGCGAAGAGCCGGTATGCGGCCCGCCGGATCGCCTGCCGGGTCTTGACCTTCTTCCGTTCCCGCAGCCCGGGCTTCGGCGTTCCGGTCCGGGTGGCGGCGGTGCGTGCGGAGACCATGCACAGCATTCTCGGGCACCGGTCGTCCGGGGGGCCACGGTCGCGCCCGGGCCCGCGCCCCGGCCGAGCCGCCGCCGTTGTCAGTGGCGTATGTCACGCTGTGAAGCAAGGGGATCCACGGAGCGTGAAACGCGGGCCGGGTGAGCTCCGTGAGCTTCGGGTGCTGCGTGGGGATCCGGTGTCTCAGGCGTGCGTGTAGGCCACCAGCGAGATGCCGACGTAGTGGACGGCGAAGGCGGCGAGCGTGAAGGAGTGGAAGACCTCGTGGAAGCCGAACCAGCGGGGAGAGGGGTTGGGACGCTTGAGGCCGTAGATGACGCCGCCGGCGCTGTAGAGCAGGCCGCCGATGACGACGAGCACGAGGACGGCGACCCCGCCGGTGCGCAGGAAATCGGGGAGGAAGAAGACGGCGGCCCAGCCCATGGCGATGTAGCAGGGGGTGTAGAGCCAGCGGGGCGCGCCGACCCAGAAGACGCGGAAGATGATTCCGGCGAGCGCGGCCGCCCAGATCGCCCAGAGGAGCACCTGCCCGCGTGATCCGGGCACGAGCAGCATGGTGAAGGGGGTGTAGGTGCCGGCGATGATCAGGAAGATGTTGGCGTGATCGAGGCGGCGCAGTACGCGGTCCGCGCGCGGGCCCCAATCGCCGCGGTGGTAAAGGGCGCTGACGCCGAACAGCAGGCAGGCGGTCAGGGTGTAGATGGCGCAGGCCAGACGGCCGCGGGGGCTGTCGGCGAATGCGGTGAGGAACACCCCGGAGAGCAGGACGGCGGGGAACATCCCGGCGTGCAGCCAGCCGCGGAGTTTGGGTTTGAGCGGTGCGGCAGTGGCGGCGACCGCCGCGATCGCGGGGGACGCGGTGGCGGGCCGGTTCTCGGCGGCGTCGGGCGCGGAAGTCATGGCGCAATGCTAGCTACGCGACCGTAGGTTACCGGTTCGTCCACGAGTGGTGACGGTCACGAAGGTGCCCTCTGGACAGATCGGTATTCGGGTCGGATGATCAAATGAGTGCGGACGGCACCGGATGAGCGGTCACGAAGCATCCGGGTCGCGGCCCCCAAGGGGCAACAACCAAAAGAAGCGGATTTTCCCGGCACACCGGGCATATATCCGTCCACACCCTCATCTAGGAGCGATCGTGGCGCGCGACAACGCGGCTCCCACCGTCCCGACCCGTCACCAGGGACTCATTGCCTGGGTCGACGAAATTGCAGCGATCACCCAGCCCGACCGGGTCGTCTGGTGTGACGGCTCCGAGGCCGAGTACGAGCGGCTCGCGGAGGAGCTCGTCGCCAGGGGGACGTTCAAGAAGCTCGACCCGATCAAGCGCCCCAACTCGTACTACGCCGCCTCCGACCCCTCGGACGTGGCCCGTGTCGAGGACCGCACCTTCATCTGCTCCGAGAAGGAGGCGGACGCCGGCCCGACCAACCACTGGAAGGCCCCCGCCGAGATGCGGGAGATCTTCACCGGCGCGGGCGGCGAGGGCGGCATCTTCCGCGGTGCGATGAAGGGGCGGACGATGTACGTCGTTCCGTTCTGCATGGGCCCGCTGGGTTCGCCGCTGTCCGCCCTCGGCGTGGAGATCACCGACTCCGCGTACGTCGCGGTCTCCATGCGCACCATGACGCGCATGGGGCAGCCGGTCCTCGACGAGCTCGGTGAGGACGGCTTCTTCGTCAAGGCGGTGCACACCCTCGGCGCGCCGCTGGCGGAGGGCGAGGCCGACGTTCCGTGGCCGTGCAACTCCACCAAGTACATCTCGCACTTCCCCGAGGACCGCGAGATCTGGTCCTACGGCTCCGGCTACGGCGGCAACGCCCTGCTCGGCAAGAAGTGCTACGCGCTGCGCATCGCGTCGGTGATGGCCCGTGACGAGGGCTGGCTGGCCGAGCACATGCTGATCCTCAAGCTCACCCCGCCGCAGGGCGAGTCGAAGTACGTGGCCGCCGCCTTCCCGTCCGCCTGCGGCAAGACCAACCTCGCCATGCTGGAGCCCACGATCTCCGGCTGGACGGTCGAGACCATCGGCGACGACATCGCCTGGATGCGCTTCGGCGAGGACGGCCGCCTCTACGCGATCAACCCCGAGGCCGGCTTCTTCGGCGTCGCGCCCGGCACCGGCGAACACACCAACGCCAACGCCATGAAGACCCTGTGGGGCAACTCCGTCTTCACCAACGTCGCGCTGACCGACGACGGCGACGTGTGGTGGGAGGGCATGACCCAGGAGCAGCCCGAGCACCTCACGGACTGGAAGGGCAACGACTGGACCCCGGAGTCCGGGACGCCGGCCGCGCACCCCAACGCCCGGTTCACCGTCCCGGCCGGCCAGTGCCCGATCATCGCGCCCGAGTGGGAGGACCCGCGGGGCGTGCCGATCTCGGCCATCCTCTTCGGTGGCCGCCGGGCCAGCGCCGTACCGCTGGTGACCGAGTCGCTGAGCTGGCAGCACGGCGTCTTCCTCGGCGCGAACGTGGCGTCGGAGAAGACCGCCGCGGCCGAGGGCAAGGTCGGCGAGCTGCGCCGCGACCCGTTCGCCATGCTGCCGTTCTGCGGCTACAACATGGGCGACTACATGGCCCACTGGGTCGACGTGGCCAAGGACAAGGACCAGTCCAAGCTGCCGAAGATCTACTACGTCAACTGGTTCCGCAAGGACGACGCGGGCCGCTTCGTGTGGCCGGGCTTCGGCGAGAACAGCCGGGTGCTCAAGTGGATCGTGGAGCGGCTGGAGGGCAAGGCCGAGGGCGTGGAGACCCCCATCGGCGTGCTGCCCGCCAAGGGTTCGCTGGACACCGAGGGTCTCGACCTCAGCGACACCGACCTCGACTTCCTGCTCACCGTCGACAAGGACGTGTGGCGCGAGGAGGCGGCGCTGGTTCCCGAGCACCTCAACACCTTCGGTGACCACACGCCGAAGGAACTGTGGGACGAGTACCGCGCGTTGGTGCAGCGCCTCGGCTGACCGCCGCCGACGCTGCCGCTGCCGCCGGGCATCCGGCCGGGCCCCGCACCGAGGGTGTGGGGCCCCGGCCGTGTTCCCTGCGGAGCGCCGGGCCTGTGGTGACGGAGCGCGAGGCGGAGGCCGGCGCGGGCCGGTCGCCCGGGCGGGCCGGGGCCGATGGGCCGGTGGAGTGAACGGGCCACGGCGGCCGGGTCGGGGAGCGGTGGCTCCTCAGGCCCTGCCTCAGGCGCTGGCCAGGTCCCGTACCGGCCCCGTGTGGGCCTCCATCCGCTCGGCCGCCAGGGCGATCACCGCGGTGTCGCCGCGGGACGTGGCGACCGCCAGGGCGTTGCCGGCCAGGGTGTGGGCGCGCTGCTGGAGCGCCGCCGCGCGGGACGGGCTGCCGGCGTCCGAGGGCTCGGCGCGCAGCGGGTAGTGGCCACCGCTCAGCCGCGCGACCTGCTCGGCGATACGGTCGGCGGCCTCGGCCAGCGCGGCGGCGTCCGGGGCCGGTCCGGCGCCGGGGTCCCCGGCCGGGCGGGCGTCCTGGCGCCGGGCCAGGGCGTGCAGCTCGTCGGTGACGGTGAGCAGTGCGGTCAGCTGTCCGGCGAGCCGGATGTCCAGCTCCTCCTCGCGGGAGCGGTGCGGGATCTCCGGGGCGGCGGCCATGGTGTGGACCGACTTGGTGCGGATCGGTTCGTACATGGGACGGCCTCCTGAAAAATGTCCAGGAAGCCATCCTAGCTTAGACGCTGTCTAAAGTTGTGGGTCGTATAGAAGTCGGCCCGGCTCAGTACTGTCCGTAACCGTCGAGGAAGGTGCCGATCCGGGTCACCGCGTCCGCCAGATCGTCCTTGCTGGGCAGGGTGACCAGCCGGAAGTGGTCCGGCTCGGGCCAGTTGAAGCCGGTGCCGTGCACGATCATGATCTTCTCGGCGCGCAGCAGGTCCAGCACCATCTGCCGGTCGTCCTTGATCTTGTACACCTTGGGGTCCAGCCGCGGGAAGGCGTACAGCGCGCCCTTCGGCTTCACGCAGCTGACCCCGGGGATCTGCGTCAGCAGCTCGTACGCGGTGTCGCGCTGCTCCAGCAGCCGGCCGCCGGGCAGTACGAGGTCGTTGATCGACTGACGGCCGCCGAGCGCCGTGGCGACCGCGTGCTGGGCCGGCATGTTGGCGCACAGCCGCATGTTGGCGAGGATCGTCAGCCCCTCGATGTACGAGGAGGCGTGCGCCTTCGGGCCGCAGACCGCCAGCCAGCCGCTGCGGTAGCCGGCGACCCGGTACGCCTTGGACAGGCCGTTGAAGGTCAGGGTCAGCAGGTCCGGGGCGAGCGCGGCGAACGGGGTGTGGGTGACCCCGTCGAAGAGGATCTTGTCGTAGATCTCGTCGGCGCAGACGATCAGGTTGTGCCGCCGGGCGATCTCCGCGATGCCCTGGAGCAGCGTGTCGTCGTACACCGCGCCGGTCGGGTTGTTGGGGTTGATGACGACGATGGCCTTGGTGCGGTCGGTGATCTTGCGCTCGATGTCGGCCAGGTCGGGCATCCAGTCGGCCTGCTCGTCGCAGCGGTAGTGCACGGCGGTGCCGCCGGACAGCGAGACCGAGGCGGTCCACAGCGGGTAGTCCGGGGCCGGCACGAGCACCTCGTCGCCGTCGTCCAGCAGCGCCTGCATCGACATCTGGATCAGCTCGGAGACGCCGTTGCCCAGGTAGATGTCGTCGACCGAGAGCTCGATGCCCTTGGTCTGGTAGTGCTGCATCACCGCGCGGCGGGCGGACAGCAGGCCCTTCGCGTCGCCGTAGCCGTGCGCCGTCCCGACCGTGCGGAGGATGTCCTCCAGGATCTCGGGCGGGCACTCGAAGCCGAACGCCGCCGGGTTGCCGGTGTTCAGCTTGAGGATGCGGTGACCCGCAGCCTCCAGCCGCATGGCCTCCTCGAGCACCGGGCCACGGATTTCGTAGCAGACGTTGGCGAGCTTCGTTGACTGGATCACCTGCATGTCCGCCACCTTACGGGCGTGTTTCGCCGCCCGCCCGGTGTTTTTCCCCACGTTGATGAGCGCAGGGTGTGGGGTTCCTCACCATCGGTGACGGCGAAGGGTCCGGGTGTCGCGCCGGACGCCGCCGGCCGGCAGGGGCAGCCGGCCGGGGTGCTGCTGATTTCGCGGCGGGGTGCGCGGGCGCACGGCCGTCCCGGTACGCTCCGGGCGCATGCCCACCTCGGCCCCGTTACCTCCCGCCGCGGCCGCGCCGGCCGTCACCGCGCCCCCGTCGCACGGCCCGTTCGCGCTCCTCAACGACGAGCCGGTGGCCGAGCCCGGCGCGGATCTGCTCGGCGCCGGACGCGCGGCCCGTCAGCTCGCCGGCCTGCTCGTCGCCTCCCGCGGGTCCACCCCCTTCACCCTCGCCGTCGACGCCGGCTGGGGCATGGGCAAGAGCAGCCTGATGCGGCTGGTCGACGCGGACCTGGCGCACGCCCCCGACGTCCACACGGTCTGGTACAACGCCTGGACCTCGACCGGCGCCGACGCGCTGGAAGGGCTGATCAAGTCCGTCCTGATGCGCTTCGACCGACGGGTGCTGCGCCGCGGTCTGGCCCGGGTCAGCGAGCGGCGCGCGCTGCTGCGGGCGGCCCGGGCCCTGACCACCGTCGTCGCGGGACCGCTCGGGATGGCCGGCCTCGTCGACGAGCTGTGGAAGGGCCTGTCGGTCAACTCCCAGGCGCGCAACGAGATGCGCGGGGCGATCGGCGAGCTGGTGCAGGAATGGTCGCAGAACACCGAGTTCCGGCCGCGCCGGCTCCTGGTGGTCTTCATCGACGACCTCGACCGCTGCTCGGAGGAGACGGTGCTCGCGGTCTGCGAGGCGGTGAAGGTCTACCTGGACGTGCCCGGGCTGGCGTTCATGATCGGCTGCGACCGGTCGGCGCTGGGGCCCAACGGGCTGCTGCGCGATCTGTCGCCGGCCGGTTCGGCGTTCCTGGAGAAGATCTTCCAGACCAGCTACCGGATTCCGGCCCCCGACAACCACGGCGTCAAGGACTACATCCGGTGGTGCGCCCGGACCGCCGGCATCGAGCCGCTGCTCGACGACGCCCTGGTGGATCTGCTGGTCCAGCGCTCGGACCGCAACCCGCGCCGCATCAAACGCCTGGTCAACGGCTTCGTGCTGGAAGCGACCCTGAACCCGGTCTGGCGTGACTTCGGCCCCGACGCGGTGATCAGGACGCTGCTGCTGCAGTACTTCTATCCCGACTTCTACCGGATGATGACCGGCCCGTCCGGCACGGTGGACGGCGATGTGGTGGCCGAGTTCCGTACCTACCGCGAGGTGCGGCGCACGCTGCTGTCCGCGGCCGCGGTCCCGCCCCCGGACCACGAACTCACCAGGGTGCGGACCTTCCTCGCCTCGTACGACCTGCTGGCGCCGGCGCCGCTCGGGGAGTCGGGCGAGGCGGTGCTGACCGCGCTGGAGCGTCAACTCCCCACGGAATTCCCCACCTTGGTGATCAATCCGGCGTTCACCTCGCTGGTCGACGAGCTGACCGCCCGCCCGGACGCGGACCGGCTGCTGCAACGGCTGCGCGAGGGCCCGCAGGGTTCCGGCGACGAGCCGACCCGGATGTCCCAGGAGTGGGCCCCGATGTGGCAGAGCCTGCCGGACGGCCGCGCGGACGGCCACGGCATGGGCTTCGGCCCGCCGCTGGCCTGGTCGGGCGAGGAGCCGTACGCGGGGATGGGCGGCGCCGGGGGGCCGGGCCCGGGAGCGGTGCGGCAGCAGCCGCAGCCGGCGTCCGCGTACCCCCCGCAGGGCGGCTACCCGCAGGCTGTGCCGCAGTCGGGCTACCCGCGGTCGGTACCGCAGTCCGGCTACCCGCAGCCGGGGCAGCAGGGCGGTGGGTACCCGCAGCAGCCGCAATCCGCCTACCCGCAGCCGATGCCACAGTCCGGTTACGGGCAGCAGAGCCCGTACCTGCCACTGCCGCCGTTCCACGTCCTGTGGGTCGACGACCAGCCGGAGCGCAAGGCCGTGGTGCGCACGGTGCTGGAGGGTCTCGGGGCGCAGGTGACGCATGTGGAGAACAGCGTCGACGCCGTGCGGGCGCTCCGCACCCACACCCCCGACCTGCTGATCTCCGACATCAGCCGGGGGCGGGACCACACCGCGGGCTTCGTCATGGTGGAACGCCTCAAGGAGGACGGGCAGTACGACGGGCCGGTGGTCTTCTTCACCATCCGCCGGTCCCCGGACCGCGAGGAGCGCGCCACGACCCTGGGCGCCTCGCTCACCAACAACGAGCAGGAGCTGGGCGACCTGGTCCTGGCCGCCGTCCGGGAGCGGACCCGGTCCGAGGTGCCCCTATGGAGTGCGTCGCACCGCCCGCCCCGCCAGGACGTCCGTCCGGCGGCCGTCCTCGATGACGAAGCGCCCGTCGATCAGGACGTGCGGGATGCCGACGGGTAGCGTCCGCGGGGCCTCGAACGTCGAGCCCGCCGCCACCGTGTCCGGGTCGAAGAGGACCAGGTCGGCGCGGTAGCCCTCGCGGACGAGGCCGCGGTCGGGCAGCCGTAGCCGGGCCGCCGGACGGCCCGTCAGATGGGCCACGCACTCCTCCAGGGACAGCACCCCCAACTCGCGGGCGTAGTGGCCGAGGTAGTGCGGGAAGGTGCCGTACGCGCGCGGGTGCGGCTTGTCGCCCTGGAGGATCCCGTCGCTGCCGCCGGTGTGCACCGGGTGCTGCATGATCGCGCGGACGTTCTCCTCGTGCCCGACGTGCTGCAGGATCGTCGAGCCGAGGCGGTCGTCGAGGAGGAGGCGGCGGGCGGTGACCCAGGGGGCCTCGGCGCGCTCGGCGGCGGCCCGGGCGACCGTCTTGCCGACGCCGGAGGCGAGCGCGGGGTCGGCGACGCCGGAGATCTCGATGGTGTCCCACTCGATCGGTACGCCGTGGCAGCCGTCCGAGCCGAGCTCCTCGACGTGGTGGCGGATGCGCTCGGCGGTCTCGTCGTCGCGGAGCCGGGCGAGGGTGGCCTCCGGGCCGCCCTCGTTGGCCCAACTCGGCAGCATCGCCACGAGAGTCGTGGAGCCGGGGGTGTACGGGTAGGTGTCGAGGCTGATGTCCGCGCCCGCCGCGATCGCGTCGTCGAGGAGGGCGAGGAGGTCGGCGGCCCGGCCCTGGTTCACGCCGAAGTTCATGGTGGCGTGGGCGAGATGGAGGGCGCAGCCGGCGGTGCGCGCGAGGTCGACCATCTCCTCGTACGCGTCCAGGGCGCCCGCCCCGTAACTGCGGTGGTGGGGACAGTAGTAGCCGTCGTACGCAGCCACGACCCGGCACAGTTCGGTGAGTTCGGCGTCCTTGGCGTACATGCCGGGGGTGTAGGTGAGGCCGGACGACATGCCGACGGCGCCCTGTTCCAGGCCGTCGGCGACCAGGCGTTTCATGTGGTCGAGCTCGGCCGGGGTCGCGTCCCGGTCGTCCCAGCCGACCGCGTACATCCGGACCGTGCCCTGCGGGACGAGGTAGGCGGCGTTGACCGCGATGCCCTGTCCGTCGAAGCCGAGGTCCAGGCGGTCGAGGTACCCGCCGACCGTGCGCCAGTCGAAGTCGAGGGAGGTGTCCCCGGGGCCGCCGCCGTTCCAGCCGGTGACGGCCTGGCGGACCTGGGCGAGGGTGCGGTCGTCGACCGGTGCGTACGACAGGCCGTCCTGGCCGAGGACTTCGAGGGTGACGCCCTGGGCGGCCTTGGCCTCGTGCGCCGGGTCGCGCAGCAGCGCCAGGTCGCTGTGCGCGTGCATGTCGATGAAGCCGGGGGAGAGGGCGAGGCCGCCGGCGTCCAGGGTGCGGCGGGCGGTGGGGCGGCGGCCGCCGCCCGCGCGCACGACGGCGGCGATCCGGCCGCCGTCGAGCGCCACATCCGCCCGGTAGGAGGCCCCGCCGGTGCCGTCGAGGACGCGTACGTCGCGGATGACCAGGTCCATGGCGGGGCCTCTCGGCTCGGGCGGAAGCGGGGGGTCAGAAGAAGGTGCGGACGAAGTCGACGACCGTGCCGTCCCGTTCGACCAGCGGGATCAGCTGCCACTTGTCGAAGGACGTGCACGGGTGGGACAGGCCCAGCCCGACCCAGTCGCCGACCTCGACGTCCCCGGCGCGTTCCGTCGCCAGCCAGGCGTGCTGGTCGGACAGCCCGGTGACGGTGATCCCGTCCGCCGGCCGCTCGCTGCCGTCCCGGCCGGACCGCACGACCTGGGCCCGCGGCAGGTCCAGGTCGTGGGCCGCATCGCGCTTGCCCGCGTTGAGGAACGCCTGGCCGGGCGTGGGGCGGGAGACGACCTGCGCCCACAGCCGGAAGGCGGGCTGCAGATCGCCCTCGTCCGGGATGCGGTTGAAGGGGGTCAGCCGGCGGTAGTGGCCGTCGTCGTGCGAGACGTACGCGCCCGAGCGCAGCAGCTTGAGGACCGGTGCCGACAGGGCGGGGATCTCCTCGAAGACCTCGGCGACCGCGTCGAACCAGGCGCTGCCGCCGGCGCTGACGACGATCCGGTCCAGGTCGGCGAACCGGCCGGCCTTGTCGAACTCCACGGCCAGTGACACCAGTCGGCGCAGCCAGGCGCGCACCCGCTCGCCGTCGGCGTCCGGCACCTCGCCCTCGTACCCGGCGACGCCCACCAGCCGGAGGGTGTCCACGCCCGCGATGGCGTCGGCGAGTTCGAGGCACTCGGCCTCGGTGCGGACGCCGGTGCGCGCGCCCTCGCCCGCGCCCAGTTCGATGACCACGTCGACCGGGCGGGTGGCGCCGGCCTCCCGCAGCGCGGCGTCCATCAGCGCGATGCCGGGCAGCGAGTCGACGTAGCAGACGAAGCGGAAGTCGGGGTCGGCGGCCAGCTCACCGGCCAGCCAGCGCAGCGCGGCGGCGTCCACCAGCTCGTTGGCCAGGAAGATCCGCTGGATGCCGTACGTGCGGTAGACCCGGGCCTGGTGCGGGACGGCCGCGGTGATGCCCCAGGCGCCGTGCTCCAGCTGGCGGGCGAAGAGCTGGGGGGCCATGCAGGTCTTGCCGTGCGGGGCGAAGGCCAGGCCGTGCCGGGTGGAGTAGGTCTCCAGGGCGGCCAGGTTGTGCTCGACGGCCTCCGCGGAGAGGGCCAGGACGGGGGTGGTGAACCCGCCGTCGAAGAGGTTGCGGCGCTCGGCGGCCAGCTCGCCGACGGTCAGTCCCTCGGCGTCCGGGGGAAGCCCCTTGAAGCGGTGATCGACACGTTCGTCCGCGAGTTCCGCAAGTCCCTGCGCGAGCCGCTCCCCCGTCATGGGGCCTCCTCAAAGATCATGTTGCATGCTCTGCAACGACCATTGCGCATATCGCTGACAGCTGTCTAACATCCGGGCCATCGCCCGGTCAATGGTGGGAAACACGGCGGGAAACACGGCGGGAAACCGCAGGAAATGGCGGACCTCGCCGGGAAAACCTCCAGGGACGGCGGGCCGCGCACGGCCCGCCCGGGCCGGCCCAGCGAAGGAGCGCACACGATCGTGACCACGACCCCGGACGTCAGCGGCATCCACGGCCCGGGCGGCACCCCCGCCCCGGCCGCCGAGGTCGTCTGCCTCGGCGAGTCCATGGTCACCTTCCTGCCCGGCCGGCCCGGACGGCTCGCCGACGTCCCCTCCTTCGACCGCGCCATCGGCGGTGCGGAGTCCAACGTCGCCTGCATGCTCGCCGCCGCCGGCCACCGCACGAAGTGGGTCAGCCGGGTCGGCGCCGACGGTTTCGGTGACCACCTCGTCGAGACGATCGCCGGATACGGCGTCGACACCTCCGCGGTGCGCCGCGACCGCGACCGCCCCACCGGCATCTACTTCCGCACCGCCGGCGACCGCGCCACCGACGCCCACGAGGTCGCCTACTACCGCGCCGGTTCCGCGGCCTCCGCCATGTCCGTGACCACCCTGGACACCGGCGCCCTCCAGGACGGCCGGATCCTGCACCTGTCCGGTATCACCGCGGCCCTCTCCGCCGACTGCCTCGACCTGCTGCACACCCTGACCGCGCGCCGCCCCGGCCGCCGCCCCCTCGTCTCGTTCGACGTCAACCACCGGCCCGGCCTGTGGCGCGGCTCCCCCCAGCTCTCGGCTCCGCTCGCGCAGGGAGGTACCCCCATCGGCCCGCGGGTCCTGCTCGACCTCGCGCGCGGGGCCGACCTGGTGTTCGTCGGCGAGGACGAGGCCCGGGACGCCTGGGGCCTGCACGGCGGCCGGGCGATCCGCGAGGCCCTGCCCGAGCCGGAGTTCCTGGTGGTCAAGCGGGGCGCGGGCGGGGCCGTCGTCTTCCACGGCGGGGAACGGGCCGAGGGGCACGGCGGCGAACGCGTGGCCGTCCGCGCCCCGGACGTGGACGTCGTCGCCGCCGTCGGCGCCGGTGACGCGTTCGCCGCCGGCTTCCTCTCCGCCACCCTCCGCGGCCTGCCGCTGCGCGCCCGCGTCCGCCACGGCCACCTCTTCGCCGCCGCCGCCCTCACCGTCCCCGGCGACCTCGCGGCCCCGCCCGGCCGGGCCCTCGCCGACCGGCTGGCCGCGCTCGACGCGGACGCCTGGGAGAAACTGCACCTCGGCCCCGGCTGGATCGCAGCCACTCAGGAGGCCGTCGAGGAGGTACACACGCCGTGAACGAGCGAAGTGAGAGAGCCGTCGAGAGGCGCGTCCCTGGCGAAGGCAGGGCCGAGCGAAGCGAGGCACGAGCATGAGCCAGACCGTCGACCGCGCGCTCAGCATCCTGCCGCTGCTCGCCGAGGGACCCGCCGACCTCGGCCAGGTCGCCGACCGGCTCGGCGTGCACAAGTCCACCGCCCTGCGGCTGCTGCGCACCCTCCACGAACACGGCCTGGTCTACCGGCAGGCCGACCAGCGCTACCGCCTCGGCGCCCGCCTCTTCGCGCTCGCCCAGGAGGCCGTCGAGAACCTCGACGTACGCGAGATCGCCCACCCGCACCTCGTCGAACTCAACGAGAAGTGCGGACACACGGTCCACCTCGCGGTCCACGAGGAGAACGAGGTCCTCTACATCGACAAGGTCGAGAGCCGCTACCCGGTCCGGATGTACTCCCGGATCGGCAAGCCCGTCGCGATCACCGTCGCCGCGGTCGCCAAACTGCTCCTCGCCGACCTCCCGGAAGCCGAGCGCCGCACCCTCGCCGCGACGCTCGACTACCCCCGCTACACGGCCCGTTCGACCCCCGACGCCACGGCCTTCCTCGCCGAACTGGCCAAGGTCCGCGAACAGGGCTGGGCCACCGACCTCGGTGGCCACGAGGAGTCCATCAACTGCGTCGCCGCTCCCGTCCGCGGCGCGGACGGCCGCGTCGTCGCCGCCATGTCGGTCTCCGCACCGAACGTCGTCGTCTCCGCCGAGGAACTCCTCACCCTGCTCCCGCTGGTGCGCCGTACCGCCGACGCCATCAGCCGGGAGTACTCCGGCAGTACACCGACCAAGGAAGCATGAGCATGAGCGAGAAGACCGCCCTCACCCCGGCCACCCACACCACCCCGCCCGCGAAGTTCTCCCACGGCGTGAAGAAGGGCAACATCCTCCAGGTCGCGGGCCAGGTCGGCTTCCTCCCCGCGGTCGACGGCCAGGCCCCCACCCCGGCCGGCCCGACCCTGCGCGAGCAGACCCTGCAGACCTTCGCCAACGTCCGGGCGATCCTCGAAGAGGGCGGCGCGACCTGGGACGACGTGATGATGATGCGCGTCTACCTCACGGACACCGACCACTTCGCCGAGATGAACGAGATCTACAACCAGTACTTCGAGGAGCAGGGCCTCAAGGAGGCCCCGGCCGCCCGCACGACCGTCTACGTCGGTCTGCCCAAGGGCCTGCTCATCGAGATCGACGCGCTCGCCGTCCTGGGCTGAGCCCTCCCCCGCACCACCAGCAAGCCGTACGTCGTCACGGGGCGGCACACCAGCGCGGTGTGCCGTGCCGCGATCCCTCCTGCCCTGAAAGTCTCATGCACTTACGAGGTCAACGATGTCCCCGTTCGCCCCGCTCGCGGCCGCCACCCCTGCCGGAACACCACCCCACACCGGCGGCATCCTCCCCCTCATCGGCGGCACCGCCGGACTGCTGACCGTCGCCGCGCTCGGCATCGTGCTGCTGCTCTTCCTGATCATCAAGATCAGGCTCCAGCCGTTCGTGGCCCTCCTGGCGGTCTCGACAGCCGTCGGACTCGGCGCCGGCCTCTCCGTCACCGAACTCTTCGGCACCGTCCAGAAGTCCGACGCCGTCTCGCTCATCGAGTCCGGCATGGGCGGCACCCTCGGCCACGTCGCGATCATCATCGGCCTCGGCACCATGCTCGGGGCGGTGCTCGAAGTCTCCGGCGGCGCCGAGGTGCTGGCCTCCCGCCTGCTCCACCTCTTCGGCGAGCGGCGCGCGCCGCTCGCCATGGGACTGACCGGCCTGATCTTCGGCATACCGGTCTTCTTCGACGTCGGCATCTTCGTCCTCGCACCGATCGTCTACGCGGCCGCCAAGAGGGGTGGCAAGTCGATCGTCCTGTACTGCATGCCGCTGCTCGCCGGCCTGTCCATGACCCACGCCTTCCTGCCCCCGCACCCGGGTCCGGTGGCGGCGGCGGGCCTGCTCCACGTCGACCTCGGCTGGGTCATCCTCATGGGCATCGTCTGCGGCCTCCCCGCCGTCCTCGCCGCCTGGGGCTGGGCCGCCTGGATCGGCAAGCGGATCTTCGTGCCCGTGCCGCAGGACATGGTGGAGGCCGCGGCGGAGGCGAAGGCCGCGCTGGCGGAGGAACAGCACCGGGCCGGCGTCACGCCGGCGGAGAAGCCGGTCCCGCTCGGCACCGTCTTCGCCATCATCGGCACCCCGCTCGTCCTGATCCTGCTCGCCACCTTCTCCTCGATCGCCCTCGCGCCCTCCACCGCCCGCTCGGTCGTCGAGTTCTTCGGCCACCCCTTCGTCGCCCTGACCCTCGCGCTGCTGCTCGCGTACTACCTGCTCGGCATCCGCCGCGGCTGGTCCCGCAAGTCCCTGGAGACGGTGTCCACCGCCGCCCTGAAGCCGGTCGGCAACATCCTGCTGGTCGTCGGCGCCGGCGGGATCTTCGGCGCGGTCCTCAAGGGCAGCGGCGTCGCCCAGGCGCTCTCCGACACCTTCAAGGGCATCGGCCTGCCGGTGATCGTCCTCGCCTACCTGATCTCCCTCGTCCTGCGCGTGGCCCAGGGCTCGGCGACCGTCGCGATCGTCACCACGGCCGGCATCGTCTGGCCGCTGATCGAGGCGGGCCACCACTCGCAGCCCTTCGTCGCACTCGTCATCATGGCGATCTCGGCGGGCTCGATCTTCGCCTCGCACGTGAACGACGGCGGGTTCTGGATGGTCAGCAAGTACTTCGGCATCACCGAACGCGACACGCTGAAGACCTGGACGGTGCTGGAATCGGTCCTCTCGGTCGCGGGGTTCGCGGTGGCGGC
The DNA here is from genome assembly GCA_024349765.1 of Streptomyces nigrescens. Taxonomy (GTDB): domain Bacteria; phylum Actinomycetota; class Actinomycetes; order Streptomycetales; family Streptomycetaceae; genus Streptomyces; species Streptomyces endophytica. The sequence goes on along the minus strand of AP026073.1, from coordinate 6,666,049 downwards.
GCTGGTGAGCCTGCTGGTGTGACGGGCACGGGCCGCCGCCTCCCCGCAGCGACGCGGCGGCCCGTGCCTCCGTGCGGGTCCGCAACCCACCCGCGGCTCAACTGCCCTTGCAGTACTGCCCTTCCTTGCCGATCACGCGGTACACGCAGTCCGCGGTCTCCAGCAGCTGGAGCACCGCCTCGCGGTTGCGTGCGGTCTCCTTCGCGATCACCGAGTCCTTCGGGTAGAAGCCGCCGTGTCCGGACGACGGGAACATCTCGAAGGTGTAGGCGAAGACCTTCTGGTCCCCCCACAGCCAGTCGTCGATGGCGCCGTCGGTGATGTAGAGCTCGCTGGACTGCTCCGGGGTGTAGCCGTTGGTGGCGGCCATCTTCTTGCCGAGGGTGGCGAAGGTGTCGTGTTCGTCCTGGGTCATGCCGGGGCCGGTGGGGTCGTTGGTGAACCCGAAGGGCCACAGGACGAGTTCGCTGTACGTGTGGAAGTCGATGGCGGCCTTGATCTGCTGCACACCGCCGACGACGCGGCTGCGCACGAACTTCGAGACGACCTGCACCTCGGGCGCGGAGGCGGGGGAGGCGCCGCGGTAGGTCTCGTCGCCCGGGTCGTCGGAGGAGCCGTTGCAGCAGCCCCACTTGAAGTCCCAGTTGCGGTTCAGGTCCGTGCCGACCTCGCTGCTCCCGGCGTTGGGCTGCCGGTTCTTCCGCCAGCTGCGGAACGACCCGGAGGCGATGTCGTACTCCCCGCCGTCCGGGTTGAGGTCCGGCACGATCCAGATCTCCCGCGAATCGAGGATCTTCGTCACGCGCGGGTCCGCACCGTACTTCGAGGTCAGCTCATTGAGGAGGTAGAGGGCCATCTCCACGGTGAGGTGTTCCCGGGCGTGCTGATGGGCCGTGAAGAGCACCTCGGGCTCGTTCTCGTCCTTGGTGACGTTCTTGCTGAGCTTGAGGGCGAGGATGTCGCGGCCCTCGTGGGACCTGCCGATGACCTGCTTGGACAGGATCGCCGGGTACTTGGCGACGAGGGTGTCGATCTCCTTCGTGGCCTCGGCGTAGGTGTGGTAGCCGGTGTAGCCGGGCGGGAAGTCCTTGACGCGGGTACCGGGAGCGGCCGGCGCGGCCCCCGGGCTGTCGGGCAACTGCCGGATGCCGTACCCGAGGTGACGTACGGCGGCGGCCTGGGTCCGGTCGGCCGTGATGACGACGGCCCGGGCGTGCACCTCGTCGATGCTGACGCCGGTCGCCGCGAGCGCGGTACGGGCCGCCGGCGTGGCCGGCCCGGTGACCTCGTACTGATGGGGCTGCAGGTCCTGGGCCCGGTCCCCGCCGTCCGCCGTGGCGGCACCGACGGCGGCTCCGGCCGGAGAGCCCAGGGCCTGTGCGGCGGTGATCGGGGCGGCGAGCGCGAGGGAGAGCAGCGCGGCAAGGACGGTCGACCGTCCGCCGCGTATCCGTGGTCGCATGCGGTCTCCTGTGGGGTGTGAGTCGAAGCGACGCCGCCAGTGTTTGGGGTTGGCATGGGCGGGTCAAGGTGCGGGATGGCCAGATGTGGCGGGGCGGGGAGAGTCCGGGGCGGCCGCGGTGCCCGTCAACTTCCCATCGATTTCGGTGGATTGGTTGCCCCGGTGGGGTGTGGCGCTGACAATGCGCACGACAAAACCGAGGGTTCGTGCGGACTCTCGGTACAGAAGCTGAGAGGACCCCCACATGAACAGACCTCTCGTCGGCACCCTGGCCACGGCCGTGCTGGGAGCCGCAGCCCTGGTGGGCACCGTCACGACGGCGCAGGCGGCGCCCGGTGCGGCGGCGTCCCACCACGCGCAGCACAAGACCAAGGCGGTGGACTTCGCCGGCACCGTGGCGCTGAGCAACTGCTCCGGCTCGGTGGTGCGGATGCCCACCTCGCAGCCGAACGACCCGGCGCTGGTGATGTCCAACGGCCACTGTCTGGAAAGCGGTATGCCCGGCGCCGGTGAGGTGATCGTCGACCAGCCGTCCCGCCGCAGCTTCACCCTGCTCGACAAGTCGGCGCGCGGCGTGGGCACGATCAGGGCCACCAAGGTCGCCTACGCGACGATGACCGACACCGACGTCACGATCTACCAGACCGGCTCCACGTACGCCCAGATCGAGCAGAAGTACGGGATCAAGCCGCTGGAACTGGCCACCGAGCACCCGGCCAAGGGCGCGGGGATCAGTGTGGTCTCCGGCTACTGGAAGAAGATCTACACCTGCAGCATCGACGGGTTCGTGCCCACCCTCAAGGAGGGCGACTGGACCTGGAAGGACTCGGTCCGCTACACCCCGGAGTGCAAGACCATAGGCGGCACGTCCGGTTCGCCGGTGGTCGACACCACGACGGGCAAGGTCGCGGCGATCAACAACACGGGCAACGAGGACGGCGAGAAGTGCACCGTCAACAACCCGTGCGAGGTCGACGAGAACGGCAACGTCACGGTGCACCAGGGCACCAACTACGCCGAGGAGACCTACGGGATCCCGAAGTGCTTCGGCGCCGGGAACAAGCTGGACCTGAGCGCGGCGGGCTGTGCGCTGCCGAAGCCGGCGGGCGTGCGGAGGTGACCTGCCACAGCTGACGGAACGGCGCCAGGTCCCGTGCACCGTGTGCGCGGGACCTGGCAGTGGGGGGCGGCGGCTGGGGGCGTCCGCAGGGATCCCCTACGGGAGGCCGTGGACGTGGGTGCCCACCTGGTGGGCGAACTCGTTGCCGTTGGCGGCGTCCCAGTTGGTGGACCAGGTCATCGCGCCGCGCAGCCCCGGGTACTTCTTCGGCGGCGTGAACGCGCCGCAGCCCGTGCCCTTGGTCAGGCAGTCGAGCGCGTCGTTGACGACGGACGGGGCGACGTGGCCGCTGGTGGCCGCGCGGTCGGACGCCGGGACGCCGATGCCGACCTGCGACGGGTCCAGGCCGTTTTCGAGCTGGATGCAGGCGAGCGAGGTCAAGAAGTCCACCGAGCCCTGGGCGTAGACCTTGCCGTCACAGCCGTTCATGGAACCGCTGTTGTAGTACTGCATGTTGACGGCGGTCAGGAAGTCCTTGATGCCGAGCGCCGTCTTGAAGTACTCGTTCTGCGGCGACTGCATGTCGATGGTCTGCGGGGCCATGGTCACCACGACGTCGCCGTGCGCGGCGTGCACCGCCTTCAGGGCCTGGGTCATGTACGTCGCGTTGAGGCCGTTCTCCAGGTCGATGTCGACGCCGTCGAAGCCGTAGGCGTCCATGAGCTTGTCGACCGAGTCGGCGAAGTTCTTCGCGGAGGCGTCGTCGTTGACCGAGATCGCCCCCTTCTCGCCGCCGACCGAGAGGATCACGGACTTGCCGGCCGCCTGCTCGGCCTTGATGTCCGCCGTGAAGTCGTCGACGGAGCCGTAGCCGACGGCCGGGTCGAGGTGGAAGGTGACCGCCCCGGGCCGGTCGGTGGCGTCGGCGAACGCCACCGCGATGATGTCGTAGGCGTCGTCGACGTCCTTGAGTTTCTGCACCGTGGCACCGTTGTTGAAGTTCTGCCAGTAGCCGGTGAGGGCGTGCGCGGGGACGGCGGCGGGGTGCGCCGCGGAGCCGGTGGCCCGGGCGGCGGCCGCGGCCGGGTGTTCCGGCGAGGCCTGGGCGGTGCCGGCGGCGACGAGACCGGCCGAGGTCAGCACCGCGGCGGCCAGCCCGGCGAGCAGTCTCACCCTGACCTTGTGTACGCCCGTGACCGACCGTGCGCCCAACGAACCTGAACCTGCGCGAACCGCATCTGATCGTGCGCGAACCACGACTGCCTCCGTGTGGGGAGTGGGGGGACGGTGAGAGGGGTGGTGCGGATGCGCGTTCAGGGGCCCCTGTGCGTGCGTGCCGTACAACGTGGTCCAGACCAATGCTCCTGTCAAGGTCCTTGCCACAAGCGGGAGTTGCCGTTCTCGCCGTTCGGGGCGGTATGCACGGATTCCCTCCGGTCGAAGGTCATCGCGGAGGTCATCGCGCGGCTCATGGCGGCGGCGGTCACTTCGGCCGCCGCGATGGTCATGACGAGTAGCCCAGAACGTGTTCTCCGGGACGTATCTCTGTGGATAAAGTGCTGAGCGTATGGCGCCGATGGCGCAGAGCTGTGCCGATCCGCGGTCCCGGGACCCCCGGCGGCCGGAGGGAGTGGGGGAGCGACGTGCCGACCGCGATTGCAGTCACCAGCCCTGACCTCACGCTGCCTTCCCCCCTGCTCTCGACTCCGTTCGCGCAGGGAGGTGCCGCCGTCGACGGGCGGACACCCGCCGCCGTCGTCCTGCCCGCACCGCATCTGGCGCCCCTGGACGACGCGCTGACGGAGACCAGCGCGGTGCTGGAACACCACGGCCACCTCGTCGCGCTGTACTCCTCCGCCTGCCCGCCCGAGCACATCCGGCGGCTGCACACCCTCCGCGCCGTCCTGGAGAGCGACCGGATCGCCATCGTCCCGGTCTCCCTGCCGCCGCTCGGCGTCGCCCTGCTGGCGCGTCAGTTGCGGCAGTTGTCCCTGTGCGACTTCAGCCCCGGCGTACTGGCCAGCGCGGCCCGGCTGCTGACCCATTACATCCATGCCGGCGCCCTGCTGGGCAGCGTCACCGGGCTGGACCGCATCGAGGTCGATCTGCGCGCCCATGTGAAGTCCTGGCTGCCCGGCGCCCACTTCGCCGTCCTGGCCCACCCCGAACCGCAGTTGGTGCACCTGGACCGGCACGCCACCGAGGCCGGGCTGCGGCCGCCCGGATTCGCCACCGAACTCGCGGTCGCCCGCGGCCAGCTCACCACGGACTGGGTCACCGGCGCCCTCGCCCCGGCCTGGCAGGTGCAGGGGGCCTACGAGGTGCGGCTGCCCGCCGAGTCCGCGCGGTGGTGGGGCACCCAGAAGCTGATCGAATTCGCCGCGGGCATCCCGGACCCGGCGATCCTCCGCCAACTGGTCGCGTCGGTACGGCGCGAGGAGTGCGGCTGGTGCGGGCTGGAAGTGCTCGGCGACCGGTGCGCGTTCTGCACGGCACCGCTGGCCAGGGACCGGGCGGCGCGCGGCGGTGGCTCGGCCGGGCGCGGCCCCGCGGCCATAGCCGGGCCGGGAGCGGAGGCGGCGAACGCCCCGCGCCCGGCGGCGGACCGGCTCCCGCCCCGGAGCCCGGACCCGCAGGCGCTCCCGGCCCCTGGTCCGGCCGGCGAGTCGCCCGCGGCCCCGGCCCCGTCCCCGGCTCCCGACCCTTCCGCCACCCCTTCGCCCGCCCCGTCTCCCGCCCCGGCACCGCAGTCCGGCCCGCCGCCGTCCGCGCCCTGGGCCGAGCGGGGGCTGGCACCGGTGGCGCCGTCGGGCGTGCCCGGCGGGCCGGGGGTGCCGGACGGATACGGTGGCGCGCCCGCCGGCCGGGGCGTACCGGGGGAGGTGGATGTCCGCGGGCCGGACCTCCCGAACGGCGTCCCCGGGCCCGGAGTTCCGGGGAACCCCTACGGGTCGGGCCGCCCCGTCCCGGGGAACCCGTACGCGACCGACGTCCCGCGCACCGCGCCCGGCCGCAACCACCTCCCCGGCCACCCCGACTTCGCCGGCGAGCCGGACGTGCCCGGCGTCTCCGGCGTCCCCGGTACCCCACGGACGGTGGCCCGCGCACGCTGACACCGACCGAGCCGGCCGCCCCCGAACCGCCCCCCGAACCGGCCCACCGACCGGCCCACCGGGCCGACCGCCCGCCCCGAACCGCCCCCGCCGGCCTGACCGCCCCGCCCCCGCCCCCGTCCCGATCGAGGTCCCTCCCCCATGAACTCACGCCAGCGCCGCGGAGTGATCCTGCTGCTCCTGTCGGTTCTCTGTGCGGTCGGCGCGTTCGTCGGCGTGCTGTCGGTGATCAGGAACGTCGAGTCCAAGGTCGGTCCCGAGAAGACCGCGTACCGGCTGAAGACGGACGTCGCGGCCTATAAAGCGCTGGATCCGGGGCAGTTCGAGAAGGTGAAGATGCCGCAGCGCTGGCTGCCGCCCACCGCCGTGACCGATCTGGACCGGGTCAGCGGCAAGATCGCGGTGACCCCGCTGAAGAAGGGGTCGCTGCTCCAGGACGACATGATCGTCGAGCGGCCGGCGCTGAAGGCCGGGCAGCAGGAGATCGCCATCATGATCGACGCCGCGACCGGTGTGGCCGGCAAGATCAACCCCGGTGCCCGGGTGAACATCTACGCCACCTTCGAGGGCAAGCGCCCCGAGGACAAGCCGGTCTCCAAGGTCATCGTGGCCGGCGCCCAGGTCATCGACGTCGGCAAGCTGACGCCCCTGGAGGCCAAGGACCCCGGCGACACGAACGCGGCCAACCGGCAGGCCGGCGAGGCCGTGCCGATCACCTTCGCGCTCAACACCCAGGACGCCCAGCGGGTCGCGTACGCCGAGTCGTTCGCCTCCCACGTACGGCTGGCGCTGCTCGCGCCCGGCAGCGAGGCCACCATCCCGCCGAGCCAGCGCACCTACACCCTCGACGGCGACAAGTGACCCGGAGGCCCAGGTGACCATCCGCATCCTCCCGGCGATCGGCGACCCGGACGCCGCCCGCGCGGTGACCTCGCTGCTCAACCAGCTGCCGGACGCCGAGCCGGCGCCCGCGGTCGCCGACGGCACCGCGCTGCTCGACGCCCTGGCCGGGGCCGCGGCGCAGCCCGCCGTGGACACCGGTCCGGGCCCCGCCGTCGCGGCGCTGCCCGAGGTCGTCCTGGTCCACGAGCGGATCGGGCCGACACCGGCGCTGGAGCTGATCCGGGAGATCGCGCTCCGCTTCCCCGCCGTCGGCGTCGTCCTGATCACCACCGACGCCGGGCCCGCGCTGTTCTCCGCGGCGATGGACGCCGGCGCCCGGGGCATCGTCGGACTGCCGCTCGGCTACGACGAGTTGGCCGCCCGGGTGCAGGCCGCCGCCCAGTGGGCCGCCGGCGTACGGGTGCACCTGGGGGGAAACCCGGAGGCGCGGCCCGGACCGGCCGGCCGGCTGGTGACCGTGACCGGTGCCAAGGGCGGGGTCGGCACCACCGTCGCCGCCGTCCAACTGGCGCTGGCCGCCCGGGCCGCGGGCCGCAGCGTCGCGCTGGTCGACCTCGACCTGCAGTCCGGGGACGTCGCCTCCTACCTGGACGTCCAGTTCCGCCGCTCGGTCGTCGACCTGGCCGGCATCCAGGACCTGTCCGTACGGGTCCTGCAGGACGCGGTGCACGACCACCACACCGGGCTGGCGCTGCTGCTGGCGCCGGAGGAGGGCGAGCGCGGCGAGGAGGTCGACGACCGGGCGGCCCGGCAGATCCTCGGCGCACTGCGCTCCCGCTACGAGGTCGTGGTGGTCGACTGCGGCTCCCAGATGCAGTCGGCGAACGCCGCGGCCGTCGAACTCGCCGACGTCGCCCTGCTCGTGACCACCCCGGACGTGGTGGCCGTACGGGCCGCCAAGCGGCAGGTACGGCTGTGGGACCGGCTGCAGATCCGCAAGGCCGAGGACACCACCACGGTCGTCAACCGGCTCACCCGCAGCACCGAGATCCAGCCGCCGGTGGTCGCCAAGGCCACCGGCACCCGGACGGCCCGGGCGCACGTCCCGGCGGCGTACAAGGAACTCCAGCCGTGTGTGGACGCCGGCCGGATGCAGGACCTGGACGCCCGGTCGACGGTCAAGCAGGCGCTCTGGGCGCTCGCCGGTGAGCTGGGGCTGGTCGAGTCACCGGCCGCGCGGCAGGGCCGGGGCAGCCACCGGGCGCGTCCGTCGCTGACGGGGCGCAAGCGCAAGGCGCTCACGACGGGGGCGGCTGCCGGTTCCGGGACGGGTCCGGGTGCGGCCTCCGGGGCCGCGTCGGGGTCGGGATCGGGGTCGGGCGCCGGGCGGTTCGGCGTCCGGCGGGGGCAGGCGACGGCGGCCGGCGGGCCCGGGCCGTTCGACCCGGCCGGCCCGTACGAGGAGGGCTGAGCGGTGCGGCGCCCGCTGGGCGGCGACGACCGCGGACAGGTCTCCGTGGAGTTCCTGGGACTGCTGCCGCTGATCCTGCTGGTCCTCGTGCTGCTCTGGCAGTTCGTGCTGGTCGGGTACTCCTACTCGCTCGCCGCGCACGCCGCCGACCGGGGCGCGCGGGCGGCCACCGCCACCCGGGACGGCGGCGCCGGCGCCTGCCGCACCGCCGCCGAGGACCAGCTGCCGCCCGCCTGGCAGGCGGGTTCCTCGGCCTCCTGCACCACCGAGGCCGGCCTGTGGAAGGCCACCGTCCGGATCAGCGTCCCGGTGCTCTTCCCCGGCGTGGCCAGCTTCCCGGGGCACATCACCGGCTCGGCCGGCGCCGCGAAGGAGGACAGCCGATGAGGACGGTACGCCGCCCCGGAGCCGTGTCCCGTCGTGCCGCCGCGGCCCCGGGAGCGTTCCGCGGTCCCGCCCGGAGGCTCCGCCACCGCCGCGACCGCGGTCAGGTCTCCATCGAGTTCCTCGGCTTCCTGCCGATCCTGCTGGTCGTCGCGCTGGCCGTGGTCCAACTCGGCCTGGCGGCCTACACCGTCCAGCAGGCCGGCACCGGTGCGCGCGCCGCGGCCCGTACCGCCTCGATGGACCGGGCCGACCGCGAGACCGATCCGCGGTCCGCCGGCCGGGCCGCGATGAGCGGCTGGGTCGCCGACCGCGCGACGATCTCGGTCAGCGAGGGCGGCGACGCGGTCAGCGCCACGGCCCGGGTCACGATCCCCTCGATCATCCCCGGCGTCGACGACTTCGGCTCCGCCAGCCGCAGCGCCACCATGCCCCGCCCCGCCGACGCCGGCGCGCAGGGCGCGGCGGCGGCGAGCACGTACGAAGGAGCACTCCCGCGATGAGCCTGAAAGCCCGGATCGTCGCGCCCGAGCCGGCCGGTGAGCCGCGCCACGACAGCCACTTGGTCGCCACCTACCGCGCCAAGCTGCTGGAGGAGATCGACCTCGCCGAGATGTCGTCGCTGGCCGCGGCCGAGCGCCGGTCCCGGCTGGAGCGCGTGCTCGGCCACATCATCAGCCGCGAGGGCCCGGTGCTCTCCACCGCCGAACGGGCCCAGCTGATCCGCCGGGTGGTCGACGAGGCGCTGGGCCTGGGCGTGCTGGAACCGCTGCTGGAAGACGCCTCGATCACCGAGATCATGGTCAACGGGCCGGACCAGGTCTACGTCGAACGCGCCGGCCGGGTCGAACTCGTCCCGGTCCGCTTCGCCTCGCACGAACAGCTGATGCAGACCATCGAGCGGATCGTCTCCACCGTCAACCGCCGCGTCGACGAGTCCAATCCGATGGTCGACGCCCGCCTCCCCTCCGGGGAACGCGTCAACGTCATCATCCCGCCGCTCGCCCTGAACGGCGCCACGCTCACCATCCGCCGCTTCCCGCGCGCCTACACCCTCGCCGAACTCATCGGCAGGGGCACGCTCGACGAGCAGATGCTGATGCTGCTGGCCGGGCTGGTGCGCGCCAAGTTCAACGTGGTGGTCTCCGGTGCCACCGGTGCCGGCAAGACCACCCTGCTCAACGCCCTGTCCGGCCTCATCCCGGAGGGCGAGCGGATCATCACCGTCGAGGACGCCGCCGAACTCCAGCTCCAGCAGACCCACGTCATCCGGCTGGAGGCCCGGCCGCCCAACGTGGAGGGCAAGGGCCGGATCACCATCCGCGACCTCGTACGCAACTCCCTGCGCATGCGCCCCGACCGCATCATCGTCGGTGAAGTGCGCGGCGGGGAGACCCTCGACATGCTCCAGGCGATGTCCACCGGCCACGACGGCTCGCTCGCCACCGTGCACGCCAACAGCGCCGAGGACGCCCTGATGCGGCTGCAGACGCTGGCCTCCATGTCGGACGTCAAGATTCCCTTCGAGGCGCTGCGGGACCAGATCAACAGCGCCGTCGACTGCATCGTCCAGCTCACCCGGCACGCCGACGGCTCCCGCCGGATCAGCGAGATCGCCATCCTCGACTCGCGCGGCCACGAGGACTACCGGATCGCGACGGTCTGCCGGTTCGACGCCGAACCGATGGGCGCCGACCGGATCGTGCACGGCCGCTTCCGCTACTTCCCGCTGCCCCGACGGGTGGCCGAACGCCTCTTCATGGCGAGCGAGCCCACCCCGCCCGCCTTCGGGGTGGCGGCCACCGACGACCAACTCGCCACCCGGAAGGCCTCCTCATGACCGGCTGGGCCCTGACCACTGCCGCCGGGGGGCTGGACACGGCCTCCATGAACCCCCTCGTCCAGCTCACCATCGGGGCCACGCTGCTGTGCGCGGTGCTCGCCGTCGCCGGCGTCCGCACCTTCGCGGCCGGGCGGGCCCAGCGCCAGGCCGTCGTCGACCGCCTCGCCGACGAGCACGGGCTGCCGGCGACCGGGAAACGCCGCCGCTTCCCGTCCGTGGACCGCGCCCTGCGCGGCACCCGCTTCGGCCGCCGCCTGGAACTCCGGCTGGCCGCCACCGGCCTGGACGTCACCCCCGGCGAGTTCTTCGTCGGCATGCTCGTCGCGGTCGTCGCCCTGTGGCTGGTCGCCCACGCCGTCCTGGCGCCCTTCTTCGGGCCGATCGCCGCCCTGGTAGCCGTCTGGGCGGCCTTCGCGTTCCTCAACTGGCAGCGCCAGAAACGCATCGAGAAGTTCATCAACCAGCTCCCCGAACTCTCCCGGATCCTGGCCAACGCCACCCAGGCCGGACTGGCGCTGCGCACGGCCCTGGGGATGGCCGCCGAGGAACTGGAGGCCCCGGCCGGCGAGGAACTGGCCAAGGTGGCGGCGAAGCTCGCCGTCGGCCACTCCATCGACGAGGCCCTGGGCGAACTCGCCGAACGCCTGCCCTCCCGCGAGCTGGTGGTCCTCGTCACCACCCTGGTCCTCTCCAACCGCGCCGGCGGCACCGTCGTCGGCTCGCTGCGCAACCTCACCACGACGCTGGAGGAGCGCAAGGAGACCCGTCGCGAGGTCCGCACCCAGCTCTCCCAGGTCACCGTCACCGCCTACGTCGTCCCGCTCCTCGGCGTCGGCACCCTGCTGTTGATGAACCGCATCGCCCCCGGCGCCATCGACCGCATGACGTCCTCCTTCCTCGGCCAGCTCGCGGTCGTCGTCGCCTTCGTCCTCTACGGTCTGGGCTTCTTCTTCATCCGCCGGCTGTCCAAGATCGACGTCTGAGGGACCGGAGGGGAAACCGGATGGGAATCGGAATTCTGCTGGCCGCGGCCTTCGCCCTCTCGGTCGTCGGCATCTGCTGCGGTGTGGCCCTCTACCGCCGCGAGGCCCGGCTGCCGCCCGACCTGGCGCTGTCCCTGGAGGTCGGCGCGACCCGGACGACGGCCGTCGGCTCGGCCGTGGACCGCCTCGGCATGCGCTACGCCCCGCTCGTCCTGCGCCTGATGGGCGACAAGCGCACCGCCCGCATCCGCCGCCGGATCGACCTGGCGGGCAACCCGGGCGGCCTCACCGTCGACCGCTACGCCGCCCGCCGTGCCGTCTACGGCGCCCTCGGCTTCATCGGCGCGCTGGTGATGTTCCTGCGCGGTCAGCCGGTTCTCGGCGTCCTGATGGTGCTCTTCGGCCTCTTCTGGAACGAGGTCGGCATCTGGGCCGCGATCCGCCAGCGCAAGGACACGATCGAGCGGACCCTGCCGGACTTCCTGGACGTGCTCGCGGTCGTCGTGAGCGCCGGGCTGAGTTTCCGCCAGGCCCTCGACCGGGTCGCGGACAAATACGAAGGCCCGTGGGCCGATGAACTCCGGATCACCCTGCGGCAGATGGACATGGGGGTCAGCCGCCGCGCCGCCTTCGAGGAACTGCGCAAACGCAACGACTCGGAACAGGTCGCCCAGTTCGTCACCGCCCTCCAGCAGGGGGAGGAGCTCGGCTCGCCCATCGTCGACACCCTCATCCAGATCGCCAACGACATGCGCCGGACCGACGCCCAGAACGCCCGCCGGCGCGCCGCCCGGGCCGTTCCCAAGGCCACCATGGTCGTCACCACGTTCATGGTGCCGGCGACGATGATCCTGCTCATCGCGGGTTTCTTCCTCGGCTCGGGCACCAACTTCGGCTCGCTGATGGGAGAGTGAGGGCGTACCCGCGCGGCGCCGCGGGAAGCGGGCGGTCCGGGCGCACGGCGGTGGCCGGGATGCCGTGCCGGGCCCGGCCGGATGCGTACGGTGCACCGCCCGCATTCCCGTCAACGCCTTCGCAACAGCAACGAGTTGTGTCACAGTGGGTGGACCGGCGGTCACCACCGTGCTCGGAGGCGGGGAGGCCGGCCGGTCCGCATGGGCATCGGCGCGGGACGCGGTCCGGAGGGGGAGCGGGGGTGGACGAGGTGCGCAGCAGTGGCCGAAACGCGCCGTTGTATCTTCCGCCCGTGTCCCCGATAGAGGATTGGGTACGGAATCCCTGTCCGGGGAACACCGTTCCGGCGTACTTTTCTGGTGTCATGAGCGCGGCCGACCGCGCCGACACCACGGGGGCAGACCAGCCGGACCAGAGCGGTGCGGCCGCCCATGGAGGGGAAGACGATGGCGAAGCGGTTTTTGGGGAACGACCGGGGACAGACCTCGATCGAGTACCTCGGCATCATCGCGGTGGTCGTGGCGATCGTCCTGGTCCTGTCGACCACGGACTTCGGCAGCCAGATCGCCAACGCCATCGCCAACAAGATCTCCGACGTCGTCGGCATCTAGGGCCCCGGGCCGCCACCGCCATGACGGTCGCCGAACCGCGCCGCGGCGCGCGTGACGCCGGGCAGGCCTTCCCGCTCTACCTCGTGGCGGTCGCGGGCCTGCTCTTCCTCGCGCTCGCCTTCTTCGCCGTCGGGCAGGCGGCGGCCACCCGCAACGGCGCCCAGACCGCCGCCGACGCGGCCGCGCTCGCCGCCGGGCAGAAGTACCGCGACCTGCTGGCCAAGGGCGTGCTCGACGGCGTCCGCGACGGCAGCTACGAGAGCGACAAGGCCGCCTGGGAGGACCTGCTGAGCGGGCGCGGTGTCCCCTCCGGGACGGCCTGCGAGAGCGCGGACTGGTTCGCCGGACGCAACGACGCCGAGGTCTCCGGCTGCGTGCCGGACTCCTGGCCGACCTCGTTCGCGGTGACCGTCCGGACCCGGAACACCGTGGGGGCTTCGGTCATCCCCGGCACCGCGGGCAAACACGCGTCGGCCGAGGCGACCTCGGTGGTCGGCCCGCGCTGCGCCCCCGCACCCGCCGGGAGCGACGACGGCGGTGGGAAGGACGGCAAGGGCGGCAAGGGCGGCAAGGACGGGGGAGGGGGCAAGGGCGGCGGCAAGGAGGACCCCGGGCCCGCCCCCGTCACGATCACCTGCGACGGCAAGGAATGGACCCTCGACGCCGGCGACCTGACGCACCTCCCCCACGCCTCCGACCTCTTCTCCGTACGGCTGGCCCACTGACCGCCCGCCGACCACCACACCGACCCGCACCGGGCACCCGACGATCGAAGGAATCGCATCCAATGAGCATTCGGCGCACCACGAAGGCCGCCAGGGGAGCGGTCGCCATGGCGAGCGCTGTCGGCCTGGCTCTCGTCGTGGCCGGCTGCGGTGGCGGCGGGGACGGCGGCGCGCGGGCGGACGACAAGAAGCCGCCGGCCCGCAGCAGCACGCCCAAGGACGGCGGCCCCGGCACCCCGGCGGCCGACTCCAGCAAGGTGATCGGCGAGATGAAGGGCCCGGACGGCGTCGTGGTCACCCTGAACTCCGTGGTCCGCGACTCCGGGGGCTTCGTCACCGTCAACGGCACGGTCACCAACCACGGCAGCCGCGCCTTCAACGCCATCGACTGGCGCTCCAACGAGACCGAGCTGCGGTCCCGTTCGTCCATCTCGGGCGCCACCCTCGTCGACAAGGCGGGAAAGAAGCGCTATCTGGTGCTGCGGGACACCAACGGCGAGTGCCTGTGCACGACGGGCCTGAGCGGGCTGATGCCGGGCGCGAGCCGCCCGATATTCGCGCAGTTCCCGGCGCCACCGGCCAAGGTGACCGAGGTCGACTTCCAGCTGCCGACCATGCCGCCGGCGACCGTGCAGATCACGGACTGAGCGGGCCGCCCGATGACCGTGAACCCCGTGCCCGTTTCCCCGCGTTCGCGCCGGGTGCCCCGTAGCGCCGTCACGGCCGCCGTCGCGCTGCTGCTGGCCGCCGCGTTGTCGGCACCTCCGGCCCATGCCGATCCGCCGGGGGTGACCGAGGACTCCGGCCCGCCGGTCCGCATCGACCCTCACGACCCCGATCTGCGGATGGTGCAGGGGGCCAAGCTGGCGCCGGCCAAGGTGCTCAACATCAAGTCGATCGTGGAGACCGACGACGGCTCGGAGCGGCGGCAGGACACCAACGACAACGTGACGTTCGCGCTGCAGGCCGAGGTGCTGTTCGGGAAGGACAGCGCCGAGCTGACCTCGGACGCGCTGTCCCGGATCGGCGCCATCGCCGACGAGGTCAGGAAGCAGCACGCCACCAGCCTGCGGGTCTTCGGGTTCACCGACAACCTCGGCTCGGCGAGCCACGGCCTGGTGCTGTCCAAGAAGCGGGCCACCGCCGTCCAGGAGGAGCTGGCCAAGGACCTGGGCTCGGAGGTCGCCTTCCAGATCCGCGGCTACGGCGAGCAGTACCCGATCGCGGACAACAGCACCGAGGAAGGCCGCAAGAAGAACCGCAGGGTCGAGGTCAGCTTCCCGCGGGCGGGTTCGTAACCGGGGGCGGGACGGGCGCCGGGGGCGGATAGCCGCCCGGCGGGGCGTAGTTGCCCGTAGGGCAGCCGGCGGCCGTCGGCCACCCGGACCAGACCGCAGATCAGCTTGCCCACCGTGCCCCCGCAGGTGGCCGTCAGCAGCGGCGAGTAGAGGAACACCATCGCCACGGCCGTCACCGGGGTCAGGTAGAAGGGCGAGTTGTCCGCCGAGCCGCCGACCGTCACGACCACGCCGACGGCGGCCGATATGACGGACAGCGCGACGGCGGCGATCACCGCGTCGATCACGACGGCGAGCAGCCGCCGGCCCGGATTGGCGAGGACGGGAGGGGGTGCGTTCATGCCGCGCAGGTGATCACTCGGGGACGGGGGGGCGGCAAGCCGCCCGCAGGGGCCGTCCGGACAATATTGGATCGAGCGATTCAAATCGTGCTACGTTGGTGTCATGGCGCGCCCCAGGCAGTTCGACGAGGACCGGGCGCTGGACGCCGCGATGGAAGCGTTCTGGATCACCGGCTACGAGGCGACGTCCACCCAGGACCTCTGTGACGCCACCGGGCTGGGACGCAGCAGCATCTACAACACCTTCAAGAGCAAGCACGACCTGTTCGAACGCGCCCTGGCCCGTTACATGGAGCGCAAGAACGCCGAGATGGACGAGCTGCTGGAGAGCGAGCTGCCGGCCCGGGAGAAGGTCCGCGCGCTGTTCCAGCGGACGATCGACGACGAGTGCGCGGCCGGTGCGGACGGCCGCGGCTGCCTGGTCGTCAACACCTGCATCGAGGTGTCGGCGCACGACCCCTCGGTCGCGGCCGCGCTGGAACGGGACTACGGCGCACGGCTGGCGGCGGTCCGGGCGATGATCGAATCGGGCCAGCGGGCCGGCGACATCACCCCGCGGACGGACGCCGGCACGCTCGCCCACCTCCTCATCGCCACGATCGGCGGGCTGCGGGTCTCGGCCCGGGCCGGGCTCGGTCGCGCGGCGCTGGAGGGCGTGGCGGACGCGGCGATGAGCGGGTTCTGAGCGCACGGTTCGGGGGCGGTGCGGGCCGGGTGCCCGTACCGCCCTCCCGTTATCGCGCCTGGCCGCCCCGTAGCGCCACCAGCACCGCACCCCCCGCGGCCAGCGCGGCGACCGCGAGGCCGAAGGTGGTGGCGGCCGCCGGCAGGCCGATGGCGTCGCTGAGGTAGCCGTCGGCGACCGGCAGGACGCCCGCCAGGAGGTAACCGCCCGCGTTCAGCGCGGCGTTGGCCTCCGCGCGGCGGGCCGCCGGGACCTCGCGGCTCAGCAGGGTCAGCCCGCCCAGCTGGCCCGCGCCCTGGCCCGCCCCGGCCAGCAGCACCGCGACGACCAGCGGCGCCAGGGTGCCGGTGCGGACCGCGGTGACCAGGGCGAGCGTGCCGGTGACGGTGGCCGCGCCGGAAGCCAGCAGGACCGTACGGACCGCGAGGCGGCGCAGCGCGAACTGCACGCCGGTGGCGGACAGGAACATCGCCAGCGCCAGCCCGCCCGCCAGCGCGCGGTCGGTCGTACCGAGCAGCCCGGCGAGCAGCGACGGGCCGAGCGACAGGACGAACGCGGTGGCGCTGATGCCCGGGGCGAACGCGGCCAGTCCCAGGGCGAGATGACGGCGGTTGGCGCGCGGCACGGCGGGCAGCCGCACCCAGGCGCCCGGCGCGGTGCCGGCCGTCCCGCCGCGCGCCGGCAGCGGCATCCGGACCACCGCCGCCAGCGCCGTGACCAGCAGGACACCCTCGACGACGAAGACCGTGACGGTCGGCGCGGGCGCGGTCTCCGACAGCACCCCGGCCAGTACGGGGCCGATCCCCGCGCCCAGCACCATGGCGGTGGAGGCCAGCAGCGGGCCGATCCGGCGGCCGGCGGCCAGGTCGGTGACCGCGGCCATCCCGGCCGAGACGGCGGCGCCGGTGGCCACGCCGGTCAGCAGCCGGGCGAGGGCGAGCGCGGCCACCGAGGGTGCGGTGGCGTAGACGAGGCAGGCGACGAGGGCCAGCAGCAGCGCCGGGACCAGCACCGGCTTGCGGCCCAGCCGGTCCGAGGCGACGCCCGCCACCAGCAGCGCGCCCAGCAGGCCGACCACGTACGCGGCGTAGACCAGCGTCAACGTGCCCGAGCTGAAGCCGAGTTGGCGCTGCCAGACCGCGTACAGCGGCATCGCCGCGTTCGACAGCACGAAGATCGCGACCACCGGCCAGGCGGCGAACCAGACCTCCCGTACGGGCGGTAGGGCGGTGGCCGCGGCCGGCGCCGGGCTCGCGGCGGGCCTGGCCTCGGGCCGCGCGGTGGGTGTTCCGGGCATGGGTGTCCCCTCCTCATCCGGCCTGTACGAGTGGAGTCGTACAAGCAGTACGAGGAGATTCGTACAGCCATCTCGCAGTACGATGCAAGTCGTACTGCGAAGTGGGCTGTGCAGGGGCGGTGAAGCGGCCGCCCGCCAACTGCCGCCCGACCGCCCCGAATCGGAGGAGCGCCGGATGTCGTCCACCCCACGTGCCTGGACCGAGCGAACGCAGCGACCGGTGCCGGCCGGTGCGCCCGAACCGCTGCCCGAACCGGCGCGGGACGCGCTGCGGCTGGAGGCCGTCATGGGCGCGCTCAGCGATCCGCTGCGGATGCACATCGTGCGCACGCTGCTGCTGGAGTCCGAGGAGTTCGACCACACCTGCGGCTGGTTCGGCCTGGACCGGCCCAAGTCCTCGCTCACCCACCACTTCCGCACACTGCGGGAGGCCGGTCTGATCCGGCAGCGGCAGTACGGGCTGGAGCGGCGCAGCCACGTCCGGGTGGACGACCTCCAGGCGCGCTTCCCCGGACTGCTGGCGCTGGTGGCCGACTGGCGGCAGTGACCTGGGGCCGGTCCGACGGGTCATGGCTGGCGGAACGCGGGTCAGCGCCCGGCGGCCTCCGGCGCGGGCGTCGGCTCGACGCGCAGCCGCATCCCCGGGCGCAGGCCCCAGTCCGTCATCGCACCGGCCGCCGCCTCCAGGACGTGCCGGGCGCGCCACCGCGGGCGGCCCAGACGGCCCGGCGGCATGGTGCGGACCGCCAGCACCCTGAAGTCCCGGCCCAGATAGGCCACGTCGATGGCGAACCGCATCCGGAAGGTGTGCACCCCGCTCGCCGGGGTCAGCAACAGCGCCCCCTCGATACCGTCACGGCCCAGCAGGCCGCGGGCGCGGGCCCGGTACGAGGCCGCGATCTCCACCGGCACCGCACGGTCCGCGCCGTACAGCATCCCCGGTCCGTTCTTCCAACGCGCCATGCCCCGCGTTCTATCAGCTCCCGGCGTGCCGGGGGAGAGGCCCCCGTAGGGTCGACGCGTGCCAGTGACGCTGATGGTGCTCGCCGCCGCCTACGGGGCCGCGGCCGGGCTGCTCATACCCCGGCCCGCCCACCGGATGGCCGTAGCCCCCGAGGAGGAGTGGCGCGCCACGTGCCCCGGGGGACACCCGATCACCGGCGCGGCCCGCGGCTGGCTGGGGCCGGGGCGCTGCCCGGCCTGCGGGGCGTACGGGCCCGCCGGGGTGCCGACCGCGGCGGTCACCGCGCTGGTCTGCGCGGCCCTGGCGGCGGCCACCGGTCGGCGGCCGGAACTCGCCGCCTGGCTGCTGGCGGCGCCGGCCGCGGTGCTGCTGGTGATCGTCGACTGGCGGGTGCGGCGGCTGCCGGACGTGCTGACCCTGCCGCTGGCCGCCGTCCTCGCGGCGGCACTGGGCCTCGCCGGCCGGTTCACCGGCGACCCCGGCGCCTGGTGGCGCGCCCTCCTGGCCGGTCTCGTCCTCGCCGCCTGCTACCTGATCCTGCACCTCGTCAACCCGGCGGGACTCGGACTGGGTGACGTCAAGCTGGCGCTCGGACTGGGGGTCGCCCTTGGGTGGTACGGCTGGCGCACCCTGGTCACCGGCGGTGCGGCCGGGGTGCTGCTGGGCGGGCTCTACGGCGCCGGGCTGCTGATCGTCCGGCGCGGCGCCCGGAAAACCGCCGTGCCACTGGGGCCTTTCCTGATCGCCGGGGCGTTCTGCGGCCTGTTGCCGGCCGCGCTGGCGGCCCGCTGACCCCGCCCGCCGGGGCGTCTCGGGGCCCGTACGCCCGCGCGGGCGCAGGGGCGTACGGCCCGCTTTCCGCCCCCGTCGCCGCGCCCGAGCCACGCCGCCGCGCGCGCCGGTGCACACAGCACCCCTTCCGCGGGGTTATGGTGGAAACCCCCCCTCGGGCCGGTCCGTATCCCCCCCACGGACCGGCCCGCTTTTCTTTGCGGCCCGCGGGAGGGCGTACGGGCCGCCGCGGAGATGGCCGGAAACCGGCGCTCCGGGCCCGGCCCGCCGGCCCGGGTCAGCCCCGGCGGGCCCAGATGTTGACCCCGTCCGTAGTGGTGGCGAACTGATCGATCTCGGCGAGCTCGGCGTCCGTGAGGGCCGGGGCGTCGAGGGCCGCGACATTGGCCTCCAGCTGGGCGACGCTGCTGGCGCCGATCAGCGCGGAGGTCATCCGCTCGTCGCGCAGCACCCAGCCCAGGGCCAACTGGGCCAGCGACTGCCCGCGCCGGCCGGCGATCTCGTTGAGGCCGCGCAGCCGGCGGAGGACCTCCTCGGAGAGCAGGTTCGGGTCCAGGGACTTGCCCTGGGAGGCGCGCGAGCCCTCGGGAATGCCGTTGAGGTACTTGTCCGTGAGCATGCCCTGGGCCAGCGGCGCGAAGGAGATGCAGCCCATGCCCTCGTCCTCGAGGGTGTCCAGCAGCAGGTCGTCCTCGGTCCAGCGGTTGATCATCGAGTACGAGGGCTGGTGGATCAGCGGCCGTACGCCCATCTCGCGCAGTATGCGGGCGGCGTCCCGGGTCTGCTCGGCGTTGTAGGAGGAGACGCCGACGTAGAGCGCCTTGCCCTGCTGGACGGCGGAGGCCAGCGCGCCCATCGTCTCTTCCAGCGGGGTGTCCGGATCGAAGCGGTGCGAGTAGAAGATATCGACGTAATCGACACCCATCCGCTTCAGTGACGCATCCAACGACGAGAGGAGATATTTCCGCGAACCCCATTCGCCGTAGGGGCCCGGATGCATCAGATATCCGGCCTTCGTGGAGAGAATCATCTCGTCGCGGTAGCCGCGGAAGTCCTGCGCGAAGATCTTTCCGAAGTTCAGCTCCGCGGAGCCGGGCGGCGGGCCGTAGTTGTTGGCCAGATCGAAGTGGGTGACACCCAGGTCGAAGGCGCGACGCAGGATGGCCCGCTGGGAGCTCAGGGTGCGGTCGTCCCCGAAGTTGTGCCACAGTCCAAGGGAGATAGCGGGGAGTTTGAGTCCGCTGCGGCCCGTTCGCCGGTACTTCATCGAGTCGTAGCGGGAATCCGCGGCGCGGTAGTCGGTGCCAGTCATGCTCATCTCCCTATCACGTACCTGTGACCTACCTGATGGGGCTGTCTCGACAGCCGAGAAGTTAAAGTTGCCCACTTGAGGCGACGGGGCGACCGCCATTGGCACGGAGGGGCTGGACCATACATGCTGCGATCTTCCGGGATGCGCATCCCGTATCCGCCTGCACTGCGGAATCTGGTTTACCGGCTTTACGCGCGGCGGGTGGAGGGTCGCCTGGATCACACCCAGGTGCCCAAGCACATCGGCGTCATCCTCGACGGCAACCGGCGCTGGGCGCGGGCCGACGGGCGGACGACCGAGCAGGGCCACCAGGCAGGCGCGGCCAAGATCAGTGAGCTGCTCGGCTGGTGCGCGGAGACCGATGTGGAGGTCGTCACGCTCTGGCTGCTGTCGACGGACAACCTCGACCGGCCCGAGGCCGAGCTGAAGCCGCTGCTGGGCATCATCGAGAACACCGTGCGGGACCTGGCCGCCGACGGCCGCTGGCGGGTGCACCACGTCGGCAACCGTGACCTGCTGCCCGAGGCCACCCAGACGGTCCTCAAGGAGGCCGAGGCGACCACCCTCGACAACAAGGGCATCCTGGTCAACGTCGCGGTCGGCTACGGCGGCCGGCAGGAGATCGCGGACGCGGTGCGCTCGCTGCTGCTGGAGCACGCCGAACGCGGCACCTCCTTCGAGGAACTGGCCGAGATCGTCGACATCGACCTGATCTCGGAGCACCTCTACACCCGCGGCCAGCCCGACCCGGACCTGGTGATCCGGACCAGCGGCGAGCAGCGGCTGTCGGGCTTCATGCTCTGGCAGAGCGCCCATTCGGAGTACTACTTCTGCGAGGTCTTCTGGCCGGCGTTCCGGAAGGTCGACTTCCTGCGCGCGCTGCGCGACTACGCGGCCCGGCACCGCCGCTACGGCTTCTAGCAGGCAGCACCGTCATCGCGACGAAGCCCCCGCCGGCCCCGAACGGGCCCCGGCGGGGGCTTTTCTGACGTCGACTCCGCCGGGAACCACCCGGTCGGCCCCCCTCGCACCCCTCGTTCCGGCCGGCCCGGGGGAGCGATCACGCGTAACCAAAGGTTCATCGACCGTGCGTCATATGCCGTGGCATGGCGACGGGGGTTCGAGGGAATATCCCATCCAGGTCGGCGTCCGGAACAAGCCATCGGGCGCCGCATCTCAGCGGACGGCATGGGGCCGTCCGCCCGGGAGGCCCTTTGCACATCACGGAGAGCCGTGCGCACCGCACGGGCGACGCGAGGGGCCGGCGCTCGGCCCGTGCATCGTGGCCTGAGCCCGGTCCGGTCATGAGATGGCCGGGGGTCCCAAGGACGCTGCCCAGCAGCCGCTGGGCGCACCACGTCCCCGGGAGCACATCGCCCCGCGACGCCGTCGCACCCCAACCTCATCCGAGGGGGTTCGTCCACCCGTGGTGAACAGCAAGCAGCGCCGTGACAACGACCGGCGCACTTATGTCCTCGACACCAGTGTGTTGCTGGCCGATCCAGGCGCCATGGCCCGCTTCGACGAGCACGAGGTCGTGCTGCCGGTCGTGGTGGTCACGGAACTGGAGGCCAAGCGGCACCATCCCGAGCTCGGCTACTTCGCCCGGCAGGCGCTGCGCCGGCTGGACGAGTACCGGGTGCAGCACGGGCGGCTGGACTCGCCCATCCCCATCGGAGAGCTCGGCGGGACGCTGCGGGTCGAACTGAACCACTCCGACACCGGCATCCTGCCCCCCGGCTTCATCAACGGGCACAGCCGGCTGGGTGACAACGACTCGCGGATCCTCGCCGTCGCCCGCAACCTCCAGGCCGAGGGGTTCGACGTCACGGTCGTCTCCAAGGACCTGCCGATGCGCATCAAGGCGTCCTCGGTGGGCCTGCTGGCCGAGGAGTACCGCGCCGAACTCGCCATCACCGACTCCGGGTGGACCGGGATGGCCGAGGTGACCGTCCCCGCCGACCAGGTCGACGACCTGTTCTCCGCCGAGACCGCGTACGTACCGGAGGCGGCCGGGCTGCCGGTGCACACCGGCCTGGTGCTGCAGTCCGAGCGGGGCAAGGCGCTCGGCCGGGTCACCGCGGACGGCACGGTCCGGCTGGTCCGGGGCGACCGGGAGGCGTTCGGCATCCACGGGCGCAGCGCCGAACAGCGGATCGCGCTGGACCTGCTGCTCGACCCGGACGTCGGCATCGTGTCGATGGGCGGGCGGGCCGGCACCGGCAAGTCGGCGCTGGCGCTGTGCGCGGGCCTGGAGGCGGTGCTGGAGCGCCGGCAGCACCGCAAGGTGATGGTGTTCCGCCCGCTGTACGCGGTCGGCGGGCAGGAGCTGGGCTATCTGCCGGGCAGCGAGGCGGAGAAGATGAGCCCCTGGGCGCAGGCCGTCTTCGACACGCTGTCCGCGGTGACCACCAAGGACGTCATCGAAGAGGTGGTGGGCCGCGGCATGTTGGAGGTGCTGCCGCTGACCCACATCCGCGGGCGGTCGCTGCACGACGCGTTCGTCATCGTGGACGAGGCCCAGTCCCTGGAGCGCAATGTCCTTTTGACGGTTCTGTCCCGTATCGGGGCCAACTCCCGGGTCGTGCTCACCCATGACGTCGCCCAGCGGGACAACCTCCGGGTCGGGCGCTACGACGGAGTGGTCGCGGTCGTCGAGAAGCTGAAAGGACATCCGCTTTTCGCCCATGTCACCCTGAACCGCTCGGAACGGTCGCCGATTGCGGCACTGGTGACCGAAATGCTGGAGGACGGCAGGGTCTGACCCGTCCGACCTGGACAACCGCCTGGATCAGGCCAGTTGTCCGGATCTGACCCGCTGTGAAGCGGCGCCGCCCGGCGAAGCGAAGGAGCTTAGCCGGGCGGCGTTCTGCTGTGCGCCGATATCCGAAAATACCCAGGGGTAAACGAGGTGTGAGCTTTCACACCCGGCCGGGAATTGATTCCCGGTGTGTCGTTCGGGCAGAGTCTGGGTCCTGTCAGGCCCCGCATACGGCATCCGCACCCCCAGCGGTGCAGAACAACCGAACTTCATAGTGAGTAGCCGTATGCCGCCCGAGCACCACGCGGACCCCGAGGGGGACGTACCGGGCCAGTGCCTCCCGTGACCAGCCGGTCCCGCCCGCTCAACAGGGCCCGGAACAAGGGGAGACCAGCGCCAGGGGCACGATTGCGTCCGCGAGGTCACCTAAGCGGGCGACGCTGGAAGGAAAACGTGTGAGCCGGATCTCGGTCCGGGGATTCGCCGTGGCATCCGCCACCGCGGTCACCACCGTCGGCGCCGTCGTCGGCGTCGCTGCAGGGCAGCCCGCCACGGTCAACGCCGAGGCCACCGCTGCCGATGCGACGACCATTGCCGACATCCCCGCGGGCGCCCAGGCCCAGGTGCAGACGGCTTCCCTGACGCAGCAGGCGGACGACGCGTCCACCCAGGCGGACGCGTCGGCCCTCAAGTCTGCACAGGAGGCCGCGCGCAAGGCCGCCGCGGAGACTGCGCAGAGCAAGAAGGACGCCGCGGACCAGCAGGCCAAGAAGGAAGCCGACGCGCGCAAGAAGAAGGAGCTGGCCGCGTCCCGCTCCTCCTCGCGCACCGACCTCGGCGACCTGGTCGGCAAGAGCTCGTACACCATCGCGGAGACGCAGGCCATCGCGCGCCAGATGATGGCCGGCGACCAGTTCCAGTGCTTCAGCAACATCGTGGACCACGAGTCCGGCTGGAACTACCGCGCCACCAACGCCGGCTCGGGCGCCTACGGCCTCGTCCAGGCGCTGCCCGGCTCGAAGATGGCCTCTGCGGGCTCCGACTGGCAGACGAACCCGGCGACCCAGATCAAGTGGGGCCTGAACTACATGAACGACCGCTACGGCAGCCCCTGCGGCGCCTGGTCGTTCTGGCAGGCGAACAGCTGGTACTAGGCCCATCGGCCGCACTCAGCGCCTCTCGAAACCCCCGAACGCACCGCGTCGGGGGTTTCGTGCGTCGCGCACGGGTAACGTCGTGCCCGTCAAACGTGGCGCACGGGAGGGGAAGAGGAAGGCAGATGTCCAGATTGCCTCAGTGGGTCGGTGGCCTCGGCGCCGGTCTGACGCGGCTCTCGCAGCGGCTGGAGGAACAGCGCCGCCGCGCCGAGGCCGCCGCGGCGGAAGCGGGTGACCCGGACGAGCTGAGGCGCGGCGAGCACACGGTGACGCCGGTGCCCGCCGGGTCGGTTGCCACGCTCGCTGTGCCCCGTACGCAGCTGCCGGCGGCCGGGGACGGCGTACCGCATCCGGGCACGGCCGCGGAGAGCGCGCCGCCGGCCGCCCCGCGGGTGCCGGACTCCGTGCCCGCGCCGCCCTCGTACGCGCCGGCCGTGGCGGCCCGGCCCGATCCGGTCGACGCCGTGCCGTGGGGCGTACGGGTCGCCGCGGAGGCGGGCTGGCGGCTGCTGGTGCTGGCCGCCACGCTCTGGGTGCTGGCGCAGGTGATCACCAGCATCCAATTGGTCGTGCTGTCCTTCATCGCGGCGATGCTGATCACCGCGCTGCTCCAGCCGACGGTCGGCTGGCTGCGGCGGCGCGGGCTGCCGCGCGGGCCGGCCACCGCGCTGACCTTCATCGGCGGCTTCGTGATCATGGGCCTGGTCGGCTGGTTCGTCGTGTGGCAGGTCCAGGACAACATCGACTCGGTCTCCAGCCGCATCCAGGAGGGCATCAGCGAGCTCAAGGGCTGGCTGCTGAAGAGCCCGTTCCATGTGACCGAGAGTCAGATCAACAGCATCGCCAAGAACCTGCAGGACGCGATCGGCGCCAACACCGAGGCGATCACCTCGGCCGGCCTGGAGGGCGTCACCGTCGTCCTGGAGGTCTTCACCGGCATCCTGCTGGCCATGTTCACCACCCTGTTCCTGCTCTACGACGGGCGGCGGATCTGGGAGTGGGTGCTCAAGCTCGTCCCGGGCGCGGCCCGGGAGGGCGTGGCGGGCGCCGGGCCGCGGGCCTGGCGCACCCTGACCGCCTATGTGCGCGGCACGGTCATCGTGGCGCTCATCGACGCCATCTTCATCGGCATCGGGCTGTACTTCCTCAATGTGCCGCTGGCCGTCCCGCTCGCCGTCTTCATCTTCCTCTTCGCCTTCATCCCGCTGGTCGGGGCGGTGGTCTCGGGCGCGCTGGCGTGCGTGGTCGCGCTGGTCACCCAGGGCGTGTTCACGGGGTTGATGGTGCTGGCGGTGGTGCTGGCCGTGCAGCAGATCGAGGGCCATGTGCTGCAGCCGTTCATCCTGGGCCGGGCGGTCCGGGTCCACCCGCTCGCGGTGATCCTCTCGGTCGCGGCCGGCGGACTGATCGCCGGGATCGGCGGTGCGGTCGTCGCCGTGCCCCTGGTGGCGGTCACCAACACGGTCGTCGGGTATCTGCGCTCGTACTCCCGGGAGCAGGCGTTGCGGATGTCGGTGGCCCCGCGCGGTGCCACCGCGATCGGGGTGGCACCGACCCCGCCGCCGGTCCGGCGGACCCGGAGCGACGACGAGGAGGACCGGGGATAGCACCCGGCAACGCGAGAACCCCGCGGACGACGGAACGTCCGCGGGGTTCTGCGTGTTTCGGGCGCCGTACGGCTACCGGGTCACTCGGCGAGTGCGGCCTCGGCGTCCAGGGTGGCGCCGACGGCCTGCAGGACGGAGGCGATCTTGACCGCCTCCTGGATCGTCTCGCGCTCCACACCGGCCTTGCGCAGCACCTGCTCGTGCGAGTCCAGGCACATGCCGCAGCCGTTGATGGCCGAGACGGCCAGCGACCACAGCTCGAAGTCGACCTTGTCGACGCCCGGGTTGCCGATGACGTTCATCCGCAGGCCGGCGCGCAGGTTGCCGTACTCCGGGTCCGACAGCAGGTGCCGGGTCCGGTAGAAGACGTTGTTCATCGCCATGATGGCGGCGGCCGACTTGGCGGCGGTGTACGCCTCGGCGGAGAGGTTCGCCTTCGCCTCGGGCTCCAGCTCGCGCAGCACCTTCGGCGAACGGGAGGCGATCGCGCAGGCCAGGACCGTGCCCCACAGCTGCTGCTGCGGAAGGTCGCTGTTGCCGATCACCGAACCGAGGTTCAGCTTGAGGTCCTTGGCGTAGTCCGGGACCGCGGACTTCAGGTCATCGAGGGCCATGGGTCTCACTCACCAGCCAGCAGCGCGACCGGGTCCAGGGTGTCCTCGCCCTTGCTCCAGTTGCACGGGCACAGCTCGTCCGTCTGGAGGGCGTCGAGGACCCGCAGGACCTCCTTGGGGTTACGGCCGACGGAGCCGGCGGTCACCATCGTGAACTGGATCTCGTTGTTCTGGTCGACGATGAAGACGGCGCGCTGCGCGAAGCCGTCCTCGCCCTCGATGCCGAGGTCGCGCATGAGCTCGTGCTTCGAGTCGGCGAGCATCGGGAAGGGCAGGTCGGTCAGGTCCGGGTGGTCCTTGCGCCAGGCGTGGTGCACGAACTCGGAGTCGCCGGAGAAGCCGAGAACCTGCGCGTCACGGTCGGCGAACTCCTCGTTCAGCTTGCCGAACGCGGCGATCTCGGTCGGGCACACGAAGGTGAAGTCCTTGGGCCACGCGAAGACGATCTTCCACTTGCCCTCGTAGGTCTTGTGGTTGATCTGCTCGAACTCCTTGCCCTTCTCCAGCGAGACACAGGCAGTCAGGTCGAACTCGGGGAACTTGTCACCGACAGTGAGCACGCGCTCTCCTTGTTGCGTAGAAAGTCCCTTTTGGGTCTTTCCTTGAGGCTTGGACGGAACTCACAGTGCCACAAGAGCTATTGATCAGGGAAATAGCTAGACTGGTGGATGTTGATCGGAGGTGGTTATCAGTGGCGTCACCAGCCAGTCAGAACGGACGGCCCCGCCAGCCCAGCCTGGCCCAGCTGCGGGCATTCGCGGCGGTGGCCGAGCAGCTGCATTTCCGCGAGGCGGCGGCCGAGATCGGCATGAGCCAGCCCGCGCTGTCCGGCGCGGTCTCCGCGCTGGAGGAGGCCCTCGGGGTGCAGCTGCTGGAGCGTACGACGCGCAAGGTGCTGCTGTCGCCCGCGGGGGAGCGGGTGGCGGCCCGGGCCCGTACGGTCCTGGAGGCCGTCGGCGACCTGATGGAGGAGGCCGAGGCGGCCCGCGCGCCCTTCACCGGCGTCCTCCGGCTCGGCGTCATCCCGACCGTGGCGCCGTACCTCCTCCCGGCCGTGCTCCGCCTGGTCCACGAGACCTACCCCGACCTCGACCTCCAGGTCCACGAGGAACAGACCGCGTCGCTGCTCGACGGCCTGGCGCACGGACGCCTCGATCTGCTCCTGCTCGCCGTCCCGCTCGGCGTCCCCCAGGTCACCGAACTCCCGCTCTTCGACGAGGACTTCGTGCTCGTCGCGCCCAAGGAGCACTGGCTCGGCGGTCGCGGCGACATCCCCCGCCAGGCGCTCCAGGAACTCGACCTGCTGCTGCTCGACGAGGGCCACTGCCTGCGCGACCAGGCCCTGGACATCTGCCGGGAGGCCGGCCGCGACGAGAACACCCCGGTCACGACGAGCGCGGCGGGCCTCTCCACCCTCGTTCAACTCGTGGCCGGCGGCCTCGGCGTGACCCTCCTGCCGCGCACCGCCCTCCGCGTCGAGACCGGCCGCAACGACCAGCTCACCACCGGCTACTTCGCCGACCCGGCCCCGTCCCGCCGGATCGCCCTGGCCATGCGCACGGGCGCGGCCCGCCAGGACGAATTCGAGCAGTTCGCGGAGGCCCTGCGGGGTGCGCTGCGGGGGCTGCCGGTGCGGATCGTGAAGCGGTGAGGGTCAGGGGCGGGCGGTTTCGAGGATTGCCTCGACGTCGAGGGTGATGTCGGTGCCGATGGACCCGGGGAGTGCGACGTGCTCGCCACGGGCATGGACGCGGTGCTTGTCGTATTCGTTGGCGACGGGGTCCTGCAAGACGTGAAGACGGTCGTGCTTCCGGTCGACGATCACATACACGGGGACCTTGGCGATGGCGTAGGCGCCGACCTTCTTCTTGAGGTCGTTTTGGTAGTTGGACGAAGTGACCTCGAGGACCAGACGAAAGACCGCTGGGTCGTAGCAGTTCTCCGCGATGTGATGGCGGCGGTAGTCGGCATCCACCACTGCGAGATCCGGTACCGCGTAATCGTCGGGGCCGTCGGGAAGCCAGATGCCGATTCCCTGGATGACCTTCGACTCTTTGGCGTGCAGGGGCGCGAAGGCCATGAGGAGGTCGGACAGGGATTCCCCGTGGGGCCCGTCAGGCGGTGGCGTCACGGTGATGGTTCCCCCGATGATCTCGATGCGGTAGCCGGGAAGCCTTTCGGCGAGCCGCTCCGCTTCTCTGAGCAGCGGGGACTTGCCGTCGCAGGGGGGCTCGACCGCTGCGGCAGACATGGCGCCTCCTAGTGGCTGGTATCGAGGCCATCATCGTAGGCAGAACCGGCCGTGTGCGTCCCGCACGACGATGTGGCGAGGACGGCCGGCCAGTCGACGGTGACCGGGGTGTCGAGCAGGGTTGATCCCTCGGGCGTCACGCCCGGACCGCTTCCGCCAGTTTGCCGAGCCGGGCGGCGGTCAGCTCCAGCCAGCGCAGATCGGCCTCCAGATGGAACAGCGCGTGGTCACAGATCAGCTGGTCGGCGAGGTCGCCGGTGCGCTTGCGCTCGGTCAGTCCGCGCATCAGCCGCAGGTGCTCGGCGCGCTGGGTGTCGAGGAGTTCGGCGGCGTCGCGGTCGGTCAGCAGGGCCAGGACGATCTTGGTGTAGAGCGTCGACTGCAGGTACGGCTCGGGCTTCTCCGGGCGGGCCAGCCACTGCGCGACATCGGTGACGCCGGCGTCGGTGATCGCGTACCGCTTGCGCTCCGGGCCGGCGCCGGGCTCCACGGCGTCCACCTCGACCAGGCCGTTCTTCAGCAGCCGGGACATCGTGGAGTAGACCTGCCCGTAGTGCAGCGGGCGGTCCTGGCCGAAGTGCGCGTCGAAGGCCCGCTTGAGGTCGTAGCCGTGGCGGGGGCCGGACTCCAGAAGGCCCAGCAGCGTATGACCGATTGACATGCCGACCACCTTATCCGGGAGTGTACCGGCAGTGTATACGTGGGGTGTATACGTGGGGTGTATAGACGGAGGGGGCGGGGGCCGCCCGTCGCGGCGCGTGGCGTTACCGCTGGTCGTCCGGCTTCTTCGGCGGGCGGCCCCGGCGCGGGATCGCCCCCGCGCCCCGGGGCAGCCGCCCCGCCTCGGAGAGCGCCTTGCGGAGCAGGAACTCGATCTGCGCGTTGGCGCTGCGCAGTTCGTCGTCCGCCCAGCGGGCCAGCGCGTCATGGATCAACGGGTCCAGCCGCAGCAGCACCTGCTTGCGCTGCTGCGGCCGTCGCGCGGGGGGCCGTCCGCCTTCGGCGCCGGCCTCCCCCGGGTTCTTTGCACTCACTGGTACAGCGAGCCCGTGTTCAGTACCGGCTGGGCGGCCCGGTCGCCGCACAGCACCACCATCAGATTGCTGACCATGGCAGCCTTCCGTTCCTCGTCCAGTTCGACGATGCCCTGCTCGCTGATCCGCACCAGCGCCTGCTCCACCATGCCGACCGCGCCCTCGACGATCTGCTGGCGGGCCGCGACCACCGCGCCGGCCTGCTGGCGCTGGAGCATCGCCGAGGCGATCTCGGGAGCGTAGGCGAGGTGGCTGAAGCGGGACTCGATGATCCGCACGCCGGCCGCCTGGACCCGCGCGGTCAGCTCCAGGGCGAGCTTCTCGGTGATCTCCTCGGCGTTGCCGCGCAGCGACAGGGCGTCCTCGTCGTGCGCGTCATAGGGGTACTCGATCGCGATGTGCCGGACCGCCGCCTCGGTCTGGGTGGCGACGAACTCCAGGAAGTCGTCGACCTCGAACAGTGCCTGGGCGGTGTCCTCCACCTGCCAGACCACGACCGAGGCCAGCTCGATCGGGTTGCCGTAGGCGTCGTTGACCTTCAGGACCGCGGTCTCGTGGTTGCGCACCCGGGTGGAGATGCTGCGGGCCGTGGTCAGCGGGTTGACCCAGCGCAGGCCGTCGGTGCGGATGGTGCCGACGTACCGCCCGAAGAGCTGGATGACCCGGGCCTCGCCGGGCGCGACCATCTTCACGCCGGTCATGCAGAAGAGCGAGCCGAGCAGGATCGCGGCGCCGGCGAGGATCAGCGGTATGCCGGCCGCCTTGTTGCCGCCGTCGGCGAGGAAGCCGCCGACGGCGATCGCGCCGACGCCCAGAGCCACGCCGAGCACGGTCAGCAGCAGGGCGAGCCCACCCGCGATGCTGTGCGCCCTGACCTCGCGGATCTGCGGGCGGGGCAGCTCGGGGGCGGTCACGGCGAGGTCGTCGCCGGGGGTGGGGCCGGTGAGGTGGTCGGCCGTGGGCTGGTCGGACATGAAGATCCCCGTTTCTCCCGATGCGGCGCGTGATGTCCGCCGCATTCGATGATGTCGCTGGTCTAGCAAAGTGATAGCAGATTAATGGACGGAAGGTCGGGTCGTCCAGTCCCGGTACCGAGCCCGATTTACGGCAAGTGCGCAGGTGAGCGGCGGGCGACGCAGAAAACCCACCCCATGGTTCCCCCGGGCCGGGTGCTCTTTGTCACGTCAGGAAAAGCCTTGATCGATGAGTATTTGTTGACAGATGCGGTGTTAGCTTCAACAGCTGAGTTAGCTGGGGGCGGAACGACTGGAGTTGTCGAAGCGATGGGCCGAGCGGAAGCCAGACGGGCGCAGCAGGGGAGCGCCCGCCGGGCCAAAACGAAGCAGAAGAAGTCCGGCATACGCCGCCTCTTCACCTGGAAGAAGATCCTCGGAACCTTCCTCGGGGTGTGCCTGCTGGGCATCCTCGGCTTCATCGGGCTGTACCTGTACGTGGACATCCCCAATGACGGGAACAAGCAGGCCCAGCTCCAGAGCAACGTCTACAAGTACGCCGACGGCAAGGTCATGGCCCGGGTCGGCCAGGTCAACCGCGAGAACGTCTCGCTCGACCGGATCCCCTGGGCGGTGCAGCGCACCTTCGTCGCCGCCGAGAACAAGAACTTCTACCACGACTCCGGCGTCGACCTGATGGGCACCGCGCGCGGCATCCTCAACACCCTGATGGGCAAGGGGAAGCAGGGCGGCTCGACGATCACCCAGCAGTACGTCAAGAACTACTACCTGACGCAGGAGCAGACGGTCAGCCGCAAGCTCCAGGAGATCGTCATCTCGCTGAAGGTGGACAACAAGCTGGGCAAGGACAAGATCCTCGCCGGCTACCTCAACACCAGCTACTACGGCCGCGGCGCCTACGGCATCCAGGCCGCCGCCCGCGCCTACTACGGCGTGGACGTCGACAAGCTCACCGTCTCGCAGGGCGCCTACCTCGCCTCGCTGCTCCAGGCGCCGAACCAGTACGACTGGTCCCTCGCGACCAAGGACGGTCAGAAGCGGGTCAAGGAGCGCTGGGCGTACACGCTGAACAACATGGTCGAGATGCACTGGCTCTCGCCGCAGCAGCGCGCCAAGCAGAAGTTCCAGATACCGAAGGACCCCAAGCCGCTGCCCGGCGTCAGCGGGCAGACCAGCTACATCGTCGCGGAGGCCAAGCGGGAGCTGATGGCCCAGGGCGTCGACGGCAAGCAGTTCGACGCCGGCGGCTGGACGATCACCCTCGGCATCGAGAAGGACAAGCAGAAGGCGCTGGAGCGGGCGGTCAAGCACAAGCTGACCGACGAGCTGAACCCCAAGGCCCGCAAGGTCGACGGGGACGCCCAGCTGGGCGCCACCTCGGTCGACCCGAAGACCGGCCACGTCGTGGCGATGTACGGCGGTGCGGGCTATCCCAAGCACTACACCAACAACGCGACCCGCTCCGACTACCAGCCGGCCTCCACGTTCAAGCCGCTGATCCTCGCCTCGGCGATGGAGAACAACGCGGTCACCCAGGACGGCGTGCCGATCACCCCGAACACGATCTACGACGGCCGCAACCGCCGTCCGGTCGTCGGCGGCACCATCCCCTTCGCGCCGCCCAACGAGGACGAGCACAACTACGACAAGATCACCGTCCAGACGGCCACCAACAACTCCGTCAACTCGGTCTTCGCGCAGATGGGCGCGGACGTCGGCCTGGACAACGTGAAGAAGACCGCGGTCAGGCTCGGCATGGACGGCTCCAAGATGGACGTCAAGCCGGCCATGACCCTGGGCACCATGGGTGCCAGCCCGCTCCAGATGGCCGGCGCGTACGCCACGTTCGACAACCACGGCAAGAAGGTCACGCCCGCGGTGGTGACCAAGGCCGTGCACACCGTCAACGGCGTGGACAACGAGCTGTCGCTGAAGGACCCGATCGGCCCGGACGTCCTCAGCCGCCGGACCGCGGACACCCTGACCTCCGTCCTCACCGGCGTGGTCAACGACGGCACCGCCTCGGAGTCCGTCAAGAACACCGCCTACCAGGCGGCCGGCAAGACCGGTACCTCCGACGACAACAAGTCGGCGTGGTTCGTGGGCTACACGCCCAAGCTGGTCACCGCGGTCGGCATGTTCGGCGAGTCGCCCAAGGGCGGTGCCCAGGTGACCCTCAAGGGCACCGGTGGCGGCGGCCGGGTCAACGGCGGCGGCTACCCGGCCAAGGTGTGGGCGGACTACACCGAGAACGCGCTCGGCGGCAACACCGGCGGCGACTTCGACCTGGAGACGGACATGGGCGCCGCGGTCCCGCCGACCACCAGCCCGACGCCGACCGTCACCCCGTCGACGACCCCGTCGCCGACCGGCACCCCGAGCAGCACGCCCAGCGGCACCCCGTCGTCCCCGTCCGGCCGGCCGTCGCACACCCCGAGCGGCCGTCCGAGCAGCCCGACCACCCCGAGCGACACGGCCTCCCCGCCGGACGGCGGCGTGGACGGCGGTGACACCAGCGGCACCACCAGCGGTGCCGACGGCGGCACCGGCGGCAACGGCAACGGCGGCACCAAGGGCGCCAACAGCGTGCCCGGCTTCAACTGACGCCCGGCAGCCGCCGGAACGACAGCACGCGGCCCCCGCCGGATCCGGCGGGGGCCGCGGTGTTGCGTCACGGGCCGGAGCCCGCGCCTCTCAGCGGCGCGGTGTCCCCGGCGGCATGGTCAGCTCGAACCAGACCACCTTGCCCATGCTCAGCCGGGTCGCGCCCCAGCGCCGGGCCATCCGGTTGACGAGGTAGAGCCCCCGCCCGCCCTCGTCCGACGGCCGGGCCTGCCGCAGCCGCGGCAGCTGCGGCACGTCGTCCCCGACCTCGCAGCGCAGCACGTCCGTGCGCAGCAGCCGCAGCGTGATCGGCCGCTCCGCGTACCGCACCGCGTTCGTCACCACCTCACTGACCAGCAACTCCAGCTGATCGGTGAGGTCGTCCAGACCCCAGCGCGCCAGCGCCCGGCGGGCCAGCCGGCGGGCCTGCCCGGCGGTCTGCGCCTTCGGATCCAGGTACCAGTACGCGACGTCGCTCGGCGCGATCCCGTCGAACCGGGCCGCCAGCAGCGCGATGTCGTCGTCCCGGTCGCCCGGCCCGAGCATGTCCAGCACCTCGTCGCACAGCGGCTCCAGCGGCGGCGGATGCGGGCCCGTCAGCCGGGCCGTCTCCGCCAGCCGCTCCCGCAGCTGCTCGATGCCGGTCCACACGTCCCGGATCCGCGACTCCACCAGACCGTCGGTGTACAGCACGAGCGTGGCCCCCGCCGGGGCGTCCAGCTCCACCGCCTCGAAGTCCACCCCGCCGACGCCGATCGGCGCGCCCGGCGGCACCCGCAGCACCTCCGCGCGCCCGCCGCGATGCAGCATCAGCGGCGGCGGATGGCCCGCGTTGGCGATCGTGATCCGGTGCGCGACCGGGTCGTACACCGCGTACAGGCACGTCGCCATCCGGTCCGAACCCAGCCGCTGGGCCTGCTCGTCGAGGTGGTGCAGCACCTCCTGCGGCGGCAGGTCGAGACCGGCCAGGGTCTGCGCGGTGGTGCGCAGTTGGCCCATGATCGCCGCCGAGGTCATCGAGTGCCCCATGACGTCACCGACCACCAGCGCCACCCGGCTGCCCGGCAGCGGGATCGCGTCGTACCAGTCACCGCCCACCCGGGCCGTCTCCGCGGCCGGCAGATAGCGGCTGGCCAGCCGCACCCCGGTCGGCTGCGGCAGCGAGTCCGGCAGCATCGTGCGCTGCAGCGCGTCGGCGATGTACGCCTCCCGGCCGTACAGCACCGCCTTGTCGACGCCCAGCGCGGTGTGCGTCGCCAACTGCGCCGCCACCAGCAGGTCGTCCGGCTCGAACGCCGGCCGGTCGGGCCTGCGCAGGAACACCGCCGCACCGATCACCCGCCGCCGGCCGCGCAGCGGCGCCAGGATCACCCGGTGGCCGCTGGGCAGCCGCGGATCGGGCCCCAGCAGCTCGGGCAGCGCGGTCCGGGCCGCCTGCGCCTCGCCGAACAGCGGCCGCACGCCCCGCAGCACCTCCGCCAGCGGACCGCCGGGCCGCACCTCGGCCAGCTCCGCGGCGCTGCCGCCCATCGCCGGGCCCAGATCGGGCTGCGCGGGCAGCACCGGCAGCCGCCCGCCGTTGGTGTCCGGCTCCTCCGGGATCCGGTCGGTGCGCCGCAGCCGCAGCACCACCGGCCCGGTGGGCCGCTCGTCGCCCACCGGCAGCGGATCGCGCAGATACACCAGGATCGCGTCGGCGAAGGTCGGCACCGTCGCCCGGCACAGCCCCAGCACGATCTCGTCGAGGTCGATCCCGCGGGCGATCCGCCGGGTCGCCGCACCGATGAACCGCAGCCGGTCACCGCCCGCCTGCCGGGCCGCCGCGACCTCACCGCTCTCGCCCGGATGCGCCGAGCGCGCCGGGCCGGCGGGCGGCAGCGGAGCGGGCGGCGGACCCGGCGGCGGCCCGGCCGGCGCCGGCACCTGCGCACCGGTCGCCTCCCCGGCCGGCGCCCGGCCCGGCACCGTCCCGCCGGCCTCCCCGCCGCGCGGCCGGGACCGTCCGGCGCCGCCGTCCCGCGGCCGCCCGATGCCCTCGCCGCCGGGCCGCGGACGCTCCCCGCGGTGCGGCTCCTCACCCGGATCCGGCGTGCCCGCGCGGCCCACCGCGCCCTGTGCCACCCGCCGCCGCGCCGGGGCCGCCTCGCGCTCCCCGTCCGGTGCGCCGCCCGGCCGCCCGCTCGCCGGCATGGCCACCTCCCCGTAAGAGTCGGCGCCCCAGGGGTCGCCGCCGTAAGTGTCCGCGCCGCCATAGGCGTTCGCGCCGCCGTACCTGCCCGCGCCACGGTACGCGCCCGCGCCGCCGAAGGTGTCCCCGTACGCCTCCCCGTACGGAATCGCCGCGTCGTCCCGGGCCGCGCCGTGGTCCGCGGGCGGCTCGCGGTCGGCCCGGCCGGCCGGCGGCCCCGCCGGGACGAAGCCGGCCGCGGCGGGCTGCTGCAGGGCGCCGCGCGGGTCCGGGACGGCGCCCAACGGCGGCGTCCGGCCCGGCCCCCGCGCAGGGGACGCCGAGGGCGCGGCGGTCGGGGCCGACCGTCGCGATTCGTGGGAGGTGGGATGCTCCGTCACGCGTGGGATTCCATCCGTCCGGGGCTGCGCGTCCGACGCGCCGCGTTCCGGGCGCGCAGCCCGTACGGGACGCGCCCGACGCGCTGCGTTTCAGGCGCGTCGCAGGTGCAGAAAGAGCTGGATCTCGGGTGGTACGTCCGTGCTCGCCGGGGCGTAGGCGTAGGCGTCCTCCCCGACGACGTCGAAACCCGCGTCGTGCACGACCCGG
This sequence comes from Streptomyces nigrescens, assembly GCA_024349765.1. Taxonomy (GTDB): domain Bacteria; phylum Actinomycetota; class Actinomycetes; order Streptomycetales; family Streptomycetaceae; genus Streptomyces; species Streptomyces endophytica. The sequence continues at coordinate 6,630,172 of AP026073.1, read as the reverse complement.
CGCAGGTCGTCCCGCAGGTAACCCGATACCCGGATCGTGTTGCCCAGGAACGGGATCGGGAAGTCGTCCACGTCCGCCTCGACCATCGACAGGGCCAGCAGCCCACCGGGTCGTAGCAGATCATGCAGCAGGCCCAGTGCGTAAGGGATTTCCGCACGGGGCAGCATCAACAGCGAGAAATAAGCGGCGACACCGTCGAAGGAGCCGGGGCCGCCGAGCCGGCCGCCGCGCAGATCGGCGATGTCCAGCCGGTGGAACTCCGCGCCCGGGGCGTTGTCCCGGGCCAGCTTGACCATGGAGGGGGAGAGATCGATACCGACCACGCGGTGCCCGGCGTCGGAGAGCTGACGGGCGGTCGGCAGGCCCGTACCGCACCCGACGTCCAGGACGCGGGCGCCCGCGGGCAGGGCACCGGCCAGCCAGGCACCCGAGGACAGCTGGCCCTCCTTGTGCGGAAAGGCGTCGTTGTAGCGGTCGCCGATCGCGTCGAACGCCTCGGCCTGCCCGGCCCGGTCCAGCGCTAACCGGTTCAGGCCCTCGTATTCGTCGTAGCTCTTCGCGCTCACGACCTCGCCCCTCCTGCGACCGCGGTCAAGTTCGTTTTCCAGTTCTGGAGTTGCGCCTGTGCAGTCTTGCGGAGGACGATCCTACGTTTGAAGACCCAGGGCGCAGCAAGGGGGCTCGGACCGCCTCCTCGCCCGGCGGGGAACAGCTTTGCCCCAAGGCGCACCTTTCCACGGTCCGCCCCTTCACTCCCACTCCCTGTACCCCGTTTCACTTCACTCCCTCACGACCGCAAACGATCCGGTGTGCGGTCCCAGTCCTCCGGGAGCCGGGGGACGTCCCAGGCCGGGTCGGGCCGCCAGTCCTCCCAGCCGTCCGAGTACGGTCCGCGCCAGGCCGAGATCTGTGCGATCGCGGCCCGTCCGGCGGACCGGACCTCCGCGGCCCGTGCGTTGGTCATCAGCCCGTCCCGCTGCGCCTGTGCGAACTCGTCCTCGTCCCGCCACTCCCAGTGCCGGTCCGGATAGACGCAGATGTCGAGGAAATGGTCCTCGGAGTCAATTCCCCCTGACCAACGACGGCGCGGCTGCTCCAGGTTGACGTACCAGTTCTTGAACTGCCAGCCCTGCTCCCAGAAGAGCCAGACCGACCAGGGGTCGCCGGGCCGCGCGAGCTTCAGCACGCCGGTGCCGAACCAGTGGTCGCGGGTGGTCCGGCGCGGTTTGGTGTAGCGGGTCGCGAGCGGCTCGTGGTGCACCGGTGTGCCGTCGGCCAGCACCGGCTTGATGCACGCGGTCCCCGGCGCCATCCACACCGCCAGCAGCTCCTCGGTGTCCTGGACGACGGTCATCGGCCGGCAGATGTGGAAGCGCCCCGGATCGGCGTTGTCGCGGTAGCGCCACAGGATGTGGTCGCCCGGCGCCCAGCGGCCCGCCGCGCCCCCCGCCGCCACCTGCCGCACTCCGGACGTCCCGCGCCCGCCGGCCGCCTCGCCTTCCGCCGTGTCCACCATGTCCGCTGTCATGGGCAGATTTTAGGGGTGCCGTGTGACGCCCGCCGTGACATGAGACGCAGCGGGCGTTACGGGAGCGGTAACGTACCTTCCTTGCGGTGTTACGGGCGGGTCATGGCCATGGCGGCACGGCTACGGGGACATGGTCACGGGTGGGTCATGCGCAGCACGTCCAGCGCCTCGTCCAGCTGCTCCTCGGTGAGCAGCCCGCGCTCCACGTACCCCTCGTCCAGGACCACCTGACGGATCGTCCTCCGCTCGGCGAGCGATTTCTTCGCCACCTTCGCCGCCTCTTCGTAACCGAGGTACTTGTTCAGCGGGGTGACCACGGACGGCGACGATTCGGCGTATTCGCGGGCCCGTTCCGCATTGGCCGTGATGCCGTCGACCGTACGGTCCGCCAGCAGCCGTGCCACATTCCCGAGCAGCCGGATCGATTCGAGGACGTTCCGCGCGATCACCGGGAGCATCACATTGAGCTCGAAATTGCCGGCCGCGCCGGCCGCGGCCACCGTCGCGTCATTCCCGGTGACCTGAGCGGCGACCATCAGCACCGCCTCCGGAATCACCGGATTGACCTTCCCCGGCATGATCGACGAACCGGGCTGGAGGTCCGGCAGATTGATCTCGGCGAGCCCGGTGCGCGGCCCCGACGCCATCCACCGCAGGTCATTGGCGATCTTCGTCAGCCCGACGGCGATCGTCCGCAGCTGCCCGCTGGTCTCGACGATGCCGTCCCGCGCGCCCTGCGCCTCGAAATGATTGCGCGCCTCGGTCAGCGGCAGCCCGGTCGCCCGGGCCACTTCCGCGATCACCGCGGCGGAGAATCCCGGCGGCGTATTGATGCCCGTCCCGACGGCCGTACCGCCGAGCGGCAGCTCCGCCAGCCGCGGCACCGCACTCCGCAGCCGCTCCACGCCGTACCGCACCTGGGCGGCATATCCGCCGAATTCCTGTCCCAGCGTCACCGGCGTGGCATCCATCAAATGCGTCCGCCCCGACTTCACGACGTCCGCGAATTCCTCCGCCTTCCGCTCGAACGCCGCCGCCAGATGCTCCAGCGCCGGAATCAGATCGTTCAGCACCGCCGAAGTGGCCGCGATGTGAATCGACGACGGAAAGACGTCGTTCGACGACTGGCTCGCGTTGACGTGGTCGTTCGGATGGACGTCCCGCCCCAGCCGCTCGCTCGCGAGGGTGGCGATGACCTCGTTGGCGTTCATGTTCGACGACGTCCCGGAGCCGGTCTGGAACACGTCGACCGGGAAGTGCGCGTCCCACTCGCCGCCGGCGACCGCCGCGGCCGCCTCCCGCACGGCCTGGGCGATCTCCTTGTCCAGCACCCCCAGCTCGGCGTTCACCGTGGCGGCCGCACCCTTGATCCGCGCCAGCGCCTCGATGTGCGCCCGCTCCAGCCGCTGCCCGGAGACGGGGAAGTTCTCCACCGCCCGCTGCGTCTGCGCCCGCCACTTGGCCCCCGCGGGCACCCGGACCTCCCCCATGGAGTCGTGCTCCACCCGGAAGCCGTCGCCGTCACCCACTGCACTCGTGTCACTCATACCTATGACAGTGCCCGGGGAAGGGGATCTGTTCCCGCCCGACGCGACCGTCCCGCCGGCGGTTCGCTCGGCGGGACGGTGGGGTGCTGCGGGCCGGGTGGGGCCGGACGGGTCAGGCGCCCTGGCGGACCGGGATGCTGGTGAACGTCGGGGCCGGGGAGGGGTCCTGGAAGAAGTCGTTGCCCTTGTCGTCGACGACGATGAAGGCGGGGAAGTCCTCGACCTCGATCTTCCAGACGGCCTCCATGCCGAGCTCCTCGTATTCGAGGACCTCGACCTTCTTGATGCAGTCCTGGGCCAGGCGGGCGGCCGGGCCGCCGATGGAGCCGAGGTAGAAGCCGCCGTGGGCGGCGCAGGCGTCGGTGACCTGCTGGGAGCGGTTGCCCTTGGCGAGCATGACCTTCGAGCCGCCGGCGGCCTGGAACTGCTCGACGTAGGCGTCCATCCGGCCCGCGGTCGTCGGGCCGAACGAGCCGGAGGCGTAGCCCTCGGGGGTCTTGGCCGGGCCCGCGTAGTAGACCGGGTGGTCCTTGAGGTACTGCGGCATCTCCTCGCCGGCGTCCAGGCGCTCCTTGATCTTGGCGTGCGCGATGTCGCGGGCGACGACCAGCGTGCCGGTCAGGGACAGCCGGGTCTTGACCGGGTGCTTGGTCAGCTCGGCGAGGACCTCGTCCATGGGGCGGTTGAGGTCGACGGCGACCGCGTCGAGGTCGGGGCCGGCACCCTCGGTCAGTTCCTCGTCCGTGGTCTCCGGCAGGAAGCGGGCCGGGTCGGTCTCCAGCTGCTCCAGGAAGACGCCCTCGGCGGTGATCTTGGCGACGGCCTGGCGGTCGGCGGAGCAGGAGACGGCGATGGCGACCGGGCAGGAGGCGCCGTGCCGGGGGAGGCGGACCACGCGGACGTCGTGGCAGAAGTACTTGCCGCCGAACTGCGCGCCGATGCCGATCTTCTGCGTCAGCTCGAAGACCTTCTCCTCCAGCTCCTTGTCGCGGAAGCCGTGGCCGGTGGCGGAGCCCTCGGCGGGCAGCTCGTCCAGGTAGTGCGCGGAGGCGTACTTGGCGGTCTTGAGCGCGTACTCGGCCGAGGTGCCGCCGACGACGATCGCGAGGTGGTACGGCGGGCAGGCGGCCGTACCGAGCGAGCGGATCTTCTGCTCCAGGAACTTCATCATGGAGGCCTCGTTGAGGACCGCCTTGGTCTCCTGGTAGAGGAACGACTTGTTGGCGCTGCCGCCGCCCTTGGCCATGAAGAGGAACTTGTAGGCGTCGCCGTCGGTCGCGTACAGCTCGATCTGCGCCGGGAGGTTGGAGCCGGTGTTCTTCTCCTCCCACATGGTCAGCGGGGCCATCTGCGAGTACCGCAGGTTCAGCTGGGTGTACGCGTCGAAGATGCCGCGGGAGAGCGCTTCGGCGTCGCCGCCCTCGGTGAGCACGTTCTGGCCGCGCTTGCCCATCACGATCGCGGTGCCGGTGTCCTGGCACATGGGCAGCACGCCGGCGGCCGCGATGTTGGCGTTCTTCAGCAGGTCGAGGGCGACGAACTTGTCGTTGGCCGAGGCCTCGGGGTCGTCGATGATCTTGCGGAGCTGCCCGAGGTGCTCGGGGCGCAGGTAGTGCTGGATGTCATGGATCGCCGCTTCGGCCAGCTTGCGCAGCGCCTCCGGCTCGACCTTGAGGAACGTCCGGCCGTCGGCCTCGAAGGTGCTGACACCTTCCTTCGTGACGAGGCGGTACGGGGTCTTGTCCTCGCCGGTGGGGAGCAGGTCGGTGTAGGCGAATTCCGGCATGGTGGCGGTTCATCCTTACTCGGAGGGGTCTGGCTGGCTTCTACGGCAGCGCCCCAACAGCGTAGAACCCCGGCGCGCGGACGCGGCTGTGAGGTGAGGCTCAGTCGGCGGCAGGCTCCGGTTCGGGGCCGGTACCGGCTCCGGTTCGGGCGGATGTGCGGTCCGGTCCTGCGATACCTAGTCGCGATCTATCGCGTTTCGGTACGCTGGGGCGGTGGATGCAGACAACGGGGGACGAGTGGGCCCCGAGACCCCGCAAACGGTGGACCTGACCAAGGCCGAGACCAGGCCCGCGGGCGCGCCCGTGGCCGAGGCGGACATCCGGGCGTCCGACGCGGACCGCGACCGGATCGCCGGGATCCTCCGGGAGGCGCTGGCCGAGGGCCGCCTCGATCCCGAGGAGCACGCCGAGCGGATCGACACGGTCTACCGCGCCAAGACCCTGGGCGAGCTGGAGCCGGTCGTCCGCGACCTGCCGGCGGCCGGCGGCCGTCCGCGGCCGGGACCGGACGCGTCGGCGACCGCGTACGGCGGAGCGCCGCAGCCGGACCAGAACCTCGTCGCGATCTTCAGCGCGGCCACCCGCAAGGGGCGCTGGCACGTCCCGGCGCGGATCAACGCCGTGGCGATCTTCGGTTCCGTCGAGATCGACCTGACCGAGGCGGTCTTCCCGCAGCAGCAGGTCCAGATCACTGTCACCTCCCTCTTCGGGAGCGTGGAGATCCGGGTGCCGGAGAACGTCACGCTGCGCAGCAGCGGCTCCGGGATCCTGGGCGCCTTCGAGATCGACACCCACGAGGCGGAGGACGGCGACGCCCCGCAGATCCAGGTCAACGGCTACGCGATCCTGGGCAGCGTGGAGGCCCGGCCCAAGCGCGGGGCGCTGATCGGCGACCTGCGCGACCGGCTGCGTGAGAGCCACCGCGAACTGCGCCACCAGCTCCGCGAGGAGCACCGCGAGCGGCACCGTGAGTGGCACGAACGGCATCGCCTGGAGCGGCAGGAGCGCCGCGACCGCTTCCGCAGGAGGCACGACGGCGGCCGCTGACGTACGTACGTCCCGGGGGCGCGGTGCGACTTTTCGCGTTGTCGCGTGATCTCGTTTCCGCACGATCGCCACGGTGTGCATAAGCGTGCGCACAGCGGGTAGGGCTGGTGCATCGTCTCTCGTACGGCTGCGGGGTGCGGAAAAAGGCCGTGCGCAGCGAGACGGGCAAGGGTGATTTCTCTCGCCGAAGCCGTCGTCAGGAGTAGACCGTGCTGCTACCGCATCAGCCCCTGCAGGATGCCGCTGTCGTTCCGTCCCCGCGAGTGCCTGCGCGCGACGAGGCCGGTCCCTGGCATTCCGAGGCGGTGTGCCGCCGGGACGAAGCCGGGCTGTTCTTCGCCCCGTCGAAGGAGCCGACCGCCGCGCGACTGGCCAGGGAAGAGGCCGCGAAGCGGGTCTGTGCCCGCTGCCCGGTCATGGTCGAGTGCCGGGAGCACGCGCTGCTCCAGCCGGAGCCGTACGGCGTCTGGGGCGGGCTCACCGCGGCCGAGCGCCGGGTCGTGCTGACCCGGCGCCGGCGCCGGGAGTCCGAACTGCAGCGTGCGGCCCATATGCCCGCGGCCGGCTGAACGGACCGCGCGTATGGGCCACTTCGCCCCCGCCGGAGCCTCTCCGGCGGGGGCGAAGTGCGTCCCCGGTCGTCCCGGTGGGAGCCGTCAGCTGGGGCGCTCGAAGTCCACCGAGCTGTAGGCGCGCAGCTTCGACAGCCGGTGCTGGGAGTCGATCTGCCGGATGGTGCCGGACTTGGACCGCATCACCAGGGACTGGGTGTAGGCGGTCTCGGCGCGGTAGCGCACGCCGCGCAGCAGCTCGCCGTCGGTGATGCCGGTGGCGACGAAGAAGACGTTGTCGCTGCGGACCAGGTCGTCGATCTCCAGGACCTTGTCCAGGTCGTGACCGGCGTCCAGGGCGCGCTGCCGCTCCTCGTCGTCCTTGGGCCACAGCTTGGCCTGCAGGGTGCCGCCCAGACACTTCATGGCACAGGCCGTGATGATGCCCTCGGGCGTACCGCCGATGCCCAGCAGCAGGTCGACGCCGGTGCCCTCACGTGCCGCCATGATCGCGCCGGCGACGTCGCCGTCGGAGATGAACTTGATCCGGGCGCCCGCCTCCCGGACCTCCTTGACCAGGCCCTCGTGGCGCGGCCGGTCCAGGATGACCACGGTGACGTCCTCGACCGCGGACTTCTTCGCCTTGGCGATCCGCTTGATGTTCACCGCCACCGGGGCGGTGATGTCGACGAAGTCCGCCGCCTCCGGGCCGGTGGCCAGCTTGTCCATGTAGAAGACCGCGGACGGGTCGAACATCGAGCCGCGCTCGGCGACCGCCATCACCGAGACCGCGTTGGCCATGCCCTTGGCGGTCAGCGTCGTACCGTCCACCGGGTCCACGGCCACGTCGCACTCCGGGCCGGTGCCGTCCCCGACGCGTTCGCCGTTGTACAGCATCGGAGCGTGGTCCTTCTCGCCCTCCCCGATGACCACGACCCCGTTCATGGACACGGTGTGGATCAGGGCGCGCATGGCCTTGACCGCCGCGCCGTCCGCGCCGTTCTTGTCACCTCGCCCCACCCAGCGGCCCGACGCCATGGCACCGGCCTCGGTGACCCGGACGAGTTCCAGGGCGAGGTTGCGGTCCGGGGCCTCGGGGCTGACCTCGAGTTGGGACGGGAGATGATGCTCGGTCATCGAGCGCACCTTTCTGTACGGCGACGGCCGCGGAGGAGTGAGGGTGGCTGTACGGGGGCGCGGGGGACTCCCCCAGAGGTTCACAGTATCCGCACGTCGCCAAAATGAGCAGTGGGCCCTTCGCATGAGCGGCCGGTCGGGGGATGCGCGGCGCGGTGTTTGCGCAGGTGACGGGCGTCACCGGGGGGCCTGTCGGGGTCGGCGCCGGGATGGGGGACCATAGGGGCGTGGCAGGTATGCGAGGCAGGCAAACGGTGCGGGACATGGTCCTGTCGCTGGCAGTGATCGGCGTCCTGGTCGGGGCGATCTACATCTTCATCCCGCACGACGAGAGCGCGGACGCGGCGAAGAACGCGGTGAAGGCGGTCGACTACCGCGTCGAGCTGATCACCGCCCGGCGGGCGGCGCCCTATCCGGTCGCCGCGCCCCAGGGGCTCCCCAAGACCTGGCGCGCCACCTCCGTCTCCTACAAGGCGAGCGACGACGGCAAGGGCGGCGCCTGGCACCTGGGCCTGCTCGACCCGGAGGAGCAGTACGCGGCGGTCGAGCAGAGCGACGCGCCGGCGCGGAAGTTCATCCAGGAGGTCACGCTCGGCGCCACCAGGACCGCGGGCAAGCAGGCCGTCGGCAGCAAGAAGTGGGACCGCTACGAGGGCGACAAGTACAAGGCGCTGGTCCGCGAGGAGAAGGGCGTGACCACGGTCGTCACCGGCACCGCTCCGTACGGGCGGCTGGCGGACCTGGCGGCCGCGCTGGTGGCGAAGTAGGGCCGACGGACCGAAGCGCGCAAAGGGGCCGCCGCACCCGGGCTGGGTGCGGCGGCCCCTGCGTGTTTCCGCTACGGCCGTCAGACGGTGGAGACGGCGTCGTCGAAGGTCAGGCGCGGCGAGCGCGGGAAGAAGGCGTCCGGGCCCGGCTTGCCGATGTTGAGGACCAGGAAGGACTTCTGCTTGCCGTCGCCGAAGAACTCCTTGTCGATGCCGGTGAAGTCGAAGCCGGTCATCGGGCCGGCGGCCAGGCCGGCGGCGCGGACGCCGACGATGAAGTAGCCGGCCTGCAGGGTGGCGTTCTGGGTGCCGGCGACCTCGCGGACGGCGGCCTCGGCGAAGAAGGTGTCCTTGATGCCGGGGGCGTGCGGGAAGAGCTCCGGCAGCTTCTCGTGGAAGTCCAGGTCGACGGAGAGGATCGCGGTCAGCGGCGCGGTCAGGGTCTTCGGGCCGTTGGCGCCCATGGCGTGGTTGACCAGGCGCTGCCGGGCCTCGGGGGTACGGACCAGGGTTATCCGCAGCGGCGACTGGTTGAAGGCGGTCGGGCCGAACTTGACCAGGTCGTAGATCGCCTGGACCTGCTCGTCCGTCACCGGCTCGTCCGTGAACGTGTTGGCGGTCTGGGCCTCGCGGAAGAGGAGGTCCTGGGCGGCGGAGTCAAGGGCGAGAGACATAAAGGGCACCTCGGTGGTCAGCTCGGTGTTCAACGGGTCTGCGGCAGCCCGCCGCGGAGGCGGCGAGTACCACGATGCGGATACCGCAGTCCACATACTGCACGGTTCTCCGTGCTCTCCACTGTAAAGCAGATAGATTAATGTTCAACTAAATCGGGGGCGTTGTGAGCCGGTTCACATGGTTCCCGTGGTTCCTGAGAAGGGGTGCGCCGTGGACGCCCGGTCCGCGGCCCGGCCCCGCCGCGCCTAGCGGTCCTCGGCCAGCGCCGCGTCCAGGCGCTCCCGGGCGCCGTCCAGCCAGCGGCGGCACACCTTGGCCAGCGCCTCGCCGCGCTCCCACAGCGCCAGCGACTCCTCCAGCGTCGTCCCGCCCGCCTCCAGGCTGCGGACGACCTCGATCAGCTCGTCCCGCGCCTGCTCGTAGCCGAGCGTGGACTCCACCGGGGGCACCGCGGCCGGCTCCGGTCCGGCGGCGTCCGGACCGGGCTCCGCGGCGGGCTCCGCGCTCTCCGCGGCCCGCGCGCCGGTGTCCGCGCCGACCGCCGGACCCTGCTCCGTCTCCGCCACGCCGTCCGTCTCCCGCTCCGTCTTCGCCTGCGCCTTCGCCATGTCTCCCACCCTATTCGGGGTCACTGACAGCGCCCTGGACGCCGCCGACCCGGACCCGGAACTCGCCGGCGGACACCCGCGCCCGCAGCTCCTCGCCGTTCTCGACCTCCCCGGGGGAGCGCACCGCCGCCCCGTCCGCCTTCTGGAGCACCGCATAGCCGCGCTCCAGCGTCGCCCTGGGGGAGAGCGCGACCACCCGCGCGAGGGTGTGCGTCAGCTCCGAGTCGGCCCGGTCCAGCAGATGCCCCAGCGTCCGCCGGCCGCGCTCCACCAGGGCCGTGACCTGCTCCGCACGCTCCTCCACCATCCGCTGCGGACGCTCCATGCACGGCCGCTGCAGCGCCGCCGCCAGCCCCCGCTGCTCCCGCTGCAGGAAGCCCTCGACCGCGCGCAGCGCCCGCTCGCGCAGCTGCTGCACCCGGGCCAGCTCCTCACCCACGTCCGGCACCACCTTCTTCGCCGCGTCCGTCGGCGTCGAGGCCCGCAGATCGGCCACCAGATCCAGCAGCGGGGTGTCCGGCTCGTGCCCGATCGCCGAGACCACCGGCGTCACCGCCGCGCTCACCGCCCGGACCAGCTGCTCGTCGGAGAACGGCAGCAGGTCCTCCACGCTGCCGCCGCCGCGCGCCACGATGATCACGTCCACCTCGGGCAGCGCGTCCAGCTCCTGCACCGCCGCGATCACCTGCGGCACCGCATGCACGCCCTGCACCGGTACGTTGCGCACCTCGAAGCGGACGGCCGGCCAGCGGTGCCGGGCGTTCTCCAGCACGTCCCGCTCCGCGGCGCTGGCCCGCCCGCAGACCAGCCCGATCAGCTGCGGCAGGAACGGCAGCGGCCGCTTGCGGTCCGCCGCGAACAGCCCCTCCGCCGCCAGCGACTTCTTCAGCTGCTCCAGCCGCGCGAGCAGCTCGCCGACCCCGACCGGCCGGATCTCCGCGGCCCGCAGCGACAGCTGACCGCGCGGGGCGTACCACTCCGGTTTGGCGTGCACCACCACCCGGGCGCCCTCGCTGATCACGTCCGCGACCTTGTCGAAGACCTGGCGATAGCACGTCACGCGCAGCGAGATGTCGTGGGACGGATCGCGCAGCGTCAGGAAGACCACGCCCGCGCCGGGGCGGCGGGAGAGCTGGGTGATCTGCCCCTCGACCCAGACCGCGCCGAGCCGGTCGATCCAGCCGCCGATGAGCCGGGACACCTCGCCGACCGGGATCGGCGTTTCGGGGGACGTGGAGACAGCCATACGAGCGAGCGTAGCGGCGGCCACCGACAGTGCCGGCCGCCTCGCCCTCAGCCCGCCGCCCCGCCCTCCCCGGGGCCCGCACCACCGGCCCGCGAGCGCCGCCCGTACTGCACCGCCAGCCACACCAGCCCCACCGCCAGCCAGCAGCCGCCCACGGCCTGCGCCGTCGGCGACGCCGCCACGAGTACGGCGCCCACCACCGCGAGCCCCAGCAGCGGCACCACCACGTGCCGCAGCACGCCCGGCACCCCGGCCCGCTCCCGCGCCCGGAAGCGGAACCAGCCGATCACCGAGGCGTGCAGCAACCCGAACGCGGTCAGCGCCCCCACGTTCACGACCGACGACAGCTGGTCCAGCCCGTCGTCCCGGCGCGCCGCCCACACCGCCGCCACCAGCGTCACCACCGCCGCGCCCAGCAGCGCCCGGCGCGGCACCCCGCGGCGGGCGTCCACCTCGGCCATCGCCCCCGGCAGCCGCCGGTCCCGGGCCATCGCGAACAGCAGCCGCCCGGCCGCCGCCTGCCCCGCCAGCGCCGCGAACGCCGCCCCGATCGCCTTGCTGGCCGCCACCAACTGCCCCAGCCAGGGCCCGGCGGCCGCCTCCGCCGTCGCGTAGAAGGCGGCGCCCTGCTCACCCGGTCTGGCCGCCAGTTCGGCCGCGGACACCGGGGCGAGCAGCGCCGCGAGATACGTCTGCACGGCGAACAGCACCCCCGCCACCACCAGACAGGTCAGCACCGCCCGCGCGACCCTCGAAACGCCACCCGCCGATTCCTCCGCGAACGACGCGATCGCGTCGAAGCCCAGGAACGACAGGACCGCGACCGACACCGCCGCGAGCACCGCCACCGGGGAGAAGGCGCCCGCACCGAGGAACGGCTCGCTCCAGCCGCGCCGCGCCCCCTCCGTGACCAGCACGTACCCGGCCGCGCCGACGAAGACCAGCAGCACCGCGAGCTCCATGGCCAGCACCACGAAGCCGACCACCGCCGCGGTCCGCACGCCCCACAGATTCAGCAGCGTCGTCACCACCACGGCCAGCGCCGTCCACACCCACTGGTGCACCGACGGCACCAGGGCGTGCAGCGCGATCCCGGAGAACAGATACGCCACCGCCGGGATCAGCAGGTAGTCCAGCATCGCCATCCACCCGGCGACGAACCCGGCACCGTCCCCCAGCCCCACCCGGGCGTAGGTGTAGACCGACCCGGCCCGCGGCGCGACCCGCACCATCTGGGCGTACGAGTACGCCGTGAACGCCATCGCGGCCGTCGCCACCACGTAGACCAGGGTGATCGCGCCGTGCGACTTCGCCTGCAGGGTGCCGAAGATCCCGACCGGCGCCATCGGGGCGATGAACAGCAGCCCGTAGACGACCAGGTCCCGGAACGTCAGCGTCCGCCGCAGCGCCGCCGGCCCCGCCTCCTCGCCCGCCCCGGCCCGCCGCCCCGACTCCATCCCGGCCTCCTCGGTAGTTCCGGCCTCCCAGTCTGGGGCAGCGGCCGATCTTCGGGCGCCGGGCACGGCCCTTACGATGGACGGCATGACTTCCCGCCCGTCGCCCACCGCCGCCCCCAGTGGAGACGCTGCGCGTCCCAGTGACATCCAGCCCGCCGGCCGCAAGGTCCTGCTCGCCGCCCCCCGTGGCTACTGCGCGGGCGTGGACCGCGCCGTGATCGCCGTCGAGAAAGCCCTGGAGCAGTACGGCGCGCCCGTCTACGTGCGCCACGAGATCGTGCACAACAAGTACGTCGTGAAGACCCTGGAGAAGAAGGGCGCGATCTTCGTCGAGCGCACGGAGGAGGTCCCGCCGGGCAACATCGTGATGTTCTCGGCGCACGGCGTCGCCCCCGTCGTCCACGAGGAGGCCAAGCAGGGCCGCCTCGCCACCATCGACGCGACCTGCCCCCTGGTGACCAAGGTCCACAAGGAAGCCGTCCGCTACGCCAACGAGGACTACGACATCCTCCTGATCGGCCACGAGGGCCACGAGGAGGTCATCGGCACCTCCGGCGAGGCCCCCGACCACATCCAGCTCGTCGACGGCCCCGGGGACGTCGACAAGGTCGAGGTCCGCGACCCGTCGAAGATCGTCTGGCTCTCCCAGACCACCCTCTCCGTCGACGAGACCATGGAGACCGTCGACGCGCTGAAGGAGAAGTTCCCGCAGCTGATCTCCCCGCCCAGCGACGACATCTGCTACGCCACCCAGAACCGCCAGCTCGCCGTGAAGCAGATGGGCGCCGAGGCGGACCTGGTCATCGTGGTCGGCTCCCGCAACTCCTCCAACTCCAAGCGGCTCGTCGAGGTCGCCAAGCTCGCCGGCGCCCGCGAGGCCTACCTCGTGGACTTCGCCAGCGAGATCGACGAGGCCTGGCTGGAGGGCGTGACCACGGTCGGCGTCACCTCCGGCGCCTCCGTCCCGGAGGTCCTGGTCGAGCAGGTCCTGGAATGGCTCGCCGAGCGCGGCTACGGCGACGTCGAGATCGTCAAGGCGGCCGAGGAGTCCATCACCTTCTCGCTGCCCAAGGAACTCCGCCGCGATCTGCGCGCCGAGGCCAAGGCGGCGACCGAGGACACCGACGCCTGACACCCGGGCCCGACGGCGAGCGCGGCCCCGGCGGACGACAGTGCCGCCGGATCCGCGTTCCCTGGGCGGCCGGGCCCGTCCGCGCCTAGCCTTTTCCCCATGAGGGTCTTCGGTGTGGACATCGGCGGATCGGGCATCAAGGGCGCCCCGGTGGATCTCGAACGCGGCGACCTCGCCGACGAGCGCCACAAGGTACTGACCCCGCATCCGGCCACCCCGGACGCCGTCGCGGACTGCGTCCGCGAGGTGGTCGCGCACTTCGGCTGGACCGGCCCCGTAGGCGTGACCTTCCCCGGAGTGGTCACCGGCGGCATCACCCGCACCGCCGCCAACGTCGACAGACGATGGATCGGCACCGACGCCGCCACCCTGATCACCGACCGCCTCGGCGGCGAGGCCGGCGGCTGCGCGGTCACCCTCCTCAACGACGCGGACGCGGCCGGCCTGGCCGAGATGCGCTTCGGCGCCGGCCGCGGCCGGGGCGGCACCGTCATCGTCCTCACCCTCGGCACCGGCATCGGCAGCGCCGTCTTCACCGACGGCCGGCTCCTCGCCAACACCGAGCTCGGCCACCTCGAACTGCACGGCCACGACGCCGAGAAACGCGCCTCCACCAAGGCCAAGGAGGACGAGGAGCTCAGCTGGCAGCGCTGGGCGCGCCGGGTCCAGAAGTACCTCGCCCATGTGGAGATGCTGTTCTCGCCCGAGCTGTTCGTGATCGGCGGCGGGGTGAGCCGCAAGGCCGAGAAGTTCCTGCCGCTGATCGAGGGCATCAGGGCCGAGATCGTGCCGGCTCAGCTTCAGAACAACGCGGGGATCGTGGGGGCTGCGATGGCCGCGTACGCCGCTCGGGCTGGCGCGCCACCTGCCGCGGCCGCGTCCCCGGCCGTGGCCGCGACCGGTCAGCCTTCCGGGCCGCCGCCCGGTTCGCCGGCCCGGGCTCCCCGCTCCGCGGTCGCGTCACCGGTCGGCTGGCCCGACGTCGCGCGATGACCGCCGCCCGCCGGACGATCGCGATCAGCGCGCAGACCAGCGTGCCCGCGTAGAGCCAGCCGGCGTTCAGCGCGAGCACGGTGAAGACGCCCATCAGCAGCCCGTCGAAACCGTCCCCGCCGCGGTGGATCGGCACCGCCCCGAGCGTGAACGCGATCGGCAGCGTGACCGGCGCGCAGATCAGGTCGTACGGCCGCACCCACACCGCCGCGCCCACGCCCACCAGCAGGAAGAACACCCCGTACGGGGTCTGTGCGCCGCCGAGCAGCAGCTGGTCCAGGCAGGCGAAGGCGAACAGCGCGAGCGTCGCCAGCAGCCAGCAGCCCAGGCCGGTGAGCTTGGCCGCGGGCATCCGGCGCCGCAGGTTCTCCGGCGCCGCGGGAAGCGGACGCTGCGGGCGCGCCCGGTAGACGGTCGAGGACTCCACGCCCGCCGGGGGCGGCACGGCCGCCCGCTCGCCCACGGGTCCCGCCAGGGCCGCCGGGGTGGGCCCCCGGGCGGCCCACGCCTGCGCCGGGCCGCGCGCCGTGGCCCGTACGGGCGCGGGCGCGGCGATCGGGACGGACGCGAAGCCGGAGGCCCGCATCGCGGAGAGGAAGTCGTCGTCGGGGTCGGGGGCCACGGCCTCCGCCGGGCGCGGGAGCCGGGCGTCCTGGTCCGCGGCCGGGCGTCCGGACCACGGCGGGCCGTGCTGGGGGGTGCGCGCTTCGTGTTGCTCCACTCGCCAACGGTAGGCCGCTAAGTGGTATTAACCGGTTACGGGACACGCGCTTTGGCCGAGCTTGGGACTGCGTTCGACACGAGCGGGTGCGGGGCCGGTGCGGGACGGGGCAGGGCGGGCCTGGACAAGGGGGCGCGGCGGCGGGGCACCGGCCCGGGCCTGGGGCGGCCGGGCGCCGCCGCCCGCCCCGTAGACTGGTGGATCGGCCCCTCACGAGGCCGTTGCCCACCCCACCGCTCTCGCTTCGGAAGTCGAGTCGCCACCGTGTCGCTCACGATCGGAATCGTCGGTCTGCCGAATGTCGGCAAGTCGACCCTGTTCAACGCCCTGACCAAGAACGACGTGCTGGCGGCCAACTACCCGTTCGCCACCATCGAGCCGAACGTCGGCGTCGTCGGCGTCCCCGACCCCCGCCTGGCCAAGCTCGCCGAGATCTTCGCCTCCCAGAAGGTCCTCCCGGCCACCGTCGACTTCGTCGACATCGCCGGCATCGTCCGCGGCGCCTCCGAGGGCGAGGGCCTGGGCAACAAGTTCCTCGCGAACATCCGCGAGTCCGACGCGATCTGCCAGGTCATCCGCGCCTTCAAGGACGAGAACGTCGTCCACGTCGACGGCAAGGTCTCGCCCAAGGACGACATCGAGACGATCAACACCGAGCTGATCCTCGCCGACCTGCAGACCATCGAGAAGGTCCTGCCGCGCCTGGTGAAGGAGTCGCGGATCAAGAAGGACGTGGCCCCCAAGGTCAAGGCCGTCGAGGAGGCCAAGGCTATCCTGGAGAAGGGCGACACCCTCTTCGCCCACGGGATCGTCCAGGGCAGCGAGCGCAACGAGCTCCTCCACGACCTCCACCTCCTCACCACCAAGCCGTTCCTCTACGTCTTCAACGTCGACGAGGACGAGCTGACCGACGAGGACTTCAAGAACGAGCAGCGCGAGCTGGTCGCCCCCGCCGAGGCGATCTTCCTCAACGCCAAGCTGGAGGCCGACCTCGCCGAACTGGACGAGGACGAGGCCCTCGAACTCCTCCAGTCCGTCGGCCAGGAGGAGCCCGGCCTCGCCACCCTCGCCCACGTCGGCTTCCGCACCCTCGGCCTGCAGACCTACCTGACGGCCGGCCCCAAGGAAACCCGCGCCTGGACCATCAAGCAGGGCGCCACCGCCCCCGAGGCCGCCGGCGTCATCCACACCGACTTCCAGAAGGGCTTCATCAAGGCGGAGGTCATCTCCTTCGCCGACCTGGTGGAGACCGGCTCGGTCGCCGACGCCCGCTCCGCGGGCAAGGCCCGCATGGAGGGCAAGGAGTATGTGATGCAGGACGGGGATGTGGTGGAGTTCCGCTTCAACGTGTGACGCCGGTCATAGCGTTGAGGTAGCCACCTGGCAAATGTGCAGGTCAGGCGGGGTTGGCCCATGTGGGGGCCGGCCCCGCTGTCGTTCCCGTTGCTGGATCCGTGCTGGATTTGCTGACGTCTCGTCAGCTGTCGTCATCCCTGGTTATGCGTACCGTTGCTGGATCGGGGCTGGATGTGGCTGATGGGGTGTCAGCTGGATGGGCTGGGTCCTGGCTGCGGATTTCGTTGGGGGTGGGGGCTGGGGCTGGGGGATGGGGGTGTGCGCGGTGCCCGTTGCCCATGGGCGCGGTATGCGGCCCGCGTGCGGTGTCCGTGGCGCCACGTGGGACGCGGTGGGGGAACCGTGCCATGCGCATGGTCCGGCTACACACCAGTCTCGGCTACCGCGCACCCGCCGACTGCGAGGCTGCCCTTGCGGCCTGACCACCGCACCGACGGTGTCCGTCAAAGTGGAACAAGCTCGGTTAGTCACCGTCCTCGGGCCGATGCCGCCCAAGCGGAGTGTCAACGAGTGGATGGATACCGCAACCGACCTCCTGGCTTACCGCATCACGCTACGGCGTCGCTGACCCCGTCGTCGCCCTTGGCGACAAACCCGACGGCCGCCGACGGTTGCGCCGTACGGCATGGCACCCACCAGCTATGCAGCGATCTTCGCCGCTGGTAGCCGCACACGTCTCCAGCGCCCCGCCCAGTGAGGGGCGCTGGAGGCGCGCGAAGCGACCGGTCAGCCGTGCTGATCCGAGCCGGGCCGGGGACAGGGGCGAGTTTCTGTCCGGTCAGAGTTGGGCCCGGTCTCCGATGTACCGGGTTGTGTCACAGGCGACCCTGCCGATTCCAGCGAACTTCACGCAGATCTTGGTGTCGGTGCCTGTGTGCATGGTGGGCCAGGTATGCGAGAGCGTGCTGCCGACCCGGCGGGCCTGGGCGGTGCTGACACGCCTGCCGTTCATGAAGACAGTGACAGCTCTGTGCCGGGTCCCTTGCGAAGGGTTGGTCCAGATGCCCGTGACGGAGTTGGAACCGTTGCGGCCCTTGAGGCGGATGCAGATCTGTGGCCCTGAGAAATCGTGCGTGCAGCTACTGGCGTCGGCGACTGCTGGCTGCGCGCTCAGCAAGGGAAGCAGAGCTGACGCTGCCACGAGGGGAACACCCCGCCTGATAACCGGGCAAATCGTCACAGACTTCATGCACGATCAGCGCGTCAGCTACGGGAAGGCATCGCCTACAAGTTCGCGATCACTCGACGGAGCGGATACTGCACGCGGTTGGCGGCTTGAACCTCAAATGCCCGGTTTGCCCCCAGGTCATCCCGCGAGAACAGATCGCCTCGCGCGTGATGTCGGCGGCCAGCACCAGCTGGCGGCCCGTGGCCCGCGGCAGAGGTACTGCGGTCAGCGCGAAAGGGGGAAATGGCAGGTCTGAATCCGATCGATCGGGGCAAAGGGGATCAAAGGTCCACTTGATCACTGAGCGGACCGGCCTGCCCCTCTCCATCGGCATCTCCGGCGCCAACCTCCACGACAGCCAGGGCCTCGAGCCCCTCGTTCGCGGCATCCCACCGATCCGCTCCCGACGCGGACCCCGTCGACGGCTCCCCGCCAAACTGCACGCGGACAAGGGCTACGACTATGACCACCTGCGGCGATGGATGCGCGGACGTGGGATCACCCACTGGATCGCCCGCAAAGGCATCGATCGTCCAAGCGGCTGGGCCAGCATCGCTGGACCATCGAACGCACCATGGCTTGGCTCGCCGGCTGCCGCCGACTCCACCGAAGCTACGAGCACAAAGCCGACCGCTTTCTGGCCTTCACCAGCATCGCCTGCACCCTCACCTGCCGAAGACCCGGCCAAATGAGAAGCCCTCTTAAACGGCTGCTGGGGGCTTTCCCTCGCATCCCCTGGCCGACGTTGGACGACCGCTGTGCTCTTCAGTTGGTGGGGTGTATGGCATGGTCGTGCCTTTGCGTCGACGGTGGAACCCTCATCGCATCTCATGGTGGACTTTGAGACGCTTATCGATCCATTCGGTCATACATCATGGAATCTTGCTAACTTCGCCTCGACTGAAGATCGCTCAACAGGGGGGTTTGCGTGCGATTACCGATACGTCGCGGTGCGTTGGCAGCGCTTGCGGGGGCACTGGGGCTGGTGCCCCTTTCGGCAGGACAGGCTTCAGCGTCGCCGCCTACGAGGTCCTGCAACACCGCGTACACCGCACAGATCGTGTTCTGGGCGATGACGTGCAGTCAGCCCGGTGAGCCGATGATTGGCGGGTTCGCTACTTGGCGGAACGAGCCTGTCACGTTCGACAAGGTCGACACGCCGAATACCACAGTTCAGGTCGCGAACTATATGAGGGTCTCACCCAACACCGAGAGTTCTCCGATTGCACCCAACATCGAGGTTGGGCTGTATGCCGAGAAGACCGGCAAGGCGACGCAGTCCTACGGGCCACGCTGGAGTGAGCTGACCACTCAAGGTGGCGTGACGAAAGCCATCAAGGCCGGCGTGAACCCGACGAAGTCGGACCGGCGCAACCACACCTACATGGTGGTGCGCCAACAGAGCGGCAACCAATGGGACATCCTGTACGACTTCAACAAGGTCGGCAGTACTGGCCACCAGCTGAAGGTTCCTCGTGGAAACCCTAACCGGATCGATCTCGGCCTTGAAGTAATGGGGCCTCAGTACTCTCACGTCCCCAACATCGCCAGCCGTATGCAGTTCATGAGTGAGGACAAGGCATGGCACCAGGTCGCATCGGCTAATACGGCGAAGATAATCTCTCTGGGTACCTGTGGCGGCACGAGAAAACCTCCCTACTGCTTCAACGCCAAGTTGACGGGCGGTGCGTCGTTCACTCAGTGGACGACTGGAAAGCCTCGCAAAGCAGCGGAGTTTGCGCCATCCCTCACCACGGCGTTACCGGGCCGCTCCCTCTCCGTACTGAGTCCTGCTCGGAACGAAGTCTTCAACGGTGTTGATCAGCCAGCGCTGCAGGAGTGCTTGATCAATGCACCTGACGAGTGCATGGCCACGGTGCCAGGCCTGGCGGAGTGCGTTGCCAGTGCCCGTATGTGCAATGCCGAGGGTGCGGACAGCGCTGTCGCCGACGTTCCGGGTCCGAGCACTTCTGTCAGCGGTGAGGAAATTCGGCAGAGGGCAGCCGCGTCCTTTGCGGTGGCTCCTGAGAAGTTGACGGTTGTCGCCCCTTCCTCCGGTACCGGCTTCACTACTGGCAGCGAAGCCGCACACGTATGGACTGTGACGTCTGCTGAGGCCACGCCGGGACTCGGCCACCACGAGGCGAACTTCGCGGGATTCCGAGCCTCCTACTCCGAGGTGACCGGCCAGTTGATCGATGCGTGCTGGGGCCAGATGTGCGAGTCATGACGCCTCTCCCTCACCGGACGTTGAGGAATTCGTTTGGCCTGCCCTTCCGACGACTTGCGCTACAGGAGCCACGCCGATGACTCGTCACTTACCCTTCGCTCGCAGGGCTCGTCTGCTCGTTGTGGCAGGTGCGCTCCTCTTGGCCAGTGCTCCCTCAGCCGCCAGCGCCACTGGGTCTCCGGCGCCAGGCCATGGCCTCTCGACGCCCGCGGTGACCTTCGTGCCCGCTGCCACCCTGCCTTCTGAGGCTCTGCGCGATCTCAACCATCCCGTGCCTCTCGATGAATACCGTCCGGATACGGGAGCGGCAGCCTCCACGCTTGCCCCAAGGGCCACCAGGTCCGCTGTGGCAGCAGGAAACGAACAGACGGATCTGCGAGAACAGTGCACCAAGCACAGGGAAGCGGCGGCTTCCAAGGGATGGCTCAAGAGCCGGTTCGAAACCTGCCAGCACCGCCCTTTCGACCTTGTGGTGCGTGACATGAGAGGCACTCAAGAGATTGGGCGGCTCTGGTTCGATGTGTGGGTGCTCGGATTCGCCACCGACGGCGCCAGGCGCGTCGACTTTGTCAGCAGTATCGAGAACATACGGGTCCAGACCGCTCCCGGCTCTGGCGCTGACGCGCGAAACTGGACCGTGGGGCAGTACTTCAGCCACACCAGCGGTTCGCCCTCCGGCGACCCGTCCAGCACGGTCACGCCTCCCAAGAAGGAGAGCCGTGACGAGCTGCTCGGCGCCTGGGACAAGCAGCCTCAGTGGACGCTCACCTACACCTCGCCCGACGCAGGCCCCCAGTGGAGCAAAGGCAACCTGCAGCTGGTCGAGTCCCTGATAATGACCGAGCTCACCGTGAACGCCCCCGATGTCGCTCCGTACAACCAAGTCGACGCCTACCACTCCAACGTCCGCTTCGACTATGCAGGACCGATCGCAGGCAAGCACAAGGGGACCGTGTTCACCGAAGGCCGAGCTGAACTTGCGCTGAGCCTCAAGGACCCGGCAGTCAACGAGAGCGCACAGCACATACTCGACGCCCAGAAGAACCCGGAGCGAACCTTCCCGTCTTGGCCTGGAAAGAGCGTGCCCGGAGCGAAAGAACCGCTGCACCGACTCATAGACACCAAAAAGCAGGAAGCGAACCGGGAAAAATCAATAAGCGAGTGCACCAAGGTGTGGGGGAACTATTCCGGAACTCCCTTGCAGTGCGACGAGTATCCCTTCGCTTCGACCCGCGAGGGATCGAACAAGGGCGACAACCGCTACTCCGTCCGGCTGATCGACGGCGCGGACAATGAAACCGGCGGCCGTCGACTCAACTCCGTGTACACCGCAAACAGGATCCTCGACGGCGATCCCTTCTTCGTGAAAATCACGAGCTAACTCAAGGAAGACATTGTGGCGCTGCTCGCCGAACACACCGTGAAAGCCCGACCTGCCCACGGCCTGGTGGAGGTCTACGACGCCGACGCCTACCTCGACGACAGCGCCGCAGCCGAGGCATCACGAGAGCAGGTGGTAGCCGGCAACGGCTACCACCTGTACCTGCACAGCCTGCAACCCGACATCAAGGTCGACGTGACCATCCGCATCTGGGATCAGGTACAAGCGCCACCCAAGCACTGCGAAGGCTCCACCCCCGTGCTCATCGAGTCCGCCACCGCCTGCCTGGTCATCAACCAACTCACTGTCGGTCCCGCAGGAACCATGGACCTCCCCCGCCCCGGGATCTACGAAGGCCACGCCTGGTGGACTGGCCGAAAGTCCACGCGTGACTACTACGACCGCATCCTTACCGAACACACAGAACCCGAAAGTCTCAAGCGCGCCTGGCGGAACAATCCCACCCCAGAGCACTACTACCTTGACCTCCACCTCACAGGCAACGTCTGCCCAGATGGCGAAGAAGACAGTGTCTGAGTGTTCAACTAAGACGTCGTTTCACTTGGTGAGGCGGCGGTAGCCGATGAGGGTCGCTGCTATGCCGACGAAGGCGAGGAAGTGTTCGGTCTTGCGTTCATAGCGGCGGTGCAGGCGGCGGCATCCGGCGAGCCAGGAGACCGTCCTTTCGACGACCCAGCGGTGGCGGCCCAGCCGGGTGGAGGACTCGATGCCCTTGCGGGCGATGCGGTGACGGATGCCTTTCTTACGGAGCCATCGGCGCAGGTGGTCGTAGTCGTAGCCTTTGTCGGCATGGAGCTTGGCTGGACGCCGGCGGCGCGGTCCGCGGCGGGAGCGGATGGGCGGGATCCCGCCCACGAGTGGTTCCAGTCCGAGGCTGTCGTGCATGTTGGCGCCGGAGATGCCCAGGGACAGGGGCAGCCCGTTGCGGTCCGTGATCAGGTGGATTTTCGATCCGCTCTTGCCTCGATCGGTCGGATTCGGTCCGGTCAGTGGCCCCCTTTTGCCGCCCTGACGCTGACGGAGTCAATCGCACACCGCGACCAGTCCAACGCTCCGCGGGCGCCGAGCTCGTCGAGGATGACGCGATGCAGCCTGGCCCACACCCGGTCCCGGCTCCACTGGGCGAAGCGCCGGTAGACGGTGGGCCAGGCCGGCCCGAACGCCGGCGGCAGTTGCCGCCACGTGCAGCCCGAGGTGGCCACGAAGATGATCGCTGCCAGGCATGCGCGGTCACCGGCCCGTCGGCGGCCGCCGCCTTGCGGGCGTATGACCTCCGTCGGCGGGACCACCCGCCGGAACAGCACCCACAACTCGTCCGGTACCAACCGCTCAACCAGATCCGTCATGCACGGCTCAACGAGCGATCACACCATCAGAAACGGCGTCTAAGCACGGTCGCGCGGTCCGGCCCTGGGCGATGGGTGCTCTTTCCGGCCGCAGAACAGAGCGTTCGCGAGTTTCACGGATTGACTTTCCGGCCCACGGTGCCCGGGCTGCAGGTGGCCGCCACGGGATGCACAGTGGATCCCCGTCTCGGCCGGTACACCCACAGCACGCTTGCCGGGTTGAGTGAGGCGCTGGGCGTCAAACTGTTTCCCTTCGGCCGCACCGACTCCGATGCTCTGCTCGCCGTCGACGAGCAGGCTCGCCTCTTCTCCGTCGATCACGGTGGCTCATGGCTCCTCGGTGCTTCACCGGCGGAGGGCATCACCGCTCTGCTCCAGGGGCAGCGGCCGGAACGTGTGGCAGAGGAGAAGCGGGAATGGCTGCTGCCCCCCATGGGAGAGGAAGACACCGTTGCCGACGCTGTGAAGACGGCCATGGTCCTGGTCTTCGTCCTGGATCGCCACTCGGTACTGAGAACGGACATACTCCGGCTGCATGTGCGGGAGAAGACGGGGTTCGGTAGGGAGCCGCTTGATCTGGAATACCCGCTGCGGGATGGCGCCTTGGAGGATGTCACGCTGCGCGTGATCACGGAGCTGCGTGGTCGCTTGCAGGCGGCGGGCTTCGAGGGCTTCGAACTGGACATCACGTTGGCAGCGGCGCAGGCCAGGATCGACGACACTGGTGCCTGTGCCGAGCCGGCGACACCGCGAGTCGACTGCGCATTGTTTGCGGCGAACGGTGACCCTCGCGTGCTACGGGTGGAGTTGGCGGCACCGGCCGGTCGACTGGCCTTCGAGCACGGGAACGTGGCGGCAGCCCAGGAAGAGATCAACAAGTACAGGGAGTCACGAGGGTAGCCAGAGGAAGCCGATTGCCTCCTCAGCTGGCCCTTGCTGCCCTCGCAAGGGGCGTTTCTGCAGTTCGCGGCAGCCCGCGGTACGGCCACAGCCTTTGCGGAAATTCCGTGGACCTTCTGATCGGACTGACCGTCAGTCCTAAGCTGGCGGCCGTAAGGGACAGCAGCAGGAGCAGGGCGACGGAGACCATGCGCGGCCTCACCGAGACAAACCTCAAGATGTTGGCGGGTGTCCGTTCCTTCGAGCGCGGGCGCGGATACCTGGATGCGGTGTCCGGGGTCGAGGTCGGTGACGGATGGATCACCGCCAGCGTCCACGGCACGGAACGGTACGAAGTGGAACTGTCCTTGGAAGGGGCTGGCGGGCTGTCCGGCGCGTGCGACTGTCCGTATGGCCGTGAGGGCAATTTCTGCAAGCATCTGGTTGCCCTCGGCCTGACGGTGCTCGCTCGCTCGGAGAGCCTGACGCGGCAGCGGAAGGCGGCGCGGGATCGGGCACAGCACCTCGAAGCGTGGTTGACCGCCTTGTCCAAGGACGAGTTGCTCGCTGTGATGCGGGAACAGCTCGGCGAGGACCGGAAGTTGCGGCACCGCCTGGAGCTGCGGGCCGCGAGCGACCGCGGGGATCTCGCCGCGGTCGGGGCCCGTGTCCGTGAACTGCTCGACGTCGGCTCGTTAGCACAGTACGGGTACGTCGAGTACGCCGATGCCCGCGCCTACGCGGATCAGGCCGGGCAGGCGGTGTCGGCGATCGGTGCGCTGACCGGCTCCGGACGGGCGGCCGACGCGGTCGTCCTGGCGCGGGAGGCGATGAATCTGCTGGCCCAGGCGGCGGAGAGCGTCGACGACTCCGACGGCTGGCTCGGCCAGGTGGGCGCCGACCTCGCCGACGCTCATCTCGACGCGTGCCGTGCGGCGCGCCCCGACCCGGGAGAGCTCGCGGGCTGGCTCATCGGCCATGTACTCGGCGAGGCGGACGACGGCTTCACCGACATCGATCCACTCGACTACGAGGATGTTCTCGGCGCAGCGGGGATGGCCGCCCTGCGGAAGCTGGCGATCGAGGCGTGGCAGGGCAACCGCCGTGGCTGGGCGGAGAAGGACCTGATGGAGCGTCTGGCCAAGAAGGGAGGCGACGTCGATGCGGTGATTGCGGTGCATGCGGCCGACCTCGCACCGGACGGCCACACACACCTGGTCATCGCCCGCGAGCTGGACCTCGCCCGACGCCCCGGCGATGCCCTGAACTGGGCGGAACGCGGTGTCCGGGAGGCCGGGGACCTCGCTGCCGTCGACACCGCCCTCGTCGACCACCTCTGCGACCGCTACACGCAGGCTGGTCGACTCGCCGACGCCGTCGCCCTACGCCGCGACCACTTCGGCGCCCGCCGCACCCTGCTCACCTACCAGCAGCTGCGTGCCGCTGCCCGGGCCGCGGACTGCTGGTCGGCCGAGCGCGAGGGCGCGCTGGCCCTGCTGCGCGCCGACGCGGGGCGGCGGCAATGGCGGTACGGCGGTCCCGTCCTGGTCGACGCCCTGCTCGACGACAAGGACGTCGACGCCGCCTGGCAGGTCGTCATCGAGACCGGCGCCCACGACCGGCAGTGGCTCGCCCTCGCCGACCAGGCCCGTGCCACCCGCCCGGCCGACGCACTCGGCGTCTACCTGCGTCTGGCCGAGCCGCTGACCGGGCAGACCGGCAACGCGGTCTACGAGCAGCTGGTCAGTCTGCTGCTGAGCATCCGGGACTGCCACCGTCGGCTGGGGTCGCCCGAGGAGCTCACCGCTTACGTCACCGCTTTGCGTACCGCCCACAAACGCAAGCGGAACCTGATGCGCCTGATGGACGAGCACGGTCTGTGAGCCGGACGACGCCTCGGAGGACCACCTGATCCCCCGGCGGTTACCGCACGATGGCGCTCTGTGAGCCGCGCGCGGCGGCGATCACCGACCGCTGGATACGTGCTGGATCGGACCCTACGACGGGGCGTTTCCGCAGGTCATAGCGCAGCCTCCGACATTCCGCTTCAACGTGTAGTCGCCTCGTCACTGCATGTTAGCCAGTTTCGTCAAACGCGCGGGTCAGAAGGGGCCGGACTCTGGTGAGTCCGACCCCTTCTGCATTCCCGTGCTGACCTCGTGCTGACTTTTCAGCTGCTTCGGGGCGGCGTGAGCTTGTCCAGGTCCAGGCTGACCTCGAAGGGCACCGGGCGCTGGAGGGTGCCCCGGAAGATCCCGGCGGGCGCGTAGGCGCCGGTGGGTTCGTCGAGCTCGTAGACGTGGACGACGGGTGCCCCGTCCTCGTCCTCGATGCACCAGTAGTGCGGGATGCCGGCCTCCGCGTACTTGCGGAGCTTTACTGTGCGATCGCGATGGGCGGACTCGGGTGACACCGCCTCCACGACGAGTTTCACGTCCTCCGGGGCGTACCAGGTGCGGTCGGGGTCATAGGGCAGGTTCGTCAGCAAGAGGTCCGGCTCAGGGCGGTTGCGGGCATCGAGGCGGATCGTCATCTCGCGCTCGACCTCGAAGCCGGCGGGCGCCTGCGCCATGAGCGTGGTGGTCAGGGCGGTGACGAGGCGGCCATGCCAGGACCGCTGGGGCGACATCATGAAGACGAGGGCTCCGTCGATCAACTCGGTGTGGCGGGGCGCCTCGGGGAGGCGGTCGAGGTCCTCCGCGAACCAGCCTTCCGCGCGCGGCGGGCGCATCCAGTCGGGCAGTGCGGTCATGGCTTCACGGTAGCGGCCCGCAGCTCAGGCCGGAGTGCCCACAATCCCGGCCGGATGTTTTTCGGCAACCTTTCCGCGCCATATCCGGCCACCCGCCTAGCAACCGGTCATGAGCGACTCATCCGTCCAGATCGCCACTGTGTCATCTCCGTGGCGGCTCTCGTCTTCTCAACGACGGCGGCGTTCTGGGCCCTCGTCTACAACCGGCGCCAGGCGAGAGCAGTTGCCCAAGCCAACGCCCTCACAGAGAAGGCGCAACGCGAGCAGGCGGAGCCGTACGTCATCGTCGACATCCGGCCTCGTATCCCTGGGTCATCGCTGCTCGTGCTGGTGATTGAAACGTTCGGCCGCGTGGACCCGCTCATCTACACGGTGGATCTTGAAGCCCTCCGGGACAGTGCCCTAGAGACCGACTCGGTGGAGTGGAGTACCCATCAGATCGCGAAACATCTCAAGAGGAGCGCAGACGCGCAGGAGGAGCAGTCCCGCTCCGTCGAAGCGCTGAGCATTGAGGTCCGGAAGCGGCTGGGACGGCAGAGCTCGGAGCGGACCTCGGGTGTGGAGGCCCCCGAGTTGGCAGAACCCGCCCTCCTTGAGATCCCCATGAGACCGCTGAGAGATGACGGCGATCTCGAGTAAAGGGCAGCGGCATAATCCCGTGCTGATTCTGTGCTGACTTGAGCCTGCTGTAGGTACGTTTTCGCAGGTGAGAGCGTCGTTACGTACGTTCCGCTGCAACGTCTAGCGCCTGCCACGGCATCGACGTAGCGGTGCCCAAAGTGCGCAGGTCCAGCGGGGCCGGTTCCCTCCGGGGTCCGGCCCCGTTCGCGTGCCGATCGCCGGATCCGGGCCGTCCGTCGGTGGTCGGTTCGGCCGCGGGTCGGGGCGTCAGGGCGGGGGTGGTGGGGCGATCCAGCCGAGGGAGCGCTCGACCGCGCGCTTCCAGTCCGCGTACTCCGCCTGCCGCCGCTCGGGGGCCATGTCCGGCAGCCACTGTGCGGCCCGGTGCCAATTGCGGCGCAGGACCTCCAGGTCGGGCCAGTAGCCGGCGGCGAGCCCGGCGGCGTAGGCGGCGCCCAGGGAGACCGTTTCCACGGCCATGGGGCGCACCACGGGCACGTCGAGCACATCGGCCAGGAACTGCATGAGCAGGTTGTCCGACGTCATCCCGCCGTCCACCTTGAGCACCTTCAGGGCGAGCGAGGAGTCGGCGTTCATGGCGTCGACCACCTCCCGGGTCTGCCAGCCGGTGGCCTCCAGCACCGCCCGGGCCAGGTGCCCCTTGGTGATGTACGAGGTGAGGCCGACGATGACCCCGCGGGCGTCGCTGCGCCAGTGCGGCGCGTACAGGCCGGAGAACGCCGGGACGATGTAGCAGCCGCCGTTGTTCTCGACGGTGCGCGCGAGGGTCTCGATCTCGGGGGCGCTGCTGATCAGCCCCAGCCGGTCGCGGAACCACTGGACCAGCGCGCCGGTGACGGCGATCGGGCCTTCGAGCGCGTAGACCGCGGGCTGGTCCTCGATCTTGTAGGCGACGGTGGTGAGCAGTCCGTGCCGGGACCGTACGAGGTCGGTGCCGGTGTTGAGCAGCAGGAAGCTGCCGGTCCCGTAGGTGCACTTCGCCTCGCCCGGAGCGAAGCAGGTCTGTCCGAACAGCGCCGCCTGCTGGTCACCCAGCGCCGCGGAGATGCGGACGCCCGGGATGACGGAACGGGCGGTCCCGTAGGTCTCGGCCGAGGGGCGGATCTCCGGGAGCATCGACCGGGGGACCTCGAAGAACTCCAGCAGCTCCTCGTCCCAGTCGAGGGTGCTGATGTTCATGAGCATGGTGCGGCTGGCGTTGGTGACGTCGGTGATGTGTATGCCGCCGGCCGGCCCGCCGGTGAGGTTCCAGATCAGCCAGCTCTCCATCGTGCCGAACAGCACCTCGCCGTCCTCGGCGCGTTGCCGCAGCCCGTCGACGTGGTCGAACAGCCAGCGGATCCGGGGGGCCGAGAAGTACGTGGAAGGGGCCAGACAGCAGCGCCGGAGGAAGAACTCGTCCCCGGGCCGGCTCCTGAGATCCTCGACCAGCGAACCCGTACGGGTGTCCTGCCAGACGATCGCCCTGCCCAGCGGGACGCCGGTACGCGGGTCCCACAGCACGGTCGTCTCGCGCTGGTTGGCGATGCCGACGGCGGCGACCTCATCGGGGCCGACATCGGCGTGGGAGAGCGCCTGCGGCACCACGCGCTGCAGGGTGTGCCAGATCTCGACCGCGTCGTGCTCGACCCACCCGGGCCGGGGGAAGTGCTGCTGGTGCTCCCGCTGGACGACCGACACCAGCCGCCCCTGGTGGTCGAAGAGGATGCATCGGGTGGAGGTGGTGCCCTGATCGATGGACATCACATACCGCTCAACCATGATCAGCCTTCCGTTGCGGGGCATGAGGCGGCGGGACTCACCAGCGGGCGGCCCCCAGATCCCTGGAGATCGCCTGGGCGGCGTGGCGGACCTGGCTGACCAGGGCCGACTGTGGGACCCCTTTGGAGTCACAGATCCGCTCGACCGTGCCGGAGGCACCGATGGCGCCCACCACGAGGCCACCGTGGCCCCGGATCGGCGCGGCGACGCCGGCGTCGCCCATGACCATCTCCTGCACTTCGGCGGCCCACCCGAGCTCCCGGACCTCGTTGAGCGCCCGGGTCAGGTGCCCCGGGTCGACCAGGGTGTGGCGGGTGTACGCCTCCAGCCCGGCCTCCACGGCCGGCTCCAGGGGCACACTGCCGAACGCCAGCAGCACCTTGCCGAGCGAGGAGGCGTGCAGGGGCAGCAGCGCGCCCACATCCAGCGTCTGCAGGGTGTCGTCGGGGCGGAAGACGTGGTGGACGATGAGCACCTTGCCCTCCAGGGGCGCGCCCAGGCGGACCGCCTCCCCGCTGCGGGCGGCCAGGGCGTCGGCCCAGTTGATGGAGCGGGACCGCAGCTCGTTCACGTCGAGGTAACTGGTGCCCAGGTGCAGCAGCGCCGCCCCGAGCTGGTACTTCCCGGTCGCGGGGTCCTGCTCGACGAAGTCGATGTTCTGCAGGGTGCGCAGGATGCCGTGGGTGGTGCCCTTCGCCAGCCCGAGCGACACGGCCACCTCACCCAGCCCGAGCCGACGGGGCCCACTGGCGAGCAGACGCAGGATTGCCGCCGCCCGTTCGATCGACTGGACCGGGCCGGCCATGAGGCCATCGTAGTCCCGCGGTCGGCATCTGCCGGGGGAGAGGGCCCTGCGCGGGCGAGCGTTCGGTAATGCCGACCGGTGTTCATTGACCGCCTCCACCGTGCCTCATAGCGTCCCTCTCAAGCCCGGCGTTCCAGCCGGTAGAGGCCTCGGAGGAGGCGGCATGGCGGCACAGCTTGACGCGGCGGTTCGGGAAACGTCCGAACATGTCTTTCCGCTGCCGCACATCCCCGAGTCCGTTTCGGTCGTTCGCCGGCGGGCGCGTGCGGTCCTGGCCGACTGGAACCTGGCACCGGACCTCGCCGAGGACGCGCTCCTGGTGATCTCGGAGCTCATCACCAACGCCGTCGTCCACGCCCTGCCGCCGGCGGTGCTGCGGCTGTCGCGGGTCGCCGGCGGGCGCAACGGCCTGCGGGTCGAGGTGACCGACGCCGGGGCCGGCCGGCCGGCCGCCGAGCCCTGCCCGGGCGAGCACGGACGCGGGCTCGGCATCGTCACCGCCCTGGCGGCCGAGTGCGGCACACGGGTCCACCCGGGCGGCATCACATGGTGGGCGGAGCTCCGCGCCGCGTGAACCGTCAGTTCTGACCGGGCCGGGGCGGCGCACGCACGAGGGCGGCCGTCTCGGCAGTCCGTACCGCGGCGTCCCGGCGCCGGGACGAGGGCGGGCGGCAGCGCGCCGGGTGGAGGGGGATGATCCATTCTCTCCCGGAAAGGGGCCCCGGCGCATCGACTTCGCGGATGATCTTGAACGCGTTCGGCGGCCCTAGCGTGGACGCATGACACGAAGCGCGGGGAATACGGGCCGGGACCTGGTGTGCGAGGCCGGCGACGGGGTGGAGCTGGCGGTGCGGGACCACGGCGGGGCCGGGACGGCGGTGCTGTTGCTGCACGGGGCCGGACGGACGCTCCTGGACTGGGAACGGGCGGCGCCGCTGCTGGCCGCCGGGCACCGGGTGCTGGCGATGGACCTGCGGGGGCACGGGCGGTCGGGGGACGGCGCGGTGCCGTGGACGTTCGGGACGGCCGTCGAGGACGTACGGGCCGTGCTGGCGGCGTGCGGGATACCGCGGGCCGTGGTGGTCGGGCACTCCCTGGGCGGGATGGTGGCCGTGCGGTGCCTGGAGGCCCTGGCGGACCTCGTGCCCGCGGCGGTGAACCTCGACGGGCACGGAATGGGACGGCCGGAGCAGTACGCCGGGCTGGACCCGGAGTGGGTGCGGGAACGGCTCGCCGAGGCACGGCAGTTCGCCGAGGAGGCGGGCGGACGGCCCTTCGGCGCCGAGGCGTTGGCGGGCGTGATCGGCTATCAGACCGGTATGGCCGCCGAGTTGGGGATTCCCGCCGACGTGATGGAGGCGGGCGTGCGGCGGGCGCTGGCGGAGACCGGGGACGGGCGGCTCTTCCTGCGGCCCGGGCGGCAACAGGCCGGGGAACTGCAGGAGGCGATGGCCGGGATCGACCTGTTCGGCCGGTACCGGACCGTTTCCCGGCCGCTGCTGATCGCCCGGGCACTGCGCCCCAACCCGCCGGTGCCGGGCGTGCCGTCGTGGTTCGACGACCTGATGGCGGCCTATACGGAGGGCCTGCGGCACGATCTGGCGGAACTGGCCCGGACACAGCCGCACGTCACCGTCGCCGGGGTGGACGCGACCCATGCGATGGTGCTGGAACGGCCGCAGGAGATCGCGGAGTTGGTGACCACGTTCGTGGCCGTGGAGGTGAACGGGAGCTCGGAGCCCGGGACTCGGGATTCCTGACCGTACGGTGGGGCCTAGCGCGGGAACAGCTCGAACAGGGTCGCCGGCCGGCCCCGGTGGCGTTCCCCGCCGGTGCGGAGGGTCTGTTCGATGAAGGCGCGGGCGTAGGACTGCGCGTCCTGCCCGTGACCGCGCAGGCCGTTGATGTACGTACCGTGCGCCGCCAGGGAGGCCACCGCGCGGTCGATGCCGGGGCCGACCTCGGCGGCGTGGGTGGGGTACGGCGAGCCCGCCACGGCCACCCAGCGGACGCCGTTCCAGGGGGCGAGGCCGAGGGCGTCGGCGAGCTCCGGGAAGATCCAGCGGTTGCCGGCGTCGCCCGCCGCGTCCAGGACCGCCCGGCCGACCACCCGGTGGTCCGGGGTGTTCCAGTGCCCCCCGGCCCAGGTGTCGTGGTGGTTGAGGGTGATCAGGAGCTCCGGGCGGTGGCGGCGGATGGCCGCGGAGAGGTCGCGGCGCAGCGCCGTTCCGCCCTCGACCGTGCCGTCCCGGTGGTGGTCGAGGAATTCCACGGTGTGGACGCCGACGAGCGCGGCGCCGGCCCGCTGTTCGGTCTCCCGCACCCGGGCGCACTCCTCGGGGGCCAACCCGTCGATACCGGCCTCGCCACGGGTGACCAGGAGGTAGCTGACCTCGCGCCCGGCGGCGGTCCATTCGGCGATGGCCGCCGCGGCGCCGTATTCGAGGTCGTCGGGGTGGGCGGCGACGGCGAGGGCCCGCTGCCACTCCTTGGGCATGGGGGAGAGGTGGGACTCGGCGGGCATGGGCGCCTTCCTTCCTGCTCCGGGGTGGTCGTTTCCGTTCCGGGGTGGTCCGGTCCGCTCCGGGGTGGTCCGGTCCGTTCCGGGATGGTCCGGCACGGTCGCTTTTCGGTCGCTTTTCGGGGCGGTCGTCCGGCCGTCCCGTCGGGGCGTCGTCGGGCCGCCTGTTTGCCGTGGTCGTCATCGTGCCTGCCCCGTGGGTGGGGCATGTGGACGATCGTGACATGACGAGGTGGCGCGTGCGGGTGTGACGCCGGAGGTGGGCGAGGCGGAAGATGCGCACGGCCGGTGCCCGCGCGGACGGCCCCCAGGTGGCTGAGCTGGGTTTCATCACAACAGGTGAATATCTGGCCCGAGGTTGCGGTCGACCACGCGCGGTTGCCACGCTGTTGCTGACTGTCAAGCTGTTGGGAGGGGCACGTGCCTTTCGGTGAGCAGCCCGCGTACCTACGCGTCGCCGGCGACCTGCGCCAGAAGATCGTCGACGGGGTGCTGCCGCCGCACACCCGCCTCCCCTCCCAGGCCCGGATCCGCGAGGAGTACGGCGTCTCGGACACCGTCGCCCTGGAGGCCCGCAAGGTCCTGATGGCGGAGGGGCTCGTCGAGGGCCGCTCGGGGTCGGGGACGTACGTACGGGAGCAGCCCGTGCCGCGGCGTATCGCGCGGGTCGGGTTCCATGCGGTGGGTGGATGCACGCCCTTCCGGCAGGAGCAGACGGACGAGCGGGTGCGCGGCACCTGGGAGTCCAGCAGCGAGCAGGAGGCGGCCAGTTCGGCGGTCGCCGGCCGACTGCGGATCCCGCCGGGCGGCAGGGTCATGCGGACCCGCTATCTCTTCCGCGCGGAGGGCGAGCCGGCGATGCTCTCGACGTCCTGGGAGCCGCTGGAGGTGACCGGCCGGACTCCGGTGATGCTGCCCGAGGAGGGGCCGCTGGCCGGGCGCGGCGTCGTCGAACGGATGGCGGCCATCGACGTCGTGGTGGACAACGTCATCGAGGAGGTCGGTGCGCGCCCCGCGCTGGCCGAGGAGGCCATGGCGCTGGGCGGGGTCCCGGGCCATGCGGTGCTGGTGATCTCGCGGACGTACTTCGCGGGCGGCCGCCCGGTCGAGACGGCCGACATCATCACGCTCGCGGACCGCTACCGGGTCGCGTACCACCTGCCGGTGAAGTAGGCGGCGGGGCGGGCGCTCGGTCGGTCGCCGGCCTCTGCCCGGTAGAGCGGCCCCGTAGGGAGGTCCCGTAGAGCGGCCCCGTGGAGCGGCCTTGCCCCTAGGGCGGGGGCGAACGGATCCCGTAGGGGTTGCGTGCGCCCCCTGTGGGCCGACAACGCGGCGGGGGGAGGCGGTATTCCCGAGGAGGCGGTCTTCCCGAGGGACGGCACCCCGCGAGGGACGGCACCCCGCGACGGGCGGCACCCCCGAGGGCGGCCCGAGGGTCGGTGTTCCCGTGGGCTGGCCTTCCCGTGGGCCGGTGTTCCCGAGGGGACGGTCTTCTCGCGTGCGTCCCGCGTGTGTCCCGCGTGCGTCTCGTGTGCGGGACCGAGGCTGCGTCCCGTGCGGGATCCGTAGTTACTTTCGGCCTCAAGTCCGTTGTCCGATTCGTCCGGAAATTAACCTAAATGTTGGCCGGATCTTGGTGTTGCAAACCTCACAGACCCTCAACTGGGTGGCTGTTTTGGCCGAGTGCGGGAATCCGATCTTCGGATTCGCTCTTACGATGGCGAAGTTTGTGCACGGCACGGGGGAAGACCAGGAGACCAGCACGTGAGCACGACGAAAAACCCGGGTGCGGAGCAGGGTTCGCACTCGCATTACCGTCGGTCCCTCGGGACCATCGCCCTGACCGCCACGGGTCTCGGGTCCATCATCGGTTCCGGCTGGCTCTTCGGGGCCGAGCGGGCCGCCGCCATCGCGGGACCGGCCGCGATCCTCGCCTGGATCATCGGC
Source organism: Streptomyces nigrescens (assembly GCA_024349765.1). Lineage (GTDB taxonomy): Bacteria > Actinomycetota > Actinomycetes > Streptomycetales > Streptomycetaceae > Streptomyces > Streptomyces endophytica. Next base: position 6,596,167 of record AP026073.1, on the reverse strand, counting down.
GCGCTGGTCGCACTCACCATCGCCCTGACCTACTCCGAGCTCGGCGCGATGTTCCCGAAGGCCGGCGGCATGGTCCGTTACGGCCAGTACTCGCACGGCTCGCTCGCCGGCTACCTCGCCGCGTGGGCCAACTGGATCGCCATCGTTTCGGTCATCCCCGGCGAGGCCACCGCCTCCGTCCAGTACATGAGCTCGTGGGACTTCGGCTGGGCGCAGGCGCTCTACGACGGCAAGGAGCTGACCGGCTCCGGCGTCGGGCTCGCCAGCATCCTGCTGATCTTCTACTTCTTCCTCAACTGGTTCGCGATCTCGCTGTTCGCGAAGACCAACACCGCGATCACGGTCTTCAAGGTCGTCGTCCCGGTGCTGACCGCCAGCGCCCTGATGCTGGCGCACTTCGACACCAGCAACATCGCGCACCACGGGGGCTTCACCCCCAACGGCTGGAGCTCGGTCTTCACCGCCGTCGCGGTCTCCGGCATCGTCTGGGCCTACAACGGCTTCCAGTCCCCGCTGAACCTCGCCGCCGAGGCCCGCAACCCCGGCAAGTCGCTGCCCAAGGCCGTGGTCTCGTCGATCATCATCGCGCTGGTCATCTACGTGGCGCTGCAGGTCGCGTTCCTGATGGCGGTCCCCGGCGACAAGCTGGGCGCCAGCGGCGGCTGGGCCGGCCTCGGCTTCAACTCGCCGCTCGCCGACCTGGCTGTGGCCTGGGGCCTGAACTGGCTCGCGCTGCTGCTCTACGCGGACGCCTTCGTCTCGCCGTCCGGCACCGGCATGATCTACGCCGCCACCACCTCGCGCATGATCCAGGGCGTGCAGGAGAACGGCCACCTGCCCGGCGTCTTCGGCAGGGTGGACAAGAAGACCGGTGTGCCGCGCCCGGCGCTGCTGCTCAACCTCGTGATCGCGTTCCTCTTCCTCGCGGTCTTCCGCGGCTGGGGCTCGCTGGCCGAGATCGTCTCGGTCGCCACGGTCATCTCGTACATCACCGGCCCGGTCGCCGTGATGTCGCTGCGCCGGCTGTCGCCGGACCTCAAGCGCCCGGTCAAGCTGCGCGCCATGCCGGTCATCGCCCCGATCGCGATGATCTTCGGCTCGCTGGTCCTCTACTGGGGCCGCTGGCCGCTGACCGGCAAGGTCATCCTGATCATGGCCGTCGGCCTGCCCGTCTGGGCCTGGTACGAGATCGGCAAGCCGCTCACCCAGGGCCGCAAGCCGTGGGCCGCGCTGCTCCCGCACCTGAAGGCCGGTGCCTGGATGGTGGCGTACCTGCTGGTCATGGCCGCCGTGTCCTACCTGGGCGGCAAGGACTTCGGCGGCAAGGGCTACCTGCCGGAGGGCTGGGACATCCTCCTGGTCGCCGTGATCGCGCTCGCCTTCTACTACTGGGGCGTGCGCAGCTCCTGGCGCAACCCGTCCCTGGTGACGGTCGAGGACGAGCTCGCCGCCGAGGAGAGCCGTGCGGCGGACGAGACCGGAGAGGCCGACGGGACGGGAGCGGCCGAGGGGACCAAGGCGCCCGTGGGGGCGTAAGGGATCCCGCCCCTCGGGGTGGCCCGCGCCGGGTCGCCCCCTTCCCCACCACACGTGCCCGAGTCGTTCGGGCCACACCGGCCACTCGCAGGCCGCCTCCGGTACGCCGGGGCCCGCGGGTGGCCGGTTCGGTATCTCTTTGTGTAATTCCATATCCGGTGCGTAAAGGTCGGGCGTACGCTCGGGCATATGCGGATTGCGATTTCGGCATCAGCACACGAGGGGCGCGTCACGGCGCGCTGTCCGGCGGACGGAGGGGCGCAATGACCGACAACGGGGCCGTGCTGCCCTGGCTCGTCATCCGCCAGGACGAAGGCGGCAACCGGTATCGCGTGGGCCGTTATGCCACCCGAGCGGAGGCGGAGCGGGTGGCCGAACGGCTCGATACCCGGGGCAACCAGCGGCTTTACGTGGTCGAGAAGGTCGATCGCGCGGCGACCTGAGGGACGCCGCGCAGAAGCGGGACGAGGACGGGGGACGTAGGCTGCCGCGCATGACGACGGTGCACGTAGTGGTGGGCGGAGCGGTGTGCGAAGGCGGGCGGCTGCTGGCCGCCCGGCGCAGCGCACCGCCCGCGCTGGCCGGCCGCTGGGAGCTGCCCGGCGGCAAGGTCGAGGACGGCGAGACGCCCGAGCGGGCGCTGAAGCGCGAGCTGCGCGAGGAGCTCGGCGTCGAGACCGAGATCGGGGACCGCATCCCGGGAGAGTGGGTGCTGCGGCCCGGCTACGTCCTCCAGGTGTGGACGGCGCGGCTGGTGTCCGGGGTGCCGCGGCCGCTCGAGGATCACGACGAGCTGCGCTGGCTGCGGCCCGGGGAGGAAGAGCAGGTCGACTGGCTGGACCAGGACCGGCCGGCGGTCGCCGAGGCGATGCGACGGCTGGCCGCCACGGCTGCCGGGGTGCCGGGCGTACGCCGCTGAGCGCGGACCGTGGCCCCGCCGCACGCCGCCGAGCGGGCCCCTGAGGGCGCGCGGTCGGCCGTCCGCCGCCCGGCACGCCCGGCGTGGCGCGGCCCTTCTGCCGCGCACGCGTGTCCGCCCACCAGGCCTCTCTCACGTCACTGCAGACATATGCGCCATTTGCTCCACGGTGCACGGTTGCGGGCGATACTTCACCCTCGATATCGGGTATGTCCTGATTGAGCCCTTGAATGCGGGTACTCCGACGGGGATGCCTCGGCTGGGATGTGATCGGCGTGAGCGACAGCGCAGCGGAAGGCTCCCCGGCACCCGGCACCGACCACGTCCGCAAGCGCGGCAGGGCCACCGGCTCACCGATCGCCGAATGGAGCTTCCCGGCCGACCCGGGGGCCGTGCGCACCGCCCGCACCGTCGTCCGCCGGGTGCTCAACGACTGGGGCCTGAACGGCGCCGCCGACGTGGCCGTACTTCTCGTCAGCGAGCTCGTCACCAACTCCCTGCGTCATGCCACCGGACCGATCGGGGTGCGCATGGTCCTGCTGAGCGCCGGCGAGCTCCTCGTCGAGGTCTCCGATCCGCTGCCCGACCCGCCGCAGGAGCGCACCGCCGCCCCCGACGACGAGGGGGGACGCGGATTGCAGCTGGTCGCCTGCAGTTCCCGGCGCTGGGGGACCCGTCGCGGAAAGAGTGGCAAGACAGTGTGGTTCGAGCTGTCGGTGGCTGGTTAGGAGACAGGTGGGGTCCTGATCGTTGCCATTTCATCGACATTTTGTCGATGGCCTGCGATCGAGACTGTGCTGTGATCGTGAAGACCGTGTTCCGGATAGCCGCGGTGTTGGATACTCAGGCTGGTCCGGTCCGGGCACGATGAGCTGGAGGGGACGGGGCTCGTGAGCGAGATGTCATCTGGCGGGGCAGAACCCGCACAGGCCGATGGTCGGGGCGGTGTGGACGGCCCCGGCGACCCAGGTGCCCGTCCGCACGCGCGCGAACCGCAGGGCCCGCCCGTCTGGCAGAGCAGCCGCCCCGGATCGATCTACGACTACATCCGGGTGGCCTCCTTCTCCCTCGGACCCGACGGACGCATCGACCAGTGGAGCGAGCGCGCCGAGCAGATGCTCGGCATCCCCGCCCGCTACGCCCTCGGCAAGGACCCCGTAGCGGCCTTCGTACCCAGCGAGTTGCGGGAAACCGGGCGCCGCAAGGTCTCCGAGATCCTCGACGGCCGGGAGTGGACCGGCCTGGTGCCCTACCGCCGGAACGAGGACGGACCGGCCGACGGGCTCGCCGAGATCTACGTCATGCCCTCCCGCAACGAGGAGGGCGAACGCGCCGCGGTCTGCGTCGTCGTCGACGTCCGGGCGCTGCGCGGTATCGAGACCGACCTCGCCGCCTCGCAGGCCGTTTTCGGTCAATCTCCCATGGGCTTCACCCTGTTCGGCACGGACCTGAAGCTGCTGCGCGTCAACGAACGCTTCGCCACGGTCTTCGGCGGCCCGGCGAGCAAGTACCGCGGCTGCACCCCGTACGACTTCCTGCCCCGCCCCGAGGCCGAGCGGATGACCGTCGCCCTGCGCCGCGTCCTGGACACCGGCGAACCGGTCACCGAAATGCAACTGGTCGGCGCGGTACCCGGCGAGGACGAGCGCCGCCGCTGGTCGATCTCGCTCTACCGGCTGCACGGCGCCAGCGGCCGCCCCATCGGCGTCGCCGCGCTCGCCGCCGACGTCACCGGCCGGCGCCGGGCCGAGCGCGAGGCCGCCAACGCCCGCCGCAACCTCGCCCTGCTGAACGAGGCCGGCGCCCGGATAGGCAACTCCCTCGACCTGGAGACCACCGCCCGCACCCTCCTCGACGTCGCCGTCCCCCAGTTCTGCGACCTGGCCTCCGTGGACCTCTACCAGGGCCTGCTCTCCGGCGACGAGGCCCCGCCCGGCACCAGCGACGGCAGCGCCGAGCTCCGCCGGGTCGCCTTCGCCAGCGCCGTCTCCGACGCCCCGCTCGCCGGGGGCCCCTGCTGCGAGTCACAGGACGCACCGGGCCCGGTCGCGGTCGGCGCCGTCCACCGCTACCCGTTCAACTCCCCCTGCGCCGGCGCCCTGCGCACCGCCCGGGCCCAGATCATCCCCGGCCGGGAGAGCGACGACGGGCCGGGGATGGGCGCCGTGGTGCACTCCACCCTCGCCGTCCCGATGGTCGCCCGGGACACCGTCGTCGGGCTGGTGCAGTTCTCCCGCACCAAGGGCAGCGAGCCGTTCGGCGAACGCGACACCGCACTCGCCGTCGAACTCGCCGCGCGCGCCGCGGTCTGCATCGACAACGCCCGCCTCTACCGCCGCGAACACGAACGCGCCCTGATATTGCAGCGCAGCCTGCTGCCGCCGGGCGACCCGGAGGCGGCCGGCCTCGACATCGCCTGCCGCTACCTCCCCGGCACCACCGCCACCGAGGTCGGCGGCGACTGGTTCGACGTCATCGAACTCCCCGGCCACCGCACGGCGTTGGTCGTCGGCGACGTCATGGGCCGCGGACTGCGCGCCGCCGTGGCCATGGGCGAACTCCGCACCGCCGTGCGGACGCTGGCCCTGCTCGACCTGGAACCGGCCGAGGTGCTCTCCGCGCTGGACGAGATCGCCCGCGGGCTCGGCGGCGGCGGCGACGGCCGCGCCAAGGGCCGGGGTGCGCGCGGCCGTTCGGGCACCGCCGCCTCCGCCCCGGAGCCGAGGCGCTCCGCCCGTACCGCCGACCTCTCCGAGGTCTACCTCGCCACCTGCGTCTACGCCGTCTACGACCCGGTCACCCGGCGCGCCACGTTCGCCAACGCCGGACATCTGCCGCCCGTGCTCGTCGAGGAGGGCGAGGACGCGCTGCTGCTCGACGTACCGCCGGGGATGCCGCTGGGGGTGGGCGGCGAACCGTTCGAGGAGATCGAGGTCGAACTGCCGGACGGGGCGCTGCTCGCGCTGTACACCGACGGCCTGGTCGAGTCCCGCGAACACCCGCTGGACGAGGGGCTGCAGGCGTTCCGCCGGGCGCTGTCGGGCGCCGACCGCCCGCTGGAGGACGCCTGCGACCACGTGCTCAGCGCCCTGGACACCTCGCACGGCGAGGACGACATCGCGCTGCTGATGGCGCGGGTGCACGGGCTGCCCAAGGACGCGGTGGGCGACTGGAGCCTCGCGCCGGAGGCCCGCTCGGTGGCCCGGGCCCGCGAACTGGCCCGCGACCAGCTGACCGACTGGGGCCTGCAGGACCTGGTCGACACGACGGAACTGCTGGTCAGCGAGTTGGTGACCAATGCGCTGCGGCACGGCCACGGCGAGATCCGGCTCCGGCTGCTGCTGGACCGCACGCTGGTGTGCGAGGTCTGGGACGCCGACCTCGCCCAGCCGCGCCGCCGCCGCGCCCGCGACACCGACGAGGGCGGCCGCGGGCTGCAGCTCGTCGGCCTGCTGAGCGAGGGCTGGGGCAGCCGCCGCACCCCGCGCGGCAAGACGGTCTGGTTCGAACTCGCCCTCCCCGACGGCGAATCCACGGCAATCGACCCGACGGAGGCGTTGCTGAGCCTCTTCTGAGGGGCGTAGGCACCCGGGGGCCGGGCGGGGGTACGTTGACCGCTACCCCTCAGGCCGCGCCCCGTACGCGGGCCGCCGCGCGTTCCGCCTCGTGGACGACGCGGGACGGGTCGACGTGGACCAGCCGGCCCCGGTGTTTGCGGAGGTGGCCGTCGACGAAGACCTCGCTGACGTTCGGCGGCTGGCCGTTGAGCACGATCTGGCTGGTCCAGTCGAAGCGCGGGGCGAAGTTGAGCGTGCCGGGGTCCAGGACGACGACATCGGCGCGCTTGCCCGGTGTCAGCGACCCGACCCGGTCCGCCATGCCGATGCACTCCGCGCCGCCCAGCGTCGCCATCCGCAGCACCGCCGGGATCGTCGGGTGGATCGACGCGTCCTCGTGCCGGGCCCGCTGGAGGCCGACCGCCGCCTTCATCACGTTGAACATGTCCGAGGTGTCGTTGGTGCCGCCGTCGTGCCCCAGCCCGGCCCGTACGCCGTGCCGGTGCAGGGCCGGCCGCGGCATGATGCCGGACGCCAGCCGCATGTTGCTGAGCGGGCAGTGGGCGACCCGGACGTCGTGGGCGCCGGTCAGCGCGATCTCCTCGTCGGTGAGGTGGATCGCGTGGTTCATCAGCAGGTCCGGCCCGAACGCACCGGTCTCGCGCAGCGAGCGGATCGGGTCGTCCTTGCGGTCGTCGCGGTGTTCCAGGACGTGGGAGTTGAGCATCACCCCGAGGTCCCGGGCGAGCTTGTGGAACTGCCGCAGCTCCTTGCGGGCGGACATCCCGGCGTGCACCGAGACCTGCGCGGAGGCCAGCGGCAGCGGGTCCAGGAAGTCCTTCTTGACCCGGGGGACGAGGTCGAGGTCGGCGGCGTTCTGGGTGGCGGCGTAGACGAACCGCGGTTGCAGCCGGCCAGCCAGCCGTACAGGTCCTGGGTCGAGCAGCCGCCGCGGATGCTCGACTGCCACAGGTGGTTGTGCAGATCGACGAAGCCGGGCAGGACGAGCTTCCCGCCGGCGTCCATGACCCGGGCGCCGGCGGGCGCGTCGAGCTTCCGGCCGACCGCGGCGACCGCGCCGTCCTGGAGCAGCACGTCGACGCCGCCCTCCAGCGTGCCCAGCGGGCCGTCGCCGAGTTCCGGGTCCATGGTCAGCACCAGGTCGGCGCCGCGCAGCAGGGTGGTCCGCCTGCCGTCCGGCGCCTGACCCGGCCCTCCGGGACGCTCCCGGCCGCGCGCCGGTACCCCTGCCGCGGCCGCCAGCGGCACGCTGCCGATACCGGCGAGGACCCGGCGCCGGCTCAGTTTCGGAAAATTCATTCCGTTTTTATACCGCGTTGACAAGTGCATGCCGGCAGGCGAGATCAAGCCATTTGACGTACTGTCAGAAAGTGTCGACGTAGCGGCAGTTGGACGGACATATCGGGTTGCGGGGCAGGCGCGTCCGGCCGCCCGGCGATCATTCGGTGCGGCGCCGGATCTTGTTCCCGAGCCACACCAGCGGGTCGTACTTCCGGTCCGCGGCGCGTTCCTTGAGCGGGATCAGCGCATTGTCGGTGATCTTGATGTGCTCGGGGCAGACCTCGGTGCAGCACTTGGTGATGTTGCAGTAGCCCAGCCCGTGCTCGTCCTGCGCGGTGCGCTTGCGGTCCACCCCGGACTCCGGTGCCGCGTCCAGCGGATGCATGTCCAGCTCGGCGATCCGCATCAGGAACCGCGGCCCGGCGAACGCCGCCTTGTTCTCCTCGTGATCACGGACCACATGGCAGGTGTCCTGGCACAGGAAGCACTCGATGCACTTGCGGAACTCCTGCGAGCGCCCGACGTCCTCCTGCCGCATGCGGTACTCGCCCGGCCCCAGCTCCGGCGGCGGCACGAACGCCGGGATCTCCCGGGCCTTGGCGTAGTTGAAGGACACATCGGTGACCAGGTCCCGGACCACCGGGAACGCGCGCATCGGCGTCACCGTGATGGTCTCCGTACGGTCGAACACCGACATCCGGGTCATGCACATCAGCCGCGGCCGGCCGTTGATCTCCGCGCTGCACGAACCGCACTTGCCCGCCTTGCAGTTCCAGCGGACCGCGAGGTCCGGGGCCTGGGTGGCCTGCAGCCGGTGGATGATGTCGAGCACCACCTCGCCCTCGTGCACCTCGACCGTGAAGTCGGAAAGGCTCCCGCCCTCCGTGTCACCCCGCCACACCCGGAAGTGCGCCTGGTAGGCACCGGACGCCGCCGGCTGCTCCGCCACGTGCTGCGCTGTCTGCTGCTCGGTCACCGGGTCAGCTCCTCGTCGGTCAGGTACTTCGCCAGCTCGTCCTTCTCGAACAGCTCCAGCAGGTCTCGGCGGATCGGCGGGGTCTCCCGCCGGGCCAGCCGGATCTGACCCAGCGACGGGTCCGCGGCCCGGGCGTCGCCCTGCGGATCGGCCAGTTCGCAGACGAGGTTGATGTTGCGCCAGCTCCGGTCCATCGCCGGGTGGTCGTCGCGGGTGTGCCCGCCGCGGCTCTCCTCGCGCTCCAGCGCCGCCCGCGCCACGCACTCGCTGACCAGCAGCATGTTCCGCAGGTCGATGGCCAGGTGCCAGCCCGGGTTGTACTGCCGGTGGCCCTCGACGCCGGCCCGCCGGGCCCGCACCCGCAGATCGGCCAGCCGCTTGAGCGCCTCGAACATCTCGCTCTCCTTGCGGATGATGCCGACCAGGTCGTTCATCGCCTGCTGCAGCTCCTGGTGCAGGGTGTACGGGTTCTCCGCCGGGCCGCGGTCGGCGGCGTCCTCCGGCTCCGCGCCCTCGGCACTGAACGGACGGAGCGCCTCCGCCTCCGCGGCGTCGATCTGCAGCGGATCGGCGGCCGGCCGCGCGGTCAGCCCGCTCACGTACTCGGCCGCGTGCAGTCCCGCCCGGCGGCCGAAGACCAGCAGGTCGGAGAGGGAATTGCCGCCCAGGCGGTTGGAGCCGTGCATGCCGCCGGCCACCTCACCGGCGGCGAACAGGCCCGGTACGCCGGTCGCCGCCGCGGTGTCCGGGTCCACGTCCACCCCGCCCATCACGTAGTGGCAGGTCGGCCCGACCTCCATCGGCTCCGCCGTGATGTCGACGTCCGCCAGCTCCTTGAACTGGTGGTGCATCGAGGGCAGCCGGCGCTTGATCACCTCGGCCGGCATCCGGGTCGAGACGTCCAGGAAGACGCCGCCGTGCGGGGAGCCGCGGCCCGCCTTCACCTCGGCGTTGATGGCCCGGGCGACCTCGTCGCGGGGCAGCAGCTCGGGCGGGCGGCGGTTGTGGTCCGGGTCCTCGTACCAGCGGTCGCCCTCGTCCTCGGTCTCGGCGTACTTCTCCTTGAAGACGTCCGGGATGTAGTCGAACATGAAGCGCTTGCCGTCGCTGTTGCGCAGCACCCCGCCGTCGCCGCGCACCGACTCGGTGACCAGGATGCCCTTGACCGACGGCGGCCAGACCATGCCGGTCGGGTGGAACTGCACGAACTCCATGTTGATCAGCGGCGCCCCGGCCAGCAGCGCCAGCGCGTGCCCGTCGCCGGTGTACTCCCAGGAGTTCGACGTCACCTTGAAGGACTTGCCGATGCCGCCGGTGGCCAGCACCACCGCGGGCGCCTCCAGCACGAAGAACCGGCCGGACTCCCGCTCGTAGCAGAAGGTGCCGGACACCTTGCCGGAGCCCGCGGCCGAGCCGCTCTTCGCATCCGTGAGGACGCGGGTGACCGTGCACTCCTGGAAGACCTTCAGCCGGGCGTCGTACGCGCCGAACTCCTTCTCGTCCTCCTGCTGGAGGGAGACGATCTTCTGCTGGAGGGTGCGGATCAGCTCCAGGCCGGTACGGTCGCCGACGTGCGCCAGCCGCGGGTACTCATGGCCGCCGAAGTTGCGCTGGGAGATCCGGCCGTCGGGCGTACGGTCGAACAGCGCGCCCCAGGTCTCCAGTTCCCAGACCCGGTCCGGTGCCTCCCGGGCGTGCAGCTCGGCCATCCGCCAGTGGTTGAGGAACTTCCCGCCGCGCATGGTGTCGCGGAAGTGGACCTGCCAGTTGTCGTGCTCGTTGGCGTTGCCCATGCTGGCCGCGATACCGCCCTCGGCCATCACCGTATGGGCCTTGCCGAACAGGGACTTGCAGATCACGGCCGTCCGCATGCCTGCCTCGCGGGCCTCGATGGCGGCGCGCAGCCCGGCGCCGCCCGCGCCCACCACGACCACGTCCCATGTCTGCCGGTCCACATGCGCCATCGGGGGGCACAACCTTCCTTGGAGAACTGTCGTAGGAACAGGAGTTGTTGAGGGGGAGGGGAGAGCCGCGGGCCCCCGGGACGCCGCGTCAGAAGAAGCGCGGGTCCGCGAACGCCCCGCTGGCCAGCAGGAAGACGTAGAAGTCCGCCAGCGCCACGCTGATCAGCGACGACCAGGCGAGCAGCATGTGCCGCTCGTTGAGCTTGCCGATCCAGCCCCAGAGCCGGTAGCGCACCGGGTGCTTCGAGAAGTGCCGCAGCCGCCCGCCGACGATGTGCCGGCAGGAGTGGCAGGAGAGGGTGTACGCCCAGATCAGCACGATGTTGGCGAGGAACACCAGGGTGCCCAGGCCCATGTGGCCCCAGGCGTAGTGCTCGTCGCGGAAGGTGAGCGCGGTGTCGTAGGTCAGCACGCCGGCCACCAGCACCGCGAAGTAGAAGAAGTAGCGGTGGATGTTCTGCAGGATCAGCGGGAAGCGGGTCTCGCCGGTGTACTTCTTGTGCGGCTCGGCGACCGCGCAGGCCGGCGGCGAGGCCCAGAAGCCGCGGTAGTAGGCCTTGCGGTAGTAGTAGCAGGTGAGCCGGAAGCCCAGCGGGAAGATCAGGATCAGCAGGGCCGGGGACAGGCCCCACCAGCTCCCGACGATCTCCCAGTTGGGCCCGCCGTGCATGGTGTGGCAGTTCTGGGCCAGGCACGGCGAGTAGAACGGCGAGACGTAGGGCGCGCTGTAGTAGTCGGCGTTCGCGAACGCCCGCCAGGTCGAGTAGACGATGAACGCGAACAGCCCGGCGGCGGTGGTGGCCGGTGCCAGCCACCAGCGGTCGGTCCGCAGGTGGCGGGCCGGGATGGCGGCGCGCGACGGGGTGTGCACGCCGGTCGTGCCCGTTTGCGAGGTGGGTTCGGTGCCAGTGGCCAACGTCGGTCTCCGTGAAGGGCGCTCCGTCGCGGCACGGCGCGGCGGGGCGGGATGAGGGGCGGACGGGGGTGTGCCCAGGGGGAGGTCTCCTCCTGCGGTCCGGTCCGTCAGGGGGCGTGCCCGTGTCTCGACCCGAGGCCCTCGTCGTCGGCACCGGCCCACAGCGCGGAGTTGTAGGGCGCGTCGGAGATCGTGACCATCTCGGCCTGGACGGCCTGCCCGCGGGCGGCCGGTCCGCAGGCCGCGCTCTGCTTGAGCAGGGCGAGGCTCTGCCGCAGGTGGTCGGTGTCGCTCCGGACCCGGCGGACGTCCAGGCCGCCGCCGAGCCGCACCTCGAGCCTGCCCACCGACCGGACCAGGTCGTCCAGGCTGCGTTCAACCGCCGTCAATTCGTCCTGAAGGGACATAACGTGCCCTCACTTTTGAAGGTGTGCTGGGCGATCTCATGCGCCCGAGAGTGTCGCGCGTCACAGTAGGGGTTGGGAAGGGGTCCGGCGCGATTACGACTCGAACCGGTGCGTTTCGGCATTCATGCGCCGCGGCGGGGGTCGAACGCCATTGCGGGAAACGGCGCATGCGGCACCCCGCGCGCCCCCCTCGTGCGCCGGTCTCCACTCCGCCGTACGGGCCTGATGTTGGGCCGGGCGGGTGGCCTTGGCGTGGCAGTCGCCGTGTCGGGATGCCGGTCCGTCTCCGGTCGCCTTCAGTAGGGATGCCATAGATGTGATGAGCCGCAAAGTCGGCCGAACGTGGTGCGCCGGTCCGGCACCAGGCGGTGCTCGGCGCGGCGCGGGCGAGCCCGGAGGTAACCGTCATGACCGACCACGACCACCCCTCAGGCCGCCGCTCGGCGGGCCGCAGACGCCGCTGTGCCGCGCTCGTCGCGGCGGGGGTGCTGCTCCCCCTGCCGGCCCTGGCCGGATGCAGCACCGACGACCGGGAGGCGTCCGCCGAGGCGTCCCAGGACATCGCCCCGGCGCCGCGCGGCGAGCTCAAGGACGGCGGCACCCTGCGCTGGGCCGTCGACGCGATGCCCGGCACCTTCAACGCCTTCCAGGCCGACGCCGACGCCACCACCGCCCGGATCACCGGCGCGGTGCTGCCCAGCATGTTCACCGTCGACGCCGAGGGCACCCCGCAGCGCAACGCCGACTACCTCGACGCCGCCGACGTCAGCGCCCGCGACCCCAAGCAGGTCGTCACGTACAAGATCAACCCCAAGGCGCGGTGGAGCGACGGCAAGCCGATCACCGCCGCGGACTTCATCGCCCAGTGGACCGCGCTGCGCGGCAAGGACAACGCGTTCTGGACCGCCCGCAACGCCGGCTACGACCGGATCGGCAAGGTCGAACAGGGCGCCGGCGCCCACGAGGTCAAGGTCACCTTCGCCCGCCCCTACGCCGACTGGCGCTCACTGTTCACCCCGCTCTACCCCCGGAGCGTGATGGGCAGCCCGAACGCCTTCAACGACGGGGTGCGCGAGCAGCTCAAGGTCGGCGCCGGCCCGTTCCTGGTGCGGAAGCGGGACGCCGATGAGGGGCGGGTCGTCCTGGTCCGCAACCCCTCGTGGTGGGGCGCCCGCGCCAAGCTGCAGAAGATCGTGCTGCAGGCGCTGCCCGCGGAGAAGCGGGCCGCGGCGCTGGCCGCGGGCTCCATCGACGTCGCCGCGGTCGACCAGACGGCCGCCGAGCGGGTCGAGGCGGCCGGGAAGTCGGACGGCGGCAACGCCGGCCCGCAGTCCGGCCGGGCCGGCTCCGGCACCAAGGCCGCCGCCGGGAGCAGGGCGCTGCGCGGGTACGTCATCCACAAGGCTTTGGAACCCGCCTACACCCAGCTCGCCCTCAACGGCAGCAGCGGCCCGCTGGCCGACGACCGGGTGCGCCGCGCGGTGGCCCGCGCCATCGACCGGCAGGCCCTCGCCGACACCGTGCTGAAGCCCCTCGACCTGCCGTCCAAGCCGCTCGGCAGCCATCTGCTGATGGCCGGGCAGCCCGGCTACGAGGACCACAGCGACGCGCTCGGCGACCAGGACGCCGGCGCCGCCAAGGCGCTGCTCGCCGATGCCGGCTGGAAGCCCGACGGCGCCGGCCACCAGCAGGCCGGCGAGAAGGCCGGCGCCCCCGCACCCGGCGGCTGGCTCGGCGCCCGCGACTACGGCGACGAGGACGAGGACGAGCGCTCCGGCGACCGCGCGGACAACGGGTACGACGACGGCGACGAGGGCGGCTACGACCCGGACGCCGACGGTGCCGCCGACGGCCGCAACCCCGGCCGCCCGGTCCCCGCCCAGGCCGTCCGGCCCGCCAAGGGCGACCACGGGGAGGGCGCCCGGCCCGCCGCGGCCGAGGCCCCGCTGTCCTTCACCGGCGCGGTCGGCTCCGAGGTCCAGCAGGCCGCCCTGCTGCGGCAGAGCGCCGCCTTCTACAAGGACGCGGCCGCCGCCGAGAAGAAGGACGCCGACGGCGACACCGGGTCCGACGCCTACGCCAAGTACAAGCGGTACAAGAAGCACGCCGCCCAGGCCCTGAGCGCGGCCGAGGTGATCGAGACCGGACAGGCCCCCGACCTGCCCGGATCCGGCGGCCACCCGGGCTCCCGGCACGCCGCCGTCCCGCGCTCCTACGACGCCCCGCTCACCGCCGTCTCCCCGGCCGGCGACAAGGCCGGCCGGCGAGTCGGCGGCTTCGCCGTCAAGAAGGACGGCAAACCGCTCACCCTGCGCTTCGTGCTCCCCGACGGCGCGGCCTCCGAGCAGCTGCGCACCGTGGGCACCCGGATCGCCGCGATGCTCGCCAAGATCGGCGTGCAGACCTCCCTCCAGCGGGTCTCCGACGCCAGCTACTTCCAGGACCACGTGGCCTCCGGCGACTACGACCTGGCGCTGTACTCCTGGCCCGGCACCGCCTACCCGGCCACCGACGCCCGGCCGATCTACGCCAAGCCGCAGCCCGCGCCGGACGGCTCGCTGACCGTCGAGCAGAACTACACCCGGGTCGGCACCGACCACATCGACCAGCTCTTCGACCAGGCCGCCTCCGAACTGGACGAGGACGCCGCGCGCACGCTCGTGGAGCAGGCCGACGCCCGGATCTGGGCGGCCGCCGGCTCGATCCCGCTCTACCAGCGGCCCGAGCTGGTGGCCACGAAGAAGTCGCTCGCCAACGTCGGCGCCTTCGGCTTCGCCACCCCCCGCTTCCAGGACATCGGCTACCGGAAATAGGACCCCGCGCAAACCCTTTTTTCGAAAGGAAAGCGCAGGTCAGCGGTGCTGTGTACGGGCTGGGGCGGCCTTTGTCGCCCCGGCCCCGTACCATGGGGTGAGGCCGTGGCGTCTTCATGCCCGGCGGGCGCGCGTACCGGTCCGTACGCGCTGCCATCCACGATTCCGGGAGAAGCACCGCTAGTGCCCACGCGCCACGACATTCGTAACGTCGCCATCGTCGCCCACGTCGACCACGGCAAGACGACCCTCGTCGACGCCATGCTGAAGCAGGCCGGCGCGTTCGCCGAGCACGCCGCCGAGAAGCTCGACGACCGGATGATGGACTCCAACGACCTGGAGCGTGAGAAGGGCATCACGATCCTCGCCAAGAACACGGCGGTGAAGTATCACCCCAAGGACGGCGGGGAGCCCATCACGATCAACATCATCGACACCCCCGGCCACGCCGACTTCGGCGGTGAGGTCGAGCGCGGCCTGTCGATGGTCGACGCGGTCGTCCTGCTGGTCGACGCCTCCGAGGGCCCGCTGCCGCAGACCCGCTTCGTGCTCCGCAAGGCGCTCGCGGCCCGGATGCCGGTCATCCTGTGCATCAACAAGACCGACCGCCCGGACTCCCGCATCGACGAGGTCGTCAACGAGACCTACGACCTCTTCCTCGACCTCGACGCGGACGAGGACCAGATCGAGTTCCCGATCGTCTACGCCTGCGCCCGGGACGGCGTCGCCTCGCTGACCAAGCCGGAGGACGGCACGGTCCCGGCCGACAGCACCAACCTGGAGCCGTTCTTCTCCACGCTGCTGGAGCACGTCCCGGCGCCCGAGTACGACGACGCCGCCCCGCTGCAGGCGCACGTCACCAACCTCGACGCGGACAACTTCCTCGGCCGCATCGCGCTGCTCCGCGTCGAGCAGGGCGAGCTGCGCAAGGGCCAGAACGTCGCCTGGATCAAGCGCGACGGCACGATCTCCAACGTCCGCATCACCGAGCTGATGATGACCGAGGCGCTCACCCGCAAGCCCGCCGAGAAGGCCGGCCCGGGCGACATCTGCGCGGTCGCCGGTATCCCCGACATCATGATCGGCGAGACGCTGGCCGACCCGGAGAACCCGATCGCGCTGCCGCTGATCACGGTCGACGAGCCCGCGATCTCGATGACCATCGGCACGAACACCTCGCCGCTGGTCGGCCGCGGTGGCACCGGCAAGGGCGCGGACGCCAAGGCCGCGGTCAAGGACCGCAAGGTCACCGCCCGCCAGGTCAAGGACCGCCTCGACCGCGAGCTGATCGGTAACGTCTCGCTCCGCGTCCTGGACACCGAGCGCCCCGACGCCTGGGAGGTGCAGGGCCGCGGTGAGCTGGCGCTGGCCATCCTCGTCGAGCAGATGCGCCGCGAGGGCTTCGAGATGACGATCGGCAAGCCGCAGGTCGTCACCAAGGAGGTCGACGGCAAGACCTACGAGCCCGTCGAGCGCATGACCATCGACGTGCCCGAGGAGCACATGGGCGCCGTCACCCAGCTCATGGGCGTCCGCAAGGGCCGGATGGACAACATGTCCAACCACGGCTCCGGCTGGGTCCGCATGGAGTTCGTCGTCCCCTCCCGCGGTCTGATCGGCTTCCGTACGGAGTTCCTGACCAACACCCGCGGCACCGGCATCGCGCACTCCATCCACGAGGGCCACGAGCCGTGGTTCGGCGCGCTGCAGACCCGCAACAACGGCTCCCTGGTCGCCGACCGCTCCGGTTCCGTCACCGCCTTCGCGATGACGAACCTCCAGGAGCGCGGCGTCCTCTTCACCGACCCGGGCACCGAGGTGTACGAGGGCATGATCGTCGGTGAGAACTCCCGCGCCGACGACATGGACGTCAACATCACCAAGGAGAAGAAGCTCACCAACATGCGCTCCTCCTCGGCCGACTCCTTCGAGGCGATCGTGCCGCCGCGGAAGCTGTCGCTGGAGCAGTCCCTGGAGTTCTGCCGCGACGACGAGTGCGTCGAGGTGACCCCGGAGGCCGTGCGCATCCGCAAGGTCGTCCTGGACCAGAAGGAGCGCGGGCGCACGGCGTCGCGCGCGAAGCGCTGAGGTCCTCCCCCCCCTGAATTGAGGCCGGTGGGGGTGCACGGGATCACTTACGTGCACCCCCACCGGCCTTTTCGCACCCCCGGCGGTCCGTCGCCGCACTCCCGCGCGGCGGCAAATGGAGCAGTGGCAGTCGCCGTCGAAGTGCGCTACATCCCGGTTTGCGATCTTATGTGGGCTAGGCCTGATCGCGGATCTGAGGAGGCGTCATGCGCGGACGCGGGCGCGTGCAGTGGGGGGCCTGCGCCCTCGCCGCGGCCGTCGCGCTGACGGCCACCGCCTGCGGGGGCGGAAGCACCGGCCGGTCCGGTGTGGTCACTGCTTCGTGGGGGGATCCGCAGAACCCGCTGGAGCCGGCGAACACCAACGAGGTCCAGGGCGGGAAAGTCCTGGAAATGCTGTTCCGGGGGCTCAAGCGGTACAACCCGAAGACCGGCGCGGCGGAGAACGTGCTCGCGGAGCGGATCGAGACGCCGGATTCGCAGAACTTCACGGTCACCCTGAAACCGGGCTGGACCTTCAGCAACGGGGAGAAGGTCACCGCCAAGTCCTTTGTCGACGCCTGGAATTACGGCGCCTTCATCGGCAACAAGCAGAAGAACGCGCCGTTCTTCCAGTACATCGACGGCTTCGACCGGGTGCATCCGGAGAACGGGAAGCCCACCGCCCGGACGCTGTCGGGGCTGGTGGTCAAGGACGACAAGACCTTCACCGTCCGGCTGAACCAGAAATTCTCCAGCTGGCCGGACACCCTCGGCTATTCCGCGTTCATGCCGCTGCCCCGGGCGTTCTTCACCGACCATGACGGCTGGCTGCGGAAACCGGTGGGGAACGGGCCGTATCTGGTGGACTCCTACGAGAAGGGGTCCGTTATGCGGATGCGGAAATGGGGGAAGTACCCGGGCAGTGATCCGGCGCGCAACGGCGGGATCGATCTCCGGGTCTACACGGACAACAACACCGCGTACACGGATCTGCAGGCGGGGAACCTCGATCTGGTGGACGACGTGCCGGCCTCGCAATTGCGGCACGTGACGTCGGATCTGGGCGGGCGATACATCAACCAGCCGGCCGGGATCATTCAGACGCTCACCTTTCCGATGTACCGGAAGGAGTGGTCGCGGCCGGGGTCGGACAAGGTCCGGCGGGGGCTGTCGATGGCCATCGACCGGAAGCAGATCACGAAGGAGATCTTCGAGAACACCCGCACCCCGGCGACCGACTGGACCTCGCCCGTACTGGGTGCGGACGGCGGCTACCGGGCCGGGCTGTGCGGTGCGGCCTGCGAGTTCGACCCGGCCGAGGCACGGCGGCTGATCAAGGAGGGCGGGGGACTGCCGGGCGGCCGGATGACCCTCTCGTACAACGCGGACACCGGCTCGCACAAGGACTGGATCGACGCGATCTGCAACAGCATCAACCGGACGCTGGGCAACGACCGGGCCTGTGTGGGCGATCCGGTCGGTACCTTCGCCGACTTCCGGAACAAGATTTCGGCGAAGGGGATGACCGGGCCGTTCCGGGCCGGCTGGCAGATGGACTACCCGCTGATCCAGAACTTCCTGCAGCCGCTGTATTACACCAACGGATCCGCCAACGACGGAAAGTTCAGCGACCGGCGGTTCGACAAACTGGTCGACGAGGCGAATGCGGCGACGGACCGGGGAAAGGCCGTGGCGACGTTCCAGGACGCGGAGAAGATCCTCGCGCAGCAGATGCCGGCGATTCCGCTGTGGTACCAGAACGGCAGCGGCGGCTATTCGGAGCGGATCAGCCATGTCGCGCTGAATCCGTTCAGCGTGCCGGTCTACAACGCGATCACGGTCAACTGAGCGGAAAAGAGAGGCGGGGCGCGCGTGGGACGTTATGTGGTCCGGCGGCTGTTGCAGATGATCCCGGTGTTCATCGGCAGCACCTTCCTCATCTTCTTCATGGTCTATGCCCTGGGTGACCCGGTCGCGGCCATGTTCGGCGACCGGGCACCGGACCCCGCCACCGCCGCGCAGATCCGCCGCGACCTCTATCTCGACCAGCCACTGGGAAAGCAGTACCTGCACTACATGGGCCAGATCTTCCAGGGGAATTTCGGCACCGCGTTCAACGGGCAGTCGGTCACCGAACTCATGGCCTCCGCCTTCCCCGTGACGCTCCGGCTGACCCTGGTCGCCATCGTGCTGGAAATGCTGGTGGGCATCACGCTGGGGGTGTTCAGCGGGCTGCGGCGCGGCCGGGGCATCGACACCAGCGTGCTGCTGCTGTCGCTGATCGTGGTCTCCGTCCCGACGTTCGTCAGCGGCTATCTGCTGCAGTTCGTGTTCGGTGTCCGGTGGGCCTGGGCGGCGCCCTCCGTCGCCCCGGAGGCGCCGCTGAACGAACTGCTGCTGCCCGGACTGGTGCTGGCGCTGGTCTCGCTCGCCTACGTGACCCGGCTGACCCGCACCTCCATCGCCGAGAACGCCCGCGCCGACTACGTCCGCACCGCGCTCGCCAAGGGCCTGCCCCGACACCGCGTCATCACCCGGCACCTGCTGCGCAATTCGCTGATCCCGGTCGTCACCTTCATCGGCACCGACATCGGCGCCCTGATGGGCGGCGCGATCGTCACCGAGCGGATCTTCAACATCCACGGCGTGGGATTCCAGCTCTACCAGGGGATCCTGCGGCAGAACTCACCGACCGTGGTGGGCTTCGTGACGATCCTGGTGCTGGTCTTCCTGCTCGCCAACCTCCTCGTCGACCTGCTGTACGCCGTCCTCGACCCGAGGATCCGCTATGCCTGATCCCTACGTCCCCAAGGAAGCCATCGGCCACGGCGACGGCGGTACCGCCGCGCTGGCCATCGGCGAGGCGGAGTCGCTGGAGCGCCGCCCGTCCGCCGCACCGCCGTCCGCCGGCCCGCCCGGCGCCCCCGTCGGCAAACCCCGCAGCCTGTGGAGCGACGCCTGGCACGATCTGCGCCGCAACCCGGTCTTCGTGCTCTCCGCGCTGGTCATCGTCTTCCTGGTGGTCATCGCGATCTGGCCGCAGCTGATCGCCACCGGCAACCCCTACCGCGCCGACCTCGCCAAGGCCCAGCAGGGCTCCCAGCCCGGCCACCCCTTCGGCTTCGACACCCAGGGCCGGGACGTCTACACCCGGGTCGTCTACGGTGCCCGGGCCTCCATCACCGTCGGCGTCTGCGCCACCGCCGGCGCGGCGCTGCTGGGCAGCCTGCTCGGCGGGCTGGCCGGGTTCTTCGGCGGCTGGGGCGACACCCTGCTCTCCCGGCTCGCCGACATCTTCTTCGGCATCCCGGTGATCCTCGGCGGCCTGGTCTTCCTCTCCGTCGTCACCAGCACCACCGTCTGGCCGGTGGTCGGCTTCATCGTGCTGCTCGGCTGGCCGCAGGTCTCCCGGATCGCCCGCGGCTCGGTCGTCACCGCGAAGCAGAACGACTACGTACAGGCCGCGCGGGCGCTGGGCGCCGGCAACGGGCGGCTGCTGCTGCGGCACATCGCGCCCAACGCGGTGGCGCCCGTCATCGTCGTCGCCACCATCGCGCTCGGGACGTACATCGCGCTGGAGGCCACGCTCTCCTACCTGGGCGCGGGCCTGAAGCCGCCGACCGTGTCCTGGGGCATCGACATCTCCACGGCCTCCGCCTACATCCGCAGCGCCCCGCACATGCTGCTGTGGCCCGCGGGCGCGCTGAGCATCACCGTCCTGGCCTTCATCATGCTCGGCGACGCGGTCCGCGACGCCCTCGACCCCAAGTTGCGCTGAGGAGACGGCAGATGACGAACGACGGGCACGGCGGGGAGGGCGGCGGGACGGCCCTGCTGGACGTACGGGACCTGACGGTGGAGTTCCGGACCCGGGACGGGGTGGCGCACGCCGTCAACGGCGTCAGCTACCGCGTGGCGCCGGGGGAGACCCTGGCGGTGCTCGGCGAATCCGGCTCCGGCAAGTCCGTCACCGCCCAGGCCGTGATGGGCATCCTCGACTCCCCGCCCGGCCGGGTGACCGGCGGCCAGGTGCTCTTCCACGGCCGGGACCTGCTGACCCTGCGCAGGGAGGAGCGGCGCCGGATCCGCGGCGCCAAGATGGCGATGATCTTCCAGGACGCGCTGTCCGCGCTGAACCCGGTCCTCAGCGTCGGGGCCCAGCTCGCGGAGATGTTCCGGGTCCACGAGGGGACGTCCCGCAAGGAGGCCCGCGGCCGGGCCGTGGAGCTGATGGAGCGGGTCGGCATCCCCGCCGCCCGGGCGCGGGTGGACGACTACCCGCACCAGTTCTCCGGCGGGATGCGCCAGCGCATCATGATCGCCATGGCGCTGGCCCTCGGCCCGGACCTGATCATCGCGGACGAGCCGACCACCGCGCTGGACGTCACCGTCCAGGCCCAGGTGATGGACCTGCTCGCCGAGCTGCAGCGCGAGCTCACCATGGGACTGATCCTGATCACCCACGACCTCGGGGTGGTCGCGGACGTCGCCGACACCATCGCGGTGATGTACGCGGGCCGGATCGTCGAGACCGCGCCCGTCCACGCCCTCTACCGTGCGCCCGCCCACCCGTACACCCGCGGACTGCTGGAGTCCATCCCGCGGCTGGACCACAAGGGCCGCCGGCTGCACGCCATCAAGGGCCTGCCGCCCAGCCTGACCGCCATCCCGCCGGGCTGCCCCTTCCACCCGCGCTGCCCGCTGGCCCAGGACATCTGCCGCACCGACCCGCCGCCGCTGTACGAGGCCGGCCCCGGCCGGGCAAGCGCCTGCCACTTCTGGAAGGAGACCCTCGATGGCGCCCGGTGAACCCCTCCTCGAAGTGCGCGACCTGGTCAAGCACTTCCCGCTCACCCAGGGCGTGCTCTTCCGGAAGCAGATCGGCGCGGTCAAGGCCGTCGACGGGGTCTCCTTCGACCTCCGAAAGGGCGAAACGCTCGGCGTGGTCGGTGAATCGGGGTGCGGGAAATCCACCCTCGCCCGGCTGCTGGTCGGCCTGGAGCGCCCGACGTCCGGCCGGATCCACTACCGCGGCGAGGACATCACCGCCCTCTCGGGCCGCGCCCTCACCTCCGTGCGCCGCAACATCCAGATGGTCTTCCAGGACCCCTACACCTCCCTCAACCCCCGGATGACGGTGGGCGACATCATCGGCGAACCGTACGAGATCCACCCGGAGGTCGCCCCCAGGACGGACCGCCGCCGGCGGGTCCAGGAACTCCTCGAAGTCGTCGGGCTCAACCCGGAGTTCATCAACCGCTACCCGCACCAGTTCTCCGGCGGCCAGCGCCAGCGCATCGGCATCGCCCGCGGCCTGGCACTGCGCCCGGAGATCATCGTCGCCGACGAACCGGTCTCCGCGCTGGACGTCTCCGTCCAGGCCCAAGTGGTCAACCTCCTGGAGCAGTTGCAGGACGAGTTCGACCTCTCCTACGTCTTCATCGCGCACGACCTGTCCGTCGTCCGGCACATCTCCGACCGGATCGCCGTGATGTACCTGGGCCGGATCGCCGAGACCGGCACCGACGAGCAGATCTACGACCACCCCACCCACCCCTACACCCAGGCCCTGCTCTCCGCCGTCCCGGTCCCCGACCCGGAGGCCCGCGCGCACCGCGACCGCATCCTGCTCAGCGGCGACGTCCCCTCACCCGCCGACCCGCCGTCCGGCTGCCCCTTCCGCACCCGCTGCTGGAAGGCCCGCCCGCTCTGCGCCGAGGTCGTCCCGCCGCTCGACGTCCCGCCGGAGTTCCGGGAGTCGACCGGACCGGCACACCACGCCTCGGCCTGCCACTTCGCCGAGGAGCGGCACGTCGTGCCGAGCGAGTAGCCGGCGCCTCAGGCCCGGACGCCGCCGCGCACGACGGCCAGATACGCGCCGATGGCGTCACGGTTGCGGCACAGGGTCTCGATGCGTTCGGTCATCCGGTCCCGCTCGTGCTCCAGCGTGGCGAGCATCTCCGGGGTCGCGTCCGGGAAGTGGATCGCCCGGGGACCGTTCAGACAGGGCAGGATCTGCCGGATGATCCGGGTCGGCAGCCCGGCGTCCAGCAGGCCCCGGATCTGCAGCACCCGGTCGACGGTCGGCTCGTCGTAGGCCCGATAGCCGTTGGCGCAGCGGTCCGAGACGATCAGCCCCTGCTCCTCGTAATAGCGCAACAGCCGCCGGGGCGTGCCCGTACGCTGCGAAAGCTCCCCGATCCGCATCGGCCCCCACCTCCTGTGGAAACGACAGCGCCGCCGTGGCGGGGATCATTCCCGCCACGGCGGCGCAGGGCCGTCGCGTCCGCGTTACTCGGAGCTCTCCGACTCCGCCGCGGCCTCCTCGATGGCCGCCAGCGCCGGGTCCAGGACGATGTCCTCGTCGCGGGCCGCGGTGGTCGGCTCCTCGGGGAAGTGGCAGGCCGTCAGGTGACCGCCGGCGTTGCCGTCGAGCTGGATCAGCGGCGGCTCCTCCGTCGCGCACTTCTCCTGCGCCTTCCAGCAGCGGGTGCGGAAGCGGCAGCCCGAGGGCGGGTTGACCGGCGAGGGCACGTCACCGGCGAGGCGGATGCGCTCGCGCTCCTCCTCCTCGCTCTCCACGAACTTGGCCTCGGGCACGGCCGAGAGCAGCGCGTGGGTGTACGGGTGGCGGGGCCGGTTGTAGATCTCGTCGCGGCTGCCCACCTCGACGACCTTGCCGAGGTACATGACCGCGACCCGCTCGCTGAAGTGCCGCACGATCGCCAGGTCGTGGGCGATGAACAGGAACGCGATGCCCAGCTCCCGCTGGAGGTCCTGGAGCAGGTTGACGACCTGCGCCTGGATCGACACGTCGAGCGCGGAGACCGGCTCGTCGGCGACGATCAGCTTCGGCTCCAGGGCGAGCGCCCGGGCGACGCCGATGCGCTGCCGCTGGCCGCCGGAGAACTCGTGCGGGAAGCGGTTGTAGTGCTCCGGGTTCAGGCCCACGGTCTCCAGGAGTTCGCGGATCCGCTTCTCCCGGCCACCGGGCGGGTTGATCCCGTTGATCTCCATCGGGCCGCCGATGATCGTGCCGACCGTCTGCCGCGGGTTGAGCGAGGCGTACGGGTCCTGGAAGATCATCTGGATCTCGGAGCGGATCGGCTCCAGTTCCTTGCGGCCCGCGTGGGTGATGTCCTGGCCCTGGTAGGTGATCCTGCCGGAGGTCGGCTCCATCAGCCGGGTGAGCAGCCGCCCGGTGGTGGACTTGCCGCAGCCGGACTCGCCGACCAGGCCGAAGCTCTCCCCGGCGTGCACGGTCAGGTCGACGCCGTCGACGGCCTGCACCGCGCCGACCTTCCGCTTGAACGGGAAGCCGCCGTAGATCGGGAAGTGCTTGGTCAGGCCCTCGGCGGTGAGCAGCGGCTCGCCCTTCGCGGGCACGGCGTCACGGGGCGCGGGGAGGGTGACGTTGTCGGTCATGGTGGTCGCTCCCTAGCCCAGCCGGGGCTTGATCTGCTCGATGAAGAAGGTCTGCTTCTGCTCGGCGCTCAGGTGGCACGCGGCGGCGCGGCCCGGCGCCAGCGGCGGCCGCTCGTCGGTGCAGCTGCTGCCGCCGACCTCGCCGGTGAAGCCGCAGCGGGGGTTGAACGGGCAGCCCGACGGCGGGTTCAGCAGGCTCGGCGGCGAGCCCGGGATCGGGTGCAGCGCCTCGCTGACGTCCGAGGAGAGCCGCGGCATCGAGCTGAGCAGGCCCCAGGTGTACGGGTGCCGCGGCTCGGTGAGGATCTCCTTGACGGAGCCCCGCTCGACCGCCCGGCCCGCGTACATCACCAGGAGCTTGTCCGCCGTGTTGGCGACCACGCCGAGGTCGTGGGTGATCAGGATGATCGCGGAGCCGAACTCCTGCTGGAGGTCCTTGAGCAGGTCGAGGATCTGCGCCTGGACGGTGACGTCGAGGGCGGTGGTCGGCTCGTCGGCGATCAGCAGCTGGGGGTTGCAGACCAGTGCCATGGCGATCATGGCGCGCTGGCGCATACCGCCGGAGAACTGGTGCGGGTAGTCGTCCACCCGCAGGTTGGGCTGCGGGATGCCGACCTTGGTCAGCATCTCGATGGCGCGCTGCCGGCCCTCGCGCTTGCTGGCGCCGGTGTGCTTCATGAACGGCTCGGCGATCTGCCGGCCGACCGTGTAGTACGGCGACAGCGCGGTCAGCGCGTCCTGGAAGATCATCGCCATCTTGTTGCCGCGGAGCTTCTCCAGGGTCCGTTCCTTGGCCCCGGTCAGCTCCTGGCCGTCCAGCATGATCTCGCCGCCGATCTCGGTGGCCTTGGGGTTGTGCAGGCCCAGGATCGCCAGGTTGGTCACCGACTTGCCGGAGCCCGATTCGCCGACGATGCCGAGCGTTTCGCCGCGTTCCAGATCGAAGGAGAGACCGTCGACCGCCTTGACGATGCCGTCCTCGGTGGAGAACCGCACGTGCAGATCACGGACGGACAGGAAGGGGTCGGACCCGGACGGCACGGTGGTGCCTTCGGTCTTGGTGAGTGTGGTCACTTCAGGCTCTCCTAGGACAGGCGCACGCGCGGGTCGATGAAGGCGTACGTCGCATCCACGATGATGTTGAACACCAGGATCAGGGCGGCGCTGAAGACCAGCACGCCCAGGACCATGGGCAGATCAAGGGTGATGACGGAGTCGATCGCGAGCCGTCCGACGCCGGCCAGCTGGAAGGTGAACTCGGTGATCATCGCGCCGCCGAACAGCGAGCTGAGGTCCATGCCGAGGATGGTCACGATCGGGATCAGCGAACCGCGCCAGGCGTAGCGCAGGAAGACGTAACTGCTGGACATGCCCTTGGCCTTGGCCGTCCGGACGTGTTCCTCCTGCAGCTGCTCGATCATCGTCGAGCGGGACATACGGGTGTACTGCGCGGTGAAGATGGTCGCCATCACGACCCAGGGGAGCAGCAGGCCCATGAACCAGCCGGCCGGGTCCGAGGTGAAGTTCACGTACTTGGGCGAGTCCATCAGGCCGCTGTACACGAACAGGCCGAGCGCGATCGGGCCGAGGATGTAGATCTGCGCCGAGCTCAGCACCATCGAGATCGAGGTGAGCACCTTGTCGATCAGCGAGCCGCGCTTGTAGGCGGCGAGCAGGCCGGTGCCCAGACCGACGGTCAGGAACACCGCGGCGCCGCCGATGGCCAGCGAGGCGGTGGTGGGGAGCCGGTCGATCAGGGTGGACCAGACGTCCTGCTTGGTGGCGAAGGAGTAGCCGAAGCAGGGGGCGCTGCAGTGGCCGATGGAGTAGTCCCGGCCGGCGAAGATGCCGACCAGCCAGTCCCAGTACTGGGTGGGCAGCGGCTTGTCGAGGCCGAGGTTCTGGTGGATCAGCGCGATGTTGTCCGCGGTGCAGTTCTTTCCGCAGGACATCGCCGCCGGGTCACCGGCGCCGAAGAACACGAAGAAGGTGAAGGCACTGAGCAGGACGAGGATGACAACAGCGCCGAACGTCCGGCGAAGTAGGAATTGAAGCATGGCAGTTCGCTGCTCTCAGGACGGCGGCGGCAGTGGGCGTGAGGGGTGGCGGACGAAGACCCCGGAGGGCGCGCGTTCCGCCGTGTGCGCGCTCTCCGGAGTGCCTTCGTCGGGCGGTTGCCTCAAGGGGCAACCGCTCCTGCTACTTCTTCAGGTACAGCGTGTTCGGGTCGAGGTAGCTGACATCCAGGTTGTAGCGGATGCCACCGACGTTCGAGCCGTACAGCTGGAGCACCTTGGTGTAGAAGGCCGGCGCGGCCGGGTTGACCTTCTCCACGATGTACTGGTGCAGCTTCTGCCACTCCTCGGTCGCCTTCTTGACGTCGGTGATCTCGGAGATGCGGGCGATCTCGGAGTTCACGTGCTTGTCGTTGACGTGGGAGTAGTTCGAGGCGCCGTCCTGGATCGTGGTGCCGTCGTACGACGGCGGGATCACGGTCGAGGCGTCCGGCCAGTCCTGGCCCCAGCCGGTCATGTAGATGTCGAAGCCGTTGTCGACCTTGCCCATCTGCTCGTACCAGGAGGCCGCGTCGACCTCCTTCTTCTGCACGTTGAAGCCGGCCTTGGTCAGCGCGTCCTCGATGGCGACGGCTTCCTTCTGGCGGGACTCGGTGTTGGAGTAGGCGTAGACGAGCTTCATGCCCGTCTTGCCGGCCTCCTTGAGGAGCTTCTTGGCCTTCTCCGGCTCACCGTTGGGGTGCGAGAGCTTGCCGTAGGGGTCGTAGCCCTTCTTGTAGCCCGCGACGGTCGGCGCGAGCAGACCGCCGGCGATCTCACCGCCGTAGCTGCCGCCGTTGAGGCGGACGAGCTGCTGGTCCGGCAGCGCGTAGGTGATCGCGTCACGGATCCGCTTGTCCTTCAGGCGGTCCATGTTGAAGTTCATCTGCCAGACGTAGGGCTGGTAGCCCTGCACCATGCGCTTGCTGGCGCTGGCGTTGTTCAGCACGTCCTTGGTCAGCGTGGGGTCCACCGCGTTGGTGAAGCTCACCGCGTTCTTGGCCTCACCCTGGTCGGCCATCAGGCGCTTGGTGGAGTCCGACGCCTGGTGGTTGAAGGTGATGTTGAAGCCGTCCGGGTACTGGTGGTGGACCGGGTCGGTCTTCGCGTCCCAGTTCTTGTTGCGCACCAGCTGCATGGACTTGCCGGACTTGAACGACGCGATCTTGTACGGACCGGAGCACACCGGCGCCACGTCGTAGGCGTCCTTGGTGTCCTTGGCGCTGTCCGGGACCACGCTGTAGCCGGGCATCGTCAGCGCGTACGGCAGCTGCGACTGCGGCTTCTTGAAGTGGAAGATGATGGTCTTGTCGTCCGGCGTGTCCAGGACGCTCTTGGGCAGGTGGTCGCCCTTGTACGGACCGTCCGGCAGCGCCTTGCGGTACGTGGTGCCGGCGCCCGACAGCCAGGTCTGGACGTAGGTCGGGCCGTCGGTGATGAACTTGGCGTACAGACGCTCTATGGAGTGGCGGATGTCCTTCGAGGTGATCGGCTTGCCGTCCTCGAACTTGATGCCGTCCTTGAGCGTGTACTTCCAGGTCTTGCCGCCGTCGGACATCTGGCCGGCGTCGGTGGCGAGGTCACCGACGACCTTGGCGTTGCCCTTGTCGTCCTGCTTGAAGGCGGTCAGCCCGCGGAAGATCAGCTGCGACAGCGCCTTCATGTCGCTGACGTACATCTGACCCGGGTCCAGGTGGTTGTAGCTGTCACGCTGGTACACGCGGATGGTGCCGCCGTTGCGGGCACCCTTGACGGCGACGGCCGGGCCGGTGGAGTCGGCGGCGGTGCCCATCGGGATCGTCTTGGCCTGGGCCGCGGCGTCCGCGTCGGTCTGCGCCTTGTCCTTGTTGTTGTTGCTGCCGCCGCTGCAGCCGGTGAGCGCGAGCGATCCGGCCGCGAGGGCCACGATCGCCGCGCGTGCTCTGCGCGTAGAAAGTGCGTTCATGGGGTTCCAAGCACCTGCCTGTCAGTTGGTGGGTCCAGATGTGCTGTCTGACGCATCCCGGGACAGGCCCGGACGGGTGGGGTGACAGCAAGCCCCCTCAAGCGGACGATCAGCGCCCGGACTTGGGATCGAAGGCGTCGCGTACCGAGTCTCCGAGCAGGTTGAAGCAGAGCACGAAGACCACCATGGCCACGGCGGGGATGAGCAGGAAGGTCGGGTCGTTCTCGTAGAAGCGCGCGCCCGCCTGGAACAGCGCACCCCAGTCCGGGGTCGGCTCGACGATGCCGACGCCCAGGAAGGACAGACCCGCCTCCGCGGTCACGAAGAGGGGCAGCATGTAGGTGCCCTGCACCAGCACCGGAGTGACGACGTTCGGCAGCAGTTCCTTGCGGATGATCCGCCAGGGCGAGGCGCCGGTGATCTTCGCGGCCTCGACGAACTCCCGCTCGCGCAGGGAGAGCACCTGGCCGCGGAGCAGTCGGGCCAGACCCATCCAGCCCAGGGACCACTGCACGATGATCAGGGCGCAGACCCGTACATAGGTCGGGGTCTCGTCGCCCGGCGGCACGAAGAGCGCCACCACGACCGGCATGAAGGCCACGAAGGTCAGCTGGCTCGGGAACGCCAGCAGGAAGTCGATCACCCGGCTGAGGAAGTAGTCCGTCTTGCCGCCGATGTAGCCGGCGGTGATGCCGATGATGATGCCGGTGACCACGGTCAGGAGGGTCACCGCGACGGAGATGCCGAGCGACATCCGCATGCCGTAGACCAGCCGCATGAACACATCGCGGCCCAGCTGCGGCTCGATGCCGAACCAATGCTCCGGGGAGATCCCGCCGTTGGGTCCGGCCGGATAGCCGAATTCATCGAGGAGATTCGGGTCGTCGCTGCCGTAGAGGGTGTACGGGTCCTTGCCGTACAGCGCACTGATCACCGGGGCCAGTGCCGCGATGACGAAGAAGGCGAGTACGACGATCGCGCAGATCATGCCGGTGCGGTCGCGCTTGAAGCGCGTCCACATCAATTGGCCGGGGGAACGGCCGACGAGCTCACCGCCCTTGCCCTTCTTTTCCTTCTTCAGGCCGCCGGATCCAAGCCCTGGGGTGTCGGACCTGTCAGCGGCGGTCTGGGATGGACTAGTCATCGCGAAGTGCCCCCGCGCCGAGTTCTCTTGGAACGTGAAGCGGTGTCGATTCGCACCGCTGGATGAGCGGACTTTCGCAAGTGATTTATGGCGGAGTCAAGGGGATCGGGTGTGCTCGCGAACAGGTCGTCTACTTCTTGAGCGAAGATTGCGCAGATCGACGCCAGGGCGTGCTTGACAGGGGGGCGCGATATGCGACATGGGGGACAAATGCGCACCAAATGCTTTTACTTGACGGTAACTTGACTGTCGCAACACCGATATACGGACGCGCCATGATGAACAACGTACGGCCGTGCGGGTGCCGTGGACCGGCCGGGACGCCAGGTGGCGGCCCGGCCGGTTGCCGTTTCGGGGTATTTCGTCCCCGCGGCGCGGCGGCCCGTCGCCGCACCTCGTCCCGGTCTGTTGTGCCCGCGCCGGTAGTGGAGTAGATCTGCGGTGGACGCCGCATCCCCGCGGCGCCCGAGGCCACCCGGCACACCGACACGGACGGGGGACGGGCCGTGTCCACAGAGCGGGACAGCTTTCTCACCAACGGCAGGCGCCGCGCCGCCACTTGGCTCTGCGTGCTGCTCGCGCTGTCCGGCGCCGGCTGGATCGTCCGGGACCTCACCGTCGCCGGGCAGGGCGCGGACCTGTGGCGGCACTGGTGCGGCGCGGCCCTC
Source organism: Streptomyces nigrescens (assembly GCA_024349765.1). Classification (GTDB taxonomy): domain Bacteria; phylum Actinomycetota; class Actinomycetes; order Streptomycetales; family Streptomycetaceae; genus Streptomyces; species Streptomyces endophytica. Next base: position 6,566,472 of record AP026073.1, on the reverse strand, counting down.
CGCCCGGGCGGGGACACCGTCTGGGCCACCTCGGCCCTGGACCCGCTGCTGGTGCTCGGCGCGCCGGCCGCCGCGGCGGCCGTACGGCACCGGGCCCCCGCCCCGTCCGTGGCCGCCGGCGCCCTGTGCTCCCTCGCGGCCGGCACCGCCCTGCTGCGGCTGCCGGTGCTGTGGACGGCGGCGGCCCGGCTGCCTGTTCAGGACGACCGGCTGCTGACCTGGACCCGGGCGACCGCCGCGGCCCAGCTCGTGGCGGCGGCGGTGCTGTGCGCGGTGGCGGCCGGTGCGGTCCGGCGGCGCGGGCGCCCGGGCCGGCCCGGCGGACGTCGTACCGACGCCCTGCCCGAGGTGGCGTCCTCGGCGTACGGGGTCGTGCACGCGGTGCCGTACGGGACGGACCCCGGCCCGGCCGGCCGGCCGCACAAGGGGCCGGCGGTCGTCGCCGGCCTCCTCCTGGCCGTCGCGGGACTGGCCCTGACGGCCCGGGAGATCCACCACTGGGTACGGCTCGGCGGCGAGGCGTACGGCAGGCGGCTGACCGGCGGGACGGGCGCCGTAGGGGCCCTGCTGGAGCCCCCGGCCGACTGGGAGGCGGCGGTGCTGGCGCTGTTGGCGCTGGCCGCCGCGGCGGCCGCGTTCCGCCGGGCCGCCTGGGCCCGGCCGGCGACGGCCGCCGCCGGGGCACTGCTGGCCGTGCACGGTGCGGTGGCGCTCGCCCTCGCCATGCGCGCGGGGGAGTTCGGGCGGTTGGCGGTGCTGCCGGGCGGGGCCCAGCTCGGGCTCGCCGCGGCGGCCCTGTCGGCGGCCGCGGGCCCGCTCGTGCTGATCGCCGCGGCCCGGCCCGGCCTGCCGCCGCCCGCCGCGGACCCGGACGAGGTACACGCCTACGGCTCCGCCCCGGGCGAGGCCCGGCCCCCGCACGCCCCGCCCCCGCCGACCACCCTCCCGCCGGGCTGGTGAACCACGGGGCGGGGTGGGTGGGTCGGCCGGGGCCCTGGGGGGCGGTCGAACGGATCCCGTAGGGGACGCGTGCGCCCCTTCGGGGCCGCAACGGGGCGGGGGTGCGGGGGTATTCCCGCGTCAAGGCGCCGACGGCGGAGCGGCGACCTCGGTCAGGCCCGCATCCCCAGTGACCGCTTGAGGAAGTCGACCTGGAGGAGCAGCAGGTTTTCGGTCACCTGTTCCTGGGGCGTCATATGGGTCACGCCGGACAGCGGCAGGACCTCGTGCGGCCGGCCGGCGGCCAGCAGGGCCGAGGACAGCCGCAGTGAGTGGGCGACGACCACGTTGTCGTCGGCCAGGCCGTGCACGATCAGCATCGGGCGGTGCGGTTCCTTCGCCCCGGCCAGCCCCTCGTCCGTGACCAGTGAGTTCTCCGCGTAGACGGCCGGTTCCTCGTCCGGGTGGCCGAGGTACCGCTCCTGGTAGTGGGTGTCGTACAGCCGGAGGTCGGTCACCGGGGCGCCGACCACCGCGGCATGGAAGACATCGGGCCGGCGCAGCGCGGCCAGCCCCGCCAGATAGCCGCCGAAGGACCAGCCGCGGATCGCCACCCGCCCGAGGTCCAGGGGAAAGGATCCGGCCAGTGCCTGCAGCGCGTGCACCTGGTCGTCCAGGGTGATCTCGGCCAGCCGCCGGGAGACCGCCTTCTCCCAGCCGGGGGAGCGGCCCGGGGTGCCCCGGCCGTCCGCGACGATCACCGCGAACCCCTGGTCGGCGAACCACTGCGACGTCAGATGCGCGTTGTGCGCGGCGACCACCCGCTGGCCGTGCGGACCGCCGTACGGGTCCAGCAGCACCGGCAGCGGACCGTCGCCCTCCGCGTAGCCGTCGGGCAGCAGCACCGCGCACGGGATCTCCCGCTCGCCGGCCAGGACCAGCCGGGGTCGGGCGGTGAGCGCCGGCTCCTCGGCGTACGAGCCGATCGTGGCGAGGGTCTTCTCGCCGCCGTCCGGATCCAGCCGGACCACGTCCACCTGGGTGCCGGGGCGCTCCAGCGACGTCTGGGAGAGCACGGTCAGCTCGCCGCCGCGCACCGCGGAGGACACCGTCGGGTACGGCCGGTCGCCCACCCGCTCCCAGCCGCCCTGGTCGCCGCTGCCGCGGAACCAGGCGCGGTAGACGCCGATGTCGTGCATGTCGGCGCCGCTCGCGGAGAACAGCACGTCCTCCTCGCCGATGTCCAGCACCGCCCGTACGTGCAGCGGCGCCCCGGTCAGCGGCCGGTCGCCGACGAACAGCTTGCGCGCGCCGCCCTCGTCGGCGATCCGCACCAGCCGGCCGTCCGGCGTCCAGGCGGGCACCCCGGGGAACGGCTCGACCCACGCCTCGTCCTCGTCCTCGTGCACCGTCCGGGTCGCGCCGGTCGCGGTGTCGACCGTCAGGTAGCGCTGGTCGCGCTGGTCCCGGGCCTGGACGAGGAGCAGCGGCGGGCCGGCCGCGGACCAGTGGACGCGGGCGAGATAGGGGTAGCGCGCGCGGTCCCAGTCGATGTCGGTGCGCGAGCCGTCCAGCCCGAACAGGGACAACGAGACCTCGGCGTTGGCGGTGCCGGCGGCCGGGTACGCGATCCGGGCGGGCTCGCGGTCCGGGTGCGCCGGGTCGGAGATCCACCAGCGCCGCACCGGCGCCTCGTCCACCCGCGCGGCCAGCACCGCGTCGCTGTCCGGGGACCACCAGAAGCCCCGGTACCGCCCCATTTCCTCGGCCGCGATGAACTCCGCGAGGCCCCAGGTCACCTCGGGCCCGTCCGGCTCGGCCAGCACCCGGTCCGCCGTCCCGCCGCCGTCCGTCGTCCCGTCGCCGTCCGAGGTCGTCGCGCCGTCCACCGCGACCACCCGCAGCCGGCCCTCCGCCACGAAGGCGACGTGCCGGCCGTCCGGGGACGGCCGGGGGTCCACCACCGGGCCCGGCACCGGGAGTTCACGCGTGGTGCCGGCCCGCAGCTCGGAGACGAACAGCCGGCCGGAGAGCGGGAACGCCGCCAACTCCACGGCGGCGTCCGTGGCATAGCCCACGATGCCCGCCGAACTCTCCCGGCTGCGCTCGCGGCGCGCCCGCTCCTGCGGGGAGAGGTCCTCCTCGGCACCGGCCAGCAGGGCCGCGGGATCGGCGGCGGTGAACTCCCGCCCCTCGTCCAGGTCCAGCACCCACAGCTGCTGGCTGCGCTCGGTGCCCGAGGGAGAACGGAGGAAGACGATCCGCGCGGCGTCGGGGGAGACGGTGTAGCTGCGCGGGGCGCCCAGGGTGAAGCGCTGCGTACGGGCGTACTGCCGCGGAAACGAAGGCTGTCCGGTCATGGGCCGAGCCTAGGCGAGGTGCCCCCGGATCGGGCCGGTTCGTGAGTGGGGGATTGTCCGGCTCACCGCGTCGCGCTCGTGAAGATCGTGTGCGCCCCCGGTCTGCTTCCGTGCTCCGACTTATGCGCTTGGACGGAAAGTTATGATCCCTTGCGCGTAGTGGGTACGGGGTAAAGAGCCCTTGGCATACCCCGGTGTGCGGGTCCGCGACCGCGGTCCGTGCACCATCAACTCTGTTCGGGCCGTGGATACTTGGAGGTGAGCCGCCGTGGCACTCTCGATTTCGGCGGTGGTGCTGCTGGCGATCATCGTCTTCTTGCTCGTCAAGAAGTCCGGGCTGAAGGCCGCGCATGCCTTCATCTGTATGTTGCTGGGCTTCTATCTGGCCAGCTCGTCCATCGCACCGACGGTCAAGCAGCTGACGACGAACGTCGCCAGCATGATCGGCGGCATCAAGTTCTGAGCAGCGGGTCCTGAGCAGCGGGCCGGGCGGCACGTCCTGAGCGGTGCGTTCCGGGCGGCACGTCCTGCGCGGTGCGTTCCGGCCGGTCCCCGGTCGGCGGGGCCCGAGCGCGGGGTGAGGGTGTCGGCGGCGGCTCGTAGGCTTGTCCGCATGACCGCGCACCCTCCCTCCGCCCGTCGTCTCCTGCTGGTCCACGCCCATCCGGACGACGAGTCGATCAACAACGGCGTGACCATGGCCAAGTACGCGGCCGAGGGCGCGCTGGTCACCCTCGTCACCTGCACGCGCGGCGAGGAGGGCGAGGTGATCCCGCCCGAGCTCGCGCATCTCGCGCCGGACCGGGACGACACCCTCGGCCCGTACCGCGACGGTGAGCTGGCCGCCGCCATGGCCGAGCTGGGCGTCACCGACCACCGCTTCCTCGGCGCGCCGGGCCGGTACCGCGACTCCGGCATGATGGGCGCCCCGCAGAACGATCGGCCCGACTCCTTCTGGCAGGCCCCGCTCGACGCGGCGGCCGCCGATCTGGTGGCCGTCATCCGTGAGGTCCGGCCGCAGGTCCTGGTCACCTATGACCCGAACGGCGGATACGGCCACCCCGACCACATCAAGGCGCACCGCGTGGCCATGCGCGGCGCCGAGTTGGCCGCGCAGGCGGATTTCCGGCCGGAGCTGGGCGGCGCGTATGCGATCGGGAAGATTTACTGGAACTGCAACCCCCGTTCCGTGGTCGAGGAGGGCTTCGCGCGGCTGCAGGCGGCCGGGCACGGCTTCCCCGGCGTGGCCACCGTCGACGACGTACCGGGGGTGGTGCCGGACTCCGAGGTCACCGCCTCGATTTCCGGCGGCCCGGAGTACGCCGCCGCCAAGGCCGCGGCGATGCGCGCCCACTACACCCAGATCGCGGTCGACGGGCCGTTCTTCGCGCTCTCCAACGACTTGGGGCAGCCGCTGTTCGGCACGGAGCACTATCGGCTGGTGCACGGCGTTCCGGGGGCGGTGGCCGGGGATCGTGAGGACGACCTCTTCGCGGGTACCGGCGAAATGGTGGGTATGGAGGACAGTGCCCGGATTGAGGAGGCGGCGGAATGAGCACGGCGAAGGGCGGCAACGGCGGCGCGGCCGCTGACGGCGGCAAGGGCGGCGCGGGCAAGGGGCAGCGGTCCCGCGCGGCGTCCGGTGGTGGGTCCGGGGCTCGCAGGGGGTCCGGCGTGCCCGCCGCGCCCGCGGCCGGACCGGCACCGCTCACCCCCGGACGAATCGGCATATACGTGCTGCTCCTGGTCGCGGGCGTGCTGGTGGCGCTGGCCGGGACGCTGGTGCAAGCCGCCTGGTTCCCGGGCGGATTGGTGCTGGCGCTGGCGGCCGTCGGCGGCCTCTTCTACGGCGGTACCCGGGCGACTGGCACCACCGCCGGCGCGCTGGTGCCCGGCGCGGCCTGGCTGGTGACGGTGTTCCTGCTGCTGAGCGACGTCCGGCCGGAAGGCGACTTCCTGTTCGGCCCGGGCGCCGGCTCCTACGTCTTCCTGCTGGGCGGCATCCTGGTGGCTGTGATCTGTGCCACCGCGGCCCAGATGCGCACGACGGGCGCCCGGCCCGGCCGAGTTGGCGGATGACGTGGTGCATACCGGGACGTATGCCGCGCGGGTCCGGGCGAACGGCCCCGGCGCAGGGGGTTCGCCCATGGTGGCGGTGTTCGTAAGCTCCCCGGGTGCCCGCCCCCGGCGGACAGTATGGTGGTGCGCGCCGTCGCGCCGCCCTGGGGGCACCCTCCGGTCCTGAGGCCGGGGATCATCTCTGACGAGCGGCGGAGCGCCAACCGGGAGAACCTGCTTTGAGTCGTGAATCTGACAGTTCGTCCTCCGGCCCGCGGGGCCGTGGCGGAGCCGCGTACCCGTCAGGGACGCCGCCGTACGGCTCGCCCAGGGGAGACGCCGACGAGGCGCTGGCGCCCGGTGCCGCGGCGCAGCCGGAGGAGCCCAAGACCGAGACCACGCTGACGACGCGGATCAAGATCAACATTCCGGGCTCCCGCCCGATCCCGCCGGTCGTCGTGCGCAAGCCCGTCGGTGAGGAGTCCGGCATGAACGGATCGGCCGCGTCCGGCGGTTCCCGCGGCGCCCCGCGCCCGGCGCGCGGTGCCGAGCGCGGTGCCGAACGCACCGGCAGCACCCCCCGCCCGGAGGCCGCCGCGGACGACGCCACCACGGGCGGCCGCGGCGAGAAGACCAGCGACTGGTTCGCGCCGCGCAAGCCGCAGGCCGGGCCGGCCCCGGCGGCCGGCTCGTCGTCGAGCACCGGATCGCACCCCGCGCCGCCCGCCCCGGGCGGTACGACCCCGCCGCGCGGCCCGTCGGGCACCGGCACGCCCCAGCGCCCCGACCTGCCGTACTTCTCCGACGCCCCGGCGGCGCAGGGCGGCACCTCGCCGTTCGACGAGGGCGCCCGGTCCGGTGGCCCCTCGCCGTTCGACGGCGGGCAGCGGGACGCCGGTTCGCCCTTCGACGGCGGCCCGCGGGACCCCGGTTCGCCGTTCGACGGCGCGGGCCACGGCAGCGCCTCGCCGTTCGACGCCCCCACCGGCGTGACCCGGGACCACAGCCCCTTCGACGCCCCGGTGCCCGGCCCGAACGGCCCCGCCGGCCCCACGACGGGCCCGGCCACGGGCGACTCGGCGCTCAACCTCCCGCCCGGCTTCAGCGGCCCGGCACCGAAGATCGACGACACCGCCGAACTCACCCCGCAGGCCCCCGGTCCGCTGACCGGCCCGGGCAGCGGCCTCGGCGCCGGCGGCATCTCGGGCGGTCTGCCCGGCTCGCAGGCCGGCCCGGCGTCCGGCGGCCCGAAGGGCGGCCCGAAGGGCGGCACCCGGGGCCAGGCGCCCGGCCGCCGCGACCGGGTGTCCGGCGACACCCTGGTCAGCGGCATCCCGGCGACCCCCGGGGCGGACGGCCCGTCGGCCCCCTCGCCGTTCGCCTCCGCACCGGGTGACGGCGACAGCGCGGCCCCCAAGCCGCGGCCCAAGATCCCCGAGCCGATCAACCCGCCCAAGAAGGGCCGCAACAAGCTGGTCCTGGCGGGCGTCGCGGTCGTCGTCCTGGCCGGCGTCGCCTACGGCGCGGGCCTGCTGCTCGACCACGCCGACGTGCCCAACGGCACCACCGCGCTCGGCGTGGACATCGGCGGCACCACCAAGGAAGAGGCCGTCAAGAAGCTGGAGTCGGCGCTCAAGGACCGCCGCACCGCGCCGCTCAAGCTCACCGTCGACGGCAAGGCCGAGACCCTGCTGCCGGCCAAGGCGGGCCTGGACATCGACCCGCAGGCGACGGTCCGCAACGCGGCCGGCCGGGACTACAACCCGGTCTCCGTCATCGGCTCGCTGTTCGGCGTCGACCGAACGGCCAAGCCCGCCATGGTCGTCGACGACGAGAAGCTGGCCGTCGCGCTGGAGAACGTCGCCGGTCCCGGCGGCGCCGCCGAGGACGGCGGGATCACCTTCGAGAACGGCAAGGCGGTGCCCCACTACGGCGTCCCGCACAAGGCGATCGACGTCAAGGCGTCCCGCCAGAAGGTCACCGACGCCTACCGCGAGCGGGTCACCAACGGCACCGACACCCCCGTCGTGCTCACCGCCGGCACCCAGCAGCCGCGGGTGAGCAAGGCCGCGGTGGACCGGGCGATGAAGCAGTACGCCGAGCCCGCGATGTCCGGCCTGGTGACGGTCCGTTCGGGTGCTCACGCGGTCTCGTTCAGCCCGCAGAAGTCCATCCCGAAGTTCCTGTCGTTCAAGATCGGCAGCAACGGCGAGCTGGTGCCGTACTACGACCGGACGGCCCTGAAGGAGCTCTACGGCGACACCTTCAACGGCGTCCTGCTCACCAAGGGCGACGGCTCGAAGAAGCCGGTCACCGTCGAGGAGGTGGCCAGCGCGGTCGCCAAGGCGCTGCTCGGCCGCACCCCCGCCGAGCGGGTCCAGACCGTCGGCGCGGACGGCTGACCGCGGACCGTACGACTCCGGCCGACCGGCCGGCCACCGGCCCGAGGCCCCCTGGAGGCACTCCCGGCGCACCGCCCCGGGAGAACCCCTAGGGGGCCTCCCCCATGACAGATGTCATGCCGGAGTGCGTACGTCCGACACTGCCGGGCACCGGGGCGCGACCGGGAAGCTGGCAGCATGACGACGACAGCGACCAGCACAGCCACCACCGCCCAGGAGGCGGACCGGGCACCGGTGGTCAGCTTCCGTCAGGTCAGCAAGAGCTACGGCGCGGTGCGCGCGGTCGCCGACCTGAACCTGGAGCTGCACCCCGGCGAGACCGTCGCCCTCCTCGGCCCGAACGGGGCCGGCAAGTCCTCCACCCTCGACCTGCTGCTCGGCCTGCGCGGCGCGGACACCGGCACGGTGACCCTCTTCGGCACGACCCCGCAGCACGCCATCGAGCAGGGCAGGGTCGGCGCCATGCTGCAGAGCGGCGGCCTGATGGAGGGCGTCAAGGTCCGGGAGCTGGTGAAGCTCGCCCGCGATCTGCACCCGCGCGGCTATCCGCTCGACGACATCATGGACACCGCCGGCATCACCGAGATCGCCGACCGCATGGTCGACAAGCTCTCCGGCGGCCAGGAGCAGCGGGTCCGCTTCGCGCTCGCCACCGCCGGCGCCAACGACCTGATCGTGCTGGACGAGCCGACCACCGGCATGGACGTCTCGGCCCGGCAGACCTTCTGGGGCACGATGCGCCGACAGGCCCAGCAGGGCCGCACGGTGCTGTTCGCCACCCACTACCTCGAAGAGGCCGACGCGATCGCCGACCGGGTGATCGTGCTGCACCGCGGCCGGGTGCTGGCCGACGGCACCGCCGCCGAGATCAAGGCCCGGGCCGGCGCCCGCCGGGTCACCTTCGACCTCGACGAGCCGGTCGACCACGACGCGCTGCACGGCCTGCCGTACCTGACCTCGCTGACCGTGTCCAACAGCGGCTCCGCCGCGGGCTCCGGGCGCACCGTCCGGATCCAGTCCCAGGACGCCGACGCCACCGTGCACGCCGTCTACCGCCTCGGCCTCTACCCGCACAACCTGGAGGTCGCCGGCCTCGGCCTGGAGCAGGCCTTCATCGCCCTCACCACCGCGTCCGACCAGAGCCCCGCCACCGCCGAGGAGGCGGCCCGATGACCACCCTGATCAAGCTGGAGATCGTCCGCGCGCTGCGCAACAAGAAGTTCATGTTCTTCTCGGTGATCTACCCGCCGGCGCTGTACCTGATCATCGCCGGCGGCGCGGACAGCACGCCGCTCCCCGGCATGAAACTGGACATGGGGCTGTACTTCATGGTGTCCATGGCAGCATTCGGTGCCATGACCGCCGTGCTGCTGGGCAACAGCGAGCGCATCGCCAAGGAGCGCGAGAAGGGGTGGGTGCGGCAGCTGCGGCTGACCGCCCTGCCGGGCCGCGGCTACGTCGCCGCCAAGATGGCCGCCGCCGCGACCGTCAGCCTGCCGTCGATCGTGCTGGTCATGCTCGCCGCCGCCCTCGTCAAGGGCGTCCGGCTGGAGGCCTGGCAGTGGCTGGCGATCGCCGCCGGCACCTGGCTCGGCAGCTTCGTCTTCGCCGCCCTGGGCGTCGCCATCGGCTATCTGGCCACCGGTGACGCGGTCCGCCCGATCGCCATGCTGATCTACTTCGGCCTGGCGTTCCTCGGCGGCCTGTGGATGCCGCTGACGATCCTGCCGCAGTGGGTGCAGGACATCGCCGAATGGCTGCCCACCCACGCGTACACGGCGCTCGGCACCGCCGTCGAGGCCGGCGCCGCGCCACACGTGAAGGACATCGCCATCCTCGCCGGCTACCTGGTGCTGTTCGCCGGCGGCGCGGCCTGGCTCTACCGGAAGGACACCCGCAGGGCATGAGCGGAGCGGAGACCGACGACAACCCGGTGAAGATCGGCACCCCGCCGCGCACCCGCCGCCAGGCACTGGTGAAGTCCGCCTGGATCGTCATCTGGTTCGGGTACCTCGCGGGCCCGATCGGGAGCCTCGCCGAGGGCGGACTGTCCCCGGTCCACGAGGTGCTGGGCTGGGTCGGTTTCCTGACGTTCGTCGGCGTCTACTTCACCCTGGTCTTCCGGCACATGGCCCAAAGGCCGATGCCCTCGGGCGCGCTCCGGGCGTGCGCGGTGTTCATCGCGGCGCTGGCCGTGCTGCTGTCCTGGACGCTCGGCCCGGAATGGCTGGTGCTGTTCACGTTCGTGTCCGTCGCGGTCGCGGTCACCCAGCCCTTCCGGACGTCCCGGTGGGCCATCCCGGCGCTGACCGCCGTCCTCGTCCTGGTCGGCACGCGCTACCCGGACGTGCGGATGTACCTCTTCGCGTACGCCCTGCCCTGCCTGCTCAGCGGGTTCGCGATGGTCGGCGTGCAGCACCTGATCCGTACGACCGAGGAGCTGCGCGCCGCCCGCCAGGAGGTCGCCCGGCTCGCCGCCAACGAAGAGCGGCTGCGGCTCGCCCGCGATCTGCACGACCTGCTCGGCCACTCGCTCTCCCTGATCACGCTCAAGAGCGAGCTGGCCGGCCGGATGCTGCCGGACCGCCCGGACGACGCCGCCCGCCAGGTCGCCGACATCGAACGGGTCAGCCGGCAGGCCCTGGTCGACGTGCGGGAGGCGGTCACCGGCTACCGCCGCCCCCGGATCGCCGTCGAGCTGGCCGGGGTCCGGGCCGCGCTGCGCACCGCCGGCATCACCGCCGCCGTCGACCCGGCGCTGGACGACGAGCACCGGGGCCTGGCGGCCGACGAGGAGGGCGCCCTGGCCTGGGCGCTGCGCGAGGCCGTCACCAACGTCGTCCGGCACAGCGGCGCCCGCCGCTGCGAGCTGCTGCTGACCGAGGAGTGGGAGGCCGACGAGCGGCGCTACCTGTGCCTCGCGGTCATCGACGACGGCATCGGGCCGCCGCGCGGCGGCGGCCACGACGGCAACGGCCTGACCGGCCTGCGCGAGCGCCTGGCCCTGACCGACGGCCGCCTGGAGACCGGCCCGGCCCCGCGCGGCCGCGGCTTCGCGCTGCGCGCCTACGTGCCCCTGGCCGCCCCGGCCCCCTCGCCGCCCGTCGCCGAGACCGCCGCGGAGCCGCTGCCGGGCCAGGCGTAGCCAGCCGCCGTACGCCCGCCCGAAGGCCCCCGCCCACCCTCTAAGCTGACCGGCATGATCAGGGTGTTGCTGGCCGAGGACCAGTCGATGGTCCGGGAGGCGCTGGCCGCGCTGCTGTCGCTGGAGGCGGACCTGGAGGTCGTCGCACAGGCGGCGCGCGGCGACGAGGTGCTGGCCACCGCCCGGGCGCACGACGTGGACGTCGCCCTGCTGGACATCGAGATGCCGGGCCTCACCGGCCTGGACGCGGCGGCCGTGCTGCGCCGCGAACTGCCCGGCGTGAAGATCGTCATCCTCACCACCTTCGGCCGCCCCGGCTATCTGCGCCGCGCCATGGAGGCCGGCGCGGACGCCTTCCTGGTCAAGGACGCCCCGGCGGCCCGGCTCGCGGACGCGGTGCGCCGGGTGCTGCGCGGCGAGCGGGTCATCGACCCGGCGCTGGCGGCGGCCGCGCTGGCCGACGGCGCCAGCCCGCTCACCGAGCGCGAACGGGAGGTGCTGCGGACCGCCGCGGACGGCGCCACCAACGCCGAGATCGCCGCCGCCCTCCACCTGTCCCAGGGCACGGTCCGCAACTACCTCTCCACCGCCATCCAGAAGACCGGCGCCCGCAACCGCGCCGAGGCGGTCCGCACGGCCCGCGACAAGGGCTGGCTGTAAGCACCCGCGGGCCGGCGGCCTGCCCCGGGGACCTTCGCCCCTGTGCGCCGTCGGGCCCCGTCCCGCAGGCTTGAAGTGTTATGCCCCTCAACCGCGCCCCGGAAGGCGGCCGCGGCACCACCGTGGTGCTGATCCTCGTGATCGTCGGCGTCACGGTCCTGGACGCGGTCGACATCGGCCCCGAACTGCACCAGTCCGCCTTCCTGGGCATCGCCCCGCTGTACGCCGCGCTGCGCTGCTCCCTGCGGCGGACCGTGCTGGTCGCGGCCGTCTACCTGGTGTGCCTGACGTACGTCGACACCTTCACCGTCGCCGACTGGGCCCCGGTCAGCCGGATCACCGCCGTCTTCGGGGCCTGCCTGGCCGCGGCCTTCTCCGTGATGCTGTGCCGCGTCCGCCTCCAGCGGGAGGCACTGCACGCCCGGACCAGCCTGGTGGCCGACACCGTGCAGCGGGCCATGCTGCGCGAGCTGCCGCTGCACGCCGGCCCGGTCGAGGCGTACGGCTTCTACGTCTCCGCCCAGGAGGGCGCCCGGGTCGGTGGCGACATCTACGAGGCCGTCGACACCCCGCACGGGCTGCGGCTGATGATCGGCGACGTACAGGGCAAGGGCATGCCGGCGATCGGCGCCGGGCTGGAGGTGCTGGCGGCGTTCCGGGAGGCCGCGCACTACCACGACGCCCTGGAGACGGTGGCCGACCGGATGGAGCAGGCGCTGGCCCGCTACAACGCGCGCTCGGCCGAGCAGGGCACCGACGAGCGGTTCGTCACCGCGCTGCTGATGGAGGTGCGGGACGGCGGGACCGGGCCGCCGCGCGGCCGGGTGCTGTCCTGCGGCCACATCCCGTACTACCTGATCCGCGACGGCGCGGTGTACGAGCGCCAGGACGGCGAGGGCGGGCTGCCGCTGGGCCTGGGCACGCTCGGCGGCGAACCGCGGCGCGGCGCACCGGTCCGCCCGGAGCCCGGAGACCGGATCCTGCTGTGCACGGACGGCGTGACCGAGGCGCGCGGCCCGGACGGCACCTTCTACCCCCTGGGCGAGCGGCTGGCCGGCTGGAGTCGGCTGGAACCGCCCGAGCTGGCCCGCACCCTCCGGGCCGACCTGGAGGGCTTCACCGGCGGCGACCTCAAGGACGACGCCACCGTCCTGGTCGTCGGCCGCCGGGCCGAGGCGGCTCAGTTGAGCATCGCGCGGGCCGCCGCGGCCTGACGGCGGATCGTCTCCGCACCGGCCGGGTCGACCGCCGCCACCACCTCGGCGTACTCCGTCAACTCCGCCGCCCCTTCGAGGAACTCCCCGCGCCGGACCAGGAGTTGGGCCCGCTCATGGCGCAGCCGCGCGGGATGGCTGGGCAGCAGCAGCGACAGGTCCAGCGCCCACAGCTGCACCGCGCTGTGCTCGGGCCGGGCCTCGGCCCAGGCCCGGATGTTGTTGAGCACCCGCAGCACGATCTCCCGCGGATCGGCCGGGGCCGTCATCGGCCGGGTCAGCTGCCCGCCGGTCGCCCCCGCGACCAGCAGCGCCGCGTCCTCGTCGGTGAGCGGCCGCCCGCCGGCGAACGGGTCGGCGAGCACATGCGCCCCGGCCGGATCGCCGAAGCCGACGACGAAATGGCCCGGCAGCGCCACCCCGTACACCGGTGCGCCGGCCCGCCGGGCGACCTCCATCCACACGATCGACAGCAGGATCGGCAGACCGCGGCGGCGCCGCAGCACCTCGTGCAGCAGCGAGGACTCCAGCCGCCGGTAGTCGGCGGGCGAGCCGCCGAAGCCGCAGCGGGTGCCGAGCAGCTCGGCCAGATTGCGGGCCCACGCCCCCGGGCCGCCCGCCGGGTGGTACGGCAGCAGCCCGGCCAGCCGGTCCAGCTCGATCTGGGCCGCGTCCATGCCCGCCTCGTCCAGCCCCGGATCGGCCTCGGCCGCCACCAGCAGGCAGAGCAGGGACAGATCGGGCCGCTCCTCGCGCGCGGCCGCGGCGAACCGGTGCCGCCGCGCGGCCCGCGCGTCCGACTCCGGCCCGGGTTCCTCAGGCGTACGGGATGCCATACCTGACCGATACCCGTTCAGCGCCCGCCGGGCAGGGCCCGCCGGTAGTGATAGCCGTGGTGGTCGGTGAAGCCGAGCCGCTCGTAGAGCGCCAGCGCGCCCGCGTTGTCCGCCTCGACCTGGAGGTACGCCGCGGAGGCGCCCTCGTCCAGCGCCCGTTCGGCGAGCGCCGCCATGACCAGCGAGGCCAGTCCCCGCCGCCGCTGGGCCGCGGCCACCTCCACCGCCGCGAAGCCCGCCCAACGACCGTCCACGACCAGCCGCCCGATGGCCGCCGCCCCGCCGTCCTCGCCCCGTACCGTCGCGAACCACACCGACGGGCCGCCGGTCAGCACCTTCAGCGCCGCGGGGCCCGGGCCGCCGGCGTCGCCGGTCCGGTTGTAGAGGGCCAGCCAGGACTCGTCCGGCTCCCGGGACAGCGTGACGCGGGAGAGGTCCGCGTCGGTGTCGGCCAGCGGGGCCAGCGCCGAGATCAGGACCCGGGTGTGCGCCTCGCCCTCCCAGCCGCGCCGCTCCAGCTCGGCGGCGAGCGCCTCGTCGGCGTCCGCGCGCCCGGTGGCGACCACGATCACCGGCGGCAGCCCGCGCGCCGCGTACCACTGCGCGATCCGCTCCAGCGCGGTGTCCAGCGGCACACCGGGATCGCCGACCGGCAGCACCGAATTGCCCCGCCGGGAAAATCCCCCGCTCGCCCGCAGCGTCCACTCCCCGAGACGCTCGGTCTCCGTGGCGGGCCAGCCGCGCGCCGCGACCTCCTGGAGCTCGCGCGCGCCGGCGGAGGGGACCTTCCTGCGGGGCCGGGCCGCGGGCACGACCTTGGCGGCGACCAGTGAGGACTCCTCGATCCGTACGCACTCACCGGAGCGGCGTGTGATGCTCAGCACACCCTCGTCCCACGATGTGAGCACCCCGACCGCGTCCGTGAACGCCGCTCCCCCCTCCCGGTCCCCGGTGAGGCGCCGGACGGATACCCTTTTGCCCACGTCAGCACGGGTGATGCGGACCTCCGCGCGACCGCCGGCCAGGAATTCCATCGCTCAAACCGCCCCTCTTGTTCGTCTCGTGCCCGGGAACGGAGATACTAGGTGGCGGGCATCGACGACGCCGCGCTCCCGCGCGCCCTGCGGCGGTACCGCCAATCGGTCCGCCGGCCCTAACGAGGAGGAACGACAGCGTGACCTACGTCATCGCGCAGCCTTGTGTCGACGTCAAGGACAAGGCGTGCATCGAGGAGTGCCCGGTCGACTGCATCTACGAGGGCTCCCGGTCCTTGTACATCCACCCGGACGAATGCGTCGACTGTGGCGCCTGTGAGCCGGTCTGCCCGGTTGAGGCCATCTTCTACGAGGACGACACCCCGGAGGAGTGGAAGGACTACTACAAGGCGAACGTCGAGTTCTTCGACGAGCTGGGCTCGCCCGGTGGCGCCAGCAAGCTCGGCCTGATCGAGCGCGACCACCCCTTCATCGCAGCGCTGCCGCCGCAGAACCAGTAACCGCCCGGGCGGAGGGAGCCGGCCGGCTCCCCCTCCCCGGCGTCATCAGCGGCCGCACGGCGCCGCCCCGGTCCCGTACGGCCCGATCGCCTTGATCGCCGCCGTACGGGACCGAGGCGTTTGCCGCACCGAGGAAAGTGAGCCACCCCGTGTCCGCAGTCTCCGCACGCCTTCCGGTCTTTCCCTGGGACAAGCTGGAGCCGTACAAGAAGACGGCCGCAGCCCACCCCGACGGGATCGTCGACCTCTCCGTCGGCACCCCGGTCGACCCGGTCCCCGAGCTGGTCCAGAAGGCGCTGATCGACGCGGCGGACTCCCCGGGCTATCCGACGGTCTGGGGCACCCCCGCCCTGCGCGACGCGATCACCGGCTGGCTGGAGCGCCGGCTGGGCGCCCGCGGGGTCACCCACCACCACGTCCTGCCGATCGTCGGCTCCAAGGAGCTGGTGGCCTGGCTGCCGACGCAGCTGGGCCTCGGCCCCGGTGACAAGGTCGCCTACCCGCGCCTGGCCTACCCGACCTACGAGGTCGGCGCCCGCCTGGCCCGCGCCGACCACGAGGTCTACGACGACCCGCGCGACCTGGACCCGGCGCACCTGAAGCTGCTCTGGCTGAACTCGCCGTCCAACCCGACCGGCAGGGTCCTGTCCAAGGACGAGCTGACCGGCATCGTCGCCTGGGCCCGCGAGCACGGCGTGCTCCTCGTCTCCGACGAGTGCTACCTCGAACTGGGCTGGGAGGCCGACCCGGTCTCGGTCCTGCACCCGGACGTCAACGGCGGCTCGTACGAGGGCCTGGTCGCGGTCCACTCGCTCTCCAAGCGCTCCAACCTGGCGGGCTACCGCGCGGCCTTCCTGGCCGGCGACCCGGCCGTCCTCGGCCCGCTGCTGGAGATCCGCAAGCACGGCGGCATGATGACCTCGGCGCCCACCCAGGCCGCGGTGGTGGCGGCGCTCGGCGACGACACGCACGTCCGGGAGCAGCGCGAGCGCTACGCCGCCCGCCGCACGGCGCTGCGCGAGGCGCTCCTGAACCACGGCTTCCGCATCGAGCACAGCGAGGCGTCGCTCTACCTGTGGGCGACCCGCGACGAACCCTGCTGGGAGACCGTCGGCGCCCTCGCCGAACGCGGCATCCTGGTCGCCCCCGGCGAGTTCTACGGCGCCGCGGGCGAGCGGTTCGTCCGGATCGCCTTCACGGCCACCGACGAGCGGGTGGCCGCCGCGGTGCGCCGCCTGGCGGGATGAGCCGCGCCGGCTGAACGCACACGCGCAGGGGCCCGGGGAGGGTGTCTCCCCGGGCCCCTGCGCGTCGTTCGCCCGTCGTTACGCCTGGCCACCGAGCGGCAGCCCGCCGAGCAGCCTGCCCGGAGCCTGCCCGCCGACCAGCCCGGTGGCCTTCCCGGCCAGCGCGTCGGGCGCGCCGAGCAGCCCGGCGGCCTTCCCGGCCAGCGCGTCCGGCGCCCCGAGCAGACCGCTGGCCGCCTTGACCGGCAGCGAGTCGGTCGAGACCCCTTCCTTGGCGACCGGGCGGACCACCTTCTCGGCCTTGTCCGCCGCGCCCTGGGTGAGCGGCATGGCCTTCTTGACGACCGGGCCGGCGGTCTCGACCAGCGCCGGGGCGAGCTTCGTCGCCGCCTTGTTGCCGGCCTCGTTCAGCACGCCGACGCCGTGGTGCGCGGCGCGGTCGAGGGTGTCGCCCGTCTTGTGGGAGTCCAGGGGCGCCGTGAGTCCGCCGACCAGGTCGGGTGCCTTGACAGGCAGGTTCGCTGCGCTCGCGGTACCGGCCGCAGCGACCACGGGAGCGGCGCCTGCTGCGACGAGCAGGGCGGCTCGGGCGATCCGACGCGTAACGGGGAGGGACATGGTGCTCCTTTTACGGAGAAGGACTCGGACTTCTGACAGATGTGCTGTGCCATGTCCGCCGGGCGGACGCACTGACTACCGCGTCAGACCCCCGAAGGTTGCGGTGAACTCCGGTAAAGAGTTGGTAACGCATCGCATAATCGGGCGTGCCGAAAGAAGGGCGATATGGACACGCGCCCGCGGGTGCGGAAACGTCACGGCCCTTGGCCCGCAAGGGAATTGACGGAAAAGGCATTCCTCCGGGCGCCAACTCGCGCCATTTCCAAGGGAATTACCGCGGTCCGCGGCTCGGGGAACCCTTACGGGCGATACCGCAAACTATTGCGCGGTGATGATACGAACGTCGCGCCCGTCCGCCGCGGAACCACCCGGCCGGTTCTGCCAGCCCTTCCCCGCATCGTCCGCCGTCCACGTCCGGCCGGCGTAAGAGATCTGTTCGATGCGCAGCTCCGCGGAGTGCGCCATCGCCCAGGTCGCCAGCTCCCAGCCGCGCCGGGCGCCCTCGGACCCCGGGGCCGCGGCCTGCCCGCCCTGCCCCACCGGTACCGTCACCCCGCGGTTGCCGCCCGCGCCGCGGCCCCCGGCGGCGTCCGTCCGCGGCAGCACCCCGGCCCCGAACTCCCGCACCAGCTTCTCCCGCACCGCCGCGGCGCCGCCCGCCCGGCTGTCCTCCGGCCGGCTCTCGGTGCAGGTCATCGCGCCCGGGTCGCGTCCGGTCAGCGCGCCGGTCAGCCGCGCGGCGTTCGCCTCGTGCTTCGCGTACGCCTGCGGATAGCCACTGCGCTGCACCCTCTGCGCGGCGACGGTCAGCGGCAGCCGGGAGTAGCCGGGCACCTTCGCCAGATGGCGGTAGAACTCCCCGGCCGAATAGACCGGATCCATGATCTGCCGCACCGTGCCCCAGTCCTGGGACGGCCGCTGCTGGAAGAGCCCGACCGAGTCCCGGTCGCCGAATTCGATGTTGTGCAGCCCGGACTCCTGCATCGCGGTCGCCAGCGCGATGGTCACCGCACGCTCCGGCAGGCCCCGGGAGGACGCCACCGCCGAGATCGTCGCGGCGTTCGCGGCCTGCTCCGGCGACAGCTCGTACGCCTCCTCGTCCCCCTCGGCGCGCACCGTGCAGTGCGGCGCCCCGGGGCCGCCGGTGATGTACTGCACCAGGAGGTAGCCGGCCAGTCCGAGGAGTACGGCGAAGGCTGCGGCGAAACGCCACAGGCGCGTGCGGCGGACGGCGAAGGCGGGGCGGGCGGACACGAGCCCACCGTACTGGAGTGCTGCCGATAGGGTCGGAACCATGGAGCGCACCACACACCCCCCGGTCCTCGACCTGTCGCTCGACGCCGCCGCGCTCACCGCGCAGCTGGTCGACATCCCCTCCGAGAGCGGCAACGAGAAGGACCTCGCCGACGCGGTCGAGAACGCCCTGCGCGCCCTGCCGCACCTGACCGTCGACCGGTACGGCAACAACGTCGTGGCCCGTACGCAGCTGGGCCGCGACGAGCGGGTGGTGCTCGCCGGACACCTCGACACCGTGCCGATCGCGGACAACGTCCCGTCGCGGCTCGACGAGGACGGCGTGCTGTGGGGCTGCGGCACCTGCGACATGAAGTCCGGGGTCGCCGTCCAGCTGCGGATGGCCGCCACGGTCCCCGCGCCCAACCGGGACCTCACGTTCGTCTTCTACGACAACGAAGAGGTCGCCGCGCACCTCAACGGCCTCGGCCATGTCGCCGACGCCCACCCCGAGTGGCTCGCCGGTGACTTCGCCGTCCTCCTGGAGCCCTCCGACGCCCAGGTGGAGGGCGGCTGCCAGGGCACCCTCCGGGTCCTGCTGCGCACCACCGGGGAGCGCGCGCACTCCGCCCGCAGCTGGATGGGCGCCAACGCGATCCACGCCGCCGCCCCGATCCTGGCCCGGCTCGCCGCCTACGAGCCGCGCCGGCCGGTGATCGACGGCCTCGAATACCGCGAGGGCCTCAACGCCGTCCGCGTCGAGGGCGGGGTCGCCGGCAACGTCGTCCCCGACGCCTGCACGGTCACGGTCAACTTCCGCTACGCCCCCGACCGGACCCCGGAGGAGGCGATCGCCCACGTGCGGGAGGTCTTCGCGGACTGCCCGGTCGACGAGTTCGTCGTCGACGACCACTCCCCGGGCGCGCTGCCCGGGCTGTCGCACCCCGCGGCGAAGGCGTTCATGGCGGCGGTCGGCGGCACCGCGATGCCCAAGTTCGGCTGGACCGACGTCTCCCGGTTCAGCGCCCTGGGCGTCCCGGCCGTCAACTACGGCCCGGGCTACTCGCTGCTCGCGCACAAGAAGGACGAACGGGTCGAGATCGAGCGCATCCTGCACTGCGAGGAGCGGCTGCGCGCCTGGCTCACCGCCTGAAGGGCCGTGCCGCACCGCTCGGGACCGGTGGCCGACCCCCGGCGGACCAGCGAAATTCCCCTGCGCTTCAGGCCGTCGGATCTACGCTGAAACGGCAAACGATCGTCAGCGGAGGGAGCATGTCATGGCCAGTCCCGAGGGAGCACCGGCCCCCGGTGAGCAGCGGCTGGGTCGCGTTCTGCGCCGCCACGACCAGGTGCAGGCCGGCACCACCGACCAGCGGCTGCTGGACTCCGCAGGCCCCTCCGAGTGGGTGCACACCGACCCCTGGCGCGTGATGCGCATCCAGTCGGAGTTCGTCGAGGGCTTCGGCGCGCTGGCCGAGCTGGGCCCGGCTGTCAGCGTCTTCGGCTCGGCCCGTACGCCGCGCGACTCCAAGGAGTACGAGATCGGTGTGCGGATCGGGCGGGCCCTGGTGGAGGCGGGCTTCGCGGTGATCACCGGCGGTGGCCCGGGTGCCATGGAGGCCGCCAACAAGGGCGCCCACGAGGCCGGTGGCACCTCCGTCGGACTGGGCATCGAGCTGCCCTTCGAGCAGGGCATGAACCAGTACGTGAACCTCGGCGTCGACTTCCGTTACTTCTTCGTCCGCAAGACGTGTTTTGTGAAGTACGCCCGGGGATTCGTGGTTCTGCCCGGCGGGCTCGGCACCCTCGACGAGCTCTTCGAGGCGCTCACCCTCGTCCAGACCCGCAAGGTCACCCGCTTCCCGATCGTGCTGTTCGGCACCGCCTACTGGGCCGGGCTGGTCGACTGGCTGCGCGACACCCTGATCGCCCAGGGCAAGGCGTCGATGCACGACCTGGAGCTGTTCCACCTCAGCGACGACGTGGACGAGGCGATCGCGCTGGTGACCAAGGAGGTCGGCATCCAGCCCTGAGCGGGCCGGATGCCGGGGTGTCTCCCCGATCCGGCCTGATCGGGGAGGCGCCCCTAGGCCAGGCCCCGGCGGGCGACCGCCGGGGGCCGGTGGCCGGCGATCGAGGAGACCATGTCGAGGATCTGGCGGGTCTCGGCGACCTCGTGGACCCGGTAGACCTGGGCGCCCAGCCAGGCCGACACCGCCGTGGTCGCGAGGGTGCCCAGCAGCCGCTCCTTGACCGGCCGGTCGAGCGTCTCGCCGACGAAGTCCTTGTTGGACAGCGAGACCAGCACCGGCCAGCCCGTGGCGGTCATCTCGTCCAGCCGGCGGGTCGCCTCCAGGCTGTGCCGGGTGTTCTTCCCGAAGTCGTGCCCCGGGTCGATCAGGATCGCGTCCCGCCGTACGCCCAACTCCGCGGCCCGCTCCGCCAGTCCGAGCGTGACCTGCAGGATATCGGCCATCACGTCGTCGTAGGTGACCCGGTGCGGGCGGGTGCGCGGCTCGATCCCGCCGGCGTGGGTGCACACCAGGCCGACGCCGTACCGCGCCGCCACCTCGGCCAGCAGCGGATCGACCCCGCCCCAGGCGTCGTTGAGCAGGTCCGCGCCGGCCTCGCAGACCGCCTCGCCGACCTCGTGCCGCCAGGTGTCGACGCTGATCACCACATCGGGGAACCGCTTGCGCACCTCGGCCACGAAACCGACCGTGCGGCGGGCCTCCTCCTCGGCGTCGACCTCCTCGCCGGGCCCCGCCTTGACGCCGCCGATGTCGATGATCGCGGCGCCCTCGGCCACCGCCTGTTCCACCCGCGCCAGCGCGGGCTCGTCACGGAAAGTGGCGCCCTGGTCGTAGAACGAGTCCGGAGTCCGGTTGACGATCGCCATGATCACCCGCTCGTCCGGTCCGAACTCGCGATTACCCAGCCGCAGCATTCCCTGACTTCCTCTCCATGGTCCGGGAGCGACCCTAACTGTCACACCCGCATGGCACGATCGGAGCAGGCACAAGTCCGGGGAGTTGGTCGTGTTCTGGTTCTTGCTGATCGCGATGGTCGTGGTGGTCGCCGCGGTCACGCTCGTGGTCGTCGGCGGTGACGGCGGCGGCCTGCGGGACGCCGAGCCGGACCGGCTGTCCGACCCGCTGCCCGTCGACCGCCCGCTGGGCCGTGCCGACGTGGACGCCGTCCGGCTGCCGGTGGGCGTGCGCGGCTACCGCATGGACGACGTCGACGGCGTTCTGGACCGGCTGGGTGCCGAGCTGGCCGAGCGGGACTCCCGGATCGCCGAGCTGGAGGCCGCGCTGGCCGGGGCGCACGCCGCGGCGATGGGCGGCCCGGGGCTCATACAGGACGGCCCGGCCGCGCCCGGACCGGTGCCGGAGACGCGGCCGGGGGCCGGCGGCGGCCGTTCCGGGGACGCGGACGGGACCGGGGCGCCCGGCGGCCCGGAAGAGGGGGAGGACCGATGAGCGGTGTGGTGACGGAGCCGGACGGGATCCCGCGCTGTCCGTGGGGCATGGAGTCCGCGCAGATGGCGGACTACCGCGCCTACCACGACACGGAATGGGGCCTGCCGGTCCACGGCGACGACGCGCTCTTCGAGCGGATGAGCCTGGAGGCGTTCCAGTCCGGCCTCTCGTGGATCACGATCCTGCGGCGCCGCCCCGGGTTCCGCGCCGCGTTCGCCGGGTTCGAGATCGCGGCGGTGGCGCGGTTCACCGAGGCGGACGCCGAGCGGCTGCTCGCCGACCCCGGCATCATCCGCAACCGCGCCAAGATCGCCGCGACGATCAACAACGCCAAGGTCGCCGCCGCGCTGGCCCCCGGCGAGCTCGACGAGCTGATCTGGTCCTACGCCCCCGATCGGGCCGGCCGCCCGGTGCCGCGCACGGTGGGCGATGTCCAGCCGGTGACCCCGGAGTCCACGGCGCTCGCCAAGGACCTCAAGAAGCGCGGCTTCCGCTTCGTCGGCCCGACCACGGCCTACGCGATGATGCAGGCCTGCGGGCTGGTCAACGACCATCTGGCGGAGTGCCACGTCCGGGCGGCGGTGGAGGCGGCGGCCGGCTGACGCGGCCCGGCCGGTGGGCGGCCCGTGGGACGGCCCGTCCGGCCCGGCGGGCCGCGGTCAGCGGCCGAGGAAGACCGGCTTCTCCTTCTTCACGAACGCCTCGACCGCGATGTGGTGGTCCTCCGACGCCCCGGCCCGGCCCTGCAGCTCGTCCTCCTTGCCGAGGGTCTCGGCGAGCGAGTGCCCCGCTCCGTAGGCCAGCGACTCCTTGATCGCGGCGTAGGCGGCGGTCGGCCCCTGGGCCAGCCGGCGGGCGACCGCCGCGGCCTCCTCGGCCAGTTCGGCGGCCGGTACGACCTTGTTGGCGATGCCCAGCTCGTACGCCTCCTGGGCGCTGATCGACCGCGGGAAGAGCAGCAGGTCGGCGGCGCGGCTGTGGCCGATCAGCCGGGGCAGGGTCCAGGACACCCCGGAGTCGGCGGTCAGCGCGACGCCCGCGAAGGAGGTGTTGAAGGAGGCGGTGTCGGCGACGACGCGGTAGTCCGCGGCCAGCGCGAAGCCCGCCCCGGCGCCCGCGGCGACCCCGTTGACCCCGGCGACGACCGGCTTGGCCATCTCGGTCAGCGCGGTCACGATCGGGTTGTAGTGCTCACGCACGGTGTTCATGGTGCCGCCGGAGCCGGTGGCCCGGTCCTCGGCCAGCAGGCCGATGTGCTCCTTGAGGTCCTGCCCGACGCAGAACGCCCGCCCGGTGGCGGTCAGCAGCACCGCCCGGACCGCGGGGTCGGCCGCGGCCTCCTGGAGCGTGTCCCGCAGGAGCACCTTCGCCTCGACGTTCAGCGCGTTCATCGCGTCCGGGCGGTTGAGCGTGATCGTCGCGAGTCCGTCGGTCACGTCGTAGAGCACGGTGTCGGCCATAGTTGGGAATCCCCTCCGTCGCGGCTCGGCACTGCCCGGTGGCGGGCAGTCAGCGCTCAGGATGCCGGAGATCATCGGCGGTGCGCATGTGACGTACATCAAAGATCGCGGGCGCGTCGGGAGTCGGCGGGCGGAGAAGTATCGCAGCCCGCTCCCCGAATTGGGTGGGTTTGCGGGTGCGAGTTGCCGAAGGGATGCTGCCCGATGTTGGTCATCGGGTCGTTCGATGCGGGATAATGGCCTGGAAGCAATGTGTTCGATGCCGGTGACACGTGCCTATCCGGGCCGTCGGCTGAGATGAGCTGGTTTCAGGAAGGGGAACGAGCATGGCGGCCATGAAGCCGCGGACGGGTGACGGCCCGCTCGAGGTGACCAAGGAGGGGCGGGGCATCGTCATGCGCGTTCCGCTCGAAGGCGGCGGGCGGCTCGTCGTCGAGCTGACCCCCGACGAAGCCAAGGCCCTCGGAGAGGCCCTGGAGAAGGTCACCGTCTGACAAGGGTGAGACACCGGCGGATGCCCGGGCCCGACTGAGCCCGGTACCCCTGCCGAGACCCCGGCCCCGGCAGGCGGCGCGCAGTGACGGCGCGCCGCGTGCCGGGGCCGTTCGCATGTCCTGGGGCCGGGTGCCGGGTGCCCGGGTGTCGGGGCGTGCGCGTGCGGCCGGTCAAGGGGCCGGTGGCCCGGGATTTCGTGGGGGCGGGCGCTCAGCCGCGCTTGACCGCGCAGAGCAGGCCGTCGCCGACCGGCAGCAGGGACGGCACCAGCGTGGTGCTCTCCCGCACCGCCCGCAGCAGCTCGCGCAGCCGCAGCACCTCCGCGGGCTGCACCGCCGAGTCCACCGTCCGGCCGTCGGCGAAGACGCCCTCGAAGCACACCAGGCCGCCGGGGCGCAGCAGCCGCAACGATTCAGCGAGGTACTCCAGGCACTCCATCAGGTCGCCGTCGCAGAAGACGAGGTCGTACCCGCCGTCCGCCAGCCGCGGCAGGACGTCCAGGGCGCGGCCCGGGATGAAGCGGGCGCGGTTGCCGGCGAAGCCCGCGGCGCGGAACGCCTGCTTGGCGAAGGTCTGCCGCTCGGGCTCGCAGTCCACGGTGGTCAGCACGCCGTCCGGCCGCATGCCGTGCAGGAGGTAGATGCCCGACACGCCCGTTCCGGTGCCGATCTCGGCGACGGCCTTGGCGTCGACGGTGGCGGCGAGCAGCCGCAGGGCCGCGCCGGTGCCGGTGGTCACCGTGCGGATGCCGGCCTCGCGTGCGCGGTCACGGGACCAGCGCAGGGCGGCCTCGGTGGTGCCGTCGATGGTCCCGGCGCCGTACGCCTCGGCGAATGCCAAGCTCGTCTGCCGGTTGCCGGTAATGGCCCTCTCCTGTCCCCGTAGTTGACGCAACCGTGACTGTATCCGCTGCGTGCGGGAACCCGCAGATGGGACCGGGCGTTAAAGAGGGGGAGGAGGAAGACGGGGGGACGCAGTGGTGAAGACCGCGCGAGACACGAATCAAGGCCAGAAGCAGGACCAAATGCAGGTCAAATCTGCTTATCCGGAGCTAACGGGCGAGGTGGATATGGTAGGGGCCCTACTGGACACCACCAGAGCCACCAGGGGAGGTGCGGCTGCGACGGGTGACCGAGGAGTGCTGAGGCGCTTCAAGAGGTCGTTCGCCGAGCCGAAATCCGTGACAAACACTGCTGACCGTTTCCGCACTGACTCCGCACGCACCGCGACCTTCGCCGCAGACGCGGATGCGGAGGCGTGGACTCCGCCCACCTGGGAGGAGATCGTCAGCACGCACAGCGCCCGGGTCTATCGCCTCGCCTACCGCCTCTCCGGCAATCAGCACGACGCCGAGGACCTCACCCAGGAGGTGTTCGTCCGCGTCTTCCGCTCGCTGTCGACGTACACCCCCGGCACCTTCGAGGGCTGGCTGCACCGCATCACGACCAATCTCTTCCTGGACATGGTCCGCCGTCGGCAGCGTATCCGCTTCGACGCGCTCGGTGACGACGCGGCCGAGAAGCTCCCCAGCAAGGAGCCCGCGCCGCAGGAGCACTTCGACGACACCCACTTCGACGCCGACGTCCAGCAGGCGCTGGACACCCTCGCGCCCGAGTTCCGCGCCGCCGTCGTGCTGTGCGACATCGAGGGGCTGTCCTATGAGGAGATCGCCGCCACCCTCGGGGTCAAGCTCGGCACGGTCCGCAGCCGGATCCACCGCGGCCGCTCGCACCTGCGCAAGGCCCTCAAGCACCGCGCCCCCGCGCTGCGCGCCGAGGAGCGCGAGCAGCGGCGGGCGCTGGCCGTGGTGCCCACGGGGGAGGTCGGGATCGCGTGAGCCTCAGTGGCGGTCCGTCCCCCGCCGAGCAGCATCTCGGCGACCGCCTCGCGGCCCTGGTCGACGGCGAGTTGGGGCATGACGCGCGCGAGCGGGTGCTCGCGCATCTCGCGACATGCGCGAAGTGCAAGGCGGAGGCCGACGCCCAGCGTCGGCTGAAAAGCGTGTTCGCCCAGGCGGCGCCGCCCGGTCCCTCCGAGGGACTGCTGGCCCGGCTCGTGCAGCTGCCCGGCGGTGACCCCGACGGCCCCGGCAGCCGGCTGGGCAACGGCGCTCTCGGACGTACCGAATTCGCCCGCGGCGGCGGCGCGTTCGGCTACGTCCCCACCGACGAGCACTCCCGCCGTGCCATGGCCGCGCTCCCCCCGCAGCCCCGGACGCGCGGCTTCCGTGTCCAGGAGGAGGGACGGCCCGCGCAGCGCCGCCGGTTCGCCTTCGCGGCGGCCGGTGCGGTCTCGCTCGCGGCGTTCGCGCTCGGCGGTGCCCTGCCGCTGGA
Source organism: Streptomyces nigrescens (assembly GCA_024349765.1). Taxonomy (GTDB): domain Bacteria; phylum Actinomycetota; class Actinomycetes; order Streptomycetales; family Streptomycetaceae; genus Streptomyces; species Streptomyces endophytica. The sequence goes on along the minus strand of AP026073.1, from coordinate 6,540,495 downwards.
GGCCGCCGTCGACGCGACCGGCGGACGGACCGACGGCGGCGGCACGGCCGTCACCCCGCTCACCGGCAGCCCCGGGGCGGACGGTGCCGCCCTGCTGCGCGGCGCGGAGTTCGTCCCCACCGCCCGGTCCCGGCCGGCCACCTGGCCGCCGTCCGGTGCGCCGACCCTGGCCCCGGCGCCCAGCGCGATGAGCCTGGACGGTGCCGGCGCCGCGACCGCCTCCCCGTCGGTGTCGTGGACGCCGGACCAGCCCGCCGGCCACTTCGGCCTGTCGCCGCTGATCGCCGCGACCGGCCCGGCCCCGGCGTACCGCTTCTCGCCGCTGACCGCCGCGGCCGGCAGCGGCCCGGCGCGCAAGAACCCGCCGCCGCTTCCCCCGCTGGAGCCCATGCGTCCGCTGCACGGCTCCGCCGCGAACGGCCCCGCCGCCGACCGCCGCTGACCGCCCGCTGCACGGCCCCGGGCGGAACTGGTTGAATCCCCCTGGGGCGGCGCACCCCTGACCGGGCGCGTGCCGCGAGGTGGTGGTGGCCCGCGGGGTCGCGGGCGAAGTAGGGGAGAGCATGGACGACGGTAAGGCCGCCGGGCCGAAGCTGAAGTGGTGGAGCCGCCCGGGAAATCCCCCGAGCCCGGAGCGATCCGCCGAGTCCGGCCCACCGGCGGCCCCGTCGGGCGCCGGGGAGCCGTCCGGGATGCCCGGAGTGTCCGACAGGTCCGGCGAAACCGCGGCGCGGGAGCCGGAGGACTGGATCGTGCGGCCACCGGAGCGGCCCGCGGCCGCGCAGGCGACGGACGCGGGAGAGACCACCGCGGGCCCGTCGGCCGAACGCCCCGACAGCGCCGCCGAGTTGACCTCGGCTGCGCCGGCGGCGACCGGGCCGGCGGCGACCGGGCCGGCCCAGGCCCGTACCGGCGCCGAGGCCACGGGGGCCACCGGGGCTGCCATGCCTACCGAGCTCACCGCGCCCACCGGGGATGCCGTGCCCGCTGAGGCCACCGCGCCCACCGGGGACGCCGTGCCCGCCGAGGCCACCGCGCCCACCGCGCCCGCCGAGGCCACCGTGCCCGCGCCGCCCGGTGGAGCGCCGTCCGGCGCCGCCACCATGACGCTCGGTCAGGTCCCCCCGGCCGGGGCGTCCGAGAGCGCCCAGGCGACGGCGGGCGCGGCGCCTCCCGCGTCCGCTCCCGCCCCCGCCATGGCATCCGTCTCCGCCGAGCACCCCAGCGCGCCGCCGCAGCGTCGGCCGCTGCATGCCGAGGACCCGTACGGCACCCCGCCGTACGGCGGGCCGGGGCCCTGGGCGCCCGCGCCGCCCGTGCAGCGACCGGTGACGACCCCCGCGCACGGCACCGTGCTCCCGCCGTCCGCCGGGCCGATGCCCCCGTACGGCGCCCCGGCCGCCCAGCCCGCCCCGGGTGCCGGCTACCCCGGCCCGCGGCAGTCCCCGCCGCCCGTCGCACCGCCGGGAGCCGCACGCGGCGACCAGCCGTACCCCGCCGCACCGGACGGGACCGTGCCCACGCACCCGGGCCCGTCCGCCGGCCCCGCCGCCCGTCCGGCCGCCGATTCCGGCGTGCCGGTGCAGCCGGACGGCGCGCCCGTGCAGCCGGATCCCTCCGCCCTGCCGCCGGGCCCGGCGGCCGCGCACGACCACCCCGGTGCCCCGCAGGGGGCCTGGCAGCAGTACGACCCGTGGCGCGCGCCCCTGCAGGGCGGCCCCCTGTCGCCGCCCGCCGCCCGGCGGACCCCGCGCGGGGTGCTGGTGGCCGGTGCGGTGGCGCTGGCGCTGCTCGCGGGCGGCGTCGGCGGTGGCATCGGCGCGTACGTCGAGCGGTACGGCGGGATCAACGACATCAAGCTGCCGCAGGCCGCCGGGGACTCCGGCGGCCGCAAGCCGGACAGCGTCGCCGGGATCGCCCGGGCCGCGCTGCCCGGCGTCGTCACGATCCACGTCCGCGGCAACGCCGAGCAGGGCACCGGCACCGGCTTCGTCCTCGACCGCGAGGGCCACATCCTCACCAACAACCACGTCGTCGAACCGGCCGGGTCCGGCGGCGAGATATCGGTCACGTTCAGCGGCGGGCAGACCGCCAAGGCCAAGGTCGTCGGCCAGGACGGCGGCTACGACCTCGCGGTGGTGCAGGTCGAGGGCGTCACCGGCCTGCGACCGCTGCCGCTCGGCAACTCGGACTCGGTGCAGGTCGGCGACCCGGTCGTGGCCATCGGCGCACCCTTCGACCTGGCCAACACGGTCACCGCCGGGATCATCAGCGCCAAGCAGCGCCCGATCACCGCGGGCGGCCAGAAGGGCGACGGCAGCGACATCTCGTACGTCGACGCGCTGCAGACCGACGCCCCCATCAACCCCGGCAACTCCGGCGGCCCGCTGGTGGACGCCCGGGCCCGCGTCATCGGCATCAACAGCGCCATCCGCGCGGCCGACAGCAATGGCGGGCCGGACGGCGGCAGCCAGGGCGGCAGCATAGGGCTGGGCTTCGCCATACCGATCAACCAGGCCAAACGGGTGGCCGAGGAGCTGATCAACACCGGCCGGGCGACCCATCCGGTCATCGGAGTCACCCTGGAGATGGAGTACGCCGGCGACGGGGCGCGGGTCAGTGCGCACAGCAAGAACGGCAAGGAGCCGGTCGTCCCGGGCGGGCCCGGGGCCAAGGCGGGCATCCGGCCCGGTGACGTGATCACCCAGGTGGACGGCGCCCCGGTGCACAGCGGTGAGGAGCTGATCGTCAAGATCCGCAGCCACCGGCCTGGCGACACCCTGGCGCTCACCCTCCAAAGGGACGGCAAGGAGCGGTCCGTTCGGCTCAGGCTGGGTTCCTCCACCACGGGCTGATCGTTTGCACGGTGTTGGCACGGTCGACTCCCGTCCGACGTGCGGGGCCAGGTACGGTGAGAGGCGGCCTGGCCCATAGGCCGACGAAGGCCGCGGATGACCCAAGGAGCTGCAAGGTGTTCTTCGACATAGGACCCCTAGAGCTGGTAGCGATCGTGGTCCTGGCGGTGCTCGTCTTCGGTCCGGACAAGCTCCCCAAGGTCATCCAGGACGTGATGGGGGTCATCCGCAAGATCCGGGAGTTCTCCGACAGCGCCAAGCAGGACATCCGCAACGAGCTCGGCCCGGACTTCAAGGACTTCGAGTTCGAGGACCTCAAGCCCAAGAACTTCGTCCGCAAGCACGTCCTGGAGAAGGACGAGTACGGCCTCAAGGACCTCCAGGAGATCCGTAACGGCTTCGATTTCCGCAAGGAGATGGCCGAGGTCACCGACGCCGTGCACAGCCGCGAGAGCGGCGCCGCGGCCGCGCACCCGAACAGCTCAGGGATCTCCCTCTCCAAGGATTCACCGGCCTCCTCCGGCGATCCGGACCTGCTCAAGAAGCCCGCGAACGCGCAGCCGGACGAGCGTCCGCCGTTCGACGCCGACGCCACCTGACACACTCCGGTATGCCCGGGCTGTATTGACCCCTATGGCTATGCTCCGGGTGTCCGGGGTTTGGTCGCCTGAGGGGGGCGGGCCGCCCACGACGCAGGGCAACAAGGAGGCTCCGCTCAGATGGAGACGACGAGTCGGACAGCGGAACAACAGGCGCCCGCCGCGGTCGGCCGGAAGGTCGACGGCTATCTGCTGGCCGCGTTCCCGTGGTACGGCCTCGACGAGGCGTTCACCGGTCCGCGCTGGCTGATGCAGGTCGGCGCGGCCGCGGACGGCACCGTCGAGCACGGCGCGACCGGGCACGGTGAGGAGCCCACCATCAAGGTGGAGTCCCCGCAGGACGAGCGGTTCGCGGTGGTGGTGACGGTTGCCAGCCGCCCCGTACGACGCAGCGCCGACGGCACCGGCGTCCTGGAGGCCACCTCGGTCTCCACCGCCGCCTGGCTCGCCGGGTCCGGCCTGCTGAACCACACCTGGCCGACCCAGATGGACCGCACGCTGCGCCAGGCCTGGCTGGACCAGCAGACGATGCTGGCGTGGGAACTGGCCGACGACCTCGGGGGCGGGGCCTGGAGCGAGCTGATGCTGCCGGTCGACGGCGTCCCGACATCCTTCGCCTACCGCGAGTCCGAGTACGGCTGGGTCCTGGCCGGCTCGGCGGGCGACGGCCCGGAGCCGGTACACCTGGGCGCCTACGGGCGGGGGATGAGCGCCTATGGCCTGGGATTCTCGGTCGTCGGGGACATCAGCTCGTACGCCGGCTGAGCGGCGCTGACGGCCGGTACGGGCGACGGGGTCGCCGGCCGCACGCCTCGGGCCTGGGATTCTCGGTCGTCGGGGACATCAGCTCGTACGCCGGCTGAGCGCGCCGCTGTATGCGGAAGGGGGCGGGCCCACCGGGGCCCGCCCCCTTCTTCGCATCAACTGGCGCCAGTAAGCCCCCGGAGCTCCCGTACGAGCCCGGGGGCACCACTCTCAGAACTTGTTGCGCGGGGTGATCCCCAGGGACATGCCGGCCAGGCCGCGCTGGCGGCCGCCGAGCTTGCCGGCGATCGCGCGGATGGCCGCGCCGGCGGGGGAGTCCGGGTCGGTCAGCACGACCGGCTTGCCCTCGTCGCCGCCCTCGCGGAGCCGGACGTCGATCGGGATGGCGCCGAGCACCGGCACCTGCGTACCGGTGGTCTTCGTCAGGCCCTCGGCGACCCGCTCGCCGCCGCCGGTGCCGAAGACGTCGACCATCTCGTCGCAGTGCGGGCAGGGCAGCCCGGACATGTTCTCGACCACGCCGACGATCTTCTGGTGGGTCTGGACGGCGATGGAGCCCGCGCGCTCGGCGACCTCGGCCGCGGCCTGCTGCGGGGTGGTCACGACCAGGATCTCCGCGTTCGGGACGAGCTGCGCCACCGAGATCGCGATGTCACCGGTGCCCGGCGGCAGGTCCAGCAGCAGCACGTCCAGGTCGCCCCAGTACACGTCGGCGAGGAACTGCTGGAGGGCGCGGTGCAGCATCGGGCCGCGCCAGACGACCGGCGCGTTGCCGGGCGTGAACATGCCGATCGAGATGACCTTCACGCCGTTGGCCGACGGGGGCATGATCATGTTCTCGACCTGCGTGGGCCGGCCGTCGGCGCCCAGCATGCGGGGCACGGAGTGGCCGTAGATGTCGGCGTCCACGACGCCGACCTTCAGGCCGTCGGCCGCCATCGCCGCGGCGAGGTTCACCGTCACCGACGACTTGCCGACGCCGCCCTTGCCGGAGGCGACCGCGTAGACCCGGGTCAGCGAGCCGGGCTGGGCGAACGGGACCTCGCGCTCGGTGGTGCCGCCGCGCAGCGACGCCGCCAGCTCCTTGCGCTGCTCGTCGCTCATCACTTCCAGGTCCACCCGGACGCCGGTGACGCCCTCGACCGCGGCGACCGCGTCGCTCACGTTGCGGGTGATCGTCTCGCGCATCGGGCAGCCGGAGACGGTGAGGTAGACCACGACCGCCACCGCGCCGTCCGCCGCGATGTCCACCGATTTGACCATCCCCAGTTCGGTGATGGGGCGGTGGATCTCGGGGTCGTTCACCGTCGCGAGCGCATCGCGGATCGCGTCCTCGCTCGGGGTGCCTGGGGCAGTGTCGTGAGCCATGTCCCGATGGTACGGCGCATGAGGCGGCCTCCGGAAAGGCCGTCGGCGGTCGCGTTCGTCACTCTCCGCGGCGGCCCTCCGGCACCGCCTCCAGATCCCGCAGCAGGTCCTGCAGTTCGGAGCGGATCCAGTCGCGGGTGGCGACCTCGCCCAGCCCCAGCCGCAGCGCCGCGATCTCCCGGGTCAGGTACTCCGTGTCGGCGATCGAGCGCTCGTTGCGCTGGCGGTCCTGCTCGTGGGTGACCCGGTCCCGGTCGGCCTGGCGGTTCTGCGCCAGCAGGATCAGCGGCGCCGCGTACGAGGCCTGCAGCGACAGCGCCAGGGTCAGGAAGATGAACGGGTAGCCGTCGAACCGCAGGTGGTCCGGCGCGGTCACGTTCCAGGTGATCCACAGGATGATGGCGACGGTCATCCAGACGATGAAGCGCCCGGTCCCCAGGAACCGGGCGATCTTCTCCGACAGCCGCCCGAACGCCTCCGGGTCGTACTCCGGCAGGAACGTCCGGCGCGGGGTGCGCGGCACGTCCAGCCGCACCCGGGACCGCTCGGCGGTGCCGCGCCGCACCGCCGAGGCGCCGTTCGCCCGGGCGCGTTCGCGCGCGCTCTCCCGCTCCTCAGCGCCCATCCGGTGCCTCCGCCCGGCTCCCGGCGCCGGTCAGGCCGGCCGGCCCGCCGGCGTGCAGCTCGGACTCCCGCCAGTCGTCCGGCAGCAGGTGGTCCAGTACGTCGTCGACGGTCACCGCGCCGAGCAGGGCGCCGCTCTCGTCCACGACCGGGGCGGCGACCATGTTGTACGCCGCCAGATAGCTGGTCACCTCGGTCAGCGCGGTGTCCGGCGGCAGCGGCGGCAGATCGGTGTCGACGATCGAGCTGACGAGGGTGAACGGCGGGTCGCGCAGCAGCCGTTGGAAGTGCACCAGGCCCAGGTACTTGCCGGTCGGGGTCTCGTCGGGCGGCCGGCACACGTACACCTGGGCGGCGAGCGCGGGGGAGAGGTCCGGGTCGCGGACCCGGGCCAGCGCGTCGGCGACCGTGGCGTCCGGGCGCAGCACGATCGGCTCGGTGGTCATCAGCCCGCCCGCGGTGCGCTCCTCGTAGGACATCAGCCGCCGCACGTCCGCGGCCTCCTCCGGCCGCATCAGGTCCAGCAGCCGCTCCTTGTCCTCGTCCGGCAGCTCGGAGAGCAGGTCGGCGGCGTCGTCCGGGTCCATCGCCTCCAGGACGTCGGCGACCCGTTCGTCCTTGAGCTTGCCGATGATCTCCAGCTGGTCGTCCTCCGGCAGCTCCTCCAGCACGTCGGCGAGCCGGGCGTCGTCGAGCGCCGCGGCGACCTCACCGCGCCGTTTGGCGGACAGGTGGTGCAGCACGCCGGCGAGGTCGGCCGGCCGCAGCTGCTCGAAGGTGGCCAGCAGGCTCTCCGCGCCCTGGCCGTGCTCCTCCAGCGAGAAGCCGGTCACCGCCGACCACTCGACGGTCAGCGTCTCGCCCTTGCGGCGCAGCGCCCCGCTCCGGCCCTTGCCCTTGCGGACGAAGACCTTCTCGATCTCCCAGTCGCGGCGGGCCGGCAGCCGGGTGATGCCGATGTCGAGGACGGTGGCCTCCTCGTCGGTCTCCACCAGCCGCACCCGCCGGTCCAGCAGCTCGCCGAGCACCAGCGTCTCCGACGCCCGCTGCTCGAACCGCCGCATGTTGATCACTCCGGTGATCACGATCTGCCCGGACTCGATACCGGTCACCCGGGTCATCGGCACGAAGATCCGGCGCCGGCTGATCACCTCGACGACCAGCCCGAGCAGCCGCGGCGGGCGGGCGCCGACCCGCAGCAGCGCGACGAGGTCCCGCAGCCGGCCGACCGGGTCGCCGTTGGGGTCGAAGACGGCACTGCCGGAGAGGTGGGAGACGAAGACCCGGGGAGTCACCACTGCCATGCAGAGCGCCGCCCTTTCTCTCCCGTTTTCGCCGGAAACAAGGCATCAATTCGGGTTCAGGCTAACGCGCCCCGGCCCGCGCCGCCCCGGTGGAGGACGCCGTAGGGTGACCGCCACGCATCCCCCCGACGCGCCCGTACGTCCCAGGTACGCTGCCGTACTGCTGTCGAGGTCACCCGCATCAGGAGGCAGAGCCGACGTGAGCGCAATCCCCCCGGGGGTCCGTCCCCGACGCCTGCCCGGAGCCCGCCGTACGGGGCGCGCCGCGCTCGCGGGGGCGGTCTGCGCGGTACTGGCCGCGGGGCTGGCCGGCTGCGGCGCGGACGAGGACCCGGACGCCGGCACCAACGGCGTGGGGAAGCTGCCCCCGGCGAAGATCCAGGCCAGGACGCGGGCCGCCGCCGAGCACGCCGACACCGTCCACCTCACCGGCAACGTCGTCAGCAAGGGCCTCACGTACAAGCTCGACATGAGCCTGGCCGAGCACGGCGCCAAGGGCGAACTGACCACCAAGGCGGCCGCCTTCCAGCTGCTGCGGGTCGGCAACGCGCTCTATCTGAAGGCGGACGCGGCCTTCTGGGCGGGCGAGAAGAGTGGCGCCTCCGGTGCGGCGCAGAAACTCGGCGGCAAATACGTCAAGGTGCCGGCCTCCGACCCGGTCTACCGGAAATTCAGCGGTTTCACCGACAAGGACACCCTGCTCGCCAGCCTGCTCGGGCTGCGCGGCAAGCTGACGGCCAAGGACCGCTCCACCGTCGGCGGCGTCCGCACCGTCCGGCTGGCCGCCGGGGCCGGCGCCGGCGGCGTCCTGGACGTCTCCCTGGAGGGCACGCCCTACCCGCTGCGGCTGCAGCGCGCGGGCGGCGCGGGCGTGGTCCGGCTGGGCGACTGGGGCCGGCGGGTGGACCTCAAGGCACCGGCGAAGGACCAGGTCGTCGACTACGGGTCGCAGATCTCCGGCGCGCACTGAGCGGCCGGGCCCGGGGCGCCGCCCGGTGGCGTCCGGTCAGCCCTTGCGGCCGCGGCGCAGCAGCTTCGGCAGCGCCGCCGGGATCGGCCGGCGGGTGATCGCGGGGCTCGCCAGCGGCGGCGCGGCGTGCGAGTCCTCGGGCATCAGGCCCGGCCGCTGCACGGCCGGGGCGCCGGCCGGCTCCAGCCGCAGCACCCGGCACTCGCGCGCCCAGCGCTCGGTGAGGGTGTCCGCGTCCGGCGCGTTGAGCCGCTTGCCCTTCAGCTCCTCGACGGCGGACCGCCAGGCGTCGCCTTCCGGTGCGGTCTCGACGACCGTGGCCTGCCAGACGACCAGCCGGCCGCCCTTGTCCTTGCTGCGTACGGTGACCGTCGCCGGGCCGCCGTCGGTCAGCCCGAGGTCCGCCAGCGGCTGCTCACCGCTGCCGTCGCCCACGAGGCAGGCCGCGCCGTCGTGCCAGACGTGCCACAGCGCCCGGGCCGGGCCCGTCGTCCCCCGCACCCAGATGAGGCCGGACTTCTTCGTGGCCTCCTCGATGAGCGCCCGATCCTGCAGGGCCTGCGACTCGGTCTCCGTCATACCGCTCAGCCTAATGGGCCGGTCCGGACGCCCCTGGGACCGCCCGTCCGCTGAGACGGTCACCCGGGGGCCGGGCCGGATCCGCCGCGCACCCGCCGTCACAACCACCCGTTGCGCTTGAAGCCGCGGTGGATGCCGACGCAGATCGCGACGGTGACGACCAGCACGGCCGGGTAGCCGTACTTCCACTTCAGCTCGGGCATGTAGGTGAAGTTCATGCCGTAGATGCCGGCGATCATCGTGGGCACCGCGAAGATCGCCGCCCAGGCCGTGATCTTGCGCATGTCCTCGTTCTGCGCCACCGCCGCCTGCGCGAGGTTGGCCTGCAGGATCGAGTTGAGCAGGTCGTCGAAGGACAGCACCTGCTCGTTGACCCGCGCGAGGTGGTCGGCGACGTCCCGGAAGTACTTCTGGATGTCGGAGTCGACCAGCCGCATCGGCCGCTCGCTGAGCAGCTGCATCGGCCGCAGCAGCGGCGACACCGCGCGCTTGAACTCCAGTACCTCGCGCTTGAGTTGGTAGATCCGCCCGGCGTCGCCGCCCTTCGCGGAGCTCTTGGAGCCGTTGCCCTTGCCGTTGGTGCCCGAGCTGAAGACGTCGATCTCCACCTCGTCGATGTCGTCCTGGACCGCGCCGGCCACCGCCATGTAGCCGTCGACCACCTGGTCGGCGATGGCGTGCAGGACCGCGGACGGCCCCTTGGCCAGCAGCTCCGGGTCGTCCTGCAGCCGGTGCCGGAGCGCCCGCAGCGAGCCCTGGCCGCCGTGCCGCACGGTCACGATGAAGTCCCGGCCGGTGAAGCACATCACCTCGCCGGTCTCCACGACCTCGCTGGTGGCGGTCAGCTCGGCGTGCTCGACGTAGTGGACGGTCTTGAAGACGGTGAACAGCGTGTCGTCGTAGCGCTCCAGCTTGGGCCGCTGGTGGGCGTGCACGGCGTCCTCGACGGCGAGCGGGTGCAGCCCGAACTCCTTGGCGATACCGGCGAATTCGGCCTCGGTGGGCTCGTGCAGCCCGACCCAGATGAAGCCGCCGTCGGCGCGTACGGAGGCCATCGCCTCGGCCGGGGTGACGTGGTCGCTCACCCGGCGGCCCTCGCGGTACACACCGCAGTCGACGATGGCGCTGTTGGCGCAGGACGGGGCGTTGCTCTCGGAACGGTACGGGGCGTCGTCGCGGCGCCGGGACGGGCGGACGGCGGCGCGCAGGTCACGGATCATCGACATGGCGGGCTCCTTCACGGGCCGGCCGTCAGCGCGGGCGCGGGGCGTAACGCTGCCCGGAACGTGGACGTACCGGGCGTCATCGGCGGTACGTCCGCAAAGCGGGCGGCGCTCCGTGCGGGATGCTGACGGCGATTCGCAGAACACGGAACAAAGAGGCGAAGGCGCTCTTCCGTCATCTACATCCGGCGCAAAGGCGCTTCCATGGTTTCGCCGCTCAGCGGCGGGGTACGGAAGCTCTCGATCAGGAGAGTGGTTGCGCGAGGGGGATGACAGGAGAGCTATCGGTACTGCACGGTCGACTCGGATCCACCGCAGCCCCACCTCCTCCGGCCGGTCCCCGCTGGGGGACGAACGTCATTCCCTGACCAGACGGCAAGGCTATCAGCCGCCTGGAGCTGAACGGCGCCGCTTTGCCTGTTCCATACGAACAACGAAGCTGCCGCACAGCGCAATCAGGGGCGACGGCGGACCGGCCATATGCTCGCGGCATGTCTGATGTTCTTGAGCTGGTCGAAGCCCGGTTGCGGACGAGCCTGGGCGAGCCGGACGCGCGTGCCGCCATCACCTTCCTCGGTACCGACCGTATCGAGGTGCTCCGCTTCGTGGACGACCAGGTGGTGCGCTACGCCACGCTCGGGATGTCCGCCCAGCCGATGGCCGATCCCACCGCGGTGGTCGCGGACCCGTTGAAGGGGCCGCGCGCCGAGCTCGTGCTGTCGGTGAAGGCGGGCCGCGCCGACACCGACAAGGCGCTCCGCCCGCTCGCCGTGCTCGCCGCGTCCCCGCAGGTGGAGGGCGTGGTCGTGGCCCCCGGCGCCTCCCTCGACGTGGGTGAGCCGCTGTGGCCGGGCGCGCCCTTCACCTCGGTCCTGGTGGGCGAGCCGGGCGGGCTCGTCGAGGATCTGGAGCTGGACGCCCCGATGGACCCCGTACGGTTCCTGCCGCTGCTGCCGATGACGCCGAACGAGGCCGCCTGGAAGCGGGTGCACGGCGCCCAGGCCCTCCAGGAGCGCTGGCTGGCGAGCGGGACGGACCTGCGGGACCCGGCCCGCAAGTCCGTCCCGCTGGACGTCACACCGGAGTGAGCAAGCTCACCAACCTCCGTGTGGCGGAGGTCAGTTGGCGAAGACCGTGACGCCGTCCTCGGTCGCGTGCTGCGGCTGGTGCTCCGCCGCCTCGTGGGCGAGCGCCTTGCGTCGTACGGCGACCACGACCGCGCCCAGCACCGCGGTGACCGCCGCGACCACGAACGGGATGTGGATGTCGGTCCACTCCTCGATCTTCGGCGCGAGGAAGGGCGCCGCGGCGGCCGCGAACCAGCGGACGAAGTTGTAGCCGGCGCTCGCCACCGGGCGCGGCGCGTCGGACACGCCGAGCGCCAGCTCGGTGTAGACCGTGTTGTTCACGCCGATGAAGGCGCCGGACAGGATCGTGCAGACCACGGCCGCGGTGTGGTTGCCGTAGCCGAGGACGAGCACGTCCACCGCGAGCAGCACCAGCGAGCCGCCGAGCACCCGCAGTGAGCCGAACCGCGCCTGCATGCGCGGGGCCACGATCACCGAGAAGACCGCGAGCAGCACGCCCCAGGCGAAGAACACCGCGCCCGAGCGGTACGGCGTCATGTTCAGCACGAACGGCGTGAAGGCCAGCACCGTGAAGAACGTGTAGTTGTAGAAGAACGCCGAGACCGCCGCCGAGGCCAGTCCGCCGTGGCCGAGTGCCCTGACCGGGTCGAGGAGCGAGGTCCTGCGGGCCGGCTTCGGCTGCTCCTTGAGGAACGCCGTGATGCACAGGAAGCCGATCGCCATCAGGGTGGCCGTGCCGAAGAAGGGGTAGCGCCAGCTGGCGTTGCCGAGGGCCGCGCCGAGCAGCGGGCCGCAGGCCATGCCGAGGCCGAGCGCGGACTCGTACAGCAGGATCGCCGCCGCGCTCCCTCCCGCCGCCGCTCCGACGATGACCGCGAGGGCGGTGGAGACGAAGAGCGCGTTGCCCAGGCCCCAGCCCGCCCGGAAGCCGACCAGTTCGCCGACCGAGCCGGACGTACCGGACAGGCCCGCGAAGACGACCACGAAGGCGAGGCCGAGCAGCAGCGTCCTGCGGCCGCCGATCCGGCTGGAGACGAAGCCGGTCAGCAGCATCGCGACGGCGGTGATCAGGAAGTACGAGGTGAACAGCAGGGAGACCTGGCTGTTGGAGGCGTGCAGGCCGCGGGCGATCGAGGGGAGGATCGGGTCGACCAGGCCGATGCCCATGAAGGCCACGACCGAGGCGCCGGCCGTGGCCCAGACGGCCTTCGGCTGGCGCAGCAGGGAGGTGCCGCCCTCGTCGAACGGATCGGCCGTCGTGCCGCCGCCGTGGCCGCTGCTCGTGGTGCCGCTCATGCCGCGGTTCCCCTTCCCGTTGCCGGAGATCGTTGCCATTTACATATATTAAGTTAGGTGAGCTAAAGAATGCAAGGGGCAACTAGTTCTTGGGGTGGGTGGCCGCGGGGTGCCGGAGCGGTCAAGTGCGGGGCGTGGCAAGTGATTCCGCGCACACCGGTCGGGTGATCGTCCTTGACGCGGCGGCGGGCCTGGAGGACCGTTGGTCCTTATGAGGGGCGAACCCAGTTGCCCGAAGTGCGGAGGCCGGGTACGGGCGCCCGGTCTCTTCTCCGACACCTGGCAGTGTGCCGTGCACGGCGCCGTGCATCCGCTCCAGCCGGTCGTCCCGCCGAGCGTCGAGGCGCTCGGCGTCGTCGTGCACCGTGCGCAGGTCCCCGTCTGGATGCCCTGGCCGCTGCCGGTCGGCTGGCTGTTCACCGGCGTGGCCTGCGCGGGCGACGACCGCAGCGGCGGCCGGGCGACCGCGGTGGCCTGCTCGGGCCCCGGACCGCTCGGCGGCCCCGGTGAACTCCTCCTGGTCGCCGAGGAACTGGGCGTCGGACTCGGCGCGCGCTACGCCGGCATCGACGGCCCCGACCCCGGCCCCCACATGTCCGACGGCAAACCCGCGCACGGCAAGGTGCTGGCCGCCGGCCGCCCCACCCCGCTCTGGCATGTGGACGGTGCGCCGCCGGACCGCGCGGTCTTCGCCGGCGAGGCGCGCGGGCTGTGGCTGTGGGCGATCGCCTGGCCCGAGCAGTCCGGGCTGCTGATGTACGACGAACTGGTGCTGACGGACCTGCGCGAGGCGGGCGCCGAGGTGGACCTGCTGCCGTGCGGGGCGCTCTCCCCGCGCATCCTGAGCTGACCGGGCGGGCCGTCCGGCGAGGGGCGCCGCCTGGCGGCGCGGGCCGGGCCGTTCGGCGGCCCGGTTATCCTTCTGGGGTCCCCCGTCCGTCCCGCAGCAGTCTGGAGTCCGCGTCGTGCGCATCGATCTGCACACCCACTCCACGGCTTCCGACGGTACGGACACCCCGGCCGAGCTGGTGCGCGGCGCCGCGGCCGCCGGGCTGGACGTCGTCGCGCTGACCGACCACGACACCGTCGCCGGGCACGCCGAGGCGCGGGCCGCGCTGCCCGAGGGGCTGACGCTGGTCACCGGCGCCGAACTCTCCTGCCGGCTCGACGGGGTGAGCCTCCACATGCTCGCCTACCTCTTCGACCCCGAGGAGCCCGAACTCGCCCGCGAGCGGGAGCTGGTCCGCGACGACCGCGTGCCGAGGGCCCGGGCCATGATCGGCAAGCTGCGTGAGCACGGCATCCCGGTCACCTGGGAGCAGGTCGCACGGATCGCCGGCGACGGCGCCGTGGGCCGCCCGCACATCGCCACCGCCCTCATGGAGCTGGGCGTCGTCGACTCGGTGAACGACGCCTTCGCGTCCTGGCTCGCCAGCGACGGCCCGGCGTACGTGGAGAAGCACGAGCTCGACCCGTTCGACGCGATCCGGCTGGTCAAGGCCGCGGGCGGGGTCACCGTCTTCGCGCACCCGCTGGCCGTCAAGCGCGGCGCCTGCGTACCGGAGAGCGCGGTGGCCGAACTCGCCGCGGCCGGCCTGGACGGCATCGAGGTCGACCACATGGACCACGACGCGCCGACCCGCGCCCGGCTGCGCGGGATGGCCGCCGACCTCGGCCTGCTGACCACCGGCTCCAGCGACTACCACGGCAGCCGCAAGACCTGCCGCCTCGGTGAGTACACCACCGACCCCGAGATCTACGGGGAGATCGTGCGCCGCGCCACCGGCGCCTTCCCCGTCCCCGGCGCGGGCGGCTGAGCCCGCCGCGGGCCGCCGGCCGCCGGGTCGTACCGACCGCGCGCGCCGTTCCGCCCGCCGGTCCGCGCCGCACCCGCCGCGCGCCCCACCGGCTCCGCCCTTCCTCCCTTCCCTTCCGTCCTCACTCCCGGGCCCGCGCGCGTCCCGCGCCGGCCCGTGACCGTCCCGATCCGCTCGTCCGTACCACCTCTCGCAAGGCCAGCACCATGTTCGACGTCGCCGTCTTCAGCACCCTTTTCGTCACGCTTTTCGTGATCATGGACCCTCCGGGGATCACCCCGATCTTCCTCGCCCTCACCTCCGGCCGGCCGGCCAAGGTCCAGCGCCGGATGGCCTGGCAGGCCGCCGCCGTCGCCTTCTGCGTGATCGCCGTCTTCGGGCTCTTCGGCCGGCAGATCCTGGGCCGGCTGCACATCTCGACGCCCGCGCTCATGATCGCGGGCGGGCTGCTGCTCCTGCTGGTCGCGCTGGACCTGCTGACCGGGAAGTCGGAGGAGCCGACCCAGACCAAGGACGTCAATGTGGCGCTGGTGCCGCTGGGCATGCCGCTGCTGGCCGGGCCCGGCGCGATCGTGTCGGTGATCCTCGCGGTGCAGCACGCCCACGGGTTCGCGGCCCAGCTCTCCGTGTGGGCGGCGATCGCGGCGATCCATGTGGTGCTGTATCTGGTGATGCGCTTCTCGCTGGTGATCATCCGTGTGATCAAGGACGGCGGGGTGGTCCTGGTGACCCGGCTGGCGGGCATGATGCTCTCCGCGCTGGCCGTGCAGCAGATCATCAACGGCGTGCTGCAGGTCATCCAGGCGGCCTGAGCCCCAGGGCCGGCCGGGAGGGGCGCCGCCTGTGTACGGCGGTCCTGTCTACGGCGGTCCCTGCCTACGGCAGCGCCCCCGTACGGTGTGTTCCGTACGGGGGCGCTGCGGCATCGGTGGCCTGTCGGCGGCCAGGGATTAACGGGCGACGGTGTCGGCCGGGCGGATGTAGATGCGCTGGCCGGTTGCGGCGGCCTGCTGCACGATCCGGTTGACGGAGGCGGCGTCCACGACGGTGCTGTCCACGGCCGTGCCGTCGACGTCGTCCAGGCGCATGATCTCGAAGCGCATCAGGCTTCTCCCTTCGTCGGAATCCTCCTGCGGAGAACGTGAGTGGTGCGGATCACCGGGCCTCGTCGCCCGCCGTTCCGTACAGGTACAACGGACCGCACCCTGCAATCATTCCCTACGCTAAGGAAATTTTTCGACGGTCTAAATACTCGCAGGTAGAGAGGTTGTGCCCGCCGAGCCGACGCCCGGACAATGGGTCCGGTATGAACGACCTCCAGCCCCCGGGCCCCACCGACCTCGCCGCGCTCGCCACCGGGATGGCGCGCACCAACGAGCTGCTCGCCCGGGTCCTCAGCAAGGTCGGCACGACCCCCTCGGTGCACGCCGCCTTCGTCGACGCCGGCTACGTCTACGCCGCCGCCGGGAAGCTCGTCGCCGGCACCGAGGACCGCAAGGGCTTCGAGCTGGACGCCGAGGGGATCATCGAGGCCTTCATCGACCGGGCCCGGACGATCTTCCCGGACAGCCGGCTGCTGCGGGTGTACTGGTACGACGGCGCCCGCCGCCGGCTCCACACCCCCGAGCAGCAGGGGATCGCCGAGCTGCCCGACGTGAAGGTCAGGCTCGGCAACCTCAACGCCAACAACCAGCAGAAGGGTGTCGATTCCCTGATCCGCTCGGACCTGGAGTCGCTGGCCCGGCACCGTGCGATCACCGACGCGGTGCTCATCGGCGGCGACGAGGACCTGGTCTCCGCGGTCGAGGCGGCCCAGGGCTACGGCGCCCGGGTCCACCTGTGGGGCATCGAGGCGCCGGTCGGCCGCAACCAGGCCGAACCCCTGCTGTGGGAGGCCGACAGCACCCGCGTCTTCGACCTGGACTTCTGCAAGCCCTACGTCACCCGGCGGACCGGCGTCGAAGGCCCCGAGCAGGCCGGCGGCGAGAGCCCGGCGCCCGGCCGGGAGGAGGTCCGCTTCGTCGGGGCCCGGGTCGCCGCCCAGTGGCTCTCGGAGCGCGGCCGGGAATGGGCGGCCGGCCTGCTGCCCGGGCACCCGAACATCCCCGCCCCCGTCGACCAGGAGCTGCTGACCGCCGCCGAGGCCCTGCTGCACCACTCCCTGCGCGGCCACGCCGACCTGCGCCGGGTGCTGCGGGACGGCTTCTGGGAGCACGTACAGGGCCAGCTCTAGAGGGCCCCGGGGCGGCCGAGGGCGGGTTCAGGCCTGGGCGAGGAGCCCCTCCAGCCGGTCGAAGAAGCTGCTCCAGCCCGCCTCCGCCTGCTGGTACTGCTCCGGCGTGAGGTTGCCGCCGAGCTGCCGGAAGGCCATCTCCGTCCGGTCCCCGAGATCGCTCAGGGTCACCCTGATCAGCTCGCCCTCCGAACTGCTCGGCGCATAGGCGTCGTTGAGCGTGAACTCCAGCGCCTCCGGCGGCACGACCTCCCGGTACACCCCGGAGAACGGCAGCTCGCTGCCGTCCGGGGAGTGCATGACCAAGGACCACGACCCGCCCGGCCGGACGTCCATCGTCATCCGCTCGACCGGCACCGTCAGCTCCCCGCCGAACCAGTACGCGAAGTGCGCGGGCGTGGTCCAGGCCTCGAAGACCAGGTCGCGGCGCGCGTCGAAGGTGCGGGTGAGCGCGATGCCGTGCGGGTCGTCCTGGGGGTTCTCGGTCATGTCGGGCCCTTCGTCGGCAGCCGGTGCCGGACGGGCCGCACGGGCCCGACCGCTTCCTTTCGATGCTCGCCGAACCGCCCGGCGCTGTCCCGGCGACACCCCGGGGGCGCTACCCCACCCCGCTCCAGAACCCGGTCAGCGCCTCGGCGGTCTTCTCCGGGTGTTCGACGTTGGGGGAGTGCTCGGCGCCCTCGATGACGGTGCGCCGGGCGGACAGCCGGCGCGCCATGTCGTCCATCGACGGCACCGGCCAGGCGTAGTCCAGCGCCCCGGAGACGACGTGCACGGGGAGCCCGGTACGGGCCAGCCGCGCCACCCGGTCGGGCTCCGCCAGCATCTGCCGGCCGGTCGCGATCAGCTGCTCGGGGACGGTGTTCAGCCAACGGCGGTGCAGGAACGCGCCGATCTCCGGCGGGGTCTCCGCGTCCGCCGCCTCCGGCGGGTCCAGCTCGCGCATCGCCCGCCAGACGTCCTCCATGCCGAGCGAGCCGAGCGCGTCGATCAGCATCCGCACCCGGGCCTGCTGGGACGTCTCGATGGCCGCCGGACCGGAGCTGAGCGCGGTGAGCGAACGGAACGGGGCGGCGTCGAGCAGCACCGCGGCCCGGGTGATCAGCCCGCCCAGCGAATGCCCGAGCAGATGCAGCGGACCGTTCCCGGCCTGCTGCACGGCCCGCGCCTGGGCCAGTACGTCGAGCGCCAACTCCCGCTGCGCGTAAGCCCGTTCGTCGCGCGGGCCGGGGGACTCGTGCTGACCGCGGCCGTCCACCGCGACCGCCCGGAACCCGGCCGCGGCGAGCGGCGCCAGCAAGGCGATGAAGTCCTCCTTGCTGCCGGTGAAGCCGGGCACCAGCAGCGCGGTCCCGATCGGCGCACCGTCGGGCCGGGCGTCGTGCACGGCGAACTCGCCGCGGTCGGTGTCGAGTCGGTACGCGCGGGCGCACGGGGGCAGCGTGAGGGTGGGCGGCCTGCTCATGGGGTGAGGTTAACCGGGCCGGGTGGGAAAACCGGGCCGGGACGCCGAACGACCCGGCACCCGCGGGGAGCGGGGCCGGGTCGTCCGGTCCATCGGGCCGTCGGGCGTCAGTCGGCCGGCTGCGCGGCCGCGGCCTTACGGGTCCGGGTGCGCTTCGGCTTGGCCGGAGCCTCCTCGCCGTCCGCGGCGGCGGGGGCCGCCGCGGTCTTCTTGGCGGCAGCGGTCTTCGCCGCCGTCTTGCGCGTCCGCTTCGGCTTGGCCGGCGCCTCCTCCGCGGCCTCGACGGTCACCGTCGCGGCCACGGGGGCCTCGACGGCGGCCGGCTCGGCGGCGGCGGTCTTGCGGGTGCGGGTGCGCTTCGGCTTGGCGGGGGCCTCGTCGGTGCCCTCGGCGGTGGCCACCGCGGCCTCGGCGGCCTCGGTGGTGGTGGCCTTGGCGGCGGTCTTCCGGGTCCGGGTGCGCTTCGGCTTGGCCGGAGCCTCCTCGGCGCCCTCGGCGGTGTCCAGCACCGCCTCAGCGGCCGGGGCGGCTTCCTGCGCGGCCGGTTCGGCAGCGGCGGCCTTGCGGGTCCGGGTGCGGGTCCGCTTCGGCTTGGCCGGGGCCTCGGTCACCTCGGCGGCCGGGGCGGCCTCGGCCACCACGTCGGCGGCCTCCGTGGCCTGCGCCGGGGCGGCGCCCGCCACCGGGATCGTCGCCGCGGCCTGCCCGCTGCGGGTCCGCCGGCGCCGGCGCGGCTGCCGCGGTCCCGCGGCCTCCTCGGCGGCCTCCGCGCCATCGGCGGCGTCGAGCGACCCGGTCGCCTTCGCCTCGGAAGCGGCCGGGCCGTCCAGCGGCGCGCCGCCGCGGGTACGGCGGCGCTGCCGCGGTGCACGGGTGCGCTTGGGACGCTCCTCCTCGACGGCCGCGCCCCGGCGGGGACCGCGGCCGCGGCCGCCGGTCTCGCCCAGGTCCTCGACCTCTTCCGCGGCGAGCCCGGCCCGGGTGCGCTCGGCGCGCGGCAGCACGCCCTTGGTGCCCTCGGGGATGTTGAGCTGCTCGTAGAGGTGCGGCGAGGTGGAGTAGGTCTCCTCCGGCTCGTCGAACGGCAGGTCCAGCGCCTTGTTGATCAGCTTCCAGCGCGGGATGTCGTCCCAGTCGACGAGGGTGATCGCGGTGCCCTTGGCGCCCGCCCGGCCGGTGCGGCCGATGCGGTGCAGGTAGGTCTTCTCGTCCTCGGGCGACTGGTAGTTGATGACGTGGGTCACACCCTCGACGTCGATGCCGCGGGCGGCGACGTCGGTGCAGACCAGCACGTCGACCTTGCCGTTGCGGAAGGCGCGCAGCGCCTGCTCGCGGGCGCCCTGGCCGAGGTC
Organism: Streptomyces nigrescens; assembly: GCA_024349765.1. Taxonomy (GTDB): domain Bacteria; phylum Actinomycetota; class Actinomycetes; order Streptomycetales; family Streptomycetaceae; genus Streptomyces; species Streptomyces endophytica. Next base: position 6,520,957 of record AP026073.1, on the reverse strand, counting down.
GCCGTGGACCGCGCCGGACGCGAAGCCGCGCCGGGAGAGCTGGTCGGCGATGTCGGCGGCGGTCCGCTTCGTCCGGCAGAACACCATCGCCAGACCGCGGCCCTCGGCCTGCAGGATCCGCGCGACCATCTCCGGCTTGTCCATGGAGTGCGCGCGGTAGATGTGCTGGGTGATGTTGGCGACCGTCGCACCCTCGTCGTCCGGCGCGGTGGCGCGGATGTGGGTCGGCTGCGACATGTAGCGGCGGGCCAGCGAGATGACCTGGCCGGGCATGGTCGCGGAGAACAGCATGGTCTGCCGCTTGGCCGGCAGCAGCTGGATGATCTTCTCGACGTCCGGCAGGAAGCCCAGGTCGAGCATCTCGTCGGCCTCGTCCAGGACGAGGGTGCGCACCTGCGAGAGGTTCAGCTTCTTCTGGCCCGCGAGGTCCAGCAGCCGGCCGGGCGTGCCGACGACCACGTCGACGCCCTTCTTCAGCGCCTCGACCTGGGGCTCGTAGGCCCGGCCGCCGTAGATCGCCAGCACCCGCACGTTACGGACCTTGCCGGCGGTGAGCAGGTCGTTGGTGACCTGCTGGCACAGCTCACGGGTGGGGACGACGACGAGGGCCTGCGGCGCCTCGGTCAGCTGCTCGGGCTGCGCCCGGCCCGCCTCGACGTCCGCCGGGACGGTGACCCGCTCGATGAGCGGAAGTCCGAAGCCCAGGGTCTTGCCGGTGCCGGTCTTGGCCTGGCCGATGACGTCGTTGCCGGAGAGGGCGACGGGGAGCGTCAGCTCCTGGATGGGAAAGGGGGAAACGATGCCGACGGCTTCCAGGGCCTCAGCGGTCTCGGGGAAAATCCCGAGGTCTCGGAACGTAGACAGAATCTTGCCTCTTCTGTGAGACGCGGCGTGAGGCGGCGAAGGGGGTCGTACCGCACCGTCGCACGGTTTCGTACGGGGCCGGCCAGATGGGGCCGGTGGCGCGGGACCACTGCCAACGCTCAGGCGCTCCTGCCGCGAGCGGTGTGCCTCCTGCTGTGCGTACGTCTCGTACGCGCCGCGGGGGAGGGCGGTCGGTTTGGAGCCGATCGGGCCACCGACCGGGCATCCGCTTCGTGGAACGACCCACCGATACTCGGCAGGTCCAATACCACTGTACCCCGGATACGGCGCCCCCATCCGAAGGCTTGTATGAGTGAGGAATACGTCACGTCCCCGCGCACCGCTCGGAGGCCGGTCCGGCGGACTGATCGAACGGGTGAACGGAACTGGCTGACCAGGGCCTTCCCCGGACCGCCGAGCGGGCTATTGTGCCGCCATGGGAACGCCTGACAACGCCGCGGCTGACGCGCAAGAACACACCGGGATCGCCGCCCAGGACTGGGCGCAGGCATCCGCCGACCCGCACTACAGGGCCGCCGTGATCGATCTGCTCGGCGCGCTCGCGTACGGCGAGCTGTCCGCCTTCGAGCGCCTGGCGGAGGACGCCAAGCTCGCGCCGACGATGGACGACAAGGCCGAGCTGGCCAAGATGGCCTCGGCCGAGTTCCACCACTTCGAGCGGCTGCGGGAGCGGCTTTCGCAGATCGAGGCCGAGCCGAACGAGGCGATGGAGCCGTTCGCCGCCGCGCTGGACGAGTTCCACCGCCAGACCGCGCCGTCGGACTGGCTGGAGGGCCTGGTCAAGGCGTACGTGGGTGACTCGATCGCCAGTGACTTCTACCGCGAGGTCGCGGCGCGGCTGGACGCCGACACCCGCGATCTGGTGCTGGCCGTGCTGGACGACACCGGGCACGCGTCCTTCGCCGTGGAGAAGGTGCGGGCGGCCATCGAGGCCGAGCCGCGGGTCGGCGGGCGGCTCGCGCTGTGGGCCCGCCGCCTGATGGGCGAGGCGCTCTCGCAGGCCCAGCGGGTCGTCGCGGACCGCGACGCGCTCTCCACGATGCTGGTCGGCGGGGTCGCCGACGGCTTCGACCTGGCCGAGGTGGGCCGGATGTTCTCCCGGATCACCGAGGCGCACACCAAGCGGATGGCGGCGCTGGGCCTGGCGGCCTGACAGCCGGCGTACGAAGGAGGGGCGGCGCACGTAGGAGGGGCCGCCGGGCGCTTCAGGCCGTCCGGTGCCCCTTCAGCGTCGCGGCCGGCCGCCGAAGACGGCTGCGCGGCGGGCGCACCAGGACCGACAGCAGCGCCGCGCTCACGGCGACCGCGGCGAGCATCACCTGGACGGGATGGCCGGGGCCGAGGATCGAGCGGGTCAGCAGCGCGCCGAGCAGGGCCGCGACCGGGCCGGTCGCCAGGGTGAGACCGCGCGCGGGGAAGCGGTCGGGCAGCCGGCGCATGGCGAAGACCGCGATGGCGAGGCCGATGGCCACGGCTCCGAGCGCTTCGAAAATCATGCTCTTCCCTCCCACGTTCCGTGCGGACTCGGGGCAGCACGCCGGTGGCGCGGTGCGCCGATCCGTCGGGCGAACAAATCGGTCGTAGGCGGTCGTACCCAGGGGGCGGCGGCAGCAACCCTCGACGCGCCACCCCGCTGCCCGATCAGCTCAGCGGTCCGGGCACCCGGCGCGACCAGGACGAACGGAAAAGGCGGCGGCCCGGGGGAACGCGTCCCCCGGGCCGCCGCCCTCGTGCTCCGCGGGCGCCGCGCGCGGCGCCCGTCGATCAGAGCGCGCCGAACCCGACCTTGCGGCCGGCCGGCTCGCCGATCTCCACATAGGCCACCCGGTCCGCCGGGACCAGGATCTTGCGGCCGTGTTCGTCCGCCAGCTTCAGCAGCTCCGACTTGCCGGCCAGCGCCTCGGCAACCGCCCGCTCGACCTCTTCGGCAGACTGCCCGCTCTCCAGAACGATCTCGCGGGGCGCGTGCTGCACGCCGATCTTGACCTCCACGGCTTTTGTCCCTCCGACGATCTGGGGGTCCCCCAGCACCGCTGGGGGGAGGATGCACGGTCATCCACGCCGTACGCAGCACACATTAGCCCGGTACGGGGACGCACAGGACGCCGTGGACCACGCCCGCAGCGAACAGGGTCAGTGCGTGTCGCTGCCGTGCAGCGGGAAGCCGGCGATGCCCTTCCAGGCGAGCGAGGTCAGCAGGGCCACCGCGGTGTCCCGCGGGACCGTGCTCCCGGAGGAGAGCCAGTACCGCGCCACCACCTGGGAGACCCCGCCCAGGCCCACCGCCAGCAGCATCGACTCGTCCTGCGACAGGCCGGTGTCCTCGGCGATCACCGCGCTTATGGCCTCGGCGCACTCCAGCGACACCTTGTCCACCCGCTCGCGGACCGCCGGCTCGTTGGTCAGGTCCGACTCGAAGACCAGCCGGAAGGCGCCGCCCGGGTCCTCGACGTACGCGAAGTAGGCGTCCATCGTCGCCGCGACCCGCTGCTTGTTGTCGGTGGTCGACTCCAGCGCCGAACGCACCGAGTGCAGCAGCGCCTCGCAGTGCTGGTCCAGCAGCGCGAGGTAGAGCTCCAGCTTCCCCGGGAAGTGCTGGTAGAGCACCGGCTTGCTGACGCCGGCCCGCTCGGCGATGTCGTCCATGGCCGCGGCGTGGTAGCCCTGTGCGACGAAAACCTCCTGGGCCGCGCCCAGAAGCTGGTTCCGCCGGGCGCGGCGTGGCAGGCGTGTGCCCCGCGGGCGCGCCGCCTCGGTCTGCTCGATGGCGCTCACGCTGCCTCCCAGAAATCGTTCCCTACGCGGCCAGTACAAGGTGGTGCACCGCGCCCGCCATCGTACTTTTGGGTAACCCGGCTGTGCGCGGTCCGGGCCGAGAATCTTTCTCCGGCCCCGCCGCGCCAATGCGACATAACGCCCCAGGTCATCGGTATTCGTCTTCGTTGAGCTCGACGACCCGGGCCTGCTCGGCGACGTCCGCCTCGTTCGCGGCGTCCGGGTCGATGCCGTTCAGTGCCTCGTCGCGCTCCTGTGCGAGATCGGCGTACTGCTCCTGGGCGTCCGCCTCCGGCGCCTCCACGTCGAATTCGGCGGTGTCGCTGTCGTCCACGAAAGTGTCCGGGTCGGTCGGGTCGACACGCATGATCGCTGCCTTTCTCGGTGCTGCCTCGCGTGCTCGCTGGGTCGGCTGGTGCCTGGCAGGAAAGCAGCCGGGGCGGCCGCCCCCCTGCCTACGAGCGTAGGAGAGCGGCCGCGACGGCGCGATGCGGTGTGTGACCGCGAACACACGATCGGGGGTGTGATCGTCTCGTAACATCGACCCCATGTCTTCGACCGAGTCGCCGGACACCGCGACCACCGCCCTCCCGGTGCCCCCCGCCGGCCCTGGTCGGCCCGGCGCGGCGGAGGCGGTGCGCACCGTGAACCTCCCGGGCCTGACGCTCACCGTACGGGCGCCGGAGGGGCGGCCCGAAGGACGCGTCGACGGCACGGCGGGGGCGCCCCGGGACCGCGAGCCCGCGCTCTACGTCCACGGCCTCGGCGGCTCCTCGCGGAACTGGTCGGAGCTGATGCCGCTGCTCGCCGACCGGCTGGACGGCGAGGCGCTGGACCTGCCCGGCTTCGGGCACTCCCCGCCGCCGGGCGACGGCAACTACTCCGTCTCCGCGCAGGCCCGCGCGGTGATCCGGCACCTCGACGCGGCCGGCCGCGGCCCGGTCCACCTCATCGGCAACTCCATGGGCGGCACGACGGCCACCCGCGTGGCGGCCGCCCGGCCGGACCTGGTCCGCACCCTGACGCTGATCTCGCCGGCCCTGCCCGAGCTGCGGCCGCAGCGCACGGCCGTGCCCACCGCACTGCTCGCCGTCCCCGGCGTCGCCACCCTCTTCGCCCGGCTCACCCAGGACTGGACCGCCGAGCGCCGCACCCGCGAGGTGCTGTCGCTGTGTTACGGCGATCCCGCAAGGGTGACTCCGGAAGGGTTCGACACCGCGGCCGCGGAGTACGCCCGGCGGCTCGAACTCCCTTATTTCTGGGAGGTGATGGAGCGTTCGGCGCGGGCGCTGGTGAACGCGTACACGCTCGGCGGGCAGCACAATTTGTGGCGTCAGGCCGAACGCGTGCTCGCCCCCACCCTTCTCGTCTACGGTGGACGCGACCGCCTGGTCTCCCTCCGGATGGCCCGGCGGGCGGCCGCGGCGTTCCGCGGTTCGCGGCTGCTGACACTGCCGGAGGCGGGGCACGTGGCGATGATGGAGTACCCGGAGGCGGTGGCGCGCGCCGTCCGCGAGCTGCTCGATTCCGAGATGACCGAAGTGACCGCTGATCCGGGCAGGAGCTGACACGCCCCGTGGGACGTCATAGCCGCCGAGACCGGCCGGAGGCCGAAGACCCCTCGCAGTCCGCGGTGCCGCCCGGCCACGTTCCGCCGGCCGGCCGGGCACCGGCCCCGGGGCCCGGTCCGGGGCGCCGCCGGCGCGAGCCGGCCGGGGGCGACACGGTCCGCGGCGGCCACCCCGAACAGCGCGAACCGGGCGGTGCCTGGGGCGCGTTCCCGGGTGTGCCGGCGTCCCCGATGACGCCCGGGGCGCCCGGTCGGACCGCGCCCGGGATGCCCGGGCAGGCCGCGCCGCGGATTCCCCGGCCGCGCGCGGAGATGGCCGGCGCACCGCCGATGGCCGTACCGGGCACCGGGTCCGGCCCGCGGCGGGACTACGTGGACGCCTTCGACGCGCGGCCGTTCCCCCGGCGGCCGGACGGTCCCGGTGACGCTCTCGACGCGGACGGCGCCGACGACGATGTGTTCCGGGCCGGTGCGCCCGGCGCCGTCCGTACGCCCGCCGGATCCGTGGCGTACGGACGGGCGGAGGCGGTCGGCGCACGGGTGCCGGAGCCCGCCGGGCCGGCGGACCGCGGCCCCGACGAGGACTTCCGGGACGACGACTTCCCGGCGGGCGCGGACGCCGCCTTCGACGAGGCGCGGCACGGCGCCCGGAAGGGCGGCAAGGGCCGGACATTCACCGGCGCGGCGGCCGCCGCGGTCACCACCGTGCTCGCCGTCGTCATCGCCGGCCAGGTCGCCGAGCAGCACAAGGACGGCGGCGACCCGCAGCCGCGCAGCGGCAACGACCGTACCGACGCGGCCGGTGACGAGGCCTCGCGGTCGCACTCCCGGCCCACCCAGGACGCCAAGCCCGCCGGCTACGACGAGCAGATGGCGCAGGCCTTCCCGCTGGACGCGCACCTCACCGCGAGCGGACGCTTCAAGCCGGTCGGCGGGGCCGCCGAGGCGCCCGGCCGCGGCAAGGTGATGCGCTACCGCGTCGACATCGAGGAGGGACTGCCGCTGGACGGCGCGCTCTTCGCCGAGGCGGTGCACAAGACCCTGAACGACGACCGGAGTTGGGCGCACGGCGGACAGCGGACGTTCCAGCGCGTGGCCTCCGGCCCGGCCGACTTCGTGATCACCCTCGCCAGCCCGGGGACCACCGCGAAGTGGTGCGCCAAGTCCGGTCTCGACACGTACGAGGAGAACGTCTCCTGCGACTCGGCGGCCACCGACCGGGTCATGATCAATGCCTACCGGTGGGCGCAGGGCGCCAAGACCTACGGGCCCGACAAGATGCACGCCTACCGCCAGATGCTGATCAACCACGAGGTCGGCCACCGGCTCGGGCACAACCACGAGGCCTGCACCCGGCAGGGCGCGCTCGCCCCGGTGATGATGCAGCAGACGAAGTTCCTGACCACGGACGGCGTGACCTGCCGGCCCAACTCCTGGCCGTATCCCACCGCGCGCTGAGCGGGTGCGCGGGACGGCCGGGCGTGGTGCGCCGGCCGCGCGGCTGAGACGAGGTGTCTCTCATCGTGAGACGCCTTGCCAGGATGCGAACTTCCGTTCCATCATCTGCGCATGCCGCACCGCCACACCACCGACCACGCCGCCATCGAGCTGGCGCTGATCGGCGTGTCCGTGCAGTCCGTGGCCGACATCGACTGTCGCTGAGGCCCACCCGGTTCCGTAGAGGCGCCGCCTCCGGACCGGGGCACTTCCCCGCGTGAACGCGTCCTTCACGGCATGCCCTCATGCCCGCATGCCGTGAGCACCTCCCGTAACGCATCCGCAGGGGCGGCCTCGTGCGCCCACGTACCCCGGCCGCCGCCCCCTGCGGGTGCCCCGCTGCGAAAGGCACCCCCGTCATGGCCGAGCCGGCCCGTTCCCGTCATCTTCCCGTCCCCGCCCGCAGAGTGGCCGCGGCCGCGGCCGTCGTCCTCCTCGCCGGCGGCGTGACCGCCTGCGGGCCCAAGGACAGCAGCGCCGACGGCGGAGCCGGAGCCACCCCGCACAAGGGCGGCACCCTCACCGTCCTCAACTCCGAACCGCAGACCAACTTCGACCCGGCGCGGCTCTACACCTCCGGCGGCGGCAAGGTCCCCAGCCTGGTCTTCCGCACGCTGACCACCCGCAACCGCGAGAACGGCGCGGCCGGCGCCAAGGCCGTACCGGACCTCGCCACCGACACCGGCCGCCCCAGCAAGAACGCCACGGTGTGGACCTACACCCTCAAGGACGGCCTGAAGTTCGAGGACGGCTCCCCGATCACCAGCGCCGACATCAAATACGGCATCGAGCGGTCCTTCGCCCCAGAACTCTCCGGCGGCGCGCCCTATTTGCGGGACTGGCTGGTCGGCGGCGAGAAATACCAGGGCCCGTACAAGGACAAGTCCCCGGACGGCCTGAAGTCCATCGAGACGCCCGACGCGAAAACCCTCGTCTTCCACCTCCGCAAGCCCGAGGGCGAATTCCCGCTGCTGGCCACGCAGACCCAGTTCGCCCCCGTACCGCGCAAGAAGGACACCGGCACGAAATACGAGGAGCACCCCGTCTCCTCCGGCCCGTACAAGGTCGTCAAGAACACCGGGGACGGCGAACACGTCGTCCTTGAGCGCAACGAGAACTGGTCGCAGAAGACCGACGAGGAACGCCACGCCTACCCCGACACCGTCGACGTGCGCTCCGGACTCGACTCCTCGGTCATCAACCAGCGACTGTCCACCGGCTCGGGCGCGGACGCCGCCGCGGTCACCACCGACACCAATCTCGGACCGGCCGAACTCGCCCAGATCGGCAACGACAAGGAACTCCGGAAGCGGGTCGGCACCGGCCACTTCGGCTACACCACTTACCTCGCCTTCAACCCGAAGGTGAAGCCCTTCGGCAACCCCAAGGTGCGCCAGGCGATTTCCTACGCCGTCAACCGGCAGAGCGTCATCAACGCGGCCGGCGGCTCCTCCCTCGCCGAATCCGCCACCACTTTCCTGCCGCCCCAGAAATCCTTCGGCTACACGCCCTACGACCCGTTCCCGGCCGGAAGGACCGGAAATCCGGCAAAGGCCAAGGAACTGCTGAAGGAAGCGGGTTACAAGAACGGGCTCACGCTCACCCTGACCCACTCCACCGCCAAGAACTTCGAGACCAGCCCCGAGGTCGCCACCGCCGTCCAGGAAGCGCTTGCGAAGGCCGGCATCACCGTCAAGCTGGCCGGCCTGGAGGACAACGACTACAAGGACAAGACCCACAGCATCAAGGACGAGCCCGGCCTGTTCATCGGCCACTGGGGCGCCGACTGGCCCTCCGGCGGCCCGTTCCTCGCGCCGATCTTCGACGGCCGGCAGATCGTCAAGGACGCCTACAACTTCAACCACGCCCAGCTCGACGACCCCGCCGTCAACCACGAGATCGACGAGATCAACAAGCTCACCGACCTGGACGCGGCGGCCCGGCGCTGGGGCGCCCTGGACAAGAAGATCGGCGAGAAGGCGCTGTCCGTCCCGCTGTTCCACCCCGTCTACAAGCGGCTCTACGGCAAGGACGTCAAGAACATCGTGATCAGCGACTGGGACGGCGTGCTCGACATCTCGCAGGTCGCGGTCAAGTGACACAGCGACGAACCACCCGGGAAACCGGTGTGTGGCGGCGGCTGCGCGCCCGCCCGTCGGCCGTCGCGGCCGCCGCCGTCCTCACCGTCCTCGTCCTGCTCGCCCTCGGCGCGCCGCTGCTCGCGGCGCTCGAAGGCCAGGACGCCACCACGTACCACGACGCACTGATCGACTCGGCCCGCGGCGGCATGCCCACCGGCGCGTACGGCGGGATCAGCGCCGACCACTGGCTCGGCGTCGAACCGGGCACCGGCCGCGACCTGTTCGTCCGGCTCCTGCACGGCGCGCAGATCTCCCTGCTCGTCGCCCTCGGCGCCACCGCCGTCCAGGTCCTGACCGGCGTCACGATCGGGCTGGCCGCCGGCTTCGGCAGCCGGCTCCTCGACACCGTGCTGTCCCGCCTCACCGACGTCATGGTCGCGCTGCCGATGCTCGTCCTCGGCGTCGCGCTGACCGCCGTCGTCCCGGCCGGCTTCCCCCGCCCGCTGCTGCTGATCATCGTCATCGGCCTGCTCAACTGGGGCGGCACCGCACGGGTCGTGCGCGCCCAGACGCTGTCGCTGAAGAAGCTCGACCACGTCGCCGCCGCCCGGCTGGCCGGCTGGCGGCCCGCCCGGGTCGCCCGCCGGGAACTCCTGCCCGCGCTCGCCGCACCCGTGATCACCTACGCCGCGATCCTCGTCCCCACCAACATCGTCGCCGAGGCCTCCCTGTCCTTCCTGGGCATCGGCGTCAAACCGCCCACCGCCTCCTGGGGACAGATGCTCTCCACCGCCACCACCTGGTTCCGCGCCGACCCGCTGTACGTCCTGCTCCCCGCGGCCTGCCTGTTCGCGACCGTCCTCGCCTTCACCGTGCTCGGCGACGCGGTCCGCGCCGCGCTCGACCCCCGCGAACGCTCCCGGCTGCGGGTCGGCACCCGCGACGGCTCCCGCGGCACACCGGCGGCCCCCGCCGGGCGGATCCCGAAGGGAGCCGCCGCATGACCGGCACCACCGGCTACCTGCTGCGCAAACTCGGCGGCGCGCTGATCGTCCTGTTCCTGCTCTCCGTCCTGGTCTACCTGCTCTTCTACGTCGCGCCCGGCGACCCCGCGAAACTCGCCTGCGGACCGCGCTGCAACGCCGAACAGCTCCACCAGGTACGCGGCCAACTCGGCCTGGACGAACCCCTCCTGACCCGGTACCTGCACTTCCTCGCGGGCCTGGTCACCGGCCGCGACTACTCCACCGGCACCGGCGTGCTGCACTGCCCCGCCCCCTGCTTCGGCCTCTCCTACCAGAACGACCAGCCGGTCACCGCACTGCTCGCGGCCCGGCTCCCGGTCACCGCCTCCCTCGCCCTCGGCTCGATGGTGCTGTGGCTGCTGCTCGGCGTCGGCACCGGACTGCTGTCCGCGCTGCGCCGCGGCGGCACCACCGAACGCGTGCTGACCGTGCTCACCCTCACCGGCACCGCCACCCCGGTCTTCATCACCGGCCTGTTGCTGCTGATGCTCTTCTGCGCGACCCTGCAGTGGCTGCCGTTCCCGTCCTACGTCCCGCTGACCGAGGACCCCGAGCAGTGGGCCTGGAACCTGCTGCTGCCCTGGACCACGCTGGCCCTGCTGGAGTCCGCCAAATACGCCCGGCTGACCCGCTCCTCGACCCTGGAGACCCTGGCCGAGGACCACATCCGCACCTTCCGCGCCTACGGCCTGCCCGAACGGACGGTCATCGGCCGGCACGCGCTGCGCGGCGCACTCCCACCGGTCATCGCGCTCAACGCCATCGACCTCGGCACGATGTTCGGCGGCGCGATGCTCACCGAGACGCTGTTCGGCCTGCCCGGCATCGGCCAGCTGCTGGTCCACTCCGTCCGCACCGTGGACCTGCCCGTGGTCGTCGGCGCCGTCCTCGGCATCGGCACCGCCGTGGTCCTCGCCAACGCCCTCGCCGACGTCCTCTACGCACTCGCCGACCGAAGGGTCACCCTGACATGACCGGCACCCTGGTCGAGGTCACCGACCTCGCCGTCACCTTCCCGGCCGGCGACGACCCGGCCGGCCGGGCCGGCGTCCGTGCCGTCGACGGGATCTCCTTCTCCCTCGCGCCCGGCCGCGCCCTCGGCATCGTCGGCGAGTCCGGCTCCGGCAAGTCCACCGTCGCCGCCGCCCTGCTCGACCTGCACCGGGGCACCGGCGCCCGGGTCGAGGGCACCGTACGGGTCGACGGGCACGACGTCCTGGCCGCCCCCGAGGCGGAGTTGCGGCGGCTGCGCGGCGGCACCGCCGCCATGATCTTCCAGGACCCGCTGTCCGCCCTCGACCCGTACCACGCCATCGGCGACCAGATCGCCGAGGTCCACCGGGTGCACCGGCCGGACGCCTCCCGCCGCACCGCCCGGGCCCGTGCCGTCGCCGCGCTGGACCGGGTCGGCATCGCGGACGCCGCCCGCCGCGCCCGCTCCCGGCCGCACGAATTCAGCGGCGGGATGCGGCAGCGGGCGCTGCTCGCGATGGCCCTGGCCTGCGAACCCCGGCTGCTGATCGCCGACGAGCCGACCACCGCACTGGACGTCACCGTCCAGGCCCAGATCCTCGACCTGCTGCACGAACTGCGCACCGAGACCGGCACCGGACTGATCCTGGTCACCCACGACCTCGGGGTGGTCGCCGGCGGTGTGGACGAGGTGCTGGTCATGCGCGCCGGCCGGGCCGTCGAACACGGCCCCGTCGGCGAGGTCCTCGGCTCGCCCGCCGCGCCGTACACCAGGGAACTGCTCGCCGCGGTGCCCCGGGTGGACGCCGTACGGCCCCGGCCCGCCGTCCCGGCACCCCGCACGCCCGGCCCGCCCGCGGGCGAACCGCCGCTGCTCGAAGCGGTCGGGCTGCGCCGGGAGTTCGGCCCGCGCCGGGCCCGCACCACCGCCGTCGACGACGTCTCGCTGACCGTACGGGCCGGCGAAACCCTCGGCCTGGTCGGCGAGTCCGGCAGCGGCAAGACCACGCTCGGCCGGATGCTGGTCCGCCTCCTGGACCCCACCGCCGGAACGCTGCGCTACCGGGGACGCGAGATCGGCTCCCTCGGTGAACGCGCACTGCGCCCGATCCGGCGGGAGGTGCAGATGGTCTTCCAGGACCCGGCCTCCTCGCTCAACCCCCGCCGCACGATCGGCGAATCGGTGGCCGACCCGCTCCGCGCCGCCGGCGGGCAGGACGGCCCGGCGATCGTCCGGCGCGCCCGCGAACTGCTGGAACGGGTCGGGCTCGACCCCGACTGGTACCACCGCCATCCGCACGAGCTGAGCGGCGGCCAGCGCCAGCGCGTCGGCATCGCCCGCGCACTGGCCCCCGGCCCGCGGCTGCTGGTCTGCGACGAACCGGTCTCCGCCCTGGACGTCACCACGCAGGCACAGGTGATGGAGCTGCTCGGCGAACTCCGCCGGGAACTGGGCCTGTCGCTGGTCTTCATCGCCCACGACCTGGCGGTCGTCCGGGCGGTCAGCGACCGGGTCGCGGTGATGCGGTCCGGCCGGATCGTCGAGGAGGGGCCGGTCGACTCCGTGTACGAGGACCCCCAACACCCCTACACCCAGGGGCTGCTGGCGGCCGTTCCGGTGCTCGATCCGCAGGCCGCGGCGGACCGGAGGGTGTTGCGCGCCGCGGCGTAGCGATCACATAGCGCGTCGAAACGCCCCAAGAGGCGGAAAGTTACGTGCTTTCACCCCTTCCGGTGGCGCGACGGACAACCGTCCATCGCGCCACCGGGCCTTTTGCATAGCGTCATCCTGCAGGTCGACGGCCGTACGGCCGTCGCGTCAGGGAAGCCGACATGGGAGGACGGGGGTGCCGCCGTGCGCATTGGGCTCCTCACCGAGGGTGGCTATCCGTACGCGCCGGGTGAGTCGCACGCGTGGTGCGACCGGCTCGTACGCGGGCTCACCGGCCACGACTTCGAGATCTACGCCCTGCGCGCCGACCCCCGTAGGGAACGCGGCCGGCCCGTCCTGCCCGGGCACGCCCGGGTGCGCCACGCCCCCCTCTGGGGCGACTTCCCCGCCGGGCACCACCGGGCCGCGGACGAGCGCCGCGGCCGCCTACCCGGACGGCGGGCCCGCCGCCGCTTCGCCGAGCACTTCGGCGACCTGGTGACCGCGTTCGCCTCGACACCCCCCGAAAACGCCCTGACCAGGAAGGCGGACCGTTTCGCCAGCGGTCTCTACGGACTCGCCGAACAGGCCCGCGACGGCGGCGGACTGCCCGCCCTGCTGCGCTCCGAGGACGCCGTGCGCCGACTGGAATCGGTCTGCCACGGCCCCCGGGCCCTGCCCGCCGCGCACGGCGCCCAGGTGGGCGACCTGCTGACGGTCGCCGACCGGCTCGAACGCACCCTGCGCCCGCTGTCGCTGGACTGGTACGGCGACGGGGACACCCCCGGCCTCGACGGCGCCGACCTCTGCCACGCCACCTCCGGCGGAGCGGCCGCTCTCCCCGGTCTCCTGGTCAAACGCTTCTTCGGTACCCCTCTCCTGGTCACCGAGTGCGGCGTACGGCTGCGCGAGCACTACCTCGCGCGCGCCGCGGCGCCCTTGAGCGCCCCGGTGCGCGCTCTGCTCGCCGCCTTCCAGGGCGCACTGACCGCCGAGACCTACGCCCAGGCCGCCCTGATCACCCCCGGCAACACCCACGCCCGCCGCTGGCAGGAGCGCTGCGGCGCGGACCGGGAGCGGCTGCGCACGGTCTACCCGGGCATGGACGCCGCGCCGTTCGCCGCCGTCGCGGACGCCGCGGCCGACGACTCCAAGACCCTGGTGTGGGTCGGCGCGGTCGAGCCCGCCAAGGACCTCATCGCGCTGCTGCACGCCTTCGCCGAGGTCCGCCGGGCCGAACCCGAGGCCACCTTGCGGATCATCGGCGGCCTCGGCCGGGACCCCCGGGCAGCCGGCTACCTCGCCCACTGCCGGGCGCTGGCCGCCCAGCTCTTCCCGGACGAGGCGGCCGACGCGGTCACCGTCGGCGAGAACCCGGTCAGCTTCGAGGAGATCGGCAGCCCCGACGCGCCCACCCCGGCGGACGCCTACGCCTCCGCCTCCGTAGTGGTGCTCTCCAGCGTCGTCGAGGGCTTCCCGCGCTCCCTGGTGGAGGCGATGTTCTGCGGCCGCGCCACGGTGTCGACCGACGCCGGTGCGGTCTGCGAAGTCATCGGCGGCACCGGGCTGGTGGTCCCGCCGCGCAACCCCCGCGCGCTCGCCGAGGCCTGCGGCGCGCTGCTCCGCGACCCGGAACGCAGGGCGCGGCTGGGTGCGGCCGCCCGGTCCCGGGCGCTCGAATTGTTCACCGTCGAGCAGAACACCGCGGCATTTCGTGGCATCTACCTGGAGCTGATCTCGCACGCCCCGGCCCGCCCGGACGGCGCCCGGGACCGGGACGCGCACGGCGTACCGCAGCCGTTCGCCCGGCCCGCCGAATCGCACGTCCCCGGCCGCTGGGCCGGCACCGGCGCGGCCGCCCGGACCGGCCCCGCACCGGCCGGCCGGACGCCGAGCTGGGCGGTGCCATGAGCGGCGAGGGACGGGGCGGAGCGGCCCACGGACCAAGAGGGCGAGAGGCGGCCGCGGTGGGCGTGACGGAGAGGAAGGGGTGTCGGCAGTGGTGACAGGTGTGCTGGACGTGATGTGCGCGATGGGGGTGGTGGGTGTGGCCCTGGTGACGGGCATGGCCGATGTGGCCCACGCCGGCAACCGGGACGGCCTCCGCCGCCGCCCGCCCCGGGAGCACGCCGCGGGCATCCGTTCCGCAGGCGGTTCCGTAGGCCGTTCCGTAGGCGCCACCCACGCGTCGGCGGTCCCGGTGAGGGGGGACGAACGATGACCGCACCGGACAGCGGCACCCCCGGCGCCCTCCGGAACAGCGCGGCCGACGGCCCCGCGGAGCCCGCCCCCGCGCCCCGCAAGGCCGCCACCGCCCGCGCCGCCCGCCGCGGCCCCGCCGACCCCGTGCGCGCCCTGATGCACCGTCACCAGGCGCTCTGCGCCCATGCCGTCGACCCGCTGGAGATCGCCGCCGGCCTGGAGGCCCACGGCGTCACCGACCGCACCGCCGCCCGCTTCCGGCACCGGGACGTCTTCTCCCTCGCCGAGGAGCTCTACGCCCGCGTACCGCGCGCGGAACCCGGCACGGTGGGAACGGCGGCCCGCCCGGGCGCGAGCGCGGCAGAGCGAGCCCTGGACGGCACGGCGGGGGAGTGGGGGGCGGACGGCGGGGCGGACCGCGGGACGGGGGGCCATCCCCTGGACGACGCGGACGGAACGCCGTACGTCGGCGGCCTGACCCTGACGGGGCGGCCCTACGGCGGTGGAGCGGCGGGCCCGCCGTACGCCGGCGGGGGGGCGGGGAGGAGGTGCTCCGAGGGTGCCGGCAGGCCGCGGATCTTCTCCCCCGCCCCCTCCCCCCTCTCCCCCTTCGGGGGAGGGGGCGGGGGGTGGGTTCGGGGGTGGGGGGGACGCTGCGCCGCGACGCTGCACCTCCTCCCCGGCGCCCTCTGCGCCGCCACCCTCGCCGCCCTCGCCTCCCTCGGTAGCGCGGCAACACCCCAGGCCCGTACGGCTGTTGGCGTCACCGGGCTGGTGCTGACCGCCCTCGCCGTCCGGCTGGCCGTACGCTCCGGACCGCTCCGCCCCCGCCACCCCGGCACCGGCCCCCGCGCCACCACCCTGTGGACCTGCTGGACCGTCGGCTACACGCTCGCCGGTGACCGGCTGCTCGCCCGACTGCTGCCCGGCGGCCCCGACCTGCCGGCCGCCCACCCCCGCCCCGCCCTCGCCGCCGCCGTCGCACTCGCCCTCGCCGTGCTCCCCGCGGCCGGCTGCGCCCGCTGGTTCGCCGTACGCGGCCGCCGGGCCCTGGCCGCCAGCCGCGGCCTGGGCGAGTTCGCGACCCGCATCCGGCCGCTGCTGCTCGGCACCACCCTGCTCTTCCTGGCCGCGCTGACCGCGCTGCTCCTCGGCGCCCGGGCGGCCCTCGACGGGAGCGACGGCGGTGCCCTCCCGGTGGTGGCCATCCTCGCCCTCGGGCTGCTGCTCTTCCTCGCCCGGCTGCTCACCGTCCACGGCTTCCCCGAGGCCGCCGCCCTCGGCCTGGCCGCGGCCGCCGCCCTGGAGGCGCTCGCACCCGCCCTCGCCCTGCTCGCCCGGCTCCCCGGCGCGCCCCCGCTCGACGCCCCGGTCCGGGCGCTCGCCGCCGCCGTCGGACCGGCCGCGGTCCCCGCCCTGGCCTGCACCGCCGCCGCCCTCGGCCTCCTCGCGTACGGCCTGCGGGCGCTCACCGGCGCCTGCGCGCACTCACCCGCCCCCGCGCGCCCCGCGAAGGTGCCCCGGCCGTGACCCTCCCGACGGCCACCGGCCCGTACCCCCAGCCCGCCCCACCCGGGCGCCCGCACCACGCACCACCGCCGCGGAGGCACCCGGCAACGGCCTCCCCGGCACCTCCGGCCGCGGCGGCCCGCCCGCCGCGGACCGCGCCCCCCACCCGGCCCCCGTCACCACGGCGGACGCCGACCCCCCGGCCGGAGCGCACGCACTTCCCACCATCCTCCTTAGGAGCACGCCACATGAACGTCCACCCGACCGAAGCCCGACGGCACCGGGGGGTCGCACGATGAGGGTGCTGCTCATCGGCGCCAACGGCTACCTCGGCCGCTATGTCGCCGACCGCCTGCTCGCCGACCCCGCCGTCCAGCTCACCGCCCTCGGCCGGGGCGACGACGCCGACGTCCGCTTCGACCTGGCCACCGGCAGCCCCGGGGCGCTCACCCGTTTCCTCGACGCGGTCCACCCCGGCGTCGTCATCAACTGCGCCGGCGCCACCCGCGGCGGCGCCCGCGAGCTGACCCGGCACAACACCGTCGCGGTCGCCACCATCTGCGAATCGCTGCGCCGCAGCGGCTGCGGCGCCCGCCTGGTCCACCTCGGCTGCGCCTCCGAGTACGGTCCCTCGCAGCCCGGTTCGTCGACCGCCGAGGACGCCGTGCCGCGCCCCGGCGGCCCGTACGGCGTCAGCAAACTGGCCGCCACCGAACTCGTCCTGGGCTCCGGCCTCGACGCGGTCGTGCTCCGGGTCTTCTCACCGGTCGGCCCCGGTACCCCGGCCGGCTCCCCGCTCGGCCGGCTCGCCGAGGCCATGCGCCGCGCCATGCAGTCCGGCGACAACGAACTCAAGCTCGGCGGGCTCGGCGTGCAGCGGGACTTCGTCGACGTCCGCGACGTCGCCCGCGCGGTGCACGCCGCCTCGCTGTCCGCCGCGCAGGGCGTCGTCAACATCGGGACCGGCCGCGCGGTACGGCTGCGCGAGGCCGCCTCGGTGCTCGCCCGGGTCGCCGGCTTCGGCGGCGCGCTGCACGAACTCGACTCCCCGCCGGCCCGCCTCGTCATCCCCGGCCCGGCCGGCGACCACCCGGTCGGTTCGCCGCCCGCCACCTACCCGTACCCGGACGGCTGCGGCACCTGGCAGCAGGCCGACGTCCGCACCGCCCGCGACCGGCTCGGCTGGCGCCCCCGGATCGTCCTGGAGGAGTCCCTCGCCGACATCTGGATGGAGGCCGCGTGTCGCATCTGACCACCCCCGCCGGCCCCACCCGCGCCCCGACCGGCGCCGCCCCGCTCGGCCTGGGCGTGCCCGGCTTCGCCCATCCGCTGCTCGCGCCCACCGAATGGGCCGGACTGCTCCACTGCGGGCCGGGCCTGGTGCACTGGGCGGTGCTCGACGTGTCCAACGGGCCCGGCGCCCGCCCCGACCCGCACTGCGCCCCGGCCGCCGCCCGCCTGCGTGAGACGGGTGTCCGGGTACTGGGACGCCTGGACCTCGGCCGGGGCACCCGCCCCTTCGGCGAGCTGCTCTCCGACGCCCACCGCTACCTGGAGTGGTACCGCGTCGACGGCTTCTGGCTGGACCGCACCCCCACGGACCGGGCCCTGCTGCCCGCCACCCGGCGGATCACCGCCGCCCTGCGCGTCCTGTGCCCGGACGGCCACCTCGTCCTCGGGCACGGCAGCCACCCGCACCCCGGCTACGCCGAATCCGCCGACCAACTCGTCACCTTCGCCGGCCGATGGGCGGACTACCGCTGGTCACAGGTGGCGGAGTGGACCGCCGACCACCCTCCGGAGCGGTTCTGCCACCTCGTGCACAGCGTGCCGCGGACACACCTGGACGAAGCGCTGCGGATCGCCCGCTGGCAAGGTGCGGGCACCGTGTACCTCACCGACCGCCGGGGCGGGGCCGCCGACGCCGTCGGAACCGCCTGGGAATCACTGCCCGGCTACTGGGACGAATTCGTCTCGCGCATCGGAACGGGTGTCTCGGAATGAAGAAGGGCGTGGCAGTGTTACGGGAAGACAACCAGTCCTCAGATACCGACCAACCCCCTTGATGAGGTCATCCGTGTCGCTGCCACCCCTGGTCGAGCCCGCTTCGGAGCTCACCGTCGACGAGGTCCGCAGGTACTCCCGCCACCTGATCATTCCCGATGTCGGAATGGACGGGCAGAAGCGGCTGAAGAACGCCAAGGTGCTCTGTGTCGGCGCCGGCGGCCTGGGCTCGCCCGCGCTGATGTACCTGGCCGCGGCCGGCGTCGGCACCCTCGGCATCGTGGAGTTCGACGAGGTCGACGAGTCGAACCTGCAGCGCCAGATCATCCACAGCCAGGCGGACATCGGCCGCTCCAAGGCCGCGTCCGCCAAGGACACGGTGCTGGGCATCAACCCGTACGTCACGGTCAACCTCCACGAAGAGCGCCTCGACTCCACGAACGTCATGGAGCTCTTCGCCCAGTACGACCTGATCGTGGACGGCACCGACAACTTCGCCACCCGCTATCTCGTCAACGACGCCTGCGTGCTGCTGAACAAGCCGTACGTCTGGGGCTCGATCTACCGCTTCGACGGTCAGGCGTCGGTCTTCTGGTCCGAGCACGGTCCCTGCTACCGCTGCCTGTACCCGGAGCCCCCGCCGCCGGGCATGGTGCCCTCCTGCGCCGAGGGCGGCGTCCTCGGTGTGCTGTGCGCCTCCATCGGCTCCATCCAGGTCAACGAGGCCATCAAGCTGCTCGCCGGCATCGGTGACCCGCTCGTCGGCCGCCTGATGATCTACGACGCGCTGGAGATGACGTACCGTCAGGTCAAGGTCCGCAAGGACCCCGACTGCGCGGTCTGCGGCGAGAACCCGACCGTCACCGAGCTCATCGACTACGAGGCGTTCTGCGGCGTCGTGTCCGAGGAGGCCCAGGAGGCGGCGGCCGGCTCGACGATCACTCCGCTGCAGCTCAAGGAGTGGATCGACGCCGACGAGAAGATCGACATCATCGACGTCCGCGAGCCCAACGAGTTCGAGATCGTCTCCATCCCCGGCGCCCGGCTGATCCCCAAGAACGAGTTCCTGATGGGCACCGCCCTCCAGGACCTCCCCCAGGACCGCAAGATCGTCCTGCACTGCAAGACGGGCGTCCGCTCCGCCGAGGTGCTCGCCGTCCTGAAGTCCGCGGGCTTCGCCGACGCGGTCCACGTGGGCGGCGGCGTCATCGGCTGGGTCAACACGGTCGAGCCGGAGAAGCCGGTCTACTGATCAATCCGGTCCACTGATCGAGTCGCTGGGCTGATCACCGCGCCCTGACAGCGCCGAAGGCGCCGGTCCGTACGTCACGGACCGGCGCCTTCGCGTTACCCGGCTGTGCCCGGCCGCCCCAGGGGCCCGGGGCGGCCGGGCGGGTCAGATCTCGCCCTTGCGCGTCAGATACGTGAAGGCCAGCCAGCCCGGCAGGACCGGCAGCCAGAAGACCATCAGCCGGAACAGCAGCACCGCCGGGAACGCGGTGTCGCCGGGCAGGCCCGCGATGGTCAGCGCGGTGATCAGCGCACCTTCGACGGCGCCCACACCGCCCGGTGTCGGGGCGGCCGACCCCAGCGCGTTGCCGGCGAGGAAGGCGACCGCGATGCTCGCGTAACTGATCTTGTCGCCGCCGCCGAACGCCCGGATCGACGCGTCCAGGCACATCACGTTCGCCGCCGTCAGCAGCAGCATCCCGCCGATGCCGGTGACCAGCTTCCGCGGCCGCTGCAGGATGTCCAGCATCCGCGGCACCACACCGGCGAACAGCGACCGCACCCGCGTCGAGACGAACTTCCGCAGCACCGGCACGGCCGTGACGACCAGCACCAGCACGGCCACGGTCAGCAGCCCGGCGATGACCGTACGGGACGGCGAGATGTCCTGGGTCTGCTCGGTGCCGGTCAGATAGCCGAAGGCCAGCAGCAGCAGGATGTGGCTGCCCAGCCCGAACAGCTGCGAGGCGCCGACGCTCGCCACCGCCAGCCCGGGCCGGACCCCGGCACGCTGCAGGAAGCGGGTGTTGAGCGCCACCCCGCCGATCGCGGCGGGCGCCACCAGCTTCACGAAGTTGCCGGCGATCTGCGCGATCATGGTCCGGACGAACGACACCTTCTCCGTGACGAACCCCAACAGGCTCATCGCCGCCGCGATGTACGTCGTCGCCGAGAAGAACATCGCCACCAGCACCCACACCCACTGGGCCTCGCTGACGACGTCGCCGAGGTTGAAGTTGGTGAGCTGGGACAGCAGCAGGTACACCGCGAAGGCACCGGCGATCCAGCTGATGAGGATCCGCGGACTGAGCCGCTCCAGCTTCGCCGGCTCGATCACCGCGGTGGGCCGGATCAGCAGCACCTGCCGGCGGATCTGGGCCAGCAGGTCCTCCTCGCGGGCCTCCTCGCTCGCCTCGTCCAGGGCCCGCTTCTCGGCGTTCTTCTCCGCGTGCCGCTCGGCCCGCAGCGTCCTGCGGTCCTTCGGGGCCGCCTCCCGGGCCTCCCGCGCCTCCTTGGCGGCCTGCGACGCCGCCAGCACCGCCTCCCGCTCCCGCTTGGCACGCTCGCGGGCCAGCTGGCGCAGCGTGGCCCGGGTGGTGCGGCTCAGCGCGATCGGCTGGAGCAGCGGCAGACTGTCCGCGACCGCGTCCGGGCCGAGCACCTCGACGGCCGCCGCCACCGCCCGTTCCGCGCCGACCCGCAGGCCCAGCGTGACCAGCAGCTGGGCGATGTCCATCCGCAGCACGAGGTCACCGGCCGCGATCTCCCCGCCGCGCAGCTCGGTCAGCACGATGTTGCCGGAACGATCCACCAGCAGCGCGTCGCCGACCAGCCGCCGGTGCGCGATCCGCCGCGACTGCAGCGCCTCGACCTGCCGCCAGGCGCTGTGCATCAGCGCGTCGGTGATCTCCTCGTCGGCCAGCGAGTCGAAGGTGCGGCCCCCGATGTGCTCGTAGACCAGCATCACCGCGTCCGGGCCGAGCTCGGAGGTGGCGATCAGCTTGGGGGCGTGGGCGCCGGCCGCGATGGCCGCGTACGCCAGCAGTGCCTCCTGCTCCAGGGCCTGGCGCAGCGACTGCAGGCTGCGGCGCTGGTTGATGCCGCGCAGCGACAGCCGGCGCCAGACCCGGTAGAAGAAGCCCTGGGCCTGCTGCTCGCGGTCGACCACGGTGACGTCGATCGGCGGGCCGTCCTCCAGGGTGACGAGGTAGCGGCGGCCGCGGTCGGCGTGCTCGTTGTTCTCGGGGTTGGCGGTGTCCTCCGCGCGCAGCGCGCTGACCGGGCGGAAGCCGACCCGGCGCAGCCCGGCGAGGAGGTTCTGCCCGGTGGGGCGGACGTTGGGGGAGCCGACGGCGTAGAGGGTGCCGAACGCCACGGTCCAGCCGATCAGCACCGTCGTGATGATCGCGAACGGGGTGGTGTAGCGGCCGACCAGCACCGCGAACGCGTCGAGCAGCAGCACGCCCCACATCGCGACCCGCCAGCGCGGCCGCCGGGACATGCCCACCGCCGTCATGTAGGCGATCACCGGCGCCAGATAGCTGTGCACCGGCGCGGAGAGCGAGCCGTTCGCCAGCGGCTGGGTCAGCGCCACCCTGATGGAGGCCGGGGCGGACTCGGCCACCCACAGGTCGGTGGCGAGCGACACCCCGTGCGCCAGGACGGCGGCGAGCACACCGTCCGCGATCCGCAGCCCGTCCCGCTTGACCAGCCGCTCGACGGCGAACGCCACCGGCACGATCAGCACCGCGACGCTGGCGGTCAGCCCGGCCAGATTGATCAGCAGCGGGGGAGTGGCGCGCGCGCCGGTGCCGATGTCCCGGGCCAGGCCCGCGGTGGTGCCGTGCGCGAACGTGGCCAGACCGAGGACCAGGGCGATGCCGGCCATGCCGAGCAGCAGCCGCAGCAGGTCGGAGGGCCGGTGCACCCGGGCGGGCAGCAGCGGCTCGTCGCCGGAGACCCGGTCGACGTGGAACTCGCCGTGCTCGTCGGTGGCCGCCCCGTCGCGGTGCGAACCCGCCCGGGACGTCCCACGGGCCGCGACCGGGCCCGGCTCGGCGCCCTTGCCGTGCTCCACGTGCGCGTCGTCCTTGGCCTGCTGCTGTTGCCGGTCGCTCCTCGGCTCCTCCTCGTGTCCCTTGGGTGGTGCGGGCTCCTTGGGCCCTTCCGGCCTCTGGGACGCCCCCGGTCGTTCGGCCTTCTTGATCGTGCTCGCCTTTTCGGTAGCGGAAGCCGTGGCCGGCCTCCGTTGGTGCTTCCCCTCGACGGGCAGCGCTTCAGGGGCGCCCGCCTCCCGTGGAGGCGCCGCACCCTGCTGCTCGGCCGTCTCTTCTTGATCTCGTATCACCAGTCACCGTCCGGAAGATGGTGGCACGGCCGACCGGTGGAGGGGGGCATCAGGGTGCATTTCGGGGTGACGGGAAGCGGAACCTCTGCCACCGCGCCGGGTCCGGTGGCGGCCGCCGCCGGCGTTCCGAAGGGTGGTGGACCATGCGTCCGCTCCCATTGTCGGTGCCGTGCGGCAGGATGGACCGAATGAGTGGTACCGGAGACACGGCGCCCGGCGCCGACGCCGGGGAGCTGCCCGCCTATGCCGAGCGGGTGCTCTCCGTCGCCGAGCTGATCCCGGCCGGCCGGGTCATGACGTACGGCGATGTCGCGGAATATCTCGCAGAAGAGGGGCAGCCCGAAGGGCTTCCAGCGGAGGGCGGTGGTGGGCGACGGGTGGGCGGCCCCCGACAGGTCGGCAGGGTGATGGCGCTCTACGGCGGAGCGGTCCCCTGGTGGCGGGTGGTGCGCGCCGACGGGCGGCTGCTGCCCGGCAGCGAACTGCGCGCCCTGGCCCACTACCGCGACGAGGGCACCCCGCTGCGGGCCGCGTCGCAGGGGAGCGACGACCACATACCCAAGATCGATATGCGGCGCGCCCGTTGGGACGGCCGGCAGGACGAGCGGGACGCCCCGTGGGACGACTGAGCCGCCCGGCGCCCGCACCGGCCGCCTCCCGGCCCGGCGGCCCGCGGACCGGTCCGCGGCCCGGGCGCCGACTGGCGTAGCGTCGGGCACCGCCCTCCCGGCGCCGGACGCCACCACGGCCCCGCCGCCCGGCCCCCGGCCATCCCGGCACCCCGCACGGCGGCGCGCCCCGCACCGCATCCGCACCACGACCAGCACCCTCCTCAGGACCGGCGATCCACGTGAGCTCCTCCTTCTCGGCCGTCCCGCCGACGCAGCCCCGCCGGGCGGCGCGGCAGGACGCCTCCGGCGCGTACCGACTGGTCCGCACGCCGCCGGAACGGGTGGACCCTCCCACCTTGGACGCAGCCCAGCGCGCCGTGGTTGACCACCGCGACGGCCCGCTGCTGGTCCTCGCCGGGCCCGGCACCGGCAAGACCACGACCCTCGTCGAAGCCGTCGCCCGCCGGGTCCGGGACGGCGCCGACCCCGAGCGGATCCTCGTCCTCACCTTCAGCCGCAAGGCCGCCGTCGACCTCCGCGACCGCCTCGCACTCCGCCTGCGCACCCTGGAGAAGCCGCGCCGCCGCCCCGGGAAACACGGCGACGGGCCGGGGACACCGCCCGCACCGGCCGGCATCCCGCAGGCCACCACCTTCCACTCCTTCTGCTACGCCCTGGTCCGCGCCCACCAGGACGCCGACCTCTTCGCCGACCCGCTGCGGCTGCTCTCCGGCCCCGAACAGGACCTCGTCGTCCGCGAACTCCTCCAGGGCCAGGCCGAGCTCGCCGGCGAGGGCCGGGCCGCGATCAGCTGGCCCGACGACCTCCGCGCCTGCCTGACCACCCGCGGCTTCGCCGACGAGGTCCGCGCCGTGCTCGCCCGCAGCCGCGAACTGGGCCTCGGCCCGGACGCCCTCGGCGCCTTCGCCCGCCGCACCGGCCGCCCCGACTGGCACGCCGCCGCCGGCTTCCTCGCCGAATACCTCGACGTCCTCGACGGCCAGGGCATCCTCGACTACGCCGAACTCGTCCACCGCGCCGTGCTCCTGGCCGAACGCCCCGACGTCGCCGCCGAACTGGCCACCGCCTACGACGCCGTCTACGTCGACGAATACCAGGACACCGACGCCGCCCAGGTACGACTGCTGCGCGCGCTCGCCGGCAACCACACGGCGGCCGCCGCCCCCGGTACCCCCGGCCGCACCCTCGTCGCCCTCGGAGACCCCGACCAGTCGATCTACGCCTTCCGCGGCTCGGACGTCAACGGCATCCTCGACTTCCCCGAAACCTTCCGCCGCGGCGACGGCACCCCCGCCCCCGTCGCCGTCCTCGGCACCTCCCGCCGCTCCGGCGCCGCCCTGCTCACCGCCACCCGGCAGCTCACCCACCGGATGCCGCTCACCCGCCTCCCGGCCGCCAAGGTCCGCGCCCACCGCGAACCCACGCCCGTACGGGACGGCGGCCGCGTCGAGGCGTACACCTACCCCACACCCGGCGCCGAACTGGACAACGTCGCCGACATCCTGCGCCGCGCCCACCTGGAGGACGGCGTGCCCTGGCGCGACATGGCCGTCCTCGTCCGCGCCGGCGGCCGCTCCATCCCCGCCGTCCGCCGCGCCCTCACCTCCGCCGGCGTCCCCCTCGACATCGACGGCGACGAACTCCCGCTGCGCCACGAACCCGCCGTCGCCCCCCTGCTCACCGCCCTGCGCGCCGCGGCCCACGCCGCCCTCGGCCAGGAACCGGACGCCCCCGACGCCACCACACCGGGCTGGCTCGACGCCGACACCGCCCTCGACCTGCTCGCCTCCCCCCTCGGCGGCATGGACGCCGCCGACCTGCGCCGCCTCGGCCGCGCCCTGCGCGAGGAGGAACGCGCCGCCGGCGCAGCCCTGCCGCCCCCCTCCGACGCACTGATCGCCCGGGCCCTCGCCCACCCCCAGCGCCTGGTCGCCCACGACCCCGGCTACGCCCGCGGCGCCCAGCGGCTCGGCCTGCTGCTGCGCAAGGCCCGCGAACTCCTCGCCGGCGGCGGCACCGCCGAACAGGCCCTGTGGGAACTGTGGGACGGCACCCCCTGGCCGCAGCGCCTGGAACGCGCCGCCCGCCGCGGCGGCGCCGCCGGCCGCAACGCCGACCGCGACCTCGACGCCGTCGTCGCCCTCTTCGAGACCGCCGCCCGCGCCGAGGAACGCACCGGCGGCCGCGGCGCCCTCAACTTCCTGGAGGAACTCGACGCCCAGGACATCGCCGCCGACACCCTCGCCCGCCGCACCGTCCGCCCCGACGCCGTCCGGCTGATGACCGCCCACCGCGCCAAGGGCCTGGAATGGCGGCTGGTCGTCGTCGCCGGCGTCCAGGAAGGACTCTGGCCCGACCTGCGCCGCCGCGGCTCCCTCCTCGAAGCCGACCGGATCGGCCGCGACGGCCTCGCCGAACCCCTCACCCCCGGAGCCCTGCTCGCCGAGGAACGCCGGCTGTTCTACGTGGCCGCGACCCGCGCCCGCGACCGCCTCGTCGTCACCGCCGTCAAGGCCGCCGCCGACGACGGCGACCAGCCCTCCCGGTTCCTCACCGAACTCGGCGTCACCCCCCAGGACGTCACCGGCCGCCCCCGCCGCCCCCTCTCCGTCGCCGCACTGGTCGCCGAACTCCGCGCCACCACCGTCGACCCCGCGGCCAGCCCCGCCCTGCGCGACGCCGCCGCCCAGCGGCTCGCCCGGCTCGCCGCGCTGCACGACGACGACCACCGCCCCCTGGTGCCCGCCGCCCACCCCGACACCTGGTGGGGCATGAACGACCCCACCCACAGCCGGGTCCCGCTGCGCGACCGCGACCTGCCCGTCGTCCTCTCCGGCAGCGCCCTCGACCAGCTCGCCAACACCTGCGCCCTCCAGTGGTTCCTCGGCCGCGAGGTCAAGGCGGACAGCCCCGCCACCGCCGCCCAGGGCTTCGGCAACGTCGTCCACGTCCTCGCCGACGAGGTCGCCTCCGGACGCACCCCCGCCGACCTCACCGTCCTCATGGAACGCCTGGACTCCGTATGGGACGGGCTCGCCTTCGACGCCCCCTGGAAGTCCCGCCAGGAGAAGGACCACGCCCGCGCCGCCCTCGAACGCTTCCTGCGGTGGCACGTCATGGAGCGCGACGCCCTCGGCCGCGACCCCGTCGCCACCGAGCACCCCTTCGACGTCACCCTCCGGGCCGGCACCTACGAGGTCCGCATCCGCGGCAGCATGGACCACGTCGCCTCGGACGAACAGGGCAGGGCCTACGTCGTCGACTTCAAGACCGGCAAGCAGAAACCGACCGGCCCCGAGGTCGCCCGCCACCCCCAGCTCGCCGTCTACCAGCTCGCGGTCCGCGAAGGCGCGGTCGACGACGTCTTCGACGGCCGCACCCCCGAACCCGGCGGCGCCGAACTGGTCCACCTGCGCATCGGCGCCCCCCAGAAGGAGGGCGGCGACGCGCTCCCCGCCGTACAGGCCCAGCCGCCGCCGGACGGCGACTGGGTCGGCGACCTCCTCGCCACCGCCGCCGGCCGCGTCCTGGAGGAACGCTTCACACCGGCCACGGGCACGCACTGCACGCACTGCGCGTTCCGCGCGTCTTGCAGCGCGCAGCCGGAGGGGCGCCACGTTGTGGAATGACCCGTACGTACTTGGCTGTCCCGCCGCGGGTGTTGTTCGCCGTTGCGCCTGCGGCGGGCTGGGTGGGTTGTTGGGTGCGGTGACGGGCCTCCGGGGCCGGTTGTGTGGACTGCTGACGCTTTACGTCCACACAACCGGCCCCTCCGGCCCGTCCCCTCCCGGGGGAGGGAGAGTTAAGGCCGGTGGGGGTGCACGTAGTGCCGACGTGCGCGCGGGCAACAGATCACGCCCGCCCCCAACCAGCTCTTACCTCCCACTCACGGGAGGGGGTGGACCGGAGGACGGAGTCTGGAGGGCCGGCACCGCACCCGACAACACCACGCCCGCCGCCAGGCGCAACGGCGAACAAGCCCCGCGGCGGGAAAGCCGGGTACGTGCGGGGCGCCGCAAAGCGCGCAACGGCGACCAAGACCCGCGGCGAGAAAGCCAGGTACGTGGGAGGCGCCGCAAAGCGCAGCGCCCCGCGGCGGGAAAGCCAGGTACGTGGGGGAGCAGCCAAGCGCAGCGGATTGTCAGTGGGGGCCGTTACCGTTTTTTACGTGGCATCGCGTATTTCCGATCCCGAGCAGCTCAAGGAGCTCCTCGGGATCCCGTTCACCCCGGAGCAGACGGCGTGCATCATCGCGCCGCCCGCGCCGCAGGTCATCGTGGCCGGGGCCGGGTCCGGTAAGACCACGGTGATGGCCGCGCGGGTGGTGTGGCTGGTCGGCACGGGGCAGGTCGCCCCCGAGCAGGTGCTCGGGCTGACCTTCACCAACAAGGCCGCCGGCGAGCTCGCCGAGCGGGTCCGCACCGCCCTCGTCAGGGCCGGGGTGACCGACCCGGAGCCCGTGCCCGGGAGCGCCGAGGCCGATCCCGGCGAACCGCGCATCTCGACGTACCACGCCTTCGCGGGCCAGCTCCTCAAGGACCACGGCCTGCGCATCGGCCTGGAACCCAGCGCCCGGCTGCTCGCCGACGCCACCCGCTTCCAGCTCGCCGCCCGCACCCTGCGCACCGCCCCCGGCCCCTACCCGGCGCTCACCACCTCCCTGCCCTCCCTCGTGGAGGACCTCCTCGCCCTGGACGCCGAGCTCGCCGAGCACCTCGTCGACCCGGCCGAGCTCCGCGCGTACGACACCGGCCTGCTCGCCGCCCTCGACGGGGTCAAGCTCACCAACGCCGACCTGCGCAAGGTCCCCGACACCGCCCGCGCCCGGCTGGAGCTCCTCGACCTCGTCGCCGCCTACCGCGGCGAGAAGCGCCGCCGCGATCTGCTCGACTTCGGTGATCAGATCGCCCAGTCGGCGACCCTCGCCACCACCCGACCCGAGGTCGGCCGGATCCTGCGCGACGAATTCCGGGTCGTCCTGCTCGACGAGTACCAGGACACCTCCGTCGCCCAGCGACTCCTGCTCTCCGGACTCTTCGGCGCCGCGAACGGCACCCCCACCGGGCACGCCGTCACCGCCGTCGGCGACCCCTGCCAGGCCATCTACGGCTGGCGCGGCGCCTCCGTCGCCAACCTCGACGACTTCCCCGCCCACTTCCCCTTCGCGGACGGCACCCCCGCCCACCGCTACGCCCTCAGCGAGAACCGCCGCAGCGGCGGCCGCCTCCTCGACCTCGCCAACGGCCTCGCCGCCCCGCTCCGCCGCATGCACGAGGGCGTCGAAGCGCTCCGCCCCGCCCCCGGCGCCGAACGCGACGGCACGGTCCGCTGCGCCCTGCTGCCCACCCACGCCGAAGAACTCCGCTGGCTCGCCGACTCCCTCGCCCACCTCGTCCGCACCGGCACCCCACCCGGCGAGATCGCCGTCCTGTGCCGCACCGCCGGCGACTTCGCCCACATCCAGGGCGAACTCGTCGCCCGCGACATCCCCGTCGAGGTCGTCGGCCTCTCGGGACTGCTGCACCTCCCCGAGATCGCCGACCTCGTCGCCGTCTGCGACGTGCTCCAGGACCCGACCGCCAACGCCTCCCTCGTCCGCCTCCTGACCGGCCCCCGCTGGCGGATCGGCCCCCGCGACCTCGCCCTCCTCGGGCGGCGCGCCCGCACCCTCGTCCACCACGGCGGCCCGTCCGACGACCCCGCACAACGCCTCGCCGCGGCCGTCGAAGGCACCGACCCCGCCGAGACCCTCTCCCTCGCCGACGCCCTCGACACCTTCCTGGAGGCCGACGGCACCGACGACGGCCTGCCGTTCTCCTCCGAAGCACGGGTGCGCTTCGCCCACCTCGCCGCCGAGCTCCGCGACCTCCGGCGCTCCCTGGGCGACCCGCTCATGGACGTCCTCCACCGGGTGCTCGCCACCACCGGCCTCGAGGTCGAACTCTCCGCGTCCCCGCACGCCCTCGCCGCCCGCCGCCGCGAAACCCTCGGCACCTTCCTCGACATCGCCGCCGGATTCGCCGCCAAACAGGGCGGCGAATCCCTCGACGGCGACGCAACCCTCCTCGCCTTCCTCGGCTTCCTGCGCACCGCCGTCCAGTACGAGAAGGGCCTCGACAGCTCCCTCCCCGGCGGCGACAACACCGTCAAGGTGCTCACCGCCCACAAGTCCAAGGGCCTCGAATGGGACGTCGTCGCCGTCCCCGGCCTCGTCGCCAAGCAGTTCCCCAGCGAACAGTCCCGCGAGTCCTGGACCAGCCGCGCCAAGGTCCTGCCGCACGCCCTCCGCGGCGACGCCGCCACCCTCCCCGACGTCGAGGAGTGGGCCGCCCGCGGCCTCAAGGACTTCAAGGAGGCGATGAAGCACCACCAGCAGACCGAGGAACTCCGCCTCGGCTACGTCACCTTCACCCGCCCCCGCTCCCTGCTGCTCGGCTCCGGCCACTGGTGGGGCCCCCACCAGAAGCGGCCGCGCGGCCCGTCCGCCTTCCTGGAGGCGCTGCGCGAACACTGCGAGGCCGGCCACGGCGAGATCGAGCACTGGGCCGACCCGCCCGAGGAGGACGCCGAGAACCCCACCCTCGCCGAGGCCGCCGCCGAACAGGCCTGGCCGCTGCCGCTCGACCCCGCCGCCCTGACCCGCCGCCGCACCGCGGCGGCCGCGGTCCGCACCCACCTCGCCCGCCATCAGGCCGCCCAGCCGCCCGCCGCCCCCTCCCTCCCCGCACCCTCCCCCGCGTACGACCCGGAGTGGCCGCCGGCCCCGCCGGAGGAGGAGTGGCAGGACGACCCGTACGGCATGCCGGAGGACGACCCGTACGGGTTGCCGGAGGACGACGAGGCGTACGGCGTGCCCGAGGCCGACCCGTTCGAGGAACCGGACCCGTTCACGATCCCCGAGGCGGACCCGTTCGACGACGTTACGGGCATGCAGGACGTTCCGGGCGTCGAGGGCGATCCCGGTGCGGCCGCCGCGCCCCCGCGGCCCCGCATCGGCGCCCAGCGCACCGCCGAACCGGACCTCACCACCCCGGCCCCCGCCCACCAGGACGAGGGCGAGGACGAAGGGGACAACGAGGCCACCGGCCCGCACGCGCTGCTCCCCGAGGAGCGCCGCATCCTCGGCTCCTGGGACCGCGACCTGGAGGCGCTCGCCGACGAGCTGCGCCGCTCCCGCGCCACCGTCCGCGAGGTCCCGCTGCCCGCCGCACTCAGCGCCACCCAGCTGCTCCGCCTCGCCGCCGACCCGGACGGCTTCGCCCGCGAGCTGGCCCGCCCCATGCCGCGCCCGCCCCAGCCCGGCGCCCGCCGCGGCACCCGCTTCCACGCCTGGGTCGAGTCCCGCTTCGAAGAGCTCGCCCTGCCACTGCTCGGCCCCGACGAGCTGCCGGGCGCCGACGAGCCCGGTGCCGACGTGCCCGACGCCGACCGGATCACCGACGAACACGACCTGGAAACCCTCAAGGAGGCGTTCGCCCGCACCCCGTACGCCCACCGCACCCCCCACCGCGTCGAGGCGCCCTTCCAGCTGATCCTCGCCGGACGGGTGATCCGCGGCCGGATCGACGCCGTCTACAAGGAGCGCGGCCCCGACGGCGACCGCTACGAGATCATCGACTGGAAGACCGGCCGCACCCAGACCGCCGACCCCCTCCAGCTCGCCATCTACCGCCTCGCCTGGGCCGAACGGCACGGCCTGCCCCCGTCCGCCGTCGGCGCCGCCTTCCTCTACGTCCGCACCGGCGAGATCGTCCGGCCCGCCCGCCTCCCCGGCCGCGCCGGACTCGAACGCATCCTGCGGGGCGAGACCGACGACCGGCGTCCCCCGGAAGGCCGATAGGCTCGGTCGTATGAGCACAACCCCGGACAGCGCCGTCCGCGCGTACCTCGACAGCCACCGCGACGCCTTCCTCGACGACCTCGCCGAGTGGCTGCGCATCCCCTCCGTGTCCGCCGACCCGGACCGCGCCCCCGACGTACGCCGCAGCGCCGAATGGCTCGCCGCCAAGCTCACCGGCACCGGCTTCCCCACCGCCGAGATCTGGGAGACCGAGGGCGACGGCCTGCCCGCCGTCTTCGCCGAATGGCCCTCCGGCGACCCGTCCGCACCCACCGTGCTCGTCTACGGCCACCACGACGTGCAGCCCGCCGCCCGCGAGGACGGCTGGCACACCGACCCCTTCGCGCCGCAGATCCTCGACGGCAAGCTCTACGCCCGCGGCGCCGCCGACGACAAGGGCCAGGTGTTCTTCCACACCCTCGGCGTCCGCGCCCACCTCGCCGCCACCGGCCGCACCGCGCCCGCCGTCAACCTCAAGCTGCTCATCGAGGGCGAGGAGGAGTCCGGCTCCCCGAACTTCCCCGCCCTGATCGAGAAGCACGCCGACCGCCTCGCCTGCGACGCCGTGATCGTCTCCGACACCGGCATGTGGTCCAGGGGCACCCCCACCGTCTGCACCGGCATGCGCGGGCTGACGGACTGTCAGATCGATCTGTACGGCCCCGACCAGGACATCCACTCCGGCTCCTTCGGCGGCGCGGTACCCAACCCCGCCACCGAGGCCGCCCGGCTGGCCGCCGCCCTCCACGACGCCGACCGCCGGGTCGCCGTCCCCGGCTTCTACGACGGCGTGATCGAACTCACCGGCCGCGAACGGGAACTCTTCGCCGAGCTGCCCTTCGACGAGGAGGAGTGGCTGCGCACCGCGCACTCCCACGCCACCCTCGGCGAGGCCGGCACCACCACCCTGGAACGCCTCTGGGCCCGCCCCACCGCCGAGGTCAACGGCATCGGCGGCGGCTACCAGGGCCCCGGCGGCAAGACCATCGTGCCGTCCACCGCCCAGCTGAAGCTCTCGTTCCGGCTGGTCGCCGGCCAGGACCCGGCCGCCGTCCAGCAGGCCGTACGCGACTGGGTCGCAGCCCAGCTCCCGCCCGGCATCCGGCACGAGATCACGTTCTGGGGCGCCACCCGGCCCTGCCTCACCCCGCTCGACCACCCCGCGCTCCAGTCCGTCGTCCGTGCCATGGGACGCGCCTTCGGCCAGAAGATCCGCTTCACCCGCGAGGGCGGCTCCGGCCCGGCCGCCGACCTCCAGGACGTCCTCGGCGCCCCGGTCCTCTTCCTCGGCATCTCCGTCCCCTCCGACGGCTGGCACGCGCCGAACGAAAAGGTCGAACTCGACCTGCTGATGAAGGGCGTCGAAACCGCCGCCCACCTGTGGGGCGACCTGGCGGAGACCTGGCAGCGGACCTGACCGCCCCGCGCCCGCCGCACCGTTCCGCGCCCGTACGCAGCAATCACCCACGCCACAGGGGGAGTTGGAAACAGCAGTGACCACCTGGACCGAGCACACCGCCGACCGGCCGATCACGTTCAGCGCGCCGAGCGGCATCGACCGCTCCGCCCACCACCGTCTCGACGAGGCATGGCTGGCGGCGGCCTGGAGCCACCCGACGACGCGCGTCTTCGTGGTGTCCGGCGGCCAGGCACTGATCGACGACACCCCCGACGGCCGCACCGAACTGATCATGACGCCGTCCTTCGAGGCGCCGCTGACCGAGGCGCACCGCTACTACCTCGGCACCGACGACGAGGGCGTCAGCTACTTCGCCCTCCAGAAGGACAGCCTCCCCGGCCGCATCGACCAGTCCGCGCGCCCGGCCGGCCTGCGCGAGGCGGGGCTCCTGCTCTCCCCCCGCGACGCCGGCCTGCTCGTCCACGCCGTCGCCCTGGAGAACTGGCAGCGGCTGCACCGCTTCTGCTCCCGCTGCGGCGAACGCACCGTGATCGCCGCCGCCGGCCACATCCGCCGCTGCCCCGCCTGCGGCGCCGAGCACTACCCCCGTACCGACCCGGCCGTGATCATGCTCGTCACCGACGAGGAGGACCGCGCCCTGCTCGGCCGCCAGGTCCACTGGCCCGAGGGCCGCTTCTCCACCCTCGCCGGCTTCGTCGAGCCGGGGGAGTCCATCGAGCAGTCGGTGGCCCGTGAGGTCTACGAGGAGGCCGGCGTCGTCGTCGGGGACGTGGAGTACGTGGCCAGCCAGCCCTGGCCCTTCCCCTCCAGCCTGATGCTGGGCTTCATGGCCCGCGCCACCTCGTCCGAGATCCAGGTGGACGGCGAGGAGATCGAAGAGGCCCGCTGGTTCTCCCGCGAGGACCTCCGCGCCGCCTTCGAATCCGGCGAGGTCCTGCCGCCCTACGGCATCTCCATCGCCGCCCGCCTGATCGAGCTCTGGTACGGCAAGCCGCTGCCGAAGCCGTGACGGGGTGAGGCGGGCGAGACCGCACGTACACAGGAAGCCGCAGGCGCGCAGGACGCCGCATGGGCACAGGAAAGGGCCGCCGTCCGATTCCATCGACTGCTCGACGGAACCGGACGACGGCCCTTGACGGTGGTGCACGTACACCTCGGTCCCTCACCGGGATCTGAGGTGCACGTCGGTCCCTTTCGGTTCCTCACCGGGACCCTGGGTGCACGTCGGTCCGTCCCGGTTCCTCACGGGGACCTGGGGTGCACGTCCGTCCCTCACCGGGACCACGGGGTGGCGGGCCTCAGGCGGCCCGCCGGGCGGCCGTCAGGCCACGCCCACCTTCTGCTTGACCTGCGCCAGGGACGGGTTCGTCAGCGTCGTACCGTCGGCGAAGAGCACGGTCGGCACCGTCTGGTTGCCGCCGTTGGCCTTCTCCACGAACGCCGCGGACTCCGGGTCCTGCTCGATGTTGATCTCGGTGTACGCGATTCCCTCACGGTCCATCTGGCTCTTCAGCCGACGGCAGTAACCGCACCAGGTGGTGCTGTACATCGTCACAGTGCCCGCCATGCGCCCCGCGCTCCTTCGTCAGTCGTGTTCCTCGTACCGCCCACTCGGCGCGGCCATGGGACACAACGCACGGGGTGGGCGAGCAATTCCCGGGGGCTTCGGTGGGGGGTGGCCGGGGCTGCGGGGGCTCCCCGGGGCTGCCCAGTGGCTGCCCCCGCCCCCTGCCCCCGCCTCGCCCTCACGCCACCCCTGCTCCTGCCCCGCCCTCGCCTCACTCCTGCCCCCGCCCAGCCCTCGCCCCACTCCTGCTCGACTTCTCACCCGAACCGAGCCCACAACCCGGCGGGGGTCCCCCGGGGGGGGGTGCCTCTATGTCTTTGGTCAAGCGAGGCGTGGGGTTCTGGGTTCGTAGAAGGTGCCGTCGCGGAGCATCGCGAACAGCACATTGATCCGCTGGCGGGCCAGGCGGAGAAGTGCCTGGGTGTGGGTTTTCCCTCGGGCCCGGCATTTGTCGTAGTAGGTGCGGGAGGCGGGATCGTGCAGGGCGGCGAACGCGGACAGGAACATCGCGCGTTTGAGCTGTCGGTTGCCGCCTCTGGGTGCGTGTTCGCCATGGATCGAGGTCCCCGACGATCTGGTGGCCGGGGCGAGGCCGGCGTAGGAGGCGAGATGGGCGGCGGTGGGGAAGCTGGTGCCGTCGCCGACGGTGACCAGCAAAGTAGCGGCGGTCCTGACCGCGACCCCCGGCATCGAGGTCAGGACCTGGGAAAGAGGGTGTGCCTCCAGCAGGGCAGCGATCTGGGCTTCCAGAGCCCGACGTTGCTCGTGCACGGCTGCGAGCGAGCGGGCCAGGGAGGGGATCACGACGTCGAGGGTGCCGGTCCCGGGAACGACGACGGTCTGCTCGTCGAGCGCGTTGAAGACCTCCTCGATCAGTCGCTGGGCCATGCGCGGGGCTTTGGGTCTGATCACCTCGACGAGTCTGCGGCGTCCGGCTTTGCGCAGCGCGGCCGGGGATCCGTAGCGTTCCAGCAGCCAGGTGACGGCCTGGTGGTCCAGGCGGGGGCCCAGGACGCGTTCCAAGCTGGGGTGGAACTGGGTGAGCAGGCCGCGTATGCGGTTGGAGGTGCGGGTGGCCTCGGCCGCGAGGTCCTGGTCGAAGCCGACCAGAACGGTCAGCTCGGCGGTGATCTCGTCGGTCAGTTCCAGCGAGCGCAGGGTGTGCGGCATGGTGCGGGCAGCATCCGCGATCACGGCCGCGTCCTTCGCGTCGGTTTTCGCCTCGCCGGGATACAGGTCGGCGATCCGCCGCATGGCAAGTCCCGGCAGATAGGCGACCTTGCAGCCGGCGTCCCGGGCGACCGTCAGGGGCAGGGCGCCGATCGAGGCGGGCTGGTCCACGATCACCAGTACGGTGCCGAACTTCGCGGCCAGCTTGTCGAAGACGGCCCGCAGCTTCGGCTCGCTGTTGGGAAGCTGCTTATCGAAGACCTTCTTGCCGGCCGGGGTCAGCCCGTGCCCGTGATGGGCACTCTTGCCGACGTCCAAGCCTAGGAAGACGCCCACGTCGCCGGTGTCGAACATCGTGCTCCCCACTACTTCGGTGCAGTGCCGGCCAGGGCGATGGTGCCGTACTCGCGCATCCACGTTATGCAGACCTGCCGCCCGCACGGTGCCGGGCATTGCGCCAGGCCAGGCGGTGGTCGGACCTCTCATCAGCGTCTCCAACGGCACCCCACGGACCCGGTGACACCACCCCCCAGGTCATGCGCTCGACAGGGGGACACAGTCATGCCGGGCCCGCAGGCCAGCGGTCCTCTTGCAGGACCGCGAAGAACATAACGGGGGCCGCCCCGCCCCCGCCCCCGCCCCCACCCCTCCCCTCACCCCCAGCAGCAGCACTCTCAGGCCGGCAGCCCCCTCACGCCAGCCGCACCCGCACCCCTCCGCCGGCCGCCACCTCAGCGCCGGGGCCGCCACCTCACCCCGGCACCCTGCCCCGGCGCCCGAACCCCGGCCCCCTAACCCAGCAATCGTCACCCCAGCCCCAGCCCCAGCCCCAGCCCCAGTCCCGGCCCAGGCCCCGGCCTCCCCGCCCTTGCTCGGTTGTCGGTTGCCCGGTCCGGCCGTTGGATCAAGCAAAGCACTCATCGGCGGCAGGCGTCGGCGGCTGTCCACAGCGGCGGTGATGCGTACGACAGGGAGTGGAAGTCTGTGGACAGGCTTCTCAGCCGTCCCGCTGGACCTGGCAGCATGGCGGGGTGACAGCAGCAACGGACTCCTCTCTCTTCCCGTCGGCCCCGGACTCGGCCGACGGGGTGCTGGACGGGCTCGACCCGGAGCAGCGGGAGGTCGCGACGGCGCTGCACGGTCCGGTGTGTGTGCTGGCCGGTGCCGGTACGGGCAAGACACGGGCGATCACCCATCGGATCGCGTACGGCGTGCGGGCCGGGATCCTGCAGCCCGCGAGTGTGCTCGCCGTCACGTTCACCGCGCGTGCGGCCGGCGAGATGCGGGGGCGGCTGCGGCAGCTCGGGGCGGGCGGGGTGCAGGCCCGTACGTTCCACTCCGCGGCGCTGCGGCAGCTGCAGTTCTTCTGGCCGAAGGCGGTGGGCGGCGAGCTGCCGCGGCTGCTGGAGCGGAAGGCGCAGCTCGTCGCGGAGGCGGGGGCGCGTTGCCGGATCCGGCTGGACCGCAATGAGCTGCGCGACGTCACGGCCGAGATCGAGTGGTCCAAGGTCACCCAGACCGTGCCGGCCGACTATCCGGCCGCGGTCGCCAAGGCGGGCCGGGAGGCGCCGCGCGACCCGGCCGAGACGGGGCAGATCTATGCCACCTACGAGCAGCTCAAGCGCGACCGGGGTGCCATCGACTTCGAGGATGTGCTGTTGCTCACGGTCGGGGTGCTGCAGGACCGGCACGACATCGCCGAGCAGGTCCGTGCCCAGTACCAGCACTTCGTCGTCGACGAGTACCAGGACGTCAGCCCGCTCCAGCAGCGGCTGCTGGAGCTGTGGCTGGGGGACCGCGACAGCCTGTGCGTGGTCGGTGACGCCAGCCAGACGATCTACAGCTTCACCGGCGCCACCCCCGACCACCTCCTGAACTTCCGCACCCGCCATCCGCAGGCCACCGTCGTCCGGCTGGTCCGCGACTACCGCTCCACCCCGCAGGTCGTCCACCTCGCCAACGGTCTGCTCTCGCAGGCCAAGGGGCGTGCGGCCGAGCACCGCCTGGAGCTGGTCTCGCAGCGCGAGTCCGGTCCGGAGCCGGTGTACAC
Source organism: Streptomyces nigrescens (assembly GCA_024349765.1). Taxonomy (GTDB): domain Bacteria; phylum Actinomycetota; class Actinomycetes; order Streptomycetales; family Streptomycetaceae; genus Streptomyces; species Streptomyces endophytica. The sequence continues at coordinate 6,483,750 of AP026073.1, read as the reverse complement.
GGAGTACGCCGACGAGCCCGCGGAGGCCGAGGGCACCGCCCGCCGGATCCGGGACCTGGTCGCGTCGGGGGTGCCGGCCAGTGAGATCGCGGTGCTCTTCCGGGTCAACGCCCAGTCGGAGGTCTACGAGCAGGCGCTGGCCGACGTCGGCGTGCCGTACCAGCTGCGGGGCGCCGAGCGGTTCTTCGAGCGGCCGGAGGTGCGCGAGGCCGGCATCAAGCTGCGCGGCGCCGCCCGTTTCGGGGCGAACGACGCGCTGCTCGACGATGCGCTGGACCTGCCCTCGGAGGTGCGGGCGGTGCTCAGCCACATGGGCTGGACGAGCGAGCCGCCGGCCGGTTCGGGCGCGGTGCGGGACCGCTGGGAGTCGCTGGCGGCCCTGGTGCGGCTCGCCGAGGAGTTCGCCCGGGCCCGCTCCGGGGCCTCGCTGGCGGATTTCGTCGCCGAGCTGGACGAGCGGGCCAACGCGCAGCACGCGCCGACGGTCGAGGGGGTGACGCTGGCCTCGCTGCATGCCGCGAAGGGCCTGGAGTGGGACGCCGTGTTCCTGGTGGGGCTGACCGAGGGCATGATGCCGATCACGTACGCCCGGACGGACGAGCAGATAGAGGAGGAGCGCCGGCTGCTCTATGTGGGCGTCACCCGTGCGCGGCGTCATCTGGCGCTGTCGTGGTCGCTGGCGCGGTCCCCGGGGGGCAGGGCTTCGCGGAGCGCCAGCCGCTTCCTGGCCGGGCTGCGGCCCGGTTCCGGGGCGGTGGCCGGGCGCCGTGCGACGGGTACGGTCCTGCGGGGCGTGGAGCGCGGCGGGGCGGCGGCTGCGGTGCCGCGGCGCCCCCGGCACCGCCGTCCGGCCCGGTGCCGGGTGTGCAACCGGACGCTGACGGACGCGGGCGAGATGAAGCTGATGCGGTGTGAGGACTGCCCGGCGGAGCTCAACGAGGCGTTGTACGAGCGGCTGCACGCGTGGCGGGCGGAGGAGGCGGCCCGGTCCCGGCAGCCGGCGTACTGCATCTTCACGGACAAGACGCTGATGGCCATTGCCGAGGCGGTGCCGGGAACCGAATCGGAGCTCGCGGTCATCTCAGGTGTGGGGCGGCGCAAGTTCGACCGCTACGGCAGCGACGTGCTGGCAATCTGTGCCGGCGAGGAGCTCGCGGGAGCCTCGGGCGACGGGTCCGCGGGCGCCGCGGAAAACTCGTCGGAAAAATAGTTTGCGCGCGCGGAGCGCATCCCCATAGCCTTCGGAAGCAACGGAGACAACGGAACTTTCCGAGATCCGATGGATCCGTGCTGTACTTGAACGCCCTGGTACGGGTTATTCCGTTCCACCGAGACGCCGAGAGGAGGCGAGCCCAGTGATCAGCTTCATCGAGACCAACAAAATGACCGATCGCTCGGTCGTCGCCACCTGCACGCTCGGCTCCTCGCTCCGTGGCACCGGTCTGTCCGGCTTCGGCCGCCTTTCCGGTACCGAGGTCGCGCGCCCCGAGTCCCTCGCTGTGCTGACCCGCAGTGAGCGCACCGCGCGACCGACCGAGGCACCTGCGGCAGTAGCAGTCGCGGCCAAGGCGAATGCCTTTGCCTTCGCGGCGGCGGCCAACGGTGCCGAATCCCGGAAGCAGTACCAGACGCAGCATGAGATGTGGGCCTACCGCGGCCTCGAACCCTGGAGAGATCCAGCCTGATCGGCAGATCAGGTCGGCACCTTCCAGGGCCGCGGAACCCACACCGGGATCCGCGGCCCTTTTGTTTGCCCCACACGCCCGCCACCAGCGGGCCGAACAGACGAGGAACACACACCGTGCAACTGCAGACGCACACCCCGTCCGTAGCCACCGACCTGATCCCTCCGCCCGACCCCCAGGAGAACTCCTTGCTGCCCCTCACCGAGCTCGACGACGAGATCGACCGCCTCGGCGCCGCTGTTCCGTGCCGCACCTACGACCCGGAGGTCTTCTTCGCGGAGTCCCCGGCCGACGTCGAGTACGCCAAGACGCTGTGCCAGTCCTGTCCGGTGCGTGAGGCCTGCCTCGCCGGTGCCAAGGACCGCCGTGAGCCCTGGGGTGTCTGGGGTGGCGAGCTCTTCGTCCAGGGCGTCGTGGTGCCGCGGAAGCGTCCGCGTGGCCGTCCGCGCAAGAACCCGGTCGCGGCATGAACACCACCGGCACAGGAACGATCGACCGTCCCGTCACACGGGATCCCAAGAAGCAGGACCACACGATGAACCCGATTTTCACCGACACCCCCGTCCCCGCGAACGCCGACGCCATCGAGTCGCGTCAGAACAGGAACCTCGCCATGCAACTCATCCCAGAAGCCCTGGCGCGTGCGCATATGCATGAACGCCTGCGGGAGGCCGAGTCCGAACGCAGGGGGCACCGGCTCGCCGCCGCGCGGCGGATGCAGCGGCGTGCCGAGCGCGCGTCGCTCCGGGCCCGCCGTGCGCTGGCCATGGCCGTGATGCAGTAAGGCGCCGGGCAGGTCCGGGCGCCCGGCAGGGCAGCGCTGACACCACCTTCCACGGGGTCCGTCCGACAGGGCGGGCCCCGTGGTGCGTTGCGCCCCGGTTCACGTGGTTGGCGGGGATATCGTCGGATGGTGAACCAGAAGACGCATCACGAGGCGGACTTGGCCGACGGGCAGACGGTGTGTGCCGGCTGCGGCGCCGTCGCCGAGGACACCCCGCCGACCTGGACCTGCTCCGTGGAGAACGGCGAGCGCCGCTACTTCTGCGACCGCTGCGCCCGGGAGAACATCCGGGCCATCGAGGGACGCCTGGATTCCAGCTGGTGGTGAGGTACGGCCGGCGGGAGCTCAGGCGGTGGTCTCTTCGACGGCCTCCTCGTCGATGTCCGTACCGGGGCCGGCCGGGTCCTCGTCCGGGCCGGGGTCGCTGCCGGTGAGGTCGGCGCCGGCCGGCTCGTGTTCGGGGACGAAGCCGGGCATCCATGCCTCCAGCTCGTCCCGCAGCCGTACGGTCGCGCCGAGCTGGCACAGCACGCCGATGGTGCTCAAGGTCACCCGGTGGATCAGCAGGTAGGCGGGCGGCAGGTTGAGCTGCTTGCCCAACTGGTGGGCGGGGGAGCGCGGATCGCCGACCCGGGCGGCCTGCCGGCGCATCCAGCCGCGGGTGAAGGTGAACGTGTCGACCTGCGCGGGCTCGATGATCGGCAGCAGATACTCCAGCACCGCGTCGGGGTCCAGCTCGATGGACTCCTTGACGAAGCCCTCCTCGCACAGCATCTGGTAGACCGCGTCCGCCTCGCCGTCCAGGGTCATCCGCAGCGAGGCACCGATCGTGGCCGGCAGTCCGTCGGGCAGCCGGTCGACGGTGCCGAAGTCCAGCACGCCCAGCCGCCATTCCCCGGCCGGCCCGTCGGGGGAGTCGCCGGCCAGCAGTCGGAAGTTGCCCGGGTGCGGGTCGGCGTGCAGCAGCCCGGTGCGGGCCGGGCCGGAGAACAGGAAGCGGGCCAGCAGCTGGCCGGCGCGGTCCCGCTGCTCGTCCGTGCCGTCCGCGATCACCTCGGACAGCGGCACGCCGTCCATCCACTCCGTCACCAGCACCTGGTCGCGCTGGTGCACCACGGCCGGCACGACCACGTCCGGGTCGTCGGCGAACTCCTCGGCATGGGCCCGCTGGGCATCCGCCTCGAGGGAGTAGTCCAGCTCCTCAGAGACCCGGTCGCGCAACTCGCTGATCAGCGGTTTGATGTCCATCCCGGGCACGAGCGGGCCCAGCAGCCGGGCGAACCGGCTCAGCTGCGCCAGGTCCGACAGCAGTGCCTTGCCGGCGCCGGGGTACTGCACCTTGACGGCCACCTCGCGGCCGTCGTGCCAGACCGCGCGGTGCACCTGGCCGATGGAGGCCGCCGCGGCGGGTTTGTCCTCGAACTCCTCGAAGAGCTCCCGCCAGTCCTCGCCGAGCCGCTCCGCCAGTACGGCGTGGACCGTGCTCGTCGGCATCGGCGGCGCCGCTTCCTGAAGCTTCGTCAGGGCGGCGCGGTACGGGCCGGCGATCTCCTCGGGGAGGGCCGACTCGAACACGGACAGCGCCTGCCCGAACTTCATCGCCCCGCCCTTCAGCTCACCGAGGACCTTGAAGAGCTGTTCCGCGGTGCGCTGTTGGAGCTCCCGGCCGACGATCTCGGCGGATCTGCCGCCGATCCGTTTGCCCAGGCCCCAGGTGGCACGGCCGGCGAACCCCAGTGGCAGCGCGGCCAGCTTGGCGGTGCGGGTGACCGCCTTGCGGGGAAGATCAGACATGCGCCCCTCCAACTCACACTGTCCCCCAACCGGGGTTACTCCGTCATTGTGGCGTGTCATGGCCGAGGATCCGAGGCGCCTGCCGCACACAGCGAAGCGGCCGCCCCGCAGCCGCACTCCGGATGCGGTTCGATCCGCACCGTGCGCACGCCCGCACCCGGCAGCGCCAGCTCCATCCGCGCCCCCGTGCACGGCGGGAGGTCCCCGTCGAGGAACGCCAGCGCCTGGACGGCGGCGAGCCCGGCGACCGTGGTGGCCAGCGCGGTGTCGCAGGCCGGCACCGCCGGGGCGGCCCGGCCCGACCGCCACTGGGCGAGCAGCCGGGGCCAGGCCGGCTCCGCGTCCGTACGGCGCAGTTCGTCGCAGCGGGCGCAGGCCGTACCGCCGGGCAGTACCAACGGACCCACCACACCCGTGCCCTCGATCACGCCCGCGTAAAGGTGCGGGATGCCGGCGCTCAGCAGCGGCTCGGACAGCACGGGGTCGGGGGCGTAGGCGCCGAGCCCGTCGCGCGGGGCGAGCACCACCAGGGACAGGCCGGGTTCGCCGGATTCGCTGACCGGTACGCCCGTCGGCCGCTGCCGCCGGGCCCACGGGGAGGCGTGGTGGACCAGCCGCTCCACGGCCGCCTTGCGCGGTTCGCCGATCCGCTCGGCGGGCAGGCCGCCGGGCGCCACGTCCCACGGCGCGACCTTGCCGCCGTCGAACACCTCGACCCATCCGATGCCGGCGGCCGCGAGCTGCGCCGCCACCGCCGCGCCCACCTTCCCCAGCCCCTTGACCCGCGCCCGGACCGCCCGCCGCGCCCCCATCCGCCCCAGGGCGCCGGCCGGCTCCGGATGCTGCACCGACAGGGAGGCCAGATCGGCCCGCAGCCGCTCATGGGCGGGCCGGTCGGCGCGCACGGAGTCGGCGGCCGGGCCGCCCGCGGTGGGCGCCTCCAGCAGTCCGGCCGTGCCGAGGCGCCCGACCACACCCCGCACATGATCCGGCGGGAGGTCCAGTAACGCGGCCTCGTCGATGAGTTGCTGCATGGTGCGGGTGCCGTCGATCAGGGTGAGGAAACTGCCGGTGGCGGTGTCGAGCGGCCCCAGCACCATCGCATGGGCCGGCGCCACGCCGAACCGCACCGTTTCCCTGTCCCGCCAGCCGCGCCGCAGCGCGGGCTTGAGCATCGGATGCATGTCATCCGCCCCCGTCCTTCGTCGTCCGGCCTTCAGCATGCGCCCTGTCGCGGATCGGGGCCGAAGTTATCCACAGGCCGGGGAAGGATTTGTCATACAAGCTGTGCCCGCCATGGAGTGGTTCGCCGGCGAACCGACCGAGGGTCGGGACTTCCCGCCGGGCCAGCGGGTAACGTCGGGCGCGTGCCCGCCGACCCTTCCGCCCACGGCTCCGGGGAGACGCCCCTGCGCCGCGCCGCTGACGCCTCGCGCGGGGCTTCCCCGAGCCCGAAGGCCCGCGGCTCGGGCACCAGCGCCGTCGAGGTGCGCCGCAGTTCCCGGCGGCGCAGGACGGTCTCCGCGTACCGCGAGGGGGATCGCACGGTCGTGCTGATCCCGGCCCGGATGTCCGAGGCCGAGGAGCAGCGCTGGGTGACGGTGATGCTGGACAAGCTCGCCGCCCAGGAGAGCAAGCGGATGCTCGGCGACCGCGAGCTCGCCGAGCGCGCCGGGCGGCTGTCGGAGCAGTTCCTCGGCGGCCGGGCCCGGCCCGCGTCGGTGCGCTGGGTGACCAACCAGAACACCCGCTGGGGATCGTGCACCCCGGCGGAGGGCAGCATCCGCCTGTCGCACCGCCTCCAGGGCATGCCGGAGTACGTCATCGACTACGTCCTGCTGCACGAGCTCGCGCATCTGCTCGTCCCCGGCCACGGCCCGGAGTTCTGGCGGCTGCTGGAGTCCTATCCCCGTACGGAACGGGCCCGCGGCTACCTCGAAGGAGTGGTCGCGGCCGACCGGCTGCCGCATCTGCCCGCCGCCCGCCGGGAATAGCGCCCGGCGGGGCGGTACCCGCGCGCGCCCCGGCATCGCCCGCTGTCACCGCCAGCGGTTAGCCTTGGCCGCCCAGGAACTCACTGCGGGAGCGGGGGACGGTCGTTACGTATGGCCAGGGAATTCCAGCGGGGCCACAAGGCCAGGATCGGTGATCTCACGGCGGGGACGGACCTGTACGTCGGCGTGCAGATCGGCGGGCCCGGCCTGACCTTCGACATCAGCTGTTTCGGCCTGGACGCCGACGAACGGCTCTCCGACGACCGGTATTTCGTCTTCTTCAACCAGCCGAAGTCGCCCGAGGAGGCCATCCAGCTGCTCGGCGCGCAGGCCGGCGACGACGAGTCCTTCCGGGTCACCCTCGACAAGATCCCGTCGCACATCCGGAAGTTGTCGTTCACCGCCGCGCTCGACGGCCCGGGCCAGGTCTCCCGGATCGGCCCCGGGTACATCCGGATCGTGGCCGGCGGCGAAGAGGTCGCCCGCTACTCCTTCACGGGCAGCGAGTTCAGTACCGAACGCGCCGTCATGCTCGGCGACTTCTACCTCAAGGACGTGTGGCGGTTCGCCGCGGTCGGCCAGGGCTTCGACGGTGGTCTGGAGGCGCTGCTGAAGAACTTCGGCGGGGAGGTCGCCGAAGAGGCGGAGGCACCGCAGGCCGAGGCACCCGCGCCGGCGCAGGACGCGCCCGGTTTCGCCCCGCCGTCCGGGCCCGCCGCCCCGGCGCCGTCCTTCGGCGCGCCGGCCGCGGCCCCCGTGCCCGAACAGCCCGCTCCGTCCTTCGGCCCTCCCCAGGGCGCGACCCCCGCCGCGCCGCAGCCGGCACCCGCGCCGCCGGCCCCGCAGCCCGCGCACCCGCAGGTCCACAACGCGCCCACGATCGCCGCGCCGCTCGCCCCGCCCGCCGGCCCGGGTGTGCCGCCCGGTGCGCCCGCGCCGCCTCCCGCCCCCTACGGCCAGCCGGCGCCCGGCCAGCATCCGTACGGCCCGCCGCAGCCGCCGCCCGCCGGCTTCCCCGGCCAGCCGGCCCCGCCGGCGCCCCCGTACGGCGGCCAGGACCAGTTCCCCGGGCAGCCCGCCCCCTACGGCCAGCCGGGCATGCAGCCCCCGGGCGCCCCGTACGGCGGCGGGCAGGCACCCGCCGTCCCCCAGGGCGGCGGCCCCGGCCTCGGCGTCGTCCTGGAGAAGTACAAGGAAGCCCCCACCGGGCAGCGCTGGACGCCCCAGAACGGCAAGCTGATCCGCGCCGACCTCGGCGTCGACGGCCAGCCGGTGCTCGCCCGCCAGGGCAGCATGGTGCTCTACCAGGGCAAGGTCGACTTCAGCTACAAGGGCGCCGGCTTCCGCGGCCGCATCGTCGGCAACGCCACCGGCCAGGAGATGCAGTTGATGCGCTGCACCGGCCAGGGCCAGGTGTTCTTCGCGGAGAACAGCGCCCATGTCCACCCCATCGAGCTGCAGGGCGACGCGATCTGCGTGTCCGCCGAGTCCGTCCTCGCCTTCGACGAGTCGCTGCAGTACGAGGTCCGCCGGATCGAGGGCCACGGCATCCCCGGCGGCGCCCTGTTCACCATGCAGTTCCAGGGCACCGGCACCCTCGTCGTCACGACCCACGGCACCCCCGTCGTGCTGCCGGTCACCCCGACCACCTTCGCCGACGCCAACGCCGTCGTGGCCTGGTCCGCCGGCTCGCAGGTGATCATCTCCAGTCAGGTGAGCCTGCGCCGGCACGCCTATCCGGGCCACTCCGGCGAGACCGTGAACCTCCAGTTCCGCGGTGCGCCCGGCAATTTCATCGTCGTCCAGCCCTACGAGGTCTGAGGGAGCCCGCACGTCATGAACCAGCAGCAGCTGTCGGGCTACGTCCCGACCCCGCCCGCCGCCCGGATGGAGAACCACGGCAGCTCCATGGTGAAGATCGCCATGCAGAGCGGCCAGGACGTCTTCGCCCGCACCGGCTCGATGATCGCCTACGAGGGCTTCGTGCAGTACGAGCCGAACCCGCCCGCCGTCCGCCAGATGGCCTCCCAGTGGCTCACCGGCGAGGGCGCGCCCCTGATGAAGTGCTCCGGCGACGGCCTGCTCTACCTCGCCGACTACGGCGCCGACGTGGTCTGCATCAACCTCAACGGCGACTCGCTCTCCGTCAACGGCACCAACCTCCTCGCCTTCGACGCCCACCTCCAGTGGGGCGTGCAGCGCGTCAAGGGCATGGCGAAGTTCGCCGGCCAGGGCCTGTTCAACGTCGGGATCTCCGGCACCGGCTGGGTCGCGCTGACCTCCCGGGGCACGCCCGTCGTCGTCGACTGCGGCCGCGGCGAGGACGAGACCTACGTCGACCCGGACGCCCTGGTCGCCTGGTCGACGCACCTGAAGATGAAGGGCAAGCGCAGCTTCAAGGCGTCCTCGATGATCGGCCGCGGCAGCGGCGAGGCGTACCAACTCGGCTTCTCCGGCCAGGGGTTCGTCGTCGTCCAGCCCAGCGAGGACAGCACCGACCGGCTCCGGGCCCGGGGCTGAGGGGGAGGACCGAACACGCCATGCAGAGTCCGCTTTTCGCCTTCACCGAGGCACAGACCCAGGACCGCTACGCCCTGCAGAACAGCCAGCTGCTGCGGGTCGCCCTCACGGGCCACGACGACGTCCTCGCCCGCAAGGGCAGCATGGTCGCCTATCAGGGGCTGCTGGAATTCGACGGCAACTACACCACGCCCGGCCAGCAGCGGGCCCGCGCCCACTCCGGCGAGGGCCTCGACCTGATGCGGGTCTCCGGGCAGGGCACCGTCTATCTGGCCAACCTCGCCCAGTACGTGCACGTCGTCGACGTCGACCACGACGGCCTGACCGTCGACAGCGCCTACGTCCTGGCGCTGGACTCCGGCCTGCACTGGGAGGTCGTCTCGGTCGACAGCCAGTACGGCATCTCCGGCACCGGCAAGTACCAGCTCAACATCACCGGGCAGGGCAAGGTCGCTCTGATGACCTCCGGCCAGCCGCTGATGCTGCAGGTCACGCCCGACAAGTACGTCAACGCCGACGCCGATGCGGTGGTCGCCTGGTCCGCGTCGCTGCGCGTCCAGATGCAGGCGCAGACGCACTCCTCGGGCGTCTGGCGGCGGCGCGGCAGCACCGGCGAGGGCTGGGAGCTGAGCTTCCTCGGGCAGGGGTACGCGCTGGTCCAGCCCAGCGAGCTGCTGCCGCCGCAGAACGCGGTCATCGGCTCGGGTCTGGCCGCCCAGTTCGGGATGGGCCAGCAGGGCGCCCGGGGCGTCAACCAGGGCAACATCTTCACCAACTGACGCCCGGGGAGCGACGATCCGACGCCCGTCCCGCCGGGGGCGGGCGCCGGCCGTAACGGTCTTTGGCGGCCCGTCAGAGCAGCGCGCGGGCGCGCTCCACCAGGCGCACCACCGAGGTGTCGGCGACGCCGGGCACCTCGTCGTAGCCGAACCAGCGCAGGTCCAGCGACTCGTCGCTGATCTCGGCCACCGCGCCCTCGGGCGCCAGCGCGGCGTACTGGACGTCCAGATGCACCGCGCAGGGCGTTTGGTGGCGGTCCAGCCGCACCGGGCCGCCGGGCAGGAGCGTGAGCCCGCGCGCGATGCCGGACTCCTCCCGCGCCTCACGCAGCGCCGCGTCCGCCAGCGAGGCGTCCTCCGGCTCGCAGTGGCCGCCCATCTGCAGCCACATCTCCAGCTTGCGGTGCAGCGTGAGCAGCACCCGGCCGCCCGCCGGGTCGATCACCAGCGCACTCGCGGTGAGATGCCCGTCCTTGCAGGGCTTCCACATGCCGTCCCGGTGGGCGGCGAGGTGGTCGAGGTAGGCCAGCCGCAGCTGCTCCTGATCGGGCGAGGGCGCGGGCCACTCCTTGAGCACCCGCGCCGCGTCGGCGTGCAGACTCACCGGTCGCCGTCACCCTTGGCCTCGCCGGGGGCGGCGTCCGGGCCGTCGCTCCCCTCGGGGGAGGCGCCCGGTTCGGTCTTCCCGCCGCCGGCGGCCTCGCCGAGCATCTTGTCGAGCTCGGAGAAGTCCATCTGCTCGTGGTGGACGAAACCGTCCGGGTCGTCGAGGTCGGCCGCCGTCGGCAGCATGTCCGGGTGCTCCCACAGGCCGTCCCGGCCGTCCAGGCCGCGGGCGTCGGTGAGCGACGCCCACAGCCGCGAGGCGTCCCGCAGCCGGCGCGGTCGCAGCTGCAGACCGATCAGCGTGGAGAACGTCTGCTCGGCGGGGCCGCCGCTGGCCCGGCGCCGCCGCAGCGTCTCGCGGAGCCTGTCCGCCGACGGCAGATGCGGCTTGGCGGCGGCGTGCACCACCGCGTCCACCCAGCCCTCGACGAGCGCCAGCGCGGTCTCCAGACGGGCCAGCGCGGCCTTCTGCTCCGGGGTGTCCTCGGGCTGGAACATGCCCTGCTGCAGGGCGTTCTGCAGCTCCTCGGGGTGCTGCGGATCGATCTGCCCGACCACGTCCTCCAGCTTGGTCGTGTCGACCTTGATGCCGCGCGCATAGCCCTCGACGGCACCGAAGAGGTGCGAGCGCAGCCACGGCACATGGGCGAAGAGCCGCTGGTGGGCGGCCTCCCGCAGGGCCAGGTAGAGCCGCACCTCCTCCTCGGGCACGCCGAGGCCCTCACCGAAGGAGGCGACGTTCTTCGGCAGCAGCGCCGCCTTGCCGGCCGGGCCCAGCGGCAGGCCGACGTCCGTGGACCCCACGACCTCGCTCGCCAGGACGCCCAGCGCCTGCCCGATCTGGGTGCCGAACATCGCGCCGCCCATGGAGCGCATCATCCCGAGCAGCGGGCCCGCCATGGCCTGCATCTCCCCGGGCAGCACCTCGCCCATCGCCGACCCGACGCGCTCGGCGAGCGGATTGACCAGGTCCTTCCACACCGGCAGGGTCTCCTCGACCCACTCGGCGCGGCTCCAGGCCACCACCGAGGCGGAGCCCGACGGCAGGGACGTCACCCCGTCCAGCCACAGGTCCGCCAGCCGCACGGCCTCCTCGACGGCGGTCCGCTCGCCCGGCGCGACGCTCGCGTCCTTGCTGCCGTCCTCGGCGCCCTGCGCGACCGTCTGGCGCGCGATGTCCTTGGCCATGTCCCAGTTCACCGGGCCGCCCTCGTAGGAGAGCATCTGGCCCAGCCGCTGGAAGGCGGCGCCCAGGTCGCCGGGGTTCATCTCGCCGCCGGGGCCGCCCATGCCGCCGAAGAGCGCCGCGAACGGATTGTCCGCGCCGCCGCTCCCGCCGCCGAACCCGAACGGGTTCGCGGGGCCCTGGCTACCTCCCTGGCCGCCCTTCTGCTTGCCGTTGTCGCCGTCCTCCGGCTCCTCCGGCGGAAGGCCGAATCCGAATGGGGTGTCACTCACGGGTTTCCTCGGCTCGTAGGGCCGCCGACCAGGTGGCCGACGGCGACTGCCCGACATCACCTCCAGCGTAGACACCCGGACCGCTTCGGGGCTCGGTGCTTCGCTGTCCCGGTGGCTGGGGCAGGATGGACGCCACCTGGTGCGGCCGCGTCAGCACGCGCCCGCACTGAAGACAACCGCTGGAGACGCCCGGTGAGTTCCCCAGATCCGACCGTTCGCGCAGCGCGAAACGCTGCCGCCCCGACCGAGAAGACGGACGACGCCCCCGGCGCCGCGGACCGTCCGCTGCGCCGGCCCGTCGTCGCCGTCACCGGAGCCGCGTCCGGGGTCGGCGCGCTGCTCACCCGCGCCCTCGTCGCGTCCGACGAGGTCAAGGAGGTGGTGGCGATCGACGAGCGGCGCGGCGACATCGCCGAGGCGCAGTGGCACGTCCTGGACGTCCGCGATCCGGCCATCGCGGACAAACTGCGCGGCGCGGACGTCGTCGTCCACCTGGCGCTCGACCTCGACCTGGAGACCGACGCCACCGCCCGCACCGCCTACAACGTGCGCGGCACCCAGACCGTGCTCACCGCCGCCGCGGCCGCCGGCATCCACCGGGTGGTGCTGTGCACCTCCGCCATGGTCTACGGGGCGCTGCCCGACAACGACGTGCCGCTGGCCGAGGACGCCGAGCTGCGGGCCACGGCGGACGCCACCGGCGTCGGCGACCTCCTGGAGATCGAGCACCTGGCCCGCCGCGCGCCCCGCGCCCACCCCGGCCTGAACGTCACCGTGCTGCGCCCGGCCGTCCTGGTCGGCGGCACCGACACCGCGCTGACCCGGTACTTCGAATCGCCCCGCCTGCTGGTCGTCGCCGGATCGCGGCCCGCCTGGCAGTTCTGCCACGTCGAGGACCTGGTCAGCGCGCTGGAGTACGCCGCGCTGGAGAAGGTCGACGGCGAGCTGGCGGTGGGCTGCGACGGCTGGCTGGAACAGGAGGAGGTCGAGGAGCTCTCCGGTATCCGGCGCATGGAGCTGCCCTCCTCCGTGGCGCTGGGCGCCGCGGCCCGGCTGCACCGGATCGGGCTGACGCCGTCGCCCGCCGGGGACCTCGCGTACACCATGCACCCCTGGGTGGTCAGCGGCAGCCGGCTGCACGACGCGGGCTGGCGGCCGCAGTGGACGAACGAGCAGGTGCTCGCCGAGCTCCTCGAGGAGGTCGCGGGACGGCACACCGTCGCCGGCCGCCGGCTGGGCCGCAAGGACGCCACCGCCGCGGGGGCGGCCGGCGCCACCGTCGCCCTGCTGGGCACCGCCGCGCTGGTACGGCGCGCCCGCAAGGCCCGCCGCCGTATCTGACGGCGACATCGGACCGGCCCGCGTACTGGAGGAGTCTCCATACCGGTGCCGGGACGACCGGCGGATCCGGCCATTCCCCGGTGCTGCCCGGGTACGGCACGATGGGGGTATGTCTGGCACGCCCCTTCCCTCGACGCCCGGCCGCGACCACCCCGGTGAGCGCGCCGCGGCGGACCCGATCCGGCTCCTGGCGATCCGCGACACCCCGCTGTCCGTGGACGAGGTGTTCGCCGCCGTGGGCGATGCGGCGGCCGGCGGGACCGCCCTGTTCGTCGGCACGGTCCGCTCGCACGACAACGGCGCCGACGTCGACGCCCTGGGCTACTCCGCGCACCCGACCGCCGAGGCGGAGATGCGCCGGATCGCCGAGAAGGTGATCGCCGACTACCCGGTACGGGCGCTGGCCGCCGTCCACCGGGTGGGCGATCTGCGGATCGGGGACCTGGCGGTGGTCGTCGCGGTGTCCTGCCCGCACCGGGGCGAGGCGTTCGACGCCTGCCGCAAGCTGATCGACGACCTCAAGCACGAGGTTCCCATCTGGAAACACCAATCGTTTGTGGATGGAACCGAGGAGTGGGTAGGCGCCTCTTAAGAGCGCGAGGGTCCGGTCGTCCTCGAACGCGGGGGCGAATCGGTGCCGTGGATTCCGGTTGCGTAACCCGCCCCCTCGCGTGAGCGTTGACCTGGCAGATGGTTAATCTGCTTATTCGTCGATCGCGGTCGAGCAAGGGGTAGGGAGGTCGCTGATGGGTGCGCTCCTCTGGTTGCTGATTCCGGTGGGTGCCGGGCTGGTCGCCGCGGCGTGGAGCAGCTGGGCCCTGCGGAACCGCAAGACCGGGGACGTGGCGGAACTCGCGGGCTACGCCCGGTTCCGCGACGCGATGGAGAAGCAGCATTCCGTTCCCGTCCCCGACCCCGCGCCGACCGCCTCGGACTCGGCCTGAGGTCCCTCACCCGTACGCAGTAGCAAGCGTCGCCGCACCTGCGGCCGCTGCGCACGGACGCGCGTTCGATCTCGTACGGACGGCCCCGCGGGCCGGTTGTCATACTCGTCCCGTACTGTCGTTCCATGCCACGCCGCACCGCGACGCTGCTCGCCTCGACCCTGATGCTGATCGCGCTGCTCTGCGCGGGGGTGCTGATCCCCGTGCCGTACTCCGAGATGTCGCCCGGCCCGACGGTCAACACGCTCGGTGAGCACAACGGCGAGCCGGTGCTGCAGATAGCCGGGCGCAAGACGTACCCGACGACCGGTCACCTCAACATGACCACGGTCCGCGTCACCGGCCCCGACTACCGGATGAACCTCCTCGAGGCGGTCTACGGCTGGCTCGACCACGACAACGCCGTGGTCCCGCACAAGACGCTCTACCCCGAGGGTCAGACGGCCGAGCAGGCCGACCAGGAGAACGCCGAGGAGTTCACCCAGTCTCAGGAGAGCGCCAAGACCGCCGCGCTGGGCCAACTCCACATCCCGGTCGCCACCCAGACCGTGGTCGCCTCCATCGCCAAGGACAAGCCGGCCGACGGGCGGCTGCACGCCGGCGACGTGATCAAGGCCGTGGACGGCACCGCGGTCAAGCAGACCGGCGACGTCGCCAAGCTCGTCACCAAGCACAAGCCGGGCGAGAAGGTCGTCTTCACGATCATCCCCGCCAAGGAAGCGGCCGCGGCGGAGAAGCAGGGAAGGAAGCCCGCGACGGGCGCGCGGCAGATCACCATCCCGACGCAGAAGGCGGACGACGGCCGGGCCATCGTGGGCATCCAGGCCGGCGTCGACCACATCTTCCCGTTCCCGATCGACGTCAAGCTGGCCGACGTGGGCGGGCCGAGCGCCGGGCTGATGTTCGCGCTGGGCATCGTCGACAAGCTCACCCCGGGCAACATGACCGGCGGCCGGTTCGTGGCCGGCACGGGCACGATCGACGACAACGGCAAGGTCGGCCCGATCGGCGGCATTTCGATGAAGACGGTCGGCGCCCGCGACAAGGGCGCGGAGTTCTTCCTGACGCCCAGGGACAACTGCGCCACCGCCGCCAAGGACATCCCGGCGGGCCTGCGCCTGGTCAAGGTCGGCACGATAGGCGACGCCGTCAAGGCACTGCAGAAGATCAGCAAGGGGGAGACCGCCGGTCTGCCGAGCTGCAGCCCGGCAGGCCGGTCGTAAGGCGTTACGCCCCGGTCCGCCCCTCGGGTCAGCCCTCGAAGGTCGCGGCGAGCGCCTCGGCCAGGCCGGGCACCAGCGCCGAGCCGGTGAGCACCTCGGACGCGGAGTCCTTCGCGCGCAGCCGCAGCGCGGACTCGCGCCGGCCGTCGCGCAGCACGGCCACCGTCATCCGGACCTCCTCGCGGTCCGGGTGCCGGGCGACCCACTTGGCGAGCTGCGCCTCGTCCATGCCCTCGGGCTCGGCGTCCTCGGCGGACGGCGGCAGCATCAGCCGCTCCACGGTCAGCGCGCAGCCGGTGACGGCGTCCGGCCAGGCGATGGTGGCGAGGAACTCGTCCAGCGGCACGTCCGCGGGGATCTCGTCCTGCTCCACGGGGGTCAGGGAAGCGGTGGTGGTGTCGTCGATGCCGAGCTGCTCGGCGAGCGAGGGCTCCTGCGCGCGCAGCTTGGCGGTGTCGACGAGGGCGAACAGTCGGGCGGGCTGGTCCCAGCCGAGCCCGGCGCTGTACTCGTCGATTTCGAGCACCGCGCGGGTCAGGGGGTCGGCGGCCAGGGGGGTGCCGCCAGCGGGAGAGCCGGGAAAGTCAGTCATGCTCAACATCGTGCCTTGTCCACCCCCGAAATCGGGAACCGGGTAAAGCCTTCGTAAGTTGCATCACTGGGTCCTACTATCGCCGGGCCTGCTCCACACGACAGCGAAACTTCGAGGTGCGCACCTTGGCTTTCCAGATGCCGGACCGCGGCGGAGGCCCGTCCGGGCCACGGATCAGAGTCGGCCGACCGTCGCGGCGGATCCGGACCCTGCTCATGACCTTGGGCGTGCTGGCCGTGCTGGCCATGCTCTTCGTGATGTTCGCGGGGTTCTGGACCGACTGGCTCTGGTACCGCTCGGTCCATTACTCCTCGGTCTTCACCACGACCCTGTGGACCAAGATCGGCCTGTTCTTCGCCTTCGGCATCGTGATGGCGGTGGCCGTCGGCGTCAACATCTGGCTGGCGCACCGGCTGCGCCCGCCGCTCAGCGCGATGTCCATGGAGCAGCAGAGCCTGGACCGCTACCGCATGGGCGTCGCGCCCTTCAAGAAGTGGGCGTTGATCGCGATCGCGGCCGTGGTCGGCCTGATCGCCGGCGCGTCCGCTTCCGGTGAGTGGCAGACGTGGCTCCAGTGGGTCAACGGCGTGCCGTTCGGCAAGAAGGACCCGCAGTTCGGCATGGACGTCGCGTTCTACGCGTTCGATCTGCCGTGGTACCGCTTCCTGTTGAGCTTCGGCTTCGCCGCCGCGGTGCTGTCCCTGGTCGCCGCGGCGCTGACGCACTACCTCTACGGCGGGCTGCGGCTGACCAGCCCCGGCTCGCGGGCGACCGCCGCCGCCACCGGCCATCTGTCGGTGCTGCTGGGCATCTTCGTGTCGCTGAAGGCGATCGCGTACTGGCTCGACCGGTACGGCCTCGCGGTGAAGTCCAGCGGCCTGAAGTCGGCCGACAACTGGACGGGTCTGCGGTACGTGGACGCCAACGCCTATCTGCCGGCGAAGACGATCCTGTTCTTCATCGCGGCGATCTGCGCGGTGCTGTTCTTCGCGACCCTGTGGCGGCGTACGTGGCAGCTGCCGGTGATCGGCTTCGGCCTGATGGTGCTGTCCGCGATCCTGATCGGCGGGCTGTATCCGGCGATCGTGCAGAAGTTCCAGGTCCAGCCCAACGAGCAGGCCAAGGAAGCGCCGTACATCAAGCAGAACATCAAGGCGACCCGGGACGCGTACGACATCCAGGACTCGGAGGTCACGCCGTACAAGGGCAATTACAAGCCCACCGGCAAGGACGACAGCCAGCGGCTGCGCGACGACGCCGACGCCTCGGCCAGCATGCGGCTGCTGGACCCGAACGTGGTCTCGCCGGCCTTCCAGCAACAGCAGCAGGTCAAGGGGTACTACCAGTTCCCCTCCACGCTCGACGTCGACCGGTACAAGGACCAGGACGGCGCCGAGCAGGACACCGTCATCGGTCTGCGCGAGCTGAACATCGCCGGCATCCCCGAGCGCAACTGGATCAACGACCACTTCAAGTACACCCACGGCTACGGCGCGGTCGCCGCCAAGGGCACCGAGACCGCCGAGGGCGGCGGCCCCAAGTACACCGAGTCCGACCTGCCCGCCCGGGGGCAGCTGAGCGCGAAGCCGTACCAGCAGCGGGTGTACTACGGCGAGAAGACTTCGCAGTACTCCATCGTCGGCGGTCCGCAGAAGGAGCTGGACTACTCCGAGGACGGCAGCGAGAAGAGCTACAGCTACCAGGGCGGCAGCGGCGTCAGCCTCGCCAACCCGATCAACCGCGCGGCCTACGCCGTGGCCTTCGGGGAGCCGCAGATCCTCTACTCCGGCGCGATCGGCGACGGCTCGCGGATCCTGTACAACCGCACGCCGAAGGAGCGCGTCGAATCCGTCGCCCCCTGGCTGACCATCGACGGCGACGCCTATCCGGCGGTCATCGACGGCCGGATCAAGTGGATAGTCGACGCCTACACCACCAGCAACGGCTACCCGTACGCCTCGCGCACCACGCTCGGCGACACCACCGCCGACTCGCTCACCGACGGGCAGCGGGCGGTGGTGGCCCAGCAGAACCAGGTCAACTACATCCGCAACTCCGTGAAGGCGACGGTCGACGCCTACGACGGTTCGGTCAAGCTCTACCAGTGGGACGAGAAGGACCCGGTCCTCAAGACCTGGATGAAGGCGTTCCCCGGCACGGTCGAGAAGAAGAGCGCCATAAGCGGGTCGCTCAAGGAGCACCTGCGCTACCCGCAGGACCTGTTCAAGGTGCAGCGCCAGCTGCTGACCACGTACCACGTCACGGACCCGGGGACCTTCTACACCGGCTCCGAGCGCTGGCAGATCCCCAGCGACCCGACGACCAAGTCGGGCAACGCGGTGCCGCCGTACTACCTGAGCATGAAGATGCCGGACCAGAAGGACCAGTCCTTCTCGCTGACGACGACGTTCACGCCCAACAAGCGGGAGAACCTCGGGGCGTTCATGTCGGTCGACGCCAACGCCACCAGCGGCGACTACGGCCGGATCAGACTGCTGAAGCTCCCGTCGGAGACACCGGTGCCCGGCCCCCAGCTGGTGCAGTCGAAGTTCAACTCCGACCCGGTCATCGCCAACGAGCTCAACATCCTCAAGAAGTTCGGTGACTCGGAGATCGAGTACGGCAATCTGCTGACGGTGCCGCTGGACGGCGGGCTGCTCTACGTCGAACCGGTGTATCTGCGCGGTGCCAACACCAACTACCCGTTGCTGAAGAAGGTGTTGGTGAGCTACGGCGACAACAAGCCGGTCCTGGAGGACTCCCTGAAGGACGCGCTGGACGTGGTCTTCGGCAAGAAGGCGGCCAGCTCCGGGACGGAGAATCCGCCGGGCGGCGAGACGGGCAAGCAGAAGCCGTCCGACCAGACCGTGCAGCAGGCGCTGTCCGACGCCGAGAAGGCGTACGAGGAGGGCGAGAAGGCCCTCGGACAGCGCGACCTGGCCGGGTACGACGAGGCGAAGAAGAAGCTCAAGGCGGCGCTGGACCGGGCGGCCGAGGCCGCCCGGAAGGCCGGCAAGCCGGGCAGCTGACCTCCCGGCGGCGCACAGGGCCCCGCCGGCAGCCGGTACGCACCGGCTGCCGGCGGGGCCGCGCCGCTTCCGGGGGCCGCGCGGCGGCCCCGCGGGACCGTGGTAGATTGAGGGCACAACGACGCGGGGTGGAGCAGCTCGGTAGCTCGCTGGGCTCATAACCCAGAGGTCGCAGGTTCAAATCCTGTCCCCGCTACTGAAGGTCGAAGGCCTGGATCCTCAAGGATCCGGGCCTTCGTCATGTGTTCACGCCGATCCGGAAGAAAGCCGGGTCGCGCGCCTCGTGTAGGGAACCTGTGTGCTTGAGTTTGACATGTCGTCGTGTCGGGAAGTCGACAAACCGCTGAAGTGACCTCACTGGCTGCGGTATACCAGGTGTACGCGGGTTACGGGTGATGCGACGATGGGTCTTATGGGGGACAAGGCAAGGTTGTTGGAGACGGACCGGTTTGTACCAGCGCCCGACGACGGGCGCGAATCCGAGCTGCAGATCGACGCGATGGAGGCCGCGGAGGCCGCCGAGGCGTCCGATGCCGTGACCGAGTCCGGCCACCGCCGGGCCGCCGAGGCGGGCGACCCGTCCGCGATGAGCGCCCTGGGCGCGATGCTGCTGCGCCGCGGTGACCTCGACGGCGCCGAGCCGCATCTGCGGTCCGCGGCCGCCACCGGCGACCGCGCCGCGGCCAACAACCTCGGCGTCCTGCTCCACCAGCGCGGCTACGGCGACGAGGCGGCCGGCTGGTGGCGGATCGCCGCCGTCGCCGGTTCCGCCGCCGCCGCGCACGCCCTCGGCCGCCACTACCGCGAGCGCGGCGACGAACCGGCCGCCGAGTACTGGCTGCGCCAGTCCGCCGAGTCCGGCCACTGCCTGGGCGCCTACGCCCTCGCCGATCTGCTCGAACACCGCGGTGACGACGGCGCCGAGCGCTGGTTCCGGGCGGCCGCCGAGCGCGGTCACCGCGAGGCCGCGTACCGCCTCGCCCGGCTCATCGAGGACGGCCGCGACGCCGACCGCCGGGCGGTGCCCGCGTACGGCGAGCTGACCCAGCAGGAGGAGGCCGAGCAGTGGTACCGCCAGGCCGCCGCCCGCGGCCACCGCAGGGCCGCGCTGCAGCTCGGCGCGCTCCTGGAGGACCGCGGCGACATCCAGGAGGCGGGCCGCTGGTACCTCTCCGCCGCCAAGGACGGCGAGGCGCGCGCCGCCTGCGCGCTGGGCTACCTGCTGCGCGACGCCGGTGACGAGGAGAGCGCCGCGGAGTGGTGGCGGCGGGCCGCCCAGGACGGCGACGGCAACGCCGCCAACGCGCTGGGCGCGCTCCACGCCGACCGGGGCGAACTGCAGACCGCCGAGCGCTGGTACCGCGCCGCCCTGGACGCCGGGGACGTCAACGGCGCCTACAACATCGGGCTGCTCTGCGCCGAGCAGGGCCGTCCGGGCCGCGGCGAGCAGTGGTACCGCCGGGCCGCGTACGCCGGGCACCGCGAGGCCGCCAACGCGCTGGCGATCCTGCTGCTGCAGCGCGGCGACGCCTCGGGGGCCGAGCCGTGGTTCTCCAAGGCGGCCGAGGCGGGCAGCGTGGACGCCGCGTTCAACCTCGGCATCCTCTACGCGAGTCGCGGCGACGACCGGACCGCGCACACCTGGTACGAGCGGGCGGCCGCGGCCGGGCACACCGACGCGGCGCTCCAGGTCGCCATCGTGCAGCTGCGCGAGGGCCGGCTGCCGGACGCCGAGCGCAATCTGCGCTGCGCGGCCGGCGGCGGCAGTGCCGAGGCGGCCTTCCGGCTCGCCGACCTGCTCGACCGCCAGGCCTCGGCGGCCGGTACGGGGCAGGCGGACGGCGACCGTACGGCGGAGGACGAGAGCACGCAGTGGTACGAGCGGGCGGCCCGGCAGGGGCACCGCCGCGCCCAGGTCCGGGTTGGCATGTTCGCGGCGGCCCGGGGGGACGTCGTCGAGGCCGCCGACTGGTACCGCACGGCGGCCGAGGCGGGCAGCCGGAACGGCGCCTTCAACCTCGGGCTGCTGCTGGCCCGTGAGGGGAGCCTGCCCGAGGCGGCCCTGTGGTGGCAGCGGGCCGCCGAGGCCGGGCACGGCCGGGCCGCGCTGCGGCTGGCGCTGCTCGCGGCCCGCCGCGGCGCCCTCGCCGAGGCGCAGCGCTGGTGCGCGCACGCCGTCGAGATGGGCCCGCCGGAGGTCGCCGAGCGGGCGGCCCGGCTGCGTACGGCGCTCCAGGACGAGCTGACGGCGTAGCGACGGTGCGGTGGACCGGTGCGGACGGCCTGGTGAAAGGAATTTGCACCGGTCGTCCGGCGGGGGTTAGAGTGAGGGCACAACGACGCGGGGTGGAGCAGCTCGGTAGCTCGCTGGGCTCATAACCCAGAGGTCGCAGGTTCAAATCCTGTCCCCGCTACTGAAGGACGAAGGCCCGGATTCCCAGGAATCCGGGCCTTCGTCGTCTGTGCGTCCGTCCGGCGGGCGGCCACCGGCAGGGCCGGCGGCCGCCCGGCGCGTCAGGACGAGGTGCTGCGGCAGTTGGGGCAGATGCCCCGGTACGTCACGGTGACCTCGGAGACCTGGAAGCCGTACCGCTCCGGCTCGGGGAGGGCGGTGAGCGGGTCGCCGTGGAGGTGCACGTCACGGATCGTGCCGCACTGCGAACAGACCAGGTGCTGGTGGTCGTGGTGGGCGTTCGGGTCGTAGCGCTTGGCCCGGCCGTCCGTGCTCACCTCGATGACCTCGCCGAGCGAGACCAGCTCACCCAGGGTGTTGTACACCGTGGCGCGGGAGATCTCGGGAAGCCGGCCGGCCGCCAGGGCGTGCACCTCGTCGGCGGTGTAGTGGACGTGGTCCCCGTCGAGGACCTCGGCGACGACGCGTCGCTGCGCGGTCAGCCGCCAGCCGCGTCCCCGGAGTCGTTCCAGCAGGTCACTCATGCCAATCACCTATCAGTCAGATAGTGCAAGGGTACCAGCGGCCGTCCATCGCCGGATCGGGTATGAGTTTCGGATCCTTCTTGACTTAGACATTGTCCAATGTAGGATCGGGTACGGCGCAAGCCCAGGGCAGGTGTAGAGACGTTTCAGGAGGCGCACGTGTCGGTAGAGAGCACCACCGGACCGCTGACCACGGAGGCCGGCGCTCCGGTCGCGGACAACCAGAACAGCGAGACGGCGGGCATCGGCGGCCCCGGCCTGATCCAGGACCAGCTCCTGATCGAGAAGCTCGCGCACTTCAACCGCGAGCGCATCCCGGAGCGCATCGTGCACGCCCGCGGCGCCGGCGCGTACGGCACGTTCACGGTCACCGCCGACGCGACCAAGTACACGCGCGCCGCGTTCCTCTCCGAGATCGGCAAGCAGACCGAGGTCTTCCTGCGGTTCTCCACCGTCGCGGGCAACCTCGGCGCGGCCGACGCGGTGCGTGACCCCCGTGGCTTCGCGCTGAAGTTCTACACGGAGGAGGGGAATTACGACCTAGTCGGGAACAACACCCCGGTCTTCTTCATCAAGGACGCCATCAAGTTCCCCGACTTCATCCACACCCAGAAGCGCGACCCGTACACCGGCTCGCAGGAGGCGGACAACGTCTGGGACTTCTGGGGTCTGAGCCCGGAGTCCACCCACCAGGTGACCTGGCTGTTCGGCGACCGCGGCATCCCGGCCTCGTACCGCCACATGGACGGCTTCGGCTCGCACACCTTCCAGTGGAACAACGCCGCCGGTGAGGTCTTCTGGGTCAAGTACCACTTCAAGACCGACCAGGGCATCAAGAACCTCACCCAGGACGAGGCCAACAAGCTCGCCGGTGAGGACCCGGACAGCCACCAGCGCGACCTGCGCGAGTCGATCGAGCGCGGGGAGTTCCCGACCTGGACCGTCGGCGTGCAGATCATGCCCGCCGCCGAGGCCGCGAACTACCGCTTCAACCCGTTCGACCTGACCAAGGTGTGGCCGCACGCGGACTACCCGGTCATCGAGATCGGCAAGCTGGAGCTCAACCGCAACCCGGAGAACATCTTCGCCGAGGTCGAGCAGTCGATCTTCTCCCCGCACCACTTCGTGCCGGGCATCGGCCCGTCCCCCGACAAGATGCTCCAGGGCCGGCTCTTCGCGTACGGCGACGCGCACCGCTACCGCGTCGGCATCAACGCCGACCACCTGCCGGTCAACCGCCCGCACGCCACCGAGGCGCGCAGCCACGGCCGGGACGGCGTGCTCTACGACGGCCGCCACGGCCGGCAGAAGAACTACGAGCCCAACAGCTTCGGCGGTCCCGCCCAGACCGGTCTGCCGCTGTGGCAGCCGGCTCCGGTCGCCGGGTCCACGGGTGAGCAGGCCGCGCCCTCGCATGCCGAGGACAACGACTTCGTCCAGGCCGGCAACCTCTACCGCCTGATGTCGGAGGACGAGAAGGGGCGCCTGATCGACAACCTGGCGGGCTTCCTCGCCAAGGTCTCCCGCGACGACATCGCCCAGCGGGCGATCGAGAACTTCCGCAACGCGGACGCGGACTACGGCAAGCGGCTGGAGGCCGCGGTCCAGGCCCTGCGCGGCTGATCACCGAACGGCCCCTCGGGGCCGCTCGGCGGCCGCTTGCCGTAACAGCCGAAGAGGCCGGACGCCAATGGGCTCCGGCCTCTTCGTGCGCCCGGCGCCAGGAGCCGGGCGCCTCACCGGAGGACGGTTGACGAGGGGTCAGGCCGGGACGGCGCCGACCCGTACACCGGCCGTCGACCAGCAGCGGATGATGTCGCGGACGGAGACCACGCCGACCGGTCCGTGGTCGTTCAGCACGATCAGATGGCGGAAGCCGCCGCGCACCATGGCGTCCGCGGCATCGTCGAGGGTCCAGTCCGGAGCGGCGAAGACCACGTCCGGGGTGGTGTGGGCCTGCACGGTTTCCCGGTCGGGATTCTCGCCCGCGCCGAGGGAGTTGAGGATGTCGCGCTCGGTCAGGATGCCGATGCCGCTGTTGTCGCTGTCGAGGACCACGGCCGAGCCGATGCGGCGGGCCGCCATCAGCTGGGCCGCCTGGCGGAGGGTGTGAGCGGGCCCGATGGTGAGGACCACCGTGCTCATGGCGTCCTTGACGTACATGGGCATGGAGTGGAGCCACCTCCTTGGTGAATGCGCCTTGCGAACGAATTCACAAGTTCACAAACTTGGGGATTCTCATGTTCACATGCCGTCGCGCGCGGTAACAAGGGGCAAGTGCTGGACGGATGTCCGAACACCCGCCCCTGGAGACGCCGCGTCACAGGTCAGCGCGGTGTGCGGTGGGGAAAGGCCGTCAGAAAAACGGACGTTCCCGGCGGGTCAGTGGGCGGCGTCGCCGAGGTAGCTCAGCAGGTCCTCGTGCAGCAGACCGTTGGAGGCCGCCGCATTGCCGCTGTGCGGGCCCGGCTTGCCGTCCAGCCCGGTGAACTGCCCGCCGGCCTCGTTGACCACCACCGCGCAGGCCGCCATGTCCCACAGCGACAGCTCCGGCTCCGCGCAGATGTCCACCGCACCCTCGGCGACCAGCATGTACGGCCAGAAGTCGCCGTACGCCCGGGTCCGCCAGCAGTCCCGGCTCAGGTCGAGGAACCCGGACAGCTTGCCGCGCTCCTCCCACCCCGTGAGCGAGGAGTACGCGAACGACGCGTCCTGGATGCGGCCGACCTTCGACACCTGCAGCCGGGTCGCGGAGGTCAGGCTGCGGCCGGTGAACGCCCCCAGGCCCTCCGCCGCCCACCAGCGGCGGTTCAGCGCCGGCGCGGAGACGATGCCGACCACCGGGCGGTCACCGCCCTCGCCGCGCTCCATCAGCGCGATCAGCGTCGCCCAGACCGGCACGCCGCGGACGTAGTTCTTGGTGCCGTCGATCGGATCGATGATCCAGCGGCGCGGGCCGGCGCCCTCGCTGCCGAACTCCTCGCCGAGCACCGCGTCGCGCGGCCGGGCCCGCTGGAGCTGGCCGCGGATGAGCTCCTCGGCGGCCTTGTCGGCCTCGCTCACCGGGGTCATGTCCGGTTTGGTCTCGACCTTCAGGTCGAGCGCCTTGAAGCGCTCCATGGTGGCGGCGTCCGCGGCGTCGGCGAGGACGTGACCGAGGCGAAGATCATCGTGATAGTCGGGCATGTGCGAACAGTATCCATTGGTATACCTGCGGGCCACACGGCCATGCCCGGCGGGCGTGTGTCGCCCTCCGTCCGGCGGGTGCGGACCCGGCCGCGCCCCCGCGGGCCCCGGTGGCGCACCGGTCACGGGGCGCGCCGGCGAGGACGCCGCGACACCCCTTGACAGCCTCTGACACCGCCTCAATTCTGTGCGAAAACCGGCCACCTGGGCCGGCGGCCGGGGAGGCGACGGATGCCCGCAGCGCGTGACTCCTTGCTGGACGCCGCCTACACGGCGCTGACCGCCCGGGCCTGGTCGGACATCCGGATGGTCGAGGTGGCGGCCGCGGCCGGGGTGTCCCGGCAGACGCTCTACAACGAGTTCGGCAGCAAGGAGGGGCTCGCCCGGGCCCTGGTGCGCCGGGAGACCGACAACTACCTCGCCGGGGTCGCCAGGGCGCTCGCCCGGGGCGGCACCGGGAGCTCCCGGACACGCCGTGACGGGGCCGCCCGGGTGGTGGCCGCGGCCGCCTGGACGCTCCGGACCGCACGGGCGAATCCCCTGGTCAGGGCGGCTCTGACGGGCTGCTGGGGCGACCGGCTGCCGCCCCTTTCGCCGGCCGCCGGCCCGGCGCCCGCCGAGCTGGTCGGCCGGTTCTGCGCCCAGGCGGTCGCGGCCCTGGAGCCCGACTGGCCCGCGGAGGAACTGCCCGCCCTGGGCACCGCCTGCGAGACCGCGGCCCGGCTGACGCTGTCCTGTGTGGTGGCCCCGCCCGCGCCGGCTCCCCCGGAGGCGGCGCCGCCGGGACGCGTACCGGCCCAGCGGGCGCGGCGGGACCAGGAGGCCGAGGCGGTGTCGCGGCTCGTACGGGGGGCGTTCGGGCGGCCGGCCGGGGACGGCGCGCGGACCGCCGCCGGCCGCGGCTGACGCACCGTCACAAGAGCCGCCGGGTCAGTGCGCGCCGCCCGACAGCTGGAGGCCGATGATGCCCGCGATGACCAGCGTGATGGAGACGATCTTCAAGGTGGAGACCACGTCACCGAGGAAGACCATGCCGTAGACCGCCGTCCCGGCCGCGCCGAGGCCGGTCCACACCGCGTACGCCGGACCCACGTCGAGCTTGCGCAGGGCCAGGGTCAGCAGTCCGAAGCTGGCGAGCGCGAAGGAGGCGAAGGCGATGGTCGGCAGGAGGCGGGTGAAACCGTGCGAGAGCTTCAGACAGACCGCGAAGCCGGTCTCCAGCAGCCCCGCCACCACGACCAGCAGCCACGCCATGTCCCATTGCCTCCGTCAGCCGGATGAGTGACGACGGGACTTCAGCCTCACTCCGCTGGGGCCCCGCCTGGCGGTCAGCGGCCGGTGACCATGCGCCAGCCTTGGTGTGATTATGCAGTTGTCCCGGGCGGAGGGCAGCGAACTCCGGGAGATCAGTCGCCCTCGCGTCGTTCCCGGGTGGACAGCAGCCGGCGCAGCGAATGCAGCCGGGCCGGATCGGCGTGGCCGTCGGCGACCCACTGGTCCAGGGCGCAGTCCTGCTCGTCGTGGCTGCAGGCGCGCGGGCAGTCGACGGTGCCCGGCTCCAGGTCGGGGAAGGCGTGGATGACCCGGGACGGGTCGATGTGGGCCAGCCCGAAGGAGCGGACGCCGGGGGTGTCGATGACCCAGCCCGCGTCACCGGGCAGCGGCAGCGCCAGCGCGGAGGTGGTGGTGTGCCGGCCGCGGCCGGTGACCGCGTTGACGTTGCCGGTGGCCCGGCGGCGCTCCGGGACCAGCGCGTTGACCAGGGTCGTCTTGCCGACGCCGGAGTGCCCGACGAACGCCGTCATCCGGCCCTTGAGCGCCTCGCGGACCTGCTCGGCGGCGCTGCCGTCGGTGAGTTCGTCGCGGTTGGTGACGATGGCGGGGACGCCGAGCGTGCCGTACGACTCCAGCAGCGCGTCGGCGGACGCCAGGTCGGACTTGGTCAGCACCAGCAGCGGCTCCAGGCCCGCGTCGTAGGCGGCGACCAGGCAGCGGTCGATGAGCCGGGGACGCGGCTCGGGGTCGGCGAGCGCGGTGACGATGGCGAGCTGGTCGGCGTTGGCGACCACGACCCGCTCGAACGGGTCGTCGTCGTCGGCCGTCCGGCGCAGCGTGGACGTGCGCGGCTCGACCCGGACGATCCGGGCGAGGGTGTCCTTGGCGCCGCTCAGATCACCGACGACGGCGACCCGGTCGCCGACCACCGCGCTCTTGCGGCCCAGTTCGCGGGCCTTCATCGCGGTGACCGTGCGGCCCTCGATGAGGCAGGTCAGCCGGCCCCGGTCGACGGTCAGGACCAGGCCCTCGGCCGCGTCCTCGTGCTTGGGGCGGATGTTCGTACGGGGCCGGTTGCCCTTGCGGTTGGGGCGGACGCGGACGTCGTCCTCATCGGGGTTCTTGCCGTAGCGGCGCATGGCGGCCGGTCCCTCAGGCTCTCCGGGCCGGGCCGGGCGACGCGGCGAGCATGTCCGTCCACAGCGCGGGGAAGTCGGGCAGGGTCTTGGCCGTGGTGGCGACGTTCTCCACCTCCACGCCCTCGACCGCGAGGCCGATGACCGCGGCGGCGGTGGCCAGCCGGTGGTCGTCGTAGGTGTGGAAGATCCCGCCGTGCAGCGGGCGCGGCCGGATGTGCAGCCCGTCCGCGGTCTCGGTGACGTCGCCGCCGAGCTCGTTGAGCTCCTTGGTGAGCGCGGCCAGCCGGTCGGTCTCGTGCAGCCGCAGGTGGGCCACGCCGCGCAGCGTGGAGGGGGAGTCGGCGAGCGCGGCGACCGCGGCGATGCCGGGGGTCAGCTCGCCGACCTCGCTCAGGTCGACGTCGATGCCGTGGATGCGGCCGCTGCCGGTGAAGGTCAGGCCCTGGTCGGTCAGCTCGCAGGAGCCGCCCATGGTGGTGAAGATCTCACGCAGCGCGTCACCGGGCTGGGTGGTGTGCTCGGGCCAGTCCGGGATGGTGACCCGCCCGCCGGTGACCAGGGCGGCGGCCAGGAACGGCTGGGCGTTGGACAGATCGGGCTCGACGACCAGGTCGCGGCCGAGCAGCGCGCCCGGGGTGACCCGCCAGACGTTGGGCTCGCCGCCCGCCTCCGGGGTGTCCACCTGCGCGCCGACGCTGCGCAGCATGTCGACGGTCATCCGGATGTGCGGCATCGACGGCAGGGCCGCGCCGACGTGCCGGACCTCGACGCCCTGGTTGAAGCGCGGCGCGGACAGCAGCAGGGCGCTGACGAACTGCGAGGACGAGGAGGCGTCGATCTCCACCGCGCCGCCCTCCAGGGCGCCGCTGCCGAAGACCGTCATCGGGAGCGCGCCGCGGTTGTCGTCGTCGATCCGGGCGCCCAGGGCGCGCAGCGCGTCGATCACGCCGCCGAGCGGGCGCTCGTAGGAGCGCGGGTCGCCGTCGAAGCGGACCGGGCCGTCGGCGAGCGCGGCGACCGGCGGCAGGAAGCGCATGACCGTTCCGGCATTGCCGACGTCGACGGCGGCCGGGCCGTGCAGACCGGCCGGGATGATCCGCCAGGCCTCACCGCCGCCGGGCCGGTCCACGGCGTCCGCGGAGCCGGCGGAGCTGGAGGAGGCGGTCTCCTCGATGCCGACGCCCATGGTGCGCAGCGCCTCGGCCATCAGGAGGGTGTCGCGGGAGCGCAGCGGGCGGCGCAGCCAGCCGGGCTCGGAGGAGAGGGCGGCCAGCACCAGGCCGCGGTTGGTGACCGATTTGGAGCCGGGCACGGTGACGGTTGCATCGACGGCCCCGGGGGCTACGGGGGCGGGCCACAGGGCGGGATGTGCGGGGCTCTCGGTCATGCCCTTACTTTAATGGCTGGGCAAGGGTGCCGATCTTGATCAAAAGCGGCGCAACCCATCCGAAACATGGCACTGGTAGTGCGCTCGCGTGCCGGAAGCGCGGAGGTGGCGGACGTACGGACCGCGCACGGCGGACGTACGAGGCGCTGCGGACATACCGGGCGGGAGTACAGGGCGTGCCGCCGTTGACGGCAGCGGCCCGCCGGTGCCCTCAGAGGCCGAGCAGCCAGCGCCCGCCGCCCATCAGGGAGCACAGCGTCACCACGTGGAACAGGCCGAGCCACAGCGCCGCCGGGACATGGGTCAGCCGCGCCAGCTGGTCCGGGTCGGAGTCCACCGCACCGCCGCGGCGCCGCTTGCCCTGCAGCTCGAAGGGCGGCCGAACCCCGCCCAGCAGCAGGAACCACACCACCGCGTACCCGAACCCGGCCTGCACGTCCGGTGTGGTCAGCCAGGAGACCAGCAGGAACGCGGCGCCGGCCAGGACGACCGTGAGCACGCCGTAGGCGTTGCGGATCATGACCAGCATCGCCAGCAGCAGTGCGGTCGCGCCCCACAACAGGGCCGTGATGTGACCGGCCGCCAGGAGGGCGGCGCCGGCCAGGCCGAGCAGGGACGGTGCCACATAACCGGCCGCAGCGGTCAGCACCATGCCAAGACCGGTCGGTTTGCCGCGGGAAACGGTCAGTCCCGAGGTGTCGGAGTGCAGCCGGATGCCGTCCAGGCGGCGCCCGCTGACCAGCGCGATCAGGCCGTGCCCGCCCTCGTGCGCGATGGTGATCGCATTGCGCGAGAGCCGCCACGCGGTGTGCGGGACGACGACGGCCAGGGCGAGCACCGCCGTGGCGATCACCAGCCAGAGCGACGGGGCGGGCTGGGTCCCGGTGACCCGGCCCCATATGTCGGTGAGGTGGTCGGTCTCCATGTCTCCCCTTCGTGTGGCATGGCAGTGTGGCATGCATGTGCGGGAGGTATGCAGCGAGTCGTCGCCCCGAGGACCTGGTCGGCCTGTTCGGGGTGCAGCAGTGGGAGCCCGAGGAGACGCTGGCGCCCAGTTGGAACGTGGCGCCGACGGCCACCGTGCACGCGGTGCTGGAACGACCCCTCAAGGGCGAGGGCGCCCCAGACGGGCCGGTGCGCCAGCTGCGGCCGCTGAAGTGGGGGCTGGTCCCGTCGTGGTCGAAATCACCCGACGGCGCGGCAAGAATGATCAACGCGCGCTCGGAAACGGTCCACGAGAAGCCGTCGTTCCGGCGGGCCTTCGCGACCCGGCGCTGTCTGATCCCCGGTGACGGCTACTTCGAGTGGGTCACCGACGCGGCCGAGCGGGAGCTGGAGGAGCAGGGCCGGAAGAAGCGGCCGCGCAAGCAGCCGTACTTCGTGACGCCCGCGGACGGCTCCGTGATGGCGATGGCCGGGCTGTACGAGTTCTGGCGGGACCGCACGCTCCCCGGCGACCACCCGCTGGCCTGGTGGGTGACCTGCACGGTCGTCACCACCGCCGCCGAGACCACCCCGCTGGCCGGGGCGGACGGCGGCCCCGGCCCGCAGTCGCTGGCCGAGATCCACCCCAGGATGCCGCTGGTGCTGCCCCCGGACCGCTGGGACGCCTGGCTCGACCCGGGCCGTACCGACCCCGACGAGCTGCGGGAGCTGCTGGCGCCCCCGCCGCCCGGGCTGCTGCGCGCCCATCCCGTACCGACCGACGTCAGCAACGTCCGCAACAACGGGCCCGAGCTGGTCACCGAGCTCGACGGGCCGGAGGTCGGCACGCTGTTCTGAGCCGGTGCGCGCCCGGTGGCGCCCGGCCCGGTGGCCGTCCGGCGGGCGTGGGGCGGTGCCGTTCGCGTCCCGGCGCGGGCAGGATGGGCGTATGAGCACAGGGGCGAAGGAGACCGAGACGGTCGGGACGCCGGCGGGCGAGGCCCGGATCACCTGGTACCGCGAGGCGACGCCGGCGCGGGCCGTGGTGGCGGTGAGCCACGGCGCCGGCGGCGGTATCGAGGCGCGCGACCTGCGGGCCCTGGCGGCCGCGCTGCCGGCCCGCGGCTACCCGGTGGCGCTGGTCGAGCAGCCGTGGCGGGTGGCCGGCAAGAAGGTGGCACCGGCGCCGAAGACCCTGGACGCGGCGTGGACCGCGCTGTGGCCCGCGCTGGAGAAGCCGGGACTGCCGGTGGTCGCCGGCGGCCGGAGCGCGGGTGCCCGGGTGGCCTGCCGTACGGCCCGCGAGCTGGGCGCCGAGGCCGTACTGGCGCTGAGCTTCCCGCTGCACCCCCCGGGCAGGCCGGAGAAGTCCCGGGTGGACGAGCTGACCGGCGCCGGGGTGCCGACGCTGGTCGTGCAGGGCGGCCGGGACCCCTTCGGCCGGCCCGACGAGTTCCCGCCGGGCACCGAGCTGGCCGAAGTGCCGCACGGCGACCACGGGTTCGCGGTCCCGAAGAAGGCGGGGATCGGCGAGGCCGCGACGATGACCGGGCTCACCGACGCCGTACTCGCCTGGCTGGACGGGCTCTTCGGCTGAGCGCGACCCGCGGCCCGCGGCACCGGCAGGGGCCCGCGTACCCGCGGGGGCCCGCCGGCGCCGGGGCTCAGTCGCCCTGCCCGCGCGGCCGGGCCCGTACGTGCACCCGCTCGCCCTGCCGCCCGAAGAGGCTCAGCACCTCCACCGGCGTCTTGTCGGCGGGCCCGAACCAGTGCGGCAGCCGGGTGTCGAACTCCGCCGCCTCCCCGGCCCGCAGCACCACGTCGCGGTCGGCCAGCAGCAGCCGCAGCCGACCGGACAGCACGTACAGCCACTCGTAGCCCTCGTGGATCCGCTGCTCCGGCGGGCCGGCGACGGGATCGATCACCAGCTTGAACGCCTGCAGCGCGCCCGGCTGGCGGGTCAGCGGCACCACCGTCATACGGCCGCGCCGCTGCGGCACCGCGCGGATCCTGGGGTCGCCCACCTCCGGCGCGCCCACCAGCTCGTCCAGCGGCACCTGGTGCGCCTGGGCCAGCGGCAGCAGCAGTTCGAGGGTGGCCCGGCGGCCGCCGGACTCCAGGCGCGAGAGGGTGCTCACCGAGATGCCGGTCGCCTCGGACAGCGCGGCCAGGGTCACCCCGCGCTCCTGCCGGATCCGCCGCAGCCGGGGCCCCACCTCGGCGAGGACCCGGTCGTACACCTGGTCCGGCGCCGGGGCGCGGTCGGGGGCGGCGCCGGCTGCCGGGGCGTGCGCCGTGCGGTCCGGCGGGATGCCGGCAGTGTCGTCGTCCACGCTCCCATTGCCGAACCGGCAACCGCATTTGTCAACCTCGGGAGGCGAAACCGCCGCAAGAAGATCGCGCGGAGCGGGAATGCCCGGGCCGGGGCGGCTGTTGTCGCATCCGTACGGACGCGCGTACGTACCAGCGAAGCACGAGGAATGGGAGTCCGCCGCATGGGAATCGCTTGCCCGGCCCGCCCGGCCGCTGACCTGCCGTGGTCGCAGATGCAGGTGGCACAGCCCGCCCTGGCTGGAGCGGCGGCGGCACCGGATCGTCGTCTATTCTCCGAATCGAGTGGGTCCGTTTCCGGATCCGTGACGGTGTTGGAGGAGGTGGGTCCGGTCACCGGTACCGACGCAGGGACCGACGGCTCGGCAGAGGAGATGTCCGACCGCCGGCAGGAGAGTGCGGCCGAGCGCAATGCGCGCTTCGAGCGGGACGCGCTCACCTTCCTGGACCAGATGTACTCCGCCGCCCTGCGCATGACGCGCAACCCGGCCGACGCGGAGGACCTCGTCCAGGAGATGTACGCGAAGGCGTACGCGTCGTTCCACCAGTTCCGCGAGGGCACCAACCTCAAGGCGTGGCTGTACCGCATCCTCACGAACACCTTCATCAACTCCTACCGCAAGAAGCAGCGTGAGCCGCAGCGCAGCGCCGCGGAGGAGATCGAGGACTGGCAGCTGGCGCGCGCCGAGTCGCACATGTCGACGGGGCTGCGCTCCGCCGAGTCCCAGGCGCTGGACCACCTCCCCGACTCGGACGTGAAGGCCGCCCTGCAGGCCATTCCGGAGGAATTCCGCATCGCGGTCTACCTCGCCGACGTCGAGGGGTTTGCGTACAAGGAGATCGCGGACATCATGGGGACTCCCATCGGCACGGTGATGTCCCGTCTGCACCGCGGCCGGCGCCAACTGCGCGGCATGCTGGAGGATTACGCCCGCGAACGCGGGCTGGTTCCGGCGGGTGCGGCCACTGCGGACCCGCAGGCCGCGCGGACGTCGGAGTCGCACGACCGGAAAGGCTCGGGATCATGAGCTGCGGAGAGCCGCACGAGAAGGACTGCTCAGAGGTCCTTGACCACCTCTACGAGTATCTCGACCGGGAGATGCCCGCCGGGGAGTGCGCGGAATTCCAGGTGCATCTCGACGAATGCTCCCCGTGCCTGGAGAAGTACGGCCTGGAGCAGGCCGTCAAGAAGCTCGTCAAGCGCTGCTGCGGACACGACGACGTCCCCAGCGATCTGCGCTCCAAGGTCATGGGCCGGATCGACCTCATCCGGGCCGGCGAGGCCGTGCCCGAGGTGAGCGTCCTGGACCAGGCCCGGCACGAACAGGCCCAGCGGGAGCAGCAGGCGCGTGAGGCGGAGGCCGGCAACGGCGGCTCCGGCCCGGCGGCCGACACCCGTACCGCCGAGGCCTGAGGCCGCCGCCCGGCAGGGCCTCCCGGGCGACCGGCGCCCCACCGGCTCCCCGCCACGTTGCACGGACCGCGGCCGTGCGGGGCGAAGACCGCGGCACATCACCCCAATGAGTGAGGGGCGGGGCGATTCCTCCCGCCCGATCCGCTGATGCGCCTTCCCGGGCGCGCCAACCCCTCTATTCTCACCGACCCGAGCGCGCTGCGGACGCGGCGTGCCGAGGGCCGTCCCCGCTCCCCGAAACGGGGCGGAGCCGGCGGGCAGGGTGAGGAGGGCGCGATGCGGGAGCTTCCGGCGGCCGCGCGGGGGTACATCGGCGGGACGGCCCTGGCCGCCGCGCTGTGCACCGCTCGGGCCTTGACGCTGGGCCCGGGCGCCCCCTGGGGCACCGCCCTCGCCCTGGCCGCCCTGTACGCACTGTGCGAACGGATCCCGCGCTGCCCGCTCCTGGGCCGCCGGCTGCCCGAACGGACGCGGTCCGTCGGCGGTACGGGCTGGACCGGCCCCCTGGTCCTCGCCGGCGTCTTCCTGCTGCTGCCGCCGCTGGCCGCGCTGGCCGCCGTCCCCGGGGCACTGCTCGCCCCGGTCCGGTTCCGGGCGGCCACCGCCCGCCGGATCTGGCACGCCGCCGAGCAGGCCCTCGCCTGCGGTGCGGCCGCCGCGGCCTTCCGGGCCCTGGGCCACCCCGCGCTGTCCGCCCCGCGGTTCCCCCTCCTGCTGCTGCCGGCCCTGGCCGCCGCGGCCGTCTACTGCGCGGTGCTCGCGGCGCTGGACGGCGGCATCCTGATCGCCGCCGAACGACACCCGGTACGCACCGCCTGGCGCGGGCCGCTCGCCCGCGGCCAGGCCCGGTACCTCGTGCACGGCCTGGCCGGGCTGATGATGGCCGTCCTGTGGCGCAGCTCGTACGGGCCGCCGGCGGCGCTGCTGGTGCTGCTGCCGATGTGCCTCTCGTGCTGGGTCTTCGACCGCTGCCACCGCGAACGCGCCGCCCACCAGGCCACCATCCGGGCACTCGTCCAGGCCGTGGACATCAAGGACCGCTACACCCGCGGGCACGGCGAACGGGTCGGCCGCGCCTCGGTGATGATCGCCCGCGAGCTGGGCATGGCGGAGGACCGGACCGAGGTGCTCCGGTTCGCCGGCATCCTGCACGACGTCGGCAAACTCGGCGTACCCACCCGGCTGTTGCGCAAGGACGGGCCGCTGACCCCGGAGGAGCGCCGGGTGATCGAGCTGCACCCGGAGTACGGGCACGAGATCGTCCGCGGCATCGGCTTCCTGGGGGAGGCGCGGGCGGCGATCCTGCACCACCACGAGCGGCTGGACGGGCGCGGCTACCCGTACGGTCTGCGCGGCCACCAGATCCCGGAGTTCGCCAGGGTGGTGGCGGTGGCGGACGCCTTCGACGCGATGACCTCCACCCGGTCCTACCGCCGGGCCCGGCCGGTGCCGGCGGCCGTCGCCGAGCTGCGCAAATGCGCCGGCACGCAGTTCGACCCGCGGATGGTGCGGGCGCTGGCGGCGGCGCTGCACCGGTACGGCTGGGACCCGGACCTGGTCACCGCGGCCGACGACGGGCCGGGCGCGACCCGGAGCGGAAACGTCACGCCTTCGCGGGCGGAGGGCCGTGCCGGGGACGCCCGGCGCGCGGCGGGCCCCGCCCCGGAAGGCCGCGGTGACCGGCCGGCCGGCGCGGTGCCCGAGCCGGTGCCCGGAGCCGCCGGGCCGGCCGGGTGGGGCGGTGGTCCGCGATGACCGGCGCCCGTGCGGAACCCCCGGATGCCCGGCGGACCGGCCCCCCGGCGGCCGGCGGCCGGCCCACCGCCGTACCGGACGGCACGCGGACGGCCGCCCGCCACCCCGGCGGCCGCGCCGTCGTCGCCGCCGTCCACACCGCCGCCGCCGCGCTGGCCTGCTGGTCCCTCGGACAGACCCTGTGGGCCGGGCTCGACCGGCCGGCGATCGCGCTGGCCTTCGGGGTGCTGATCGCGGCCGGCGAGCTGGCCGCCTGCGGCCCCGCGCCCGCCACCGGGCCGGGGTGGGCGCCGGACGACCGCACGGCGGCCCCGCTGGGCGCGGCCGGGGCGCTGGCGTACGCGCTGCTCGGCGAGGCGGGCGGCCGGCCGACGACGCACGGTGTCCCGCAGACCGTGGCCGTCGTCCTGGCGGCCGCCCTGATCGGCGCCGTCCCGCAGGTCGCGCGCGGCCGGCGCACCGCGCCGGACCGGCTCGCCCGCCGGGTGCTGACCACGGGATTCGCCGCCACCTGCTTCCAACCCCTCTACAACACCGGCACCTTGGGCAGCTGGGTGGCGAACGGGCCGGCCTACCCGTTCTTCCTGATCGGCCTGCTGGCGTTGACCACGCTGTGTGACGCGGTGCTCGCCGCCACCCTGGCGCACGCCCGCACCGGCTGGCCGTACGGGCCGCTGCTGCGCGACGAGTTGCGGGCGCTGCCCGGAATGGGCACCGCCGTCTGCGCCACCGGCGTGGTGATCGCGCTCGCCACCGCGGTCGTGGGCCTGTGGGCGCTGCCGGTGTTCTGTCTGCCGCTGCTGCTGACCCAGCTCGCCTTCGGCCGGTTCGCCGCGGTGCGCGCGACGTACCGCCAGACCATCGCCTCGCTGGCCCGCGCCACCGAGATCGCCGGGTACACCCCGCACGGCCACGCCCGCCGGGTGGCCGCGCTCAGCCGCGCGGTGGGCCGCGAACTGGGCCTGACCGAACCGGACTTGGACGTGCTGGAGTACGCCGCGCTGATGCACGACATCGGTCAGCTCTCCCTCCTGGACCCGGTGCCGGACGGTGCCACCGCCCCGCTGCCGCCCGCCGAACAGCGCCGGATCGCCCTGCTGGGCGGCGCCGTCGTCCGGCAGACCGGGGTGCCCGCCGAGGTCGCGACGATCGTCGAGCGGCAGGCCGACCCGTACCCGGACCAGCCGGTCACCGCGCGTATCGTCCGGACCGTCAACGCCTACGACGACCTGGCGGGCGGCGCCGGCGGGCCGGGCGGCCGGCTGCGCGCCCTGGAGCGGCTGCGGCTGGCCACCGCGCACGACCACGAGCCCCGCGTGGTCGAGGCGCTCGCCCGGGTCCTCGCCCGCGGCGGCCGGGAGGTGTGAGAAGGACCGCATCGGGGCGGCCCGGCCCCCGTGCCGCCCCATGGTTCCCTCCGCTTGCGGAATTCCGCCCGAAGTGCCAGAACCCATGGGTAATGAGCGGCCTCCGAGACGGGCATGGTTGGATGCGAAGGAAGCCCCTGTGAGGAGAGTCCCAGGGGATTCAGGGGGTCGGTGAAGGGCATCAGCCGCAGGGGAGCAGCAAACCGGGCTGAGCCCGACGGCAATCTGTGGCAGGTTGTCGAGTGGGCCCCCGGAAGGGCCCCGGGAGCCGCCCGGGAGACCACCTGGCGGCAACGAGAGCAACCAGCAGGCGGGAATCGTGAGGATCTTCGGCAAGGTACGGCACCGGCCCTCCGCCTCGTGGCGGCAGGCGACCGACCGCGCTTTCACGCTGATCGGTGACGGCCGTTACGAGGACGCGGGGGCGTTGCTGACCCGGGCCGCGGACATGGAGCCGTGGCTGTCGGAGTCCTGGTTCAACCTCGCGCTGCTGCACAAGTTCCGGCACGACTGGGAGCAGGCCCGGGCCGCCGGGCTGCGCGCGGTGGCGCTGCTCGACCGCGAGAGCGGGGCGCCCGACTGGTGGAACGTCGGCATCGCCGCCACCGCCCTCCAGGACTGGCCGCTGGCCCGCCGGGCCTGGCAGGCGTACGGCCTGAAGGTCCCCGGTGAGGGCTCGCCGTCCGGCGAACCGCTCGGCATGGCCCTGGGCAGCGCCGCGGTCCGGCTCTCCCCGGAGGGCGAGGCCGAGGTGGTCTGGGGCCGCCGGCTGGACCCGGCCCGCATCGAGGTGCTGTCGATCCCGCTGCCGTCCTCCGGGCGGCGCTGGGGCGAGGTCGTGCTGCACGACGGCGTCCCGCACGGCGAGCGGACGACGTCCGACGGGCAGGCGTACCCGGTCTTCGACGAGATCGAGCTGTGGGCGCCCTCCCCGGTCCCCACCTGGGTGGTGCTCCTGGAGGCCGCCACCGAGGCCGACCGGGACGCCCTGGAGCGGCTGGCGGCCGACGCCGGCTTCGCCGCCGAGGACTGGTCGTCCTCCGTCCGCCTGCTGTGCCGTACGTGCTCGGAGAGCCGGATGCCCAGCGACGAGGGCGACGGCGAGCACCTGGACCCGCACGACCACAGCGAACCGGGCCACCCCGGCCCGCTGGGCCACCGCACCGCGGGCTCGGGCTCGCTGTGGGTGCCGGAGCGCGAATGCGGTATCGCGGCGCCGTCCGCGCTGGTCCGCGGGCTGCTCGACGGCTGGGTCGCGGACAGCCCGGACACCCGCGAATGGCGTGATCTGGAAGAGGTCTGCTGAGCGCCGGGCCGTCCCCGTAGGCTGTACGACGTCCCATCAGGGTTTTGAGGAAGGCGTACGGCGGAGATGGCCCAGCAGGACAGTGATCAGCAGGACAGCGTCGAGTTCATCGTCGACACGGAGGACTGCGAGGAGCGCGAGACCGCCCACCGGGAGCGCGGCACCTCCCGCCCGATCACCGTGGTCGGCAACCCGGTGCTCCACAAGGAGTGCAAGGACGTCACGGAGTTCGACGACAGCCTGGCCCAGCTGATCGACGACATGTTCGCCAGCCAGCGCACCGCCGAGGGCGTGGGCCTGGCCGCCAACCAGATCGGTGTGGACCTGAAGGTCTTCGTCTACGACTGCCTGGACGACGAGGGCGTCCGGCACGTCGGCGCGGTCTGCAACCCCGTCCTGGACGACCTGCCCGCCGAGCGCCGGGTGCTGGACGACTCCAACGAGGGCTGCCTGTCCGTGCCCGGTGCGTACGCCGAGCTGGCCCGCCCCGACTACGCCGTGGTCCGCGGCCAGAACGCCAAGGGTGAGCCGATCGCCGTGCAGGGCACCGGCTACTTCGCGCGCTGCCTGCAGCACGAGACCGACCACCTCTACGGCTACCTCTACATCGACCGGCTGTCCAAGCGGGACCGCAAGGACGCGCTGCGGCAGATGGCCGAGCGCGAGCCGCGCTACCCCGTGGTCGCCAACGACTGAGCGGACGCGAGACGACCGGCGCGCGGGCGCCCGTCCCCGGTGGGGGCGGGCGCCCGCGCGCGTCCACGAGGCCGCCCGGCGGGCCGTCCGCGGCCGGTTACGAGGCGTTCTGGTAGGCGCTCCAGACCTTCGGCGGCAGGGACGTCCCCAGCCCGGTGCGGGGGCCGCCGACGCCCTGCAGGCCCAGCAGGTCGGGCGCGCCGGGCTGGTTGCGGAACATGGTGACGGCGGTGGTCGGCTCGTCACCGGTGCCCGGCGTGGTGCCGGGGCGGACCCCGCCCCAGTTCCCGCCGGTGCCGGGTCCGGTGCCGACCGGGGCGGGCGGCGGGCTGCCGATGAACCACGCCGACTTCATCCGGTCACCCGGCTCGGTACGGCCGGCCGCCACCGGCGGCCCGGCCGGCTTTGCGTCCGGCAGGCCCATCGTGCGCCAGCCCACGCCCTGCAGGGCGCCGGTCACCTGCTGGGCGACCCCGGCGTCGAGGACCTGCTGGGGCACCGTCCGTTCGAAGCCGGGGACCCTGCGGCCGTCGTGCGTCATGGCGGACACCGCGTAGGGATCGGCGTGCAGCCCGCCGTTGGCGAACGTGGTGTAGGCGCTCGCCATCCGTATCGCGCTGGGCGCCGAGGTGCCGAGCGGGAAGGTCTGCTCCAGGCGCGCCATGCTCTCCTTGCGCAGCCCGGCGGCCACCGCGAGGTCCCGGATGCGGGCCAGCCCGATCCGCTGCCCGGCCTGGACGAACGGCGGGTTCTCGGCCTTCATCAGGGCGCTGCCGAGGTCCGCGGCGGCCTGGCCCGGACGATAGTCCACCGGGACGGCCCGGCCGGCCCCCTCGGGGCGGTCGGTGGGCTGCGGGGTGGCGTCGACCTGCTGCTGGAGGGCGGCGGCGAGCACGAACGGTTTGAAGGCCGAGCCGGCCGGGACCGCCGTGGTGTCCGCGTTGTTGCTGAAGTGCCGGGTGGCGTCGGCACCGCCGTAGAGGGCGACGATCGCGCCGTCCCGGGGGCGCACCGAGGCCGCCCCGAATTCCACGAAGGTGTCGGCGGTCCGCTCCTTCGGGTCGAGGTTCTCCCGGCGGACGGTGTTCACGGCCGCCTCCAGGCGGCGGGTGCGGTTCTTGTCGAAGGTGGTGTGGACGCGGTAGCCGCCGCGGGCCAGGTCCTTGTCGGTGAGCCCGGTGTCGGCCTTGATGAATTTGTTGGCGATGTCGACGAGATAGCCGATCTGGCCGGCCTGGCTGGTGGGCTTGGACGGCGGCCGGGGCTCGGGGAACGTGCGGTATTTCGCCCGTTCCT
This sequence comes from Streptomyces nigrescens, assembly GCA_024349765.1. Taxonomy (GTDB): domain Bacteria; phylum Actinomycetota; class Actinomycetes; order Streptomycetales; family Streptomycetaceae; genus Streptomyces; species Streptomyces endophytica. The sequence continues at coordinate 6,443,988 of AP026073.1, read as the reverse complement.
CCTCGCTCATTTTTCCGGTGGCGACCTGCCGGTCGAGGATCCACCGCCAACGCGCCACCGCCCGCCGGTGATTGGCCTTGCTCAGACCCGGGTCGTACTGGTCGGCGCCCTTCAGCGTGGCCGCGAGCAGGGCGCCCTGGCTGGGGCTGAGGTTCTTGGCGTCGATGCCGTAATACGCGTGGGCGGCGGCCTGGATGCCGTACGAACCACGGCCGAACCAGCTGGTGTTGAGATATCCGCGGAGGATTTCGCGCTTGGACTTCTGGTTGCTCACCTTCAGCGCGATGATGAATTCCCTCAGCTTGCGGGTGACCGTCTGGTCCTGTGAGAGATAGGTGTTCTTCACGTACTGCTGGGTGATGGTGGAGCCGCCCTGGGTCTCCTCACCGGACACCATGTTCACCACGGCCCGGCCGATTCCCTGGAGGGAGATCCCGGGGTCGCTGTAGAACGTGGCGTTCTCCGCGGAGATCACCGCGTTCTCGACCGAGTCGGGGACCTTGTCGAGGGTGACGTTCTGCCGGTTGACGGCGCCCACGCTCACCATCTGGCTGCCGTCCGCCCAGTAGTAGACGGTGGCCTCCTTACCGGCGAGCTCGTTCTCGTCCGGTATGTCGATCTTCGCGTACACGAACGCGAACAGCCCCGCCAGGGAGAGGATGCCGAACGAGAGGGTGCCGAGCCACAGCCGCCATGACGGCAGCCATCGGCGCAGCCCCTCCCGTCCCCGGCGCGGATAGTCGATGAACCGGCGACGCCCCTTCGTGCCCTTCATACCCGGATAGATGTGGCGGCCCCGGCTCAGGTTGCCGAGGTAACAGAACGCTCACAATCGCAGGTGACCGGGGTGAACGGGCGCCGCCGGCACGGACGTCGGGCGCCGGCCTAGAAGTCGTCGTCGAAGGAGACCGAGCCCTCGACGGCGACCTGGTAGGCGGAGGCCCGGCGCTCGAAGAAGTTGGTCAGCTCCTGGACGTTCTGCAGCTCCATGAAGGAGAACGGGTTCTCCGAGCCGTACACGGGCGCGAAGCCGAGCCGCTGCAGACGCTGGTCCGCGACGCACTGCAGGTACGCGCGCATCGACTCGGTGTTCATCCCCGGCAGGCCGTCGCCGCACAGGTCACGGCCGAACTGCAGCTCGGCCTCGACGGCCTCCTTGAGCATCTCGGTGACCTGCAGCTCCAGCTTGTCGTCGAAGAGGTCGGGCTCCTCCTCGCGGACCGTGTCCACCACCGAGAACGCGAACTCCATGTGCATGGACTCGTCGCGGAAGACCCAGTTGGTGCCGGTGGCCAGGCCGTGCAGCAGCCCGCGCGAACGGAACCAGTAGACGTAGGCGAACGCGCCGTAGAAGAACAGGCCCTCGATGCAGGCCGCGAAGCAGATGAGGTTGAGGAGGAAGCGGCGGCGGTCGGCCTTGGACTCCAGCCGGTCGATGCTCTCGACCGAGTCCATCCACTTGAAGCAGAACTGGGCCTTCTCCCGGATGGACGGGATGTTCTCCACCGCGGCGAAGGCGGCGGCGCGGTCCTCCGGGTCGGGCAGATAGGTGTCCAGCAGCGTCAGATAGAACTGGACGTGCACCGCCTCCTCGAAGAGCTGACGGCTCAGATACAGCCGCGCCTCGGGGGAGTTGATGTGCTTGTACAGCGTCAGGACCAGGTTGTTGGCGACGATCGAGTCACCGGTCGCGAAGAACGCGACCAGCCGGCCGATCATGTGCTGCTCGCCCGGGGAGAGCTTGGCGAGGTCGGCCACGTCGGAGTGGAGGTCGACCTCCTCCACGGTCCAGGTGTTCTTGATCGCGTCGCGGTACCGGTCGTAGAACTCCGGGTACCGCATGGGACGCAGGGTGAGTTCGAAGCCCGGGTCGAGCAGGTTCTTGTTCATGTTGGCGTCGGTGGACATTACTGGCAGGCCTCGCAGGACTCGGGGTTCTCAAGGGAGCAGGCGACCGCCTCGGGGTCGGCGGCCTGCTGCGGTACGGGGACGGAGGCGCGCGCCGACTGCGCGATCCGGGTCGCCGGGCGCGACCGCAGGTAGTACGTGGTCTTGATGCCGCGCTTCCAGGCGTACGCGTACATCGAGCTGAGCTTGCCGATGGTCGGCGACGCCATGAAGAGGTTCAGCGACTGGCTCTGGTCGAGGTACGGCGTACGGGCCGCGGCCATGTCGATCAGGGCCCGCTGCGGGATCTCCCAGGCCGTGCGGTAGAGCGCGCGGATCCGCTCGGGGATCCACGCCACGTCCTGCACCGAGCCGTTCGCCTCGCGCAGCGCGTCCCGGGTCCGCGCGTCCCACAGGCCCAGGGCCTTGAGCTCCTCGATCAGGTACGCGTTGACCTGCAGGAACTCACCGCTCAGCGTCTCGCGCTTGAAGAGGTTGGACACCTGCGGCTCGATGCACTCGTACACCCTGGCGATGGAGGCGATGGTCGCGGTCGGCGCGATCGCGAGGAGGAGGGAGTTGCGCATCCCGGTCTTCGCGATCCGGGCGCGCAGCGCGGCCCAGCGGTCCGCCCAGCGCGGCTCGGCGTCCGGGTAGTGGTCGGGGTGCAGCACACCGCGGGCGGTACGGGTCGCGGACCAGGCCGGGTGCGGGCCGTGCCGTTCGGCGAGGTCGGCGGACGCCTCGTAGGCGGCGAGCATGATCCGCTCGGAGATCCGGGTGGACAGCTCCTTGGCCTCGGGGGAGTCGAAGGCCAGCCGCAGCCGGAAGAAGACGTCCTGCAGGCCCATCAGGCCCAGACCGACCGGGCGCCAGCGGGAGTTGGAGGCGGCGGCCTGCTCGGTCGGGTAGAAGTTGATGTCCACGACGCGGTCGAGGAAGGTGACGGCCGTACGGACCGTGGCGTCCAGCCGCTCCCAGTCCATCTCACCGTGGTCACCGAGGTGGGCGGCGAGGTTGACCGACCCGAGGTTGCAGACCGCGGTCTCGCCGTCGTCGGTCACCTCCAGGATCTCCGTGCACAGGTTGGAGGAGTGCACGACCTTGCCGGGCTCGGCGGTCTGGTTGGCGGTGCGGTTGGCGGCGTCCTTGAACGTCATCCAGCCGTTGCCGGTCTGCGCCAGGGTGCGCATCATGCGGGAGTACAGCACCCGGGCGGGGATCTGCTTGAGCGCCCGGCCCTCGGCCTCGGCCTTGCGGTACGCGGCGTCGAACTCCTCGCCCCACAGGTCCACCAGCTCGGGGACGTCGGAGGGCGAGAACAGCGACCAGTCGGTGTCCGCCTCCACCCGGCGCATGAACTCGTCCGGGATCCAGTGCGCGATGTTCAGGTTGTGCGTCCGGCGGGCCTCTTCGCCGGTGTTGTCGCGGAGCTCCAGGAACTCCTCGATGTCCGCGTGCCAGGTCTCCAGGTAGACGCAGGCCGCGCCCTTGCGCCGGCCGCCCTGGTTCACCGCCGCGACCGAGGCGTCGAGCGTGCGCAGGAACGGCACGATGCCGTTGGAGTGCCCGTTGGTGCCGCGGATCAGCGAACCGCGGGCCCGGATCCGGGAGTACGACAGCCCGATGCCGCCGGCGTGCTTGGAGAGCCGGGCGACCTGGTGGTAGCGGTCGTAGATCGAGTCCAGCTCGTCCAGCGGGGAGTCCAGCAGGTAGCAGGACGACATCTGGGGGTGGCGGGTGCCGGAGTTGAAGAGGGTGGGGGAGGAGGGGAGGTACGACAGCGAGCTGGTGAGGCGGTACAGCTCGGCGACCTCGTCCAGGGCCCGCTCGCTGTGGTCTTCGGCGAGGCCGCAGGCCACCCGCAGCAGGAAGTGCTGGGGCGTCTCGATCACCTGACGGGTGGTGGGGTGCCGCAGCAGGTAGCGGGAGTGCAGGGTGCGCAGGCCGAAGTAGCCGAACCGGTCGTCGGCGCCGTCCGCGAGCGCCCGCTCGACCAGCGCGTCCAGCCGCGCCGCGTGCGCCCGGACGAACTCCGCGGTCTCGTCGGCGATCAGGCCCTCGCGGTGCCCGACCTCGATGGAGCCGGAGAAGGCGACCGCCCCCTGTTCGGCCGCCTCCTCCGAGATCGCGAGGGTGAGCAGCCGCGCGGCGAGCTTGGAGTACTCCGGCTCGTCACCGATCAGGCCGGCCGCGGCCTCGGTGGCCAGCGCGCGCAACTCGGCCTCGTCGGAACCCGCGTGCCGGCCGCGCAGGGCGGCGGCGGCCACCTTGCCGGGGTCGGTCGCGGTCAGGTCCGCGGTCAGGTCGGTGAGGGTGCGCAGCAGGGCGACGCCCGGGCCGTCGGAGGCGGCCGGCGCGGCCACCGCGGGCGGCACGACCTCGGCGGCTGACGCGGGTTCCGTTGGCGCGATGGTCACGTGATGCTCTCCCTCACTCGGCGGGGGCCGGGAGGGGCGGGGCGCGACGGGCGCACGCGGGCATGCGGCACCCCGTCACCTCAGGGGTGCGCGGGCACACCGCGCGGCGTCCACCGGCCCATCCCTCGGGGCCCGGACGTATCGACGTCCGCACCGATGGCGGTGCGGGCGTGCCGTCGGCAGGTCCTCGGACTTCCGGGCGCACGGCGGCCCGTCAACAAGTGCGGGCGGGTGCGCGCGTACACCGTTGCGGGACAGTCCCGGATTCCCACCGGGTTCCCCTGCGGCGACAGCGAGGACGAGCATACATGTGGGGGTGCCCCCTCGGGTGCACCCCCACATCTAGTGTGTCGCGAGTGATCAACGAGTGATCGGACGGTGCCTGTCAGTGGCCTTGGCGATCGTCGGTCGCACGTTCCCTGCCCTGCCCGATGGCAGAAGGGGGAGGCTCCATGGCACCGACCGGGTGCACGAAAAGGGCCGCCGCCTCCCGGGGGAGGCGGCGGCCCGTGGCGTCGGACGCGGTGGCTCAGTGCCCCGCCGGAGCCCCCGCCGTGGCCGGCGGGAGGTCGGTCAGGACGCCCTCCTCGCCCGCGTCGGCGGTGTAGTCCGCCGGGCTCGTCTCGTCCGTGCCGTCGGGGGCCTTGAGGGCCCGCAGGACGACGGTGAGGACGACCGCGACGACGATGTTCAGGACGATCGCGGTCAGGCCGATGTAGCCGATCTCACCGATGCCGGGGATCTCCGCGCTGGAGCCGCCGAAGTGCTTCTGGGTGGGGCTGGCCACGCCGTACGCCGCGAGCGTGCCGTAGAGCATGCCGACCGCCCAGCCGGTCAGCAGCGCCCAGCGGTGGAACCAGCGGGTGAACAGGCCGCCGACCAGGGACGGCATGGTCTGCAGGATCCAGATCCCGCCCAGCAGCTGGAAGTTGATCGCGACCGTCTTGTCCATGGTGAGGACGAAGACCAGGGCACCGACCTTCACCAGCAGGGAGACCAGCTTGGCGACCTTGTGCTCCTGCTCGGGCGTGGCGTCCTGCTTGAGGAAGTCCTTGTAGACGTTCCGGGTGAAGAGGTTGGCGGCCGCGATGGACATGATGGCCGCCGGGACGAGGGCGCCGATGCCGATCGCGGCGAACGCGACGCCGGTGAACCAACTGGGGAACATGTCCTCGAACAGCTGGGGGATGGCGAGTTGCGGGTTGCCCTGGATGTCCGTACCGGCCTTGATCGCCATGAAGCCGAGCAGCGCCAGCAGGCCCAGCATCAGCGAGTAGACCGGCAGGATCGTGGTGTTGCGGCGGATCACGTTGCGGCTGCGGGAGGACAGCGTCGCGGTGATCGAGTGCGGGTACATGAACAGCGCCAGGGCCGAACCGAGCGCCAAAGTGGCGTACGCCCACTGGGCGTTGGGGCCGCTGGTCAGTTCGCCGCGCGGTTTGCCGGGGACGGCGCCGGGCTGCGCGAGCGCCTTGCCCGCCGCGTGGAAGATGGCGTCGAAGCCGCCCAGTTTGATCGGGATGTAGATGATCGCCACGCCGATGACGAGGTAGATCAGGCCGTCCTTGACGAACGCGATCAGGGCGGGCGCGCGCAGGCCGGAGGAGTAGGTGTAGGCCGCCAGGACCGCGAAGGCGATCAGCAGCGGGAGGTCCTTGACGAACCAGTTGGTGTGCTCGCCGCCGCCGACGCCCATGACGTCCAGCACCGCCTGGATGCCCACCAGTTGGAGCGCGATGTACGGCATCGTGGCGAGGATGCCGGTGAGCGCCACCGCCAGCGACAGGCCCTTGGAGCCGAAGCGGCCGCGGACGAAGTCGGAGGTGGTGACGTAGCCGTGCTTGTGCGAGACCGACCAGAGGCGGGGCAGGAAGAGGAAGATGAACGGGTAGACCAGGATCGTGTACGGCACGGCGAAGAAGCCGGAGGCGCCCGCCGCGTAGACCGCCGCCGGGACGGCCACGAAGGTGTACGCGGTGTAGAGGTCACCGCCGAGCAGGAACCACGTGATCCAGGTGCCGAAGCTGCGGCCGCCCAGGCCCCATTCGTCCAGGTTGGCGGACTGCTCGGCCTTGCGCCAGCGGGCGGCCAGGAAGCCCATGACCGTCACGGCCAGGAAGAAGAAGACGAAGACGGCGAGGGCCACGCCGTTGACGCCGTGGGTCTGGGAGGCGGCCAGCCGGACGGTCGCCGGGGCCGCGGTCGCGAGGGCGCTCACCGGCCACCGTCCTTGGCGAGGCGCTGCTCACGCCGGACGAGCTTGTACGCGACGGTGGTCAGCACCGTCGAGATCAGCACCCACAGCATCTGGTACCAGTAGAAGAACGGGATCCCGATCAGCGTCGGCTCGATCCTGGCGTACGAACTCACCCACAGCATCGAGACGAACGGAGCCAGCAGGCACAGTCCGGCCACTATGCGCGTCGGGGTGACGACCTGTCTTCTGGTCGGTGATTCGGCTGGCTCTGGCATCAGCGTGGCTCCGTCCCTGACTGTCTCCTGTGCAATCGGCTGGAAATCTATGGCAGGGCCGTGGCGCGCGTCACTAGGTGTCCGCATATCGGTATGGAAACTCCGCGCGGAGGAACGGCGTCGGGCGGCGGGAGTTCACCGCCCGCCGGCGCCGTTCGGCCCGCGGGGAGTACCCGGTCCGTAAGGGGTGTTCAGCCCGTAAGGCGGGCTCGGTCCGGGGGGAGTTGCTCAGTCCGTGGGGCGCTGCAGCCTGGCGACGAACTTGTAGCGGTCCCCGCGGTAGACCGAGCGCACCCACTCCACCGGCTGCCCCTGGGCGTCGAGGGAGTGGCGGGAGAGCATCAGCATCGGCAGGCCGACGTCGGTGCCCAGCAGTCCGGCCTCGCGCGGGGTGGCGAGCGAGGTCTCGATGGTCTCCTCGGCCTCGGCCGGCCGGACGTCGTAGACCTCGGCCAGCGCGGTGTACAGCGAGGTGTACTTGACCAGGTTGCGGCGGAGCGCGGGGAAGCGCTTGGCCGACAGGTGGGTGGTCTCGATCGCCATCGGCTCGCCACTGGCCAGCCGCAGCCGTTCGATGCGCAGCACCCGCCCGCCGGGCGCGATGTCCAGCAGCCCGGCCAGCCGGTCGTCGGCCGTGACATAGCCGATGTCCAGCAGCTGGGAGGTCGGTTCCAGCCCCTGGGCGCGCATGTCCTCCGTGTAGGAGGTCAGTTGCAGGGCCTGGGAAACCTTGGGCTTGGCGACGAACGTGCCCTTGCCCTGGATGCGTTCCAGCCGGCCCTCGACGACCAGTTCCTGGAGCGCCTGGCGGACGGTGGTCCGCGAGGTGTCGAACTCCGCGGCGAGGGTGCGCTCGGGCGGGACCGGGGTGCCGGGCGGCAGGGTTTCGGTGATCTCCAGCAAGTGCCGCTTGAGGCGGTAGTACTTGGGCACCCGCGCGGTCCGCGTGCCGCCGCCGCTCTCGGCGCTGCCGCCCTCGGTCTCCATGACCCGCCTCTCCGACCCCTGTCCTGCTGCCGTCACCGGCTCCTCCGTACGTAGCGGCTCACATCGTGGCACGGAAGGGTTCCCCGCGCCCTCTCGCAGGTCCCGGCCCGCCAGATGTCGGTCCGGTAACGGACCTGACAGCGACTCTTATACACCCTTGACACCCCAAAAGGTCTAGGCCAAGCTGCGGGAACTGGTCTAAACCATTAAAGACCACACCCGGCCTTTAGGGGAGAGCGCAATGAAGCGTGGGCTCATAGCAGCGACGGCGGTCGCGGGAATGCTGGTGAGTGTCGCTGCCTGTGGGTCCAGCGACGGCGGGAAGACGGGGGCGGACGGCTTCAAGGGCCAGAAGCTGACCGTATGGGTGATGAGCGGGTCGAACCCGGAGCAGTGGACCAAACAGGTCTCCGAGGAATTCAAGAAGAAGACCGGCGCCACCGTCGAGTTCAAGGTCCAGCAGTGGAACGGCATTCAGCAGAAGCTGAGCACCGCCCTTTCCGAGGACACCCCGCCGGACGTCGTCGAGATCGGCAACACCCAGACCGCCGCCTACGCCAAGGCGGGCGCCCTGGCCGACCTCGGTGACCTCAAGAAGGAGATCGGCGCCGACTGGAACGACGCGTTCAACAAGGCGTCGATCGTGGACGGAAAGCAGTACGCACTGCCCTGGTACGCCGGGAACCGCGTGGTGATGTACAACAAGAAGATCTGGGCGAAGGCCGGTATCAAGGGCATTCCGAAGACCCGCTCCGAGCTCTTCAAGGACTTCGACACCATCAAGAAGAAGACCGACGCCGAACCGCTCTACCTGCCCGGCCAGAACTGGTACTTCTTCGACGGGCTGACCATCGGCACCGGCGCCGACCTGGTGAAGAAGCAGGGCGGCAAGTGGGTCTCCAACCTCGGCGACCCCAAGGTCTCCAAGGCCATGGACATCTACAAGCAGTACCAGTCCTTCAGCACCGCCCCGAAGAACAAGGACGAGGCCACCCCGCAGCAGGCCGAGGTCTTCGCCAAGGGCAGGACCGGTGCCGTCATCGCCATGGGCTACGAGGCCGCCACCGCGGTCAAGACCAACCCGGACATCAAGCAGGACATCGGATTCTTCACCATTCCCGGTGAGACCGCGGACAAGCCCGAGGGAGTGTTCCTCGGCGGCTCCAACTTCGCGGTGGCCGGAATGGGCAAGAACCAGGAACTCGCCAAGGAATTCCTGAAGGTCGCCCTCTCCAAGGAGAACGACGGGCAGATGGTCAAGGAGGTCGGCTGGACCCCGAAGTCGCCCGACCTGGCCGGCGCCGCCAAGGAGAATCCGGCCGCCGCGGCCGCCGCCCCCGCGGCACAGAAGTCCGGCGGCACCACTCCGCTCATTCCGCAGTGGGCCGCCGTGGAGAACGTCCCGAATCCCATCAAGAACTACATGACGGCCGTCCTGAACGGTAAGTCCCCGGCCGACGCCGCCAAGGACATCGAGTCCGAGATCAACACGCGGCTCGCCAAGCAGTAACCACACCGGCTGCGTACGGGGCCGGCCGTCCCCGGCCCCGTACGCGCGTCAGCCGGTGCACACCGGCCTTCACGGCAACACGGCGACAACAAGGGGGAGCAGGGGCCCATGGCAGCGCAGCTCGACGCCGCGGGGGAGAAGAACGCGCCGCGCACCGGTAAGGGGGCAGCCCCGCCCGACCACGGCACCGGCGGCAGACGGACCGCCCGCCGCACCCCTCGGCCTCCCACCCGCCGCACGCCTCGGTCTCCCGCCCGCCGCACGCCCCCGTCTCCCGCCCGCCGCACGCCCCCGTCTCCCGCCCGCCGCACCCCGTATCTCCTCCTGCTGCCCGCCCTGCTCGCGACCGCCGTCTTCCTCGGCTGGCCGCTGGTCCGCAACCTCCTGCTCTCCTTCCAGAACCTCAACATGAAGGAGCTGATCCAGCACCTCACCGACTGGCGCGGGATCGGCAACTACCAGGAGGTCCTGGGCAGCGAGCAGTTCTGGCGGGTCACCGGCCGGACCGTCGTCTTCACCGCGGTCAACGTCGTCCTGATCATGGTCCTGGGCGTACTGATCGGACTGCTGCTGGCCCGGCTCGGCAAGAAGATGCGGCTGACGCTGTCGCTCGCGCTGGTCCTGGCCTGGGCGATGCCGGTGGTCGCCGCCACCACCGTCTTCCAGTGGCTCTTCGACTCCCGCTACGGCGTCGTCAACTGGATGCTCGACAAGCTCGGCTGGCACGCCATGGCCCACTACGACTGGGTCGGCACCCAGCTGTCGACCTTCTTCGTGATCACCGTGCTGATCGTCTGGCAGTCCCTGCCGTTCGTGGCCCTCAACCTCTATGCCGCCACCACGACCATCCCCCGGGAGCTCTACGAAGCCGCCCGGATGGACGGGGCCGGCACCTGGAAGGTCTTCACCTCCGTCACCTTCCCCTTCCTCAAGCCGTTCTTCCTGGCCACCACGTTCCTGGAGATCATCTGGGTCTTCAAGGCGTTCCCGCAGATCTTCGCGATCAACCAGGGCGGCCCGGACCGGCTCACCGAAACCCTGCCGATCTACGCCTTCACCGAGGGCGTCGGCAACCTCCACTTCGGCATGGGCGCCGCGATCTCCCTGCTGACCATCGCCGTGCTGCTCGTACTGACCGCGTACTACCTGCGCCTGACGCTCAAGCAGGAACGGCAAGAGGAGAACGAGCTGTGAAGCGCACGGCCCTTTCGACAGCCGGCCGCATCTGGCCCAACGCCACGGCGGCCCTGCTCGCCCTCGGTTTCGTCTTCCCCGTCTACTGGATGTTCGGCACGGCCTTCAAACCGACCCGGGACATCATCACCGAGGACCCGGTGTGGTTCCCCTTCCACGGCACCGTCGAGCACTTCGCGGCGGCCGTGCACGCCCCCCATTTCTGGGCCCTGGCCGGCAACTCGGTCGTCGTGACCGTCCTGGCCGTCGGGCTGTCCCTGGTCATCGCGCTCTGCGGGGCGTTCGCCCTCACCCGGATGCGCTTCAAGGGCCGCCGGGGCATCCTGCTGACCTTCATGGTCGCCCAGATGGCGCCCTGGGAGGTCATGGTGATCTCCATCTACCTGATCGTCCGGGACGCCGACCTGCTCAACAGCCTGGTACCGCTCACCTGCTTCTACACGCTGATGGTGCTGCCCTTCACCCTGCTGACGCTGCGCGGCTACGTCGCCGCGGTGCCCAGGGAACTGGAGGAGTCCGCGATGGTCGACGGCTGCTCCCGGCGGCAGGCGTTCCGCAAGGTCGTCTTCCCGCTGCTGGCGCCCGGCCTGATGGCCACCTCCCTCTTCGGCTTCATCACCGCCTGGAACGAATTCCCGCTGGTGCTGGTCCTCAACAAGGAGCCGGCCGCGGGCACCCTGCCGCTGTGGCTCTCGCAGTTCCAGAGCCAGTTCGGCGACGACTGGGGCGCCACGATGGCCGCCGCCTCCCTCTTCGCCGTCCCGATCCTCGTCCTCTTCCTGTTCCTGCAACGCAAGGCGGTCGGCGGTCTCACCTCCGGCGCAGTGAAGGGATAACGCACGCCATGCCACCACTCGTCCGCCCGGTACGCCCCACCGACACCCTCACCCGCGACGCGCTCGCCGTCCTCCAGCCCGGCTTCACCGGCACCACCGCCCCCGACTGGCTGCTGCGCCGGCTCGACGAGGGCCTCGCCTCGGTCGGCCTGTTCGGCCGCAACGTCGAGGATCCCGACCAACTGGCCGCCCTGACCGGCCGGTTGCGCCGGGAACGCGAGGACGTCCTGGTCGCCGTCGACGAGGAGGGCGGCGACGTCACCCGCCTCGAAGTGCGCGGCGGCTCCTCCTTCCCCGGCAACCATGCGCTCGGCGCCGTCGACGACCCGGCACTGACCCGCGCGGTCGCCCGGGAACTCGGCCGCCGGCTGGCCGAGTGCGGCATCACCCTCAACTGGGCACCGTCCGCCGACGTCAACTCCAACCCGGACAACCCGGTCATCGGCGTCCGCTCCTTCGGCGCCGACCCGCAGCTGGTCGCCCGGCACACCGCCGCCTACGTCGAGGGCCTGCAGTCCGCCGGCGTGGCCGCCTGCACCAAGCACTTCCCCGGCCACGGCGACACCGCCGTCGACTCCCACCTGGACCTGCCGCGGATCGCCGCCGACCTGCCCACCCTCCGGGAACGCGAACTCGTCCCGTTCCACGCCGCGATCGCGGCCGGCACCCGCGCCGTCATGAGCGCGCACATCCTGCTGCCCGCCCTGGACGGCGAACGCCCCGCCACGCTCAGCCCGGCCGCCCTGCACGGTCTGCTGCGCGCCCCCGCCGCCGAGGGCGGTCTCGGCTTCGACGGCCTGATCGTCACCGACGGCATGGAGATGCAGGCCATCTCCGCCACCTACGGCATCGAACGCGGCAGCGTGCTCGCCCTCGCGGCCGGCGCGGACGCGATCTGCGTGGGCGGCGGACTGGCCGACGAGGACACCGTGCTGCGGCTGCGCGACGCCCTGGTGGCGGCCGTGCGCGACGGCGAACTGCCGGCGGAGCGGCTGGCCGACGCCGCGGCACGGGTGCGCGCCCTGGCGCGCTGGACCCGGGACGCGGGCGCGGGGGAGGGGGCCGCGCCCGCACCGGGCATCGGCCTCACCGCCGCCCGGCGCGCCCTGCGCCGCACCGCCGGTGGGCGGCCCTACGCACCGCTGACCGCCGCCGCGTACGTCGCGGCCTTCACCCCGCTCGCCAACATCGCGGTCGGCGACGAGACGCCGTGGGGTGTCGCCGCCGAACTGGCCCGCCTGCTGCCGGGCACCGGCACCGGCACCTACACCGCGGACGCCGCCGCGGCCGGCACCCCGGCCCTGGTCGAGGGCCTGCTCACCGCGGCCGCCGGCCGCCGGATCGTGGCCGTCGTCCGCGACGTCCACCGCCATCCCTGGATGGCCGACGCGCTGGCCGCCCTGCTGGCGGCCCGTCCCGACTCCGCCGTCGTCGAAATGGGCGTCCCCCAGGCGCCGCCCCGGGGCGCCCTCCACCTCGCCACCCACGGCGCCGCCCGGGTCTGCGGCCAGGCCGCGGCCGAGGTCCTCACCGGGCACCGCTGAGACCCGGACCGACTGGGATACGGACCGACTGGGATACGGACCGGCTGAGACCCGGACCCGCCGAGGGACGAGACCGGCCGGGGCGCTCCCGCAGGAACGCCCCGGCCGGGTCATCGGTGGGCGCGGGCCCGCCGGGCGGATCAGAGGCCCTGCCACTCCGGCTTCGCCGCGTACGTGGCGCGGAAGTAGTCGGCGAGCTTCAGCTTGCCGGCCGCGGCCTCGTCGACGACGACCGTGGCGTGCGGGTGCAACTGGAGCGCGGAGGCCGGGACCAGCGCGGCCACCGGGCCCTCCACCGCATGCGCCACCGCGTCCGCCTTGCCCTCACCGGTGGCCAGCAGCACCAGGTGCCGGGCCTCCAGGATCGTGCCGATGCCCTGGGTGATGACGTGGTGCGGGACCTCGTCGAGGCTGTCGAAGAACCGGGCGTTGTCCTCCCGGGTCTGCCGGGTCAGCGTCTTGATGCGGGTCCGCGACGCCAGCGAGGAGCAGGGCTCGTTGAAGCCGATGTGCCCGTCGGTTCCGATGCCCAGCAGCTGGAGGTCCACCCCGCCGGCCTCGCCCAGCGCCCGGTCGTACGCCGCACAGGCGGCCGGCACGTCCTCGGCCGTGCCGTCCGGCCCCAGGAACGCGCCCTCGTCCAGACCGAGCGGCTCGACCACCTCGCGCAGTACCACCGAGCGGTAGGACTCGGGGTGCCCGGCCGGCAGTCCGACGTACTCGTCGAGCTGGCAGATCCGGGTCCGCGAGGCGTCCACCTCGCCGGCCCGCACCTTCGCCGCCAGCGCCTGGTAGATGGGCAGCGGGGTCGAGCCGGTGGCCACCCCCAGCAGCGCATCGGGCTTGCGCCGCACCAGGGTGGCGATGGCCTCCGCGATCAGCGCGCCGCCTGCCGTGGCGTCCGGAACGATGACAACTTCCACGCTTGGCCTGCCGTTCTGGAGAAGGTCTGTGGAGAGGTGGTATAGACCAATCTATCAGAGGGTGGGCGCCCGGACCGGGTGGCGGCGCGAAACGGCGGACGGCGGCTTTCCGTCGGTGCGGTGACGAGCGGGTGAGGCGGCGTCAGAGCAGCCCGCCGCCCGTCGCGTCGATCCACTGCCCGGTCACCCACCGGCTGTCGTCCGAGGCCAGGAAGGCCACGATGTCGGCGATCTCCGCGCCGCCCGCGACCCGGCCCAGCGGCGACAGCCCGCGCAGCCGCTCCCGGGCCGCGGCGCTGCCCTCGCCCCGCAGCCAGCCGGCGTTCATGTCGGTGTCCACCGCCCCGGGCGCCACCGCGTTGACCGTGATGCCCCGTGGCCCCAGGTCCTTGGCGAGGGTCGAGGTGAAGACGTCGACCGCCCCCTTGGACATGGCGTACGCGATCAGCTCCGGCTTCGCGGCGCCGCGGGTCAGGCCGGTGGAGACATTGACGATCCGCCCGCCGTCGCGCAGCCGGGACAGCCCCCGCTGCACCAGGAAGAACGGCGCCTTGGCGTTGACCGCGAAGAGCCGGTCGAAGTCCTCCTCGGTGAGCGCGCCGATCCCCTTGAGCGTCCCGTCCACCGCCTTGTTGATCCCGGCGTTGTTGACCAGGACGTCCAGCCCGGCGGCCTGCTCGTCGAACGCGGCCCACAGCGCCTCGGCGTCGCCCGGCACGCCCAGTTCGGCCCGGACGGTGAAGGCCGTGCCGCCCGCCGCCTCGATCGCCGCGACCGTCTCCTTCGCCGCCGCCTCGTCGTGGCCGTAGTGGACGGCCACCCGGGCGCCGTCCCGCCCCAGGCGTTCCGAGATCGCCCGGCCGATCCCCCTGCCGCCGCCGGTGACCAGTGCCGTCCTGCCGCTGAGCGCACCCATGGAACGTGCCCCTCCCCATCCGTGTCCGGCGCCCCCGCCCGCGCGGGCGCACCGCTCCGTCTGCCGGGCGATGTTTTGTATCGCTCGGTCCAGAACGAAGGTAGCACGCAACCCGAGCCGTGCCGTACGGAAACGTGGATCTTCGAGCCGGGCCGCCATCGGCCCCGGAAACACCCGCGGGCCGCGGCGCCGGGACAGGACCCTCAACCTGTCATCGGCACCGCAGCCCGGAGCTGACATCGGCCGGCCCCGCCGTGCGGACGGTGGGCTTCCCCGTGTGCGGTGGGGTCGCCGTCCCGTCCTGGGACCGGTCGATCGGAGGCCTCCGCGCAGTCAGGGCAGAGAGCGCTTCTGGCCTCGTTCCGCCCTCCTGTGCGGGGAGAGCGGAGGTCTTTGCTGAATTCTGGACTAGACCATTCTCACTTGTCCATGCCCTTGCGGGGACAACACTCATACCGTACGCCGGTAGGCTCCAAGACGTGCCCTCCATGAACGATCTCGTACGACAGCACACCGCTCTGAGCGACTCCGACCTCGAGTGGCTCCACATGCTGGTCTCGGAGTGGCAGCTGCTCTCCGACCTGTCCTTCGCCGATCTCGTCCTCTGGGTCCCGACGCTCGACGGTACCCGTTACGTCTCGGTCGCCCAGATGCGTCCCAACACCGGCCCCACCTCCTACCAGGACGACATGGTCGGCCACCTGGTGCCCCGGGGACGCCGGCCGATGCTGGATTCCGCTTTGGACGAGGGCCGCATCGTACGCGAGGGCGACCCGGAGTGGCGAGAGGAAGTTCCGGTCCGGGTCGAGTCCATCCCGGTACGCCGCGAGGGCCGGGTGCTCGGCGTGATCGCCCGGAACACCAACCTGCTGACCGTACGCACCCCCAGCCGGCTGGAGCTCACCTACCTCCAGAGCGCCTCCGACCTCGCCCAGATGATCGCTGCCGGAACGTTTCCCTTCCCCGGCCAGCAGGTCGACATGGACGCCTCGCCGCGCGCCGGCGACGGGCTGATCCGGCTCGACGCGGACGGCGTCGTCCAGTACGCCAGCCCCAACGCGCTCTCCGCCTACCACCGGCTCGGTCTCGCCGCGGACCTCGTGGGCCACCACCTCGGCCAGGCCACCGCCGAACTGGCCCCGGCCCGCGGCCCGGTGGACGAGGCACTGGTCAAGCTCGCCAGCGGCTGGGCGCCCCGGGAATTCGAGGTCGAGGGCAATGACGGGGTGATTCAATTGCGCGCCATTCCGCTCAAACCGAAGGGCGCGCATATCGGTTCCCTGGTGCTGCTGCGGGATGTCACCGAACTGCGCCGCCGCGAACGGGAACTGATCACCAAGGACGCCACCATCCGGGAAATCCACCACCGGGTGAAGAACAATTTGCAGACAGTGGCCGCGCTGCTACGCCTGCAGTCCCGCCGGATGGATTCCGAGCAGGGCCGCGAGGCGCTCAACGAGGCCGTGCGCAGGGTCGGTTCGATCGCGATCGTGCACGAGACGCTGTCCCAGAACCTGGACGAACGGGTCCAGTTCGACGATATCGCCGACCGGGTGCTGGCCATGGTCGCGGAGATCTCCCCGGGCAAGGTGACCACCCGCCGCACCGGGCGCTTCGGCATCCTCGACGCCGAGGTGGCCACCCCCCTGTCGATGGTCCTCACCGAAATCCTGCAGAACGCCCTGGAGCACGCCTTCGACCAGGCCGAGCACGGCATCGTCGAGGTGGGCGCGGTGCGCGGCGGCAGCCGTACCGACCCCCGGCTGATCGTCACCGTCCAGGACAACGGCCGCGGCCTGCCCGAGGACTTCGACCCGCAGCGTGCCGGGAACCTGGGGCTGCAGATCGTACGGACCCTGGTGGAGGGGGAGTTGGGCGGCACCTTCGACATGGTGCGGGCGCCCGAGCGCGGCACCCGGGTCCTCCTCGACATCCCGGTACGTCCGGAGAAGCAGCACTAGCCGGGACCGGGGGAGGCCCCGGAGGGGGAGTCCCGCCGGCCGGGTCGAGGTGGCCGGCCCGGGTCGGCCACCGCTCCCCGGAAACAGCAAACAAGCCCCGCCAGCAGCAACAAGGCCGGAAACAGCAACAAGCCCCGGACCAATCGGTCCGGGGCTCAAAGCTATTGCGATGCGATAACGACCGGGCTTCTCAGCGCCGTGTGTGCATCGGGGGTACTGCGCGCTGCGGCTCGGGGGCCACGGGGCGGCTGGCTCAGGCGCTGGCGTTGCGCGCCCGGTTGCGAGCTGCACGGCGCTTCATCGCGCGGCGCTCGTCCTCGCTCAGACCACCCCAGACGCCGGAGTCCTGGCCGGACTCAAGCGCCCACTGCAGGCACTGCTCCATGACGGGGCAGCGGCGGCAGACGGCCTTGGCTTCCTCGATCTGCAGCAGCGCAGGACCGGTGTTGCCGATAGGGAAGAAGAGCTCGGGGTCTTCCTCGCGGCAAACGGCGCGGTGACGCCAGTCCATGGCTGCTCCATCTCCTCGTGTGACGGGATCGTTGCTTGTGAATGTGAACGCTTTCACGAATCCCCCCGCAAGGGAAGGGCCGAACTCCAGTTGTGAACTGGTGCGGTCCTGGGAATGAGGAGGAGGATTCGGGCTCTCAAGGGGGCCGGTAAAGCGGCCGTCCCGATCGCCATGAAGAGACTCGCAAACCTCGGCTGCGGATACAACCCCTTCCGGAAACTTTTTTTTGATTCCTTGGTGTCGCCTCGGTCACAGCCGTCATTCCAGGGGGTGGGAACCAGCCTAAACGTTCGAGTGAAAGGACTTTGGGCCCTACTGCTCACACAATCACACGCAGTGCACGGCGAACGCCTGTGAACGTCACACTCGTGCGCAGGCCCAGGTGGTCGCCGTCCATCTGGAAGGGCAGCGGCACCTGCGAATGCAAGGTGAAGTTCGTGAGGTCGTGAAGTGAGAGCGCGTGCTTGCCATGGGGGCCCCGCTCGGGGGTTGACGTGAGCAGCTGCGTGGCATAACGGGCCACCGCCGAGGGCGACAGCTTGCTCAGTGCGAACAGATCGAGGGCCGTGTCGAACGAGGCGTCCGGGGACGGATAGATCGGGCGGTTGCCCAGGTAGGACCACGGAGCGGTGTTGCAGATTATGGCCAGCGCGAGGTTCTCGACGATCTCCGCCGTCCCCTCCGCGCCGTCCTCGCCGCCCGGGCGTTCGAGGGTGATGACCCCCTGCCGGCGGTTCGCCTCCCCCAGGAACTGCCGTACGACCTGTCGCATGTACAGGGCATGCGTCGAACGCTTGCCGCGTTCCCGCTGCTGCTCGACCCGGCCGACGACCCCGGCGTCGAAACCGAAGCCCGCGCAGAAGGTGAACCAGCGCTCCGGTACGCCCTCGTCCTCCGTGCCCGGGGTGCCCGCGGCGAGACCCAGGCCGATGGTGCGCTCACTGCCGTCGCGCAGCGCGTCCAGGAGGGCGCCGGTGGCCTCCACGACGTCGTTGGGCAGCCCGAGGGCGCGGGCGAAGACATTGGTGGAGCCGCCGGGGACCACGGCCAGCCGGGGGTGCGACTCGGGATCGGGGCCGTTCGCCAGCAGACCGTTGACGACCTCGTTGACCGTGCCGTCCCCGCCCAGCGCCACGACCAGCTCGGTCTCCCCGCCCTCGGTGGCCTGCCGGGCCAGATCCCGGGCGTGCCCGCGGTACCGGGTCTCGGCGACCTCCAGCTTCAGGTCGCTGGCGAGGGCGTGGGTGAGGACCTCGCGGGTGCGCGCACTGGTGGTGGTAGCAGCGGGATTGACCACGAGGAGAGCGCGCATGTGCAGCAGCGTACCTACCTGCCGGTACCGGGCTCACGCCCCGTCCGCGTCCAGGGCGTTCCGGGACGCGGGGGCCGTCGGCGCTACCCTGCTGGGGTGAGCAGTCAGCAGAAGCAGTCCGTGAAGCGCGCCGCCGGCGCCCCCGCCGCGCCCGCACCGGCCGGTCCGCGGCCCGCCCGGCTGAGCGCCGCCGCGGCCCTCACCGGGATCGAGGGCCTGGCCCTGGCCGCCCTCGGCGCGTACATGCTGATCATGGGGCTCACGGGCTCGCCGGACAGCCCGCAGCAGGCGGAGATGGGCGGGGTGACCGTGCTCGCGCTGGCCGTGCTGCCGCTGGTCGCCGCGCGCGGACTGTGGCTGCGCCGCCGCTGGAGCCGGGGCCCCTCGCTGATCACCCAGATCGTCGCCCTGCCGGTGGCCTGGACGCTGGTGCACGGCGGCGGTGCGCTGGTCGCGGGCGGCGTCGTGCTGGCGCTGGTCGCGCTGGTCGTCCTCGTGCTGCTGGTCAATCCGACGGCTACGGAGGCGTTGGGGATCGGTCCGCGGGAGTAGGGGCTTCCCACGTACTTGGCCGTCCCGCCGTGGGGGTTCTCGCGGTTGCGTGTTTTGCGGTGCCCCGTACGTACCCGTCTGCGGCGCCGCGGGGCTCGCTCGCGGTTGCGCGCTTTGCGGCGTCTCCCACGTACCTGTCTCTCCCGCCGCTGTTGTTCCCGCCGTTGCGCCTGCGGCGGGCTGGGTTGTTTTTGGGTGCGGTGACGGGCCTCCGGGGCCTTGTTCGTGGACTGCTTCGCTTTACGTCCACGAACAAGGCCCCTCCGGCCCGTCCCCTCCCGGTCGGGGGATGGGAAGCGGTTGGTGGGGGCGGACGTAATGCCACAGGGTGTGAAAAGGCCCCGTAGGGGAGAGGCGAACGGATTCCCTAGGGGGTCCGAGCGCCCCCTACGGGGCCTCAACGGGGTGGGGCGGGAGGGTATTCCCGTGGCTACCGTCGGTCACTCCTCCACGAGGAGCTTGTCGCGGAGTTGGGCCAGGGTGCGGGCCAGCAGGCGGGAGACGTGCATCTGGGAGATGCCGACCTCCTGGGCGATCTGGGACTGGGTCATGTTGCCGAAGAAGCGGAGGAGGAGGATCTTCTTCTCGCGCGGCGGGAGGTCCTCCAGCAGCGGCTTGAGGGACTCGCGGTACTCGACGCCCTCCAGCGCCTCGTCCTCCGCGCCGAGGGTGTCGGCGACGGCCGGCGACTCGTCGTCGGTGTCCGGGACGTCCAGGGAGAGCGTGCTGTAGGCGTTGGCCGACTCCAGGCCCTCCAGGACCTCTTCCTCGGAGATCGACAGGTGCTCGGCCAGCTCGTGCACCGTGGGCGCCCGGCCGTGCCGCTGGGAGAGCTCGGCGGTCGCCGTCGTCAGGGACAGCCGCAGCTCCTGGAGGCGACGCGGGACGCGGACCGCCCAGCCCTTGTCGCGGAAGTGCCGCTTGATCTCGCCGACGACCGTGGGCGTGGCGTACGTGGAGAACTCCACGCCGCGCTCCGGGTCGAACCGGTCCACCGACTTGATCAGGCCGATGGTGGCGACCTGGGTCAGGTCGTCGAGGGGCTCGCCGCGGTTGCGGAACCGCCGGGCCAGGTGCTCGACGAGCGGGAGGTGCATGCGGACGAGGGTGTTGCGCAGCTCCGCGCGCTCCGGTGAGCCGTCGGGCAGCTTGCGCAGCTCGTAGAACATCGCCCGGGCGCCGTTGCGGTCCTGTGGCTCCTGGGAATGCTGTGGTTCCTGCAGCGTGTCGTCGGGAGCCGGCGCATCATGCCGATGCGCCTGCTGCCCTTGCTGCTCGCTCTGGTCCATGTGGTCCGCCCGCTCTGCCTGCTCCGCCGCGTCCAACCGGCCGCCGTGGTCGTCTACGCCCACCGGATGCGGCCGGGCCTGCTGACCGGGGATGGTCGCACTGGACGCCATCCGCCCGCCGCGTTCGAGATCTTTCACGGGGCCCCCTGTTCGGTCATGACGGTCCGGGACCGGCGCCGCGCTCCTTGTACAGACTGATGGTGACCGTACGGTCCTCGGCGACGGTGGAATCGACCTTGCCGGCCAGTGCGGAGAGCACCGTCCAGGCGAAGGTGTCGCGCTCCGGGGCGCGGCCGTCGGTCGTCGGGGCGGACACGGTCACCTGCAGTGCGTCGTCGATCAGGCGGAAGACGCAGCTCAGCACACTGCCGGAGACGGCCTGTTGCAGCAGGATCGCGCAGGCCTCGTCGACCGCGATGCGCAGATCCTCGATCTCGTCGAGGGTGAAGTCCAAGCGGGCTGCGAGCCCGGCCGTGGCCGTACGCAGCACGGACAGGTAGGCACCCGCAGCGGGCAGACGGACTTCCACGAAGTCCTGAGTCCCGGGCTCGCCTGCGATCTGGGACACCCTCACCTCCAAGGTGGCACAAGCTGGTTGAGCTGGAATACGCGATATTCGCGCGGTTGGGGATATTTCGCGCCGGTTCTTTCTCCCCTCCGATGAAAGGAGAACGATCCGGCGCGGCACATGGTTCGGCTGTGACGCTATCGCGATCTGCGGGCCGATGTCGCCCGGAAGAGGCACGACCGCTCTCCGGGCGGCGAACGCCCCGCATCGCCGGACCTCCCCGCTGTCACTGATTGTAAATCCACGGGTACGGACAGTGGCTAGGGGTGTGCACCGCCAAATCGTGGGCGATTACCCTCCGTTGACGCGTGATGCGCCCGCGAGGTTGTGCAGTGCCTCTCCAGTGAGCCGGAAGACCGTCCATTCGTCCATGGGCCGGGCACCGATCGACCGGTAAAAACCGATGGACGGTTCATTCCAATCCAGGACTGACCACTCGAAACGCTGATACCCGCGGGCTACGCAGATCTCCGCGAGGGCGGCCAGCAGCGCCTTGCCGTGTCCGCCGCCGCGCGCCTCGGGGCGGACGTAGAGGTCCTCCAGATAGACACCGTGCGTGCCCGTCCAGGTCGAGAAGTTCCGGAACCACAGGGCAAAGCCCACCGGAGCGCCATCGGCCTCGGCGATCAGCGCGAAGGCCGCCGGCTGCGGCCCGAAGAGCGCCTCCTTCAGCTGCGGCTCGGTGGCCCGGGCGGCCTCGGGGGCACGTTCGTAGGCGGCCAGCTCGCCGATCATGGCGAGGAGGACGGGGACGTCGTCGGGGGTTGCTTCGCGGATCATTCTTGAAGGCTAAACGGACGCCGGGGAACACCTCACGCCGTTTTTCCCACACCCCGCTCTCACCTCAGACCAGTATCTGGTCGACGAAACACCAGCGCCAGGAGTCGCCCGGCTCGAAAGTCCGCATCACCGGATGCCCGGTCTCCTGGAAATGCCCCGTCGCATGCCGGTACGGCGAGGAATCGCAGCAGCCGACGTGTCCGCAGACCAGGCACAGCCGCAGCTGTACGGGATGGCTGCCGACCGCCTCGCACTCCCGGCAGGTGGCGCTCAGCGGCGCCGGTTCGGCGCGCGGAAGTCCGGCAACGTGCGTGCACTCGCTCATGATGGCCAGGTTAGATCGCCGGGACGGTCGGCGACGGGGTGAGGGGACGGAACGGGCAGATGGCTGTGATGTCGCTGTTCTTGCTGGTCGCGGGGAGCGCGGCGGTCGCCGGGCTGGCGCGCCGGACGCCGGTGCCGGCACCCCTGCTGCTCGTGGCCGCCGGGCTCGCCGCGTCGTACATCCCCGGCCTGCCGGACTACACCCTCGATCCGCACATCCTGCTGCCGCTGGTGCTGCCCCCGCTGCTGCACACCGCGGCGCTGGACAGCTCCTATCTGGACCTGCGGGCCAATGTGCGGCCGGTGGCGCTGCTGTCGGTGGGCTACGTGCTGTTCGCGACGCTGGTGGTCGGGTACGCGGCCTACCTCCTCGTCCCGGACCTGCCGCTGACCTCGGCGCTGGTCCTGGGGGCGGTCGTCGCCCCGCCGGACGCCGTCGCGGCCACCGCCATCGCCCGCCGGCTCGGGCTGCCGCACCGGATCACCACGATCCTGCAGGGCGAATCCCTGGTCAACGACGCCACCGCGATCACCGCCTACAAGGTGGCGGTGGCCGCGGCCGTCGGCGCCGGCGCCACCTGGAGCGACGGGATCAAGGAGTTCGCCCTGGCGTCCCTGGGCGGCATCGGCATCGGGGTCGTCCTGATGGTGCCGCTGCACTGGCTGCGCGTCCGGCTGCGGGAGTCCGCGCTGCTGGAGAACACCCTCTCGCTGCTCATCCCGTTCGTCGCCTACGCCGCGGCCGAGCAGGTCGGCGCCTCCGGCGTGCTCGCCGTCGTCGTGGTGGGCCTCTACCTGGGGCACCGGTCCTGGCAGGTCGACTTCGAGACCCGGCTCCAGGAGGACGCCGTCTGGAAGGTGATCTCCTTCCTGCTGGAGTCCGCGGTCTTCGCGCTGATCGGGCTCCAGCTGCCGGTAGTGGCGCGCGGTCTGGGGGCGTACGGGGCGGGCCCGGCGCTGGCGTACGCGGCCGTGGTCTTCGTCGTCGTGGTCGGGGCCCGCTTCGTGTGGGTCTTCCCCGCGACCTTTCTGCCGCGGCTGCTGTCCGCCCGGATCCGCGCCCGCGAGCCCGGGGTGAACTGGACCGCGCCGGTGATCGTCGGCTGGGCCGGGATGCGCGGGGTGGTGTCGCTGGCCATCGCGTTCTCGGTGCCGGCCACCGTGCAGAGCGGCGGGCCCTTCCCGGGGCGCGACCTGGTGCTCTTCCTGACCTTCACCACCGTCATCGGCACCCTCGTCGTCCAGGGCCTGACCCTGCCCGTACTGATCCGCGCCCTGCGGCTGCCCGGCCGGGACGCGCAGGCCGAGACGCTGGCCGAGGCGCAGGCCCAGAACGAGGCGTCCCGGGCCGCCGAGGAACGCCTCACGGAACTGCTCAGGGACGAGCGCAACGCGCTGCCCGGCCCGCTCTCGGACCGGCTGCGCACCGTCATGGAACGGCGCCGCAACTCCGTGTGGGAGCGGCTCGGCGCGGTCAACGAGGTGACCGGGGAGTCCGCCGACGAGACCTACCGGCGGCTGGCCCGGGAAATGATCGACACCGAGCGGCGGGTCTTCGTCCGGCTGCGGGACGCCCGGCGGATCGACGACGAGATGCTGCGCACGCTGCTGCGCCGGCTCGACCTGGAGGAGGCCACGGCGTACCGGGAGGGCACCTCCTGACGCCGGTCGGCACGCGGCCTCACGGCGCGCCGGTGATCACCGCGGCGACCGTGCTGCCGGCCGGGAACGCGCCCTCCTCGGCCAGCGTGGTCAGCCCGTACAGCAGCTTCGCGACGTAGACCCGCTCCAGCGGCAGGCCGTGCCGCCGCTCGAAGGCGTCCGCGAACGCGTCCAGTTCGGGCGTGCGGCGGGCGTAACCGCCGCAGTGGAAGCGGTCCTCCAGCCGCCAGTCGCCGCGCGGCCCGCCGAACGCCGCCCGCTGCAGCTCCTCGACGGTCCCCTGGAGGAAGTGCGGGCGGCCGCCCTTCAGCACGGCGAAGCCGAGGGCCCGCCGGCCCGGGCCCAGCCCCGCGGCGAGGCCGGCCAGGGTGCCGCCCGTGCCGCAGGCCACCCCGACCGTGTCCGCCACCCCGCGCAGCTCCCGGCCCAGCTCCGTACAGCCTTGTGCGGCAAGGGCGTTGCTGCCGCCCTCGGGGAGGACGTGGAACGCGCCGAACCGGTCGTGCAGGGCGGCCAGCACCGCCGGCTCGGACTTGCGCCGGTAGCTGTCCCGGTCGAGGAAGTGCAGCCGCATCCCGTCGGCGGCGCAGCGGGCCAGCGACGGATTGAGCGGGGCACCGGCCAGCTCGTCGCCGCGGACCACACCGATGGTGCCGAACCCCAGCAGCCGGCCGGCGGCCGCGGTCGCCCGCAGATGGTTGGAGTAGGCCCCGCCGAACGTCAGCAACGTCCGCGCCCCCGCCGCGGCGGCGGCCCGCAGGTTCGGCTCCAGCTTGCGCCACTTGTTCCCCGGCAGATCCGGGTGGATCAGATCGTCCCGCTTGAGCACCAACCGCACCCCGCGCCGCGCGAACGCCCCGTCCTCGACCTCCTGGAGGGGGGAGGGCAGGCGGGGGTGGAGGGCCCGGAGGCCGGGCAGCGGGTCGGGGGCGGGGCCGGTCACAGGGCCCATTGTCGCCGGGGCGTGCGACACCGTCCCGGCCCCCCTGCAAGAACCGGGCGGGCACGCTGCTCGTGCCGGCCCGGCCCCCGCCGGCCGGTCACTTCAGGCGGGCGGCGATGTGGTCGCGTAGGGAGGCCATGGTGAAGCCGTGGGGGTCGATCTTGCCCGGTTGCCATTCCAGGTGGCCGATCACCGAGCGTTCGGTCCAGCCGTGGGCCCGGCAGACGGCCGCCGCGGCCTTTTCCAGGGCCGCCATCTGGGCCTCGGGCCAGGGGTCGTCGCCGTCGCCGAGGTTCTCGCACTCGAAGCCGTAGAAGGCGCGGTTGCCGTCGGTGTCGGCCTCGTTGTCCGGGGGCAGCCGCTTCTCCGCGATCACCGCGCGCAGTACGTCACCGTCGCCCAGGCCCGCGTGGTTGGCGCGGCCGTAGCCCACCAGGTGCACCGTGCCGTCCTTGGTGATCACGCCGTGGCAGAGCGGCCCCGGCAGGTCGGGCCGGCCGTCGTGGCACATCTTGACCGTGCGCTCGGACCCGGACGTCGCGGTGTGGTGCACCATCACGCCGTGCACCGGGCCCCACGGCCCCTTGCTGTTGCGGTTGTGCTTCTCCCAGCCGTCGACCTCGACGACCCGCACGCCCTCGGCCTTGAGCGCCGCGAGGAAGCGGGCGGCGGACAGCGGTTCGGACATGGCCACTCCGATACGGAACACGGCGGCCGCCGTCCGCGCACCGCCTGCTGTCTCGCTTGTACGGGATGGCGGCGCGCAGGTGGAGGGGAACGCAAAAAAACGGATCGGTCGTTCGGTGGTTGTACGAGCGGTTTCGGCCGAGGCGGCGCGCGGCACCGGGCGGGCTCCGCCTCCCGCGCCCCGCCGCTCGCGTCCGCCGCCGTCCGCCGTCCGCGGGCCGTTGTCCGTTACCCGTGCAGGAACGCGTCGCCGTGTGCGCTGATGTGTGCTTCGAGGGCGGTGAGCGCCTGCTGGGTCGCGTCGGGCGTACCGCTGCCCCGCTTCTCTGCGTAGTACGCGGCGCCCAGCTTCTTCAGCAGGTCGCTGCCGGCCCGGTGGTGCTGCACCTCTTCGACCTTCTGCTTGCCCTGGTTGAGCGCGCTCTGCGCCTGCTCCTTGGCGCGGTCCAGAAACCCTGACATCTGCCACCTCCGTGCGGTCCGTGTCGTAAGGGATCAACGGCGCGGACGGCCGTGGGGTTCCCGTGCCAGGCTGGGGGACGTGGGTGAACGGCGCGACACGGATGAGCCGGCCGGCGTAGTGGTCGGCGTACTCGACGTGCCCGAGGCACCTCGGGGGTACCGGGAGCGGGCGTCGCGGGTGGCCGGTGCGGTGCTGTGGACCAACACCACCGGGCCGTCGCCGCGCCCCGTACTCCCCGACGGCTGCACGGACCTGATCTGGAGTGAGGGCCGGCTGCTGGTGGCGGGTCCGGACACCGGGCCGTACCACCCCGGTGGCGTGCCACCCGGCACCGGCTACACCGGGCTGCGGTTCGCGCCGGGCCGGGGTCCCGCCGTCTTCGGCGTACCGGCGCACGAACTGCGCGACCGGCGCGTCCCGTTGGCGGACCTGTGGCCCGCGGCGCAGGTACGGGAGCTGACCGAGCGGGCGGCGGAGCAGGCGGCGGCGCGGGTGGCGACGGGGGTGGCGACGGGGGTGGCGACGGGGGTGGGCCGGGTGCTGGAGGAGGCCGCCGGGGGGCGGCTGCGGCAGGCCGCGGCGGCGCCCGGGGGTGACGCCCGGACCGCCGCCGTCGCCGCGGCGCTGGCCCGCGGCCGGCCGGTGGCCGAGGTCGCCCGGGCGGTCGCGCTCGGCGAACGCCAGCTGCACCGCCTGAGCCTGGACGCGTTCGGCTACGGCCCCAAGACGCTCGCCCGGGTGCTCCGCTTCGTGCGCGCCCTGGACCTGGCGCGCACCGGGATGCCGTACGCACAGGTCGCCGTGCGCGCGGGATACGCGGACCAGGCCCACCTCGCCCGCGAGGTGAAGTCGTTGGCGGGGGCCCCGATGGGGGTGCTGCTCGGCTCGGGTTAGCGTGTGCGCATGGACTACCAGGCCGTTCTCGAGGAGGTAGCGGCCCACGCCAGGCCGTACGTGGGACAGGGACAGGTCGCCGACTACATACCGGCGCTGGAGCGGGTGTCCGCGGACCGGTTCGGGATCGCGGTCGCCGACATACACGGCGCGGTGTACGGGGTCGGCGACTGGGAGGTCCCGTTCTCCGTGCAGTCCATCTCCAAGGCGTTCTCGCTGGCGCTGGTGATGGCCCAGAGCCACGGCAGCCAGGGCGGCGACGGCAACCACGGCGCTCCCGGCGGCAACCGGGCTCCCGGTGGTCCGGGTACGGACGACATCTGGAAGCGGGTCGGCCGCGAGCCGTCGGGTACGCCGTTCAATTCGCTGGTCCAGCTGGAGGCGGAGAACGGCATTCCGCGCAATCCGTTCATCAACGCCGGCGCGCTGGTCGTCACCGACCGGCTGCAGACCCTCACCGGCGACGCCAGCACCTCGATGCTGCACTTCCTGCGGGAGGAGAGCGGTAACCCCGATCTGGCCTTCGACCAGGCGGTGGCCGACTCCGAGGCCGAGCACGGCGACCGCAACGCCGCCCTCGCGCACTTCATGGCGTCCTTCGGCAACCTGGAGAACCCGGTCCCCAGCGTCATCCAGCACTACTTCTGGCAGTGCTCCATCGAGATGAGCTGCCGCGACCTGGCCGTGGCCGGCGGCTTCCTGGCCCGCCACGGGCTGCGCGCCGACGGCAGCCGGCTGCTGGACGCCCGGGAGGCCAAGCGGATCAACGCGGTGATGCTGACCTGCGGCACGTACGACGCGGCCGGGGAGTTCGCCTACCGGGTCGGGCTGCCCGCCAAGAGCGGCGTCGGCGGCGGCATCATCGCCGTGATCCCGGGCCGCTGCACGCTGTGCGTCTGGAGCCCGGGCCTGGACGCCCGCGGCAACTCCGTCGCGGGCGCCGCGGCGCTGGACCACTTCACCACGCTGACCGGCTGGTCGGTGTTCTGAGCGGCGGGCGGATCGCGGGCCCGGCCCGGTTCCGGGCACCGGCCGGCCGGGCCGGCTGCCGTTGTGGCCCCCGACCCGCTGGCGCATCGTAAGGGTAGGAGGTGGACCGCCATGGAGCACGAGATCCGCGCCGAGTACGAGGAAGGTCTGCTGCCGCACGAGGACACGCCGGTCAAGCTCTGGCACATGACGCGCATCGGCACCACCACCGCGATGTGCGGACGGGACCTGGCTCCGGCCGCCGCCACCCAGTCGGCCGAATCCTGGGGCACGCCGAAGGCCGAGCCGTTCTGCTTCCTGTGCGGCGCGCAGTACCTGCGGGAGCAGCCCGGGCACTAGCGGCGCCCGGGGTGGCCCCTACACCTCCGGCCCGTCGCCCGGCCGCTGCGGCAGCGGCGCGAACAGGTCCACCCCGTGGCCGTCCGGGTCCTGGACGACGGCGTAGCGCTGGCCCCAGAAGGCGTCCCACGGCGGCTTCTCGCCCCGGTGGCCGGCGGCGGTGAGGTCGGCGTAGAGCGCGTCGACGCCGGCCGGGCCGTCGCACTCGAAGGCCAGCCCCCTCGGGGTGCCGGCCGGCGGTGGCGTCCAGTCCGGGTCGATGGCGCGGGCGGTGGCGTACGAGTCCCACATCAGCCGCAGGCCGCCGGGCAGCTCGGCCTCGGCGTGCGGGGCGGTGTCCGACCCGGGCGGGATCACCAGGCCCAGCCGTCGGTAGAAGGCGAGGGCGGCGGCCATGTCGGCGACCACCATGCCGAAGGCGGCGCAGCGCGGGGAGCCGGGGGAAGGGGGAGGAGTAGTCGTCATGCGGCGAGCGTAGAAAGGCCGCCGGGCCGGGGTCTTGAACGAATCGGACGCCGGCCGGCGAGCCCTGCGGCCGAAGCCTCCCGGCCGGCCTGCACCCCTCAGGGGCAGCGGATGATCTGCCCCGCGTACGAGAGGTTGCCGCCGAAGGCGAACAGCAGCACCGGGGCGCCGGCGGGGATCTCGCGGCGTTCGACCAGCTTGGACAGGGCCAGCGGGACGGACGCGGCGGAGGTGTTGCCGGAGTCGACGACGTCCTTGGCGACCACCGCGTTGACCGCGCCGAGCCGCTCCGCGACCGGCTCGATGATCCGCAGGTTCGCCTGGTGGAGCACCACCCCGGCGAGGTCGGCGGGCGCGATCCCGGAGCGTTCGCAGACCTGGCGGGCGATGGCCGGCAGCTGGGTGGTCGCCCAGCGGTAGACGGTCTGGCCCTCCTGGGAGAACCGGCCGGGCTCGCCCTCGATGCGGACCGCACCGCCCATCTCGGGCACCGAGCCCCACAGCACCGGCCCGATCTCCGGCTCGTCCGCCGCGGTGACGACCGCGGCGCCCGCCCCGTCGCCGGCCAGCACGCAGGTCGTCCGGTCCGTCCAGTCGATCACGTTGGTGAACTTCTCCGCGCCGATGACCAGGGCCGTGGTCGCGGAGCCGGCCCGGATGGCCTGGTCGGCCAGGGCCAGTGCGTGCGTGAAGCCGGAGCAGACGACGTTGACGTCCATCGTGGCGGGCGAGCCGAGGCCGAGCCGGGCGGCGACCCGGGCCGCGGCGTTCGGGCTGCGGTCGACGGCCGTGCAGGTGGCGACCAGCACCAGGTCGACGTCGGCGGGGGCGACCCCGCCGGCGGCCAGGGCCTTCGCCGCCGCGGCGGCCGCCATCGCGTCCACGGTCTCGTCCGGGGCCGCGATGTGCCGGGTGCGGATGCCGACCCGGCTGCGGATCCAGGCGTCGTCGGTCTCGACCATCGCGGCGAGGTCGTCGTTGGTGAGCACGCGGGAGGGCTGGTAATGGCCGAGAGCCAGGACGCGTGACCCGGTCATGAGGTCTCCCTGTACGTGGAGCGTTGGTACGCGGATCGGGGCTGCGCCGACGGTCGGGGCGCGGGCGGCCGGTGTGGCCGGCCGGTGCGTGGACTGTCGGTACGTGGATGTTCGTTTCCGCACCAGTCTCACCCGCCGGCGCCGGCCGGCGGGTGAGCGATCCGCCAATGTTCCGGCGCCAGAACTGGAGACTGGCGCCAGAACCGGGACGTCGGGGCAGGTCCGGAGGCCGGGGGCGGTCCCGGGACGACGCGGCGGGTCCGCCGGTCAGCCGCGGGCGGCCGCGCCGTCCAGGGCCCGGAAGCGGCGCAGCCGGAGGCTGTTGCCGACCACGAAGACCGAGGAGAAGGCCATCGCGGCACCGGCGATCATCGGGTTGAGCAGCCCGGCCGCGGCCAGCGGCAGCGCGGCGACGTTGTAGCCGAACGCCCAGAACAGGTTGGTGCGGATGGTGCCCAGGGTGGCCCGGGCCAGCCGGATCGCGTCGGCGGCGGTGCGCAGATCGCCGCGGACGAGGGTGAGGTCGCCGGCCTCGATGGCGGCGTCCGTGCCGGTGCCCATGGCCAGGCCCAGGTCGGCGCGGGCCAGGGCGGCCGCGTCGTTGACGCCGTCGCCGACCATGGCGACCGAACGGCCCTCGGCCTGCAGCCGTGCGACCACCGCCACCTTGTCCTCGGGCAGCACCTCCGCGATCACCTCGTCGATGCCGACCTCGGCGGCGACCGACTCCGCGACCGCCCGGTGGTCGCCGGTCAGCAGCACCGGCGTCAGGCCCAGCGCCCGCAGCCGGCGGACCGCCTCCGCGCTGGTGGGCCGGACCGCGTCGGCGACCACCAGCACCGCCCGCGCCGCGCCGTCCCAGCCGACGGTGACCGCGGTGCGGCCCCGCGCCTCGGCCGCGGCCTTCGCGGCGGCCAGCCCGTCCGGCAGCCCCGGGGACCACTCGTCCAGCAGCTGCGTGCGGCCCACCAGGACGGTGTGCCCCTCGACGACCCCGCGGACGCCGAGGCCGGGGACGCTGGTGAACTCCTCCGGGGTGGGCAGGGCCCCGACGCGGGCCGCGGCGCCGGTGGCGACGGCCCGGGCGATCGGGTGCTCGGAGGCGTGCTCCAGCGCGCCGGCCAGTCGCAGCGCCTCGGTCTCCGTCACGCCCTCGGCGAGGTGCACCTCGCCGAGCGTCATCACGCCCGTGGTGACCGTGCCGGTCTTGTCCAGCACGATGGTGTCCACCGCACGGGTCGACTCCAGCACCTCGGGCCCCTTCAGCAGGATGCCCAGCTGAGCGCCGCGCCCCGTGCCGACCATCAGCGCGGTCGGGGTGGCGAGTCCCAGGGCGCACGGGCAGGCGATGATCAGGACGGCGACCGCCGCGGTGAAGGCGGCCACCGCGCCCGCGCCGGTGGCGAGCCAGTAGCCGAGCGTGCCGGCGGCGAGCGCGATCACGACCGGGACGAACACGGCGGAGATCCGGTCGGCCAGCCGCTGCGCCGCGGCCTTCCCGTTCTGCGCCTCCTCCACCAGCCGCGCCATCCGGGCCAGCTGGGTGTCCGCACCGACCCGGGTGGCCTCGACGACCAGCCGGCCGCCCGCGTTGACCGTCGCGCCCGTGACGGTGTCGCCGGGGGAGACCTCGACCGGGACGGACTCGCCGGTGAGCATCGACGCGTCCACGGCGGAGGCGCCCTCCACCACCTTCCCGTCGGTGGCGATCTTCTCGCCGGGCCGTACGACGAACCGGTCGCCGACGCGCAGCTCCGCCACCGCGACGCGCACCTCCCGGCCGTCCCGCAGGACCGCGACGTCCTTGGCGCCGAGCTCCATCAGGGCGCGCAGCGCCGCCCCGGCCTTCCGCTTGGACCGTGCCTCGAAATAGCGCCCGGCCAGGATGAAGGTGGTGACGCCGGCCGCGGCCTCCAGGTAGATGGCGCTGCTGCCGCCGGTGCGGGTGATGGTGAGCGTGAAGGGGTGGGTCATCCCGGGCATCCCGGCGTCACCGAAGAACAGCGCCCACACCGACCAGCCGAGCGCCGCCAGGGTGCCCATCGAGATCAGGGTGTCCATCGTGGCGGCGCCGTGCCGCAGGTTCGTCCAGGCCGCCCGGTGGAACGGCCAGGCGCCGTACGCCACCACCGGGGCGGCCAGGGTGAGCGAGAGCCACTGCCAGTTGGTGAACTGCAGCGGCGGCACCATCGCCATCAGGACCACCGGGACGGACAGCGCGAGCGAGACCAGCAGGCGGTGCCGCAGCAGGGAGAGGTCGCCGTCGGGCTCCCCGTCCGCCCCCGCCGGCCCGTCGCCCGGCGGCTCGGCGGCCGCCGGGGGCTCGGGGACCGCGGCGGTGTAGCCGGTCCGCTCCACGGTGGCGATCAGGTCCGCGGCGGTGACCCCGCTGCCCTCCGCGACCGCGACCCGCGCCTTCTCGGTGGCGTAGTTGACGGTGGCGGTGACGCCCTCCATGCGGTTGAGCTTCTTCTCGATGCGGGCGGCGCAGGACGCGCAGGTCATCCCGCCGATCTCCAGCTCGACGCCGTGCTCTCCGATCGCGGTGGTCATAGCTGCTCCTCGGTGTGCTGCGACTGCGTACCACGCCTGCGCGTTCCCCGTATCGAACGTTATACCCCCCTAGGGTATTCCGCTGCAGCGTATCCCCTCACGCCGCGCCCCCGTCCGCCGGGTTCCCGCCCGTGGCGCTCCCGTCCCCCGGGGCGCCGCCCGGCCCGCCACCGTCCACCGACCGGCTCACCCGCTCGCCCATCGCCCGCAGGAACGCGGACAGCTCCGCCGGCTCGTGCACCGTGAACGGGCACCCCAGCAGCGCCAGCCGCATCGCCAGCCACTCCAGCGAATCGGGCGCGCTGTGCCAGCGGCACGACCCCTCGTCCAGCGGCACGACCTCGCCCGCCGCCGGCCCGCCCAGCCGCGCGGTCACCTCCCCGGCCGGTGCGTACACCGTGGCCACCGCCCGGTGCGCCGGGGCCATCCCCTGCATCCGCTCCCGCACGTACGCCCCCGCGTCGGCGGCCGGCAGCTCGCGCGGCGGGGTCCGCACGCCGGTGGCGAACGGCTCGCTCAGCCGGTCCACCCGGAAGATCCGCCAGTCGTCCCGGTCGTTGTCGTACGCCACGAGGTACCAGCGCCGGCCCGCCGCCACCAGCCGGTGCGGCTCCACCAGGCGCTTGCTCCGCTCCCCGGCGCCCGCCCGGTAGGCGAAGCGCAGCCGCTCGTGGTTGGCGATCGCCGCGGCGAGCACCGTCAGATGCTCCGGATCGACGGTCGGACCGTCCCCGGCCGGCATCGGGACGGTGGCCGTGCCCAGCGTGCCCACCCGGCGCCGCAGCCGGGCCGGCAGCACCTGCTCCAGCTTGGCCAGCGCCCGTACGGACGCCTCCTCGATGCCCGCGATGGCGTGGCCGGCCGCCGACCGCAGGCCCACCGCGATGGCCACCGCCTCCTCGTCGTCCAGCAGCAGCGGCGGCATCGCGGTGCCCGCCGCCAGCCGGTACCCGCCCACCGCACCCATCGTGGCGTGCACCGGATACCCCAGGTCCCGCAGCCGCTCGACGTCCCGCCGGATCGTACGGGAGGTCACCCCCAGCCGCTCCGCCAGCTCCGGCCCGGGCCATTCGCGCGGGGTCTGCAGCAGGGACAGCAGATTCAGCAGACGTGCCGATGTCTCACTCATGCCCCGATGATGCCGCAGGTAGTAGGACGGTCTCTGTCCTACATAACCCCTAGTGTCGTCGAAGACGTCCACACGCCACCGCTCGTGGACGCCGCACCACCGACCACGGACCCGGAGTACGCCATGCCCACGCCCGCCCCCGCCGCGCCCGACCGCAGACGCTGGACAGCGCTCGCCATCGTCCTCACGGCCGCCTTCATGGACCTGGTCGACGCGACCATCGTCAACATCGCGCTGCCGAGCATCCAGCAGGACACCGGCGCCACCTTCAGCGCCCTGCAGTGGGTGACCGCCGGCTACGCCCTCGCCTTCGCGCTCGGCCTGATCACCGGCGGCCGGCTCGGCGACATCTACGGCCGCAAGCGGCTGTTCCTGCTCGGCATGGCCGGCTTCACGCTCGCTTCCGCACTGTGCGGATGCGCCGCCGGCCCGGGCATGCTGATCGGCGCACGGGTGCTCCAGGGCGCGATGGCCGCGCTGATGGTGCCGCAGGTGCTCGCGATCATCCACGTCACCTTCCCCGCGCACGAACGCGGCAAGGTCTTCGGGATGTTCGGCGCGGTGATCGGCCTGGGCGCGGTCTGCGGGCCGCTGATCGGCGCGCTGCTCACCCAGGGCGACCTCTTCGGCCTGGAATGGCGCCCGATCTTCCTGATCAACCTCCCGGTCGGCGTCGCCGGCATCCTGCTCGGCCGCCGCTTCATCACCGAGTCCCGCTCCCCGGGCGCGCTGCGCCTCGACCTCGTCGGCACCGCGCTCGCCACCGTCGGCCTGCTGATGCTGCTCTACCCGCTCACTCAGGGCCGGGAGTCCGGCTGGCCGCTGTGGGGCTTCGTCTCGATGGGCGCCGCCCCGCTCGTCCTGGCCGCCTTCGTCCGCTACGAGCGCGCCAAGGCCCGCAAGGACGGCTCGCCGCTCGTCGAACTCTCCCTCTTCCGGGTCCGGTCCTTCGCGGCGGGCGCCGCCGTCCAGCTCACCTTCGGTGCGGTCAGCGGCCTGTTCTTCCTGATCTGGACGCTCTTCATGCAGCTGGGGCTGGGCTGGGGGCCGCTGCACGCCGGGCTGACCGGGGTGCCGTTCTCGCTCGCCTGCTCGGTCGCGGCCGGGATGTCGGTGCAGAAACTGGTGCCGCGCTTCGGCCGCGCGGTCCTGCAGGCCGGCGCGTTGATCATGCTGTCCGGCGCCCTGCTCTACATCTGGGAGGCCGACCACTACGGCACCGCCCTCACGTCCTGGCAGATGGCGCCGGCGATGCTGCTGATGGGCGCCGGCATGGGCCTGATCGTCGCGCCGGTCACCGATGTGGCGATCTCCGAGGTGCCGGCCGCGCACTCCGGCTCGGCGTCCGGCATCTTCAACACCACGGGCCAGCTGGGCATGGCGCTCGGCCTGGGGCTCTCGTCGGTGGCGTTCTTCGGGGCCGTCGGCGGGACGGGGGAGTCCGGCGGTGGGGCGGCCGCGCCCGGTGCCGCGCACCCCGCGTTCATCGCCGCCACCATCCACGCCCTGTGGTGGGTCGCGGCCGGCCTGGTCCTCGTCCTGGCCCTGCTGTTCCTGCTCCCGCGCCGGGCCCGCACCCCGCGGACGGAGCCGCAGGACGCATCTGAGCGCGCGGCGGAGGAGCGCCCGCAGCCGGTCCCGGTCTCCTGACGCACGGCCCGGGGCGGCGTCCGCGGGGAGCAAAAACACCCGCTTTGGCATACCGTTCCCGGGCGCCCGCAGGCCATACTGGCCGGGTGTCGATGATCAGCAACCTCCGCAAGGCCGTCCGGCTGCCGCAGCCGCGTACGCGCGGGGTGGACCTCAGCCACCCCGCGCGCTCGCCGTTGGGAACCGCCGTGGTCAACTGCGCGGTGTACGTCGACGGCGTGCGGCAGGACGGCAATCAGCCGGCCGATGTGGCGATACGTCGGGTACGGGAGTCCGGCAGGGGATTTGTCTGGATCGGGCTGCATGAGCCCTCCGAGAAGGAATTCGCCGGAATTGTCGACCTGTTCGGGCTGCATCCGCTCGCCGTCGAGGACGCCGTGTACGCCCACCAGCGCCCCAAGCTGGAGCACTACGACGACTCGCTGTTCACCGTGCTGAAGACGGTCCGCTACGTCGAGCACGACCGGCTCACCGACAGCAGCGAGGTGGTGGAGACCGGCGAGATCATGGTCTTCACCGGCATCGACTTCGTGATCACCGTCCGGCACGGCGGGCACGGCTCGCTCGGGCCGCTGCGCGAGCAACTGGAGCGGGTGCCCGAGCAGTTGGCGCTCGGCCCGTCCGTCGTCCTGCACGCCGTCGCCGACCTCGTCGTGGACGACTACCTCGACGTCACGGCCGCCGTCCAGGTCGACATCGACGACGTCGAGAGCGAGGTCTTCTCGGAACGCGGCAGCGGCGGCGCCGGCCGGATCTACCAGCTCAAGCGCGAGCTGCTGGAACTCAAGCGCGCGGTGGCCCCGTTGGACCGGCCGATGCGGGAGCTGGCGTCCCGGCCGATGCGGGAGGTCGACCCGCAGATCAAGACGTACTTCCGGGACGTCGCCGACCACCTCGCCCGGGTCACCGAGCAGATCACGGCCTTCGACGAACTGCTCAACTCCATACTCCAGGCCCATCTCGCCCAGGTCACCGTCGCGCAGAACGAGGACATGCGCAAGATCAGCGCCTGGGTCGCCATCCTCGCCGTACCGACCATGGTCTGCGGCATCTACGGCATGAACTTCGAGTACATGCCGGAGAAGCACTGGACGTTCGGCTATCCGCTGGTGATGGCCCTGACCGTGGTCATCTGCTGGGTGATCCACCGCGGGTTCAAACGGAACGGGTGGCTCTAGCCGGGGCGTCCGGGGCAGGCATCCCCGGCAGCGCGCCCCGGAGCACGCGGAGCACGCCCCGCCGATTCATCCCCCGGCCACGGGAATACCCTCCCGCCCCACCCCGTTGTTGCCCCGCAGGGGGCGCTCGCATCCCCTACGGGATCTGTTCGCCCCCGCCCTAGCTAGGGGCCAGTTCCGCAAAGCCCGTTCCGCCGGCCCCGTTCAGTGTCCCGCCACGTACCGGTGCCGGGCCGCGCCCCATGCGGCCGCGATCTGCGGGAGCAGCAGGGCCAGCAGGACCGTCAGCGGGACCGTCCAGCTGCCGGAGGCGTCGTGTACGGCGCCCAGGACGGCCGGGCCGGTGGCGGCGAGGACGTAGCCGAAGCACTGCGCCATGCTGGAGAGCTGGGCGGTGTGCCGGGCGTCCGGGGCCCGCTGGACGATGAACAGCAGCGCCAGGCTGATCGCCGCGCCCTGGCCGAGCCCCAGCAGCACCATCCAGACGTACGCCCCGCCGACCGGCGCGGTCAGCACGCCGGTGAACGCCGCCGCGCACAGCAGCGCGCCCAGGGTGGCCAGCGTGCCGGCCGACAGCCGGCGGCCGACGATCACCGGCGCGAGGAACGACCCCGCGATGCCCAGCAGCGAGGAGAACGACAGCATCCAGCCGGCCTCGCCCGCGCTCGTCCCGGCGTCGGTGAGCATCGTCGGCAGCCAGGCGGCGGCCGCGTAGTAACTCAGCGACTGCAGGCCCATGTACGCGGTGACCTGCCAGGCCAGCGCGGAGCGCCACAGTCCGCGCACCGGACGGTCGGCCTCCCGGGCCGCGGCCGCCGTCACCCGGGTACGGCTGCGCACCTGCGGCAGCCAGCAGACCAGGGCGACCAGCGCGAGGGCGCCCCAACACGCCAGCGTGGCCTGCCAGTTCAGGCCGGCGGCGTGCTGGACCGGGACCGTGACACCGGCCGCGAGCGCCGCGCCGCCGAAGAGCGACATCGAGTACAGACCGGTCATCAGCCCGGCCCGGGCCGGGAAGTCCCGCTTGATCAGGCCCGGCAGCAGGACGTTGGCCACCGCGATCCCGGCCCCGATCACGACCGTCCCGGCGAACAGCGCCACCACCGAGTCCAGCAGCCGCAACGCGGTCCCCAGACAGATCAGGGCCATCGTGCCGAGCAGCGACCGCTCCATGCCGAACCGGCGGCCCAGCCGCGGCGCGACCGGGGCCAGCAGCCCGAAGCAGAGCAGCGGCAGCGCGGTGAGCAGGCTGGTCGCGGCGGCCGACATCCCGCTGTCGTCCCGGATGGTGCCGGCGAGCGGGGAGACCGCGACCAGCGCGGGACGCAGGTTGAGCGCCAGCAGGACGACGCCGGCACCGAGGTGGAGGGCGCGGCGTCCGGTGGCTCCGGGGCCCGCGGCCGGCGGCGCGGGCGGCGCCGGGGCGGTGCGGGTGGCGGTCCGGTCGATGGTCACTGCGGGTCGTCCTCCGTGCGGTCCGGGCCCGCGCCGGCGCCGTCGCGCAGGGCCGCCATGCCCTCGCTCAGATGCGCCAGCGCCGCCTGCTCGGCGGCCTCCGCGTCGCCCGCCTCGATGGCGTCGACGATGGCCTCGTGCGCGTCGTACTGGTTGCGGACGGAATCGGGGACCGGGGCGCCGACGACCGACTGGAGCGTGGCCCGCAGGGCGTCGCTGAGGTGGTCGTAGAGGTCGGCGAGGACGCTGTTGTGGGCCGCGGCGGCGATGGTGCGGTGGAAGTCCAGGTCCGCGTCGATGAAGGCGGGCAGGTCGCCGCCGCGCCAGGCCCGGTCGCGCTCGGCGAGGGCGGTGCGCAGCGCGGCGAGGTCCTCGTCGGTGCGGCGCAGTGCGGCGTACCGTGCGGCGTCGCGCTCCAGCGAGGCGCGCACCTCGAACGTCTCCAGGTCGCCGGCCCGCCGCAGCCGGCGCTGTACGGCGGCGCCGAAGCCGCTGCTGGCGCGGACGTAGGTCCCGTCGCCCTGGCGCGGCTCCAGCATCCCGGTGTGGACCAGGGCGCGCACCGCCTCGCGGACGGTGTTGCGTCCCACGTCGAGCTGCTCGACGAGTACGGGCTCGGCGGGGATCTTCGTCCCGACCGGCCACTCCCCGCCGGCGATCAGGCCCTCCATCTGCTCGATGACCAGGTCCACCAGGTTCGTCCGGGCGGTGCTGCGCAGCGGCATCGACGGCGTCCTTCCCTCACGGCCGGAGCTCGGTCCGGTCCCATTCCACCGGTGATGGGAACATCCCATGTTTGTGGGTGTCAAATGAGGACGACGCGATCGACGGGGGCGAGCCCGATGTACGAGGGCGGGCCCGATCGATGAGGTCCGGCAT
Organism: Streptomyces nigrescens; assembly: GCA_024349765.1. Lineage (GTDB taxonomy): Bacteria > Actinomycetota > Actinomycetes > Streptomycetales > Streptomycetaceae > Streptomyces > Streptomyces endophytica. The sequence continues at coordinate 6,405,678 of AP026073.1, read as the reverse complement.
GTTCGGGAGGTACCCAAGGGGCCCGAGGGCCGTCGCCTCCGGGAGGCACATGAACGAGCGACGGGGTCCGGGCACGAAGAAGCGGTGGGGCTCGGGAAGAGCCCCACCGCAAGGGCGGCGCAGGAACTGCGAGGGCTGGTGGGGATACGAGAGCCGGCCGCCAGGTTCCGGTACTCGTCAGCCCCAGGCCGTGTGCGCGGACCGTCCACTGTGAGCACGGTCCGGTCCGCCGGCCACCGCCGAACTCGGGGTGCGATGCGGCGTCAGGAGGCCTTGCCGAAGTGGACGCCCGCCAGGCCGTTGGCCCACAGCTGCTCCACCTGGGCACGCTCGTTCGCGTCCGGCTGGGTGTTCTGGCAGGACGTGCCGGGGCCGCCGCCGGACATCAGCTCGCTGCACGGACCCTCGTAGTGGTCCGGCAGGCCCAGCACATGGCCGGTCTCGTGGGCGGCCACGCGGGTGGAGTTGTACTCCTGGTTCTGCTGGTAGTCCAGGAACACATAGCCCTTGCCGTGGCCGTCGGTGCTGGCGTACGACCCCCGCGGGTCGTTGCCCTCGCGGTACTGGAAGTCGCCGCCGCTGCCCTCCTGCAGCTGCACGTTCTTGACGGCGCTGTTCCAGATCGACGCGCTCTCGGCTATCTGGCTCTTGAAGGTCGGTGCGGCACTCGCGTCATAGGTCACGGTGACCGATTCCGCGTGCGGGTGGGCCTTGAACTTGGCCCGCGCCGACTTCATCACGGCCTCGAAGAACGCCTTGGTGTCCGCCTTCTCGGCCGCCGAGCCGTTGTAGGCGGCGATCGAGGCCGGGGTGCTGAGGTGGGAGGAGTGGGTGGAGGAGGGGGAAGCTGCCGAAACCGGCGCCGCGGCTGCGAGCGCGGCGGCGAGGCCCAGACCGAGCGCCGCCGACAGCGCCGTCTTGGGAGATCTCATGTGGGGGCTCCTTCATCTCCGAGGGCCGTACGGTCGCCGTGTGGGGCGGCGACCGGGGCCCTGCGGATTTCTTGGTGCCGTTGAGTCTGGACGGACTTCACCCGCAGGACGGAGATGTTAGGTGGGGATAGCTTGGCCCAATACCCTCGCGAAAAAGGCGAGTTCCGGTGGGTTTGAGAGCCTGGTGTGACGGATGCCCTCGTCGTTATGCTCCGGGCGTGGAGCTAGAGGTACGGCATCTTCGCGCACTGTGCGCCATCGCGGACTCCGGCAGCGTACGCAAGGCGGCCCGGCAACTCGGCATGACCCAGCCCTCCTTGACGACACAGCTCCACCGCATCGAGAAGGCCCTCGGGGGCCAGCTCTTCTTCCGCGAACCGACCGGCAGCCGACCCACCCCGCTGGGCCATGCGGTGCTGTGCCGGGCCCGGCCGATAGTGGCCGAAATGCGGGCGCTTGTCGACGAGGTCGCGTCGGTCTCGCACCGTGCACAGGGCGCCCGGCTGCACATCGGCAGCACCAACAGCCCTGCGGTCGCCGGCTGGCTGCGCCGGCTACGGGTCCGGCTGCCCGAAACGGACACGACCATACGTACCGATGTGTCCGCCAACGCCTTGCTGCACATGGTCGTCACGGGCCAGCTCGACGCCGCGTTCGTGCACGAGGTCGAGGGCGCCCCGCTGCGCGTCCCGGACGGTCTGGTCGCGCACGAACTCATCGCCCGCGAGCCGCAGTTCATCGCCCTGGCCGACAGCCATCCGGCGGCCGCACAGGACGTCGTTCGGGTCGCCGACCTCGCCGAGGACCAGTGGATGGTCGACCCGACGGTGGACGGCGAATGGGCCGGTTTGCGCCGTATATGGGCGGCGGCCGGAATCAACCCCCGGGTCGTGCACGGCGATTACCTCACCGCCGTGGACCTGGTCACGGCCGGCGAGGTGGTCACCCCCTGCCAGCCGACCGCCCGCTCCCGGCACGGCATGGCCATCCGCCCCCTGTACGGCGACCCGCTGGCGGTCCGGCTCTTCATGGCCTGCCGCCAGGACGGCACCCCGGCCGGCACCCCGGACGAGCTGTTCGCCGACCTGACCGCCTCGTACATGGAGATCGCCTGGGCGAGCGACGCCTACCGTGCCTGGCTCGCCCGGCACGACCCGCCGCTGCCGGTGGCGACGTAGGGGGCTCCCCGGGCGTCACACCCCGGCGCCCGCCGGCTCGTCCACCCGCCGGACCCGCCGGCGGGCATCGCGTTCTCGTCGGTCCTGAGCAGTGTCATGAAGCGCAGGGCGGCCTCCCCTGTCCGTGTCGCGTCGCCCCCGCGGCGCCCGCCCGGCCCCTGCCCGGTGGCCGGATCGCACCCCTTACCCACCCGGCGAACGGCCCCATCCACGACCGGCACCGCCCGGAATACGCTTTCGGGGCAAAGAAGACCGCACCCGCCCCCGCCACCCCGCGCGGGGCGGGTGGTGGCGGGACGGGTGCGGTCGCGGGACGCGGGCCGGGTTCCGCCGCGCGGAGCGGGCGGCCGGCCGGGCCGTGAGTCAGGCCTTCTTGGTCTCCCAGAAGATCCGGTCGATCTCGGCGATGAGCTCCAGCGCCTTCTCGCCCGTCTTCGGGTCGTTGGAACCCTTGGCCGCGCTGAGGGCCTTGAGGGTGTCGTTCACGAGCTGGTGCAGCTCGGGGTACTTCTCGAAGTGCGGGGGCTTGAAGTAGTCGCTCCACAGCACCGAGACGTGGTGCTTGGCCAGCTCCGCGCGCTGCTCCTTGATCAGGACGGCGCGGGTGCGGAAGTCCGGGTCCTCGTTGGCCTGGTACTTCTCCTGGACGGCCTTGACCGACTCGGCCTCGATGCGGGCCTGGGCCGGGTCGTAGACGCCGCAGGGCAGGTCGCAGTGGGCGCTGACCTTGACCTTGGGCGCGAACAGGCGGGAGAGCATGTGCAGTCCTTCCTCGTGATCGTCTTCTCAGGGGCGAGATTACTCGGTGCGGGAAGGCTTTTCTCGGGTGGCCCGGGGGTCTTAGGGCAAAAGTCCGGTGTCGGGCCGGGACTGTTGGAGGATGGACCCGAGCGAAGCGAGATGGGGGTGCCCCCGGACGGAGTCTGGGGGAGGGACGGACCGGGGCTGGACCGGGAGGTAAGGGATGCCGGAGCGGGTGGACGAGCGTGGGCCGGAGCAGGGCGAGGGCGCGGAGCCGGGGCAGGAGCGGTCCGGGCTGCTCCGTGCGTTCGGGCTGGCCGAGGTCTACAACCCGTCAATGGTGCCCACGCTGCACCCCGGTGACCAGCTGGTGGTGCAGTACGGCGCGGCGGTGCGGCCCGGTGACGTGGTCGTGCTGCGGCACCCGTTCCGGCAGGACCTGCTGATCGTCAAGCGGGCGGTGCGGCGGCAGGACGGCGGCTGGTGGGTCCAGGGGGACAATCCGTTCGTCGAGAACGACAGCCGGGAATTCGGGGTCGTTCCGGACGAACTGGTCATCGCCCGCGCCTGGCTGCGGCTGCGGTCACCGCGCGGGGTTCAGCGGTCGGTGCCCGCGCTGCTCTCCTGGGCTGCCTCCGCGGTCCGTCCGGTGCGTGCCGAGCGCTCGCTCTCCAGGCGCTTGCGGGCGCGGTAGGCGGCGACGTTGGCGCGGGTGGCGCAGCGGTCGGAGCAGTAGCGCCGGGAGCGGTTGGTCGAGGTGTCCAGGTAGACGTGGCGGCAGGGGGCCGCCTCGCAGATGCCCAGTCGGTCCACGCCCAGTTCGGTGAGGTGGAAGGCCAGTCCCATGCAGGCGGTCGCGGTGAAGCCGGCCGTCGCGTTGGCGGCCTGGTCGGCGATGTGCATGTGCCAGTTGGGCCGGCCGTCCTCGTCCCGGTACTCGTGGCCGGAAATCTGCGGGCTGACCGGGAACTCCATCATCAGCGCGTTGAGCAGGTCCACCGCCAGGACCTCGTCGCCGGCGGCGGCCGCCTCGAAGACCGCGCGCAGCCGGGCGCGTACCGTCCGCAGCCGGGTGACGTCGCTGTCGGTCGCCCGCCGGGCCGCCTGCTGGGCCGGCCCGAAGAGCTCGCGCACGGCCTCGACCGAGGTCAGGCTGTCGCTGCCGCGCTCGGGCTCCTCGGTGTTGACCAGTCGCACGGCATAGTCCGAGTAATAGGCCAGTTCCACTTGTAGTCCTTACGGGCGGCGGATAGGGTGCGGTTGTGTGGGCGCGGTAATGGGCAGACCCACTACTAGGGTATTACGGCCTGGAGGGGAAGCAATGACCGAGACCGTCGTCGGTGCCGATTGGCAGGCGTGGCAGGAGAGTTGGGACCGGCAGCAGGAGTGGTACCTCCCCGACCGCGAGGAGCGGTTCCGGGTGATGCTCGACATGGTCGAGGCGCTGGTGGGCCCCGCGCCCCGGGTGCTCGACCTCGCGTGCGGTACGGGCAGTATCACCGACCGGCTGCTGAAGCGTTTCCCGGACGCCGAGAGTGTGGGCGTCGACCTGGATCCCGCGCTGCTGGCCATCGCGGAAGGGTACTTCGAGAACGAGCGCCGGGTCAGGTTCGTACGGGCCGATCTGAAGGACCCGGACTGGACGGCGAAGCTGCCGCACGACTCCTACGACGCGGTCCTCACCGCCACCGCGCTGCACTGGCTGCACACCGAGGACCTGCGGGCCCTCTACGGCCAGCTCGGCGCGCTGGTGCGGGACGGCGGGGTGTTCCTCAACGCCGACCGCATGCCGGAGGGGTCCACCCCGCGGATCAACGCCGCCGAGCGGGCCTTCCGGCACGGCCGGATGGACGAGGCCAAGGCCGCCGGCGCGGTCGACTGGGCCGAGTGGTGGCAGCTGGCCGCCGCCGACCCGCGGCTGGCCGGGCCGACCGCCGAGCGCTTCGAGATCTACGGCGAGCACGCCGACGGCGACACCCCCTCGGCGTCCTGGCACGCGGCCGCCCTGCGGGACTCGGGCTTCGCGGAGGCCCGGACGGTGTGGTCCTCGCCGACCGACGGGTTGGTGCTGGGCCTCAAGTAGCGCGGCCCGTGGACAGCGGTGGTGGGCCGCCCCTCGGGGAGCGGCCCACCAAGTCGTACCGGGCTTCCGGCAGGAACGCCTTACAGCACCTTCGACAGGAACGACTTCGTCCGCTCGTGCTGCGGGTTGCCCAGGACCTCGCGCGGGTGGCCGGACTCGACGACCACGCCGTTGTCCATGAAGACCAGCGAGTCGCCGACCTCGCGGGCGAAGCCCATCTCGTGGGTGACGACGATCATCGTCATGCCGTCCGCCGCCAGGTCCTTCATGACGTCCAGGACGTCACCCACCAGCTCCGGGTCGAGCGCCGAGGTCGGCTCGTCGAAGAGCATCAGCTTCGGCTCCATGGCCAGCGCCCGGGCGATCGCCACCCGCTGCTGCTGGCCGCCGGAGAGCTGCGAGGGGTAGTTCCCGGCCTTGTCGGCCAGCCCGACCCGGTCCAGGAGCTTGCTCGCGCGCTCCCGGGCCGCGGCCTTGGACTCGCCCTTGACCTGGACCGGCGCCTCCATGACGTTCTCGATCGCGGTCATGTGCGGGAAGAGGTTGAAGCGCTGGAAGACCATGCCGATGTCGCGGCGGCGGGCGGCGACCTCGCGGTCGCGCAGCTCGTAGAGCTTGCCGTTGTGCTCGCGGTAGCCGACCAGTTCGCCGTCGACGGACAGCCGGCCGGCGTTGATCTTCTCCAGGTGGTTGATGCAGCGCAGGAACGTCGACTTGCCGGAACCGGACGGGCCGATCAGGCAGAAGACCTCCTGGGGCGCGACCTCCAGGTCGATGCCCTTGAGGATGTGCGCCGCGCCGAAGGACTTGTGGACGCCCTCGGCCTTGACCATCGGGCCGCCGCTGCTGCCGGCGGCCTTCGTCGTCAGCTTGCTGGTCATCCGACACCTCCGGCGGAGCGGTTGAAGCCGCCGGACAGCCGCGCCTTGGCGCGCTGGAGCGGAGTGGGCGGGAGCTGGCGGCTGGAGCCCCGCGCGTAGTAGCGCTCCAGGTAGTACTGGCCGATGCTCAGCACCGTGGTGGCGATCAGGTACCAGGTCGCGGCGAGGATCAGCATCTCGACCACGACACCGGAGTCCCGGCCGACGTTCTGCGCGGCCTGCAGGAGGTCGTAGTACTGCACGGCGATGACCAGCGAGGAGGTCTTCAGCATGTTGATGACCTCGTTGCCGGTCGGCGGCACGATCACCCGCATCGCCTGCGGCACGATGATCCGGCGCAGCGTCTTGCCGTGGCTCATGCCCAGCGCGTGCGCCGCCTCGGTCTGGCCCTCGTCGACGGCGTTCAGGCCGGCCCGGCAGATCTCGGCCATGTACGCGGCCTCGTTGAGGCCGAGGCCGAGCAGGGCGCACAGGAACGGGGTCATGAAGTCCGACCACTCGTCCTTGTAGATCGGCATGATGTCGATGTACTGGAAGACCAGGCCCAGGTTGAACCAGAGGAACAGCTGGACGTACACCGGGGTGCCGCGGAAGAACCAGACGTAGAACCACGCGACGGTCGACGTCACCGGGTTCTTGGACTGGCGCATCACGGCCAGGATCACGCCGAGCACGATGCCGATGATCATCGACAGGACGGTGATCAGCAGGGTGTTGCGCAGGCCCTTGAGGATGTCCCCGTTGAACATGTACTGGGGGATGGCGCCCCAGTTGACGTTCCCGGAGGCGAAGGCCCGGAACAGCAGCGCGACCAGCCCGATGACGACGAGCGCCGCGACCCAGCGCCCGTAGTGGCGGACCGGGATGGCCTTGATGGACTCGGGCGGGGGCGGGGCGTCCGCCGGCGGCTGGGCCGGCTTGTCGACGTCAACTGACACGGAGGTTGCCTTTCAGCATTCGGCGGGAGGGCCGGAGGGGACGGGACGGCTGCCGGCGGCTCAGCTGCCGCCGTTGAGCTTCACTTCCTTGACCGCCGCGTCCTTGACGTCCCACTTGTCCAGGACCTTGGCGTACGAGCGATTCTTGATCGCGAGTTCCACGGCCGCCTTGAGGGCGTCGCGGAGCTTCTCCTGGCCCTTGGGGACGGCGATGCCGTACGGAGCCGCCTTGAGGGGCGCACCGCCGACCATCTGGAAGTCCTTGCCGTGCCCGGAGACCTTCACCGCGTACGCCGCGACCGGGTAGTCGCTGGAGACGGCGTCCACACCGGCGGTACGCAGCCGGGTCTGCGCCTCGGAGTCGTTGTCGAACGCCTCGATGGAGATCGGCTCCTCGCCGTTCTTCTGGCAGGCCTTCGACTTGTCCTTGGCCAGGTCGTGCGAGACCGTGCCGCGCTGTACCGCGATCTTCTTGCCGCACAGCGTTTCCCAGCCGTCGACGCCGTTGGTCTTGCCCTTCTGGGTGTACAGCGAGACGCCGACGTTGAGGTAGTCGATGAAGTCGACGCCCTGGCCGATCTTCTTGCCGGTGTTGCTGTCGATGCCCTCCTGGCGCTCCTTGGTGTCCGTCATCGCCGACATCGCGATGTCGTAGCGCTTGGACTTCAGGCCGCCCATGAGGGTGTCGAAGGTGGCGTTGTTGAAGTTGAGCTTGATGCCCAGCTCCTTGCTCATCGCCGCCGCGAGGTCCGGGTCGATGCCCTTGACCAGGCCGTTCGAGCGGAATTCCACCGGCTTGTAGGTGATGTCCGACCCGACCTGGAGGAAGCCCTTGTCCTGCACGTCCTTGGGCAGCAGCTTGAACAGCGGCGCATGAACGTTCCGGCTCTTCTGCGCCTCACGCCGGGCGATCGCGGCGTCGGTCTGGTCGCCGCAGGCGCTGAGCACCATCAGCGAGGCGACGACCGCGGCCGCGGCGGCCACGGCTTTACGGTGCCTGCCGGCGGCCGGGCGGCGCGTGGTGCTTGCGGTCATGCTGATCCTCCTGCGGGTGGAGAAGCCGACGTGACAAAGACGTGACGAAGGGGCCGTGCACACCCCTTCGAGCGTCGCGACCTCGGTTGGTGACGGAATCTTGCCATCCGGACTCCGGTATTCGGACTGTCGTACAGGTCAAAATCGGATAACGGACGGGGAAGTGGAGGTGACGGCCCTGTGGCAGATGTGAAACCAGCGCCCAGTGGGAAGCGAGGGGCGTTAGGTTCGCTCCAGGCGTCTCGGAATCCGGACAGCAGGCTCACGGCTCTTCTGCCTTTTTCGTCCATTTCGCCGTTATTGTCGGGCCTCTGAACCCGAGGGTAATGAATCTGACTCGTCGGGGCCTGCGCCCGTCGGGTAGAAAGGTGCGTTACACCCCTCATCCGGGGCTCAGGGCGCGTGTGCGGCGCGCCCGGCGTCCGTACCTCCCCCCGCGCGGCGGCCAACCGTCACGCAGGGCGCGGACGCGGTGCCCGCCCACCCCTTAACCAGGGAGTGGTCACCCTCAGCAGATTTACGAATAAAAGGGGTAAGACAAGTGGCAGCGGAGATCGTCAATCCCGCCAGCGACGGCAATACCGGCGCGGACGAAGGCACGGGCACGGCGCCCGACGGCACCTTCGATCCGGCCTTCGCGCTGCATCGCGGCGGCAAGATGGCCATTCAGGCAACCGTCCCGGTGCGCGACAGGGACGACCTGTCCCTCGCGTACACGCCGGGCGTCGCCAAGGTGTGCAGCGCCATCGCCGAGCAGCCCGAGCTCGTGCACGACTACACGTGGAAGTCCCAGGTCGTCGCGGTCGTCACGGACGGCACCGCGGTGCTGGGCCTGGGTGACATCGGCCCGGAGGCCTCCCTCCCCGTGATGGAGGGCAAGGCCATCCTGTTCAAGCAGTTCGGCGGTGTGGACGCGGTGCCGATCGCGCTCGGCACCACCGACACCGACGAGATCGTCGAGACCGTCGTCCGGCTGGCACCGTCCTTCGGCGGCGTCAACCTGGAGGACATCTCGGCACCGCGGTGCTTCGAGATCGAGCGCCGGCTCCAGGAAGCCCTGGACATCCCGGTCTTCCACGACGACCAGCACGGCACGGCCGTCGTCACGCTCGCCGCGCTGCGTAACGCCGCGAAGCTCACCGACCGCTCGCTGGGGCAGCTGCGCGCGGTCATCTCCGGCGCCGGCGCGGCCGGGGTCGCCATCGCCAAGATCCTCATCGAGGCGGGCATCGGCGACGTCGCGGTCTGCGACCGCAAGGGCGTGGTCTCCGTGGACCGCGAGGACCTCACCGACGTCAAGCGCGAGCTGGCCGGCTTCACCAACAAGGCCAAGCTGACCGGGTCGCTGGAGCAGGCGCTGGACGGCGCCGACGTCTTCATCGGCGTCTCCGGCGGCACGGTGGCGGAGGAGGCGGTGGCGAAGATGGCGAAGAACTCGCTGATCTTCGCGATGGCCAACCCCACCCCGGAGATCCACCCCGACGTCGCGCACAAGTACGCGGCCGTGGTGGCCACCGGCCGCAGCGACTTCCCCAACCAGATCAACAACGTGCTCGCCTTCCCCGGCATCTTCGCCGGCGCCATGCAGGTGCGCGCGTCGCGGATCACGGAGGGCATGAAGCTCGCCGCCGCCGAGGCGCTGGCCGCCGTCGTCGCCGACGAGCTGAGCGCCGACCGGGTCATCCCCTCGCCGTTCGACGAGCGGGTCGCCCCGGCCGTCACCGCCGCCGTGGCGGCCGCCGCCCGCGCCGAGGGCGTGGCGCGCCGCTGAACCCCGGGCGGTCCTTCCCGCCCCCATGCGACGGGCCGGGCCCGCACCTCCCTCAGGGTGCGGGCCCGGCCCGTCGCGGTGTGCGTCCTGATGAGGTGCGCGGCCGTTGTGCCGGTTTGCGGCCGGGTGGCGCGGTGCGTGTCACACCCGTGCGCGGTACCGCGGGGCCCGCCCGCGGCCTACGTTGGGATCATGTTTGCTGCCTATGCCGCCCGCATCGACCGTGACCAGCCGCTGAACGGCCTCGAGTTGGGGGACCGCCCGGCCCCCGACGTACGCCCCGGCTGGACGACCGTCAACGTCAAGGCCGCCTCCCTCAACCACCACGACCTGTGGACGCTGCGCGGGGTGGGCATCACCGAGGATGCGCTGCCGATGACCCTCGGCTGCGACGCCGCCGGGATCGACGCGGACGGCAACGAGGTCGTCCTGCACTCCGTCATCGGCCAGACCGGTCACGGCGTCGGCCCCAAGGAGAAGCCCTCCATCCTCACCGAGCGCTACCAGGGCACCTTCGCCGAGCAGGTCACCGTCCCCACCTGGAACGTGCTGCCCAAGCCGAAGGAGCTCTCCTTCGAGGAGGCCGCCTGTCTGCCGACCGCCTGGCTGACCGCGTACCGGATGCTGTTCACCAACGGGGGCGTACGGCCCGGGGACAGCGTGCTGGTGCAGGGCGCGGGCGGCGGTGTGGCGACCGCCGCGATCGTGCTGGGCGCCGCGGCCGGACTGCGGGTCTTCGCCACCAGCCGGGACGAGGCCAAGCGCAAGCGCGCCCTGGAGCTCGGCGCCGAGGCGGTGTTCGCCAGCGGGGAGCGGCTGCCGCAGCGGGTGGACGCGGTGATCGAGACCGTCGGCGCCGCCACCTGGTCCCACTCCGTCAAGTCGCTGCGCCCCGGCGGGACGCTCGTCATCTCCGGCGCGACCAGTGGTTTCACCCCCAAGAGCGGGGAGCTCAACCGGATCTTCTTCCTGGAGCTGAAGGTTGTCGGCTCGACGATGGGCAGCAAGGAGGAACTGGCCGGCCTGCTCAGCTTCTGCGCCGCGAAGGGCATCCGCCCGGTGATCGACTCGACCCTGCCGCTCGATCGCGCCCGCGAGGGCTTCGCGAAGATGGCGGAGGGCGACCTCTTCGGCAAGATCGTCCTCACGGTCTGATTTTTCGCCCACGTACCTGTCTGCGGCGCCGCGGGTCGTCTCGCCGTTGCGCGCTTTGCGGCGCCCCGCACGTACCTGTCTGCGGCGTCGCGGTTCGTCTCGCCGTTGCGCCTGGCGGCGGGCGTTTGTGTTTTGGGTGCGGTGCCGGCCCTCCAGACTTCGTCCTCCGGTCCAGCCCCTCCCGTGAGTGGGAGTTTCTTAGCTGGTTGGGGGCGGGCCTGGTCTGTTGGCCGCGCGCACGTGGACGTCACGTGCACCCCCACCATCGTTTTCTTTCCCTCTCACGGGAGGGGGCGGGCCGGAGGGGCCGGTTGTGTGGACGTAAAGCGTCAGCAGTCCACACAACCGGCCCCGGAGGTCCGTCACCGCACCCGACACCCACCCAGCCCGCCGCAGGCGCAACGGCGAGACGACCCGCGGCGGGACAGCCAAGTACGTGGGAGGCACCGCAAGACGGCTACGGGGGCGAGGAAAACGCACCGCGCAGCAGCTGGGCCAAGCGGTCGGCGCGGGAGTGGCCCAGGGCGCGCCAGGGGCCGGCCGCCAGGCGGTCCGTCAGGCGCTCGATCGCCCGGTGCTCCTCGCGGCCGCGATCCGTCGCGGTGCCGTCCGGGGCGATCCAGCCGCGCGCGGCGAGGCGATGGCGGGCGTCGCTCCATTCCCGTGCGCTCCAGCCGCGCCCGGCGAACTCGGTGTCGGTCGCGGCCCCGATCGCCGTGACCGACACCAGGGCCTCGCACGGGTCCAGCCCGCACGTCAGCAGCGCCGCCACATGGCCGTCGCCGCGGTGCTCCCGGATGACGGTGGCGGCCTGCCAGAGGGCCAGATGGGGGGCCTCCGGCCAGGGCAGGTCGCGGTTGGCGGCGGCCAGCGGGCGGCCGGCCGGACCGGCGTTCTCGGCGGCCTGGCGCGCGAGCCGGGCCGCCTCCGCGAGCTGCGCGGTGTCCAGCCGGCCGTCGATGAGGGCGGTCAGTGCGCGGTCCATGGCCAGCAGCCGGGCGTCCAGCACCTTGGCCGGTTCCGCGACCGTCCAGATCTGCGGGACGTGCCGGGCGACCAGGCGCGGGCTGAAGGTGTAGTACGTGGCGGTCACCAGCTCGGGCCCGGCGGCGCCGAGGGGGGCCGTCCGCCAGGCGAAGTAGCTGGGCCAGCGGGAGGCGACGTCGTATCCGAGGTCCGCCGCGACCTGACGGGCCTCGGGCGCGACGTACAGCATGGCGTGCAGTGGCTCCAGCAGATGCCACATCCGGCGGGCGACCGAAAGGTATTCCGACATCGCGTTACCTCATGGGCTACGGGTGCGCGCAGACAGGGAGTTGACCGGGCCGGTCCGGAGGGGCCGGGGCGCGGCCGCCGGCCGGCGGCGTGGGGAGGGGGTCCGTCGGAACCCCCGCGCCGGACGAAAAGCCGTGCGAAATAGTGACTTCCCCGATTACGGCGCGTGAATCCAGCGCGCAGAAGGCAACTCTCTGTAGTTGTCGGTGAGTTGAGGACGCGCTGCGGGCCTGGTGGGTTCGGTGGGGGGCGGTGTGCGGCGGGGGTCGCTTTCGGCCGCGGGTGGGAAGTGGGTGGCGGCGGGCTCCCGGGGTCGGTGTTCCGGCACACCTGGGCGCGCCGCCGCCGTGGGCCTCGGGTGGGCGTCGGCGGGCTACCGCTCCGGGTCCGTGGTGGGCGGGTGCCGGTCCGGGTGCCGGAGCAGGGCGCCGATGTGGGCGGCGGCGGCCGACAGGCGGCGGCGCGACTCGCTGAACTGCTCGGGCGTGACGCCGTGATCGCGGGCGGCGTCCCGCAGGTCGTCGCGGAAGCGGTCCAGCAGCCGGTCGAAGTCGCGGGCCGGGTCACCGCTGACCGGCTCCTTCGCCCACTCGGGGGCGGGGGGCGCCGCGGACGGGGCGGGCTCCTGGGGGTGCCCGGTGTCCTCCTTGGCGAGGTCGATCCGTTCGACCGTCACCTCGGCGCCGTCGGCGGGGGCGGTCGGTCCGGCGGGGCGGTCCGCCGCGGGCCGTTCGCCGGTGAACCGGCCGACCTCGCGGGACACCTCGGAGAGCGCCTCCCGGACCGCGCCCGACCAGTCGCCCGTCCGCACCGCGCCCTGGGCCTGGTCCTGGACGCGCTTGATGACCCGCTGGATCTCCTCGCGCGCGAAGACCTGCGCCTCCCGGGCCTGCTTACGGGCGCGCTGGGCGTCCTGCCGGGCCCGCTTGCTCTCCTCCTTGGCCCGCCGGGCCTGTTCCTTCCACTCCTCCTTGGCGCGCCGGAACTCCTCCTTCGCCTGCCGCCAGGCCTCCTTGTCGCCGAACGCGCCGTCGAAGTAGTCCGCGGCCTCGGGGAACGGCCGTCCGGCGCCCCCCGGGGCGCCGTTCTTCGCGCCGCCGCGCCCGCCCCCCGCGGACGCGCCCGCGCGGGCCTGCTGGGCGGCCTCGCGCATCTCGCGGCGCAGGTCGCGCGCCGAGCCGTTCACGTCCTCGCGGATGTCGGAGGCCAGCGCGGCGACCGACTCCCTTATCTCCATTTCCAGATCGGCCAGCTCGCCGCCGCGGTCGGCGAGTTCGGCCCGTCCGGCGTCGGTGATCGAATAGACCTTGCGGCCGCCCTCGGTCGCGTGCGTCACCAGGCCCTCGGCCTCCAGCTTGGCCAGCCGCGGGTAGACCGTGCCGGCGGAGGGGGCGTAGAGGCCCTGGAAGCGCTCCTCCAGGAGGCGGATGATCTCGTAGCCGTGCCGCGGGGCCTCGTCCAGCAGCTTGAGGAGATACAGGCGCAGGCGGCCATGGGCGAAGACGGGGGGCATGCTCAGAGCACCTTCTTCTCGGCGGGCGGGTCGGCGGGGGAGTCCTCGTAGGCGGGGCGGCGCAGCAGGGCCAGTCCGCCGGAGATCGTGGTGACCTTGAGGCGGCCGGTGCCTGCGCCCAGCGAGCCGGTGATCCTCTTTGCGCCCCACTGGCCGCTGACCCGGAGGTCGTCGAAGGCGTTGGAGACCGTGCCGGTCGTGGTGTTGGCATCGACCCTGGCGTCGGCCGGGTCGGGCAGCCGGATGGCGACCTCGCCGGAGACCGTGGTGAGGGTGATGTCGGCGCCCTTGCCGGGGTCGAGGTCCAGGACCATGTCGCCGCTGACGGAGTCCGCGCGCACCGCCTCGCCCGCGCCGTCGATCACCGTCAGATCGCCCGAGACGGAGTTGAACCGCAGGTCCCCCTGGAGCGACTGCACCTCGACGTCGCCGGAGACCGTGTCGGCCCGCACCCCGCCGGTCAGGCCGACCAGCGTGATGCCGCCGGAGATGCCGCGGACGTCCGTGCGCCCCGAGATCCCGGAGACCACCGCGCTGGCGCCGATCACCCCGACCTCGACCCGGGTGCCGGCCGGCACCGCCACCGAGACCACCGCGCTGCGCTGCCACCCCTTGCGGTCGAGGAACTTCATGAACCCCTTCCAGGGCAGGTCCTCGTACGCGACGGAGAGGGTGCCGTTGTCGAAGGAGACGGACAGGGGCGGGCCGTGCAGTTCGCTGATCTCCAGGCGCGGGGGGCTGCCGTCGGAGGTGCCGACGACGTTGACCGTGCCGCCCACCAGGCGGACGTTGAGCCCGCGGACGGAGTCCGGGATCTCCAGCGTGCGCGGGGCGGTCACCTCGATCGGGTTCTGCGACCACGCGGTCCGGGCTGACATTCCTGGCCTCCCCTGGATAGCCGTGCAACGCAACATATCGCGTCCTCAACAGACACGATATATCGCGGCTTCGGGAAGTCAAGCGGCCCCGACCCTGACCCGTCCCCTATTCGCCCCCTACGTCATCCCTGGTCTTCGTCCCTGGTCATCGAACCCTGGCCGCCGTCCCCACGGCGTCCTCGCGCCGTACGGTCCTGACGGTCGGGCCCGTGCCGTACGGCGCCCCCGCCCCGCTGCTCCTCGCCGCTCCTCCCGCTCGTCCGCTACTCGTCGTCCTCGTCGTCCAGCCGCGCCAGCCAGGTGGCCAGCCGCTCCACCGGAACCTCGAAGTCCGGGTTCAGGTCGACGAACGTGCGCAGCTGATCGGCCACCCACGCGAGGGTGACCTCCTCCTCGCCGCGCCGGTTCTCCAGCTCCTCGATGCCACGGTCAGTGAAATACACGCGCTCTCCACCAGGGGTCATGGGTCATTCCCGGCCAGGATAGGCAGGCCCACGGACCTCTCGCGCCCCAGCCGCCCGGGGGCTAGCCTGATCACCTGTCAGCGGTCCTGCGGCAATCGGGGAATTGCCGTCCAGGGGGAGCGGAGGCCGTGATGCAAGATCGCGCACAGCGCATCGAACTGCCCGACGGGACGGAGGTCTGGGCCCGGGTCTCCCGGCTGGACGCCCCCGGGCTCGACGGGACGGACGCCCTGCACGGGGACGAGGACGGGGACTTCGAGGACGTCGGCGCCTGGGACGCGCTGGGCGCCCGGGTCGAGGGGCTCCGCGAGGTGATCGGCGGGGTCGCCGCCAGCGTCCGCCAGGCCACCGCACGGGTCGCGCCGCACGAGACCAGCGTGACCTTCGGCGTGGAACTGTCCGCGAAACCGGGCAAGGCGATCGCCCTGCTCGCCGACGGGGAGGCCAAGACCAACCTCTCCGTCACCCTCACCTGGCGGCAGGACCGCCAGGACGGCCGCGACCGGCAGGACCACGACGGGGGCGCGCCGGCGGGCGCACCGCCGGCGGAGCCTCCGGCCGGCCGCCGGGAGCCCGATGACGCGGGCCGCTGATGGCGACCGCCGAGCAACGCACCGGTGACCGCGCCCGGTACGCCCAGCTCCTGGAGCACGCCGGCCGCACCACCGTCGCCCTGCGCGCGGCGCCGGGCGCAGCCGACGTCCGGCTGTGGGGCAGTGGGGTGCTGATCGCCCCCGGATGGGTGCTGACCTGCGCACACGTCCTCGCGGCGAGCGACGGACGGCGCCGCGAGACCGGTCCGGACGGGGTCTTCGGGGTCGCGTTCGGCGGCCGGGTGGAGCCCGCGCGCCTGGTGTACGACCTGAGCCGGCCCGCCCCGGAGGCCGGCCCCGGCGCGGCCCGCGCCGATCTCGCCCTGGTGCGGCTGCTCGACCCGGGGGCCGACCATCCGTGCGCCTGGCTGAGCGACCAGCCGGCGACGCTCCTGGAGGACGCCTACATCTTCCGCGGCCACGACCGGTCGGGCGGGGCGGACGTTCCGGACGTGCCCGGGGGCCACGACCGGCCGGACGGGGACGAGCGGCCCGCCGCCGGGAAACGCGTACTACGTGAGTCGGCGGTGCGCGGGCCGGCCGGGGCGCCGGGCCCGTCCGCCGCCGTGGACCCGTTCATCGCCGTCCGCTTCGGCGCCCGGGACGCCCGGGGGCTCCAGTTCGGCAGCGATGTCCGGGTCAGCCCCGGGGCGTCCGGCGGGCCGCTGATCGACTGTGACCGCGGCGAGGTCGTCGGCATCGTCAAGGGCCGCCACCAGCAGGACCACGTCGGCCTCGCGGTGCCGGTCACCGCGCTGCGCGGGCTGGGCCCGGAGCATCTGGTGGCCGGCGCCGAAGGGCTCGGGCCCGAGCCGTACCACGCGCTGATGGGGCTGCACGACCGCTGGCACTGGACCGGGCAGGACCTCGCCCGGGCCGGCGGGCCCACCTGGTTCGACGCCCAGCACGCCGTCATGGCGGGCCGCGGCCGCCTCTGGGGCGTCCAGGAGCGGCTGCAGGCCCTGGACCTGCTCGCCCGGTTGCCCGCACCGCGCGACCCGCTGCTCGTCGAGGCGGCGGTCGACGAGGCGCTGGAGCGCGGTGAACGGCCCGGCGCCTGGTCGCTGCGCACCTGGCGGGACGGGCACGGCGCGCTCTATCAGGGCAGCGACCCGTACACGGAGCTCCGCGCCTTCGTGCACTACCTGCGGATCGTGGCCCAGCGGACCGCCGACGAGGTGCGGGACGTACCGGGCGAGGAGGCCGCCGCGGTCCGCGAAGGGACCGCCAGGCTCGCGGAGTTCGTCCAGGCCAAGGCGGTCGTCCTGCAGCCGCAGGACCGCCGCCGGATCGGCCCGGTGCGCCGCCGCCCGCGCTCCGTCCTCGTCGAGTTCGAGCCGCTCTTCTACGACGAGAACGGCCATGAGCTCTACAACTGGTCGGTCAGTGAGGGCTACGGCCGGGGGCAGTGGCTGCGGGTGGACGTCCAGGAGTCGGCCGGCGGGGTGCCGTTCGAGGAGGCGCGCGAGCAGGTGCTGCGCGGGCTCGGCGGCCGGCTGCTGCGGGCCGACGGGGACGCCGGGCCGGGCGCCCGGGTGCGCCTGGAGGTCGCCGTCCCCGAAGGGCGCTGGCACACCGCCGCCGGCAGGTGGGAGGTCGCCGCGTCGACCCGGCGCACCGCCCGGCGGCGGCCGGTGGGTCCCGGCCGTGCCGTGGTCCTGCGGGACCAGGGCCGGCGCGAGGAGGTCGATCCGGCCTGGCTGCGCCGCTGGCAGGGCATGACCGCCGCCTCGGCGCTGACGGCGTTGCGGATTCCGCCCACGGGTGCCGGCGCGCGCCCCGGCGGCTCCGCCGAAACGATCTGGCGGCTGCTGGAGACGGCGGAGGACGGGGCGCTGCCCGCGCTGTGCCGGACGGTCGCCGACGGGTTCGGCCGGGACGCGGTCGGGGTGGCCCTGGACACCGGCTTCCCGGCCGGGCTGTGGCCGGCCCGCGGCCACGGCGAGGAGCGGGAGTGCGACGCCGGCTGCGAGGAATTCCACCGCGGCGTACGGGAGTTGCTCCAGGGCTCGGGCGGTCTGGTCCGGCTCCCCGAGCTCGTCCGGCAGCTGCGCGCCAAGGCCGCCGAGGCGGCAGAGGAGGGCAGTCACTGGGCCCGGGACCTGATCCTCCTCTACGACGACCCGGAGGACCCGCTGCCCCCGCTCTTCCCGGACCGGCCCCAGGTGTCCCCGGGGTGAGCGGGGGAGCGCACGACCGCGTGCGCCGGGTGGCCGATGCCGTGCCCCGGTTCCGTGCCCCCGCCCGGCCCGCAGCGCCCCGCCCGCGACCCGCGAGACCGGAAACCGCCCCGTGCGCTTCCGTAGGGATGGGTACTGTCATAGCTTCGTGGAAGACTTGTTCGTGGACGATGTGGCGCAACGACGCGACAGCGGGCGGCAGTTCGGCGTGGCCGGGGTGCGTGCGCGTGACGATGTGAGCGGGACGACGTGAGGCGCGCCGCGTGGTGGCGTGATGACGTGACCGAAGGTACCGACCCGGTCCGGCGACGAGGAGTTCCGACGTGAGCGACTGGCTCATCTACCGTGGCGCGGGAGCACCGCACGACGGAATTGAGCACCTTCCGCCGCCACCCCCTTGGCGTGATTTCGACGGCGGCCCCCTCGTGGCGCCGCCGGCCGCGCTCGACCCCGCCTCCGAGCGCAGGCTCGGCGTGCAGTACCGCGAGGCCAGCCACCACCGCCCCGGCGAGACCGAGCGCGAGCTGGTCAACGCCGCGCTCTACCTGCGCCGGCCGCTGCTGGTGACCGGCGCCCCGGGCAGCGGCAAGAGCACCCTCGCGCATTCGGTCGCGTACGAACTCGGCCTCGGCCGGGTGCTCAGCTGGCCGGTGGTCAGCCGCAGCACGCTCCGCGACGGCCTGTACGACTACGACGCCATCGGCCGGCTCCAGGACCTCCAGATCGCCCGCGCCGCCCCGTCGCCCGCCGCGGACGGCGCCGCCGGAGGGGCCGGCGAGGACGGCACCGGCGAACCGGGCGGCGGGATCGGCCGCTACATCCGCCTCGGCCCGCTGGGCACGGCCCTGTTGCCGGCCGCCCGGCCCCGGGTGCTGCTCGTCGACGAGCTCGACAAGAGCGACATCGACCTGCCCAACGACCTCCTCAACGTCCTGGAGGAAGGGGAGTTCCGGATTCCGGAGCTGGAGCGGCTGGCCGGATCCGCGCCCGAGGTGGAGGTGCTCACCGACGACGGCGCGCGGGTGACGGTCCGCGGCGGCCGGGTGCGCTGCCACGCCTTCCCCTTCATCGTCCTCACCAGCAACGGGGAGCGCGACTTCCCGGCGCCCCTGCTGCGCCGCTGCATCCACCTCCACATCCCGGCGCCCGACAAGGAGCGGCTGGCCGCCATGGTGCGGGCCCACTTCGGCGAGGGCGCGGCCGAGCGCTACGCATCCGTGATCGACCGCTTCCTGGACCGCGAGCCCGGTGACGTGCGCGCCGTCGACCAGCTCTTCAACGCCATCCACCTCACCCAGAAGGCCGGCTGGACGGACCAGGACGAGGAGGAGACCCGGCGGCGGCTGACGGCGGAGTTGATGCGGCCGCTCGATCGGACGAGGTGAGTGCGGTGCCCCTCGGGGAGCCCGGTCCAGGTCCCCTCGACGAGCTCGTCGCCCGGCTGACCGCGGCGGGGCTGCCGCCCGATGCCCGCGGGATGGCCGACGCCCTCTGGCTCGCCCAGTGGATCACCCCGGATCCGTCCCGTGCCGACGGGACGGACGGGGGCGGCGGGACGGGTCGGGCCGACGGTGCTGACGGGGCCGGAGAGGCCGGTGCCGACGGCCGTCCCGACCGTGCGGATCCGGCCACTTTCCGGGTGGGTCCTCCCGCGTTACCGGGTCTGACGGGCGGGACGGGAGCGTCGTCCGACGGCGACGGCTCCCCGGACCCGGCCGCCGACGGGGCCGCGTCCGCCGCCGCCCTCCGGGAGGCCGCCCGGCGCCGCGTCGCGGAGCTGCTGCCCGCCCGGCACGAGCACAGCGCCGACCCGGACCACCACCGCCTCGGCGAGGTCGCGGTCCCGATCGCCTCCGCGTTCCCCGGACTCCTGCCGCTGCAGCGTGCCCTGCGGCCGGTCCAGCGGTACCGCCCGCCGGCCGCCCCGGTCCGCCGCAAGCTGGACGAGCGGGCCACCGCCGAACTCTCCGCGCACGCCGAGATGGTCATCCCGGTGCTGCGCGGGGTGCACCGCCGCACGGCCGGGCTCCGGCTGCTGATGGACGGCTCGTCCTCGATGGCCGTATGGGAGCAGATGCTGCACGACCTGCGCCAGGTCTGCGAGCGGGTGGGCGCCTTCCGGGACGTCACGGTCCACTACCTCCATCCGCACGGCGCGGACGTCGGCGTCGCCGCGACCCCCGGCCCCGGCCGTCCGCTGCGCCCCGCCGACCAGCTGCACGACCCGACGGGCCACCACCTCACCCTCGTCGTCAGCGACTGCGCCGGCCCCCTCTGGCGCGACGGCCGGATGCAGCGGCTGCTGTACCGCTGGGCGGCCGACGCCCCGCTCGCCGTCGTCCAGCCGCTGCCGCAGCGGATGTGGGGACGGACGCTGCTGCCCGCCGTCGCCGGCACCCTGGTCCGGCGCCAGGGCCCGTACCAGGCCCTCGACTTCCGGCCCGCCCGGCGTCGTCGCCGGCCCGCCCCGCCACCGGGCACGGAGACCGAGCCGCCGCGCGAGCGGGCCGTCCCGGTGCTCGCCGCCACCCCGTCCGCGCTGGGCTCCTGGGCCCGGCTGGCCGCCGCGGACGCCGGTCTCTCGCTGCGCGGCGCGGCCTCCGTCGTCCGCGCCGACCACGGCGCCGAACCGCGCTCCGGCCCGCCGCCCGCGCCCGGGAGCGGCGAACCCTCCCGGATGGTCCGGGAGTTCGACCAGCAGGCGTCGCCGGCCGCCCGGCTGCTCGCGGTGCACCTCTCCGCCGTGCCGCTCGCGCTGCCCGTCATCCAGCTCGTCCAGCGCGCGATGCTGCCCCAGACCGGGCCGGCCGAGCTGGCCGAGGTGCTGCTGAGCGGGCTGGTCGTGCAGGTGCCGCCGGAGGAGTTCCCGCCGGGGGAGCGCATCCCGGGCGGCGGCCCCCCGGAGGAGCGGCTCGCGGCGACCGGCCCCTGGTACGACTTCGTGCCCGGCGTACGGGACGCACTGCTCGCCCGGCTCAGCGCGGGCGAGGCCGCGCTGGTGCTCAAGCACTGCTCGCTCTACATCGAGCGCACCTTCGGCCGCAGCGCGCGCAATTTTCCCGCGGTCGCCGTGGCCATGCTGTCCGGCAGCGGCCGGGAGCCGGAGACCGGACAGCGGGCGGTGCCCGAACCGTTCGCCCGGGTCTCCGAACGCGTCCTGCGCCGCTTCGAACCGGCGCTGCGCCCGCCCGACCGGCGGCCGTACGCCTCCGACGGACCGGCGGCGGACGGCGCCGCCCTCCTGGAGCGCTACGAACAGGACCGCGCCGTCCGCGATCTGATCGCGGCGGTCCGGCTGCTGCGGGCCGCCGCGGAACGCCTCCCGCCGGCCGGCACGGACCTCGCCCGGGCGCTGCTGCACGCCTGGGCGGAATGGCGGCAGCCGGACGCCCTGGAGGAGGCGGAGCGGGCGGTGCGCGCGGCGGAACGCGCCCTGGGGGCGGCGTCCCCCGCGGACACCGCGGAAGGTGACGGCTCCCGGGACGGCATCGGGGGCGACGACGCCGGCGCGGCCGAGCGGACCCGGGTGCTGATCGTGCTCGGCCGGGTCGCCCACGCCCGCGCCCGGGAGCGCCGCGCCGCCGGTGACCCGGCCGGGGAGCGCACCGCGCTCGCCGAGGCCGCCCGCCGACTGGACGCCGCCTGCGGGCTGATGAGCCTGCTCGACCCCCGGGTCCTGGAGAGCATGGTGCTGCGCACCGAGGTCCTGCGCACCGAGGTCCTGCGCCGCCTGGCCGCCCTGCCGGAGACGGCCGTCCCGGAGCCCGCCGCGACCCCGCCGGCGGCCGGCCGCACCGGTCCGGACGGGACCCCGGCATCACCGCTCCCCCCGGATCCGCTCGACGAGGCGGAGCGCTCCCTCACCACCCTCCTCGACCGCTGGCCCAGCGGGGAGCAGGTCCCCGGCGAGGTCTACGCCGCCCGCGGCGGGGTGCTGCTCGACCAGGCCCGCCGGGCCGCCGCCGGCCGGCCCGAGGCGCCCGGCGCGGCCCGTCCCGCCGAGGCGCTCGCGGTGCGCGCCGCCGACGACCTCGACACCGCCACCGTCCTGCTGCGCCGCCGCGGCGGCGACGCCGACCGTCTGGTGTGCGAGACGCTGCTGGACCTCGCGGCGGCCCGCCGGCTGGGCGACGGCGCGGGGCCGCCGTCCGTGCTCTCCACCCTGGAGCGGGCCCGGGCGCTCGCGCGGTCCCTCGGCGACCCGGTGCTGGAGGCCGACAGCCTGCGCCGGATCGCCGCGGCCCAGCGCGCCGTTCATACCCGTACCGGCGCGCTCGCGGCCCTGGACGCGGCGATCGACGCGCTCGCCGCCGCGCTCCGGCTGACCGCACCGGACACCCCCGCGCACAGCTCGCTGCTCGCCGAACGCGGTGCCGCGCTGCTGCTGCGGGCCCGCCAGGAGCCGGCCGAGGAGCCCGGCCGGCGGCTGGCCGACGAGGCGGTGCACGTCCTGCGCGAGGCGCTGGCCAGGGTCGCGCCGCAGGACCCCGATCTCGGCAGTCACCGGCTGCTGTTCGGCCGGGCGCTGCGGCTGCGCCACGAGCGCCGGCCCTCGGTCGCCGATCTGCACGAGGCCGACTGGATCCTGGAACTGGCCGCCCGGGGCGCCGGGGTGCCGGACGTGGTGTGTGCCGAGGCGTGGATCGAGGTCGGGGACGTGCAACTGCTGCTGGACCGCCGGTTCGGCTCCCGCGAGCGCCACGACCGCGCCGCCGCCTGCTACCGCCGCGCCGCCGCGGCCGCCGGCCGGGCCGGCAGCGCCCTGCTGGCCGCCCGCGCCCACCACCGCCGGGGCGAGGTCCTCGAAGTCACCGCCGGCCCCCGCTCCGCGCTCCAGGCCTACCGCGAGAGCTGGGAACACTGGCAGCGCACCGCCGCCGACCCGGGCCCCGAGGCGCAGCGCACCCGCGCCCGTATGCGCGCCCTCGAACCCCCCGCCTGAGCCCCCGGCACCCCCGGCCGGCCGTCCGGCCGCCGCCGCCCGCACGTGTTTCCGTGGACCGGAGTCCGGGAACACCCCCGTCCAGCCGGCCAGAGGAGAGCAGCGTGGCGAACACCCCCCGCACCGAACCGGCTGCGGCCGCCCCGGCCGGGCCGTCGGTCGAGCCGCTGCCGGATTTCACGGCGGTCGATGTGGGTGCGTTGTCCGAGCTGACGTCCCATCCGGTGCTCCGGGAAGTGGCGGGCCTGCTGCTCCGCAACTGGCTGACGGAGGACGAGGCGGTGGCCTATTACGACGACGGCCCTTCCCATGTGGGTCTGCGGCGCTCTCCCCGCAACGATTGATTCTGGGCAATAGGTTAAAGAATTCGGCCAGTTATCGATCGGAATTGATTGCTTTTTTCCGGGCTGAGCCAGACATGGAGCAGCGGGCGTCGACGGGTGTCCAGGGAACCTCGGCCCAGGCAGGGGGGCGGCGTCGTGCTGCGCAGAACCGACCGGGGCACCACGGCCCCCTTCCGGCAATTCGTGCTCAAGCTGCACAGCCGGTGCAATCTGGCGTGCACGTACTGCTACCTCTACACCGGTCCGGACCGCAGCTGGCAGAGCCGGCCGCTGACCGTACGGCCGGACACCGTGCGCCAGACCGCCCACCGGATCGCCGAACACGTCAGCGCCCACCACCTCCCCGACATCCGTATCGATCTGCACGGCGGGGAGCCGCTGCTCACCGGACCGGGCCCGCTCCTGGAACAGGCGCAGGCCATCCGCGCGGCGGTGCCCGCGTACTGCGCGGTGAGCTTCGGCGTCCAGACCAACGGGACCCTCCTCACCGCCGCCGGCCTGAACACCCTGGCCGACGCGGGGTTCCTGGTCGGGCTCAGCCTGGACGGCGGCACCGCCGGACTGAACCACCGCCGGGTCGACCACGCGGGCCGGCCCTCCTGGCCCGCGGCCGCCCGCGCGGCCCGACTGCTGGCCGCCCGGCCCGACGCGTTCGCCGGCATCCTCTGCACCGTCGACCCCGCCACCGACCCCGGGCAGGTCCACCGGAGCCTTTGCGCCCTGTCCCCGCCGATGCTCGACTACCTGCTGCCGCACGCCAACTGGTCCAGCCCGCCGGCCCTTCCGGCCCGGCCCGCGGGCCCCACACCGTACGGCGACTGGCTCTGCGCGGTGTTCGACCTGTGGTGGGACGGGCCGGCGCCCGGGCCCCGGATACGGCTGTTCACCGAGATCATCGGGCTGCTCCTGGGGAGGCCCAGCTCCACCGAGGCGGTCGGACTGTCGCCCGTGGTCGCCCTGGTGGTGGACACCGACGGCGCCATCGAGCAGGTGGACTCGCTCAAGTCCGCCTACGACGGTGCCGCCGCCACCGGTCTGGACGTCTTCCGGCACAGCTTCGACCAGGCCCTCGCCCACCCCGGCCTGGCGGCCCGGCAACAGGGCCTGGCCGGCCTCGGTGAGCAGTGCCGGGCCTGCCCGCTGGTGATGGTCTGCGGGGGCGGCAACTACGCCCACCGCTACCGCGACGCCGGCAGCGGCTTCCGCAACCCGTCCGTCTACTGCGCCGACCTGGAGCGGCTGATCCGCCACGTCGCAAGCCGGGTGAACGCCGCGCTGACGCCCAACTGGCGGCGTGCCGACATGACCTGACGCACAGTCGACGAATCGGTGCACACTTGGGTTATCGTGCCAGCCAGCTCGCGCATGCTTTGACGCACCGCTTATCGCAGGGGAGACGGTCGCATGGCCGATCAGACCGGTTCCGCCGGCTCCGCAGACCACGTCACGATCAGTTATGCGGGCTTCGCCAGGCCCTGGGCCGCCTGGCTCTCGCACCAGCTGGAGCAGCTGAACTACGGCACGACCCTGCTGCGCTGGGACCCTCGGGCGGACACCGCGCTGGCCGAGGAACTGTCCGGTCTGCTGGAGGCCGAGGGCCGGCTCCTGATGGTGCTGGACGACTGGTACTTCCGGCTGGGCCCCAAGACCCAGGACGAATGGACCACCGCCCTGCGCGAGGTGGTGCAGCCGCACGCCGACCGGTTCGCGGCGGTGAGCGTCGCGACCCAGAGCCTGCCCGCCACGGCCTCCCTGCTGCGGCCCGCCGACCTCCGGGACCTCGACGCCCGCGAGGCCAACCGCCGGGTACTGAACCGGCTCGGCATCACCGCCACGCTCCCGGCGGGGCACGAGCCGGCCCCCGGAGCACCGCGCTTCCCGAACGACCCGCCCGAGGTCTGGAACATTCCCCGCCGCAACAACCGCTTCACCGGCCGGGACAACGTCCTCGAAGAACTCCACAACAAGCTGGCCGGCTCCGGAGCCGCCGGTTCCGGCCCGCCGCAGGAGACCCGGATCGCGCTGTACGGCATCTCCGGCGTCGGCAAGAGCCAGATCGCGGCCGAGTACGCGCACCGGTTCGGCAACGACTACGACGTGGTGTGGTGGATCAGCGCCACCCACCGCGGCGCGGCGCGCGAGCAGCTCGCCGAGCTGGCCTCCCGGCTCGGCCTGCCGGTCGGCCAGGAGATCGGCGACCGGATCAGGGCGGTGCACGAGGCGCTGCGCACCGGACGCCCCTACCGCCGCTGGCTGCTGATCTTCGACAGCGCCGACGACATGGAGCAGATCGAGGACCTCGTCCCGGACGGCCGGGGCCACGTCCTGATCACCACGCTCACCCGTGACTGGTCCGGCTCCGGCAGCGCCCAGGAGATCGAGGTGCTGCCCTTCACCCGGGTCGAGAGCGTCGCCTACGCCCGGCGCCGCGCCCCGCGGCTGACGCCCAGGGACGCCGACGACCTGGCGGACGCGGTGCAGGACCTGCCCCTGCTGCTGGCGCAGACCGCGGCCTGGCTGGACGCCAACCCGATGCCGCCCCGGGAGTACATCGAACTGATCCGGCGGGGCGAGCCCAGTCTCGTCGGGATCCGCATCTCCACCGACTACCCGATGGCCTTCCAGACCAGTTGGGCCATAACCCTCAACACCCTCCGGGAACGCAGCCCGGCCGCGGTCGAACTCCTCAAACTGTTCGCCTTCTTCGCGCCGGACGCCATCCCGGTGCCCAAGCTGGCCAAGGCCCGCCGCGGTGACCTGCCCGAGCACCTGGCCGATCTCGCCGCCGAACCGATCAGCTGGAACACCGCGCTGCGCCGGCTGACCGAGTCCACCGCGGTACGCCTCGACTACCAGAACTCCCAGGACTCCGACCCGGCCGTCGAAACCGCGCAGATGCACCGGCTCTACCACCGCTTCCTGCGCAGTGACATGTCCGAGGACGAACGCGACAAGCTGTCCGCGACGGCCTGCCGGGTGCTGGTCTCGGCCGATCCCCAGAACCCGTTCGACACCCGCGAGTGGGACCGCTACGCCGAGCTCATCCCGCACCTGGAGCCGGCCGGCGCGCTGGACAGCGCCGAACCCGCGGTCCAGGGCCTGGTCATCAACTGCGTCGAATACCTCCGGGTGCGCGGCGAGTACCGCATGGGCCTCCGGCTGTGCGAACAGTTCATGTTCCGCTGGAAGAACCGGCTCGCGCCCACCCATCGCACCATGCTCGTCCTGACCCACCAGCACGCCAACATGCTGCGCCGGCTGGGCCGGTACCGCGAGGCCGAGGCGGTCGGCAGCGCGATCGTGGACGAGCTGGAGACCGAACGCGGCGAGTCCGATGCCGATCTGCTGCGGGCCAAGGACGGCCTGGCCGGCACGCTCATGACCCTCGGCGCGTACGAGCGGGCCTGCGCCCTCTTCGAGGAGGTCGCCGGCCGGTACACCGAGTTGCTCGGCCCCGAATCACCGCGTGCGGTCGCCTCCCGCAACAACCTCGCCATCGCCCTGGGCCTGCTCGGGCGCTACGAGAAGGCGCTGGTCCTGCTCCGCGAGGTGGTCACGATCCGCGAGCGCGAGCTGCGCGCCCGCCACCACCTCACGCTCGGCACCGGCACCCTCTACGCCCGGATGCTGCGGCTGACCGGACGGTACCGCGACGCCCTCTCCCGCCAGGAGCTGAACGCCCGGCTGCACCGCCAGGTCATGGGACGCCACACCCCGCAGACCCTCCGGGCCGAGCACAACCTCGCCCTGTGCATGCGCCGTATGGGCGAGACCGCGCAGGCCGAGGCACTGCTGCCGGACGTGGTCGAACGCAGCAAGCGGGTGCTGGGCGCCCGGCACCCGGACACCCTCATGATGATGGCCGACCACGCCACGTTCCTGCGCGAACACGGCGACCTCGGACGGGCCCGGGAGCTGGCCGAGGAGGTGGCCGAGCGCTACCGCGCCCTGGTCGGGGACCAGCACCCGTACACCCTGGGCACGCTGGGCAACGTCGGGCTCGTCCGGTCGGAATTCGGCGAGCACGCCCAGGCCCTGGCCCTCGCGGCGGAAGCGCTCGCCGGGATGACCGCGGCGGTGGGCCCCGACCACCCCTGGACCCTGGGATGCGCCCTGAACGCGGCCGCGGCCCGCAACCGCGCCGACGACGAGGAAGGCGCCGTCGAGCTCGGCCAGGACATCGTGCGGCGGGCCGCGGAAGTGCTCGGCGACACCCATCCGCTGACCCTGTCCGCCAAGACCGCGCTCGCCGACGACCTGCGGGCCCTGCGCCGCGCCAGGGACGCCGCGAAACTGGAGCAGGAAGCCGTCCAGCAGCTCATCGAGACCCTGGGCGCCGAACACCCCCACACCGTCTCGGCCCGGCGCCGGCGCCGGCCGTACTGGGACTTCGAGCCCCAACCGGTCTAGGGGGTGCGTACTACGATGGGGGCTCCTCACCGGGCGATGAGCGCCGACGAGCGTCGCAGCGGAAGGGACACTCCGTGTCGGCCTCACTGGAGGGAGCATTGTGTCGGATCCTCGAGGCGGCGCCCGGCCGGCGGAGGCCGGTCCTGGGGGAGGCGCGCTGTCCGTCAGGAACGCGCACGATCTGATGGCCCTGCAACAGCGGGTGTCGCATCCGGTGCTGGCGGATGTGCTGAGCGTCCTCGGCGACCGGGTCCGTAGCGAGCCCGTTCCCGTCGCGTACTACGAGGACGGCCCGGGCCTGGTGCTGTGAACGCCGCGACCGACCCGCACGGCCCGGCGCCCTGGCCGCACGCCCTTCTGGACGTGGCCGCCCTGCGCCGGGCGGGGGCGCGGCCGGTGCCGTTCCGGCAGTTCGTCCTCAAGGTGCGGCCCTGTCCCGCCAGGAGAGGAACGTGGCGTGCCGTGGGCCCCGACCATCCCTGGACACTGGGCTGCGCGGTGAACGCGGCGAACGCCCGGAGCCTCGTCGGGCAGGTGGTGGACGCGGCCGAGCTGAGTGGCACGACCGCGCAGCGGGCGGCGCGGACGTTGGGCGGCACCCATCCCCTGAGCCTCGCCTCCAGGACGGTCGCAGGCCCCCGTCGCCGATCCTCCGGCTGGGACTTCGAGCCGCAGCCCATCTGACCGGAGCAGGCGGAAGGGCCCGCCCCCGAGGGGACGGGCCCTTCCGTTCCTGCCTGTCGGTCCGGTGACGCCTACGCGTCGAAGACCTCCGCGACCAGCTGGGCCTGCTCGGCCTGGTGGCGCTTGGCGGAGCCGACGGCCGGGGACGAGGAGTGCGGGCGCGAGATGCGCCGCAGCCGCTCGCCGTGCGGGACGTCGGCACCGACCGCCAGGTCGAGGTGGTCGATCAGGTTGAGGCCGAGGAACGGCCAGGCACCCTGGTTCGCCGGCTCTTCCTGCGCCCACAGGTACTTCTCGGCGTTCGGGAACTTGGCGATCTCCGCCTGGAGCTCCTTGCCGGGCAGCGGGTAGAGCCGCTCGATGCGGACGATCGCGGTGTCGTCCGCGCCCCGCTTCTGCCGCTCGGCGTCCAGGTCGTAGTAGACCTTGCCGGAGCAGAAGACGACCTTGCGGACGTCCTCGGGCTTGACCGTGGAGTCGCCGATCACCGGGCGGAAGCCGCCCGAGGTGAACTCCTCCGTCTTCGACGCCGCGGCCTTCAGACGCAGCATCGACTTCGGGGTGAAGACGATGAGCGGCTTGTGGTGCGGGTTGTGCACCTGCCAGCGCAGCAGGTGGAAGTAGTTGGAGGGCAGCGTCGGCATCGCCACGGTCATGTTGTTCTGCGCGCAGAGCTGCAGGAACCGCTCGATCCGGGCCGAGGAGTGGTCCGGGCCCTGGCCCTCGTAGCCGTGCGGCAGGAGGAGGGTGACGCCGGAGGTCTGGCCCCACTTCTGCTCGGCCGAGGAGATGAACTCGTCGACGACGGTCTGCGCGCCGTTGACGAAGTCACCGAACTGGGCCTCCCACATGACCAGCGCCTCGGGGCGGGCCAGCGAGTAGCCGTACTCGAAGCCCATCGCCGCGTACTCGCTCAGCAGCGAGTCGTAGACGTTGAAGCGGGCCTGGTCCTCGGAGAGGTAGAGCAGCGGGGTGTAGTCCTCGCCGGTCTCGCGGTCGATGAGCACCGCGTGCCGCTGGCCGAACGTACCGCGGCGGGAGTCCTGGCCGGCGAGCCGGACCGCGGTGCCCTCCATCAGCAGCGAACCGACGGCGAGGGTCTCGCCCATGCCCCAGTCGATGGCGTTGTCCTCGATCTGGGCCGCGCGGCGCTGCAGCTGGGGCAGCAGACGCGGGTGCACGGTGATGTGCTCGGGGATGTTGACCTGCGACTCGGCGATCCGCTTGACGACCTCCTGGGAGATCGCGGTGTCGACGAAGACCGGGAACTCCGCCTTGGGCTGCGGCACCTCGGGGGCGGCCGGAGCCGTCGTGGCGTCGCGGACCTCGGTGAAGACCTTCTCCAGCTGTCCCTGGAAGTCCTGGAGCGCCTGCTCCGCCTCTTCGAGGGTGATGTCACCACGGCCGATCAGCGACTCGGTGTAGAGCTTGCGCACCGAGCGCTTCTTGTCGATCAGGTCGTACATCAGCGGCTGGGTGAAGGCCGGGTTGTCCGACTCGTTGTGGCCGCGGCGGCGGTAGCAGATGAGGTCGATGACCACGTCCTTGTTGAACGCCTGGCGGAACTCGAAGGCCAGACGGGCGACGCGGACGACGGCCTCGGGGTCGTCACCGTTCACGTGGAAGATCGGCGCCTCGATCATGCGGGCCACGTCGGTGGCGTACATGGAGGAGCGCGACGACTCCGGGGCGGCGGTGAAGCCGACCTGGTTGTTGATGACGACGTGCACCGTGCCGCCGGTGCGGTAGCCGCGCAGCTGCGACATGTTCAGCGTCTCGGCGACCACGCCCTGGCCGGCGAACGCGGCGTCACCGTGCAGCTGGATCGGCAGGACGGTGAAGTCCGTGCCGCCCTTGTTGATGATGTCCTGCTTGGCGCGCGCGACACCCTCGACGACCGGGTCCACGGCCTCCAGGTGGGAGGGGTTGGCGGTCAGCGAGACCTTGATCTGCTCGCCGTCCAGACCGGTGAAGGTGCCCTCGGCGCCCAGGTGGTACTTCACGTCGCCGGAGCCGTGCATCGACTTCGGGTCGAGGTTGCCCTCGAACTCGCGGAAGATCTGCGCGTAGGACTTGCCGACGATGTTGGCGAGGACGTTGAGGCGGCCGCGGTGGGCCATGCCGATGACGACCTCGTCCAGCCGCGACTCGGCCGCGGAGTCGATGACCGCGTCCAGCAGCGGGATGACGGACTCGCCGCCCTCCAGCGAGAAGCGCTTCTGGCCGACGTACTTGGTCTGCAGGAACGTCTCGAACGCCTCGGCGGAGTTCAGCCGGCGCAGGATGCGCAGCTGCTCCTCGCGCTCGGGCGACTTGTGCTGACGCTCGACCCGGTCCTGGATCCACTTGCGCTGCTTGGGGTCCTGGATGTGCATGAACTCGATGCCGGTGGTGCGGCAGTACGAGTCGCGCAGCACGCCCAGGATGTCGCGCAGCTTCATCATGGACTTGCCGGAGAAGCCGCCGACCGCGAACTCCCGCTCCAGGTCCCACAGGGTGAGGCCGTGCTCGGTGATGTCCAGGTCGGGGTGCTTGCGCTGGTGGTACTCCAGCGGGTCGGTGTCGGCCATGACGTGGCCGCGGACCCGGTAGGAGTGGATCAGCTCGAAGACCCGGGCGGCCTTGGTGACGTCGTCGTCGTGCGACGCGTCGATGTCGCGCATCCAGCGGATCGGCTCGTAGGGGATCCGCAGCGACTTGAAGATCTCGTCGTAGAAGTCGTTCTCGCCGAGCAGCAGCTGGCTCATGATGCGCAGGAACTCGCCGGAGGCGGCGCCCTGGATCACGCGGTGGTCATAGGTGCTGGTCAGCGTCATGACCTTGGAGATGCCCATCTTGTTCAGGGCGTCCTGCGAGGTGCCCTGGAACTCGGCGGGGTAGTCCATCGCGCCGACGCCCATGATCATCGACTGGCCGGGCATCAGGCGCGGCACGGAGTGGACCGTGCCGATGCCGCCGGGGTTGGTCAGCGACGCGGTGACTCCGGTGAAGTCGTCCATCGTCAGCTTGTTGTCCCGGGCCCGGCGGACGATGTCCTCGTAGGCCTGCCAGAACTCGAAGAACGAGAGCGTCTCGGCCTTCTTGATCGCGGCGACGACCAGCTGGCGCTCGCCGTTCGGCTTCACCAGGTCGATGGCCAGGCCGAGGTTGACGTGCTCGGGCTTGACCAGGGTCGGCTTGCCGTCCTTCTGCGCGAAGGAGTAGTTCATCGACGGCATGGCCTTGAGGGCCTGCACCATCGCGTACCCGATGAGGTGGGTGAAGGAGACCTTCCCGCCCCGGGCGCGCTTGAGGTGGTTGTTGATGACGATGCGGTTGTCGAAGAGCAGCTTCACCGGGACCGCGCGGACGGACGTGGCCGTCGGCAGCTCCAGGGAGGCGTTCATGTTCTTCGCAACGGCGGCCGACGGGCCGCGCAGGGTGACGAACTCGGGACCGGCGGCCGGGGCCTCGCCGTCGGCCTTCGCGGCGGCCGGCTTCGCGGCGGCCGGCTTCGGCGCGGGCTTCGCGGCGGCGGGCTCGGCGGCGGCCTTGGCCGGCGCGGGCTCGGTGGGGGCCGGGGCGCTCGCGGCCGGGGTGGCCGGCGCGGCGGCGGGCTTCGGCCCGTCCGCGGCCGGGGCCGCGGGGGACGACTGGGCCGGGGCGGCCCCGGCGGGGGCGGGGGCCTCCGCCGGCGTGCTCGGCGCGGTGGCGCCGCCCGGCTTGTAGTCGGCGAAGAAGTCCCACCAGGCTCGGTCTACCGAGTTCGGGTCCTGGAGGTACTGCTGGTAGATCTCGTCGACGAGCCACTCATTGGGGCCGAAGGCAGCAGCAGGGCTCTTGCCCTGCCCCGCTTGATCGGCCTCGTTCGAGATGCTCGAAGTGTTGGGGGACTGTAGCGACACGGCGGCAACCGCCCTCTTCCGCTTCCTAAGGTGGTGGACAGCGGGAATAAAGGCTACGCCTCTTGTGACCTTTGGTGCAGTCCGGGAGGGCCACTCGTCGCGCACGTCACATTCACCGAAGGGTTTCAGGGCATGACTTGGCGGGAAACACACGAAGTTTGCCCGCGTGCGGGTAGCACTCACCGCCGTCGCACCCACGGGGTGAGTGCTCCTACCACCGACCCTACGCCAGCGACCGTCCGTACGGTCGTCAGCTCCGTGATGACTCCTGCCCCGGAAGAGTGACCCGGATCCGGCAACCCCGTGCCGATTCGGCCACACCGATCCGGCCGCCGTGCAGGTCCACCGCCCAGCGGGCGATCGCCAGGCCCAGGCCCGTACCGCCGTCCGTCCCCGGCCCCGAGGGGCCCGGGCCGCCGCGGTTGAAGCGCTCGAAGACCCGGTAGCGCTCCGACTCCGGGATGCCGGGGCCCTCGTCCTGCACCTCCAGCTCCAGGCCCCCCGGGCTCTCGCCGCGCCGGGCATGCACGGTGACCCGGCCGTGCCGGGGGCTGTGCTTGATCGCGTTGTCGATGAGATTCGCCACGACCTGGTGCAGCCGCTCCGCGTCCGCGTACGCGGTCAGCTCGGGCGGCGAGACGTCGAGGTGCAGATGGACGTCCGTACGGGTGTGGGTGCCGGAGCCGGTCAGCCCGGAGAGGGTGGAGGCGCCGCGGCTCATGTTGGCCTCCTTGAGCACCCCGGACAGATACGGCCAGACCTCGAAGCGCCGGGCGTGCAGCGGCACCACGCCGTTGTCCAGCCGCGACAGGTCGAGGAGGTGCTCGACCAGGCGGCCCAGCCGCTCGGTCTGCTTCAGGGCGGTCCGCATCGTCTCGGGGTCGGGCTCGCAGACGCCGTCGACGACGTTCTCCAGCACGGCGCGCAGCGCGGCGATCGGCGTGCGCAGCTCGTGCGAGACATTGGCGACCAGCTCCTTGCGGTGGGTGTCCACCGCTTCGAGGTCGGCCGCCATCCGGTTGAAGGCGTCGGCCAGGTCGCCGAACTCGTCGCGGCGGTCCGCGCGCACCCGGCGGGTGTAGTCACCGTGCGCCATCGCGCGGGTGACGTCCGTCATCTCGCCGAGCGGGGCGGTCAGGCTGTTCGCCACGAACTGGGTGATCAGCAGCGAGGCGATGATCGAGAAGATCGTGATCACCCGCAGCTCGGTCGCCGAGTGCATCGCGACGAACACCAGCAGGGTGGTGATGATCACCGAGACGCTGACCAGTGCGCCGAGCGCGGCCTTGACGGAGCGGTACGGGTCCAGCGGGCGCAGTGCGTCCCAGACCCGTTTTCCCAGCTCACGGACGGGTGTCCGCCACCACCGGCGTTTCGGCAGCGGCCAGGAACGCAGGCGCCAGGGGCTCATGCCGGCGGGGTCTCCAGGGCGTAGCCGACGCCGTGGACCGTACGGATCCGCTCGGCGCCGATCTTGCGGCGGAGCGCCTTGATGTGGCTGTCGACCGTACGGGTCCCGGAGGCGTCCGCCCAGTCCCACACCTCGGCCAGCAGCTGCTCGCGGGAGAGCACCGCGCGCGGGGTGTTCGCCAGGCAGACCAGCAGGTCGAACTCGGTCGGGGTCAGATGGACGTCGGACCCGCGGACCCGGACCCGGCGCTGGGCGTGGTCGATCTCCAGCTCACCCAGTCGGAGGATGCCGCTGCGCGGGGTGTGCGCGGCCAGCGCGGCGCGCTCGACCCGGCGGAGCAGGACGTGCACCCGGGCGGCCAGCTCGCGCATGGAGAACGGCTTGGTCATGTAGTCGTCGGCGCCGACGCCGAGGCCGACCAGCATGTCCGTCTCGTCGTCCCGGGCGGTGAGCATCATCACCGGAACGGGGCGCTGGGCCTGGACCCGGCGGCAGACCTCCAGGCCGTCGAAGCCCGGCAGCATCACGTCCAGGACCAGCAGGTCGGGCTGCCAGGCCTCGGCGGTGTCCACCGCGGCCGGGCCGTCGGTGGCCGTCTGCACCTGGAAGCCCTCGGCGCGCAGCCTGGCCGCGATGGCTTCGACGATCGTGGGGTCGTCCTCCACCACCAGTACCCGGCGCTGGGCGCCCGGCGTGGCAGCGGCGGCGCCGCCCTGCGTTGTCTGAGTCTGGTCCATCGCCCGCCCCTGCATGTCCCTGCGTGGTCGCGTCTTGCTGGGCAGCAGCGTACGGGCATGGTGTGACTGTCGGCTACGCACCCTTCCGAGCGAGGTGGACCACGTCGGGGACTCCTCGGACAACCGGGATCTCTTCCGTACGCACCCCCTGGAAACCGGCATTTCGCAGCGCTTCCTCGAACGCCGGGGAGGGCTGCGCGGACCAGACGGCGAGCACCCCGCCCGGGGTGAGCCGGTCCCGGCAGGCGGCGAGGCCGGCGGGGGAGTAGAGGCCGTTGTTGTCCTCGGTGACGGTCCAGTCGGGGCCGTTGTCGATGTCGAGGCAGAGGGCGTCGTAGGGGACGGGAGCGGCGCCGGCGCCGGTGTCGGGGGTCGGGTCGGTCCGGGGCGTCCCGTCGGGGCTCGCTCCGTCGGCGGGCGCCCCGTGGGCGTGCGGACCGGCGGGCGCCCCCTGGGCGTGCGGGCCGGCGGGCGTGCGGAGGTGCGCGACGAGGTCGGTGTGCAGGATCTCGCTGCGCGGGTCGGCCAGCGCCGCGGCCGAGATCGCGGACAGCGGGCCGGTCCGGTGCCAGTCGATGACCGCGGCCTCGCGTTCGACGACCGTGATCCGGCCCCAGCGCGGCTGCTCGGCCGCCCGGGCCAGCGAGAAGCCGACGCCCAGGCCGCCGATGAGGACGGCGGGCCGCTGCCGGTCGGCCGGCAGCTCGTTCAGCGCGGCGTCGACCAGCAGGCGCTCGGAGCGGCCGTCGGAGGTGTCCATCAGGAAGCAGCCGTTGGCGATGATCTCGTGGATGACGGGCGGGCCGCCCGGGGACCCGGCCCGTTCCCGCAGGACCACCTCGCCGTACGGGCCCTCCCGGCGGTCGAGCGTGCGCGGCGACTCGGTGAGGTCGGACGGGGTCTGCGGCGGGGTAACGGGAGCAGCCATACGGCCATGGTGGCCAAGAGGGGGCGTGGTGGTCCAACGGCTTACGGGGAGTCGTGGGGCGGGGCGGCGGCGTGCGGGCGGACCGGGGCGGCGGTACGTGGGGCGGCCCCGGGAACGGTGGCGCGGGCGGGTGGAGCGAGGCCCGAGCGGGACCGGGAGCGTCCCGTGACGGTTGCTTCGTGTGAGGCATCTCACTCTCACAGCTTCTTCATGGGTTGAGCGTGCAGGCTGGTCCGCGACGTTGTGCAGGGCGAGCGGACGTTGTGCACGGCGGAGCACTCACGCGCGGCCCAGGTACCCCGGGCGTGGCTCGGTGGATGCGTCAGGACGGAAGGGGCCTCGGACCGTGAGCAGGCTGGGAACCGTCGGGGGAATGCAGGGGGAGCGGGCGTCGGGCGGCCGGGCACCGGCCGGGAGCACCGGAGCGGACGGACCACCCGCCCCCGCCCTCCTGCCGGGCATCCCACGGCAGGGCACCGGCCGGGACACCGCGGCACCCGTGGCCGCGGCGGAGCCGGAGCCCGGTCCGCCGCGCGCCCGCCCGCGGCCCTGGCGGCTGCTGCTCGGCACCCCCTTTTCCGTCGGCTACGGCCTGCTGCTCGTGGCCACCTCACTCTTCGCCGAGCATGCGGACCCGACCCTGGTCTCCCAGCTGCTCCAGGGCTCCAGCACGGACGTGGTGCACCTCGCGCAGGCCCCGCTGCTGGTGCTGGTCGCCAGCGCGCTCTGGATCGCCGGCGGACTGACCTCCGGTTACGCCCTCGGATTCCTGGTCGTACTGCCCGCGCTGGAGCGGCGGATCGGCGGGCTGCGCACCGCCGCGGTCTTCTTCGGCGGGCATGCGCTGGCCACCCTCGCCACGGAGGTGCCGGTCGCCTTCACCGTCGCCGCCGGCGGGCTGCCGGAGAGCTCGCTGCACCGCCTCGACTACGGCATCAGCTTCGGCGTGATGACCTGCATCGGCGCGCTGGCCGGGGTACTGCCGGCCTGGCTGCGCTGGCCGCTGCTGGGCGGCGCCGGCTGGCTCGCCGGCACCGCCCTGCTCGCCTACACCGACCCGATGACGGACTGGGGCCATCTGCTCTCGCTCACGCTGGGCGTGGCGAGCTGGCCACTGCTCCGCCGCTGGCGGGTCGTTCGCACCGGCCCCACCCCGCTCCTCGGCGACCTGGGCCACCCGGCCCTGCGGGCGCATCCTGAACCGCGGGGTGTGTCCAC
This sequence comes from Streptomyces nigrescens, assembly GCA_024349765.1. Classification (GTDB taxonomy): domain Bacteria; phylum Actinomycetota; class Actinomycetes; order Streptomycetales; family Streptomycetaceae; genus Streptomyces; species Streptomyces endophytica. The sequence goes on along the minus strand of AP026073.1, from coordinate 6,369,503 downwards.
CCCCTGAAGGGCGGCGCGTGGACACCCCCCATCGCGGGGATCACACCCTGAGCCGCGGCGCCCGCGCCCGCACTGCACTACAGGGAGTGCGCGCCCGCGCCGAGGGAGATACGCCGCCTGCCGGGGCGCGACTACGCACCGACGCGCCGTGCGCCTACCGCACGGGCCCCGCCCGCCGTGGGCCAACTACGGCCGTACGGTGGACCGGTAGGTCTGCGCGATGGCGTAGGCGCAGCCGGCCAGCAGGGCGACACCGGACAGGACGCCGCTGACGAACGGCACCCACACCACCGCACGGGTCGCGGCCATACCGAGACCGGCCACGCCGAGCGCGGTGAGCGCCGTGCCCGGAACGGCGACCGAGCGCCGCTGCCAGACCGCGGCCAGCGCCATGAAGTGCAGCCCGACGATGAGCGCGATCCAGGCGACGGAGGTCTCGTCCGGGGCGCCCGCCTCGCGCAGCGCGAGCCGGCCGCCGATCAGCAGTACCGCCTCGGCCGCCACCACGAACCCGAACTTCCCGCGGAACCAGTCCGCCCGGGGAACCCCGTCCGCGTCCACCACGGCCCCGCCCCGGCGGCCCGCCAGCAGCGCCAGCGCCAGCAGGCCCGCGAAGGTGAGCACCGCGATCACGCGCAGGGTGACGCCGACGGCGGGGCTCAGTGGAGCGTGCGCGTTGGCGACCACGAAGACCGTCCCGAACAGTGCACCGATGAACACCCCGGACATCCGCTGCAACATGCCGCGAACCTAGCAGTCCTGACGTGCCGTGAGGAGCGTCCGGGCCGACGGTGAGGGGCCGTTGCGGCTTGCCCGGTCGCGGCCGGCCCGGCCGTCGCGGCGGCGAACTGCCCGCCTACCCCAGCCACATGAGCATCGCGTCCCCCTTCTCCGCCGCCGCGCCGAAGAACGGCCGCAGGAGTGCGTAGTAATCGGTGACGTAGTCCAGTGGTTCCCCCCGCTCCCACACGATCGTCGGGTAGACCTCCGCCTTGGCCAGGTCCTCCGGGCCGACGCCGGCCGTCAGGCTCGACGCGGGTATCTCCGCGAGCGCCTCGGCCGCGGCCCGCACCCGCTCGGGGGTGAGGTAGCGCGGCGGGCCGTAGCCCCAGTCCTCGGCGTCCGGGACGGCTTCCTCGCCGTGCACGACGTCCACCGGGAAGCCCGCGCGGCGCAGCAGGAATCCCAGCGCGTCCCAGCTCTTGTCGACGTCCAGGCAGCGCGCCCGCTCCGGCTCCGGGGCCGCCGCGGCCTCCGCCTCGCGCCGCCGGGCGACGAGCGCCAGCCCCCACTCGGGATCGCCGAGGACACGGGTGAGTTCGGCAGGTGTCACACGTGCGTACTCTCCGATCATGCTCATGTGACCGAGGCTACGGGCGACCACTGACAACGCCCCCGGCCTCGCCGCCCGGCAGAGCCCACAGCGCGGCCTGGGAGAATGGCGGCCCCATCCGGGCGCCGCCGCGTACCGCGCCCGCCGGCCGCAGGAGTACCCGCATCGTGTCCCGAGACCGCACCGCCCGCCCGCTGCCCGACGCCGTCGCCCCCGGCCGGCAGAGCGCCGACCTGGGCCTGACGGCCGCCGACCGTGGCCTGACCGCCGACTGCGCCAGTTGCTTCGGGCTCTGCTGCGTCGCGCTGCCGTTCGCGCGCTCGGCGGACTTCGCGATCGACAAGGACGCGGGCCGGCCGTGCCCCAACCTCCAGGGCGACTTCCGCTGCGGCATCCACCGCGACCTGCGAAGCCGCGGCTTCTCCGGCTGCACCGTCTTCGACTGCTTCGGTGCCGGGCAGAAGGTCTCCCAGGTCACCTTCGGCGGCGAGGACTGGCGGCAGGCGCCCGGTACGGCCCGGCAGATGTTCGACGTCTTCGCCGTCATGCGGCAGCTGCACGAACTCCTCTGGTACCTGTCCGAGGCGCTGACCCTGCCGCCCGGTGCAGGCACCGGCTCCACCGGAGCGGCCGGCGCCGCGCTGCCTGCCGCGCTCCAGGACGACCTGCGCGCCGCGTTGGAGAAGACCGAGGCCCTCACCCGCGGCAGCGCGGAGGAGCTCGGCGAGCTGGACGTGCCCGCCCACCGGGCCGAGGTCAACGTCCTGCTGCTGCGCACCAGCGAGCTCGTCCGGGCCCAGGTGCCCGGCCGGAAGAAGGAGCGGCGCGGCGCCGACCTGATGGGTGCCCGCCTCAAGGGCGCGCGGCTCCAGGGCGCCAACCTCCGCGGGGCGTACCTGATCGCCGCCGACCTCACCGGGGCGGACCTGCGGCGGGCCGACCTGATCGGCGCCGACCTGCGGGACGCCGACCTCAGCGGCGCCGATCTGACGGGCGCCCTCTTCGTGACCCAGTCCCAACTGAACGCGGCCAAGGGCGATGCCGCCACCAAGCTCCCGTCCGGCCTGACCCGCCCCGGCCACTGGCGGCCCGCCGCCTGATCGCTCACAGCGAACGCGCGGCGGGAACATCTCCCCGGCTCCCTGCATTGAGTGGGTAAAGCTCAACTTGCTTGCCGAAGGGGAGATCATGGCTTCGACGTCCACACCGCTCACTCTGCCCGTGCTGCCCCTCGATGACGAGGTCGTGCTCCCCGGCATGGTGGTGCCCCTGGACCTGACCGACACGGAGGTGCGCGCCGCGGTCGAGGCCGCGCAGGCCGCCGCCTCCTCGGGCAACAAACCGCGGGTGCTCCTTGTGCCCCGGGTCGACGGGAACTACGCCGGCATCGGCACGCTCGGGCGGATCGAGCAGGTCGGGCGGCTGTCCGACGGCGATCCCGGCGCGCTGATCCGGGGCCTTCGCCGGGTGCGCATCGGCTCCGGCACGACCGGCCCCGGTGCCGCGCTGTGGGTGGAGGGCACCACGCTGGAGGAGCAGGTTCCCGATCCTCTGCCGGGTACCGTCACCGAACTCGTCACGGAATACAAGGCGCTGGCCACCAGCTGGCTGCGCAAGCGCGGCGCCTGGCAGGTCGTCGACCGGGTCCAGGGCATCGAGGACGTCGGGACGCTGGCGGACAACTCCGGCTACTCGCCGTTCCTGACCGTCGAGCAGAAGGTCCACCTGCTGGAGACCACCGACCCGGTCGCCCGGCTGAAGCTCGCCACCGAGGCGCTGCGCGACCACCTCGCCGAGCAGGACGTCGCCGAGTCCATCGCCAAGGACGTCCAGGAGGGCGTCGACAAGCAGCAGCGGGAGTTCCTGCTGCGGCGCCAGCTGGAGGCGGTCCGCAAGGAGCTCGCCGAGCTCAACGGCGACCCCGAGGACGAGGGTGACGACTACCGCGCCCGGGTCGAGGCCGCCGATCTGCCCGAGGACGTCCGCAAGGCCGCCCTCAAGGAGGTCGACAAGCTGGAGCGGGCCAGCGACCAGAGCCCCGAGGGCTCCTGGATCCGCACCTGGCTCGACACCGTCCTCGAACTGCCCTGGAACGAACGGACCGAGGACGCCTACGACATCGCCGGCGCCAAGGAGGTCCTGGACGCCGACCACGCGGGCCTGGCGGACGTGAAGGAACGGATCACGGAATACCTGGCCGTCAGGAAGCGGCGGGCCGAGCGGGGGCTCGGCCTGATAGGCGGTCGCCGCGGCGGCGCCGTCCTCGCGCTGGTCGGGCCGCCCGGTGTCGGCAAGACCTCGCTGGGCGAGTCCGTGGCCCGCGCCATGGGCCGCAAGTTCGTCCGGGTCGCGCTCGGCGGCGTCCGGGACGAGGCGGAGATCCGCGGCCACCGCCGCACGTACGTCGGCGCGCTGCCGGGCCGGATCGTCCGGGCCATCAAGGAAGCCGGTGCGATGAACCCGGTCGTTCTGCTCGACGAGATCGACAAGGTGGGCTCCGACTTCCGGGGCGATCCGGCCGCCGCCCTCCTGGAGGTCCTGGACCCGGCGCAGAACCACACCTTCCGCGACCACTACCTGGAGGTCGAACTCGACCTGAGCGACGTGGTCTTCCTGGCCACCGCCAACGTCCTGGAAGCCATCCCCGAGCCGCTGCTCGACCGCATGGAGCTGGTCCGGCTCGACGGCTACACCGAGGACGAGAAGGTCGTCATCGCCCGGGACCACCTGCTGCCGCGCCAGCTGGAACGGGCCGGTCTGGAGCCCGGCGAGGTGACGCTGGAGGAGGACGCGCTGCGCAAGCTGGCGGGCGAGTACACCCGCGAGGCGGGCGTGCGGAACCTGGAGCGGTCGATCGGCCGGCTGCTCCGCAAGATCGCCGCACAGCACGAACTCGGCGAGCAGGAGCTGCCGTTCGGCGTCGGCGCGGACGAGCTGCGTCCGCTGATCGGGCGGCCGCACCACACCCCCGAGTCGGCCCAGGACCCGGCCGAGCGGCGGACGGCCGTGCCGGGTGTGGTGACCGGTCTCGCGGTCACCGGCGCGGGCGGTGACGTCCTCTACGTGGAGGCGTCGCTCGCCGATCCGGAAACCGGGGCCTCCGGTCTGACGCTGACCGGCCAGCTCGGGGACGTGATGAAGGAGTCCGCGCACATCGCGCTGTCGTTCCTGCGGTCGCACGGCGCGGAGCTGGAGCTTCCGGTCGGTGACCTGAAGGAGCGCGGGGTGCATCTGCACGTACCGGCCGGTGCCGTCCCCAAGGACGGGCCGAGCGCGGGCGTGACGATGACGACGGCGCTGGCCTCGCTGCTGTCGGGCCGGCAGGTCCGGCCGGACGTGGCGATGACCGGTGAGGTCTCGCTGACCGGGCGGGTGCTGCCGATCGGCGGCGTCAAGCAGAAGCTGCTCGCGGCGCACCGCGCGGGGATCACCACCGTGATCATCCCCAAGCGCAACGAGCCGGACCTGGACGACGTGCCCGCCGAGGTCCTGGCGGCCCTGGAGGTCCACCCGGTCTCGGACGTCCGCCAGGTGCTGGAGCTCGCCCTGACCCCGGCCCGCAACGGCGCGGCACCGGAGGTTCCGGTCGCGGCGTGACGGAAGCGACCGGAGCGCAAGCCCCCTCCCGCGGCGGGCGGGAGGGGTCTCGCGGCGCGGGCGGGCGCGGCCGCCCGCGGGGCCACCGGCGGCCGCGCTAGCCGTTGGCCAGTGCCTGCAGCCGGTCCATCGCGCCGTTGAAGCGGTTGTGGTCACCGACCGTGGGGCCGGTCGAGGTGTACTGCCAGATGGTGTGGAAGCCCCAGCCGGCCGGGAGTTCGCCGACCGAGGAGCCGTAGCGCGGGACCCACAGCGGGTTGATCGCGCCGAAGGCGGACGAATTGCCGGTGCACTGCTTCCACCAGCTGGTGGAGGTGTAGATGACCGCGTCCCGGCCGGTGCGCGCCTTGTAGGTGGCGAACCAGTCCTTCATCCAGTTGACCAGGCCGGCCGCGCTGAGCCCGTAACAGGTCGCGCCGTAGGGGTTGTACTCCATGTCCAGCGCGCCGGGCAGCGTCCTGCCGTCCTTGGACCAGCCGCCGCCGTGGTCGACGAAGTAGTTGGCCTGGGCGGCGCCGCTGGAGGTGTTGGGCGTCGCGAAGTGGTAGCTGCCGCGGATCATGCCGGCGTTGTAGGAGCCGTTGTACTGCTGCGCGAAGTACGGATTGGTGTAGCTGGTGGACTCCGTCGCCTTGACGTAGGCGAACCGGACGCCGCTGTTCCAGAGCGTCGACCAGGCGACGTTGCCGTTGTGGCTGCTGACGTCCACGCCCTCGACGGACGCCGCGAGCGAACCCGCCGGCCCGGCGCCGAGGCCGGCCGCGGTGCCCTCGTGCTTGGCGATCTGCGAGCCGGCCCAGTCCTGGCCGGGGTGGGCCGGCTCGGGCGCGCGCCGCACGGCCGTGGCACCGGCCGTGCCGGGCAGCGCCAGGAGCAGGGCGAGGAGGGTGAGGAGGGCCCCGGTCACGGTCGCGAGCGAGCGTGCGGGGCGATGGGGGGAGCCGGATCTGAGCACGGACATACGTGTCTCCGGAGATCTCGGTGTGACCTGAGGGGGGATGGGTGCGGATCTACTGGGGGGTGATCTGCCGGCATGGCGTGGGCGCGGCTGACACGGAGGTGCGGCGTGCGGGACGCGCGGCGGAACCTTTGGCGAACGGCCCGCCGTTTGGTGTGGCCATGCCATAAATGACGATACGCGCGTAGACCGGCGTGACAAAAGAGGGTCCCTGGGCTGCCGTTGGTCTAATCCTGCGAAATACTGGCCGAGCTGCGGCTTCGGCCGACGGGGGCGGAAACTTTCAGACCAGGAAATGCGGGAAGGGGCGCTGACGTGCACAACACCGGGGCCGACGGAGCGACGACGGACGGCGAGCCGGTCGGTGTGGACCACGTATTCCTCGCCCTGGAGCGCGAATTGGCGGTGTTCCTCCGCCGGGCCCGGGCCTCGTCCGGCGAACTGGCCCGGGAGGTGCACCCCGACCTGGAACCGTCCGCCTACGGCCTGCTGGTCCGGCTGGCCGACGCCGGCGCGCAGCGGGCCACCGACCTCGCCGGCTTCTTCGGCGTCGGCAAGGCCACGATGAGCCGCCAGCTGCACGCGCTGGAACAGCTGGGCCTGGTCGCCCGGGCGCCGGACCCGGCCGACGGCCGCGCCGTCCTGGTGCGCCTCACCGACGAGGGCCGGGAGCGCTTCACCCGCGTCCGCAACGGCCGCCGTGCCCAGTACGCCCGGCGCCTCGCCGCCTGGGACCGCCATGAGGTGGCCGAACTCGCCCGGCTGCTGCACCGCTTGAACGCGGAGCAAGAGGGCGAGGAGGGGTGAAAGCCGCGTCGTGACCGGGTACACCGCGAAAGGGTGATGACGAAAGGGCCCGGACCGCCAGGAATTGTCACGGCATGACGAAAACCACGGCGGCGTCGTCCCGGGCCTTGCCCCTCGGGTGGGCCGTGCACTCCGGGTCCGCCGCCTCCGCGGCCCGCACCCGGTCGATCAGGGCCTGCGGCCCCTCCTTGCCCACCAGGCCCGCGCAGTCCGCCCAGGAGCCCGCCCCGAAGACCTCGACCCAGCGGCCCGCGCCGTCGCTGAGGGCGGTCAGTGAACGGACCGTGGCCCGCGGGGTGGTGCCGGTGACCGCGCGGGCCGCCACCGCCGGATCCGCGGCCGCCGTGAAGAAACCGCCCTCCGCGTTGCGCAGCGCCTCGACGGCACGCACGTACTCCCGGCCCGCCGCGGCCCGTTCCGCCGACCCGCGGGGCAGCGCCCGTACGGCGGCGCGCCGGGCCCTGACCGCAGGTGGCAGTTGGTCCAGCCGTGGGTCCAGCACGGGGTGCACCGACCCGTCGGCGTGCTCCAGGAGGAGCACCGAATCGGACAGTACGAGGTGCTCGACGGTGTCCGCGGACCACCTTGCGGCCACGACAGTTGCCTGCGGAGTGCGGGCGTGAGAAAGGTCACAGGTGCCCCGGTGAACGGCGGCCGTCCGGGAGATGGCCGCCGCGAGCGCCTCAGCGAGCGTCATATCCCGGTGTGAAACCGACAGTTCGAGCATTGCGCCGCCGAGTCGCGCGGTGAACCACGGCACCGTGTGACGGCATCCGTAGTCCTCTTCGGGCGGGGTCACGCCGTCCAGCAGGACCAGGACTCCGCCCTGGCCGGAGGCCGGCAGGGCTACCGACGCGTAGTCCTCGTTGGGGCGTTGGGGGTCGCCCGGCTCGGTGGCGAGTTCGATGCGCATGCCGGTCAGTCTGCCGGAGGGCGCGGATTTCGCCCGGTGGTCGGTCACTCGGCGCGACGGGTGGCGTACGGGCAGGTCAGAGCCGTGCGGAAGGTACGGACCGGCGCTCCGGAGGCGTGCGGGCGCGCATCCTGCCAGGACGGGCACGCATCTCCAAACCCGTCCGGGGGTTGCGCGGGGTTGCGGCGAAAATCGTTGCCGCGCGGAAGTTGATGGTCAAACTCCGATTGATGTTCACTCGTTCAGGTGGCCGGGCATGTGTTGCCGAGCCACTGCGCGGGGCCGGTGGAATGGTCATTGCCCGGATCACGGGGGGCCAGGACATTCGTCGCGACGCGCAGAGCCGGACTGTTCCCCCTCGCGGAAGTATGCGCTGCTGCGGAGTGCGCGCAGGTCCGCCCGCGAGCGGAGAGCGAGCCGGGTCCGCGACGCCACACGGCGTGGGCAGGCGAGACAGGAATGCGAGCAGCGGTGCGGAAGATGCGGCTTCGGGGCGGCGCAGGGAAGCCGGGTTCACCGGCCGGTTCGGTCTCCGGACCGGTGACGGGTTCGGGTCCTGGCAAGAGCTCCGGTTCCGGTAAGGGACCGGGCGCGAGCGGCGGTGACGACCTCGCGGGGCAGCGTCCCGCACGGGTGCGCAACCGGCTGGTCGGAGCGGTGGCCGTGGTCGCCGTCGCGGTCCTCGGGGCCGGCGCCCCCGGTCTGCTCGGCACGGCGGACGACGCCAACAACAGCCAGCACCTGGTCGACCTGGCCGAACTCAACGCCCGCGCCATCGCACTGGCGCACTCCCTCGCCGACGAGCGCGACGGGATGACCGGCTACGCCGCCGCGGGCCACAACGGCCGTACGGGCACGGGCAACAACGGCACGGGCACGGGTTCCGCAAACGGCACCGTCAACGGGACCGGCAACGGCGCGGGCACCGGCACGGTCGACGGCACCGGCAACGGCGCGGGCACCGGCACGGTCGACGGCACCGGCACCGGTGGCACGACCGGAACCGGCGGAACCGCCTCAACCGGCGGAACCGCCTCAACCGGCGGAACCGGCACGACCGGTGGAAGCGGAACAACCGGCACCACAACGGCCGGAACCGGCACCGGAAGCGGAACCGGCACCAACCTCCCCGGCGTCAACGGCACCCGGGCCCGCACCGCCGCGGCCGGCGCCGCCGTCACCAGCGGCCCCGGTGCCGACAACGCCGCCGTCGCCCGCCCCCAGCGCGCCCGCGTGGACCGGCAGATCGACGACCTGCGCACCGAGGCCCAGGACGCCTCGGGCGACAGCGCGGTCTACGCCACCGCCGCCAAGCTGCTCAAGACCCTCCCGCAAATCCGTCAAAAGGCGCTGGCCCGGGCGGAATCGGCCGAGCAGGTCTACCGCGCGTACACCGACATCATCCAGGCACTCGGGGCGATCAGCGACGACATCGCCCGCGGGCTGCCCGCCCGGGCGGACTCCGGCGACGCCGACACCCGGGCGCTGCCCGCGCTCGCCCGCGCCACCGACCAGGCCGCCGGCACCCGCGCCCTGCTGCTGGCCGGGCTCAACGCGGGCGGCAGCCAGCCCACGCTGACCGGTCTCGCGCAGGTCGCGCGGGTCCGTGAACAGGGCGCGCTGGGCGACTTCCGGGAGAGTGCGGGCCAGGGCGCCCGGGACCGCTACGACCGCACCGTCAACGGCACGGACGTCAGCACCGCCGAGCGCTATCTGACCCGGCTCACCGACCAGCCGCGCCTGGACGCCGCCGATCTGCGGCTCAGCCGCCAGCGGGTGGAGAACGCCCTCACCACCCGGATCGGGCTGATGCGGGGCGTCGAATCGGCCATGGCCACCGCCGACGTCCAGCGCCTCGGCCAGCTGCGCGACGACGACGTCACCGAGCTGGAGATCCGGATCGGCCTGGAGGGCCTCTGCCTGCTGCTGGCCGTCGGCGCCGGCATCTGGGCCGCGCGCTCGATGACCCAGCCGCTGGCCGCGCTGCGGATCGGCGCCCGCCGGGTCGCCGCCGACCCGGCGCACGAGGACCCCATCACGTACAAGGGCCGCAACGACGAATTCGCCGCCGCCGTAAGGTCGGTGAACGCGCTGCACACCCAGGTGGGCGAGCTGTCGCGGCGCACCACCGAACTGGAGGGCGAGCGCAAGCGGCTGATCGGCGGCCGGCAGCGGCTGGTCGCCGAGCGCGAGGTGCTCCAGGAGCAGGGCGAGGCTCTCAAGGAGGAGATCGCCGACCTCACCGAGCGGCTCAAGGCCGCCCACACCGGCGTACAGGGCCGGTTCGTCAACCTCGCGCTGCGCACCCTCGGCCTGGTGGAGCGCCAGCTCGGCGTCATCGAGGGGCTGGAGGAGACCGAGCAGGACCCGGAGCGGCTGGACACCCTCTTCAAGCTGGACCACTTCGCCGCGCGGATGCGCCGCAACAGCGAGAACCTCCTGGTGCTGGCGGGCGCCGAGCAGCACGGCAACAACCACCCGGGCCCGGTCCCGCTGCTGGACGTGCTGCGCGCCGCGGTCAGTGAGATCGAACGCTACGAGCGGGTGCGCATCCAGTCGCTGCCGCCGCACTCCCAGGTCGCCGGCTTCGCCGCGGACGACCTGAGCCACCTGATCGCCGAACTCCTGGAGAACGCCACCGCCTTCTCGCCGCCGGACGCCCATGTCGAGCTGTCCGGCTGGCTGCTGGAGAGCGGCGAGGTGATGCTCTCGGTCCAGGACGAGGGCATCGGGATGACCGCGGAGCGGATGGCCGAGCTCAACGAGCGGCTGACGGACGCGGAGGCGGCCTCGACCGCCGAGAACATCGACGAGGCGCTGGGCCTCGGGCTCTACGTCGTCGTACGGCTGGCCGCCCGGCACGGCGTCCGGGTCCAGCTGCGGGACGCCAAGCAGGGCGGGGTCACCGCCGTCATCGTGCTGCCCGGCTCGATCCTGCCGACCCGTCCCGGCCCGGCGTCCGCGATGTCCGTCCCGCACGATGCGCACGCCCCGGGGCTGCCCGGCTCGGTGGCCGAGGCGAACTCCAACACCCTGCAGACGCGGGCGCCGCGGGTGGACCCGGCGGCGGCCCGCGGCGCGGCGGCGGCCGTGCCCGCACCGGAACGGACCGCCGATCCGGCACCCGGCCAGGACGGTCCGGCCGGCGGCCCGCAGGGCGATCCGTTCGTCGCCGCAGCGGAGCGCGCGCTCGACGCGGCCGGGATCCCGGCCGGCGGAACCGCCGAGCACACCCGGCCCCCGGAGGACGCGCCGGCCGGGCCCGCGCCGGCCGCCGCCCCGGCCGCGGAGGACCCGTACGCCATCGGCCCGGACCAGCACGCCCGCGCCGAGGCGGCCACGCCGGCCACGTCCCCGGCACCCACGGACCCGGCGCCCATGAACGCCGCACCCGCGGACGCCGTACCCGCGGACGCCGTACCCGCGGACGCCGCGCCCGCGGAGGAGGCGCCTTCCGACGCGGCGCCGGCGGCCACGCCGGAGAAGCAGCGGACCAGCTTGGGGCTGCCCAAGCGCACGCCCAAGATCGTGGCGCAGCAGCAGGCGCCCACCGCCCCGCGCAAGAGCGGTGCGGCCAACGCCGAGGCGCTGCGGCGCCGGCTCGGCGGATTCCAGCAGGGGGCGCGGACCGGCCGGCGCGACGTGGCGGCCGAACTCGCGGAAGGCACGACCGAGAAGACCAGCCCACAGAACGACACCGACGGAGCGGGGGCCCCGGAAGAGAGCCACATTGTCGAGGAGGCACGCGAGTGAAGGCGCAAGCGCCCACTGCTTACGGACAAGGACTGAGCAGCCAGGCCCGCAATCTCCACTGGTTGCTGAGCAACTTGGTGGAGGAGGTGCCGGGCATCCGCTCGGTCGCGGTGGTCTCCTCCGACGGACTGCTGCTGCTCAGCTCCGACCCTGACCGGGTGGACGAGGCGGCACGCCCCGGCGGCGCCGGCGGCCCCCGCGGGTCCAGCGCCGACCTGGCCACCATCGTGTCCGGACTCGGCAGCCTCACCCAGGGTGCCGCGAAGCTGATGGACGGCGGGGCCGTCAAGCAGACGATGATCACGATGGACGAGGCCAGCGTGTTCGTGATGTCGATCAGCGACGGTTCGCTGCTCGGCGTGCACGCCGCACCGGACTGCGACATGAGCGTCATCGCCTATCACATGGCACTGTTCGTCGGCCGGGCCGGCCACGTCCTCACCCCCGAACTCCGCACCGAACTCCGCAAGTCGATGGAGAGCGCCCAGTGAGCAAGTCCCCCAAACTCCCCGTGCGCGGCGGGGATCGCAAACCCTCGCGCGTGCGGCCGTATTCGCTCACCGGCGGCCGGACGCGATTCGGCCATGTGCTGCTCGTCGAGACCTTCGTGGCCGCGCTGGAAGCCCCCGAAGAGCGGCGCGAGCTCACGTCCGGCGGCTGGGGCGACCGGGTGATGCCGGAGATGCGGGCGATCGTCGAGCTCTGCCGCCGGATGCGCTCGGTGGCGGAGATCTCCGCCCTCCTCAAGATGCCGCTGGGCGTGGTCCGCGTCCTGCTCAGCGACCTCGCCGACCAGGGAAAGATTCGCGTCTACGGCACCGGGCACGGCACCGGCCGGCCCGACCGCGCGCTGCTCGAAAGGGTGCTGAGTGGACTTCACAGGCTCTGACACGATATCGGCCGGGCCGACGACGACCGCCGGTTCCGTGGGTCAGGCCGGCCCGGTGGCCACGGCCGCCGACGCGGGGCTGCAGAGCTGGCAGACGGACCGGTCGCGGGCGCCGATCGCCACCAAGATCGTGGTGGCCGGCGGCTTCGGTGTCGGCAAGACCACGTTCGTCGGTTCGGTCTCGGAGATCACCCCGCTGCAGACCGAGGCGGTGATGACCCAGGCCAGCGAGGGCACCGACGATCTGACCGCCACCCCGGAGAAGACCACGACCACGGTCGCGATGGACTTCGGGCGGATCACCCTCGACCAGGAACTGGTCCTGTACCTGTTCGGCACGCCCGGACAGCAGCGGTTCTGGTTCATGTGGGACGACCTGGTGCGCGGCGCGATCGGCGCGATCGTGATGGCCGACACCCGACGGCTGGAGGACTGCTTCCCGGCGCTGGACTACTTCGAGAGCTGCGGGCTGCCCTACATCGTCGCGGTCAACCACTTCGAGGGCACCGACAGCTACCAGGCCGAGGACGTCCGCGAGGCGCTGACCGTACCGGCACAGGTACCGATCGTGATCATGGACGCGCGCAAGCGGACCACCGTGATCCAGTCGCTGCTCGCCCTGGTCGGCCACGCCCTGGAAGCAACGCCGGAGTAACGGCCGGCCCTCCCAAGGACCGGTCCGCCCATGGGCCGGTCCGCCTACGGGCCGGTCCTCCCGAGGACCGGTCCTCCTACGGGCCCGCCCCCATGGGCCCGTCCCCTGAGGGGCCACCCCTCGCACGACCCCCACCCCTCACCCCCGAACATCGCAGTAGCAGAGAAGAGTGCCGCCATGCGGAAGATACTCATCATCGGAGCCGGCCAGTCCGGTCTCCAGCTCGCCCTGGGCCTGCAGTCCAAGGGCTACGAGGTCACCCTCATGTCCAACCGCACCGCCGACGAGATCCGCTCCGGCCGGGTCATGTCGACGCAGTGCATGTTCCACACCGCCCTCCAGCACGAGCGCGACCTCGACATCAACTTCTGGGAGAGCCAGGCCCCGCGCATCGAGGGCCTCGGCGTCTCCGTCGCCGCCCCCGGCAGCCACGAGGGACCCGACGGCACCCAGCGCGCCATCGACTGGGTCGGCACGCTCGACGGCTACGCCCAGTCCGTCGACCAGCGGGTGAAGATGGCCGGCTGGATGGAGACCTTCGCGCAGCGCGGCGGCCAGCTCGTCATCCACGGCGCCGCCGTCTCCGACCTGGACTTCTTCGCGAGCCGCTACGACCTGACGATGGTCTCGGCCGGCAAGGGCGAGCTGGTGTCCATGTTCGGCCGGGACGCCTCCCGTTCGCCGTACGACGCCCCGCAGCGGGCGCTGGCCGTCGCCTACGTGCACGGCATGGGCCCCCGCCCGGAGCACCCCGACTTCGAGGCGGTGCGCTGCAACGTCGTTCCCGGTGTCGGCGAGCTCTTCGTGATGCCGACGCTCACCACCTCCGGCCGCGCCGACATCCTCTTCTGGGAGGGCATCCCCGGCGGCCCGCTGGACGTCTTCGGGCAGGTCAAGGACCCCGCCGAGCACCTGGCCGTCACCCTGGACCTGATGAAGACGTTCCTGCCGTGGGAGTACGACCGCTGCACCAAGGTCGAACTGACCGACGCCAACGGCACGCTGGCCGGCCGCTACGCGCCCACCGTGCGCAACCCGATCGGCCGGCTGCCCTCCGGCGGCCTGGTCCTCGGCGTCGCCGACGTGGTCGTCGCCAACGACCCGATCACCGGCCAGGGCTCCAACTCGGCCTCCAAGTGCGCCGCCGCCTACCTCTCCTCCATTGTGGAGCGCGGTGCGGAGCCGTTCGACGAGGAGTGGATGCAGGCCACGTTCGACCGCTACTGGGACACCGCCCAGCACGTCACCAAGTGGACCAACGCGATGCTGGCCCCGCCGCCGGAGCACGTCCTGAACATCCTCGGCGCGGCCGGCCAGCTCCAGCCCGTCGCCGACCGCTTCGCCAACGGCTTCAACGACCCGTCCGACTTCGAGAACTTCTTCTTCGAACCGGACAAGGCCGCGGCGTATCTCGCGTCGCTCGGCTGAATCCCACGTACCTGGCTGTCCCGCCGCGGGTCGTCTCGCCGTTGCGCCTGCGGCGGGCTGGGTTGTTTGTGGGTGCGGTGACGGGCCTCCGGGGCCGGTTGTGTGGACTGCTGACGCTTTACGTCCACACAACCGGCCCCTCCGGCCCGTCCCCTCCCGTTGGGGGGGGAAGGAAACGGTGGGTGGGGGCGGGCGTCGCCGCTAGGTTCGGTGCTCGTCAGCACGGATACGCCCCCACCCGTGGCTGAGCACCCCCACCCACTCCACCGCGCGTACGTGAGAACACCGCTCGCCCCCACCGGCCTCTTCCCCTCCCCCAACGGGAGGGGACGGGCCGGAGGGGGCTTGTTCGTGGACGTAAAGCGTCAGCAGTCCACGAACAAGCCCCCGGAGGTCCGTCACCGCACCCACAACGACCTAGCCCGCCGCAGGCGCAACGGCGAGAACAACCGCGGCGAGCCAGACAGGTACGTGGGAGGCGCCGCAAAGCGCGCAACGGCGAGAACAACCGCGGCGGGACGGCCGGGTACGTGGGAGGCGCCGCAAAGCGCGCAACGGCGAGAACAACCGCGGCGGGACGGCCGGGTACGTGGGAGGCGCCGCAAAGCGCGCAACGGCGAGACGACCCGCGGCGGGAAAGCCAGGTACGTGGGGGAGTTCGCTGTTCGCTCACCCCTTCGTCCAGGGCCACTTGAGGCCCCTGGACGTCCCCTTGGCCTCCGAGACGTATTCGTATTTCCACCCCCGTGGCAACCCCAGGCGCCCCACCCGTCCCGGCACCCGTCGATAGACATGCACCGTCGGGGGCCGTCCGTCGTCGTTCGGTACCGGGATCTCGTAGGTCTTCGGGGGCTGGCCGGTCATCCCGACCAGTACGGGCAGCACCCGGCCGTCCAGGGGGCCGCCCACGAAGGGCGTGTTCTCGCTTCGCACGCCCCCAGTCTCACATCACGGGGGTCGCCGTGCAGGTCACAGCAGGTGGGTGGCGTCACTCACGACCGGCAGGATGCGGCGGGCCAGGTCGCCGACCGGGCCTTCGGAGGACTCCATCCGCAGCGCGCCCCGGGTCACCCGCGCGGTCTGCGGATCGCGTGCCGCGGTCGCGGTGAGCAGGGCGACGAAGTGGTCGACCAGCCAGTCGCGCAGCTCGTCGAGCGGCGGCCGCTTGCCCTCGTCGAGCCAGATCAGCGAGGCGCCCTCGACGGCGGTGATCCACATCCGGACCGTCATCCGCAGCCGCAGGCCCGGTTCCGGCTCGCCCAGGTGGCGCAGGATCTGGTCGGCCGCGGCGCGCCGCACCTCGTCCACGATCGCGCTCGTACGGGAGGTCTCCACGACGCTGCCGCCCTGGAGCAGCGCGCTGAAGCCGGCGTCGTGTTCGTCGACGAACGCCAGGTAGCGGTCCAGCGCACGGGACAGCCGCTGGGTGAGCGGCCCGGTCTCGGGCTCGGCGAAGCAGCGCTCCAGGATGTCCGCGGCACTGCGCAGCGCGGCCTCGTACAACTGCTGCTTGCCGCCGGGGAAGTAGCGGTAGACGAGCGGCCGCGAGACCTGGGCGGCGGTGGCCACGTCGTCCAGCGAGACGTCCTCCGGTGCGTGCTGCGCGAACAGCCCGAGGGCCGCCGCGAGCAGTTGGCTGCGGCGCTGCTCGACGCTCAGCCTGCGGTAGGCGGGTCGGGGTACTGCTGGGGCGGTGCCGCTGCCGTTCATGGGCAGCAGCGTAACCGCCCCGGATTTCCGCTCGTACAGGTGCTCGCCCCCAACGGTCGCCGCGGCCGGCCGCTTCAGGCCAGCAGGCCCGAGCTGCGCCACAGCCGGCGGCCCACGCCGCGCAGTACGCCGATCTCGTCGAGGAAGTCGGTCAGCCGCCGGGCGCCGGACTGCATCACCTCGCGGCGGTGGCCGCTGGCCTTCACCTGGGCCACCGCCTCCCGCTTGTCCAGCCCGACATTGCGGTACACGTCCGGATTGACGAAGGCGACGGAGAACACCCGGGCCGCCTCGCCGCAGCTGAGGCGGGTCAACTCCCGCTCCCAGCGGGGTGCGGTGACCATCTGGCGGCGGAGTTCCTCGCGGGCGTAGCGGACGTGCCGGGCCTCCTCGACGACGTGGATCCGGGTCACCCCGCGCACCAGGCTCTGCACCCGCTCGTCCGGGAAGGTCAGCCGCTGCATCCAGTCCAGGATCTCCTCGCCGAGCAGGGTGCAGGCGAACGAACCGGGGGTGGTGGAGACGGTCTTGAGGATCCGGGCGAGGTGGTGGTTGAGGCGGGAGACCGGGTAGGTGGGCGCCCCGCCGCGCTGGATCATGCGCGCGAACATCTTGGAGTGCCGGCACTCGTCGGCGATCTCGGTGAGTGCGTAGCGGACGTGGGCGCTGGTCACCGGCTTGTCGTAGATGTGCCGGACCAGCAGCTGCATCAGGATGATCTCGAACCAGATGCCCAGCGAGGCGAGCGAGGCGGCCTCGTGGCGGGCGAGGTCCTGCTGCTGCTCCAGCGACATCTTCTTCCACAGGGGCGTGTCGTAGAGCGAGACCAGCTCCGGCGGCCAGAACCACTTGCCCTCTTCGAGGGGCGCGTCCCAGTCGAGTTCGGTGTCGGGGTCGAAGGAGTGCTTGGCCGAGGAGTCGAGCAGTCGCTCGGCGACCTGTTCCCGGTCCTTGAGCAGACCGAGGGCGTCCCGGAGGACTTCGGTGTCCGTCGCGGTCAGTGCGGTGGGCGCGCTCGTCATGGCTGTGGCTACCTCGCTAGTGGCGTGTTACCCGCGGTCAGCTCTTATGAGACTGCTTGTCAGCAAGCTCGTCAATCCCTCCCGCACGACTTATTGACCCGCCGGTAAGAAACGTGTGAGCCTGCCAACCACCGCCGATGACATGGCGGTTGGCGAGCGGAGGAGGCGTCCGTGTCCACCCGAGACCTGTACGTGCGCAACCCGGGCGACGACCTGTGGGCGGTGCCGGCGACCGGCGCGGCCCGGTTCAACTGGGAGTACGACGACGGGCGCGACCGGCTGCTCGCGCTCTACCAGAAGGGCAAGGACAAGCAGTGGGACGCCACCCTGCGGATCGACTGGGACCTGGAGGTCGACCCCAAGGACCCGCTCGGCACCCCTGACGAGTCGATGTCCCTGTACGGCACGAAGTACTGGGACAAGATGACCGAGAAGGACCGCGGCGATCTGCGCCAGCACTACACCGCCTGGCAGTTCAGCCAGTTCCTGCACGGCGAACAGGGCGCCATGGTCTGCGCGGCCCGGATCGTGGAATCCGTTCCGGACCTCGACGCGAAGTTCTATTCGGCGACCCAGACCATGGACGAGGCCCGGCACGCCGAGATATACAGCCGGTTCCTCCAGGAGAAGATCGGGATGCTCTACCCGATCAACGACAATCTCCAGGCGCTGCTCGCCGACACCCTCAGGGATTCCCGCTGGGACATGCCCTACCTCGGCATGCAGGTGCTGATCGAGGGCCTGGCGCTGGCCGCCTTCGGCATGATCCGGGACACCACCGACAAGCCGCTGCCCAAGCAGATCCTGGCCTACGTCATGCAGGACGAGGCCCGTCACGTGGCCTTCGGCCGGATGGCGCTGCGCGACTACTACAAACAGCTCACCGACGCCGAACTGCGCGAACGCGAGGAATTCGTCATCGAGGGCTGCTATTTGATGCGCGACCGGCTGCGCGGCCTCGAAGTCCTGGAGAACTTCGGCATTCCACCCAAGGAGGCCGCCGAATTCACCGAACGCTCCGAATTCCTGCACCTCTTCCGGAAACTGCTGTTCAGCCGGATCGTCCCGTGCGTCAAGGACATCGGGCTGTGGGGCGAACGGCTCCAGCGCGCCTATGTGGACCTGGGCGTCTTCGAGCTGGGGGACGCCAATCTCGATCTGCTGATGGCCCAGGACGAGGAACTCGCCGAGAAACTGGACGCCGAGCGGTTCGCCGCCGAGGAGGCGGCCCGTACGGCCGAGGTCGCGGCGGCCATCGCGGAGGGCGAGGCGGACGGCTGACCGGGGCGGCCCCCAGGGCCCCGGGATCGAGTGGCAGGATCCCGGCATGGACACGGACGACCGCCGGCGGGCCGCACGCACCGCCCTCGAAGGGCTGGCGTACGGCGACGCCTTCGGGGAGCGCTTCTTCCGCATCTTCCGCCGGCCGGACGAGGCCCGCCGGCTGATCGCCACCCGCACGATCCCGCCCGAGCCGCACTGGCACTGGACCGACGACACCGCCATGGCCCTCGACCTGCTCGCCGTCCTGGAGGAGTACGGCGAGGTGGCGGAGCGGCCGCTGGCCGAGCGGTTCGCCGCCACCTACCGGGCCGACCCCGGGCGCGGCTACGGCTCCGGCATGCACGCGCTGCTGCCGCGCGTCGCCGCCACCCCGGACCAGTGGGAGGAACTCGCGGGCCTGCTCTTCGGCGGCGAGGGCAGCCTCGGCAACGGCGCCGCCATGCGCGTGGCCCCGCTCGGCGCCTGGTTCCACGACGATCTCGACCGCGCCGCCGACCAGGCCGCCCGCTCCGCCCGGGTCACCCACGCCCACCCCGAGGGCGTCGCCGGCGCGGTCGCGGTGGCCGTCGCGGCCGCCCTCTCCGCCCGCGGCGACGTCCCGTCCCTCGCCGCCGTCGCCGACCGCACCCCCGACGGTCCGGTCCGCCAGGGCCTGCTCCGCGCCGCCGCCCTGCCGCCCGGCACCACCCCCGAGCAGGCCGCCGCCGCACTGGGCAGCGGCCGGCACATCCGGGCCGACGACACCGTCCCGTTCGCCCTGTGGTGCGCGGCCGCCCCCCGAGCCCGGCAGGAGCAGGGCGGTACCCCCGTCCCCGGCGACCTGGAAGCCGCCCTCTGGACCACCGCCGCCGGCTTCGGCGACGTGGACACCACCTGCGCCATCACGGGCGGTGTGGTGGCGGCCCGTACGGGGGTGGCGGCGCTGCCGGAGGAGTGGCGGGCGCGCCGGGAACCGCTGCCAGGAAACTGAGCACCCGCCGGGCGGGCTCGCCGTCCGTGTTCTCCGGCAGGGAGTGGTGGGTGGCGCCCGCCACGGTCTCGATCCGTGCGCCCGGCAGCGCCCGTTCGGCACCGGCCGCGACCCGCCGCAGGTCGTGCGCCCGGCTGCGCCCCGCCAGCAGCACCAGCACCGGCAGCCCGGCCGCCGCCGGCCCGGACAGGTCCGGTCGCGGCCCGGTCACCACCTTCGCGCCCCGGAAGGCGACCGCGCCCACGCCCATCAGCCGCACCAACTCCGGCGCCGGCGGCGCGCCCCCGGTCTCCCACGCCAGGAACCGGCGGGTGCTCCGCTCCCCGGGCCGTACGAACAGCGGCACCGCCCGCGCCAGATAGGACGGCCGGAAGGGGGCGAAACACCCGGTCGGATCGAGCAGCACCAGCCGGTCCACCCGGCGCGGCGCCCGGGCCGCGTAACTCAGCGCGACCCAGCCGCCGTACGAGTGCCCGAGCAGTGTGGCCGAGGTCAGCCCGAGGCCGTCGAGGACCCCGTCGAGCCAGGCCATCAGGTCCGCCGGCCGGCGCACCGGGCGGCCGCCGGGCACGCTCAGTCCCGGGGTGCCCATCTGGTCGACCGCGTGGACCCGGTGCGTGCCGGCGAGCGCCGGGGCGAGCGCGTACCAGACGGCCGAGGTGGTCCCGCCGCCGTGCAGCAGCACCAGCGGCGGGCCGTCGGCGGGTCCGCAGGCGTGGACGCGGGTGGTGCCGAACTCCGAGGGCAGGTCGAGCCGTTCCACGGTGCCCGGCCAGCGCGCCATGGCCTGCGCGTAGGCGGCGGGGAAGGCAGTGGGGTCGGTGGCTGCCATACGGCCGTCCTCTCGGTCACCGAGCGCCCGGACCGCCGTGCCGGCCACCGTGCTCAGTGTCTCGCTGGGCAAGTATCTCGATGAGCGAGATATTAGGGTACGGTGCGGGACGGGAAAGGCGGTCGGGCATGGTGCAGCGGCAGGAACCCGCGGGGATGGAACTGATCCATCTGCTGCGCGAGGTGACCCTCCAACTCGACCTGGCGGGCGCGCAGTTCGCCGGACGCAACGGTCTGCACCCCACCGACCTGCGGGCTCTGATCGGCCTGCTGGACGCGGCCCGGGCCGGCGTCCCCTCGACCCCCGGCCGGCTCGGCGCGCACCTCGGCCTGAACTCCGCCGGCACCACCGCGCTCGTCGACCGCCTGGAGCGGCTCGGCCTGATCCGCCGGGTCCGGGACACCCGGGACCGGCGCCGGGTCCTGCTGGAGGTGGACGAGCGCGCGGTCGCCCTGGGCCAGTCGTTCTTCGGCCCGCTGATCGACCGCACGCTGGCCCTGCTCGACACCTTCGACACCGGCGAACGGGCCGCGATCCGCCGGTTCCTGGACGGCGTCCGCGAGGCGGCACAGAGCCCGTAGGGAAGCCTCCGCTAGCGGCGGCCCGAGCGGGCCAGCCAGCGGCCCTCGTGGCGGGAGACCTCGATCGGCCGCCCGAAGCAGGCCGTCATCCGCTCCCCGGTCAGCACCTCGTCCACCGGCCCGCGCGCCTGCACCCGGCCGTCCCGCAGCAGCAGCGCATGGCCGATGGCCGGGGACAGCTCCTCCAGGTGATGGGTGACCGTCACCGTCGCCAACTCCGGCCGCCCGGTGGCGAGTCGGTGCAGGGCGTCGATCAGGTCCTCCCGGGACGGCAGGTCCAGCGCGTTGAACGGCTCGTCGAGCAGCAGCAGCGAAGGGTCGGCCATCAGCGCCCGGGCGATCAGCAGCCGGGCCCGCTGCCCGCCCGAACACACGCCGTACGGCCGGTCCGCCAGCTCCTTGCAGTCCAGCTCGGCGAGGAGGGCGTGGGCGCGCTCGCGGGTGGCCTCGTCGTACTTGCGCCACAGCGGCTGCACGGTCCCGGTCGCGCCGGTCAGCACGACCGTGTGCCCGGTGGCGTCCTGCGGAACCTTCTGGGCGCTGGAGACCAGCCCGATCGCCGCCCGCAGTTCCCGCACGTCCACCGAGCCGAGCCGGTGCCCGAGCACCTCGACGCTGCCGACCGTCGGGAACATCAGCGCACCGATGAGACGCAGCACGGTGGTCTTGCCGGCCCCGTTCGCGCCGAGCAGCGCCCAGTGCTCGCCGGACCGCACGGTCCAGTCGATGCCGTCGAGGATGACCTGTCCGGTGGTGTAGCGGCGGACGCCGACGCCCTCCAGGGCGGCGATCACGCGCGCCGCCCCCGGGGTGGTGGGGTCCGAAGGCTGGGTGGGAGTCATCGCCGCAGACTAGCTGTGTACACCACCTTTTTGTGCGGGCGTCCGGGGTGTGGACCGGGGGAGCGCGAGCCGGCCGGGGTCGGAGCCGACGCGCTCAGACCAGGCCCAACAGCCCCCGCACCCGCGCGTACTTCGCGGTCAGCCGCTCCCGGGTCGCCGCGTCCAGCACGGCCAGCCGGGCCGGATCGGCGTTGTGCGCCAGGTCCGCCTCCTTGACCAGCAGCGCGCCGGGCGTGGCCAGAATGCGCGCGGTGTACTCCTCGACCGGCTCGCCCGGCCGCTTGGTGACCGCCAGCACCATCGCCTTGGTCGCACCGGTCAGCGCCGCACCGGCCAGCCACTCCTCGCTCAGCGCGGCGTCCTCGACCGCGTCGTGCAGCCAGGCGGCCGCGATCTGCTCGTCGCTGCCGCCCCGTTCGCGTACGCCGGCGGCCACCGCGGCCAGGTGCTCGGCATACGGGCGGCCCGCCTTGTCGGTCTGCCCCTCGTGCGCGCGCCGGGCCAGCGCCTCCACTTCGGACAGCGACAGGGGCGGACGGGACGGCGCAGCGGAGGGCGAGGGGGAGGGCGAGGGGGAGGGAGTCGGGTCAGCCATGCGGCCATTGTGGCGCGGGCCCGGCCCGGCCACCGTGGTCCGCCGCCATCACCCCGCCACCGCGATCACCGCGCGACCGCCATCACCGCCCGGGCGATCGGCGCCGCATGCCCCCCGCCGCTGATGTCCGCGCGCTCGGCCGCCGCGTCCTCGACGACCACGGCCACCGCGACCGTCGGTTCGTAGGTGTCGTTGGTCCGCGCCCAGGAGATGAACCAGGCGTACGGCGTGCCCTCGTTGTGCACCCCGTGCTGGGCGGTGCCCGTCTTGCCGCCGACGGTGAGGCCCTTGACGGCGGCGCGCCGCCCGCTGCCGTGCGCGACCACGTCGATCATCATCTCCTGGAGCTGCTCGGCGGTGGCCGGGTTGATCACCTGGCGGGTGGTCGGATGCGGACCGTCCGCGACCATCACCCCGTCCGCGTCGGTCACCTGGTCGACGAGGTACGGCGGCGTCAGCTGCCCCCCGTTGGCGACCGCCGCCGCGACCATCGCCATCTGGAGCGGGGTGGCCGCGGTGTCGTACTGCCCGATGGCCGACAGCGCGACCTGCGCCGGATCCATGCGGGTGTCGAAATGGCTGGGCGCGACCGGCGACGGAACCCGCAGTCGGCGGTCGTTGAAGCCGAACCGCCGCGCCATCGCGGCCATCCCGCGCAGCCCGACCTCGTCGCCCAGTCGCGCGAACACGGTGTTGCAGGAGGCCCGGAACGCCTCCTTCAGCGAGGCGTCCGCACAGTCCTTCGCGGCATTGCCGAGCCGGGTGGCGGTGCCCGGCAGCAGGTACGGATCCGGCGAGTCCGTCGGCGCGTCGATGTCGGTGACCCGGCCGCTCTCCAGTGCGGCGGCCGCGGTGACGACCTTGAAGGTCGACCCGGGCGGATAGGTCTGTGCCAGCGCCCGGTTGAGCATCGGCCGCTCCGCGGCGGCGTTCAGGCGGCGCCAGGCATCGTCGACCGCGGGCCCGTTGCCGGACAGCACCCCCGGTTCGTACGACGGGGAGCTGACCAGCGCCAGGATCCGCCCGGTGCGCGGCTCGATCGCGGCCACCGCGCCCTTCCGGCCGTCCAGCCCGGCGAACGCGGCGCGCTGCATCCGCGGATCGATGGTGGTGTGGACCTGGCCGCCGGGCTGGTGGGTCCGGGTCAGCCGGTCCCACCAGGGGAAGGTGGCGAGCCGCGGGTCGGTGCCGGCGAGCACGGGGTCCTCGGCGTGTTCCAGCAGCGACGTCCCGTAGGTCTGCGAGGAGTAGCCGGTGACCGGTGCGTAGAGCGGCCCGTCGGCGTACGCGCGCTCGTAGCGCAGCCGCCCGCCGCTGTCCCGCGAGCCGGTGACCGGCCGGCCCGCGACGAGCACGGCGCCCCGCGGCTGCGCGTACCGTGCGATCGCCGCCCGCCGGTTGGCCGGGCTGGCGTCGTAGCGCTCCGCTTCGTAGACCTGCACCCGGGCGGCGTTGACCAGGAGCGCGAGGAGGAGCAGGAAGGAGAACGCGGCGGTGTGCCGGATACCGCGGATCAACGCCCGGCCTCCGGGGCGGGCGCGCCGCCGGCCGCGTCCCGGGCCCGCACCGGCGTCATGAACCCCACCACCCAGCTCCCGCCGCCGGCCGACTGCTGCCCCGGCGGCCGCGGCGCCCGCGCCCGGTCGCTGACCTTCAGCAGCAGCGCGACGATGATCCAGTTCGTGACCACCGACGACCCGCCCTGGGCGAGGAACGGCATCGCCATCCCGGTCAGCGGGATCAGCCCCATCACCCCGCCCGCGATGACGAACACCTGGATCGCCGGCAGCGCCGCCAGCCCGACGGCCAGCAGGCTGCCGAACGGATCGGGCTGCCCCAGCGCGGCCCGGTAACCGCGGCCCACCAGCAGCGCGTACAGCACGAACAGCGCCGACAGCCCGGCCAGCCCGAGCTCCTCACCGCACGTGGCCAGGATGAAGTCGGACTTCATGGCGAAGCCGATCAGATACGAGTGGCCCTGCCCGAGCCCGGTGCCGAACACCCCGCCCGCGGCGAACGCGAACAGCGACTGGGCGAGCTGCCCGGCGCCCTTCCCGGCCGCGATCCCGGCGAACGGATGCTGCCAGTCCTCGACCCGACTGTGCACATGCGGCTCCAACGTCCCCACCGCGGCCGCCCCGACGGCCGCGAGCAGCAGCCCGACCGCGATCCAGCCGGTCCGCCCGGTCGCCACGTACAGCAGCACCACGAAGATCCCGAAGAACAGCAGCGAGGTGCCCAGATCGCGTTCGAGGACCAGCACCGCCACGCTGACCAGCCAGACCGCCACGACCGGCCCCAGCACCCGCCCGGCCGGCAGCCGCAGCCGCCCCACCGTGCGGCCGGTGTGCGCCAGCGCGCCGCCGTTGGCGGCCAGGTACGCCGCGAAGAACACGGTGATCAGCACCTTGGCGAACTCACCGGGCTGAAGGGAGAAACCGGCCAGCCGGATCCAGATCTTCGCCCCGTTCACGGCGGGGAACAGGATCGGCGCGACCATCAGCAGCAGCGCGAGCGCCGCGCACACATACGCGTACCGCTGCAGCACGCGGTGGTCGCGCAGCAGCAGCACCACCGCGATGCACAGCGCCACCCCGACCGTCGACCACATCAGCTGGGCGGGCGCGGCCCGGTCCCCGGGCGTCTCCAGATCGAGCCGGAAGATCAGCACCAGCCCGAGCCCGTTGAGCAGCACGGCCGTGGGCAGCAGCAGCGGATCGGCGTACGGCGCGCGGAAGCGCACGACGAGATGCGCGAGCAGCGCCAGCCCACCGAGCCCCGCGCCGTACCGGACCGCGCCGCCCGGCACCGCATGCCCACGGGCCAGGCCGACGACGACGTACCCGCAGACGCTGATCAGCACGGCGCCCACGAGGAGGGCCAGTTCGATACCGCGCTGCTTGGCACGCGGCGGCAGGGCGGGGGAAGGGTCCGCCGGATGCCGTCCGGCGGCGACCGCCCTTGCCCTCGCCGTCATGCCTGGCAACGTAGCAAGCAGTGGCCGCTATTTCCGTTATGTCGGATGTGGCGGCCGGAGGGTCCGCACGTCCGGCCGGGGGTCCGCACGTCGGGGGGCGGACGTCCGGCCGAGGGGCGGCCGCACGTCCGGCCGGGGAGCCGCACGTCCGGACGTGGAGGCCCTGCATGCGGGGGCGGGGGGTCCGGCCGTCCGGGTCGGTGCCGTTGATCAGCACCAGCGGGGGTCCGCCCCCTCGCTCACGATCCCGCGCTCCGAAGACCAGGCGTACGAGGCGTCGCTGAGCTTGTACCAGACCGGGTTCCCCTTGACTCGCTGCCCGTTGACCTGGCAGACGATCCCCACCACGGCCCCGTACCGCTTCGACCCGACGGACCGGTACCGGTTGCTCGGCCCCGTCCGCACCACCAGCCCCTCCTTGGCCACCACCCGCCCCATGGGCCGGGCGGGACTGCCGGGGTTGTCGTCCGCCGCCGCCACGACCGGGGCCGCCAGGCTCACCGGCCCCGCGGCGACGGCCCCACCCAGCACCCCGGAAACGACCCAGAGGCCCACCCGGCCGACCTTCCTCTGCTGTGAAGCCGAATGCCGCGAAGGCGAGCGCCGTGAAGCCGAATGGCGTGAGGGTGAGTGCCACGAGTGCGAACGCTGCCGAAACATGCGCTTCCTCCCACGGAGAAAAGGCCCCGAGCCACGGAGGAAAGACCCCGAGCCACGGAGGAAAGACCCCGAGCAGGACCCGAGCAAGATCCGAGCAAGACCCCGAGACCCTCTCCCTCACGCTAAGGAGACCCCATAGCGTCCGCAACCGCTCACGCTACGTAGCGTCAATGCCTCCCCATTGCTCGTCGGCACGGCAACTACGGCCCACGCATTCCGCCACCGACAAGCACCACCGAAATGCATCGGCCAACCCCACCCATCCGCTTGTCTTCCCCCATGTCGACCGAAGACCGCGAAACCACCAACGACCGCGAAACCACCAGCGACAGCGAAACCACCAAGGACAGCGAAGCCAACGAAGGCAGCGAAACGGCCGAAATCAGGGAAACGGTCCAAGGCAAGGAAGCCGCCGAAGCCGGAGAAACCGTTCCCGCCGACCGGGCGAAACTGCTCCGCCGCATGTACGAGATCTTCGACACCCAGCAGGTCGACGACTTCACCCGCGCCGCATTCCACCCGGACGTCGACTGGCCGAACGTCGCCGAGGGCACGCGCCTACACGGCATCGACGCCGTCCTCGCCTACTGGAAGCGTCAGTTCGCCGTCGCTCACCCCCTCGTACGGATGGAGGGCATGGCCGCGGAGCCCGACGGCCGCATCCCCGTCCGCGTACGCACCGGCCTCCGGGACGCCACCGGAGACCACTGGTCCGACACCCTCCTCCGCCACGTCTACGCCTTCCGCGACGGCAAGGTGGCCCACATGGAAGTCCGCCAGGACACGGAGGCGTAGGGGGATGAGGACGGGGACGAGGACGGGGACGCTGCCTGAACGCCCGGCGGCCACCGGCCGGCCGAGCCCCCGAAGGGCGCACCCCGCACCGCCCCGCGCCACCTCGCATCACCCCGGCCCACCCACCCCCACCCCGCACTCACCCCCACCACCCCCACCCACCCCTAAGGGAAGAATCACGGAGTCCTCAGGGTTCTCCCAGGGGCTTCCCGGGTTGTTCCGCGAACGCACCCAATGACAGTTTGTAAACTCCTCTCGAACGAACAGACCGAAAAGCAGAAGGCCGAGCTCGTCACGCTGAAGCGGACGACCGAAGACACCGGTCGACGGCATGGACCCGCGCCATGACCGCCGTGAGCGAGGGGCTATGGCGTACGTCACCTCCGAGCACGCCGAGTGGAGGGTCCGCGCTGCTCCGGCCGCCCCGTGCGGCCGGGCGCGCGGGTGACCGTCCCCCTCGACGAAAGGCAGTATTAGCGTCATGACGACTCTCCGTTCCCGGATCATCGCCTGGGCCGGCCGTATGTATCTGTCGAGAACGCGCAAGAAGGGATTCGATCTGTCTCGAATGTCTTTCTTGCCCGAGTCCGTCCTGATGCCGCTGCGCCGCGAAGGGCTCGACCCCGTAGGTGATTTGGCGGCCGTCCGCGAACGCGAGCCCATCAGCAAGCTCCCGGTGCCGATAGCCGCCAACGTATGGCTGGTGACGGGTTACGACGAGGTCAAGGCCGTGCTCGGAAAGGCCAACGCCTTCAGCTCGGACTTCACCAATCTCGTCGGCAAGGCGGGGGCCGGCGCCGAACAGAACCCGGGCGGCCTGGGATTCGCGGACCCGCCGGTCCACACCCGCCTCCGCCGCCTCCTCACGCCCGAATTCACCATGCGCCGCCTCGGCCGGCTCACCCCGCGCATCCACGAAATCGTCGAAGAACGCCTCGACGCGATGGAAGCCGCGGGCAAAAACGGCGACCCGGTCGACATCGTCCACGCCTTCGCCCTGCCCATTCCTTCCCTCGTCATCTGCGAACTCCTCGGCGTTCCTTACGAGGACCGCGAGGATTTCGAGCGCCTCAGCGCCGCCCGCTTCGACCTTTTCAGTGGAGCGAACGCGTCCTTCGGTGCCATATCCGAATCCCTTTCCTACTTCCGGGACATCGTCAAGAAGCAGCGGGAAAACCCGGGTGACGGTCTCCTCGGCATGATCGTCAAGGAACACGGCGACACGGTCAGCGACGAAGAACTCGCGGGCCTGGCCGACGGCGTCCTCACCGGCGGCTTCGAAACCACCGCCAGCATGCTGGCGCTCGGCGCCCTGGTCCTCCTCCAGGACCCGAAGCACTTCGCCGCCCTCAACGACGGCGACGACGCGGTCGACCGCTACGTCGAGGAACTCCTGCGCTATCTCACCGTCGTCCAGGTCGCCTTCCCGCGCTTCGCCCGCGAGGACCTGGAAATCGGCGGCGTCCAGATCGCCGCCGGCGACGTCGTCCTCTGCTCCCTCAGCGGCGCCGACCGCGACGGCAATCTGGGCCCGGACATGGAAATCTTCGACCCGTCCCGCAACGTCCCCTCCCACCTGGCCTTCGGCTACGGAATCCACCGCTGCGTAGGCGCCGAACTCGCCCGCATGGAACTCCGCACCGCCTACCCGGCCCTGGCCCGCCGCTTCCCCCACATGCGCCTCGCCACCACCCCCGAAACCCTCGACTTCCGCAAACTCTCCATCGTCTACGGCGTCGAATCCCTGCCGGTGTACCTCAACGGCTGACCCTCAAAACCCCACGGCCATCGGGCACTTGACGACAAGACAGGTGCCCGCCAGTGCCTTACGACCGCCCTACCGGTGGAGGCGCTGCACACCGCACCGGCGGCCTGTCGACGGGAAGCTCGCGAGAGACACATGGCCCGGCCCGAGGTGATGCCGCCCGGCGGACCACCTGACCGCACCCGACGAGGCCCGGAATCAGGTGCGCGGGGTGTGGATCACCAGCTGAGGCGCACCGCCCGCCCGGCCTCTCGTACGCCGGGCGGGTCCGGCGCTCACAGGAGAAGCGGCTCCGGTGTCAGGTCCGTCCCGGAGCCGCACTCGGCTGATCTCCGACCGGCTGATCACCGACCCGCGTCGATCACTGCCCCACGCTCGGCGGTAGAACAGCAAAAAACCGGACCCGTGAAAACCAGGTCCGGCTCTTCATGCATCGCACTCAAGCAGATCAGCAGCTCGATCAAGCTGCTTTCCGCAGAGTGCCCCCGGCAGGATTCGAACCTGCGCACACGGCTCCGGAGGCCGTTGCTCTATCCCCTGAGCTACGGGGGCGTTGCCGCTGTGTTTTGCGGCGACGGGTAGAACCCTACCAGCTCCGATGGGGTGTTCATGAACAGGTTTGGGGAGGGCGTGGAGGGCGGGTCTTGCGTCCCTGGCTCCGGCCGTGGGGAGGGGCCTTAGCGCATTGCGATGGTGCGGCGGTGGTGGTCGCGGAAAGGTCCCTCACACGGGGGCGGAAGTGGGCAAAACCGGGACGGCGCCGCAGGTGGGCCCCTAGTCTCATGGTGTGCCTGGCTTGTCCGGTCGGATCCTTGTTGTGGACGACAACAAGGTGATCCGGCAGTTGATCAGGGTCAACCTTGAGCTGGAGGGCTTCGAGGTCGTGACCGCGGCTGATGGTGCCGAATGTCTGGACGTCGTGCACCACGTGAGACCGGATGTCGTGACCCTTGATGTCGTGATGCCGCGGCTCAACGGTCTGCACACCGCGGCACGCCTGCGGTCCGATCCGCGGACCTGGGACATCCCGATCGCCATCGTCAGCGCCTGTACGGAGGGCGAGGTGGACAACGGCGAATGGGTGGGGGTGGACGCGTTCCTCGCGAAGCCGTTCGAGCCGACGGAGCTGGTGCGGACGGTGGGGAAGCTGGTGCGTGAGGGGCGGCAGCGGGAGCGTGGGGCGGAGGGGACTCCCGGGGGGCGTCTTGTGATCGGGCCCGAGGGTGGGGACGGAGACTCGGAGCACGGAGCCGGAGCCGGGCCCGAGGGGGAGGGTGCGCCGGCTGGTGGGCATGTTGGTGCGGGGGAGAGCGCGCCGTCGTCGTCCCGTGGGCATGTCGGTACGGGTGGGGAGCATGGGGCGGGGTAGTTGAGCCGCGCCGCAGCCTCGTGCCCTGGAGTGACCGGTGTCCGGGCCCGCAGGGCGTGAGCGCTTGGTGTCCACACAGCGAAACCGGTCGCGTCGATGACCCCGTTCTCCCATACGCTTGTCCCGTGACCCCGGCTGAGCTCTCCCGTACCGTCCTGCGCTCCGTGCGTGGTGCCGTTGAGGATCAGGAGCTCTCCGTGCCGGTGCCGGCGCGGATCGTGGTGCGGCCGCCGAAGCGGCCCGGGTCCGGGGACTACGCGTCGAGTGTTGCGCTGCAGCTCGCGGGGCCCGCGGGACGGCCGGCCCGGGAGGTCGCCGAGATCCTGCGGAAGCGGCTGGCGGGGAGCCCGGGGATCGACCGGGTCGAGATCGCCGGGCCGGGATTTCTGAACTTCACGTTGGGGGACGGGGCACTGGTCGACCTCGTGCGCCAGATCCTGCGGCAGGGTGCCTCGTTCGGCGCGCGTCCGCCGGCCATGTCTCCCTCGGGCGCCGTGGATCATTCCGTGGGCGTTCGGCCGGACGCCCGCCCCCGCGGTGCCCGGGAGACCGTCGTCGCCGAGGCGCTGGCGCGGATCGACGCGACGGTGGGGAGCGCCGGCGGCCAGGCCCCCGGTCGGGACGGCTCCGACGAGCTGGACGGGCTCGTTGCCCGGCTGGGTAGCGACGAAGCGCGGTGGGCGCTGTTGCGGCCCGCCGCCCATGATCCGGTGCGGGTGCCCGAGCGGCCGGTGCAGCGGGAGGGGAATCCGCGGTTCCTGGTGCAGTACGCGTACGCGCGGGTGCGGGCGCTGGTCCGGAATGCCGATGACCTGGGGTTCGCGTCCCGGCCCGGGCAGGTCCTCGGGAACGAGCCGGGCGCCGGCCCCGAGACCCAGCCCGCCGCCGTTCGTGACCTGCTCAGGGATCTGCACAGCCTCCTCGCCACCTACCCCTCCGCCATCGAGGTCGCCGCGCGGCTGCGGGCGCCGGATCGGGTGGTGCGGCATCTGGAGGCGACGGCGGAGGCGTTCTTCCGGTGGCACGACGTGTGTCCGCCGCTGCCCGTCGGAGAGCAGAAACCCTTGGCCGTGCACCGTGCCCGGCTGGCCCTTGCCGAGGCCGCCGGGACGGTGCTCGCCAACGGCCTGCGACTGCTCGGCATCTCCGCACCCGAACACCTCTGAGCTTGTGAATTCTTGAGGGGAACTACCTGTTATGAGCCGTTCCGCGCATCCCGCCGGGCCCCGGCACGCCGACGTCCTTCCCGAGGGGCACTACGCCGGGCCGCCCGCCGACCTCAACACCCTTGACCCGCACGTCTGGTCGCGTACCGTCCGGCGCAATGCCGACGGCGCGGTGACCGTCGGCGGGCTGGACGTCCGTGCGCTGGCCGAGGAATTCGGTACGCCGGCGTACTTCCTGGACGAGGAGGACTTCCGGGCGCGCAGCCGGGCCTGGCGCGACGCCTTCGGGCCGGACGCCGACGTGTTCTACGCGGGGAAGGCGTTCCTTTCCCGGGCCGTCGTGCGGTGGCTGCACGAGGAGGGCCTCAACCTCGACGTGTGTTCGGGGGGTGAGCTCGCCACCGCCCTCTCGGCGGGCATGCCGGCCGAGCGGATCGCGCTGCACGGGAACAACAAGAGCACCGAGGAGATCACCCGGGCCGTGGAGGCCGGGGTGGGACGGATCGTGCTCGACTCGTTCCAGGAGATCGTGCGGGTCGCGCACATCGCCGAGAAGCTCGGCAAGCGGCAGCGGGTGCAGATCCGGGTGACGGTCGGTGTCGAGGCGCATACACACGAGTTCATCGCGACCGCGCACGAGGACCAGAAGTTCGGCATCGCGCTGGCCGGCGGGCAGGCCGCGGAGGCCGTGCGGCGGGCGCTGAAGCTGGACGGGCTCGAACTGATCGGGATCCACAGCCACATCGGGTCGCAGATCTTCGACATGGCGGGCTTCGAGGTGTCCGCGCGGCGGGTCGTGCAACTGCTGACCGAGGTGCGCGACGAGCACGGGATCGAGCTGCCGGAGATCGACCTCGGCGGCGGGCTCGGGATCGCGTACACCTCCGAGGACGATCCGCGCGAGCCACACGAGATCGCCAAGGCGCTGAACGAGATCGTGACGAAGGAGTGCGAGGCCGCGGGGCTTGCCGTGCCGCGGCTGTCGGTCGAGCCGGGCCGGGCGATCGTGGGGCCGACGGCCTTCACGCTCTACGAGGTCGGCACGGTCAAGGAGCTGGAGGGGCTGCGGACGTACGTGTCCGTGGACGGCGGGATGTCGGACAACATCCGCACCGCCCTGTACGACGCCGAGTACAGCGTGGCCCTGGTCTCCCGGACCTCGGACGCCGAGCCGATGCTGTCGCGGGTGGTCGGCAAGCACTGCGAGAGCGGGGACATCGTCGTCCGCGACGCCTTCCTGCCGGCCGACGTCGCGCCGGGGGACCTGCTCGCGGTGCCGGCGACCGGCGCGTACTGCCGGTCCATGGCGAGCAACTACAACCACGCGCTGCGGCCGCCGGTCGTGGCCGTGAAGGACGGTGCGGCCCGGGTGATCGTCCGGCGGGAGACGGAGGAAGATCTCCTGCGCTTGGATGTCGGGTAGGGCCGGATCGCCGGGGCCCGGCCCCGGATGAAATAAATGTCTCGGTATCCGGACGACGGACGGAAACCGACGTCCGGTGCGTGAGACTGGTGCATGGGTCTTGTGCATGAACCGTATGAGCAAGACGGAAATCGCTGATCGATGAGAAGCAGGGGTCGAATGATGCGTACGCGTCCGCTGAAGGTGGCGCTGCTGGGCTGTGGTGTTGTCGGCTCAGAGGTGACGCGCATCATGACGACGCACGCGGACGACCTCGCGGCCCGGATCGGCGCGCCCGTCGAGCTGGCCGGGATCGCGGTACGCCGCCCGGACCGGGTGCGCGAGGGCGTACCGGCCGAGCTCATCACCACCGACGCCACCGCGCTCGTCAAACGGGGCGACATCGACGTCGTCATCGAGGTCATCGGCGGTATCGAGCCCGCCCGGACCCTGATCACCACCGCCTTCGAGCACGGCGCGAGCGTGGTCTCCGCCAACAAGGCGCTGGTGGCCGCGGACGGCGCGGCGCTGCACGCGGCGGCCGAGTCCAAGGGCGCGGACCTGTACTACGAGGCCGCCGTCGCCGGCGCGATCCCGCTGGTCCGGCCGCTGCGCGAGTCGCTCGCCGGCGACAAGATCAACCGGGTCATGGGCATCGTCAACGGCACCACCAACTTCATCCTCGACCGGATGGCGTCGACCGGCGCCGGGTACAGCGAGGCGCTGGACGAGGCGACCGCCCTCGGTTACGCGGAGGCCGACCCGACCGCCGACGTGGAGGGCTTCGACGCCGCCGCCAAGGCCGCGATCCTCGCCGGGATCGCCTTCCACACCCGCGTCACCATCGACGACGTGCACCGCGAGGGCCTGACCGAGGTCACCGCCGCCGACATCGCCTCCGCCCAGCGGATGGGCTGCACGGTCAAGCTGCTGGCGATCTGCGAGCGGGCGGCGGACGGGGCGTCGGTGACCGCCCGGGTGCACCCGGCGATGATCCCGCTGACGCATCCGCTGGCCTCCGTCCGGGAGGCGTACAACGCGGTCTTCGTGGAGGCCGACGCGGCCGGCCAGCTGATGTTCTACGGGCCCGGCGCGGGCGGTGCGCCGACCGCCTCCGCGGTGCTCGGCGACCTGGTCGCGGTCTGCCGCAACAAGCTCGCCGGCGCCACCGGCCCCGGGGAGTCGGCGTACACCGCGCTGCCGGTCAGCCCGATGGGCGAGGTCGTCACGCGCTACCACATCAGTCTCGACGTGGCCGACAAGCCCGGCGTTCTCGCGCAGGTGGCAACGGTCTTCGCCGAACACGGCGTATCGATCGATACGGTCCGCCAGCAGGGCAAGGACGGCGAGGCCTCCCTCGTCGTCGTCACCCACCGGGCCGCCGACGCGGCCCTGTCGTCGACCGTCGGGGCGCTGCGCGAGCTGGACACCGTACGCGGCGTCGCCAGCATCATGCGGGTCGAAGGGGAGTAAAGGAACCCATGTCTGCCAATCCCACCGTGACCACCACCAGCCGTCAGTGGCGCGGCATCATCGAGGAATACCGCGACCGGCTGCCGGTCAGCGACACGACCGAGGTCGTCACCCTCCGCGAGGGCGGCACGCCGCTGGTGCCGGCCCAGGTGCTCTCCGAGCGCACCGGCTGTGAGGTGCATCTCAAGGTCGAGGGTGCCAACCCCACCGGTTCCTTCAAGGACCGCGGCATGACGATGGCCATCACCCGCGCCAAGGAGGAGGGTGCCAAGGCGGTCATCTGCGCCTCGACCGGCAACACCTCCGCCTCGGCCGCCGCGTACGCGGTGCGGGCCGGCATGGTCTGCGCGGTGCTCGTCCCGCAGGGCAAGATCGCGCTCGGCAAGATGGGCCAGGCGCTGGTGCACGGCGCGAAGATCCTGCAGATCGACGGCAATTTCGACGACTGCCTGACGCTGGCCCGCGGCCTGTCCGACAACTACCCGGTCGCACTTGTGAACTCCGTCAACCCGGTGCGCATCGAGGGTCAGAAGACCGCCGCCTTCGAAATCGTCGACATGCTCGACGACGCGCCGGACATCCACGTGCTGCCGGTCGGCAACGCCGGCAACATCACCGCGTACTGGAAGGGCTACCAGGAGTACGCGGCCGACGGCATCGCCTCCCGCACCCCGCGGATGTGGGGCTTCCAGGCCTCCGGCTCCGCGCCGATCGTGCGCGGCGAGCCCGTCAAGGACCCGCACACCATCGCCACCGCGATCCGCATCGGCAACCCCGCTTCGTGGGCGCAGGCGGAGCGCGCGCGGGACGAGTCGGGCGGCTTCATCGACGAGGTGACCGACCGTCAAATCCTGGCCGCCTACCGCCTGTTGGCCGCGCAGGAGGGCGTGTTCGTGGAGCCCGCCTCGGCCGCTTCGGTGGCCGGTCTGCTCAAGGCCGCCGAGGAGGGCAAGGTCGACCCGGGCCAGCGCATCGTCTGCACGGTCACCGGCAACGGCCTGAAGGACCCGGACTGGGCGGTCGCCGGTGCGCCGCAGCCGGTCACGGTCCCGATCGACGCGGACGCGGCGGCCGAGCGGCTCGGCCTCGCCTAGTACGCGGCCGTACGGGCCCGGCGGCCCGTACGGCGACCGGTGACCGGACGCCGGCGTCCGGTCACCGCCCCGCACAGCAAACTGTGCAAAGACTGCAAAGCCCGAGGGTGCGGCCATCGGGGCACGGGAAGGCGCGCGACACGCATCGTGCGCCTCCTGTGCGCCCTATGTCGCGACAGAACCTTCCTTCGATAGGCTGGCAGCCAACTCCCCTCCCCACGGCATAACGCAGTGGTGTTCAGGGCAGGTCAGAACAGACCCCGCGAGCCGGCCGGGCACCTCGGTGCCGCGGCGCTCCGGGTCAGTACCGCAGCATCAATCAAGGAGAGTCATCGAGCGATGGCCGGTCCCGCGTTCCGCGCCGCCGCCGTCCGGGTGCGCACCCCCGCTACCAGCGCCAATCTCGGTCCCGGCTTCGATGCCCTGGGTCTTTCCCTGGGCCTGTACGACGATGTCGTGGTGCGCGTCGCCGACTCCGGGCTGCATATCGACATCGCAGGTGAGGGCGCCGACACCCTGCCGCGCGACGAGAGCCACCTGCTCGTCCGGTCGATGCGTACCGCCTTCGAGCTGCTCGGCGGACAGCCGCGCGGCCTGGAAATCGTCTGCGCCAACCGCATCCCGCACGGCCGCGGCCTGGGCTCCTCGTCGGCCGCCATCTGCGCCGGCATCGTCGCCGCCCGCGCGGTGACGATAGGCGGCGAGCAGAAGCTCGACGACACCGCGCTGCTGGAGCTGGCCACCGAGATCGAGGGCCACCCCGACAACGTCGCCGCCTGTCTGCTCGGCGGCTTCACGCTCGCCTGGATGGACACCGGCACCGCACGGGCGATCCGGATGGATCCCGTCGATTCCATCGTTCCGGTGGTCTTCGTGCCCGGGAAGCCGGTGCTCACCGAGACCGCCCGCGGACTGCTGCCGCGCACCGTCCCGCATGTGGACGCCGCAGCCAACGCCGGCCGCGCCGCACTGCTCGTCGAGGCCCTGACCAGGCGCCCCGAGCTGCTGCTCGCCGCGACCGAGGACCGACTTCACCAGGAGTACCGTGCCCCGGCGATGCCGGAGAGCGTGGCCCTGGTGAACCGACTGCGCGCGGACGGCGTCCCCGCAGTCGTGTCCGGTGCGGGCCCGACGGTGCTCGCGCTGGTCGACGACGCCGCGGCCGAGAAGGTCGCGGCACTGGCGGGAGAGGGGTGGGCGGCGAACCGGCTGACCCTCGACGCGG
The DNA here is from genome assembly GCA_024349765.1 of Streptomyces nigrescens. Classification (GTDB taxonomy): domain Bacteria; phylum Actinomycetota; class Actinomycetes; order Streptomycetales; family Streptomycetaceae; genus Streptomyces; species Streptomyces endophytica. The sequence continues at coordinate 6,333,408 of AP026073.1, read as the reverse complement.
CAGGGGCCTGTGTGCTGCCGCTCGCCGGGTGATCACGCGGCTGATCGACGATTGCCGGTCTTGGAGAGGGGGAATGTTTGTTGGATCCGGTAGTGTTAACCTCAAGTGAGTACGAGCCGCCGCAATGGCGCTGTGCTTCGTGTCCCCCATTGGGACCACCTTTCTTCCGGGAGCCTCCCAAACTGCTTGGAGCAGTTGCCTGAAGCAGAAGCGAGCATGCTCCGGAATCGGCGTGACGACATGAGTCACTCTGCATCTCTTCGCGCCGGAATCATGAATTGATCTCTCCGCCACTTCCGGCGGGACCACCGCCCCGGCCCGGTCCACGAGACCTGAGGACCCAGCCGGACAGCACAACCGGTCGCCGAGCCAGACAGGCCGACGCCCGCTCCAGGGAAGGACCCTTCGTGAGCGACACCACCGATCTGATGGGCGCGCGCACCGATGGCAGTGCCACCACGCCCGCCACTGACGCTCCCGCCGCGCCTGCCACCACCCGGCGCCGCCGTTCCGGCACCGGCCTTGAGGGCATGGTCCTGGCCGAGCTGCAGCAGGTGGCCTCCGGCCTCGGTATCAAGGGCACCGCGCGGATGCGCAAGAGCCAGCTGATCGAGGTCATCAAGGAGCGCCAGGCCGGAGGCTCGGGCACGGCGGCCAAGGCCGACGCATCCACCGAGGCCGAGGCCAAGCCCAAGCGCCGTACGACCTCCAAGGCCCGCACCGGCGAGGAGGCCGCCGAGCCGGCCGCCAAGGCCGACAAGACCGAGCGCACCGCCAAGGACAAGGCGGACAAGGCCGGCGCCCAGCAGCAGATCGACATCCCCGGCCAGCCGGTCAGCGACGAGCAGCCGGCCGGTGAGCGGCGCCGCCGCCGGGCCACCGCCGCCGCGGGCGCCCCCGAGCAGGCGGGCGACCTCAAGACCGACACCAAGGTCGAGGCGAAGACCGACACCAAGACGGAGGCGCGCACCGACACCGCCACCGCCCCGCAGGAGACCGGCGAGGGCCGGCCCGCCAAGGGCGGCGAGCGCCAGGAGCGCGGCGACCGCCAGGACCGGGGCCAGAAGGGCGACCGCGGTGACCGCCGCCAGCGCGACCGCGGTGACCGCCGCAAGGGCGACGCCGGCGACGGCGGCCAGGGCGGCCAGCGCCAGGGCCGGGACCGGGACCGGGACCGGGACCGCCGGGACGACGACGACGACTTCGAGGGCGGCCGGCGCGGCCGTCGCGGCCGCTACCGCGACCGCCGGGGCCGCCGCGGTGGCCGCGAGGACTTCGGCAACGAGCCGCAGATCGCCGAGGACGACGTCCTGATCCCGGTCGCGGGCATCCTGGACATCCTCGACAACTACGCGTTCATCCGGACCTCGGGCTACCTGCCCGGCCCGAACGACGTCTACGTCTCGCTCGCCCAGGTCCGCAAGAACGGCCTGCGCAAGGGCGACCACGTCACCGGCGCGGTCCGGCAGCCCAAGGACGGCGAGCGGCGCGAGAAGTTCAACGCGCTGGTCCGGCTCGACACCGTCAACAGCATGGCGCCCGAACAGGGCCGCGGGCGGCCGGACTTCGGCAAGCTGACGCCCCTTTACCCGCAGGAGCGGCTGCGCCTGGAGGGCGAGTCCGGTGCGCTGACGACCCGGATCATCGACCTGGTCTCGCCGATCGGCAAGGGCCAGCGCGGTCTGATCGTGGCCCCGCCGAAGACCGGCAAGACCATGATCATGCAGGCCATCGCCAACGCGATCACCCGCAACAACCCCGAGTGCCACCTGATGGTCGTCCTCGTCGACGAGCGTCCCGAAGAGGTCACCGACATGCAGCGGTCGGTCAAGGGCGAGGTCATCTCCTCGACCTTCGACCGCCCGGCCGAGGACCACACCACCGTCGCCGAGCTCGCCATCGAGCGGGCCAAGCGCCTGGTGGAACTGGGCCACGACGTCGTCGTCCTGCTGGACTCGATCACCCGTCTGGGCCGGGCGTACAACCTCGCCGCCCCGGCCTCGGGCCGCATCCTGTCCGGTGGTGTCGACTCCACCGCCCTCTACCCGCCGAAGAAGTTCTTCGGTGCGGCGCGCAACATCGAGGACGGCGGCTCGCTGACCATCCTGGCCACCGCGCTGGTCGAGACCGGCTCGCGGATGGACGAGGTGATCTTCGAGGAGTTCAAGGGCACCGGCAACATGGAGCTCAAGCTCGACCGGAAGCTCGCCGACAAGCGCATCTTCCCGGCGGTGGACGTGGACGCGTCCGGCACCCGTAAGGAAGAGATCCTGATGGGCAGCGACGAGCTGGCCATCGTCTGGAAGCTCCGCCGGGTGCTGCACGCCCTGGACCAGCAGCAGGCCATCGAGCTGCTGCTGGACAAGATGAAGCAGACGAAGTCCAACGCGGAGTTCCTGCTGCAGATCCAGAAGACGACGCCGACCGCGGGCAACGGCAACGACTGACGCCCCGGAGCGCTCCGGCGCCGTCCGCACCGCCCCCCTCGCCCTTACGGGTGAGGGGGGCGTTGTGCTGGGTGGCCCGTACGGCGTCCCGTGCCGGCGGCCCCGGGCCGGCTCCGCGGCCGGTGATCTGTGACCTGCGCCGCGAGCGGAGAGCCGGCGAAGCGCCCGATCTGAGACGTTCCGCACAGATCGCCGCCGGAGGCAACGTTCCGGCCAGGACGGAAACCGGGACGAAAGACCAGGTGAGGACGGCGGAGCCGGCGCACGGCCGGACACGGCCCGTGGCGATTTCTAAGAATTCGCTCATCACTTGCTGTGCAACCCTTCCCGTCAGCCTCCCGTCTGACAAGGCGCGACGGGCCGTGACAGCAGGCAGCACGGTGACGGCGAGGGGTAGCGACGCGAACAAGGACTGAGGAGCAGATGGCGGACAGCAGCGGGACCGTGAAGACGGCCGAAAGCCGTGCCCGCGGCATACGTGCCACGGGCCGTCGGCGAAAGGGCCCGACCCGGCGCCGCCGGGCACTCACCATCACGCTGTGCGCGCTGGTCAGCGTCGTGCTGCTCGGTGGTGCCGGCCTCGGCTACGTCTACTTCAAGCTCAACGGCAATCTGAAGGGCGTCGACATCAACGCCGCCCTCGGCCACGACCGGCCCAAGAACGTCGACGACGGCTCGATGGACATCCTCGTGATGGGCTCCGACTCGCGGGCCGGCAAGAACGGCGAGTACGGCAAGGACGAGGGTGGCGCGCGGTCGGACACCGCGATGGTCGTGCACGTCTTCAAGGGCCACAAGAAGGCCAGCGTCGTCAGCATCCCCCGGGACACCCTGATCAGCCGGCCCGACTGCACCACCAAGGACGGCAAGAACGTCCCCGGTGAGCAGCGGGCGATGTTCAACACCGCCTTCGAGGTCGGCGGCCCGGCGTGCGCCGTGAAGACCGTCGAGTCGATCAGCGGGATCCGGATGGACCACTTCATCGAGGTCGACTTCACCGGCTTCAAGAGGCTCATCGACGCGCTGGGCGGCGTCGACATCACCACCACCAAGGCGATCGACGACCGCAACAGCCACCTCCACCTGCAGCCCGGCCACCACACGCTCGACGGCGAGCAGTCGCTCGGCCTGGTCCGCACCCGGCACGGCGTGCCCGGCGGCGACGGCAGCGACCTGGGCCGCATCCAGCTCCAGCAGACGTTCCTCAAGGCCCTGATGAACCAGGTCAAGAACGTCGGCGTGCTCACCAACCCCACCAAGCTCTACGACGTCGCGGACACGGCCACCAAGGCCATCACCACCGACACCGACCTCAACTCGGTGAGCGAACTGACCGGCCTGGCCAAGAGCCTGGGCTCCATCGGGTCCGAGAACATCGACATGGTGACGCTGCCGGTGACGTACGACACCGCCAACCCCGACCGCGTGGTGCCGCTGGCCCGGCAGGGCAAGAAGGTCTGGGACGCGCTGCGCAACGACCGGGACATCCCGAAGTCCGCGATCAAGGGCTCGGCCGGTGACCAGGGCGGCACGGGCAAGTACGTGAAGTAGCCGGAAGGTGCGGTTCCGGGGCCCGCGCGGCCCCGGAACCGGGCGGGGAATAGTTGCGCACGTACCCCGGTTTTGGGAGATACGGCTAGTCCTGGCAGACTGGACCGTCGGCCCCGGTTCACGTGACGCAACCCGCGACACGACCCGGTGCACTCCCGAACCTAGGAGAATCCCTTGAAGCGCGACATCCACCCGGAGTACGTCGAGACCCAGGTCAGCTGCACCTGTGGCGCGTCCTTCACCACCCGTAGCACCGTTGCCGGCGGCAGCATCCGTGCCGACATCTGCTCCGAGTGCCACCCGTTCTACACCGGTAAGCAGAAGATCCTGGACACGGGCGGTCGTGTGGCCCGCTTCGAGGCCCGCTTCGGCAAGAACGCCGGGTCCGCCAAGAAGTAGCGACCCACAAGGCGCCGGTCTCCGGTCGCCCCTGTCCAGGGGTGGCCGGACCGGCGCCTTTTTTGGCGGGGGACGCCCCCCGGGTAGAGACAGTCAGCCAGCCAGCAGAGGAACCCCACGATGTTCGAGGCGGTCGAAGAACTGATCGGTGAGCACGCCGATCTCGAAAAGCGGCTGGCCGACCCCGCGGTCCACGCCGACCAGCGCGAAGCCATGCGGCTCAACAAGCGCTACGCCGAGCTGACCCCGATCATCGCGACGTACCGCGAGTGGAAGCAGACCGGCGAGGACATCGAGACCGCCCGTGAACTCGCGGCGGACGACCCGGACTTCGCCGACGAGGTCAAGGAGCTCGACGCCCGTCGCGAGGAGCTGACCGAGAAGCTGCGGCTGCTGCTCGTCCCGCGCGACCCCAGCGACGACAAGGACGTCATCCTGGAGGTCAAGGCCGGCGAGGGCGGCGAGGAGTCCGCGCTGTTCGCCGGCGACCTGCTGCGGATGTACCTGCGCTACGCCGAGCGGGTCGGCTGGAAGACCGAGATCCTCGACGCCAACGAGTCCGACCTCGGCGGCTACAAGGACGTCCAGGTCGCCGTGAAGACCAAGGGCGGCAACGGCGCGGTCGAGCCCGGCCAGGGCGTCTGGGCGCGGCTGAAGTACGAGGGCGGGGTGCACCGCGTCCAGCGCGTGCCCGCCACCGAGTCGCAGGGCCGGATCCACACCTCCGCGGCCGGCGTGCTGGTCACGCCCGAGGCCGAGGAGGTCGAGGTCGAGATCCTCGCCAACGACCTGCGGATCGACGTCTACCGCTCGTCCGGGCCCGGCGGCCAGTCCGTCAACACCACCGACTCCGCGGTGCGCATCACCCACCTGCCCACCGGCATCGTCGTCTCCTGCCAGAACGAGAAGAGCCAGCTCCAGAACAAGGAGCAGGCGATGCGCATCCTGCGCTCCCGGCTGCTGGCCGCCGCGCAGGAGGAGGCCGAGCGCGAGGCGTCGGACGCCCGGCGCAGCCAGGTCCGCACGGTCGACCGCTCCGAGCGCATCCGCACGTACAACTTCCCCGAAAACCGCATTTCGGACCACCGCGTCGGCTTCAAGGCGTACAACTTGGACCAGGTGCTCGACGGCGAGCTCGACCCGGTCATCCAGGCGTGCGTCGACGCCGATTCGGCCGCCAAGCTCGCCGCCGCCCAGTAAGCCCGCTCGACCCGTCCGCACGGCTGGAGGACCCCCGTGAACCTGCTGCTCGCCGAGGTGGCCCAGGCCACCCAGCGGCTGGCCGACGCCGGCGTGCCCTCACCCCGCTTCGACGCCGAGGAGCTCGCCGCGCACGTGCACGGCGTCAAGCGGAGCCAGCTGCACGCGGTCCCCGACGCGGACTTCGACGCCCGCTACTGGGAGGCCGTCGCCCGCCGCGAGGCCCGTGAGCCGCTCCAGCACATCACCGGCCGGGCCTTCTTCCGCTACCTCGAACTCCACGTCGGGCCAGGGGTGTTCGTGCCCCGGCCGGAGACCGAGTCGGTGGTCGGCTGGGCGATAGACGCCGTGCGGGCCATGGACGTCGTCGAGCCCCTCATCGTCGACCTGTGCACCGGCTCCGGGGCGATCGCACTCGCCCTGGCGCAGGAGGTGCCGCGCTCCCGGGTGCACGCCGTGGAGCTGTCCGAGGAGGCCCTGGCGTACGCCCGCAAGAACGTCGAGGGGTCCCGCGTCGTTCTCCATCACGGCGACGCGCTGACCGCGCTTCCCGAGCTGGACGGCCAGGTCGACCTGGTCGTCTCCAACCCGCCGTACATCCCGCTGACCGAGTGGGAGTACGTCGCACCCGAGGCACGCGACCACGACCCCGAGCTCGCGCTGTTCTCGGGCCAGGACGGCCTGGACACCATCCGCGGCATCGAGCGGACCGCACACCGCCTGCTGCGGCCCGGCGGCGTGGTCGTCATCGAGCACGCGGACACCCAGGGCGGGCAGGTGCCGTGGATCTTCACCGAGGAGCGGGGCTGGGCCGACGCGGCCGACCACCCCGACCTCAACAACAGGCCCCGTTTCGCCACCGCGCGCCGGGCGATGCCATGACGCCCACCGCCTTGATGAACCCCCCAACCGTTCGGCACCAGGAGGACCGCTAATGGCACGGCGATACGACTGCAGCGACGCGACCGACCGCGCGACCGGTCTGCGTGAGGCCGCCTCGGCCGTCCGCCGCGGTGAGCTGGTCGTGCTGCCGACCGACACCGTCTACGGCATCGGCGCGGACGCCTTCAGCGCGGAGGCCGTGGGCGACCTGCTGGAGGCCAAGGGCCGCGGCCGCGGCATGCCCTCCCCGGTCCTCGTCGGCTCGCCCAACACGCTGCACGGCCTGGTCACCGACTTCTCCGAGCTGGCCTGGGAGCTCGTCGACGCCTTCTGGCCCGGCGCGCTCACCCTCGTCGCCCGGCACCAGCCGTCCCTGACCTGGGACCTCGGCGAGACCGGCGGCACGGTCGCGGTCCGCATGCCGCTGCACCCGGTCGCGATCGAGCTGCTGACCGACGTCGGCCCGATGGCCGTCTCCAGCGCCAACCTCACCGGCCACCCCTCCCCGCAGGACTGCGACGCCGCACAGGAGATGCTGGGCGACGCGGTGTCCGTCTACCTCGACGGCGGCCCGACGCCCGCCGCCGTGCCGTCCTCGATCGTCGACGTCACCGGCAAGGTCCCGGTGCTGCTGCGCGAGGGCGCGCTCGGCGCCGACGAGCTGCGCAAGGTGGTACCCGAGCTCAAGGTGGCCAATTGATGGCGCCCCTGGGGCGTGGCATAGCGGGACCAGGCGACGACACCGACCCCCCGGTACCTTCTCCGCCCCTTTTCCGGATCCTCCACGTCAGCACCGGCAACGTCTGCCGCTCGCCCATCACCGAGCGGCTGCACCGCCATGCCCTGGAGCGGCGGCTCGGCGGCGCCCACTGCGGCGGGCTGATCGTGGAGAGCGCCGGCACCTGGGGCCACGAGGGCGCCCCGATGGAGGCGCACGCCGCCACGGTGCTGACCGACTACGGCGCGGACCCGGCCGGCTTCATCGGCCGGGAACTCCTCGACGAGCACGTCATCCGCGCCGACCTGGTCCTGACCGCGACCCGCGACCACCGCGCACAGGTCATCTCGATGGGCCACTCCGCGGGGCTGCGCACCTTCACCCTCAAGGAGTTCAACCGGCTGGTGCGGGCCATAGACCCCGCCACGCTGCCCGAACCCGACCCGGACCTGCCGGACGGCGGGCTGGTCGAGCGGGCCCGGGCGCTGGTCGGCGCGGCCGCCGCGCTGCGCGGCTGGCTGCTCGCGCCCAACCCGGAGTCCGACGAGGTCTACGACCCCTACGGCGCCCCCATCACGTTCTTCCGCTCCATCGGCGACGAGATCAACCAGGCCCTCGACCCGGTCGTCACCGCCCTCACCGGGCTGCCCGCGCGGGCCTGACCCGGTGCCGCTCCGGCGGGCCGTGGCGGGCCACCGGGCCGGCCGTGCCCCGGGCGGCCCGCACACCGCGCCCGATCGGGCGGCCGCGCCTACATTGGGACTACGTCCCGACGAGGCCCGGAGCACGCCATGCCCGCCACCACCGCGTCACCCCGCAGCGAGACCCCGGCCGACCACGCGCCGGCCGCCGCCACCGCCGACGAGACGCTCCAGGACCGGGCCCGGGCCGCCGCCCGCGAGGGGGTCACGCACCCCGCCGGTGCCCCGGACTTCGGCGCGCTGCTGCGGCAGGACCCGGAGATCGCCGGCGTCCTGCTCGGCGAGAGCGCCCGGCAGAGCGACGGACTGCAGCTCATCGCCGCGGAGAACTTCACCTCACCGGCGGTCCTGGCGGCCCTCGGCTCCCCGCTGGGCAACAAGTACGCCGAGGGGTACCCGGGCGCGCGGCACCACGGCGGCTGCGAGATCGTCGACCTCGCCGAGCGGATCGCCGTGGAGCGCGCCAAGGCCCTTTTCGGCGCCGAACACGCCAACGTCCAGGCCCACTCCGGGTCTTCGGCCGTTCTGGCCGCCTACGCCGCCCTGCTGCGCCCCGGAGACACCGTCCTCGCCATGTCCCTGCCGCACGGCGGACACCTCACCCACGGATCGCCCGCCAACTTCTCCGGCCGCTGGTTCGACTTCGCCGGCTACGGCGTCGACGAGGAGACCGGACTGCTGGACTACGACGCGATCCGCGAGCTGGCCCGGGCCCGCCGCCCCAAGGCGATCGTCTGCGGCTCGATCTCCTACCCACGGCACCTCGACTACGCCGCCTTCCGCGACATCGCCGACGAGACCGGCGCGTACCTGATCGCGGACGTCGCGCACCCGATGGGGCTGATCGCCGGGGGAGTGGCGCCGAGCCCCGTGCCGTACGCGCACGTGGTGTGCGGCACCACCCACAAGGTGCTGCGCGGGCCGCGCGGCGGGATGCTGCTGTGCGGCGCCAAACTGGCCGAGCGGATCGACCGTGCGGTGTTCCCCTTCACCCAGGGGGGCGCGCAGATGAACGCGGTCGCCGCCAAGGCCGTCGCCTTCGCGGAGGCCGCCACCCCGGCGTTCGGCGCGTACGTCCGCCAGGTCGTCGCCAATGCCCGGGCGCTCGCCGCGGCGCTCGCCGACCAGGGGCTGACGATCACCACCGGGGGCACCGACACCCACCTGATCACCGCCGACCCCACGCCGCTGGGGCTGGACGCCCGGACCGCCCGGGGCCGGCTGGCGGCCGCCGGGATCGTGCTGGACACCTGCGCGCTGCCGTGCGCACAGGGCGCCGCCGCCCGCCGTACGGGGCTGCGGCTGGGCACCGCCGCGGTCACCACCCAGGGGATGGCCGAGGCGGAGATGACGCAGGTCGCGGGGCTGATCGCGGCGGCGCTGCGGGAGGACGGCGCGGCCCGCCGGGAGACCGTCGCCCTGGTCCACCGATTTCCGCCCTATCCCGCCCACGGGTGACGGCCGGAACCGCGCGCTGACACCCGGCGTCTTCTCCTGTATTCACGGCCAGGGGGCGGACCCGCATAGGGTGTGGGGCTGTGATGGCCAGCTATACCTCTGGGGCAGCCCGTGCGTGAATACCTGCTGACGCTGTGCGTCACGGCCGCGATCACCTATCTGCTGACCGGGCCGGTGCGGAAATTCGCGATCGCGGCCGGCGCGATGCCGGAGATCCGCGCGCGTGACGTGCACCGCGAGCCGACACCGCGGCTCGGCGGCATCGCCATGTTCGGCGGGCTGTGCGCCGGTCTGCTGGTGGCCTCGCACCTGACCAACCTCAAGAGCGTCTTCGAGAACTCCGACGAGCCGCGGGCGCTGCTGTCCGGCGCCGCGCTGATCTGGATCCTCGGCGTGCTCGACGACAAGTGGGGCGTGGACGCGCTGGTCAAGCTGGGCGGCCAGATGATCGCCGCGGGCGTGATGGTGCTGCAGGGCCTGACGATCCTGTGGATCCCGATCCCGGGCGTCGGCACGGTCTCGCTCACGCCGATGCAGGGCACGCTGCTGACCGTCGCCCTGGTCGTGATCACCATCAACGCGGTGAACTTCGTCGACGGCCTGGACGGGCTGGCCTCGGGCATGGTGTGCATCGCCGCCGCGGCGTTCTTCATGTACGCGTACCGGATGTGGTTCGGCTACGGCATCGAGGCCGCCGCGCCCGCAACGCTGTTCTCGGTCGTCCTGATGGGCATGTGCCTGGGCTTCCTGCCGCACAACATGCACCCGGCGCGGATCTTCATGGGCGACTCCGGATCGATGCTGATCGGCCTGGTGATGGCGGCCGGCGCGGTGTCGGTGACCGGCCAGGTCGACCCGGACCTGCTCAACCAGAAGGCGGGCGGTCTGCGCGAGGCCACCCACGCGATGGTGCCGGTCTACATCCCGCTGCTGCTGCCGCTGACCGTCATCGCGGTGCCGGTCGCCGACCTGATCCTGGCCATCGTGCGGCGCACCTGGAAGGGACAGTCGCCGTTCGCCGCCGACCGCGGGCACCTGCACCACCGGCTGCTGGAGATCGGCCACTCGCACAGCCGCGCGGTGCTGATCATGTACTTCTGGTCGGCGCTGATCGCGTTCGGCGCGGTGGCCTATTCGGCGAACAACGCCAGCATGTGGATCGTGCTGGGCATCGTGCTGCTCAGCGCGGTGGGCCTGGTGCTGCTCCTGCTGCCGCGCTTCACGCCGCGGGCGCCGCGCTGGGCGGAGCGGATGGTGCCGCCGCGCTACCGCAGGGTGGTCCGTACGGTGCTGGCGCCGGCGGCCGGCGACGCGGGCGGGACGACGGCCGACGGGGTGCCGGTGGAGGCGCCGGAGCCGCTCCCGGCGGGGATCAACGGGGCCACCGCGATCGGCGACCGGTCACGCTTCGTGGACCGGCGCAAGGCGGGCAGTCACCGCTGATCCCGGGCTGGGATCGCTCGAACGGGCACCGAAAACCGGGACGGTTGACTCCATACCAGACAAAAAACCGGCTGTCAGTGCACCAACGCGCGGGTTCACGCTCAAGTGTGACAGGGTCCACACGAACCAGGTAAAGACCTCATCAAATAGTTTGTGATACCGTTCACGAAACCCGGCGACAGAGCCGAAGGACCGTAGTGCGACGGCCCTTTGGCCTCAGGTTCCGCCTCAGGCCGGGTCTACGCTCGTCCCTGACGACACACCCCCACCCCATGCCGGAGCGCCGCCATGCAGTCGAATGACGCCCGACTACTCCTTCACGCCGTTGTGCCCACGCTCGCCCTCGGCGTCGTCGCCGTTGCCGTGAGCGCGGTGGTCGCGGGCGCGGCAGGAGCGATCGGCGCCGTCGTCGGCACCGTGCTGGTTCTGCTCGTCATGGGCGCGGGCCTGGTGGTCCTGCAGAAAACCGCGAAGAACCTGCCGCAGCTGTTCCAGATGATGGGGCTGCTGCTTTACACGACGCAGATCCTGTTCGTGCTGCTCTTCCTGCTCGCGTTCAAGGACACAACGCTGTTCGACACCAAGGCATTTGCGTTCACCTTGCTCGGTGCCACCCTCGTATGGATCGCGGCGCAGACCCGCGGTCATATGAAGGCAAAGATTCTGTACGTGGATCCCGACTCCGCCGAAGGCAAGAAGGCGGAGACGGCGGGGTCGCCGACGTGACACGTAGGGCCGAGATAAATGCCCTCATGCGGGCCTGCTATCGTCCGGTGCCAACTGCGGCACAGTTGGCGCAGGCGGCTGAGCTCCCGGATCCCACGGGATGGAACGGGAAGTTCTCGCGGCCGATGCCTGTGATCCGGCCCGGCCCAGCGCCGGCCAGCCGCCCCCCAATCCGCAAGACCAGTCCAGTGCCGCTCCGTGGCTCAACGCCGCGCCGACACAACGAGGTTGCCGTACCCATGCGCCACGCTGAAGGAGCTCGCGGTGAGTGCTGAAACGATGCTCGCCTTCGAGACCGACTGCCACATCTTTTCCGGGTGCGGCTTTGATGCTCCCGGGCTTCATAACTTCGTCTTCAAGCCGCTCTTCACGATCGGCGGCTACGAGTTCAACAAGCCGATGCTGCTGGCTCTGCTCAGCACGGTCGTCGTTGTCGGCTTCTTCTGGGCCGCATTCGGCAAGGCGAAGGTGGTCCCCGGAAAGCTGCAGATGATCGGCGAGGCGGGCTACGACTTCGTGCGCCGCGGACTCGTCTATGACGCGCTCGGGAAGAAGGAGGGCGACAAGTACGTCCCCTTCATGGTCTCGCTGTTCTTCTTCGTGTGGATCATGAACCTGTGGTCGATCGTCCCGGTCGCCGCCTTCCCGGTGACCTCGGTCATCGCCTTTCCCGTGGGCCTCGCGGCGCTCGTCTACATCCTGTGGGTCTTCCTGACCTTCAAGAAGCACGGTTTCGTCGGCGCCCTGAAGAACATCACCGGCTATGACAAGTCGCTCGGCTGGGTGCTGCCGCTGATCATCGTCATCGAGTTCCTCTCGAACATGATCATCCGGCCCTTCACGCACGCGGTCCGGCTCTTCGCGAACATGTTCGCGGGCCACCTGCTGATCGTGATGTTCACCGTCGCCAGCTGGTACCTGCTGAACGGTGTCGGCGTCGTCTACGCCGGCGCCTCGTTCCTCATGACCCTCGCGATGACGGCCTTCGAGCTCTTCATCCAGGCCGTCCAGGCGTACGTCTTCGTGCTCCTGGCCTGCAACTACGTTCAGGGCGCGCTCGCCGAGCACCACTGAGCACCCTGCCTCCCAGCCCAACAGCTGTCCGGTGGCCAACCCCCACCGGTACGTGAAATGAGAAGGAAGTAACGGCATGTCCGCTGCTCTCGAGACCGTCAACCTCGCCTCCGCGAACGCCTTCACCGGCAGCGCCAGCGCGATCGGCTACGGCCTTGCGGCCATCGGCCCCGGCGTCGGCGTCGGCATCATCTTCGGTAACGGCACCCAGGCCCTGGCCCGCCAGCCCGAGGCCGCCGGCCTGATCCGCACCAACCAGATCATGGGTTTCGCCTTCTGTGAGGCGCTCGCCCTCATCGGCATCGTCATGGGCTTCGTTTTCAAGTAAACGAAACCCTCGACATCCATTCAGACGGAAGGCACTGATGTGAACGCCCTGGTCACCATGGCGGCGGAGGTTCCCGAGAACCCCCTGATCCCGCCGATTCCAGAGCTGGTCATCGGCCTGATCGCTTTCTTCATCGTCTTCGGCATCCTCGCCAAGAAGCTCCTCCCGAACATCAACAACGTTCTGGACGAGCGCCGGAAGCAGATCGAAGGCCGGATGGAGGAAGCCGAAGCGCTTCAGGCCGAGGCCCAGCAGGTGCTCGCGGACTACCGGGCACAGCTGGCCGACGCCCGCCACGAGGCCGCGCGTCTGCGCCAGGAGGCGCAGGAGCAGGGCGCGACCCTCATCGCGGAGATGCGCGCCGAGGGCCAGCGGCAGCGTGAGGAGATCATCGCTGCCGGTCACGCCCAGATCGAGGCGGACCGCAAGCAGGCCGCGCAGTCGCTGCGTCAGGACGTGGGCAAGCTCGCCACCGACCTGGCCGGCAAGCTCGTCGGCGAGTCCCTCGAGGACCACGCCCGGCAGAGCCGGACCATCGACCGCTTCCTCGACGAGATCGAGGCCAAGGCGGCGTCGGACGCGACGAAGGCTGAGGCCGGCCGATGAACGGAGCGAGCCGCGAGGCACTCGCCTCCGCACGCGAGCAGCTCGACGCGCTGACGGACAACCCTTCCGTCGACGCCGCGAAGCTCGCCGAGGAGCTGGCTGCCGTCACCGCTCTGCTCGACCGCGAGGTGTCGCTGCGTCGGGTCCTGACCGACCCGGCGCAGGCCGGCGAGGCCCGGGCCGAACTGGCCGGACGGCTGCTCGGCAGCCGGATCGGCGGCCCGGCCACCGACCTGGTGACCGGCATGGTCCGCGCGCGCTGGTCGCGCTCGCGTGACCTGGCGGACGCGCTCGAGGAGCTGGCCTTCAGCGCCGACCTCGTCGCCGCCCAGCGGGCCGGTGCCCTCGACGACGTCGAGGACGAGCTGTTCCGGTTCGGCCGGATCGTCGGTGCCAACCCCGAGCTGCGCCGTGCGCTGACCGACCGGAACGCGGCGGCGTCGGCCAAGACGGAGCTGCTGCGTTCGCTGCTGGGCGGCCGGGCCAACCCGGTCACCGAGCGCGTCGTGATCCGTCTTGTCGTACAGCCGCGGGGCCGTAGCCTGGAAGCGGGGCTCGACGCCCTCTCCAAGCTGGCGGCGCACCGCCGGGACCGGATGGTCGCGGTGGTCACCTCCGCGGTGCCCCTCAGCGAAGGACAGCGGGAGCGGCTGAGCGCCTCCCTGACCGCGCTGTACGGCCGGCAGATCCACCTGAACCTCGACGTGGACCCCGAGGTCCTCGGCGGCGTCCAGGTACGGATCGGCGACGAGGTCATCAACGGGACCATCGCGGAGCGCCTCGACGAGGCGACCCGGCGGATGGCCGGCTGACCCAGCCACCAACTCAAGAGCTGCACAACCGGCGGCCAGGCGCCGGACCAGCCGGCCGGACCGAGAGGTCCGGCTGCGGTCCGGAAGAAGCCCCGGGGACCAGCACCAGCATGACGGCGGCCCGAGTTGGGCCGTAAGCGGAAAGCCCCTGGGGACAACCCCAGACCCCGCAAGTAACTTCGGGCCCAACAAGGAGAGCAGGGAACCCAGATGGCGGAGCTCACGATCCGGCCGGAGGAGATCCGGGACGCGCTGGAGAACTTCGTCCAGGCGTACAAGCCGGACGCGGCCTCGCGCGAGGAGGTCGGCACGGTTAGCGATGCCGGTGACGGCATCGCACACGTCGAGGGACTGCCCTCGACGATGGCGAACGAGCTGCTGAAGTTCGAGGACGGCACGCTCGGTCTTGCGCTGAACCTTGAAGAGCGCGAGATCGGTGCGGTCATCCTCGGTGAGTTCAGCGGCATCGAGCAGGGCCAGTCGGTGCAGCGCACCGGCGAGGTGCTCTCGGTCGCCGTGGGCGAGGGCTACCTCGGCCGCGTCGTCGACCCGCTGGGCAACCCGATCGACGGCCTCGGCGAGATCGAGACCGACGGCCGCCGCGCCCTGGAGCTGCAGGCCCCGGGCGTCATGGTCCGTAAGTCGGTGCACGAGCCGATGGAGACCGGCTACAAGGCCGTCGACTCGATGGTGCCGATCGGCCGCGGCCAGCGTCAGCTGATCATCGGTGACCGCCAGACCGGCAAGACCGCCCTGGCCGTCGACACGATCATCAACCAGCGCGACAACTGGCGCTCGGGCGACCCCAAGAAGCAGGTCCGCTGCATCTACGTCGCCATCGGCCAGAAGGGCTCCACCATCGCGTCCGTGCGCGGCGCGCTGGAGGAGGCCGGCGCCCTGGAGTACACCACCATCGTCGCCGCCCCGGCGTCCGACCCGGCGGGCTTCAAGTACCTCGCGCCCTACACCGGCTCGGCCATCGGCCAGCACTGGATGTACCAGGGCAAGCACGTCCTGATCATCTTCGACGACCTTTCGAAGCAGGCCGACGCCTACCGCGCCGTGTCCCTGCTCCTGCGCCGTCCGCCGGGCCGCGAGGCCTACCCGGGCGACGTCTTCTACCTGCACTCGCGTCTGCTGGAGCGCTGCGCCAAGCTCTCCGACGACATGGGCGCCGGCTCGATGACCGGTCTCCCGATCGTCGAGACCAAGGCGAACGACGTGTCGGCGTTCATCCCGACCAACGTCATCTCCATCACCGACGGCCAGTGCTTCCTGGAGTCGGACCTGTTCAACGCCAACCAGCGTCCGGCGCTGAACGTCGGTATCTCCGTCTCCCGCGTCGGTGGTTCCGCCCAGCACAAGGCCATGCGCCAGGTCTCCGGCCGGCTCCGCGTGGACCTCGCCCAGTACCGCGAGCTGGAGGCGTTCGCCGCCTTCGGTTCCGACCTGGACGCGGCCTCCAAGGCGCAGCTGGAGCGCGGTAAGCGCATGACCGAGCTGCTCAAGCAGAGCCAGTACAACCCGTACCCGGTCGAGGACCAGGTCGTCTCCATCTGGGCCGGCACCAACGGCAAGATGGACGACGTCCCGGTCGAGGACATCCGCCGCTTCGAGCGCGAGCTCCTCGACCACCTCCACCTGGAGAAGAAGGACCTCCTGACCAGCATCCGCGAGGGCGCCAAGATGTCCGACGACACCATCGGGGCGATCTCCGAGGCCGTCGACGGCTTCAAGCGGCAGTTCGAGACCTCGGACGGCAAGCTGCTCGGCGAGGACACCACGGCCGGCACGAGCAAGTGACGACGGAAGGGACCTGATCCATGGGAGCCACGCTCCGGGTCTACAAGCGTCGCATCCGCTCCGTCACCGCGACCAAGAAGATCACCAAGGCGATGGAGATGATCGCCGCCTCGCGCGTCGTCAAGGCGCAGCGCCAGGTGGCGGCGTCGACGCCGTACGCGAGTGAACTGACCCGCGCGGTGACAGCGGTTGCCACCGGCTCGAACACCCAGCACGCCCTGACGACCGAGGCGGAGAGCCCGGTCCGGGCCGCACTGCTGCTCATCACGAGCGACCGCGGTCTGGCCGGCGGTTACTCCTCCAACGTCATCAAGGCCGCGGAGCAGCTCACCGAGCGGCTCAAGGCCGAGGGCAAGGAGGTCGACGCCTACATCGTCGGGCGCAAGGGTGTGTCGTACTACAGCTTCCGCGAGCGCAAGGTCGTGGAGTCGTGGACCGGTTTCACCGACAGCCCGACGTACGCGGACGCCAAGACGATCGCCGCACCGCTGATCGAGGCCGTGCAGAAGGACACCGCAGAGGGCGGCGTGGACGAACTCCACATCGTCTTCACGGAGTTCGTCTCGATGATGACGCAGACGGCGCTGGACGACCGGCTGCTGCCGCTGTCCCTGGACAAGGCGGCCGCCGAGTCGGCGGAG
This sequence comes from Streptomyces nigrescens, assembly GCA_024349765.1. Taxonomy (GTDB): domain Bacteria; phylum Actinomycetota; class Actinomycetes; order Streptomycetales; family Streptomycetaceae; genus Streptomyces; species Streptomyces endophytica. The sequence continues at coordinate 6,316,619 of AP026073.1, read as the reverse complement.
TCGTCCAAGGGCGAGATCCTTCCGCTGTTCGATTTCGAGCCGTCGGCCGAGGACGTCCTCGACGCCCTGCTGCCGCGGTACGTCGAGTCGCGGATCTACAACGCGCTGCTGCAGGCCGCCGCCTCCAAGCACGCCGCCACCCGGCGTGCGATGAAGTCGGCGACCGACAACGCAGAAGAGCTCATCAAGTCGCTCTCGCGGCTTGCCAACGCGGCCCGCCAGGCCGAAATCACCCAGGAAATCAGCGAGATCGTCGGTGGCAGTGCCGCACTGGCCGACGCGACCGCGGGGAGTGACTGACAACTATGACCACCACTGTTGAGACGGCCGCGGCGACGGGCCGCGTCGCCCGTGTCATCGGCCCGGTCGTCGACGTGGAGTTCCCCGTCGACGCGATGCCGGAGATCTACAACGCGCTGACCGTCGAGGTCGCGGACCCGGCCGAGGCCGGTGTCAAGAAGACCCTGACCCTCGAGGTCGCCCAGCACCTGGGCGAGGGCCTGGTCCGTGCGATCTCCATGCAGCCCACCGACGGCCTGGTCCGCCAGGCCCCGGTCACCGACACGGGCAACGGCATCACCGTCCCGGTCGGCGACATCACCAAGGGCAAGGTGTTCAACACCCTCGGTGAGATCCTGAACAAGCCGGAGGCCGAGTCCGAGGTCACCGAGCGCTGGGCGATCCACCGCAAGGCGCCGTCCTTCGACCAGCTCGAGTCGAAGACCGAGATGTTCGAGACCGGCGTCAAGGTCATCGACCTGCTGACCCCGTACGTCAAGGGCGGCAAGATCGGTCTGTTCGGTGGTGCCGGTGTCGGCAAGACCGTTCTGATCCAGGAAATGATCTACCGCGTGGCCAACAACCACGACGGTGTGTCGGTGTTCGCCGGTGTCGGCGAGCGCACCCGTGAGGGCAACGACCTCATCGAGGAGATGCAGGACTCCGGCGTCATCGACAAGACCGCGCTGGTCTTCGGTCAGATGGACGAGCCGCCGGGCACCCGTCTCCGCGTCGCTCTGGCCGGTCTGACCATGGCGGAGTACTTCCGCGATGTGCAGAAGCAGGACGTGCTGTTCTTCATCGACAACATCTTCCGCTTCACCCAGGCCGGTTCCGAGGTGTCGACCCTGCTCGGCCGGATGCCCTCCGCGGTGGGTTACCAGCCGAACCTGGCCGACGAGATGGGTCTCCTCCAGGAGCGCATCACCTCGACCCGTGGTCACTCGATCACCTCGATGCAGGCGATCTACGTCCCCGCGGACGACCTGACCGACCCGGCGCCGGCGACGACCTTCGCGCACCTCGACGCGACGACGGTTCTGTCCCGTCCGATCTCGGAGAAGGGCATCTACCCGGCGGTCGACCCGCTGGACTCGACGTCCCGGATCCTGGACCCGCGGTACATCACGCAGGAGCACTACGACTGCGCCTCGCGCGTCAAGACGATCCTGCAGAAGTACAAGGACCTCCAGGACATCATCGCGATTCTGGGTATCGACGAGCTCGGCGAGGAGGACAAGCTCACCGTCCACCGCGCCCGTCGCATCGAGCGGTTCCTGTCGCAGAACACCCACGTGGCGAAGCAGTTCACCGGCGTGGACGGTTCGGACGTCCCGCTGGACGAGACGATCGCCGCGTTCAACGCGATCGCGGACGGCGACTACGACCACTTCCCCGAGCAGGCCTTCTTCATGTGCGGTGGTCTCGAGGACCTGAAGGCGAACGCCAAGGAGCTGGGCGTCTCCTGACCCCCGTACCGGTCCCGGGGGCGGCCCTGGCCGCCCCCGGTCCGTACGACCACTAGTATTTGACCCAACATCTGCCACACCAGGCAGGTGGAGACCCGAGGAGCCATCGTGGCTGAGCTGCACGTCGAGTTGGTCGCCGCCGACCGTCAGGTCTGGTCCGGCAAGGCCAGCCTGGTCGTCGCGCGCACCTCGTCGGGCGACATCGGCGTCATGCCCGGACACCAGCCGCTGCTCGGCGTGCTGCAGTCGGGCCCGGTGACGATTCGTACGACCGGCGAAAGCGGGGACGGCACCGTCGTCGCCGCCGTGCACGGCGGCTTCATCTCGTTCGCCGACAACAAGCTGTCCCTGCTCGCAGAGGTGGCCGAGCTGTCGGACGAGATCGATGTCCAGCGCGCGGAGCGGGCCCTGGAGCGAGCGAAGTCGGACGCTGACGCGGCCGCCGAGCGTCGCGCCGATGTCCGGCTGCGTGCGGTGACGGGCGTTCACTGAGCCCCGTCGCCGACGAGATCGATCCTCAGCCGCGGGCTGCCCGGAATTCTCCGGAGCGGCCCGCGGCTGAGGCAATGCAGGTGCGTTTCCTCCCCCGCAAGCGGGAGGTACCCCCACCCCCGGGTTCCGTCCGGGGACACCCAACGAGGCGAGGAGGTCGGTCGAGATGGTCCTCGCTCTGCTTGTGAGCGGCGCGGTCGTGGTGCTGGTGCTGCTGGGGCTGTTCGTCTTCGGACTGAGGCGGCGGCTCATCCAGCGGTCCGGCGGCACCTTCGACTGCAGTCTGCGCTGGAACGTGCCGGAGAACGAGCCCAGCGGCAAGGGCTGGATCTACGGCGTGGCGCGCTACAACGGCGACCGGATCGAGTGGTTCCGGGTCTTCTCGTACGCGCCCCGGCCCCGCCGCCTGCTGGAGCGCTCCGCCATCGAGGTGCTGGAGCGCCGCACCCCGCAGGGTGAGGAGGAGCTCGCCCTGCTCTCCGACTCCATCGTGCTGGCCTGCCGGCACCGCGGCACCCGCCTGGAACTGGCGATGAGCGAGGACGCGCTCACGGGTTTCCTGGCCTGGCTGGAGGCGGCCCCACCGGGACAACGAGTCAATGTGGCTTGAGTAAGGCGTTCTCGTTGGGTGGGGGTGCCCCCGGACGGAGTCTGGGGGAGAGTCAATGTGGCTTGAGTAGGGCGTTCTCGTTGGGTGGGGGTGCCCGCAGACGGCGTCCGGGGAGCGTCGATGTGGCTTGAGGGCTGATGCGGCTTCCGGGGGTGCGGGGGCGGGGCCCCGGGTCCCCTAGGTGTATTGACCTGGAGCGTTGTTCACACGGCTGATGGGTGGCTTGCCGCCGAGTGCGGTGTGGCTGCGGTGGTGGTTGTAGGTGTGGAGGAAGCCTGTCAGGGCTTGGGTGCGTTCGGTGTTGCTGGTGTAGGGCCGGCTGTAGGCCCATTCGTCGAGCAGGGTGCGGTTGAAGCGTTCCACTTTGCCGTTGGTCTGCGGCCGGTAGGGCCGGATGCGCTTGTGGGCGATGCCGGCCGCGGTGAGGGTCCGGGTGAACAGCTTGGACTTGTAGCAGGAGCCGTTGTCGGTCAGGACGCGCTCGACGGTGATGCCGTGCGAGGCGAAGAAGGCTTGGGCCCGGCGCCAGAAAGCGATCGCGGTTTCCTTGCGTTCGTCGAGGAGGACTTCGCTGTAGGCCAGGCGCGAGTGGTCGTCGACGGCGGAGTGGATATAGCTGTAGCCGATCACCGGCTTGGAGCTCTTGCGCTGGTCGGTGGTGGCCTGCTTGTTGTGGGCGCCCGCAGTCCTGCCGACCGTGCGCCAGCCGCCTCCGGCGGGGATGTTGCCGAGTTTCTTGATGTCGACGTGGACCATCTCGCCGGGCCGGGCTCGTTCGTAGCGGCGGATCGGCTCGCCGGTCGGCCGGTCCAGCCAGGCCAGCCGGTGCAGGCCACGGCGGGTCAGGACCCGATGCACGGTCGAGGCCGGCAGGCCCAGGATCGGGCCGATCCTGGCCGGTCCCAGCTTGCGGGTTTGTCGCAGCGTGCAGATGCGGTCTTCGACGTCAGGCGCGGTGCGGTGTGGGGTCCTGTGCGGTCGACTGGAGCGGTCTTGCAGGCCGGCGTCGCCTTCTGCCAGCCACCGTCGCATCCACTTGTGGGCCGTGGGCCGTGACACCCCCATCTCAGCAGCCACATGAGCGACGGGACGTCCGGAGCGGATGCGTTCGACCAGCAGCCGCCGGCCAAAGACGGTCAGCCGGGCATTACGGTGGGACATGAAGACCTCCGTGCGGTGCAGATTCGACACCTCCACCACACCGGAGGTCTTCGCCATTGATCAAGCCGAGCGGCTGTTAACAACGCTCGTGATCAATACACCTAGGGCGGGGGCGAACGGATCCCGTAAGGGTCGCGCGGGCCCCCTGCGGGGCCACAACGCGAGGGTGGGGGAGGGTATTCCGTAGGGTGCTTCTACGGTCCGTCGACTCCCAACTCCTGGGCCAGGACTGCCGCTTGGACCCGGCTGCGGAGGTCGAGTTTGGCCAGGAGGCGGCTGACGTGGGTTTTGACGGTGGCCTCGGCCATCGCCAGCCGTAAGGCGATGTCGGCGTTGGAGAGGCCGCGGCCCAGGCAGCCCAGTACCTCCCGTTCGCGCGGCGTCAGTGCGTCCAGGACCGCCGGATCGGGGGCGTCCGCGTCCCGTGCCGCCCGCGCCGCCGTACGCGGGCTGGCGAATTCCGCGATCAGCCGGCGGGTGACCGCGGGGGCGATCAGGCCCTCGCCGGACGCCACCGTGCGCACCGCGGTCAGCAGCGCACCCGCATCGCTGTCCTTGAGCAGGAAGCCGGCGGCGCCCGCCCGCAGCGCCCCGAAGACGTACTCGTCCAGGTCGAAGGTGGTCAGCACCAGGACGTCCGCCAGCTTCTCGGCGACCACTTGGCGGGTGGCGGAGACCCCGTCCAGCCGCGGCATCTGAATGTCCATCAGAACGAGGTCGGGCCGCAGTTCCCGGGCCTGCCGCACCGCCTCCTCCCCGTCCTCCGCCTCCCCGACGACCTCGATGTCGGGGGCGGAGCGCAGGATGAGGACCAGCCCGGCCCGTACGGCGGACTGGTCCTCGGCGACGAGAACCCGGATCGGCTGCGCGTCGGCGCCTGTCATCGTTGCTCTTCCTCCTCGGCCGCGGGCAGCGCTGCCCGCACCAGCCAGACTCTGCCGGCCGGCCCGCTCTCCGGGCCGGCCTCGAATGCCCCGCCCAGCAGGGCGGTCCGCTCGCGCATCCCGACCAGGCCGGTGCCCGACCCCGGGGCGCGGGGTCCGGGCCGGTCGGCGAACGGGCTGCGGACGGTGACGGTGAGCGCCCCGCCGCGGTCGTGGGCGATCCGCACCCGGACCTCGCCGGGCGCGGCGTGCTTGAGCGCGTTGGTCAGCGACTCCTGGACGATGCGGTAGACCGCCAGCTCGACCGGGGCGGCGGTGCGCGGGCCGGGCCCGGTGCCGTCCGGGTGGCGGGCGTCGTCCAGGGCGAAGGTCAGTCCGCTGCTCGCGCCGTTCGTGCGGGCCTGGGCGATCAGCGCGTCCAGCCCGTCGAGGGTGGGGGTGGCGGCCGGCTCCTCGGCGTACTCGGTGGTGGCCTTCGGGTCGCGCAACAGGCCGATCAGCCGGCGCATTTCGGACAGGCCCTGCACGCTGTTCTCCCGGATGACGCCGAGCGCCTCGCGGGTCGCCGACGGGTCGTCGATGGACTGGGCGGCGGTGGCGTGGATCGCGATCGCGGACAGGTGGTTGGCGACCATGTCGTGGAGTTCCCGGGCCATCCGCGCGCGTTCGCCCGCCACCGCCTGGGTGCGGTCCATCTCGGCCAGCAGCGCGGTCTGCTCGGCCCGCAGCCGGGCGGACTCGGCGTCGTCGCGGTGGTTGCGGATGATCAGGCCGGTCCAGGCGGGCGCGATGGTGATCAGCGCGATGCCGATGACGACCATCACGACCTGCGGGTTCTGCCATGCCGCGGTCAGTGCGACGGCCGCCACGACCGTCACCAGCACCGAGTACAGCGGGATCCGGCGGGCCGCGGCGGCCCGGCCGTAGAGCACCGCCGCGTAGACGACGTCGGTGAACATCAGGACGGTGGCGACGAGCGTGCCGGCGCAGATGTCCAGCGCCAGGGCGGGCACCGCGATGCCCAGGGCCGCCAACGGGGCGGTCCGGCGCAGCAGTTCCGCACCGGACATCGTGGTGAGCGCGACGAGGGTGAGCACGGGCGGCAGTCCCAGCCGCGGTGGTCCGCCGTGCAGGTCCATCGCCCACAGCAGCAGTCCGCCGAGCAGCCCGCCGCCCGCGATGAGCACATCGAGTCGGTGCGGCCGGCCGATGGCGGCGGGGGAGCTGGCGGTCACCCCTCCATCAAACACGGCGGCGGCGCCCGCTGCCTCCACGTCGCGGTCATCCCCGCGTTCCGCGCGCTACATCGAAAGATGCAGTCCGGGATCGTCGCAGGTGACGACGTTTCGGGCGGTCGCCGCTGGGAGGCTTGAGGTATTCGGTGGAAGATCCTGAGAGGAGGCGGCCGTGGTCGTCACGCTGATCATCGCCTGTGAAGTCGGCTTCTGGGTGCTGCTGGCGGGGGGCCTGGCCCTGCGCTACCTGGCGCGGATGCCGCGCACCGGGGCGGCGGTGCTCCTGATGGAACCACTGCTGGAGCTGGTCCTGCTGATCGTCACCGCGATCGACCTGAAGAACGGCGCCTCCGCCGACTGGAAACACGGCCTGGCCGCGCTCTACATCGGCTACACGGTCGCCTACGGGCACTACACGATCAAGTGGGTGGACGGGCACTTCGCCCACCGCTTCGCGGGCGGCCCGCGGCCTCCGAAGCGTTACGGCATGGACCGCGCGAAGCACGAGGGGATGCTGTGGCTGCGCACGGTGGTGTGGGTGGCCGTCGCGATCGGGCTGCTGCAGCTGGCGATCTGGTACGTCGGCACGGACGGCGACACCGCGTCGCTGCGCGGCTGGCAGGGCACCTCGCTGCGCATCCTGATGATCCACGGCGTGATCGCCCTGACCTACCTCATCTGGCCGAAGAAGGCCCCGAAGGACACCCCCACCGCCCCCACGGAGGCGGCACCCGCCCCGCAGCAGAAGACCCTGCGCTGACGGGCGCCACCGCCCGGTCCCGGCTCCGCCGGCCCGCCGCGGCGCGATCGAGCGTTCGCCGCCCGCTCGTCAGCGTTCGCCTTCCGGTGCCGGTGTTCGCCGCCCCTCGTCAGCGTTCGCCGCCCGGCACCCACAGGACGTCGCCGATCTCCTTGTTGGCCGTGCGGGCCAGGATGAAGAGGAGGTCGGAGAGGCGGTTGAGGTAGGTGGCGGTGAGGGGGTTCATGGTGTCGCCGTGTTCCTCGAAGGCGGCCCAGGTCGAGCGTTCGGCGCGGCGGACGACCGTGCAGGCCTGGTGCAGCAGGGCCGCGCCGGGGGTGCCGCCCGGGAGGATGAAGCTGCGCAGCTTGTCGAGTTCGGCCAGGAAGCGGTCGCAGTCGGCCTCCAGCTTGTCGATGTAGCTCTGCTCGACGCGCAGCGGGGGGAATTCGGGGTTCTCGGCCACCGGCGTCGACAGGTCCGCACCCACGTCGAACAGGTCGTTCTGCACGCGGGTGAGGACCTTGACGACCTCGGCGTCGAGCCGGCCCAGGGCGATGGCGGTACCGATCACCGCATTCGCCTCATTGGCGTCGGCATACGCCGCGATCCGCGAATCGGTCTTGGCGGTGCGGCTCATGTCGCCCAGGGCCGTGGTGCCCTTGTCGCCGGTGCGGGTGTAGATGCGCGTCAGATTCACCATACGGGCGAGACTACGCCGCGGCCTTCCGGAAGGCGCGGGTGCCGAGCGCCAGGGAGAGCGCGGTGAGGGCGAGCGCCACCAGCGCGCCGTACAGGACCGCCGAGGACGCGTAGTCGCCGACGAACGCCGCCCGTACCGCGTCCACGAGGTAGCGGAACGGCATGACGTGCGAGAGGACGTCCAGCCACGCCGGCCCCAGCGTCATCGGCAGCATCAGCCCGGACAGCAGCATCGAGGGCATGGTGACGGAGTTGATCACCGGCCCGAATTCCTGCGGCGCGTTCACCTTCAGCGCCAGCGCGTACGACAGTGAGGCCAGGGACACGGTCAGGACGGCGACGAACGCGAAGCCGATGAGGATGCCGGGCAGCGGCGCCCGCAGTCCGAGCACCAGTGCCGCCAGCACCAGCAGCACCGCCTGGAACACGAACAGCACGGCGTCCCGCAGCACCCGCCCCAGCAGCAGCGCCGACCGGCTCACCGCCGTCACCCGCATCCGCTCGACGACGCCGTACTGCTTCTCGACGATGATGCCGAAGCCGCAGAACGAGGCGCCGAACAGGCCGAGTTGGAGCAGCAGGCCGGGCACCAGCACCTGCCAGGAGCTGCCGGCCGAGGACAGCGGCAGCCCGGTCAGCAGCGGCCCGAAGAAGAGCAGGTACAGCAGCGGCATCAGCACGCCGAAGAGCATCTGGAGCTTCGAGCGCAGGGTCTGCCGGGCGTAGCGGCCGAAGACCAGCGCGGTGTCGGACAGCAGAGGGGACATGGGGGTCGGCTCCTAGACGGCGAGGGGGGTGGTGTCCCGGGATGCGGGACCGCGGCCGGTGATGGCGAGGAAGGTGTCCTGGAGCGACGCGTCGGGGGAGCCGCCGTGGGCGCGCTTGAGGGCGTCCGGCGTGCCGTCGGCGACCACCACTCCCTTGTCGACGATCACCAGCCGGTCGGCGAGCGCATCGGCCTCGTCGAGGTAGTGGGTGGTCAGGAAGACGGTCGTGCCGTGCTCGGCGCGGATCCGGCGGACCAGGTCCCAGAGGTCGGCGCGGCTGCCCGGATCGAGGCCGGTGGTCGGCTCGTCGAGGAAGAGGACCTCGGGGCGGTGGGTCAGGCCCATGGCGACGTCCAGCCGGCGCCGCTGGCCGCCGGAGAGGGTCGCGGTCTTCCGGTCCAGGAGCTCCGTCAGGCCCAGCTCGGCGGCCAACTCCTCGGCGCGGTCCCGGGCTTCGGCCTTGCCCAGGCGGTAGAGGCGGGCCTGGGTGACGAGTTCCTCGCGGACCGAGACGTTCGGGTCGACGCCGCCGGACTGGGCGACGTATCCGCAGGCGCGGCGCACCCCGGCCGGATCGCGGGCCAGATCGCAGCCGGCGACGGTCGCGGTGCCGCCGGTGGGGGCGAGGAGGGTGGTGAGCATCCGCAGGGTGGTGGTCTTGCCGGCGCCGTTGGGGCCGAGGAAGCCGAGGATCTCGCCGCGCTCGACGGTGAGGTCGACACCGCGGACGGCCTCGACGGGGCCGCGCTTGGTGGAGAAGGTCCGGGCGAGTCCGGACGCGCTGAGAACGGGCATGCCGCAAGAAAAACAGAGAGGGTGAAAAATTGCAATGTCCCCAAAATTTCAGTGAGCCCAGGAAGGGGTAGCCTGAGGGCATGGCAGAGGGACTCAGGGAGCGGAAGAAGCGGCAGACCCGCCAGTACATCTCGGACGTGGCGACCGGTCTCTTCCTGGAGCGCGGCTTCGACGCGGTGACCATCGCGGAGATCGCCGAGGCCGCCGACGTCTCCGTCAACACCGTGTACAACTACTTCCCGGCGAAGGAGGACCTCTTCTTCGACCGCAGCAAGGGGGTCGTCGACCGGCTGTCACGGTTCGTACGGGCCCGGCGCGCGGGGGAGTCCGCCGCCCTCGCCGTCCTGCGGGAGCTGCGCGAAGAGGTGGAGAGCGTTTCGCCCAAGGTGGGCCTCATCGACGGCTATGAGCGCTTCATGAAGGTCGTCCACGGCTCGCCGTCCCTCCAGGCCCGCCTGTGGTACATGCAACGCGAGCAGTACGAGGACCTGGAGGCCACCCTCCGGGAGGAGACCGGCGCGGCGGACGGCGACCCGATGCCCGCCCTGATGGCCGGCCAGATCAACTGGGTGCACCAGACGTTGATGACGACCATCGCCCAGGAGATGATCGCCGGCCGCAAGCCGGCGGTGGTCTCGCGCGAGGCGCTGGTCCTGCTGGACGAGATGGAGGAGCTGCTGAGCGAGCGGGTCCTCAACTACGGGGTGCGGGCCGCCGGCTGAGCGCGGTGGCCCGCGGTGCCCGGCCCGCCGACCTCTCCGGGGCGCCCCCCGTCGTGTGATGTCCGTCATGCCCATCGAACGCCGCGGTCCGTAGGGGCTTGTTGAGGGGGGCGGTCGGGCGGCGAGAGTCCAGCGCAGCGGCCCGAATGGGCCTCGTTGAGGGGGGCGGTCGGGCGGCGAGAGTCCAGCGCAGCGGCCCGAATGGGCCTCGTCGAGGGGTGGCGGTCGGGTGGCGGGTGGGAGTGACGCGCATCTCTTACCCACCAAAGGATCGCCAACGACCGCTAACGTCACCCGAAGACCGACAGACTTTCAAATGCACAGGGTGTGAGGGGACAGCAGTGGCAAAGAAGCTCGCCGTCATCGGCGCCGGACTGATGGGGTCCGGTATCGCGCAGGTCTCCGCCCAGGCGGGCTGGGACGTGGTTCTCCGCGATGTGACGGATGAGGCCCTGGCCCGCGGCAAGGGCGGCATCGAGGCCTCGTACGAGAAGTTCGTCGCCAAGGGGAAGCTGGCCGCGGCCGATGCCGAGCAGGCGCTGGCCCGCATCACCACCACGACCGACCTGGAAGCCGCCGCCGACGCGGACATCGTCGTCGAGGCGGTCTTCGAGCGGATCGACGTCAAGCGCGAGATCTTCCAGACGCTGGACAAGCTCGTCAAGGAGGAGGCGGTGCTGGCCTCCAACACCTCCGCCATCCCGATCACCAAGATCGCCGCGGCCACCTCCCGCCCCGAGCGGGTCGTCGGGACGCACTTCTTCTCGCCGGTGCCGATGATGCAGCTCTGCGAGCTGGTCCGCGGATACAAGACCAGCGACGAAACCCTCGCCACGGCCCGGGAGTTCGCCGAGTCCGTCGGCAAGACCTGCGTCGTCGTCAACCGCGACGTGGCCGGCTTCGTCACCACCCGGCTGATCTCGGCGCTGGTCGTCGAGGCCGCCAAGCTCTACGAGTCCGGCGTGGCCAGCGCCGAGGACATCGACACCGCCTGCAAGCTGGGCTTCGGCCACGCGATGGGGCCGCTGGCCACCGCCGACCTGACCGGCATCGACATCCTGCTGCACGCCACCGACAACATCTACACCGAGTCCCAGGACGAGAAGTTCGCGCCGCCGGAGATCATGCGACGCATGGTCGACGCGGGCGATATCGGACGCAAGAGTGGGCAGGGCTTCTACGAGCACTGATGCCGCGTCAGGTCATTGGGCCTGATGGGGTCACCCCATGGGGTGAATTCGGTATCGGTTCGCTTACAGGCGGCAACTTCGCCGCATGAGAGGCAGTCAGATCTGTAGACGTCCATGCATGAACCCATGACACAGGGGAGCGCATATGCACATCAGGGGCGACCACGCCGAGCTGGTCGTCGAAGGCCGCCTCGACGTCCGCAGCGCGGCGGACGCCCGGACGGCGCTGCACACGGCCGTCGACTCCGGTCGGGGTGACCTGGTGCTGGACCTCACCGCGCTGGATTCCTGGGACGCCACCGGCCTCGGTGTGATCATGGGCGCACACCGCAGGGCCGGCCGGGTCAACCGGCGGCTGGTACTGCGCGGGGTGCCGCCCCAGATGCAGCGCCTGCTGGTCGCCACCCGGCTCCACCGCATCCTCGCCATCGAGGGCGGCATCGAAGCCGAATCGCTTCCTCGGGTGTGACAGCCCGGGTACGAGAGGAGGGCGCGCAGGAGGGACGGGGGCCTGCGCGCCCTTTCCGGAAGCCCTGCGCGTTCCCCGGAAGGGCGCGCACAGAACGCGCCATAACGGTTGAACCGGGAGTTTTGGGGCAGTGCCCGCCCCCGCCGGTGCAAGGCCCCGCGCTCCGGGTCTAAGGTTCGGTTCCCGCCCGTATGCCATCATCCGCGGCGGACACCGGACCGGACGCGACGGCGGGGGACCACCTGCCGCAGCAGACGCGCGGACGGCCGGAGCGACTTCGGCACGGTACACGTGGGAGCTTGCAGCATGGACCCGAACACTCACCGGGGACCTGAGGAATACGGCGAGCAGGGCACTCCTGCCGATCCGCCGGCCCCCGCGTTCGGCGGCGCGCAGAGCGGCCACGGCGGCCCGGCCCGCGTCGTCCGGCTCGTCTCGGGCAACTACCTCGTCACCGTCAACCCCGTCGACGGCAGCGAGATAGAGCCCTGCCCGCCCGGGGAACGTCCCGCCGAACCCGTCCGGCTCAGCGCCCAGGAGCGCGCCGAGGCCGCCCGCGCCGCCGCACCCCCGGTGCCCCCGGGGCCGCCCGGATCCGCCGGCCACGGCACCACGCTCGAAGAGCGCACCGAGGACATCGAGCGCCTGGTCCGGCTGCTCTCCCGCGGCCGCTCGGTCCGCCTCACCGGCCCGGCCGGCTCCGGCCGCACCCGTCTGCTGGACGCCGTCGCCACCGCCTGCGCCGACCTCGCCCCCGACGGCGTGGTCCGGCTCTCCGGGTACCACCGCACCGCCGCCGACCTGCTGTACGCCCTGTTCGCCGCGGTCCACCGCGCCCCGCAGCACCGCCCGGACCGGCCCGAGCTGCTGCGCCTGGTCGCCGAGATCGGCGCCATCGTCGTCCTCGACGACCTCGAATTCGGCGGCGCCGCGCTCGACGAACTGCTCGACGCCACCCCCGAGTGCGCCTTCCTGATCGCCACCACCCCCGACATCGCCGCGCCCAGCGCCGGCTCGCACCTCGAAGAGGTCTTCCTCGGCGGCATCGGCCGGGCCGGCTGCGTACGGATGCTGGAGCGCGCCGTGGACCGGCCGCTCACCGACGACGAGACGGCCTGGGCCGCCGACCTGTGGTTCGAGTCCGAGGGGCTGCCGCTGCGGTTCGTCCAGGCCGCCGCCCTGCTCCGGCAGCGCGACCGGCACCGCAACCGCGCCGGCGCCCTCGACGACGGCTACGGCCTCTTCCCGGCCGAGCAGCCCGGGACCGCGGACGGCGGCCGGGACGGATCCGACGCGGACGGCGCCGACGGGACGGACGGCACCGAGGACGCCGCCGAGGCCCGGCTGCCCTCCCTCGGCGAGGCCGCCGCGCCCGCCCCGCTGCTCGCCGAGGGGCTGAGCGACGCCGCCCGGGAGACCCTGCGGTTCGCCGTCGCGCTCGGCGGCGAACTGCCGCACCAGGCGCACCTGCCGGCCCTCACCGAGGACACCCACGCCGACGCCGCCCTCGGCGAGCTGCTGGCCTGCGGACTGATCACCCCCGTCGGCAGCCACTACCGGCTCGCCGCCACCGTCCAGGACCAGCTCACCGCGGCCGGTTACGCCGAGGGCGGCACCGCTCGTGCGCACACCGCCGCGCAGCACTACGCCTGGTGGGCCGGCCACCCCTCGGTCACCCCTGAGCGGGCCGCCGCCGAGTCCGACGCCGCGCTGGCCGCGATGGCCGTACTGACCGGCAGCCGGGAGAGCGGCCACGCCAGCGCGGCCGTGCTGCTGGCCCGTACCGCCGCCCCCGCCTTCGCCGCCGCGCTGCACTGGAGCGCCTGGGAACGCGCCCTGCGGCACGGCCAGGAGGCCGCCCGGCTGGCCGGCGAGGTCGCCGAGGAGGCGTACTTCCACCACGAGCTGGGCGTCCTCGCACTGTGCACCGGCAGCCTCGACCGGGCCCGCGCCGAACTGGAGGCGTCCATCGGGCTGCGCGGGGTGCTCTCCGACCGCAACGGCGCGGTGGCCGGACGCCGCGCGCTGGCTCTGGTCACCGACCGGGCTCGGGTCGCCTCCGCGGCCACCACGGCCGTCCCGCAGCTCCCGCCGGCCGGCCCCGGCGGCAAGCAGCCCGCCGGGCCCCGCGGTGACGGGCCCGCCTCGCCCGACGCGGTGTCCACCGCCAAGCTGCGGGTGCCGCCCGCCGCCGAGGCGACCTCGGCCACCGTGATCTCCCGCGGCGCCTCCCCGACGGCGGCCACGACGGCCCTCCCGGCCGCCGCGGGCACCGGTGGCGGCAAGGGCGTCAAGGCACTGCTCGGTGCCCGCCGCAACCTCGTCGCGGCCGGCGCCGGCGCCCTGCTGGTGGCCGTCTTCGGCACCGTCGTCACCCTCGGCATGACCTCCGGCGGCGAGGACGCCCCCGACAACAAGGTCAGCACCGAGCAGTCCACCGGCGACGGCAGCAGCCCCGACCTGCCCGCCACGGACCCCAGCACCGGCCTGCCGCCCACCGGCCACCGCGCCACCCAGCCCGGCCGGACCGGCAGCCCCGGCAGCCCGGCCCCGTCGACCAGCGGCGCCGCCACCACCGGCGAGCCCACCGACCCCGGCACCGGCCCGGCCGACCCGACCGCCGACCCCACCACCCCGACCGGACGGCCCACCACGCCCACCGGCCGGCCGACCCGGCCCACCCACCGGCCGACGAGCGAGCCGACCGACCCGACGCCGACCGACCCCAGCACCGAACCGACCGACCCCACCCCGACGACGACCGACCCGACGACCGAGAAGCCCTCCCAGAGCAGCGCCGCCTCCGCCTCCGCGCCCGCGGGCAGCGCCCCGGCGGGCACGGACGGCGGCGGCGCGTCCTCGGACGGCACGGCCTCGTCCGCCGGCACGCAGAGCGCCCCGACCGCATAACACCCCCGTACGGCACGGCGCGACGGCCCGGTACCGAGAGGACCGGGCCGTCGCGCCGTGTGCCGTATGAGGTGGTGTCGCCGGAGCCGGGTCAGAACAGCCGGAGCTTGTCGTCCTCGATGCCGCGCAGGGCGTCGTAGTCCAGCACCACGCAGCCGATGCCGCGGTCGGTGGCCAGTACCCGTGCCTGCGGCTTGATCTCCTGTGCCGCGAAGACGCCCTTCACCGGCGCCAGGTGCGGGTCGCGGTTGAGGAGTTCGAGATAGCGGGTGAGCTGCTCGACCCCGTCGATCTCGCCGCGCCGCTTGATCTCGACGGCGACGGTCTGCCCATCGGCGTCCCGGCACAAGATATCCACCGGACCGATGGCAGTGGGGTATTCACGCCGAATCAGCGAATAGCCCTCGCCGAGGGTTTCGATCCGGTCCGCGAGGAGTTCCTGGAGGTGCGCCTCCACACCGTCCTTGATCAGGCCCGGGTCGACGCCCAGCTCGTGCGAGGAGTCGTGCATGACCTCTTCGAGGGTGATGATGAGCTTCTCGCCCCCCTTGTTCTCCACCGTCCACACGGCCCCGTCGCCCTCCTTGAGAGTGCAGGGCGGGGACATCCAGTTGAGGGGTTTGTAAGCCCGGTCGTCCGCGTGGATGGAGACCGAGCCGTCCGCCTTCACCAGGATGAGGCGCGGGGCGGAAGGAAGATGGGCGGTGAGCCGGCCCGCGTAGTCCACGGAGCAGCGGGCAATGACGAGACGCATGGTGCGCCACGCTACTCGACCGAGGGCCGGCTACGCGATTCGCCCTGGACCGGGGTGCCTTTACGGGGGAAACCCCCGCACCCCAGGCGCTCACCATTGGCCGGTTGTATGTGCAATCTCCTGGTGCGGGCCCCTTGCGCGGCATACCGTTGAAGCGGGGGGTCGTGAGGCGAACACGCTCCGTCGCGGAACCCCTTGTCCCAGCCCTAGGCCCCGTCCGTCCCGGCGGGGCCGCGAGAGGAGAACCTCATGTCGCTCGACGTCTCACCGGCCCTCCTCGAACAGGCCGAGCGAGGCGAGGTCGACGAAGCCGCTTTTGTCGACTGCGTCCGGAACTCCCTCCCCTACGCATGGGGGATGATCAGCTCCCTGGTGGCCCAGCTGAAGGTGGACGGCGGAGAGTTCGCCGACAACCAGACGCCGCCGCCGGACGAGCAGGCGCGCGGTCAGCTGCTGCGCGCGCTGGCGAGTGACGCGATCCGTGGTTCGCTGGAGCGCCACTTCGGGGTGCGCCTCGCCTTCCAGAACTGCCACCGGGTGGCGGTCTTCCCGCTCGACCCGGCGGTGGACGACCGGCTGGCCCGCTTCACTTCTGTCCGGGGTCAGCTGCTCAACCAGTCGCCCGAACTCCGCGACTGCTGAACGGAGTTGCTGCCGCTGAGTGCGCGGGGTTGGGCGCGCTCCGGGAACGGTGCGCCAGCGGCAGCACCACCGCACGACGACGGCACCCGTACGCCGTCGCCCCATGGATCACACCAGTTGCGGTAGGACCTCCGAGCCCAGCCGGCGGACGTTCTCCTCCGTCGCCGCGAGATCGCCGGAGCCCTCGACGAGCAGCGCGAAGCGGGTGATGCCGGTGCGCTCCGACGTCGCCGCGAGGCGGTCCGCGCACCACTGCGGCGGGCCGACCGGATGCAGCTCGCACAGCAACTCCGTGTACGCCAGCGGATCGCGCATCGACCGGTAGCGGCCGTCGACCGTCACATGCGCGCCCAAGCCCTGGCGCAGCCAGCCGGGCATCGCCTTCATCAGGGTCTCCGTCGCGGCCTCGCGGGCATCGGCGATCTGCACCACACCCGCGGAGACGTGTTCGGCCGCGGCGATCTCCTCCGGCTCCCGGCCCGCCTCGCGCGCGGCCGCCCGCCACAGCGCGATCATCTCCGCCTTCTCCTCGTCCCCGCAGTGCATGCCCAGCAGCATGGGCAGCCCGCGCGCGGCGGCCATCCGCACCGACGACGGGGAGGTGCAGGCCACCACCACGGGCGGGCCCGGCGGTCCGGTCCCCGGCTCGTCCGGGTCGGTCAGCGCCTGGTCCGGCCGCGGCACCACCGCCACCTCGCGGAAGGCGTACCGCTCGCCCTGCGCCCCGACCCGGGGCTCGCGCAGCCAGCGCAGCAGCAGATCGAGCGACTCGGGGAAGCCGTGGTCGTACGCGGCGAGCCCGGAGCCGAAGACCTCCAGATCCACCCAGGGCCCGCCCCGGCCGACGCCGAGCGTGAACCGCCCCTCGGATGTCAGGTGCAGCAGCGCCGCGGACTCGCCGAGCGCCACCGGATGCTGGGTCGGCAGCACGCTCACCGCCGTCCCGACGCCGATCCGGCGGGTCCGGCCCAGCAGCAGCGCGGCCAGCGTCACCGCATTGGGGCAGACGCCGTAGGGTACGAAGTGGTGTTCCGCCAGCCAGACCGCATCGAGCCCGGCCTCCTCCGCGACCACGGCGGAACGCACCGCCCGGTGCAGTGCTTCCCCCTGTCCCTGACCGGGGAATTGAGCGGCCAGGATGAAAGCTCCCACACGCATCGCTCTCTGCCTCCTCGCAGCCGACGCGGCTTCCCCCCTTACAGGCAACAACGCCTGACACGTGCCAAGGGCACGGCCTCGCCGGGAATTTCCCGATGATCACAGAAACCTGCCGCCCGGAACGTGGCGTGCCGGGTGCCGCGTACGCTGGTGACAGCCCGTGACCCCGTTCCCCCCTTTATGAGGTGTGCCCGTGTCCCCGCGTCGAAACCGCCAGCGCGGCGGTGCGAAGCCCATCGACCGCACGGGCGGGGACCGTTACGGCCTCGAACGGACCGAGGAGTGGCGCGGCGAGGACTGGGTCGTACGGCAGGTCGGGGGCGGCGGCGCGGCCAAGCACTACCGCTGCCCCGGCTGCGACCAGGAGATCCCGCCCGGCGTACCGCACGTCGTCGCCTGGCCGCAGGACGGCGGCGTCGACGACCGCCGGCACTGGCACCGGGCCTGCTGGAACGCACGGGACCGCCGGAGCGCACGGCTCCAGCGGTCCCGTAATGCGCCTCGCTACTGAGGCCTCGCCCGCTTCCCCGGGCCCTGGTCGTCCCTAGACGTCGCGCTGGGCGATGGCGGCGTAGGCACCGCCCAGCACCACCGCGGTGACCCCGGCCAGGATCCCCAGCTGGGTCCAGCCCGAGGGGCCGCTGGACAGGAACGGGATGTCGTAGAGCGTCGCCAGCGCGCTGGGCACGGAGTACTCGAGCAGCGCCCGCTGGATCTCCTTCACGCTCTCGCCCTGCAGGAACAGCGCCAGCAGCATCGGCAGCAGCACCACGCCCATCATGGCGCTGATGGCGCCCGCGGAGTGCCGCAGCAGCGTGCCCACGCCCAGCGCCAGCAGGCCGAGCAGCGCGACGTACAGACCCGCGCCCAGGGTGGCGCGCAGCCACTGGTCGGTGGTCGGCGCCGGGCCGTTGAGCATCCCGAAGTCGAGCAGGGCGACCAGCGTGGTGGCGATCGTGGTGATCACCAGCGCCAGCCCGAAGAACACGATCGCCTTCGCGGTCAGCACCCGCACCCGGCTGGGGCAGGCGGTCAGCGTCGTACGGATCATGCCGGTGCCGTACTCCGAGGAGATCGACAGCACGCCCAGGGTGATCACGCAGAGGCTGCCGAGAAGGACGCCGACGAACCCGACGGCGAGCAGCGGGTCCATCTCGCGCTCCGAGCCCGCGGCGACGGTGGCGAGCAGACCGATGCCGACGATCAGCAGCAGCATCACGCCCAGCGTCCAGATCGTCGAGCGCACCGAGCGGATCTTCGTCCACTCCGAGGCCAGCGCGTGGCCGAGGTGGGCCGGCCGCACCGGGATGGGCGAGACGTAACCGCCCGCGCCCATGGGAGCGGGCGCCGCGACCGGCGGCTGCGCCTGCGGATGGCCCTGCGGCGCGGGCGCCTGCACGGGCGGCTGGGCCTGGAGCATCATCGTGCCCCCCTCGTTGGCGGGGGGCTGCGCCTGCGGAGCCTGGGCGGGCGGCTGGGGCCGGTCCTGCGGGGGCTGGGCCTGGAGCATCATCGTGCCGGCGTCCTTGCCCTTGCCCGGCCCGTGCGCGGCGAGCGGCCGCGGCTCGGGCATCGGCTGCGCCTGGAGCATCATCGTGCCGCCCTCCTTGGCCGGAGGCGGGGCGGGGGTCTGAGCCTGAAGCATCATCGTGCCCGCGTCCTTGGCGGGCGCGGGCTGCTCCGGAGCCGGCGGTGCGGCGGGCGGCACGGGCGGTGCGGCGGGCGGTACCGGCGGCTGCGCGGCGGCTTCCTGCGGGGCGCGCTCAGGCTGGGGCTGCGGCTGCTGAGGGCTGGTCATCGGGCGTCCTCGGTGTGGGGCACGGTCTGGTCGACGGGGGCGGCGGGCGGCATCGGCGCGGCGGGCGGCTGCCCGTAAGGGTGGGGTGCCGCGTACGGTGCGGGTGCCCCGTACGGGTGACCCTGAGCCGGCGCGGGCGGCGGGTACCCCGGCCCGGGAACGGCGCCGGCCGCCTGCTGGGCGTACGGGTTGGGCATCTGGCCGGGAACGCCCGGGCCGCCGTACCCCGGCGGCGCGTACCCCGCCGGGACCTCCTGCAGACCGGCCCGCGGGTCGCTGGTCGAGCGGTAGTCCACGGCGCCCTGCGTCATCCGCATGTACGCCTCTTCCAGGGACGCCTGGTGCGGCGACAGTTCCCACAGCCGGACGTCGGCCTCATGGGCGAGGTCACTGATCCGCGGCAGCGGCAGCCCCGTCACCCGCAGCGCACCGTCCGGCTCGGGCGTGGCCTGACCGCCCGCCTCGCCGATCGCGGCGGTCAGCTTCTCGCGCTGCTCCGGCTCGGAGTCGGGCGTCCGAACCCGGGCGAAATCGGCCGAGTTGGCCGATATGAAGTCCTTGACCGACATGTCCGCGAGCAGCTGCCCGCGGCCGATCACGATCAAGTGCTCGGCGGTCAGCGCCATTTCGCTCATCAGGTGCGAGGAGACGAAGACGGTGCGCCCCTCGGACGCGAGCTGCTTCATCAGGTTCCTGACCCAGAGGATGCCCTCCGGGTCCAGGCCGTTGACCGGCTCGTCGAAGAGCAGCACCTGCGGATCGCCGAGCAGCGCCGAGGCGATGCCGAGCCGCTGGCCCATGCCCAGCGAGAAGCCCTTGGAACGTCGCCCGGCGACGTCCTGGAGACCGACCACGCCCAGCACCTCGTCGACCCGCCGGGCCGGAATGCCGGACAACTGCGCCAGCGACAGCAGGTGCGCGCGTGCACTGCGCCCACCGTGCACGGCCTTGGCGTCGAGCAGCGCGCCCACCTGGCGCGGCGCGTTCGGGAGGCTGCGGAACGGGCGGCCGGCGATGGTGGCGGTCCCCGACGTCGGTGCGTCGAGCCCCAGAATCATCCGCATGGTCGTCGACTTCCCGGACCCGTTGGGCCCCAGGAAGCCGGTCACCGTGCCCGGCCGCACCTGGAACGACAGGTTGTACACGGCCGTCTTGGCGCCGTAGCGCTTCGTCAGGCCGACTGCCTCGATCATTCTCCGCCCCTCGCAAGATGGTCGGGGCAGAGGCGCCCTCGTGCCCCCGTGAGGATTAGGAGGCTATCGGTGCGTTGACGGTTCCCGTAATCCGCCCACGTAGCCGTCTGTCCCGCCGCGGGTCGTCTCGCCGTTGCGCCTGGCGGCGGGCGTGGTGTTGTCGGGTGCGGTGCCGGCCCTCCAGACTTCGTCCTCCGGTCCAGCCCCTCCCGTGAGTGGGAGTTTCTGAGCTGGTTGGGGGCGGGCGTCATCCGTTGCCTGCGGGCACGTGGACGTCACGTGCACCCCCACCACCGTTTTCTTCCCCCCAACGGGAGGGGACGGGCCGGAGGGGCCGGTTGTGTGGACGTAAAGCGTCAGCAGTCCACACAACCGGCCCCGGAGGCCCGTCACCGCACCCACAAACAACCCAGCCCGCCGCAGGCGCAACGGCGAGACGACCCGCGGCGGGACACACGGCTACGCACGGGGCGCCGCAAAGCACGCAACGGCGAGCAACCACCACGGCGGGACAGCCAAGTACGTGGGGCAAAAGCCAAGCGCAGCGTCACGCATCGCGGCGCTTCAACAGCACATACCCCCCGATCAACGCCACCACCGTCCAAGCGATCATGATCCCCAGCCCGCCCCACGGCCCGTAGGGCACGTCCTCGCCCGCGCGGGGGACCACCTGCATGATCTTCGAGCCGGCCTGGTCGGGCAGGAAGCGGCCGATCTTCCTGGTGGCGGAGACGTTGCCGAGGATGTTGGAGATCAGGAAGAAGAACGGCATCAGGATGCCCAGCGAGAGCATCGGACTGCGCAGCATCGTGGCGACCGCCATCGAGAACAGCGCGATCAGGGTCATGTAGAGGCCGCCACCGATCACGGCGCGCAGCACGCCCGGGTCGCCGAGGTGGGCGCGCAGGTCGCCCAGCATCGCCTGGCCCGCGAAGAACGTCACGAAGCTGGTGGCCAGGCCGACGACGAAGACCAGCGCGGTGGCGACCAGCAGTTTGCAGAACAGGAACGTGCCGCGCTGCGGTACCGCGGCGAGCGAGGCGCGGATCATGCCGGTGCTGTACTCGTTGGAGACCACCAGCACGCCGAAGACGATCATCGCGAGCTGGCCCAGTCCCATACCGGCGAAGCTGATGTTGGTGGCGTCGAACGACAACCGGTCCCGGGCCGGCATGGAGTTGAAGTCGTGGTTGGCCAGGGTGCAGATCAGCATGCCCAGCCCGATGGTGACCAGGACGGCGATGGCCAGCGTCCACACCGTCGACCGCACCGATCTGATCTTGGTCCACTCGGACCGGATGACCTGCCCGACGGCCGCCATGGTCAGCTCCTCTTCCTCTGCCAGTTCGCGCCCCAGCCGGTCGGCTGCGGCTCGCCCGGCCGTACCCCGGCCGGCTGGGGGGCTCCCGGGACGGCGGTGGTCGGCACCGGAACCGGCTCGCCGTTGTGCGCGTGGTACTCCACCGATTCGGCCGTCAGCCGCATGAACGCCTCTTCCAGGGAGGCCTGCTGGGGGCTCAGTTCGTGCAGGGTCAGGTGGTGGGCCGCGGCCAGTTCGCCGAGCCGTTCGGCCGGCACCCCGTCGATCTCCAGCGCCCCGCCGCCGGCCGCCGCCACGTGGATGCCTTCGGCGCGCAGCACGTCGAGCAGCTTCTGCTGTTCCGGGGAGCGCATCCGGACGTACGAGCGCGAGTTCTGGTGGATGAAGTCCTTCATGGACGTGTCCGCCATCAGCCGGCCCTGGCCGATGACCACCAAGTGGTCGGCGGTCAGCGCCATCTCGCTCATCAGGTGGGAGGAGACGAAGACCGTACGGCCCTGGGCCGCGAGGTGCTTCATCAGATTGCGGATCCAGTGGATGCCCTCGGGGTCGAGGCCGTTGACCGGCTCGTCGAAGAGCAGCACCTGCGGATCGCCGAGCAGGGCGGCGGCGATGCCCAGCCGCTGGCCCATGCCGAGCGAGAAGCCCTTGGCGCGCTTCCTGGCGACCGAGCTGAGCCCGACCATTTCGAGCACCTCGCCGACCCGGCTGCGCGGGATGCCGTTGCTCTGTGCCAGGCACAGCAGGTGGTTGGCGGCGCTCCGGCCGCCGTGCACCGCCTTGGCCTCCAGCAGCGCGCCGATGTACGTCAGGGGGTCTTCGAGCTGGCGGTAGTGCTTGCCGTCGATCCGGACCGTGCCCGACGTCGGGTTGTCGAGATCCAGCATCATCCGCATGGTGGTCGACTTGCCCGCGCCGTTGGGGCCGAGGAAGCCGGTGATGATGCCGGGCCGCACCGTGAAGGTGAGGTGGTCCACCGCGACCTTGTCGCCGTAGTGCTTGGTCAGCCCCTCAAGCTCGATCATGTACAGCACGCTAGGCGCGCCTGGGTAGCCCGGCCACCGGGGCGGGGCCGGCTGGCTGACCCCCTGTACGACCGGGCCCCCGCCACCGCCTCAGAGGGCGGTACGGGGGCTCGGTTGAATCCGGCGAAACCTTCCGACGGGTGGTTCAGCGCGTCTGCTGGGCCGGGACGCCGCGGGAGACCGCCTCGTCGTCGCCGGGGGCACCGGCCGCGGCCACCGCCGCACCGGTCAGCGTGGCCAGCATCTCGCGGACGTTGGTCAGCTGGGCGTTGATGGAGTCGCGGCGGTTGGTCAGCGCCGCCAGCTCACGCTCGGATTCGCTGCGGATACGATCCGCCTTGGCGTTGGCGTCCGCCACGATGTCCTCGGCCTGGCGCTGCGCGGTCTCCACCGTCTGGCGGGCCCGGCGCTCGGCGTCCGTACGCAGCTTCTCGGCCTCCAGGCGGAGCTGCTCGGCGCGGTGCTCGATCTCGGCGAGCCGCTTCTCGGCCTTGGCCTGACGGGAGGCGAGGTCGCGCTCGGACTGCTCGCGGCGCTTGGCGAGGTTGGTCTCGAAGTCCGCGGCGGCCTGGGCGGCCTTGGCGCGGGTCTCCTCGAAGAGGGAGTCCGCTTCCTCCCGCTTGGACTGGGCGTCCTTCTGGGCCTCGGCGCGCAGCGTGGACGCCTCGCCCTTGGCCTTCTCGACGATCCGGGCGCCCTCGTCCTCCGCCTTCGCCTTGCGCTCGGCGGCGAACGCCTCCGCGTCGTTGCGGACCTGCTGGGCGGCCGACTCGGCCAGCTCGCGGTGCTGCTCGGCGGCCCGGCGGGCCTCCTCGCGCAGGTCCTTGGCCTCCTCCTCGGCGAGCCGGAGGATCTTCTCGACGCGCGCTCCGAGGCCCGCGTAGGACGGTTCGGCGTCATTGACCTGCGCCTGGGCGTTCTGCGTCTCGAGGTGGAGTTCCTCGATCCGCTTTTCCAGCGACGTGATGCGGGCCAGCGCGCTGTCGCGGTCGGCGACGAGCTTCGTGATGCGGTCATCCACCTGACCGCGGTCGTACCCACGCCGCACGAGCTCGAAGCCGAAGGGGGAGGAAGTGTCGCTCATGGGGTTCCTGTCGAAGAGACCGGTGAGGTGATAAGGAGAATCCTAGGGGTCACAACGGCGTGTCATCGAGTCATTGCCCGTTTGATCTGGAGAATGACCCCTCATTTGAGTGGCTACCCTTCAGACTGCTTGCCACTCGAACGAGTTGCTCCGGCGCCCGCGCCCGCTTTCACCCCGTTGCCCTTGTTTTCGCCGCCTCCGCCGGGTGCCTCGAAGGACTCCAAAGCCTCCAGAACGTCCTGAACGCGGGAGATTTCGGCGTTGATGTCCTCCCGCCGGCGGACCAGGGTCTCCAGCTCGCGCTTGCCCTCGTCCACGATGCGGGCGGCCTCCTCCCGGGCCTCCTCGCGCATCCGCTCCGCGTCGCGCACCGCCTCGGCCTTCTTGTTCTCGGCCTCCTTGATCAGGCTCTCGGCCTTCTTGACCGCCGCGATTCGGACCTTGCTCGCCTCGCTGTTGGCGTCCGCCATCATCCGGTCGGCCTTCTCCTCGGCCTCCACCTGCTGCGCGGTGGCCTGCGCGATGAGCTTGTCGACCCGCTCGCCGGCGTTCTTCATGGTCTCCGCCGACTCCCGGCGGGCCCGCTCGTGCAGCTCCTCGACCTCGGACTCGATCCGCTGCCGCAGCTCCTCGGCGCGCTCCCTTATGGCGGTGGCGTCCCCGCGGGCCTCCTCCAGCAGCGCGTTGGCGTCCGTACGGGACTTCTCCACCCGGGCGTTGCCGTCCGCGGTCGCCTCCGCGACGAGCCGCTCGGCCTCCTTGCGGGCCGCCCCGACCATCGTGTCGGCCTGCTCCTCGGCCTGGGTGGCGACCTTCAGCGCCTCCTCCTGGGCCTTGGCGATGAGCTGGTCGGCCTGCTCCGCGGCGTCCCCGCGGCGCTTGGCGGCGTCCTTGCGGGCCTCGTCGAGCAGCCGGTCGGCCTCCTCCTGGGCCTCCCCGCGCATCCGCTCGGCGGCCGCCTCCGCGTCCTCCTTGATTTTGGCCGATTCGTTACGGGTGCGGCCGGCGTGCTCCTGTGCGGCGGTGACCGTCTCGGCCGCCTCGGCCCGCAGCCGGTCCGCCTCCGCGGTGGCGGTGGCGATCATCCGGTCCGCCTGCTCGCGGGCGTCGGCCCGGGTACGGTCCGCCTCCCGCTCGGCGTCCGCGGTGGTCTCCGCGGCCTCGGTACGCAGCCGCTGGGCCTCCGTCGCGGCCTCCGACACCAGCGTGTCGGCCTGCTCCGCGGCGTCCGCACGGGCCTTGTTGGCGTCCGCGCGCGCCTGGTCGCCGGTGCGCTCGGCGTCCCGGCGCGCCTGCTCCAGCACCTCGGCCGCCTCGGCCCGCAGCTGCTCGGACCGCTCGGTCGCCTCGGCCACCAGGGCCTGCGCCTGCTGCTCGCCCTCCGCGCGCAGCCGCTCGGCGGCCTCCTGGGCCTCCTGGACCGTACGGTCCGCGTCGTCCTGCGCCGAGGACGTCAGCTCGGTCGCCTCGGTGACGATCCGTTCGGCCTCCGAACGGGCCTCGGTGATCAGGCGGTCGGCCTGCTCCGCGGCGTCCGACCGCATCCGGTTCGCGTCCTCGCGCGCCTCGGCACGGGTCCGCGCGGCGTCCTGCTCGCCGGCCGCCAGCGCGTCCGAGGCGTCGGTGCGCAACTGCTGCGCTTTCGCGGTGGCGTCGGTGACCAGCTTCTCGGCCTGTGCGGTCGCCTCCGCGACCAGCCGGTCGGCCTGCTCGGCGGCCTCCGTACGCGCCGCGTTGGCGTCCCGGCGGGCCTCGTCGAGCACCCCGGCCGCCTCCGTGCGCAGCCGCTCGGCCTCCTCGATGGCCTCCGCGACGGACCGCTCGGCAAGGGTCTTGGCGGCCTCCGACGCCTCCTGCGCCTCCTGCCGGGTGCGCGCCGCGTCCTCCGACGCCCGCTCCCGCTCGTCGTAGGCGTCCTTGCGGACCCGGTCGGCCTCCTCCTGGGCCTCCGACTTCGTGCGCTCCGCGGCGTGTTCGGCCGCCGACCGCAGCCCGGCGATCTCCTCGGCGGCCTGCTCGTGCAGCCCCGCGACCGAGTCCCGGACCTGCTGCGCGGTCTGCTCGGCCGTCGCCACCAGCTCGCCGGCCCGCCGGTCCGCCTCCTCGACCAGCCGCTCGGCCTCCTCCTGCGCCTCGGCCACCCGCGTACGGGCCGAGGCCAGCAGCTCCTCGCTCTGCTCGCGGGCCGCGGTGCGCTCCTGGTGGGCCTCCTCGCGGGCCTCGCCCAGCAGTTGCTCGGCCTCCCGGCGCCGCCGCGCGGCCTCCTCCTGCGCCTCGGCCAGCGCCTGCGCCGCCTCGGTGCCGGTGCGCTCCGCGGCGGCCGCGGCCTCCGCGCGCACCCGGTCCGCGGTCTCCTGCGCCTCCGACTTGAGCCGTTCGGCCTCGGCCGCCGCCTCGCCGCGCAGCCGTACGGCCACCGACTCGCCCTCGGCGCGCGCCGCCGAGGCGTCCGCCGCGGCCTCCGTGCGCAGCCGCTCGGCCTCCTCCTCGGCCTCCTGCTGGAGCGTGCGGCGACGCTCGGCGGCCTCCGACGTGAGCCGGGCGGCCTCCTCCTGCGTCTCGCGGCGCAGCCGTTCGGCCTCCGCGCGGGCCTCGCGCAGCGACTCCTCGGCGGCCGTGACCCGCTCCTCGGCCTCGGTACGCAGCCGGTCCAGCTCCGCCTGGGCGTCGGCACGCAGCTGCCCGGCGGCCTCCTCGGCCTCCTCGCGCAGCTTCGCGGCGCTCTTCTCGGCCGTCGACGTCAGCTCCTCGGCGGCCTGGGTGCCCTCCAGCAGCAGCTGTTCGGCCTCCGAACGCGCCCGCTCCAGCGCGTCCTCGGCCTGCCGGCGCAGCGCCGAGGCCCGCTCGATGGCCTCCGTCCGGACCCGCTCGCTCTCCGCGACGGCACCCGAACGGGTCTCCTCCGCATCGGACTTGGCCTTGGCCAGCAGCTCCTCGGCGGTACCGGCCGCCTCCTCGATCTGCTGGACCGCCTCGCGCCGGGCCTCGCTGCGGATCCGCTCGCCCTCGGCGACCGCGTCGGCACGCAGCTGCTCCGCCTCGCCGCGCAGCCGCCGCGCCTCCTCCTGGAGTTCGACGGTCTTGGCGCGGTACTCCTTGGTGTCGTCCTTCGCCGCGCCCTTGAGCTGCGCCGCGGTGTCGTGCGCCTCCTCGCGCAGCCGGTCGGCCTCGGCCTCGGCCTCCTTGCGCAGCCGGTCGGCCTCCTCGGCGGCGGCCTTGGTCGCGGCCTTGGCGTCCTCGGACGCCTTGGTCAGCATCTCCTCGGCGGCCCGCGCGGCCTTCGCCAGCTGGGCCGCGGAGTCCTCCGCCGCCTTCGACCGCGCGGCCTCCTGCGCCTCGGCGAGCAGCCGCTCGGTCTCCGTACGGGCGTCGACGCGCAGTTGCTCGGCCTCGGCCTTGAGCGCCTCGGCCTCCTTGGTGGCCTCACCGACCAGCCGGGCGATCTCCGCCTTGGCCGTACGGGTGCGCTGCTCGTTCTCCGACTCGGCGGCCGACAGCCGCTTTCCGGCGTTCTGCTGCGCCTCCTCGACCAGCTTCTCGGCCTCGGCGCGGGCCTCGCGCAGCGCCGTGTCCGCCTCCTGCAGCCGGGCCTCGGCGGTACGGGTCAGTTCGGCGGCCTGACGGCGCGCCTCCTCCGACTCGGTGCCGGCCGCGGTGCGCAGCTGCTCGGCCTGTTCCGTGGCCTCCTGGGCCTGGTTGGACGCGGCGGTCAGCAGCCGCTCGGCGTCCGTACGGGCCCGGCGCAGCAGGGCTTCGGCTTCGGCACGGGCCGCTTCGGCCTCCGAACCGAGCCGGGCCCGGGACTGCTCGATCAGCCGCTGGGCCTCGGCGCGCGCCGACGCCAGGGCCGCTTCGGCCTCCGCCCGGGACTCCTCCATCAGCCGGCGGGCCTGCGACTCCGTACGGGCGCGCAGCTGTTCGGCCCAGGCGACGTTCTCGTTGACGTGCGATTCGACGGTCTGCCGGCGCTCGTTGAGCTCCTCGTCGAGCCGCTGGCGGCGGCTGACCGCCTCGGCGTGCAGCTCGGCCTCCAGCCGGGCCTGCCGTTCGGCCTGCTCCTGCAGCACCCGCTGGGTCTGCGCCCGTGCCTCGCGCAGCTCCCGCTCGGCGTCCGACCGCAGCTGATCGGCCTGGATCTGCGCGTTGCGCAGCAGTTGTTCGGCCTGGTGGCTGAGGTTGTCGTAGGCAGGACGGGTCGCGAGGTTGCGACGCGCCTCGTGCAGCTTGGCGCGCAGCACCTCGACCTGGTAGCCGAGGTCGTCGGCGTGCTGGACGGCCTTGTCCCGCTCGTTCTTCAGCCGCTCCATCTCGGCTTCGAACTGCGAGAGGTGGTCGCCCTCAGCCCACTTACGCTCCTGGCGCTCGTTGCCCCGCACTGCGCGGTCCCATCCGTCCCCTGGTCATGGTGGCGGCCGGCTCCGGTCCTGCGGTGCTCGTCCCGTACACGTCACGTCGTACCCGACTGGCACCCATTGGAGCTGACCCTTCTCCGAAGAAATGGTGTCAGATCATCGGCAGAGTATGGACCGAGCCCCACTCCCGTACCCCGGCCGAAGCTGCACTCTACCGGCCGGGGAACGTGAAGGTCAGTGGTCCGTGGCGGCGGAGGGTGCGGCGGTGACGAGTTCGGTGAGTACGCCGTGGCAGTCCTTGGGGTGCAGGAAGGTGATCCGCGAGCCCATCGAACCCGTCCGGGGCTGGTCGTAGAGCACCCGGACGCCCTTGTCGCGGATGGCCTCGGAATCCCCGTCGACGTCCGCGGTGCCGAAGGCGATGTGGTGTACGCCCTCGCCGTTCTTGGCCAGCCATTTGCCCACCGCGGAGTCCTCGCGGGTGGGCTCCAGGAGCTGGAGGTAGGAGGCCCCGCCGTCCGAGGTCTCGTTGATCTTCAGCATGGCTTCCCGGACGCCCTGCTCCTCGTTGACTTCGGTGTGGAACACCTCGAAGCCGTACGTGGCACGGTAGAACTCGACAGTCTTGTCGAGGTCGAAACAGGCGATCCCGATGTGGTCGATTCGCGTCAGCATGGTTCCAGTGCACCCCTCTCACGACTGGTTACGCAACGTGCGCGCGATCACACCTGCTGGCCGGTGACCCGACGGGTACCGCTCAGTACATTGACGGGAACCCTCGTTAACTTCCCTGCAAAGGAAGGCCGCATCGCATGTCTGAAACCAACGGCACGAACGGCACCACCTCAGTAATCGTGGCGGGAGCCCGCACCCCGATGGGGCGGCTCCTCGGATCCCTGCGGACCTTCTCGGGCGCCGATCTGGGCGGCTTCGCCATCAAGGCGGCGCTGGACCGGGCGGGCATCGGCGGCGACCAGGTGCAGTACGTGATCATGGGCCAGGTGCTGCAGGCCGGGGCAGGGCAGATCCCGGCGCGCCAGGCCGCCGTCAAGGCCGGCATCCCCATGAACGTCCCCGCGCTCACCGTCAACAAGGTGTGCCTCTCCGGCCTGGACGCGATCGCGCTGGCCGACCAGCTGATCCGTGCGGGTGAGTTCGACGTCGTCGTCGCCGGCGGTCAGGAGTCCATGAGCAACGCGCCGCACCTCCTCCCCAAGTCCCGGGAGGGCTACAAGTACGGCGCCGTCGAGATGCTCGACGCGATGGCCCACGACGGCCTGACCGACTCGTTCGAGGGCATCGCCATGGGCGAGTCGACCGAGAAGCACAACACCCGGCTCGGCATCGCCCGGCCGGAGCAGGACGAGATCGCCGCGGCCTCGCACCAGCGGGCCGCCGCCGCCCAGAAGAACGGCCTCTTCGAGGCCGAGATCACCCCCGTGGAGATCCCGCAGCGCAAGGGCGAGCCGGTCCTCTTC
Source organism: Streptomyces nigrescens (assembly GCA_024349765.1). Classification (GTDB taxonomy): domain Bacteria; phylum Actinomycetota; class Actinomycetes; order Streptomycetales; family Streptomycetaceae; genus Streptomyces; species Streptomyces endophytica. The sequence continues at coordinate 6,287,390 of AP026073.1, read as the reverse complement.
AGCAAGGACGAGGGCATCCGGGCGGAGACCACCGTGGAGTCGCTGGCCAAGCTGCGCCCGGCGTTCGCCAAGGACGGCACGATCACCGCGGGCACGTCCTCGCAGATCTCCGACGGTGCGGCCGCCGTCGTCGTGATGAGCAAGGCCAAGGCCCAGGAACTCGGCCTGGAATGGATCGCGGAGATCGGCGCGCACGGCAACGTCGCCGGCCCCGACAACTCGCTGCAGTCCCAGCCGTCCAACGCCATCAACCATGCCCTGGGCAAGGAGGGCCTGACCGTCGCCGACCTCGACCTGATCGAGATCAACGAGGCGTTCGCGGCGGTCGCCGTGCAGTCAATGAAGGATCTGGGGGTCTCCCCGGAAAAGGTGAATGTCAACGGCGGCGCGATTGCCCTGGGTCACCCGATCGGGATGTCCGGCGCCCGCATCGTGCTGCACCTGGCCCTGGAATTGCGCCGGCGCGGCGGCGGGACCGGCGCGGCCGCGCTGTGCGGTGGCGGCGGTCAGGGCGACGCGCTGATCATCCGCGTACCGGGTAAGTAAGCGACAGCCCGTACGTGCGTGCGTACGGGCTGCCGAATCGCGTACCAGCGAGCCGAAGGAGCCGAGCAGCGATGGTGGACGTCCCCCAGCTGGTGGAACAGGCACGGCAGGGCCGGCCGAGGGCGGTGGCCCGGCTGATCTCCCTCGTGGAGGGGGCCGCGCCGGAGCTGCGCGAGGTGATGGCGGCGCTGGCACCGCTCACCGGCAACGCCTACGTGGTCGGGCTGACCGGCTCACCCGGCGTGGGCAAGTCCACCACCACCTCGGCCCTGGTCACCGCGTACCGCAAGACGGGCAAGCGGGTCGGCGTGCTCGCCGTCGACCCGTCCTCGCCGTTCTCCGGGGGCGCGCTGCTCGGCGACCGGGTCCGGATGAGCGAGCACGCCTCCGACCCCGGCGTCTACATCCGCTCGATGGCCACCCGCGGCCATCTGGGCGGACTGGCCTGGGCCGCACCGCAGGCCATCCGGGTCCTCGACGGGGCCGGCTGCGACGTGATCCTGGTCGAGACGGTCGGGGTCGGCCAGTCCGAGGTGGAGATCGCCTCCCAGGCGGACACCTCCGTGGTGCTGCTCGCGCCGGGCATGGGCGACGGCATCCAGGCGGCCAAGGCCGGAATCCTGGAGATCGGCGACGTCTACGTGGTCAACAAGGCCGACCGGGACGGCGCCGACGCCACCGCCCGGGAGCTCAACCACATGCTCGGCCTCGGCGAATCCCGGGCGCCCGGCGACTGGCGGCCGCCCATCGTGAAGACCGTCGCCGCCCGCTCCGAGGGCGTCGACGAGGTCGTCGAGGCGCTGGAGAAGCACCGGGCCTGGATGGAGGAACACGGCGTCCTGGCCGAACGGCGCCGCGCCCGGGCCGCCCACGAGGTCGAGACGATCGCGGTCACGGCGCTGCGCGAGCGGATCGGCGACCTGAGCGGCGACCGGCGGCTGGAGGCGCTGGCCGAGCGGATAGTGGCCGGTGAGACGGATCCGTATCGGGCGGCGGACGAATTGGTGGACGGCGTCACGAATGGCGGCTAGCGCCAAGCCTCCCACGTACCTGGCTTTCCCGCCGCGGGGCTTGCTCGCCGTTGCGCTTTGCGGCGCCCCGTACGTACCTGGCTTTCCCGCCGCGGTTGTTGTTCGCCGTTGCGCCTGCGGCGGGCTGGGTTGTTTGTGGGTGCGGTGACGGGCCTCCGGGGCCGGTTGTGTGGGACTGCTTCGCTTTACGTCCCACACCCCGGCCCCTCCGGCCCGTCCCCTCCCGTGAGGGGGAGGGGAAACGGTGGGTGGGGGTGGCGGCCCATCCGGGTCAGTCGTCCCCGTGGTCGTCGTGCGTGGGGGCGGTGTTCAGGGTGCCGGTCTGCGGGTCGATGAGGAGCTTGTGCTCGGTGCCGTCCTTGGTGACGGTCTCGACCTCCCAGACGGCCTTGGCGCGGTGGTCGTCGTCCAGTTCGACGGAGGTGACCGTGCCGTGTTCCGCGGCGGCCTTGCGGGCGGCGGTGGCGGCGTCCGTGCGGGCGTTGTTCAGGGCGGACCGCTCGCCGGCGTGATCGTCGTCGTCCTCGTGGTCGACGTGCTGCTTCAGCACCCGCGCGGTCCGCGCGTCGAGGGTGACCTCGTGCCACTTTCCGTCCCTGCCCAGCACGTCCGCGTCCCAGACCAGGCCCGGGCGGTCCCGGTCGAGGTCCAGGCCGGAGACCTTGCCGGGGACGGCCTTCAGGGCGGCGGCCGCGGCCTGGGGAGCGGTCACCCGGGCGGCGCCGGCCTCGCGGAGGTCCTCGGTGTCCTGGCGCTCGTGGCCGGCCGCCGGTGCCGCGGCCGGCGTGGTGCTGCCGGAGCCGCTGCCGCTCACCGCGACGGCGGTGACCGTACCGCCCGCCAGCAGGGCGGCCGCGGCGGCGGTGGCGATGACGAGGTGGCGCTTCATGTGCTCTCCTCCGTAGGTGCTCGGACCCGGTCGTCCGGGTCAACGCTGTGCCGCCACAGTGGCCGAACGCACCTGAAGCCGAGCTGAAGCCGGCTGAAGGACTCTTCAGGTTCCGGGTGGCAGGCTTCGTCCATGCTCCCGCCCGTCACCCACCACCGCCCCGACCGAGGCGCTGCGCGCCGCCCCCTTCGACTCTTGATCGTGGAGGACGAACAGCGGCTGGCCCGGTCGCTGGCCAGGGGCCTGCGGGCCGAGGGATACGCGGTCGACGTGGTGCACGACGGCCTCGAAGGGCTGCACCGTGCCGGCGAGGACGCCTACGACCTGGTCGTGCTGGACATCATGCTGCCCGGCATGAACGGCTACCGCGTCTGCGCCGCGCTGCGGGCGGCCGGGAACGAGGTGCCGATCCTGATGCTGACCGCCAAGGACGGCGAGTACGACGAGGCCGAGGGGCTGGACACCGGCGCCGACGACTACCTGACCAAGCCGTTCTCGTACGTGGTGCTGGTGGCCCGGGTGAAGGCGCTGCTGCGGCGGCGGGGGCGGAGCGCCCAGCCGGTGCTGCGGGTGGGGACGCTCGCCGTCGACCAGGGGGCGCGCCGGGTCGAGCGGGACGGTACCGAGGTCGCGCTGACCGCGAAGGAGTTCGCCGTACTGGAGCAGCTGGCCCTGCGGGCGGGGGAGGTGGTGTCCAAGGCGGAGATCCTGGAGCACGTGTGGGACTTCGCCTACGACGGTGACGTCAACATCATCGAGGTGTACGTGAGCGCGCTGCGGCGCAAGCTCGGCGCCGGGCACATCGTGACGGTGCGCGGTGCGGGATACCGGCTGGTGGCCGGTGCGTAGGGCGCGGGGCCGGGTCCTGGGTTCGGTACGGGCCCGGGCGGCGGCCGGCGCGACCGTGGTGGTGGCGCTGGCGCTGATCGCGGCCGGTACGGCGGTGCTGCTGGTGCTGCGCGGCAACCTGCAGGACCAGGCCGGGCTGCAGGCGGAGGTCGCGGCGCGCGAGGTGGCCGCGCAGATCGCCACCGGCACGGCGTACCCGAAGCTCGATCTGCCGGACGGCGAGGACCATCCGGTGGTGGTCACCGACGACGACGGGCGGGTGCTGGCGGCCGGCGAGGACGTGCGGGCCGTCGACGGCAGGCCGGTCAAGGGCGGGCCGGCAGCGGGCGACGCGGGTGCCGGATCCGGCAGGTCGGGTGACGGTGACGACGATGACGGGGACGACGACCGGGGCGGGCCGCGGCCCGGTGAGGTGGACGACGACGTGCGCTACCGGGACGGGACCGCCGACGTCGACGGCACGGTGGCGGCCTACCGGTTCGCGGTGGTCGAGGCCAAGGACGGCCGGGGCGAGAAGGCCGTGGTGCGGGCGGGGTCCGCGCTGGCGCCGGAGCGTGCCGCGGTCGGCTCGGTGCGGACCGCCATGCTGATCGGGCTGCCGCTGCTGCTCGTGGTGGTGGCGGGGGTGACCTGGCTGGTCACCCGGCGGGCGCTGCGGCCGGTGGAGGGCATCCGGTCGGAGATGGCGGCGATCACGGCCAGTACGGATCTGAGCCGGCGGGTGCCGGTGCCGTCGTCCCGGGACGAGATCGGCCGGCTGGCGCGCACCACCAACGAGACGCTGGCCGCGCTGGAGACCAGCGTCGAGCGGCAGCGGCGGTTCGTCGCGGACGCCTCGCACGAGCTGCGCAGTCCGATCGCCAGCCTGCGCACCCAGCTGGAAGTGGGGGTGGCGCACCCCGAGTTGCTGGACGTGCCGGGCGCGGTGGCGGACACCGTGCGGCTGCAGCGGCTGGCGGCGGACCTGCTGTTGCTGGCGCGGCTGGACGCGGGGGAGCGGCCGGCCGCGGCCCGGGTGGACCTCGCGGCGCTGGTGCGGGAGGAGCTCTCGCAGCGGGCCGGGGACCGGATTCCGGCCACCGCCGGTGAGCTCGCGGTCGTCGAAGTGGCCGGGTCCCGCGGTCAGTTGGGGCGCGTGCTGGGGAACCTGCTGGACAACGCGCAGCGGCATGCGGCCGGGGAGGTGCGGGTCGCGGTGGTGCGCGAGGGGGAGTGGGCCGTGCTGCGGGTCGAGGACGACGGGCCCGGGGTGCCGGAGGCGGACCGGGAGCGGATCTTCGAGCGGTTCGTCCGGCTCGACGACGCGCGGGCGCGGGACGACGGCGGGGCCGGGCTGGGACTGGCCATCGCCCGGGACGTGGCGGTCCGGCACGGCGGCACGCTGGTCGTACGGGACCGGGCGGTCTTCGAGCTGCGGCTGCCGGCGGCCGGCTGAGCCGGTGCGGCCGCGGCCCCCGGGCGGGGGCCGCGACCGGGCGGTCAGATCGTGCCGCGCTGGACGCGGAGGTGTTCGGCCACCGGGGTGAGGGAGGCCCGCAGCGCCTGCAGGTCATCGGGGGAGAACAGATCGATGAAGTGCTTGCGGACCGAGGCGACGTGGTGCGGGGCGACCCGGCGCATGGTGTCCCAGCCCTCCTCCGTCAGCACCGCGTAGAGGCCACGGCGGTCCGATTCGCAACTCTCTCGGCGTACCAGGCCGGCGTTCTCCATCCGGGTGATCTGGTGGGAGAGACGGCTCTTGGACTGCAGGGTGCTGGCGGCCAGGTCGCTCATCCGGAGCCGATGGTCCTCGGCCTCGGAGAGGTTGACGAGGATCTCGTAATCGTTGTTCGTCAGGCCGAACGGTTGCAGATCGCGCTCCAGTTGGTGCATCAGCAGTCTGCTGACGTCCAGATGAGTGCGCCAGGCACGCTGCTCCTGGTCGGTCAGCCAGGGAGTGTCGCTGTCGGTCGTCATGGATGAATTCTACCTGTTAAAAGTTGAATAGTGAATTAATCCCCGTTGGGGTGACGACGACCGGCCGGGGCCGGATGTGGGTCAGACGTTCGAGGTCACCGTCCGCAGACTACCGCTCACAGCCCGAAGCGGCGCTGGAGGCTCCCGAGGTTGCCGGGCAGCTGGGGCAGTTGTGAGCCACTTTGCGGAACGTGTCCGCCACCGCCCGGAACGCCCTCCTCCGCCGGGACCGCGCCGGTCGCCAGCTCCGGCATCAACTGCTCCGTCGACTGCAGCAGGACCGTGCCGGCCCCCACGAACTCGAACTGGTGCTCCTCGCCCGAGGCCCCTCCGATACCGGTGTGCGCGCGCAGCCCGCCGAGGAATCCCCGCAGGTACTGGTGGTCGTAGTGGTGGCACGGCGAGGGGCAGTCGGCCCAGCCGACGAGCGCCTGCGGGTCCACCCGGATCGGCGGCTCCATGAACACCACCGGCCCGTTGGACGCCGCCACGAACTTGCCCGTCCCGATCAGCGTGAGGAAGCCCGGGATGATCGACTGCTTCAGCGACAGAGATGGCTGAAACGCGAGCAGATTGCCCGAGCGAATAGTGAGGTTGCCCTCATCGAGATCGTAGGAATTCACGTCGAAGGCACGGTCCGCGAGCAGCATCTTTCCCCGGCCCTCGGCGACGACCCAGTCCGCGGCGTGCAGTGGCGAATGGAAACTTCCGGCGATCAGCCGGTCCAGCCGGCCGTGCCCGATGCCCTGGAAGTCGATCTGCCCGTAGTAGGCGATCATCTTCCCCTTCTGCAGGAACCACTGGCCGTTCAGATCGACGCTGAAGGCGTACGGATTGACGTTGTCATCAGCCGGGAGCGAGGCGACGTCGTGGACAACGGGACCGGTCACAGCTTCTCCTCCGACGCCTGGACGTAGACGGTGCCCTGGCCCGACAGCTCCAGCTGGAAGGCCTCGCCCGAACCGCGGCCGACCATGTCGCGCCAGCCGAGCGCGGTGGACAGTTTGTTGCGGACCTCGCCGCGGTGCGCGACGTACGCCTGGGGGTCGACGTGGACCGGGCGCTGCGGGGTGATCGGCAGCTCCAGCACGCCGCCGTGGGCCATCACCGCGGCCGAGCCGACGCCGGAGAGCGTCGTCGTGAACAGGCCCTGGCCGGTGACCTGGCCGCGGACCATGCCCATCACACCGCCCTGCGCGCCCATGAACATCGTGCCCTGCTGGAGCGAGCCGTCGAAGGCCAGCAGCCGGTCGGCCTCGACGTAGAGCGTCTCGCCGGTCAGGTCCACGACGTGGACGTGATGCCCGCCGTGCCCGAACATCACCGTGCCACTGCCTTCCACGGTCATCAGCGGGGTCGCCTCACCGGCGACCCGGCGGCCGATCATCGAGCCGATACCGCCCTGGCCGCCCTGGATGTTCGGGGTGAACGAGACCTCCCCGCGGTACGCGAGCATCGCCCCGCGCTGGCTGAACATCCGCTGGCCGGGCGTGATCGTGGCCTGCACCATGCGGGAGTTGAGCGCCGTGAACGGCATCAGACCTCACCGCCCACGGTGTTGCGCTCGCTGGGCTGGACGTAGACCAGGCCCTCGCCCTCGAAGCGGATCTGGAACGCCTCGCCCGAGCCCTCTCCCATGAACGTGCGGAAATTCACGCCCGACTGGAAGTGCTGCTTCAGATCGCCGGTGTGCGCCACATAGGCGCCCGGGTCGACCTGCAGCGGGTACTGCTTGGTGACCCGCAGCACCACCGCGGGACCGTCCGAGGTGATCGCCGCCTGGCCGCTGCCCTCGACGGTGGTGGTGAACAGGCCGTTGCCCTGGGAGGCGCCGCGCAGGCCGGTGAACGTCGTGCCCGTGCGCAGCGCCGCGTCCGTGCAGAGCAGGTTGCTGGCCTCCACGTACAGCTTCTCGCCGTGCAGCCGCACCAGATTGATCTCGCTGGCGCGATCGGCGAAATAGCAGGTGCCGTGGCCCTTCACCTCCATCACGGCCATCTGCTCACCCGTGAGCCGCCGGGTGACCATGCCGCGCAAGCCCTCGCCGCCGCCGGTCATCTTCTTGAAGGACATCTGGCCGTCGTACGCGACCATCGCCCCGTTTTTCGCCTTGACGGCATCGCCCGTCATGTCGACGGCGAGCACCTTGCTCCCCTGGAGCCGAAACTGAGCCACGCGTCAGACGGTAATGGCCACCGGCCGCGCGGGGCAGGCCCTTTGCCCCTGACATCGCCCGGAGATCTCCCTGAGCCGACCGGGTCCCGCTCGCCGGTCCGCCGGCGGCCGGCCCGGGGTGGTCCGGCTCACGTCCCCCCGGCGCGGTGATCGCGGGTGCGGCTGTAACAATGGGGCGACGCTTGTGAACCCTTGCACAAGCCAGCTCCTCGCCCGCCACCCGAACGAGGTTCCCGTGGACATCAAGACCGCCGCCGCCCTGCACCGCCTGCGCCTGGCCTCCGTTCCGGAGGCCATCTCCTTCCCCGCGCTGCTGATCTTCGGTACCGGTTTCCGGCTCGCCTTCGACTACGACGCCCTGGTGATGCCGCTCGGCCTGATCCACGGCCTGCTGTTCATCACCTACGTGGTGCTGCTGCTGGACGTGTGGAACCGCACCAAGTGGCCCTTCAAGCGCGTCGCGTTCTTCTTCCTGCTGGCGATCCTCCCGTTCGGCGGCCTCTACGGCGACCGGGTGCTCAAGCGCGAGGAGGAGGCCGGCGTGATCGCCGCCCGCGCCCGCAAGGAAGGGATCGTCAACGCATGATCGTCGCCTTCTCCGTGAGCCCGCTGGGCGTCGGCGAGGACGTCGGCGAGTACGTCGCCGACGCGGTCCGGGTCGTCCGCGAGTCCGGCCTGCCGAACCGCACGGACGCGATGTTCACGTCCGTCGAGGGCGAGTGGGACGAGGTCATGGACGTCGTCAAACGAGCCGTCGCGGCCGTCGAGGCACGCGCCGGACGGGTCTCGCTGGTCCTCAAGGCGGACATCCGCCCGGGGGTCACGGATGGACTGACGTCGAAGGTCGACACGATCGAGCGGTTCCTCTCCGAGGGCTGAATCCCACGTACCTGGCTGTCCCGCCGCGGGTCGTCTCGCCGTTGCGCGCTTTGCGGCGCCTCCCACGTAGCTGTCTGCGGCGCCGCGGGTCTTGCTCGCCGTTGCGCCTGCGGCGGGCTGGGTGGTTTGTGGGTGCGGTGACGGGCCTCCGGGGCCGGTTGTGTGGACTGCTGACGCTTTACGTCCACACAACCGGCCCCTCCGGCCCGTCCCCTCCCGTTGGGGGGAAGAAAACGGTGGTGGGGGTGCACGTGACGTCCACGTGCCCGCAGGCAACGGATGACGCCCGCCCCCAACCAGCTGAGAAACCTCCCACTCACGGGAGGGGGTGGACCGGAGGACGAAGTCTGGAGGGCCGGCACCGCACCCGACAACACCACGCCCGCCGCCAGGCGCAACGGCGAGACGACCCGCGGCGGGTCGGCCAGGTACGTGCGGGGCGCCGCCAAGCGCGCAACGGCGAGCAACAACCGCGGCGGGACAGACGGGTACGTGGGAGTCAACCAAGCAACGCAAGGCCGAGTGGTGTCTGTTCGTAGAGCACTTCGTGGCCGTGGCGGTGGGAGGTCAGGAGGCCTGCGGCGCGGAGGACGGAGAGGTGGGCCGAGACGGAGGACGGGGCGAGGCCGAGGCGGCGGGACAGTGCGGTCGTGGTGGACGGTGCGTCGAGCGCGGCCAGGACGGCCGCCCGCTTCGGCCCCAGCAGCCGGGCCAGTGCGGGCCCGGCGTCCGGCTCGGACCACAGGCCGCCGATCCCGCGGGCCGGGTAGATGACGGTCGGCTGCCACGGCGGATCGAAACCGCTCACCACGTCCGGCCAGGCGAAGACGCTGGGCAGCAGCAGCACCCCGCGGCCGCCCAGGTCCTGGGTCTGCCGGAAGTCGGTGCGGGTCCGGACCGTGAGGGTGTCGCCCGACCAGGTCAGCCGGGGATGCAGATCGGCGAAGAGCCGCCGCAGTCCGCCGTCCGCCAACTGGCGTGAGCGGTAGGCGATCTCGGCCTCCAGCAGGGCCCGCAGCCGGGGCCAGTCCGGGGCGAGCAGCGCGTGCCAGGCCCGTTCGGTGACGTCGGCCAGCTCCTGCACGGCGCGGGCCGGATCCGCCAGCGCCGCGCGGCCGCGCGCGGACTCGGCCCCACCGGGGGTGCAGGCCAGCGACTTGGCCATCTCGGCCCGGGCCAGTTCCGGGTCGGTGGCCCGCAGCCGCGCCAGTTCCTCGTCGAACCCGGTCGTCGGGGTGTCCGGGGGCCGGCCCAGGAAGTCCGGGGTGTAGCCCGGCGGCGAGGCCGGCATGAACAGCCACAGCGGTGTCAGGTCCAGCCCGGCCAGCGCCGTGCGCATCCGCCGTAACCACGGCGCGTGGTAGCCGTGCCGGTCGGTGCGGCGCAGGGTCCGTACCGCCTCGTGCGTCTCGCACAGCGGCGAGATGGCGAACCGGATGCGCAGCAGGTCGTCGGCGCCGAAGTGCAGATGCAGCGGCATGACCGCGGGACCCCCCGGGGATTCGGCTGGGGCCGAAAGATTACGGGACGGGGGCGGCGCGCGGCAGTCTGCCGCCATGTCCGCGACCACCGGGCCCGTTCCGCCGGGCCGTACTCCCGCACGCCCCGAGGAGGGGCCAGAGGCCGGCGGCGGCCCCGTCGCTGCCGGCCGCCCGGCCCGTTACTGTGCCGTCTTCGCCGTCCCGGAATTCCGTGCGGTCTTCGCCGCGCACCTGCTGTCCTCCCTCGGCGTGGTCGTCTGCGAGATCGCGCTGTCCGTGCTGGTCTTCCGGCGCACCGACTCCCCGCTGCTGAGCGCCCTGACCTTCGCGCTCGGGCTGCTGCCGTACGTCCTCGGCGGGACGCTGCTGTCCGCCGTCGCCGACCGGTACCCGGCCCGCCGGGTGCTGGTGGTCTGCGATCTGCTGTGCGCGCTGGCGGCGGCCGGGATGGTCCTGCCCGGCACACCGGTCGCCGTGCTGCTCGTCCTGCGCTGCCTGATCGCCGCCGTCGCGCCGGTCTTCGCCGGCACGCGTGCCGCCACGCTCGGGGACATCCTCGGCGAGGGGGATCTGTTCGTCCTGGGCCGGTCGGTGATCCGCATCGTGAACCAGAGCGCCCAACTGGTGGGCTTCGGTGTCGGAGGGCTGCTGGTGGCCGTGGTGACGCCCGGGGCGGTGCTCGCCCTCACGGCCGTCACCTTCCTCGGTTCGGCGCTGCTGCTGCGTCTCGGCACCCGGGCCCGCCCGGCCCGGGACGGCGGCGGCGCGGCGGCCGGGCGCGGAGCCCTGCTGGGCGCGTCGCTGGGCGGCGTGCGGCGGCTGCTGGCGGACCGCAGGGTGCGCGCGCTGCTGCTCCTGACCTGGCTGCCGCCGGCCTTCGTGGTCGTCCCCGAGGCGCTGCTCGTCCCCTACGCCGACCTGCTCGGCGCCGGCCCGGGCGGTGCGGGGCTGCTGATGTGCAGCATGCCGATCGGCGCCGTGGTGGCGGAGAGCCTGGTCGGCTCGCTCCTGGGGCCGCGGGCCCGGTCCCGGCTCACCTTCCCCATGGGCGTCTTCGCCGTCCTGCCGTCCCTCGGCTTCGCCGCGCAGCCCTCGCTGGGCTGGGCGGTGCTGCTCCTCGTACTGACGGGTACCGGCATCTCGTACAACTTCGGGGTGGACCGGTGGTTCGTCGCCGCGGTCCCCGAGGAGTTGCTGGGGCAGGGGATGACGGTGGTGCAGGCGGGGCGGATGACGGCGATGGGCCTGGCGATGGGTGCGGCCGGTCTCGCGGCGGAGTACGCGCCGCTGCGGGCGGTGATGCCGGCGGCGGGGGTCCTCGGCGTGCTCTGCGTCCTCGCCGTGATCCGCGAGGTCCGGCGGACCGCCGGACGGGACCGCCGGCCCGGACCGCTGAGTGAGACCGAAAACTGAGACAAGGCTGACCACAATATGACCGCCGGGTAGGGTCGGAGACGTGCCGAAGCCGCTCAGCCTTGCTTTCGATCCCATCGCGCGTGCCGACGAACTGTGGCGCCAGAGGTGGGGAGCCGTGCCGTCGATGGGCGCGATCACGTCGATCATGCGCGCCCATCAGATTCTGCTGTCCGAGGTGGACGCGGTGGTCAAGCCGTACGGACTGACCTTCGCCCGGTACGAGGCGCTGGTGCTGCTGACCTTCTCCAAGGCCGGTGAGCTGCCGATGTCCAAGATCGGTGAGCGGCTCATGGTGCATCCGACCTCGGTGACGAACACCGTCGACCGGCTGGTGAAGTCCGGCCTGGTCGCCAAGCGGCCCAACCCGAACGACGGGCGGGGCACCCTTGCCTCCATCACGGACAAGGGCCGCGAGGTCTGCGACGCCGCGACCCGGGACCTGATGGCCATGGATTTCGGACTCGGCGCGTACGACGACGAGGAGTGCGCGGAGATCTTCGCGATGCTGCGGCCGCTGCGGGTGACGGCGGGGGATTTCAAGGACGCGGACTGAGGTCGGAAAGTACGGTCGCTGCGGGTCAGCGCGCTTGTGCCCGGCGTTCGCGGGGGTGGCCCGCGAAGGGTCCTCACCTGGTGCCGGGCGGTTGCGTGCTCCCCGCGTCCGCGGGGATTTTCTGGGCGGTTACGCTCGTATCCATGAAATCCAGCGTGCTGACCCGCTATCGGGTGATGGCCTACGTCACCGCCGTGATGTTGCTGGCGCTCTGCGCCTGCATGATCGCCAAGTACGGCTTCGGGATGGGCAAGGACCTCACCCTGGTCGTCTCCCAGGTCCACGGCGTGCTCTACATCATCTACCTGATCTTCGCCTTCGACCTGGGCTCCAAGGCCAAGTGGCCGTTCGGCAAGCTCCTGTGGGTGCTGGTCGCCGGCACGATCCCGACCGCGGCGTTCTTCGTCGAGCGCCAGGTGGTGCGCGAGGTCGAGCCGCTGCTCGCCGAGAGCGCCCCGGAGCCGGTCAAGGTCTGACCCCGCTCCGTCACGCGCCCGTCCCGCACCGGCACGGGCGCGTTTTCGCGTTCCCGCCTCTCCCCCCGGCCCGCTACGGGGTGTGACAACCGCGACCCACGGGGCGCTCCCGTCGACAATTACTAGGACGTCCTAGTAAATTCGATCGTATGGACGCTGACGCGATCGAGGAAGGCCGCCGTCGCTGGCAGGCCCGGTATGACGCTGCCCGCAAGCGGGACGCGGACTTCACCACGCTCTCGGGCGATCCCGTCGAGCCGGTGTACGGGCCCCGGCCCGGGGATTCCGTCGAGGGCTTCGAGCGGATCGGATGGCCGGGCGAGTACCCCTTCACCCGGGGGCTGTACCCGACCGGCTACCGCGGCCGTACCTGGACCATCCGCCAGTTCGCGGGCTTCGGCAACGCCGAGCAGACGAACGAGCGCTACAAGATGATCCTGGGCAACGGCGGGGGCGGGCTCTCGGTCGCCTTCGACATGCCGACGCTCATGGGCCGGGACTCCGACGACCCGCGCTCGCTGGGCGAGGTCGGCCACTGCGGCGTGGCCATCGACTCCGCCGCCGACATGGAGGTCCTCTTCAAGGACATCCCGCTCGGCGACGTCACGACGTCGATGACGATCAGCGGCCCGGCCGTGCCGGTCTTCTGCATGTACCTCGTCGCCGCCGAGCGGCAGGGGGTGGATCCGGGGGTGCTCAACGGGACCCTCCAGACCGACATCTTCAAGGAGTACATCGCCCAGAAGGAGTGGCTCTTCCAGCCGGAGCCGCATCTGCGCCTCATCGGCGACCTGATGGAGCACTGCGCGCACGGCATTCCCGCGTACAAGCCGCTCTCGGTCTCCGGCTACCACATCCGCGAAGCCGGGGCGACGGCCGCGCAGGAGCTGGCGTACACCCTCGCGGACGGTTTCGGGTACGTCGAACTGGGGCTCAGCCGCGGCCTGGACGTCAACACCTTCGCACCAGGGCTTTCGTTCTTCTTCGACGCCCATGTCGATTTCTTCGAGGAAATCGCCAAATTCCGCGCGGCACGCCGGATCTGGGCCCGCTGGATGCGCGAGGTGTACGGCGCGACGAGCGAAAAGGCGCAGTGGCTCCGCTTCCACACCCAGACGGCGGGTGTTTCGCTGACCGCTCAGCAGCCGTACAACAACGTCGTCCGGACCGCGGTCGAGGCCTTGGCGGCGGTGCTGGGCGGCACCAACTCCCTCCACACCAACGCCCTGGACGAAACCCTCGCGCTGCCGAGTGAGCAGGCCGCGGAAATCGCGCTGCGTACGCAGCAGGTGCTGATGGAGGAGACCGGGGTCGCCAATGTGGCGGATCCGCTGGGCGGTTCGTGGTTCATCGAGCAGCTGACGGACCGCATCGAGGCGGACGCGGAGAAGATCTTCGACCAGATCAAGGAACGGGGCCTGCGGGCGCATCCCGACGGGCAGCACCCCATCGGCCCGATGACCTCCGGAATTCTGCGCGGTATCGAGGACGGCTGGTTCACCGGCGAAATCGCCGAATCCGCCTTCCGTTACCAGCAGGCGCTGGAAAAGGGCGACAAGAGGGTCGTGGGCGTCAATTGCCACGAGGGTTCGGTCACCGGTGACCTGGAGATCCTCCGGGTCAGCCACGAGGTCGAACGCGAACAGGTCCGCGTCCTCGCCGCCCGCAAGGCCGCCCGCGACGACGCCCGGGTGTCCGCCTCGCTCAAGGCGCTGCTGGCCGCCGCGCGGGACGGCAGCAACATGATCGAGCCGATGCTCGACGCGGTACGCGCCGAGGCCACCCTGGGCGAGATCTGCGGCGCCCTGCGCGACGAGTGGGGCATCTACACGGAGCCGGCGGGCTTCTGAGCGAGTGTCCCTGCCGCTGGGCGGCTATCCCTCCCGTTGAGCCGGCCGACGCCACCGTCGGCCGGCTCAACGCGTCAGTACGAGCCCGAGCACCGGACCGACCACGACCACCCCGAACAGGGCGACCGCTGCGGTGGACACGACGATCGCGACCTTTCGGGGCAGAGAGGTGTGCGGGTGGGGGAGTGGTTCAGCGCGGAAGCAGGAAGGCGAGGAGCGGGCTGACGACGAGCATGCCGACGGCGGACAGCGCGACGACGCCGAGCACGATCGCACGCGTCGCGGTGCCCTTGGTTTCGCGCCAGGTCTCCCTCAGGCCGCGCCCGCTCCGGCCGAGGTCGGTGAGCAGCCAGAGCAGGGCGAAGGCCGCGGGGAGAAGGCAGGCGAACGCTGCCACGAAACTCTGCAGGGCCTGCGTGGTGTTGACCAGCTCGGTGCGGTGGTCACCGATTCCGCTGGCCGGGAGTTCCACGCCCGCCGGCAGGGATTTCCCCAGACCGCTCATTTCGGCTCGGGGATCATTCGCTTTTCCGGTGTCCGCACGGAAGGTGCCGGTGCAGGTGTAATCGGTGTAGGAATGGCCTTTGCGGGAGTAGTGGTATACCGATGTGCACTTCGCGACGATCAGATGCCCCGGCGTGCCCCTGACGCCGGCAGAAGCCAATCCCGACCAGGCGGTCCAGGCGCCGAAAAGCAATGCTCCGATCATCACGAGCACCGTCACGCATCGGCCCAGAAAGCGTTTTACGGGGGGCGGCGCCTGAAATTGGGGCATAGTGGATATATCCTTTCGTGCTCGCCGATATGGTCGAGCTGGTTGCGGTAACTCTGCGGTGAGGGGCGGGAGTTGCACCGGACGTGAAAAAGATCTTCACCTTTCCCTCACCTACGGTGGCCGTGGGCCTCGGCTACCGTACGTTACGGTTGACGTCTTCTTTACGCTCTCAAGTCAATGCCATTCCGAGGGGGAGTTATGGCGGGTGCCGGTTATGACGTCGATCCGGCGGTGCTGAAGACGCAGGGAGGCGTCTTCCGGGAAATCGGCTCCGGATTCAGTGAGGCCGCCAAGAAGCTGAAAGCCGCCTGCGGCGGCGATCCCGCCGAGGCGTGGGGGAAGGACGACTTCCTCGATATGTTCAATAATTTCTACGCGCCGGTGGCGGAGGGGCTCTGCGACTCCATGCCCCATCTTGGGGAGGAAATCTCCAAGATCGGCAGCAAGCTGGAAGCCATGGCCGCGCACTACGACGCCACCGAGCAGGATCAGCACGACCACCTTGCCAAATACGCGGCGCAGCGACCGCACTTCGCGGACTGACGCCCTTTCGGTTCCGCCTGCTTTCTCGCACATCCGCACCGACAGAACTGTTTCTCGGGGGACACCTCACCGTGGCCGTTACGCTGCCGACCGAGCTCGACTGGATCCTCGATCTGCTGGGATTTCAATGGCCCAATGTCGACGAGGACAAAATGCGGGACGCCGCCGAAGGCTGGAGCAATTTCGCCGCGGCCGCCCGCCAGTACCAGTCGCAGGGCATCACTGCCTCCAACGCCGTGCACGGCGCCAACTCCGGTGAGGCGACCGAGGCGTTCGACAACACCTGGAAGAAGTTCGGTGGGGACGGCGGCTGGCTGGAAGAGGCTGCCGACGCGGCGGACGCCCTCGCCATCGTGCTCCAGGTGGTCGCCACCATCGTCCTTGTGATGAAAATCGCGGTGATTGTCCAACTCATCGCGCTGGCGGTCGAGTTCGTCGCCGCCCAGGCGGCGGCTCCGGTCACCCTGGGGGCTTCCGAGGCCGGTGCGGCCGCGGCCACGGTGACGACCCGGGTCCTGGTCCGCCGGATCATCACCGAGGCGAAGCAGAAGATCGTCCAAGCCGTGAAGGACGCCCTCGCCCAGAAGGTGGAGAAGAAGGTCGGCGAGATGGTGAAGGAACTCGCCATGGACTTCGCCAAGGACGCGGCCAAGGGGCTCGGGGGGAACATCGCGACCCAGGGCATCAAGGCACACTTCGGGGCGCAGGACGGGTTCGACTGGGCGGAAGCCGGTAAGGCGGGGTTGAAGCCGCTGGTGAACCTGGACGGCAAGGGGCTCGGTCTCGCCGGCGACAAGGTCAAGGACCTCAGCCAGGCGGGAACGGGCCTGTACCACATGGGTCAGGGCATCGGGAAGGTCGCGCAGGGCGACTTCGCCGAGGGCGGCAAGCAGATCTGGGACGGACGCGAGGAGACGGCCAAGGGCGTCCGGGAACTCCACGGCGTCCGCTACAAGGACAAGGAACCCGCGGCCGAGGGCGCATCCTCCTCCGAGGGTGGGGCGTCCGAGGGCGGTTCGGGCTCCTCGTCGGGAGAGGGGTCCGGGTCTTCCGGGTCCGGTAGCTCCACCTCCTCCTCCGGGACGGGTAGCTCCACGGCCTCCTCCGAGGGCGACGGCGGCGCCTCGACCCGTACCGCCACCGCCACCCCCACCCCTCCCCCCGCCCCCACCACCGAGAGCGGCCGCGCCGAGGCCGACCGTGCCCGTGACGCCTTCGGGTGAGAGGAAGTACATCCATGAGCAGCAACAACGTCCGCTTCAGCGCCCCCGGTGAGCGGGACTACCCCGTGGCGGACCGGGACCTCGCGGAGGAGCAGAACGAGCACCTCACCAGGTCCTTGCGGGCGGTGCGGGACAACGCGGCCGCTCCGGCCGAGGTCCAGGACCTCGCGCGCAAGGTGCTCGGTGGCCGGCTGGAGCTCAAGGACGTACTGGACGACCCGTCCGGGTACCGGGCGCTGACCGACGGGATCGCCGGGATGCGGGAGAGCTGGCGGTCGATGTCGCCGGAGGACCGGCAGGCGGTGCGGGCGCGGGTCGAGGAGAAGGCCGAGGAGGCGGAGGCCGACGGGGTCGGCGCCACGTACCGGCCTCGGTGAGCGGCCGGCACGGGCTCGGCAAGCGCCCTCAGGGACCATCAACCCGTCTCAGGGGCCATCAATCGCCCTCACAGGGGCGGCACCGGCATCCGCAGCCGGAACAGTGCGCCGCCGCCCGGTGCCTGTTCCGCCGTGAGGTCGGCCGCGTGGGCGTGGGCGATCTGGCGGGCCATGGCGAGGCCGAGGCCCGAGCCGGGGAGGGCGCGGGCGGCGTGGGCGCGGTAGAAGCGGTCGAAAACGTGCGGGAGGTCCTCGGGGGCGATGCCCGGGCCGTGGTCGCGGACCGTCAGGTTCAACTCGCCCGCGGCGCAGTTGAGTTCGGCCTCCACCGGTCCGCCCGGCGGGGAGAACTTGGCGGCGTTGTCGAGGAGGTTGGAGAGCAGGCGGGTCAGGCGGGAGGGGACGCCGGGGACGGTGACCGGGGCCGCCTCGGGGGCGAGGCGGAGGGTGAAGGCGGTCTCCGGCCAGTGTTCGCGGGCGGTGGTCACCGCGTGTTCCAGGAGGGCGGCCGGGCGGACCCGTTCGACCAGGGGCTGGGGCTCCTCGTCCCGGGCGAGTTCGATCAGGTCGTTGACGAGGGTGGTGACCTCGCGCAGCTGCCGGCCCAGAGCCGCCGAGGCGCGGTCGCGCTGGGCGTCGGTCAGGCGGTCGGCGCGGGCGAGCAGTTCGGCGTTGGTACGGAGTGCGGTCAGCGGCGTCCGTAGTTCGTGGGAGGCGTCGGCGACCAGACGGCGCTGGGCGGTGACGGACTGCTCCAGGGCGGCGAGCATGGTGTTGAAGGTGGCGGCGAGGCGGGTGAGTTCGTCCTCGCGGGCGGTCGGGCCGGCCGGCAGTGCGATGCGGTGGCGGGGGTCGCGGGTGGCGGCGATGCGTTCCGCGGTGGCGGTGAGGCGGGCGACCGGCGCCAGGCCGGCCCGGGAGACCGCGTAGCCGAGCGCGGCGGCCAGCAGGATGCCGGCGCCGCCGACCGCGGACAGCGCCCAGGCGGCGTGCTGTACCCCGCGTTCGACGGTGTCCGAGCGGAGCGCCACCTGGAGCGCCTCGTGCCGGCCGTGCGGCGCGGTGTACATCCGGACGGGCTGTCCGTCGACCGTGAGGTCGCGGTAGTACGGCGTCTGCCGGCCGGCGGCGACCCGGCGGGTGGCGTCGGAGACCGGCAGGACGGGGTAGCCGCCGCGGGGGTCCTTCGCCGGGTCGGCGGGAACGATCTGGAAGCAGGGCACGGCCTGGTAGCGGCAGGAGGCGTCGCTCACGGTCGGGCCCCAGTCGCGGGTCTCGTGGATCTTCTGGGTGGCCGTCTGGGCGAGATCGAGTTCCAGCTGGCGGGTCATCTGGTAGTGGATGATCACGAAGGCGGCGGCGCAGACACCGACCGCCACCAGGGCGACCGCGGCGGAGGCGGCCAGGGCCAGGCGGGTGCGGAGGGGGTGGTGATGGCGTCGCCACGGGGCCGCGTCCGAAGTGCCCGGCCCCTGGGCGCCGCTCGCATCCCCCGGCCCGTGCGTCCCCGTCCCCTGCGTCCCCGTCCCGTGCATCCCTGTCCCGTCCATCCCTGTCCCGTGCGTCCCCGCGCCGTCCGCCCGCTCCCCGCTCATCGGTTCTCCGGGAGGTCCAGTCGGTAGCCGATGCCGTGCACGGTGTGGACCAGGCGGGGCTCGCCGCCGGCCTCCAGCTTGCGGCGGAGGTAACCGACGTACACCGCAAGGGAGTTGGAGTCCGGGCCGAAGTCGCGGCCCCAGACGCGCTCCAGGATCATCTCGCGGGGCAGCACCTGGCCCGGGTGCAGCAGGAGCAGCTCCAGCAGCGCCCATTCGGTACGGCTGAACTCCAGCGGGCGGCCGGCGCGGTGGCCGGTGCGGGTCACCGGGTCGACGACCAGGTCCTCGAAGGAGAGCCGGGTGTCCTCGACGGCGGGCGCCGCGGCCCGGCGGAGCAGGGCCCGTAGCCGGGCCAGCAGTTCGTCCAGGGCGAAGGGCTTGACCAGGTAGTCGTCGGCGCCGGCGTCCAGTCCGTCGACCCGTTCGCTGACCGAGTCCAGCGCGGTCAGCACGAGGATGGGCGTGCGGTCGTCCAGCGCGCGCAGCCGGCGGCAGACCGCGAGCCCGTCCAGCACCGGCATCATCACGTCCAGGACGATGGCGTCCGGCTGCCAGGCGGCGACCTCCGAGAGCGCGGCCAGCCCGTCGGCGGCGCCGCGGACCGCGTAGCCCTCCACGGACAGGCCGTCCTCCACGGCGGCACGCACCTCCGGTTCGTCGTCGACGACGAGGATCTTGGGGGCCGGGGCGTGCCCGGGTGTGGACGACGGCATGGACATAGGCTGCCAAACACCTCTCTTAGAAGCTTCTTAGGGCACATGGCGAGCGTGGCGGCCATGCGCACACCACTCTCTGTCGTGATCGGGGCGGGTGGCACCGGCGGTCACATCTACCCCGGCCTCGCCCTCGCCGACGCGCTCCGCAGGGCCGTGCCCGATGCCGTGATCTCGTTCGTCGGGACCGAACGCGGGCTGGAGACACGGCTGATACCGCAGGCCGGGTACCGGCTGCACACCGTCGACATGATCCCCTTCGACCGCTCGCTCGGCGCCCGACGCTATCTGCTGCCGGCCGCGCTGCTGCGCTCGGGAGCCCAGTGCCGGACGATCCTCAAGGAACAGGGCGCCCAGGTGGCGGTCGGGATGGGCGGCTATCCGAGCGCCCCGGTGATCGTCGGGGCGCGGCTGGCCGGGCTGCCCAGCCTGATCCACGAATCCAACGCGGTGCCCGGCCGGGCGAACCGGTTCGCAGCCCGCCTGACCCCGCACCTCGCCCTCGCCTTCGACCGCAGCCGGCCGCATCTGGCGGGCGGGGAACGCGCCGAGACGGTCGGGATGCCGCTGGTGGGCCCGCTGGCCGGGCTGGACCGTACGGGGCTGCGGCCGGCCGCCCGGCGGGCGCTGGGCGTCCCGGACGGGGCCCGGCTGCTGCTGGTCAACGGCGGCAGCCTGGGCGCGGCCCGGCTGACCGAGGCGGCGGTGGGACTCGCCGCCCGGTACCGGACGCGTACAGATCTGCGGCTGCTGATCAAGACCGGCCCCGCCGCCCTGGAGGAGACCCGGGCCCTGCTGGCGGCGAACGGCGGGGCGGCGGTCGCCGAGGCCGTGCCCTATCTGGACCGGATGGACCTGGCGTACGCCGCGGCGGACCTCGTGGTGTGCCGGGCCGGTTCGGCGACCGTCGCCGAGCTGGCCACGATCGGGATGCCGGCGGTGCTGGTGCCGTATCCGCACGCGCCGGGCGACCACCAGACGCACAACGCGCGGGTGCTCTCCGACGCCGGGGCCGCGGTGCTGCTGCCCGACGGGGAGACCACGGCCGAGCGGCTGGACGCGCTGGTCACCCCGCTGCTGACGGACCCCGACCGGCTGGCCGCGATGGGTGCGGCCGCCGACCCCGGCACCCATGCGCACGCCGCGGACCTGCTGGCCGCCAAGACCCTGGCGCTGGCCCGCCGCCACCGCCACCTGACCACGCCCCTGGACGTCAACCCCCCTCTGAAGGAGTCAGCATGAGCAACAGCAACAGCAACAGCAACAGCACCAGCAACAGCAACAGCAGCACTGGACGGCAGTGGGCCGGGCGGCGGGTCCTGGTCACCGGGGCCGAGGGCTTCATCGGTTCCGCCCTGGTCGACCTGCTCGTCGAGGCCGGCGCCGAGGTACGCGCCCTGGTCCACTACAAGCCGTACGCGGAGAAGGGCAATCTGGCGCGCTATCTGACGCCGGGCGGGCCGGTGGAGATGGTCGCGGGGGACGTGCGGGACGCGGGCCGGGTGGCGGACGCGGTCGCCGGCTGCGACACGGTCTTCCATCTGGCCGCGCTGATCGGGATCCCGTACAGCTACGACTCGCCGGGCGCGTACGTGCAGACCAATGTGGTGGGCACGGAGAACGTGGCGGAGGCCTGCCGGCGGCACGAGGTGCGGCGGCTGGTGCACACCTCCACCAGTGAGGTCTACGGGACCGCGCGGACCGCGCCGATCGCCGAGGACCACCCGCTGCAGCCGCAGTCGCCGTACTCCGCCTCGAAGATCGGCGCGGACATGATGGCGCTGTCGCACTGGCACGCCTTCGAGCTGCCGGTGACGGTGGTCCGGCCGTTCAACACCTACGGTCCCCGGCAGTCCGCGCGGGCCGTGATCCCCACGATCCTGGCCCAACTGCACGCGGGCGCCCGGCAGATCAGGCTCGGCTCGCTCACCCCGACCCGGGACTTCACCTACGTCACGGACACCGCGGCCGGGTTCCTGGCGCTGGCCGACTGCGACCGGGCGCTGGGGCAGGTGGTCAACCTCGGCACCGGGCGGGAGATCGCGATCGGCGCGCTCGCCGAGGCGCTGATCACGGCCTCGGGGCGGGACGCGGAGGTGGTGGTCGATCCGGCGCGGCTGCGGCCCTCCGGCAGCGAGGTGGAGCGGCTGCTTTCGGACAACTCCCGGGCGCGGGAATGGGCGGGTTGGCGGCCGGAGGTCTCCTTGGAGGAGGGGCTGAAGCGGACCTCGGCGTGGGTCGCCGAGCATCTGCACCTCTTCGCGGCCGACCGTTACCAGGTCTGATCCGCGTCCCGCTGCCGGCGGGCGTCCTCTGCTACCGGGCGTCGTCGTGTTCCCCGGCCCCGGCGGGCCGGCCGGTCTGCCCGTCCAGCCCGGTCTGTCCGTCCAGCCCGGTCCGTCCGTCCAGCCCGGTCTGCCCGTCCAGGCCGGCCAGCCCGCCGAGGAAGAGGGCGGTGAAGTCCCGGCCCCAGTCGGCGTCCACGGGTTCGCCGCTGACCAGGGTGCGGTGCACGATCGCGCCGGCGATCACGTCGAAGATCAGGTCCATGGTGCGGGCGGCGGTCCGCGCGCCGTCCTCGCCGGGGGTGTCGGCCGGCAGCTCGCCGCGTTCCTGGGCGCGCGCCCGGCCCAGCAGGACCAGGCGCTTCTGGCGGTCGACGATGGCCGAGCGGATCCGTTCGTGCAGCGCCTCGTCGGTGGTGGACTCGGCGACCACGGCCATCAGGGCCGTCTTGGTCTCGGGCCGGGCGAGCAGCGCGCCGAACTGCAGCACCACGCCCTCGATGTCGGCCCGCAGGCAGCCCCGGTCGGGGAGTTCGAGCTCGTCGAAGAGGACCGCCACGGCGTCCACGACGAGCTCGTTCTTGTTCGCCCAGCGGCGGTAGAGCGTCGTCTTGGCGACTCCGGCGCGGGTCGCCACCGCGCTCATCGTCAGCCCTCCCCAGCCGAGGTCGACGAGTGCGGCACGGGTGGCGCTGAGGATCGCGTGGTCGGTCTCGGCGCTGCGCGGGCGGCCCGTGCGGCCCTTCCTCGGGCTGGCGGAGTGGTGCATGCGGGCGACCATACCGGCCAGTACGGGCCGGGGCGGGGCGCCTCGTGAGGGAGATCACGGAGCGCGGGGCCGGAACCGGTTGTTGCGCAGGGGCGACGGCGAGTTACGCTACGACCCGTAGCGTAAGACTGGCATCCCTCCTCCGGATGCGGAGCCGTCTTGAGCGACAACCACCGGCCTGGGTGGGGACCCGAGGCCGCACGTACGGCCGTTGCGGCCGACCGCAGTACCGCGCACCACCCCGGCTGTCCGGCAGCCGGAAACGCTGACCACGTCGATCGACCGCACCGCTTTCCGGATCGCTTTCCGGAACGGACCGCCCAGGGGGGAGGATGGACCCATGCAGCCACGCAATATGTCCATGAGCGGAGTCGTCGACCTCGCAGCGGTGAAGGCGGCCGGGGAAGCGAAGCAGAAGGCGGAGCAGGCACGCGCCGAGGCCGCCCGTACGGGCCGGGCGCCGGCCGGCGGGGCCCGCCTGGTGTACGACGTCGACGAGGCCGGGTTCCAGCAGGACGTCCTGCAGCGCTCCACCGAGGTCCCGGTGGTCATCGACTTCTGGGCCGAGTGGTGCGAGCCGTGCAAGCAGCTGGGTCCGCTGCTGGAGCGCCTCGCGAACGAGTACGCCGGCGCCTTCGTCCTGGCGAAGATCGACGTCGACGCCAACCAGATGCTGTTCCAGCAGTTCGGGGTGCAGGGCATCCCGGCGGTCTTCGCGGTGGTCGCCGGACAGCCGATCCCGCTGTTCCAGGGCGCGGCCCCGGAGGCGCAGATCCGGCAGGTGCTGGACCAGCTGGTGCAGGCCGCCGAGCAGCAGTTCGGCATCGTCGGCGCACAGGTCGACCCGCAGGCCGCGGCCGAGGAGACGGCCCCCGCCGCGCCCGCGCCGGGTCCGTACGACGCGGTGCTGGAGGCCGCCAGTCAGGCGCTGGACGCCGGTGATCTGGGCGGCGCCATCCAGGCGTACAAGAACGTCCTCTCCGACGACCCGGCCAACCCGGAGGCCAAGCTCGGCCTCGCGCAGGCCGAACTCCTGCACCGGGTGCAGGACCTGGACCCGCAGGCGGTGCGCAAGGAGGCCGCGGACAACCCGGCCGACGTGCCGGCGCAGATCCGCGCCGCGGACCTGGACCTGGTCGGCGGGCACGTCGAGGACGCCTTCGGCCGGCTGGTCGAGACGGTGCGGCGGACCGCCGGGGACGACCGGGAGGCCGCGCGGCTCCGGCTGTTGGAGCTGTTCGAGGTCATCGGTGCGGAGGACCCGCGGGTGACGGCGGCGCGTACCGCGCTCGCCCGGGTGCTGTTCTGACCCGCTGTCCTACGAGGCGTCCGGTTCTGACCAGGCGTCCGCTTCTGACCTGTACGCCCTTCGCACGTTGACCAAACAAACGAAGCAGCGGCCACGTTTTACCTAAACTTGGTAAACGTGGCCGCTGTTACTTGGAGTAAGTCAAAGCGACCCCCTTGCGGCACTGTGTCCGCAATTGCGCGATGTCTCTTCGCGGTGAGTGGCGACCGTGTGTGTCGGGGTGATGTCGGTCGGTCGCCACGTGGTTATCAGCCCGTTACCCGCAAGTAACGAGCCCCTTGTGCACGGGCCGTGAATGGACCACGATCGGCCACGCTCGGTCCATTCCCGCAGCCCGGCATCCGGTCGGCGCGACGGGGCACTTGGGTCCCCACCGAGTGGTCGGCGGCAGTGGCGCCGGCCGTGGACAGGGGGGTCTCTGCCCCTTCGGCAGAGCCTGTCCAGGAGGTTGCGCGAGAGCGTGGCCAGTGGTTGTCGCTCGGGGGTGATCGCCGGTATTCGGAAACACGATGTGCCTCCGAGAACAGGCGCTCTCCTTCCCGAGGACGTAGCACTTCTCCCATCCCAGGTACCGCCGCCCCAACTCGGGCGGCAGATACCGGAGATGTACGTCCGAGAAGGAGGAAAGTCATGGAGTCCCTGGCTCGTGGCGGGACCAGATGGAAGCGGTTCGCCGTCGTCATGGTGCCGAGCGTGGCGGCGACCGCCGCGATCGGTGTCGCCCTGTCGCAGGGTGCCCTTGCGGCGTCGTTCAGCGTGTCCGGCCAGCAGTTCAAGGTCACGACGGACCGTCTGGACGGCACCGGCTTCGTCCAGTACGGAGCCATTGACGCCCAGAAGGGCGGCAAGGCTGTCCCGGTGGCGGTCTCGGCGTTCTCCAACGCCAAGATCAAGAACCTGTGCCAGTCGGTGGTCGTTCCGGTCCCGGTCTTCGGCGATGTGTCGCTGAAGCTGTCGGCCGGTGGTGGCAGCACGCCGGTGGAGGCGAAGAACCTCTACATCGACCTGGACCAGCTGGACGCGGACGCGACCTTCAACAACATCAACATCGGTGTTGCTGCGGGATCGACGTCCAAGGGCCCCGGCATTCAGAAGGGTGACAAGACCGACCCGGGCTCGTTCGCCCAGGAGGCCGACTCGGCCGTGCTCACCCACGTCAAGCAGACGGCGTGGGCCACGACGGCCGGCACCTTCAAGCTCAGCGGCCTGAAGATGAGCGTCGCCAAGGGCAAGAACGAGTGCTACTGACGCACTGAGCGTACGGGCGCGGGGCCTTGAGCCAGTGCGGCGGCCCACGCCGTTCCCCGTGCCCGTACGCCGGGTAGCGCTTGGTAGACAACTCAGCTCAGAACCACCGATTTGCCAGTCCCGAGGAGCTGTACGACATGAGCGCCGAAACGCGACCACGGCTGATCGAGTCCGTCGGCCGGAAGCGGATTTCGTTCCGGGAGTGGCGCGGACACCGCCCGTTCTGGGGCGGCATGCTGACTCTGCTGGCCGGCCTCCCGATCATGTACATCCCTTACGCGAATCTCACGATCGGTTCCCTGACCGTCCGCATGGCCACCACCGCCGGCGCCGGCTCGCTGATCATCGGCGTGCTGCTGGTCGTGCTCGGTCTGACCATGTGGTTCCAGCCGGCCTCGCGGGTCTTCGCCGGTGTGGCGGCGATCCTGCTGGCCCTGGTCTCGCTGGTCGTCTCGAACTTCGGCGCCTTCCTGATCGGTTTCCTGCTGGGGCTGATCGGCGGTGCTCTGGGAGTCGCCTGGGCGCCGGGCGGGCCGGAGAAGAGCGGGGACGACGCGGAGGAACCGGTCCGCAACGTCGCCGGGCCGGTGGTCGCGACGGACCCCGCCCGTGGGTCGGGCAACGGACTGGACGACCTGTCAGGAACGAGCCCGATCAATGGAACGAACGGGAGGCACCGTGCCGGGTGACGAGCTGCATGAGGAGAACGCAGCCGCCGGGGCGAGAACCGGGCCGAGGCACGCGGCGCCGAAAAAGCCGCTGCTGACTCGGCTCCACGTGCCCGCGGGCAAGGCGATCGCGATCGCCGCCATGCCGTCCGCCGTCCTCATGGGCATGGGGCTGACGCCCCAGATGGCGATCGCCAAGCCGGCGCCGCCCAAGAGCCCCTTCAAGGACGGTCCGTGCGTCACTGCTCCGGACAAGGTGGACGGACAGGACGGCAAGAAGGCCAAGGCCGGCGCGAAGGACAAGAAGGACGGCGGACAGGCGAAGGGCGACAGCACGTCGTCCACCAAGCCCTCCGCGGAGCCCTCTGCCTCGCCGTCGCCCTCGGCCGGCAAGCAAGCGGACAAGACACCCGAGGCCACGCCGTCCGGCTCCGCCTCGAAGACCGACGAGCCCTCGGGCTCCGCGACCCCGTCGCCGTCGGCCTCCGAGGGGACGAAGGACGACGGGGGTCTGCTGGGCGGGATCGGCGACGCGCTCGGCGGTCTCCTCGGCGGCGGCTCGTCGGACGACGGCAAGGCGTCCGCCTCGCCGAGCACGACTCCGTCCCCCTCGTCGTCGGCCTCGCCGTCGAAGGAGTCCACGTCCGGCGATGCGGCCAAGGACACCGCGTCCGCCGCGGACAAGGCCACCAACCCGGTCAAGGACACCGTCGACGGCCTCACGGGCGGCGCCAAGAAGGCCGGTGACGCCCTCGGGAACGGGTCGAAGACGGTCAACGACGCCGTGCACGGCGCGGTGGGCACGGCCGACAACGCCCTGCCCGGCGGCGGTCTGGACGGCAAGGACGCCGACGGCAAGAAGTCGTACCCCTGCGTCGTCGAGAACAAGCAGAAGGGCAAGGACGAGCAGACGCCCGTCACGCTGCCCGACGACCCCTGGCACCTGGAGTCCAGCGGTCTGACCCTGCGCGGTCTCGACTACGAGGGCGTCGTCAACGTCACCACGCAGAACGGCCACACCAAGCAGGCCCTGAAGTTCACCGCGGACAGCGTGGACATCGGCGACCTGCACCAGATCGTGGACGACAAGGCGTCCGGCAAGCACTACCACGTCCGGTCGACCCCGCACTCCAAGTCCACGATCCGCGGCGGCAAGGTGACCATGTACACCGAGCGGCTGCAGGCCAACCTCTTCGGGCTGATCCCGATCGTCTTCGATCCGGAGCACCCGCCGCCGCTCAACATCCCGTACGCGTACTTCACCAAGGTGAAGCTCGACCAGGCGGGCCAGTTCGGCGGCAACCTCACCGTCCCGGGCATGAACGTGTCCATCGAGGACTGACCGGAGCACCACCCGGCCGGAGCTTTCCGGGAGCCGCGGAAACGGCGGTGGGCCGCCCCTCTCGAGAGGGGCGGCCCACCGCCGTTTCGTCGTACGGGGGCGTCAGCCGCGCCCGCCGCCGAGGTGGTGCACCCGGACCATGTTGGTGGTGCCGGGGACGCCGGGGGGCGAACCCGCGGTGATGATCATGGTGTCGCCCTCGCTGTAGCGCTGGAGCTTGAGCAGCTCGGCGTCCACCAGGTCGACCATGGCGTCGGTGTTGTCGACGTGCTCCACCACGAAGCTGTCCACGCCCCAGCTCAGCGTGAGCTGGTTGCGGGTGGAGACGTCGGTGGTGAA
Organism: Streptomyces nigrescens; assembly: GCA_024349765.1. Classification (GTDB taxonomy): domain Bacteria; phylum Actinomycetota; class Actinomycetes; order Streptomycetales; family Streptomycetaceae; genus Streptomyces; species Streptomyces endophytica. The sequence goes on along the minus strand of AP026073.1, from coordinate 6,260,100 downwards.
GGCCAGGATGGGCTGGACCGCGCGGTAGCGGGACAGCCGGCGGGCGGTGTCACCGGACTTGGTGAAGGCCACCAGCGCCTTGCCGTTGAGGAAGTCGGCCATCTCGGCGGCCGCCCGGGCCACCGAACCGCCCTGCGTGCGCGGCTTCTTGCCGGGCACCAGCGGCTGCAGGCCCTTGGAGAGCAGCTCCTCCTCGGCCGCCTCGACGATCTTCGACATCGTCTTGACGGTCTCGATCGGGTACTGGCCGACCGAGGACTCCGCGGAGAGCATGACCGCGTCGGCGCCGTCGAGGATGGCGTTGGCGACGTCGGACGCCTCGGCGCGGGTCGGTCGGGAGTTGGTGATCATCGACTCCATCATCTGGGTCGCGACGATCACCGGCTTGGCGTTCCGCCGGCACAGCTCCACCAGGCGCTTCTGCACCATCGGGACCTTCTCCAGCGGGTACTCCACCGCCAGGTCACCACGGGCGACCATGACGGCGTCGAAGGCCATCACGACCTCCTCCATGTTGGCCACCGCCTGCGGCTTCTCCACCTTGGCGATGACCGGCACCCGGCGGCCCACCTCGTCCATGACGCGGTGCACGTCCTGGACGTCCTTGGCGTCCCGGACGAAGGACAGCGCGACCATGTCGCAGCCCATCCGCAGGGCGAACTTCAGGTCCTCGATGTCCTTCTCGGACAGCGCGGGGACGTTCACCGCGGCGCCGGGCAGGTTGATGCCCTTGTGGTCGGAGATGACCCCGCCCTCGATGACGATGGTGCGCACCTGCGGGCCGTCGACCTCGATGACCTGGAGGGCGACGTTGCCGTCGTTGATCAGGACCGGGTCGCCCTTGGAGACGTCACCGGGCAGGCCCTTGTAGGTGGTGCCGCAGATGGTCTTGTCGCCGGGCACGTCCTCGGTGGTGATGACGAACTCGTCGCCGCGCACCAGCTCCACCGGGCCGTCGGCGAAGGTCTCCAGGCGGATCTTGGGGCCCTGGAGGTCGGCCAGCACGCCGATGGCGCGGCCGGTCTCCTCCTGGGCCTTGCGGAGTCGGTGGTACCGCTCCTCGTGCTCCGAGTGGGTCCCGTGGCTCATGTTGAAACGGGCCACATTCATACCGGCCTCGATCAGCGTCTTCAGCTGCTCGAAGGAGTCGACGGCGGGGCCCAGGGTGCAGACGATTTTGGAACGGCGCATGGCTTGGATCCTATCGGTTTGTTTCAGAGCGGAATATTCCGGTAGGCGAAAACACCAACGTCTAGGCGTTGACCAGGGCGTATGTCTGCTGGGCGATCTCCAGTTCCTCGTCGGTGGGCACCACGGCGACCGCGACCCGGGCGTAGTCCGGCGAGATCAGCCGCGGCTCGCCGGAGCGTACGGCGTTCAGCGAGGCGTCCACGGCCAGGCCCATCTCCGCAAGGCCCGCGACGGCGGCCTCGCGCACCGGGGCGGCGTTCTCCCCGACGCCCGCGGTGAAGGCCACCGCGTCGACCTTGCCGAGCACCGCGCTGTAGGCGCCGATGTACTTCTTCAGCCGGTGGATGTAGATGTCGAAGGCGAGCCGGGCCCGCTCGTCGCCCTCGTCGATCCGGCGGCGGATCTCCCGCATGTCGTTGTCGCCGCACAGCCCGACCAGCCCGCTCTTCTTGTTGAGCAGCGCGTCGATCTCGTCCGTCGACATCCCCGCCACCCGCTTGAGGTGGAAGGTCACGGCCGGGTCGATGTCGCCGGACCGGGTGCCCATGACCAGCCCCTCCAGCGGCGTCAGGCCCATCGAGGTGTCCACGCAGCGGCCGCCGGCCACCGCCGAGGCGGAGGCGCCGTTGCCCAGGTGCAGCACGATGACGTTGACCTCGGAGGGGTCCTTGCCCAGCAGCTCGGCGGTCTTGCGGGAGACGTACGCGTGCGAGGTGCCGTGGAAGCCGTAGCGGCGGATCCGGTGGGCGTCGGCGGTCGCCACGTCGATGGCGTAACGGGCCGCGTGCTCCGGCATCGTGGTGTGGAAGGCGGTGTCGAAGACGGCGACCTGCGGCAGGTCGGGGCGGAGCGCTCGGGCGGTCCGGATGCCGGTGATGTTCGCCGGGTTGTGCAGCGGGGCGACCGGCACCAGCCGCTCGATCTCCGTCAGGACCGCGTCGTCGATCACGGTCGGCGCGGTGAACTTCAGCCCGCCGTGCACCACCCGGTGCCCGATCGCGGCCAGCTCGGGGGAGTCCAGGCCGAGCCCGTCGGCGGCCAGCTCCGCGGCGACGGCCTTCAGCGCGGCCTCGTGGTCGGCTATCGCGCCCTCGGTCTCGCGCTTCTCCCCGCCGGACGCCAGCGGCGTGTGCACCAGGCGCGAGGTCTCCTCGCCGATCCGCTCGACGAGCCCGACGGCGAGCCGGGTGCTGCTCGCCATGTCGAGCAGCTGGTACTTCACCGACGAGGAGCCGGAGTTGAGGACGAGGACGCGGGTGGCGGTGGCAGACATCTGGTGCTTTCCGGTGGGTGGCGGGGAGGGGCTTGGCGGGGTCAGGCGGTGTGTCCGGCGCCGGGCCGGGCGCCCTGTGCCTGGATGGCGGTGATGGCGACGGTGTTGACGATGTCCTGGACCAGCGCACCGCGCGAGAGGTCGTTGACCGGCTTGCGCAGGCCCTGCAGGACCGGGCCGACGGCGACCGCACCGGCCGAGCGCTGCACGGCCTTGTAGGTGTTGTTGCCGGTGTTGAGGTCCGGGAAGATCAGCACGGTCGCCTTGCCGGCCACGTCGGACTCCGGGAGCTTGGTCCGCGCGACCGCCGCGTCCACCGCCGCGTCGTACTGGATCGGGCCCTCGACCTTGAGGTCCGGGCGGAGTTCGCGGACCAGCTCGGTGGCCTTGCGGACCTTGTCGACGTCCGCGCCGGAGCCGGACGTGCCGGTGGAGTACGACAGCATCGCGATCCGCGGCTCGACGCCGAACTGGGCCGCGGTGGTGGCCGACTGGATGGCGATGTCGGCCAGCTGCTCGGCGTTCGGGTCCGGGTTGACCGCGCAGTCGCCGTAGACCAGCACCCGGTCGGCCAGGCACATGAAGAACACCGACGAGACGATCTGCGCGTTCGGCTTGGTCTTGATGACCTCGAAGGCCGGGCGGATGGTCGCCGCGGTGGAGTGCGCCGCACCGGAGACCATGCCGTCGGCCAGGCCCTCCTGGACCATCAGCGTGCCGAAGTAGGAGACGTCGGCGACCACGTCGTAGGCCAGCTCGTAGCTGACGCCCTTGTGGGCGCGGACCTTGGCGTACAGCTCGGCGAACCGCTCGCGGAGCTCGGAGGTCTGGGGGTCGATGATCTGGGCGGCCGCCAGGTCGATGGCCAGGTCGGCGGCGCGCTTGCGGATCGCCTCCTCCTCGCCCAGCAGCGTCAGGTCGCACACGTCGCGGCGCAGCAGCACATCGGCGGCGCGCAGCACCCGCTCCTCGGTGCCCTCGGGGAGGACCACCCGGCGGCGGCCGGAGCGGGAGCGCTCGATCAGCTCGTGCTCGAACATCATCGGGGTGACCCGGCCGGAGCGGGCCACCGAGATCCGGTTGGTCAGCTCGACGGTGTCCACGTGCCGCTCGAAGAGGCCCAGCGCGGTCTCCGCCTTGCGCGGCGAGGCGGCGTTGAGCTTGCCCTCGATGGCGAACAGCTCGCCGGCGGTCGGGAAGGAGCCGCCCGGTACGGAGACCACCGGGGTGCCGGGGGCGAGCCGGCCGGCCAGCGCCATGATGTCGGGGCCGGGCCGCTCGTCGAGGGTGAGCAGCACACCGGCGATCGGCGGGGCCCCGGCGCTGTGCGCGGCGAGCGAGCCGATGACCAGGTCGGCCCGGTCCCCGGGGGTCACCACGAGGCAGCCGGGGGTGAGGGCCTTGAGGAAGGTCGGCAGCATGGCGCCGCCGAAGACGAAGTCGCGGGCGTCCCGGGCCAGGCCGGAGTCGTCGCCCAGGAGTATCTCGGCGCCGAGGGTGTGCACGATCTGGCCGACGGTCGGGGCGGAGAGCGAGCCGTCCTCGGGAAGCGCGTAGCAGGGCACCGGCAGGCGGGCGGCGAGCCGCTCGACGACCGCCTCGCGCAGCTCGGGGGCCACCCGGTTGACGATCACGGAGACCACGTCGCAGCCGAGCGACTGGAAGGCGCGGTAGGCGTTGCGGGCCTCGGCGCGGACCGACTCGGCCTCCTGGCCCTGGCCGCCGACGACGGCGATCAGCGAGGCGCCGAACTCGTTGGCGAGCCGGGCGTTCAGGCTCAGCTCGTCGGGCAGGCTGGTGTCGGCGTAGTCCGAGCCGAGGACCAGGACGTACTCGTAGTCGCGGGCCACCGCGTGGAAGCGGTCGACGAGCCGGGAGACCAGCTCGTCGGTGCCGCGCTCGGCCTGGAGCGTGGCGGCCTCGTCGTAGGCCATGCCGTACCCGGTCTCGGGGGACTGGGAGAGCCGGTAGCGGGCCCGCAGCAGGTCGAAGAGGCGGTCCGGTCCGTCGTGGACCAGCGGGCGGAAGACCCCCACCCGGTCGACGTGGCGGGTCAGGAGCTCCATGACTCCCAGCTCCACGACCTGGCGGCCGTCGCCGCGGTCGATACCGGTCACGTATACGCTGCGCGTCACGCGTGCTCTCCGATCCATTCCGTTGGTCGCAAGGTCAAAATTGGCCGTTATGGTGGGCTTGCCCCTCTTGACAATACCTGCGCGTGTGGCTAGGTCGCTCTTCCAGTTTCCCTTGAGGGGGGCCGGGCGGGGACAGTAGGGGTGGGGTCGATGTGTGAGGCCGGGACCCGTCGGGCCCGTGAAACAATCGGACCGGCTCAGGAACCCACAGCGAGCACAGGAGACACAGCACGATGCGTATCGGAGTCCTCACCGCAGGCGGCGACTGCCCCGGCCTGAACGCTGTGATCCGGTCCGTCGTCCACCGCGCCCTCACCGGCCACGGCGACGAGGTCATAGGTTTCGAGGACGGCTTCGCCGGCCTGCTCGACGGCCGCTTCCGCAAGCTGGACCTGGAGGCGGTCAGCGGCATCCTCGCCCGCGGCGGCACCATCCTCGGCTCCTCCCGGCTGGAGCGCGCCCGGCTGCGCGAGGCCTGCGAGGACGCCAAGGACCACTCCAAGGACTACGGCATCGATGTCCTGATCCCGATCGGCGGCGAGGGCACCCTCACCGCGGCCCGGATGCTGTCGGACGCCGGACTGCCCGTCGTCGGCGTCCCCAAAACCATCGACAACGACATCTCCTCCACCGACCGCACCTTCGGCTTCGACACCGCCGTCGGCGTGGCGACCGAGGCCATCGACCGCCTCAAGACCACCGCGGAGTCCCACCAGCGGGTCATGGTCGTCGAGGTGATGGGCCGGCACGCCGGCTGGATCGCGCTGGAGTCCGGGATGGCCGGCGGCGCCCACGCCATCTGCCTGCCCGAGCGCCCCTTCGACCCGGCCGACCTGTGCACGATGGTCGAGGAGCGGTTCTCCCGCGGCAAGAAGTTCGCGGTCATCTGCGTCGCCGAGGGCGCACACCCGGCGCCGGGGTCCATGGACTACGGCAAGGGCGCCATCGACCAGTTCGGCCACGAGCGCTTCCAGGGCATCGGCACCGCCCTCGCCCGCGAACTGGAGCACCGCCTCGGCAAGGAGGCCCGGCCGGTCATCCTCGGTCACGTCCAGCGCGGCGGTACCCCGACCGCGTACGACCGGGTGCTCGCCACCCGCTTCGGCTGGCACGCCGTCGAGGCCGCACACCGCGGTGACTTCGGCAAGATGACCGCCCTGCGCGGCACGGACATCACGATGGTGCCGCTGGCCGACGCGATCACCGAGCTCAAGACCGTGCCGGGGTGGCGGATGGACGAGGCCGAGTCGGTCTTCTGAGCCCCGGGCCCCACCGCGTACGACGACGGCGCGCCTCCCCTCGGTCGAGGGAGGGCGCGCCGCCGTTCGTCCGCGCGGTCACTGCGCGCCGATCGCCTCCAGCATGTTCAGCCGGGCGGCCCGGCGGGCCGGCCACAGCGCGGCCAGCACCCCCACGACCAGCGCGATCAGCAGGAACAGCCCGAGCCTGCCCCAGGGCAGCAGCAGCTGGTAGGTGGGGAGGCCGTGGCCGAGCATGGTGCCGGCGGCCCAGGAGAGGAAGATCCCCAGGCCGATTCCCAGGCCCGCGCCGAACAGCGCGATGACCACCGACTCCAGCCGGACCATCTGCTTGATCCCGCTGCGGGCCAGTCCGATCGCCCGCAGCATCCCGATCTCCCGGGTCCGCTCGAAGACCGACATGGCGAGGGTGTTGACGACACCCACCACCGCGATGACGACGGACATGCCCAGCAGCCCGTAGGAGATGTAGAGCACCGTGTTGATGTTCTCCGCGCTCGCCTTGCGCAGGTCGGCGCGGTCCTGGACCTTCAGCAGCGGACTGTCGCCGAGCGCGTGCCGGATCGGGGCCACCAGCCCGTCCGTGCGGCCGTCCTGGGCCTTGACCAGCAGCTCGTCGTTCAGCGGCCGGTCCAGGTGCGGATCGACCACTGAGGTGGCGCCGATCGAGTCGCCGAGCACCTCGTTGTCCGCGTAGATGCCGGTGATCCGCAGCTTCGTCTTCTTGTTGTCGCGGAACGTGGCGTCCAGGGTGTCGCCGGGGTGCCAGCCCTTCTTCTTGGCCATGTCCTGGGAGACCGCGATGCCGTCGGTTCCGGTGTGCGGCAACGAGCCGCTGACGAAGTCCAGTTGGGCGACCTTGCCGATCGTGGTGAGGTCGGTGCCGATCAGGCTCATGGAGTAAGTGGTCGACCCGATGCCCGTGCGGCGCAGCGGAGCCATCGCCTCGACGCCGGGGAGGTCCGCCACCTTCTGCGACAGCGCGGTGTCCAGGCCGGTGTACGTCGAGGTGCTGACCTTGAGGTCGGCCGTCAGCCCCTTGGCCGCCATCTCGTCCATGGCCTGCTGCGTGGAGATCCCGACGACCGTCATGCCGGTCATCAGGGTGAGGCCGATCATCAGCGCCGAGGCGGTCGCCGCCGTACGGCGGGGGTTGCGCAGCGCGTTCTCCTTGGCCAGCTTGCCGCTGACGCCGAACAGCCGGGTGGTGACGACGCCCGCCAGCGAGACCAGGGGCCGCGACAGCAGCGGCGCGAGGATGATGACGCCGGTCAGCGTCACCATGGAGCCCGCCATCGCGGTCGTCAGGTCGTCGACGGACGTCAGGGTGCGGACGTAGAGCATGATCGCGACACCGATGCCGGTGATGACCGCGCCGAGGGAGTTGCGGATCACCAGGCTGCGCGGCGCCGGCGGCGCCTCGACGGTGTTGAGCGCTTCCACCGGGGCGATCTTCGCGGCCTTGCGGGACGGCAGCCAGGCGGCCAGTACGGTCACCACGACGCCCACGCCGAGTGCGGAGAGCACCGCGGTCGGGCTGATGACGACCGGTCCGTTCGGGAAGCCCGCGCCGTTGGCGTTGAGCACCGCCCGCAGGCTCACCGCGAGCCCCAGGCCCAGCGCGAAACCGACGGCCGAGGAGATCAGCCCCAGCAGGGCCGCCTCGGCGAGGACCGAGCGGACCACCTGCCGGCGGGAGGCGCCGACCGCGCGCAGCAGGGCGATCTCCCGGCTGCGCTGGGAGATCAGCATGGTGAAGGTGTTGGCGATGATGAAGACACCGACGAACAGCGCGATCCCGGCGAAGGTCAGCAGCGTCTGGGTCAGGGAATTGTTCTTCTCGGCGATCATCGTGGACTGCGTGGCGGCGAGCGTGGCACCGCTGGTCGCCTCGGCGCGGTCCTTGGGCAGGATCCCGCGGACCTTCGCGGTCAGGGCCTGCTGATCGGCGCCGGGCGCGGCGCCCACCACCAGCTCGTCGAACTGACCGGGGTGCAGATACAGCTTCTGTGCAGTCGCGGTGTCGAAGAGCGCGAGGCTGCCGCCCGCGGTCACCTGCGGATCGTCGGTGGTCACGATGCCGACCAGCTTCTTGGTCAGCGCCGGGCCGTCGGTGGCGAACTTCACGGAGTCGCCGAGCTTGTGGCCGGACGCCTTCGCGGTGGCCTCGTCCAGCGCGATCTCGTTCGCGGCGGCCGGTCCGCGGCCCTGCTTCAGCGGGTAGCGGGGGTCGTGGCCGTCCTTGTCCGGCTGGAAGTTGACGGCGAGGTTTTGCCAGCCGTCGCCGATCGGTGCGCCGTCCGGGCCGGCGAGGGTGGCCGTGCCGGTGACGTTGCGCCGCACGGACGTCACGCCGGGCAGGGCACCGATGCGGTCGGCCAGCTTGTCGTCGAGGAGGGTGGCCCGTTTGCCGTCCTTGCCGGTGACCGGCGCGTTGTCCGCGGGGACGTCCTGAACGGAGACGGCCACCCCGTCGAGGTTCCTGGCGGAGGCCTTCTTGATGGCCCCGCCGACGGTGTCACTGAAGATGAGGGTGCCGGCGACGAAGGCGACGCCGAGCAGCACCGCGAGCGCGGTCATCATCAATCGGGCTTTGTGCGCAAGGAGGTTGCGCAGGGCGGTACGCAGCATGGTGGTGGTGTCTGTCCTGGTCCGGTGGCGGGGGAGGAAGGGCTGCGCCCGGAGGCGCGGCTGGGGCGGGACGGGCCCGCGTCGGCTGGTCCGGCCCTCGGCTAGCTGGTCCGGCCCTTGGCGTCGAACAGCCGCATCCGGTCGAGCACCGCGTCCGCGGTCGGCTCGTGCAGCTCCTCGACGATCCGGCCGTCGGCCAGGAAGACCACCCGGTCCGCGTAGCCGGCCGCGACCGGGTCGTGGGTGACCATCACCACCGTCTGCTCCATCGCCCGCACCGACTCGCGCAGGAAGCCCAGGACTTCGGCGCCGGAGCGGGAGTCGAGGTTGCCGGTCGGCTCGTCGGCGAAGATGATCTCCGGCCGGGCGGCCAGCGCCCGGGCCACCGCGACCCGCTGCTGCTGGCCGCCGGAGAGCTGGGCCGGCCGGTGCGCCAGCCGTCCGCCCAGCCCGACGGTCTCGATGACCGCGCTGACCCACTCCCGGTCGGGCTTGCGGCCCGCGATGTCCATGGGGAGGGTGATGTTCTCCAGCGCGGTGAGCGTGGGCAGCAGGTTGAACGCCTGGAAGATGAAGCCGATCTTGTCGCGGCGCAGCCGGGTCAGCTGCTTGTCGTTGAGCGAGCCCAGCTCCACGTCCCCTATGCGGGCCGAACCACCGGAGATCTTGTCCAGGCCCGCCATGCAGTGCATCAGCGTGGACTTGCCGGAGCCGGACGGGCCCATGATCGCGGTGAACCGGGCCTTGCCGAAGTCCACGGAGACGGAGTCCAGCGCCACCACCCGGGTTTCCCCCTGGCCGTAGACCTTGCTCAGGTCGGTGGCGCGGGCGGCGACGGCGCCGGCGGTGCGGGTGGGTGCGGACGAGCCGGGAAGGCCCGGGAAGGCGGCCGGGTGGGACACGGGGACTCCTGGAAGGGGACGGGAAATTCGACCTCCCCATTCTCGAAGGCGCAGGTCAGCCTGGTCGTCGGCCCCAGGGACGGAAAGCCGGACCGATCGGAAGAGTGACATCGGCCCCCGGAGTCCACCTCTGGGGGGACGGCCGTACGACCTGGGACCGACGGGATCCCTCAGGGTCGCTCGCGCGCTGCCGGGCGCCGGGGCGCGCGGTCAGGGCAGATCGCCGACCCGTGCCCAGAACTCGGCCAGGATGCCGTCGAGGAAGGCGCGCCCCGCCTCGCCCGACTCCCCGGTCCCGTCGCCGCCGCCCCAGTTGAGCGTAGCCGCCATCGACGCCTGGTAGTCGGCGTGCAGCGCCTGCAGAACCTCCTGGATCCGCTGCTTGGGCACCGGGACGAGCTTGCCGACCGGCCGGACGTACGCCTGCCAGCGGGTGGTGGCCGCGCTGGTCAGCAGCTCGGAGAGCTTGGCGTCCTGGCCGGTGAAGCGGAGCAGCGCGGGCAGCGGCAGGTCCAGCGTCTCGGCCAGCGCGGCGGCCTGCCGCTCGCTGCCGCCCCACTTCCCGCCCGCCTCCAGACGCTCGTACCCGGCCGGGTCCATGCCGATCCGCAGGGCGAGCGCGTCCGGTGCCAGGCCGGCCGCGAGGCGGTACTCGCGCAGGGTGCCGGGGGCGCCGAGCAGTTCGCCGGGCGCGCACCACAGGGCGCCGGCGAGCGCGGTCAGTTCGGATTCCGTAGGAGCGCTTTCCCCCAATTCCCAGGACGCCACCGTGGCCGGGGAGACCGGAATTCCATAAGCGGCGCGAATTCCGTAGGCGACATGGGCAGGGGTCATGCCGAGGGCCTCGCGGAGCCGGCGGGCGGCGGTGGCGTCGAAAGGGGGCCTGCGCGGCTCCCCGGCGTGCGTGTTCACCGGCACACGGTAAGTGACGATGTGGCTTCGCACCTATCGTGTGGAAACCCAAGGATGGAAGTCGTAGGAACCTCCTAGCCGGTCGGCTTTTCTCGGCCGGGGCGTGAAGATTTCCGGCCGATCGGTCGCTCACCAGCACCGACCGGCCCACCTCTCCTTCACTACCCCTTCACGGCGCCGCCCAGCGCGAAACCCCCGCCGAGTCGCCGGGAAATGAGGACGTACAGCAGCACGACCGGTGTCGAGTAAAGGAGGGAGAATGCCGCGAGTTCGCCGAACGCGATGGCCCCGTAATTGCCGAAGAAATTGAAAATGCTGACCGAGGCGGGCAGTTGCTCCGGGGAGAGCAGCAGCATGAACGGCACGAAGAAATTGCCCCACATCATGATGAAGGTGTAGATGGCGACCACCGCGAGTCCGGGTCCCATCAGCGGCAGGATCACCCGCAGCAGGGTCTGCCACCACGACGCGCCGTCGGTCCACGCCGCCTCCTCCAGGGCCCGCGGCACCCCGTCCATGAAGTTCTTCATCAGCCAGACGGCGAACGGGAGTTGGGCCGCGGCCAGGAACAGCGCGGTGCCGTAGCGGGTGTCGATCAGGTTGATCTGTACGAACAGCCCGTACACCGGCACCATCACCGCGGTGATCGGCAGACACGTCGAGAACAGGATGGTCAGCAGGTACGGGCGGGCGAAGCGGGAGCGGAAGCGGGACAGCGGATAGGCGGCCAGCGCCGCGCAGACCACCGTGAGCAGGGTGGCGCCGCCGCAGATCAGCAGGCTGTTGAGCATCGGCGTGAAGGTGATCTCGTCGGTCAGCACCGCCGAGAAGTTCTCCAGCGTCGGGGACGCCGGCGGCCGCACCCGCAGCGTGGCGTGCGCGTCCAGCGACGCCAGCACCAGCCACAGCAGCGGAACGGCGAACGCCACCGCGACGACCAGCAGCCCGGCGTCGGCGGCCAGCCGGCGGACGACCCGCCGGGGGAGGGGCAGCGGCACCGCGTCAGACCTCCTCGCGCATCAGGCGCAGCCAGCCGGCCGCGAACACCGCGCCCACCAGCAGCAACAGCAGTGCCACCGCGGTGCCGTAGCCGATCAGCGACTTCAGGAACGCCTGGTCGTACATGAACACCGGCAGCGTCTGGCTGCGGTTGCCCGGGCCGCCCCGGGTCATCGCCCAGATCAGCCCGAAGACGGAGAGCGTCTGCAGGGTGTTGAGCATCAGGTTCGTGCCGATGGAACGGCGGATCATCGGCAGCGTGATGTGCCACAGCCGGCGCAGCCCGCCCGCGCCGTCCACCTCGGCGGACTCGGTGACCTCCGGCGGGATGTCGGACAGCGCCGCGGAGTAGATCAGCATCGAGAACGCCGTACCGCGCCAGACGTTGGCGAACGACACCGCCAGGATCGGCAGCGTGAACAGCCAGTTCTGGGTGGGCAGATGGAGCCAGGAGAGCACCGCGTTCAGGGTGCCGCGCCGCTCGAAGAACGTGTACAGCAGGAAGCCGGCGACGATCTCCGGGAGCACCCAGGCGGTGATCACCACGGCACCGGTCAGCACCCGCACGGGACGCGAGGCGCGCCGCATCAGACCGGCCAGCGCCAGGCCGAGGGTGTTCTGCCCGAGGATCGAGGAGACCACCGTGAACACCAGCGTCAGCACCACCGCGTTGCGGAAGCCCGGATCGCCGAAGGCGTGCCGGAAGTTGGCCAGGCCCACGAAGGACGCCGACTCCTGACCGGTCAGCTGGGTGTCGGTGAAGGCGAGGTAGACGCAGTAGGCGATCGGGCCGGCCAGGAAGAGCAGCAGCAGGACGGTGGCCGGGAGGAGCGGCGACCAGCGCAGCAACCGGGTGCGGACCGGGACGGCCCGCGGCGTACGGGCGCGGGCGGCGGTCCGGGCGCCGGCGACGGTGCCGGTCATGGCCGGGCGACGGTCCGGCCGTCCACGATCGACCCGAGGCCCTCGTCGTAGTCCTTGGCCGCCTCGGCCGGCGAGGAGTCATCGGCGGTGACCGCCTCCATCGCCTCCCCGATCGCCGCCGCGACCTTCGGGTACTCGGGCAGCGCGGGACGGAAGCGGCTGACCTTCACCAGCGAGGTGAAGAAGCCGATGCCGGGGACGGACTTCAGATAGCGCGGATCGGTCGCGACGTCCTTGCGCACCGAGATCTGCGCGCCCCGTACGCACCACTCCAGCGCGTTCGCCTTCGACTGGAAGGTCTGGATCAACTTCCAGGCCAGATCGGGCTGTTGGGCCCGCTGCGGCACCGACCAGGTCCAGCCGCCGGCCAGGCTCACCGTGCCCGGCGGGCCACCGTGCCGGGTGGGGAACGGCGCCTGGCCCAGCGTCGTCGACCACTGCGGCCAGGGGTTGCCGCCGCCGGTCTTCTGCCACTGCTGGCCCAGCCACGAGCCGTCCAGATCGATCGCCAGCTTCTCCTCGGGGAGAAGCTCGGCGGCCACATTGGTCTGGATGTTGGGGCTGAGCGCGTCGGAGACCTCGGGGCCGAGCCCCTCCTTGTAGACGGTGTCGATGAAGGTCAGGCTGTCCCGGAAGCCCTTGCTGCCGGTGACCCACTTCTTGGCCGCCGGGTCGTACAGCGGGTCCCGCCCCGTGCCGTACAGCAGCATCTCGAAGCCCTGCATCACGGCCGCCTCGCCGGCGCCCTTGCCGGTGAAGACGTTCAGCGGGATCACCCCGGGGACCTTCTTCTTGATCGTCCGGGCCGCGGCCAGCACCTCGTCCCAGGTCCTCGGCCGCCAGTTCGCCGGCAGCCCGGCGCGGCGGAAGATCTTCTTGTTGAACCACAGGCCGCGGGTGTCCGTACCGTCCGGGACGCCGTACGTCTTACCGTCCTGCCCCCGGGCCGCGGCCTTCGCGGCCGGCTCGAACTGCCGCCAGTCGGCCCACGACTTCACCTGCGCGTCCAGCGGCCGCAGCAGCCCCGCCTTGATGTCGGAGTTGACCAGGAAGGTGTCCTCGTAGACCAGGTCGGGGGCGGTCCTGGGGGAGCGCATCATCTGCTGGATCTTGGCGTAGTAGTCGTTCTCCGACGCCTGGATCGGGATCAGCCGGACCTTCTTGCCCGGGTTGTTCTTCTCGAACTGCCGGGCCACCAGGCGTATGTAGTCGTCCCGCACCGTGACCTTGGCGTTGGTGTCCTTGATGAAGGCCACCTTGACGGTGTCCTTGTCGCTCCCGGACCCGCTGCCGCAGCCGGTGAGCGTCCCGGCGGCGACGGCGGCGGCGACGAGCAGAATCAGCGGAGCGGTGGGACGCACGGCAGACCTCCTGCGGGACCACGGCCAACTCACCACGGGTTGCTGCCCGCTGAACGTAAGTCACCGATCACAGCGGGTCAATGGCCCGACCAGCGGTAGCGCAATTCGGGCCGGCCGACCTGGCCGTACTGCGGCGCGCGGACCGCCCGGCCGCCGTCCACCAGATGCTCCAGATAGCGGCGCGCGGTGATCCGGGAAATGCCCACGTCGGCGGCGGCCTCGGCGGCGGTCAGCCCGCGCTCGGCGGCCCGCAGCACATCGGTCACCGCCCGCAGGGTGGCCGCGGTGAGCCCCTTGGGCAGCGCGGCCGGCCGCGGGGCGCGCAGCGCGGCGATCGCCCGGTCCACCTCGTCCTGCCCGCTGGCCTCCCCGCTCGTGGCGCGGAACTCGGCGTACCGGGTGAGCCGGTCCCGCAGCGTGGCGAAGGTGAACGGCTTCAGTACGTACTGCACCACCCCCAGCGAGACGCCCTCCCGGACCATCGCCAGATCGCGGGCCGAGGTGACCGCGATGATGTCGGCCCCGTGCCCGGCCGCGCGCAGCGTCCGCACCAGCTGCAGCCCGTGCCCGTCGGGCAGATACAGGTCCAGCAGCAGCAGATCGACCGGGTGCTGGTCGAGGTGGCGGCGGGCGTCGCCCATGGAGTGCGCGGTGCCGGACACGGTGAAGCCGGGCACCCGCCCGACGTACAGGGCGTGCGCGTCGGCGGCCACCGGATCGTCCTCGACGACCAGCACCCGGATGTCCAAGGGGCTCACCGCCGCCCACCTCCCTCGGCCGGGCCGGCCGGCCCGCATGCCCTGCTCATGCCGTCGCCCCCGTCCGCAGCGGCAGCCGCACGGTGAACCGCGCGCCGCCCTCCGCCGCCCGTTCCAGCGTCACGGTGCCGCCGTTGCGCCGCACCGCCTGCCGTACCAGCGCCAGCCCCAGCCCCCGGCCGGCCGCGCCCTGCTTGGTGCTCCAGCCCCGCCGGAAGATCTCCTCGGCGGCCTCCGCGGCCACCCCCGGCCCGTTGTCCGCCACCCGCAGCAGCAGCTCGCCGCCGTCCGCGTGGGCGGTGACCCGCACCTGCGGCGGCTCGGCCGGGGCGTGCTCCGGGCCCGGGGCCGCCGCGTCGATGGCGTTGTCGAGGAGGTTGCCCAGCATCGTCACCAGGTCCCGGGCCGGCAGCCCGGGCGGCAGCACCCCGTCGTCGATCCGGCTGTCCGGCGTCAGGGTCAGCTCCACCCCGCGCTCGTTGGCCTGGGCGGCCTTGCCCAGCAGCAGCGCGGCCAGCACCGGTTCGGCGACCGCCCCGACGACCTGGTCGGTCAGCGCCTGCGCCAGTTCCAGCTCGGCGGTGGCGAACGTGACCGCCTCCTCGGCCCGGCCCAGTTCGATCAGCGAGACCACGGTGTGCAGCCGGTTGGCGGCCTCGTGCGCCTGCGACCGCAGCGCCTCGGCGAAGCCCCGCACCGAGTCCAGCTCACCGGAGAGCGCCTGGAGTTCGGTGTGGTCCCGCAGGGTGACGACGCTGCCGTGCTGCTCGCCGCCGGAGACCGGCGCGGAGTTGACCACCAGCACCCGGTCGCGGGTCAGATGCAGCTCGTCGACCCGCGGCCCGGGCTCCCGCAGTGCCTCGGTCAGCGGCTCCGGCAGCCCCAGCTCGGTCACCGCCCGGCCCACCGCGTCCCCGGACAGGCCCAGCAGCTCCCGCCCGCCGTCGTTGATCAGCGCGACCCGGCGCCGCCCGTCCAGCATCAGCAGCCCCTCGCGCACGGCGTGCAGCGCCGCCTGGTGGTAGTCGTGCATCCGGCCGAGCTCCTGGGCGTTCATGCCGTGGGTGTGGCGGCGCAGCCGGGCGTTGATCACGTACGTGCCGGCACCGCCCAGCACCAGCGCCGCCGCGGCCACCCCGACCACCGCGAGCACCTGCTCGCGCAGCTGCCGGCTGATCGTCTTGATCGTGATCCCCGAGCTGACCAGCGCGGTGATCCGGCCGCCGGCCCGCGGATCGCGGACCGGGGCGACCACCCGTACGGACGGGCCGAGCACCCCCATGTGCGTCTCCGGGAAGATCCGGCCGTGCAGCGCCGGCCCGATGTGCCCCAGGTACTTCTGCCCGATCGCGGACGGCTCCGGATGCGTCCAGCGGGTCCCGTCCGGAGCCATCACCACCACGAAGTCCACCCCCGCGTCGCGCCGCAGCCGCTCGGCGTACGGCTGGAGCGCGGCCGTCGGGTCCTCGGTGCGGGCCGCCGCCACCACGGCCGGGGAATCGGCCACGGCGGTCGCGGCCGCGGTCGCCTGCCGCTGCGCCGTCTCCTCCGCCTGCCGCCCGGCGCTGAGGTACGCGAACACGGCGCAGCCCACGACGACCACCGCGACCAGCACCACCTGCATGGCGAAGAGCTGGCCGGCCAGGCTGCGGGGACCGCGCAGCCGGCCGGGCCACCGGGGCCCGCGGGGTCGGGGGAGTCGCATACGGAACAGTCTGCCGGGTCACTTTTACGTGAACGAAATGTACGTAAGGGTGACGGGCGCCACAGTGGGCCTGCATAGTCGCCGGGACTCATCGTGCGCCGAGCCTCCCCAGTGCCTGAACGGCCTGGGTGGTGCCCCAGATCAGGCGCAGGACCGTAGACCCGAGGAGGCAGCCGTGGCTGCACAGACCCCGCCGTCCGGGGCAACCACCGAGGAAGCCGCGCCGGCGAAGCGGGACCGGACCCACTTCCTCTACATCGCCGTGATCGGGGCGGTGCTCCTCGGCATCATCGTGGGCTTCGCCGCCCCCGGTGTCGCCGTCGAGCTCAAGCCGCTCGGTACCGGGTTCGTGAACCTGATCAAGATGATGATCTCGCCGGTCATCTTCTGCACCATCGTGCTGGGCGTCGGCTCGGTCCGTAAGGCCGCCAAGGTCGGCGCGGTGGGCGGACTGGCCCTCGGCTACTTCATGGTGATGTCGACCGTCGCGCTGGCCATCGGCCTGGTCGTCGGGAACGTCCTGGAGCCCGGCTCCGGGCTGCACCTGACCGAATCCGTGCGGCACGCGGGCCACGCGCAGACCTCCGGCAGCGCCGAATCGCTGCCCGAGTTCCTGCTCGGCATGATCCCCACCACCCTGGTCTCCGCCTTCACCCAGGGCGAGGTGCTGCAGACGCTGCTGGTGGCGCTGCTGGTCGGCTTCGGACTGCAGGCGCTGGGCTCGGCGGGCGAGCCGGTGCTGCGCGGCGTCGGACACCTGCAGAAGCTGGTCTTCCGGGTGCTGGCCATGATCATGTGGGCGGCGCCGGTGGGTGCCTTCGGCGCGATCGCGGCGGTGGTCGGCGAGACCGGCCTGGACGCGCTGAAGTCGCTGGCCATCATCATGGTCGGCTTCTACGTCACCTGTCTGCTGTTCGTGATCGTGGTGCTCGGCGCGCTGCTCCGGCTGGTCGCCGGGGTCAACATCTTCCTGCTGCTGAAGTACCTCGCCCGGGAGTTCCTGCTGATCCTGTCGACGTCCTCCTCGGAGTCGGCGCTGCCCCGGCTGATCGCGAAGATGGAGCACCTCGGCGTCAGCAAGCCGGTGGTCGGCATCACCGTCCCGACCGGCTACAGCTTCAACCTCGACGGCACCGCGATCTACCTGACGATGTCCTCGCTGTTCGTGGCCGAGGCGATGGGCAAGCCGCTCGCGCTCGGACAGCAGATCTCGCTGCTGGTCTTCATGATCATCGCGTCCAAGGGGGCCGCCGGCGTCACCGGCGCGGGCCTGGCCACGCTGGCCGGCGGGCTGCAGTCGCACCGCCCCGAACTGGTCGACGGCGTCGGCCTGATCGTCGGCATCGACCGCTTCATGAGCGAGGCCCGGGCGCTGACCAACTTCGCCGGCAACGCGGTCGCCACCGTGCTCATCGGGACCTGGACCAAGGAGATCGACCAGGCCCGGGCGGCCGAGGTGCTGGCCGGCCGGATCCCGTTCGACGAGAAGACGCTGTCCGTCGACGCGCACGGCCCGGCCGCGGCCCCGGCGCCGCCGGCCACGGTCGCCGGCCCCCGGGACGGCGGGACGAAGGAGTCCGCCACGGTCTGATCCACGGCCGCAGCAGGGGCGAAGGGGCGGACGCCGGTCGCGGCGCCCGCCCCTTCGCCGTCAGCAGGAACACCTACGCCGGCCGGAGCCAGATCGTGGCCAGCGGCGGCAGCACCAGCGGGACGGAGCTGGTCCGCCCGTTCCAGGGCACCGTTTCGGTCTTCAGCGGATCGGGGTTGGCCACCCCGCTGCCGCCGTAGCGCGCCGCGTCGGTGTTGAGCACCTCGCGCCAGGCCGGGACGTCGTCCGGGACGCCGATCCGGTACCCGTGCCGCACGACCGGCGAGAAGTTGGTGACCGACACCAGCGGGGCACCGTCGGCGGCGAAGCGGAGGAACGAGAAGACGTTGTCCTCGCTCGCGTCCCCGTCGATCCACTGGAAGCCGGCCGGTTCGGTGTCCCGCTCCCACAGCGCCGGGGTCGCGGCGTAGTGCCGGTTCAGCTCCCGGACCAGATCGCGGACGCCCCGGTGGTCCGGCTCGGCCTCGTACGACGGGTCGAGCAGCCACCAGTCCGGGCCGTGGCGCTCCGCCCACTCCGCGCCCTGGGCGAACTCCTGCCCCATGAAGAGGAGTTGCTTGCCCGGGTGCGCCCACATGAAGCCCAGGTACGCCCGGTGGTTGGCGCGCTGCTGCCACCAGTCCCCGGGCATCTTCGACACCAGCGCCTGCTTGCCGTGCACCACCTCGTCGTGCGAGATCGGCAGCACGTAGTTCTCGGAGTAGGCGTAGATCATCGAGAAGGTCATCTCGCCGTGGTGGTACTTGCGGTGCACCGGCTCCTTGGAGACGTAGCCGAGCGAGTCGTGCATCCAGCCCATGTTCCACTTCAGGCCGAAGCCCAGGCCGCCGAAGCCGCCGGGCCCGACGTGGTGGGTGGCGCGGGTGACGCCGTCCCAGGCGGTGGACTCCTCGGCGATGGTGACGACGCCGGGGCAGCGGCGGTAGACCGTGGCGTTCATCTCCTGGAGGAAGGCCACCGCGTCGAGGTTCTCCCGGCCGCCGTTGACGTTCGGGGTCCAGCCGCCGTCCTCGCGGGAGTAGTCGAGGTAGAGCATCGAGGCGACCGCGTCCACCCGCAGCCCGTCGATGTGGAACTCCTCGCACCAGTACACCGCGTTGGCCACCAGGAAGTTACGGACCTCGGTGCGGCCGTAGTCGAATTCCAGGGTGCCCCAGTCGGGGTGCGCGGCCCGGGACGGGTCCTGCGGCTCGTACAGCGGCCGCCCGTCGAACTCCGCCAGCGCCCAGTCGTCGCGCGGGAAGTGCGCCGGGACCCAGTCCATCAGCACGCCGATGCCCGCCCGGTGCAGGGCGTCGATCAGGAACTTGAAGTCGTCCGGCGTGCCCATCCTGGCCGTGGGCGCGTAGAAGCCGGTCACCTGGTAGCCCCAGGACCCGCCGAAGGGGTGCTCGGCGACCGGCATGAACTCGACGTGGGTGAAGCCCAGGTCCTTGACGTAGGCCGGCAGCTGCGCGGCGAGCTGCCGGTAGGTGAGGCCGGGGCGCCAGGACGCCAGGTGCACCTCGTAGACGGAGAACGGCGCCTGGTGGACGGGCCGTTGGCCGCGCCGCGCCATCCAGTCGTCGTCCTGCCAGCGGTGGCGCGAGGTGTGCACGACCGAGGCGGTGGCGGGCGGGCACTCGGTCCGGCGGGCCATCGGGTCGGCGCGCACCGTCCGCGAGCCGTCCGGCCGGGTGATCTCGAACTTGTACAGCTCGCCCTCGCCGAGGTCCGGCAGGAACAGCTCCCAGACACCGGAGGAACCCAGCGACCGCATCGGATGGCCGGTGCCGTCCCAGTAGTTGAAGTTGCCGACGACGCGGACGCCCTGCGCGTTGGGCGCCCAGACGGTGCAGCGGGTGCCGGTCACGCCCTGGTGGTCCATGACGTGGGCGCCCAGCGCCCGCCAGAGCTGCTCGTGCCGGCCCTCGCCGAACAGGTGCAGGTCGAGTTCGCCCAGCGTGGGCAGGAAGCGGTACGGGTCGTGCACGGTCGCGGTGCTCTCGCCGTAGTCGACCAGCAGCCGGTACTCCGGGACGGTGCGCAGCGGCAGCACACCGGCGAACAGCCCGTCGCCCTCGGAGTGCAGTTCGGCGCGCAGCCCGTCCGCCAGGACGGTGACACCGCTCGCGAACGGCCGCAGCGTACGGATGAGCAGCCCGCCGCGCACGGGGTGGGCGCCGAGCAGCGCGTGCGGGTCGTGGTGCGCGCCGGCCAGCAGCCGGCCGCGGTCCTCGTCCGACAGCGGGGTGGCGGCCCGTACTCCGCGGCCGCCGGTGCCGGGCCGTGCCGCACCGGCCGCGGCGGCGGCCGCCCGGGCCGGCCGGTCGCCGGGTGCGGCGGCCGCCTCCCGGGGCGCGGGCGGACGGGTGCCGGACGCCGGGGCGCCGCGGCTGCCGGGGGCCGCGGTCCCGGGGCCGGGGGCGGCGGCCCCGGTCGCGCTCTCGGCGGCCCTGTCCGGTGGGGACGCGGGGTCGGGAGGGGTGGGGCGGGACGGCGGTGGGGCGGCGGTCACGGGCGGGGCCTCCTCGGGGGCGGTGCGTCGGCGGTGCGTGGGGCGTCGGCGGGCGGGGCGGGGGCGCGTCGTCGGCTCGGGGCGGGCGGGTCAGGGCGGGCCGGTCCCGTCCACGCCCACGGCCGGTTCGCCGCCCGCCGCCAGCCGCCGGACCGCGGCCATCGGGACGGACAGCCAGTCGGGCCGGTGCCGGGCCTCGTAGAGCACCTCGTAGACCGCCTTGTCGGTCTCGTAGGCCCGCATCAGCTCGGGCGCGGAACGCGGATCGAGCCCGCCGGCCTCGGCGTAGCCCAGGCAGTACGCGGCCCGGGTGCGCCGGGCCCACTCCAGCGCCCAGGGGTCCGCGCCGGCCGGCCCGCTGCGCGCCGCGTAGTCGAAGGACCGCAGCATGGCCGCGACGTCCCGCACCGCGGGCTGCAGCTTGCGGCGCTCGGCCAGCGGACGGGCCGGTTCGCCCTCGAAGTCGATCAGCGACCAGCGGCCCTCGTCGGCGGAGCGCAGCGTCTGGCCCAGGTGCAGGTCGCCGTGGATGCGCTGGGCGGCCCAGCTGCGGCCGTCGTGCCCGACGGCGGCCAGCGCGTCGAAGGCGGTGCGCAGCCGCGCGCGGTAGGGCTGGAGCACGGGTACGGCCCGGGCGGTGGCCTCCAGCCGCTCGATCATCTGCGCCGCGATCACGTCGAGCTGCGGGCGGCGCAGCTCGGTGGTCGGCAGTGTCTGGGCCAGCGCGGTGTGCACCTCGGCGGTGGCGTGCCCGAGCGCCCGGGCCGAACCGGTGAAGTCGGCGCGGACGGCCAGCGCGTTGAGCGCCAGCTGCCAGCCGTCCGCCGAGCCCGGCAGGAACGGCTGGAGCACGCCCAGCGTGGTCGCCTCGCCGTTCTCCGCGGCGACCGCCGACTCGAACCACGCGGCGGGCGCCGGGACCCGGGCGCACTTGGCGTCCGCCAGTGCCCGGGGCAGTTCCAGATCGGGGTTGATGCCCGGCTCGATCCGCCGGAAGACCTTCAGGATGAACGAATCCCCGTACACGATCGAGGAGTTGGACTGCTCGACGGCGATCGGCCGGGCCGGTAGTCCGGAGGGGATGTCCGCGTCGGGTTCGCGGCAGAAGCGCAGGGCCCCGAGCCGCCCGGGGACCCGCAGCCGTTCCAGCAGCAGCCCGCAGAGCCGGTTGTCCAGCAGCGCGTCGTAGACCACCCGGCCGCGCAGCGGGCCGCCGCCGGGCCGGCCGATCACCGCCCGTGCCAGCTGGGGCGGCGGCGCCGGATGCACCCCGAGCAGCAGCTGGTAGCGGTCCCCGCCGGCCGGTGTGCGGCTCGGCGGGGAGCTCTGCTGGGCCCGGACCAGCAGCTGCAGCAGGCCGGGCGAGGTGCCGTCGCCGGTGCACGGCAGCAGCTCGGTGGCGGACAGCAGGGTGAAGCCGGTGAGCAGCCGCCCCTTGCCGGCGAACCAGCGCTGGCGGGGCACCCATTCGGCGAGCAGCGGCGCCAGCGAGGAGAGCAGATCGGGGGCGGTGACGAGCGGACGGTGGTCAGGGGTGTTACGGGTGGCACGGGTCGGGGCGGTGTCCGACATGGCGTCGCGTCCTTTCCCCGGGCACACGACAGGTAGGGCAAAGTGTCCCGGAATACGGCCTTCACTGTGCGGTGGCGCGGTGGCGGTACCCCCGGACGGAGGGTGTGAAGATCCTCCCGGCGGGGGTGTCGGGATCGCGGCAGCGGTCGTGCCGGTGCGCGTGTCCGCTGCGCGGTGGTCCCCCTCGAACCGGGGACCACCGAGGGCTCACCCGGCCCGTGCGGTAGTAAGGAGACTGCCCGAGCGAAAGGTCAAAAAACGCCCGTACGCGGGATGCGGCCGCGTACGGGCGGGGTGCTCGGTGCCCGTGCCCGGTCAGGGCCGGGGCACTAGGTGGCGTTTCTGCGCAGCCGGAACCAGTAGAAGCCGTGGCCCGCGAGGGTGAGCAGGTACGGCAGTTCCCCGATGGCCGGGAAGCGGACGCCGCCGATGAGTTCCACCGGATGGCGGCCGCTGAACGCCCGCAGGTCCAGCTCGGTCGGCTGGGCGAAGCGGGAGAAGTTGTGGACGCACAGCACCAGGTCGTCGTCCGCGCCGCCGGTGCCCGGCGAGGCCCGCAGGAAGGCCAGCACCGCCGGGTTGGTGGAGGACAGCTCGGTGTAGCTGCCGAGGCCGAACGCCGGGTTCTGCTTGCGGATCTCGATCATCCGGCGGGTCCAGTGCAGCAGCGAGGACGGCGAACTCATCGCGGCCTCGACGTTGGTGACCTGGTAGCCGTAGACCGGGTCCATGATGGTCGGCAGGAACAGCCGGCCCGGGTCGCAGGAGGAGAATCCGGCGTTGCGGTCCGGGGTCCACTGCATCGGGGTGCGCACCGCGTCCCGGTCGCCGAGCCAGATGTTGTCGCCCATGCCGATCTCGTCGCCGTAGTAGAGGATCGGCGAACCGGGCAGCGACAGCAGCAGGGCGGTGAACAGCTCGATCTGGTTGCGGTCGTTGTCGAGCAGCGGGGCCAGCCGGCGGCGGATGCCGATGTTGGCCCGCATCCGCGGGTCCTTGGCGTACTCCGCGTACATGTAGTCCCGCTCTTCGTCCGTGACCATTTCGAGGGTCAGCTCGTCGTGGTTGCGCAGGAAGATGCCCCACTGGCAGCCGGACGGGATCGCCGGGGTCTTGGCGAGGATTTCCGAGACCGGATAGCGCGATTCGCGGCGCACCGCCATGAAGATGCGCGGCATGACCGGGAAATGGAACGCCATGTGGCATTCGTCGCCGCCGACCCCGTAGTCACCGAAGTAGTCGACGACGTCCTCCGGCCACTGATTGGCCTCGGCCAGCAGCACGGTGTCCGGGTACTGCTTGTCGATCTCGGCCCGGACCCGCTTGAGGAAGGCGTGCGAGGCGGGCAGGTTCTCGCAGTTGGTGCCCTCCTCGGCGTAGAGGTACGGCACCGCGTCGAGCCGGAAGCCGTCGATGCCCAGGTCCAGCCAGAACCGCAGTGCGGAGATCATCTCCTCCTGGACCGCCGGGTTCTCGTAGTTGAGGTCCGGCTGGTGGGAGAAGAAACGGTGCCAGTAGTACTGCTTGCGGACCGGATCGAAGGTCCAGTTGGAGGCCTCGGTGTCGACGAAGATGATCCGGGCGTCGCCGTACTGCTTGTCGTCGTCCGCCCAGACGTAATAGTCGCCGTACGGGCCGTTCGGGTCGCTGCGCGACTCCTGGAACCACGGGTGCTGGTCGCTGGTGTGGTTCATCACCATGTCGATGATGACCCGCATGCCGCGGTGGTGTGCGGCGTCGACGAATTCCACGAAGTCCGCCAGATCACCGAATTCGGGGAGCACCGCGGTGTAGTCGGCGACGTCGTAACCGCCGTCCCGCAGCGGCGATTTGAAGAACGGGGGCAGCCAGAGGCAGTCCACGCCCAGCCACTGCAGGTAGTCGAGTTTCGCGGTGAGGCCCTTGAGGTCACCGATGCCGTCGCCGTTGCTGTCCTGGAACGAGCGCACCAGGACTTCGTAGAAGACGGCCCGTTTGAACCAGTCGGGATCGCGGTCCTTCGCCGGGGTGTCCTCGAACGTGTCGGGGACAGGCTCATTGACGATCAATTGGGTGACCCTCCGATCGGTGAGGACGGTCGCAGCGACAGCACATGGGCGGGCGCGAGCGAGCGGCCCGGCTCCAGGCGCACATAGTTGTCCCTGCCCCAGTGGTAGGTATCGCCGGTGAGCTCGTCGCGCACCGGAAAGGACTCGTGCCGGCCGAGGCCGAGTTCCGGCATGTCCAACGACACCGTCGCCTCGTGGGTGTGGTGCGGGTCGAGGTTGACCACCGTGAGCACCGTGTCGGTCCCGTCGCCGTGTCCCGCGCGCTTGGAGAACGCGAGCACGGCGTCGTTGTCCACGGGGTGGAAGTGCAGATTGCGGAGCTGCTGCAGGGCAGGGTGCCGGCGGCGGATGCGGTTGAGGGCGGTGATCAGCGGGGCGATGGTACGCCCCTGCTTCGCCGCCGCGTCCCACTCGCGCGGCCTGAGTTGGTACTTCTCCGAGTCGAGGTACTCCTCGCTGCCGGGGCGTACCGGGGTCGACTCGCAGAGCTCGTATCCGGCGTACACGCCCCAGGTGGGGGACAGGGTGGCGGCCAGTACGGCGCGGATCTCGAAGGCGGGGCGGCCGCCCTCCTGGAGGTAGGCGTGCAGGATGTCCGGGGTGTTGACGAAGAAGTTGGGCCGCAGGTAGGCGGCGGATCCGCCGGACAGCTCGGTGAGGTACTCGGTCAGCTCCTGCTTGGTGTTGCGCCAGGTGAAGTACGTGTACGACTGCTGGAAGCCGATCTGCGCCAGGGTGTGCACCATGGCCGGGCGGGTGAACGCCTCGGCGAGGAAGAGCACGTCCGGATCGGTGCGGTTGATGTCGCCGATGACCTTCTCCCAGAAGGCCACCGGTTTGGTGTGCGGATTGTCCACCCGGAAGATCCGTACGCCCTTGCCCATCCAGAAGCGCAGCAGCCGTTCGGTCTCGCGGACCAGGCCGCGGAAGTCGGCGTCGAAGGCGAGCGGATAGATGTCCTGATACTTCTTCGGCGGGTTCTCGGCGTACGCGATCGAGCCGTCGGAGCGGTGGTGGAACCACTGCGGGTGCAGGGTGACCCACGGGTGGTCCGGAGAGCACTGCAGCGCGAAGTCCAGGGCGACCTCCATCCGCAGGTCACGGGCGGTGCGCACGAAGTGCTCGAAGTCCTCGAAGGTGCCCAGGTCGGGGTGGAGCGCGTCGTGCCCGCCGGCCGCCGAGCCGATCGCCCAGGGGGAGCCGACGTCGTCCGGGCCGGCCGACAGGGCGTTGTTGGGGCCCTTGCGGAAGGAGGTCCCGATGGGGTGGACGGGCGGGAGGTAGACGACGTCGAAGCCCATGGCGGCCACGGCCGGCAGGCGTTCGGCGGCGGTGCGCAGGGTGCCGCTGACGGCCGTGCCGTTCGGGGTGACCACCGCGCCCTCGGAGCGCGGGAAGAGTTCGTACCACGAGCCGTACAGGGCCCGGCGGCGCTCGACGACCAGCGGCATCGGGCGCGAGACGGTGAGCAGTTCGCGCAGCGGGTGGCGGCCCAGGGCCTCGATGACCTGCGGGGCGAGCGCGGCGGCGAGCCGGGTGGCGGCGGGCAGTTTCGGGTCGCGCAGGGCGTCCACGGCGGCCAGCACCGCCTCCCGGCCGTCGCTCTTGGGGACGTCGGCGGCCGCCCGCTCGTGCAGCTCGGCGCCCTCGGCGAGGACCAGCTCGGTGTCGATGCCCGCCGGGATCTTGACCGCGGCGTGCTTGCGCCAGGTGGCCAGCGGATCCGACCAGGCCTCGACGGTGAAGGTCCAGCGGCCCTCGACGTCCGGGGTGACCTCGGCGCTCCAGCGGTCGGTGCCGGGCGCCCGTTCCTGCATCGGTGTCCAGGGTCCGCAGCGGCCGGCGGGATTGCGCAGCACCACATTGGCCGCGACCGCGTCATGGCCTTCGCGGAAGACCGTGGCCGAGACCTCGAAGGTCTCGCCCACCACGGCCTTCGCCGGGCGGCGGCCGCAATCGATCTGCGGGCGGATGTCCAGAACAGGGATGCGACCGATCATGGGCTCACCTGGGGCTTGTGATGCTTTGCGGGGTTTTGTCCTTTGTATCCGCTCCACGGGAGGGGGACCGGGTGCGGGCATGGGGGCTCCTGTCCGCTTCACCCGGCTGGCGGAGAACACGGCCGACCGGGGTGTACTCGATGAGCCTTCCCTCGACCGGAGGACATGAACTCCGGCGGAATGTGAACTACTGGTACGTAACCGGCGGCCCGGTGCGACCTCGCGGACACACGGCCACCTCGGTGCGGAAGGCTGCGGGGCTGGGCGGACACGATCGGCGTTCGCCTCCTCAACTCAGGTGTGATCACAGCGGAGTTGCGGTGTGCGGAAGTACCGGTGCCGCGCCGCGGCCGGTCGGCGCCACACCGCAGCCTCTCTCCAGGAGGGATCTCGTACAAGAGCGCATGAGGGGGTGGAATCGGCCATATCGGGAAACGCGCGGGTAGGGAGGTGCGTGGGGTCGGAACTCAACTTCTGTGATTCTCAGGGCAGTTGGGGCTCCGTATGTGGTGTGGCCGTCGCGCGGGCCACCCGGATGGGGGAGCGGTGGGGGCACCGGGCGTCAGCGGTCCCGGCGGTGGACGACGGCCTTCCTGACCAGACGGCCGTCGGCGAAGCACAGCTCGTAGGCCGCGTCGGTGTCGGCGTCGACGCCGTAGTACGCGCAGGACCAGCCGCGGGGCGGTGCGGGGGTGCCGGCCGGGGGCTCGTCCAGCCGGAAGAACGGCACCAGGCCGGCCACCTGCGTGCGCGGCATTCCCGGGCGCAGCCGGTCGTAGTGCGCCCGGTCCAGGACCGTCCAGTCGGTGCTGACCAGGGCGAAGGCGCCCATCAGCACCAGCAGTGCGGCGGTCACCGCGAGCGGGACGGCCACCGTCTGGCGCAGCCGCCGCCGCACCTGGCGCCGCGCCCGGTCCAACTCCCGTGCGGCGGCGGTTGGTTGGGGTGCTGCGTCGGAGCCGGTGAGCGGGCCGCCGGCGAGGGGGAGGTGGGCGGTGACCGTGAATCCGCCGTCGGGGGCCGGGCCGGTGTGCAGGGCGCCGCCGGCCAGCCGTACCCGCTCGTCCAGGCCGACCAGTCCGCTGCCGCCGGAGACCGCCGCCGGGGCGGGGCCGGGCGGCGGCGCGGCGTTGGTGACGGTGACCCGAAGCTGCCCCTCCGCCCGCTCGATCCGCACCCGGACGGCCGCGCCCGGGGCGTGCTTGGCGGCGTTGGTGAGTGCCTCCTGGACGAGCCGGTGCACGGCGGGGCCGGTCATGCCGGGCAGACCGGCCGCGTCCCCGCCCGGCTGCTCCAGCGTCACCGTCATCCCGGACGCCCGGGCACGCGCCACCAGCCCCGCCACGCTCCCGTCCGCGGGCCGCCGCGGCGCGCCCTTGTTGTCCGTCCGCAGCACGCCGATGATCTCCCGCAGTCGCTCGGCCGCCGCACCGGCCGCCGCCCGCAGCTCACCGGCCGCCGCCCGGCGGTCCGCGTCCAGCCCCGGGTCCAGCTCCAGCGCGCCGGCCCGCAGCGCGATCAGCGCCAGCTCGTGGCCGAGCGAGTCGTGCATGTCGCCGGCGATCCGGGCCCGTTCGCGCAGCCGGGTGCGGTCGGCGACCGCCTGCTGCTCGCGCTCCATCCGGTCGGCCAGCCGCCAGCCGGTGCGGACGAGTTCGCCGTACTGGCGGCGGTAGCGGCCCAGCAGCCAGGGCAGCACCACGTTCAGCAGCAGTGCCAGCAGGAAGGTGAACCACGGCCACAGGGTGCGGGCGACCAGCGCGCACACCGGAACGCCGGCCAGCGCGAGACCGGTGAAGAACCACAGTGCGGGCCGGGCCCGGGCCGGCCGGACCCCGGCGAGATAGCCGAGCACGGCCAGCGCCAGGGCGTACGCACCGGTGAAGAGCTGCACCGACAGCACCAGACTCGGCACGACCGGCACCGCGACCGCCACCAACGGCGCCCGCCGGCGGACGAGTACGGCCAGCGCGAGCAGCGGAAAGCCGGCCAGGGTCGCCCACCGCCGGGGCCCCGAGGGGTCGTCGAGGGTGCAGAGCGGCGGGACGCACAGCAGCAGCCACAGCGCCAGGCCGGGGAGCCGGGCGCGCAGCCGTCCCGCGTCCGCGCGCCGCGCCCAGGACCGCAGTGCGGCCGGGGACGGCGGGCGCCTCACGGGGCGGGGACCAGACCGGCCTCGTAGGCGAGGATCGCGGCCTGGACGCGGTTCTTGAGGCCCAGCCGGGCGAGGACCGCGCTGACGTACGCCTTGACGGTGCCCTCGACCAGGAACAGCCGCCGGGCGATCTCCGCGTTGGACAGCCCGGCGCCGACCAGACCGAGCACCTCGCGCTCGCGCGGGGTCAGTCCGGCGATCCGCGTCCGGGCGGCCGCACCCCGGCCCAACTGCCCTTCTCCGAGACGGGAGATGACCCGCCGGGCGACGGACGGGGCGAGGCAGGCGCCGCCCTCCGCGACGGCCCGGACCCCGGCGATCAGCTCCCGCGGATCACCGGTCTTGAGCAGGAAGCCGGCGGCGCCCGCGCCGAGCGCGCCGGCGATGTGGTCGTCCTCGGAGAAGGTGGTCAGCATGACCACCGCGGTCCGGGGGAGAGCGGTGGCGAGTTCGGCGGCCGCGGCCAGGCCGTCCAGGCGCGGCATGCGGATGTCGAGGAGGCAGACGTCGGGGCGGTGCCGCAGTGCGAGGTCGACCGCCGCGCGGCCGTCGCCGGCCTCCGCGACCACCTCGATGCCGGGTTCGGTGGCGAGGATCGCGCGCACCCCGGCCCGCAGTACGGCCTCGTCGTCGGCCAGCAGCACCCTGATCGTTTCGCCCATCCGGACCCCCGTTCCGCCCCGTTGCGCGCGCCGACCGCGCCGTGACGCGCGAAGGCGGTGTCCGGAAGGTCTCCGGACACCGCCCGTTTCGGGGTCACGTTACCCCGGGCCGATCAGTTGGCATCGGCCGGTTGTGTCACTTGACGGCGACGCCGGTCCAGGCCGACTCGACGCCCTTGACCTCGGCGCTGTCCTTGCCGTAGAGGTCGGTCGCGGCCTTGACGGTGGCCTCGCGGGCCGCCTTGTAGTCGGTGTTCGAGGTCATGTACTCGGTCAGGGCCTTGAACCAGATCTTCTCGGCCTTGTCCCGGCCGATGCCGGTGACCTTGGAGCCGTCCGCCGTCGGGCTGTCGTACTTGACGCCACCGATCTCCTTCGGGCCGCTGCCCTCGGACAGCAGGTAGAAGAAGTGGTTGGCGACGCCCGACGAGTAGTGCGGGTCGAGGTTGCCGGTGTTGGAGTCCCAGTTGTCCTGCGACTGACCGTCCTTGGACGGCTTGTCCATGTAGCGCAGCGGCTTGCCGTCACCGTTGATGTCGATCTTCTCGCCGATGAGGTAGTCGCCCGGGTCCTTGTCGTTCTTGGCGTAGAACTCGACCGAGGTCCCGAAGATGTCGGAGGTGCCCTCGTTGAGGCCGCCGGACTCGCCGCTGTAGGTGAGGTTGGCGGTGGCGGAGGTGACACCGTGCGACATCTCGTGCGCCGCGACGTCGATGGCGGTGAGCGGCTTCTTGTTGCCCTCGCCGTCGCCGTACGTCATGCAGAAGCAGCTGTCGTCCCAGAAGGCGTTGACGTAGCTGTTGCCGTAGTGGACGCGGGACGAGGCGCCCTTGCCGTCGCCCTTGATGCCGCTGCGGCCGTGCACGTTCTTGTAGTAGTCCCAGGTCTCGGCCGCGCCGTAGTGGGCGTCGACGGCCGCGGTCTGCGGGTCGTCGGGCTTGCCGGTGCCCCAGGCGTCGTCGTCGTCCGTGAAGGCCTTGCCGTCACCGGACTCGCTGTTCCCCAGGTTGGTGGTCTTGTGGCCACCGCGCCCGTCGTCGGTCAGCGTGAAGCCGCTGCCTTCCTTCTTGGTGCCCAGCTCGACGCTGCCGCTGTACTCGCTCTCGCCCTTGCCGGTGTGGATCTCGTCGTACTGGAACAGCTTCTTGCCGGTGTTGGCGTCGGTGATGACGTGCAGCCGGCTGGGGGTGCCGTCCTTCTGGACGCCCTTGACGACGGTGTCGTAGGCCAGGACCGGCGTGCCGGAGGCGGCCCAGACGACCTTCTTCGGGGTCTGCGGGGTCGCGGCCTGGTTGGCGGCGAGCGACTTCACCGCGGTGCCCCGGGCCGACTTCGCGGCGGCCTGCGGGGCGATCTTCGCGGTGGTGGAGGCCACCTTGATGCTCTTCTGCGTCGACTTGGTGGTCGACTTGATGGCGCCGCCCTTGGCGGTGTGCACGACCAGGTCGCCGCCCAGCACCGGAAGCCCGGCGAAGGTGCGGTCGTAGCGGGTGTGCGTGGTGCCGTCGGCGTCCTTGATGACGTCCTTGACGACCAGCTTCTCCTGGCCGCCGAGGCCGAGCGCCTTCGCGGTCTGCGCCTTGGTGCCGTCCGCGTCGCGCAGCAGTTCCGCGCGGTGCGAGGCGCTGAGCTGGAGGGGGGAACCGTCCTTGTGGGGGGCCGGTGCCGGCGAGGCGCCGGCCGTTCCGACGGTGATGCCCGCTGCCAGCAGGGCGGCGGCCGCAAGGGCGCCACCGGTGATACGGGTCTTGCGGGATATGTGGGGGGCCACGCGTGCTCCTTCAACTTTGCCAAGTGGTGGGGGTGCAAAGCGATGCGGGTGTGACTCGCGTCGGGAAGACTGCCAGCTGAACGCGTGCATGTCAGGAGCCTGTTCACAGGTTGGCCGAAAATCGTCCGTACAGAGGTGATCGGTGTTCGCATAACGGAGGAGGGCGCCGCCCCCGGAATTCCGGGGACGACGCCCAAGTGCCGTGCTCACCAGGTCAGTTGCCGATCCTTCCGACGACCGGCCCGGCTATGTCACATCGAGGTGACAGCTGAGTGCCGACGCCGGATCAGAACGTCAGCTTCCAGCCGTTGATGTAACCGGAGTCCTGCGAGTAGACGTCCTGGACGCGCAGCTTCCAGGTGCCGCTCGCCGCCTTCGAGGAGGCGTTGACGGTGTACGTGGTGTTCACGTTCGCCGCCGAGTCGTACGGGTTGGAGTTCTTCAGCCGGTAGGCCGTGCCGTCCGGGGCGATCAGGTCGATGACCAGGTCACCGCGGTAGGTGTGGACGATGTCCACGCCGACCTTCAGCGTGCTGGAGGCGTTGCCGCTGCGGCTGACGTTGATCGGCGAGGTGACCGCCGCGCCCGCGTCCGGGATCTGCACGTCGTCGGAGTTCTCGAAGACGCTGCCGCCGCCGGTCGCGTTGACCGTCCAGGTGAAGGAGGTGGTTCCGGTCTTCTTCGCGGAGTCGGTGACCGTCACCGTCACGTTGGACGTGCCGGCCGTGGTCGGCGTCCCGGAGATCAGACCGGTGCTCGCGTTGATCGACAGCCCGGCGGGCAGCCCGCTCGCCGTGTACGACAGCGCGCCCGCGGTGCCGCTGGTGGCCTTGATCTGCAGGCTCGCGGCCTGGCCCACGGTGCTGGTCTGGTTGCCCGGGTTGGTGACGGTGACCCCGCCGCCGTCCGGGACGCGGGAGCCGACGTTGACCGCCGCCCAGGTGTTGGCGACCGTGTTGTACGACGCGCTGCCCTGGCCGAACAGGTCCGCTGCCGCCTTCAGGGTGGCGGTGCGGGCGTCGGCGTAGTTGGTGGTGGCGGTCATGTACTGGCTGAGCGCCTTGAACCACACCTTCTCGGCGTTGGCCCGGCCGATGCCCGGCACCGGCAGGTTGTCGAAGGTCGGGCTGTCGTAGTGGACGCCGCCGATGTCCTTCGGGCCGCTGCCCTCGGACAGCAGGTAGAAGAAGTGGTTGGCGACGCCGGACGAGTAGTGCACGTCCTTGTTGCCGACACCGCTCGACCAGTAGTCCGCGGAGGCGCCGTCCTTGCTGGGCTTGTCCATGTAGCGCAGCGGGGTGCCGTCGCCGTTGATGTCGATCTTCTCGCCGATGAGGTAGTCACCGGGGTCGGACGGGTTGTTGGCGTAGAACTCCACGGCCGTGCCGAAGATGTCCGAGGTGGCCTCATTGAGACCGCCGGACTCGCCGCTGTAGTTGAGGCCCGCGGTGTTCGAGGTGACGCCGTGCGACATCTCGTGACCGGCCACGTCGAGGGCGGTCAGCGGGGCCGCGTTGCCGCTGCCGTCGCCGTACGTCATGCAGAAGCAGCCGTCGTCCCAGAACGCGTTGACGTAGCTGTTGCCGTAGTGGACGCGGGAGTAGGCACCCACGCCGTCGCCCTTGATGCCGCTGCGGCCGTGCACGTTCTTGTAGTAGTCCCAGGTCTCCTGGGCGCCGTAGGCGGCGTCCACGCCCGCGGTCTGGGCGTTCTGCGGCGTACCGTCGCCCCAGGTGTCGTCCGCGTCGGTGAACAGCGAACCGGTGCCGGACGACCCGTGCTTGAGGTCGTAGGTCTTGTGGTTGCCGCGGGTGGCGTCGGTCATCGAGAAGTTCGGCGCCGATCCCGACGTGCCGATGGTGACCTTGCCGCTGTACTCGCTGTTGCCGACACCGGTCTCGATGCCCTGGTAGCGGTAGATCTCGGCGCCGGTGGTGGCGTCGGTGATGACGTGCAGCTGGTTGGGCGTGCCGTCGTCCTGCAGCCCGCCGACCACGGTCTCGTAGGCCAGCCGCGGCTTGCCGTCGGCGACCCAGATCACCTTGCGGGGCGCCTTCGTGGGGGCGGTCTTCTTCGAGCCCAGCGACTGCGCCGACTTGACCGCCTTCGCCGCGGCGGTGGCCGGGGCCACCTTGGCGGTGGTGCTCGCGACCTTCAGCTGCGAGGCGACGGCCTTGGTGACGCCCTTGAGCGTGCCGGCCTTGCTCTCGTGCACGACGAGGTCGCCGCCGAGCACCGGCAGTCCGGCGTAGGTGCGCTCGTAGCGGGTGTGGACCGTGCCGTTGGCGTCCTTCGAGACGTCCTTGACGACCAGCTTCTCCTTGGCGCCGAGCTTGAGCTCGCGGGCCGTCTGCGCGGTGGTGGCGCCGGCCGCCCGTATCAGCTCCGCACGCTGGGACGGGGACAGCTTGGCCGGCAGTGCGCCGGGATCGGGTACGGCGTGCGCGGTGCCGGGCCGCGGGGCGGCCGCCGTGCCGGTGCCGGCCTGGACTCCGACGGCCAGCATCGCGGTGACGGCGACCAGTGCGCCGGTCGCGACGGCGCGTCCATGGGGGGTGCGTCTCACACTGACTCCTTCTGCGGTGGCCGCTACGTGACGGCGCGGCCGAGGGGGACCGGGCGGCCCAGCGGCCGTCCGGGCAGATCGAGGCAGAACACTTGGAGCGTGTGGGGGGAGACGTACGCGAGAGGTGCGACGTACTGGTGGAACGGGTGGTGCAGGGGAAGCCGGCTGCCGCAGGGCGTGGTGCTGTGGGGACCGTGCGGCGGCTGCGGGGAAGAGTCCCACCGTGGATGGCTGGTTGTCAGGGTCCGTTCAAGTAATTGGCCGGAAAACGTCCGTTGCGCGAAATCGACGTCCGGAATCCGGACGTGAGGTGATCCCCGTCACGGCCGTTCCCCGTGCCAGGACCGCCAGAGCGCCGCGTACGCACCGCCGTTCGCCACCAGCTCGTCATGGGTGCCGAGTTCGGCCAGCCGGCCGGCCTCCATGACGGCGACCCGGTCCGCGTCGTGCGCGGTGTGCAGCCGGTGCGCGACGGCGATGACCGTACGGCCGGCGAGGACCGCGGCCAGCGCCCGCTCGGTGTGCCGCGCGGTACGCGGATCGAGCAGCGCCGTCGCCTCGTCCAGGATCACCGTGTGCGGATCGGCCAACACCACGCGGGCCAGGGCGAGTTGCTGGGACCGGGCGCCGTCGAGGCGGTGGCCGCCCGGGCCCAGCTCGGTGTCCAGACCGGCCGGCAGCTCCCCGGCCCAGTCGGCCCCGACGGCCGCCAGCGCCGCCCGCAGTTCGCCGTCCCCGGCACCGGGCGCGGCCAGCCGGAGGTTGTCGCGGACGCTGCCCAGGAAGACGTGGTGCTCCTGGGTGACCAGGACCACGTGTCGCCGCAGCACCTCCGGATCCAGCCCGGCGACCGGCACCCCGCCGACCGTCACCGACCCGCGGCGCGGCGCCTCGATGCCGGCCAGCAGCCGCCCCAGCGTGGACTTCCCGGCCCCGGAGGGACCCACCAGCGCCAGCCGCTCACCGGGGCGGACGGTGAGGGTGACGCCGTGCAGGACGTCGCCGGCGCCCCGGTCCGCCTCCTCCCCGGCCGGCCCGTCACCGCCGGTGGGGTAGGCGTAGTGGACGGCACGGACCTCGACCCGGTCACCGGCCGGCACCGGTCCGGCGCCGGCGGCCGCCTCCCTGTCGCGCGGGACCGTGCCCAGCCCCTCGACACGGGCGAACGCGGCGCCGCTGCTCTGCAGTTGCTCCATCCACAGCAGGATCGTGTCCAGCGGCTCGGACAGCTGCCGCAGATACAGCGCCGCGGCGAGGACCGCGCCCAGACTGACCCCACCCGAGCCCATCAGGGCCCCGCCGGCCAGCAGCACACCGGCCACCGGCAGGACGTGGGCGACGTCCACCGCGGGCAGCAGCACACTGCGCAGGAACAGCGTCCGCAGCCGCGTGCGGCGGCACTCCGCGATCGCCCGCTCGCCCGCCGCCCACCGGCGCTCCTGCAGGCCCAGCGCCTCCACCGTCCGGGCACCCGTGGCGGTGGCGGCCAGCAGCTCGGCCAGTTCCGAGGTCGCCGCGCCCTCCGCGAGATACGCCCGGTGCGCCCGGCGCAGATACCAGCGGACCGCCAGCAGTCCGCCGAGCAGCCCCAGCGCGCACAGCCCGAGCAGCGGACCGGCCACCACCACGGCACCGAGCAGGAACAGTGCCTGCACGGCCGCGACCGAGACCTCCGGCGCGGCGTCCCGCAGCGTCCGCCCGACCGAGGTGACGTCCGTCGTGCCGCGGGCCGTCAGATCACCGGTCCCGGCGCGCTCCACGACCGCGGCGGGCAGCGCCAGCGCCCGGTCGACGTACCTCTCGCGGATCCGCGCCGCGGCCCGTTCCCCGAAGCGATGGCCGACGTACCGGGCCTGCCGGGCCAGCAGCAGCTGGGCCACCGCGCACACCAGGATGACCAGCGCCAGCCGGTCCACCGCGGCCACCCCACCGCCGTCCCGGACCGTGTCCACGATCCGGCCCAGCAGCCACGGACCGGCCAGCCCGGCGCCGGCCGCCAGCGCGTTCAGCACCAGCATCAGCGCGAACGCCCGGCCGTCCCGGCGCACCAGCCCCAGCGCGGCCCGCCGGGTCGCGGGCGGATCGGCGACGGGGAGCGCGTGGGCGGTGGGTGGTGCGGTCGGTGCCGCCGGTGACGTCATGACGTGGCTCCTCCGGCCCGGTCGTCCTCGCCTGCTTCCTCGTGCCCGTCCTCGCGGTCGCTCTCGTCCTCGTCCTCGTCCTGGTCGCGGGAGACCAGGCGGCGGTACTCCGGTACGTCGTCGAGGAGTTGGCGGTGGCGGCCGGCCGCGGCGACCTTGCCGTCGACGAGGAAGCACACCACGTCGGCGTGGTCGAGCAGCAGCGGGGAGGCGGTGGTGACGACCGTCGTACGGCCCGCGCGGGCGG
This sequence comes from Streptomyces nigrescens, assembly GCA_024349765.1. GTDB lineage: Bacteria > Actinomycetota > Actinomycetes > Streptomycetales > Streptomycetaceae > Streptomyces > Streptomyces endophytica. The sequence continues at coordinate 6,224,779 of AP026073.1, read as the reverse complement.
TGTGCAGCCGGGCCGCGATCGCCGCCTCGGTATGGGCGTCCACGGCCGAGGTCGGCTCGACCGCGAGCAGCACCTCCGGGTCGGCCAGCAGCGCCCGCACCAGGCGCAGCCGCTGCCGCTGGCCGCCGGAGAGGTTCCGGCCCTGCGCCGCGACCGGCGAGTCCAGCCCGTCCGGCAGGGCCCGGACGATGTCCTCGGCCAGGGCCGTGCGCAGCGCCCGGCCGATCGCCGCGTCGGTACGGTCCCGGCGTCCGCTCACCACCTCGCGCAGGGTGCCGGCGAACAGGTCCGCCTCGTTGTCCGCGACCAGGATGCGTTCGCGGACCCGGGACAGCGGGATCTCGTCCAGCCGGACCGCGCCCCAGGCCGCCGCGGAGTCGGCGAACCGGCCCAGGCGGTCGACCACCGCCGCCGACTCGGCCGGCCGGGCGGCGACCAGCGCGGTCAGCAGCCCGGGCACCACCTCGACGCCCGACTCCGGATCGCGCAGCACGGCCACCCGCTCGGGTCCGGCCGTGACCGTGCCGCCGTCCGCCGTGGCGTCGGTGGCGTCGGTGGCGTCGTTGGCGTCTTGGGGATCCGCCGCGTCCGCCGGCAGGTGCAGGAACCGTACGACCCGGCGGGCGGCGACCAGGCCGCGGGTGAGGTCGTGGCCGCCCTCGATGAAGAACGACACCGGGACCACCAGGGCCGCCGTATAGCCGTAGACCGCCACCAACTCGCCCGTGGTGAGGTCGCCTTGGGCCGCCATCCGGGCCGCGAGCCAGGTGACGGCGGCCAGGAACAGGGTCGGCAGGCCCACCCCGAGCGCCTGGATCCAGCTCGTCACCGCCCCGACCCGGTAGCCCTCGCGGCGCAGCTCCTGCGACGCGCGCCGGTAGCGGCCGGCGAACACCTCCTTGCCGCCCAGACCACCGAGCACCCGCAACCCGTCGACCAGATCGCCCAGTTGGGCCGCCAGCCCGCTCTGCCGCTCGCGGTAGTGGGACTCCGCGCCCTGCAGCCGGCCCAGCAGCGGCCCGACCGCCACCGCCAGCAGCGGTACGCCCAGCAGCACCACCGCGGCGAGCAGCGGCGAGACGGACAGCAGCAGCACGGCGACGACCCCGTACGCCAGCACCCCGCCGACGCCCGGCCCGGTCATGGTCAGGGTCTGGCTGATCACCGCGACGTCGCCGATCCCGATGGTGACGACCTCCCCGGCCGTCACCTGCCGGGGCAGCGCCGCGCCCAGCCGCAGGGTGTGCGCCATCACCGCCCGGACCGTGCGGAACGTGGCGTCCATCCGGATCCTGGTCATGGTGCGGTGCCGCATCACGCCCAGCCAGGCGTTCAGCCCGCCGACGGCCAGCAGCACCGCCACCCATCCGGCCAGCGCCGCGGTCCGCCCCGGTGCCAGCCCCTCGTCGATCGCCCGGGAGAGCACGTACGGCGGCACCATCAGCCCCGCGTTCCACAGGCTCCCGTACGTCGCGCCCGCCGCCACCCGCCCGCGCTGGCTCGCCACCAGCCACCACAGATAGCGCCCGGCACTGCGCGGCACCTTCGCCGACTGCGTCATGTCGCCCCCCGTCCGGTCCGCCCACTGTAGTTGGCGACTTGACCTTCACCCATGGGGCAATGCCTGGCGGCGCTGCCGTGAACTCCTCCTCGAGAGCGCCACTCCTCGCACGGGCCTCGAGGTCCGCCTCGCCGCACGACCGCTCAGACCAGGCTGTCCCGCCACGCCTGGTGCAGGGCGGCGAACCGGCCGCGGTCCTTGACGAGTCGGTCCGGCGGGCCGTCCTCGACGATCCGGCCGTCGGCCATGACCAGGACCCGGTCGGCGATCTCGACGGTGGACAGGCGGTGCGCGATGACCACGGCCGTACGGCCCCGCAGGACGGTGTCCATGGCGCGCTGGACCGCGCGTTCACCGGGGATGTCCAGGGAACTGGTCGCCTCGTCGAGGATCAGCACGGCCGGGTCGGCGAGCAGCGCCCGGGCGAAGCCGACGAGCTGGCGCTGGCCGGCGGATATCCGGCCGCCCCGCTTGCGCACGTCGGTGTCGTAGCCGTCCGGCAGGGCGGTGATGAAGTCATGGGCGCCGATGGCCTTCGCGGCGCTCTCGATCTCCGCGCGGGTGGCGTCCGGGCGGCCGAGGGCGATGTTGTCGGCGACCGTGCCGGAGAACAGGAACGCCTCCTGGGTGACCATCACGACGGCGCGGCGCAGCTCCGCCGTGGACAGCTCGCGCAGCTCGACGCCGTCGAGCAGGACCCGGCCCTCGGTCGGGTCGTAGAAGCGGGCCAGCAGCTTGGCGAGGGTGGACTTGCCGGCGCCGGTGGCGCCCACCACGGCGACCGTCGAACCCGCCGCGAGGGTCAGGTCGAAGCGGGGCAGCACCTCGCCGCCGGTCCGGTAGGCGAAGCGGACCTCGCGGAAGGCCACCTCGCGGCCCGGCCGGCCGGACGCGACGGCCGGCAGCCCGGCGGGTGAGGGCGGTTCCGGGACCGTCGGGCGCTGGGCGAGCAGACCGGCGATCTTCTGCAGCGAAGCGGCGGCGCTCTCATAGGCGTTGAGGAACATGCCGAGGCGGTCGATGGGGTCGTAGAGCCGGCGCAGATAGAGCACCGCCGCCGCCAGCACGCCCAGCGCCAGGCCGCCGGTGGCCACGCGGTAGGCGCCCCACAGGACGATCGCGGCGACCGCGACGTTGGCGGCCAGGCGGGAGAGGACGACATAGCGCGCCATCTCCAGGAACGCGTCGCCGTTGACCCGCTCGTGGCGGTGGTTGAGCCGGGCGAACGCCGCGTCGTTGGGCCGCTCGCGGCGGAACGCCTGCACCGGGCGGATGCCGTTCAGGGTCTCGGTGAACTGCACGATGACGCCCGCCATCGCCGTCGACTTGGCGCTGTAGACCCGGTGGGAGCGGCGGCGGTACGCGCGCACCTGGAGCGCCAGCGGGGCGGCGGAGACGAGCGCGGCCACGCCGAAACCCCCGTCCAGGAAGAGCAGGGTCACGGTGATGTAGACCGTCGACAGGGCGATGGTGATCAGTTCCTGGATGCCTTCGTCGAGGAGTTCGCGCAGCGACTCGACGTCGGTGGTGGCCCGGGATATCAGCCGGCCGGAGGTGTAGCGCTCGTGGAAGTCCAGGCTGAGCGCCTGGCCGTGCCGGAAGATCCGGCCCCGCAGGTCCACCAGGACGTCCTGGCTGATCAGGGCGGAGAGCCGGATGAAGCCCCACTGCAGCCCGCCGGACGCCGCGGCGCACAGCACGGCCGCCACCGCCACGGCCACCAGCGGCCCGCGGTCGCCCGCCCGCAGCGCCGGCACCGCCCGGTCCAGTGCGTAGGCGACCAGCAGCGGGCCGGCCTGCACGGCGGCCTGCTGGAGGAGCAGCAATGCGGCGACCACACCGACGCGCCGGCGGTGCGGTGCCAGTAAGGAGGCGAGCAGTGAACGGGCGGCGTTCCGGGGGGCGGGCAGCCGGTCCCGTTCGAAGGCGTCATCGGCCTCCGGCGGCTGCCCCGGGGAGCGGTCCGGGTCGGCGGGGAGCTGCCGCGCCGCGCCGGGGTCGGGCTCGGGCTCGGGGGCGTCGGACGGGCGGCCGGTCGTGGTGGTGGTCATCGGGCGGCCTCTTCCTCGCCGGACATCAAGGTGGCGTATTCGGCGTTGTCCCGGAGGAGTTCGTGGTGGGTGCCGACGGCGGTGATCCGGCCGCCGGAGAGCAGCGCCACGCGGTCGGCGAGCAGGACCGTGGACGGGCGGTGGGCGACGACCAGGGCCGTGGTCGTCGCCAGGACCTGGCGCAGTGCCGCCTCCACCAGGGCCTCGGTGTGCACGTCGAGGGCGGAGAGCGGATCGTCGAGGATCAGGAAGCGGGGCCGGCCGACCACCGCGCGGGCCAGCGCCAGCCGCTGCCGCTGCCCGCCGGACAGGCTCAGGCCCTGCTCGCCGACCGGGGTCGCGCCGCCCTGCGGCAGCGCGTCGACGAACCCGTCGGCCTGCGCCACCCGCAACGCCCGGCGCAGATCGCCCTCTTGGGCGTCGGCCGCGCCCATGAGGACGTTCTCGGCGGCGGTCGCGGAGAACAGCGTGGGTTCCTCGAAGGCCACCGCGACCAGCGAGCGGACCTCGTCGCGGCCGATCGCCGCCAGATCGCGGCCGTCGAGGGTGATCCGGCCGGCGGTCGGGTCGTACAGCCGCGGCACCAGCGCCGTGAGCGTGGTCTTCCCGCTGCCGGTCGCGCCGACCAGGGCCATCGTCTCGCCGGGCCGGATGTGCAGGGTGACGTCCTGGAGGGTGGGCGGGGCGTCCGGCGGGGCATCGGGGTAGCGGAACTCCACCCCGGAGAAGACCAGACCGCCGGGGGCCGACCGGGGCCGGTCCCCGCCCGCCCGCTCGCCGCCGGCCGGCGGTACGTCGCGCACCTCCGGCCCGTCCGCCACCGGCGCGTCCCGCGTCCCCGGCTCGTCCGCCACCGGCGCGTCGCGCACCTCCGGCTCGTCCATCACCTCGAAGTACCGGTCGGTGGCCGTGGCCGCCTCGTTGCTCATGGCCAGCAGGAAGCCGATCGACTCCACCGGCCAGCGCAGTGCCAGCGCCGTCGACAGGAACGCGACGAGCGTGCCCGCGGACAGCACGCCGTCGGCCACCTGGACCGCGCCGAGCACCAGCGCGGCGCCGAGCGCGCACTCCGGGAGGGTGGTGTTCAGCCCCCATATCCAGGCCAGCAGCCGCGCCTTGCGCAGTTCGGAGGCGCGCAGCCGGCCGGTCAGCTCCTTGAAGGCCCGGGCCTGGCTGCGGTGGCGCCCGAAGCCCTTGATGATCCGGATGCCGAGCACCGACTCCTCGACCACGGTGGTCAGATCGCCGATCTGGTCCTGGACGACGCGGGCCGCCCGTCCGTACTTCGCCTCGAAGACCGAGCACAGCACCAACAGGGGCAGCAGCGGCGACAGCAGCACCAGCCCCAGCGACCAGCGCTGGGCCACCAGAAGCACCCCGCCCACCAGGATGGTCACGCCGTTGACCAGCAGGAACGTCAGGGGGAAGGTCAGGAACATGCGCAGTTTCTGCAGATCGGTGGTGCCCCGCGACAGCAGCTGGCCCGACGGCCAGCGGTCGTGGAAGGCGACCGGAAGCCGCTGCAGCCGGCGGTAGAGCGCCGCGCGCATCGCCGCCTCCACCCCGGACAGCGGGCGCGCCACCAGCCAGCGCCGGAGCCCGAACAGCAGCGCCTCGGCGAGCCCGAGCAGCAGCAGGAAGCCGCCGCCCAGCCACACCCCGCCCGTGTCACCCGCCGCGACCGGCCCGTCCACCAGCCACTTGAGCACCAGCGGGATGACGAGGCTGACGCACGAGGCCACCACCGCCACGAACGCGGCCGTGAACAGCCGCGCCCGCACCGGGCGCACGAACGGCCACAGGCGCAACAGCGAGCGCACCGCGGAGCGTTGGGGTAAGGACGTCGGGTCGGTCGGGTTCGTCGCGTACGTGGTATCAGCCATCACTCGCGAGAGTAAGGCGCACCACTGACAACGCTCAGCTGGATTTCGGCGGGCCGCGGCCGGCACCCGTCAGTTCACGCCGCGCCGGCCCGGCACCGCCCCGCACCGGCCCACGCCGCCCCGGCCTCAGCCCGGCACCGCCCCGCGCCGCCCCGCACCGCCCCGGCCTCAGCCCGGCACCGCCCGGAACAGCACCACCGACCGCCCCTGCAGCGTGAGCGCGCCGCCCGCCGGGCAGGGCGGTTCGCCGGCGGTGGGCTGTTCCTCGCGGGCGGTGTCGACGAGGAGTTCGTAGGTCTGCGCCCAGGGCGGGCCGGGGAGGGTGATCTCGCGGGGGCGGGCGGCGGCGTGCAGGATGGCGAGGAAGCTGTCGTCGACGATGCGGACGCCCCGTTCGTCGCGCTGGGAGATGTCGTTCCCGGAGAGGTACATGCCGAGCGTCGCCCCCGGGGTGTACCAGTCCTGTTCGGTCATCTCCGTGCCGTCCGCGGTGAACCAGGCCAGATCGCGCAGCCCGCCCTGTTCGTGCGGCCGTCCGGAGAAGAACGCCCGGCGGCGCAGTACGGGGTGGGCGCGGCGCAGCGTGATCAGCCGGGCGGTGAGGTCGGCCAGCGGCCGCCAGCGGGGGTCCTCCAGGAGCGACCAGTCCAGCCAGCCGGTGGGGTTGTCCTGGCAGTAGGCGTTGTTGTTGCCGTGCTGGGTGCGGCCCATCTCGTCGCCGGCCACCAGCATCGGCACGCCGGTGGACAGCAGCAGGGTGGTCAGGAAGTTGCGCAGCTGGCGGTGGCGCAGCGCGCTGACCTCGGGGTCGTCGGTCTCGCCCTCCGCGCCGCAGTTCCAGGACCGGTTGTCGTTGTTGCCGTCGCGGTTGTTCTCGCCGTTGTCGCCGTTCCGTTTGTGCTCGTAGGTGACCAGGTCGCGCAGGGTGAAGCCGTCGTGCGCGGTGATGAAGTTGACCGACGCGTACGGGCGGCGGCCGCCCCAGGCGTAGAGGTCGCTGGAGCCGGAGAGCCGGTAGCCCAGGTCGCGCACGTCGTGCTGGGCGCCGCGCCAGAAGTCGCGGACGGTGTCGCGGTAGCGGTCGTTCCACTCCGTCCACAGGGGTGGGAAGGCGCCGACCTGATAGCCCCCGGAGCCGACGTCCCACGGCTCGGCGATCAGCTTGACCCGGCGCAGCACGGGGTCCTGGGCGATCACGGCGAGGAACGGGGAGAGCATGTCGACGTCGTGCATCGAACGGGCCAGCGCGGCCGCCAGGTCGAAGCGGAAGCCGTCCACGCCCATCTCGGTGACCCAGTAGCGCAGGGAGTCCGTGATCAGCCGCAGCACGTGCGGCTGGACGACGTGCAGGGTGTTGCCGCAGCCGGTGTAGTCGGCGTAGCGGCGGGCGTCGCCGGCCAGCCGGTAGTAGCCGCGGTTGTCGATGCCCCGCAGGGAGAGCGTCGGGCCCATTTCGCCGGCCTCCGCGGTGTGGTTGTAGACCACGTCGAGGATCACCTCGATGCCCGCGTCGTGCAGCGCCCGCACCATCCGCTTGAACTCGCCGACCTGCTGCCCGCGGGTCCCGGTGGCGGCGTAGCCCGCGTGCGGCGCGAAGTAGCCGATGGAGTTGTAGCCCCAGTAGTTGCGCAGCCCCCGGCGTACCAGGTGGTCCTCATGGGCGAACTGGTGGACCGGCAGCAGCTCGACCGCCGTGACGCCGAGCCGGACCAGGTGGTCCAGCGCGGCGGGGTGCGCCAGCCCCGCGTACGTGCCGCGCAGCCGCTCCGGAATACCGGGGTGACGCATCGTGAAACCGCGTACGTGCAGCTCGTAGAGGACCGAATCCGGCCACGGGGTCTTCGGACGGCGGTCGTCGCGCCACTCGTCGTCGCCCTCCTCACCGGCGTCCTCGCCGACCACGACGCCCTTGGGGACGAACGGCGCGGAGTCGCGGTTGTCGCGGACCGTGTCGGCGAGGTGCTGGTCCGGCCAGTCCCGGACGTGCCCGTAGAGCTGGGCCGGCAGCGCGGTCCCGGGGCCGGCCGGTTCCGTACGGCGGCCGAAGTCGCCGTCGACGGCCCTGGCGTACGGGTCGAGCAGCAGCTTCGCCGGGTTCCAGCGGGCGCCGGACCAGGGGTCCCAGCGGCCGTGCACCCGGTAGCCGTACCGCTGGCCGGGGCGCACACCGGGCAGGAAGCCGTGCCAGATCTCGTGGGTCAGCTCGGTCAGCGGATGGCGGGTCTCCCGCTCCTCCTCGTCGAACAGGCACAGCTCCACGGCCTCGGCGCCGCCCGCCCACAGGGCGAAGTTGGTGCCGGCGACCCCGTCGGGGCCGGTGCGGTGGCGCGCCCCCAGGGGGGTGGGGGCGCCGGGGCGGATGTCCGCGGGCGGGGCGAGGGGCTCGTCCGCCACCGCCTCTTGTTCGGGTGCGCTCGACACGTGCCGGCCTCCTGCGGCTCATGGCTCGGTCGGGCGGTGCCCGCGCACGGAGTCCCGGCCGCGCGTACGTTCCCGCCCTCCCCGTTGTTCTTCCCGCAACCGGCCGTTGCCTCACGTTTCCCCGCGCGGGGGCTCGGCGCGCCGCCCCCGGAGCCCTCCTTGGCGGGACAAACGGATGGATCCGCACGCGACATACCCCCGTCACTCCCCACCATCGTTCACAATTCGGTATATGACCGGCCATCAGCAGGAACGTGCAGGGGGACGAGCGAAGCACCACCGGAACGTCCGCGTCCGCGTCTCCCGCGCCGTCGTGGCCTGGCTCGCCGGGACGGTGGCACTGGCCGGCTGCGGGGACACCGAGGCGCTCATCGGCGGCGCCCCGCGCACCCCGGAGGAGGCGATCAGGATCGTCCCGGAGAATGGCGCGCGCGGCGTACGGGCCAACGGGCGGTTCGAGGTCCGGGTGCCGGAGGGGCGGCTGGAGCGGGTGCACGTCACCCGCACCGCGGGAGCCGGCCGGCAGCCGGTGGTCGGCCGGATCTCACCGGACGGCATGGTCTGGCGCCCCGTCGCCGGCCCGCTCCGGCCCGGCACGACGTACACCGTCGACGCGGTCGCCCTGGACGGCGCCGGCCACCGCGCCACCCGCCGCACCACCTTCACCACCGCCCCGCCGGTCCACCGCGTCACCGGCTCGTTCTCGCCGCAGGGCGACGCCACGGTCGGCACCGGCCTGATCTTCTCGATGGTCTTCAACCGCCCGATCGCCGACCGCCGGGCCGTCGAGCGCGCCGTCCGGGTGAGCGCCCAGCCCCGCGTCGAGGTCGCCGCCCACTGGTTCGGCCACCGTCGCCTCGACTTCCGCCCCCGCGACCGCTGGCGGCCGGGCACCCGGGTCACGGTGGAGCTCCGGCTGCGCGGTGTGAAGGCCGCACCGAACGCCTACGGGACGCAGCGGCGGACCGTCCACTACCGGGTGGGCCGCGACCAGGTCAGCTTCATCGATGCCGCCCGGCACACGATGACGGTGCGCCGGGACGGACGGACCGTCGCGGTGCTGCCGGTCACCGCGGGCGACGCCGAGAACCCCACGTACAACGGGCGGATGGTCATCCTGGAGCGGCACTCGCTGACGCGGATGGACGGCGGCACGGTCGGCTTCGGCGGCGAGTACGACATCCCCGACGTGCCGCACGCCATGCGCCTGACCAGGTCCGGGACCTTTCTGCACGGCAACTACTGGGCGCGGCCCGAGGTCTTCGGCGGCCTCAACACCAGCCACGGCTGCGTCGGCCTCAAGGACATCAAGGGCGGCGGCCCGCACACCCCGGCCGGCTGGTTCTTCGGCCAGTCGATCGTCGGGGACACCGTGGTCGTCCACAACTCACCGGAACGGCTGGTCGCACCGGACAACGGCCTGGGCGGCTGGAACCTGTCCTGGGAGCAGTGGCGGTCCGGCTCCGCGCTGCACTGACCGGCGCCGGACGGTCCGCGACCGCGCCGGAGCGGCTCCGGCGGGCGTGCCCGGCCGTCCGCTCCCGCTCACCCCCGCACTTGGGACTAAACGGTGACATCCGCGGGGAGTTCACATGTCGGTGCGGTGTGGTTATCTAACGCCAGGCGCGCGGTCCTCCGCGTCCGCGCGCGGGGGAGTGCGGGCCGTACGAGGGGAAATGGGGCCAGTGGTGAACGTCCAGCCGAATCCGGGGGTGCCGGCGCGCCGGCGCCGGGGGCAGCGTGCCGGCGGCGCACCGCTCGCGTTGCTGCTCGGCGCGACGCTGATGCTGGTGAGCGCGTGCGGTGGCGACGACGGAGACGACGGGAAGGCGGCCGGCAAGGCCGGCGGCGACAAGGCCGCCTCGCAGGCCGCGGTGACGATAGCCCCCAAGGACGGCGCGGACGGCGTGGCCACCAGTGGCGCGCTGAAGGTGACCGCGGGGAAGGGGCGGCTGAAGACCGTCAAGGTCACCGACGGCAAGGGCAACGCGGTCGACGGGAAGATATCCGGCGACGGCGCGCTGTGGCAGCCGAGCGGCCATCTGGGCGCCTCGACGAAGTACACCGTCGACGCGGTCGCGGTGGACGGCCGGGGCCGGGAGGCCGCCGAGCACTCCACGTTCACCACCCTCGTCCCGAAGAACACCTTCATCGGCCAGTACAGCCCGGAGAACGGCCAGCAGGTCGGCGTCGGCATGCCGGTCTCGATCCGCTTCACCCGCGGCATCACCCATCCCAAGGCGGTGGCGGACGCCATCAAGGTCACCGCCAGCCCGTCGGTCCCGATCGAGGGCCACTGGTTCGGCAACGACCGGCTGGACTTCCGCCCCGAGAAGTACTGGGCGCCCGGCACCAAGGTCACCCTCAAGCTCGACCTCGACGGCGTCGAGGGCCGCCCCGGCGTCTACGGCACCCAGGCCAAGCAGGTCTCCTTCACCGTCGGCCGCGGCCAGGTCAGCACGGTCGACGCCGAGCAGAAGACGATGACCGTGGTCCGCGACGGCAAGAAGATCAAGACCGTCCCGATCACCGCGGGCGCGCCGGGCACCGAGACGTACAACGGCACGATGGTGATCAGCGAGAAGCACGTGGTGACGCGGATGAACGGCGACACGGTCGGCTTCGGCGGCGAGTACGACATCAAGGACGTCCCGCACGCCATGCGGCTGAGCAATTCCGGGACGTTCATCCACGGCAATTACTGGTCCGGCCGGCCGACGTTCGGCACCCGCAACGCCAGCCACGGCTGTGTCGGCCTGTTCGACCAGCGCGGCGGCGGCGACGGCTCCACCCCGGCGGCGTGGTTCTTCCGCAATTCCCTCGTCGGCGACGTCGTCATCGTCAAGAACTCGCACGACGAAACGATCCAGCCGGACAACGGCTTCAGCGACTGGAACCTCTCCTGGGAGAAGTGGAAGGCCGGCCAGTAGGACGCCGGTGGCGAGCGGGCGGGAGCGCCGGGAAACGGCGGGAAACGGCCGGAAGGTGACCGGGTCCGGGCACTGTGACGGAGCGCACCGGTCCGCCCGCCGTTAACGCGTACTAACCTTCCGGCATGACTGTGAATCTTGAGGTCGCCGAGGGTGTCGGGACCATCCGCCTGGACCGCCCGCCGATGAACGCACTCGACATCGCCACCCAGGACCGGCTGCGCGAGCTGGCCGAGGAGATCACCCGCCGCGACGACGTGCGCGCGGTTGTCGTCTGGGGCGGCGAGAAGGTCTTCGCGGCCGGCGCGGACATCAAGGAGATGCAGGTCATGGACCACGCGGCGATGGTCGTGCGGTCCAAGGCGCTGCAGGACGCGTTCACCGCCGTGGCCCGGATCCCCAAGCCGGTGGTCGCCGCGGTCACCGGCTACGCGCTCGGCGGCGGCTGCGAGTTGGCGCTCTGCGCCGACTTCCGGATCGCCGCCGACAACGCCAAGCTCGGCCAGCCGGAGATCCTGCTCGGCCTGATCCCGGGCGCCGGCGGCACCCAGCGGCTGGCGCGGCTGGTGGGGCCGTCCAAGGCCAAGGACCTGATCTTCACCGGCCGTCAGGTGAAGGCCGAGGAGGCGCTCGCCATCGGACTGGTCGACCGGGTGGTGCCGGCCGCCGAGGTCTACGAGCAGGCGCACGCCTGGGCGGCGCGACTGGCGGCCGGACCGGCGCTGGCGCTGCGGGCCGCGAAGGAGTCCGTCGACGCCGGACTGGAGACCGACATCGACACCGGGCTGACGGTCGAACGGAACTGGTTCGCCGGGCTGTTCGCGACCGAGGACCGGGAGATCGGGATGCGCAGCTTCGTCGAGGAGGGCCCCGGCAAGGCCAAGTTCCTCTGATACGTGCGGTGTTGACGGGGCACATGAGGTTTGGCCGGGACCCGATGCCCCGTGTGGGCGAATCGTGGAAATCGTAACTGCGGCTCAAAAAAGCCCTGTTGACACCTCGGATCGATCATTCGTATGCCCGGTGTCGTCGCAGGTCAGCGGCGGGGACCCGAAACCTCTGCTGCCACTGGCATATGTCTCCGTCGGGGGTCGGAGCCGTCGATTCCGGGCAACGGATTCCCTCGGTTCCGCCCCCGTGACCGCCAAGTAGCAGCCATGATGGGGGGCATGGCGGGCCTCGAAGGTATGGAGCAGCCGCGGCCGCGGAGCGATCCGGCCGCCGCGCGGTGGGGCATCCCCGGTACGGACCGGACCCCGGCGCCGGCTCCCGGCAGTCCGGGTGCGGTATCCGTCGACCTGGTGGCCGAGCCGACCCTCGGCGAGGTCCGGCTGCCCTCCCGCCCGCAGTCCGCCGGTATCGCCCGCCGGCTGACCGCCGCCGTCCTCCTGAAGCAGTGGTCCCTGACGCCCCAGCTCGCCGAGCACGCCGTGCTGCTGGTCTCCGAGCTCGTCGGCAACGCCGTACGCCACACCGGAGCCCGGACCCTGGCGCTGCGGATGCTGCGCCGCCGTGGCTGGATCCGCATCGAGGTGCGCGATCCGTCCCGCGGGCTGCCCTGTCTCATGCCCGTCCAGGACCTGGACATCAGCGGGCGCGGGCTGTTCCTCGTCGACACACTCTCCGACCGGTGGGGCGTGGACCTGCTGCCGCGCGGCAAGACCACCTGGTTCGAGATGCGGGTCGGCGACCGCTGAACACCCCTCTCCGGCCGGTGCTCCGGTCGCGCGGTGGCGGTCCGTAGGATGGGCTGTTCATGCGCGCGACCGGTACGGAGAGGAGGGACATGCACCAGCTGCGGCGATCGGCCGGCATGATGCTGCTGCTCCTCCTCGCGGTGACCTTCGGTCCGCTGCTGTGCCGGACCGGCCTCGAAGCGGTGGCCCCGGCCGGCCCTACGGCAGCGCCGGCGGCCGTGGCGACGGCCGTGACCGCGATCGACGGGCGGCCCGGTGCGGAGCCGGCGGCCGCCGCTCCGACCTCCCCGTTGACGGCCCCGCCGGTCGCCGCCGACCCGGGGAAGCGGTGCTCGGACCGGCATGCGCCCGGCCCCGAGGAGTCCGCGCCGCTGCCCACCCCGCACCGCGGTGAGCCGCTGGCCCCCGCGCCGACGGCCGGAGCCGGGCCGCTCGCCGCCGACGCGCCCGCCCAGTTCGCGCTGGCCCGTCCGCCGACGGACCGCGCCCCCGCCACCGACCCCACCGCGCTCCTGCCCGTACTGCGGATATAGGCCGCCGGCCACCCGCACCCGGCCGATTTCCCTCTCCGTACGTCAGGAGCTTCCGCATGCCCGCAAACGCTTCCCGCACCCGCAAACTGGCCGCCATCGGCGCGGTCCTGGCCCTCGTCGTGGCGCTGGTCGCCATCGGCGTCGCCATCGGCAAGACCATCGAGGGCGACCGCGACACCGCCCGCGGCGGCGAGCCCGAGGCCGCCGCCTCCCCCCGGTCCGAGGAGGACCCCGACCAGCAGAAGATGTTCGACGACCTCGCCCGGCGGACCAGCCGGCGCACGGCCGGCGACCCGCTGGCCGTCGGCAAGAAGGACGCCCCGGTCGTCCTGGTCGAATACGCCGACTACCAGTGCTCGTTCTGCGGCCGCTTCACCCGCGAGACCCAGCCCGAGCTGATCAAGAAGTACGTCGACGCGGGCACCCTGCGCATCGAGTTCCGCAACTTCCCGGTCTTCGGCGCCGACTCCGAGCGGGCCGCCCGCGCCTCCTGGGCGGCCGGCCGGCAGGGCAGGTTCTGGCAGCTGCACGACACGCTGTACGCCAAGACCCGCAAGGGCGCGGCGCTGGCCGAGGACAAGCTCGTCGAGCTGGCCGAGGAGAGCGGGGTGCCGGACCTCGACAGGTTCCGCAGCGACCTGAAGAGCGCGGATGCCGAGCGGGCGCTGAAGAAGGACCAGGACGAGGGCTACCGGCTCGGGGTGCAGTCCACGCCGTCCTTCCTGATCAACGGCCGGCCGGTGGCCGGGGCCCAGCCCACCGAGGTCTTCGCGCAGGCGATCCAGGACGCCGCGGCGCGGGCCGGCAAGGGCGGTGCGGGGGCCGGGAAGTGACCGACATCGGCTACCTCGCGGCGTTCCTCGGCGGGGTGCTGGCGCTGATCAGCCCCTGCAGCGCACTGCTGCTGCCGGCGTTCTTCGCCTACTCGCTCACCGGAACCGGCCGGCTGCTGGCCCGCACCGGGGTGTTCTACCTGGGGCTGGCCACCACGCTCGTACCGCTCGGCGCGGCGAGTACGGCGGCCAGCCGGCTGTTCAACGGCCACCGCGACCTGCTCATCACCCTCGGCGGCTGGACGGTCATCGCGATGGGGCTCGCCCAGATCCTCGGCCTGGGCTTCGCCTCCCGCCGCGCGCAGGCCGCGGCGGCCCGGATCACCCCGCGGTCGGCGGTCACCACCTTCCTCCTCGGCTGCGTCTACGGCCTGGCGGGCTTCTGTGCCGGCCCGATCCTCGGCGCGGTGCTGACCGTGACGGCGGTCAGCGGCTCGCCGGTGTACGGCGCCTCGATGCTGGCGGTCTACGCCCTGGGCATGGCACTGCCGCTGTTCGTGCTGGCGCTGTTCTGGGACCGCTTCCGGCTCGGGTCCCGCGGCTGGCTGCGCGGCCGGGAGTTCACCCTGGGGCGGCTGCGGCTGCACACCACGTCGGTGGTGTCCGGGGCGTTCTTCCTCGGCATCGGCGTGCTCTTCCTGTGCTTCAACGGGACCAGCGCGCTGCCCGGCATCCTCGACGCCGACGCCGAATTCCGGGTCGAGGAATGGGCGACCCGGCTCGGGAACGGCGTGCCGGACTACGCCCTGATCGCGGTGGCCGCCCTGGCCGTCGCCGCGCTGCTGGGGCGCATCGCCCTGCGGCCGGAGAAGCGACCGGAGGACGGGGACGGCGAGGCACCGCCCCCGGGCCGGTAGCCGGACACCCGCGCCCTGCCCCTGGCCCGCCGCGGCGGTAGCCCCTCGTGCGTCTCTCGTGCCGGGGGGCTGCCGCCGCGGCCGGGTGTCAGGCGCTCAACGGGCGGCGCCAGCGGGGGTGCGGGCGGGCGAACCGGCGTATGTGCGGGCTGTGCGCGTCCGCCCGGCGCCGGCGGTCGTTGCAGAGCAGGCACTTGCCGTAGCCCGGCGGGAGGGGGTCCTCCGGGTCGCCGTACAGCGGATCGACCGCGCCGTGCGGATGCAGGGCGCAGCCGGTCGGGCCGGTCTCGGCGCCCAGCGAACTGGCGGCGGTCAGTGCTTGCCGGAGGACGTCGACGAGTTGGTCCGCGTCGTGCCGGTTGGGCGCGGACTGGAGGGCGGTGGTCAGGTCGGAGGCGGTGGTCAGCGCGGTCTGGAGTTCGCGCAGGTGTGCGTAACCCATGCCTTGGAGCGTAGGCGGACCCACTGACAGTTGATCTTCCGATCGCACTTCGCGGCTTCCCATGCCCGCATCCATGCCCGCCCACGCCCACGATTTAGCACCGGAAGAGTGACCGTCCCCTTGCGGGTGCATGACGGGCGGGGTAAGGCGCCGGCGGCCGGTCCGGCCGCCGGCTTCGCGACTACGGCGCGACCGGCAGGGCCCGCTTGTGGGCCGTGAGGCGGTAGCGGCGGGCGATGGCCTCGAAGGCGGGGGTGGGGACCGGGTTGCCTTCCAGGAAGTCGTCGATCTGGTCGTAGGTCACGCCGAGGGCGTCCTCGTCCGGCTTGCCCGGGTCGAGGGTCTCCAGGTCGGCGGTCGGCACCTTCGTGACGAGCTCCCGCGGGGCACCCAGCGCCGCCGCCACCGCGCGCACCCGGCGCTTGGTGAGGCCGGTCAGCGGCACGACGTCGGCCGCGCCGTCGCCGAACTTGGTGAAGAAGCCGGAGACCGCCTCGGCCGCGTGGTCGGTGCCCACGACCAGTCCGTCGTGGGCGCCCGCGACCGCGTACTGCGCGATCATGCGCTGCCGCGCCTTGATGTTGCCCTGCACGAAGTCCTGGTGGTGCGCGTCGCGGAAGACCAGCCCGCCGTCCACCGCGGCCTGCAGCGCCGCGTCGCTCGCCGGGCGGACGTCGACGGTCAGCTCCCGGTCGGCGCGGATGAACTCCAGCGCGCGCTGGGCGTCCTTCTCGTCCGCCTGGACGCCGTAGGGCAGCCGCATCGCGTAGAACGTCGCCTCGTACCCGTCGGCCCGGGCCCGCTCCACGGCGAGCTGGCACAGCCGGCCGGTGGTGGTCGAGTCGACGCCGCCGCTGATGCCCAGGACCAGCGAGCGCAGGCCCGAGGAGGTCAGCTGCTCCGTGAGGAAGGCCACCCGGCGCTCGATCTCCTGCTCGGCGTCGAAGGACGCGGTTACCTGGAGATCCCGGGCGATCTCCTGCTGCAGGGCCATGGACGCCGGGTCGGTCACGGCTGCTCCTTTTCCGCTCGGGTTCGTTTCCGTACGCGCGCGCATTTCGTTCCTGCGCGAGGGGTCCCGTACGGAGGGATGTGGGCCTGGTCACGCGATGCGCGCTTCGGTCACCGGTTGTTGCCTTTCGGCGTACGAAACGTGGCGCGGGGTCGCGCTGTGTTCGTCGCCGGCATACGGACGGTGGCCGTGCAGCGCGCTTTCGCGTGCCGTAGGAAACCTTATGCCGGGTGCGCCCACTTCTTCAGAGCGGTCCTGCTGGAAAAGTTCGCGACGTCCTTGTCCAGCGGGTGGTCGGTGTACTGGTGGATGCGCCACTTCGCCTTGATCCGCGGGTGCCCGGCGGTGACGTAATCGGCGATCCACAGGCCGTCGGCCGCGTAGGACGTGGTGTCGCGGTGGAGCCAGAAATCGCGGTTGCAGTAGAGCATCACACGGTGCTTGGGACGGAGCTTCTTCACCTCGACCAGGAACTGGTCCTTCTGCGCATTGCTGGCGTGCGTCCCGTCGCCGGTGGTCTCCCAGTCGCAGGCCAGGATGTCGCCCGGGATCGAGGCGCACTTCGCCACGAAATACCGCGCCTGGGCGGAGATGTTGCCCGGCCACAGGAAGTGGTAGAAACCCACCACACAACCCGCTTTACGGGCCTTCGCGGCCTGGGTGTTCTGGTGCGGATTGATGTAGGAGCGGCCTTCGGTCGCCTTGACGAAAACGAAGTCCAGCCCCTCGGTGGAAAATGAGGTGTTGTAGGAGCTGACATCGACACCGTGCAGCATGAGTGGCCTCCTGCCGATCGGACCTGCGGATGCGAAGCGCCAACTGCTCGAAACGTCAACTGCGTTGCCACGAGTGCCGTGCTGTGCCGTGCGGTTCGGTTCGGTGCCTGCCGTGCCCGTGCCGTCCCCGTGCCGTGTGTGTTCCGCGTTCGTGCGCGCCCCGCGTTCTCGGTCTTCCCATTCCTGAGTCTTCCCGTTCCTGACCGGACGTACGTTCCCCACGGGCCGTCAGTTCACCGCGGATCGAAGGACGCCCGCCCGGCGGGCGGGTGCGGGAGGAGGCGGACCGTCAGCGGCGCAGTGCGCGGCGCAGTACGGCGCGGGCCCGGCGGCGGGCGCGGCCGATGATGCGGTGTGCCGCGCGGCGGGTCCGGGTGGAGCGCAGCTCCTGGAAGAGGAGCTGGTAGCGCTCGGAGATCGGCTCGGGGTCGTAACGGCGGGCGCTCTCCCGCGCGGCCTCGGCCATCGTCCGGCGGCGCACGGGGTCCTCGATGAGGTCGAGCAGTCCGGTGGCCAGCGCCCGGCCGTCGCCGGGCGGCACCAGCAGGCCGTCCGTGCCGTCGTCGATGATCTCGGCCGGTCCCAGCGGGCAGTTGGTGCTGACGACCGGCACGCCGCAGCGCATCGCCTCGACGAGCGTCATGCCGAACGACTCGGCGTCCGAGGCCGAGGCCACGATCGACGCCTTGGCGAACTCCGCCTCGATCGGCGAGCGCGGCCCGGTCAGTTCGGCGCGTTCGGTCAGCCCGAGCCCGTCGATCAGCCCCTGGAGCGCGGCGCGTTCGGCGCCACCGCCGTGTATCCGCAGCCGCCAGTCGGGGTGCTTGGCGGAGACCGCGGAGAACGCCTCGATCAGCAGGTCGAAGCGCTTGCCGCGGACCAGCCGGCCGGCCGCCGCGATCACCTTCGCGGTGCCGTCGGAGGGCGCGACGGGCGGTGCGGGCACGATGTTGGGCACCGCCAGGACCCGTACGCCGGGCAGCGGCATCCGGGCGCGGTAGACCGCCGCGTCCGCCTCGGTGGTGGTGACCAGTGCGTCCAAGTGCCGGTAGTGGCGGGCGAGTTCGGCGCGCAGACGCTTGCCGTGCGCGTCGTGGCGCAGGTGTTCCTGGGCGATCCGCAGGGCGCGGCGGGGACCGAAGCGCGCCAGGTAGACGTTGATGCCGGGGCGGGTGCCGATCAGGACGTCGGCGTCGGTGGTGCGCAGGAACTCCGCGGCGCGGACGTCGACGAGCCGGCTGTACTGGTGGTGCCGCTTCTCGGCGAGCGGGAAGTCCTCGGCGGGCTCGCCGAACCGCGGGTCCGCCATGTCGTCGCTGCCCACCCGGGTGTCCACCAGGGGCGTGAGCCGCACCCGGGGGTCGAGGGTGAACCGCGGGACCTCGCGGTGGCGCAGCATCGAGACGATCTCGACCTCGACGCCGGGCCGGCCGGCGAGCGCGGCGGCGAGGTTGAAGGTGGTGCGGATCGTGCCGCCGATGGCGTACGCGTTGTGCAGCAGGAGGGTGATCTTCATCCGGAGTGGTGTCTTCCCGAGGTCTGCCCAGTCGTGGGGACCGGTGGGTCCCGCACCGCGGCCGGCCGCCGCGGCCGGCCCGTCCGGCACGGGGGCCACCGTGTCGGCAAGGGGTAAGCCGACTGCGTGGCAGGGGTGAGAGGCCGGTAAGAACCACGGGTGAGAGCCGGGTAAGAAACCCGCCGCCCGGCCGGCCGCCCGCCGCCGCCCCGCCGCGGCCTTGGCAGACTTGCCGGGTGACCCATTCCGTACTGCTCGCCGAGGACGACCGCCCCATCCGCACCGCCCTGGAGCGTGCCCTGACCCTCGAGGGGTACCGGGTCACCGCGGTCGCCGACGGCATCCAGGCGCTGGCCGCCGCGCACCGCGAGCGGCCGGACGTGATCCTGCTGGACGTGATGATGCCGGGCATCGACGGGCTGCAGGTGTGCCAGGTGCTGCGGGCCGAGCAGGACCGCACCCCGATCCTGATGCTGACCGCCCGGGTCGAGACCGCGGACCGGATCGCCGGTCTGGACGCCGGGGCGGACGACTACGTGGTCAAGCCGTTCGAGGTCGAGGAGGTCTTCGCCCGGCTGCGGGCGCTGCTGCGGCGGACCACGGCGGGCGGGGCCGAGGCGGCGGTGGGCGGCGCTCCCGGGGCGGCTCCCGCGGCGGCTCCCGGGCCGGGCGGGGACGAAGCGGCCGGCGGGTACGACGTGCGGGCGGTGGACAGCGGGGTCGTCGAGGCCGCGGACCTGCGGATCGACGGGCCCTCGCGCCGCGCCTGGCGCGGGGACCGGGAGCTGGAGCTGACCCGGACCGAGTTCGAGCTGCTGGAGCTGCTCGCCCGGAACGCCGGGATCGTCCTGGACCACTCGACGATCTACGACCGGATCTGGGGCTACGACTTCGGGCCGGGCTCCAAGAACCTCGCGGTGTACGTCGGCTACCTGCGGCGCAAGGTCGACGTCCCGGGCAGCCGCCCGCTGATCCACACGGTGCGGGGCGTCGGCTACGTCCTGCGGGAGGACTGACGTGCCCGGCCGGCTGCGGGCCTGGTTCCGGTCCCGGGCCGGCGCCTGGCGGGACCGCGGGCGGACGGCCTGGCTGCGCACCCGCCGGCCGGCCAGTCTGCGGACCGCCTTCGCGGTGGCGTTCGCGACCGGGGCCGCGGTGGTCACCGTGCTCGTGGGGTTCCTCAGCTACGACGCGGCCGCGCGGCTGGTGCGGGTGGACGAGAGGTCGGTGTTCTCCGAGGTCGTCCGGGATCTGCGCACCCAGGTGCAGGAGAAGGAGTTCGGGCCCGCCGACTACGCGGCCTCCGACCCGGACCACGACGGGCCGCGCGACGACCTGACCCGGCCGACCCGTACCGACGTGCAGATCCTGGGTGCCGGCGGCCGGATCGTGGAGCTGGGGCGCCCGGCCCTGCCGGCCGGTGCCGCCGAGCGCCGGATCGCCACCGACCCGCAGGCTGGCCGGTACGCGGAGCGGGAGGCGGACATCGGCGACGACGAGTACCACGTCGCGACCGTCGCGCTCGGTGACGGCCGCGGGGCGGTGCAGGTCGCCCAGAAGTTCAGCGAGACCGAGGACCTGCTGTCGGCGCTGCAGCAGCGCACCGTCCTGCTGGCGGCGGTGGTCATCGCGCTGGCCGGCACGGTCGGCTGGTGGCTGGCGCGCCGGATCACCGGCCGGCTGGTGCGCCTGACGTCGGTCGCGGAGAGCGTCGCCGAGCACGGGCGGCTGGACGTGCCGGTGCCGGTGGCCGGCCGGGACGAGGTCGCCCGGCTGGGACGGGCCTTCGACGACATGCTGGGGCGGCTGGCCAGCGCCGTCCAGGACCAGCAGCGCCTCGTGCAGGACGCCGGGCACGAGCTGCGCACCCCGCTGACCTCGCTGCGGACCAACATCTCGCTGCTGAAGCGGTTCGACGACCTGCCGCCGGACGCCCGCGAGGAGCTGCTCGCCGACCTGGCGGGCGAGGCCCGGGAGCTCAGCGATCTGGTCAACGAGCTGGTCGGGCTGGCGGCCGGGCAGCGCGACGACGACCCGCTGTCGGAGGTGAGCCTGGCGGAGGTCGCGGAGAAGGCGGCCGCGTCGGCCCGCCGCCGCACCGGCCGTGAGATCACCGTACGGACCCTCCGCCCGGCGGTGGCCTGGGGGCGGCCGGCCGCGCTGAACCGGGCGATCGGCAATCTGCTGGAGAACGCCGCCAAGTTCGACGCGGGCGGCACCGAACCGATCGAGGTGCGGGTCACCGGCGCCCGGATCGAGGTCCTCGACCGGGGCCCGGGGATCGCCGAGGCCGACCTCACCCGGGTCTTCGACCGCTTCTACCGCTCGGCGGCCGCCCGCGGGCTCCCCGGCTCGGGCCTCGGCCTCGCCATCGTCCGGGAGATCGCCACCGCCCACGGCGGCCACGCCTTCGCGGCCGCCCGCCCCGGCGGCGGCGCCGTCCTGGGCTTCACGGTCGGCCGGGGATACGCCCACTGACCGGGCCGGGCCGGAGAGCCGGCCGGTCCCTCAGCGGGCCTCGCCCTGGGCCACCTCCACCGATGCGTGCAGGTCCGCGGCGGCGTCCAGGGCGGCGGCCGCGGAGAACGTGACGCAGCTGAGCAGGGCCGCGGCGACGAGCCGGCGGCCGCGGAAGCCGGACCGTGTCCGGGGCCGGCCGGCGGCCGGCCCCGAGCCGAGCAGCGCGGCGACCCGGCGCGGCACCGGGCCGGTGGTCGCGGCGAGGACCGTACGGGGGCGGTGCGGTGCCGGGGCGTGCGGGCCGGCGGCCAGGGCGGCGCGGCCGATGGCGCGGGCGGTGACCCGGCGGTCGCCGACCCGGGCGGCGGCCGCCTCGTCCGCCCAGCGCTCCAGGGCGTACGCCAGCGGCGCCCGCAGGCCGTGCAGCAGCGGATGGCAGATCTCGGCGAGCGCGGCGGTGAGCAGGAAGAGGTGGTGCCGGGCGGCCAGATGGGCGCGCTCGTGGGCGAACAGCGCCTCGCGCTCGGCGGCGGGCAGCGCCCGCAGCATCCCGGCGGTGACCACGACCCGGCCCGGCCGCCCCGGGAGGGCGTACGCGTCGGGCTCGGCGTCCGGCAGTACGCACAGATCGCCGGAGACCGGGTGCGGTGCGGTGGCGCGCCGGGCCGTGCGCAGTTCGGTGCGGTGGCGGCGGGCGCGGTACGCGGCGGCGAGGGCGCAGGCGGCCAGCAGGACGCCGGCGGCCCCGGCGGCGGGGAGCATGACGGCCGGATCGCCGTCGGCCAGCGGGAGGGAGAGGTGGCCGAGGGCGGCGACCGGCGGCAGCCGCAGTGCCCCGGCGGCCGCCAGCAGGCCGAGCGCGGCGGTCGTGCAGCCGGCGAGCAGCGCGGCGCAGCCGGTCAGCAGCCAGGCCGCGGCGCGCGGCGGCAGCGACTCGGCCAGCCGGCGGGCGGCGGGCACCGCGAGCAGCGGCATCAGCAGCGGGATCCAGACGGCGATGATCACGGGGCGGCCCCCGGGGCGGGCGGCGTCCCCTGGGGGCCGTCCCCGGCGCCCTCCAGCAGGGAACGCAGCAACTGCTCGTCCTCGCGGGTGAGTTGGGAGACGAAGCGGGCGAGCGCGGTGCCGCGGTCGTGCTGTTTGTCGAGCTCGCTGCGCATCCGCCGGGCGGTCAGCCCCGCGGAGTCCTGTATCGGGGAGTACACGAAGCCGCGGCCCGCCCGGGAGCGGGACACCGCGCCCTTGTCGTGCAGCCGGGACAGGATCGTCGTGACGGTCGTACGGGCCAGCCGGCCGCCGAGGGCGTTCTGCACCTCGGCCGGGCTGAGCGGCACCTCGGCCGTCCAGAGCGCGGCGAGCACGCTCGCCTCCAGCTCGCCGGAGGGGCGCCGCTGCACGGGTGGTGTCTCCGACATGGGAACGCCCTTCACCTGCTCGTCGTCTACAGTTCCGTAGACCGTCTACGTGACTGTAGTCGGTCGGGCCGGTCGCACGGCAGGCCCGCAACCCATTATGGGAGGGGTCACCGACATGGCCGTAGCCGCTGCGTTCGCGCAGGTCACAGCCGGGGCGACGGCTATGGGCCAGGCCGTCGACGTGCTCGACGCCGGCTCGCTGCTCGCCGCGTTCGGGGCGCTCGGCGTCGCCGTCGTCCTGTTCGCCGAGACCGGACTGCTGGTCGGGTTCTTCCTGCCCGGCGACTCCCTGCTCTTCACCGCCGGGCTGCTCTGCGCCCCGGGCGCCGGCGGCGCCGTGCACCTCGCCCTGCCCCAGGTGCTCCTCGCGGCCGCGGCCGGCACGCTCGCCGGCTCCCAGACCGGCTACTGGCTCGGCCGGCGCGGCGGCCGCGCCCTGCTGGCCCGCAGCCGCGCGCGCAAGCTGCACGAGGGCGCCGCCCGGGCCGAGGAGTACCTCGCCCGCTACGGCCACGCCAAGGCCATCGTCCTCGCCCGCTTCGTGCCGATCGTGCGCACCGTGCTGAACCCGCTGGCCGGGGCCCTGCACGTGCCCGCCCGCACCTTCACCCTCTGGCAGATCACCGGCGGACTGCTCTGGACGCTCGGCCTCACCCTCGCCGGATACGCACTCGGCTCGTCCGTCCCTAACGTCGACCGCTATCTGCTGCCGCTGGTGGCCCTCGTGGTGGCGGTGTCGCTGACCCCGATCGCCCTGGAGGTGCTGCGCGCCCGCCGGCGCCCGGCGACTTCCGACCCGGAGGAGCAGCACCCGTGACCTCCCTCGCCCTCGGCGGAGCCGCCATCGACGGCGCCGCCTACACCTGGATCACCGGCCTCGCGCACCGCGCCCCGCACGGCCTGAACACCGCCGTCGCCGCCTGGAGCGACTACGGCCTGGCGCTCTTCGCCGTGCTGATGCTGCTCGCCTGGTGGCGGGCGCGCCACCGCGGGCCCGGCGCGATGGCCACGGCCCTGGCCGCCCCCGTGACCGTGGTCGTCGCCTACGCCGCGAACGACCTGGTCAAGAGCCTCTTCGACGAGCAGCGGCCGTGCCGGACGCTGCACACCCTCACCGTCGAGACCTGCCCCGGGCCCGGCGACTGGTCCTTCCCCAGCAACCACTCCGCCATCGCCGCGGCCGCCGCGGTCGCGCTCCTCCTGTGCGACCGGCGGCTCGGCCGGATCGCCGCCGTGGCCGCCGTCCTGATGGCGGCCTCCCGGGTCTGGATCGGCGCCCACTACCCGCACGACGCCGCCGTCGGCCTGCTCACCGGCGGCCTGGTGGCCTGGGCCCTCACCCCGCTCGCGCCCCGCGCGGCCCCCGCCGTCGCCCGGCTCCGCGCGACCCGGCTGCGCCCCCTGGTGGCCGCGCGGTGACCGCGCCGGAAGGGGAGCCGGGGACCGGGCCCGGACCGGGCCCCGAACCGGTGGCGGGCCGGGAACCACGGCCGGGGCTGGGCCCCGGATCAGTCCCCCGGCCGGGCAACGGCGCGCTCCTCGCCCTGGCCGCGGTCTGTGCGGTGCTCTTCGCCGCCACCGCGGTCACCGTCTCCGTACGCCACGGCACCCCGCTCGCCCTCGAACAGGACATCGTCCACTGGGCCGCCGCCCACCACGGCGAGCCGGTGCGGTCACTGGCACGGGCCCTGACCGCCACCGGCACCGGCCTCGTCCCCTACCTGATGGCCGTCCTCGCCGGACTGCTGGCCGGCCGCGGCGCGACCGGCCGCCTGCGGGCCGTGACCTGCACCGTGGTCGTCCTCGCCGTCGGCCAGGCGGTCCGCTACGGCCTGATGGAACTGCTCGCCCGGGCCCGTCCGCCGGTCGCCGACTGGGCCGGGCACGCCACCGGATACGCGTTCCCCTCCGGCCACGCCACCACCTCCGCCCTCGCGGCCGGCCTGCTCGCCTGGGGCCTGGCGCACCGCTGCGGCCCCGCCGTCGCCCGCACCTGGTGCGCGGTCCTCGCCCTCTGGGCCGCCGGGGTCGGCCTCACCCGGGTCTACCTGGGCGTCCACTGGCTCGGCGACGTCGTCGGCGGCTGGCTGCTGGCCGCCACCTGGCTCACCCTCGCCCTGCTCCTGGAACCGGCCGCCTTCCGCCGCCGGGCGCCCCGGGCGCACTCCGGGGCCACGCAGCCCAGGGGTGGGCATTCCCATGAATAGCTGACGATCCGACCAGGTCTTCCCCAAGGCGGCATGGACGCCGCCCGCGCCGAGCACCACTGTCCTGGGCGCCGGGACCGCAAGGATCCCGCCACCGCCCACGGCAGGTACGACCGCACCGCACCGCCAGGGGGAGATCGCCATGAACCAGCCGTTCGACGCCCGGCTCCCGCGCCCGGCAGCCGACCAGGAGACCGTCGCCGGCGCCCCGCAGGGCCGCTGCCCGGCCGCCGCCGTCAAGGACCCCACCCCGTGCGAGGGGCCGCAGGACGCCGCCACCATCGTGGACCGCCACGGCCGCGAGGTGGCCGGCTGCGTCCACCACTGCGCCCGCCTGCTGGCCGGCCTCGAAGGCGCCCGCGTGCACCCGTTCGTCCCGCCGCGGCACGCCCTGGAGATCTACTCCCGGGCCCGCGAACTCCCGCCCTTCGCCTGGGAGATCGGCAGGTAGCCGCGCCGGGGCCGACGTTTCAGGCCGTCGCCGTCAGCACTCGATGATGTTGACGGCGAGGCCGCCGCGGGCGGTCTCCTTGTACTTGACGGACATGTCGGCGCCGGTGTCCTTCATGGTCTTGATGACCTTGTCGAGGGAGACGTGGTGCCGGCCGTCGCCGCGCAGCGCCATGCGGGCGGCGGTGACGGCCTTGACGGCGGCCATGCCGTTGCGCTCGATGCACGGGATCTGGACCAGGCCGCCGACCGGGTCGCAGGTCAGGCCGAGGTTGTGCTCCATGCCGATCTCGGCGGCGTTCTCCACCTGCTCGGGGGAGCCGCCCAGCACCTCGGCCAGGCCGCCGGCGGCCATGGAGCAGGCCGAGCCGACCTCGCCCTGGCAGCCGACCTCGGCGCCGGAGATGGAGGCGTTCTCCTTGAAGAGCATGCCGATGGCGCCGGCGGCGAGCAGGAAGCGCACCACACCGTCCTCGTCGGCACCGGGCACGAAGTTGATGTAGTAGTGCAGCACGGCCGGGATGATGCCGGCGGCGCCGTTCGTCGGCGCGGTCACGACCCGGCCGCCGGCGGCGTTCTCCTCGTTGACGGCCATCGCGTAGAGGGTGATCCACTCCATGGCGCGGGCGGTGGCGTCGCCCTCGGCACGCAGCTTGCGGGCCGAGCCGGCCGCCCGCCGGCGGACCTTCAGGCCGCCCGGCAGGATGCCCTCACGGGACATGCCGCGCGTCACGCAGGCCTGCATCACCCGCCAGATCTCCAGCAGGCCCTCGCGGATCTCGTCCTCGGTGCGCCAGGCCTTCTCGTTCTCCAGCATCAGGGCGGAGATGGACAGCCCGGTCTGCTCGGACAGGCGCAGCAGCTCGTCGCCGGTGCGGAAGGGGTACTTCAGGACCGTGTCGTCCGGGACGATCGGGTTCTCGCCCTCCACCGCGTCCTCATCGACGACGAAGCCGCCGCCCACCGAGTAGTACGTCTTGCCGAGCAGCTCGGCGCCGTCCGCGTCGTAGGCCCAGATGGTCATGCCGTTGGCGTGGTACGGCAGGGTCTTGCGGCGGTGCAGGACCAGGTCCTCGTCGAAGTCGAAGGCGATCTCGTGGGCGCCGAGCAGGCTGATCCGCCCGGACTCCTTGATCGCCGCGACGCGGTCGTCGGCGGTCTCGACGTCGACGGTGCGGGGGGAGTCGCCCTCCAGGCCGAGCAGGACGGCCTTGGGGGTGCCGTGGCCGTGGCCGGTGGCGCCCAGCGAGCCGAAGAGTTCGGCGCGGACGCGGGCCGTGCGGGCGAGCAGACCGTCCTTCTTGAGCCGGCCGGCGAACATCCGGGCGGCGCGCATCGGGCCGACGGTGTGGGAGCTGGAGGGACCTATGCCGATGGAGAAGAGGTCGAAGACGGAGATGGCCACGGGGGCGGACTCCCTTGTCTGCTCGTGGTGGACGGTGGAGCTATGGGACAGGAGGTACGTTTCTGCGCCGAATGTCGAGCGTAACGCGGACCCGGCGCGGTGCCGTCAGACGGAAACCGTCGGGCGGCCGTCGGTGGGTGTAACAGGAGGTGTCGGGGTCACCGCGGGTGCCGGGCCGGCCACCGTGGCGGCGGGCGGACCGGTCAGACCGGTTGTACGGGCCCGCACGCCGGCCCGTACGGCCCAGAAGTAGAAGGCCGGCGCGGAGAGCGCGACCAGGGCGATGTCCAGGCCGTCGGGGATGACGCCGCGCCCGCCGAAGTCCGGGCTGCCCAGCGCGGACAGCGCAGCCAGCCAGAGCAGGAAGGCGATCATCCACCAGGCCGGGGCGAACTGCCGCCGCAGCCGTGCCGCGCCGAGGGACCCGGCCTGGTGGCGCAGCACCAGCACCGCGATCGGCACGGACACCAGCGTCAGCGCGGTCACCTTGCCGGTGTCCGGCCACTTCGACCAGTACAGGGCGCAGGCCGCGAAGGCGAAGGTGACCGGGCAGAGGACCCCGGCGGCCGGCAGCCGGAACGGACGGGGCAGCTCCGGCGCGGTCCGGCGCAGCACCCCCACCGCGATCGGGCCGATCAGGTACGAGATGACCATGGCCGCCGAGACCACCCCGGCCAGCGCCTGCCAGCTGCGCCCGACGGTCAGCAGCAACAGGACGGAGAAGCCGAGGTTGAGCCACATCGCCGGGCGGGCGGTGCCGTACCGCGGGTGCACGGCCGCCAGCCTCCGCGGGAAGAAGCCGGTCTCCGCCAGGTTGGTGACCATGTACGCGGCCGAGGCCACGTTGGCGATGTTGGAGCCGGCCGGCGAGATGAACGCGCCGAACTGCAGCATCGTGACCACCCAGTGCAGCATCAGCAGCCTGGCGAGGTCGGCGAACGGCGAGCTCAGGTTCACGCCCTGCCAGCCGCCGGCCCGGGCCAGCTGCTCGGGCGGCACCGCACCCAGGTACGCGGTCTGCAGCGCCAGGTAGATCACCAGGCCCAGGGCGAGCGCACCGACCAGGGCGACCGGGATGGCCCGGCCGGGGTTCCGGGCGGCGCCGCCGAGGTTGACCACGGCCTGGAACCCGTTGAAGGCGAAGACCACGCCGCAGGTGGTGACGGCGGTGAGCACGGCCGGCCACCCGTACGGGGCGAAGCCGCCCTGCGCGGTGAAGTTCGAGGTGTGGAAGCCGGAGGCGGCCAGCGCCGCCACGGCGGCCACCGGGATGGCGAACTTCACCACGGTGAGCACGGTGTTCGCGCGGGCCAGCAACTGCACCGACCAGTAGCAGGTCAGCCAGAGCGCGACGGTCAGGGCCAGCGCCACGGCCATGCCGGACGCCGAGAGCTGGTGGCCGGCCGGTTCGACCAGCCCCTTCGCCCAGCCGAAGTCCCAGGACGTCATGTACTGGGTGGCGGCGATCGACTCGATCGGGATGAGCGAGGCGACCGCGATCCACACCGCCCAGCCGGTGACGAAGCCGAGCACCGGCCCGTGCGAGAGGTGACCGTAGCGGGCCATTCCGCCGGGGATCGGGTAGGCCGCGCCGACCTCCGCGTAGGACATCGCGATCATGCCGATGAAGACGGCACCGATCACCCAGGCGACCAGCGCCGCCGGGCCCGCCACCTGGGCGGCGGCACCGGCGCCGAAGAGCCAGCCGGAGCCGAAGATCGAGCCGATGCCGATCATGATGAGGGCGAAGAGGCTGAGCCCCTTCCGGTCGCCCGCGCTCATGTCCATGGGGTGGTGTCGTCCGTCCTGCTGTCGAAAATGCCCCCTCGCCGTTGAAGGGCCGCTGCGAGCTGACACCTTATTTCGCGCGAATCACCGTGAATCACCGGTTCCGCCGTGAGGGCGCGCGAGAGCGAGGAAAGGGGAGGAAAATCCGGGTGAGCAGACCATGAGCCCGGGACCAACGGCCCCGGGCTCACGGCCCGTTGACCCTCCGTCCGCCGCTCGACGACGGTCCGGAGGATCACCGCATGAGACGCGTCACAGCGACGGGTACAGCGGGTACTTCTCCGCGAGCGCGGTGACCCGGGCCTTGAGGGCCTCCGCGTCGTAGTCGGGCTTGAGGGCCTGGGCGATGATGTCGGCGACCTCGCGGAAGTCCTCGGCCGTGAAGCCGCGGGTGGCCAGGGCCGGGGTGCCGATCCGCAGACCCGAGGTCACCATCGGGGGCCGGGGGTCGTTGGGGATGGCGTTGCGGTTGACGGTGATGCCGACCTCGTGGAGCCGGTCCTCGGCCTGCTGGCCGTCGAGCTGGCTGTTGCGCAGGTCGACCAGGACGAGGTGGACGTCGGTGCCGCCGGACAGGACCGACACACCGTGCTCGGTGACGTCGTCCTGGACCAGGCGCTCGGCGAGGATCTTGGCGCCCTCCAGGGTGCGCTGCTGGCGCTCCTTGAACTCGTCGGACGCGGCGACCTTGAAGGAGACCGCCTTCGCGGCGATGACGTGCTCCAGCGGACCGCCCTGCTGACCGGGGAAGACGGCAGAGTTGATCTTCTTGGAGATCTCGGGCGTGGCGGAGAGGATGACGCCGCCGCGGGGACCGCCGAGGGTCTTGTGGGTGGTGGTGGTCACCACGTGGGCGTGCGGGACGGGCGACGGGTGCAGCCCGGCCGCGACCAGACCCGCGAAGTGGGCCATGTCGACCATGAGGTAGGCGCCGACCTCGTCCGCGATGCGGCGGAAGGCGGCGAAGTCGAGCTGGCGGGGGTAGGCGGACCAGCCGGCGACGATGAGCTTGGGCCGGTGTTCCTTGGCCAGGCGCTCGACCTCGTCCATGTCGACCAGGTTGGTCTTCTCGTCGACGTGGTACGGCACGACGTGGTAGAGCTTGCCGCTGAAGTTGATCTTCATGCCGTGGGTCAGGTGCCCGCCGTGGGCGAGGTTGAGACCCAGGATGGTGTCGCCCGGCTTGAGGAGGGCGAACATGGCGGCGGCGTTGGCCTGGGCGCCGGAGTGGGGCTGGACGTTGGCGTAAGGGGCGTCGAAGAGGGCCTTGATGCGGTCGATGGCGATCTGTTCGACGACGTCGACGTGCTCGCAGCCGCCGTAGTAGCGGCGGCCGGGGTAGCCCTCGGCGTACTTGTTGGTGAGGACGGAGCCCTGGGCCTCCATGACCGCGACGGGAGCGAAGTTCTCCGAGGCGATCATTTCGAGGGTGGACTGCTGGCGGTGCAGCTCGGCGTCGACGGCCGCGGCGACGTCGGGGTCGAGCTCGTGCAGGGAGCTGTTCAGAAGCGACATGAGTCTTTCCTGGAGGGGTCGGAGGGCGCAGAGCACTTCCGGGCGGGGTGGCTCACTCGGTGATGAACGCGGCGTACTCGTCGGCCGTCAGCAGCTCGGCGGGCTCGTCGCTCATCTTCACCTTGAACAGCCAACCGCCCTCGAACGGGGCGGAGTTCACCAGCGAGGGGTCGTTGACGACGTCCTCGTTGATCTCCACGATCTCGCCGTGCACGGGCGCGTAGAGATCGCTGACCGACTTGGTCGACTCCAGCTCACCGCAGCTCTCGCCCGCCGTGACCGTGGAGCCGACCTCAGGGAGCTGCACGTAGACGACGTCGCCGAGCGCGTTCGCCGCGTGCTCCGTGATGCCGACCGTCGAGACGCCTTCCTCGGCGGCCGACAGCCACTCGTGCTCCTTGCTGTAGCGCAGCTGCTGGGGGTTGCTCATGGCTCGATTCTCCTGTACGCGAGGGTGTGATCGTGAATGGGGGCACCTCCCCGGACGAAGTCCGGGGGGAGCGTCTTGCACAGTGAGACGCGCGGTGGCGCGCCGCCGCCCGGTCCGCCGGGACGAACCGTTACTTCTGCCGCTTGTAGAAGGGCAGCGCGATGACCTCGTACGGCTCATGGCTTCCACGGATGTCCACGTGGACACCCTCGGTGCCCGGTGTGGCGTAGGCCGCGTCGACGTACGCGATGGCGATCGGCCGGCCGAGCGTGGGGGAGGGGGCGCCCGAGGTGACCTCCCCGATCACCGTGCCGTCGGCGGAGACGACCGGGTAGCCCGCGCGCGGGACCCGGCGGCCCTGGGCGATCAGCCCGACCAGCTTGCGCGGCGGGGCGGCCTCGGCGCGTTCGGCGGCCACCTCCAGCGCGGCGCGGCCGACGAAGTCGCCGTTGTTGGTCGTCTTCTCGAATTTCACGACCCGGCCCAGGCCGGCGTCGAACGGGGTGATGGCGGTGGTGAGCTCATGCCCGTACAGCGGCATGCCCGCCTCCAGGCGCAGGGTGTCCCGGCAGGACAGCCCGCACGGCACCAGGCCCACGTCCTTGCCGGCCTCGGTCAGCGCCTCCCAGAGGGCGACCGCGTCGGCCGGCCGGACGAACAGCTCGAAGCCGTCCTCGCCGGTGTAGCCGGTACGGGCGATCAGCGCCTCGACGCCGGCGACCGTGCCGGGCAGGCCGGCGTAGTACTTCAGCCCGTCCAGATCGGCGTCCGTCAGCTTCTCGAGGATGCCGGGGGACTCCGGGCCCTGCACCGCGAGCAGCGCGTAGGCGTCCCGGTCGTCGCGGACCACGGCGTCGAAGCCGCCGCCCCGAGCGGTCAGCGCGTCCAGCACGACCTGGGCGTTGGAGGCGTTGGCGACGACCATGTACTCCTGGTCGGCCAAGCGGTAGACGATCAGGTCGTCGAGGATGCCGCCCTCGGCGTTGCA
This sequence comes from Streptomyces nigrescens, assembly GCA_024349765.1. GTDB lineage: Bacteria > Actinomycetota > Actinomycetes > Streptomycetales > Streptomycetaceae > Streptomyces > Streptomyces endophytica. The sequence continues at coordinate 6,193,609 of AP026073.1, read as the reverse complement.
GATCATGGTGTACCGGGCGCGGCCGGTCTTCACCCCGCCGATGTTGCCGACCAGGGCGAAGTCGAGGAGGTCGGCGGCCTGCGGGCCGGTGACGGTGATCTCGCCCATGTGGGAGAGGTCGAAGAGGCCGGCGCGGCTGCGGACCGCGACGTGCTCGTCGCGCTCGCTGCCGTAGCGCAGTGGCATGTCCCAGCCGGCGAAGTCGGTCATGGTCGCGCCGAGTGCCCGATGCGTGGCATCGAGCGCCGTGCGGCGGGGGGCATCAGTCATGGTTCTGGGCTCCCAGGCAGGGGTGACAAGACGTTCTCCCCATCTGTCATCGGAACCTGAGAGGTTCACCGGGAGCCCGCGAACGGGCCCGGTTTGCACCTTGGGTGGAGCCGCCCCGTGGGCCGGGCCGGGCTCGCTTTTCAGATCTGCCTCGCCCGCGCGGTATAGGGGCCTGAGAGATTCAAGGGAGGACTTGCTCCTTCGGCGCCCCGCCGTGGCGGCCGGGGACTCTCCCGCGCGGATTCAAGCGGCCGGTATGGAGTTGGCGGTGCACGGGTGAACCGAGATGTGCACGTGGCGCGCACATCATTGCACGGGATCGCCGAATACAGGAGGCCCGGTCGCCGCACCGCACCCGACGTGGGCGGATCGCACAATCACCTTGATGGCCATTACCTTTTCTTGACACTCTGCGGGTAGGGAACCGGCCTCGGGCCGGACCGCAACCCGGACGGGGAGGGTGATCACGATGCACAGGGACGCGGCACTCGCGGCCACATCGGGGGCCGGACCCGAAGAGCCGGTGGCGGTCCGCGCCGCCGAGCCGGTGACGGTCCGCGCCGCCGCGCCCCGGGCCCGGCGCCCGGCGCGTCCGGTCGTCCGGCCGGGGCGCGGCGCGCGGGTGGTGGACCTGCGCGGCGCCGGCCGGGCCCGGGCCGCCGCCGAGCTGCGGTTCCCGCCCGGTGACCTGGTGGTCGTCTCCGGCCTGCCGGGCAGCGGCAAGAGCACCCTGATGCACCGCGTCGTGCCGCCGCTGGACGGCGGCGGGGCCGAGGTGCACCGGATCGACTCCCAGGACGTCCGCGAGCGCTGGGAGCGGGGCCGGCTGCGCCGGCTGCCCTACGGCCTGTACCGCCCGCTGGTCCGGGCCGCGCACTATCTGGCGCTCGGCCGGGCGCTGCGCTCCGGCCGCAGCGTGGTGGTGCACGACTGCGGGACGCTGGCGTGGGTGCGCCGGTGGATCGCCCGGGCGGCCGGCCGCGGCGGCCGCGGGCTGCACCTCGTGCTGCTCGACGTGGCACCGGAGGCGGCCCGGGCCGGCCAGGAGGCGCGCGGCCGCGGGGTGTCGGGGTACGCCTTCGCCCGGCACCGCCGGGCGGTGGCCGGGCTGGTCGGCGGCGCGGAGGCGGCCCGGCTGCCGCGGGGATTCGCCTCGGCCGTGCTGCTGGACCGCCGCGCGGCGAGCGCCCTGGAAACCCTCACCTTCCGCTGACCGATGCCGCCCCTTCGCCCGCGCCGCCGCTCGCCGCGGCGGGACCCGGCACCGTACGCGCGGCACCGGCCTTCCCTCGTCTAGGGTCATGGGCCAGAAAGCGCGGAGTGCGGTGTGGAACACGGGTGGATGCAGATGAACTTTCCGGAGCAGGGGATACCGCAGCTGGCCTGGCCGGCGAACGAGCTCGAAGAGGTGCTGGCCGCGTCGGTCGGGCATCCCGGCGCCGGCGGCCGGATCGTCGAGGTCCTGGGCCGCAGCCGGGTGTGGGTGCCGCTGCCCAACGGCGGCGGCCCGGACGGCGCGGGCCTCGGTACCGCCGGGCTGGACCTGCCCACCGTCGACATCGGCGGGCTGGCCTACGTCCCGGTCTACAGCTCCGAGCAGGAGTTCCTGCGGGTCGTCGGCTCGCACATGTCCTTCACCGTCGCCCCGGCCCGGGAGTTCGCCCGCGGGCTGCCGCCGAAGATCGGGATCGTGGTGAACCCGGACGGGACGGTCGGCGTCCCGGTACCGCCGCCCGCGGTGGCCGAATTGTGCCGCTCGGGACGTCAGGAACCGGACACCGGCGCACTGCCGAGCGGCGGCCGGGTGCGGCTCTTCGAACCGGACTGGCAGGACGAGCCGGTGGACTTCCTGGCCGCCGCCGGACTGGAGTTCTCCGGCGTCGGAATTGTCCTGACTGCCCGGCGTGTCCTGGCCAGTGTCGAAGGCGACACGCCCGCGCTGTTCGTTGGTGTCCAGGTCGCCACGGTCCCCGAGGCGCTGCACGACGGATCGGCCCGCGACGCGGTGCTGGCGGGCCTGGGACGGGCCCTCGGCGCGGTGCCGGTGCCCTGGCCCGTGCAGCTCGTCATGCTCGACCTCGCCCAGGGCGACCCGGTCGCCGACTGGATGCTGGAGCGGGTACGGCCCTTCTACTCGCGCGAGCACTCCTAGGGTTCGCCGTTGTCGCGGAGGCCGCGGCCTTCCGGCCCTGGACCATCGGCAAGCCCTAAGCTGGTTGGATGACGCGCGGGCGCACCCACACGTGCCCTGCCGAGAGAAGGGACGGACCACGTGAGTGCGGGTGCGCATCAGGGGCCGCCGGCGACCGGACAGCTGGAGCAGCTGCTGCAGCAGGTCTCGCCCGGCCGTTACGACGCCTACGAGGCGCTGCTGCACGCACTCGCCGCGGGCCAGGTCTGGATGCTGCTCTGGCACGGCCGGGCCGGTTCGCCCGACGCGCAGTACGGGAACATGGAGGTCGACGGCCTCGGTTACGCGCCGTGCGTGACCTCCGCGCCCGAACTCGCCGCCTCCGGCTGGAACCGCGACCACGAGGTCGTCAGCGGCCTGGAGATCGCCGCCGCGCTCTTCCCCGACCGCTGGGGACTGTGGCTGAATCCGCACGCTCCCGGCGGCGGAGTCGGCATTCCGTGGCTGGATCTGCGCCGGATCGCCGGCGGCCTCGACCGGCTGCCCGCCGGCCCGCTGCGGATCTCCGATCCGGTCATCGACATCCCGCAGTTCTACGCGCTGCTGGCGCAGAACGCCCATCGCACGCCCGCCGTACGGTCGTTGCGCCGCGCCTGGGTGCAGCCCGCGCTCGGCGCCCCGTATCTGGCGATCGGTCTGGATCTGTACGACACCGGCCCGCAGGCGGTGGATTCCGCCCGGTTGATGATCCAGCAGTCGATCGGTGCCGTTCCGGACGGATTGCCGGTCTCCACGGTCGCGATGAACGACGAGTACGACCCGGTCGCCATGTGGATGCGGGCCGCCGCGCGGCCGTTCTTCGACCGTGACGGCTACACCCAGCAGCCGGCCCAGCCGCCGGCGCCCTCGTACGGCTACGGCTACCCCCGCCCTTACTGACAGGCCCGCCCGTCGCCCGACCACCACCCGTCAACGACGCCCTCCGGGCGGCCCCCGCCCTTACTGACAGCCGGTCTCTCCTGTCGGAGCGTGTCGCTCCGGCAGGTTTCTTGTGGTGAATTCGCCCCGTACGCCCCGCGGTTGAGGTGCTCTCCCGCGGCTCTTCGCTCCGCTCAGCCCGAACTTGTGTCCGTATAACGGAAAGTCGTGGAGCACATCACAGTTGCGCATCCTTTCCCTGTCAGGGCTGGTGACTGATCGCGAAGGGGATGAAGACTCCGGAAACAACAAGGGCCTCGGTCCTTTGTGCGAGCGTCATTCCGGTCGGCGTCGGGTGAACCGCTTCCTTCCGCAAGGTGAACTCCCATGAGGATCACCGGACTTGCTCCGCAGTGCACCAATTGACGTGAACCAGGCCGCTACCGCGGCGGGCAGGGGCCGGCCACCGTCGGCCGAGAGGGGTCAAAGGCACCGTGACCGCACCGATCGAGACCACCGGGGCGGCTGCCGAGGCGCAGCCGGAAGCGGTGCTGGAGGGCGTGTCGAGCAAGCGCATCGAAGGGCGTTCGCTCGGCCAGATCGCATGGCTGCGCTTCCGGCGGGACAAGGTCGCGGTGGCGGGTGCCATCGTTGTCATCCTGCTGATCGCCGTCGCGGCGCTCTCCCGTCCGCTGCAGGCCCTGCTCGGACTGGACCCCAACGCGCCCAACGAGTCGCTGATCGACCCCAACACCACGCTGCCCAAGGGGGACTTCGGCGGGATGAGCGGGGACCACCTGCTCGGCGTGGACCCGAAGTTCGGCCGCGATCTGCTCGCCCGGGTCCTGGAGGGCTCCTGGGTGTCGCTGATCGTGGCGTTCGGCGCGACGCTGCTGTCGGTCGCCATCGGCACCGTGCTCGGCGTGATCGCCGGTTTCTACCGCGGGCGGGTGGACGCCTTCATCAGCCGCATGATGGACGTCTTCCTGGCGTTCCCGCTGCTGCTGTTCGCCATCGCGATCTCCGCCTCGCTGCAGGGCGGCGCCTTCGGCCTGGAGGGCCTGCCGCTGCACATCTCGGTGCTGATCTTCGTGATCGGCTTCTTCAACTGGCCGTACATGGGACGGATCGTGCGCGCGCAGACGCTGTCGCTGCGCGAGCGGGAATTCGTGGACGCCGCCCGGGGCATGGGCGCGCGCGGACCGTTCATCCTCTTCCGGGAGCTGCTGCCCAACCTGGTGGGCCCCATCATCGTCTACTCGACGCTGCTGATCCCCTCCAACATCCTCTTCGAGGCCGCGTTGAGCTTCCTGGGCGTCGGCATCCAGCCGCCCCAGGCCTCCTGGGGCGGCATGCTCAACCAGGCGGTCAAGTACTACGAGGTCGACCCCCAGTACATGATCGTCCCCGGCCTCGCGATCTTCGTCACCGTGCTCGCGTTCAACCTGCTCGGTGACGGTCTGCGGGACGCGCTGGACCCGCGCAGCCGCTGACGGCACCGCGGGCAACCCGCCCCAGCCGCCACCGCGCTTTGTGTTGTGACGTTTCTCGACGAACGAAGACCGTACGAAGACCGAACGAAGGGGACACCGACCACCATGCGAAGGTCAGTTCCGGTCGCGACCATAGCGGCCATCACCAGTGCGGGCCTTTTGCTGGCCGGCTGCAGCGGGGGCAAGGGCTCCTCGGAGGGCTCAGGGGAGGCCAACGCGGCCACCAAGGGCGTCGTCAACGCCTCGGACGCCAAGGGCGGCACGGTCACCTACGCCATGAGCGACGCCCCCGAGTCGTTCGACCCGGGCAACACCTACTACGCCTTCATCTACAACTTCAGCCGGCTCTACGCGCGCCCGCTGACCACCTTCAAGCCGGGCCCCGGCCCCAAGGGCAACCAGCTGGTCCCGGACCTCGCCGAGTCGATGGGCAAGCCCAGCGACGGCGGCAAGACCTGGACGTACAAGCTCCGCAAGGGCATCAAGTACGAGGACGGCTCCACCGTCACCTCGCAGGACGTCAAGTACGCCGTGGAGCGCTCCAACTTCGCGCGTGACGTGCTCTCGCTGGGCCCGAACTACTTCCAGCAGTTCCTCAAGGACAACGACGGCGGCGGCTACAAGGGTCCGTACAAGGACAAGAGCAAGGCCGGTCTGAAGTCCATCGAGACCCCCGACGACCAGACGATCGTCTTCCACCTCAAGAAGCCGTTCGCCGAGTTCGACTACCTGGTCAGCGCCCCGCAGACCGCGCCGGTCCCGCAGGCCAAGGACAAGGGCGCGGACTACACCAAGTCGGTGCTGTCCACCGGCTCGTACAAGTTCCAGAGCTACCAGGAGGGCAAGCAGCTCACCCTGGTCCGCAACCCGCAGTGGTCGGCGAAGACCGACCCGCTGCGCAAGCAGCTCCCGGACAAGATCGTGCTGAACCTGAAGGTCGCCCAGTCGACGATCGACAAGGACCTCCAGTCCGGCAACACCCTGGTCGACCTGGCCGGCCGCGGCGTCGACGGCCAGACGCAGGCCCAGCTCCTGACCAACTCCGACGAGAAGGCCAACACCGACAACGCGCTCGGCCAGCGCCTCGTCTACACGGCGATCAACACCAAGGTGAAGCCGTTCGACAACCTCGAGTGCCGCAAGGCGATCGAGTACGCGATCGACAAGAAGGCCGTGCAGACCGCGCTCGGCGGCCCGATCCGCGGTGAGCTGGCCTCCACGGTCCTGCCGACCGACATCGCCGGCTACCAGAAGTACGACCTGTACCCGCAGAAGTACACCGGCGACAAGCTCGACCTGAGCGAGGCCAAGAAGCACTGGGACAAGTGCGGCGCCGGCAAGACCACGACCACGATCCTGGCCCGCAACGACCGCCAGGACGAGGTCGACGCGGCCACCTCGGTCATCGAGTCGCTCAAGAAGATCGGCGTCACCGCCAAGATCCAGTCGTACCCGACGAGCAAGTACTTCTCGGACTACGCCGGTGTGCCGGAGTTCAACAAGAAGAACAACGTCGGCCTGATCATGATGCAGTGGGGCTCCGACTTCCCCACCGGCTACGGCTACCTGCAGCAGATCCTGAACGGCAAGGCGATCAGCAAGTCCGGCAACACGAACCTGTCCGAGCTGGACGACCCGGAGATCAACAAGCTGCTCGAAACGGCCATCGCCAACACCGACAAGGCGGCCCGCGAGAAGGCGTACGCCGAGATCGACAAGAAGACGATGGAGCAGGCGGCGCTGGTCCCGCTCACCTACTTCAAGGTCCTGATGTACCGCTCGCCCAAGGCCACCAACCTGGTGTCCACCTCGGCCTTCAGCGGTCAGTACGACTACCTCAACATCGGCGTCAAGAAGTAGCAGCCCTGGAAGGCAGGTGAAGGCATTGGTGTCCGCGGGCCGGTTCCGGCCGGCCCGCGGCGCCGACGCCGCATCCCCGTGTTCTCGTACATCATCCGCAGGTTGATCAGCGCAGTGATCCTGCTGCTGATCGTCAGCGCGGTCACTTTCGGCATCTTCTTCCTGCTGCCGAAACTGGCCGGGCAGAGCACCGACCAGCTTGCCCAGCAGTACATCGGAAAGGCCCCCACGGCCGCGGACATCGCCGCGGTGAAGAAGAACCTCGGCCTGGACAAGCCCGTGTACGAGCAGTACTGGGACTTCCTCAAGGGCATCTTCGTCGGCGTCGACTACAAGTTCGGCCCGGAAGCGGCCAAGTGCCACGTGCCGTGCTTCGGTTACTCGTTCAAGACCCACATCGAGGTCTGGCCGGAGATCCAGTCCCGGCTCCCGGTGACCCTCTCGCTGGCCGCCGGCGCGGCCGTGCTCTGGGTCGTCTCCGGCGTCGCCACCGGCGTGCTCTCCGCGCTGCGCCCCGGCTCGTTCTTCGACCGTGCGGCGATGGGCGTGGCGCTGGCCGGCGTCTCCCTCCCGATGTTCTTCACCGGCGCGCTGGCCCTGGCCCTGTTCACCTATCAGTGGCCGATCTTCGAACGCAGCGACTACGTACCGCTGCTGGACAACCCGTTCCTCTGGGCCCGCACCCTGGTGCTGCCCTGGGTGACCCTGGCCTTCCTCTACTCCGCGCTCTACGCCCGGCTCACCCGGGCCGGCATGCTGGAGACGCTGGCCGAGGACTTCATCCGCACCGCCCGCGCCAAGGGCCTGCAGGAGCGCAAGGTGGTCGTCCGGCACGGTCTGCGCGCCGCGCTCACCCCGATCATCACCGTCTTCGGCATGGACCTCGGCCTGCTGCTCGGCGGCGCGCTCATCACCGAACAGGTCTTCTCGCTCAAGGGAGTCGGCGCCTTCGCCGTCGAGGCGATCAACGCCAACGACCTGCCGAACATCCTCGGCGTCACCCTGCTCGCCGCGTTCTTCATCGTCATTTGCAACCTGGTGGTGGACGTTCTGTACGCCGCCGTCGACCCGCGGGTGAGGCTCTCGTGACCGACTCCTCCGAGGACAGGACCGCCACCGCGGCGGCCACCCCGACCACGGCACCGCAGACGTCCGCCTTCCTCGACGTGCGCGACCTGAAGGTGCACTTCCCCACCGACGACGGCCTGGTGAAGTCCGTCGACGGGCTGACCTTCAGCCTGGAGAAGGGCAAGACGCTCGGCATCGTCGGCGAGTCCGGCTCCGGCAAGTCGGTGACCTCGCTCGCCGTGATGGGCCTGCACCGCGCGTCGCGCCAGCAGCGCAACAAGGTCCGGATGTCCGGCGAGATCTGGCTGGACGGCAAGGAGCTGGTCTCCGCCGACCCGGACGAGGTGCGCCGGCTGCGCGGCCGCGAGATGGCCATGATCTTCCAGGATCCGCTGTCCGCGCTGCACCCGTTCTACTCGGTCGGCAAGCAGATCACGGAGGCCTACCGGGTCCACAACGACGTGGACAAGAAGACCGCGCGCAAGCGGGCGATCGAGATGCTCGACCGGGTCGGCATCCCGCAGCCCGACAAGCGGGTCGACGACCATCCGCACCAGTTCTCCGGCGGTATGCGCCAGCGCGCGATGATCGCGATGGCGCTGGTCAACAACCCCGAGCTGCTCATCGCGGACGAGCCGACCACCGCCCTGGACGTCACCGTCCAGGCGCAGATCCTGGACCTGATCCGCGATCTGCAGAAGGAGTTCGGCTCGGCGGTCATCATCATCACCCACGACCTGGGCGTGGTCGCCGAGCTCGCCGACGACCTGCTGGTGATGTACGGCGGCCGGTGCGTCGAGCGCGGCCCGGCCGAGAAGGTCTTCTACGAGCCCCAGCACCCCTACACCTGGGGGCTGCTCGGCTCCATGCCGCGCATCGACCGCGCGCAGACCGAGCGGCTGATCCCGGTCAAGGGCTCCCCGCCCAGCCTGATCAACGTCCCGTCCGGCTGTGCCTTCAACCCCCGCTGCCCGTACGCGGACGTCCCCAAGGACAACCTCACCCGTACGGTCCGCCCCGAGCTGAGCGAGGCGGGCGGCGGGCACTTCTCCGCCTGCCACATGGCGCCGGAGGAGCGGAAGCGTATCTGGACCGAAGAGATTGCGCCGAAGCTGTGACCGAGACGACTGACGACGAGAACACCACGATCCCGCTCCAGAAGTCGCCGGACGCGGCACCGGCCGGGCCCGGGGACGACGCCGAGCCGCTGCTCCGGGTGCGCGGGCTGGTCCGGCACTTCCCGATCACCAAGGGCCTGCTCAAGCGGCAGGTCGGCGCGGTGCAGGCGGTCGACGGCATCGACTTCGACGTACGGCCCGGGGAGACACTCGGCGTCGTCGGGGAGTCCGGCTGCGGCAAGTCGACGATGGGCCGGCTGATCACCCGGCTCGACGAGCCGACCGGCGGCTCCATCGAGTTCCAGGGCACCGACATCACCCATCTGTCGACGGGCAGGCTGCGGCCGATGCGCCGCGACGTGCAGATGATCTTCCAGGACCCGTACGGTTCGCTGAACCCGCGGCACACCATCGGCGGCATCGTCTCCACCCCCTTCCGCCTCCAGGGCGTCGAGCCCGAGGGCGGGGTGAAGAAGGAGGTGCAGCGGCTGCTGGAGCTGGTGGGCCTGAGCCCCGAGCACTACAACCGCTATCCGCACGAGTTCTCCGGCGGCCAGCGGCAGCGCATCGGCATCGCCCGCGCGCTGGCGCTCAAGCCCAAGCTGGTGGTCGCCGACGAGCCGGTGTCGGCGCTGGACGTCTCCATCCAGGCGCAGGTCGTCAACCTGATGGACGACCTCCAGGAGGAGCTGGGCCTGACCTACGTCATCATCGCCCACGACCTCTCGGTCATCCGGCACGTCTCGGACCGGATCGCGGTGATGTACCTCGGCAAGATCGTGGAGCTGGCCGACCGCACCGCGCTCTACGAGACGCCGATGCACCCGTACACCAAGGCGCTGCTGTCCGCGGTGCCGGTGCCCGACCCCAAGCGGCGCACCCAGCGGGACCGGATCCTGCTCAAGGGCGACGTGCCCTCGCCGATCAACCCGCCCTCCGGCTGCCGGTTCCGGACCCGCTGCTGGAAGGCGACCGAGGTGTGCGCCACCACCGAGCCGCCGCTGGTCGCGCTGCGGACCGGGCACCAAGTGGCCTGCCACCACCCGGAGAACGCGGAGGGTGCCGCGCCCGCAGCTGGCAACGAGCTGACAGGTCAGGCATCAAGTGACAAGTAACTCCTGACGAGTTGGCAAAGTCGCGGGTGGAACGCGGCGGGAGGGTGCAGAGTCAGCACGGTTGTTCGATCTCCGATCGATCTTCATCCGGACATCCGAAGGGATGGCTCATGGCACTCTCCCGCACCGCGCGTCGCACCTCCCGCTGGCTGGCTCTGGCCACCGCGGTGGCCTCGGCCGCCACCATCGCCGCCGCCCCCGCGGCGACCCCCGGCGCGCCCGGCGTCGGCGACCCGTACTTCCCCGAGATGGGCAACGGCGGCTTCGACGCCCTGCACTACGACCTCGGCGTCAGCTACCACCCCGACAGCGGGCGGCTCGACGGCCGCACCACGCTCACCGCCCGGGCCACCCAGAACCTCTCCGCCTTCGACCTCGACCTGCAGCAGCTGACCGTCGACTCGGTGCGGGTGAACGGCCGGCGGGCGCACTTCGCGAGATCCGGCGACGAGATAACCATCCGCCCGGAGTTCGCGCTGCGCCGCGGCGGGAAGTTCACCGTCACGGTCGCCTATCACGGCGTCCCCAAGCCGCTGAACGGCCCGATCGTCTTCGGCTCGGACTACGGCTGGATGAAGACCAAGGACGGGGTGTTCGTCGGCTGCGAGCCGAACGCCGCCTCGACGTGGTTCCCCTCCAGCGACCACCCGAGCGACAAGGCCACCTACGACATCCGGATCGACGCCCCCAAGGGCCTGACCGGGGTCTCCAACGGCCGGCTGATCGCTTCCGGGGAGGCGCACGGCCGCTCGTACGCCCACTGGCGGGAGTCCCGCCCGATGGCGACCTACCTCGCCACCGCCACCATCGGGAAGTTCGACGTCCGTACCGGAACCACCCCGGGCGGCATCCCGGTCTACGTGGCCACCGATCCGACCCTGCCCACCGGCAAGGTGGACGTGTACGGCATCACCTCGGAGGCCACCGACTACTGGTCGAAGGTCTTCGGGCCGTACCCCTTCGAGGAGACCGGCGCGATCGTCGACGACATGCCGCAGGCCGGGTTCTCGCTGGAGGTGCAGTCCAAGCCGGTCTACTCGGGGGTGCGCAGCGAGAGCACCATCGTCCACGAGCTGGCCCACCAGTGGTTCGGCGACTCGGTGTCCGTGCGGCAGTGGAAGGACATCTGGCTCAACGAGGGCTTCGCCACCTACTCGCAGTGGCTGTGGGGCGAGCACCGCGGCACGACGAGCGCCCACGACGCCTTCCGCAAGGCGTACGACGCCATCCCGGCCGACAACGGCTTCTGGAAGCAGAAGATCGCCGATCCGCAGCGCGACACGATGTTCTCCGACGCGGTCTACGAACGCGGCGCGATGACGCTCCAGGCGCTCCGCGAACGCATCGGTGACCAGGCGTTCTTCAAGCTGCTGCCGGCCTGGACCGCGGCCCACCGCTACGGCAACGCGCACACCGCCCAGTTCGTCGCGCTGGCCGAGAAGATCTCCGGGCAGAAGCTGGGGGACTTCTTCGACACCTGGCTGTACACGGAGAGCAAGCCGGAGCTGTCCGCCAAGTAGGCCGCCGGTACCGGGCGGGTCAGTCGGCGTCCGGCCGGCTGCCCGGCCGGGGGCGGAGCTGCTGGGGGCGCGGCAGGTGCAGCCCCAGGTAGACCGCGCCCATGCGCAGGGCGAACACCACCCCCGCCGAGATCGCCGCGGCGGGGGTGGGCCGGGCGCCGAGGTGGTGCAGCAGGAGGAGGCAGCCGGCGCCGGCCAGGGCGGCGATGGCGTAGACGTCCTCGCGCAGCAGCAGCGGGGGGAACTCGCCGCACAGCACGTCCCGGATGACCTCGCCGGTGACGCCGGTGAGTACCGCCAGGATGATCACGGCGAGCGGGGTGGCGCCCGCCGCGATGGCGGCCCGGGCGCCGATCACGGTGACCACGGACAGTCCGACCGCGTCGACCACCAGCAGCGACTTCCGGGGCAGCGACCAGAACCGCAGGTAGATGATGGTGCCGACACCGACGCAGATGATCACGGTGAGCAGCACCCAGTCGTGCGTCCAGTACAGCGGCCGCCGGTCGAGGATGAGATCGCGCAGCGTGCCGCCGGAGATGGACGCGGCGAAGGCGAGCACCAGGCCGCCGAAGGGGTCCATGTTGGCGCGGTAGGCGGCCAGCACCCCGCTCGCCGCGAAGGCCGCGACGCCGGCCAGGTAGAGGACGTGAAGCATGGCGTCATCATCGCAGGGACGGAACGACGCTCTCCGCTTGCGTCCGGGAAGCTGACCCTACCGGTCGGTAATTTATCCGTGTACGGTGCCGCCATGGCTCTGGTCACCTCAGGCAACAGTGAGTTCGACCGCGACACCGCGGTCACCCGCCGCGCAACCGGCATCTACGAAGCCCAGCTCTCGGCGGGCTGGACGATCATCCAGGCGGTCAACGGCGGCTATCTCCTCGCCCTCATGGGCCGCGCCCTCGGCGACGCCCTGCCGCACCCCGACCCGCTGTCGGTCACCGCGCACTACCTCACCGCCTCCGTTCCCGGCCCGGCCGTCATCCGCACCGAAGTGGTGCGCACCGGCCGCACCATGTCGACCGGGACCGCGACCCTCGTCCAGTTCGCGGAGGACGGCAGCGAGGTCGAGCGGCTGCGGGTGCTCGCCGCGTACGGCGATCTCGGCGCGCTGCCCGACGACGTCCGCACGACGGCCAAACCGCCCGCCATCCCGCCGTACGAGCACTGCCTGGGCACCGACAGCGCCCCCGACGGGGCGTCGGCCATCCCCGGCAGCACCGCCATCGCCGGGCGGCTCGACCTCCGGCTGGACCCGGCGACCGCGGGCTGGGCCATCGGCGCACCGTCCGGCCGGGGCGAGATGCGCGCCTGGTTCGGGCTCGCCGACGGCCGGGACCCCGACCCGCTGTCCCTCCTGCTGACCGTCGACGCGCTGCCGCCCACCGCGTTCGAGATGGGGCTCTCAGGCTGGGTCCCCACCGTCGAGCTGACCGTCCACGTCCGGCACCGCCCGGCACCGGGGCCGCTGCGGGTCGCCATCACCACCCGCAATCTGGCCGGCGGGTTCCTTGAGGAGGACGCGGAGGTGTGGGATTCGGAGGACCGGCTGGTGGCGCAATCACGCCAACTGGCGCGGGCGCTCGGGGTGGAGTGATCCGGCGCGTCGGCGCGGCCGGGCCCGCGAGGTACCGTGCGGCCCCCTCTGGAACGGACTTTCCGCAGGTGGCCACCGGTGCGAGAGGGCGGAGAGTGACGCAAAAGTGCGCGCGGGGGCGGTGCGGGCCGTGTCAAACTGATCGACATGGGGGACGTACCGCTCACGATGGAGGACGGGACCGTCGTCTGGCTGCGCGCGGAGGCGCCGGCGGCCGCCGACGGCCCGCCGGGCCCGGTGTCCGGCCAACCCACCGCCGCTGACGGCGAGTTGGAGCTGCCGGACGCGTTCGGCTCCGCGCAGCCGGTCAGTGTCGACGGCCGGATGGGCCGGGCGCTGACCCGCGGCGGCGAGGTCCTGGAGGAGGCGCTGCGGCCGCTCGGCGGGGTGCTCGGCCAGATCCACCGCTCGATCTCGGCCGGCAGCCACCGCCCGGACGAGGTCACCGTGGAGTTCGGGGTCACCCTCGGCTCGGATCTGCGCCTCGGGGTCTTCACCGGCAACGGCGAGGCCAGCTTCAAGGTCTCCGCCACCTGGAACCTCGCCGGTGACCGCGGCACCGGCCGCAACGGCGACCGCGACGCCCACCGCGACCGCGACCGCGGCGACGACGACGGCACGGGCGCCCCGGACACCCCGACCGGCCCCGGCACCCCGGGCGGTGCGGCGCCGTGATCGCCGGCGCAGGTCCGGACACCCCGCTCCAGCTGTCCTTCGCCTCCGTACGGGACGGCGAACGGGCCGTCGGCGCGGGCGTCCTGGTCGCCGAGCGACTGATCCTGACCTGCGCCCACGTCGTCAACAGCGCCCTGGGCAGGGCGCGTTTCTCCCAGGACACCCCGGGACCCGGCGAGACCGTCACGATCCGGCTGCCGCACGTCGCGGCCGGGGTGGACCTCACCGCCCGGGTCGTCCGCGAGATGTGGACCCCGCCGCGCGCCACGGCCACCGGACCCGGCCCGGCCGATCCCGGCCGGGTGCCGTACCACGGCGACCTCGCGGTGCTGGAGCTCACCGACGCCCCGCCCCCGGGCGCCGAGCCCGCACCGTTCCTCCAGCACAACTACGCCGGGGAGACCATCGCGTTATGGGCCAGCGGCAATCCGCTGCCCACGGTCCGGGCCGTGCCCCGGGTCTCGGCGCCGCCCTGGATCGCGCTGGACGTGCTCGGCGGCACCCAGGTCACCGAGGGCTTCAGCGGTGGCCCGCTCTGGGACCGCGAACGGCAGGCCGTGGTCGGCCTGGTCGTCGCCGTCCACCGCGCCCCCGAAGGCGCCGGGGACCAGCCCGCGACGATGTACGCCATCAGCGTGCCCGCCATCGAGGCCGAACTCCCCACCCTCCCGCCCTCCGCGGTGCCCACCGCCCGCCGCGGCGTCCAGCAGCTGCTCACCGCGCTGGAACGGGTCCTCAAGGGCCGTGAGGCGGTGGACTGCGAGCGGCGGCTCGCCGCCCGGCTCGGCCGGGCCTCGGCGGGCCCGGCCGCCGATCTGGAGCGGCTGGTCGGTCTCGCGGTGAGCGTCCGCCGCGGCCTCCCCGAACTCCTCGACGTGGTCCGCGACCAGGAGCCCCTCGCGCCACCCGACCCGTACGACCTCCATCACCGCCCCGGCCCCTACGGCGCCCGCGAGGACTGGGAGCGGCTGCGCCGCGCGGCCCGTACGGTCCGCCCCGGCGAATACCTGACCACCCGTCAGCGCCGGGACCTGGCCGGCCTGCTGGCGCACTGCACCCGCACCGACCCCCGCGCCCTCCTCGCCCGGGTGCTGCCGCACGCCCCCGAACTCCCCGCCGTCACCGGCCTCGCCGACGCCGTCGACGCCCTGGAGGGCTTCGGCTCCACCACCGGCGCCCCGGTGCCCCCGCTGCTCCAGGGGGTGGTGCTGATCAGCGTCGAGGAGCGGGCGGCCGGCCCGTATCCGGCCGACGACCTGGACGCCTGGGTGGAGCGGGTGGCCGCCCGGTCCGGCGTCGACGAGGCCGCGATCAGCCAGTTCCGTGCCGATGTGACGGCCGCCGCGGCCCCCGCGCCGGTGACCGCGCCCGGGCCGGCGGCCACCGCCGTCCGCGGGCCTGCCCTCGCCCCGCGCGTCCAGGTGGAGCTGCTGCCGGCCCCCACCGGCCGCCGCTTCACGTACCAGATCTGGACCTTCGCCGACGGCCGGCCGCACCGGCTCGCGCTGGTCCGGGACACCGAGGCGGGCAGCGAGCAGGTGGTCGACGACATCCGCCGGGTACTGCGCACCGAGGTGCGGGAGGACCCGGAGACCGCCCTGGTGGAGTACTTCCTCCCGTGCGCCTGGCTGGGCCTCGACGTCGACGCCTGGGAATCACCGGACAGCGACGAGGACGGGCCGTTCGCCCCGGGCATCACCCGCCGCGTCGTGGTCCGCACCACCGAGCGTTCACGGGAGAGCTACGCCGGCTGGAAGCAGCGCACCGCCGCCCTGCCGCACGCCAAGCGGCTGGTCCTCGACCACCGGCACACCGACCGCAAGGTCGCCCGCGCCCAGCTGGAGGTCCACCGCGACGCCGGCACGGTGATCGTCTGCTGCCCGCCGAACCACCACGGCACGCTGCTGCGCCAGTGCGTCCAGGCGGGCGTGCACACCGTCCTGTGGCACCGCGCCGACCACGGCGAGCACCTCGCCCAGGACCTGCTGGCCCTGGTGGACGGCGCGGACCACACCGAGGTCCCCGAGATCGTCCGGCTCGAACGGGCCAAGGCGATGGCCGAACCCGAGAGCTCCACCCACCACGGCCGCAAACTGTCCCTGCTCTACGACGCCCCGGACCACCGGCCCCCGCAACTCGCCCCCGACGCCTGGGTACTGACCCAGCCATGAGCACCCCGGAACGGCAGGCACACCCCGCGGGGCGGGAGAGCCGGGGCGCGGACGCAGCAAGGAACGAGGAGAACGCGCGGTGACCGGACAGAGCACGACAGACGGGTACGACAACCCCGCGGAGCGGCCGGAGGACTGGTGGGTCTTCCGCGGCCCCGCGGAGCTGCCCGCCCCACCGCCCTGGCGGCACCTGACCGCCACCCGCGGCACGACACCCCGCGCGCCCTACCTCCTGGAGCGCAACGAGATCTCCGTCGTCAACGCCGCCCTGCACCTGCACCGCCCGCTGCTGGTCACCGGCCGCCCCGGCGCCGGCAAGAGCTCGCTGGCCCGCGCGGTCGCCGAGGAACTGGGCCTCGGCGAGGTGCTCCGCTGGTCGGTCAACAGCCGCTCCACCCTCCAGGACGCCCTCTACCGCTACGACGCGGTGGGCCGGCTCCGCGAGGCGTCGCTGCGCCGCGAGCGCGAGGCGGCCCGCGGCTCCGCGCGCCGCCCCCGGTCCCGCCGCGCCACCGGCGCCGGCGACATCGGCCAGTACCTGCGCCTGGGCCCGCTGGGCAGCGCGCTCGCCGCCGACCGCCCCCGGGTCCTGCTCGTCGACGAGCTCGACAAGGCCGACCTCGACCTGCCCAACGACCTGCTGGTGGTGCTGGAGGAGGGCGAGTTCGAGATCCCGGAGCTGGCCCGGCTGCCCGAGCACCAGCAGGAGGTGCAGGTCCGCCTGAGCGGGAGCCGGGAGCGGGTGACGGTCCGGCGCGGGGTGGTGCGCTGCGCCCACTTCCCGATCGTCATCATGACCAGCAACGGCGAACGGGACTTCCCGCCGGCCTTCATGCGCCGCTGCGTACGGCTCGACCTGCCCGAACCGACCGGCGACCGGCTGCGGAAGATCATCGAACACAACCTGGGCGAGGAGGCCGTCGCCGCCGCCGAGGACCTCATCGAGGTCTTCCACCAGCGCGCGAAGACCCAGACCCTGGCCACCGACCAGCTGCTGGCCGCGGTCCATCTGCGGATCAGCGGCGCCGACCTCGGCAAGGAAGAGCTGCTCGCCGCCGTCCTGCACCGCCTCGACGAACCGCTGTCGCCATGATGGACCGACTGCGCCGGGCGCTGGCGGCCGCCGGGTACGACCTCGCGGCCACCGAACTCCTCGACGTGCTGTGGCTGGCACGGGCGATGGAGGGGGAGGGGCGTGCGGCGAACGGGCCGCAGCGGGGCGAGCCGGGGGATCCGGAGCGGGCGGCCGGGGAGCCGGGGGCCGTTGACGAGGATGCCGGCGAGGCCGCCGGGGGTGACGAGGCCGACGAAGCGGCCGGCGGCGCCCGGACCGCGGCGGGTACCACCGCCCCGGAGCGGCCCGCCGGGCCCGCGGACCCTGACGGCCCTGCCGAGCACGCCGACCCGCTCGCCCCCTCCGATCCGCCCCGCCGCGCCCTCTACGCCATGGGCAGCCAGGGCGGCGGGCCGGACGGCGGGCGGGCCCGGCCCGCGCGGGTGCCCGGCGGGCGGGCGCTGCCCGACGCCCGCCAACTGGGCGGTGCGCTGCGCCCGTTGCGGCGGACCCGTGCGCACCCGCACCGGACGGTCCCCGACGTGGAGGCGACCGTCCGGCTCACCGCCGAGACCGGCTTCCTCGACGTCGTCTCCCGGCCCGACCGGGAACGGCACTGGTCGGCCGAGCTGTGGGTGGACACCTCCGCGGCCATGCAGGTGTGGGGCTCGCTCGCCGCCGAGCTGCGGACGCTGCTCGTCCGGAGCGCGGTGTTCCGTTCCGTTCGGGTACGGGCGATCGACCCCCGCGGCCCGCTGCCCTGCCGCCGCTCCGGGGGCACGACGGTCACCTTCGTCCTCACCGACGGTACGGACCCGGGCTGGCGCGGACCGCAGGCCGTACCGGCCCTGACCGCGTGCGGACGGGGCGGACCGGTGGCCGTGATCAACCCCCTCCCGCGCCGGCTGTGGCGCGGTACGGCCCTCGACGCCCGCCCCCAACTCCTCTCGGCGCCGGGCGAGTTCGATCCGCCCGGACGGCTGGTGGTGTGCGACCCGCTCAGCGGTGAGCGCGACCCGGAGGCGGCGGGGCTGTTCGCGCTGCCCGTGCTGCACCCCACCGCGTCCGCACTGGAGCAGTGGGTCGGACTGCTCACCCGCCCCGGGGTGCCGCACCTGATCGACACCGCCCTGCTGGCCGGGACGCCGCAGCCCGCCCCGCCGGCCCCGCCTCACGGCAGCGCCGAGGACCTGCTCACCCACTTCCGCGGCGCGTTCTCCCCGGAGGCCTACCGCCTCGCCGTCCGCCTCTCCGCGATCCGTCCGCTGACCACGCCGCTGATGCAGCTGGTGCGGGCGGCCACGATGCGCGACGCGAGCCCCACCCATGTCGCGGAGATCCTGCTCGGCGGCCTGCTGGAGCGCACGGACCGGACCGCGGACGCGACCGCCGTCCGGGCCCTGGACCGGGCCCTGGGCGCGCCCCCGCCGGGCCGGCCGGCCCAGCCGGTCTACGACTTCCGGCCGGGCGTGCGCGAGCTGCTGTTCAGCGGGCTCGGCACCGAACAGGCCGTGGAGGTCGTCGAGGCCGTCGGCCGCTCCCTGGAGCCGTACATGGGACGGCTGCCGGACTTCCCCGTGCTGATGGGCGACGACGAGGGCGAGCTGCGACTGGACGCCTCGGCGCGCGCGTTCGCCGTCCTCGCCAGCCCGGTGCTGGAGCGGATGGGCGGCGCGGTGCCGGGCCCGCGCACCGGCCGCCGCCCGGAGCCGCTCCGCGCGGTGCTGCCCGCCCCGCCGCCCGCGGAACTGCGCTTCACGGTCCTGGGACCGGTACGGGCCCGGCGCGGGGAGACCCCCCTCGCGCTCGGTTCCCCGCAGCAGCGCGCCCTGCTCGCCGCGCTGCTGCTCCGCCGGGGACGCCGGGCCACCGCGTCCGAACTCGTCACCGACCTCTGGGGGGACGAGCCCCCGTCCGCCGCGCGCGCCGCGCTGCGCACGTACGCCGCGCGGCTGCGCCGGGCGCTCGGCGAGGACGGAGAGCTCCTCGTCGGCGAGCGCGATGGCTATGCGCTGCGCGGCCCCGACGGCGGCCCGCCCGCCCTCGACCTCGACGAGGCCGAGCGGCTGATCGCGCGGGCGCGCGCCGCCCGGGACCCGGAGGAGGCCCGCCGACTGCGCGACGCCGCACTGGAGTTGTGGGACGGCGAACCGCTCGCCGGGCTGCCCGGGCCGTACGCGGCGGCCCAGCGGGTCCGGCTCGCGCGGTGGTGGAGCGAGCTCCTGGCGGAGACGTACCCCCCGGAGGCGGCCGCGCCCGTGGCCGGGACTCCTTCCGGGACGTCGCCGGGGCAGCCCGCGCTCCGGATGCTCGACGACCGGCTCACCCCGGACGCGCGCCGGGCCCTGCGGCTGCTCGCCGTACCGGAGGGACCGGACCTCTCGGCCGGTGCCGCGGCGGCCCTGCTCGACGCCCCGGAGGAACGCGGCCGGGAGCTGCGGGAGGAGCTGCTGACGGCCGGCGCGCTGAGGGAGACGGCCCCCGGCCGTTACGGCCACGCGGGCCAACTGCGCCTACTCGTACGCGAGTTGAGGTCGGAGCTGTCCGAGGAGGAGCGTACCCGGGCGCTCTCCCGGCTGCTGACCTGGTACGTGGCCCTGGGGCGGCAGGTGCACGCTCTTTGCCACCCCGGCGAGCGGATGCCGCAGGACCTCGTCCGTGCCTCGGCGGCCGGTCTGCCGGACCTCCCGGACGCCGCCCGCGCCCTGGAGGTGTGGACCGAGGAGACACCGCCGGCGCTCGCGCTCGTCCGGCAGGCCGTGGCGGACGCCCCGAAGCTGGTCCGGAGCGCCGCCGATCTGCTGCTGCTCGCGCAGGTGACGGCGGATTGCGGGGCACACGCCGCCGCGTTCGAACCGGCCGCGGCCGCGGTGGCGGCCCGGGCGGCCATGGGCGGCGACGCCCGCGCCGAGGCCCGGGCCCGGGTCGCGCTCGCCGAGTGCGCGGCCGCCGTCGGGCGGTTCGCCCGCGCCGAACGGGAGGCCCAGGAGGCGGTGCGCCTCGCCCGGGCGGCGAACGACCCCCTCGCGCTGTTCCGCGCCCCGCTGGCGGCCGGGATGATCGCCCTCCACCAACGCCGGCACGACGACGCCGAGCGGCACCTCACCGCGGCCTGGGAGCGCTGCCGCGGCCGGGGCGACCGGCTGGGCGAGGCCAGCGTGCTCGGCGCGCTCGCCCGGGTCTGGGCGGCGACCGGCAGCAGCGACGCCGTCCTGTTCGCCGAGCGCGGCGTGGGCCTGCACCGCACCTCCGGCGACGGCTCCCCGGGCCTCGCGCACGCCCGGTACGCCCTGGCCGAGGCGCTGTCGGCGGCCGGCCGGCACGCCGATGCGCTGCGCGAACTCTTCCAGGCGCTGCCGCTCTTCGAGGAGGGCCGCCAGCGCCTGTGGGCGGGCCGCACCCGTGGCCGGATGGCCGCGGAGATGGTCGCGCTGATCCGGCCCGGCGACGCGGTGGCCGCGGCGCAGGACGCCGCCGGGCGGCTGCTGGTGCCGGGCGGTGAGCGCTGGCGCGCCGACGCGCTGACCGTGCTGGGACAGGCCGAGACCGCGCTGGGTCGCAGGCGGAGCGCCCAGGGGCACTGGCGCGAAGCGCTCGCCGTCTACGAGGAGTTCGGCGCCCCGGAGGCCGCCGAGGTGCGCGCCTTGGTGGGGGAGAGGGCGTCCGTGGCGGTGCGGCCGGGGGCGGGCGGGGCGCGTGCCGCGGCCGTGTCGCGCACCGCGGACGCCGCGAGCACCGGCACGGCCCTGCGCGAGCTGACCGCGGCCGTCCGCACCCTCCGCGACCAGCTCCGGCTCCAGGTCGCCGACGGTGACCGGGCGGAGCCGGGCCACGGCGATCCGGCCGGTTCCTCCGGGGGCCGGGGCCTCGAAGCGCTCGCATCGCTTGAAGCGCTGGAAGCGGAACTCGCGGGTCATATCGCCGACTTCGAACGGACGAGCCGGGTGCGGCGGGCCGAGCTCAGCCGGCTGCGCGCCGAGCTGGAGTCGGCGATGTCCGCCGCGGCACCGGGGGAGCGGGGTGCCGGCGCGGCCGACGCGGCCGGCGTGGTCCGCGACCTCAGCCGCCGTCTCGCGCCGTAGCCGGGCCGCCCGGACGCAGGAAGTCCGCCAGCGCCGCGGTGAGTTCCGCGGGCGCGTCCTCCTGGACGAGGTGGCCCGCGCCCTCGATGAGGTGCAGCCGCGCGCCGGGGATGCGGGCCGCCAGCTCCTGTCCCTTCGCGGCCGGGATCCAGGTGTCCTCGGCACCCCAGCAGATCAGCGTCGGCAGGTCGAGTTCGCCGTAACGGTCCTGGATCTCGTCGGTGAACCGCTGGTCGTTCTGCTGGATCTGCCGGTAGAACGCCGGCTGCCCGGCGTCCGTGCACCACGGCTCCACCAGCCGGTCGAGGACCTCCGGACGCAGGCCCGGACGGCTCGCGGAGGAGACGTACGCCCGCACCAGCGCCCGGTGCAGCTCCGACGGCAGCTGTCCGAAGACGCCGGGGTGGGCGCCCAGCAGCCGGTAGGTGGGCGAGCCCCAGGGCGCCAGGGCCACGGGGTCGACCAGCGCCAGCCGGGCGTACCGCGCTCCGTGCAGCAGATGGGCCCGCAGCGCGACGCAGCCGCCGAAGTCATGGGCGACCACGGCCGGCCGGGACGCCTCCCGGTCCAGCTCCCAGTGCGCCAGCAGCTCGCCGAACACCCGGGCCTGCGCGGCGAGCGAGACGTCCTGGCCGTCCCGCTGCGCGGAGGCACCGTAGCCGGGCATGTCCCAGACGTAGACCCGGTGGTGGGCGGCGAGCGCCCGCGCGATGCCGCGCCAGACGTACGACGAGAACGGCGTGCCGTGCAGCAGCACCACCGGCGGCGCGCCGGCCGACCGCTCCCCGAGGGCGGCCCACCGCACCTCGTCCCCCGACGCCGTGCGGAACGTACGATCCAGCAGCCACTGTGTCATGACCGTAAGCGTATTTACTCCTTACGGGAGTGTCGAGGGGAGGGGCGAGCCCGGTGGCGGGGCATGCACCCCAGCGCCGGGCGTGCGCCCCGGGGGCGCCTCGTAGAATCGGGGCACCATGGTTTACCTCGACCACGCCGCCACCACCCCGATGCTCCCGGAGGCGGTGCAGGCGATGACCGCCCAGCTGACCGTCACGGGGAACGCGTCCTCGCTGCACGCCGACGGCCGGCGGGCCCGCCGCACCGTTGAGGAGGCGCGGGAATCCCTCGCCTCCTCGCTCGGCGCACGTCCGAGTGAGATCGTCTTCACGGCGGGCGGCACCGAGGCCGACAACCTCGCGGTCAAGGGCCTGTACTGGTCCCGCCGGGCGGCCGACCCGGCCCGCGACCGGGTGCTCGCCAGCCCCGTGGAGCACCACGCCGTCCTCGATGCCGTGGAGTGGCTCGCCGAGCAGGAGGGCGCCCGCGTCGAGTGGCTGCCGGTCGACACATACGGCCGGGTGCACGCCGAGGCGCTGCGCGAGGCGATCGTCCGCAACCCCGCCGATGTCGCGCTGGCCACCGTCATGTGGGCCAACAACGAGATCGGCACCATCCAGCCGGTCCGTGAACTCGCCGAGGTGGCAAGGGAGTTCGAGATCCCGCTGCACGCCGACGCGGTGCAGGCGGTGGGCCAGCTGGAGGTCGACTTCGCCGCCTCCGGACTGGCCGCGATGACGGTCTCCGGGCACAAGATCGGCGGCCCGTACGGCATCGGCGCGCTGCTGCTGGGCCGCGAGTACGCCCCGGTGCCGGTGCTGCACGGCGGCGGCCAGGAGCGGCACGTGCGCTCCGGCACCCTCGACACCCCCGCCATCGCGGCCTTCGCCGCCGCCGCCCGGCACGCCGTGGCGCACCGCGCGGACTTCGCCCGGGACATCGGCGCGCTGCGCGACGACCTGGTCAAGGCGGTGCGGGCGGCCGCCCCGGACGCCGTCCTCGGCGGCGACCCGGACCCGGCCGGCCGGCTGCCGGCCAACGCGCACTTCTCCTTCCCCGGCTGCGAGGGCGACTCCCTGCTGCTCCTCCTGGACGCCCAGGGCATCGCCTGCTCCACGGGCTCCGCCTGCACCGCCGGCGTCGCCCAGCCCAGCCACGTCCTGCTGGCCACGGGCATGTCCCCCGACCTGGCGCGCGGCACGCTGCGCTTCTCCCTGGGACACACCTCCACCGCGGAGGACGTGGCGGCGCTGGCACAGGCCATCGGCCCGGTGGTCGAACGCGCCCGGAGCGCGGGGCTGAGCTAAGGGTGTCCCGTCCGGGCGGGTTCCGGCCTCGGCCCGGCCGCCCGGACGAGGCGTAGATAGCGGTCCCAGTCCCAGTGCGGGCCGGGGTCGGTGTGGTCCGTGCCCGGCACCTCCACATGGCCGACGATGTGCTCACGGTCGGCCGGGAAGCCGTAGCGGCGGCAGATGTCGGCGGTCAGCCGGGCCGAGGACTCGTACATGGCGTCGGTGAAGCCCTCCGGGCGGTCGACGAAGCCCTCGTGCTCGATGCCGATGCTCCGCTCGTTGAAGCCGCGGTTCCCGGCGTGGAACGCCACGTCCAGCTCCCGCACCATCTGGGCGATGTGCCCGTCCTTGCGGACGACGTAGTGGGCCGCCGCCTCGTGGTCGGCGTTGCGGAACACCCGCAGCGCGGTGGCGTAGCTGCCCTGGACGACGTGGATGACCACCCGGTCGACGGGGTAGTCGGCGGGCCGGTCCGCCCGACGGTAGTTCGCCCCGGACGCCGCCACCCACTGGGCGCCCCGGTGGTCGACCTCACCGGCCCGCCGCGGCAGGTCGTTCCCCGGCAGCTGCCACCACCAGTGCCGCAGCTCGTCCCACCCGGTCGCCACCACGGCCCCGGCGGCCACCGCCCCGCCGCCCGCCAGCCACAGCGCCCGCCGCCGGGTGATCCCCGCCGCACCGCCCCGCCGCCCGGCCTGTGGCCCCGTCTGCGCCCCGTCCAGCCGTTCTGCGGCCTCGTCCTGCTCTCCCGCAGCCTCGGCCCGCTGTTCCGCGGCCGGCTCCCCGACCCTGCTCTTCCCCATGCGCTGCTTAACGCTTTCCGCACTGTCAGCGGTTCCGTCTACTCTGGACTGGCTATGACTGATGACGCCCCCCGCCGCCTCCGCGTACTCGCCGCCATGTCCGGCGGTGTCGACTCCGCCGTCGCCGCCGCCCGCGCCGCCGAGGCCGGCCACGACGTGACCGGTGTGCATCTCGCCCTCTCCGAGAACCCGAAGTCCTTCCGCACCGGCGCCCGCGGGTGCTGCACGATCGAGGACTCGCACGACGCCCGCCGCGCCGCCGACGTCATCGGCATCCCCTTCTACGTCTGGGACCTCGCCGAGCGGTTCCGCGAGGACGTCGTCGACGACTTCATCGCGGAGTACGAGGCCGGACGGACCCCGAACCCCTGCCTGCGCTGCAACGAGAAGATCAAGTTCGCCGCGCTGCTGGACAAGGCGCTGGCCCTCGGCTTCGACGCGGTGTGCACCGGCCACTACGCCACGGTCGTGGTGCGGCCGGACGGCAGCCGTGAGCTGCACCGCGCCTCCGACATGGCCAAGGACCAGTCCTACGTCCTCGGCGTCCTCGACGACCGCCAGCTGGCGCACGCCCTGTTCCCGCTCGGCGACACCGAGACGACCAAGGCGGAGATCCGCGAGGAGGCCGCCCGGCGCGGCCTGTTCGTCGCCAAGAAGCCGGACAGCCACGACATCTGCTTCATCGCCGACGGCGACACCCAGGGCTTCCTCGCCAAGCGCCTCGGCACGGCCCCCGGCGACATCGTCGACGAGGCCGGCAACCGCCTCGGCAGCCACGAGGGCGCGTACGGCTTCACGATCGGCCAGCGCAAGGGCCTGCGGATCGGCCACCCGGCCCCGGACGGCAAGCCGCGCTACGTCCTCGACATCTCCCCGGTCGACAACACCGTCACGGTCGGCCCCGTCGAGTCCCTCGACGTCACCGGTCTCACCGCGATCCGCCCCCGCTGGTGCGGCCGCCCGCCGACGGCCGGCCCCGCCACGTACACCGCGCAGCTGCGCGCCCACGGCGGCGAGACCGAGGTCACCGCGGAGCTGGTCGACGGCACCGAGCTGCGGGTGACCTTCACCGAGCCGGTCCGCGGCGTCGCCCCCGGCCAGGCCATCGTCCTCTACGACGGCACCCGGGTCGTCGGCTCGGCCACGATCGCGACCACGGAGCGGCGGGCGCGGGCGGGGGCGTAACCGGGGGCTGAGCGGCCTATGCGGCCTATGCGGCCTGCTCCCAAGGATTGACCACGGTGGCTCCGGTGCGCTCGAAGTGCTTGGCGTTCCGGGTGGCCACGACCCAGTCGTTGGCGATTGCCGTCGCAGCGATCAGGGCGTCGGCTGGATCGATGTTCGTGCCGGCCGCCTTGAGCCGGCGGTGCAGCTTGACGTAAGCGATCGCCCCCGGCTCGTCGATCGGGGCAATGCGGTCCTGGTACTCCTGACGCAAATCATCCAATGCTTGGGCGTAGTGTGCGCGGCGCTTGCTGTCGGGCGCGGCGGCAATACCTGCCTCGATCTCGCCGATGGTGATGACGCTGAGGTACATGTTGCCGGACGGGAGGGACTTCGCCCACGAAACAACCTCAGGGGCAGGCCTGGGCCTGACGGAGATTTCGGAGATGACGTTGGTGTCGAGGAGGTAGATCACTTGCTGTCATCCTGCTCGTCGTAGGATCGCTCGCCGAATTCCAGCCCCTCGAATGGAGTCGAGAGCAGGAAGTCCAAGAATCCGTCGTTCCCCAGCTTCGCCCAGCGGGTGAGCATCGAGGGGAGGTCGTCAATGTCGGTCTCGGCGAGTTCGGCGTCGAAGTGACGCAGCTGATCCTCGGGCAGCGAATCCCGGATCTCGCGAATGGTGCGCAGCGGATGTGTGGGCTTGCGGGCAGCGGTGGAGTGCTGCTCGTCCTCGGGGGGTGAAGACGTCATGGGCGCCTCCCTCTTCGCAAGTGCGGAACTCATCCTGTCCTTGTCCTTTCAGGCTACGGCCTTGGCCGCTCATGTGGGTTGGTAATGGTCGGCGGGTGGCCCGTTCAGGCGGCTTGTCGCGCCTCGGCCGGGGCACGGCAGCCGCGGCAGCGCCCGGGGCGATCGGCGCGGAAGGCGCGGTCGCAGCCGTCGCAGTTCTGGAGGGGGATGACGGGCGGGCGTGACCGGTCGGGGTGTGGGGGTGGGCCCGTACGGGCCGGTGGCCGCAGGGCGGCGAGCCGGTGGGCGAGGAGACGGGCCGGGCGGCGGTTGAGGCGTGCGGGGAGGCCGCTGGTCAGGGCTTCGGTGATCTCCTGTGGGGCCGCCCCGCGATCGAGCCAGTCCGTGACGGCCGGGGCGAGCGCCGTGATCTCCCGCTCGGAGAGGAGGAGACGCCGGTCGCGGTGGGGGAGGCGAGTGAGGAGGTCGGTGGCCTCGGGGGCGGCTTCCGGCATCGGCTGCGGGGGCTCGGCGGGCTCCGGTACGGGGTGCGGCCCGCCCTCCGTCTCCTGGTCGTTCGTCGGCTCCTCCGGCGCCGCGCCCGGCAGGTCGTAGGCGAACGTCCGGGTGACGATCCGGCCGCCCGGCCCGCGCTCGATACGGCGCTCCAGCCAGCCCTCGTCCTCCAGCTCGCGTAATGCGTCGGCGATGGTCTTCTTGCCCTCGGCGAAGTGCGTACAGAGGGCGGCGATGGTGATGGGCGCGCCATCGGGGAGGGACAAGATGTACGCGGCGACGCCGACCGTGACCGCGCTACCGGCGCGCTGCGCAAGGCGGTTGGCGAGGACGGTGAAGTGGGACGTCTGGCGCGTACGGATGTGGATGACGCCGCTGGAAGGGCATGAGGGCGCGGGTGTGGGCGCGTTAGACTGCGCTGAAGTCATCGGGAAGCCGTTTCTTCCTTGTGATCAGGCCCTCGGGTTGGGATTGCCGTCCCGCCGAGGGCCGTTTCCATGTGGAGTTGTGGGGTTGTGCGGCGAGCGTAACCGCATTCCGGACGCCTTCGCGCTCAAGTCACCCAATGGGGTGAGGAGTTGGGCGGCGAGGGCGGCGGTGGGTGGGTGGGGTTCTCTCCCCGGGTTCTTTGGTAGTCGGCCGGGTCACCGGCGGCCGGTGGGGCGGAGCCTGGTGCCGCCCCACCGGTGTCCGCTCAGACGGCTTCCGGTGCGACCTGCGCGTACGCGAGGAAGGACGCCCAGGCGGCGGGGGTGACGGTGAGGTGGGGGAGCGCGGTGTCCTTGGAGTCGCGGATGTGGATGGTGTGGGGGCAGGTGGCGACCTCTATGCAGGCTTCGCCCTGTCCGCCGCTGTAACTCGACTTCCGCCAGGCGACGGCGACTTCGATGCAGGCTTCGCCGGTGCCACCGCTGTAGCTGCTCTTGAACCAAGCCAGTTCGGTGTTCATGCTCGTGCGTCTCCTGTCAGCAGACGGTGAATGAGGTCTCGCGACGCCTCGGCATCGAGGGCCTGAGAACGGAGTGTGCCGTACACATGACTCATTACGCTGACATCGTCCGGCTCCGTAAGGAAGTAGCTACCGCGGTGACCTTCGACGTAACCGATCGTGTGATGGTCCGGTGTTTCCAGCAGCGTCATCGGACCATCCATCCCCGCGTGGGTCTCCCGGGCGAGCGGCATGACCTGGAGTTGAATGTTGTGCAGCTCGGACAGCTTGAGGAGGTTCCTCAACTCTCCTTCCCAGACGGCCGGTCCGCCGATCTTTCGCTGGAGCACCGGCTCCTCCAGGACGAACGTCATACGGCAGGCCGGCTTACGGGTCAGCAGGGACTGCGTTGCCAGGCGAGCCTGTACGGACCGCTCGATCTCCTCGTCCTCCATGCTCGGGCGTACGCTCCGGAACACCGCCCGCGCATAATCCTCCGTCTGCAACAGTCCGTGCAGGAAGTGCGTCGAGTAGACATGCAGCGCCAGCGCCTCCGCCTGGAGGTTCACGTACTCCTCCGCCCACGCCGGATGATGCTTCTCCGCGACGTCGGGGATCAGGACGCGCAGCACGCCGTTCGCGCCGAGCGCCTGGTCCACCGCGTCGACGTAACCCGGCTTCGGTGGTCGCTCGCCGCGTTCGACCATCGCGATGAGGGACTCGGAGTACGGGATGAGGCCGGCCAGCTCACGGCGTGTCATCTCGCGTTGTTCACGCAGGAAGCGGGACTGCTTCCCGAAGATCCTGAGGGTGACGGGGGGCTCGTCGTTGTGGGGCATCGCACACCTCGCACAGTTGCCGCGTGGTGACGCACAGTCGCGCCGTTCCTGTGGCCAGGCTAGATGCGCGCGCAGATGCTTGTCCGCATGATGAACGAACCACCAGGATCCGAACTTTCCGAGCGTTCGGGTCTGTCCGATGCTGCCGAGGGCGACGGCCCACGGATGAGGCTGCTGCCCTGGACCACGCCGGACGACCGGTCCTGTTTCCTGATCACCGACGGTGCGGGCGGACCGGTGTCCGACCTCGCCGACAGCATCGAGGAGATGCAGCTGGACATCGGCGAGGAGCTGCTGCGCCATGCGCGGGCGATGCATGCCGATCCGAAGGTGCCGGACCGTGAGTTCCGTTATCTTTCGCGGCGGCTTGCCGAGGCGCTGGGCGATGCGCTGCGCGTCGCCCGCAACTGACCGCGGCACGCTCCGGGTACGGCGCCGGGCCTCGACGTGGACGTCAACCGAGGCCGGTCCGGCGGGGTGGGCCTTCCCGCACTGACAAATGTCACGGTGAAGGCGGGACAGACGGGGCTGCCGGCCGGGTGGGGCCGTGCGGGAAGCTGAGGGCGTTGCGGAGGACGGTGACGCGGAGGTCGGCACCGGGGGCCGCCGTCAGCTGGTCACCGTCACAACTTGGGGGAGAAAGCCGTGAGTTCGAAGCAGTACGTCGCCGAGGGCAAGCCGGGGGAGCAGGGCAAGCCGGGGGAACCGGGCACGTCGGGGGAGCCGGGCAAGCGGGAGATGTCGGGGAAGGACGTGCTGCGGAGCTTCGTTCCGCTGATCGTGGACGCGGGGATCCCGATCGCCTCGTACTACGTCCTCAAGGACTGCTTCGGGCTCAGCACGGTGGCGGCGCTGGGCTGGAGCAGTGTGGTGCCGGCGCTGCGGACCGTGTGGGACCTGGTCGCCAGCCGCCGGGTCAACGGCCTGGCGCTGCTGATCCTCGTGGTGAACGTGGTCGGGCTGGCGATGACCGCGGTGGCCGGTGACGCACGGCTGATGATGGCCAAGGACAGCGCGGTGAGCAGCACCATCGGGATCGTGATCCTGCTGTCCGTGCGGACGAAGCGGCCGCTGATGACGGCGGGCCTCAAGCCCTGGGTGACGAAGGGCAGCGCGGCCGGGGACGCCGCCTGGGACCGGCTGCTGGTGGAATCCGCGCCGTTCCGGCGGGCCGAGCGGCGGTTCTCGGTGATCTGGGGGACCACGCTGCTGACCGAGTGCGTCCTGAAGGTGATCGGGGCGTACACCCTGCCCGTGGAGACGATGGTCTGGCTGGGCACCGTCATGACGGTCGTGGCCATCCTGGTGGCGATGGTCCTGGCCGGCGGCAGCTGCGCCGACCCGATGGAGAAGATGGTCGCGGCCGAGGTCGCGCGCACGGCGGAGGGGGACGGACCGGGGGACGGGTCCGGGCCGGGCGCGGTCGCCGCGGGGGCGGAGCCGGTGGGGGCCGGAGGCTGACGTTCCGGGCGGCGCGGGGGAAGGGTGGTGACGCGGTCACCACCCTTCTTCTGTGGAAAACGCGCTGGCCAGCGACGTTGTCGGTGGTCCGGTAGGCACGAGGAGGGCGAAGGTGTGTGCCGGGCACACCTGGGCGCCGGGGGAAGCGGGACCGCAGGGTGGACTCCACGAACCGGATGAAGGGGGAGTCCGATGGGAGCCCGGTCCACCGTCCTTGCCCGAGCGGGCGAGGCGCCCGAAGCCACCACGTATGGAACAGCGGAGCCGGCGGCGCCCGTCGCCGCCGTGGTCGACGCCGTCGCGTTCGGCCGCGGCCGTGCGCGACGGGCGGCCCGTTCCGTCTACGCACCGCCCGAGCGGGCGTCGGACGCGCTGGTCGACGAGCTGGGCGGGACGCTCTTCGCCTCGCTGGCCCGAAGTGACCAGCGGCGCAAGGGCGAACAGTACCTGCGCGGCCTGCTGTCCGCGCAGGGCCGCAAGTCGATCCGCAACATCGCCTCCTTCGTCGGCGGCCGCACCGCCGAGCAGAGCCTGCACCACTTCATCAGCTCGTCCACCTGGCACTGGCGGCCGATGCGCGCGGCGCTGGCCCGCTACGTCGACCAGGTGCTGCGCCCGGAGGCCTGGGTGGTGCGGCCGATCGTCATCCCCAAGGCCGGGCACCACTCCGTCGGCGTCGAGCGGCGCTACATCCCCTGGCTCGGCCAGGTCGTCAACGGCCAGCAGGCGCTGGGGGCCTGGGCCGCCACCGCGCACGCCGCCGTCCCGGTCGACTGGCAGTTGCTCGGGTCCGGTGACCAGGACGGCGGCGCACCGGACGAGCGGCTCGCGGCGACCCCGGTGGGAGCCGCCGCGGCAACGGTCACCGGGATCGGCGGCGGATGGGGCGTCAGCGCCCGGCCGGTCGTCCTGGACCTGCCCGGCGCCGAACTCCCCGAGGCCGTCCAGCGGTTCGCGGAGACCGGGCTGCCGCTGGTGGCCGTCGCCTCCGGGACCACCCGGGTCGTGCCGGCCGATCCGGCGCTGCCGGGCCTGGGCGGCCGGGAGTTCTCCGCCCAGCAGCTGCTGCACATGGTCCGCACCCTGCGCCGGCCGGTCGACTGGTACGACCCGCTGGCCGGGGCGGTGCGCCGCACCCAGGTCGCCGGCGTCCGGGTGCAGCTCGCCGGGGTGCCGGGGAACCGGCCGTTCCTGCTGGCCGGCGAGTGGGACGCGGCGCGCGGCTGGCCCGGCCACTACTGGCTGAGCGATCTGCGCGGGGCCACCCCCGGCCGGGTGCTGCGACTGGGCAAACTGGCGCTGCGGGTGGACCGGGACGTCGTCGAAGTCTCCTCGCAGGTGGGCCTGATGGACTTCGAGGGCCGGTCGTACGAGGGCTGGCACCGGCACACCACGCTGGCCTCGGCCGCGCACGCGGTCCGCATCCTGGGTGGTGTGGAGAGCGTGCAGCGGGCCGGGTGAGCGGCGATCCGGTCCCGGCCGGGCCTCAGGGCAGCGGGCGGTGGACCGGCGGCGGTGCCGCGGGCCCGTCGTCGTACGGGCGGAGCGCGCCGCGCACCCGTTGGAGGCGCAGGGCGAGCTGGATCTCCAGGGTCTGGGCGGGCTTCTGCCAGTCCGGGCCGAGGAGTTCGGTGATCCGCTCCAGGCGCCGGGAGACGGTGTTGGGGTGGACGTGCAGCACCTCGGCCGCGTACGTCGGGCTGCCGCCGGCGTCGAAGTACGCCTCCAGGGTCTGCACGAGCTGGGTGAACCGCTGGGCGTCGTAGGCCAGCACCGGGCCGATGGCGTCCTCGATGAAGCCGGAGACGTCCCGTACGTCACCCAGCAGTACGCCCAGGAAGCCCAGGTCGCGGGCGGAGGCGGTGGTGCCGTGGCAGTCCAGCGCGGCCAGCGCGTCCAGACATCGCATCGCCTCCTGGAACGCCGGGCGCACCGGCTCCAGGCCGGTGAACGGGCCCGCGGCGCCGACCGTGACGGGGTGGTCGAGCAGCGGCGTGAGCGCGTCGGAGACCGCCTTGGCGGCGGCGCCCGCGTCCTCGCCCGGCAGCAGCAGCGAGATCACCCCGTCCCGGATGCTGCGCAGCCCGCCCATCCGGTAGGTGTACGACGAGGCCCAGATCAGCGCCCGGCCCTGGGCGCCGCCCTCGGGCCGGGCCACCACCACGACGTGCGGCCGGCCCAGGTCGATGGAGAGCCGGCGGGCCCGCTCCTGGAGTTGCTCGGTCTGCCCGTGCGGGACGGTGAGCAGATCGTCGAAGAAGGCGTCGCGGATCTGGCTCTCGGCGATGGTCGTGCTGCGCAGCATCAGCTGCATGACGGCGGCGGTGCGGGCGGTCTGCTCCAGCAGCCGCTGATCGACCTCGGCGGTGCCGGACGGCCGGACCACGAGCGTGCCCAGGTCCTCGGCGCCGGCCGCGACCGGGGCGACCCAGGTGCCGTCCGGCAGCCGGGCCGGCCGGTGGTGGTGGTGCGCGTCGAGGGCGGCCCGGGCCAGCACCTCGGGCTCCGGGCCGGGCCGTTCGCCGGCCGGGGCGAGGGTGGCCCCGTCCGGCCCGACGACCAGCACCGCGGCCTCCAGCTCCTCACCGGCCAGCTGGGCCAGGGCGTGCAGATCGCCGCCCTCCAGCAGCAGTCCGGTCAGCCGGGCCTGCGCGTCCTGGCCGCGTAACGCCTCGGCCAGGCCGGACTTGGCCGCGGACACGGCGAGTTCGAGCTCGGCGATCTCGGCCTGGACGGTGTTGAGGGTGCGGGACTTCTCGATCGCCACCGCCGCCAGGTCGGCGAGCGAGGTCATCAGCGCGATCTCGTCCGGGGTGAAGTGCCGGACCTTGCGGTCGGCGCAGTACAGCACCCCGAGGAACGAGTCGGCGTGCCGCAGCGGGACCGCCAGGACCGCGCGCAGCCCCTCGGCGCGCACCACCCCGTCGATGAGTTCGGAGTGCGCGATGCGCTCGTCGGAGAGGTAGTCCGGGCTCCAGAACGGGGCCGACCCGCCCTGGACGTCCGAGGTCAGCCCGGACGCGCCGGGCACCGGCATGCCCTCGGTCAGCGCGGTGGTCTGGCCGTCCGCGGTGTGGACGTAGAAGTCGCCGCCCGGGTCGCCGTCCGTCTCGGCCGGGAAGCTGATGTAGGACATGTCCACGTGCAGCAGCAGCCGGGCCCGCCGGGTGATCACCTTCAGCAGCGCGTGGAGCGTGTACGGGAGGGTGAGGTCGCGGGCCGTCTCGACCAGGGCGTTGAGGCCGGCCTCGCGCTGTTCGCGGTGCTGGAAGAGGGCCTGGACGCGTAACCCGAGATCACGGGCGCGGGAGAGCTGGGCGAGGTGTTCGGCCGGGGCGCCGGCGGTCCGGGCCTCATGGACGAGGGCGTCGAAGGCGCTGGGCGGGGCTTCCTGCGCGAGCAGTTCGAGGACGGCGACCACTTCGGCAGCCGTCTCAGGACGCGAAATCACAAACAACCCCCCGCATGGCGAATCCCCCTTCGCGCCTGGACCGAACGTAGAGGGTCGGGCCGGGGCAGTCAACGTTGGACTGAGCCAATGGCTCGAAGGAAGACGTTTACCCAGCGGACCTGGAACAAATCCGTCCGGTCGAGGGTGTTCAGGACACCGGCCGGGGCCCCGGAGTGTGTTGTCCGGTGACCTTCTGGCCAAAGGTCTGCGTGGGACAGAGTGGGCACCCGGTGCGGCAAGAGAGCCGTACCGGCCACAATGTCAACGGCACGGGGGACCATGATGCGTGCAGCAGTACAGGACTACACCCGCTCGCTCGAACGCAGTGAGCGCGCCCGCACCCGCGCGGACCGGCCGAGCGTCTTCACCCTCCGGGGCCGCGAATGGGACCTCCTCGACGAGGTCTTCGCCCCCAACTACGCGCCCTCCAGCGGTGTTTCGCTGGAATTCCTCGGCTGCTTCGAGGAGGTGCAGCTGCCCCGCCGCGGCTCCCTGCTGGAAATCGGGTCGGGCACCGGCGTCGTCGCGGTGATGGCGGCGCTGATGGGCTGCGACCGGGTGGTGGCCTCCGACATCAACCCGCAGGCCGTGCGCAACACCGCCCGCAACGCCCGCCGGCACGGCGTCGACGACCGGCTGCGCGCCGTCTACAGCGACCTCTTCGCGGCCCTGCCCCCGCACGAGCGCTTCGACCTGGTCTTCTGGCACTCCAACTACGTGCTCGCACCGGCCGATTACCGCTACCGCACCGCCCAGGAATGCGCCTACGTCGACCCCGGCTACGAGGCCCACCGCCGGTACCTCGCCGAGGCACCCCGGTGGACCACACCGGGCGGCAGCGCCTACCTCCACTTCAGCAGCCGCGGGGACCTGGACGTGCTGTACGGCCTGGCCGAGGAGACCGGCCGGAAACTGCTCACCCGGCGCCGACGGGAGATCCAGGACGGCCCGGACACCGTCGAGCACCTGCTCCTCCAGGTGGTGGCCGCCTGATGCGCATCCTCCTGGTCGACAACTACGACTCCTTCACCTACAACCTCGTCCACCAGATGGCCGACGTCACCGGCGAGCAGCCGGTGGTGATCCGCAACGACGACCCGGACTGGCGCCCCGAGATGCTCGACGACTTCGACGCCGTCGTGCTCTCGCCCGGGCCCGGAACCCCGGAACGCGCCGCCGACTTCGGCATCTGCCGCGAGATCGTGCAGACCTGCGAACTGCCGCTGCTGGGCATCTGTTTGGGCCACCAGGGCCTGGCCCACTGGTACGGCGGCACCGTCCGCCGCGCCCCCGAGCCCCGGCACGGCCGCACCTCCCCCGTACTCCACGACGGCACCGGACTGTTCGCCGGCATCCCCTCGCCCACCGAGGTCGTGCGCTACCACTCGCTGACCGTCACGGACCTGCCCGCCGAACTGGAGGCGACCGCCTGGACCCCGGACGGGGTGCTGATGGCGCTGCGCCACCGCCACCGCCCCCTGTGGGGCGTCCAGTTCCACCCCGAGTCCATCTGCACCGCGGACGGCCACCGGCTGATCCGCAACTTCGTCGAGCTGGCCCGCGCCCACCGGCCGGCCCGGCCACGGCCGTCGCTCACCCCCGCGGCCCCGCCGGCCGCGGACGACGCCCGCCCGCCGCGCCGCCTGGAGGTCCTGGTCGAGACCGTGCCCACCCGCGCGGCCGACGAGGTGGTCTTCGACGCGCTCTTCCGCGGCGGGCCCTACGCCTACTGGCTGGACGCCTCCCGCCAGGACGCCGGCCGCGGACGGTTCTCCGTCATGGGGAACGCCGCCGGCCCGCTCGCCCGGGTCGCGCACGCCGACGTCACCACCACCACGGTCACCGTCACCGGCGCGGGCACCACCACGGTCAGCCACCAGCCGTTCCTGGAGTGGCTGGACCGCGACCTGCGCGGCCTGGACGTCCAACGGCCCGAGCTGCCCTGTGACTTCGCGCTCGGCTGGGTCGGCTACCTCGGCTACGAGCTCAAGGCGCAGTGCGGCGGCGAGCGGGCGCACCGCTCGACGGAACCGGACGCCACCATGGTCTTCGCCGACCGCGCCGTCGTCCTCGACCATCTGCACGGCACCACCTATCTGCTCGCCCTCGCCGAGGACGGGCACGCGGACGCCGCCCGCACCTGGCTCGCGGACACCGCCCGGCGGATCACCGCACTGGCCGGCCGCACCCCCGCCCCGCCGGCCGCCCCGCAGCCGCTGCGTGACCTGCGGCTGCGGCACGACCGGGCGCGGTACCTCCGGCTGATCGAGGAGTGCCAGGAGGAGATCGCCGCCGGCGAGACCTACGAGGTGTGCCTGACCAACATGGCCGAGGCGGACGGGGACCTCGACGCCTGGGACGCCTACCGGACGCTGCGGCGGGTCAGCCCGGCGCCGTTCGGGGCGCTGCTCGCCTTCGGCGGGACGGCCGTACTGAGCACCTCGCCGGAACGGTTCCTCCGCGTCGGCGCGGACCGGATCGCCGAATCCCGGCCCATCAAGGGCACCCGGCCGCGCGGCGCCACCCCCGCCGAGGACGCCGCGCTCCGCGACCAGTTGCGGGCCGACGAGAAGGACCGCTCGGAGAACCTGATGATCGTCGACCTGGTCCGCAACGACCTGGGCCGCTGCGCCGAACCGGGCAGCGTCCGGGCCGACGACATCTTCCGCGTGGAGAGCTACGAGACCGTGCACCAGCTCGTCAGCACCGTCCGCGCCCGGCTCCGCCCGGAACGCTCGGCGGTGGACTGCGTCCGGGCCGCCTTCCCCGGTGGCTCGATGACCGGTGCGCCCAAGATCCGCACGATGCGGATCATCGACCGGCTGGAGGGCGGACCGCGCGGCGTCTACTCCGGGGCGATCGGCTACTTCTCGCTCTCCGGCGCGGCGGACCTGAGCATCGTCATCCGCACCGTCGTGCTCACCCCGGGCCGGGTCCGCTACGGCACCGGCGGCGCGATCGTCGCGCTGTCCTGCCCCGAGGCGGAGTTCGAGGAGATCGCGGTCAAGTCGGCGCCACTGCTGGCCCTGACCGGCACGGACTTCCCCGGCCGCCGGCCGGCCCCGCAGCCCGCCTGACCACGCCACCGGTCAGCCGACCGGGCCGCCCAGGAGCTTGCCGATGCGTTCGCGCAGTTCCTCCCAGGCGGCCCGGCGGTCGGCCAGCCAGGCCCGCTCCAACTCGCCCGCCAACTGCCGCAGGCAGATCCCGAACTCGGTGAGCACGGCGAGGTCGAGGCGGGCCGAGACGTGCCGGCCGGAGAGCGTGTCACCGCTCAGCAGGGCCCGCCGGGACACCGCCTCCAACGTCCGCCGGGTCAGCGCGCTGGTCACGCCCCAGGCCACCAGGCCGTCGGCGTAGCGGGTGTCCGGCCCGGCCGGACCGTGCGCCTCGGTGGCGGTCCACACCAGCCGCGGCGGCCGGGCACCCGCCGCGGCCAGCGCGCGCCAGCGGTCCTGGGCCAGCCCGCGCTCGTACGCGTGGTAGACCAGCCGGGCGTGGGCGAGCGCGGTACGGCCCATGGGCGGGCGGCCGGCCGGCGCGCCGGCCGCGGCGAGCCGGGCGTCGACCGCGGCGTCCAGCGGGGCGACCGGCAGCGAGACGGCCGTGTGGACGCCGTCGAGCCGCAGCCCGGCCCGGCGGGCCCGCTCCAGACCGGTGAACAGGGCCTCCTGGACCTGTTCGTAGCGGTGCACGGAGAAGACCGGGGTGACGTCCACGCCGATGCCCTCGCCGACCAGCTCGCCGAT
Organism: Streptomyces nigrescens; assembly: GCA_024349765.1. Classification (GTDB taxonomy): domain Bacteria; phylum Actinomycetota; class Actinomycetes; order Streptomycetales; family Streptomycetaceae; genus Streptomyces; species Streptomyces endophytica. The sequence continues at coordinate 6,156,762 of AP026073.1, read as the reverse complement.
CGCGCCCAGCGACTCGTCGGTGGCCGGCAGCTTCAGCAGCAGATTGGGCCGGTCCACCGCCCACCACGCGGCCCGGGCCTCCGCGGCCAGGGCGCGCTCGACGACCGGCACCGGGTCGGCGGACACCAGCCCGGACCGGCCGCCGCTCGCCCGGTAGCGGCGCAGGAAGACGTCGCAGCCCCAGCGGGCGTCGACGGCCAGCAGCCGGCGGGCCGCCTCGTCGGGGCGGCTGCCGCGCTCGGTGAAGTCGTCGAGCTGGGCCCGGTAGGCCGGCCCGGACACCGCGTCGAGGAGGTCGTGGCCCGACGTGGTCAGCCCGGACAGCGGCCGTTTCGACGCCATCCTGGCCAGTTCGCCCGACGCCAGCAGGTCCCGTTCCAGGCCGTCGAGCCAGAGCGAAACTCCCTCACCGCACAGGCGTTGAAGACCGTCGCGGGTGTGCTGTCGCATCGTCATGGGGCTCGGCTCTCCCTTCACGGCAACGCACGAGGGCAAGCGGCCGGGCGTTCCGGGGGATCGGGGACGGGGGACGGACAAAGGAGCGGCGGGGGGAGGGGCGGGAGGGAGAGGTGGGGTCAGGGGAACGGCGGTGCACGGCAGGGACCGGGGGGAGGACGGCAACGGGTACCGCCACCGGTCTGCTTCGACGATAGGGCGCAGGTGAGCGGCCCGGCAGCGGACGAACGGCTACTTCGTCAGGTGCCGTGCGGCGCCGGCGAGCAGCGCCGTCAGTACCGCGGCGAACCCGGCCAGCGTCCCGAACAGCGCGGTGAGCGCGCCCCGTTCGACCAGCGGGGCGGCCAGCGCCACGCCCGCGGCGCAGGCCAGCACACCGGACATGGCCAGCACCGATGCGGCGGTACCGCGGGCGCCGGGCGCCAGCAGCCGGGGCGCCCAGGTCTGCAGGGTGGTGTGCAGCGGGCCCCAGGCCAGGCCCAGCAGGACGGCCGCGGCGAACACCACCGGCACGGCCGGGCGCACCGCCAGCAGCACCGTCGCCAGCAGCCCCGCGGCGCCGCCCGCCGCCAGCAGCACCCGCGGCCCGGTGGGCCCGGACAGCCGCCGCACCGCGACCGAACCGGCGCAGACGCTCGCGCCGTACACCACCGTGACCAGCAGCCCGGCCCGGTCGCCGGCGCCGACCGCGGTCAGCGTGGGGGCGAGCAGCGCGGGCACCCCGAGCAGCACCAGCCCCTCGGCCACGCCGAGCCCGGCCAGTGTCCACAGCCCGCGGGTCCGCAGCAGACGCAGCGACCGCAGCCGTGGGCCGCGGGCCGGTACGGGAGCGGGGGCGGCCATCGGCGGCAGCGCGCGGGTGTGCCGGGCCAGCACCGCGGCGAGCAGGGCGACCACCGCGAACACCGCCCGCCAGCTGGTGAATCGGGCCGCGAGACCGGCCAGCAGCGGGGCGCCGACGGCAACCGCGGAGGTCAGGGTCATCATCCGGGCATAGGCGCGCCGGCGGTCGGCGAAGGCGCCCAGGGCGTCGTGGTAGAGCCCGGCGCAGGGCGCGACCGCGGCGAAGCCGGCGCCGCAGGCGGCCCGGGCGGCGACCCACAGCCGCGGATCGCCGGCCACCGCGGCCACCGCGGCGGACAGCGCGGCCACCGCCAGCCCCCAGCGCAGCGCCCGGCGCGGGCCGAACCGGTCGGAGAGTCGGCCCCAGAGCGGCAGCGCCAGGCCCTGGCCGAGGGAGTAGGCGCCGATCGCGGCCGTGACGGTGGCCAGGTCCGTGTGCAGCGCGGCGGCGAGCACCCCGAGCAGGGGCGCGGTGAGGTGCCAGTCGGCGTTGCCGACGGCGGCCGCGAGATGGAGGGACGGCAGCCCGGCAGCCGTACGGCCGGCGGGCGCGGTCCCGGGTGCGGGCCGCGCGGCGGCGGGCGCGGCCTGCGGGGAGAGCTGCGTGGTGGTGGACACTACGCGGCCTCACGGCCCTCGCCGGCGCCGGGGACGTCATGGAGCACCACGTACCGGGTCAGCTCCACCCGGGAGCCGATGTCCAGCTTGGTGAAGGTGTGCCGTAAGTGGGTGTCGACGGTGTGCGGCGAGATGCCCAGCCGCCGGGCGACCGCGCGGTTGGTGAGCCCCTCCGCGACCAGCCGGGCGACCCGCAGCTCGGCCCGGGTGAGGCTGTCCCACCCGAAGGCGCGGGTGCCCGTGCGCCAGGTGCTGGAAAACGACTGAGTGGACATCGAGGAAATCCCGTCCGTGAATGCGGCGGCCCGGTGAATTCAGGGGTGAGGTAGATCGATTGCCGGGAATTCACCGGGGCGTGAGAACGACTGATCCACCGCCGAGTCTCGGCGCGGACGGGAAGGTGCGACAACGCGGGCGCGCCCACTCCGTCAAGTGGGCGCGACTAGGTCAACTCCGCGGTTGTCCGGGCGTTCCTGCGAGGTCAGCCGGAGAGCGCCGCCAGCCGCGGGAAGAGGGCGAGGGCGTTGGTGCGTCCGACGGCCGCCCGCTCTTCCTCGCCCCAGCCGTCGTATTCCGCGAAACCGGCGGTGTTCTCCGCGGTGTGCGCGGCCGGCATGAACGGGAAATCGCTGCCGTAGAGGATCCGCTCCGGATCGGCCAGCTTCTGCAGCGCCGGCAGGGCGAATTCATTGGCGGACATCGCGATGTCGTAATAGAGCCGGCGCAGGGTGCCGATGACGTCCGCGGGCGCCCGCTCGGTGAGGTACCGGCCGATGGTCGGCCCGTACGTCAGCCGCTGCGCGAGGAACGGCAGGGTGCCGCCCGCGTGCGACACGATCATCTTCAGCTCCGGCAGCCGGTCCAGCACCCCGTTGAACAGCAGGCTGGCCACCGTGCGCGTGGTCTCGAAGGTGAACTCGTAGAGCGACGGCGGCAGATCGAAGGTCGCCAGGTCCCGGGTGGGCGGGGTCCCGGGGTGCACGTGCACCGGCACCCCGCGCTCGGCCAGCTCGGCCAGTACCGGCTCGAACGCCGGGTCGCCCAGGTAGCGCCCCTGGTAGCTGGTCAGCACCCCGGCGCCGTCCAGCTTCAACTCGTCCACCGCGTAGGCGAGTTCGTCCTTGGCGGCGGCCGGGTCGGACAGCGGCAGCACCGCGAAGGCCGCGAACCGGTCCGGGTGCGCCTCGATCAGCCCGGCGAAGTACTCGTTGACCGTACGGGCCATCCGGCGGGCCGCGGACGGGTCCTCGTCGCCGTCGAGGAAGGTCACGCCGGGTGCGGTGATCGACAGCACCGCGGTGGCGATCCCGTTGCGGTCCATCACCGCGAGGCTTTCCTCCGGCGTCCAGGTCGGATAGTCGACCCCCGGAATCGCCACCCGGTTCCCCAGTGCTTGCGCGTAGGCCGGCGGAATCGCGTGGTGGTGGACGTCGATCAGCGGCGGCAGGCGGTTCATGTGCGGTTCCTCTCGCTTACGGTGTGCGGGCCACGGCGTCAGACGTATGTCGCGCCGTACTTCTCGACGATCCGCATCGCGTTCGCCACGTCGTTCTCGTACTGCTCCGGCGGGGGCGGCGGGGTGTCCTCGTCCGCCGGGGTCCCGACCTCGGCGAAGAACTGCTCGACCCCGCCCGGGAGGAACATGATCAGCATCTTGCAGGGCTGGTCGGAGACGTTCTTGAAGCCGTGCACGGTGCCGTGCGGCACGAAGACGAACGACCCCGCCTCGGCGGTCAGTTTCCGGTCGCCGTTGAGCAGCTCCAGCTCCCCTTCGAGGAGGTAGAACGCCTCGTCCTCCTTGTGATGGATGTGCGGCGGCGGCCCGCCACCGGGCGGCACGATGCCCTCCATCAGGCCCAGCGCCCCGTTCGTGGTGTGCACATCGGCCTTGATGGTGTAGCGGTCGCCGAAGACCCAGCGGCTCAGACCCGCGCCCGGCGGTACGTAGATGGCCCGCGGCGCCCGCGGATGCGAAAAGCTCATGATGCCCTTCCCGGTGAGGGGTGTCCGTTCCCGTTCTCGTGGGGTGCCTAGGCGCTGACGCCGCCGTCGAGGACCAGGTCGTGTCCGACCGCGAACCCGGACTCCGCCGCGGCCAGCCACAGCACCGCGGAGCTGCACTCGTCCAGCGTCCCGGCGCGGCCCAGCGGCAGCCCGTTCGCCATCCGCTCGGCCCGCTGCGCCTCGGTCTCGCCGGGCAGCAGCGGCCACAGCGGGGTGTCGATCGGGCCAGGGCTGACCGCGTTGATCCGGATGCCGTCGGCGATGTACTCCTTCGCCGCGGTGCGGGTCAGCTGGGAGACCGCGGCCTTGGTCGCCGAGTAGGCGCCGAGCCCCGGCAGCGTCACATGCCCCAGGTTGGAGGCGTTGTTGACGATGACCCCGCCGCCGTGCTCCTTCATGAAGCCGATTTCGTGCTTCATCGACAGGAAGACACTGGTGAGGTTGGTGGCCAGGATCCGCGCGAACTCCTCGTCCGGGACGTCCGCGAGCGGGCCCGCCGTGAAGGTGCCGGCGTTGTTGAAGGCGATGTCCAGCGCGCCGTGCCGCTCGGCCGTGGTCGCCACGACCCGCGCCACGTCGGCCGGCACGGACACGTCCGCCACCACCGCCGACGCGGTACCGCCCGCGCTCTCGATCAGCTTCACGGTGTGCTCGATCGTCGCGGCCGTCCGCCCGGTGACCACCACCGTGGCCCCCTCCCGGGCGAAGGCCAGCGCCGTGTTGCGGCCGATGCCCGAACCGCCACCGGTGACCAGGGCGACCTTCCCGGCGAAACGCGCTGCCATGGGGAACTCCTCACGTCGTCATGCGGGTCGGTGCCGCAACTGATGCGTCCCCGGCCCGACTTGGATGGTCCGGTCCGGCCACGGGGCCGGACCGGCACCCCCGACACTGGCCGGTTTCCGCCCGCCGGACATCCCCGGAACACGTGATGCGGAGCGCCCCCGCCCGGCGGGACGCTGGCCTGAGTCCACCCCTCGCGCACGAGCGGGTTCCGCAACGTCCCCTGCCTGACCGGGAGTTCCGCATGACCGACATCGCCGACACCCACCTCCGGGCACGTCCCGGGGCCGGCGGCCGGGAAGGACCCGCCGCCCGGCCCCCCTGGGCGGTCTTCTTCCTGCTCGCCGTCATCCAGTTCATGGTCATCCTGGACGGCAGCATGGTCGTCTCGGCCATTCCGTCCATCCAGCGCGACCTGGACTTCTCGCCGTCCTCCATCGCCTGGGTGCTGGACGCCTACATGCTGGCGTACGGCGGCTTCCTGCTGGTCGGCGGCAAGGCCGCGGACAGCTTCGGACGCCGCCGGCTGTTCTGCGCCGGACTGGTGCTCTTCACCGTCGCCTCGCTCGCCTGCGCACTGTCCGCCGACTCCTGGCAGCTGATCGCCGCCCGGGTCGCCCAGGGCCTGGGCGCCGCGCTGGTCTCACCGGCCGCGTTCGCACTGGTCACCGACCTCTTCGAGGAGGGCCCGGTACGCAACCGGGCCATGGTGCTGTGGGGCGGCATGAACGGCGTCGGCGGCGCGGCCGGTGTGCTGCTCGGCGGTCTCTTCTCCGCCGTCGCCTGGCAGCTCGCCTTCCTGATCAACATCCCGGTCGGCGCGATCGTCCTCCTCCTGGCGCTGCGCAAGCTCCCCAAGGGCCGCCCCACCGCCACCGGCGGCATCGACCTGACCGGCGCGCTGGCCTGCACCGGCGGCCTGACCCTGGTCATCTACGCGGCGGTCCGCGGCGGCGCCCAGGGCTGGCTGGCGCCCACCACCCTCCTCGAACTCGGCGGCGCCGTCGTCCTGTTCGCCGCGTTCGCGCTACGCCAGCGCACCGCCCGCACCCCCCTCGTCCCGCGCGTGCTGTTCCGGATGCCGAACGTCGTCCTGGGCAACGCCGCCAACCTGCTCGCCGGCGCGATCCTGCTCGGCGGCTTCACCGTGGCCAGCCTCTACCTCCAGCAGGCGCGCGGCCTCGGCCCCGTACCGGCCGCGGCCCTGCTCGTCCCGCCGAACGTCGCCGCGCTGGTCGCCTCCCAGCTGTCCGGCCGGCTGATCACCCGGATCGGCGCGGTCACCACCCTGCTGGTGACCCTGCTGGTGCAGGCCGCCGCGGCCGCCTGGTGGGCACTGGCCCTGGACGCCCACGCCCCGCTCCTGACCGCGTTCGTCCTGCCCTCCATGGTGTGGTGCGCGGCGCTCGGCGCGGCCCTGCCGTCCCTGTACGTGGTGTGCACCGGCGGCCTCACCGAGGACGTCGCGGGCAGCGCGTCGGGCTGGGTGCAGACGACGATGGCGGCCGGCAACGCGATCGGCGCCGCGGTGCTCACCGCGGTCGCCGCCGAGCACACCGCGTCCCTGGCGTCCCCCACCGGCGCCGCCGCCCTCACCTCCGGCTACGCCACGGCCCTGTGGGTGGCCGCCGGACTCGCGGTGGCGGGCACGCTGTTGACGGTCCGGCTGCGGCTGCGGCGCGAGGTGCCGGCGACGGCCTGACGCATCCGTTGCGGGGGAGGGGACGCCACGGCGTTCCCTCCCCCTTCGGGCTCCGGCCCTTCGGCCGCGCGTCACCTGGAGATGCGGGCCTCGATGCCGTCGAGCAGGAAGTCGAGGCCGATCCGGAAGGTGTGGTCGGCGTCCAGGTGGGCGGCATCGCGCACCACCGTGGCCAGCGCGGGGAAGCGGCCGGTGGCGAAGGTCCGCTCCAGATAGGGCCCGAGTGAGGCCTGCCAACGCTTCTCGTCCATGCCGGTGGCCCGCTCGGCACGCCGCTCGGCGATCTCCCGACGCACCGCGCCGATCACGTACGCGTCGACCGCGGTGACCACCGGCATGACGTCGTCCACCTCGACGCCGCCCAGCGCGGCCACCACGGCCTCCCCCCTGGCCAGCGCGTGCGGCCCGAGCTGCGGTCGCCCACCGAGCAGATCGGCGAGCCATTCGTGCTCGTGAGCGGCCTGCCGGGTGGTTTCGGCGAGAGACCGCAGCACCTCCCGCCAGTCGTCTCCGACCGGCCGGATCTCGGCGTGCACCGCGTCGACCATCAGGTCGAGCAACTCCTCCTTGCCGGCGATGTAGTTGTACAGCCGCATCGGCCCGACGCCCAGCACGGTGGCGACCTTGCGCAGCGACACCGCCTCCAGGCCGTCCGCGTCGGCCAACTGGATCGCGGCTCGCACGATCCGCTCCCGGTTCAGCGGGGCCGGCACGGGGCGATTCGGTGGCTCCGGCCTCTCCCACACCAACATGCCGCTCACAATACATCGCATCGACCGATACAGTGTATCGGTCAGTACGGTGTATCGAAGGGGAGGCAATCATGACCATCGCCATCGTCGGAGCCGGCCTCGGCGGCCTGGCTCTCGCCCGTGTGCTGCACGTGAACGGCATGGATTCCGTCGTGTACGAACGTGAATCGTCACGCGGCGCGCGCGGCCAGGGCGGCATGCTCGACATCCACTCCGGGACCGGGCAGCGGGCGCTGCGCGAGGCCGGCCTGATCGACCGGTTCCACGCGATTGCCCGTGGCGAAGGCCAGGACATGCGCCTCCTTGAGCCGGACGGCACCCTGCTGCTCCAGGAGGACACGCCCGACGACGCCCCGCTCGAGCGACCCGAGGTCGACCGCGCCGATCTGCGCGACCTGCTGCTGGATTCCCTTCCCGAGGGCGTGGTGCGCTGGGGGCACGCGTTCACCTCCGCCGACAACGGGCTGCTGCACTTCGCCGACGGCGGCAGTGCGGCGTATGACCTGCTGGTCGGCGCGGACGGCGCGCAGTCCCGGGTCCGCGCGCTGCTCACCGACGCCCGCCCGGCGCACATCGGCCAGAACGTCGTCGAGGTCGGCATCCCCGACATCGACCGCACGCACCCCGACCTCGCGGCGATGGTCGGGCGCGGCACCTACTGGGTGCTCGGCAACGGGATATCCCTGGCGGCGCAGCGCAACGGCGACGGCCGCGTGCGCATCGGCCTCAGCTTCCACAACACCGCCGAGGACTGGTTCGCCACCAGTGGGATCCCGTTCGACGACCCGGCCGCCGCCCGGGCGCGGCTGATCGACCTGCTCCCCGGCTGGGACGCACGGTTCACCGCGCTGATCGCGGCCTGCGACGACACGGTCGTGCCGCGGTCGATCAGCACGCTCCCGGTCGGCCTGACCTGGCCGTCGACGCCGGACGTCACACTGCTCGGCGACGCCGCGCATCTGATGCCGCCGGTGGGAGAGGGCGCCAACATGGCGCTGCTCGACGGGGCCCTGCTCGGTCTCGCGCTGGCCGCGCACCCGGACGACTTTCCCGCCGCCGTCAAAGAATACGAACGCGAGATGTTCGAACGCACCAGTGCTGCCGCCCGGATGTCCGCGGACATACACGCATTGCTGACGTCACCGGACGCCGCCCGGAAAATGCTCGCCTTCTTCCAGCCTGGCTGAACGCGGCCGATTGCAACGGAGAACGCCCCGCCGCGGTACGGGTGTTCATGCCCGCCGTCCTGTGGCGCTCGACGGCTCGCCGCCGTGTTGTGGCCGATGCCGCCGGAGCAGTACGCGGTAGTCGACCGCCTTGGAGAAGTCGCCCGCCTTTTCCGCCGCTGCCGCCGCGCGGAGCAGCTCGGCGCAGGTGGCACAGCCGGCGGCCGGTCCGGTCTGCGGCGCGGTCACGTACGGTCCGCCCTTCCGTGCGGATGCCCGGCGATGACCGCGTTGCAGCTCCGGACGGCCAGGCGGTGCCCGTCCGCACGGGCCTCCTCTCGTTCCCGCGCGAGCGCCTGGCACACATCGCATGCCGCCACGGGTACGGGTTCGAGCTCGGGCCCTGCCGGGGCCACGGGGGTGGGGACTGTGTACTCGCCCATCCGAATCCTCACTCTGTGTTGCCGTTCGGTCACCAGGATGGGGTGAAGGTGGGTACCGTGGAAGGGATTTCAGCGCCCAACCTGGGTGTTGGTCAGGGAGGGATATGTGCGCGTTAGTGAGCTGTGTGAAGGCCGATGAGCGGGCCATGACCAGGCCCGCGGTCAGGGGGACTCGTGGATGACGAGCAAGACCCCCGGCAGCGCTTCGCGGAGGAGTGCCGCAGTGCCCGTGATCTGTTTCCGGAACGGCGCCTGAACCAGACGGAGTTGGCCCGCATGGTCCGGGTGTCCAAGTCCACGATCAGTCGGGTGGAGATCTGCGAGGGCCCGATCCCGCCGGATCTGCCACCGCTGCTGGACCAGGTCTTCTCGACGGACGGCCTGTTCAAGCGGCTCTACGAGCAGATCGCCGCGGGATCGTTCCCGGCCCACTCACGGCGGCGGATGGTGCTGGAGCCGAGAGCTGTAGCGATTTCAGCCTGGTCGCCGACGGTGGTCCCCGGATTGCTGCAGACGGGAGCCTATGCGCGGGCGCTGTTCAGAGCCGGTGATCCCCGTGCCGGGGAACGAGAGCTGGTGCACAAGGTGGGGGCCCGGCTGGCACGCCAGGACATCCTGCGCGGCAGTTCCCCACCGGACTTCTCCGTCGTCATCTGCGAGTCGGTGCTCCGTCGCAACGTCGGAGGTCCGGAGATCATGCGCAATCAGCTCGCCGCTTTGCTGCTGGACGGCAGTCAGCCGACCACGGTCCTGCAGGTCCTTCCCTTCAGCGCCGAGACGCATGGCCTGATGGATGGCTCCCTGTCGATACTGACGATGCCGGACGGCGGAACTGTCCTCTACACGGAGGGCATCAGGTCGGGAGCCATCATCGAAGAAGCGGCCACAGTACGGCAGTTGTCGCGGGCCTACGATGTGCTCAGGGCGTCAGCGCTCTCCCGTGACGCGTCCGCCGACCTGATCCGCGAGCTAATGGAGGCATCGTGACCCTGCCCGGGCGACACCCATGGGTCAAGTCCAGCTACAGCAGCCAAGACGGCGGTGACTGTCTGGAGTGGTCGCCGGGGTATGCCAGGGCTCAGGGTGGCGTCCCTGTCCGGGACAGCAAGACCCCGGACGGTCCGTCGCTGATGTTCGGGACGGCCGCCTGGGCCGCATTCATCTCCCGTGTGCGGAAAGGGGAGTTGAGCACATGACCACCATCGCCGTCACCGGGCACATGGACCTCAGCGAGGGCACCGTACCGCTGGTGCGGGAGGCCGTGCGGGGGCTGCTGCGGGAGTACGGCCGCGGGGAGCTGGTCGGGGTTTCCTGTCTTGCGCGGGGGGCCGACACGGTGTTCGCCGAGGCGGTCGTCGAGGCCGGGGGGCGGCTGGTGGCCGTCGTTCCCTCTCTGGACTATCGGGAGGCGAAGGTCACGGCCGATCACGCGGCCGCGTTCGATCGGCTGGCGGCGGCCGCCGAGGTGGTGACCATGCCGTACGACGTGGCCGACCGGCAGGCGTACGAGGCGGCCAACGCGGAGTTGCTGAAGCGGGCCGAGCGGCTGGTGGCGGTGTGGGACGGTACGCCGCCCAGTGGCAAGGGGGGCGGCACCGCGGACGCCGTGGAGCAGGCGCGGGCGCTCGGGCTGCCCGTGGATGTCGTCTGGCCGGAGGGGGCCGAGCGCGCGTAACGGACGGAACGGAGACGCAGGCCCCGCGGACCGCTGTCCGCGGGGCCTGCGTCGTGACGGGCCCGGCGTTCGTCCCTACGCCGTGCCCGCCTCCACCGGCTCGTTGGGAGCCGGGGTCGGTGCCGCGGCCGCGGCCGGTGCAAGGGTGCGGGACCGGAGCCAGCTGCGGGTGCCCAGGGCCGTGGCCAGGAGGACCAGGACGGCGCAGGCGAGGGTGACGGCGCGGACGTCGAAGGTGTCGATGACCCGGCCGCCGTACCAGGAGCCCAGCGTGGCGCCGACCTGGAGGGCGGAGACGTTCACCGTGACCGCCAGCGTGGGCGCCTCGGCGGCGGCGCTCAGGACGCGGCCCTGGAGGGCCGGCAGGATCGCGAAGGTGGCGACGGCGAAGAGGAAGAAGAACGCCCAGGCGAGGGCCGTCACGGGGGCGACGACCCAGAACAGCGCGCTGGTCACCGTGAGCGCGGCGAGGGTGCCGGCGAGCGTCGGCAGCAGCGCCCGGTCGGCCAGCCGGCCGCCGATCCAGTTGCCGAGGATCGAGCCGATGCCGTAGACGACCAGCATCACCGGGACGGAGGCCGCCGGGAATCCGCCGACCTGGGTGGCCAGCGGCACCATGTACGTCACCACGGTGAAGAAGCCGCCGGTGGCCAGCGCGGTGGTCAGGATGCCGATGCGGATCTCCTTCTTGGTGAAGACCCGCAGTTCGTCGCGGACGGAGGTGGGGGTGCCCTCCGCGCCGCCGGGGATGAGCACCGCGAGCAGCACGACGCAGACCAGGGACAGCGCCGCGGTCGTACGGAACGGGGCCTGCCAGCCGAACTGCTGGCCGATCAGGGTGCCCAGCGGGACGCCGAGAACCGAGGCGAGGTTGAAGCCGAGCAGCACCTTGGAGACGGCCGAACCGGCCTTCTCCGGCGGCACCAGGCTGGCCGCGACGACGAAGCTCGCGGCCGCGAACGTGCCGTGCGAGAGGGCGGCGACGATCCGGCCGACCACCAGCACGGCGTAGTTCGGGGCGAAGGCCGCGATCACGTTGCCGACCGTGGCGGTGACCATCAGGGCGAGCAGCAGGCTGCGGCGGGACATCCGGGTGGTCAGGCCGGTGACCAGGGGGCCACCGAAGACCACCGTCGCGGCATAGGCCGTGATGACCAGACCCGCGGTCGGGATGGACACGCCCAGCCCGGCGGAGAGGTCTTCGATCACCCCGCCGGGCAGCAGCTCGCCGGTGCCGATGACGAAGAGCGACATGGTGAGGGCGAAGAACTTCAGGAACATCAGGGTTCTCTCTCTGGGCGGGGCCCGTGAGGAAGGAGAGCGGGGGGCGGTCAGCCGGCGGGGACCGGCGGGGTGGGCAGGGCGTCGAGGTCGAAGCCGAAGTGCGTGCGGTAGGCGGCGAACACCGCCTCGTCGTCGGCGAGTTCCTCCTTGGTGCGGGTGCCGTCGACGACCTGGACGAGCTTGCGGCCGCTGAGGGTGACCCGGCCCCGCGACGTGGGGCGGGTGCAGAACAGCTGGGTGAGGAACGGGGAGTCGTCGGCGCTGCGGAACCACCACAGGGTGGGCCGGAAGTCGTCCACCGTGCGCGAGCGGGTCTCGAACCGGTACTGGTGGGAGCCGTTGCGGTAGACGTCGAGGTCGCCGTCGGCGGCCTCGCGGAGCTCGAAGGTGCCCTGCGGGTCCTCCTGCGGCGCACGGGAGTCGAGGCGGAGCGGGTGGCGGAAGCCGCGGCCGTAGCCGACGTCGACCAGCCACGGCTCGGGGGAGTCCTCGGCGATCACCCTGAGTATCAAGTGGCCCATGAGCGGGCCGAGTTCGCCGTCCTCCAGGACACGGCCGGCCATGACGGTGACGTCGTAGCCGAGGGCGCGCAGGACCTCGGAGAACGCGCCGTTGAGCTCGTAGCAGCCGCCGCCGCGCCGCTGTTCGGTGATCTTGGGTAGGGCGTCCGCGCCCATGTTGATGGGCAGCCGGAGGTTGAAGTCGATGTTCTCGAAGGGGATGGAGAGGACGTGCCGCTCGTGCAGTTCGCGCAGGGCGGCGACGGTCGGGCGCTCGGGCCGCTTGGTGCCCATGCGGTGCAGATAGGCGTCGACCGCCTCGGGGGTCAGCATGACGGGGCTCCTCGGAGTCGCGAAGGGAGGGGTGGGGCGGCCCGGCAGTCCGGGGTGACCGGCCGGGTCGGGCGGATCAGCAGCGGACCAGGGCCAGCCCCGCCGCCATGCCGCCGCCGAAGCCGGCCAGCAGCGCCAGGTCGCCGGGGCGTACCGCGCCGGAGGCGACGGCGGCGTCGAGGGTGACGGGGACGGAGGCGGCACCGGTGTTGCCGTAGTCGGCCACGGTCGTGTGCAGGCGGGCGTTGGGCAGCCCGAGGGCGTCCGTCAGCTCGTCGAGCATGATCGCGTTGGCCTGGTGGGGTACGAGGTGGTCGATCTCGTCCGGCCGGACGCCGGCCCGGCGCAGCATCTCGTGCACGGCCGGCGGGACGTGCTCGGCGACGAACTCGCGCACCGCACGCCCGTTCATCCGGAAGTAGTGGGAGCCGTCGGCGAGGGTCTCCTCCGAGGCCGGGCGGCGGCTGCCGCCGGCGGCCACCTCGATCAGGTCCCGGTAGGCGGGGAAGGTGGCGAGGTGGGTGGCGAGCACGCCGCGGCCGGCGTCGGTGGGTCCCAGCACCGCGGCGCCCGCGCCGTCGCCGAACAGCACCGTCGTCCGGCGGTCGGTGCGGTCCAGGATCCGCGAGTAGACGTCCGCGCCGATCACCAGCGCATGGCCGCCGGAGGCCAGCAGGGTGCGCTGCACCACGGACAGCGCGAAGACGAAACCGCTGCACACGGCGTTGAGGTCGAAGGCGGCGGTGGCCGGGGTCGCCCCGATCAGATCGGCGACGACGGCGGCGGTCGGCGGCTGGGGGGTGTCGGGGGTGGAGGTCGCCACGACGACCAGCGACAGATCGCGGGCGCTGATGCCGGCGTTCTTGAGCGCGGCCCGGCCGGCCGCCGCGGCCAGGTCGCTGGTCGCCTCGTCGGGCTTGGCCCAGCGCCGGGCGCGGATACCGGTCTTGCGCACGATCCAGGCGTCGTCCACGCCCGCGGGCTCGCCGGCCTCGTCGTTGCCGACCACATGGCCCGGGAGATACGAGCCGGTGCCCAGCACGCCGACCGGCGACTGCCCGCCGGGCGGGCGGCCGTGCGCTGTCGTTGCCAATGTCATCTCGCATCCTTCGTCGGGTGAGAAGAACGTGCGGTGATTTCCCGGTCAACGATGGCGAGGCCGCTGAATGAGCGTCAATTTGCGGCGTATTACTTTGTCAACTGGCCGGCACTTTGTCATTACCCGGACCGGAAACGGACGCTGTGCGGCAGGACTCACTTGACTGAGTCCCGGAATCTGCATTGGTGTTCGACTATTACGCGCCACAGACTTCCCGGTGCGTGGCTATCTGCTGCCGCTGATTAATCGGGAGGAATGAAGTGCGTAGTCTGGAACGCCTGCATTCGTTGCCGGCGGAACAACAGCCGGATTGGCCGGACACCGGAGAGCTGGAGACCGTGCGCGAGGAACTCGCGCGGGCCGAACCGCTGGTGCGCGCCGCGGACGTGCGCGAACTGCGCGGGCTGCTCGCCCGGGCCGCGGCCGGTGAACTCCAGGTGATACAGACCGGCGACTGTGCCGAGGACCCGGCCGAGAGCACCCCCGGCGACGTCGCGCGCAAGACCGCGCTGCTGGACATGCTCGCCGGCACCATGAAGCTCAACACCGACAAGCCGGTCATCCGGGTCGGCCGGATCGCCGGGCAGTACGGCAAGCCCCGCTCCCGGCCCACCGAGGTCGTCGGCGGCGTCGAACTGCCCGTCTACCGCGGCCACATGGTCAACAGCCCCGAGCCCGACCCGGAGCTGCGCCGCCCGGACCCGGGCCGGATGCTCTCCGGGCTGAGCGCCGCCCGGCAGGTCACCGAGCAGCTCGGCTGGACCGGCGCGGCCCGCCGGCGCGGCGTCGAGGCACCGGTGTGGACCAGCCACGAGGCGCTGCTGCTCGACTACGAACTGGCCATGGTCCGCGCGCAGGAGGACGGCGGACTGCTGCTGACCTCGGCGCACTGGCCGTGGATCGGTGAGCGCACCCGCCAGGTGGACGGCGCCCACGTCGCACTGCTCGCCGCCGTCGAGAACCCGGTGGCCTGCAAGGTCGGCCCGAGCATGACGCCGGACGGGATCCGTCAGCTGTGCGAGCGCCTCGACCCGCACCGCGAGCCGGGCCGGCTCACCCTGATCGCCCGGATGGGCGCCGACGCGGTCCGCGCCGAACTGCCCGGGCTGGTCCGCGCGGTACGCGCGGCCGGACACCCGGTGATCTGGCTGACCGACCCGATGCACGGCAATACCGTCACCGGCCCGGTCGGGCTGAAGACCCGCTGCGTGGAAACCGTCATCCGCGAGGTGACGGAATTCCAGAGCGCGGTGTCCGAAGCGGGCGGAGTGGACGGCGGACTGCATCTGGAAACCACCCCGGACCAGGTCACCGAATGCGGTGTCGGGGCGGACGGGTTCCCCGGAATAGGGGAGAAGTACACGACGCTTTGCGACCCCCGGCTCAATCCGTCCCAGGCGGTCGCGGTGGCCGCTGCCTGGCGTGGCTGACCGGCCCCGGAATTTCGCGTCGCAGCACGCAATGGAGGTAGCGAGAACATGTCAGGTATGGAAGGCAAGGTCGCCCTCGTCACGGGGGCGGCCGGCGGGATAGGCGCGGCGGTCGTACGGTCCCTCGGCGAGCGCGGCGCGGCGGTGGCCGCCGTCGACCGCGACGCGGAGCGGCTGGCCGACGTGGTCGACAAGCTCCGGGCCGACGGCCTTCAGGCGGCGGCGTTCCCCGCGGACGTCACCTCCAGCGCCGAGGTCGAGGCGGTGGTGGACCGCGTCGAATACACCCTCGGCCCGCTGGACTTCCTCGTCAACGCCGCCGGTGTGCTGCGGCTCTCGGAGGCCCGCGCGCTCACCGACGAGGACTGGGCGGTCACCTTCGCGGTCAACACCACCGGCGTCTTCTTCGTCTCCCGCGCCGTGGTCAACCGCATGATCGGCCGCGGTGGCGGCGGCGCCCTGGTCACCGTCGCGTCCAACGCGGCCGGCACCGCGCGGGTGGAGATGGCCGCCTACGCCGCCTCCAAGGCCGCCGCCACCATGTTCACCAAGTGCCTGGGGCTGGAGGTGGCCAAGGAGGGCATCCGCTGCAACCTGGTCGCCCCCGGCTCCACCGAGACACCGATGCTCAGCTCGATGTGGCACGACGAGTCCGGGCCGCGCGGCACCATCGACGGCCACCCCGACGCCTACCGGGTCGGCATCCCGCTGGGCAAGATCGCCCGCCCCGAGGACGTGGCGGACGCGGTGGCCTTCCTGCTCTCCGACCAGGCCGCCCACATCACCATGCACGACCTCACGGTCGACGGCGGCGCCACGCTCGGCGTCTGACCGTGGGCCCCAGAGCCCCTGGAGGAACCATGGCGGGGATCCCCCCGATCGAGCCCTACCCGATGCCCGGCCCGGGCGACCTGCCCGGCAACACCGTCGACTGGACCGCCGACCCGGACCGGGCCGTGCTGCTCGTCCACGACATGCAGCGCTACT
This sequence comes from Streptomyces nigrescens, assembly GCA_024349765.1. Lineage (GTDB taxonomy): Bacteria > Actinomycetota > Actinomycetes > Streptomycetales > Streptomycetaceae > Streptomyces > Streptomyces endophytica. The sequence continues at coordinate 6,140,687 of AP026073.1, read as the reverse complement.
TCCTGCGGCCGCTGCCCGCGACCGTACGCGACGCGCTGGTGAGCAACGCCGCGCTGCTCCGCGACCGCGCCGCCGAACTGGGCATACCGGTCGCCTACACCGCCCAGCCCGGCGGGATGACCGAGGAACAGCGCGGCCTGCTCAAGGACTTCTGGGGCCCGGGCATGACCCCCGGGCCCGAGGACCGCACCGTGGTCGCCCCGCTCGAACCCCGGCCCGGCGACTGGGTGTTCACCAAGTGGCGCTACAGCGCCTTCCACCAGTCCGACCTGCTCGCCCGGATCCGGGAGACGGGCCGCGACCAGCTCCTGATCTGCGGGGTGTACGCGCACGTCGGAGTCCTGATGAGCGCCGTCGAGGCGTTCACCCACGACATCCAGCCGTTCCTCGCCGCCGACGCGGTCGCCGACTTCTCGGCCGCCGACCACCGGATGGCCCTGGACTACGCGGCCCGGCGCTGCGCCGCCGTCGCCACCACCAAGGAACTCCTCACCCACCTCGACGGGGGGCACCGATGACCGACGACCTGCTGGCACGCGTACTGGCCTCGCCACCACCGGCGTTCGCGCTGCTGCACCGCCCCGAGGCGACCGGCCGCGGCCTGCTGGAGGTGATCCGCGGCACCGCGTCCACCGTGGACACCCTCGCCGGCATCCCGCTGCCGGACGGGCCCGCGGCCGGCGGCCGGGACGACGCCGGCGCCCGGCACGAGGTGCTCGCCCTCATCCCCTACCGCCAGCTCGCCGAGCGCGGCTTCGACGCCCCCGACGACGGCGCACCGCTGATCACCCTCACCGTCGAGGAACAGGACACGGTGCCGGTCGCCGAGGCGCTGGCCCGCATCCCCGACGTCCCGATCACGCTGTCCGACGGGGCGTTCGACGTCGACGACGACGCCTACGCGGCCACCGTGCGCCGGATCATCGCCGAGGAGATCGGCACCGGCGAGGGCGCCAACTTCGTCATCAAGCGGTCCTTCGTCACCGACATCACCGACTACGGGCCGCACAGCGCGCTGACCTTCTTCCGGCGGCTGCTGGAGCGCGAGGCCGGGGCGTACTGGACGTTCCTGGTGCACACCGGCGGGCGGACGTTCGTCGGCGCCTCGCCGGAGCGGCACATCAGCGTGCACGGCGGCAAGGCCGTGATGAACCCGATCAGCGGCACCTACCGCTACCCGCCCGCCGGGCCCACCCTGCCCGAGGTCATGGAATTCCTCGCCGACCGCAAGGAGGCCGACGAGCTGTACATGGTCGTCGACGAAGAGCTGAAGATGATGGCCCGGATCTGCGAGTCCGGCGGCCGGGTCGTCGGGCCGTACCTGCGGGAGATGGCCCGGCTCGCGCACACCGAGTACTTCATCGAGGGCCACACCACCCGCGACGTGCGGGAGATCCTGCACGAGACGCTGTTCGCGCCCACCGTCACCGGCAGCCCCCTGGAGAGCGCGGCCCGGGTGGTGGCCCGCTACGAGCCGGCCGGCCGCGGCTACTACAGCGGCGTCGCCGCCCTGATCGGACGGGACGCGGCCGGCGGCCGCACGCTCGACTCGGCGATCCTCATCCGGACCGCGGAGCTCGACCCGCGCGGCCGGGTCCGGATCGGCGTCGGCGCCACCCTCGTACGCCACTCCGACCCGCTCTCCGAGGTCGCCGAGACCCGCGCCAAGGCCGCCGGGCTGCTGTCCGCACTGGCGGAACCGGGACGCGGGCGGTTCGGCGGACACGCCACCGTGCAGGCGGCGCTGGCCGAACGCAACGCCACCATCGCCGGGTTCTGGCTCGCCGCCGAGGAGGACCGGACCGGCCGGGCCGTCGCCGGGCTCAGCGGCCGGCGGGTGCTGGTCGTCGACGCCGAGGACACCTTCACCTCGATGATCGACCACCAGCTGCGCTCCATGGGCCTCACGGTGACCGTACGCCGCTTCGACGAGCCGTACTCCTTCGACGGGTACGACCTGGTGGTGATGGGGCCCGGCCCGGGCGATCCGCGGGAGACCGGCCACCCCAAGATCGCCCACCTGCGGACCGCGATCAGCCAACTCCTCGACGAGCGGCGGCCGTTCCTCGCGGTCTGCCTCAGCCACCAGGTGCTCAGCACCCTGCTCGGCCTCGACCTGGTCCGCCGCGCGGTCCCCAACCAGGGCGTCCAGCGGACCGTCGACCTCTTCGGCGACCGGGTGCGGGTCGGGTTCTACAACACCTTCGCCGCGCACAGCACCGAGGACAAGGCGGAGACCCCGGCCGGGGTGGTCGAGATCAGCCGGGACCCGGAATCCGGCGAGGTGCACGCGCTGCGCGGACCCGGATTCGCGTCGATGCAGTTCCATTCGGAATCCGTGCTGACCGAGGACGGCGTCCGCATCGTCAGCGGACTGCTCGCCGAAATCCTGGCGCAGAAGGAGGCGATCGCCCGGTGAAAGCGGTCATCGCCTGGTGGGACCTCGCGGAATCCGACCAGACCCCGCGAACGCTGAGGGAATTCCTGCGGGACGAGGCGGTCGAACGCTTTTCCCGGTGGCCCGGGCTCCGGATGAAATTCTGGATCTCGGACGCCGGGGGCGGCGGCTGGGGCGCGGTCTTCCTGTGGGAATCGGAGGCGGCCGCGAGCCGGCCGCTGCCCACCCGGGCCGCCGAACTCATCGGCTACCCACCCACCGTGGTGCACCGCTTCCACGTCGAGGCGGCCACCGAGGGGGAGCACACCATCCCCGACCTGACCGGGCTGGGACTCGCCTTCGCACGGTGACCGGCCGGGTACCGCCGGAAACCGGAACGCCCCGAATCCAGCACCCACGGAATATCAGCGATCCCGGAAAACCGCCGCGGCGCCGGGCCGGAAGAAACCCTTCCGGGCTGCGCGCCGCGGCCTTTCCGGCCCGGCCACCCGCGGCATCTGACGGAGTACCGGGCTTTTGACGGAGTGCCGTTGCCACCGTTGTCCGAAAAGGCGGCCGGCAACCAGAGTTCATGCCACGGCATCCCGCCGGCTGCCGCCGGCCCAGCGGAAACAGGAGAAGCACAATGCCCGCACGATTCGACGGCAAGGTCGCGCTCGTCGCCGGTGGCGACGACGCCATCGGCCGGGCCGGCGCGCTCGCCTTCGCCCGCCAGGGCGCGACCGTCGTGGTCGCCGGACCGGACGCCCGGACCCTGGACGCCACCGTCGCCACCATCCGCCGGGCCGGCGGCCGCGCCGAGCGGGTGGTGGCCGATGTGACCCGCGGCGGCCCCGAGGCCGCCGAGCGGATGGTCGCGGTCGCGGTGGAGCGCTGCGGCGGACTCGACATCGCCTTCAACAACGTCACCGTCACCGGCCCGGCCCGCCCGGTCGCCGAGACCTGCGAGACCGTCTGGACCGAACTGCTCGCCCACAACCTCACCGGCGTGTGGACGTCCATGAAGCACGAGATCGCCTACATGAAGGAGCACCGCGGCGGGGTCATCGTCAACACCGCCTGCAACCTCCTCAGCAACGGCCTCCGCCCCGGCCTCGGCGCCTACGCCGCCTCCAAGGCCGCCCTGACCACCCTGACCCGCGCGGCCGCCGGCGAGTACATCTCCGAGGGCATCCGCATCAACGCCATCAGCCCCGGCCCGGTCGACGGACCCGCCGCCGGGCCCCGCCCGGCCGGCCCCGGCCACGCCACCGCCGACGAGATCGCCGACTCCGTGGTCTGGCTCTGCTCGGACGAGTCCTCGTACGTCGTCGGCCACGACCTCGTCCTCGACCGGAAGCGAGCCGCCTGATGACCACCGCACCCACCGCCCCCGCCCCCGAGCCCGCCGGCACCACCGCCCCCCTGGAGTGGACCGCCCTCGACCGCCGCGCCGTGGACACCGCCCGCGCGCTCGCCGTCGACGCCGTCGAACGCGCCGGCCACGGCCACCCCGGCACCGCCATGAGCCTGGCCCCGGCCGCCCACCTGCTCTTCCAGCGGCTGCTGCGGCACGACCCCGCCGACCCGCGGTGGGCCGGCCGGGACCGCTTCGTCCTCTCCTGCGGCCACGCCAGCCTCACCCTCTACATCCAGCTCTACCTCTCCGGCTACGGGCTGACGCTGGACGACCTCAAGTCCCTGCGCACCGCCGGCAGTCTGACCCCCGCCCACCCCGAATTCGGTCACACCCCGGGCGTGGAGACCACCACCGGCCCGCTCGGCCAGGGCCTGGGCAACGCCGTCGGCATGGCCATGGCCGCCCGCCGCGAACGCGGCCTGTTCGACCCCGACGCCCCCGAGGGCACCAGCCCCTTCGACCACACCATCTGGGCGTTCGTCTCCGACGGTGACCTCGCCGAGGGCCTCAGCCACGAGGCCGGCTCGCTCGCCGGCCACCAGCGCCTCGGCAACCTCGTCGTCCTCTACGACGACAACCGCATCTCCATCGAGGACGACACCCGCATCGCCCAGTCCGAGGACGCCCTCGCCCGGTTCGCCGCCTACGGCTGGCACGTCCAGCACGTCGACTGGACCAGCGGCGACGGCTACTACGAGGACGTGCCCGCCCTCCACCGGGCGCTCGTCGCCGCCCGCGCGGAGACCGGCCGCCCCTCGCTCGTCGCGCTGCGCACCCTCATCGGCTGGCCCTCACCGGGCAAGCAGAACACCGGCAAGATCCACGGCGCCGCGCTCGGCGCCGACGAGGCGGCCGCCACCAAGGCCGCCATGGGGCTCGACCCCGCGCGCTCCTTCCACGTCCCCGCCGAGGTGCTCGAACGGACCCGCCAGGCCGGCGTCCGCGGCCGGGCCCTGCGCGCGGAGTGGGAACGGCGCCACCAGGACTGGCGGTCCGCATTCCCCCGGCGGGCCGCCGCTCACGACCGGATCGCCGCCCGCACCCTGCCCGACGACTGGCGGGCGGCGCTCCCGGAGTTCGCCCCCGGTCAGGAGATGGCCACCCGCAAGGCGTCCGGCGCGGTGCTCGCCGCGCTCGCCGACACCCTGCCGGAGCTGTGGGGCGGCTCGGCCGACCTCGCCGAGTCCAACAACACCACCATGCCCGGCCAACCCTCCTTCGTGCCCGAGGAGTTCGCCACCGACGCGTTCCCCGGCCACCGCTACGGCCGCACCCTGCACTTCGGCATCCGCGAACACGCCATGGGCGCGGTCCTCAACGGCATCGCCCTGCACGGCGGCACCCGCCCCTACGGCGGCACCTTCCTGGTGTTCTCCGACTACATGCGCCCCGCCGTCCGGCTCGCCGCCATGATGCGGCTGCCCGTCACCTACGTCTGGACCCACGACTCCATCGGGCTCGGCGAGGACGGGCCCACCCACCAGCCCGTGGAACACCTCTGGTCGCTGCGCGGCATCCCCGGCCTCGACGTCGTCCGCCCCGCCGACGCCAACGAGACCGCGATCGCCTGGCGTACCGTCCTCACGCACACCGACCGGCCCGCCGGCCTCTGCCTGACCCGGCAGAACCTGCCCGTCCTCGACCGCTCGCCCGGCACCGGCCTGGCCCCGGCCGACGGCGTGGCCCGGGGCGGCTACGTCCTCGCCGAGGCCCGCACCCCCGAGGGCACCCCCACCACCCCGGACGTCGTCCTCCTCGGCACCGGCAGCGAGGTGCACATCGCCCTGGAGGCCCAGCGCCTGCTGCACGACGAGGGAATCGCCGCCCGTGTGGTCTCCCTGCCCTGCCTGGAGTGGTTCCGCGCGCAGAGCCAGGAGTACCGCGACCAGGTGCTGCCGCCGGACGTCCCGGCCCGGATCTCCGTCGAGGCCGGCTCGGTCCTCGGCTGGCACGCCCTGGTCGGCGACGCCGGAGCCGCCCTGGGCCTGGACCGGTTCGGTGCGTCGGCGCCCTACCAGGCGCTGTACGAGCAGTACGGACTGACCGCCACTCGGGTCGCCGCGGCCGCCCGCGCCTCGCTCGCCCGGGTCCGCGACCGCCACCGGGAGCACACCCGATGAAGGTCACCGTCCCCGGCTCCAAGAGCATCACCAACCGGGCCCTGCTGCTGGCCGCGGCCGCCGACGGCCGCTCCACCCTGCACGCCCCGCTGGTCAGCGACGACACGGTCGCCTTCCGCGACGCGCTGACCGGCCTCGGCACCACGATCACGGCCGGGCCCGGCGACGCCACCTGGGAGGTCACCGGCACCGGCCGCGGCCCGGCCGGCGGCCACCGCGTCCGGTGCGCCGACGCCGGCACCGCCGCCCGCTTCCTGCCGCCGTTCGCCGCCACCGGCACCGGCAGTTACGCCTTCGACGGCAGCGACCGGCTGCGGGCCCGCCCGCTGCGCCCGCTGACCGACGCACTGCGCGCGCTCGGCGCCCGGATCACCACGGCGCCCGGCGGCGGCCTCCCGCTGACCGTGGACGCCGCCGGCCTGGACGGCGGCGAACTGACCCTGGACGGCTCGCTCAGCAGCCAGTACCTCAGCGGCCTGCTGCTCGCCGCGCCGCTGCTGCGCACCCCGCTGACGCTGCGCACGGCCGGGCTGGTCAGCCGCCCCTACCTCGACCTGACGCTGGCCCTGATGCGGCACTTCGGCGTCCCCGCCGAGACCGGCCCGGACGGCGCGCTGACCGTACGCCCCGGCCGCTACCGCGCCACCGACCTGCACATCGAACCGGACGCCTCCACCGCCTCGTACTTCTTCGCGGCGGCCGCCGTCACCGGCAGCCGGATCACCGTCCCCGGCCTCGGCCGGCACAGCCTCCAGGGCGACCTGCGGTTCGTCACGGCGCTGCGCCGCACCGGCGCGGCGGTCGAGATCGGCGAGCACGCCACCACGGTCACCGGCACCGGCCCGCTGCGCGGCGGCTTCGCCCTCGACATGGGCGACATCTCCGACACGTTCATGACGCTGGCCGCGATCGCCCCGCTCGCCGACGCCCCGCTCACCCTGCACGGCATCGGCCACGCCCGGCTCAAGGAGTCCGACCGCATCGACGCGGTCGCCGGCAACCTCCGGGCGCTCGGCATCACCGTCGAGACCGGCCCGGACCGGATCACCGTGCACCCCGGCACCCCGCGCCCGGCCACCGTCGCCTGCCACCGCGACCACCGGATCGCCATGGCCTTCTCCGTGCTGGCCCTGCGCGCCCCCGGCATCACGCTCGACGACCCCGGCTGCGTCAGCAAGACCTTCCCCGGCTTCCACACCGCACTGCGGCGCTGCTTCCCGGCGCACGCGGCGCACGCACCCGCCGTGTGACCACCGCCGCGGCTCTGCAACGCGCGCACAACTACGCAACGAAAGGCATGACATGGCGAAGATACTCATCGCCGGCGGCGGCGTGGGCGGCCTCGCGGCGGCACTGGCCACCGCCCGGCACGGACACCGGGTGACCGTCCTGGAACGCCGGGACTCCTTCACCGAACTCGGCGCCGGCATCCAGCTCGGCCCCAACGCCTTCCACGCCCTGGACCGGCTCGGCGTCGGCGACGCGGTCCGCGAACGGGCCGTCTTCATCGACGAGTTGCGCTTCATGGACGGCACCACCGACCGCCAGGTCCAGTCGATGCCGCTCACCGGCGCCTACCGCACCCGCTTCCGCAACCCCTACGCCGTGGTCCACCGCACCTGCCTGTACGAGCCGCTGCTGGCCGCCTGCCGGGCCACCGAGGGCATCGAACTGCGCACCGACAGCCCGGTCGTCCGCTACGAGCAGGACGCCGGCTCGGTCACCGCCGTGCTCGCCGGCGGCGAACGGCTCACCGGGGACGCGCTCATCGGCGCCGACGGCATCCGCTCCACCGTCCGCGGCCAGCTCCTCGGCGACGGCGACCCCCGGGTCTCCGGCCACACCATCTACCGCTCCGTCATCCCCATGGCCAAGGTCCCCGAGGACCTGCGCTGGAACACCGTCACGCTGTGGGCCGGACCCAAGTGGCACTTCGTCCACTATCCCGTCGGCGGCGGTGAGTTCCTCAACCTCGCCGCGACCCGCGACGACGGCGCGACCGAGGCGGTGGCCGGTGTGCCCGCCGACCGCGACCGGGTGCTCGCCGAATTCCCGGACCTCGGCACCACCGCCCGCCGGCTGCTGGAGCTGGGCGAGAACTGGAAGGCCTGGGTGCTGTGCGACCGCGACCCGGCCGACCGCTGGACCGACGGCCGGGTGGCCCTCCTCGGCGACGCCGCGCACCCGATGCTCCAGTACGCCGCCCAGGGCGCCTGCCAGGCCCTGGAGGACGCGGTGGTGCTCGGCACACTCCTCGACGGCCCGGCCGCCGACGTCGTCCAGCGCCTGGAGAAGTACCACGCGGTCCGGCACGAACGCACCGCCAGGACCCAGCTGGTGGCCCGGGAGATGGGCCGGCAGCTCTACCACCCGGCCGGCGAGGCGGCCCGCGAGCGCAACGCCATGCTCGCCGCGATGACCGTGGACGACCTGTACGACACCGTCCAATGGCTGCACGGCGAACGGGACTTCGGCGCCGGAGCGGACCGTTGAGCAGGCTGCGCTGGCTGACGGCGGGGGAGTCGCACGGCCCCGCGCTGGTGGCGACGCTGGAGGGCCTTCCGGCCGGCGTCCCGATCACCACCGACGTCGTGGCGGACGCCCTGGCGCGCCGCCGGCTGGGCTACGGCCGCGGCGCGCGCATGGCCTTCGAGCGGGACGAGGTCACGTTCCTGGGCGGCGTGCGGCACGGCCGCTCGCTGGGCTCGCCCGTGGCGATCATGGTCGGCAACACCGAGTGGCCCAAGTGGGAGCGGGTGATGGCGGCCGACCCGGTGGACGAGGCGGAGCTCGCGTCCCTGGCCCGCAACGCCCCGCTGACCCGTCCCCGCCCCGGTCACGCCGACCTGGCCGGCATGCAGAAGTACGGCTTCGACGAGGCCCGCCCGATCCTGGAGCGCGCCTCGGCCCGGGAGACCGCGGCCCGGGTGGCGCTGGGCGCGGTGGCGCGTTCCTTCCTGACGGAGACCGCCGGGATCGAGATCGTCTCGCACGTCGTCGAGCTGGCGGCGGCCAAGGCGCCCCACGGCGTCCACCCCAAGCCCTCCGACGCCGGGAAGCTGGACGCGGACCCGGTGCGCTGCCTGGACGCGGACGCCTCGAAGGCGATGGTCGCGGAGATCGACCAGGCCCACAAGGACGGCGACACCCTGGGCGGTGTGGTCGAGGTGCTGGCCTACGGGGTGCCGGTGGGCCTGGGCTCGCACGTCCACTGGGACCGCCGTCTGGACGCCCGGCTCGCCGCCGCGCTCATGGGTATCCAGGCGATCAAGGGCGTGGAGGTCGGTGACGGCTTCGACCTGGCGCGGGTGCCGGGCTCAACGGCGCACGACGAGATCGTCAACACGCCCGAGGGCATCCGGCGCGTCTCCGGCCGCGCCGGCGGTACCGAGGGCGGCCTGACCACTGGTGAACTGCTGCGGGTGCGGGCGGCGATGAAGCCGATCGCGACCGTGCCGCGGGCGCTGGCGACGGTGGACCTGCGCACCGGCGAGGCGGCCCGGGCCCACCACCAGCGCTCCGACGTCTGCGCGGTGCCGGCCGCCGGGATCGTCGCCGAGGCCATGGTCGCCCTCGTCCTCGCCGACGCAATAGTGGAGAAATTCGGGGGTGACAGCGTGGCCGAGACCCGCCGCAACGTCCGGGGCTTCCTCGACGGTCTGGCGATCACCTGACCCGTCCGCCGAGGTGGCCGGGGCGGTGGTGTCAACCGGCGGCCGCCCCCTGGGGGTGGCCGTGGGACCGGTCCGGGAAGCGTGCGCGGTGTGGCGTGCGTGACATCACGGCCCGGACCGGGCGGTGACCGCCCCGGGACGTCGTGCGCGCCGAGTAGGGTCGGCCAGCACGGGGCGTCAGAGGTGGGGCCTTCGCGGCCACGAACGGAACGGAAGTCCATATGTCGACTGTTCAGTCTGGGGTCAGGTCCGGCGCGCAGGCCGGGCCGGCATCCCTGTACGCCGAGCTGGTGCGGCGGAACCCGGGTGAGGCCGAGTTCCACCAGGCGGCCCTGGAGGTGCTGGAGACGCTGGCGCCCGTACTGGACGCCCGGCCGGAATTCGCCGAGGCGAAGATCCTGGAGCGGATCTGCGAGCCCGAGCGGCAGATCATGTTCCGGGTGCCCTGGCAGGACGACGCCGGCACGGTCCACGTCAACCGCGGCTTCCGGGTGGAGTTCAACAGCGCCCTCGGCCCCTACAAGGGCGGGCTGCGCTTCCACGCGTCGGTGAACCTCGGGATCGTGAAGTTCCTCGGCTTCGAGCAGATCTTCAAGAACGCCCTGACCGGCCTGAACATCGGCGGTGGCAAGGGCGGCAGCGACTTCGACCCGCACGGGAGGTCGGACGCCGAGGTGATGCGGTTCTGCCAGTCGTTCATGACCGAACTGCACCGCCACCTCGGCGAGCACACCGACGTACCGGCCGGTGACATCGGCGTCGGCGGCCGGGAGATCGGTTACCTCTTCGGCCAGTACCGGCGGATCACCAACCGCTGGGAGGCCGGGGTGCTCACCGGCAAGGGCCTGTCCTGGGGCGGCTCCAAGGCCCGTACGGAGGCCACCGGTTACGGCAACGTGCTGTTCACCCAGGAGATGCTCAAGCAGCGCGGGGAGGAGCTGGACGGCCAGCAGGTCGTGGTGTCCGGTTCCGGCAACGTCGCGGTGTACACCATCGAGAAGGCGCAGGCGCTGGGCGCCAACGTGGTGACCGCCTCGGACTCCGGCGGCTACGTCGTCGACGAGAAGGGCATCGACCTGGCGCTGCTGCGGCAGATCAAGGAGGTCGAGCGCGGCCGGATCAGCGCGTACGCCGAGCGGCGCGGGGTGTCCGCCCGGTACGTGCCCGGCGGCCGGGTGTGGGACGTCGCCTGCGACGTCGCGCTGCCCTCGGCGACCCAGAACGAGCTGGACGCCGAGGCGGCCCGGATCCTGGTCCGCAACGGCGTCAAGGCGGTGTCCGAGGGCGCGAACATGCCGACCACACCGGACGCGGTGGCGCTCTTCAAGGAGGCCGGGGTGGCCTTCGGCCCCGGCAAGGCCGCCAACGCGGGCGGCGTGGCGACCAGCGCGCTGGAGATGCGGCAGAACTCCGCGCGGGACACCTGGTCCTTCGCGCGGGCCGAGGGCGAGCTGGCGGCGATCATGCGCGGCATCCACCGCACCTGCTACGAGACCGCCGAACGGTTCGGGCGGCCCGGCGACTACGTCGCGGGCGCCAACATCGCGGGTTTCGAGCGGGTCGCGGACGCGATGCTCGACCAGGGCCTGATCTGACCGCGGGCGGCGGGGCGGGCGCCGGTGCGGCGGCCGCCCCGCCGCCCCCGGCTCGTAAGGTGGCCGGCATGAACATCTGCGTCTTCTGCTCCGCCGCCGACCTCGACGACCGCTACGTCACCCCGGCCCGCCGGTTCGCCGAACTGATCGGCAAGGGCGGGCACGCGCTGGTGTGGGGCGGTTCGGACACCGGGCTGATGAAGGTCATGGCCGACGGGGTGCAGGAGGCCGGCGGGAAGCTGATCGGGATCTCCGTGGAGTTCCTGGCGCACAAGGCGCGCGCGGGCGCCGACGAGATGGTCGTCACCAAGGACCTCGCCGAACGCAAGGCGGAGATGCTGGCCCGCGCCGACGCCATCGTCATCATGGTCGGCGGCACGGGCACCCTCGACGAGGCCACCGAGATCCTGGAGCTGCGCAAGCACGGGCTGCACAGCAAGCCCGTCGTGCTGCTGAACACCGCCGGTTTCTACGACGGCTTGCACCAGCAGTTCCGGCGCATGGAGGACGAGGGTTTCCTGCCGCTTCCCCTCACCGACCTGGTGTTCTTCGCGGCGGACGGGGTCGGCGCGCTGGCCTACCTGGAGGAGAAGGCGGGCTTCAGGGGCTGAGCCGCCGCGCCGCCGTCCCGTAGGAACGGCTCGTTAGGATCGGGCCCATGGGTACGCACTTGATCACGGGCGCAGGGTCGGGCATCGGAGCGGCGGTCGCACGGCGGCTGGCGGAGCGCGGCGAGGAGCTGTGGCTGCTGGCGCGCAACGCGGTCCGCGCGAAGGAGCTGGCCGCGCGGTTCCCCACGGCCCATGTGATCGTGGGCGACCTGGCCAACCCGGAGAAGCTGTCCTTCGCGCTCGGCCAGCAGCCGCTGCCGGACCGGATCGACTCCCTCCAGCACATCGCGGGCGTCATCGAGCTGGGCGCGGTCGGCGACCTGCCGGCCAAGGCGTGGCAGCGGCAGCTCGCCGCCAACCTGGTGGCGCCGGCCGAGCTGACCCGGCTGCTGCTGCCGCTGGTGCGGCTCGCCAAGGGCCATGTGGTCTTCGTCAACTCCGGTGCCGGGCTGAACGCGCACGCCAACTGGAGCGCGTACGCGGCGAGCAAGCACGGCCTGAAGGCGCTGGCCGACTCCCTGCGGGCGGAGGAGCACGGCAACGGTGTGCGGGTGACCTCGGTCTACCCGGGGCGCACGGCCACGCCGATGCAGGAGAGCACCCACCAGCAGGAGGGCAAGGCGTACGACCCGTCCCGGTGGATCGACCCGGAGTCGGTGGCCGCGACGATCCTCGCCGCCATCGACCTGCCGCGGGACGCGGAGATCAACGACGTCACGGTGCGCCCGGGGCGCTGAGGACCGTGGCCCACGGGCCACCCGGAGGACCGCCGCGGCGACGTACGCTGCAAGAGTGACCACTGAAGCGAAGTCGACCGCGGCAGCGGGGTGCGGGTTCCGGGAGATCCGGGGGCTCGTGACCGAACTGAGCCGCCGGCTGGACGCCCATCAGCGCAGCCGGATCGCCGAGCTGGACCTGACCCCGACGCAGGCCAAGGCGCTGGAGGAGCTCGGCGAGCCGAAGACCGCGCGGGAGCTGGCCGGGGTGCTGTGCTGCGAACCGCCCAATGTCACCTATGTCATCTCCAAGCTGGAGAAACAGGGCATGGTGGTGCGGGAGCCGCATCCGCTGGACGGCCGGGCCAAGCAGCTCGTACTGACCGAGGCTGGGCGGGAGTTGCGGCTCGATCTGCTGCGCCGGATGGGCACGGAGTCGCCGCTGGACCACCTCACGCACGAGGAGCGGGCCGCGTTGCGCGACGACCTGCTGAAGGCCCTGGGGCGGGGCGACTGACACCTGCGCCGTCCGGCGTCGGCGGTTCCGTATGCCTTTCGTAAAGTTATAGCTGTAATCATTGCCTGGGCGACGGTTACAGCTTTAACTTCATTGCATGATCACTGAGAAGGCGACGGCGCGCGGCTCGGCGCGCGAGATGTCCGCGGCACCGGCGGCCCGTGGCGGGCTCCAACTCCTCGTCCTGGCGCTCGGGTTCGTGATGGCCAGCCTGGACACCGGCATCATGAACGTCGCGGCGCACGACCTGCGGGCCCGCCTCGGCCTGACCATGGCCGGCCTCACCTGGGTCGTCGACGGCTACGTCCTCGCCTTCGCCGCGCTGCTGCTGCTCGCCGGCTCGCTGGCCAAGCGGTTCGGCGCCCGCCGGATCTACCTCGTCGGGCTCGCCGCGTTCACCGCCGCCTCCCTGCTCGGCGCCGTGGCACCGGACGGCACCGTCCTGGTGGCGGCCCGCTTCGCCCAGGGTGTCGGCGCCGCGCTGTTCATGCCCAGCTCGCTGTCGCTGCTGATGAACGCGTTCCCCGAACCGGCCCGCCGGGCCAGGATCCTCGGCATCTGGTCGGCGATCGTCTCCACCTCCGTGGGGCTCGCCCCGACCATCGGCGGCCTCCTGGTCGGCACCCTGGGCTGGCGCTCCATCTTCCTGGTCAACCTCCCCATCGGCGCCGCGGGGCTGCTGCTCACCCGCCGGGTGATCGCGGCGACCCCGGCCCGCGGTTCGGCGCTCGGCGGCACCGGTCACGTCCTCGGGCTGCTCGCCCTGGGATCGCTCAGCTACGCCCTGATCGAAGGGCCGGACAAGGGCTGGTCCGCGCCGCTCGTGCTGGGCGCCTTCGCGGTCACCGTGGCCGCGGTGGCCGGGTTCGTCGTCCGGGAGCGGACCGCCCGCACGCCGGTCCTGCCGGTCGCGCTCTTCTCGGACAGCCGGTTCTCCGCGGCCAACGTGGTCGGCTTCCTCTTCAACTTCGCCTTCTACGGCGCCCTGTTCGTCCTCGGGCTGTTCCTCCAGACGGCCCGCGGCGCGAGCGCGGTGACCGCCGGCCTGCAGATGCTCCCGGCCGTGCTGATCCTCCCGTTCGGCAACATGCTCTACGCCCGGATCGGGCACCGCCTCGGCAACCGGACCGCGCTCACCGCCTCGCTGGCCCTCTCGGCTGCCGGATATGTCGTGCTCTTTCTGATCGTCCATCCCGGACTGCCGTACTGGGTCCTCGCGGTGGTGCTCGCCGCCACCAACATCGGCAGCGGGATCAGCTCCCCGGCGCTGACCGGCGTCCTGATGGAGGCCGCCGGCCGCGAGCACGCCGACATCGGCAGCGCCACCCTCAACGCCAACCGCCAGATCGGCTCGTTGGTCGGCATCGCCGGGATGGGCGCGGTGCTCACCGCGGCCGGCGGCGGCTACCCGGGCGCGCGGGCCGTCTTCGCCCTCACGGCCGGGGCGCTGGCGGTGGCCGCGGTGACCGGCTGGCTGGGCGTGCGCGGCCGGCGGTGACGGGCCGCAGGTTCCGCGGGCGGGTGCGGCGGGCCCGGGGTACGCACCCCGGGCCCGCCGCCGCATACCCTTCCGGGGTGAGCGAGAACAGCACGTACGAGTGGGCAGCGGGCGCGGCGACCGGGATCGGGTCGATGCCCGGCGGGGACGCGCGGGAGGCGGCCAAGACCGTCACCGGGTCGCTGGAGACCTTCCCGTATCTGCCGGAGCTCCCGGCGCGGGGCCCCGGCGCCGACATGATCGGACGCACCCTGGGGATGCTCGTCGAGGTCTACGGCCATGTGGAGCCCAGTGGCTGGCGGATCAGCGACCGGCCCGGCCGGGACACCCGGCGGGCGCACTCCTGGCTCGGCGAGGACCTCGACGCCCTGGAGGAGTTCACCCAGGGCTACGAAGGCCCGCTGAAGGTCTCCGCGGTCGGGCCCTGGACGCTCGCCACCGCCCTGGAGCTGCGCAACGGCGAGGCCGCCCTCAGCGACCCCGGCGCCTGCCGGGACCTCGCGGCGTCGCTGGCGGAGGGGCTGCGCGGGCATCTCGCGGACGTCCGGCGCCGGGTCCCGGGCGCCGAGGTCGTCCTCCAGCTCGACGAGCCGTCGCTGACCGCGGTGCTCCAGGGGCGGGTGAAGACGGCGAGCGGGTACCGGACGCACCGGGCCGTGGACCGGGCCGTGGTCGAGGGCGCGCTGCGCGATCTCGTGGCGGTGGCGCAGGGCGGACCGGTGGTCGTCCACTCGTGCGCGCCCGGGGTGCCGTTCGGACTGCTGCGGCGGGCCGGCGTCACGGGCATCTCGTTCGATTTCGCACTGCTCACCGAGCGTGAGGAGGAGGCGATCGGAGAGGCGGTCGAGGGCGGTACGGCGCTGTTCGCGGGCGTGGTGCCGGGCGTGGACGGCCGATTGTCAGACCCTGCCGGTAGCGTCATGGGTGTCAGGACGCTCTGGCGCAGGCTGGGGCTGGCACCGGGGACTCTCAGCGGGTCCGTGGTCGTCACCCCGTCGTGCGGGCTCGCGGGCGCTTCGCCCGCTTATGCCCGTTCGGCGCTCGCCCATTGCGTCCGGGCGGCGAGGTCGCTCGCAGACAACCCTGAGTGACCGCACTCAAGGACCACGGGAGGACAAGACGGTGGCTGGCGAACAGCACGCAGCGCAATCCAAGGTGCCCGCAGCGGCGCGGGAGGAGCACGCGCAGCTCGCTGAGCAGATCGAGGAGCACCGCTTCCGCTACTACGTGAAGGACGCTCCGGTCATCAGCGACGCCGAGTTCGACCGGCTGCTGCGCTCCCTGGAGGCCCTGGAGAACGATCACCCCGAGCTGCGCACCCCGGATTCCCCGACCCAGAAGGTCGCCGGTGCGTACGCGACGGAATTCACCGAGGTCGAGCACCGCGAGCGGATGCTCTCGCTGGACAACGCCTTCGACCAGGAGGAGTTGGCGGCCTGGGCGGAGCGGCTCGCCGGCGAGCTGGGCGGCGCCCCCCAGGGCGCGGGCTACCACTTCCTGTGCGAGCTCAAGGTCGACGGCCTCGCCGTCAACCTCACCTACGAGCACGGCCGGCTGACCCGCGCCGCCACCCGCGGCGACGGCCGCACGGGCGAGGACATCACCCCCAATGTCCGGACGATCGCCGACATTCCCAACCGCCTGACGGGTGACCGGATTCCGGCCCTGGTCGAGGTGCGCGGCGAGGTCTACTTCCCCATGGAGAAGTTCCTCCAGCTCAACGAGCGCCTGGTGGCCGACGGCAAGCCGCCGTTCGCCAACCCCCGCAACGCCGCGGCCGGTTCGCTGCGCCAGAAGGACCCCAAGATCACGGCCAGCCGCCCGCTCCACATGGTCGTCCACGGCCTCGGCGCCCGCGACGGCCTGGAGATCGACCGGCTCTCGGAGGCGTACGACCTGCTCAAGGAGTGGGGCCTGCCGACGGCCACGCACAACAGGGTCGTCGACTCCCTCGACGCGGTTGGGGAGTTCATCGCCCACTACGGCGACCCCGAGACCCGCCGCACGGCCGTGGAGCACGAGATCGACGGCGTGGTCGTCAAGCTGGACGAGATCCGGCTCCAGGGGCGGCTGGGCTCGACCTCGCGCGCCCCGCGCTGGGCGATCGCCTGGAAGTACCCCCCGGAGGAGGTCAACACCAAGCTGGTGGACATCCGGGTCGGCGTCGGCCGCACCGGCCGGGTCACGCCGTACGCGGTCGTCGAGCCGGTCACGGTCGCCGGGTCCGAGGTGGAGTTCGCGACCCTGCACAACCAGGACGTGGTCAAGGCCAAGGGGGTGCTGATCGGGGACACCGTCGTGATCCGCAAGGCCGGCGACGTCATCCCCGAGATCCTCGGCCCGGTGGTCGATCTGCGGGACGGCGGCGAGCGGGAGTTCGTGATGCCGGCCGAGTGCCCCGAGTGCGGCACGGCCCTGCAGCCCGCCAAGGAAGGCGACATCGACCTCCGCTGCCCCAACACCCGCTCCTGCCCCGCGCAGATCCGTGAGCGGCTGTTCTATCTCGCCGGGCGCAAATGCCTGGACATCGAGAATTTCGGATATGTCGCGGCCACGGCCCTGAGCCAGCCGCTGGAGCCCGCCGAGGCGCCGCTGAAGGACGAGGGCGATCTGTTCGGCCTCTCCGTCGAGCAGCTGCTGCCCATCAAGTCGTACGTCCTCGACCCCGATTCCGGGCTGCCCAAGCGGGACCCGAAGACCGGCGAGGAGAAGATCGTCACGTTCTTCGCCAACCAGAAGGGCGAGCCGAAGAAGAACACCCTCGCGATGCTGGAGAACATCCAGGCCGCCAAGGAGCGCCCGCTGGCCCGCATCCTGACCGGTCTGTCGATCCGGCACGTGGGCCCGGTGGCGGCCGAGGCGCTGGCGCGCGAGTTCCGCTCGATCGACCGCATCCGGGACGCGGAAGAGGCCGAACTGGCCGCCGTGGACGGCGTCGGACCCACCATCGCCGCGTCGTTGAAGCAGTGGTTCGCCGAGGACTGGCACCGCGAGATCATCGAGAAGTGGCGGGCCGCCGGCGTCCGAATGGAGGAGGAGCAAACGGGTGACGAGGGCCCACGCCCCCTCGAAGGCGTCACCGTCGTCGTAACGGGCACACTTCAGTCACACACAAGAGATGGCGCGAAAGAGGCCCTCCAGAACCTCGGAGCGAAGGTGACCGGTTCCGTTTCGAAGAAGACCGGTTTCGTGGTGGTGGGCGACAACCCCGGTTCGAAGTACGACAAGGCGATGCAGTTGAAGGTCCCGGTCCTGGACGATGACGGCTTCGCGGTGCTGCTGGAACAGGGTCCCGAGGCGGCACGAGCGGTAGCCGTCACTCCGCCTGAGGAGGAGTGAGGTGTCACCCCATCGGCGCATACCAGATTGATCCAGGATGCCGGGTCGCATTCGGGCAACCGTCGCCGATCGCTGCCCGCGGCGGCCTTCCGCGGCCTACTGTTGAGGAGTGCGCCTGCCGTGGCGCGGGCACAGCCGGCTGTGAGAGGGATCGGAATGAAACCGACCGACAGCGCCGCTCCGGCGTCGCGGCTCCGGCAGCTCGTCGTGCCCGCGTTGCCCGCGGCCATCGTCACCGTGGCGAGCCTCGCGCTCGCCACGGGCGTGTTCCGGACTCTGGGCGTAGGTGACGCGCTGTTCCCCGGAGGCTCGGTGGGATGGTCGCTGGCGATCCTGACCGGCGTCATCGTCGGCCACCTCGTCGCCCTCGGCCGCGACCGCTGGTGGGGCGGCACGGGCTCCGGCGCGGCGCTCGCCCTCGCCGTCCTGCTGCTGTACGGCTGGGTCCCGGCCACCCTCGTCAGCCTCTCCGTCGTCGTGCTGGTCGGCGCCGCCCGCCGGAACCGCTGGCGGCAGGCCGTGGTGCACGGCGCCGTCGACGTCCTCGGCATCGGCGCCGCGGCGCTCGGCCTCGCCGCGTTCGGCGTGGTCTCCACCGTCCGCCAGCCGTGGACCCCGCTCGCCTGGGACCTCTCCGTCCTCCCCGAAGTCGTCGTCACCGCGGGCGGCTACCTCTTCGTCAGCCGCGGCCTGCTGTGGCTCAGCCTCACCCCGCGCAGCGGCCAGCTCCCCGCCATCCCGCGCACCGCGGTCGTCCGCCAGGCCCTGGTCGGCATCGCGCTGCTCGGCATCGCCCCGCTGATCGCCGTCTGCGCGGTCAACGCCCCGCTGCTGCTGCCGCTGTTCGCGGTCCCGCTGATCGCGCTGGACTCCACCCTCTGGATAGCCCGGGCCCGCGCCGAGGAGCAGCTGCGCGACCCGCTCACCGGCCTGCCCAACCGCCAGTGGCTGCTGGAGCGCACCTGGACCGCGCTGGACGAGGCCGAGCGGATCGGCGCCCGCTCGGCCCTGGTCCTCATCGACCTGGACCGCTTCCGCTCCGTCAACGACACCCTCGGCCACCTCGCCGGCGACCGCCTGCTGCTGCAGATCGCCGACCGGCTGCGGCACGCCCTCCCGCGCGGCGCCGAGGCGGCCCGGCTCGGCGGCGACGAGTTCGCCGTCCTGCTGCCCACCACCGACTCCCTCACCAGCTCCCAGCGGGTGGCCCGCAATCTCGTCGCCGCCCTCAGTTCGCCGCTCGACCTCGACGGACTGACCCTCGTGCTCGAAGCCAGCGCGGGGGTCGCCGTCTTTCCCGACCACGCCCTGGACGCCGAAGGGCTGCTGCGCCGCGCCGATGTGGCGATGTACCAGGCCAAGCGGGACCGCAGCGGCGTCGAGCTCTACGAGGCCAAGCGCGACGGCAACACCCCCGACCGGCTCGGCCTGCTGGGCGATCTGCGGCGCGCCCTGGACGCCGGCGACGTCGAGCTGCACTACCAGCCCAAGGTGGGATTCGACGGACATGTCGCCGGGCTGGAGGCGCTGGTCCGCTGGGTGCACCCCGACCGCGGCCGGGTGCCGCCCGACGAATTCATCGCGATCGCCGAGTCCTCCGGCCTGATGCCCCGGCTCACCGAATACGTCCTCGAGACCGCGCTCGCCCAGGTGGCGCGCTGGCGCGCGATGGGCCTGGAGGTCCCGGTCGCGGTCAATGTCTCCCCCCGCGACGTGCACTCCCCGGGCTTCGCCGGCGCCGTCGCGGCCCGGCTCGCCCGACATCGCGTCCCACCGGGCGCCCTCCAGCTGGAGATAACCGAGCACGTCCTGCTGGAGGATCCACAGCGGGCCGCCGACACGCTCGCCGGGCTGACCGCCCACGGCGTGAAGATGTCGCTGGACGACTTCGGCACCGGCTACTCCTCCCTCGTCCACCTCCGCCGCCTCCCGGTCAGCGAGCTGAAGATCGACCGCTCGTTCGTGGCCCGGCTGGCCGTCGACACGGAGGACGCCGAGATCGTCCGCTGCACCCTCGACCTGGCCCATTCGCTCGGCCTGCTGGTCGTCGCCGAGGGCGTGGAGGACGACGAGACCTGGGAACGGCTGCGCGACCTCGGCTGCGACGCCGTCCAGGGCTGGCTGGTGGCGGCCGCGATGCCGCCCGACGAGACCACGGCCTGGCTGAGGGCTCGCGGTGAGCACGGCTGGCACCGCGAATCGGAGACGGCCGCCCTGGCGGCGGAGAAGGCCGCCGAGCGCCCTTCGGGACAGGTCCTGAACTGACCCGGCCACCGGCCGTCCCATGTCCCCGCTCCGAACCCAGCGAAGCCGAGAACGAAGCCGAAGCCGAGAACGCCGGCGAAGCCGACGGCCAAGCCGAAGCCGACAGCCAAGCCGAAGCCGGCCCTGACAGCGAAGCCGAACCCGAAGCCGACCCTGACAGCGAAGCCGAAGCCGAACCCGAAGCCGACAGCGCAGCCGAGAACGCGAGCACACCGGAAGCCGACGGCGCGCCCGGACCCGCGGAAAGCGGCGCACCGGAAGCCGACGGCGACCCGTCCGACGGGCCCGATCAGGCCCCCGGGCCCCGCTGACCGGGGCGCGCCCGCCCGCACGGGCCGCGCCCCGGCGAAACGGTTTCGCGGCCGCTGACCCGTACGCCATAGGATTGGGCCGGAAAAGTTCACCGGAGTGCTCGTCGAGATCACTCCACCTGGAACACTCCGCCAAGAACACTCCGCCAAGAACACCAGAGGATCTCTGCATGCCTGGCATCACGCGCGAGGAGGTCGCCCACCTCGCCCGGCTGGCACGTCTGGAGCTGAAGGACGAAGAGCTCGACCACTTCGCCACCCAGCTCGACGACATCATCGGCGCGGTCGCCCGCGTCTCCGAGGTCGCCGACCAAGACGTTCCGCCGACCTCCCACCCGCTGCCCCTGACCAACGTCATGCGGCCGGACGAGGTCCGTCCGTCGCTGACCCCCGAGCAGGCGCTCTCCGGCGCCCCGGCCCAGGAGCAGCAGCGTTTCAAGGTGCCGCAGATCCTGGGGGAGGAGTGACCGACATGGCCGACCTGATCAAGCTCACCGCCGCCGAGATCGCGGACAAGATCGCCTCCGGCGAGCTCACCGCCGTCGAGGTGACCGAGGCCCACCTGGCCCGCATCGAGGCCGTCGACGAGAAGGTGCACGCCTTCCTCCACATCGACCGCGAGGGCGCGCTCGCGCAGGCCCGCGCCGTCGACGAGAAGCGCGCCCGCGGCGAGGAGCTCGGCCCGCTGGCCGGCGTCCCGCTCGCGCTCAAGGACATCTTCACCACCGAGGGCGTCCCGACCACGGTCGGTTCCAAGATCCTCGAAGGCTGGATCCCGCCGTACGACGCCACGGTCACCAAGAAGCTCAAGGCCGCCGACGTCGTCATCCTCGGCAAGACCAACATGGACGAGTTCGCCATGGGGTCCTCCACCGAGAACAGCGCCTACGGCCCGACCGGCAACCCCTGGGACCTGACCAAGATCCCCGGCGGCTCCGGTGGCGGCTCCTCCGCCGCCCTCGCCTCCTTCGAGGCCCCGCTCGCCATCGGCACGGACACCGGCGGCTCCATCCGCCAGCCCGCCGCCGTCACCGGCACGGTCGGCGTCAAGCCCACCTACGGCGGCGTCTCCCGCTACGGCATGGTCGCCTTCTCCTCCTCCCTCGACCAGGGCGGGCCCTGCGCCCGTACGGTCCTGGACGCCGCGCTGCTGCACGAGGTGATCGCCGGGCACGACCCGATGGACTCCACCTCCATCGACGCCCCCGTCCCGCCGGTCGTCGAGGCGGCCCGCAACGGCAGCGTCGAGGGCATGCGGGTCGGCGTCGTCAAGCAGTTCCGCGGCGAGGGCTACCAGGCCGGCGTGCTGCAGCGGTTCGACGAGTCGGTCGCGCTGATGAAGGAGCTGGGCGCCGAGATCGTCGAGCTGGACTGCCCGTCCTTCGACCTCGCGCTCGCCGCGTACTACCTGATCGCGCCGTCCGAGTGCTCCTCCAACCTGGCCCGCTTCGACGCCATGCGCTACGGCCTGCGGGTCGGCGACGACGGCACGAAGTCCGCCGAGGACGTCACCGCCCTGACCCGCGAGGCCGGCTTCGGCCCCGAGGTCAAGCGCCGGATCATGCTCGGCACCTACGCGCTGAGCTCCGGCTACTACGACGCGTACTACGGCTCCGCCCAGAAGGTGCGGACGCTGATCACCCGCGACTTCGAGAAGGCCTTCGAGCAGGTCGACGTGATCGTCTCGCCGACGACGCCGACCACCGCCTTCCCGATCGGCGAGCGTGCCGACGACCCGATGGCGATGTACCTCGCCGACGTGTGCACGCTCCCCGTCAACCTGGCAGGCAACGCAGCCATGTCGCTGCCCTGTGGTCTGGCGCCCGAGGACGGGCTGCCGGTGGGCCTGCAGATCGTCGCCCCCGCCATGAAGGACGACCGGCTCTACAAGGTCGGCGCCGCGGTCGAGGCCGCGTTCACCGCCAAGTGGGGTCACCCGCTGCTTGAGGAGGCACCGTCACTGTGAGTGGAAAGCTCGCCAAGGCCAAGGGCTTCAAGAAGTCCAAGCCCGGTACGTACCTGTCCATCGGCACCACGCTGTTCGGCGCGGTGAGCGTCGTCAAGCAGGCGAAGAAGGCGCGGGTGGAGCAGGACACGCTCCAGCTGGTCGACGCCGTCGTCTCCGCCGCCGCCATCGTCACCGGCGTCGCCCTGCTCATCCGCGAACTGCGCCGTCTGGGCGACGACGACGTCCTCGCGGACTGACCGGCGCCGGACCCTGAGAGGTTAGTTTCACCGTGACTGTCACCGACCTGGTGTCGTACGAGGACGCGCTGGCCGCCTACGACCCCGTCATGGGGCTCGAGGTCCACGTCGAACTCGGCACCAAGACCAAGATGTTCTGCGGGTGTTCCACCGCCCTCGGCGCCGACGCCAACGCGCAGACCTGCCCCACCTGCCTCGGCCTGCCCGGCTCGCTCCCGGTCGTCAACGCGACCGGCGTCGAGTCGGCCATCAAGATCGGCCTGGCGCTCAACTGCACGATCGCGGACTGGTGCCGCTTCGCCCGGAAGAACTACTTCTATCCGGACATGCCGAAGAACTTCCAGACCTCCCAGTACGACGAGCCGATCGCCTTCGACGGCTACCTCGACGTACAGCTGGAGGACGGCGAGGTCTTCCGGGTGCACATCGAGCGCGCCCACATGGAGGAGGACACCGGCAAGTCGACGCACGTCGGCGGTGCCACCGGCCGCATCCACGGCGCCCGGCACTCCCTCCTGGACTACAACCGCGCCGGCATCCCGCTCATCGAGATCGTCACCAAGCCCATCGAGGGCGCGGGCGAGCGGGCCCCCGAGGTCGCCAAGGCGTACGTCGCCGAACTCCGCGAGCTCATCAAGGCGCTCGGCGTCTCCGAGGCCCGCATGGAGCAGGGCCAGATGCGCTGCGACGTGAACCTCTCGCTGCGCCCCAACGGCACCGAGAAGTTCGGCACGCGTTCGGAGACCAAGAACGTCAACTCCCTGCGCTCCGTGGAGCGGGCGGCCCGCTTCGAGATCCAGCGGCACGCCGCGGTGCTCTCCTCCGGCGGCAAGATCGTCCAGGAGACCCGTCACTTCCACGAGGAGGACGGCTCCACGACGCCCGGCCGGATCAAGGAGGAGGCGGAGGACTACCGCTACTTCCCCGAGCCGGACCTGGTCCCGGTGGCCCCCTCCCGCGAGTGGGTCGAGGAACTGCGCGCGACCCTGCCCGAGCTGCCGCGCGTGCGCCGCAACCGCCTGCGCGAGGAGTGGGGCGTCAGCGAGCACGACATGCAGTCGATCCTCAACGCGGGTGCGGTCGACCTGATCGTCGCCACCGTCGAGGCGGGTGCGGACGCCGCCGCGGCCCGTAAGTGGTGGATGGGCGAACTGGCCCGCCGCGCCAACGAGGACGGCGTGGAGCTCGCGGCCCTGCCGATCACTCCCGTGCAGGTCGCCCGGGTCGCCGAGCTGGTCGCCAAGGGAGACCTGAACGACAAGCTGGCCCGTCAGGTCATCGAGGGCGTGCTCGCGGGCGAGGGTGACCCGGACACCGTCGTCGAGAAGCGCGGCCTGAAGGTCGTCTCCGACGAGGGCGCCCTGGGCACCGCCGTCGACGAGGCGATCGCCGCCAACGCCGCCATCGCCGACAAGATCCGCGGCGGCAAGGTGGCCGCGGCGGGCGCCCTGGTCGGCGCGGTCATGAAGGCCACCCGCGGCCAGGCCGACGCGGCGCGCGTGCGCGAGCTGATCCTGGAGAAGCTGGGCGTCGAGGGCTGATCCCGCTCTCCCTGGTTGCCTGCTTCAGCGGCCGTCCTTCTACGGAGGGGCGGCCGCTTCGCGTACGTACCACCGGGGCGTGCGGGCCAAGGAAGCGTTCAGCCACGCCGGACGGCTCCTTGCCGCCACCGACCGCCTCACCGTCGCCACCCGTACTTCGCGCCCACGGAGCACACCGCCCGCGCCCCGGCCCGCGAGATCCTCGGCGATGGCCCGCTGCTCGCCCCCGAACAGGCCGTCCTGCGGGAAACCGACCCGGCCAAGGCTCGCGCCCCGGCCCGCGAGCAGCACCACACCCGCTGCTACCTGGAACTCCCCAACTACGTGCGGATTTCCGCCGGTTCGGCTTCGACGGCGACGACTTCGCGGACGGCGGCAGCGACCGCCTGGTCGACGCGATCGTGGCCCGGGGCGACGAGGACGCCGTACGGCGCCGGGGCCGGGACCACCTCGCCGCGGGCGCCGACCACGTCGCCGTCCAGCCCGGCGCCGCCAACCGCGGCCCGGGCCCGGACCAACTCCGGGAACTGGCCCCGGCGTTGATCGAGGACTGAGCACGGGAGGGCGGTCGGCACCCGTCGCGCCAGGGCAGGGGCAGGGCCAGGGGCAGGGGCCGGACGCGGCTCGTACCCCCCGTCAGACGGCGTGGTGTGCGCCGGTCTGCTCGGGCGGCGTGTCCTTGTGGCTGATCGCCAGGTAGCCCACGAGCAGCACGATCGGCACCGTGAGCGCGAGCGTGGCCGGCCCCGTGCCCCAGCCGAGGCCACCGCGAGCGGTGGAGACGCCCATCCAGTCGGCGAAGGAGGCCCCGAGCGGGCGGGTCAGCACATACGCCCCCCAGAAGGCGGCGACGGCGTTCAGCCCGAGGAACCGCCCGGACAGCGCGGGCACCGCGATGAGCGCGGCGAACAGCACGCCGGAGGGGAGGTATCCCAGGTGGAAGGTGCCCGCGGTGAGGTCGCCCACCGCGGTACCGAGCGCGAAGGTGGCGAGCACCGTCGCCCAGTAGAACGTTTCACGGCGGCGGGTGCGGACGCTGTGGATCGAGAGCGTCCCCTCGGCCCGGTACCAGGCCGCGAGGAGGGCCGCCAGCGCGACGGTGAAGGCGACCGCCGAGACCGTGTAGGGGATGCCGGCCACGACGTGCACGACGTCGGCGGCCATCGTGCCGAACACGCTGACCATGACGATCGCGGACCAGTACGTCCACGGCCGGTAGCGGGTGGCCCGGAACTGGAGAACCAGGAACAGCAGGAAACCGGCCAGTCCGAGGCAGCCCGCCGGTATCGGCCCGAGCGTCCGGCCGAGGTAGTCCGAAGCCGTCTCGCCCATGCCGGTGGTGAGGACCTTCACTCCCCAGAACAGGGCCGTGACCTGCGGCACCTTGCTCCAGCCGGGGCTCTCTCCCGTGTGGGGCAGGGGCTCATGACCCCGCCCTCCCCCCGTGGTGGGCAGGGTCGTTGCCCCACCGGTCGACTGCGCCATCGTCCGTCCGCCCTCCCGGCGCGGTACGTCGCGCCTCGGCAACCAACTGCATTTCGGGCGCTGTTCAGCGAACCACGCGCGGTCGGTGGTCGCTGCCCAGCGGTCTATCGTCTACAGGACTGTAGACGATAGCCGGTGCACGTCACGCACGGCGGTGGCGGGTGGGCTGCCACGTACCCGGCTCACCGGCCCGGGCGCTTGGTGCCCGGGCCGGCGATGGGTGCGATGGCGGGGCCGAGGCCGGTGGTGGGCTGCCGCTCGTGGCCGCGCTCGCCGACGCGTGGGGCGCCGGCGAGCGCGTACCCGGGAAGGGCGTGTGGTGCGAGTTCCGTGGCGAGGGCGAGGGCGAGGGTGAGTGCCGGATCCCGCGCTACGGCAGGGCGTGAACGTGCGGCCCGACCGCGTTCGACCACGCATTACCGCTCGCCGCGTCCCAGTTCGTGGACCAGGTCATGGCGCCCCGTACGCCCGGATACGTCCGGGACGGCCTGAACGATCCGCAGCTCGTCCCCTTGGCGAGGCAGTCGAGGGCGGCGTTCACGACGCTCGGGGCGACGTAACCGCTGCCCGCGCCCCGGGTGGAGGCGGGCAGGCCCAGGCCCACCTGGGACGGGTCGAGGCCGCCTTCGAGCTGGATGCAGGCCAGCGCGGTGAGGAAATCGACGCTGCCCTGGGAGTAGACCTTCCCGTCGCATCCCAGCATCGAACCGCTGTTGTAGTACTGCATGTTGACGACGGTGAGGATGTCCTTCACGTTCAGCGCCGTCTGGAAGTAGCCGCCGGACGTCGACTGCATGTCGATGGTCTGCGGCGCCATGGTGAGCACCAGTTTCCCGCCCGCCTTCTGGGAGAGCGAGCGCAACGCCTGCGTCATGTACGTCGGATTGAGGCCGTTTTCGAGGTCGATGTCGACGCCGTTGAAGCCGTACTGCTGCATCAGCGCGTACACGCTGTTGGCGAAGTTGGCCGCCGAGGCGGAGTCGCTGACGGAGACCGTCCCCTTCTCGCCGCCGACGGAGATGATGACGGACTTGCCGGCCGCCTGCTTGGCCTTGATGTCGGCCTTGAACTGGTCGACGGTGTAGCCGCCGAGGCCCGCCGAGTCCAGGTTGAAGGTGACCGCGCCGGGCGTGGTCGTCGCGTCGGCGAAGGCGACCGCGATGATGTCGTACTGGTTCGGCACATCGCTGATCTTCTGGACCGTCGCGCCGTTGTTGAAGTTCTGCCAGTAGCCGGTGACCGCGTGCTTGGGGACGGACGGGTCGGTGCCGCCACCGGAGGGGGAGGTCGTGGCGGTGACCTCGGCCGAACGGGGCGACTCACCGGCGGCGTTGGTGGCCGTGACCTGGAACCGGTAGGTGGTGGAGGGGGAGAGGCCGGTCACCGTCGCCGAACTGCCGCCGGTAGTCGTCGACTTCACTCCGTCGCGATAAACGGTGTAGCCCGTGGCACCGGAGACCGGGTTCCAGGAGAGCGTGACCGAGGAGGACGTCACGGAGCCTGCCGTCAGACCACCGGGCGCCGCCGGAACCTGGGGCCCGGGATCGGTACCGCCCCCGCCGTCCGGCCCCAGCACGCTGAAGTCATCGGCGTAGTAGGCCGGTTGCCCGTACCACCCATGGGTGTACACGGTGACGGAGGTGGTACTGGGCCCCGTGGTGAAGCTGGTCGCGAGCTGCTGCCACCCGGTGGCCGACGGTGTCCAGGTGGAGACGTCCGTCGTTCCGGTGCCGGACGCGCCCAGGTAGACGTACGAACCCTGGACGTACGCGCTCAGCCGGTACGTCGCGTTGGGCTTGACGGCCACGGTCTGGGAGCAGGTCGCGTTGTCCGAGGCGGTGGGGGTCGCCTTGAGCGCCGCGCCGCCGCCGTGCACGGGCGAGCTGACGGAGACCCCGCTCCCCGCCGAGCAACTCCAATTGCTCAGCCCGGACTCGTAGCCGGCGTTCTTGGCGACGTTGACGTCGGCGGCGGAAGCGGGGGCAGTGGCGGTCAGGGCGGCTGCCGCGGTGGCGAAGACCGTCAGTACGGACGCGATCGGGCGTCTGTGGCGGGAGGGTCTGGTGCGGGCGCGTGCTGCGATGCGGGGCATACCTGTCTCCTGTGCCGAAGGGGGAAACCCGAGGACTGCACGAGACGGTGGCCACCGCTGACGAGGGGCCGTTCCCGGCCCTCGCCCAGAATGGTTCAGACCAATGCGCCGGTCAAGGGGTGTGGCACGGACGAACGGGCCCGCGCGGCGCAGCCACAGCCGGCGCGGAGGGGGCGGAGTGGAGTGCGAGGCGGCCGCCAGTTATGCGGGTCGAATCCCCTCCCCGCCCAAACGGCCAGGTAATTGAAGCTGAAAAGAACCGCGGTCCGGTTTCCTCGGCCCGGCCTTTCACTCGCCCTGCCGCCCCCGTGTCCAACACCCCGTTGTCAGTGCCGTATGCCAAAGTATGTTCGGCAGTTGAGCAGGGAATCGGGGGAGGGGCTCGGTCCGTTATGTCTTTGATCGATGAGGTGGCAGCGATTCATGCCGGTCAACCAGATCCGGCCGCGCTCGTGGGCGAATTCCGGCGCACGCATGTCTTGATTCCGACGGTCAATGACACGCTTCTCTCCACTGAGTTGGACGGCATCCGCTGGCTGTACGCCTTCACCGACAAGGAGGCGCTGTGCCGCTTCGCGCTGGGTCGCGGCACGGAGCCCGGCACGGAGTGGCGGTACCTGACCGTGTCCGGCGCTCGCGTCCTTGACGTGCTGATTCCCGCCATCGAGGGCCCTACGGGGGTGGCCCTGGACGCGGGCAGCGAGCAGGGTGCGCTCTTCCCGCCGGTGGCCGGAATCGTGCCCGACCAGGCAGCCATCGATGTCCCGGCCACATCGGATAGCGACATACCTGACGGCATATCTGACGGTATATCGGACGTTTCGCGCGAGGGGGAGCGTAAATGGGCCTGATGAGCGGAGATGGCTATCAGCTGGAGCCCGAGGCATTCGAGCAACTCACCAAGGGCATCAGGGCCGCAACAGCCGAGCTCAAAGAACTCGGCTTCGACGTGGAGGCCCAACTGGGCCGCGGTTTCGACCGATTGTCCCTGGACAACATGGAATGCGGCGATGACGGCCTGGCCGCCGTCCTGGACTCCTTCTGCGACCGCTGGGGCTGGGGCGTACGCACCCTGATGCAGGACGCCAACGAATTCTCCAAGAAGCTGGGTATCACGGCTGGTCTTTACTACGAGCAGGAGCAGTACTTCTCGGACGCCCTGAAGCAGACCGTGAACGCCGCGATGGGCGATCCGAACCTGACCGCGGAGCAGCTGCACAAGAGGTCCTGGGACAAGGTCATCGGGGACAACCCGATCTCCCAGGTGGCCAACGCCGACTTCGACCCGAACTCCAAGGCGTCGCGGGACTCGCGCGAACAGATGCTGGAAGCGGGCGACCGGTTGCTTCAGGACGCGCAGTCGGTCCCGGACCGCATCAAGTACGGCGGGGAGGACGTGGAGGTCACGACGGACTTCCACGAGGCGGAGAAGCCGCAGGGCCAGCAGGGACACGGGGGGAACGGCAAGTGAGCATCTTCGGTGATGCCATCGACGCGGTCGGCGAGGGCGCGAGCAAGATCACGGGTGCCATTGAGCGCGGGGCGGGGGAGGTGGTCGAGAAGGGCGCCGAGCTGACCGGTGACGCGCTGGAGACGGTCGGCCTGGACGGCGCGGCGCATGCGGTCCGTAGTGGCGGCGCGAAGGTGGCCGGCGCCCTCGGGGCACACGTCGACGAACGCGAGCTCGGCGACACCGAGGATCCCAAGGAACTCATCCACGGCGACCCCGGCAAGATCGCCGAGACCGCGTCCCACCTCAAGGACTTCTCCGCCGCGTTCGACCGGGTGGCGAACGGCATGCGCAAGCTGGGTTCGGGCCAGCACTGGAGCGGCAAGGCGGCCGATGCCTTCCGCGAGGCCTTCGACATGCATCCCAAGCAGTGGATGCACGCCGCCGACGCTTGCGACGACGCCTCCAAGGCACTGACGTCGTACGTGGAGACGGTGATCTGGGCCCAGCACAAGGCCGCCGAGGCGATCGAGAAGTACCACAACGCCCAGGAAGCCACCCGCCGTTCCTTCGAGGCGTACAAGGCGAAGGTCGACAGGTACAACTCCCAGGCCGACGCCTACAACGCCGCCGTCGAGCAGGGCCAGGACCCCGGTCCCATGCCCCAGGAGCCGACCGTCGAGGTCGACCCGGGAGCCGAGGGCCGCGAGGCCGCCCAGGACCTGCTCAAGGAGGCCCGCAGCCAGCGCAACGAGGCCGCCGAACACGCCCGCAACGCCATCAAGGCCGCCTTGGCGCACGCGCCCGAGAAGCCCGCCCTCACCCAACTCGCGGGCGCTGCCCTCAAGGACGGCAGCCAGGCGCTCGTCCTCGAGCATCTGCACATAGCCGGCGGTGCCCTGAAGGCCGGTGCCGACACCCTCAAGCTGGGCCGCAAGATCAATCCGCTGGACCCGTACAACGTCACGCACCCCTTCCAGTTCGCCGACAACACCGCCATGACCCTCATGGGCCTGGCCCAGGCACCTCTTCACCCGGTGGAGACGGCCAAGGGGATGCTGGGCTCGGGCTGGGGCAGCGATCCGGGCGACGCTTGGGGTTCCATGTGGGTGAACATCCTGGGAGGGAAGGGCGGGGGCGGCCTGGCCAAGGGAGCGGCTCGGGCCGGTGCCAAGGACATCGCCGAGAGCTGGGCGCGGCATGCTGCCCGCAACGGCGGCAAGATCACCGTTCGCGACCGGGCCCGGATCGCCGCCTGCAAGATCTTCGGCAGCGACCCCATCGACATGGCCACCGGCCGCATGCACCTGCCGCAAACGGACATCACCCTCCCCGGCAGCCTCCCCCTCACCTTCACCCGCACCTTCGAGTCGTCCTACCGCACCGGCCGCTGGTTCGGCCCGACCTGGATGTCCACGGTCGATCAGCGCCTGGAGATCGACTCCGAGGGCGTCATCCTCATCGGCGAAGAGGGCAACTTCCTCCTCTACCCGCACCCGGCCGTCGGCGTCCCCACCCGCCCGATAGAGGGCGACGGCGCCCCCCTGGAACTCACCCCCGACGGCGACTACGTCCTGACCGACCCGGTGACGGGCCTACGCCGCTACTTCACCACCTACACCGACCACCTCGCCGTCCTCGACGAGATCGCCGACCGCCACGGCAACCACCACACCTTCGACTACACCGAAGACGGCACACCGCTCGCCATCACCCACAGCGCCGGCTACCGCCTCCTCCTCACCACGGAGGAGCGCCGCATCACCGCCCTCCACCTGGCCGGCGCCGCCCCCGACGGCAGCGACCAACTCCTGGTCACCTACGGCTACGACGAACTCGGCAACCTCACCACCGTCACCAACTCCTCCAACCTCCCCCTCCGCTTCACCTACGACGACGCCGGCCGCATCACCTCCTGGACCGACACCAACAGCAGCAGCTACCACTACGTCTACGACGACCAGGACCGCTGCATCACCCAGGGCGGCATCGAAGGCCACCTCCGCGGCGACTTCACCTGGGGCGACCCCGACCCGAAAACCGGCCTGCGCACCAACCACCACCGCAACTCCCTCGGCCAGGTCACCACCTACCAGGTCAACGACCACCACCACATCGTCGCCACCACCGACCCGACGGGCGCCACCACCCGGACGGTGCGGGATGCCGGGCACCGAATCCTGTCCACCACCGACCCCCTGGGCCGCACCACCACCATCGACTACGACGACGCCGGCCGCCCGGTGACCGTCACCCTCCCCGACGGCTCCACGTCCACCACCACGTACGACGCCAACGGCAATCCGCTGACGATCACCGGTCCCGACGGCGCCACCTGGACCCACACCTACGACGCCACCGGCAACCGAATAGCGTCCACGGACCCCACCGGCGCCACGACCACCTACACCCACGACGCCCGCGGCCACGTGGCTTCCATTACCGATGCCCTTGGTAACACCACCCACCTCTACTGCAACGCTGCCGGCCTCCCGCTCTCCGTCACCGACCCCCTCGGCGCGGTGACCCACTACCGCCGCGACGCCTTCGGCCGCACCACCTCCATCACGGACCCGCTGGGCGAAACCACCCACATGTTGTGGTCCGTCGAAGGAAAGTTGCTGGCCCGGATAGACCCCACCGGCGCCACCGAGGAATGGACCTACGACGGCGAAGGCAACCGCACTTCCCACACCGACGCCATCGGCCAGACGACCCACTTCGAATACGGCCACTTCGACCTCCTCACGGCCCGCACCGACCCCGACGGCGTCCGCTACAACTTCCTCCACGACACCGAACTACGCCTCACGCAGGTCACCAATCCCCAGGGCCTGACCTGGAATTACGCGTATGACCCCGCCGGTCGCCTCGCCTCCGAAACGGACTTCGACGACCGCACCCTCACCTACACCCACGACCCCGCCGGCCAGCTCACCACCCGCACCAACGCCCTCGGCGAGGTCACCACCTACACCCGCGACACCCTCGGCCGCATCACGCACAAGGACGCCGCGGGTCTGCTGACGACCTACCTCCACGACGCCTCCGGCAACCTCCACCAGGCCGCCAACCCCGACGCGACAGTCACCTACACCCGCGACATCCTCGGCCGCATCACCGCCGAAACAGTCAACGGCCGCACCATGACGTTCACCTACGACGCCCTGGGCCGCCGCACCAGCCGCACCACCCCCACCGGCCACACCACCACCTACACCTACGACGCCGCCGGCAACCGCACCGCCATGGACATCGCCGGCCACGTCCTCACCTTCGACCACGACGCCGCCGGCCAAGAACTCACCCGCACCATCGGCGAGAACCTCACCCTCTCCCACACCTGGGACCCCACCGGCCGCCTCACCTCCCAGTCCCTCACCACCCTCGGAACCGGCACCGCCCAAGCCCCCCACACCGCCGCCGCAGAGATAGACCAGGTCCTCTCCCGCTCCTACACCTACCGCCCCGACGGCCACCTCACCGCGATCGACGACTCCCACACCGGCCGCCGCACCTTCGACCTCGACCGCGCCGGCCGCGTCACCGCCGTCCACGCCACCGACTGGACCGAGACCTACGCCTACGACGCCGCCGGCAACCAAACCCACGCCACCTGGCCCGACCGCCACCCCAACCCCTCAGCCCGAGGCGAAAGGACCTACGAGGGCACCAACATCACCCACGCCGGCCGCATCCGTTATGAACACGATGAGCTGGGTCGCGTCACCCTCCGCCAAAAAACTCGCGTCTCGCGTAAGCCGGACACCTGGCGCTACACCTGGAATGCCGAAGACCGCCTCACATCCGTGGTCACTCCGGAAGGCGCGACGTGGCGTTACCTCTACGATCCCTCCGGACGTCGAATAGCCAAACAACGGCTCGCAAATAACGCGATCACAGTCGTCGAGCAAGTAGATTTCACCTGGGACGGCCCCACGCTCACGGAACAAACCACCCGCACGTCACACGGTCAGGAAGTTGTATCCGTTACCTGGGACCACCGCGATCATGCCCCCCTCACGCAGACCGAACGTAAAATGATCGCCCTGATAGACGCGCCTCAACAGGAAATAGATCAGCGCTTCTTTGTCATTGCCACCGACTTGGTCGGCAGCCCCGCCGAACTTTTTGACACGTGCGGCTCCATCGCCTGGCGCGCTCGCACCACTCTCTGGGGAACTACCACCTGGAACCGCGATGCTGCGGTCTACATGCCCCTAAGGTTCCCAGGCCAGTACTTCGACGTCGAAACGGGACTTCACTACAACTTCCATCGAATATACGACGCCGTCAACGCTCGATACCTCTCAGCGGATCCCCTCGGTCTAACGCCTGGCCCCAACCCCACCATCTATGTCCACAATCCGCACACTTGGGCAGATGTCCTGGGTCTGTCACCGTGCGAAATGAACCGTCTTCTGTATGGAGGGCGACCTGGGGAAGGACTGCCAGGAAGCGAGGGGATCGCGATCCCTCGGCGCCCGACAATTCAAGAGATGGAGAATCTTTCCGTGAAACACGGTGTTGAGTTTGCCGTGACCTACAAATATGGTCCCGGGGTAAGTGGTAGAGGTGGACAATACCACCTGTACTCGGGTGTGGAGGCGTCCGTTCAAATTCCTCTTGAGGCGGACCGCATGTTCATCTATCACACGCATCCCGGGGGGACGCCGCGTCCCAGCACGGCAGATAAAGCCCTGATGGGGCTTCTCGAAGACATGGGCTCGCCTCAGCGCATCTCGAAGGTG
The DNA here is from genome assembly GCA_024349765.1 of Streptomyces nigrescens. Classification (GTDB taxonomy): domain Bacteria; phylum Actinomycetota; class Actinomycetes; order Streptomycetales; family Streptomycetaceae; genus Streptomyces; species Streptomyces endophytica. The sequence continues at coordinate 6,106,720 of AP026073.1, read as the reverse complement.
ATTCCAGTTGGGGGAGGCAAGGCGATACCATACGGAAGTGGACCATTCTACGGAGATCTGCCAAATGAGCGCTGATATGAAATCGTACGACTACCTTTGGACCACGGAACGTGCGGATTGGGTACTCGTCAAGACGCCTAGAGCGATAGCGCCTGTCATCTATAACCGTTCCAGTCGGCGGGTATTGCTCATCGAGGATAATGATTTGTACGCTGCTGTCGTGACTGAGATGAAAAATGCAGGAATTGAGGTATTTGACTCCATTCCTCAATGAAATGCGTGTGCCGGGAAAGGTCTCAGGGCGCACGGTCGTTCAAGCGCTGGTGACATTGCTGAGGGCCTGATCGGTGATGACCCGCCTGGCTCTCTCCAGACGGGTCATGGGTTCCCCACCCCACGCCTTTGTGGGGAACCCCACAAAAAGGTCAAAGGATCTTTTCCGGGTGTCACTCTGCTCCGATGGGGCCCCGGCGGCGTGCCAAACAGGCGCGGGGCCCTATGTCCCTGTTCATAGCGCTCGGCACCACCCGTACCCGGGAGTTCTCGACGCACAACCCGGGAAGCGATCAACATAGTGACCGCTCTGGCTCGGTGGTGTCTCAAACGCCGCATCGTGGTGATCGTTCTTTGGCTTGCCGTGTTTGTGGGCGTGGGTGTGGCCGCGGGGGTGAGTGGGGCCGCGTACTCCACTGACTACGAGGTGCCGGGGACCGAGTCCGGGCGGGCGACCGCGCTGATGGAGAAGGCGTTTCCGGGGGAGACCGGGGACAGCGACACCATCGTGTGGCATACCGATCACGGGACGGTGCGGGCCGGTGCGGTGGAGAAGACCATGCGGCAGACCCTGGAGAGGGTTGACGGGCTGCCCGGGGTTGCCGAGGTGCACGGTCCGTACGGCCCCAAGCCCGCCCGGGGAGCGCACGGATCCTCCGACGCGCGGCAGATCAGTCAGGACGGGCGGACCGCCTACGCCTCGCTCCAGTTCGCGCGGCCGACCGATGAGCTGGATGCGGCCCAGGTCCGGAAGGTCGTCGAGGTCGCGCGGTCCGCTGGTGGGGACGGGCTGCAGGTCGAGTTGGGTGGGGCCGGGATCGCGGTGACCGAGGCGCCGCGGGCGCAGTTGCCGGAGGTCATCGGGCTGGGGGCGGCGGCCGTGGTGCTGTTCCTCGCGTTCGGGTCGCTGGCCGCGACCTTCCTGCCGATCGTCACCGCGGTCGCGGCCGTCGGCACCGCCTCGGCCGGGATCGCGCTGCTCAGTCATGCCATGACCGTCGCCGACTTCGCGCCGATGCTCGGGAGCCTGATCGGGCTCGGGGTGGGGATCGATTACGCGTTGTTCATCGTGACCAGGCATCGGAAGGGGCTGAGGGCGGGGCTCGGTGTCGAAGAGGCCGCCGAGCGGGCGGTGGCGGTGTCCGGGCGGGCGGTCGTGTTCGCCGGGGCGACCGTGTGTATCGCGTTGCTGGGCATGTTCATCCTGCGTCTCAGCTTCCTCAACGGGGTGGCGCTGGCGGCTTCGCTCACCGTCGTGCTGACCGTCGCCGCGTCCGTGACCCTGTTGCCGGCGCTGCTCGGCCTGATCGGAATGCGGGCCCTCGGGCGGCGGGAGCGGCGGAGGCTCGCCGGGGACGGGCCGCGGGAGGAGCGGCGGGTCGGGATCGCCGCGCGCTGGTCCGACTTCGTCGAGCGGCGCCCCAAGCTGCTGGGCGTCCTCGCGGCCGCCGTCATGCTCACCCTCGCGCTGCCCACGTTCGGGCTCCACCTCGGGACCTCCGACCAGGGCAACGATCCGGCCACCTCGACGACCCGTAAGGCGTACGACCTGATGGCGCGGGGCGGGCCCGGTGACGGGCGGGGCGGCGGCTTCGGGCCCGGGGCGAACGGGCCGTTGACGCTGGTCGGCACGTTGGACGGCGCCAAGGACCGGATCGCCTTCGACAAGCTGCCGCGCCAATTGCGGACCACCCCCGGGGTGGCCACGGTCAGTGGGCCGGAATTCGACGGGGGTCGTAGCACCGGGGTGCTGACCGTCATCCCGGACAGTTCACCGCAATCCCGGCAGACTTCCGATCTGGTCGCCAGGCTGCGCGCCGACGTCCTGCCGAAGGCCGAGCGCGGCACCACCATGCGGGTGGCGGTCGGCGGGGTCACCGCGAGTTATGACGACTTCGCGTCGGTCATCGTCGGCAAGCTGCCGCTGTTCGTCGGCGTGGTCATCGGGCTCGGGTCGGTGCTGTTGCTGCTGGCCTTCCGGTCGCTCGCGGTGCCGCTCAAGGCGGCGCTGATGAACGTCGCGGCCGTCGCCGCCTCGTTCGGGGTCGTGGTCGCGATCTTCCAGTGGGGCTGGGGGAGCGAGCAGCTGGGGCTGGGTAGCGCCGGGCCGATCGAACCGTTCCTCCCGGTGATCATGGTGTCGGTGCTCTTCGGGCTGTCCATGGACTACCAGGTGTTCCTGGTGTCGCGGATGTACGAGGAGTGGCAGCTGACCGGGGACAACCGCCGGGCGGTGCGGGTCGGCCTGGCCGAGACCAGCCGGGTGATCAACTCGGCGGCGGTCATCATGATCGCGGTCTTCGCGGCCTTCATCCTGAGCGGCGACCGCACCATCGCGATGTTCGGCATCGGGCTGGCCTCCGCGGTCGCCCTGGACGCGTTCGTACTGCGTACGCTGCTGGTCCCGGCGCTGATGCACATGCTGGGCGGCGCGAACTGGTGGCTGCCCTCCTGGCTGGAGCGGTGGCTGCCCCGGATCGGCATCGAACCGCCGCCGGAGAAGGTGGGCGGGGCGCCGGAGCGGTCCGATACGGCGGGGCCGCCCGGGCCCAGGGACGGCGAGCGACCGCTGGTGGGGGCGTAGAAAGCGCTCACAGGGCCCCCGGTCGAGCCCGCTCCCCGCCGTTCTCATCTCACTCTCAGACACGGCCCCTACGGTCGCGCCCATGGGTACGACCAGGACGACCGACAGCACCGCCACCACCGAGAAGCGGACCGACGATGAGACCGTGCCGGCGCAGGCCGTCGCCACGGAGAAGGAGACGGATGCCGCGGCGGTCCCCGAGGACGCCGAGGACATCGAGGGCGCTGACCAGGGTCAGGAGCTGGACCAGGACGCGCCCGCACCGCCCGGCACCGCCGGCGTGGCCGCCGGTGCCGGTGCCGTTGTCGCCGCCGGGCTCGGCCTCGCCTCCGTCACCGGCACCTGGCTCGGCACGCTGATGGCCGAGCGGCAGACGCTGATGGGGCAGATCAACCTCCAGGCCGGTAAGGCCACCGACCAGATCTCCGCCATGTACGGGACGCCCTGGCACACCACGGCCCTCGTCAACGGGGTCTTCGCCGTATTGGCGGCGCTGGTCGCCGCGGTGGTTCTCACCCGGCCGCGAGCCACCTGGGTGCGGGCCGTCGCCTGGGGCGGGCTGGCCCTCGGCGTGCTCGGGCTGCTGATCTCCGCGGGCATGTACCTCGACCTGTTCGGGAGCATGCCCACCATCCCTAAGGGCACCCGGCCCGGCGCCTAAGGCAGCGGGGCCTTATCGGGGTCCCCGTAGGAGCTCATTCGTGTCCGGGATACGTACGGGCGGTGCCGCGCGCGCCGCCCGTACGGCCTTTCCCGGGCGCCGCCCGTATTTCCTAAGCACCCCCGCACCCGAAGATCGGGCACTCTCCCGATGTGGCGGACCCCCCTGGGACGCGAGGCTTGAGCACGTCACAGCACGTCGACAAGTCCGCACCACCGGGCGTCGACGAGCCCGCACCGGTGGGCGTCAACCCGCCCACGCCACAAGGGAGAACGAGATGTACCAGTTCGAACTGGAGCTCCGGGTCCGGCAGGACGAGCTGCGCCGCGAGGCTGCCCGGCAGCGTCTGGCGCGCGAGGCGATCGACGGCCGGCGCGCCGTGCGCCAGGCCGCCGCCCGCTCCGGCAGCGACGAACCCGAGGGGCGGGTGAGTACCGGACGGGCCCGGCGGTGGCGGGTACGCCGTGCCACCGCCTGACCGGGCCCGGCCGGTCCCGCACGAGGGAAGCCGTGGAGGGAAGCCGTGGAGGGAAGCCGTGGAGGAAACCCCGTGGACGAAACCCCGTGATGAAGCCCCCGGTATCAAGCCCCCTGCCGGAATGTCGGACCCCTGTGCGATGCTCAAGCGCGTGGAGACCAGGTCCGTCAGTCCCGTGTTCGTCGGTCGAGCGCCCGAGCTCGCCGCGCTCGATGACGCGCTCGCCCGCGTCGCGGCGTCCGGCGAGCCGCAGGCCCTGCTGATCGGGGGCGAGGCCGGGGTCGGAAAGACCCGGCTGATCGAGGAGTTCGGCGAGGCAGCGCGGGCCCGGGGCGCGCTGGTCGCGCTCGGCGGCTGTATCGAGATCGGCTCGGAGGGGCTGCCCTTCGCGCCGTTCTCCGCGATCCTGCGCACCCTCAACTGGCATCTGCGGGACGAGCTCGCCGCCGCGGTCGCCGGTCAGGAGGGCGAACTCTCCCGCATCCTGCCGGAATTGGGGGAAACGCCCGGCGAGAATCACGGGGAGGAGATCGGCCGGGCCCGGCTCTTCGAGCTGACCGCCCGCCTCCTGGAGCGCCTCGCCGCGGAGCGCACGCTCGTCATCGTCATCGAGGACCTCCACTGGGCCGACCGCTCCACCCGCGAACTCCTCGCCTACCTCCTGCGGGCCCTGCACGACGCCGGCGTCCTGCTGGTGGCGACGTACCGCTCCGACGACATCCACCGCCGCCACCCGCTGCGCCCGTTCCTCGCCGAGATCGACCGGATGCGCACGGTCCGGCGGGTCGAGCTGGACCGCTTCAACCGCGAGGAGGTCCGCTCCCAGCTCGCCGGCATCAACGGCAGCGCACCGGAGGAGGGCACCCTCGACCGGGTCTTCCGGCGTTCCGAGGGCAACGCCTTCTTCGTCGAGGAGCTGGCCCGCAGCCTCGCCGACGGCTGTCTGCACGGCCTCAGCGACCCGCTGCGCGATCTGCTGCTGGTGCGCGTCGAGGCGCTGCCCGAGGACACCCAGCGGGTGGTCCGTACGGCCGCCGAGGGCGGCTCCACGGTCGAACACGAACTCCTCTCCGCCGTCTGCCAGATGCCCGAGGACGACCTCATCGAGGCGCTGCGGGCCGCCGTCGGCAGCAACACCCTCGTCCCCACCGGCGACGGCACGGGCTACCGCTTCCGGCACGCCCTGGTCCGCGAGGCCGTCGTCGACGACCTGCTGCCCGGCGAGCGCACCCGCCTCAACCGCCGCTACGCCCAGGCGCTGGAGGCCAACCCCTCCCTGGTCCGCGCCGATGCCTGCGCGACCCGGCTGGCCAGCTACTGGTACAAGGCCCATGACGCGGCCAAGGCGCTGCCCGCCGTCCTCGCCGCCTCCGTGCAGGCCCGGCGCCGCCATGCCTACGCCGAGCAACTGCGGCTGCTGGACCGGGCCCTGGAGCTGTGGGACGACGCCCCGCCCGAGGTCCGCCAGGGAGTGCGCCCGGTCGACTACACCGAGGCGTACCCGGCCTGTGGCTGCGACGACGATTCCCTCCGCTTCCTGGACCTGCTCGCCGAGATCGCGGTGGCCGCCCGGCTGTCCGGCGACAGCGAGCGCGCCTTCACGATCACCAAGCGCGCCCTGCGCTCCCTCCGCGACGAGAACGATCCCCTTCGCACTGCCTGGTTCCTGGTGCAGCGCTCCCGGCTCTGCCAGGGCACCGGCCGCGGCAACGGCTGGGAGGACCTCGGCAGGGCCCAGGAGCTGATGCGCGGCCTGCCGCCGTCATCCGTGCACGCCGAGGTGACGGCCGCCGTCGCCAGCTGGGCGGTGCTGCACGAACCGGGCCCGGGCACCTTCGCCACCGCCGAACGCGCCGTGGAACTCGCCCAGTTGGTCGGCGACGAAGAGGCCGAGCTGAACTCCCGGCTCACCCTGGCCGGGCTGCGGACCGACTCCGGCGAGGTCGACGAGGGCCTCGCCGACCTCCGGGCCGCCCTCGACCGCGCCGTCGAGCGCGGCTACTTCACCGCCATCGGCCGCGGCCATGTCAACCTCCCGTCCTTCCTGGAGGGCGTCGGCCGCTCCCGGGAGGCCGTCGAGGTCACCGAGCAGGGCATCGAACTCACCACCCGCTACGGCCTCAAGGACAAGACCTGCTGGGTGATGGCCAACCGCGCCGAATCGCTCCAGTCGCTGGGCCGCTGGGAGGAGGCGCTCCAGGCCGCGGCCGACTCCCGCCGGCTCGCCCAGAGCGCCCGCTCGATCGCCCTGGCCGCCAACCGCCGCACGGACCTCGCCCTCGGAATGGGCGACTTCGACGCCGCCGAGCGCGAACTGGCCGTCGCCCGCGAGCACTACGGCACCCACGACCCCCAGCCGCAGCACGCCATCCCGCTGGCCCAGCACGCCCTGCGGATCGCCGCCCACCAGGGCCGCATCCTGGACGCCCGGACCATCCTCGGGGAAACCCTGGACGCCGGACTGCCGCCCGGTATCCAGCGCTACGCCTGGCCGTTGCTGTGGTGGGCCACCGCCGCCGAGTCGGACGCCCGCGGGCTGCCGGCCGCCGGGCCCGGCCGGGCCGCCGTCCTCGCCCGCATCCGCGACGCCGCCAAGAAGCTGGCCCGGGCCTGCCCGATATGGGAGGCGTACGCGGTCGCCGTCGAGGCCGAGCTCCGCCGCGCCGAGGGCCGTGAGACCCCGGACCACTGGGCGGCGGCGGTCGCCGCCTTCAAGCCGCTGGAGCGCCCGTACGAGCTCGCCCGGGCCTGCTACCGCTGGGCGGAGTCACTGCTGCACGGCACCGAGCGGGCCACCGCCGGGCTGGACGGCCGCACCCCGCGCGAGGCCGCCGTCCTGCTGCTCGGCCAGGCGCACACCGCCGCCACGGCCATGGGCGCCCGCCCGCTCGCCGAGGAACTCGCCCTGCTCGCCCAGCGCGCCCGCATCCCGCTGCCCGGACTGATACCGGCCACCGCGGACGCAGCGGGCGCAGCGGCCGCCGGCGCCGGCAGGGACGGCGGCACCACCGGGGAGACCCAGCACGCCGAAACCCCCGCCGCCTCCCTCGGGCTGACCCCGCGCGAGCGCGACGTCCTGCGCCTGGTCGCCGACGGCCGCAGCAACCGCCAGATAGCCGACGCCCTGTTCATCTCGCCCAAGACAGCCAGCGTCCACGTCTCCAACATCCTCGCCAAACTGGGCGTCTCCGGCCGCGGCGAGGCCGGCGCGGTGGCCCACCGGCTGCGCCTGTTCGGCGAACCGGCGGCGTCCTGACCCGGCCGGCAGCCCTGCCCGGCCCCTCGTCGCGGGCCCGGTGACCCGCTGGGATGCTCCGGGTGCGGATGCCGGCAGGCGGCGGCGCGTTCGGGATACGGGGACGGTCTGGGGACGTCACGCGCCGTGCTGCGGCGGGGGCTTGGGTTCGGGCTGCGGGCCGGGGCCATCCCGGCGGGCGTCTGCGCGGTGCTGTGGGCGGTCACCATGGTGACGTGGTACCTCTACGGCCCGGGTGACAGCACGCTGGAGGATCCGGCACTGGCCGCGGTCGCCGTGCTGGGTTCGCTTGCCGTGGGCGTCCTGATCGGCGCGGCCATCGGCCTCGTACTCGCCTACGCCCCGCTCCGTCTGGTCGCCTCCGGGCCGCTGCGGGCGCTGGTGTGCTTCGCGCTCGGCGGCACGCTGTCCTCCGGAGAGGTCGTGGTGACGGCCGAGGCGACCGACGGCGGCTACGGGCCGATATTCGTGGCCCTGCTCGCCATGCCGGTGGTCGGTGCGGTCGCCGCAGCCCGCAGCCGGGACATCGCCGCGGCGCGGATCGGCGCCGCGGCCAGCCCCCTTACGTAGCGCGGCCGCCGGCCCCTCCCGCCCGGATGACGACGGTCCCCGAGGAGAGGTCTATCGGGCCCTTCCCCGGGTCGCCGTCACCGATGTCGTCGACGACCAGCGACATCTTCTGCCGCTCCTCGTCGGTGTGCTTGCGGCCCGGCGCGAACAGTTCTTCCACGATGTTGAACACGGTGCCTGCCCCCTCTTCGGCGTGACGCGCACCCGTCCCCTGCCACCCGAGTCTAGGCAGGACACACGAAAAGGGGACCAGAAGGATCAGCTCACCTTGAGGCGGAGAATCCGGTCATCTCCCTTACGGGGCGTGCCGCGGCCGTCGGTGTTGCTGGTGACCAGCCACAACGTGCCGTCACCGGCCGCCACGACCGTCCGCAGCCGCCCGTAGGTGCCCTTGAGGAACGCCTGCGGGGCGGCCACCGGCTTCGTCCCGTTCAGCGGGATGCGCCACAGCCGCTCACCGCGCAGCGACGCCATCCAGATGGAGCCCCTGGCGTACGCGATGCCGCTGGGCGAGGCGTCGTCGGTCTTCCACACCTCGACCGGATCGACGTAATCCGGGCCGCCCTGACCGGACTTGGCCTTGCCCTCGATCTCCGGCCAGCCGTAGTTCTTCCCCGGCTCGATGAGATTGAGCTCGTCCCAGGTGTGCTGCCCGAACTCCGAGGCCCACAGCCGGTGGTCGGAATCCCAGGCCAGTCCCTGCACATTGCGGTGGCCGTAGTCGTACACCACCGAATCGGCCGAGGGGTTGCCGTGCGCCGGCTCGCCGTCCGGCGTCATCCGCAGGACCTTGCCGCCCAGCGAGCTCTTGTCCTGCGCCAGCCCGGTGTCGCCGGTCTCGCCGGTGCCGGCGTAGAGCATCTTGTCCGGGCCGAACGCGATCCGCCCGCCGTTGTGGATCTCGCCCTTGGGGATCCCCCGCAGGATGGTGTCGGGCGCGCCCAACTGGTCGCCCGGCGGGCGCTTGTCGTCGTAGATCATGCGGGCGATGCGGTTGTCGGACGCGGTGGTGAAGTACGCGTACACCTGGTGGTCGGTGCCGAAGTCCGAGGAGACCGCGAGGCCGAGCAGGCCGCCCTCGCCGCCCGGGGCCACGCCCGGCACCGAGCCCAGCTCGGTGGTCTTCCCGCTGTCCGCGGCGATCCGGACGATCTTGCCGGTGTCCCGCGAGCCGACGAGCAGGTCCCCGCCCGGCAGCACCGCCACGCCCCACGGCGATTTCAGCCCGGTGGCCAGCGTCTTCGTCACCTTCACCGAGCCCTTGGCGGACGGCGCGGCGGGTGACGGGGTGGCGCCCGGCGAGGCGGCACCGGCCGAGGCACCGGGGCTCTTCGCCGTGGCGGAGCCACCCCCGCCGGGGGGCTGCGCGCCACCGTTCGAGCAGCCCGCTGCCAGGAGCAGCGAAGCGGCGGCCAACACGGCGGTCTGGGAACGGCGTTGCACGGCAGGGGTCCTCTCGTCGTCCGGGCGAGCACAAGAACACCACATCGGGCCGCCGGACGCGGCGAACCGGCCCGCACGCCCGGCGGACCGGCCCGCACGCCCGGCGGACCGGACCTGCCGGCGGGCTACCAGGACTGCCGGGCCGGCGGCAGCGCGGCGATCTCCGCCAGGTCCTCGCCGCTGAGCACCAGATCGGCCGCCTTGGCGTTCTGCGCGGCCCAGCGCTCCTTCTTCGTACCGGGTACGGGGACGACATGCCGGCCCTGGGCCAGCACCCACGCCAGCGCCACCTGCCCCGGCGTCGCGCCGTACCGGGCGCCGACCCGCCGCAGCCCGGCCACCAGCGGCTGGTTCGCCGCCATCATCTCCGCCGTGAAGCGCGGATGGCGGGCCCGCAGGTCCTCCCGTTCGAAGCCCTGCCCCGGGGTGAGCGTGCCGGTCAGATAGCCGTTGCCCAGCGGCATCGCCGCCAGGAAGCCCACCCCGCGCGACTCGCACCACGGCAGCAGCGCCTCCAGCGCCTGGCGCGACCACACCGACAGCTCGGCCTGCACGCTGCTGACCGGGAACACCTGCTGGATGCGCTCCAGTTGGGCCAGCGTGCCGTCGTGCGTCCGGGACCGCGACCGGGCCCCGGCCGGCCGCCGCTCCGCCCGCGCCGTGCGGGGCTGCCGCACCGCCCGGGCGCCCACCGCGCACAGCCCCAGCGACCGCACCTTCCCGGCCGCCACCAGCTCCGCCATCGCCCCCCAGGTCTCCTCGACGGGTACCTCGGGGTCGGCCCGGTGCAGCTGGTAGAGGTCGATCCGGTCCGTCTGCAGCCGGCGCAGCGAGGCGTCACAGGCCCGTTTGACGTAACCGGGCCGCCCGTTGGCGACGATGTGCTGCTCGCCGACCAGCAGCCCGACCTTGGTCGAGACGAACGCGTCCTGGCGGCGCTCCTTCAACGCCCGTCCCACCAACAGCTCGTTGGTGAACGGTCCGTACATGTCGGCGGTGTCCAGCAGGCTGCAGCCACGGTCCAGCGCGGTGTGCACGGCCCGCAAGGACCCCTCCCCGTTGCGCTGCGACTCGGTGTACCCCCAGCTCATCGGCATACAGCCGAGACCCACGGCGCCCACTTCCAGAGCCGCCGCACCGATTGTCCTGCGCTCCACCTGGTTGTGCCTCCGTCCCCTCGCCCCCGATCAAGGGCACGGACCAAACTAACGTCTGAGCAGAACATCCCTTCGCATAGCCTCGGGCCATGGCAACCGCAGACCAGCGCACCGAACCGAACGACGTCTGGCTCCCGATCCCGCCCGACGAGATCGAGGGCCTGCCCGGCGGCCTCCACTACGTCCACTGGGACGCCGGCCCCGAGTACCCGGCCGATCCGGCCCGGTGCGTCTTCTACGCCGTCCCCTACATGAAGGGCACGGAGGTCAGCCTGCGGCCGCTGGCCGGCATGAACCGGGTGCGGGTGGTGCAGACCCTCACCGCAGGGATCGAGCACATGCTGCCCGGGCTGCCGCAGATGCCGGCCGGGGCCCAGCTGTGCAACGCCCGCGGACTGCACGACGCCAGCACCGCCGAACTCGCGCTCACCCTGATTCTGGCCGCGCTGCGCGACGTCCCCGGCTTCGTCCGGGCGCAGGACGCGGGCGAGTGGCGCCCGGGCTTCCGGCCCGCCCTCGCCGACAAGTCGGTCCTCATTGTGGGCTATGGTTCGATCGGCAGTGCCATCGAGGACCGGCTCACGCCTTTCGAATGTGCGCGGGTGGTGCGCGTCGCACGCACCGCGCGTGACACTGTGCGCGGCCCCGTGCACCCACTCTCCGACCTGTCCGCCCTCCTGCCCGAAGCGGACGTCGTCGTCCTCGCCACTCCGCTCACCGAAGAGACCCGTGGCCTGGTCGGACGCGATTTCCTGGCGCGGATGGAGGAGGGCGCACTCCTCGTGAACATCGCGCGCGGGGCCATCGTCGACACCGAGGCACTGCTCGCCGAGCTCGAATCCGGGCGGCTGCGCGCGGCGCTCGACGTCACCGAGCCCGAACCCCTGCCCGCCGGGCATCCGCTGTGGCACGCTCCGGGCGTGCTCATCACTCCACACGTCGGTGGCCCCAGCTCTGCTTTCCTGCCTCGTGCGAAGCGGCTGCTGCGGGACCAGTTGGCGCTTTTCGCGGCCGGCGAACCCCTGCGGAACGTCGTCGCGACCGCCGGCTGACCGGGGCGCGGATGGCGCTACGGGGCCGTACGACTGCGGTGGGTATTCACCACCCCGCACGCCGTCACGCTCCGTAGATACCCTATGTCGCTGAGTGACGGAACTGGTGTATCGTCCGAGCGGGGATCGCGCCGGGACAGCCGCGGCGCGATGCGAGATCCGGAACGCGAGGGGGGCGACGGGCGATGTACGGCCGATGGACGATCCGCGAGATGCGGGATCCACGAGCGCCCGCGGAGAAGCGGCGGGACCACCGGGCGCCCCGTGCGAGGCGCCGGACGACACGGGACCACGGGAGAGTGCGGTGAGCGCCCCCGGGGCGATGCTCTCCAGGCCACCGACGCCGGCCGGCAGTCCGCCGAGCCCGGTGCCACAGGTCGTCCTGGCCGTGGTCTGCGGCGGCTACGCCCTCGGTGCCGCCTTCGGCTGGGGGTCCACCGAAGTCGCCCTGTTCATGGGGGACTTCGGCCTCAGCTTCGCGGCCCTGGTCGCGGCCTTCTCCTGTGGTCTGTACGCCCGCCGGCACCGCAGCCGGTTCCGGCCGGCCTGGATGCTGTTCGCCGCCTCCTCGGGGATGGCCGGCATCGGCAACGGCGTATGGGGCTGGTACGAGGTCATCCTGGGCGAGACCGTGCCCAGCCCCTCGCCGGCCGACTTCTGCTTCCTGCTGTTCGCGCCGCCGGCCATCGTCGGCCTGCTGGTGCTCGCCAAGCGCCCGGTGAGCCGGGCCGGCTGGGTCTGCCTGGGCCTGGACTCCTGGCTGATCGCCGGCTCGCTCCTCACCCTCTCCTGGAGCCTCGCGCTCGCGCACACCGCCCACTTCCAGGGCCGCAGCGTGGCGCAGAGCGCCCTGTCACTGGCCTATCCGCTGCTGGACATCGTGCTCGTCAGCATGGTCCTGGTCCTGCACTTCCGGCGCTCCTCGGTGCACCGCTCGGCCGTCAACACCGCCATCGCCGCGCTCGCGCTGACGGTGCTGTGCGACGCCCTGTTCAGCTCCCCGCTGCTGCGCGAGCACTACCGCTCCGGGCAGATCCTGGACGCCGGGTGGTTCGCCGGTTCGATGCTGCTCGCGTACGCGCCGTGGGTCGCCCGCCGGGCCGAGGAGGAGGAGCCGGAGGAGCTCGCCGAGCCCGCCGCCGTCCGCGTCCCGCACGGCAGCCGTCCGCTCGCCGGCTCGCTCGCCGCGCTCACCCCGTATCTGGCCGCCGCGGTCTGCACCCTGGGCATCCTCACCAACGTTCTCGACGGGCGGCGGATCGACCGCGTGGTCCTCTTCACCGGCTGCACGGTCGTGCTCGCCCTGGTCGTCCGCCAGGGGATCATGCTGCTCGACAACATCACCCTGACCCACGAACTCGCCCAGAAGGAGAACCACTTCCGCTCCCTGGTGCAGGGCTCCAGCGACGTCATCATGATCGCCGCGCCCTCCGGCGTGCTGCGCTACGTCAGCCCGGCCGCCGCCGGCGTCTACGGCCGCGACGCGGAGGAGCTGATCGGCTCCGAACTCGCCACGCTGATCCACCCCGAGGACCTCGGCCGGGTGGTGCACGAGGTCCGCCGGTTCCTCGCCGCCGATCCGCAGGACGAGCCGACCACCCGCATCGAATGCCGCTTCCGCGCCGGCGGACAGCGCTCCGGCGTCGACGGCTGGCTGAACGTCGAGTCCACGGTCAACCGCCACCACGGCGGCCTGATCTTCAACTCCCGCGACGTCACCGAACGCGTCCGGCTCCAGGCCCAGCTCCAGCACAACGCCTCGCACGACGCGCTCACCGATCTGCCCAACCGCGCGCTGTTCACCGAACGCGTCACCCAGGCCGTCACCGGCCGGCGGGCCAGTGACCACGACACCGCCGTGCTCTACATCGACCTCGACGGCTTCAAGCAGGTCAACGACACCATCGGCCACCAGGCCGGCGACGAACTGCTGATCCAGGCCGCCCGCCGGCTCGCCGACTCGGTCCGCGCCGGCGACATAGCGGCCCGGCTGGGCGGCGACGAATTCGCCGCGCTGATCACCGGCGACGGCACCCGCGACCGCGCGGCCCGCGAGTTCCGCATCCACGAGATCGCCGACCGGCTGCGCATCAAGCTCTCCGAGCCGTACCGCATCGACGGCCGGGACGTCCGCGTGGCGGCCAGCATCGGCGTCGCCTTCGCCGAACCGGGCGTCACCCCCGCCGGCCTGCTCCGCAACGCCGACCTCGCGATGTACCGCGCCAAGCAGGCCGGCAAGGGCCGGGTCGAGCTCTACGCCCCCCAGATGCAGGACGAGGTCGCGCACCGCGCCGAGCTCGCCTCCAAGCTCCGCACGGCCCTCAACGAGGGCGAATTCGCGCTGCTGCACCAGCCCGTGGTCGACCTGGCCACCGGGCGGGTCACCGCGGTCGCCGCGCACGCCCGCTGGCGCTCCGCCGAGGGCATCCTGTTCACCCCCGCCGAATTCCTCCGGGTCGGGGACCGCGGCCGGTACACCGACGGCGGCGACCGCGCCGCGGAGCTCGACCGCTGGCAGCTGGAGGAGGCCGTCCGGCAGGCCGCCGCGCGCCACCGCGCCGGCCATCAGATCCCGGTCGCGGTCCGGCTCTCCGCCCGCCGGCTGCTGGACCGCGCGCTGTCCCCCAAGGGTGTCGAAGCGCTCCTCACCCGGCACGGCCTGCCCGCCCGGGAGCTCGTCCTGGAACTGTCCGAAAGTGACTCCCGGATCCCGCTGGACGACCTGGAGCGCCGGCTGGTCGCCCTGCGCCGGCTCGGCGTACGGATCGCCCTCGACGGCTTCGGCAGCGGGTACGCCGCGATCACCGCGCTGCGCCGGCTGCCCGTCGACGTCCTGCGGCTGGACCGCGGCCTGGTCGACGGCGTGGTGGAGTCCTCCCGGCTGCACAAGATCACCGCCGGACTGCTGCGGATCGCCGGCGACCTGGGCATGCAGACCGTCGCGGACGGCGTCGACCTGCCCGAACAGGTCCTCGCGCTGCGCTCCATGGGCTGCACGCACGGCATGGGCCTGGCCTTCTCCGGCCCGCTCGACGAGCACCGGCTGCGCCGGGCGCTGACCCGTACCGGTTACCCCGTTCCCGACCACGCGGGACAGGGGCGCGCGGTGGTGCTCAGCGGCAGCGGAGTGCCCGCCCGACGTGGGGGTCTGGCCGGTCCGGAGGCCATGGTGCATCCCCCATTGCGCTCAAATAGTGAGACCTCCGTCCCACCCACTTGACACTCGGTGCACGAGAGGGGGAGGGTCAGTGCCATGCGCACCCGAATTCTCGTACTTGGAAAGCGCGTCGGCTGAAGCTGGGCCCCTTACGCCGCCCAGCAGACCGCACCGACGCGCTCCCCTCGCTTGCCACCCGGCACGAGGGGTTTTTTGTTGCACAGCAACCTCACAAATCCCGTCAAAACCCTCAGCTTCGAGAAGAGACGCAGATGACCGAGCAGGCCTCCGGGGCCCACCATCCGCAGCCGCGGGCCCGTAACGCCGGCGGACCGCAGCCGACCGCCACCGTCGAGCACGTCACGGGCGCGCAGTCCCTCATCCGTGCGCTGGAGGAGGTCGGGGCCGACACCGTGTTCGGCATCCCCGGCGGTGCGATCCTGCCGGCGTACGACCCGATGATGGACTCCTCGAAGGTCCGGCACATCCTCGTCCGCCACGAGCAGGGCGCCGGACACGCCGCCACGGGATACGCGCAGGCCACCGGCAAGGTCGGGGTCTGCATGGCCACCTCGGGCCCGGGTGCCACCAACCTCGTCACCCCGATCGCGGACGCCCACATGGACTCCGTCCCGCTGGTCGCGATCACCGGTCAGGTGGCGTCGAAGGCGATCGGCACGGACGCCTTCCAGGAGGCGGACATCTGCGGCATCACGATGCCGATCACCAAGCACAACTTCCTGGTCACCGACCCGGCCGAGATCCCCAAGACGATCGCCGAGGCGTTCCACATCGCGTCCACCGGCCGTCCCGGCCCGGTCCTGGTCGACATCGCCAAGGACGCCCTGCAGGCGCAGACCACGTTCAGCTGGCCGCCGCACACCGACCTGCCCGGCTACCGCCCGGTGACCAAGCCGCACGCCAAGCAGATCCGTGAGGCCGCCCGGCTGATCGCCGAGTCCAAGCGCCCGGTGCTCTACGTCGGCGGCGGCGTCCTCAAGGCCGGTGCCACCGCCGAGCTGAAGGTGCTCGCCGAGCTGACCGGCGCCCCGGTCACCACCACCCTGATGGCGCTGGGCGCCTTCCCCGACAGCCACCCGCAGCACGTCGGCATGCCCGGCATGCACGGCTCGGTCACCGCGGTCACCGCGCTGCAGAAGGCCGACCTGCTGATCACCCTCGGCGCCCGCTTCGACGACCGGGTCACCGGCAAGCTGGACTCCTTCGCGCCGTACGCCAAGGTCGTGCACGCCGACATCGACCCGGCGGAGATCGGCAAGAACCGCGCCGCGGACGTGCCGATCGTCGGTGACGCCCGCGAGGTCATCGCCGACCTGATCGTGGCCGTCCAGGCCGAGCACGACGCCGGCCACAAGGGCGACTACAGCGCCTGGTGGAAGGACCTCAACCGCTGGCGGGAGACCTACCCGCTGGGCTACGACCTGCCGGACGACGGCAGCCTGTCCCCGCAGCAGGTCATCGAGCGGATCGGCAGGCTCGCCCCCGCCGACACCATCTACGCCGCCGGCGTCGGCCAGCACCAGATGTGGGCCGCCCACTTCATCAAGTACGAGCAGCCCGCCACCTGGCTCAACTCCGGCGGCGCCGGGACCATGGGCTACGCCGTGCCGGCCGCGATGGGCGCCAAGGCCGGCCAGCCGGACCGCACGGTCTGGGCGATCGACGGTGACGGCTGCTTCCAGATGACCAACCAGGAACTGGTCACCTGCGCGCTGAACAACATCCCGATCAAGGTCGCGATCATCAACAACGGCGCGCTGGGCATGGTCCGCCAGTGGCAGACCCTCTTCTACAACCAGCGCTACTCCAACACCGTGCTGCACAGCGGCCCCGAAGCGGACGGCAAGCAGCCCTCGGCGGGCACCCGCATCCCGGACTTCGTCAAGCTCTCCGAGGCCATGGGCTGCGTCGCACTGCGCTGCGAGGACCCGGCCGACCTCGACAAGGTCATCGAAGAGGCCAATGCCATCAACGACCGCCCGGTCGTGATCGACTTCATCGTCCACGAGGACGCCCAGGTGTGGCCGATGGTCGCCGCCGGCACCTCCAACGACGAGGTCATGGCCGCCCGCGGCGTGCGTCCCGACTTCGGCGACAACGAAGACGACTGAGACGACGAAGAGCGAAAGAGAGAAGACCATGTCCAAGCACACGCTCTCCGTCCTGGTGGAGAACACCCCCGGCATCCTCGCCCGGATCGCCGCGCTGTTCTCCCGCCGCGGCTTCAACATCGACTCGCTCGCCGTCGGGGTCACCGAGCACCCCGACATCTCCCGCATCACCATCGTGGTCAGCGTCGAGTCGCTGCCGCTGGAGCAGGTCACCAAGCAGCTCAACAAGCTCGTCAACGTCCTGAAGATCGTCGAGCTGGAGCCCGGCTCCGCGATCCAGCGCGAACTGGTCCTGGTGAAGGTCCGCGCGGACAACGAGACCCGCTCGCAGATCGTCGAGATCGTCCAGCTCTTCCGCGCCAAGACCGTGGACGTCTCGCCCGAGGCCGTCACCATCGAGGCCACCGGATCCAGTGAAAAGCTGGAGGCCATGCTGAAGATGCTGGAGCCGTTCGGCATCAAGGAACTGGTGCAGTCCGGCACGATCGCCATAGGCCGGGGCGCCCGCTCCATCACGGACCGCTCGCTGCGCGCGCTGGACCGTTCGGCCTGACCGCCCCCGTCCGCCGCGCTCCGACCGGACCGTATGGCGAGACCCACCGACCTTCCTCACCCCGCCCGACGTACTGTGTGGGCACCCCGCTAGATCCAAGGAGAAACCCGAAGTGGCCGAGCTGTTCTACGACGACGACGCCGACCTGTCCATCATCCAGAACCGCAAGGTCGCGGTGATCGGCTACGGAAGCCAGGGCCACGCCCACGCGCTGTCCCTGCGCGACTCGGGCGTCGACGTGCGCGTCGGTCTGCACGAGGGCTCCAAGTCCAAGGCCAAGGCCGAGGAGCAGGGCCTGCGCGTGGTCACCCCCGCCGAGGCGGCCGCCGAGGCCGACGTCATCATGATCCTGGTGCCGGACCCGATCCAGGCCAAGGTCTACGAGGAGTCCATCAAGGACAACCTGAAGGACGGCGACGCGCTGTTCTTCGGCCACGGCTTCAACATCCGGTTCGGCTTCATCAAGGCCCCGGCCGGCGTGGACGTCTGCATGGTCGCCCCCAAGGGCCCGGGCCACCTGGTGCGCCGCCAGTACGAGGAGGGCCGCGGCGTGCCGTGCATCGCGGCCGTCGAGCAGGACGCCTCCGGCAACGCCTTCGCGCTGGCGCTGTCCTACGCCAAGGGCATCGGCGGCACCCGCGCCGGCGTCATCAAGACCACCTTCACCGAGGAGACCGAGACCGACCTGTTCGGTGAGCAGGCCGTGCTCTGCGGCGGCGCCTCGGCGCTGGTCAAGGCCGGTTTCGAGACCCTGGTCGAGGCGGGCTACCAGCCGGAGATCGCGTACTTCGAGTGCCTGCACGAGCTGAAGCTCATCGTGGACCTCATGTACGAGGGCGGCCTGGAGAAGATGCGCTGGTCGGTCTCCGAGACCGCCGAGTGGGGCGACTACGTCACCGGCCCGCGGGTGATCACCGACGCCACCAAGGCCGAGATGAAGAAGGTCCTCACCGAGATCCAGGACGGCACCTTCGCCAACAACTGGATGGCGGAGTACAACGCCGGTCTGCCGAAGTACAACGAGTACAAGAAGGCCGACGAGAACCACCTGCTGGAGACCACCGGCAAGCAGCTGCGGAAGCTGATGAGCTGGGTCGACGACGAGGCGTAAGGGCAGTGGACAGGGGGTCGCGAAACACTCGCGGCCCCCTCGTCCGTATGACCGGCCGCGCTCCGCCGCGGCGCCTTGTCCACCGCGTAGAACCACGCACGGGTGATCCTTCCGCAACGGCACAGGACGCGCCCCCCACCGCCACTACACTGCCCATCACAAGCGCGTTCAGGCTCACAATGTCGTGCGTCTTCCACGCGGCTTTCCCCCTTCACCGCCTTCGGCCGTCGGGACGGCCGTCCGCGAAGGACTAGTGAGGACTGAAGACCACGTGAGCTCGAAACCTGTCGTACTGATCGCCGAAGAGCTGTCGCCCGCCACCGTCGACGCCCTCGGCCCGGACTTCGAGATCCGGCACTGCAACGGCGCGGACCGTGCCGAACTGCTCCCCGCCATCGTCGACGTCGACGCCGTCCTGGTGCGCAGCGCCACGAAGATCGACGCCGAGGCGATCGCCGCCGCCAAGAAGCTGAAGGTCGTCGCCCGCGCCGGCGTGGGCCTGGACAACGTCGACGTCTCCGCCGCCACCAAGGCCGGCGTGATGGTCGTCAACGCCCCGACCTCCAACATCGTCACCGCCGCCGAGCTCGCCTGCGGCCTGCTGGTCGCCACCGCGCGGAACATCCCGCAGGCCAACACCGCGCTCAAGAACGGCGAGTGGAAGCGCAGCAAGTACACCGGCGTCGAGCTCAGCGAGAAGACCCTCGGTGTGGTCGGCCTCGGCCGGATCGGCGTCCTGGTCGCCCAGCGGATGTCGGCGTTCGGCATGAAGGTCGTCGCCTACGACCCGTACGTCCAGCCGGCCCGCGCCGCGCAGATGGGCGTCAAGCTGCTGACCCTGGACGAGCTGCTGGAGGTCGCCGACTTCATCACCGTCCACCTCCCCAAGACGCCGGAGACCATCGGCCTGATCGGCGACGAGGCGCTGCACAAGGTCAAGCCGTCGGTCCGGATCGTCAACGCCGCGCGCGGCGGGATCGTCGACGAGGTGGCGCTGGCCAGCGCGCTCAAGGAGGGCCGGGTGGCCGGCGCGGGCCTGGACGTGTACGCCGTCGAGCCCTGCACCGACTCCCCGCTGTTCGAGTTCGACCAGGTCGTGTGCACCCCGCACCTGGGCGCCTCGACGGGTGAGGCGCAGGAGAAGGCCGGTATCGCGGTCGCCAAGTCGGTGCGGCTGGCGCTGGCCGGCGAGCTGGTGCCGGACGCGGTCAACGTCCAGGGCGGCGTGATCGCCGAGGACGTCAAGCCCGGGCTGCCGCTGGCCGAGCGGCTCGGCCGGATCTTCACCGCGCTGGCCGGCGAGGTGGCGATGCGGCTCGACGTCGAGGTGTACGGCGAGATCACCCAGCACGACGTCAAGGTGCTCGAACTCTCCGCGCTCAAGGGCGTGTTCGAGGACGTGGTGGACGAGACGGTGTCCTACGTCAACGCCCCGCTGTTCGCGCAGGAGCGCGGCGTCGAGGTGCGGCTGACGACCAGCAGCGAGTCGCCCGAGCACCGCAACGTGGTCACCGTGCGCGGCACGCTCGCCGGCGGCGAGGAGGTGTCGATCTCCGGCACGCTCGCCGGCCACAAGAACGTCCAGAAGATCGTGGCGGTCGGCGACCACTCGATCGACCTCACGCTCGCCGACCACATGGCGTTCATGCGCTACACCGACCGCCCCGGCGTCGTCGGCACGGTCGGCCGCATCCTGGGCGAGGCGGGCATCAACATCGGCGGCATGCAGGTCTCCCGGGCCGACGTCGGCGGCGAGGCGCTGGTCGTGCTGACCGTCGACGACACCATTCCGGCGAACGTGCTCAACGAGATCTCCGAGGAGATCGGCGCGACGTCCGTACGCGCGGTGAACCTCGGTCACTGACCGGACGGTCTTCGCAGGTCAACGGGCCCGGCTCCCGCTTCGGCGGGGTCCGGGCCCGTTCGCGTGCCGGCCTCGTACGCACGCCCCGCGGGTGCGGCCCGTGCGGCCGGCCGGTCAGGCATTCACCCGAATGGCGTAGCGGGGGGTGGGGTCGGGGGAGCCGCGAGGGGGCTCCCGGGGCCGCCCGGCCCGGCACTCCCGTGGCCTTTCGAGTCGCAAGCCGGAAGCGGGCGTCGCGCAATGGGAACTGTGCGTGCCGCACCGGCGCGTGCGGAAGGAGCGAGACCCATGAACGCACCTCTGGGAGACACCCCGCAGAAGCTGACCGGCCTCCACGTGGTCGACGCGAACGGCGCGAAGGTGGGCACGGTGCAGCAGGTCTACCGGGACGACGCCACCAACGAGCCCGAGTGGATCACCGTGCGCACCGGCCTCTTCGGGATGAAGGAGACGTTCATCCCGCTCGCCGGAGCCCGCCGGACCGGCGACGAACTGCACGTTCCGCACGCCAAGGAGACGATCAAGAAAGCCCCGCGGATCGACGCCGACGCGCACCTCGACCCGTCCGAAGAGACCGAGCTGTACCGCCACTACGGGCTGATCCGGCCGGTCGCCACGGACCCCGCCCACGGCGAGCCGGGCGGCACGAACGCGGTGCGGCCCACCGGGCCGCGTCCCGGAACGGAGACCGGGCGTTCGCCGCGGACGCCGGGCGAGCGCAACAAACTGTTCGACCGGCCGATGGCCGGGGCCGGAGCGGGGGAGCGCACCCGCGAGGGCCGGCCGGACGACACCCGGCGCGACACCGAGCAGACGCCCGAGGCCACGCCCCCTGAGGAGCGGAGGAAGAGGGGTGCGGAGGGGCCCGGTGGCGAGGGGGGCCGGTGACCGGCGCATGGGCGTGCTCAAGGACATGCCCATGGGCATGCGCAGGGACCTGGTCGCCGTAGACGTACGTATAAGACACCCGTCTGGTACGAGCGTATGCCGGCGATTAGGCTGCCGTCATGGGACACCGTGAAGATCTTCTGGAAGGCGCCAAGCGCTGCCTGCTGGAGAAGGGGTACGCGCGTACCACCGCCCGCGACATCGTGGCCGCCTCCGGCGCCAACCTCGCCTCCATCGGCTACCACTACGGCTCCAAGGACGCCCTGATGCGCCAGGCGGTGATCGCGTCCAGCGAGGAGTGGGGCGCGAGCATGGCCGAGGCGCCGGCCGCCACGGAGGGCACGCGGACCTCCGCCGATCCGCTGGAGCGGTTCGCCGAGACCTGGGACCGGGTGCTCCAACACATCGCCACGGAACCGGAGTTCATTGCCGCCCAGGTCGAGGTGCTGGGGCTGCTCCCGCGCGACGAGGGCCTGCGGGAGGCGATCGGGGCCGTACTGCCGGAGGGCGGCGAGGGGCTGGTCGCCATCTTCGAGGGCGTCCCCGACACGGAGGTCGACGCCGAGGCGGCCCGCGTCGTCGGCTCCTTCTACCAGGCCCTCCTCACCGGCCTGATGGTCCAGTCCCTGGTCACCCCCGACGCGCTTCCTACGGGGCACGACTTGGCGGCGGCGCTGCGGCGGGTCACCAGCGGGCAGGTGCTCTGAGCTTGCGCTTTGTGGTGCCGCCCACGTACTTGGCTGTCCCGCCGCGGTTGTTGCTCGCCGTTGCGCTTTGCGGCGCCCCGTACGTAGCCGTCTGTTCCGCCGCGGGTGTTGTTCGCCGTTGCGCCTGCGGCGGGCTGGGTGGTTTGTGGGTGCGGTGACGGGCCTCCGGGGCCGGTTGTGGGGACTGCTGACGCTTTACGTCCCCACAACCGGCCCCTCCGGCCCGTCACCTCCCGTTGGGGGAGGGGGAACGGTGGGTGGGGGTGGGCGCCGGTGGGTTATGAGGATGCCGGGAGGACGTGTTCGGACGAGCGGTCCGTGCTGAGGCACAGTGAGCAGACCATGGCGTCGTGGGTCGGGCAGGCGGCCAGGTCGGGGCGCTCGAACTCCTGCCGGCAGACGTGGCACGGGTAGCTCGTGGCGCTCGGGTTGCCGTCCGCGTCCAGCAGCGGCTCGTCGATCCCGTCGTCGGAACGCCGCAGGTAGTAACGGCCCTTGGTGACAACCGCCATCAGCGGTGTGAGGACGAAGGCGAGCACCGCGGCGGCCACCGGTGAGTACGGCTGGAGGGCGTCGCCCAGCGCGTGGAAGTACATCGCGATGGACAGGCCGGAGGCCGCGGTGAAGGCCACCACCCCCACCGGGTTGACTGCGTGAAGCATGCCGCGGCGGAACTCCGGGATCTTCGGGGACAGTTTCAGCAGGTACTTGTTGACGAGGATGTCGGTGGCGACGGTGACGACCCAGGCGATGGCGCAGTTGGAGTAGAAGCCCAGGATCCCGTTGAGGAAGCTGAACATGTCGGCCTCCATCAGGATCAGCGCGAACGCCAGGTTGGCCAGGACGAAGACCATCCGCCCCGGGTAGCGCTTGGTGACCCGGGTGACGGAGTTCGTCCACGCCAGCGAGCCGGAGTAGGCGTTGGTCACATTGATCTTGATCTGGCTGATCACGACGAGGACCACGGCCAGCGGCACCACCAGCCAGGAGGGCAGCATCGCGGCGAACGCACCGGTGAACTGCCGGATCGGCTCGGTGGCCGCGGCCGGCCCGGCCTTCGCGAGGATGTAGACGGCCAGGAACAGGCCGATGGCCTGCTTCACCGCACCCAGCACGACCCAGCCGGGCCCGGCCATGATCACGGCCGCCCACCAAGTGCGCTTGTTCTCCTCGGTCTTGGGCGGCATGAACCGCAGATAGTCGATCTGCTCGCCGATCTGCGCGATCAGCGACAGGCAGACGCCCGCGCCCAGCAGCACGGAGGCGGTGTTGATCCCGCCGTGGCCGTCGGTCCCGGCGTACGACACGAAGCGGTGCACGGTGCCCGGGTCGGTGGCGACCAGGTAGACCAGCGGCCCCACCATCAGCAGCAGCCACAGCGGCGTCGTCCAGACCTGGAGCTTGCTCAGCGCTTTCATGCCGTAGATGACCAGCGGTATCACCAGGAGCGTGGCGACCAGATAGCCCAGCCACAGCGGCAGCCCGAGGCCCAGCCGCAGCCCCTGGGCCATGATCGAGCCCTCCAGCGCGAAGAAGATGAAGGTGAAGCTGGCGAAGATGACGCTGGTGAGCACCGACCCGTAGTAGCCGAAGCCGGCACCACGGGTGATCAGGTCCAGATCGATGTTGTAGCGGGCCCCGTAGTAGGCGAGCGGGAAACCGGTGACGAAGATGACCACGGCCGCGACCAGGATCGCGGTCAGTGCGTTGCCGGTGCCGTGGGTGAGCCCGATCCCGGCGCCGATCGAGAAGTCCGCCATGTACGCGATCCCGCCCAGCGCGGTGGTCGCCACCACGGCCGGCGTCCACCGGCGGTAACTGCGGGGCGCGAACCGGAGGGTGTAGTCCTCTAGGGTCTCTGCTGCGCTTTCCGCTGCGCTTGGCTTGGGCCGTACGTCGTCGGGTGCCCCGCCGTGCGTTGTCTCTTCGTTGCGTTCCACAACGGCCTCGCTCATGCCACGTCTCCTCCGGCGCCGGGGCCATTTCGTCAGGCCGGACGCTAGAAAGCGAGTGTTTCGGTGGGGGGCGTGTCCGGTGAACCGGGTGTTTCTTCGCCCACGTACCTGGCTTTCCCGCCGCGGGGCGCTGCGCTTTGCGGCGCCTCCCACGTACCTGTCTGCGGCGCCGCGGGGCTTGTTCGCCGTTGCGCCTGGCGGCGGGCGTGGTGTTTTCGGGTGCGGTGCCGGCCCTCCAGACTTCGTCCTCCGGTCCAGCCCCTCCCGTGAGTGGGAGGTGAGGGCTGGTTGGGGGCGGGCCTGGTCTGTTGGCTGCACGCTCGTGGGCATTACGTGCACCCCCACCGCTGTTTTCTTCTCCCCCAACGGGAGGGGACGGGCCGGAGGGGCCGGTTGTGTGGACGTAAAGCGTCAGCAGTCCACACAACCGGCCCCGGAGGCCCGTCACCGCACCCGACACCCACCCAGCCCGCCGCAGGCGCAACGGCGAACAACAACCGCGGCGGGAAAGCCAAGTACGTGGGAGGCGCCGCAAAGCGCGCAACGGCGAGACGACCCGCGGCGGGACAGCCGGGTACGTGGGAGGCACAGCCAAGCGCAGCGGAAGGCTTACAGCCTCGCCACCTTGAGGGCCATATGGAGAAGCAGCCGATGCTCCCCGTCATCCAGGTCGAGACCCGTCAGCTTTTCGACGCGGCCGAGGCGGTAGTAGAGGGTCTGGCGGTGGATGCCCAGGGCCTGGGCCGTGCGGCTCGCCTGGCCCGCGCAGTCGAGGAACACCTCGGCGGTGCGGGCGAGTTCGGCGTGTGCGGGGGTGAGCAGAGGGCCGATCACGGGGTCGGGATCGGTGACCGGCAGGGCGGTCAGCATGCGGTACGAGCCGATGGTGTCCCACTGGGCGACCGGGCCCAGCCGGGGCTCGGCGCGGGCCGCGCGGGCCGCGGCGAGGGCCTCTTGCCAGGACGTGGGGAGTTCGGCCGGCTCCCGGGTGGCGCTGCCGATGCCGGCCGCGCCCGGGCGGGGCGGTGCGGAGCGATCGGCGGAACGGGACCGCCCGGCGCCGGCCGGAGCCGCGGCGGCCGGGGCGCTCCCCGCCCGCGGGGAGCGCAGCAGGTGTTCCGCCACCGTACGGGCGGGGGCCGACCCGCCCGTAGCACGCAGGCGGACCAGCGCGGCCAGGACGGGCGGGCCGGGCGGGCCCGTGGGACCGCCGGGGGAGCGCAGTGCGCACGCCGCGAGCAGACCCGGCAGGCTCGGCAGGGGGGCCGCGTCGGTGTCCGAGGTGTCCCAGGGCGCCACCGCGACCAGGGTGAGCGGCAGACCGGGGGTGAAGCGCAGGACGTCGCGGAGCGCGTCGCGCAGGGCGGTCGCCGCGGCCGACCGGCCGGCGGCCGGGCCGGTCAGCAACTCCCGTAGCAGATCGCCGAGTTCGGAGCCGGCGCGGGCCTCGTCGGCCAGCAGCGCGCCGATCCGGGCCGCGGTCTCCATCGCCTGGGCGATCCGCGGGTCGGGCGGGGCGCCCCGGCCGCCCAGGGCCAGGTCGGTGAGGTGCCCGTCGTCCAGCAGCCAGACGTAACCGTGCACCACGCCCCGGTGGCGTACGGGGAGGCAGATCCGGCCGCGGAAGACGCCGGCGGCCGGGTCCGGCGGGATCCGCAGCGGCGTCGTGGACCGGGCGATCCCGAACGCCTCGAACCAGGCCCGGACCGCCGCCGAGGAGCGGCGCTGCAGGATCGACCGGGTCCGCACCGGGTCCATGACCTCGTCGTCCTCGCCCTCGTGCGCGCCGAACGCGATCAGCCCGAAGTCCCGGTCCTCCAGCGTCGCCGGTGCACCGAGCGCCGCCGAGATCTCGTCCACGAGCTGCTGGTAGTCGCCCCGCATCCGCCGTTCGGCCCCTCTCCTGTCGCAGTGGTCGTCCCTGTTCCCATTCTCATACATCTGTCTGAGATCCCGGCCACGAAGGCGTGACAGCTGTCGATGGCCGCGAAGTGGCGCGATCCTTAAATTTCAGGTGGCTCAATCTTGCCGACGCGTCCGCCCTGCCCGGCGCCGCCCGGTACTTGTCACCCTGAATGTGGAGGTGCCCCATGCTGGGTCCCGTGCTCCTCGCCGCAGCGCGCAGCGACAGCATCCGACGCGTCGTCGCGGCCGCTCCGGTCACCCGCCCCGTGGTGGAACGGTTCGTCGCCGGCGAGCGTCTGGACGAGGCCATGGCCGCGGTGCGCAACCTGGCCGCGCGTGGACTGGAGGTCACGCTCGACCACCTCGGCGAGGACATCACGGACCCGACGGAGGCGCTGCGCAACCGCGACGCCTACCTCCGGCTGGCCGAGGCCCTCAAGGAGCACGGGCTCGGCGTGAAGGCCGAGATGTCGGTGAAGCTGTCCGCTTTCGGCCAGGCGCTGCCGGGCGGCCACGAGCTGGCCCTGCAGAACGTCACTCCGGTGGTCGAGGCGGCCGCCGAGGCCGGGACGACCGTCACCCTCGACATGGAGGACCACACCACGGTCGACTCGACCCTGGCGATCCTCGCCGAGCTGCGCGAGCGGTTCCCCCAGACGGGCGCGGTGCTGCAGTCCTACCTCTTCCGTACCGAGGACGACTGCCGGGCGCTCGCCGGGGAAGGCTCCCGGGTGCGACTGGTCAAGGGCGCGTACAAGGAGCCCGCGACCGTCGCCTTCCAGGACAAGCGGGAGGTCGACCGGGCCTATGTGCGCTGCTTGAAGATCCTCATGGCCGGCAAGGGCTACCCCATGATCGGGTCCCACGACCCGCGGATGGTGGCCATCGCCCAGGAGCTGGCGCACCGCAACGGCCGCAAGCCGGCGGACTACGAATTCCAGATGCTCTACGGCATCCGCGAGGCGGAGCAGCGCCGGCTGGTAGCCGAGGGGAATCGTATGCGGGTGTACATCCCGTACGGCACCGATTGGTACGGGTACTTCATGCGCCGGCTCGCCGAGCGCCCCGCGAACCTGGCCTTCTTCCTGCGGTCGCTCGCGACCCGGGGATGACGGCGGCCCGGGGCTGACCCCCCGGCCCCTTACGTACGTACGAACCGACCACCGAAGGAGAAACGGCCGCCATGGACGCTGTGACCCAGGTCCCCGTACCGGTGAACGAGCCGGTCCACACCTACGCACCCGGCAGCGCCGAGCGTTCCCGTCTGGAGGCCAAGCTCAAGGAGCTGGCCGGCAACCCGCGGGAGCTGCCGATGACCATCGGCGGCGAGCGCCGGATGGGCGGCGGCGAGCGCTTCGACGTCGTCCAGCCGCACAACCACGGAGCCCGGCTCGGCACGTACGGCAACGCCACGGTCAAGGACGCCCAGGACGCGGTGGACGCCGCGCTGGCCGCCGCGCCCGCCTGGCGCGCGATGTCCTTCGACGACCGCGCCGCGATCATCCTCCGGGCCGCCGAGCTGCTGTCCGGCCCCTGGCGCGAGACGCTGGCCGCCGCCACCATGCTTGGCCAGTCCAAGACCGCCCAGCAGGCCGAGATCGATACCCCCTGCGAGCTGATCGACTTCTGGCGCTTCAACGTGCACTTCGCGCGCCAGATCCTCGCCGAGCAGCCTCCGGCGAACTCCCCGGGCGTCTGGAACCGCTCGGACCACCGCCCCCTTGAGGGCTTCGTCTACGCGATCACGCCGTTCAACTTCACCGCGATCGCCGGCAACCTCCCGACCGCCCCCGCCCTCATGGGCAACGTGGTCGTCTGGAAGCCCTCGCCGACCCAGACCTTCGCGGCCGTGCTGCTGATGGAGCTGCTGGAGGAGGCCGGGCTGCCCAAGGGCGTGATCAACCTGGTCACCGGTGACGGCAAGGACGTCTCCGAGGTCGCGCTGGCCCACCCGGACCTCGCGGGCATCCACTTCACCGGGTCGACCAAGACCTTCCAGTACCTGTGGAAGACGGTCGGCGCGAACATCGAGAAGTACAAGACCTACCCGCGTCTGGTCGGCGAGACCGGCGGCAAGGACTTCATCGTCGCCCACCCCTCGGCCGACCGCGCCGTGCTGAAGACCGCCATGACCCGTGGCGCCTTCGAGTTCCAGGGCCAGAAGTGTTCCGCGGCCTCCCGCGCCTACGTCCCGGCCTCCCTCTGGAACGCCGGCTTCAAGGAGGAGTTCGCCGCCGAGGTCGAGTCGCTCGCCATGGGTGACGTCACCGACCTGTCGCACTTCATGGGTGCCGTCATCGACGAGCGGTCCTTCGCCAAGAACAAGGCGGCGATCGACCGCGCCAAGGCCGACCCGACCATCGAGGTCGTGGCCGGCGGCACGTACGACGACAGCGAGGGCTACTTCGTCCGCCCGACGGTCCTGGTCTCCACCGACCCGGACAACGAGATCTTCAAGGACGAGTACTTCGGCCCGATCCTCGGCGTCTTCGTCTACGACGACGCGGACTACGACGAGATGCTCACCCAGATGGAGTCCGCCTCGGCGTACGGCCTGACCGGTTGCGTCATCGCCCAGGACCGCGCCGCGGCCGCCGCGACCTGCGAGAAGCTCCGCTTCGCCGCGGGCAACTTCTACATCAACGACAAGCCCACCGGCGCCGTCGTCGGCCAGCAGCCCTTCGGCGGTGGCCGCGCCTCCGGCACCAACGACAAGGCCGGCGCCAAGCAGAACCTGATGCGCTGGACCTCCACCCGCTCCATCAAGGAAACCCTGGTCCCCCCGACGGACTACCGCTACCCGCACATGGGCTGACCCCCACGGGTACGACCACGGCCCGGCTCCCCGTCTCGGGGGCCGGGCCGTCGGCTTCGGCTCAGGTACGGGCGTTCCGCGG
Organism: Streptomyces nigrescens; assembly: GCA_024349765.1. Lineage (GTDB taxonomy): Bacteria > Actinomycetota > Actinomycetes > Streptomycetales > Streptomycetaceae > Streptomyces > Streptomyces endophytica. The sequence goes on along the minus strand of AP026073.1, from coordinate 6,078,077 downwards.
CGGCCCGGTGATCGCCTCACCGATGACGAATCCCTTGGCGGGGCCTTCGGGGACGGTCACTTCGGTCCCGTACGGCACCCGGTGGCTCTGGCGGTAGTCCGCCTCCTCGGGGGCGGGCTGGGCCAGCACGGTGACGCTGCCGCCACCGTCTTGGTCGTCGACCAGCACATAGACGGGGATGCCGGCGCGGGCATAGGCGCGGCGCTTGCGGACCCGGTCGCGCTCCTCGCTCTGGCCAGGTGAGACCACCTCCGCCACCAGCCGCACCCCACGGGCGGCCAGGCCGAGCCCGTCATCGGTGACGAACCTGTCGTCGTCCTCCGGGCAGACGACGGCGTCCGGGATCCAGCTCTGACGCTCGTGGATGACGTTCAGGGCGTTGTTGACCACGTACGGCTTCGACTCCCCGTCCAGGAACCGGCTCAGTTCCCGGCGCAGCCTGTTGCCGACCTTGCTGTGCCGGTGGTGACCGGTGGGCGACACCTCGATGAACCCCTCGACGATCTCGGCGTGGAATCCCTCGGGGAGTGCCATGGCATTCCATGCCTGCCACCGGGTCTCGTCCAGATCGGGGCCGGGCGTTGTGGTCACGGGCGCCTCCTGTGCGGTGTGGGCTCGGCCGTCCTGCGCGAGCGACAACGCGACGCTAGCCAGGCGCGACCCCCCGTGAGCTGCGGATGTCCGTGGATCACTCGTTCGAGTACACGGAATCCGTCTCAGATAGTAGGAAGCCCAAGTAATTGTGCAGACATCACGGCCGGGCTGTCCTAGCTTTGTAGGAGCCGAACGTAACGCTCCATCGAGCGACTGCGGATGTGGCCCGGTGCGTGTGCGCAGGTGACCCCTGTTGCGCCGGAGCCCCCGCCCTTTCCGGCCCGCTTCTGGATCGACGCATCCCATCCGTTCTCGGGGCTTTGGCATTGGAGACGTGAATCATGGCCGAGACCGCTGTCCGCAGGACCCGCCACTCCGCGCGTACGACCAACGACGCCGACCGCAGGAACGCCGCGGCCGCCCTCCAGCGTGCCCTCGACCGCCGGGACAACGGCGGCTCCACCGGACACTGAGATGCTCCGCGCGCATGCCGGGGCCCGGGCGTCGGTGCCGTGCCGCTGCTGGTGGCGGCTCCGGTGCTCCGTCGCCCGGCTGATCTGCCCCTCGTGACGCCGACAGGGGCGCCCGGTGTGCGGGCGCCCCTGCGTGCGGGAGTGCGTACGCGAGGTGGGTGCGCTCAGTGGGAGCGGGTCACCTCGAAGTGGTCGATGCGCTCGCCGGATTCGGCGAGGGCGGTGACCGTCATCCGCGGGCGCTGGCCCGGGGCGACCTCGACCGCGAGGAACGAGTAGCCGGTGTAGCGGACCCGGGACCACTCCACGGTGTCCTTGGTCTTCACCTGGCCCTTCGACCAGTGGTACGTGTCGACGTGGTCGAGGTCCTTGACGTGGCCCTCGTAGCTGTCCGGCACCGGGAAGTCGTAGAGGGACCTGCCCGCGCCGCCGGCCGTCACGTAGACGATGCCCTCGCGCGCGGCGTCGACGGACTCGCCGATCGGCATCTTCTTCGTGACCCGGCCGCCCTTGATGGCGTCGGTCCGCTCGTAGACGTGGTTGTGGCCGTTGATGACCAGGTCCACCTGGTGCTTGTCGAAGAGCGGCAGCCAGGCGTCGCGCACCCCGCCGTCGGAGGCGTGCGAGTTGGTCGTCGAGAAGGCGCAGTGGTGGAAGAAGACCACGATGAAGTCGATGCCCCGGGCGGCCCGCAGTTCGGCGAGGCGGCGGTCCAGCCAGCGGGTCTGCTTGCCGCCGGTGTAGCCCTGGTTGGCGGGGATCTCGTAGGAGACGTCGTTGGCGTCGAGGGCGACGACGGCGACGTTGCCGTAGGTGAAGGAGTAGATCCCCGGGGCGTTCTCGGCGTCGGGGCCGTTGCCGGGCAGCGACCAGCGGGCGTTCTGGCCGCCGTAGCCGTTGGGCGAGTACCACGCCTCCATGTCGTGGTTGCCGGTGGTCACCATCCACGGCACGGACTTGGCCACCGACTCGGTCTGCGCGAGGAACTGGTCCCAGACCCGGGCGTCGTAGGTGTCGTGGTCCGAGCCCTGGCCGTCCGGGTCCGCGTAGCAGATGTCGCCCGCGTGCAGGTGGAAGGACGGGTTCTGACCCAGGATCAACTGGTCGTTGGCGAGCGCGTGGTAGCTGACGCCCTGGTCGCCGAAGGCGGTGAAGACGAACGTCTCGGCGCGGGCCGGGGCGGTGCGGAAGGTGCCGACGGTGGAGAAGTGGCGCGGGTCGGCGGGGTCGAAACCGTCGTGGCCGACGCCGTAGTAGTACGTGGTGCCCGGGCGCAGGCCGTCGAGCGCCGCGTGCAGGTAGTACTGGTCGACGGCCGGCAGCTTGGCGGTGAGCGCGGGGGTGTGCAGCGGCCGCACCTCGGCCTCGATCTTGCGGCCCAGGTCCCAGGGCTTCAGCCCCACCCGGACGTACGGCCGCCGGACCGCGAACGGCACCTGCCAGCTCACCCGCATCTGGCACTTGGGGTCGGCACCGAAGGCCAGGTGCCGGCCGAACGGGGCGACGAGCGAGCCGTCGACCGTGGCGGCGGCGGAGGACGCCAGCAGGGTGGGGGAGGTGGCCTGTGCCGAACCGGCCAGCAGGCCGGAGCCGGCCACCGCGCCCGCGGTGACGGCCGAGGTGCGCAGCAGCCCCCGGCGGGTCAGCTTGGTGCGGAGGTAGTCGTGCTGCTCGGGCATGGTCATCCGGGCCGCGAGCCGCTCCGGTATACCGACGCGCGGGGTGTGCGAGGGCGGGGGCGTGGACGCCCGGGGGGTACCAGTCATGTGGCCGAATTTGGCAGCATGATCCGACTGTTACGGGTCGTCCGGATGAACGGCGGCTGACCGACTTCCCCGCATGTCCGCATGGCGGACGTTACGTGTCAATCAATGGGACGAAGAGTAGGGTCCAAACATGTCTCGCAGCATTCGCCTCGCAGTGATCCCCGGTGACGGCATCGGCCAGGAAGTCGTGGCCCAGGGCCTCAAGGTCCTGACCGCCGTCCTGCCGCAGGACGTCAAGCTGGAAACCAAGGAGTACGACCTCGGGGCCAGGCGCTGGCACGCCACCGGCGAGACCCTGCCGGACGCGGAGCTGGAGTCGCTCAAGCAGCACGACGCGATCCTGCTCGGCGCGATCGGCGACCCGTCCGTCCCCTCCGGCGTGCTGGAGCGCGGGCTGCTGCTCAAGCTCCGCTTCGCCTTCGACCACTTCGTCAACCTGCGCCCGTCGAAGCTCTTCCCGAACACGACCACGCCGCTGGCCGGCCGCCCGGACATCGACTTCGTCGTCGTCCGGGAGGGCACCGAGGGCCCGTACACCGGCAACGGCGGCAGCCTGCGCACCGGCACCCCCGCCGAGGTCGCCACCGAGGTCAGCGTGAACACCGCCTACGGCGTCGAGCGCGTGGTCCGGGACGCGTTCGAGCGGGCCAACGCCCGCCCCCGCAAGAAGCTGACGCTGGTCCACAAGAACAACGTGCTGGTCTACGCCGGCCACATGTGGAAGAACATCTTCGACAAGGTCGGCCAGGAATACCCCGAGGTCACCACCGACTACCTGCACGTCGACGCGGCGACGATCTTCTTCGTCACCCAGCCCGAGCGGTTCGACGTGATCGTCACCGACAACCTCTTCGGCGACATCCTCACCGACCTCGCCGCGGCCGTCACCGGCGGCATCGGCCTGGCGGCCTCCGGCAACATCAACCCGACCGGTGAGTTCCCGTCCATGTTCGAGCCGGTGCACGGCTCCGCCCCGGACATCGCCGGCACCGGCAAGGCCGACCCGACCGCCACGATCCTCTCCGTCGCGCTGCTGCTGCGCCACCTCGGCTACGAGGCCGAGGCCGCCCGCATCGAGACGGCCGTCGCGACCGACCTGGAGGCCCGGGACGGCACCGCCCGCAGCACGGACGAGATCGGCGACGCGCTCGCCGCACGCGTAGCGGGCTGAGGCCCGCAGCGCACGCAGAAACCCACCGACAGCGCCGGGCCCCCACGGGGTTCCGGCGCTGTCCGCATTCCCGGCCGCCTGCCGCCCGCCGGTCGACCCTGTGCTAACGCCGGGCGGGATGCGACCATCGGACCCGGAGACCGCAGACGCGAGTACGGCGGCGGACACCCCCGAGCGATAATCGGAAGAGGGGCCGCCGCCCGCGGGGAAACTCGGACGTCCCAGTAACGACCGGTACGCCAAGATCCCGACGTACGCGGCCACCGCCAACCGCCCGGCGCGGACCACGCAGTGAAGGACACGCATACATGACGACGCCCACGATCGAGCTCAAGCCCTCCTCGCACCCGCTGTCCGACGCGGAGCGGGAGAAGATCCTGGCCGCCCCGGGCTTCGGGCGCCACTTCACCGACCACATGGTGACGATCAAGTGGACCGAGGGCCGCGGCTGGCACGACGGACAGCTCGTGCCGTACGGGCCGCTCTCCCTCGACCCGGCGACCAACGTCCTGCACTACGCGCAGGAGATCTTCGAGGGCCTCAAGGCGTACCGCCAGCCCGACGGCTCCGTCGCGACCTTCCGCCCGGACGCCAACGCCCGCCGCTTCCAGGCGTCGGCGCGCCGGCTGGCCATGCCGGAGCTGCCCGTCGAGACCTTCATCGAGGCCTGCGACCTGCTGGTCCGGCAGGACAAGGGCTGGGTGCCGGCGCACGGCGGCGAGGAGTCGCTCTACCTGCGCCCGTTCATGATCGCGACCGAGGTCGGGCTGGGCGTGAAGCCGGCCAACGAGTACCTCTTCGTGGTCATCGCCTCGCCGGCCGGCGCCTACTTCCCCGGTGGCGTCAAGCCGGTCTCCATCTGGCTCTCCGAGGACCGGGTGCGCGCGGTGCCCGGCGGCGTGGGCGACGCCAAGACCGGCGGCAACTACGCCGCGTCGCTGCTGGCCCAGGCCGAGGCCGCGGTGCACGGCTGCGACCAGGTCGCCTACCTCGATGCCGTGGAGCACAAGTGGGTCGAGGAACTCGGCGGGATGAACCTGTACTTCGTGTACGGGGACAAGATCGTCACCCCGACGCTCACCGGCTCGCTGCTCGCCGGCATCACCCGTGACTCGCTGCTGTCCGTCGCCCGCGACCTGGGCTTCGAGGCGGAGGAGGCCCGGGTCTCCATCGACCAGTGGCAGGCCGACACCGCGAACGGCACCCTCACCGAGGTCTTCGCCTGCGGTACGGCCGCGGTGATCACCCCGGTCGGCACGGTCAAGCGCGACGGTGCCGAGTGGACCCAGTCCGACGGCGAGCCCGGCAAGGTCACGCTGAAGCTGCGCGAGACGCTGCTGGACATCCAGCGCGGCGTCGCCGAGGACGCCCACGGCTGGATGCACCCCCTGGGCTGACCCCGGCGCCTGCCCGGTACGGCCGAGGCCGCCCCCGACGGTGCGTCGGGGGCGGCCTCGGCCGTACCGGGCAGGGTCAGCCGACCTCCGCGGGGGCCTCCGGTGCGGTGGCCGGCGGGGGAGTGGCGACGGTCCGCAGCGCGGGGACCGGGCGCGGCCGGCGGGCGGTGAGCAGCAGGTAGGCGAGCCCGGCGACGGCCGCGGCCAGCAGGAAGCTGATGTCGATGCCGCCGGTGTGGGCCAGCAGTGGGCCCTGGTAGAACGGCGTGTCCACGCCCAGCAGGCCGACCGCCGAGCCGAGCGCCCAGGCGACGGTGGCCTGGACGTTCCAGCCGGCCTTGTACCAGTACACGCCGCCGCGGGTGCCGCGGTTGTAGACCTGCAGCGAGTCGGCGTCGTAGTTGCCGCGGCAGCGCGCGAAGCCCATGACCGTGATGACTGCCCAGGGTGTGCCGATCGCGGTCATCAGCAGCACGAAGGACGTCATGGCGTCCTGCGCGGCCCACAGGAAGTGGCCGGCGTAGACCAGCGCGGTCGAGACGCCCGCGACCACGTACGTGGCCTGGGTGCGGGTCGCCCGCGGCAGGATCGCGTCGAGGTCGAGACCCATGCTGTAGAGCATCAGGCCGGAGTTGCCCACCGAGCCGGCGGAGGCGTTGAGCAGCAGGAAGACCAGGTACCAGGCCGGGGCGCCGGCCACCAGCGGGCCCGCGTAGTCGTCGCCCGCGCCGACCGCCAGCGCGCTGAAGGTACCGAACAGCTGCGGCACCAGCAGGCCGATCACCAGGCCGAGGTAGGTGGCGGCGAAGACCTTCTTCGAGGAGTGGCGGCGCGGCGAGATGTAGCGGCTGTAGTCGCCGAGCAGGGTGATGAAGGCGATCGGGCCGCTCAGACCGGCGGAGACCGCGGAGAGCAGCCAGGTCTGCCAGTAGCCGCCCAGCGCGTACGGGACGCCGTGCACCGGGCCGGTGGTGAAGTGGCGCGCGTAGGCGAAGACGCCGACCACGAGCAGGATCGTCAGGCCGATGGAGAGCACCTTGCTCATCCGCAGCAGGACCTTGTAGCCGTAGACCGCGCCCACGGCGGTACAGCCCGCCAGGACGGCGTAGACGACGGCGTAGGACGCGCCGCCGGCCGGCAGGCCCAGCAGGCGGTGCAGACAGCCGACCATGGCGTCGCCGCCCACCCACAGCGTGAGCGCGGTGTAGCCGAGCGAGAGCAGCAGGCCGATGATCGAGCCGATCAGCCGGCCGCGTACGCCGAAGTGGGCGCCGCTGCTGGTCGAGAGGTTGGTCGCGCTGCGCAGCGAGACCAGCGCGAGCGGCGCGGTCAGCACGGCGCCGACGAGGGTGCCGGCGGCCAGTGAGCTGATCGAGCCCCAGAAGCCGAGGCCGAACGAGACCGGGAGCCAGCCGAAGATCACCACGCCGAGGGCGAGGTTCGATCCGAGGAGGATCGAGATGAGATCTCGGGGACCGCTGGTGCGCTCCTCGTCCGGGATGGTGTCGACTCCGCGTTGTTCGATCGGCATGAGGCTCCCCTGAGAGGCCGGACAGCAGTGTGTGAGCAGTGCTCTGCGTGCAGTGCTCCGTCATGTGGACAGTGCTCGGAGTGAGCGAGGACTCGCGCTGCGGGTTCGCCGCGAGATCATTTAGAGCGGTGCTCTATTCACCGCTTATTTAGAACAGCGCTCAATGTGACTCATGCCTATGCCGTAGGTCAATGCTTCCGCGTTGACTATTTTCATGGTTAGAGTGATGCTCTAATCGAGCTGGAAGGTGGGACGGGATGCGGTTGACCCCGACGGAACGCGACCGGCTGCTGCTGTTCGGCGCAGCCGAGCTGGCGCGGACGCGCCGGGCCCGCGGACTGAAGCTGAACGTGCCCGAGGCGACCGCGTTGATCGCGGACACAGTCTGCGAGGCGGCGCGGGACGGGCGCCGCCTCGCTCAGGCCATCGAGGCGGCACGCAGCGTGCTCGGCCCGGACGACGTCCTGCCGGGCGTGGCCGACGTGGTCACCGAGGTCCACGTGGAGGCCGTCTTCGACGACGGCTCCCGGCTCGCGGTGGTCACCGACCCGATCGGCGCCGCGGCGGGGGAGCGCGACGAGACCGCGGCCCCGGCGCCCGGCGCCGTGCTCCCCGGCCCGGCCGACCCGGAGCCGGCGCCCGCGGTGGTGCTGACCGTGCGCAACACCGCGGAGGTGCCGATCAGCGTCACGTCCCACTTCCACTTCTTCGAGGCCAACCCCCGGCTGGAGTTCGACCGCGCGGCCGGGTACGGCATGCGGCTGTGCGTGCCGGCCGGCTCGTCGGTGCGGTTCGACCCCGGCGGCACCTCGGAGGTCGGTCTGGTGCCGATCGGCGGCGACCGGATCGCGATCGGCTTCGCCGGTCTCGTGGACGGCCCGCTGGACGCACCGGGCGCGAAGGAAGAAGCGCTGCGGCGGGCCGCCGCCTGCGGCTACCTGGGAGCGGAGGAGCAGGCATGAGCATCGATCCCCACGAGTACGCGTCGGTGCACGGCCCGCGCGCCGGCGACCGGGTCGTCCTCGGCGACTCGGGCCTGGTCGTCCGGGTCGAGTCGGACGCCCAGAAGCCCGGCGACGAGTTCCTGGCCGGCTTCGGCAAGACCGCCCGGGACGGGCTGCTGCTCAAGGCCGCCGCGGTCCGCGAGACCTGCGACGTGGTGATCAGCAACGTGCTGGTCATCGACGCGGTCCAGGGCATCCGCAAGGTGTCCATCGGCATCCGCGAGGGCCGCATCCACGCCATCGGCCGGGCCGGCAACCCCGACACCCTCGACGGCGTCGACGTCGTCGTCGGCACCGGCACCTCGATCGTCTCCGGTGAGGGCATGATCGCCACCGCCGGCGCCGTGGACACCCACGTCCACCTGCTCTCGCCGCGCGTCATGGAGGCCTCGCTGGCCTCCGGCGTGACCACGATCATCGGCCAGGAATTCGGCCCCGTGTGGGGCGTCGGCGTCAACTCCCCCTGGGCGCTGGGCCATGCGTTCAACGCCTTCGACGCCTGGCCGGTCAACATCGGCTTCCTCGGCCGCGGTTCCTCCTCCGGCGACGCCCCGCTCGTCGAGGCGCTCGCCGAGGGCGGCGCCTGCGGCTTCAAGGTGCACGAGGACATGGGCGCGCACGCCCGCGCCCTGGACACCGCGCTGCGGGTCGCCGAGGACCACGACGTCCAGGTCGCGCTGCACAGCGACGGCCTGAACGAATGCCTCACCGTCGAGGACACCCTGCGCGTCCTGGACGGCCGCACCATCCACGCCTTCCACATCGAGGGCTGCGGCGGCGGGCACGTCCCCAACGTCCTGAAGATGGCCGGCGTCCCCAACGTCATCGGCTCCTCGACCAACCCCACCCTCCCCTTCGGGCGGGACGCGGTCGCCGAGCACTACGGCATGATCGTCTCGGTCCACGACCTGAAGACCGACCTGCCCGGCGACGCCGCCATGGCCCGCGACCGGATCCGCGCCGGGACCATGGGCGCGGAGGACGTCCTGCACGACCTCGGCGCGATCGGCATCACCTCCTCCGACGCCCAGGGCATGGGCCGGGCCGGCGAGACCGTACGCCGCACCTTCGCGATGGCCGGCAAGATGAAGGCCGAGCTCGGGCCGATGGAGGGCGACGGCCCGCACGACGACAACGCCCGCGTGCTGCGCTACATCGCCAAGCTCACCATCAACCCCGCCATCGCCCACGGCCTCTCGCACGAGATCGGGTCGATCGGGGTCGGCAAGATGGCCGACATCGTGCTCTGGACGCCGCAGTTCTTCGGCGCCAAGCCGCAGCTGGTGCTGAAGTCCGGCTTCCCGGCCTATGGCGTCACCGGCGACCCCAACGCCGCCACCGACACCTGCGAACCCCTCGTGCTGGGCCCGCAGTTCGGGGCACACGGCGCGACACCCGCGGAGATCTCCGTCGCCTTCGTCGCGGGCGCCGCGGTCGACCAGGGCAACGACAAGATGCCCACCCGCCGCCGCCGGGTCGCGGTCCGCGGCACCCGCGGCATCGGCCCCGGCAGCCTCGTCCACAACTCCCGGGTCGGACAGGTCCAGGTCGACGCGCGCAGCGGACTGGTCACCCTCGACGGCGACCCGATGCGCTCCGAGCCGGCCGACACCGTCTCGCTCTCGCGCCTGTACTTCCTCTGACCCACCGCTTCCCGACCACACCGGTGTCCGTTGACCCACCGGCTCCCTCCCAAGGACCCCACATGAACACTCCCGTCGCCGACGGCTTCGCCATGCCCCCGGAGTGGGCACCGCACGAGCGCACCTGGATGGCCTGGCCCGGCCCCAACTTCACCTTCGGCGAGGAGGGCGGCGAGACGCTGGCCGAGGCCCGCCGGGCGTGGGCCGCGGTCGCCCGCGCGGTGCGGCAGTACGAGCCGGTCACCGTCGTCGCCGGCCCGGGCCAGCTGGCCGGCGCCCGCGAGCTGCTCGGCGACGACATCGAGCTGGTCGAACGGCCGCTGAACGACGCCTGGATGCGCGACATCGGCCCGACCTTCCTCACCGACGGCAAGGGCAACCTCGCCGCCACCGACTGGGTCTTCAACGGCTGGGGCGCCCAGGAGTGGGCCCGCTGGGACCTCGACGAGAAGATCGCCGAGCAGGTCGGCGCGCTGGCCGGGGCCCGCCGCTACGCCACCCCCCTGGTCAACGAGGGCGGCGGCATCCACGTCGACGGCGAGGGCACGGTCCTGCTCACCGAGACCGTCCAGCTCGACCCGGGCCGCAACCCCGACCGCACCAAGGAAGAGGTCGAGGCGGAGATCCACGCCCACCTCGGCACCACCAAGGCGATCTGGCTGCCGCGCGGCCTCGCCGCCGACTACGGACAGTTCGGCACCCGCGGCCACGTCGACATCGTCGCCGCCTTCGCCCGCCCCGGCGTCGTCATGGTCCACACCCAGCCGAACCCGGACCACCCCGACCACGCCATCTGCAACGAGATCGTCAAGCTGCTGAGCGCCGCCACCGACGCCAAGGGCCGCCAACTGGAGGTGGTGGAGATCCCCGCGCCCACCGTCATCGAGGAGGACGGCGAGCTGGTGGACTACTCGTACATCAACCACCTGCAGTGCAACGACGGCATCGTGCTGTGCGCCTTCGACGACCCGCGGGACGAGGAGGCGGCCGCGATCTTCCGCCGGCTGTTCCCCGGGCGGACCGTGACGCTCGTGGACGCCCGTACGATCTTCGCAGCGGGTGGCGGTATCCACTGCATCACCCAGCAGCAGCCCAAGGCCTGATCCCCAAGGCCCCGACCAGCCGACCCGGAGGTCCCCGTGCCCGGTCCCGTGCGCCGTCCCCGGCGCCGGCTCAACCAGCCCCGCGAGCAGGTCCTGGCCGCGGCGATGGCCACCATCGCCGCGGAGGGCCTGGACCGGTTGACCATGGCGGGTCTGGGCCGCGAGGTCGGCATGAGCAGCGGCCACATCCTGTACTACTTCGGGACCAAGGACGAGCTGCTGCTGCAGACCCTCCAGTGGAGCGAGGAGCAGCTCGGCGCCGAGCGCCGGGCCGCCCTCTCCCGCCGCGTCCCGGCCCGCGAGCGGCTGGACGCACTGATCGACCTCTACCTCCCCCAGGGCCACCGCGACCCGCGCTGGACCCTCTGGCTGGAGGTCTGGAACCGCTCCCAGAACGCCGACGACGAGACCCGCGAACGCCAGCTGGAACTCGAACTCGCCTGGCACCGCGACCTGGTGGCGCTCCTCGTCGAGGGCGCGTCCAAGGGCGAGTTCCGCCCCGTCGACGCCGAACGCTTCGCCACCCGCACCCGCGCCCTGCTCGACGGCTTCGGCACCCACCTCGTCGTCGGCCTGCCCGGCACCGACCGCGAACAGGTCCGCGACCACATACGGGACTTCCTGGACGAATCCCTCAGCGTCCCGCGCCCGTAGCCGACCGCGCACGGCGACCCGCGGCCGGTGACGCGCGCCGCCCCGTGACCACAACGCACGTAAATACGCCCGATCGTTGCCGTGCGCTCCCTTGCCGAAGGACGACCGGTCCGCGACCGTGATCGGCTATGGGACGAGAGCAGTGGAAGAAGATCTGGGTCGGCTCGGCCGGCAACATGGTCGAGTGGTTCGACTGGTTCGTGTACGCCAGCTTCGCGGTGTACTTCGCGGATGCGTTCTTCCCCAAGGGGAATGACACGGCGAACCTCATGAACACCATGGGGATCTTCGCCGTCGGCTTCTTCATGCGGCCGGTGGGCGGCTGGCTGCTCGGCCGGATCGGCGACCGCAAGGGCCGCAAGGCCGCCCTGACACTCACCGTCACCCTGATGTCCGCCTCGGCGATCCTGATCGCGATCGCGCCCACGTACGCCGCCGCCGGCTACGGCGGGGTCGCCGTACTGCTCCTCGCCCGGATGCTGCAGGGCCTCTCGGTCGGCGGGGAGTACGCGGCCAGCGCCACCTACCTGACCGAGGCGTCCGCCGAAGGGCAGCGCGGTTTCGCCTCCAGCTTCCAGTACGTGTCGATGACCGCGGGCCAGCTGCTGGGCCTCGGGCTGCAGATCGTGCTCCAGCGCACCCTGTCCGAGGACGCGCTGCACAGCTGGGCCTGGCGGGTCCCGTTCATCGTCGGCGCGCTGGGCGCCGGGATCGTCTTCTACCTGCGGCGCAACATGCTGGAGACGGAGGTCTACGCCCACGACGAGGGCGCCCAGGCCGACCCCGAGCGCGGCACGATCAAGGCGCTGCTGGCCCACAAGCGCGAGGCGTTCCTGGTCATCGCCCTCACCATGGGCGGCACCGTCGCCTACTACACGTACACCACCTACCTGACCAAGTACCTCTCGCAGAGCGCCGGTATGGCCAAGCCGACCGCCTCGCTGGTCAGCTTCTGCGCGCTGTTCCTCTTCATGTGCCTGCAGCCGTTCGCCGGCAAGCTGTCGGACCGGATCGGGCGGCGGCCGCTGCTGATCACCTTCGCGGTCGGGTCGACCTTCCTGACCGTGCCGATCATGATGCTGCTCAGGCACGCCGGCAGCTTCTGGCCGGCGCTCGGGCTGTCACTGCTGGCGCTGGTCGTGGTCACCGGCTACACCTCGATCAACGCCTGTGTGAAGGCCGAGCTGTTCCCCACCGGCATCCGCGCCCTGGGCGTCGCCCTGCCCTACGCGATCGCCAACGCGCTGTTCGGCGGCACCGCGGAGTACGTCGCCCTGTGGTTCAAGAACGGCGGCATCGAGTCCGGCTACTACTGGTACGTGGCGGGCTGCGCCGCGGTCTCGCTGATCGTCTACATCACCATGCGGGAGACCCGGACCATCGATCTGCACCGGGTCGGCAGGCCGGCCGCAGGCACGGGTGCCGACCGCTCGCCCGTGGGGGCGCCCGCCGCCGACTGAGGTGGTCTCCCGGCCGAAAACGGCCTCCCCTGTCCAGGGGAGGCCGTTCCCGTCTCCGGGGGATCCGCGCCCCGGCCCCCGGCGGCTTGGCTGGGCGGCATGAAGAAGACCAGGTACCTCCTCATGCCGCTGCTGCTGACGGGGCTGCTGGCCTCGGGCGCCGCGGCCCCGTCCGCAGCGCTGGCCCGGCCCGCCGAGGGCCGGCCGGCCGCCGCCCGTGAGGTCGCTGCCCGCCCGGCCGCCGACGACCTCTCCGCCCGGCTCTCGGCCATCCCCGGCATGCGGGTGGTCAAGGAGAACCCCGCCCCGGCCGGCTACCGCGCGCTTGAACTGCGCTACCGCCAGCCGGTCGACCACCGGCACCCCGACCGGGGCACCTTCGAGCAGCGGCTGTTCCTGCTGCACCGCGCCACCGACCGGCCGATGGTGCTGAACACCAACGGCTACGACCTCGACTACCAGGACCCCGCCCTGCGCGCCGAGCCGACCGAGATCCTCGACAGCAACCAGATCAGCGTCGAGCACCGCTACTTCGGCACCTCCACCCCGCATCCCACCGACTGGACCAAGCTCGACATCTGGCAGGCGGCCACCGACCACCACCGGATCGTGCGGGCGCTCAAGACGATCTACCGCGCCGCCTGGATCTCCACCGGTGGCAGCAAGAGCGGTATGGCCACCGTCTACCACCGGCGCTTCTACCCGCACGACGTGGCCGGTTCCGTGGTGTACTCGGCGCCCGACATCACCGACGCCCGGGACGGCGCCGCCGAGGACCGCTTCCTGGAGCGGGTCGGCAGCCCCGCCTGCCGCCGTGCGCTCACCGCGGTCCAGCGCCAGCTGCTGGGAGCCCGCAGGACGGAGACGGCGGGCCGCATCGCCCGCTCCGCCGCCGCCCACGGCGACACCCTGCACATCGTCGGCAGCGCCGACCGGCTGCTGGAATTCACCACGCTGATGCTGCCGGAGCGCTTCTGGATGGGGCAGGGCGAGGCGGGCTGCCGCCGCATCCCCGGACGCTCCGCGACCGGTGCGGCGCTCTACGCCTGGTTCGACGGGGTGATGGGCCTCCAGGGCTACACCGACCTTTACGTCTCCCTGGTCACCGCGTCCTTCTACCAGCTGGGCACCCAGCTCGGCATGACCGAGCGGGCCGCCCCGCAGCTGGCCGGCATGCTGCGCTACCCCGGAATCCAGCGGATCCGCACCCTCGTGCCGCGGCACATCCCGATGCGCTTCCAGCCGCGGGCCATGCCGGACATCGACCGCTGGGTGCGCCACCACGGCAGTGAGCTGACGTTCGTCTACGGCGAGAACGACCCCGTCCGGTCCCAACCGTTCCGTACCGGCCCCGGCAGCCGTGACGCCCACGTCTACCTGGCCCCGCACACCGGCCACCACGTGCGCTTCGACAAGCTGTCGCCGGGGGACCGAGCCCGGGCCACCGCCGCGCTCCGCCGCTGGGCCGCCGTGGACACGCCGCCCGCATAGTGAGACCGCCGAGTGCGCAGTGCGTCCGATATGGCACACTGCGGACCGTGCTCTCGTTCGCCATGATTATTGGCAGCAGGCGCGCCGGTCCGCAGTGACCGCCCCGTACGACCCGAGTACGGCGCGGCCACCGTCGTCCCAGACCCGCGCGCAGACCTCTCGCACCCGCGAGAGGTTTTTTCGTTTCCGGCCCACACCCCACCGGAGGCGGAGCGCGAGGGAGCATGGAGGGGCGGTGGCACCGGTTATTCCGGTAGACCGAGAACCCGACAGGAGCCAGACCGCATGACGGACGCACCCCAAGCCTCCCCGTCGCCCGCCCCCCGTCCCGCCGGCGCGGTGCCCGACGACTTCCACGTCTTCGACACCACCCTCCGCGACGGTGCGCAGCGCGAGGGCATCAACCTCACCGTCGCCGACAAGCTGACCATCGCCCGGCACCTCGACGAGTACGGCGTCGGCTTCATCGAGGGCGGCTGGCCCGGCGCCAACCCCCGGGACACCGAGTTCTTCCAGCGCGCCCGCGAGGAGATCGACTTCCGGCACGCCCAGCTGGTCGCGTTCGGCGCCACCCGCAAGGCCGGCGTCCGCGTCGAGGACGACCCCCAGGTCGCCGCCCTGCTGGCCTCCGGGGCCCCGATCATCACGCTGGTCGCCAAGTCCCACGTCGGACACGTCGAACTGGCGCTGCGCACCACCCCGGAGGAGAACCTCGCGATGGTCCGGGACACCGTCGCCTACCTCCGTTCGCAGGGCCGCCGGGTCTTCCTCGACTGCGAGCACTTCTTCGACGGCTACGCGCTGGACCCGGTCTACGCCAAGCAGGTCGTCCGCACGGCCGGGGAGGCCGGTGCGGATGTCGTGGTGCTCTGCGACACCAACGGCGGGATGCTTCCCGCGCAGGTCACCGCGGTCGTCCGGACCGTCCTCGCGGACACCGGCGTCCGGCTCGGTATCCACGCCCAGGACGACACCGGCTGCGCGGTCGCCAACACCCTCGCCGCGGTGGACGCCGGCGCCACCCACGTCCAGTGCACCGCCAACGGCTACGGCGAGCGGGTCGGCAACTCCAACCTCTTCCCGGTCGTCGCCGCGCTGCAGCTCAAGTACGGCCGGCAGGTGCTGCCCGAGGGCAAGCTCGCCGAGACCACCCGGATCTCGCACGCCATCGCCGAGGTCGTCAACCTCACCCCCTCCACCCACCAGCCCTACGTCGGCGTCTCCGCCTTCGCCCACAAGGCCGGTCTGCACGCCTCCGCGATCAAGGTGGACCCGGACCTCTACCAGCACATCGACCCGGCGCTGGTCGGGAACACGATGCGGATGCTGGTCTCCGACATGGCCGGCCGCGCCTCCATCGAGCTCAAGGGCAAGGAACTGGGCATCGACCTGGGCGGCGACCGCGAGTTGGTCGGCCGGGTCGTCGAACGCGTCAAGGAACGCGAACTGGCCGGCTACACGTACGAGGCGGCCGACGCCTCCTTCGAACTGCTGCTGCGCGAGGAGGTCCGCGGCAAGGCCCTGCGCTACTTCACCGTCGAGTCCTGGCGGGCGATCGTCGAGGACCGCCCCGACGGCACGCACGCCAACGAGGCGACCGTGAAGCTGTGGGCCAAGGGCGAGCGGATCGTCGCCACCGCGGAGGGCAACGGCCCGGTCAACGCGCTCGACCGCGCGCTGCGGGTGGGCCTGGAGCGGATCTATCCGCAGCTCGCCCACATGGAACTCGTCGACTACAAGGTCCGCATCCTGGAAGGCGCCCTCGGCACCGGCTCCATCACCCGCGTCCTGGTCTCCACCAGCGACGGCCGCGGCGAGTGGTCCACGGTCGGCGTAGCGGAAAACGTCATCGCGGCGTCCTGGCAGGCACTGGACGACGCGTACGCGTACGGGTTGCTGCGGGCTGGGGTCGAGCCGCAGGAATAACTCCCCACGTACCTGGCTGTCCCGCCGCGGTGGTTTCTCGCCGTTGCGCCTGCGGCGGGCTGGGTTGTTGTTGGGTGCGGTGACGGGCCTCCGGGGCCGGTTGTGTGGACTGCTGACGCTTTACGTCCACACAACCGGCCCCTCCGGCCCGTCCCCTCCCGTTGGGGGGAAGGGAACGATGGTGGGGGTGCACGTAATGCCCACGTGCGCGCAGGCAACAGATCAGGCCCGCCCCCAACCAGCTCAGAAACTCCCACTCACGGGAGGGGGTGGACCGGAGGACGAAGTCTGGAGGGCCGGCACCGCACCCGACAACACCACGCCCGCCGCCAGGCGCAACGGCGAACAAGCCCCGCGGCGGGAAAGCCGGGTACGTGCGGGGCGCCGCAAAGCGCGCAACGGCGAGCAACAACGACGGCGGGAGAGACGGGTACGTGGTAGGCCCCGCAAAAACGTGGGGATGCTACAAGCGTGCTGAAGCGCAGAGGCTTTCTCACGTTGTCCGCCGTGAGCGCCTGCGGGCTCGCGGGACCGGTCGCGTACGGGGCCGAGGACCCGTACGCCCCGTTACGGCGCCGCTGGTGCGAGCTCTCGCTCGGGACCGGGTTCGACCCGGACGCCCCGCCGTACGCGGCCGTGCTTCAGGAGACCGGCGCACTCGCCGCCGGGTTCCTGGCGAGCATGCGGCCGGCCGCGGGCTCGTTGTGGCCGGACTGCCCGTACGACCCGCCCTCCGGCATCACCCAGAGCTACGGCCGGCTGAACACGATGGCCCAGGCATGTGCCCAGGCCGGGACCGGGCACACCGGAGACCCGGACCTCGCCGACGCCGTCCGCCAAGGACTCGCGCATCTGGACGACACCGTCTACCACCCCGGCACCACCCGTTACGGCAACTGGTGGGAGTGGCAGATCGGGAGTCCGAGGCTCCTCCTCGACACGCTGGTGTACGTGGAGGAGCGGCTGCCGGGCGGGCTGACCGAGGAACTGCGCGGGCGCTGTCTCGCCGCCGTCGACCACTTCGTGCCGGACACGATGCTCGGCGACTACACCGGCACGAGCACCGGAGCCAACCGCGTCGACCTGTGCCGGGTGGTCGCCCTGCGCGGCATCCTCGGCCGGGCGCCCGCCAAGATCGCACTGGCCCGGGACGCCCTCTCGCCGGTCTTCCCGTACGTCAGCGAGGGCGACGGGCTCTACGCCGACGGCTCGTTCGTGCAGCACACCTGGGTCGCCTACTCCGGTACCTACGGCTACGTTCTGCTGGACGGGCTGGGGCGGCTGTTCGCGCTGCTCGACGGGTCGGAGTGGGAGGTCACCGATCCGGGGCGGCAGATCATCGCGGACAGCGTGGCGCACGCGTACGCGCCGCTGCTGCACAACGGGTTGATGATGGACAGCGTCAACGGCCGTGCGATCAGCCGCGGTTACCTCCGCAACGACGAGCGGCGGGTGCTGCGCAGCGACCACTACCACGGGCATGCGCTGATCGCCGCCATCGCGCTGCTCGGCGAGAGCGCGAGCGCCGCCGAGCGGGACCGTTGGCACGCGATGGTCAAGGGCTGGATCGCCCGCGACCGCACCCTGCCGGTGCTCACCGACCGGCAGTACGGCGTCGCCGACCTCGCCCGGCTGCGGAAGATCGCCGACGGGCCCGGGCCCGCCGCCGCCGAGTCCGTCGGCCACCGGCTCTTCGCGGCCATGGACCGCGCCGTGCACCGCCGCCCCGGCTGGGCCGCGAACGTGGCGATGTGCTCGGACCGGATCACGTACTACGAGAACGGCAACGGTGAGAACCGCCGCGGCTGGCACACCGGTGCGGGGATGACGTACTGGTGGGGTGCGGACTTCGGCGGGGACCAGTACACCGATGCCTTCTGGCCGACCGTCGATCCGTACCGGCTGCCCGGCACGACCGTCTCCACCAAACCGCTCGCGGACAACGAGGGCGGCGGCTGGGGCGAGCCGAAGCCCGACGTCCGGTGGGTCGGGGGGACCACCGACGGGGAATTCGCCGCCCTCGGGCAGCATCTGCGGGGGCTGTCCTCGACGCTGAGCGCCCGGAAGTCCTGGTTCGCGCTCGCGGACTGCGTCGTCTGCCTGGGCGCCGGGATCGCCGCGCGGGACGGCGTGACGGTCGAGACCGTCGTCGACAACCGGTGCCTGGGGGAGTACGGCACGGCCGCGCTCACCGTCGACGGCGTACGGCAGCCCGGCACGCTCGGCCGCCGCACCGCCTTCCGCCGCGCCCGCTGGGCCCACCTCGCCGGGCACGGCGGCTACGTCTTCCCCGGCGGCACCCCCCTGCACGCGCTGCGCGAGGCCCGCACCGGCTCCTGGCACGACATCAACACCACCTCGTCGCCGGAACCGTTCACCAGGCGGTATGTCACGTTGTGGTGCGATCACGGGCTCGATCCGGTTGATGCCCGTTATGCGTATCTCCTGATGCCGGGAGCGTCCGCGCGGGCCGTCGCGGCGCGGGCCGCCGACCCGCACTGGCTGACCGTGCTCGCCAACGACGCCTGCCGCCAGGCGATCGCCGTCCACCCGCTCGGCGTAACGGCCGCGAACTTCTGGCGGGCGGGGAGCGCCGGGCCGCTGTGCAGCAGTGGCCCGGCGAGCGTGCTGGTGCGTAAGGCGCCGGGCGGGCGGACCGCCCGGCTGTGCGTCGCGGCCCCCGTGCGGACCGGTGATCCGGTGGAGATCACCTGGTCGCGGCCGGTGCGGGCGGTGCTCGACCGCGACCCGTCGATCGAGGTGCTGGCGAGCGGCCCGGGCCTGCGGCTGCGGGTCCGCCCCGGTACGGTCTGCGCCACCCACCGCTGCACGGTGCGGCTGCGCTGACCTGCGCCGGACCGCCGCTCGTCCGGGCCCGCGGACCACCGGTCACCACAACATCACTCGGCGGCCGTTTGTCGGGCTCATACAGAGGAACCGGGGCCCGGCCACCCGAACGGAGGCCGGGACGCGGGCCGCGTACAGGAGGGTTCTGTACTGCCTGCCCACCAAAACGCATGTGACGTTGTACGAAACCGACATCGGTGTGCGGCGCCCCGCACACGTACCGTCGATACATGACCACTGTCGAAGATCTGCCCGCCGGCGCCAACGACGCCCGCGGGCGCGTCGCCGAGCTGCACGCCATCCGTGACCAGGTCCGGCGCGGACCCAGCGAGCGGGCGACCGAGGCCCAGCGTGCCAAGGGCAAGCTGACGGCGCGCGAGCGGATCGAGCTGCTGCTGGACGAGGACTCGTTCAACGAGGTCGAGCCGCTGCGCCGGCACCGGGCGACGGGCTTCGGTCTGGAGGCGAAGAAGCCGTACACCGACGGTGTGATCACCGGCTGGGGCACGGTCCACGGCCGCACGGTGTTCGTCTACGCACACGACTTCCGGATCTTCGGCGGCGCGCTCGGCGAGGCGCACGCCACGAAGATCCACAAGATCATGGACATGGCCATCCAGGCCGGTGCCCCGCTGGTGTCGCTCAACGACGGCGCCGGCGCCCGCATCCAGGAGGGCGTCTCGGCGCTGGCCGGCTACGGCGGCATCTTCCAGCGCAACACCAAGGCCTCCGGGGTCATCCCGCAGATCTCGGTCATGCTCGGCCCGTGCGCGGGCGGCGCGGCCTACTCCCCGGCCCTGACGGACTTCGTGTTCATGGTCCGCGAGACCTCCCAGATGTTCATCACCGGCCCGGACGTGGTCCGTGCGGTGACCGGCGAGGAGATCACCCAGAACGGCCTGGGCGGCGCCGATGTGCACGCCGAGACGTCCGGTGTCTGCCACTTCGCCTACGACGACGAGCAGACCTGCCTGGAGGAGGTCCGCTACCTCCTCTCCCTGCTGCCGGCGAACAACCGCGAGAACCCGCCGGCGGTGCCGTGCGAGGACCCGGCCGACCGCTCCGGCGACGCGCTGCTGGACCTGGTGCCGGCCGACGGCAACCGCCCGTACGACATGCGCAAGGTCATCGAGGAGATCGTCGACGACGGCGAGTACCTGGAGGTCCACGAGCGCTGGGCGACCAACATCATCTGCGCGCTGAGCCGCTTCGACGGCAAGGTGGTCGGCATCATCGCCAACCAGCCGCAGTCGCTGGCCGGTGTGCTGGACATCGAGGCGTCCGAGAAGGCCGCCCGCTTCGTCCAGATGTGCGACGCCTTCAACATCCCGATCGTCACCCTGCTCGACGTGCCCGGCTTCCTGCCCGGTGTCGACCAGGAGCACGGCGGCATCATCCGGCACGGCGCCAAGCTGCTGTACGCGTACTGCAACGCCACCGTGCCGCGC
Source organism: Streptomyces nigrescens (assembly GCA_024349765.1). Taxonomy (GTDB): domain Bacteria; phylum Actinomycetota; class Actinomycetes; order Streptomycetales; family Streptomycetaceae; genus Streptomyces; species Streptomyces endophytica. The sequence continues at coordinate 6,057,569 of AP026073.1, read as the reverse complement.
ATCTCCATCGTGCTGCGCAAGGCCTACGGCGGCGCCTACATCGTCATGGACTCCCAGTCCATCGGCGCCGACCTGACCTACGCCTGGCCGACCAACGAGATCGCGGTGATGGGCGCGGAGGGCGCCGCCAACGTCATCTTCCGCAAGCAGATCGCCGAGGCCGACGACTCCGAGGCCATGCGCACCCGCATGGTCAAGGAGTACAAGTCCGAGCTGATGCACCCGTACTACGCGGCCGAGCGCGGTCTGGTCGACGACGTCATCGACCCCGCCGACACCCGCCGGACGCTCATCCGGGCCCTGGACATGCTGCGCACCAAGCACGCCGACCTCCCGGCCCGCAAGCACGGCAACCCGCCCCAGTAGCCATCCCGCACCCGCGACTCACCGACGACGCGACGACGGAGAAGAAGACACCGTGAATCCTGCCCACCGCACCGACCCGATCCGCGTGGAGAAGGGCCAGGCCAGCGAGGAAGAGCTCGCCGCCCTGACCGCCGTCCTGCTGGCCCGCGCCGCGCACCGCCCGGCCGCCGCCCCGGCCGGCCCGCGCGCCACCGCCGCCCGCTGGCGCCGCCTGGAGCGCCAGACCGGCTTCCACGGCGCGACCAGCTGGCAGCGCTGACCGAACACCCACGGAAGGGCCCCGCGGCACGGCTGCGGGGCCCTTCCTGTTCCCGTTTCAACTTCCTTGTGAACAAAGGTAGTTGACGTCGCATCAGTACCTCGGCGTCCGGGTATTCCGATTCGGCAGCCGACGTCCGAATCAAGGCGTAGGTTCGCCCCAATCCTGCGGAGCAGAGCTGGTCAAGGGGAGATCCCCGTGCTGGCATGCGCTCGTCATCCTCACTCCTGGTGTTCCCGCCCCGCGGGCCTAGGACGACCGGAAGGAAGAGCCCATGCTCAGCACGCTCAGTGCTGGTGCCGCAGTGGCATCCTTGCTCCTCGCCGGATCGGCATCCCCCACCACACCAGCGCGGTTCGGCGACGACCCGCCGACCGGCAAGATCACCATTACCGTCGCCACGGTCAACGGATCGGGCTGCAGACCCGGCAGCGCCGCGGTGGCCATCGCCCCCGACAACACCGCCTTCACCGTCACCTACAGCGAGTACCTCGCCCAGGCGGGCGGCACCAGCAAGCCCACCGACGCCCGCAAGAACTGCCAGATCGCCCTCAACGTCCACGTCCCGCAGGGCTTCACCTACGCGATCGCCCGCGCCGACTACCGCGGTTACGCCTCGCTGGCCCCCGGCGCCAAGGGCCTGGAGCAGGCGAACTACTACTTCCAGGGCCAGCAGCAGACGGCGCGCAAGAGCCACAGCTTCGCCGGCCCCTACGACAACAACTGGCAGTCCTCGGACGAGACCGACATCGACGCGCTCGTCTACGCGCCCTGCGGCGAGGAGCGCTACTTCAACATCAACACCGAGCTGAGGGTGGACGGCAAGTCGGCCGACCCCAAGGCCACCAGCTTCATGGCCATGGACTCCACCGACGGCAGCATCAACACCGTGTACCACTTCGCCTGGAAGGAGTGCCCGGCGCGTAAGTAGCCGCTCGCGGCTCGTGCCGCGGACACGCCGAAGGCCCCCGCATCACGCGATGTGGGGGCCTTCCGGCTGGTGCGGCGTACGGGCACGGGGGGCCGGTACGCGGCGGTGCTAGCGCAGGCGGGCCATCAGGGCGTGCTCGACGAGCGTGATGAGCGCGCTCTTGGCCTCGCTGCGGTGCCGGGCGTCCGTGGTGATGATCGGGGCGTCCGGGCCGATCTGGAGGGCCTCACGGACCTCGTCGGGCGTGTAGGGCTGGTGCCCGTCGAAGCCGTTGAGGGCGATGACGAACGGCAGGCCGCTGTTCTCGAAGTAGTCGACGGCCGGGAAGCAGTCGGCCAGGCGGCGGGTGTCCACCAGGACGACGGCACCGATGGCACCGCGGACCAGGTCGTCCCACATGAACCAGAAGCGGTCCTGGCCCGGCGTACCGAAGAGGTACAGGATCAGGTCCTGGTCCAGCGTGATCCGGCCGAAGTCCATCGCCACGGTCGTGGTCGTCTTGTCCGGCGCGTGCGTGAGGTCGTCGATCCCCGCGGAGGCGGAGGTCATCACGGCTTCGGTACGCAGCGGATTGATCTCTGAGACGGCCCCGACGAACGTGGTCTTGCCCACGCCGAAGCCGCCCGCCACCACGATCTTCGCGGAGGTGGTGGAGCGGGCTGCACCGCTAGAGCTTGCGAAGTCCACTGAGCACCCTTTCGAGCAGTGTCACATCTGGCTGTCCGCCGGCGGTCTCGTCCCCGCCGGGCTGATGGATGGCGACGAGCCCGGCCTCCGCCAGGTCGGCGACGAGGATTCGGGCGACGCCGAGGGGGATGGAGAGGAGGGCCGAGATCTCGGCCACCGATTTGATCTCGCGGCAGAGGTGGCAGATGCGCTGGTGCTCCGGCAGCTGGCCCTGCAGCTTGGCCGGGTCGGCGGTCGTGCTGACCAGCGCCTCGATGGCGAGCTGGTAGCGCGGCCGGGTCCGGCCACCGGTCATGGCGTACGGGCGCACGAGCGGGTTGTTCGCCCCGGAGGGGGCGGGCTCGGGCTTCCGCGGCGGCTGCACCGGCTGGATGCGCGGTGCCTGCGGCTGGTCGTACACCGACGGCTCGTACGGCTGGGAGTCGTACGGCCCCGGCTGCGGTGGCTGGGGCCGCTGCGGCCGGCGGCTCGGCGCAGACGGGAAGTTGAAGCGGTTGTGATGGGTCTCGCCCACAGGCCCGGACTCCTGCCCGGAACCGTACGGGTATCCGCTAGGGGGCGTTGCCACGTCTCCTCCTTCAACTTGCCTGTCTGACGCCGGTCGCGCCACCGAACCATAAGACGCGGCGGCGGGAAACGCACTGCCTGTTTGCTAGTTGAGAAGACTGCCCTGGAGTTCGGCGCGCAGGTCGGGCGTCAGCACCGTGCCCGCGCGGTCGACCAGCAGGGCCATCTCGTAGCCGACCAGGCCGATGTCGCACTCGGGGTGCGCGAGCACGGCCAGCGACGATCCGTCGGAGACGGACATGATGAAGAGGAAGCCACGCTCCATCTCCACCACGGTCTGGTTGACGCTCCCGCCCTCGAAGATGCGGGACGCGCCGGAGGTCAGCGAGGTCAGCCCGGAGGCCACCGCCGCCAACTGGTCGGCGCGGTCACGGGGGAAGCCCTCGGACATCGCGAGAAGGAGTCCGTCCGCGGAGACCACGACCGTGTGGGACACCCCGGGGGTGTTGTCCACGAAGTTGGTGATCAACCAGTTCAGATTCTGCGCCGCCTGGCTCATCGGGCTCACACTAACGCTCCTGATCGTAGGTGCTGCCGGGGCCGAAGCCCTGTTGGTCATTCTGGGGGACCCCGGAGGGGTCCGTGCCGACACTGCGTCCCTGCTGGACTCCGCGGCGCAGGTTGCTCAACCTGCCGCGGACGTCCTCCGGGGCGCGGGAGACCTGGGGGCCGCCCTGCGGGGTCTGCTCCGCGGAACCCTCGACCAGGTTGGCCTTGGGCACCCGACGGGGAAGACCGGAGGCTGTGACTCCGCCCGCCTTCGGCTCGCGCAGCCGCTCCGCCCGCTCCCAGCGCTCGTCGTTCGAGCTGCGCCAGTCGGAGCCGTCCTGGCCGGTCTCCGGCGCGCTCCGCGGCTGCTGAACCTGCTGTGCCTGCTGGTCGCGGCCTCCGCGGCGCGGAAGGCCGGCGTCCGTCAGCGAGTGCGAGTCGCTCGGTGTGGGGCCCGGACGCTCGAATGGTACGCGCTCGGGCGCGTCAGCGGGAGCGGCAGTTGTATTCCGGTCAGATTCCGCTTCGGTCCCGAAGTAGCCCTCGAATGCGTGGCGTTCGGACCATTCGTCCGGCTGTACCGGTTCGTGCGAGACGTATGGCTGCTGGCCGGTGGTCTCCGGGAAGCCCGGATCACCGAACGCCTGGCTGCCGTGCGACCGGTCGTCGTAGAGCGGTTGATCAGCTTCCGGATAGCCCGGGGCGGGGTGGCCCTGGTAGCCGGTGGCGGACGTCGCCGGGTCGCGGAAGAGCGGATTGCCGGCCTCCGGCCCCTCGGCCGGGCGCTCGCCACCAGTGGCCTGCGCCTCCAGCGCCGCCCGGCGCTCCTCGCGCATCAGCGAGCGGCCGACCATGTCCAGGTCCGCGGCGTCCGTGCGGGCGTAGCGGCTGTCGTCGAAGCCGAGCTCGGCGGCGGTGCGCTGGTGGCCCTCGTAGGCCGCCTGCTGGTGCTCGGGGACGATCCGGGAGACCGTGAAGTCGTCCTCGAACTGCTCGTCGCCGCCACCACCGTGGGTGATCGCCTCGGGCAGCATGACCAGGGACGTGGTGCCCGCCTGCTCGCCGGAGGGGCGCAGCTGCACCCGGATCCCGTGCCGGTCGGCCAGCCGGCCGACCACGAACAGGCCCATGCGCTGGGAGATCGCGGCGTCCACGCTCGGCGGGTTCGCCAGCTTGTGGTTGATGTCCGCGAAGTCCTCGGGGGTCAGCCCGATGCCCTTGTCGTGGATCTCGATCATCACCCGGCCGTCGGGCAGCCGGGTCGCGGTCACCCGCACCTTGGTCTGCGGCGAGGAGAAGGTGGTGGCGTTCTCCAGCAGCTCGGAGAGCAGGTGCACGAGGTCGGTCACGGCGGTGCCGTGGATCTCGCTCTCCGGCACGCCGGTGAGGTCTATTCGCTCGTACGACTCGACCTCACTGATCGCCGCCCGCAGGACGTCGACCAGCGGCACCGGCTGGTTCCAGCGGCGGCCCGGCTCCTCGCCGGCGAGGATGAGGAGGTTCTCGCCGTTGCGGCGCATACGGGTCGCGAGGTGGTCGAGCCGGAAGAGGCTCTCCAGCTGGTCCGGGTCCGCCTCGTTGTTCTCCAGGTCGGTGATCAGCTCCAGCTGACGCTCGATCAGGCCCTGGTTGCGGCTGGAGAGGTTGGTGAAGATCGCGTTGACGTTGCCCCGCAGCAGCGCCTGCTCGGCGGCCAGCCGGACGGCCTCGCGGTGCACCTGGTCGAAGGCGCGGGCGACCTCGCCGATCTCGTCGGTGGTGGCGATCGGGATCGGGGTGACGCGGGTGTCGACCCGGCCCGGGGCGGTCCGGGAGAGCTGGTCGACCAGCATCGGCAGCCGCTGCTCGGCGACACCGAAGGCGGCGTTGCGCAGCTGGCGCATGTTGCGGCTCATCCGGCGGGCCATCAGACCGGCCACGACGAACGCGATGATCAGCGCGGCGAGCACGATCGCGGAGTCGACGAAGGTGGACTGCTTGGCGTCCGCGGAGATCTGCGCGGCCTCGTTCACGGCCTTGTCGGCCAGGTCCTTCTCGATGGACCGGTACATGTTGAACTTGCCGGTTGCGGCCGCGAAGTAGCTGTCGGAGGTGATGCCCTTCAGGCTCAGCGTCTCCGGCGCCGCGCCGGTCCCGATCAAGGTGGACATCTGGTCGATCGACGGCGGGGTGCGGAACGGCCGGTTCGCGGCCTGCGCCTGCTCCTTTGCCTGTGCGATCTTCTGCTGCGCGGCCTGCTTCAGCGCGGCGGCGTCCTTCTGCAGCCGCTCGACGTCCTCCGGGGTGCCGCCGGAGGTGTACTCGCCGATGGCGATGCCCTCCAGGTAGCGGTACGACGCGAAGGCGGTCAGCTGGAGCTTGTGCTCCTTGCCGCCCTGCGGCGTCGCCGGGTCGACCAGCAGATGGGTGCCGATCGAGCGCTCCAGCGACTCGGCCGCCTTGGCCAGCGCCACGGCGTAGACGGTGCGGCCGTACGAGGTGATGTTGCCGGTGCCCAGGCCGAGCTCGTTGGCGAACTCCATCAGCGGGTGCTGGACCTCGACGTAGCCCTCCTCGGTCTGCACACCGTGCAGCTTCGAGGTGTACGCGGCCTGGCGCAGCTGCTGGAGCTTGGGCTCGACCTTCTCGAACGAGGCGAGCCGGCGCTTCAGGCCCGGCTTGTCCGGCATGGCCTTGGCGGCCTTGTGGAACGCGTCCGCGGCGGAGTCGGTGGCGTCCCGGGCCTCCTGGACGACCGGGTCGTTCTTCTTGCCCTCCAACAGCGGCGCCGCGGTGCGGTCCCGCTCGTCGATCAGGGCGGTGCTGTAGGACAGCGCGGCACGCACGAGCTTCGCGGTGTTCTCCGCGTCCTGCGCCTCCTGCCAGGTGGCGAACGAGGTGTTCACCCGCAGGCCGCCCAGGACCAGGGCGAGCAGCACGGGGATCAGCAGGATCGCGTTCAGCCGGGTGGCCACCCGCCAGTTGCGCGGGGAGTACTTGCTACCGGTGACCGGAGGCTTCGCGACCGTGTCCTCGGGCGCGTCGGAAGCCGGTACGCCACCTCTCGGTGGCGGGGTGAAGTTGCCCCGCCGCGGTTCCTGCGGCTCGGGGCTCGACGTGCTTCGCCTCACTCGACCAACAACCTCTCGGCGGCCGGCACTACCTGCTGTGCCGTTTCTTCTGGGCGTTCCTACTCCGGAGTTCAGCGAATTTCAGCACGTCAGGGCGGTGCGTTCCAAACACTGAGCAAAGCCGGAGCAGGCCCGGAAGGCCCTCAGATAAAAGGGGCGTTAAGGGCGAGGTGCAGCAAAAGACAGGCGATCCGTGAGCGCAGCGAAGCCGGGCATGCGCGTGCGGTGTCGAAACCTCGGGGATTCACTGTCGAAACGTTATGAAGCGAATTTGTGGGCGTGTCGAAGGACACAGATCCCTTCGCGGATGGTGGGGCGCAGCCCTGGGCAGGGCGGCGCCCCCCATGAGAATCAACTGCCGGTTCGCCCACTACAGATGACGAACCGGAGCGCCGGCCGGTTCCTACTGGAGGCGGGCCATCAGCGCGTGCTCGACGAGCGTGATGAGCGCGCTCTTGGCCTCGCTGCGGTGCCGGGCGTCGGTCGTGATGATCGGGGTGTTGGGACCGATCTGCAGCGCCTCACGCACCTCGTCGGGCGTGTAGGGCTGATGTCCCTCGAAGCCGTTGAGGGCGACGACGAACGGCAGGCCGCTGTTCTCGAAGTAGTCGACGGCCGGGAAGCAGTCGGCCAGGCGGCGGGTGTCCACCAGCACGACCGCGCCGATGGCACCGCGGACCAGGTCGTCCCACATGAACCAGAAGCGGTCCTGGCCCGGCGTACCGAAGAGGTACAGGATCAGGTCCTGGTCCAGCGTGATGCGGCCGAAGTCCATCGCCACGGTCGTCGTGGTCTTGTCCTGCACGTGGCTGAGGTCGTCGATCCCCGCCGACGCGGAGGTCATCACGGCCTCCGTGCGCAGCGGGTTGATCTCCGAGACCGCGCCGACGAACGTGGTCTTGCCCACGCCGAAGCCGCCCGCCACCACGATCTTCGCGGACGTGGTGGCGCGGGCCGGGCTCGCGGCGAAGCCGCCGTCAGAGCTTGCGAAGTCCACTGAGCACCCTCTCCAGCAAGGTCACGTCCGGCGTACCGCCGGCCTCGCCGCTGCCACCGGGCTGGTGGATCGCCACCATCCCGGCCTCTGCCAGGTCCGCGACGAGGATCCGCGCCACGCCCAGCGGGATGTGCAGCAGCGCGGAGACCTCGGCGACCGACTTCACCTCACGGCACAGGTGGCAGATCCGCTGGTGCTCGGGCAGCAGCCCGGGCAGCTGCGCGGGGTCGGCGGTCGTGCTGACCAGCGCCTCGATGGCGAGCTGGTAGCGCGGCCGGGTCCGGCCTCCGGTCATGGCGTACGGGCGCACCAGCGGCTGGTCACCTTCGCTCCCGTACGGCGCTTGGCTGTAGGCGCCGTACGGGCCGGGCGAGGCAGGTGGCGGGGTCATGGGGTCCTCCGGACGGGACAGCGCGCGCTGTCGTCGGGTTGGGCCGGTGGGGGGTGCGGCACGAATGGTTGGTGTGGTGCTGGACGGGGCGGCGCTGCGGACGCCGTCAGTTCAGCAGACTGCCCTGGAGTTCGGCGCGCAGGTCGGGCGTCAGCACCGTGCCCGCGCGGTCGACCAGCAGGGCCATCTCGTAGCCGACCAGGCCGATGTCGCACTCGGGGTGCGCGAGCACGGCCAGCGACGATCCGTCGGAGACGGACATGATGAAGAGGAAGCCACGCTCCATCTCCACCACGGTCTGGTTGACGCTCCCGCCCTCGAAGATGCGGGACGCGCCGGAGGTCAGCGAGGTCAGCCCGGAGGCCACCGCCGCCAACTGGTCGGCGCGGTCACGGGGGAAGCCCTCGGACATCGCGAGGAGCAGTCCGTCCGCGGAGACCACCACCGTGTGGGACACCCCGGGGGTGTTGTCCACGAAGTTGGTGATCAACCAGTTCAGATTCTGCGCCGCCTGGCTCATCGGACTCAACTAACGCTCCTGCTGGTGTGTGGGATCGACAATGCCGTGGTTGCCGGTGGACGACGTCCCGGCCTGCCGGCCCTGCTGGATACCGCGACGGAGATTGGTCAGCCGGCCGCGCACATCGCCCGGCGCGCGGGAGACCTGCGGACCGCTCTGGGCGGGCTGCTGCTGTTGGGCGGTGCCCGCGACGAGGTTGGCGCGCGGGACCCGGCGCGGCAGCCCGGAGGTGGTGATACCGCCCGAGGCCGGCTGACGGATCTGCTCCGCCTGCCGCCAGGTCTCGTCGTTCGGCGAACTGCGCCACTGCGCCGTGGCGTCGGCCCGCTCCGGGTTGCGTGCGCCGTTGCCCTGCGGCTCGGCGGGCGCACCCGGGGCCGCCGCGGATCCGCGGCGCGGCAGCCGCGGCGCCTCCGGCTCCTCGGTGCCCTGCGGCGGCACACCGGCAGCGGCTGCCGCCGGGTGGCTGAACCAGTTGGACTCGATCGTGTCGAAGATCGGCGTGCGGCCGTCACCGGGACCGGCGTCGGCGGCGCCGAGCACGTCCGGCTCGGGCGCGCGGCCGTCCTGCCGCCCGGCCATCGGGAACTGGCCGGTGCTCTGCGGGTCGTCGGCGTAACCGGCCCGGTCCGCGTCCGGCTGCTGCAGCTGACGGGCGTCGAGCTGCCCGGTCTCGTACGGGTCGGCCTCGGCGGCGGGCTGCGGGAAGCGGTCCGCCGGGTACTCGCCGGTGTCGTAACGGTCCGCGGGGTACTCGCCGGTGTCGTAACGGTCCGTCGGGTACTGGCCCGTGTCGTACCGGTCCGGCTCGCGCTCCGGGGCCTTCGCCGCGGGCGGCGGGGCGTTGAAGTCGGGACGGGCGAACGCGGCGGTGTCACCGGGGCCGCCGGCCGGTGCGGGCCGCTCGAAGCTGCCGGTGGTCTCCGGCTCCTCGTGGCCGCGGGGCCGGTCCTGTGCCTCGCGGGGCGTCAGCGGCCAGTCGTCGTCGCCGCGCTCGCGGCGGGCACCCCAGCTCGTACCGCCCGGCTGCTGCTGACCGCCGAAGGCGTCCTGGCCACCGCGGCCGCCGCCGGCCGGCGTACCGCCCGGCAGTTCGGCCGCCGGACCGCGGGCCGGCAGCTCCGCGCGCTCCTCGCGGCGGGGCGCGCCGGTGGGCGGGGCGACGGTCGCGGCGGGGCCGTTGTCCGCACCGCGGGTGGGCAGCGCGGGGCGCGCACCGCCGGAGCGTGCGGCGGGCGGACGGGCGTCGCCGCCCGCGGCCGGGGCACCGGGTGCGGCGCCGGCGGGCGCGGGACGCCCGGACGGGGCGCCGAAGGCGTTCGGTGCGCCACCGGGACCGCCGCGGCCGGGCAGCGCGGGACGGCCGCCGGCACCCGGGCCGGAACCGACCTGGCCGCGCGGCTGGAGCCCGGCGAGCCGGCTGGACGGCGCACCGCCGACCTCGCCGGACGGGCTCTTGGCGGTGCTGGGTGCCGGCTTCTTGCCGCCCTGGGCGACGTCGACCGGCAGCATGACCAGTGCGGTGGTGCCGCCGGAGTCGGACGGCCGGAGCTGGATGCGGATGCCGTGCCGCAGGGACAGCCGGCCGACCACGAACAGACCCATCCGGCGGGAGACCGAGACGTCCACGGTCGGCGGGCTGGCCAGCCGCTCGTTGATCGCCGAGAGGTCCTCGGGGGACAGGCCGATACCGGTGTCGTGGATCTCGACCAGGACCCGGCCGTCGGGCAGCGCGTGGCCGGTGACCTTGACCTTGGTCTGCGGGGAGGAGAACGAGGTGGCGTTCTCCAGCAGCTCGGCGAGCAGGTGCACGAGGTCGTTGACGACCCGGCCGGCGACCTCGGTCTGCGGGACGGCGTTGAGCTCGATGCGCTCGTACTGCTCCACCTCGGAGGCGGCGGCACGGAGCACGTCGACCAGCGGCACCGGGCGGGTCCACCGGCGGCCCGGCTCCTCGCCCGCGAGGACGAGGAGGTTCTCGCCGTTACGGCGCATACGGGTCGCGAGGTGGTCGAGCTTGAAGAGCGAGGAGAGCTGGTCCGGGTCGGCCTCGCGGGACTCCAGTTCGGAGATCAACGAGAGCTGACGCTGGATCAGACCCTGGGAGCGGCGCGAGAGGTTGGTGAACATCGCGTTGACGTTGCCCCGCAGCAGCGCCTGCTCGGAGGCGAGGCGGACCGCCTCGCGGTGCACGTCGTCGAAGGCCGCGGCCACCCGGCCGATCTCGTCCCGGCTGTGCACACCGACCGACTCGACGGAGGTGTCCACGTCCTGCGGGTCGGACTCGGACAGCTGCTTGACCAGCTCGGGCAGCCGGTCCTGGGCGACCTTCTGCGCGGTGTCCTGCAGCCGGCGCAGCGAGCGGACCATGGAGCGGGCCACGACGAACGCGCCGACCAGCGAGACGCCGAGGACGAGCAGGATCAGCGCACCGTTGATGAGGGCGTCCTGCGTGGCCTCGTCGCGGGCCTCGCGGGACTTCTGCTCCATCTCCGACAGCAGCGTGGTCTCGATCCGCGACATCTCATCGATCTTGACGGTGTCGGAGTCGTACCAGTCGAGGTAGCGGTAGTCCTGGCTGCGGATGCCGGAGGCGCTGGCGAAGGCGCGGTGCGAGAAGGCGGACGCCGCCTTGATCTCGTCGTTGTTGCCGTCCAGGCCGCGGGTGAGCGCGCCGGCGTTGTTGGCGTAGATCTGCGAGAACCGGTCCCGGGCGGCCTTCTCGCTGATCTCGGCGTTGTGACCGGCCTGGCGGTCGTTGGCGGACAGCTCCGGGCCGCCCTTGTGGGCGAGACCGGCACTGATCAGGGCTCGCTGGATCGACGCGTACTCCTTGGCCGACGAGAACGCCGCCAGCGCACGGGTACTGCGGATCATGTCCGGGTTGCTGGTCGCCTGCGCCATGTCCTGGGAGAGCGACAGCAGCGAGTTGATCAGCTGGTTGTAGCTGGTGACGGTCCGCGCGGTGTTGCCGTCGTCCTTGTAGGCGTTGGCGCGGATCTCGTTGAGGGTGTTGAGCTGGCGGCCGATCTCCAGGATGGTCGCCCGGACGCCGGCCATCGTGGCGTCCTGGCCCTGGATGTCGCCGGTGGCCTGGTTGAAGGACAGCTTGGCGCGGTCGGTCGCCTCACGGGGGGCGACGACGTTCGCGTCGTCCTTGGCGTTGCCGCTGCCGGCCAGCGGACCGGCCGACTTGTCCCGCTCGACCTGCAGCGCGTCGGCGAGCTCGGTCGCCTGCCGGGTCATCTCGGTGAGCATCTGCATCTTGTCGAGCTGGTCGATGTTCTCCAGCTGCGTGGCGATGCGCATGCCGCCGAGCGTGGTGGCGGCGACCACGGGCAGCGCGAGCAGAGAGACCAGTCGGGTGCTGATGCGCCAGTTGCGCAGCGCTATTCGCGAACCGGGGCCGGTCGCGGCCTTGGGCGCACCGGTGTCCGTGGCGTCACCGCCCGGCGCCTGGCCGCCGCGGTCGGACGGCGTCAGGCCGCCCGCCGGGTTGTTGCGGTCGCGCTGGGGCGAGGAGGCGCGGTCGGTTCCGCCGCGCAGCTCCGGTTCCGCCGCAGCGCTGCCATCCCTCTTGAAACGTCCCTGCACTAGCGTCGCAACCTCTGGACCAGGCGTCCCACCTCGGCGGGACGGTGTCGAGTCGTATAGGGGACCGTGAATCCCCCATGGGCGGTCGTGAAATGACCGGCGGGCTGCCCCCTCTGGCCGAGAGAGCGGCACCACCGCGCGGCGCCACCTTGCGCCCTGCGCGCCGGCTGAAACGTGCGGCGGTCCGTGGAATTCCAGCACAGTGCCGGATCTCCAACAAGAGCGGAGCGGGTGGCTGTGACGTGGATGACGCAATGTACGGACCACGTCACGAGTTGTAGAAGAAGCCGCTGGAGATATCGGACGTTTGCCCGCGAGTCGCACGCCTCTGCCGGCTGTCCCAGGTGCGGTGATCGGGAGCGGAACGTGCGCTTCAATCCGTCATTGTCCGATTCGCCCAGGGATGTTGATCATGGGAAATGCGGCTTTTGTCGCACGGCTCGTGAGCAAACTCACAGGAAGATCGTTGAGTTCCCCAGCGCTTCGGAGGGAATAGCGCGCATAGCCTGACGCTTTACACAGTTGCCGGAACCGACAAGACAGGTTTCCGCAACGGCTTTTCCACCGGCCGATCACCACCTTTCGACCACACGAGGCATACCGAAGTGAAGACGACGATGATGTTCCGCAACATAGCCAACCCGCGGCGCACCACCCTGGCCCACCTCAAGGACGCCGACGAGCTCGGCACCACCCTCCCCGAGGCTCCGGAGCACACCGTCGATCTCCCCACACAGACCGCCAACCCCCGGCGCACCGTCCTGATGGACGCCCCCGAGCAGGCCGTCACCGCGTAACCACGCGGCCAAGGGGCAGCGGCCGCGGACCGCCTCGGCGCCCATAGGTGAGCGCGCGCCCAAAAAGGGGCGATAGCCTGGAGTGTCAACTCCGGTCAATGATCACTGAGGGGCAGCGGCACCCGTGCGCATCGCCAGATTCTCCATCGACGGCAACGTCGGCTTCGGCGTCCTCGAAGGCGACGAACTCGACGTCATCAAGGGTCATCCCTTCGCGGAATTCGAGCGCTCGGGCCAGAAGGTTCCCCTCGACAAGGTCCGGCTGCTGCCTCCCGTCCTGCCCAACAAGGTCGTCTGCGTGGGCCGCAACTACGCCGAACACGCCGCCGAGCTGGGCAACGCCGTCCCGGACGTGCCGGTCACCTTCTTCAAGCCGTCCACCTCGGTGATCGGCCCCGGTGACCCCATCGCCTACCCCTCCTTCTCCCAGGAGGTGCACCACGAGGCGGAGCTCGCCGTCGTCATCGGGCGGATGTGCCGCGAGGTGCCCCGCGAACGCGCCAAGGACGTCATCCTCGGCTACACCTGCGCCAACGACGTCACCGCGCGCGACGTCCAGCAGCGCGAGAAGCAGTGGGCCCGGGCCAAGGGCTTCGACAGCTCCTGCCCGCTCGGTCCCTGGGTCGAGACCGGGCTGGACCCCGCCGACGTCGCCGCGGGCCTCGCGATCCAGTGCACGGTCAACGGCGAACAGCGCCAGCTCGGCCGCACCAGCGACATGATCCGCCCGATCGAGGACCTGATCGTGCACATCACCGAGGCCATGACCCTGCTCCCCGGCGACGTCATCCTCACGGGCACCCCGGCCGGGGTCGGCCCCCTCAACGTCGGCGACGAGGTCGCCGTCACCATCGAAGGCATCGGCACTCTCACCAACAAGGTGATCAAGCGTGGCTAACGCGACCCCCGTCCGCGTCCGTTTCTGTCCCTCCCCGACCGGTAACCCCCATGTCGGCCTGATCCGCACCGCCCTGTTCAACTGGGCCTACGCGCGGCACCACAAGGGCACCCTGGTCTTCCGGATCGAGGACACCGACGCGGCCCGCGACTCCGAGGAGTCCTACAACCAGCTGCTGGACTCCTTCCACTGGCTCGGCTTCGACTGGGACGAGGGCCCCGAGGTCGGCGGCCCGCACGCGCCGTACCGCCAGTCCCAGCGGATGGACCGCTACAAGGACATCGCCGAGAAGCTGCTCGCCGCCGGCCACGCGTACCCCTGCTACTGCACCACCGAGGAGCTCGACGAGCGCCGCGAGGCCGCCCGCAAGGCCGGCCGGCCCTCCGGTTACGACGGCACCTGCCGCGAGCTGACCGCCGAGCAGAAGGCCGCGTACGAGGCCGAGGGCCGCAGCTCGATCGTCCGCTTCCGGATGCCCGACGAGCCGATCACCTTCACCGACCTGGTCCGCGGCGAGCTGACCTTCACCCCGGACAACGTCCCGGACTACGGCATCGTCCGGGCCAACGGCGCGCCGCTCTACACCCTCGTCAACCCGGTCGACGACGCCCTGATGGGCATCACCCACGTCCTGCGCGGCGAGGACCTGCTCTCCTCCACCCCCCGCCAGATCGCCCTGTACAAGGCGCTGATCGAGCTGGGCATCGCCTCGTCGATCCCCGAGTTCGGCCACCTGCCGTACGTCATGGGCGAGGGCAACAAGAAGCTCTCCAAGCGCGACCCGCAGGCCTCGCTCAACCTCTACCGCGAGCGCGGCTTCCTGCCCGAGGGCCTGCTCAACTACCTCGCGCTGCTCGGCTGGTCGTTCTCCGCCGACCAGGACATCTTCTCGGTGCCCGAGCTGATCGAGAAGTTCGACATCGCGGACGTCAACGCCAACCCGGCCCGCTTCGACCTGAAGAAGGCCGAGGCGATCAACGCCGACCACATCCGGCAGCTGGACGTCGAGGACTTCATCAAGCGGTGCGAGCCCTGGCTGGCGGCCCCGTTCGCCAACTGGGAGCCGGAGGACTTCGACGAGGCCGCCTGGCGCGCGATCGCCCCGCACGCCCAGACCCGCCTCACCGTCCTGTCCGACATCACCGCCAACGTCGACTTCCTGTTCCGCAAGGAGCCGGTGGAGGACGAGGCGTCCTGGACCAAGGCGATGAAGGGCGACCCGGTCGCCCTGCTCACCACCGCCCGGGCCAAGCTCGCCGCCGCCGACTGGAACGCCGGCCCCGAGCCCCTCAAGGAGGCCGTCCTGGCCGCCGGCGAGGAGCACGGCCTCAAGCTCGGCAAGGCCCAGGCCCCCGTCCGGGTGGCCGTCACCGGCCGCACGGTCGGCCTGCCGCTCTTCGAGTCCCTCGAAGTCCTCGGCAAGGAGCGCACCCTCGCCCGCATCGACGCCGCGCTGGCCAAGCTCGCCGGCTGACCCACGACGGGCGCCCGAGGGCCCGGAAGCCGCACCGGCTTCCGGGCCCTCGGCATATCTCCTCCCGGCACCGCCCAGGAGCGTTAGATTGCCCTCATGCCCCTCCGCGCCGTCCTGTGGGACATCGACGACACCCTCTTCGACTACACCGGGTCGGACCGCGCCGGTGCGCTGCGGCACCTGCGCGCCGAAGGACTGCTGGCCGCCTACGGCGGGGAGGAGGCGGCGCTGACGCGCTGGCGCGCGGCGATGGAGACCGAGTTCGCCCGCTTCCTCGCCGGTGAGCTGGGATTCCTCGACCACCGCAGGGAGCGCGCCCGGACGTTCCTGGGCGTGGCGCTGAGCGACGAGGAGGCGGACGCCTGGTTCGCGCGGTACATCGCGCACTACGAGGCGTCCTGGGCGCTCTTCCCGGACTCCGAGCCCGCGCTGACGGCGCTGGCGCCCCTGGTGCGGCAGGCCGTGCTGTCGAACTCCTCCGTCGCCAACCAGGAGCGCAAGCTGGCCACGCTGGGCATCCGCACCCACTTCGAGGCGGTGCTGTGCGCGGACGAGCTGGGGCATGCCAAGCCCGCGGCGGAGGCCTTCCACGGCGCCTGTGCCGCGCTGGGCCTCGGGCCCGAAGAGGTGGTCTACGTCGGCGACCGGCTCGACATCGATGCGCTCGGCGCCCGGGACGCCGGGCTGGGCGCCGTCTGGCTGGACCGCACGGGCGCCGGCGGGGAGCTGCCGGCCGGGGTGCGGCGGATCGCGAGCCTGGCGGAGCTGCCCGAGCTGCTGCACGGAGTTATCGGTTTTGGAGCCCCGTCCACGATCAGGTAATGTTCTTCCTGCGCCGCCCGAGAGGGCCGAGAGGCCCGGCCGGGAAGCGTAAGTCAAATACCACCCCCGCAGGGGGTTGCGTTTTGATGGCCTATGGTGTAATTGGCAGCACGACTGATTCTGGTTCAGTTAGTCTAGGTTCGAGTCCTGGTAGGCCAGCTCGCAGAGCTCATCTGCAAAGCCCCCGTTGTGTAGCGGCCTAGCACGCTGCCCTCTCAAGGCAGTAGCGCCGGTTCGAATCCGGTCGGGGGTACGGATCCATCCCGTAGATCATCAGGGTCGCTCCCGATGGTATTGCGGTGACAACATCCGGCTCCGGCCGGATGGGATCGCTAGGGCCCCCGTTGTGTAGCGGCCTAGCACGCCGCCCTCTCAAGGCGGTAGCGCCGGTTCGAATCCGGTCGGGGGTACTGGTCTAAACCACCATGGGCTATGGTGTAATTGGCAGCACGAGTGATTCTGGTTCATTTAGTCTAGGTTCGAGTCCTGGTAGCCCAGCGCAGCGTGTCCTCATGACAGGCTCAACTGCAGGAAATCTTGCCCCCGTTGTGTAGCGGCCTAGCACGCCGCCCTCTCAAGGCGGTAGCGCCGGTTCGAATCCGGTCGGGGGTACGTAAGAGGGAAGGCCCTCCGCATCATGCGGGGGGCCTTCTCGCTGTGCCGGTGGCTCAACGGCCCGTTCCGAAGCGCCTGTTGGACGCCTTGAGGCCTTGAGGTCTCGACATCGTCGCGGCGCCCACCCCGCTGCGCTCCCGCGCTCCCGGGCTGCGCCGGTCGCCTACCACTTGCACTCCCTCTTGGGGAGTGGCACTATCCAATTATGGATAGCGACGCTATCCAGCGTCATGGTGTGACCAAGGGGGCTGTGATGAGCGGCAAGCCGGTGCAGGGACGGATGACGGCGGACGGTACCGGGGAGGTGGTGGTCTTCCTCGTCGGGGTGCGGATCAACGACTGGCGGGCGGTGCGCAGTTGGCTGCCCGTGCTCCGGGCGATGACGCCCATGCTCAAGGAGCTGGCGCGTGACCCGGAGCGGGGCATGCTCGGCTACCGCTTCCTGCCCGGACTGCGGAACGTCGCGGTCCTGCAGTACTGGGAGTCGAAGGAGAAGCTGCTGGCCTACGCGAGCGACCAGGGCGGTGCGCACCGCCCGGCCTGGGCCGCCTTCAACCGGCGGGCACGGGCGGGGCGGGGGCGCGTCGGCATCTGGCACGAGACCTACGCCGTCCCGGCGGGCTCGTACGAGAACGTCTACGCGAACATGCCGCCCTACGGGCTGGGGGCGGCCCGCGGGGTGGTGCCGGTCGCCCGCCGCGGGGAGCGGGCGGCCGAGCGGCTGGCGGCCTGAACCGGGGCGCGGCCGCCCGGCCCCGGTCCCGGACGGAGCTCGCCGTACGGGAGCGGGGCCGGGCCGCGTGGTTGGGGCCGGGGCCGGCCGGGTCGCTCAGCCGTTGCGGCGCAGGCCCTCGGAGAGCCGGGCGGCCGCGTCGATGACCGCCTGGGCGTGCATCCGGCCCGGGTGGCGGGTCAGCCGCTCGATCGGTCCGGAGACCGAGACGGCGGCCACCACGCGGTTCGAGGGGCCGCGTACGGGCGCGGAGACCGAGGCCACGCCGGGCTCCCGCTCGCCGATCGACTGGGCCCAGCCGCGGCGCCGTACGCCCGACAGGGCCGTCGCCGTGAAGCGGGCGCCCTGGAGGCCGCGGTGCAGCCGCTCGGGCTCCTCCCAGGCCATCAGGATCTGCGCGGCCGAGCCGGCCTTCATCGGGAGCGTGGAGCCGACCGGGACGGTGTCCCGCAGTCCGGACAGCCGCTCGGCCGCCGCCACGCAGATTCGCATGTCGCCCTGCCGGCGATAGAGCTGGGCGCTCTCGCCCGTCACATCGCGCAGGTGGGTCAGTACCGGTCCGGCCGTGGCCAGCAGGCGGTCCTCGCCGGCCGCCGCGGCCAGCTCGGAGAGCCGTGGGCCCAGGATGAACCGGCCCTGCATGTCCCTCGCCACCATCCGGTGGTGTTCCAGTGCCACGGCCAGCCGGTGGGCCGTGGGTCGTGCAAGCCCTGTCGCCGCGACCAGCCCGGCGAGGGTGGCCGGACCGGACTCCAGGGCACTCAAAACCAGAGCTGCCTTGTCGAGAACGCCGACGCCGCTAGAGTTGTCCATGCAACGATACTCACGTCTCACAGTGTGAAACGCAAGTTCAATTTTCCAGGGAAGTCGTCAGTCTGTAGGTGTGGGCCCTCGACCAGGGCCCGGCGTAAGGCCCGGCAGGGGGAGTTCTGCGGGCGATCGCGCATGGACGAGCAAGGCCGGCACAGCGGCCGGCCGGAGGGAAAGCGATGGGACGGACACTCGCGGAGAAGGTCTGGGACGACCACGTCGTCCGGCGCGCGGAAGGCGAGCCCGACCTCCTCTTCATTGATCTGCACCTGCTGCACGAGGTCACCAGCCCGCAGGCGTTCGACGGCCTCCGCAAGGCCGGCCGCCAGGTGCGCCGGACGGACCTGACCATCGCCACCGAGGATCACAACACCCCGACCCTCGACATCGACAAGCCGATCGCCGACCCGGTCTCGCGCACCCAGCTGGAGACGCTGCGGAAGAACTGCGCCGAGTTCGGCGTCCGGCTGCACCCGCTCGGCGACGTCGAGCAGGGTGTCGTCCACGTCGTGGGCCCCCAGCTGGGACTGACCCAGCCGGGTACCACCGTGGTCTGCGGTGACAGCCACACGTCCACCCACGGCGCCTTCGGCGCGCTGGCGTTCGGTATCGGCACCAGCCAGGTCGAGCACGTGCTGGCCACCCAGACGCTGCCGCTGGCCCCGTTCAAGACGATGGCGATCACCGTCGACGGCGAGCTGCCGGAGGGCGTGACCGCCAAGGACCTGATCCTGGCGATCATCGCCCGGATCGGCACCGGCGGCGGCCAGGGATACGTCATCGAATACCGCGGCCCGGCCATCGAGAAGCTCTCGATGGAGGCCCGGATGACCATCTGCAACATGTCGATCGAGGCGGGCGCCCGGGCCGGCATGATCGCCCCGGACCGGACCACCTTCGACTACCTCCAGGGCCGCGACCACGCCCCCCAGGGCGCGGACTGGGACGCCGCGGTCGAGTACTGGAAGACGCTGCGCACCGACGACGACGCGGTCTTCGACGCCGAGGTGCACATCGACGCCGCCGAGCTGGCGCCGTTCGTCACCTGGGGCACCAACCCGGGCCAGGGCGCCCCGCTTTCGGCGCGCGTCCCCGACCCGGCTTCGTACGAGGACGCCTCGGAGCGACTGGCCGCCGAAAAGGCCCTGGAGTACATGGGGTTGACGGCGGGTCAGCCGCTGCGCGAGATCACCGTGGACACCGTCTTCGTAGGTTCCTGCACCAACGGCCGCATCGAGGACCTGCGCTCCGCGGCGTCGATCCTGGAGGGCCGCAAGGTCGCCGACGGCGTACGGATGCTGATCGTTCCCGGCTCGGTCCGGGTCTCCCTGGAGGCGGTCGCCGAGGGGCTGGACAAGGTCTTCACCGCGGCCGGCGCCGAATGGCGGCACGCGGGCTGCTCGATGTGCCTGGGCATGAACCCCGACCAGCTGGCGCCCGGTGAGCGCTCGGCGTCCACCTCCAACCGCAACTTCGAGGGCCGCCAGGGCAAGGGCGGTCGTACGCACCTGGTCTCGCCGCAGGTGGCCGCCGCAACGGCGGTTCTCGGCCATCTGGCCTCACCGGCCGACCTGTCCGACGTCGCCACGCCCGCGGGAGTCTGAACCATGGAAGCTTTCACCACCCACACCGGCCGGGCCGTCCCGCTGCGCCGCAGCAACGTCGACACCGACCAGATCATCCCGGCCCACTGGCTGAAGAAGGTCACCCGCGACGGCTTCGAGGACGGGCTGTTCGAGGCCTGGCGCAAGGACCCCGAGTTCGTCCTCAACAAGCCGCAGTACAAAGGCGCCACGGTGCTGGTCGCCGGCCCCGACTTCGGCACCGGTTCCTCGCGTGAGCACGCCGTCTGGGCGCTGCAGAACTACGGCTTCAAGGCCGTCATCTCCTCGCGGTTCGCGGACATCTTCCGCGGCAACTCCCTCAAGAACGGCCTGCTGACGGTCGTCCTGCCGCAGGAGACGGTGGACCGGCTGCAGAAGCTGGTGGAGGCCGACCCGGCCGCCGAGGTGACCGTCGACCTCGTGGACCGGCAGGTCCGGGCGGAGGGCATCAGCGCGGACTTCGAGCTGGACGAGAACGCCCGTTGGCGTCTGCTGGAGGGGCTGGACGACATCAGCCTCACCCTTCGGGAGGAGTCATCAATCGTGGCGTACGAGGCGAATCGCCCGTCGTTCAAGCCGCGTACGATCGAGGTCTGACCTCGGGTTTTTGGCTCAAAGCGTTATTGCGTACGATGCGCCCCCTGTGCAGTTGGCAGGGGGCGCATCGGCTTGTGGAGACGCCTGTTGAGGCCCCGTGAAGCGACAACTCGCCGCAGATGGCACAATTAGCGCATGGAACGCGACGACCAACTCCAGCTCTACGGCGTCGTCGCCGACCGACTCAAGGGCGCACACGCAAGAGTGCGGACACTGCAAGTCCCGGAGGGCGTACGGATGGCGCTGACCCGGAAGCTGCTCGTCATCACGGCCGCGGCTAAACACGATCTTGCGGACGCGGCACGGCGTCTGGAGTGGTTCATGGAAGACCTCGACGAAGGTCGTTATCCCGAAGATGTGCATGCCGACGGAAGTCCGTGAAGGTCGAGTTCGTTGCGGCACAAGGGTGATTAGCCCGTTTCGTGTTTGATTTGCGGTATATATCTGCCTAACGTGCGAAAAAGCTTGGAAACTTTCCTTCCAGCAATGTCTCCGAAGGGGAAGACGTGAACAAGGCGCAGCTCGTAGAAGCCATTGCCGACAAGCTCGGCGGCCGCCAGAACGCCGCGGACGCGGTCGACGCCGTACTCGACGCGATCGTCCGTGCAGTGGTCTCCGGCGACCGCGTTTCGGTCACCGGATTCGGCTCGTTCGAGAAGGTCGACCGCCCGGCCCGTTACGCCCGCAACCCGCAGACGGGTGAGCGGGTGCGGGTCAAGAAGACCTCGGTGCCGCGCTTCCGCGCCGGTCAGGGCTTCAAGGACCTGGTGAGCGGCTCGAAGAAGCTCCCCAAGGGCGGCGAGGTCTCCGTCAAGAAGGCCCCCAAGGGCAGCCTCACCGGTGGCGCGGCCATCAAGAAGGCCGCCGCGAAGAAGGCCACCGCCAAGAAGGCCGCGGCGAAGAAGGCGGCTCCGGCGAAGAAGGCCGCGGCGAAGAAGGCCACCACCGCGAAGAAGGTCACCGCCAAGAAGACGGCGGCGAAGAAGGCCCCCGCCAAGGCCGCCGCCAAGAAGGCGACCCCGGCCAAGAAGACCACCGCGAAGAAGGCGACGGCCAAGAAGACCGCGCCCGCGAAGAAGGCGACGGCGAAGAAGGCTCCCGCCAAGAAGGCCACCGCGCGCAAGACCACCGCGAAGAAGACCACCGCCCGCAAGCGGTGACCACAGCAGCGGCGACGCCATGCGTCGGGCCGGTCTCCCTCCGGGGAGCCCGGCCCGCGGTGCTTGTGGGCCCCGGCCGCCGTCTAGGCTCTCTTCCATGCAGGCCACCGCGTACACGTACGACCCCCAGACCCGCTCCGGCAGCGTGCTGCTCGACGACGGCACCCCGCTGCCCTTCGACGCGGCCGCCTTCGACGCCGGCGGGCTGCTGCTGCTCCGGCCCGGTCAGCGGGTGCGCATCGAGGTCACCGGCGAAGACGACGCCCGGCACATCGACCTGATCACGCTCCAGACGCTCTGACCTGCGGCGGCACCGGCCCGGACGGGTCCACGGCCGCCCCGGCGCCGCCCGCCCCCGCGGCCGTCCGCGCCACCAGCGGCGCCTGCCGCGCCGTGTGCGGGCCCACGCCCAGCGCCAGCGCGGCCAGCAGATCCTCGCCGGTGTCCACGTCCCGGCGCACCGACGGCACGTCCGGTGCGGTGATCTCTCGCGCGCCCGACGCCAGATGACGGGCCCGCGAGGCGCCCCCGAATGCCGGTGCCAATTCCACCCCGGAACTCGCGGTCAGAAGTGTTGTCCCGAAATGCGCCGCATCCGCGAGAAATGCACGGGGAAATACCGCGGCGGAATGGAGCACCCGCGCCAGCTCGGCCGGGCGCAGTGCGGGCAGATCCGCGTTCAGCGCGGCCACCGGCGCGCCCGGACGACCCTCCCGGACCGCCGCCGCGCCGTGCGCCAGCGCCGCGTTCAGCCCGCCCGCCGGAGTGTCGGGCACGATCCGCGCCCCCAGCGCCGCGAGCCGCTCCGCGGCCGACCGGTCGTCCGTGACAACCACCACATCGTGCACATCACCGCAGGCCAGCGCGGCTGCCACGGTGTCCAGGGCGAAGGCCAGGGCCAGCCGCGGCCGGAACTCCTCCCCGGCGGCCCGGGCAAGCCTGCTCTTGGCCCGCACCAGCGGTTTCAGCGGCACCACCAGGCTCCAGGCCGCCGCTGCCTCGCCGTCCGCTCCGTCTCTTCGCATCCGCGCCATTCTCACCCGCCGCCGACGCCCCGGGGGAGCGCCGGGGTTACGGTGTCCTCGACATAGCGGGTACCTGGGGCGACACTTGTGCGGCTGCCGGCCCGTAGCAGCTACGCAGGTCCCACAAGGAGGGTGTCCCAGTGTCCCGCCGCAGAATCGGCTTCTGGTACCGCTTGGCCGCGGTCATCTGCAAACCGCCGCTCTTGGTTCTGTTCAAGCGGGACTGGCAGGGAATGGAGCACATTCCGGCCGACGGTGGATTTATCACCGCGGTCAACCACAACTCCTATCTCGACCCGCTCTCCTATGCGCACTATCAGTACAACACCGGTCGGGTCCCCCGATTCCTCGCCAAGGCCGGACTCTTCAAGAGCGGCTTTGTCGGCCTGATGATGCGCGGCACCGGACAGATCCCGGTCTACCGGGAAACCACCGACGCCGCCAACGCGTTCCGCGCCGCCGTCACCGCCATCCACAAGGGCGAATGCGTCGCCTTCTACCCCGAGGGCACCCTCACCCGGGACCCCGAGCTCTGGCCGATGCAGGGCAAGACCGGAGCCGCGCGGGTGGCGCTGCTGACCAAGGCCCCGGTCATCCCGGTCGCCCAGTGGGGCGCCAACGACGCGATGCCGCCGTACGCCAAGGAGAAGAAGCTCCAGCTCCTCCCGCGCAAGACGCTGCGGGTCAAGGCGGGGCCGCCGGTCGACCTGAGCGCCTACTACGACCAGGAACCCACCGCCGAGGTGCTGCGCGCCGTCACCGACCTCATCATGAGCGCGATCACCGAGCAGCTGGCCCAGCTGCGCGGCGAGCCCGCACCGGCCGCACCGTACGACTGGCGCAAGGCCATCGCCCAGGAACGCCGGGCCGCCCGCGAGGCCGCCAAGGCCGCCGCTGAGCCGGCCCCCGCCACCGAAGGCGCGATCGCCCCGCAGCAGGCCCGAAGCACCCAGCAGGCACAGGAGGATGAAGGCAAGTGACGCGCTGCGCCGTCTACGGCACGGGGTCCTGGGGCACCGCATTCGCGATGGTGCTCGCCGACGCGGGATGCGAGGTGACCCTGTGGGGACGCCGCGCGGCCCTGGTCGACGCCATCAACAACGGCCGTACGAACCCCGACTACCTGCCGGGCGTCGAGCTCCCCGAGGCCGTACGGGCCACCACCGACCCGGCACGGGCGGCCCGCGACGCGGAGTTCACCGTCCTGGCCGTGCCGTCCCAGACGCTGCGCGGAAACCTCGCCGAATGGGCGCCCCTGCTGCCCGCCGACACGATCCTGGTCTCCCTGATGAAGGGCGTCGAACTGGGCACGGCCAAGCGGATGAGCGAGGTCATCGAGGAGGTCGCCAAGGCCCCCGCCGAGAGGGTCGCGGTGCTCACCGGCCCCAACCTCGCCAAGGAGGTCGCGGCCCGGCAGCCCGCCGCCGCGGTCGTCGCCTGCGCCGACGAGGCGGTCGCCCGCCGGGTGCAGACCGCCTGCCACACCTCGTACTTCCGCCCGTACACCAACACCGACGTGGTGGGCTGCGAACTGGGCGGCGCGGTCAAGAACGTCATCGCCCTC
Organism: Streptomyces nigrescens; assembly: GCA_024349765.1. Classification (GTDB taxonomy): domain Bacteria; phylum Actinomycetota; class Actinomycetes; order Streptomycetales; family Streptomycetaceae; genus Streptomyces; species Streptomyces endophytica. The sequence goes on along the minus strand of AP026073.1, from coordinate 6,033,559 downwards.
GCGGTCGGCATCGCCACCGGCATGGGCCTGGGCGACAACGCCAAGGCCTCACTGATCACCCGCGGGCTCGCCGAGACCACCCGGCTCGGCCTCGCCATGGGCGCCGACGCGCACACCTTCGCCGGCCTCGCCGGCATGGGCGACCTCGTCGCCACCTGCTCCTCGCCGCTGTCCCGCAACAACACCTTCGGCACCAACCTCGGCCGCGGGATGACGCTCCAGGAAACCATCGCGGTCACCAAGCAGACCGCCGAGGGCGTCAAGTCCTGCGAATCCGTTCTGGATCTGGCCCGCAGGCACGGCGTCGACATGCCGCTCACCGAGACGGTCGTGTCCATCGTCCACGACGGCAAGCCGCCCCTGGTGGCCCTCAAGGAACTGATGGCGCGCAGCGCCAAATCCGAGCGGCACTGAACAACGGCACCGGGAAACGGCACCGAACCGGGACGAAAACCCGGCCGTCCGCGGCGGGCGCCGGCGCCACGCCACCAACGGCGGCCGCCGCACTGACGCCGCGCCGGTCAGCAGGTACCCTCAACGCGATATGAGCAGCCAGACCTCCTCCCACAAGCCCCGCGTCGCCGTCGTGTTCGGCGGGCGCAGCTCCGAGCACGCCATCTCCGTGGTCACCGCCGGAGCCGTACTGCGCGCCATCGACCGCGACAAGTACGACGTGCTGCCCATCGGCATCACCACCGACGGCCGCTGGGCGCTCACCGCCGACGACCCCGAGCGGATGGCCATCGCGGACCGGCGGCTGCCCAGCGTGGCCGAGCTCGCCGAGTCCACCGAGGGCGGAGTGGTGCTCCCCGTCGACCCGTCCAACCGCGAGGTGGTCTACACCGAGCCCGGTTCGGTGCCCAAGGCGCTCGGCGAGGTCGACGTGGTCTTCCCCGTCCTGCACGGCCCGTACGGCGAGGACGGCACCCTGCAGGGCCTCCTGGAGCTCTCCGGCGTGCCCTACGTCGGCTCGGGCGTGCTGGCCTCCGCGGTCGGCCAGGACAAGGACTACATGAAGCGGGTGTTCACCTCCTTCGGGCTGCCGGTCGGCCCCTACGAGGTCATCCGCCCCCGGGAGTGGGAGAAGGACCCCACGGCGGCCCGCAAGAAGATCGTGGACTTCGCCGCCGAACACGGCTGGCCGCTCTTCGTGAAGCCCGCCCGGGCCGGCTCGTCCATGGGCATCAGCAAGGTCGACGGCCTGGAGGGCCTGGACGAGGCCATCGAGGAGGCCCGCCGGCACGACCCCAAGATCCTCGTGGAATCGCTGCTGAGCGGCCGCGAGATCGAGTGCGGGGTGCTGGAGTTCGCGGACGGGCCGCGGGCCAGCGTGCCGGCCGAGATCCCGCCGGTCACCGCGCACGACTTCTACGACTTCGAGGCCAAGTACATCGACTCGGCCGCCGGCATCGTGCCGGCGCCGCTGACCGCCGAGCAGACCGCGAAGGTCCAGGAACTGGCCGTCGCGGCCTTCGAGGCGGCGTCCTGCGAGGGCCTGGTCCGCGCGGACTTCTTCCTGCAGGACAACGGCGAGTTCGTGATCAACGAGATCAACACGCTCCCCGGCTTCACGCCCATCTCGATGTACCCGCGGATGTGGCAGGAGAGCGGAGTGAGCTACCCGGAGCTGATCGACCGCCTCCTGGAGGCGGCGCTGCAGCGCTCGACCGGCCTGCGCTAGCACCGCGGCCGGCCCGCGCCAGGAGGCTAGATGCCCGCGGGGACGGTCTTCTTCACCGCGCCCGCGAGGTCGGGGAGCACATTGACCTCGGGGGCGTACTTCCCGGGCACGGTCACCTCGACGTACACCTTGCGCAGCACGGTCGTGAAGCGGTAGCCGTCGTCCTGCTTCTCGAAGAGCCACCGGACGCCGTTGACTTCCGCCGCCTCCGGGTTGGGGTTGTAATGTTCACTCCCGTGTCTCAGGACGTCCGGCTTCGGCACCCCGCAGCGCAGTTGCACGGCGGGGTCGCCCCAGACGGCGGTGAAGTCGGAGACGGGCTCGGCGGTCCGCCGCTTCAGTCCGTCGACGGTCCGCGGCAGTTCCTCGTGGAGTGCCCGGCAGTGCCGCGCCGCCTCGCCCCGGGGGGACGGGACGGCCACGTCCTCGGAAGACGAACAGCTCACCGCGGCGAACGCCACGGTGAGCAGGGGAAGGGCCAGGATCGGGCGGCACCGGCGACGCGAAGAGATCACCCGGCCGAGCATACGGGGGAGCTAGAGATGAACGACCGGGCAGGTGAGGGTGCGCGTGATGCCCTCCACTTGCTGGACCTTCGCCACCACCATGCGGCCCAGCTCATCGACGGTGTCGGCCTGTGCGCGCACGATGACGTCGTAGGGACCGGTGACGTCCTCGGCCTGCAGCACACCGGGGATCTTCGCGATCACCTCCGCGACGGCCGAGGCCTTGCCGACCTCGGTCTGGATCAGGATGTAGGCCTGTACCACGGAACCTCCAGGGCGGCTACGAGGATCATGGGGGAAGAAGGGACGCCACGGTACCGCGTCACCGTGCGGAGCGGGGAGACCCGCGCGGTGAACACGGCAGGTGCGGCGCAACCGTCAGCCACGTACGGACCGTCCGTACAACGGTCCGTACACATGAGAAGGGCAACAGCATGAAGGGCACCGTGGGCGAGCTGGGGGAGTTCGGTCTGATCAGGGAGCTCACCTCCCGGCTCACGTCCACTCCGGCGGTACGGATCGGGCCGGGGGACGACGCCGCGGTGGTCACCGCGCCGGACCGGAGGGTGGTCGCCAGCACCGACATCCTCCTGGAGGGCCGGCACTTCCGCCGTGACTGGTCCACCGCCTACGACGTCGGCCGCAAGGCCGCCGCACAGAACCTCGCCGACATCGCGGCGATGGGCGCGGTGCCCACCGCGATCCTGCTGGGCCTGGTCGTGCCCGCGGAACTCCCCGCGACCTGGCCGACCGAGCTGATGGACGGGCTGCGCGACGAGTGCCAGGTGGCCGGCGCCGCCGTCGTCGGCGGGGACGTGGTCCGCGGCGACACCATCACCGTCGCCATCACCGCCCTCGGCGACCTGCGCAACCAGGAGCCGGTCACCCGGGCCGGCGCCCAGCCCGGCGACGTGGTCGCGGTGACCGGCTGGCTCGGCTGGTCCGCCGCCGGGCACGCGGTCCTCTCCCGCGGCTTCCGCTCGCCGCGCGCCTTCGTGGAGGCGCACCGCCGTCCCGAACCGCCGTACCACGCCGGTCCCGCGGCCGCCGGGCTCGGCGCCACCGCCATGACCGACGTCAGCGACGGGCTCGTCGCCGACCTCGGGCACATCGCGGAGGCCAGCAAGGTCCGGATCGACCTGCGGTCCGCGGCGATCGACATCCCCACGCAGATGTCCGACATCGGCACCGCGGTCGGCGTGGACCCGATGCAGTGGGTGCTCAACGGCGGCGAGGACCACGCGATCGTGGCCACCTTCCCGCCGGACGTGAAGCTGCCCGCCCGGTGGAAGGTCATCGGCGAGGTCCTCAACCCCTCCGCGCTGCCGCAGGTGACGGTGGACGGCGCCCCCTGGGCGAAGGCCGGCTGGGACCACTTCGGGGACAACGCCGACGCCGAGTAGCCCCTGGTGGCGGGTAGATTCGCCGGCATGCACATACCTCCACGCGTCCTGACCGTCGCCGGGTCCGACTCCGGCGGCGGCGCGGGCATCCAGGCCGACCTGAAGACGATGCTGGCGCTCGGCACCCACGGCATGAGCGTGCTCACTGCCGTCACCGCCCAGAACTCCCTGGGCGTGCAGGGCGCGTGGGACCTGCCCGCCGAGGCCGTACGCGCCCAGTTCCGCAGCGTCGTCGACGACATCGGCGTGCAGGCCGTCAAGACCGGCATGCTCTCCTCGGCGGAACTCGTCGAGACCGTCGCCGATCTGCTCGCCGCGCTGGACGTCCCGGTCGTCGTCGACCCCGTGGGCGTCTCCAAACACGGTGACGCACTGCTCGCCGCGAGCGCCCTGGACGCGGTGCGCACCAAACTCCTGCCGACGGCCACCGTCGCCACCCCCAACCTCGACGAGGTGGCCCAGCTCACCGGCGTTGCCGTCCACGGAGAGGCCGACATGCGCCGGGCGGCCGCCGCCGTCCTGGACTTCGGGCCGCGCTGGGCGCTGATCAAGGGCGGCCACCTCACGGCCGCGGACGGTGCCGGTGACAGCGCCGTCGACCTGCTCACCGACGGCACCGAGGAGCACTGGCTGCGCGCCCCGCGCCACGACAACCGGCACACCCACGGCACCGGCTGCACCCTCGCCAGCGCGCTCGCCGCGCAGCTGGCCAAGGGCGACCCCGTCCCGCGGGCCGCCGCCGCGGCGAAGGACTACGTCACCGGCGCGATCGCGGCCGGCTTCCGGCTGGGCGCCGGCATCGGGCCGGTCGACCACGGCTGGCGGCTGCGCGACGGGGGGTGAACCGCCCGCCCGCGGCGGCACCGGAACGGCAAAAAGCCGGTCCACCCCACGGGTGGACCGGCTTCCCAGGCAACCGGCCGGCTGCGCTACGACTAAGGCGTCAGCGCGAGACCTTGCCAGCCTTGATGCACGAGGTGCAGGCGTTCAGCTTCTTCGGCGTGCGCCCGATCACTGCACGCACCGTCTGGATGTTGGGGTTCCAACGACGGTTGGTACGGCGATGCGAGTGCGAGACACTCTTGCCGAAGCCCGGCCCCTTGCCGCAGACGTCGCAGTTGGCAGCCACGGGTCACTCCAAAGACTTCAGATGCACTTACGGTGAAATCCCGACGGGCCGAGTGCATTGCCCGACCGGCGACCGTCAGGAGAGGAAATGGCCCGATTCTCATCGGGCAACCGGAGCAGCATACAACGACCGCTCCCGTAGAACGAAACTATCACGCACCTCCCGGCCCCCGCCCCGGCCTCCCCACCGGGGCGCGGCTACTGTGCGGTGCAGCCCGTGACCCAGGAGGACGATGTGCCGTACCCGCTCGACGCCGCCGCGGTCCGCTCCTGGTGCGGGCTGGCGCTGGAGGCGCTCGGCCGGGAACGCGAGCGGATCGACGCGATCAACGTCTACCCGGTGGCCGACGGCGACACCGGCACCAACCTCTATCTGACGCTGGAATCCGCGGCGCGCGCGGTCGAGGCCGCCTTCGACGGCCATGCCTCCGCGGGCACCGCCCCCGGCCTCGCCGACGCGATCGGCGCGATGGCACACGGCGCCCTGATAGGAGCGCGCGGGAACTCCGGCACCATCCTGGCGCAGCTGCTGCGCGGGATGACCGACGTCCTGGCGGCCGGCGGCGGGACGGACGGCACGGACACCGCGACCGGTGACCGCTCGGCCGAGGCGCTGCGCCGGGCCCTGCGCCGGGCCGCCGCCTCCACGTACGAGGCCGTCGCCCACCCCGTGGAGGGCACCGTCCTGACCGTCGCCACCGCCGCCGCCGAACGCGCCGCAGGCGAGGCCGGCGACGCCGCCGCGGTCGCCCGCGCCGCCCACGAAGGCGCCCGTACGGCCCTGCAGGAGACCCCCGGGCAGTTGGCCGTGCTCGGCAGGGCGGGCGTCGTGGACGCCGGCGGCTGCGGGCTCGTCGCGCTGCTGGGCGCGCTCGCCGACGCGCTCTCCGGAGAGGTCACCGCCACCCCCGTCGCCGTACGGGCCGACGCCCCGCTCCCCGAGGCCGCCGGCTGCGACGTCGCCGCCCACACGGCGGCCGACGCCTGCGGAGAGCCCGGTGGACCCGCCTTCGAGGTGATCTACCTGCTGGAGGCGTCGGACGAGGCCGTGGCAAGGCTGCGCACCCGGCTCGACGGGCTCGGCGACTCCCTGGTGGTGGTCGGCGGCGACGGGCTGTGGCACGTCCACGTCCACGTCGACGACGCGGGCGCCGCCGTGGAGGCCGGCATCGAGGCCGGCCGCCCGTACCGGATCCGCATCACGCACTTCGGCGGCGCCGGCCGCACCAAGGAGCCGGCCCTGGCAGCGCGGGCCGTGGTCGCGGTGGTGCCGGGCGCCGGGCTCGCCGACCTGTGTACCGGGGCCGGTGCGACGGCCGTCACCGTACGCCCCGGGGAGCCGCCGGCCAGCGGCGAACTGGTGCAGGCGATCCGGCAGGCCCACGCCCGCGAGGTCATGCTGCTGCCCAACGACCCCGAACTCCGGCACACCGCCGCGGCCGCCGCCGAACAGGCCCGCACCGAAGGCGTCCGGGTCGCGGTGATCCCCACCCGCGCCGCCGTCCAGGGCATCGCCGCGCTGGCCGTGCACGAGCCGGACCGCAGCTTCGACGAGGACGCGGTCGCCATGACCTCCGCCGCCGGCGCCACCCGCTACGCCGAGCTCGCCCTCGCCGAACGGCAGTCGTGGACGATGGCGGGCGTCTGCCAGGCCGGCGACGTCCTCGGGCTGATCGACGGCGACGTCGCGGTGATCGGCTCGGACCTCACCGTCACCGCCATGACGGTGCTGGACCGGATGCTGTCCGCGGGCGGGGAAATGGTGACCCTGGTCCTCGGCGCGGGGGCGCCCGCCGCCCTCGCCGAGCGGCTGGAACGGCACGTCCGCGAGCGGCATCTCGCCGTCGACACGGTCGTCTACGACGGCGGCCAGCGCACCGCCCCGCTGCTCATCGGCGTGGAGTGACGGCGCCCCGGCGGCCGGGACCGGCGCAATTGTCAGAGGCGTGGTGTGCAATAGACGCGTGGCTGCGCTCGACGAACCCCTGAAGAAAATCCTCGGCGGCACCACCGCGAAGGTGCTGGCCGAGCATCTCGACCTGCACACGGTCGGTGACCTGCTGCACCACTACCCGCGCCGCTACGCCGAGCGCGGCGAGCTGACCCGCCTCGCCGACCTCCCGCTGGACGAACACGTCACGGTCGTCGCCCGGGTCGCCGACGCCCGGGTGCACAAATTCAACGCCGGCCGGGGACAGCGCCTGGAAGTGACGCTCACGGACGGCAGCGGCCGGCTCCAGCTCGTCTTCTTCGGCAAGGGCATCCACAAGCCGCACAAGGAACTGCTGCCCGGGCGCCGCGCGATGTTCGCCGGCAAGGTCTCGGTCTTCAACCGCAAACTCCAGCTCGCCCACCCCGAATACGCGCTCCTGGACGGCGACACCGACGGCGACGCCGTGGACGCCTTCGCCAATCAGCTCATCCCGATCTACCCGGCCTGCCAGCAGATGGCGTCCTGGAAGATCACCAAGGCGGTCGACGCGGTGCTGCCCAGCGCCCAGGACGCCGTCGACCCGCTTCCCGAGGCACTGCGCGAGGGCCGGTCGCTGGTCCCGCTCACCGAGGCGCTGCTGAAGATCCACCGCCCCGACAGCAAGGCCGACATCGCCGGTGCGCGGGACCGGCTGAAGTGGGACGAGGCGTTCGTGATGCAGGTCGCGCTGGCCCGCAGGCGCCTGACCGACACCCAACTACCCGCCGTGCCACGGCAGTTGGTCAAGGACGGCATCCTTGACGCGTTCGACGCCGAGCTGCCGTTCACGCTCACCGAAGGCCAGCAGAAGGTCAGCCGGGAGATCTTCGACGACCTGGCGACCGAACACCCCATGCACCGCCTCCTCCAGGGCGAGGTCGGCTCCGGCAAGGCCCAGCCGCTGGACGCCCTGGTGCTCACCCCGAGCGGCTTCCGGCCCATGGGGGAGATGACCGTCGGCACCGAAGTGGTGGTGCCCAGCGGCGAGCGCGCCGTGGTGGACGGCGTCTTCCCGCAGGGCGAGCGCGAGGTGTGGCGACTGGTGCTGTCGGACGGCTCCACCGTCGAGTGCGACGACGAGCACCTGTGGATCGTCGGATCCCGCGAGACGGGCGAGCGGGTGCTGACGACCCGCGAGCTACGGGCCGACCTGCTGCGCGCCGACGGCCGGCCCAAGTGGTCCATCGCGCCCGCCACACCGGTGGACCTCGACGACGGCGGGGAGCGACCGCTCGACCCGTACCGCCTGGGCCGGTCCCTCCCCGAGGACGGCCTGCCGGCCGCCTGCCGCAACGCCCCCGTCAAGGACCGGCGGGCCGTGCTGCGCGGTCTGCTGGACGCCGGGGGAGAGGCTTCCGGCGCCGGGGACGTGTTCCGCGCCGCGTCCGGCCCGCTGGCCGCCGACCTCGCCTGGCTGGTGCGCTCCCTGGGCGGCGCGGCCCAGCTGCAGGACACCGGGGCGGGCGGGTACGACGTCCATGTCGCGCTGCCCGAGGAGGGGGCCGGTGACGCTCCGGGCTTCCGGCGCTCCATCCGCGCGATCGAGCACGTGGGCCGCAAGCCCGTCCAGTGCATCAGCGTCGCGCACCCCTCCCACGCCTATGTGACCGACCACTTCACCGTCACGCACAACACCATGGTCGCGCTGCGCGCCATGCTCGGAGTCGTCGACAGCGGCGGCCAGGCCGCGATGCTGGCGCCCACCGAGGTGCTCGCCCAGCAGCACCACCGCTCGATCACCGAGATGATGGGGGAGCTGGCCGAGGGCGGGATGCTCGGCGGTGCCGAACAGGGCACCAAGGTGGTGCTGTTGACCGGCTCCATGGGCGCCGCGGCCCGCCGGCAGGCGCTGCTCGACCTGGTCACCGGCGAGGCCGGCATCGTCGTCGGCACGCATGCGCTGATCGAGGACAAGGTGCAGTTCCACGACCTGGGGCTGGTGGTCGTCGACGAACAGCACCGCTTCGGCGTCGAGCAGCGCGACGCCCTGCGCGGCAAGGGCAAACAGCCGCCGCACCTGTTGGTGATGACCGCGACCCCGATCCCGCGGACGGTCGCGATGACCGTCTTCGGCGATCTGGAGACCTCCGTCCTCGACCAACTCCCCGCCGGACGCTCGCCGATCGCCAGCCACGTGGTGCCCGCGAAGGACAAACCGCACTTCCTAGCGCGCACGTGGGAGCGGGTCCGCGAAGAGGTCGAGGCCGGGCACCAGGCGTACGTGGTCTGCCCGCGGATCGGCGACGAGGAGGACGCGCCCAAGCCGGGGAAGAAGGGCGCGTCCGGGGGCAACGACGCGGCGGCCGCGGCGAGTTCGCCGGAGGACATCGCCGAGAAGCGCCCGCCGCTCGCGGTGCTCGACATCGCCGACCAGCTCACCAAGGGCCCGCTCGCCGGCCTGCGGGTGGCAGTGCTGCACGGCAGAATGGCGCCGGACGACAAGGACGAGGTGATGCGCTCGTTCGCGGCCGGCGAGCTGGACGTGCTGGTCGCGACGACGGTCATCGAGGTCGGGGTGAACGTCCCCAACGCCACCGTCATGGTGATCATGGACGCGGACCGGTTCGGCGTCTCCCAGCTGCACCAGCTGCGCGGCCGGGTCGGCCGTGGATCGGCGCCCGGCCTGTGCCTGCTGGTCAGCGAGATGCCCGAGGCCAGCCCGGCGCGGGCCCGGCTCGCCGCGGTGGCCGGCACCCTCGACGGTTTCGAGCTCTCCCGGATCGACCTGGAACAGCGGCGCGAGGGCGACGTCCTGGGCCAGGCCCAGTCCGGCGTCCGCTCCTCGCTGCGGATGCTCACGGTCATCGACGACGAGGAGATCATCGCCGCCGCCCGCGAGGAGGCCACCGCGCTGGTCGGCGACGACCCCGAGCTGACCGGCTACCCGGAGCTGCGGATCGCGCTGTCCGCCCTGCTGGACGAGGAACGGGAGCAGTATCTGGACAAGGGCTGAGCGAGCCGGGACGGCGGGCCGCGCCGTCCGTGCGCCGCCCGCGGCCGGGTGAGAACGATCACGGACCGGGGTGCCGCCCGGACGCCTCCGGCGGGCGCCCTCCGCCGGACGACGGAATATCGTGGAGGACGGAGCCCGCGCGGCTCCGCCACCACCCCTGCACCCCGCACGACGTAAGGACGGGCCCATGACCCGCGTGATCGCCGGTACGGCCGGCGGCCGCCGCCTGGCCGTACCACCCGGCAACGGCACCCGCCCGACCTCCGACCGGGCACGCGAGGGCATGTTCTCCACCTGGGAGTCGCTGGACGGCCCGCTGACCGGCGCCCGGGTGCTCGATCTGTACGGCGGTTCCGGCGCGGTCGGCCTGGAGGCGCTCTCCCGCGGCGCGGCACACGTCCTGCTGGTGGAGGCCGACGCCCGCGCCGTCCGCACCATCCGCGACAACGTCCGCACGGTCGGCCTCCCGGGCGTCGAGGTGCGGCCCGGCAAGGCCGAACAGACCGCCGCCGCCCCGGCCCCCGGCGAGCCCTACGACATCGTCTTCCTGGACCCGCCGTACGCGGTGAGCGACGCAGAGCTGTGCGAGATCCTGCTCACACTCCGTGGTCAGGGGTGGCTGACCGACGATGCACTCGTCACCGTGGAACGGAGCACCAGAGGCGGCGCGTTCCCGTGGCCGGACGGCTTCACCGCGATCAAGGCCCGTCGTTACGGCGAGGGGACGCTTTGGTACGGTCGCGCCGCTTCGACGTCCGCCGAACCGACGTCAGCAAGCGTGTCATGACCGCATCGGAGAGCGAGGAACCCGCGTTGCGCCGCGCCGTCTGTCCGGGGTCGTTCGACCCCATCACCAATGGGCACCTGGACATCATCGCCCGTGCCTCCAAGCTGTACGACGTCGTCCATGTGGCCGTGATGATCAACCAGTCCAAGCAGGGGCTGTTCACGGTCGACGAGCGGATCGACCTGATCCGCCGGGCCACCGCCGAGTACGGCAACGTCCAGGTCGAGTCCTTCCACGGCCTGCTCGTCGACTTCTGCAAGCAGCGCGACATCCCCGCGATCGTCAAGGGCCTGCGCGCGGTCAGCGACTTCGACTACGAGCTGCAGATGGCCCAGATGAACAACGGCCTCTCCGGCGTGGAGACCCTGTTCGTCCCCACCAACCCCACCTACAGCTTCCTCTCCTCCAGCCTCGTCAAGGAGGTCGCCGCCTGGGGTGGCGACGTCTCCCACCTGGTCCCGCCGTTCGTGCTCGACGCGCTCACCGAGCGGCTTCGCAAGAAGAGCTGATCACCGCCCCGGCGCACCCGCCGCGGGCACTTTCTGACGTACCGTCAGTTGGTGTCGGGCGGAGGGCCGGTGGACGTACAGTCGTCCCGTTCCGTCGTTCCAACCCTCAGAGAGTGGCGAGTCCTAGGTGGACGTGCAGAAGAAGCTCGACGACATCGTCGCGACCGTCGCCGGCGCCCGGTCCATGCCCATGTCGGCCTCGTGCGTGGTCAACCGCGCCGAGCTGCTCGCCATGCTGGAAGAGGTGCGCGCCGCGCTGCCCGGATCGCTCGCCCAGGCACAGGAGCTGCTCGGCGGCCGGGAGCAGATGGTCGAGGAGGCGCGCGCCGAGGCGGAGCGGATCATCGAGTCCGCGCACGCCCAGCGCGGTTCGCTGATCTCCGACACCGAGGTCGCCCGGCAGTCGCAGGAGGAGGCGGACCGGATCCTCGCCGAGGCCACCCAGGAGGCCGCCGAGATCCGCGCCGAGGCCGACGACTACGTCGACTCCAAGCTCGCCAACTTCGAGGTCGTCCTCACCAAGACCATCGGATCCGTCGACCGCGGCCGCGAGAAGCTGCTCGGCCGGGGCCCCGGACTCGACGAGCAGGGCTACGAGGACGCCGAGGCCCCCGAGCGCAGCGCCGACCCGGAGACCCTCAGGCAGCGCGCGGACGCCTATGTGGACGCCAAGTTCGGCGCCTTCCAGGCCGTGCTGACCAAGACGCTGGAGGCGGTCGGCCGGGGCCGCGACAAGCTCCAGGGCGCCCGGGCGATCGACGAACTCGGCGTGCACCTGGCGGCCCAGGGCGACCCGCAGACCGCACAGCCGCAGGCCGACGCGGAGTACCTGGCCGAGCTGGCCGGCATCGGCGCCGACCGCGAACCGCAGACGCCCGTGGTCCCGCAGGACCAGCCCCTGGAGCACCAGCCCCTGGAGCACCAGCAGCCGGTCCAGCCCCAGCAGCAGGGCTACTACACCGACCCGGCCGCCTACCCCCAGCAGGACGTCTACGGCTACCAGCAGCCCCAGCAGGCCGCCGCGTACGCCCAGCACCAGGACCCGTACGCCTACGACTGGCAGCAGCAGCCCCAGCAGCCCGGCTACGACCCGAACGCCTACCTCCAGCCCCAGGTCCCCCAGCAGCCCCAGCACGCCCCGCACACGCCCGCCCAGCCCGCCGCCCTGGACGAAACCAGCCTCTTCGACACGAGCATGATCAACCTCGACCAACTCCGCCAATACGAAGAGGGCCGCCAGTAGGAGGCATCTCCCCGGCGAGGCCGGCCGCGGGGGTGTCGGGCGCTGCGGGTGGCCTTCGGTTGGTCGCCGGCGGTGCTGGTGGCCCTGGACCGGGCCCGGAGGTGGTTCGGGCGGCGCTCGACCGGGCGCCCGGAGGTGGTTCGGGCGGCGCTTGCCCGGCCGCGAGTCGGTGCGAGAGGCCCGCCACCGGGCCCTGGCCCGGCGGCCCCGTACCGCGCCGGGCCAGGGAACCACCCGTAGCCCACCACCGGAACGAGCTCCGTAGCCCACCACCGGAACGACTCTGCCCGCGCCTCGCCGCGCCGCCGCCGGAGCAGCCCCGCCCACGCTCCGCTGCGCCCCCCCGCGCCGGAATAACCCCCGCCTTCCGCCTGGTTGTGGCCCCGCAGGGGGGCCTCGTGTCCCCTACGGGATCTGTTCCCCCGCCCCCTAGGTGTATTGACCTGGAGCGTTGTTCACACGGCTGATGGGTGGCTTGCCGCCGAGTGCGGTGTGGCTGCGGTGGTGGTTGTAGGTGTGGAGGAAGCCTGTCAGGGCTTGGGTGCGTTCGGTGTTGCTGGTGTAGGGCCGGCTGTAGGCCCATTCGTCGAGCAGGGTGCGGTTGAAGCGTTCCACTTTGCCGTTGGTCTGCGGCCGGTAGGGCCGGATGCGCTTGTGGGCGATGCCGGCCGCGGTGAGGGTCCGGGTGAACAGCTTGGACTTGTAGCAGGAGCCGTTGTCGGTCAGGACGCGCTCGACGGTGATGCCGTGCGAGGCGAAGAAGGCTTGGGCCCGGCGCCAGAAGGCGATCGCGGTTTCCTTGCGTTCGTCGAGGAGGACTTCGCTGTAGGCCAGGCGCGAGTGGTCGTCGACGGCGGAGTGGATATAGCTGTAGCCGATCACCGGCTTGGAGCTCTTGCGCTGGTCGGTGGTGGCCTGCTTGTTGTGGGCGCCCGCAGTCCTGCCGACCGTGCGCCAGCCGCCTCCGGCGGGGATGTTGCCGAGTTTCTTGATGTCGACGTGGACCATCTCGCCGGGCCGGGCTCGTTCGTAGCGGCGGATCGGCTCGCCGGTCGGCCGGTCCAGCCAGGCCAGCCGGTGCAGGCCACGGCGGGTCAGGACCCGATGCACGGTCGAGGCCGGCAGGCCCAGGATCGGGCCGATCCTGGCCGGTCCCAGCTTGCGGGTTTGTCGCAGCGTGCAGATGCGGTCTTCGACGTCAGGCGCGGTGCGGTGTGGGGTCCTGTGCGGTCGACTGGAGCGGTCTTGCAGGCCGGCGTCGCCTTCTGCCAGCCACCGTCGCATCCACTTGTGGGCCGTGGGCCGTGACACCCCCATCTCAGCAGCCACATGAGCGACGGGACGTCCGGAGCGGATGCGTTCGACCAGCAGCCGCCGGCCAAAGACGGTCAGCCGGGCATTACGGTGGGACATGAAGACCTCCGTGCGGTGCAGATTCGACACCTCCACCACACCGGAGGTCTTCGCCATTGATCAAGCCGAGCGGCTGTTAACAACGCTCGTGATCAATACACCTAGGTGTACGGGATCACGGGGGTATGCGTAGGTGTGGTGCTCGGGATACGGAATCCCGGGGCTTCGGCTCCCGCTTCCCGCCCCCCGGTGGCCGCCCCGCCGCCCCGCCGCCCCGCCGCCCGGCGCGTGACCCGTGCCTCGCCCCCACCTACGCGGCCGCCGGACGATCGGCACGCGGCCCGTCCCCAGCCGGAACGGCCCCCGGGCCCGGCCTGCGCGTGGCTCGTGCGGAGCCGCCCCGTACGAAGTCCCCGTACGAGGCCGGTGTGCGGCCCATATGTGTCCGGCCCGCCCGCGGACCGGGTGTGGCCGGGGGAGCGGGGGCGGATTGGGCCTATCGGGGCGCTTCCAGTATCCTGGCTCTTCGGTCGCGCGTATTTCCGCGATCTCTGCTGCCCGGATTTCCCAGCGAAGCACGGGCGGCGCGAAAACCCCGTAGAAAGCAGGAAGCCATCAACGCCCGCCTCGACCACCGCGCCCCTCTCGTGTTCGATACGCGTGAGCTGGGCCGGCGTCCCGGTGCGCTCAAGAGGGTCTCCCGCTCCGTCGAGGCCCCCCGGGACCTCGGCAACGAGGTCATCGGTGTGCCCGAGGGCGCCTCGATCGAGCTCGACCTCCGCCTCGAATCGGTCATGGACGGGGTGCTCGTCACGGGCACCGCCCGTGCAACGGTCAAGGGGGAGTGCGTAAGGTGTCTGGAGCCGCTGGAGCGAGAGCTCGACAGCGACTTCCAGGAGTTGTTCGCCTACCCCGACGCCGATGCCAGGGTCCATGACAAGGACGCGGGCGACGACGCCGAGGATGAGGAGGACACCCTCTTCATCGAGGACGACCTGTTCGACCTCGAACCCGTGCTGCGCGATGCGGTGGTGCTCGCACTGCCGATGCAGCCGGTGTGCCAGGACGACTGCCCGGGCCTGTGTTCCGATTGCGGAGTGCGGCTCGCGGACGACCCGGACCACCACCACGACGCCGTCGACATCCGTTGGGCGGCACTGCAGGGACTCGCCGAAACCAGCAAGGACGGCGAGAAGGACAACGCACCCCGCGACGGCGGGGATGAACCTCAGGAGAAGTAGCCGTGGCTGTTCCGAAGCGGAAGATGTCGCGCAGCAACACGCGCCACCGCCGGTCGCAGTGGAAGGCTGCGGTCCCCACCCTGGTGGCGTGCGAGCGCTGCCACGAGCCCAAGCAGCAGCACATCGCGTGCCCCGCTTGCGGCACCTACAACAAGCGCCAGGTCCTCGAGGTCTGAGCGGCTGGTGACAGGCACTGTGTCTAGCCCCAAGAAGGCGGAAGACGCCCATTCGGCATCCCGCAAGCGCGGGGAGGAAACGACTCCGGCGGACACAGCCTCGTCCCACACGCTTCTGGAAGGGCGGCTCGGGTACCAGCTCGAGTCCGCCCTTCTGGTGCGTGCGCTGACGCACCGCTCGTTCGCATACGAGAACGGCGGTCTGCCCACCAACGAGCGGCTGGAGTTCCTCGGGGACTCGGTGCTCGGCCTGGTGGTCACGGACACGCTGTACCGCATCCACCCCGACCTGCCCGAAGGCCAGTTGGCCAAGTTGCGGGCCGCGGTGGTCAACTCGCGTGCGCTCGCCGAGGTGGGGCGCGGCCTCGACCTCGGTGCCTTCATCCGCCTCGGACGCGGCGAAGAGGGCACGGGCGGCCGGGACAAGGCCTCCATCCTCGCCGACACGCTCGAAGCGGTGATCGGCGCGGTCTACCTCGACCAGGGTCTCGACGCGGCCGCCGAGCTGGTGCACCGGCTCTTCGACCCGCTCATCGAGAAGTCCTCCAGCCTGGGCGCGGGCCTGGACTGGAAGACCAGCCTCCAGGAACTCACCGCGACCGAGGGTCTCGGCGTCCCGGAGTACCTGGTCACCGAGACCGGCCCGGACCACGAGAAGACCTTTACTGCTGCCGCCCGCGTCGGTGGTGTCTCGTACGGCACCGGCACCGGCCGCAGCAAGAAGGAAGCCGAGCAGCAGGCGGCGGAGTCCGCGTGGCGCGCCATTCGCGCCGCGGCGGACGAGGCGGCCAAGACGGCGGCCTCCGGCGACGCGGCGTCGCCGGGCCCGGACGGATCGGCTCCCACCGCCGACGACGGCTCGTCGTCGGCACACTGAAGCACCTCTCCTGACCCCGTCCGGGGCGACCACGCGTCGCCCCGGACGGGGTCAGAAGTCTTTCCCCGCCCGCCGAAGCCCCTCCGCCGCAACCTTGCGCCGAAGTGCTTCCGCCACGTCCTTCCCCGCGTTCTTCCCCTCCTTCCCACCCGTCGTCGTTCCGAGGAGTCCGCCGTGCCCGAGCTGCCCGAGGTCGAGGTCGTCCGCCGTGGACTGGAGCGCTGGGTCGACGGCCGCACCATCGACGAGGTCGAGGTGCGGCATCCGCGGGCGATCCGCCGGCACACGGCGGGGGCGGAGGACTTCGCGGCCCGCCTCACGGGGCTGCGCCTGGGGACCGCGCGCCGCCGCGGCAAGTACCTCTGGATCCCGGTGACCGGCGGCACCCCGGCAGCGCAGACCGCCGCCGAGGGCATCGCGCCGCTCGTCACCCCCGACGTGACCCACGGCCTGGCGATCCTCGCCCACCTCGGCATGAGCGGCCAGCTGCTGGTCCAGCCGCACGACGCGCCGGACGAGAAGCACCTGCGCATCCGGCTGCGGTTCGCCGACGACCTGGGGACCGAGCTCCGCTTCGTCGACCAGCGCACCTTCGGCGGCCTGTCGCTGCACGACACCGTGCCCGGCGACCCCGACCAACTGCCCGACGTCATCGCGCACATCGCCCGCGACCCGCTCGACCCGGCCTTCGACGACGCCGCCTTCCACGACGCGCTGCGCCGCCGCCGGACCACCGTCAAGCGGGCGCTGCTCGACCAGACCCTGATCAGCGGAGTGGGCAACATCTACGCCGACGAGGCGCTCTGGCGCAGCAAGCTGCACTACGAGCGGCCGACCGCCACCTTCACCCGCCCGCGCACCGCCGAGCTGCTCGGGCACGTACGGGACGTGATGCGCGCCGCGCTGGCCGTCGGCGGCACCAGCTTCGACAGCCTCTACGTCAACGTCAACGGCGAGTCCGGCTACTTCGAGCGCTCGCTGGACGCCTACGGCCGCGAGGACGAGCCCTGCCGCCGCTGCGGTACGGCGATCCGCCGCCGGCCGTGGATGAACCGCTCCAGCTACTTCTGCCCGCGCTGCCAGCGGCCGCCGCGCCCCTGAACGGGTCCGCGCTCTTCCCCGGGAAGTCCTTGCCGCCGGCGGCTCAGCGCGCGGCGTGCTCGGCGTCGTAGCGCTCCTGCGCCCGGAGCACCTGCGGCATGCGGTCCTCCACCAGGTCGATCAGCGCCCGGAGTTGGCGGGCGACCTGGTGCCCCAGCGGGGTCAGTGCGTAGTCCACCCGCGGCGGGTTGGTCTGCTGTGCCTCGCGGTGCACCAGCCCGTCGCGCTCCAGCGCGTGCAGGGTCTGCGACAGCATCTTCTCGCTCACCCCGTCGACCCGGCGGCGCAGTTCGTTGAACCGGAACGTCCCGTCGAGCAGCGCGCCCAGCGTCAGGCTGCCCCAGCGGTCGGTGATGTGCTTGAGCGTGTCGCGGGAGGGGCAGTTGCGCGCGAACACGTCGTAGGCCAGGTCGTCCGGACAGCCGCCGGCGGCCTCCCCGTTCGTCCGGTCCGCGGTCTCGGTCGTCGCCATCCTCACACCATACTCCGCGATAGCGCTTACCGCTGGAAAGCGCTATCTGAGATGCTGGCGCTATCTCTTGGGTTGCACTTTCGAAAAGTTAGTGCTTTTCTCGGTGCAGACGCCCCGGCGACGACCGCCCGGGGCCCCGTCCCCCGAGGAGATCCCGTGACCACCCCTGCTCTGCCCGCGCCCGTCGTCTCGATCGCGTACCACTCCGGTTTCGGTCACACCGCCGTCCTGGCCGAGGCCGTCCGGGCCGGCGCCGTCGAGGCGGGTGCCACCGTCCACCTGATCAAGGTCGACGAGATCACCGAGGCCCAGTGGGAGCAGCTCGACGCCTCCGACGCGATCGTCTTCGGCTCGCCGACCTACATGGGGACCGCCTCCGGCGCGTTCCACGTCTTCGCCGAGGCGACCTCCGCGCGCTGGGCGACCCGCGCCTGGCAGGACAAGCTCGCGGCGGGCTTCACCAACTCCGCCTCCAAGAGCGGCGACAAGCTCCACACCCTGCAGTTCTTCACGGTGCTCGCCGCCCAGCACGGCATGACCTGGGTGGGCCTGAACCTGCTGCCGGGCTGGAACTCCTCCACCGCGTCCGAGAACGACCTGAACCGGCTGGGCTTCTTCCTGGGCGCCGCCGCCCAGTCGAACAACGACCAGGGCCCCGAGGGCGTCCACAAGGCCGACGTCGCCACCGCCGAACACCTCGGCCGCCGTATCGCCGAGCAGGCCCGGGTCACCCTCGCGGGCCGCGCCGCGCTGTCCGCCTGACCGGCACGGACCCGGGCATCACGACCCCGCAGGCCCGGCCGCTACGGTGCGTGAAGGGCCTCCGGGCCGGCACCAGGGCCTCTGACCGGCACCTCTCGGTCAGAGGCCCTGCGCGCTCACGTCCCCACAGCGCGCGGCTACCAGCCCTTCCCCCAGAACGGCTGCAGCACGGAGGCGACACCCGACAGCACCGCGAGGACGCCGCCGATCGTCGCCAGGGCGGACGTCGCGTTGGGGAACAGTTCCCTCGCCAGCTGGCGCCACCGTTCCCGCACGACGACCAGCTTGAACTTCTGCCACTTGTGCTGACGGAGATGGCAGCCCATCAGGACGCCCTGGCTGTTGTTGCGGCACGTCCCCTCCCGCCCCGAGGCGCCACACCACGCCGGGACGCGGAAGAAGAAGTACACGGTGCTCAGCGCCGAGAGGGTCAGCAGCACCCCCGGTCCGAACGCCGAGGTCAGCCAGGCCGCGATCAGCACCGCGAAGACCGCCCATCCCCAGTACTTCCCCAGTCCCTTCATGGACGGCGAAGTTACCGGGGGTCTCGGTGGCATATGCAGGGCGCATGAACGGCGCACCAGAGCGCCCTCCCGGGGCGCGGGGGCGGGTCAGGAGCCCCTCAGGCGCAGGTCAGCGGCCGGGTCCTTGCGGAGGCCGGTCGGCGCGCGGGTCAGAAGCCGAAGTCCTGGGTCCACCACGGCCCGCCCGGTCCGAAGTGGGCGCCGACGCCGAGGGTCTTGTACTCGCAGTTGAGGATGTTGGCGCGGTGGCCGGGGCTGTGCATCCAGGTGTCCATGACGGCCTGGGCGGTGGCCTGGCCGCGGGCGATGTTCTCGCCGCCGAGGTCGCTGATGCCCTGGGCCTCGGCGCGGTCCCAGGGGGTGTGGCCGTCGGGGTCGGTGTGGTCGAAGAAGTTGCGGCGGGCCATGTCGTCACTGAACCGCTGGGCGAGGGAGGCCAGTTCCGGATCGGCGGTCACGGGGGAGCAGCCGGCCTTGGACCGCTCCTGGTTGACCAGGGCCAGCACCTGGGCCTCGGCCGACGACTCATTGCCGGTGCCGCCGGCGGCGGACACGGTGGGGTGCGGGGAAGCCGTGGACGCGGAGGCCGACGGGTGGCCGGTTGGCGCGGCGGAGCCGGACGGTGAATCGGCCTTTCGGGTGGGGGACTTGGCGGGGCGGTGCGGCGAGGGGGAGGTCGTCGGGGTGGTGGGGCCGGTGCTGCCGGGAACCGCGGAGCGGGCGCTGCCGCGGCTGGCCGGGAGGGTGGCGCGATCGGTGGGGGACGCCGAGAGGCCCCCCTGCGGCGCGGTGGTCTCCGGCAGGGCGCCGGCCCGTACCCGCTCGCCGGGCCCGTCGCCCGTACCGCCGTCGAACTGGCCGCCGCCCGGGATCAGTCCGGAGGCGACCGCCACGGCCCCCATCGCCATCGCCGCGGAGACGCCGAGCAGGCCGGTGCGCACCGGTGCCGCGCCCCTGGGGCGGGCAGCACGGTGCGAGCGGTGCCGCACCGGGCCGGCCTGGCCGGCGGCCGGTCCCGTTGCCGTCGGGGCGTCAACAGGCCGTGGGCCGGGGGCTGCCGGCGTGGGGTTCGCAAGACGTCGATGGCGGCCCATCCGCTGTCTTCCTTCCGTCCTCAGCGTCAACACGCTCACCCGTAAGGGTGAGTTTCGCTGTCGGGGGACTGTACGCCATGACGCATGGGGCCGAAGTGTCCGTTGAGCAATTGGCCAGTTAACGTGCACACATGGAAGAAGAGGTGCGGGTGACCGCATGGGTACGGGGGCGGGTGCAGGGTGTGGGGTTCCGCTGGTTCACCCGTGCGAACGCCCTGCGAATCGGTGAACTCAGCGGATTCGCGAGCAATCTCGAAGACGGCCGCGTCCAGGTGGTCGCCGAGGGCCCGAAGGACCGGTGCGATCAGTTGCTCGACTGGCTGCGGACCGGTGACACGCCCGGGCGAGTAGACGGAGTCACTGAGATATGGGCCACGCCGCGGGGCGGTTACGACGGCTTCGAGATCCGCTGATACCGGCCACCGGAACCGGCCGTACGGCCGATATCCGCGATCTTGGCGGTGCGTCTTCGTCAGCTGCTTACGGCGGATAAGGCCTGGTGGTTGCCAACTCGGCCGACCCGTGCAAGGCTGCCGCTGTACGGATGATCTCCACGCCCCCGCGGGACCTTTCTGGGGAGTCGGCGCAGCGCCCTCGCGGCCGCGCACTCTCAGGTGCCCGAGGATACGGGGTGTGATCGTGTTGACCGTCTAACCGTTTGGTGAGACTCTGGAATCCCCGCGCACCTTAGCTGTTTGGCATTGAGTACACCAGAGAATGACAAGCCGCGGGTGCGAATCCCTCACGACCCACACCGCTTCGGTCGGTCACTCATTGTGGAGGACCATCCATCATGGCAAAGGCGCTTCTCGGTTACGTCGGCGGCTCCGACCCCCGAGTCCTCTCCGAGATGCGACGGCTTCAGCAGCGCGTCCAAGACCTTGAATCCGAGCTTATCCGGATGCAGGCCGAAAACGACATGCTGTCCGCTGCCGCACGTCGCGACGACTCGATGCTCGACATCGACGTACCCCAGGCGGAGCCCGCGCTCACCTGACCCGACGAGGGCCGGTAGGGCTGCTTGCCAGCCGCTTGAGGCACCGCTCTCTTCAAGATCTGCAAGGGACGCTTCGGCGTCCCTTCGTCGTTTCCCGGATCTCTGCCCGGCCGGTCGTCCGCCGTCCGGCACTTCTCGTGATGGATACCGTCCGCGATCAATGCGGCCTGTGACCGATACGGCCGCTCCGGCCGGCCCGCCCCTCCCTTACCGCATGATGTGCCCTTCGCTTTCCGCGGTGAAACCGAAAATGAACGGCGCGGTATCCCCAGGTGCCCTGGGTGCGTACCGGGGGCGGGGGCCGGCGGCGGAATGTTGGGGTGGCCCGTCAAGGGGCGGCCGGTAGAGTCCAACGGCGTGCACCTCAAGAGTCTGACCCTGCGAGGCTTCAAGTCCTTCGCCTCCGCCACGACACTCCGGTTCGAACCGGGAATCACCTGTGTCGTGGGCCCCAACGGTTCCGGCAAGTCCAATGTCGTGGACGCGCTGTCGTGGGTCATGGGGGAGCAGGGCGCGAAGTCGCTGCGCGGCGGGAAGATGGAGGACGTCATCTTCGCCGGGACGACCGGGCGGCCACCGCTCGGCCGGGCCGAGGTCTCGCTCACCATCGACAACTCCGACGGTGCACTGCCGATCGAGTACGCCGAAGTCACCCTGACCCGGATCATGTTCCGCAATGGCGGAAGCGAGTACCAGATCAACGGGGACACCTGCCGGCTGCTCGATATCCAGGAATTGCTCTCCGATTCCGGTATCGGCCGGGAGATGCACGTCATCGTCGGGCAGGGCCAGCTCGATTCCGTTCTGCACGCCGATCCGATGGGCCGCCGGGCCTTCATCGAGGAGGCGGCCGGCGTCCTCAAGCACCGCAAGCGCAAGGAAAAGGCGCTGCGGAAGCTGGAGGCGATGAAGGCCAATCTCGCCCGCGTCCAGGACCTGACCGACGAGCTGCGGCGGCAGCTCAAACCGCTCGGGCGGCAGGCCGCGGTCGCCCGGCGCGCCGCCGTCATCCAGGCCGATCTGCGGGACGCCCGGCTGCGGCTGCTCGCCGACGACCTCGTCACGCAGCGCGCCGCGCTGCGGGCGGAGATCGCCGACGAGGCGGCGCTCAAGGAGCGCAAGCAGGCCGCCGAGGAGCGGCTGCGCACCGCCCAGCGCCGGGAGGCGGCCCTGGAGGAGGAGGTCCGCGCGCTCACCCCGCGGGTGCAGCGCGCCCAGCAGACCTGGTACGAGCTGTCGCAGCTCGCCGAGCGGGTGCGCGGCACGATTTCGCTGGCCGAGGCGCGGGTCAAGAGCGCCACCGCGGCCCCGCCCGAGGAGCGGACCGGGCGCGACCCGGACGACATGGAGCGGGAGGCGGCCCGGATCCGCGAGCAGGAGGCGGAGTTGGCGGCCGCGCTGGAGGCGGCGACCCGGGCGCTGGAGGACACCGTCGAGCACCGTGCCGCGCTGGAGCGCCAGTTGGCGGACGAGGAGCGGCGGCTGCGGGACCTGGCCCGGGCCATCGCCGACCGCCGCGAGGGCCTGGCCCGGCTCAGCGGTCAGGTCACCGCGGCCCGCGGCCGGGCCGCGTCGGCCCAGGCGGAGATCGGCCGGCTCGCCGAGGCCAGGGACGACGCCCGGCAGCGGGCGGCCGCGGCCCAGGAGGAGTACGAGCAGCTCAAGGCCGAGGTCGAGGGGCTGGACGCGGACGACGAGGAGAGCGCGGCCCGGCACCAGGCGGCCCGCCGGGAGCTGGCCGAGGCGGACGCCGCACTGACCGCCGCCCGGGAGGCGCTGACCGCGGCCGAGCGCAAGCGCGCCGCGACCGCCGCCCGGCACGACGCGCTCGCCCTCGGGCTGCGCCGCAAGGACGGCACCGGTGCCCTGCTGGCCGCGTCCGAGCAGCTCAGCGGGGTGCTCGGGCCGGCCGCCGAACTGCTGACCGTCACGCCCGGCTTCGAGATTCCGGTGGCCGCCGCGCTCGGTGCGGCGGCGGACGCGGTCGCGGTCAGCGACCCGGCCACCGCCGCCGACGCCATCCGGCTGCTGCGCAAGCAGGACGCCGGGCGGGCGGCGATGGTGCTGGGGGCCGGCGGAACGGGGACGGTGCCGGCGCAGGGCGGGGCGGCGGACGTCGCCCCGGCCGCCGTGCACCGGGTGCCCGGGCCGCGCGCGGAGCCCGTACCGGCCGGTCAACTGGTGCAGGGGCCCCCGGAGTTGACGGCCGCGGTGGCCCGGCTGCTGCGGGACGTCGTGGTCGTCGGGACGCTGGAGGACGCCGAGGACCTGGTGGCCGCGCGGCCGGAGCTGCTGGCCGTGACCGGTGAGGGCGATCTGCTCGGGGCGCACTTCGCGCACGGCGGCTCGGCCGGTGCGCCGAGTCTGCTGGAGGTGCAGGCCTCCGTCGACGAGGCGGCCGCCGAGCTGGAGGCGCTGGCGGCGCGCTGTGGGCGGCTGGCCGAGGAGCAGCGGGCCGCGGACGGGCGGCGGGCGGAGTGCGCCGCGCTGGTCGAGGAGCTGGCCGAGCGGCGGCGGGCCGCGGACCGGGAGAAGTCCAAGGTCGCCGGGGACCTGGGTCGGCTCGGCGGGCAGGCCCGGGCGGCCGCCGGCGAGGCCGAGCGGGCCGCCGCGGCGGCCGCCCGTGCGGAGGAGGCGCTGGTCCGGGCCACCGAGGAGGCCGAGGAGCTGGCCGAGCGGCTGGCCGTCGCCGAGGAGGAGCCGGGCGTCGGCGACGAGGAGCCCGACACCTCCGTACGGGACCGGCTGGCGGCGGACGGGGCCAACGCCCGGCAGACGGAGATGGAGGCCCGGCTCCAGGCGCGTACGCACGAGGAGCGGGTCAAGGCGCTGGCCGGGCGGGCGGACGCGCTGGACCGGGGGGCGCGCGCGGAGCGGGAGGCGCGGGCGCGGGCCGAGCGGCGGCGCGCCCGGCTGCGGCACGAGGCGACGGTGGCCGGGGCGGTGGCGTCGGGGGCGCGGCAGCTGCTGGCGCACGTCGAGGTGTCGGTGGTCCGGGCCGAGGAGGAGCGGGCCGCCGCGGAGCGGGCCAAGGCCGAGCGGGAACAGGCGCTGGTGGCCGAGCGGAACGCGGCCCGGGACCTGAAGTCCGAACTGGACAAGCTGACCGACTCGGTGCACCGGGGCGAGGTGCTCGGCGCCGAGAAGCGGCTGCGGATCGAGCAGCTGGAGACCCGGGCGCTGGAGGAGCTGGGGGTGGAGCCGGCCGCGCTGCAGTCCGAGTACGGCCCGGACCAGCTCGTGCCGCCGTCGCCGCCGGCGGAGGGCGAGACGCTGCCGGACGACCCGGAGCACCCCCGCAACCAGCCGGTGCCCTATGTACGGGCCGAGCAGGAGAAGCGGCTGCGGGCCGCCGAGCGGGCGTATCAGCAGCTCGGGAAGGTGAACCCACTGGCGTTGGAGGAGTTCGCGGCGCTGGAGGAGCGCCACCAGTTCCTCAGCGAGCAGCTTGAAGACTTGAAGAAGACCCGGGCCGACCTGTTGCGGGTGGTCAAGGAGGTCGACGAGCGGGTGGAGCAGGTCTTCACCGAGGCGTACCACGACACCGCCCGGGAGTTCGAGGGCGTCTTCGCGCGGCTCTTCCCCGGGGGCGAGGGGCGGCTGGTGCTCACCGACCCGGACGACATGCTGGGGACCGGCGTGGACGTCGAGGCCCGGCCGCCGGGCAAGAAGGTCAAGCGGCTGTCGCTGCTGTCGGGCGGCGAGCGGTCGCTGACCGCGGTGGCCCTGCTGGTGTCGATCTTCAAGGCGCGGCCCAGCCCGTTCTACGTCATGGACGAGGTCGAGGCGGCGCTGGACGACACCAATCTCCAGCGGCTGATCCGGATCATGGAGGAGCTGCAGGAGAGCTCCCAGCTCATCGTGATCACGCACCAGAAGCGCACGATGGAGGTCGCGGACGCCCTGTACGGGGTATCGATGCAAGGGGACGGCGTCTCGAAGGTCATCAGCCAGCGGCTGCATTGATCGCAGCGCGTGTCCGACGCGGCATCAGTTCCTGATCAATTCACAAGTTGAATGAACCCTCCCCTGAACTGCGGGGAAACAAATCCATCTCGGCCTATTGACTTCGAAACTTGAAGGCATAGTCTCTGCAACGTTGCTTTTACCTTCAAGTGGTGGGTACCCCCAACCTATGCACCACTAGAAGGGCCAGCCCCCTACGCCCGGCAGCGCAGCCGGGCCACTGGAGTTCACGTTGACCAGCACCGCGCAGCCGACGGTCCCGGAAGGCCGCAAGGCCCACCCCGACCACCTCGGCCATGTCATCTTCATCACCGCGGCTGCCGCGATGGGCGGCTTTCTCTTCGGCTACGACAGTTCCGTGATCAACGGCGCCGTCGAGGCGATCCGCAGCCGCTACGACGTCGGGTCCGCCGTCCTGGCCCAGGTGATCGCCGTCGCGCTGATCGGCTGCGCCATCGGAGCCGCCACCGCCGGCCGGATCGCCGACCGGATAGGACGCATCCGGGTGATGCAGATCGCCTCGGTGCTGTTCACCGTCAGCGCCGTGGGATCCGCCCTGCCGTTCGCGCTGTGGGACCTCGCCCTCTGGCGGATCATCGGCGGCTTCGCCATCGGTATGGCCTCGGTCATCGGCCCGGCCTACATCGCCGAGGTCTCGCCGCCCGCCTACCGCGGCCGCCTCGGCTCCTTCCAGCAGGCCGCCATCGTCATCGGCATCGCCATCTCCCAGCTCGTCAACTGGGGCATCCTCAACCTCGCCGACGGCAAGCAGCGCGGCACCATCGCCGGCCTGGAGGCCTGGCAGTGGATGCTCGGCGTGATGGTCATCCCGGCCGTCCTCTACGGCCTGCTGTCCTTCGCGATCCCCGAGTCGCCGCGTTACCTGATCTCCATCGGCAAGATGACCCGGGCCAAGGAGGTGCTGGCCGAGGTCGAGGGCCACACCGTCAACCTCGACACCCGGCTCACCGAGATCCAGGACGCGATGCGCCGCGAGCACAAGTCGAGCTTCAAGGACCTGCTCGGCAGCAAGATGGGCTTCCTGCCGATCGTCTGGGTCGGCATCGGCCTCTCGGTCTTCCAGCAGCTGGTCGGCATCAACGTGGCGTTCTACTACTCCTCGACGCTGTGGCAGTCCGTCGGCATCAACCCCGAGAGCTCGTTCTTCTACAGCTTCACCACGTCGATCATCAACATCATCGGCACCGTGATCGCGATGATCTTCGTCGACAAGATCGGCCGCCGCCCGCTGGCACTGATCGGCTCGGTCGGTATGGCCGTCGCGCTCGGCCTGGAGGCCTGGGCCTTCTCCGCCAAGACCGCGGCCGGCACCCTGCCGGCCACCGAAGGCACCGTGGCCCTGATCGCCGCCCACGTCTTCGTGCTCTTCTTCGCCCTCTCCTGGGGCGTCGTGGTCTGGGTCTTCCTCGGCGAGATGTTCCCGAACAAGATCCGCGCCGCCGCGCTGGGCGTCGCCGCCTCCGCGCAGTGGATCGCCAACTGGGCCATCACGGCCAGCTTCCCGAGCCTGTCCGACTGGAACCTCTCGGGTACCTATGTGATCTACATGTTCTTCGCCCTGCTCTCGATCCCCTTCGTGCTCAAGTTCGTGAAGGAGACGAAGGGCAAGGCGTTGGAGGAGATGGGCTAACCCCCCCCGCCAGCCCACTCCTCAGTGCAAGCTGTTGCCCCGGACCGACAGGCGGTCCGGGGCATCAGCTTTTCCGTTCCCCGGACCCTTTGCCCGTCGTGCGGAACGCCCGCCGGTACGCCGCCGGCGTGGTGTGCAGGGCCTGCTGGAAGCGGCGCCGGAGGTTGGTCGCCGAGGACAGGCCGACCCGCACCGCGACCGCCTCGACGGGCAGATCGGTCTCCTCCAGCAGGGTCCGGGCCGCGGTGATCCGCCGGCCCAGCAGCCACTGGCCGGGACTGGTACCGAGCTGCTCGGCGAACCGGCGGGCCAGGGTCCGCGCGGAGACCCGCAGCCGCTCCGCCATGTCCTCCACCGTCACCGGTTCGGACAGCCGCTCCGCGACCCACTCCAGCAACGGGGCCAGCGACCGCTCCATCGCCGGCGCCGGATCGATCCGGTCCTGCGCGGCCGGGGCGGCGTACTGGGCCTGGCCCCCTTCCCGGTGCGGCGGCATGACCATGTGCCGGGCGATCCGCGCCGCGTGGGCCGCGCCGTGGTCGTTCCGTACGAGGTGCAGACAGAGATCGACCCCGGCCGCCGCCCCCGCACTCGTGGCCACATCGCCGTGGTCGATGTACAGCACCCCGGCGTCCACCTCCAACTCCGGGAAACGAAGCGCCAGTTCGGCCGCCCGAGCCCAGTGCGTGGTCGCCCGGCGGCCGTCGAGCAGACCGGTCTGCGCCAGCGCGAAGACTCCGGAGCAGATGCTGACCAGCCGCGCGCCGTTGCGGTGCGCGGCGAGCACGGCCTCGCGGACGGCGGGGGACAGCGGCTCGTCCAGCGGGATCCACCCCGGGACGACGACCGTGTCCGCCGCGGCCAGCGCGGACAGCCCGGCGCTGACGAGCATGTCGTAACCGGCCGTCGTCCGCACCGGCCCCGGCGTCTCCGCACACACCGTGAACTCGTAGCGCACGGGCACACCGGGGCGGCGGGTCCCGAACACCTCCGCCGCACAACCGAGTTCGAAGGGCCCCTGGGGCGCGTGGACCAGGGCGACCACGCGATGCGGCGGGCTGTCGTCATCCTCCACGGTCATGGCAGGAAAGTACCTGAGGATGTCATTCCTGACACTGGGAGCGGGGGTGCCGGCCCGATGAGGATGGCGCCATGACACAACACAGCACCGCGATCAGCGGCCAGGAGATGGACGATTACGTGTGGTCGGAGGTGTCCGACGCACCCGTCAAGGAGCTGTTCCCCGGCGTCCGGATCCGCCCCCTGTGGACGGGCGACAACGGGGCCAAGGCCCTGGTCCTGGAGATCGACCCGGGCGCCGCCTGGGAACGGATCGACGTACACGAGCCGGGACCGGAAGAGGTCTTCGTCGTCTCCGGCACCTTCAACGACGGCTTCGGCGACCACCCCGCCGGCTCGTTCCTCCACGCCCCCGCGGGCTCCTGGCACCTCCCCCACTCGGACACGGGCTGCACACTCTTCGTCTTCTATCCAGAGGGCTAAGTCCCGCTGCGCTTGGCTTTTGCCTCCCACGTACCTGTCTGCGGCGCCGCGGGTCGTCTCGCCGTTGCGCGCTTCGCGGCGCCCCGCACGTACCTGGCCGTCCCGCCGCGGGTCGTCTCGCCGTTGCGCCTGGCGGCGGGCGTGGTGTTTTCGGGTGCGGTGCCGGCCCTCCAGACTTCGTCCTCCGGTCCAGCCCCTCCCGTGGGTGGGAGTTTCTCAGCTGGTTGGGGGCGGGCGTCATCCGTTGCCTGCGCGCACGTAGGCATTACGTGCACCCCCACCGGCCTTTTCCCACTCCTCCAACGGGAGGGGACGGGCCGGAGGGGCCGGTTGTGTGGACGTAAAGCGTCAGCAGTCCACACAAGCGGCCCCGGAGGCCCGTCACCGCACCCAACAACCCACCTGGCCCGCCGCAGGCGCAACGGCGAGCAACAACCGCGGCGGAACAGACGGCTACGTGGGGGGACCAAGCCGCGTAAGCACCCGCTCCGCGAACAGGTGCAGCGACCGCCACCCCTCGTCCACCGGCATGCCGCCGCACAGCGGATGCAGGATCAACGGGCCCTCGGTGCCCGCGCGTTGGGCAAGCGCGAGGCACTCGTCCGGGGTGACGACCCGGTAGACGCCCTCCTCGCGCAGCGCCTCCGTGTCCGTCGCCGCCGAACGCACCGCGGAGCGGATCCCCGCGGACTGCCAGGAGGCGTAGGTCCGCGCCTCGTGCAGGAGATGGCCGCCGTACTCGGCCCAGGTGCGGTCCGGGTCCTCGGAGACGTGCAGCAGGCAGGTCCGCTCGGGTGGCTGCAGCACCCAGCCGTCGGTGCCGTGGACGGCGCGCTGCTCGTGGTAGTACGCCTCCAGTGAGGGCAGGCGGGCGCTGGGGAAGAAGGGGAGGCCCAGCCGGGCGGCGCGCCGGGCCGCGGCGCGTGAGCTGCCGCCGACCAGCAGCAGCGGGTGCGGCCGGGTGAACGGGCGCGGGGTGACCCGCACCGTACGCCCCCGGTAGCTGAACGGTTCACCGGTCCAGGCGGACAGCAGGGTGCCGAGCACCTCGTCCTGGAGCGCGCCGCGGCCGGCCCAGTCCTTGCCGTGGGCCGCGTACTCCTCGGGCCGGTAGCCGATGCCCGCGACGGTGACCAGCCGGCCGCCGCTGAGCAGGTCGAGCGAGGCGAGGTCCTCGGCGAGCCGGAGCGGGTCGTGCAGCGGGGTGATCAGCGCGGAGACCGTCACCCCGATCCGGCGGGTGGCGCCGAAGACGGCGCCCGCGAAGGCGAGCGGCGAGGGCATCCAGCCGTTGTCCGTGGCGTGGTGCTCCTCGGTCTGGATCATGGTGATGCCGCGGTCGTCGGCGAAGGCGGCCATCTCGACGGCGGCCCGGTAGCGGGCGGCGAGCGAGGCGGCGGTGGGCGCCGGGTCGACGAGGTTGACGCGCAGGACCGTGACGGGCCGGGCGGGCGGTGCGGCCGGCGCGGGCCGGGCACCGGGCGTGGCATCGGGCGTGACATCGGACAGGGCACCGGACATGGCAACGTCCCCTTCGCCAAGGACGGTTGGCGAAGGGGACGTTAGCTGACGCGGCGTCAGGTGGCCAGAGGGCGGGAGCCTCCCGGGGTGGGGCGGCTCAGCTCAGCTCACCTCGACCGACTGCCGGGCCTTTGCCGGTGCCTCGGCAGCGGCCGCCGGGACCGACTCCTTCGCCGCCGGGAGGACCGCGAAGACCACCGCGGCGATCGCGATCGTGGCCGCCCAGCCCAGGCCGTTCTCGCCGATCCAGGTCGTGGCCAGCGGGCCGGCGAACCACTGGACCTTGGTGAAGCACAGGCCCGCCACCAGCGCGACCGCCCAGGCGGCCATGGCCTGCCAGCAGAAGCCGCCGGTGTACCAGTAGCGGCTGGTGCGGCCGGTGTCCATCAGGCCGGCGGAGTCATAGCGCACCGCGAGCTTGCGGCGGCGGAACATGTCGACCGCGTAGACCCCGATCCAGGCGGAGAAGGAGACCGCGAGCAGCGTCAGGAAGGCGATGAACTGCCCGATGAAGTCCTTGGCCACCAGCATCATGAACAGCCCGCCGATCAGGCTGATGGCGGCGTTGATGCTGACCGCCAGGGCGCGCGGCAGCTTGACGCCCATGGTCTGCGCGGTGAAGCCGGCCGAGTACATCGACAGGCTGTTGATCAGCATCATGCCGACCAGCGCGGTGATCAGGTAAGGGATCGCGATGGCCCGCGGCAGGACCTGGCCGAGGAAGGACATCGGGTCGGTGTTCTGGCTGGCCAGCTCCGGGTTGGAGACCGCCATCACGCCGCCCATGAGCACCATCGGGATCAGCACCAGCGCCGCGCCGGAGATGGTCGTGCCGACGATCTTCTTGCCGGAGGCGGAGTGCGGGAGGTAGCGCGCGAAGTCCGGACCGGTGGGGACCCAGCTGATGCCGCCGGCGGCGATGGTGCCGATGCCCGCGATCATCAGGGTGGTCGAGCCCGGCGACTTGTGGAGGATCGAGCTCCACGGCGCGGTGGCGACCAGGTAGACCAGCACGACCACGCTGATCGCGCTGAACAGGTACGTCGAGTACTTGTTGCACACGTTCAGCGCCTTGCGGCCCATGCCGCTCACCAGGAACGTACAGGCGACGAAGGCCAGCAGGGTCACGACCACCAGGGCGTTGTTGGCCTCGATGCCGAACACCAGGTGCAGCACGGTCAGGATGGCGTACGCGCCGGTGACCGCGTTGATCGTCTCCCAGCCGAAGCGGGCGACCCACAGGATCGCGCCCGGGAAGTAGTTGCCGCGCACGCCGAAGGCGGCCCGCGAGAGCATCGCGCCCGGGGCGCCGCCCCACTTGCCGGAGACCGACAGCAGCCCGACCATGCCGAACGAGACGGCGGAGGCGATCGCGGCGACGATCAGCACCTGCCAGAAGTTCAGGCTGTTGTTGATCACCAGCGAGGCCCCCATGGTGAGCAACAGCACGCTGATGTTGGCGGCGACCCAGGTCGGGAAGAGTTCGCGGACGCGTCCTCGGCGCTCGTGATCCGGGACGGGCTCGATGCCGCGGGTCTCGACGGCGCCTTCGGTTTCGGGACGGGACGTGGACGTGGTGCTGGTGCCCATAGGTGCAGCTATCTCCGTGCGGGGATCTGGGGGGCACCCCCGGGGGAGGAGGTGCAGGCAGCGGCTGTGGTACCTGGCCAGAGCCTTGGTTGCCAGGACTCTACGCGCGTTGCGCGGCCGTCCACCATCGTACTTTGATCCAACTTCTGCTACTTCGCACCGTTGGACCCCTCAACGAGGACGAGTGTCACCCACACTCGTCGAAGGGTCCAGTCGGACCCCCGCGACCAGGCCCCGGGCCGGTCCGGGCCGGAGCCGGAAACCGGCGCGTGAGGGTCCCGCCCACGGGGCGTGGCTGATACTGGAGGGGTTATGGAATACGTCATCCTTGCTGTAGTCATCGCCGTGGTCGTGCTCGGCGCGATCAGCGGGCTCGTCGTCAGCGGCCGCAAGAAGAAGCAGCTGCCGCCGCCCCCGCCGGCCACCCCCCAGCCCTCCGTCACCGCGCCCCCCGCCGAACCGCACGTCGGCGAGGAGGCCGAAGCCCCCAGCGACGAGGAACGTCGCACCGTCGAGGACGTCACGCTGCCCACCGCCGAGGCCCCCGCGGCCGAGGCACCGGCCGCCGAGCCCGAGGCGCCCGCCGCGCCCCCCGTCGAGGTCCCCGAGCCCACCGCCGGCCGGCTGGTCCGGCTGCGCGCCCGGCTCTCCCGCTCGCAGAACACCCTCGGCAAGGGCCTGCTCAACCTGCTCTCCCGCGAGCACCTCGACGAGGACACCTGGGAGGAGGTCGAGGACACCCTCCTCACCGCCGACGTCGGCGTCGCCCCCACCCAGGAGCTCGTCGAGCGGCTGCGCGAGCGGGTCAAGGTGCTCGGCACCCGCACCCCCGACGACCTGCGCGAACTCCTCCGCGAGGAACTGCTCACGCTGATCGGCCCGGACCTCGACCGGACCGTCCACACCGCCAACGGCATCGGCAACGGCGGCGACGAGATCCCGGGCGTCGTGATGGTCGTCGGCGTCAACGGCACCGGCAAGACCACCACCACCGGCAAGCTCGCCCGCGTCCTGGTCGCCGACGGCAAGTCCGTCGTCCTCGGCGCCGCCGACACCTTCCGCGCCGCCGCCGCCGACCAGCTGCAGACCTGGGGCGAGCGGGTCGGTGCCCGTACGGTCCGCGGGCCCGAGGGCGGCGACCCCGCGTCGATCGCCTTCGACGCGGTCAAGGAGGGCATCGCCGAGGCCGCCGACGTCGTCCTGATCGACACCGCCGGCCGGCTGCACACCAAGACCGGTCTGATGGACGAGCTCGGCAAGGTCAAGCGGGTCGTCGAGAAGCACGGCCCGGTCGGCGAGGTGCTGCTCGTCCTGGACGCCACCACCGGCCAGAACGGCCTGGTCCAGGCCCGGGTCTTCGCCGAGGTCGTGGACATCACCGGCGTGGTCCTCACCAAGCTCGACGGCACGGCCAAGGGCGGCATCATCATCGCCGTCCAGCGCGAGCTCGGCGTCCCGGTCAAGCTGGTCGGCCTGGGCGAGGGCGCGGACGACCTGGCGCCGTTCGAGCCGAAGGCGTTCGTGGATGCGCTTATCGGCGACTAGCGCGCCCGTCCGCGCGGACCTCGCAGCGCCCCGGAACGCGGGCCCGGCTCCACGGCCGGCCGCACCGGGGCGCTCCGCTTTCCCGGTACGCACCGGATGCCGGTACGCGCCGGCCGCCGCGGCTCAGCCGTACAGCGGCGCGCGATGGCACACATAGGCCAGCGTGCCCAACACCAGCCGGGCCTGCGGGGGCCGGCCCGCGGTCTCCAGGGCCGGCGGGCGCAGCCAGCGCATCGGGCCCTGCCCGCCGTGGTCGGACGGCGGCGCGGTGACATGGGTCCCGGGGCCGAGCGCCCGCAGGTCGAGCGCGGCGTCGTCCCAGCCCGTCCGGTAGAGCAGATCGGGCAGCTCGGCGGCCGCACCCGGGGCGACGAAGAACAGCGCCCGGCCGGTCGGGGCCAGCGCGACCGGGCCGAGCGGCAGCCCCATCCGCTCCAGCCGCGCCAGCGCGTGGCGGCCCGCGGCCTCCGGCACGTCGAGCACGTCGAAGGACCGGCCCACCGGCAGCAGGACCGCCGCCCCCGGGGTCTCCGCCCAGGCCGCCGCGGCCTTCTCCAGCGTCGCCCCGGCCGCCAGCTCCCCGGCGAACTCCAGCGGATGGGCACCGGGCGCGGGGCAGTCGCGGGCGCCGCACGAACAGTCCGGACGGCCGCCGGCGGCGCGGGCCGCCCGGGCGCCGGGGACGACGTCCCAGCCCCACAGCCCGGTGTACTCCGCCACCGCCGTGATCTCGGTCGAGCGGGCGCGGCGCCGGGAGGCGGATCGCCTCTCCCGGATGCCGCCGATCGTGAAGCCCATACCCCCTCCAACGGGTGGTGCCTGGCAGTGGTTACGAGTCGGTGGGTTGACGACGGGCGCCTTTCACGCTCCGTTCACGGCCCGCGGGGCCGGTGGTGTGCCGGAGTGCGCCGGGTGGTGCGGAGTGCCGCGGGAGCCGCTGCGCGCTTCGTTCCGCCCGGACGTGCTCGACCTGTGTCAAGTCAATCGCGAGAGCAGCGCCCGGAGTTCATCCGAAGGGGTGGCGAATGGTGGCGTTTCCGCGATCGCCCTCGCGGGGAGCGTGATCGTAGGATTACTTTCGGTGCCTGAACCCCGGAGGGGCATCGTTCGCACGGGTATGCCGGTGGCAACGCACCGGTCGAGCACAGGCCAAAAGGTGTGGCCGGAATCCGTGGTCGGGTAGATGTACCCCGGACAGGCGTCGCAACGGACCGCCGCCTGCGGGCGGTTCGCATGACGGCACCAGGCACCACGCAACGCGCCAGGCACGCGCCAGGCACCAAGCAGCAATCGGGATGGGGGCTTCCAGTGGGCGGCAACGGCGGCACGGGCGGCACCGACGCCGTCAAGCAGCCCAACGCGCAGT
The DNA here is from genome assembly GCA_024349765.1 of Streptomyces nigrescens. GTDB lineage: Bacteria > Actinomycetota > Actinomycetes > Streptomycetales > Streptomycetaceae > Streptomyces > Streptomyces endophytica. The sequence continues at coordinate 5,999,638 of AP026073.1, read as the reverse complement.
TGGGTTCGTGGTTCATGCGCAGCGGCTGGTCCAAGGGCGAGCTCGCCCGCCAGGTCAACCGCCGCGCACGGCAGATGGGCGCCCACCACATCAGCACCGACACCTCCCGGGTGCGCCGGTGGCTCGACGGTGAGCAGCCGCGCGAGCCCATCCCCCGGATCCTGTCCGAGCTGTTCTCCGAGCGCTTCGGTTGCGTCGTCGGCATCGAGGAGCTGGGCCTGCGCTCCGCGCACCAGTCCCCGTCCGTCTCCGGTGTGGACCTGCCCTGGGCCGGCACCCAAACGGTCAACCTCATCAGCGAGTTCTCCCGCAGCGACCTGATGCTCGCCCGCCGCGGCTTCCTCGGCACCTCGCTCATGCTCGCCGCCGGACCCAGCCTCATCGAGCCGATGCAGCGCTGGCTGGTGCCGGTCCCGGCGTCCCCGGGCGGCGCCGACCCGCAGCCCGACCGCGCCAGGCGCCCGGTCCGGCTCTCCAAGCCCGAGCTGGACCTGCTGGAGTCGACGACCGCGATGTTCCGCCAGTGGGACGCCCAGTGCGGCGGCGGACTGCGGCGCAAGGCCGTCGTCGGCCAGCTCCACGAGGTCACCGACCTCCTCCAGGAGACGCATCCGGAGCCGGTCACCAAGCGGCTCTTCAAGGTCGCCGCCGAGCTCGCCGAGCTGGCCGGCTGGATGAGCTACGACGTCGGGCTGCAGCCGACCGCGCAGAAGTACTTCGTGCTGGCGCTGCACGCCGCGAAGGAGGCCGGCGACCGTCCGCTGGGCTCGTACATCCTCTCCAGCATGAGCCGCCAGATGATCCACCTCGGCCGGCCCGACGACGCCCTGGAGCTCATCCACCTCGCCCAGTACGGCAGCCGGGAGACCGCCACCCCGCGCACCCAGGCCATGTTGTATGCGATGGAGGCCCGCGCCTACGCCGGGATGGGGCAGCCGAGCAAGGTCAAGCGGGCCGTGCGGATGGCCGAGGACACCTTCTCCGACGTCATGCCCGGCGAGCCCGAGCCGGACTGGATCCGGTTCTTCTCCGAGGCCGAGCTGAACGCCGAGAACGCCCACTCCTACCGCGACCTGGCCTACGTCGCCGGCCGCAGCCCCACGTACGCCTCGCTCGCCGAGCCCGTCATGGAGCGGGCCGTGGAGCTGTTCGGCAAGGACCCCGAGCACCAGCGGTCGTACGCGCTCAACCTCATCGGGATGGCGACCGTACGGCTGCTGCAGAAGGAGCCGGTGGCCTGCGCGGAGATGGCGCAGAAGGCCATCCCGTTCGCCCGGCAGGTCCGCTCGGAGCGGGTCAACACCCGGCTGCGGAAGACCGTGGACACCGCCGCCCGGGAATTCGGCGGGGTCGCCGAGGTCATCCGGCTCAGCGACGACCTCGCCCGCTCCCTCCCGGAAACCGCGGAGGCCGTCTGACCGGCCCCGCCCCCGGAACACCGGCCGCGGCCGCCGCCCCGTACACCCCGACTCGGCTCCCCCCTGCCAGGTCACGCGGGCGGCGGACCGCGGCCGGTTCGCCTCTGCGCCCAGGCCGGCGCCGCTCCCGCGGAGGTGGTTGCTCGCCTCGGGGGTTGCTCACTGGGTGGTGGCGGCGACGGGGCGCAATGTTTCCTCCGACCGAACGGGTGAATGTGGGGCCGATCGCGGAGTTCACCGGGGCGTAACACCGCGGCGGTCTTCGTCACTGCGGTGAAACACCGGCAAGGTTTGGCCGAAACCACCCTGCGACAACCTCATCGCGAAGTCGGCCCACCAGAAACACGCCCGCACGGGCCGCATCGACGACGAGGAGACGCCGATGCCCCCAGGCATCCTGACGATCGCGGCAGACAAAGTGACACTGAGCCCGGCCAACACCGGGTTCATGCTGGTCTGCTCCGCACTGGTGATGATCATGACCCCCGGGCTCGCCTTCTTCTACGGCGGCATGGTCCGGGTCAAGAGCGTGCTCAACATGCTGATGATGAGCTTCATCAGCCTGGGCATCGTCACGATCCTGTGGGTCCTGTACGGCTTCGGCCTCGCCTTCGGCAATGACGCCGGCGGCTTCCTCGGCTGGAACGGCTCGTTCGCCGGACTCAGCGGCATCGGCCTGACCCAGCTGTGGGGGGCCACCACCATCCCGATCTACGTCTTCGCGGTCTTCCAGCTGATGTTCGCGATCATCACGCCCGCGCTGATCAGCGGTGCGCTCGCGGACCGGGTGAAGTTCACCGCCTGGGCGCTGTTCATCGCCCTGTGGGTCACCCTCGTCTACTTCCCCGTGGCCCACTGGGTCTGGGCCGAGGGCGGCTGGCTGTTCAACCTCGGCGTGATCGACTTCGCCGGCGGTACGGCCGTCCACATCAACGCCGGTGCCGCGGCGCTCGGCGTCATCCTCGTCGTCGGCAAGCGGATCGGCTTCAAGAAGGACCCGATGCGGCCGCACAGCCTGCCGCTGGTGATGCTCGGCGCGGGCCTGCTGTGGTTCGGCTGGTTCGGCTTCAACGCCGGCTCCTGGCTCGGCAACGACGACGGCGTCGGCGCGGTCGCCTTCGTCAACACCCAGGTCGCCACCGCCGCCGCGATGCTCGGCTGGCTCGCGTACGAAAAGCTCCGGCACGGCTCCTTCACCACCCTCGGCGCGGCCTCCGGCGCGGTCGCCGGACTGGTCGCCATCACCCCGGCCTGCGGTTGCGTCAGCCCGCTCGGCGCCATCGCGGTCGGCGCGATCGCCGGCGTGCTGTGCGCGATGGCCGTCAACCTGAAGTACAAGTTCGGCTACGACGACTCCCTCGACGTGATCGGCGTCCACCTCGTCGGCGGTGTCGCCGGCTCCCTGCTGATCGGCCTGTTCGCCACCGGCGGGGTGCAGAGCAAGGCGAAGGGCCTGTTCTACGGCGGCGGCTTCGAACAGCTCGGCAAGCAGACCGTCGGAGTGGTCTGCGTACTCCTCTACTCCCTCGTGGTCAGCTACGTCCTTGCCAAGGTCATCGACCTGGTGATGGGCTTCCGGGTCAGCGAGGACGAGGAGATCTCCGGTATCGACCAGGCCGCGCACGCGGAGACCGCGTACGACTTCACCGGCGCGGGCGGCGGCACCGCGGCCCGCAAGGGACCGGCACTCGGCGAGGCCCTGACGAAGAAGGTGGACGCGTGAAGCTCATCACGGCAGTAATCAAGCCGCACCGGCTGGACGAGGTGAAGAACGCCCTGCAGGCCTTCGGGGTGCACGGGCTGACCGTCACCGAGGCCAGCGGCTACGGCCGGCAGCGCGGGCACACGGAGGTGTACCGCGGGGCCGAGTACACCGTCGACCTGGTGCCCAAGATCCGGATCGAGGTGCTCGTCGAGGACGCGGACGCCGAGGAACTCGTCGACATCGTCGTCAAGGCGGCCCGCACCGGGAAGATCGGCGACGGCAAGGTGTGGAGCGTCCCGGTCGACGACGCGGTGCGCGTCCGCACCGGCGAGCGGGGGCCGGACGCGCTCTGACGCACCCGGGACGGACGGCCGTCCGCCGCCCGTGCGGCGGATGGCCGCCCGCCCGGCCGCGGCCCGGACCGGGCGTGCGGGCGGGCCGGGGACACGCAGGGCGGCGGCCAGGGCGTACGGCGGGGGCCACGGGGCAGGCGGGGGACAACACGACCAAGGAGCGCGGGAGTTGACCGACAGCGTCGAGGACACGGCAGGAACGGCAGCGGCATCCGGCCAGGACGAGGGGCCCGCGGACGGCAGCGGCTACCCCGCGGCCCGGGTGCGGCTCCTCCAGGACGAGAAGACCACCGGACCAGACCGCCGCGCCGCGCTCGCCCGACTGACCGACGAGTGGCTGGCCGGCCTGCTGAACCGGCACGCCACCGCCGCCGGGCTGTCCGGCACCGCACTGGTCGCGGTCGGCGGCTACGGCCGCGGCGAACTCTCCCCCCGCAGCGACCTCGACCTCCTCCTGCTCCACGACGGACGCGCCGACCCGCGCGCCCTGGCCGCCCTCGCCGACCGGCTCTGGTACCCGGTCTGGGACCTGGGCATGGACCTCGACCACTCCGTCCGCACCCCCGCCGAGGCCCGCCGGGCCGCCCGCGACGACCTCAAGGTGCAGCTGGGCCTGCTCGACGCCCGCCACCTGGCCGGCGACCCGGAACTGAGCACCCGGCTGCGCTCCACGGCGTACGCCGACTGGCGCGAGAGCGCCCCCAAGCGGCTGCCGGAGCTGCACGCCCTGTGCCAGGAGCGCGCCGAGCGCCAGGGCGAGCTGCAGTACCTCCTCGAACCGGACCTCAAGGAGGCCAGGGGCGGGCTGCGCGACGCCACCGCGCTCCGGGCGGTCGCCGCCTCCTGGCTCGCCGACGCACCCCGCGGCGGCCTGGAGGCCGCCCGCACCCTCCTCCTCGACACCCGCGACGCGCTCCACCTCACCACCGGGCGCGCCACCGACCGGCTCTCCCTCCAGGAACAGGACCAGGTCGCCGCCGCCCTCGGTGTGCTCGACGCGGACGCCCTGCTCCGCCAGACCTACGAAGCAGCCCGCACCATCTCCTACGCCGCCGACGTCACCTGGCGCGAGGTAGGCCGGGTGCTGCGCGCCCGCGCCGTCAAACCCGTCCTGCGCGGCCTGCTGACCGGCCGCACCGCCGCCAAGGGGGAGCGCTCACCGCTTGCCGAGGGCGTCGTGGAACTCGACGGGGAAGCGGTGCTGGCCCGCACCGCCCGGCCCGAACGGGACCCGGTGCTGGTGCTGCGCGCCGCGGCCGCCGCCGCGCAGGCCGGACTGCCGCTGGCCACCGCCGCGATCCGCCGCTGCGCGAGTGCCCTCGCCACCCGGCCGCTGCCCGAGCCCTGGCCCGCCGAGGCGCTGGAACAGCTGGTCACGCTGCTCGGCGCGGGCGCGCCCACGGTGCCCGTATGGGAGGCGCTGGAGGCCGAGGGCGTCATCCCCCGGCTGCTGCCCGACTGGGAGCGGGTCCGCTGCCGCCCGCAGCGCAACCCCGTCCACACCTGGACCGTCGACCGCCACCTGGTCGAGACCGCCGTACGGGCCGCCGCGCTCACCCGCCGGGTGCACCGCCCCGACCTGCTGCTGGTCGCCGCGCTGCTGCACGACATCGGCAAGGGCTGGCCCGGCGACCACTCGGTGGCCGGCGAGACCATCGCCCGCGACATGGCCGCCCGGCTCGGCTTCGACGCCCGCGACACCGCGGTGATCGCCACCCTCGTCCGGCACCACCTGTTGCTCGTCGAGACCGCCACCCGGCGCGCCCTGGACGACCCGGAGACCGTCGGCGCGGTCGCCGACGCGGTCGGCACCACCCGCACCCTGGAACTCCTGCACGCCCTCACCGAGGCCGACGCGCTGGCCACCGGGCCCGCCGCCTGGAGCGCCTGGCGCGGCGGACTCGTCGCCGACCTGGTCAAACGGGTCGCGGCACGGCTCGCCGGGGAACCCGAGGCGGAACAGCGCGGCGCCGACGGGCCGACCGCGGAACAGGAACGGCTGGCCATGGAGGCCGGACGCACCGGCGGCCCGGTCCTCGCGCTGCGCACCCGCGCCGAGGCCCCCGCCGAGGACGCGCCCGAAACGGACGGCCCGGAACCGGTCGGCGTCGAGCTGCTGATCGCCGTCCCCGACCAGCCGGGCGTGCTGCCCGCCGCCGCCGGGGTGCTGGCCCTGCACCGGCTCGCCGTGCGCGCCGCCGACCTGCAGCTCCTGGACCCGATCGGCGACGGCCCGGTGCTGCTGCTCAGCTGGCGGGTGGCCGCCGAATACGGCTCGCTGCCCGAGGCCGACCGGCTCCGTGCCGACCTGGTCCGCGCCCTGGACGGCTCCCTCGACATCCCGGGCCGGCTCGCCGAACGCGAACGCGCCTACGCCCGCCGCGTCCGCACCGTGCACGCCCCGCCACCGCGGGTCACCGTCGCCACCGGCAGCTCCCGCACCGCCACCGTCATCGAGGTCCGCGCCCATGACGCGCACGGCCTGCTGCACCGCATCGGCCGCGCCCTGGAGACCGCCCGGGTGGCCGTCCGCAGCGCCCACATCAGCACCCTGGGCGCGGACGCGGTCGACGCCTTCTACGTCACCAGCACCGACGGCGCGCCCCTGACCGACGCGGCGGCCCACGAGGTCGCGTCGGCGGTGGAGGCGGCGCTGCGGTAGCCGTACGGCCCCGTACGGGGAAGCGGGCGGGCCCGGCACCCCGGAACGGGGCGGTAAACAGGGCAGGAACGGTTCGCTTGCCGGGCCCGATACCCTAGAAGCCGACTGACCGCACCCCGCCCCCGACCCCGAGGATCGACGACCGCCGTGTTCGATACGCTTTCCGACCGCTTGGCGAGTACTTTCAAAAACCTCCGGGGCAAGGGACGCCTGAGCGAGGCGGACATCGACGCCACGGCGCGCGAGATCCGCATCGCGCTGCTCGAGGCGGACGTCGCCCTCCCCGTCGTCCGGGCCTTCATCAAGCAGATCAAGGAGCGCGCCCTCGGCTCCGAGGTCTCCCAGGCGCTGAACCCGGCCCAGCAGGTCATCAAGATCGTCAACGAGGAGCTCATCGGCATCCTCGGCGGCGAGACCCGCCGGCTCCGCTTCGCCAAGCAGCCGCCGACCGTGATCATGCTCGCCGGTCTGCAGGGTGCCGGTAAGACCACCCTCGCCGGAAAGCTCGGCCGCTGGCTCAAGCGACAGGGCCACGCCCCGCTGCTGGTCGCCTGTGACCTCCAGCGCCCCAACGCCGTCAACCAGCTCCAGGTCGTCTCCGAGCGCGCCGGCGTCGCCTTCTACGGCCCCGAGCCGGGCAACGGCGTCGGCGACCCGGTCCAGGTCGCCAAGGACTCGATCGAGTACGCGCGGACCAAGCAGCACGACGTCGTGATCGTCGACACCGCCGGCCGCCTCGGCATCGACGCCGAGATGATGCAGCAGGCCGCCGACATCCGCGACGCGGTCGGCCCCGACGAGGTCCTCTTCGTCGTCGACGCGATGATCGGTCAGGACGCGGTCAACACCGCCGAGGCGTTCCGCGACGGCGTCGGCTTCGACGGCGTGGTGCTCTCCAAGCTGGACGGCGACGCCCGCGGTGGTGCCGCGCTCTCCATCGCGCACGTCACCGGCAAGCAGATCATGTTCGCCTCCAACGGCGAGAAGCTGGACGACTTCGACGCGTTCCACCCGGACCGCATGGCGTCCCGCATCCTCGGCATGGGCGACATGCTCAGCCTGATCGAGAAGGCCGAGCAGACCTTCAGCCAGCAAGAGGCCGAGAAGATGGCGGCCAAGCTGGCGAAGGGCCCCAAGGAGTTCACGCTCGACGACTTCCTGGCCCAGATGGAGCAGGTCCGCAAGATGGGCTCCATCTCCAAGCTGCTCGGCATGCTGCCGGGCATGGGCCAGATGAAGGACCAGATCAACAACCTCGACGAGCGCGAGGTCGACCGCACCGCCGCCGTCATCAAGTCCATGACCCCGGCCGAGCGCCAGGACCCGACGATCATCAACGGCTCCCGCCGCGCCCGTATCGCCCGCGGTTCCGGCGTCGACGTCAGCACGGTCAAGAACCTGGTCGAGCGGTTCTTCGACGCCCGCAAGATGATGTCGAAGATGGCCCAGGGCGGCATGCCCGGGATGCCGGGCATGCCGGGGATGCCCGGCATGGGGGGCGGCGCCCGGAAGAAGAAGCAGGTCAAGCAGGCCAAGGGCAAGCGCAAGAGCGGCAACCCGATGAAGCGCAAGGCCGACGAGCAGGCCGCGGCCGCCCGCCGCGAGGCCGCCCAGGCCGGCAACCCGCTCGGTCTGCCGCAGGCCGACCAGGACCCGAAGAACTTCGAACTCCCCGAGGAATTCAAGAAGTTCATGGGCTGACCGGCCCTCGACGGCACCCCGCCGTACGCCTCGCGAGCCCCCGGCCACACCTCGTGGCCGGGGGCTCGGCGCATCGACCGCGGTCCCGGGCGCCGGCTACCGCGTCCGCGCGATCAGATAGCGGAAGACGTTCGGCATCCACACCGTCCCGTCCGGACGCTGATGCGGATGCAGCGCCTCCGCGAGCTCCTTCTCCACCTGCCGCTGCTCGGCCACCCGCAGCGCCGCGTCGAACACGCCCGTCGACAGCAGCCCGCGCACCGCACTCGTCAGGTCCGCGTACCCGAACGGGCAGGCCACCCGGCCCGAACCGTCCGGCCGCAGCCCGGCCCGCTCCGCCAGCTCCTCCAGATCGTCCCGGCCGCTGGGCTGCCACCTCGCGGCACCGGCCGCCCGGTCACCGCCCGCATCGGCCAGCCGCTGCGCCACCCGCAGCACCCCGGCCGTGGCGCACCGCTCCACGGGCCCCCAGCCGCCCAGCACCACCGCGCTGCCGCGCTCGGCGAGCCCCGCCGCCGCGGTCAGCGACGCCGCCAGCCCCTCGACGGTGCTCACACACCCCACCGGATGGAACGCGGTGACCACGTTGAACGTGGTGTCCCCGGACGCCGCCGCCTCCAGACCGCCGCTGACCACCTGGGTGTGCTCCGGCAGGCCGTCCGGCGTGAGCCGCTCGCGCGCCAGCTCCAGCCGCGACTCGTCCGCGTCCACCCCGCTGACCTGCGCCCCACGGGCCGCCGCCAGCAGCAGCGCCAGACCGGAACCACAGCCGAGTCCCAGCAGCCGGGTGCCCGGCCCGATGCCCAGCCGGTCGTACGCGGCTTCGTAGAGCGGTACCAGCATCCCTTCCTGGATCTCGGCCCAGTCACGGGCGCGCGCCCGCGACCCGGCCGGTAGGGGCGGGCCCTCACAGCGCAGGGATGCAGTGTCCGGAAGCTGGTGCCGTACGAGCGTGGGTGACATCGATAGCGCCCCTATTCGCCGAGAACCGAACCTGTGCCGTACCGATCGCCCCCGTCATCACGCGTGGTGCGCCCCCGCAACCCAGACAACTGCGCATCCGTCCGGGCGTCCAGGGGGTGCGCCGGGGTTGTCTCCCGCGCGCCCCCGTATGCGCCGGGGCCGCTCCCTGAAGCGCCGTTCCAGGGTGCCCCGGCCGGCGCGGTTCCGCCACGCCAGCGTTCCCGCCGGGGTCGCCTCCGCACCTCCGCGCGCCCTCGCCCGGCGCCCGCGCGCGCCCCTACGGTGGGGCACGGGCCGGTGCGGGGACGCACAGGCAGGCCCCGTAGCATCGCCGCGGCGCTCTCCGTAGTGGCCGGCCGTCGTTACGCCGTGCGGCGTACCCGGGTGCGCACGGGGAAGGACCGCGGGCAGTCCGCGGGCACCTCCGGTGCATACGCGGGGGTACGTCCCGGCTTGCGGCCCGGTGGGCGGCTTCTGCGCAGATCGGCGTAGGCGCCCTCCCGCACGGCGCATGCCCGGAAACTGACTGGTACGTGCAAATTATTTGGGATGGCCCGGAATCGGAACACTGGGCGTCCCTGGCTCGTTGTTACGACGTGAGCACGACACCGCCTGTTCTCGCCGCCGAGCTGGCGCTCGCGTGGGCCGACATTCAACGGCACCACCCCGAGCTGCCGGACCTGGCCGCGCCCGAGTCCCTGATCGGAGAGTCCTCGTCCGCCTGCGGCGCCGAACTCTCCTTCGAACGGCTGCTCCACGAGGCAGTCCACGGCATCGCCGCCGCCCGCGGCGTCCGCGACACCTCCCGGGCAGGCCGCTACCACAACCGTCGATTCCTGGCGATCGCCGAGGAACTGGGCCTGGACCACGCCGACGAGCCGCACCCCAGCAGCGGCTTCTCGCTGGTCACGCTCAACCCCGAAGCCAGACGGCGCTACCGCCCGACCATCGAACGGCTCGGCAGAGCCCTCAAGGCGCATTCGGCCGCGACCGCCACCGACACCGCCCGCAGCTTCCGGGGCCCGGCCGCCCGGCACGGCTCCTCCGGAGGCGGCGTCCGCGTCAAGGCCGTCTGCGACTGCGGGCGCAATGTCCGGGTCGTTCCGTCCGTCCTCGCACAGGCGCCGATCGTCTGCGGCGGCTGCGGCAAGCCCTTCCGGATCCCCGAGGTGGCCGCGGTCGGCTGACCCAACCGCGTGTGGCACAATGGCTAGCTGTACTCGACAGTCGCACAGGACCCCTCTCTCCTCCGGCTGACGCGTCCATCGGGCATTCGGGTACCGCAACCCCACGCGGCAGCTCGCCGTGCCCAACCACGTCAAATCCAGGAGAACCCACTCCCGTGGCAGTCAAGATCAAGCTGAAGCGTCTGGGCAAGATCCGTTCGCCTCACTACCGCATCGTCGTCGCCGACTCCCGTACCCGCCGTGACGGCCGGGCCATCGAGGAGATCGGTCTGTACCACCCGGTGCAGAACCCCTCGCGCATCGAGGTCGACTCCGACCGTGCGCAGTACTGGCTGAGCGTCGGCGCCCAGCCGACCGAGCCGGTTCTCGCCATCCTCAAGAAGACCGGCGACTGGCAGAAGTTCAAGGGCGAGCCCGCCCCGGCGCCGCTGCTGGTGGCCGAGCCGAAGGCCGACAAGCGCGCCCTCTTCGAGGCCGCCGCCAAGGCTTCCGGTGACGAGCCGAAGGGTGAGGCCATCACCCCGAAGGCGAAGAAGACTGACAAGAAGGCGGACGAGGCTGCGGCCGAGTCCACCTCCGAGTCCTCCGAGGCCTGAGCATGCTCGAGGAAGCCCTCGAGCACCTCGTCAAGGGCATCGTCGACAACCCCGATGACGTGCAGGTAGCCTCGCGCACCCTGCGTCGCGGGCGGGTGCTGGAGGTCCGGGTCCACCCCGACGACCTCGGCAAGGTGATCGGCCGCAACGGCCGCACCGCCCGCGCGCTGCGGACCGTCGTCGGCGCCATCGGCGGCCGCGGCATCCGCGTCGACCTCGTCGACGTGGACCAGGTCCGCTGACACGTTGAACACCGGCTCGGGCCGGGGAGGGCTTCGGCCCGCCCCGGCCCGTAGTCGTCGTCAAGGGAGAAACAAGCGTGCAGTTGGTAGTGGCGCGGATCGGCCGCGCCCACGGCATCAAGGGCGAGGTCACCGTCGAGGTGCGCACCGACGAGCCGGAGCTCAGGCTCGCGCCCGGGGCGGTCCTGGCCACCGACCCGTCCTCCGTGGGGCCGCTGACCATCGCGACCGGCCGGGTCCACAGCGGCCGGCTGCTGCTGCGCTTCGAAGGCGTCACCGACCGCACCGCCGCCGAGGCGCTGCGCAACACCCTCCTGATCGCCGAGGTCGACCCCGACGAGGTCCCCGAGGACCCGGAGGAGTTCTACGACCACCAGCTGATCGACCTCGACGTGGTCACCCGCGACGGCACCACCGTGGGCCGGATCTCCGAGATCTCCCACCTGCCCTACCAGGACCTGCTGGTCGTCGAACGCCCCGACGGCAGCGAGGTCCTGATCCCGTTCGTCGCCGAGATCGTCCCGGAGATCGACCTGGAGGAGCAGCGCGCCGTCATCGAACCGCCGGCCGGCCTCCTCGACGACAGCCAGGCGGAGATCGCGTCCGGCCGCGAGGACAGCTGATGCGGCTCGACGTCGTCACGATCTTCCCCGAATACCTCGAACCGCTGAACGTCTCCCTGGTCGGCAAGGCACGCGCCCGCGGCCAGCTCGACGTGCGCATCCACGACCTGCGGCAGTGGACGCACGACAAGCACCACACCGTCGACGACACCCCCTACGGCGGCGGACCCGGCATGGTCATGAAGCCCGAACCGTGGGGCGAGGCGCTGGACGCCGTCCTGGCCTCCGGCGAGGGCGTGCCGGTCATCGTCGTCCCCACCCCCAGCGGCGTGCCGTTCACCCAGCAGCTCGCCGTGGAACTCTCCACCAAGCCCTGGCTGGTCTTCACCCCCGCCCGCTACGAAGGCATCGACCGCCGCGTCATCGAGGAATACGGCGACCGCGTCGACGTCCGCGAGGTGTCCATCGGCGACTACGTCCTGGCCGGCGGCGAAGCCCCGGTCCTGGTCATGGTCGAGGCCGTGGCCCGGCTGCTGCCCGGCGTCCTCGGCAACGCCGCCTCCCACCAGGACGACTCCTTCGCCCCCGGCCCGATGGCCGACCTCCTGGAGGGGCCCGTCTACACCAAGCCCCCCGAGTGGCGCGACCGTACGATCCCCGAGGTGCTGCTCAGCGGCCACCACGGCAAGATCGCCCGCTGGCGCCGGGACCAGGCGTTCCGCCGCACCGTCCGCAACCGCCCCGATCTGATCGAGCGCGCCGACCCCGCCGCGTTCGACAAACACGACCGTGCGATCCTCGCCGCCCTGGGCTGGGCGCCCGGGGAGGACGGCCGATTTGGGCGGACGACCGAGGCCGTGGAAGAATAGGCCGCTGTTGTGTGCGTCCGGCGCGCGCCCCTGCCACAGGGGGAACGACGCCCGCCCGACGGAACAACATCCGAAGCATTCCTTATCGATATTCCGTTGATGACCTGTGGCATCAGCGAAGAAAGCAGTGGGTCATGCACCTTCTCGACTCCGTCGACTCCGCGTCGCTGCGCAGCGACATCCCGGCCTTCCGCCCCGGTGACACGATCAACGTCCACGTCCGCGTCATCGAGGGCAACCGCTCCCGTGTGCAGCAGTTCAAGGGCGTCGTCATCCGCCGTCAGGGCTCGGGCGTCCGCGAGACCTTCACGGTCCGCAAGGTCAGCTTCTCCGTCGGCGTCGAGCGCACCTTCCCGGTGCACACCCCGATCGTCGAGAAGATCGAGGTCGTGACCCGCGGTGACGTCCGTCGCGCCAAGCTGTACTACCTCCGCGAGCTGCGCGGCAAGGCCGCCAAGATCAAGGAGAAGCGCGAGAGCTGAGCCGCGCCGCCCCGGAGCGCGATTTTTTGCGCCCCGGCAACGCAAAGCCCCTCTCGCGCCGGGTGTCCGGATCCGGCCGGATAGGCTCAGGGCCCGATGGACACCGACGCACATCTCACGGAGCGCGACCCCTCTCCCACCCCCGACGCGGGGCCGGAGCAGGGGTCGCGCTCCGCGCGTTTCACCGCCCGCCTCGCCGGGCTGCGCCACCGGCCGGTCACCCTGCTCGCGCTCTGCCTGGCCTTCGTCCTGCTGCTGAGTTCCTTCATCGCGCAACCGTTCCTGATCCCCAGCTCGTCCATGGAGAACACCCTCCACATCGGGGACCGGGTGCTGGTCAACAAGCTGGCGTACCGTTTCGGCAGTGAGCCCGCGCGGGGCGACGTGGTGGTGTTCGACGGCATCGGGTCGTTCGTTCACAGGGAGCAGGGGGAGAATCCCGTCACGGGCCTGCTGCGCGGCGCCGGAGCGGCGCTGGGCCTGGCCCGGCCCGCCGATACCGACTACGTCAAGCGCGTGATCGGCATCGGCGGCGACCATGTGACCTGCTGCGACAAACGGGGGCGGATCGAAGTGAACGGTGAGCCCGTCGACGAGGGCTATCTCCACCCGGGGGACGCGCCGTCCTCGGTGGAGTTCGACATCGTGGTGCCGGAAGGGAAGCTCTGGGTCATGGGGGACCACCGCGCACGCTCCAGCGATTCCCGCGACCACCTCGGCGAACCGGGTGGTGGCACGGTCCCGGTCGACGAGGTCATCGGCCGGGCGGATCTGATCACCTGGCCGGTGAGCCGCTGGCGCACGATCGACACACCGGGCTCCTTCGCCCGGATACCGGCCCCGGCAGGCCCCCATGGGTAGCCGCGGACGCCCCCGGCACGGGCGCCAGGGCGGCAGCGGGACCGGACGCGGGACCGGCGGCGCACACGACGCGGGCAGCGGTGCGTACGGCGACGGGGACGGCGCGTACGGCGACACCGCAGCGCCCGGGGAGGCCCCGGCGGGCGGACGTGGCGGAGGTACCACGCCGCGGCGCCCGGCGACCGGCGGGCGGGCCGAACGGCGCCGCCAGGCCAAGCGCATCAAGCGCCGCAGGCAGCGCTCCTACCTCAAGGAAATCCCCATCCTGGTGGGCGTGGCGCTGGCCATCGCCCTCGTACTGAAGACGTTCCTCGTCCAGGCCTTCGTCATCCCGTCCGGCTCCATGGAGCAGACGATCAGGATCGGCGACCGGGTGCTGGTCGACAAGCTCACCCCCTGGTTCGGCTCCAAGCCGGAACGCGGCGACGTCGTGGTCTTCAAGGACCCCGGAGGCTGGCTCAAGGGCGAGCAGCACCAGCCCACGGACGACGCAGGCGCCTTCCAGCCGGTCAAGGACGCCATGACCTTCATCGGGCTGCTGCCGTCGGCCGACGAGCAGGACCTGATCAAGCGGGTCGTGGCGGTCGGCGGCGACACCGTCAAATGCTGTGACAAGCAGGGCCGGGTGACGGTCAACGGCAGCCCGCTCACCGAGCCGTACATCCATCCGGGCAATCCGCCGTCCCAGATCAAGTTCACCGTCAACGTCCCCACCGGCCGGATCTTCGTGATGGGCGACCACCGTTCGGACTCCGCGGATTCGCGCTTCCACCTGGACGAGCCGTACCGTGGCACGGTCTCGGAGGACAACGTCGTGGGCCGGGCAGTGGTGATCGCCTGGCCGTTCAGCCACTGGCGGCGCCTGGAAGAACCGGACACGTTCGGGACGGTGCGCGACGCGCCGGGCGCCAAGGCGTCCGCGGCGGGCGTGCCGCATAGGCTGTCACCCGAGAGTTTGACCGTACTCCCGACCCCTGCGGAACTCCCGCTCGTTATGGGAGTGGTGGGCCTGCACCGGTTGACGGGCGGGCGAGTGCGTGGAGTGAGGAGCAGACGTGGGGGACTTGGCGGTCGGCGCGCGGTCCGGAACCGGAGAGCCCGAAGAGCCGGCACGGCGCGGTGAGACCCCGCAGCCGGCGGCGAGTTCCGTGCCCCAGTCACCAACACAGTCACGAGCGGAGTCAGAGCCGTCACGGCCGCAGTCACCGGCCGCCGCACGGACGCGGTCGCAGGGCCCGGTGGCCCTGGACAAGCCGGACGGTGCCGGCGCACCGGATCCGTCCGGCGGCTCCGGTGCGACGGACGGACCAGCGGGTGAGGAGACCGTCGGCAGCATGAAGAAGGGCAAGAAGCCGCGCGCCTTCTGGAAAGAGCTGCCGATTCTGATCGGGATCGCCCTGCTCCTCGCGCTGCTGATCAAGACGTTCCTGGTCCAGGCGTTCTCCATCCCGTCCGACTCGATGCAGGACACTCTGCAGCGCGGGGACCGGGTGCTGGTCGACAAGCTGACGCCCTGGTTCGGCGCGAAACCGCAGCGCGGTGAGGTCGTCGTCTTCCACGACCCGGGCGGCTGGCTGAACGAAACGCCGACCCCCGAGCCCAACCCCGTGCAGAAGGTCCTCAGCTTCATCGGGCTGATGCCCTCGGCCGAGGAGAAGGACCTGATCAAGCGGGTCATCGCGGTCGGCGGCGACACCGTCGAGTGCCACGGCAGCGGCCCGGTCAAGGTCAACGGCAAGGCGCTCAAGGAGAGCTCGTACATCTTCCCCGGCGCCACCCCGTGCGGTGACCGCGCGTTCGGCCCGATCCACGTCCCCAAGGGCCGGATCTGGGTGATGGGCGACCACCGCGACGACTCCCTCGACTCCCGCTACCACCAGAACCTCAAGGGTCGCGGCACGGTCTCGGAGGACGAGGTCGTCGGCCGCGCCTTCACCATCGCCTGGCCGGTCAACCGCTGGGCGACCCTGCCGGTCCCGGACACCTTCGACCAGCCCGGCCTCGACAAGGCCATGGCAGCGGCCCCGGCGGCCCTCGGGCTGGCCGGTGCGGTACCGCTGGTGCTGTGGCGGCGGCGGAGGCAGGCCGCGGGAGCGAGCGTGGGTGCGGCCGGGGACGCCGGTACGCCCGCGGGGGCCGGCCCGGAGGGCGGCCGGGAGTAGCGCGTGAGGTGTGGCCGGGTGGTGCCTGTGGGTGCCACCCGGTGGTGACTGCCCGGGCGAGTCCCGGGCAGTCGGCGTTTTGGGAGGTCTGGTGGGGACTTCGGGGGCTTCTCGTACGCCGTTTTGCCGGGGCTGGTGGGGGCTTCTCCCGGGACGGGGGCCTTGGGGATGGTTGGCTTGGTGGGGGTGGGGGCGTCCGCGGAACGGGACCGCGGGCCCGGCCCCAGGTACTGACCGCAGGGCGTAACCCCAGGTAAGGTGCCGTCCCGGATCTTCGACGCGGGCCGGGCCTGCGGGGTGGGAGCGCTGGGATGAGCAGCAGTACGGAACGCAGGACCGATGGCCGCAGCCGGACGGCGGGCAGTGTGCTGTCCGGTCTCGCGGTGGCCGCCGGCTGTGTGCTGTTCCTCGGCGGCTTCGTATGGGCGGCCCTGACCTACCGCCCCTATACGGTGCCGACCGATTCGATGTCGCCGACGATCGCGGCCGGGGCCCGGGTCATCGCCGAGAAGGTGGACGGCTCCGAGATACGCCGCGGCGACATCGTCGTCTTCAAGGACTCCACCTGGGGCGACCTGCCGATGGTCAAGCGCGTCGTCGGCGTCGGCGGCGACAAGGTCGCCTGCTGCACCAAGCAGGGCCGGCTGACCGTCAACGGCACCCCCATCGAGGAACCGTATCTGCAGGGCAGCGGCCCCGCCTCGCCCATCGGCTTCAAGGCCAAGGTGCCCACCGGCCAGCTCTTCCTGCTCGGCGACCACCGCAGCGACTCCCTCGACTCCCGCGTCCACCTCACCGACGGCGACCACGGCTCGGTGCCGCGCGGCGCCGTCGCCGCCCGGGTCGACGCCCGCGCCTGGCCGCTCGGCAGCGTCGGCATGATGCAGCGCCCGGCCGCCTTCTCGGCCCTCCCCGGCGGCACCTCCCAGCCGGGACCCATCCAGCCCATCGCCCTTGCCATAGTGGCCGGGGCGGTCCTCATCCTCGGCGGCGCGGCCTACGGCCCGATCGCCCGCCGCAAGGGGCGCCAACGTGCCTGAGCGGCCGAACCCGGAAGACGGGCTGAGGACGGAGGCCGAGCCGGCCGTCGCGGCGCGCCAGGTCTCCCGCGTCATCCTCCTCGACCCCGACGACCGGATCCTGCTCCTCCACGGCTTCGAACCGGACGACCCGACCGACACCTGGTGGTTCACCCCTGGTGGCGGCCTGGAAGGCGAGGAGACCCGGGAGGAAGCCGCCCGCCGGGAACTCGCCGAGGAGACCGGCATCACCGGCGTCGTCCTCGGCCCCGTCCTGTGGAAGCGGCACTGCACCTTCCCCTTCGACGGACGACGCTGGGAACAGGACGAGTGGTACTACCTGGCGAGAACCGACCGGACTGCCACCCACATGGGAGGACAGACGGCCCTGGAACGACGCAGCGTCTCGGGACTGAAGTGGTGGACTTCGGAGGAACTCTCCGCCTCGCATGAGACGGTGTACCCGACCAGACTCGCCGAGCTGCTGCGCACACTGCTCGACGAAGGGCCCCCGAGTGCGCCGGTGCTCCTGGAGACCGAGCGGGCCTGACGCACAATAGGGGGACGCACGGCTGAAGGGGATCTGCCATGAGCGCCGAGGACCTCGAAAAGTACGAGACCGAGATGGAGCTGAAGCTCTACCGGGAGTACCGCGACGTCGTCGGGCTGTTCAAATATGTGATCGAGACCGAGCGTCGCTTCTACCTCACCAATGACTACGAAATGCAGGTGCACTCCGTCCAGGGCGAGGTCTTCTTCGAGGTCTCGATGGCGGACGCCTGGGTCTGGGACATGTACCGGCCGGCCCGATTCGTCAAGCAGGTGCGCGTCCTCACATTCAAGGACGTGAACATCGAAGAGCTCAACAAGAGCGACCTGGAGCTTCCCGGCAGCTGATCGGCGCGCCCGAGCAGTCGACGACCGGTGCTCTCCAAGCGGCCGCGTGGAGCGGGGCGCGCGGCCGCCTTCACTCGCCCGGGTGAGCGAGTTATCCACAACCGGCCGGTTGTCCACCAAGATCCAATACTTCCGGGCGGGGGAGTCACAGTCGGTGCCGGAGGTGGTACCGATGAACGCCACGCACGCCCGGCACCAGGCCGGACCCGACACCCAGACCCCGCCCACGCCCCGCCCGATCCGCGCGCCACACGCGACACCAGCGGCACTCCCGGCACCCGCGAAACCCAAGACGGCACCCGCGAAACCCAAGACGACCGCACCGCCGCCCCGCCCCGGGACGACCCGAAAGCGGCGCCCCCCAGCAACGACCGCACCCCCGGCAACGACCGCGCATCCACGCACCGACGTCCGGCGACGCGCCCTCGGCCGCTACGGCGAAGACCTGGCCGCCCGGCTCCTCATCAAGGCCGGCATGCGGATCCTGGCCCGTAACTGGCGCTGCCGGGAGGGCGAGATCGACCTCGTCGCCGCCGACCGCGACACCCTGGTGATCTGCGAGGTCAAAACCCGCCGCGCCGGCCGGTACGAACACCCCATGGCCGCCGTCCGCCCCGAGAAGACCGCCCGCCTCCGCACGCTGGCCGAACGCTGGATGCAACGCCACGGCGGCCCACCGCCCGGCGGCGTCCGGATCGATGTCATCGGAGTCGTCCTGCCCACCCGCGGCGCCCCGTCCGTCGAGCATGTGCGAGGGGTGGCCTGAATGGGATTCGCCCGTACGTGCTCGGTCGCCCTGGTCGGCGTCGAAGGAGTCGTCGTCGAGGTCCAGGCCGACCTCGAACCCGGCGTCGCCGCCTTCACCCTCGTCGGACTCCCCGACAAGAGCCTCATCGAATCCCGGGACCGCGTGCGCGCCGCCGTCGTCAATTCCGGCGCCGAATGGCCACAGAAGAAGCTCACCGTCGGCCTCAGCCCGGCCTCCGTCCCCAAGGGCGGCAGCGGCTTCGACCTGGCCGTCGCCTGCGCCGTCCTGGGCGCCGCCGAGCGCCTCGACCCCCGCGAACTCACCGACCTCATGATGATCGGCGAACTGGGCCTGGACGGCCGGGTCCGGCCCGTACGCGGCGTCCTCCCCGCCGTCCTGGCCGCCGCCGACGCCGGGTACCGCCAGGTCGTCGTCCCCGAACGGACCGCCGCCGAGGCCTCCCTCGTCCCCGGCATCTCCGTCCTCGGCGTCCGCAGCCTGCGCCAGCTCATCGCCGTCCTCGCCGACGAACCGGTACCCGAAGAGGAAGACGGCCTGGAGGAAGGCCGCCCCGACCCGCTGCTGGCGGGCCTGGTCGTGCCCGGCACGGGTACCGGCGCCGGCCTGCCGCGCGGCGACCACGTCCCCGACCTCGCCGACGTCGCAGGTCAGCACACCGCCCGCCGCGCCCTGGAGGTGGCCGCCGCCGGACGCCACCACATCTTCTTCAAGGGACCGCCCGGCGCCGGCAAAACCATGCTCGCCGAGCGCCTCCCCGGACTGCTGCCACCCCTCACCCCCAAGGAATCGCTGGAGGTCACCGCCGTCCACTCCGTCGCCGGCACCCTCCCACCCGGACAGCCGCTGGTCGACCGGCCGCCCTACTGCGCCCCACACCACTCCGCGACCATGGCCTCCCTCGTCGGCGGCGGCACCGGACTGCCCCGCCCCGGCGCGGTATCCCTCGCCCACCACGGAGTCCTCTTCGTGGACGAGGCCGCCGAATGCAGGCCCAGCGTCCTCGACGCCCTGCGTCAGCCCCTGGAATCCGGCCATGTCGTCGTCGCCCGGGCCGCCGGCATGATCCGCATGCCGGCCCGCTTCCTCCTGGCCCTCGCCGCCAACCCCTGCCCCTGCGGACGGCACGGCACCCTCGGCGGCGGCTGCGAATGCCGCCCCTCCTCCATCCGCCGCTACCGCGCCCGCCTCTCCGGCCCCCTGATGGACCGGGTCGACCTGCGCATCGCCGTGGAACCGGTCGCCCGCTCCGAGCTCATCGCACTGAGCCGGGGCACCGAATCCAGTGCGACCGTGGCCGACCGCGTACGAGCCGCCCGCGAACGCGCCGCGGCCCGCCTCGCCGGCACCCCCTGGCACACCAACAGCGAGGTACCCGGCCACGAACTCCGCACCCGCTGGCAGGCCCACCCCGGCGCCCTCGCCCAGGCGGAACGCGACCTCGAATGCGGCCTCCTCACCGCCCGCGGACTCGACCGCGTCCTCCGCGTCGCCTGGACCGCCGCCGACCTGGCCGGCCGTGACCGCCCCACCAGCGAAGACGTCAACTGGGCCCGGGAACTCCGCACCGGCGTACGACGCGGCGCCCTGACCACCGTGGGCAGCGACACCCGCGGGGCCGCCCACGACACCGCACCCACCCGCCCACCAGCCACCCGGAACCAGGACTGACCGACCCATGACCGGACTCGACGAATGGGGCTTCGCCACTCCCGGCCCGGCCCCCGACACCGAAGGCCCTCTCACAGGCAGCAACACCGACCCGAACCCCAACGACCGGAATCACCGGACACCCGCCGACGCCACAGACGGCCCGTCACCCCGCCCCACGACCCCACCGGACCGCACTCACCCACCCGGCCACCCACCCACTCCCCACCCGCTCTACGAACCACACCGCAGCGCCCGCGCCGCCCTCACCCGGATCCTCGAACCGGGCGACGAAACCGCCGGCCGCTGGCTGAACGACGTGGGCCCGGTAGCCCTGCTGCACGCGCTCACCGACGACGACGCGGCCCCGCCCCCGGGCGCCGGCCGGACCAAGCTCGCCGGCCTCCGGCTGCGCGCCGCACGAGCCCGCCCCGCCGAGGACCTCGCCGCCGTCGCCGCACTCGGCGGCCGGTTCCTCTGCCCCGGCGACGAGGAATGGCCCAGCCAGCTCGACGACCTCGGCGACGCCCGCCCCATCGGCCTCTGGGTGCGCGGCAGGGCCCACCTCCGGCTCTGGGCGCTGCGCTCCGTCGCTGTCGTCGGCGCCCGGGCCTGCACCGAATACGGCGCCCACCTCGCCACCACCCTCAGCGCCGGGCTCGCCGAGCGCGGCTGGGCCGTCGCATCCGGGGCCGCGTACGGCGTCGACGGCGCGGCCCACCGCGGCGCGTTGGCCGCCAACGGCGCCACCATCGCCGTACTCGCCTGCGGCGTCGACTACGCCTACCCGCGCGGCCACACCGAGTTGATCGACCGCATCACCGAACAGGGCCTGGTCATCGCCGAGTTACCACCCGGCGACCACCCCACCCGCAGCCGCTTCGTCCAGCGCAACCGCGTGATCGCCGCCCTCACCCGGGGCACCGTCGTCGTGGAGGCCGAACTCCGCAGCGGCTCGCTCGTCACCGCCCGCCGCGCGCTCGCCCTCGGGCGCTTCACGATGGGCATGCCCGGCCCCGTCACCAGCGGCCTGTCCGCCGGAGTGCACCAACTCCTGCGCGGCGAGGCCGCCCTGGTCACCGACGCCGACGAGGTCATCGAACTCGTCGGCAGCATCGGCGACCTCGCCCCCGAGCGGCGCGGACCGACCCACCTCCGCGACCTCCTCGACCCCGTCGCAACCCGCGTACTGGAGGCACTGCCCGCGCGCGGAAGCGCGGGCACCGGTCATCTCGCGCGGGAAGCCGGCACGACCCGCGACATCGCCCACAACAAACTCTTCGAGCTGCAGTCCCTCGGATTCGTTCAAAGGTGCGGTGACGGCTGGGAGTTGGCCCGACGCGCCGAGACGACCGACGGTTCCCGGCGAGGCGGTACTTGACCTGGGGCGAACGGGTGAAAGGGTGAGGGGAATGACCGCAGAATCCAGTTTTGCCGTGCTTCGTGACCCGTGTCCGGCCCACGGTGCAACAGCGATAGTGCGCGGCGGGCACACGACATCACGCCCGCCCCGTCGCCGCGTCCACCCCCACGCCTCGCCACCGGCGCACGCCCGGCATCGCACACACGCGTCGACACGCCGTACGAGGTAACCCTGAGGTGCGGGCAGCGGAACGTATCTGCGCACGCCCGAACTCGCCCTCCTCGCGGACCGCAACGCTCCGGTCACGCTACGCTCACACCCAATTCATCCCTCACACATCCATCCACCCGCGTCTCGGCAGAACGGCTCAAGGCGACGAATGCCCCAGCACACCTCCGGGTCTGACCGTGCGGCAGTACCACCTGCCGCACGCGGCAGCGTGCGCCCCGCCCCGCCCACCTCACTCGACGAGCTGTGGCGCTCCTACAAGGCATCCGGCGACGGGCGGCTGCGGGAACAGCTGATCCTGCACTACTCGCCGCTCGTCAAGTACGTCGCCGGCCGCGTCAGCGTCGGCCTGCCACCCAACGTCGAACAGGCCGACTTCGTCTCCTCCGGAGTGTTCGGACTGATCGACGCCATCGAGAAGTTCGACCCCGAACGCTCCATCAAGTTCGAGACCTACGCCATCACGCGCATCCGCGGCGCCATGATCGACGAACTGCGCGCCCTGGACTGGATCCCCCGCTCCGTACGCCAGAAGGCCCGCGCCGTCGAGCGCGCCTACGCCACCCTCGAAGCGCAACTGCGCCGCACCCCGACCGAGGCCGAGGTCGCCGAGGAGATGGGCATCGCCCTGGAGGAGCTGCACGGCGTGTTCAGCCAGCTGTCCCTGGCCAATGTGGTTGCCCTCGAAGAGCTGCTGCACGTCGGCGGCGAGGGCGGCGAACGGCTCAGCCTGATGGACACCCTCGAGGACACCGCCGCCGAGAACCCCGTCGAGATCGCCGAGGACCGCGAACTCCGGCGACTGCTCGCCCGCGCCATCAACACCCTGCCCGAACGCGAGAAGACCGTGGTCACCCTCTACTACTACGAGGGCCTCACCCTCGCCGAGATCGGCAACGTCCTCGGGGTCACGGAGAGCAGGGTCAGCCAGATCCACACCAAGTCCGTACTGCAGCTCAGGGCCAAGCTCGCCGACGTCGGCCGCTGAGTCCTCCTGCGTGGGGCCCGACGCCGAGTCGCGTGCCGAGGCGCCCGCCGAATCGCCACGGCACCCGAGCGCTCGCCCACCCCGGGACGCCGTGTCGCCATGCGGAGTGCCACGCCGGGCACGCCATCCGTAGAGTGGTGACGTGCCCAGGATTCGAGCGGCCTCCGTGGCCGAGCACCGGACGATGCAGCGCGGCGCCCTGTTGGACGCCGCTCGCACCTTGCTGTCGGAAGGCGGAACCGAAGCGCTGACCTTCCCGGCCCTCGCCGAGCGCACCGGACTCGCGCGCTCCTCCGTGTACGAGTACTTCCGCTCGCGCGCAGCCGTTGTCGAGGAGCTGTGCGCGGTCGATTTTCCCGTATGGGCCGCCGAGGTGGAGGCGGCGATGGAGCGCGCCGCCACCCCCGAGGAGAAGATCGAGGCGTACGTCCGGCGACAGCTCGCCCTGGTCGGCGACCGGCGCCACCGTGCCGTCGTCGCCATCTCCGCCGGCGAGCTGGACGCCGGCGCGCGCGAGAAGATCCGCGCGGCACACGGCGGCCTCATCGCCATGATCGTCGAAGCCCTCGCCGCCCTCGGTCACGAACAGCCCCGACTCGCCGCGATGCTCCTCCAGGGCGTCGTCGACGCCGCCGTCCGCCGCATCGAACTCGGCGCCGCAGAGGACCCGACCGACATCACAGAGGCGGCCGTGGCCATGGCCCTCCACGGCATCCACGGCTAGCACCCTCCGCGGGGCATCCACGGCTAACACCGCCGGCAGGGCTGGCTTGCGCGGCTCGCCTCCCTTGGGGCCCTTGCCGGTCTTGGGACTTTGCCGACCTGGGACCTCGCTGGCTGGGGAGCTTGTCGACTTGGTGACTTTGTTGGGTGGGGACCTTGCTGGTTGGTGACCTTGCTGGGGGACCTCGATCGGCGGGGTCCTGGCGGGACTGGCCGGAGCTCTTGACCAGCTCTCTTCCCTCTCTTCCCCCCGGGGGCCCTCCCCCCCGGCCCCCCGCCCCTCCTCCCTCCCCACACCCCAGCCCCCACCCCCACCCCCACACCCCAGCGCCTCACCCGCCCCCGGCCCCCACTCGTTGCCCGCACCCCGTACCCCGCCGCGCGGGCTGACCGGCACGGCGACCTGAGGGACTCGGTGGGACTCGGGACGTCAGGCACTCAAGAAGTCACGCTTTCAAGGTGCACCGGCTGAACCGGGCGAACCGCCCAGCGCGCGCCTCACCCCTGCCGCTCCCCGCGCCCACCCCCTCGCACCGGCCGACCTCTCGCCGAGCGATCAGCACGAAGTCGGCCCAGCGCCCAGAGCGCCGCCACTGCCAGCACGACCGCACCCATGACGGCAGCCCCCGTCGGTGCCGCCCCCGTCTCCCGAGCCACAGGTGTCGCACCCATCTGGCTCGCTGGCTTCACTGACTGGTGCGGGCGCGGATCCCCAGGCTCCGTAGTACTGCTGCCCGGCGGCACCGGCACACCGAACACCGGCAGCAGGCGTGAAGGGCCTCCGCCGCGCATGCTCGGCGGCAGCAGGGACAGCGGGTCCAGGTAGGTCCTGCCGCGGCGCAGCCCCCAGTGGAGGCACGGTGCTCGGCAGTGGAAAGGCCCTCGCTGGACTACGGCGACCGGCTGGCCCGCAGTGACCCGCTGGCCCTTCCGGACGGTGGCGCGCACGGGTTCGTACGTCGTGCGTAAGGGAGGGCGGCCGGAGCGGGACACCTCGATGGTCAGTACCCCGCGGCCAGCCACGGTCCCGGCGTACGCCACTCGACCCGGTGCGGCGGCCCGGACCGTCGCGCCGACGGAGGAAGCCAGGTCCACGCCACGGTGTCCGGCCGCCCAGGGTGCCGGCGGGGGCTCCCAGCCGCGTAAGACCGTGGGGCGTATACCTTCCGCCCCCGTCACCGGCCAGGCCCGTTCACCTGTAGCGGGCGGCGTGCCGCCGGACTCAGCGCCACCACCCCCGGCACCACCGGTCCCGGCACCACCGGTCGCGGCACCACCGGCCCCGGCCTCGGTCGTGTCCCCGGCGGCGCCTCGCCCCAGGTCTGCGGACTGTGACTGCCGCCCCTCACCCGGCGAAGCCCCCGCCACCTGGCCCATTACCTGCCCCTCGCGCACTGCCGCCCTGGGCCCCAGCCCCGCAGCCGCCGCGTGCGCGAGCGGCGAGGTGGTCAAGGCCAGTCCCAGAGCCAGCGCCGGGGCCAGCAGGGCTCTGGTCACGCGGGCCGGAAAGAAGCAGCTCGGCCCGTAGGCGGCCGGGTCGCCGAGCGGAGGCGAGTACGGGGACGGGGGCAGTCGTAAAGGCCGGTGGCCGGTCAGCGACGCCGAGGCGGTAAGCCGCCCGCCGCGCGGCCGACCGCCGCCCGAGCCATCGCGGCTGGGCCGGACGTCGTGCGGTCGGACGCCGTGCGGTCGGTCGTGTCGTACGTCCTCTCGTACGTCCTGCGGTCGATCCTTTCTCGCCTGACGTCCCTGACATCGTCGAACGTGCCGTTGCCGGGTCGGAGGCCTTGGCCCCAGCCCCCGCTCTTGCTGCTCTTGCTGCTCTTGCTGTCGTCGCTGTCGTTGCTGTCGCATGGGTCGACGGTGACGCAGTCCGGTCCGGCGTGGGGATCTTGGTCCGGAACTGTGGACAACGGGCCGGTTGTGGACAACTGCCTCCCCCGGACGGGTGTCGGTCTCACCCGGTCAGGGCTCGAAATGATGCGTGTCGCCCGGTGCATCAGCCGTCCCGTACACTTCTGGTGGCGATCCGGGTCACCGGGTCGACTTCGCACGCCCCGCCGTCAGTGCACCAGTCCCGTTCGGGCAGCACGTCGGCCGCGCTCCTCGGTCCTTGGACGGCTCCGCAAGGTGTCTTCCCCGGCAGGCGCGTCGGGGCGTCAGGCACCGCGGCCGACCGGCCGCAGTGGAACCGAGAACAACAAGGAGTACGGCCATGGCCGTCGTCACGATGCGGGAGCTGCTGGAGAGCGGCGTCCACTTCGGGCACCAGACCCGCCGCTGGAACCCGAAGATGAAGCGCTTCATCTTCACCGAGCGCAACGGCATCTACATCATCGACCTGCTCCAGTCGCTGTCGTACATCGACCGCGCCTACGAGTTCGTCAAGGAGACCGTCGCCCACGGCGGCTCCGTCATGTTCGTCGGTACGAAGAAGCAGGCCCAGGAGGCCATTGCCGAGCAGGCGACCCGCGTGGGCATGCCCTACGTGAACCAGCGCTGGCTCGGCGGCATGCTGACCAACTTCTCGACCGTCTACAAGCGCCTGCAGCGCCTCAAGGAGCTCGAGCAGATCGACTTCGAGGATGTGGCCGCGTCCGGCCTCACCAAGAAGGAGCTCCTGGTCCTCTCCCGTGAGAAGGCCAAGCTGGAGAAGACCCTGGGCGGTATCCGCGAGATGCAGAAGGTGCCCAGCGCCGTCTGGATCGTGGACACCAAGAAGGAGCACATCGCCGTCGGCGAGGCGCGCAAGCTCAACATCCCGGTCGTCGCGATCCTCGACACCAACTGCGACCCGGACGAGGTCGACTACAAGATCCCGGGCAACGACGACGCGATCCGCTCCGTCACCCTGCTCACCCGCGTGATCGCCGACGCCGTCGCCGAGGGCCTCATCGCCCGCTCCGGCGCCGCCACCGGCGACCAGAAGCCCGGCGACAAGGCTGCCGCCGAGCCGCTGGCCGAGTGGGAGCGCGACCTGCTTGAGGGCGAGAAGAAGGCCGACGAGGCGGAGAAGCCCGCCGAGGCCCCGGCCGCCGAGGCCGAGAAGCCGGCTGCGGACGCCGAGCAGGCCTGACCTCAGGACCGGTTGACGACGGCGGGGGAGTGCGCCACGAGCGCCGCCCCCGCCGTCCACCCGTAGATCTTTCGACTTCGAGATTTCGAGAAGAGATTCACAGACCATGGCGAACTACACCGCCGCCGACGTCAAGAAGCTCCGCGAGCTCACCGGCGCCGGCATGATGGACTGCAAGAAGGCCCTGGACGAGGCCGAGGGCAACGTCGACAAGGCCGTCGAGGCGCTGCGCATCAAGGGCCAGAAGGGTGTCGCCAAGCGCGAGGGCCGCTCCGCCGAGAACGGCGCGGTGGTCTCCCTGATCGCGGACGACAACACCTCCGGCGTCATCGTCGAGCTCAAGTGCGAGACGGACTTCGTCGCCAAGGGTGAGAAGTTCCAGGCCGTCGCCAAGGCGATCGCCGAGCACGTCGCGAAGACCTCCCCGGCCGACGTCGAGGCCCTGCTCGCCTCCGAGATCGAGGCCGGCAAGACGGTCCAGGCGTTCGTCGACGAAGCCAACGCCAACCTGGGCGAGAAGATCGTCCTGGACCGCTTCGCGCAGTTCTCCGGCGGCTACGTGACCGCGTACATGCACCGCACCATGCCCGACCTGCCCCCGCAGATCGGCGTCCTCGTCGAGCTCGACAAGGAGAACGCCGAGGTCGCCAAGGGCGTCGCCCAGCACATCGCCGCCTTCGCGCCGAAGTACCTCGCCCGCGAGGACGTCCCGGCCGAGGTCGTCGAGGCCGAGCGCCGCGTCGCCGAGGAGACTACCCGCCAGGAGGGCAAGCCCGAGGCCGCCCTTCCGAAGATCGTCGAGGGTCGCCTCAACGGCTTCTTCAAGGACGCGACGCTGCTCGGCCAGCCGTACGCGCTCGACAACAAGAAGTCCGTCGAGAAGGTCCTCCAGGAGGCCGGTGTCACCCTGAAGCGCTTCTCGCGCATCAAGGTCGGCATCTGAGAGCCTGCCGCAAGGCAGCGAATGACCTACGACCCCGCTAGGGTCGTACGCAGTCGGCCGCTCACCGGCCGGCCGCAGATGTGACGAGGAGGCCATTGCCGCACAGGGATCTGGACCAGACCCACGGCAATGGCCTTCTTCGTATGTGCACGAGGAGAGCTCAATGAATCACGGTGCCGACGGCGCGCACACAGACCATGCCGCCAAGGACGGCAGGCGGCGCTTCCTGCTGAAGCTGTCCGGCGAGGCGTTCGCCGGCGGCGGCGGACTGGGCGTCGACCCCGACGTCGTGCACGCGATGGCCCGCGAGATCGCCGCCGTGGTGCGCGACGGGTACGAGATCGCCATCGTGATCGGCGGCGGCAACTTCTTCCGCGGTGCCGAACTCCAGCAGCGCGGCATGGACCGGGCCCGGTCCGACTACATGGGCATGCTCGGCACGGTGATGAACTGCCTGGCCCTCCAGGACTTCCTGGAGAAGGAGGGCATCGACTCCCGCGTCCAGACCGCGATCACCATGGGCCAGGTCGCCGAGCCCTACATCCCGCTGCGCGCGGTGCGCCACCTGGAGAAGGGCCGGGTCGTCATCTTCGGCGCCGGCATGGGCATGCCGTACTTCTCCACCGACACCACCGCCGCCCAGCGTGCCCTGGAGATCGACGCCGAGGCCATGCTGATGGGCAAGAACGGCGTGGACGGGGTCTACGACTCCGACCCCAAGATCAACCCGGACGCGGTCAAGTTCGACGCCCTCGAATACGGTGAGGTCATCACCCGTGACCTGAAGGTCGCGGACGCCACCGCCATCACGCTGTGCCGGGACAACAAGCTCCCGATCCTCGTGTTCGAACTGCTCGCCGAGGGCAACATCGCGCGTGCGGTGAAGGGTGAGAAGATCGGCACGCTCGTCAGCGATCAGGACACCCGGGCCTGACGGCCCCAACTGCCGCCCTTCCGTACGGGCATCGGTCCGTACGGGCGGCAACCACCGGCCGGGGTAAGACCCCGGTACGGGGATGGACAACCGCCTGCCGGTCGGACACCGTGCAGGAGTAGACGCGCGGCAGGGGCGAGGCTCTGCTTCTTACCGAAAAGACCAGGAGCAAGTGGTGATCGAAGAGATCCTCCTCGAAGCCGAGGAGAAGATGGAGAAGGCCGTCGTGGTCGCCAAGGAGGACTTCGCCGCGATCCGCACCGGGCGTGCGCACCCGGCGATGTTCAACAAGATCGTGGCGGACTACTACGGTGCCATGACGCCGATCAACCAGCTGGCGTCGTTCTCGGTTCCCGAACCGCGGATGGCCGTCGTGACCCCGTTCGACAAGAGCGCCCTGCGCAACATCGAGCAGGCGATCCGCGACTCCGACCTCGGCGTCAACCCGAGCAACGACGGCAACATCATCCGGGTGACCTTCCCCGAGCTGACCGAGGAACGCCGCAAGGAGTTCATCAAGGTCGCCAAGAACAAGGGCGAGGACGCGAAGATCTCGATCCGCAGCGTCCGCCGCAAGGCCAAGGAGTCCCTGGACAAGCTGGTCAAGGACAAGGAGAGCGGCGAGGACGAGGTGCGCCGCGCCGAGAAGGAGCTCGACGACACCACCGCGAAGTACGTCGCGCAGGTGGACGAGCTGCTCAAGCACAAGGAATCCGAGCTCCTCGAGGTCTGATGAACGAGTCATCCTGGGGGGCCCCGCCCGGCGCCGGTCAATGGGGACCGCCCGAATACGGACCGGCCTCCTCGCTTCGCGGGGTGGCGCCGTCCGCCTCGGCGGGTCCCGTGCACGACTGGGGCGAAGCGGCGCAGACTCGGCCCATGCCCATCGTGCCCGAGCCAGGCGGACACCAGGACGACGACCGGGAACATCGGCACATCCGGGATAACCGGGACCACCCGGACGACCGGGGGGCTGCTCCACGGAGCGGCCCCCTGTTCCGCGACGACCAGCCGCAGGAGCCCATGCCCACCTCCGTCCCCGGGTCCGACCGTTCGCCGGACTCAGAGAAGCCCAAGAAGAAGAGCGCGGGGCGCAATCTGCGCGCCGCGATAGGGGTCGGTGCCGGTCTCGGCGCGGTCATCCTCGCCTCGCTCTTCGTCTACAAGCCGGTCTTCATCGGCGTGATCGCGATCGCCGTCGTCGTCGGGCTGTGGGAGCTGACCTCGCGGCTGGCGGAACGCAAGGACATCAGGGTGCCGCTGGTGCCGCTCGCCGTCGGCGGCACCGCCATGGTCGTCGCCGGGTACGTGCGCGGAGCCGAGGGGGCCTGGGTGGCGATGGCGCTCACCGCGCTCGCCGTCCTCGTGTGGCGGATGACCGAGGCTCCCGAGAACTATCTGCGGGACGTCACCGCCGGTGTCTTCGCGGCGTTCTACGTGCCGTTCCTCGCGACGTTCGTGGCGCTGATGCTCGCGGCCGACGACGGGCCGCAACGCGTGCTGACGTTCCTGCTGCTCACCGTCGTCAGCGACACCGGCGCGTACGCGGTCGGCTGGCGGTTCGGCAAGCACAAGCTCGCCCCGCGCATCAGCCCGGGCAAGACCCGCGAGGGACTCGTCGGCGCGCTGCTCTTCGCGATGGTGGCCGGCGCGCTGTGCATGGAATTCCTGATCAAGCACGGCGCGTGGTGGCAGGGCCTGCTGCTCGGCCTCGCGGTCGCGGCCAGCGCCACCCTCGGCGACCTGGGCGAATCCATGATCAAGCGGGACCTGGGCATCAAGGACATGGGCACCTTGCTCCCCGGTCACGGCGGCATCATGGACCGCCTGGACTCCCTCCTGCCGACGGCGCCCATCGTGTGGCTGCTCTTCGTGGTCTTCGTCGGAGCGGGCTGAGCCCGACGGCGCCACCCGGCCCCTGAGCCGACGAGAACAAGCCGGAGAAGCCGGAGCCCCCTGCCAGCGGATTGCGCTGGCAGGGGGCTTTTGCGTGGCGGGGGTACGCGGGTGGGGTCGGCTGTGGGGTGGGTTCCGCCGGCCGCCCCGCCCGCCCCCTCACTCGTCAATCTTCCGCTGCCGTTTCCGCGGTCGGCCGACTCGCCTCCAGATCACCGTCATCCCCAGCCCGAGTACCACCAGGGCCACGACGACGATGAGGATCTTGATGGCGAAATCCATCAGCAGATGGTGGGCGAGGTCGGACGCCGCCAGGTAACGATCGGACGCTTCCAGGGGGAGGCCGGGCGCCTCCAGGGCGGGCCCGGTCACCGTCGGCCGTCCCGTCGCCGGTCCCGGCCGGCCCCGTCTTCCAGCCGCCGGGCGGCCATGCGGAGTGCGGCCCGTACGGCGGGATCGGCATAACGGCGTGCCTCGTCCAGCCGGCCCCTGCGCTTGAGGAACACGGCAATGCCGAAGACCACCAGGGCGAGCACCACGATGCCGCCCGCGATCACGCCGAACCTGATGAGCATGAGGTTGAGATACGTCTCCACCGGAGCCTCCCGTTTTCTATCACGGCTGTGACACAAAACAATTTATCACGGCCGTGATACAACGTGATACAAAGAGGTCATGCCCAAGGTCGTGGATCCGGACGCCCGCCGCCGCGAGGTCGTCGACGCCCTGTTCCGAGTCGTCGTACGGGACGGTCTGCAGCGCACCTCGCTGCGCGCCGTCGCCGACGAGGCCGGACTCAACATCGGCTCCCTGCGCCACTACTTCGCCAGCCAGCAGGAGCTGATGGACTTCGCCATGCAGTCGATGCTCGACGGCCTCACCGACCGGTTGCTCCGTCACGTCGAGGACATCGGAGACCTGAGCCGGCATCCCCCCGTGGAACGCCTCCGCCTTGCAGCCGGTCTGCTGGCCGAACTCCTTCCGCTCGACGAACGCCGCCGCGCGGAGGTCACCGTCTTCCTCGACTTCAACGCAGCGGCCCGCACCAACCCGGCCTTCAGGGACCTCTCCGACCAGGCCGCCGCCGGCTCCCGACGGCTGGTCCGCCGCGTGCTGACCCGCCTCGACGAGTCCGGCACCCTGCGCCCTGGCCGCGACCTGGAGATCGAGACCGAGCGCCTGACCGCCCTCCTCGACGGCCTGGGCCTCGGCGCCGTCCGCAACCCCGACGTCCTGAGCCCGCAGATGTGCACCGCCGTACTGGCGGCCCACCTGGGGGACTTGGCAGGGGAGGAGTAGGGGGCGGGCGGCGCCGGAGTCGATCGTTCGGGTCTCGGCATCGTTCCGGTCGAGGCCGTCCGTGCGCGAAAGCGACGCTTCGAGCCGGCGGCCGGAATGCAAGTCGGCCTCGCTGGTTACGAGTTATCTGTCGGCAGGGCTCGTTGCAGAATTGCGCCATCCCTAAGGGAAGCAAGATGGCTGTGATTTGGACCTGGATCTGGATGTTGCGGATGTCTCAGGCAACGGCGTTGAGGTAGGCGTAGCGACAAATGCGCTCGATGGCACAGTTGTCCTGGCAGTGCTCAGGGGCTCAAGAAATTATGCTGACACCCGAAGACGCGGAACGCGTGGCGCACTCACTCCTGAATTCTGCGGCACGCGTCCGGCGGGGCGGGAGTGGACGGGCTGGCGCGCCGTAGGTCAAGCCGGCGAGTCGTCCGGCCGAGCTGAAAGCCGTGACGGAGCTGCCGAAAGGCGGGGAAGCACAGCGCATCGGCGCGATCTGCGCCCATGCCTTACCGGCTGCCGATCTGTACGAGTCGTGCTTCGATGGTGGGAGCGGCCGCCGCGCCTCTATCGGTGGCCCACTGTCAGCCGTCGACTGTCAGCCGTCGACACGGCGCCGGAGGTCGTTTCGCAGGAGTCCTGGAACAGGGCCGGCGGGCGGGCCAACGCATTTCCTTCTCACCTCCTCGCAGAAGTGACGAGAGGAGCACTCCTATGCGCAAAAACAACCGTAGGCGCCGTCTTTTGACGGCATCGACAGTTCTTGTGGCCGGGGGCGTGATGCTCTTTCCCGATGGCGCAGTCGCGCAGCCGGCCATGGACAGCGCCCCGGCACAGATATCGGGAACCTTTCAGCTCGTCAATGCGCAGACGGGCAAATGCGCGACGGTCGCGGGCGGTGTCTCCACTGACAACAACGTGAGGCTCGTCCAGTTCAATTGCGATTCACACCCCTCGCGTCGCTGGATCATCGCCAACAGCAACGGCCGGTCCAACCAGGTCGTCAACGACCAGACCCGCAAGTGCGCCACGGTGGCCGGCGGTGTCTCTACCGACAACAACGTCGAGCTCGTCCAGTTCAATTGCGATACGCACCCCTCGCGTCGCTGGATCATCACCAACCAGAACGGCAACTCGTTCCAGCTCGTCAATGCACAGACCGGCAAGTGCATGACGGTCGCGGGCGGTGTCTCCACCGACAACAACGTCACGCTCGTCCAGTTCACCTGTGACACACACCCGTCGCGCCGCTGGATCCTGCGGAGGGTCGGCGGGGGCGGGATCATCGACTGAAACAGTGGCGCCGGCGGCCTCTCCAGGCGCCGAGCTGGACGGACGCGGCTGTGACCGCTGCCGCTGCGCCATCGTGGGCTCTCAGCATCCGGCTCCGGGCCGCCGGCGGGCTGTGCCAGGCCGGCCGCAGGTCGACCAGCGACCACGACGCCAGATGACGACGCGGCCACTTGACGACTGAGGGTGGCGGGATCGTCGCTCATTGCACCTGGGGCTCCAAAGGCGCTCTACGACACTGGACAGACCATGCCTGCACCCGCAGAACACGCATCTCGCCATTGCGGGAACGCTGCTCGTCGGTCGGCCTCTGAGCCGTAGGGCGGTGCCAGGCCCATTCGTCGAGCAGGTCCCGGCCGCAGACCAACGGGAAGTGCTCCGGGATCGACTGCGAGCGCAAAAGCGCGCGCCGCCCGCCGTCGGCGGGCGGCGCGTCAAGGCGTCGGGAAGCCACCACTATGGGTTGCGCCTCTAAGGTCGGGGCCCAACCGGGCAATTGTGGGCAGGCGAGGAGTCGACCCGATCCGCACGCCCGCGTACGGGTTGCGGTCTCTTGCCACTCACGGACAGCAGGCACGAGAACGGCCCCCGCCCAAAGACGCTCGCGGGGGCCGCTCTCAGCGCCTGCGGAACTCGTCGTGGTAGTAGCCGTGCTGCTTGACGTCGGCGTTGATGCACGTGTTCCCGAAGGCCGGGTTCAGCAGAGCGATGAAGTTGACGGAGTTCCCGCAGACGTTGATCGGGATGTGGATCGGCACCTGGATGTTGTTGCCGGAGACGACGCCCGGGGAGCGGACCGCGCCGCCCCCTGCATGGGCGTCGGCCGAGGCCACGCCGGCCATGCCTGTGACGGCCACCCCGGCAGCGACGGTTGCCACGAGTGCCTTCGCGATATGCGACATGCTCTCCAGTCCTTTCACGTATGACGTCAGATCACGCTCCCCGCCCATGCGATACGGCCGGGGTTCTGATCAACGCGCAGGTGACCGATATGTCACACAATGTCCCCCTGGACGGCTTAATGTGCGGGGTGCATGCGGCCCATGGGTCGCGACCGGGCCGTGCAAGGCGGGCCGACGAAGACGCAGGACACCCGAGGGTGACCGTTCCCTCACCGCTCTCACCTGGGCCGGGTCGGATGATCTGCCACACTGGACGGACCATGCCTGCACCCGGAGAACTCACTTTCGTCGCGCCGCGCGGGGCCAAGAAGCCCCCGCGGCACCTTGCCGACCTCAGCCCCGTCGAGCGCCGCGAGGCGGTGGCCGCGATCGGTGAGAAGCCGTTCCGCGCCAAGCAGCTGTCGCAGCACTACTTCGCCCGCTATGCGCACGACCCGGCGCAGTGGACCGACATCCCGGCGGCGGCCCGCGAGAAGCTGGCGAGCGAGCTGCTGCCGGACCTGATGACGGTCGTACGGCACATCTCGTGCGACGACGACACCACCCGTAAGACGCTGTGGAAGCTGCACGACGGGACGCTCGTCGAGTCCGTCCTGATGCGCTACCCGGACCGGGTCACCATGTGCATCTCCTCGCAGGCCGGGTGCGGAATGAACTGCCCGTTCTGCGCGACCGGCCAGGCCGGGCTGGACCGCAACCTCTCGACCGCGGAGATCGTGCACCAGATCGTCGACGGTATGCGGGCACTGCGCGACGGTGAGGTGCCGGGTGGTCCGGCGCGGCTGTCCAACATCGTCTTCATGGGCATGGGCGAGCCGCTGGCCAACTACAAGCGGGTGGTCGGCGCCATCCGCCGGCTGACCGACCCGGAGCCCGACGGACTGGGCCTGTCCCAGCGCGGTATCACCGTCTCCACGGTCGGCCTGGTCCCGGCGATGCTGCGGTTCGCCGACGAGGGCTTCAAGTGCCGGCTCGCCGTCTCGCTGCACGCCCCGGACGACGAGCTGCGTGACACGCTCGTCCCCGTCAATACGCGCTGGAAGGTCCGCGAGGTGCTGGACGCGGCGTGGGAGTACGCAGAGAAGTCCGGCCGCCGGATCTCCATCGAGTACGCCCTGATCCGCGACATCAACGACCAGGCATGGCGCGGTGACCTGCTCGGACGGCTGCTGAAGGGCAAGCGGGTCCATGTGAACCTCATTCCGCTCAACCCGACACCCGGGTCGAAGTGGACCGCTTCGCGCCCCGAGGACGAGCGGGCGTTCGTCCAGGCCATCGAGGCGCACGGGGTTCCGGTGACCGTCCGGGACACCCGCGGCCAGGAGATCGACGGCGCCTGCGGGCAGCTCGCCGCCTCGGAACGCTGACCGCCCGCTGGTACTGTGTGATCGAACAAATGCACATTCCGACAGGGGAGCGCCACAGCGCTGAGAGTGCGGAAGCGTCGTAGCCCTACGGTGCCCGCAGACCCTTGAACCTCGCCCGGGTCATTCCGGGTAGGAAGTTCGGTCGTCACTCATGCTGTTGCGCCCTGCCCGGCGTCCCCTCCGTACGTCCCCCGACGTCGAGAGCCGAGGACGCCGGGCAGGGCCGCGTCTCTTCCTGGCCAGCCAGGAGGAAATTCAGTGAGCACCACCAGCAGGATCACCGCGACAGCGCTCGCCGCCGCGGTCGGTATGACCACGCTTGCCGCATGCGGCAGCTCGGGCGGCGGGAGCGCGGACGCCAAGACCGTCACGCTCGTCAGCCATGACTCGTTCGCTGTCTCCAAGTCCGTCCTGGCCGCCTTCGAGAAGGAGAGCGGCTACAAGGTCAACTTCGTCAAGGGCGGGGATGCCGGCAAGGCCGTCAACCAGGCGATTCTGTCCAAGGACAACCCCCAGGGCGATGTCTTCTTCGGTATCGACAACACTCTCCTTTCGCGGGGACTGAACGAGGGGCTGTTCACCCCCTACAAGGCCAAGGGCCTGGACAACGTCCCGGCCGCCCTGCAGCTCGACAAGGGCCGGCACCGCGTCACCCCGCTCGACTACGGCGACATCTGCGTCAACTACGACCGCGCCTACTTCACCAAGCACAAGATCGCGCCGCCGACCACCCTCGACGATCTGACCAAGCCGCAGTACAAGAACCTGCTCGTCACGGAGAACTCCGCCACCTCCTCTCCGGGGCTCGCCTTCCAGCTCGCCACCATCGCCAAGTACGGGAACGCCGGCTGGCAGAACTACTGGAAGAAGCTCAAGGCCAACGGCGTCGAGGTCGTCGACGGCTGGGAGCAGGCGTACAACGACCGCTTCTCGGGCTCCGCCGCAGGCGCGGGCAAGGGCGACAAGCCGCTGGTCGTCTCCTACGCCTCCAGCCCGCCGGCCGAGGTCCTCGGTAAGAAGCCCGCCCCCAAGGAGGCCCCGACCGGGGTGGCGACCGGCACCTGCTTCCGGCAGATCGAATTCGGTGGTCTGCTCAAGGGTGCGAAGAACGAGAAGAGCGGCAAGGCGCTCCTGGACTTCCTCCTGAGCAAGAAGTTCCAGGAGGACGAACCGCTGGAGATGTTCGTCAACCCGGCGCGCAAGGACGCCAAGGTGCCCGCGCTGTTCACCAAGTACGGCACCAAGATCGACAAGCCGACGACGCTGCCGCCGGAGACGATCACCAAGAACCGTGAACAGTGGATCAAGCAGTGGTCCTCGCTCGTTCTGAAGTAGTCCACACCCGGCGGCGCGCGCGCCCCGCGCGGGGAACGGCGGTGCGGCTCGGCCTGATGGCGGTGCCGCTCGCCTTCTTCGCGCTGTTCTTCGCCTATCCGGTGGCCGCGATCGTCGGACGGGGGCTGAAGGACGGCGGACAGTGGCAGCTCGGCCGGCTCGGAACCGTACTGACCGACCCGGACATCGTCCATGTGCTGTGGTTCACCGTCTGGCAGGCGGCGGCCTCCACCGGCCTGACGCTGCTCATCGCACTGCCCGGCGCCTACGTCTTCGCGCGTTTCGATTTCCCCGGCAAACAGCTGTTGCGTGCGGTGGTGGCGGTGCCGTTCGTGCTGCCGACCGTCGTCGTCGGCTCCGCCTTCCTGGCCCTCGTCGGCCGTGGAGGGCTGCTGGACGAACTCTGGGGCCTGCGCCTGGACACCTCGGTATGGGCGATCCTGCTCGCGCACGTCTTCTTCAACTACGCGGTGGTCGTACGGACCGTCGGCGGGCTGTGGGGGCAACTCGATCCACGTCAGGAAGAGGCCGCGCGGGTACTGGGCGCCGGGCGGTTCGCGGCCTGGCGCAGGGTGACGCTGCCCGCACTGGGACCGGCCGTCGCGGCGGCCGCACTGATGGTCTTCCTCTTCACCTTCACCTCCTTCGGCGTCGTCCAGATCCTGGGCGGCCCCACCTTCTCGACGCTGGAGGTGGAGATCTACCGGCAGACCGCGGACTTCCTGGACCTGCCGACAGCCGCGGTCCTCACCATGATCCAGTTCGCGGCCGTACTGGGCGTCCTCGCACTGCACGCCTGGACGGTGCGCCGACGGGAATCCGCACTCCGGCTCGTGGACGCCTCGCAGGTTGCCCGTCGACCGCGCGGCCGCGGCCAATGGGCACTGCTGTGGGGCAACCTCCTGATCATCACCGTGCTGCTCGTCGTCCCGCTGGTCGTGCTCGTCGAGCGGTCGTTCGCCGGCCCTGACGGCTACGGAACGATCTTCTACGACTCCCTGCGCTCCGCCGCGTCCGCCAACAGCACCTTCGTCGTCGCCCCGCTCGACGCCCTGTGGAACTCTCTCGCCTACGGCGCCGCGGCGACGCTGATCGCCTTGGTGATCGGCGGACTGGCGGCCGCCGCCCTGACACTGCCTCGGCTCCGCAGAAGCCCGTCCGGGCGGACCCCCACGGTCAACCGGTTCGTCCGGGGCTTCGACGCCCTGCTGATGCTGCCCCTCGGCGTCTCCGCGGTGACCGTCGGCTTCGGCTTTTTGATCACCCTCGACAAGCCGCCCCTGGACCTGCGCGCCTCCTGGTGGCTGGTCCCGCTCGCCCAGGCACTGGTGGGGGTGCCGTTCGTGGTCCGCACGATGCTGCCCGTCCTGAGGGCGGTCGACGGACGACTGCGCGAGGCCGCCGCCGTCCTCGGAGCCTCGCCATGGCGGGTATGGCGAGAAGTCGATCTTCCGATGGTGCGGCGGGCCATGCTGATCGCCGCGGGGTTCGCCTTCGCCGTATCGCTCGGGGAGTTCGGCGCGACGGTGTTCATCGCACGGCCGGACCACCCGACCCTTCCGGTGGCCGTGGCACGGCTGCTGGGACGGGCCGGAGAGCTCAACTACGGGCAGGCGATGGCCCTGTCGACCATCCTGATGGTGGTCTGCGCCGGCGCCCTGCTGGTCCTGGAGCGCATCCGCATCAACCATCCCGGGGAGTTCTAGATGACGGCACGGGCCGAGACCACTGCACCAGACCTGCTGCGGCTGGACGGCGTGACCGTCCGCTTCGGCTCCGCCGACCGCCCCGCCCTGGACTCGGTGGACCTGGATGTCGCCGCGCACGAGATCGTCTGCGTCCTGGGCCCGAGCGGCAGCGGCAAGTCCACCCTGCTGCGGGTGGTCGCCGGTCTCCAGCAGGCCGATGCGGGGCGGGTGCTGCTGGAAGGGCGGGACCAGACGGGAGTACCCACGCATCGGCGCGGGGTCGGCCTGATGTTCCAGGACCACCAGCTCTTCCCGCAGCGGGACGTCGCGGGCAATGTTGCCTTCGGGCTGCGGATACGACGCACCGCGCGCACCGACCGGGACCGTACGGTCGCCGAACTGCTCGACCTCGTCGGGCTCCCGGGTGCCCAGCGGCGCGCCGTGGCGTCCCTGTCCGGCGGTGAGCAGCAGCGGGTCGCCCTGGCCCGCGCGCTCGCCCCGCGCCCCCGCCTGTTGATGCTGGACGAACCCCTCGGACAGCTCGACCGCGGCCTGCGCGAACGGCTGGTCGTCGAACTGCGCCGCCTCTTCCAGGAGTTGGGGACGACCGTACTGGCCGTCACCCACGACCAGGGTGAGGCCTTCGCGCTCGCTGACCGAGTTGTGGTGATGCAGGAGGGGCGGATCGCCCAGACCGGCACTCCGCTGGAGGTCTGGCAGCGCCCGGCCTCGGAATTCGTCGCCCGCTTCCTCGGCTTCGACAACGTGGTCGAGGCAACGGTGCAGGGCGAGGCCGCCGTCACCCCGTGGGGCAAGGTGCCGATCCCGAACGGGACCCCGGACGGGCCGTGCCGGCTGCTCGTACGTCCGGCCGGTGTGCGGCTGATGCCCGCGCCCGAGGGCCTGCCCTGTAGGGTCGCGGCCCGCACCTTCCGCGGCACCCATGTCGCCCTGCTGCTCCAGCCGTCCGGCGGACCGCAGTTGGAGGCTGCCTGTGCCCTGCGCGAGGCGCCGGCGGTGGGAGAGCGGGTGGGAATCGCGTTCACCGCACAGGACGTCGTGGTCCTGGACGCTACGGAACAGGATGCTTCGAACCCGGCGGAATAACTGGCGGGTGCGGAGTCGAGGGCTGGTGCGGAGTAACGGTGCCTGTTCTTGTGCCTCTGCTGTGGCCATGGTGTGCTCCTTGAGGTGGTGGTCGTCCGTTGTGCAGGGGTGGTTTGTTGGTCATGCGGGGGGAAGGGTGCCCGGCCGGCGGCCCTGTGGGACCACCAGGCCCAACTCGTAGGCGAGGATGACTGCTTGAGCCCGGTCACGTAGACCCATCTTGGTGAACAGCCGGTTGATGTGTGTCTTGACGGTGTGGTCCGTGATCGTCAGACGTTCGGCGATCTCCGCGTTGGAAAGCCCCTGGGCGATCTGGACGAGCACCTCCACCTCCCGGTCGGTCAGCTCCTCGACCGTGCGTACGGGCACCGGCGCCGCCCGCTGCTTGACGAAGGCCGCGATGAGCCGCTTCGTCAGCTCCGGCGCCAGCAGTGCATTCCCTTCCGCCACGACCCTTACGGCATGCAGGAGTTCGGGGAACGTCGCATCCTTCAACAGGAAGCCGCTGGCCCCGGCAGCGAGCGCGTCATAGACGTACTCGTCGAGGCCGAACGTCGTCAGCATCAGTGCTTTGGTGGCGCCTTCGGACGCCCGGGTGATCTCACGAGCGGCCTCGATGCCGTTCTTGTGCGGCATCCGGATGTCCAGCAGGGCCAGGTCGGGCCGCTGCTCCGCGGCGACACGCACCGCCTGGACACCGTCCTCGGCCTCACCGACCACCTCGATGTCGTCCTGAGTGCCCAGCAGATTGACGAATGCCGTGCGGACGACCGCCTGGTCGTCGGCGACGATTGCTCTGATCACCAAGGGATTTCCGCTTCTATGAGAAAGCCGCCGTCGGGCCCGGGCCCGGCGGTGAGCTTCCCGCCGAGCAGCGCCGCCCGCTCCTGCATGCCGACCAGCCCGTGGCCGGTGTGGGTCGGACCCGCCGGACCCGGTCCGTCGTCCGCGATGCGCACCGCCAGCCGGTCGGAGCAGTAGCCGATCTCCACCACCGTATGAGCGCCCGGAGCGTGCCGACGCGCGTTGGTCAGCCCCTCCTGCACGATGCGGTATGCGGACAGCTCCCAGGAGGTGGGCAGCGCGACGCGTTCACCGCTGA
Organism: Streptomyces nigrescens; assembly: GCA_024349765.1. Lineage (GTDB taxonomy): Bacteria > Actinomycetota > Actinomycetes > Streptomycetales > Streptomycetaceae > Streptomyces > Streptomyces endophytica. Next base: position 5,959,313 of record AP026073.1, on the reverse strand, counting down.
TGCGCAGCTCGACCTCACCGCCCACCGAGCGGTGCTGTGTTATGAGGTCGTCCAGTGCGTCGAGGGTCGGCTGGGGAGCAGTGCCGGCCTTGTCATCGGGCCCGGTCCGCAGGACGCTCAGCAGTCGGCGCAGTTCCGCCATCGATGAGCGGGCAGAGGCGGCGATCTGCTGAAAACCGTCGCGGGCCTGCGGGGAGAGACCTGGTGTGGTGTACGTGGCGCCCTCGGCCTGGACCGCGATCATCGAGACCGAGTGCGAAATGACATCGTGGAGTTCGCGAGCGATCGCCGCCCGCTCGGCCTCGGCGGCCTGCCGCCGCTCCATCTCGATCAACCGAGCCTGTGCCGCGGTGCGCTCCCGACGCGTCTCCTCCCGTGCGCGTACCGCATCGCCCATGGATACCGCCGCCAGGATCGCCGCGATCAGCACGAACCACTCGGCGTACGGCCTGGGGGAGTAGGTGGGCCATCCCCATGTCGCAATGTGCCACTGGTTCACGATGAGCGAGAGAACCGAGCCGGCGACGACAACGGCCGCGGGGTGTGCAACTCTGCGACGCCCGAGGGTGTAGCAGCCGATCAACCCGCTCGCGGCGGCCGCGATATAGAGGTCGCTTCCGGCCGCGAAGCTGACCAGGACCGCTACGACCGCGAGCACGGCGATGGCCGGGTACGAACGGCGCCAGGTCAGAGCCGCGGCGGACGCCAGCACGGCGAGCGCGATCACCAGCGAGTGCCGCGGCACGACCACCAGTTCCGCGGCAGCGAACGCGGTCAGCGCTCCGCCGGTGATCCAGGGGTATGAGGGCGACGCGATCCATCCGCGCAGCCGCTGCTGGAGAGATTTGCTCATGCCGACATTTTTCAAAATCGCGCTATGCCGCAGCGTCGCCGCACGGGTTGATCTCTCGACCGCATGTCATGCCACGGGTTGACGCCGAGGTTCGGTTGCTCGGTTGACGCTCCGCGAGCGCGCACTCCGTAGCCTCGTGATCACGCGAGGACGGAGGAATGATGGGCTACCAATACCCCTTATATGTAAGGCAGTTGGCGACATTGTGGTTGGCGGTGCCGACCTGGCGCGGGCTGCAAGATGAACGGCACGCGGACTCGCCCGCGGAGACGTGGGAACGGAGCGTCAGCGCAATGGCTGCCCTTCGCCCGGCACGCGTCGCGGACCCGCGGCACGACCGGGTGTCGTTCGGGTCGGCTGTGCGTCCGATGCGATGCGCGACAGGGAGGCCGGTCATGTGGGCGATGGCCGCAGTCGGCTTGCCGTCTCGGAATACCTCAACGCCACGCCGGCCGAACCCTGATGTCGTGCGAAGGATGAGGGAGAGAGGGCATGCCTGGGCCAGGTCGGAGTGGGACCGGGCTGGGACTGGGGCTGGGTCCGGGGCCCGCTCCTACGACAACCTGGAGCGCTCACTGCCCACGGGACGAACGGGCTATTGGCTGAGCTCGGCACTGGGCTGGACGTCCCCCGCCGCGCGCCGTGTCTGTTCGTGGCCGGGAGACGGTACGGCACCGCCGGGGAGAGCCCCGTCCGCCGCCCCGGGCGAGCCCGCACCCGGCGACCCCAGCTCCTTCTCCGCTCCTGTGCCGGATAGTGCTCCCGACGCCATCGCAGCGTCGGAACCGTCCGGCTCGGGCTCGCCGAACCAGGCGACGGCGACCGCCCCGGCCACGGCCACTACAAAACCGAGGACAGCGACCCAGGCGAATCCCGGACGAGAGGAGTCACCGAGCCAGAGGACGCCGAGGATGCCGGGAACCACGGTCTCGCCCACCACGAGCGCTGCCGTGGCTCCGTTCACCGAACCGATCTGCAGGGCGACGGTGTGCAGATACATGCCGCCGAGGCCCGCGACGAGGATCGCGTACAGAGTGGGGTCGGCGAGCATGGACGGCAGATGGAAAGGGTCCGCGCCGTTCAGGACCCGTACGCCGACGCCGAGGGCACCGAAGCCCAGGCCGGAGAGCAGACCGGCGAGGATCGCGGCCCGTCCGCCCATCAGGCGCACGATCAGGGTGCCGCCTCCCATGAGTACGACGGAGGCGGCGAGCAGCCACCAGTGGGTGGCGATCGGAGTATGGCCGCTGCCTTCCGGGCCTGCGGCCGTGGCGAGCAACACCAGCGCGGAACAGACCACGCCGATGGAGCTCCACTCGGCCTTGCTGAGCCGGATGCCGAGGAGCTTGATGCTCAGAACGGCGGTGATCACGAGGTTCGCGCTGATCACGGTCTGGGACAGGAACAGCGGCAGCATTCGGGCCGCCAGCGCTCCGAGCCCGAAACCGATGAAGTCCAGCACGGTGCCCACCATGAATTCCCAGGTCACGGCGGCTTTGGCGGTCGAGGAGAGGCTGGGACCGCCATGCTGGGTGACGCCAGCGGTGGAGGCCTTGGCCGCCTCCTTGCGTGCGGATTTACGGGAACCGACCGCCTGTAGGACCGAACCCGTGCCGTAGCAGGCCGAGGCCGCCACGGCCGTCAGAAGGCCGATGATCACCGAGAGCTCCGTTCGCCCGCTGTCTGCATTACCTGTTCATTACCTGGCTTGGCAGACGTGCATTTCGGGAGGGGAGTTGCCTCAGCGGGCAAACGGATCAGTTGTCGGCGACAGGAGCGCGCCCATTCGTCTCTCGGAAGGCCGGGTGGAGGAAGGTCCCCTCGCTCAGGAAGAAGCCCCGCTCCTCAGGCGGACGAGTGCGTCCGGGACCTCGTCCACCGAGTCGACCAGGGCGATCCGGGTGGCCATGGGACGGTCCGCGGCGAGAGCCTGGAGCAGGGGCCAGGTGGGCAGCTTCTCCGTCCAGTGCGCGCGGTTCACCAGCACCATCGGGGTCGGCTCGCCCCGTGACTGGTAGTAGTTCGGGGTCGCATTGTCGAAGATTTCCTGGACGGTTCCGGCGGCGCCGGGCAGGAACACGACGCCGGCGTTCGAGCGTGCCAGCAGGCCGTCCTCGCGCACCGCGTTGACGAAGTATTTGGCGATGTGGGACGCAAAGGCATTGGGCGGTTCGTGTCCGTAGAACCAGGTCGGAATGCCGACCGAGGAGCCGCCGCCCGGCTGGCTCCGGCGTACGTCGAAGGCGGCACGAGCCCAGTCGGTGATCGAGGGGCCGAAGTGCGGGGCCTTGGAAAGGATCTCCAGCGCGGATTCCAGCATCTCGTCCTCGAAGGGCGCGGCGTACGCGCCGAGGTTCGCGGCCTCCATGGCCCCCGGGCCGCCGCCCGTCGCCACGGTCAGGCCGTCGCGCGCGAGCCGGCGACCGAGCCGGGCCGCCCCTGCGTAGGCTGCGGACCCGCGCTCCAGCGCATGTCCGCCCATGATGCCCACCACCTGTGCGCCCGCGAGGTGTTCGTCGAGCGCATCGGAGACCGCGTCGTCGTGGATGCTGCGGAGCATCGAGGCGAAGATGTCGCCGTCCGATTTGGTGCCCTGGTACCAGTGATAGGTGAGAGCGTCCGGGGTGGCGTCGTAGCCCGCGTCGACCAGCCCCTCGAAAAGCTCCTCCGGCCCGTACAAACTGCCCCGATAAGGATCGAACGGGAGGTCCGGTATGGGCGGGAAGACCAAGGCGCCACCGGCGCGGACCTTGGCCGCCGCGTCCGGCTCCATGGCGCAGCCGAGAAACACGGATTCCGTGGTGTCCGTGCTGAGGAGCGCGAACGTACGGTCCATCAGGTCTACCGACTGGATGCGGTAGCCGGCGAGGCTGCCGGTGGAGGCGACCTGGTCGAACTCCTTCAGGGACTCGATCTCACGGTCGTGCTCGGGGTGACGGTCGGACGCTGGGGACTCTGAATTCCAGTGCACGCCCGCCATGTTAGGGCCGCAGGGATTCCACCAGGGGGCGGAGGTTCCGGTCGGCGGCCGCGGAGTCCAGGGCGGCGCGCAGGGCGCCGTCGTAGGTCGGCCGCGCCTTCTTCTGCAGCTTGCGGCCTTCCTCGGTGATCACGCTGTACACGCCGCGCCGGTCGTCGGGGCACAGGTCCCGGCGGGTGAAGCCGGAGGACTCCAGGCGCGAGGCCAGCCGGCTCACCGAACTCTGGTTGAGTCCGATGAGGTCGGCGAGTTCCTGCATCCGCAGCTCACCGTCGTCCGCCTCGGCCAGCCGGGCCAGCGCGCGGTACTCCGACAGCCCGATGCTGTGGTGCTGCTGCAGGGCCCTTGCGAGTTCCTGTTCGACGCGCGTGTGCAGTGTTCCGAGCCGGTCCCAGTGCTCCGCGTCCATCGCCATCCGCCTCTTCTGCCTTTTTCTGCTGGGCTCTTGACAGCAGCGTACATGCATCCGAAACTTATGTATGTGCATGCAAGTGATGCATGTGCATGGACCTAGGGGGAGGATGACGATGGTGATGGGGAATGTGGCTACCGAGGCTCGGAGCGCGACTGAGATTGAGCGGATCGCCACCGTGCCGGACTGGTACGAGCCGTACAAGATCTCACAGGCCATCAGGGCGGGCGGATTGATCCACGTCTCGGGGCAGGCGGGATTCGACGAGCAGGGGCGGACGGTCTCGGACGATTTCCTGGAACAAGGCCGGCAGGCGTTCGCGAACGTCGAGCGAGTCCTGGCCACGGCGGGTGCTTCACTGGCCGACGTCGTCAAGGTCGGCATCTTCGTGACGGACATGGCGGCCCACCTCGAGCATGTCATCGCGCTGCGCGAGGAGCTCCTGTCCGAGCCCTACCCCGCCGACACACTGCTGGAAGTGTCCGCACTGGCCCAACCGGACTGGCGAATAGAGGTGGAGGTCACGGCGCTGGACCGTCGCTGAAGGGGGCGGCTTGGGGTGGGAATGGGCCGCCATCTCCCCACCAGGGAACAACGTGATGCGAGTCGGAGCGGCGCATTCATCGGAGCGGCGTACTCAGGGGACACTGCCGTACGGGCCAGATGCGGCGCCCCACTCAGAGGCTGGTCCCATCACCGCACACACCACCCCATACCACCGCGCCACACACCGCCCAACTCCCCGCCTCTCAGCCCTCAGCTGAACCACAGCACAACCCGCAGGGCACCCGTCTACTCACTGCACAGCCCACCCGTCAGCTCACTGCACAGCCCCCACCAGCTCAATGCATCAACGGCCTCAATGCATCAACGGCAGCGTCGCCATCTCGGCCACGGTCCACGTCAGTGGGCCCAGGACGATCAGGAGGACCAGGGTGCGGAGAGCGGCGGCGCGGTGGAGGACGGAGGCGGAGGCGCCCAAGCGGCGGAGGGCGGCCGTGGTCCGGGCTCGGGCGGATCGGGATTCCAGGGCGGCGGTCAGGGCGCTGGCGATGACGCAGGCGAGGACGACCGTTGCGCCGACGCCGGTGAGGGGACCGAACGAACGGGAGGGAACGGAGTCGTAGACCTTGACGGCGACGTAGGCAGCGGATGCAACCGCGCACATCACACCGAGCGGGCGGCCGAGGCGGTGGGACTCCTCCTGGAGAACGCGCCCGGAGAGGAGGCGCAGGGCGCCGGGCCGGCCGGCGCACAGGAGGCGGCCGCACAAATGCACCAGGCCGGGGCCGGCCAGGACGAGGCCCAGGGCCGACAGGGCCCAGCCGCCCAGTACGCCCGGGGGGCTGCCGATCAGCCGGCCGGGCAGGGGGAGCAGTCCGCCGTGGGCCTTGGAGGCGGGGCTGGTGTAGGCCTCGATCGCCAGGCCGGCGGCGGCCAGTGCGATGCCCCAGGGGAGGCCGGACGGCGGGGCGGTCCGGGGGCGGAGCTCGGCGTCCTGTGACCCGGCGTCGTCGCGGGGGCGCAGGGAGACGGCGGTCGCGGCGGACGCGGTGAGCGGTACGAGGGCCAGCAGGAGGAGGGCTCCCGCGAGCGGCAGGGGGTGGCCGGCGCCCAGCAGGTCGGCGTCGATGCCGAGAGAGCGAGCGGTGTCCGCGCCGCCGAGGTCGCCGCGGAGGCGCAGGAAGACGAGCAGCGAGAGGAGGGCGCCGAGGAAGCAGGTCAGTGCGGTGGAAGCGGTGGCGAGGAGGGTGAGTCGGAGGGGGCCCAGGCCGGCGGCGGTCATGCCGCGCTGGAGACGGGCGGCCGGATCGGTGCGGGCCGTGGAGACCGCGAGCTGGGCGGTGGCGGCGAGCGGGGCGGCGCACCACAGCAGCCGTACGAGGGATTCCTCGGCCGCGGCCGGGTGGCCGGCAGCGTGGCCGATGGTGGACAGGATGAGGAAGCCGGTGCCGGCCGCGGCGGTGGTCACGAGGAGGCGGCGCAGCAGGACGAGGGGGTGAGAGCCGCGGGCTAGACGGAGAGCGAGCACGCTGCCCTGCTTTCCTCGTCGGAGGAGCCGGCGCCGGCCGGGGTGGCGGTCGACTGTCGGCCGTCGAGAAGTGCGACGGACCGGTCGGCGAGCGTGCCGATGTCCGGGTCGTGAGTGGTCAGGACCACGGTGATCTGGTGCGAGCGGGCCGCGGTGGTCAGGGTGCGCAGGACCTGGGTGCCGTCGGCGTGGTGCAGGGGGGCGGTCGGCTCGTCGGCGAACAGCACCTGCGGGGTGGTGGCGAGGGCGCGGGCGATGGCGACGCGCTGGCGCTGGGACTGGTCGAGCTGGGCGGGGCGGCGGCGGGCGCACATGCCGACGTCGAGGCGGTCGAGCCATTCGATCGCGGTGTGCTTCGCGGAGCGGGCGCCGGTGCCGCGCAGCAGCAGGGGGAGGGCGGCGTTCTCCCAGGCGGTGAGTTCGGGAACGAGGTGGGGTTCGGTGTCGATCCAGCCGAACCGGTCGAGACGCAGCCGTTCGCGGCTGGGGGAGGAGAGGGTGTGCACGGGGGCGCTGTTGAACCAGACCTCGCCCTCGGTCGGGACGAGTTGACCGGAGAGGCACTTCAGGAGGGTGGTCTTCCCGCTGCCGCGTGGGCCGTTGACGGCGAGGATCTCGCCTTCGCGGACGCCGAGGGAGACTCCGGCGAGGGCGGTGGTCCCACCGTACGTGTGGTGCAGGCCGCGGGCCCAGAGAACGTCGTTGTCAGGCGGGGCCACCATCTGCGCACCTCTTGCTCGTTCGCGTTGATTCGTTCCCCCGAGCGGGTGAACGACCATGGAGGGTAACGGTCACTAGCACGGTAAGGATTGCTGACCCCCGGTATTCGCCGCTTGGCAGCACAACGGCCCAGATTCACTCGTATGGCTTGAAGTGAGTGAATCTGAGCCGCTGGGTGTTCAGTTGTGTATCTGTGAGCTCCGCATCAGTGAAACGGGAGGTGACGCGATGATCAGAGCTTGGTCCAGGCCTCGGTGAGGACCGCGCGCAGGATCTGCTCGATCTCGTCGAAGACCGACTGGTCGGCGATCAGCGGCGGGGCCAGCTGGATGACCGGGTCGCCACGGTCGTCGGCGCGGCAGTAGAGACCGTTGTCGTACAGGGCCTTGGAGAGGAAGCCGTACAGGACGCGCTCGGTCTCCTCGTCGTTGAACGACTCCTTGGTGGCCTTGTCCTTGACGAGCTCGATGCCGTAGAAGAAGCCGTTGCCGCGGACGTCGCCGACGATCGGCAGGTCGTGCAGCTTCTGCAGGGTGCTCAGGAAGTTGCCCTCGTTGTCGAGGACGTGCTTGTTGAGACCCTCACGCTCGAAGATGTCGAGGTTGGCGATACCGACGGCCGCGGAGACCGGGTGGCCACCGAAGGTGTAGCCGTGCAGGAAGGTGTTGTCGCCCTTGTAGAACGGCTCGGCCAGGCGGTCGGAGATGATGCAGGCGCCGATCGGGGAGTAGCCCGAGGTCATGCCCTTGGCGCAGGTGATCATGTCCGGGACGTAGCCGAACTTGTCGCAGGCGAACATCGTGCCGAGGCGGCCGAAGGCGCAGATGACCTCGTCGGAGACGAGCAGCACGTCGTACTGGTCACAGATCTCGCGGACCCGCTGGAAGTAGCCGGGCGGCGGCGGGAAGCAGCCACCGGCGTTCTGCACCGGCTCCAGGAAGACGGCCGCGACGGTCTCGGGGCCCTCGAAGAGGATCTGCTGCTCGATCTGGTCGGCGCACCAGCGGCCGAAGGCCTCCGGGTCGTCACCGAAGATCGGGGCGCGGTAGATGTTGGTGTTCGGCACCTTGTGCGCGCCGGGGACCAGCGGCTCGAAGGGGGCCTTCAGGCCCGGCAGGCCGGTGATCGACAGGGCGCCCTGCGGGGTGCCGTGGTAGGCGACCGCACGCGAGATGACCTTGTGCTTGGTGGGCTTGCCGGTGAGCTTGAAGTACTGCTTGGCCAGCTTCCAGGCGGTCTCGACGGCCTCGCCGCCACCGGTGGTGAAGAAGACCTTGTTCAGGTCGCCCGGGGCGTGCTGGGCCAGGCGCTCGGCCAGCTCGACGGCCTTGGGGTGGGCGTAGGACCACACGGGGAAGAAGGCCAGTTCCTGCGCCTGCTTGTATGCGGTCTCGGCGAGCTCGACCCGGCCGTGTCCGGCGTTGACCACAAAGAGGCCGGCGAGGCCGTCGATGTAGCGCTTGCCCTTGTCGTCGTAGATGTTGGTGCCCTCACCGCGCACGATCGTGGGCACGGGAGAGTTCTCGTACGACGACATGCGGGTGAAGTGCATCCACAGGTGGTCGTACGCCGTCTTGGAGAGGTCGGCGCTCATTGCTATCTCGTTCCCCAGGTGTAGGTCTGCTTCCGGAGCTTGAGGTACACGAAGCTCTCGGTGGATCGAACGCCGGGAAGCGTGCGGATCCGCTTGTTGATCATTTCCAGAAGGTGGTCGTCGTCCTCGCAGACGATCTCGATGATGAGATCGAAGGAGCCTGCCGTCATGACGACGTACTCGACCTCCTCCATGGTCGTCAGGGCGTCGGCCACGGGGTCGAGGTCGCCCTCGACGTTGATGCCGACCATTGCCTGCCGACGGAAACCGACCGTGAGGGGGTCGGTGACCGCGACGATCTGCATCACGCCTTGGTCGAGCAGTTTCTGTACGCGCTGGCGCACGGCCGCCTCGGACAGGCCCACGGCCTTGCCGATCGCGGCGTACGGACGGCGCCCGTCCTCCTGGAGCTGCTCGATGATCGCCAGGGAGACGGAGTCGATCGACGGAGTGCCGTTTCTGTCACGAGTGGCCACGTCCCTCACTGTGCACGAGCCTCGACAGTCTTGCAACCCCAAATCGATGAAATTAGTCGTGTCGCGAGCAGAATTTCACTGATTCCGTTGTTCCCGAGTGGCGGGTGTGTTGAAAACGTGGGTTACGCGGCTAGGGTGGTGCCAAACCACCGGACAGTGGTTCCCACCCACCGGACACATCTGACTGAAGGGGGCGCACAGTGACCACCGCACTGCGTCGTCTGCGCAACTACATCGACGGGGAGTTCCGGGACGCCGCCGACGGGCGGACCACGGAGGTGGTCAATCCCGCGACGGGTGAGGCGTACGCCACCGCCCCTCTCTCGGGTGCCGCCGACGTGGACGCGGCGATGGCCGCGGCCGAGGCTGCTTTTCCCGTATGGCGTGACCTGATCCCCGCCGAGCGGCAGAAGGTCCTGCTCAAGATCGCGGACCGCTTCGAGGAGCGCGCCGAGGAGCTGATCGCCGCCGAGTCCGAGAACTGCGGCAAGCCGATCGCGCTCGTCCGCTCCGAGGAAATCCCGCCGATGGTGGACCAGATCCGCTTCTTCGCGGGTGCCGCCCGGATGCTGGAGGGCCGCTCGGCCGGCGAGTACATGGCCGGCTTCACGTCCATCATCCGCCGCGAGCCGGTGGGCGTCTGCGCCCAGGTCGCGCCGTGGAACTACCCGATGATGATGGCCGTCTGGAAGTTCGCCCCGGCCCTGGCCGCGGGCAACACCGTCGTCATCAAGCCGTCCGACACCACCCCCGCCTCGACGGTGCTGATCGCCGACATCATCGGCAGCGTGCTGGACGAGCTGGGCCACCCGCGCGGCGTGTTCAACGTCATCTGCGGTGACCGCGAGACCGGCCGCCTGATGGTCGAGCACGAGGTCCCGGCGATGGCCTCGATCACCGGCTCGGTGCGCGCCGGTATGCAGGTCGCCGAGTCCGCCGCCAAGGACCTCAAGCGGGTCCACCTGGAGCTGGGCGGCAAGGCCCCGGTCGTCGTCTTCGAGGACACCGACATCGCCAAGGCCGTCGAGGACATCGCGGTCGCCGGCTACTTCAACGCCGGCCAGGACTGTACGGCCGCCACCCGCGTGCTCGTCCAGGAGTCCATCCACGACGAGTTCGTCGCCGCGCTCGCGAAGAAGGCCGCGGAGACCAAGACCGGTGCGGTCGACGACGAGGACGTGCTCTACGGCCCGCTGAACAACGCCAACCAGCTCAAGCAGGTCAAGGGCTTCATCGAGCGCCTGCCCGCGCACGCCAAGATCGAGGCGGGCGGCGAGCAGGTCGGCGAGAAGGGCTACTTCTTCGCCCCGACCGTCGTCTCCGGCCTCAAGCAGGACGACGAGATCGTCCAGCACGAGGTGTTCGGCCCGGTCATCACCGTCCAGTCCTTCTCCGACGAGAAGCAGGCGGTGGAGTGGGCCAACGGCGTCGAGTACGCGCTGGCGTCCTCGGTGTGGACCAAGGACCACGCCCGCGCCATGCGGCTGTCCAAGAGCCTCGACTTCGGCTGTGTGTGGATCAACACCCACATCCCGCTCGTTGCCGAGATGCCGCACGGCGGATTCAAGAAGTCCGGTTACGGCAAGGACCTCTCGGCCTACGGCTTCGACGACTACACCCGGATCAAGCACGTGATGACCTCGCTCAACGACTGAGCGGACCGGCCGGTTCGACCGGCCGACCCGGGGGATCCCCACCGTCGAGCGGCACGGAACGCTCGACACACCGTCGCGGGCGGAGGCCCGGCAACTGACGCTCTGTCGCTTGCCGCCTCCGCCCGCGGCACGTGAGAGTGCTCGCCATGGCTGATCTTTCGCGGCGGACGCTGCTCCGGGGCATGGGCGGAACGGGTGTGATGGGGGCGCTGGCCGCTCTGACCGGATGCGGGGTGCCGCCCGCGTACGTCGAGGCCGCGGACCGCGGCGGTCCGGACCGTTCCGGGCGGGACCGGAAGATCGTCTTCGCCAACTGGCCGCTCTACATCGACGTCGACGACCACGACAAGGAGCGGCGCCCCACCCTCGACGCGTTCCAGCGGCGCACCGGGATCTCCGTCACGTACACCGAGGAGATCAACGACAACGACGAGTTCTTCGGCAAGATCAGCCCGGCGTTGATGAACCACCAGAGCACCGGCCGTGACCTGATCGTCATCAGTGACTGGATGTGCGCGCGGTTCGTCCGGCTCGGGTGGGTGCAGAAGATGGACCGCGCCGCCCAGCCGCACGTCGCCAAGTACCTCGACCCGCTGCTGCGCACCCCGCACTTCGACCGCGGCCGGCTGCACTCGGTGCCCTGGCAGTCCGGGATCACCGGCATCGCCTACAACCGCAAGAAGCTCGGCCGGGAGATCAAGCACACCTCGGACCTCTGGAAGCCCGACCTGCGCGGCCGGGTCACCCTGCTCTCCGGGCTCGACGAGGCGTTCGCCCTGCTCATGCAGGGGAACGGCGCCGACATCACCCGCTGGACCGCGGACGACTTCTACCGGATGACCGACCAGATCCGCGGCCTGGTCCGCAAGGGCCACATCCGGCGCTTCACCGGCAACGACTACATCAAGGACCTCGACTCGGGGGACGTGCTCGCCGCCCAGGCCTACTCGGGCGATGTGATCCAGCTCCAGGCGGACAACCCGGACATCGAGTTCGTGGTGCCCCAGGAGGGCGCCGAGCTGTGGGCGGAGAGCCTGATGATCCCCAACCTCGCCGATCACAAGCGCAACGCGGAGCGCCTGATCGACTACTACTACGAGCCGGAGGTCGCCGCGGACCTGGCCGATTGGGTCAATTACGTCTGCCCGGTACCGGCCGCGCGCGACGTCCTGGCCTCCTCCAAGGACAAGGAGCGGGCCGCGCTCGCCGAGGACCCGCTGATCTTCCCCGACGACGCGATGCGCAAGCGGCTGGCCATCGCCCGGGACATCACGTCCAAGGAGCGGACCGAGTTCGCGAAGGAGTGGAACGGGATCGTGGGGCTGTAGGGAATCGTGGGGCTGTAAGGAGGGGCGCGGGGCGGCAGGGCACGTCTAGAGCGGTGGGATGTCGTTCTGGCCGGCTCCGACGGGGACCTGGTGGCCCGGCGGGAGGTCGTGGGCGGGCTGGCCCTTGAGGCTGGTGCCGATCGCCTGGGCGGAGAAGGTCTGGCCGGCCGGGAGCATGGCCGTGTACTGGGTGTGCCCGGTGCGGACCGCTTTGCGTTCCTTCTTGGCCGGGGAGGTGGCGATCTCGATCGTGTCGCCCTCCTCGGCGCCGGTCAGCTTGCCCCAGACCGTTCGGCAGCCGGGGCTGTAGCGGACCGAGACCTGCATGCTGCCGGCCATCTCCCGGGCCAGGGTGACCGCGCCCCGGTCGCAGTGGGTGTCCTTGGGGTCGAGGCCGTCGCAGTCGATCATCGTGCAGGTCGGGGGCTCGGTCGCGGCCGTGACGGCGGACGGGGTGAGGACGGGGCCGGCCCCGCCGCCGCGGTCGTCGTCCGGGTCGCCGCCCGCGAGCAGCGGGATCGTCACGGTCAGCACGGTGGTCACCGCGGCCACGATCACCGAACCGATCAGCGTCTCGGGGCCGTGCCGCTTCAGCCAGGAGCGCTCGTCGGGCGTGGCCGTACGCGTGCCCGTTCCCGAGTCGCCCGTCCCGCCGTGGGGGTCCTCCGCATCGCCTCGTGAGCCGGGCACGCGACCTCCTGCACTGTGTGACACCTCGTCAGGAGGGCAGGATAAGGCGTTTGGCCGGATATGACGCGGACGGATCCGGTCGTTGTGTCGGCGATGCCGGCGGCCTTCCCGTCGGGGAACGCCGCCGGTCAGCGGGCAACCGTGGTGCCGTCGGCGGGCGGTGGCGCCGTTCAGCCGCGCCAGGAGGTGGCGTACGTGTCGATCTCGGCGGCCAGCCGGGCCTTGGCCGGGGCGTCCATGAAGGAGGCCTCGACGGCGTTCTTGGCCAGGGCGGCCAGCCCGGCGGTGTCCAGGCCCAACAGGCGGGCGGCGACGGCGTATTCGGTGTTGAGGTCGGTGCCGAACATCGGGGGGTCGTCGCTGTTGATGGTGACCAGGACGCCCGCGTCGACCATCTCCTTGATCGGGTGCTCGTCCAGGGTGCGGACCGCGCGGGTGGCGATGTTGGAGGTGGGGCAGACCTCCAACGGGATGCGGCGCTCGGCGAGATGGGCGAGCAGCGCGGGGTCCTGGGGCGCGCTGGTGCCGTGCCCGATGCGCTCGGCGCGGAGGTCGCGGAGCGCGTCCCAGATCGTGCCGGGGCCGGTGGTCTCGCCGGCGTGCGGTACGGAGCGCAGCCCGGCGGCGATCGCGCGGTCGAAGTACGGCTTGAACTGGGGGCGCGGGACGCCGATTTCGGGCCCGCCGAGCCCGAACGACACCAGCCCCTCGGGCTGCAGGTCGCAGGCGATCCGGGCGGTCTCCTCGGCGGCCTCCAGACCGGCCTCACCGGGGATGTCGAAGCACCAGCGCAGCACCACGCCCAGCTCGGACTCCGCGGCCTTCCGGGCGTCCTCGATGGCCTCGACGAACGCGGCATCGGGGATGCCGCGGCGGGTGGAGCTGAACGGCGTGATGGTCAGCTCGGCGTAGCGGATCTGCTGGCGCGCCATGTCCCGGGCGACCTCGTACGTCAGCAGCCGGACGTCCTCGGCGTCGCGGATCAGGTCCACGACGGAGAGGTAGACCTCGATGAAGTGCGCGAAGTCGCGGAAGGTGAAGTAGTCGGCCAGCGCTTCGGGGTCGGTGGGGACCGCGGAGTCCGGGTGCCGGGCGGCCAGCTCGGAGACGATCCGCGGCGAGGCCGAGCCGACGTGGTGGACGTGCAGCTCCGCCTTGGGCAGGCCCGCGATGAAGGCATCGAGATCGGACAACGGATCCTCCTGGTCAGGATGGGCGGTTGAGCGGAACGGCCCGGTCGGCCCCGTCATGCTATGCGGGGCGATGACGGGGCAGGGGGCGGCCCTTGTGAGCGGACGCTCCCGGCTACGCCGCCGCGTCCTCCCGCAGTCGCTGGCGGGCCTCCATCAGGGCGAAGCCCAGCAGATTGAGCCCGCGCCAGCGCTCCGGGGCCGCGGCGCGCTCGTCGTCGGCGGCCAGGCCGATGCCCCATATGCGGTCCAGCGGGCTGGCCTCGACCAGGACCCGGGAGTTCGTGCCCAGCAGGAAGTCCCGCAGGGCGGCGTCCTGGCCGAATTTGTGCAGGCTGCCCTCGACGACCAGGGCGAAGCGGTGGCGCCGCCAGGTCTCCTCGTCGAAGCCCCGGACCTTCCGGCCGGCGTCCTTGGCCTGCTTGGGGTGGCCGGCCGCGATGGCCTGCCGCTCCGCCTCGGCGTCGCCGAAGAGCCGGGCCTTGCCGGCCATCATCCAGTGCTCGGAGGTGGCGTAGGTGGTCCCGTCGACCGTGAAGGGGGCCGGCCACCACTGGCTGAAGCAGCTCGGGCTCAGGCCGCCGTCGCGGCGCGGGCGGTGGCCCCAGAAAAAGACGTAATTCGGACGCTTGCCGGCGGAGGTCTCCCGGCGCAGTTCCTCGACCGAGCGCGGCCCGTCCGTGGCGCGCCCGGCCATGATCCCCCCAGCGATCTCCGGGGCCCGCCCCGGGTCGCTCCCCGTGCTGTCGTGCATCATGCCGGGATTCTGTCAGCGGGCACTGACAACGTGTCGGGGTGTACACCACGGAAATCGCAGAATTCGTCGCGTAACCAAAAGGCAACAACGGAATCCCTTGTTGAGGCTGTTCTACTCTGTCAAGATCGGCCATCGATTCCGGAAATAGCTACGCCAGGCAGTGCCGCGGAGCGGCCCCGGCGCCCGGCGGAGGAGAGCACCATGGATCACCGATTCGACGTCACCGAGCGATTCGCCCAGGGCGCGCAATTCATTGCGGGCAGCCTCCGGAGCGGCACCTCCGGCCGGAGCCAGGACGTCGTGGACCCGGCGACCGGCGAGACGGTGTACCGCTACGAACTCGCAGGTACGGCCGATGTCGACGCGGCCGTCGAGGCGGCCGGACGGGCCTTCCCGGAGTGGGCCGGGGCCACGCCCGGTGAGCGCTCCGACACCCTCCACCGCTTCGCCGCCGCACTCGCCGAGGACGCCGCCGATCTCGCCTTCGCCGAATCGCTGAACTGCGGAAAGCCGATCAAGCTCAGCAATGAGTTCGATGTGCCGGGTTCGATCGACAATGCCGCATTCTTCGCCGGCGCGGCCCGCCATCTGGAGGGCAAGGCGGCCGGCGAATACAGCGCCGACCACACCTCCGTGATCCGCCGCGAGCCCATCGGCGTCGTCGGCTCCATCGCGCCCTGGAACTATCCGCTCCAGATGGCCGCCTGGAAGGTGCTGCCGGCCATCGCCGCGGGCAACACCATCGTCCTGAAGCCCGCCGAGATCACCCCGCTGACCTCGCTGCTCTTCGCCCAGGCCGCCCAGCGCGCGGGGCTGCCCGACGGCGTGCTCAACATCGTCTCCGGGGCCGGCCGGGACGCCGGTGAGCACCTGGTGGGCCACCGCACCGTCGCGATGACCTCCTTCACCGGCTCGACCGCCGTCGGCAAGCGCGTCGCCGAGATCGCCACCGGCACGGTCAAGCGCCTCCACCTCGAACTCGGCGGCAAGGCCCCGTTCGTCGTGTTCGACGACGCGGACCTGGAGGCGGCCGTCCACGGAGCGGTCGCCGGCGCGCTGATCAACACCGGCCAGGACTGCACCGCCGCCACCCGCGCCTACGTCCAGCGCCCGCTCTACGACGCCTTCGTCAGCGGCGTCGCCGACCTGATGGCGACCGTACGGCTCGGCGACCCCTTCGACCCGTCCACCGACCTGGGCCCGCTGATCTCGCACACCCAGCGCGACCGGGTGGCCGCCTTCGTCGACCGGGCGCGCGACTACGCCACCGTCGTCACCGGCGGCGAGGCCCCCCAGGGCGAGCTGGCCAAGGGCGCGTACTACCTGCCCACGCTGATCGCCGGCGCCGCCCAGGACAGCGAGGTCGTGCAGTCCGAGATCTTCGGCCCGGTGCTGGTCGTGCTGCCCTTCGACAGCGACGACGAGGGCATCGCGCTGGCCAACGACACCCCCTACGGGCTGGCCGCCTCCGCCTGGAGCCGGGACGTCTACCGCACCGGCCGCGCCACCCGCGAGATCAAGGCGGGCTGCGTCTGGGTCAACGACCACATCCCGATCATCAGCGAGATGCCGCACGGCGGCGCCAAGGCCTCCGGCTTCGGCAAGGACATGTCGGCCTACTCCTTCGAGGAGTACACCCAGGTCAAGCACGTGATGTACGACAACACCGCGGTCGCCAGGAAGGACTGGCACCGCACGATCTTCGGGGACCGCACCTGAAGGGACCACCGGGGGCCGCGGCGGCCCCCGGACCGGTCCCCGGTCGACTCCCCGGAGCGAGCCCCCACCTCGCCCCGCCCGTTCCCCGCCCCTACGGGCTCACCCCGCGGCCAGCCGGCCGCACGGCACCGTCACCGCCGGCCGAGCGCCGGGCTCACCCCCCTGAAAGGGCACCGCGCATGGAGCACCACCAGCAGCCCGAACCCCTGTCCGCGGTCGAACTCGCCGCCATGCGCCGGAGCGCGACCAACGGCCGGCTCGCCATGACCCGCCGCTCGCTGCTGCGCGCGGGCGGTGCCATGGCGGCCGTCACCGGCGGCCTGGGCGCCCTGGCGGCCTGCGGCATCCCGCCCGCCGGCCGTACCGACGCCGTGGCGTCCCAGGACCACTCCCGGAAGGAGAAGCGGCTCAACTTCTCCAACTGGACCGAGTACATGGACGTCAGCGACGACGGCAAGCACCATCCGACGCTGGACCGTTTCACCCGGCGCACCGGCATCGCCGTCAAATACACCGAGGACATCAACGACAACGACGAGTTCTTCGGCAAGGTCCAGGCACAGCTGGCGGCCGGCCAGGACACCGGCCGCGACCTGATCGTGCTCACCGACTGGATGTGCGCGCGGATGATCTCCCTCGGCTGGATCCAGGAGCTGGACCCGGCCAACCTGCCGCACGCCTACGCCAACCTCTCGGCGCAGTTCCGCAACCCCGCCTGGGACCCCGGCCGGGCGCACTCCTACGTGTGGCAGGGCATCCCCGCGATCATCGCGTACAACAAGAAGGCCACCGGCGGCCGGAAGGTCGACTCGGTCAGCCAGCTGCTGGAGGACCCGCAGCTCAAGGGCCGGGTCGGCTTCCTCTCCGAGATGCGTGACTCGATAGGGCTGACCCTCCTGGACATGGGCAAGAAGCCCGAGGAGGTCACCGCGGACGACTTCGACGCGGCGATCGCCCGGCTCCAGAAGGGCGTCGACTCCAAGCAGATCCGCCGCTTCACCGGCAACGACTACACCACGGACCTGGACAAGGGCGACCTCGCCGCGTGCGTGGCCTGGGCCGGCGACATCGTCCAGCTGCAGAACGACAACCCGGACATCGAGTACGTCGTCCCCAAGAGCGGCTACATGACGTCCACCGACAACCTGATGGTGCCGAACAAGGCCCGCCACAAGGAAAACGCCGAACGGCTCATCGACTACTTCTACGAGCCGAAGGTGGCGGCGCAGCTCGCGGCGTACATCAACTACGTCTGCCCGGTCGACGGCGTCCGCGAGGAACTCGCCAAGATCGACAAGAAGGCGGCGGACAACCCGCTGATCCTGCCGGACAAGGAGATGGCCGCCAGGTCGCACTCCTTCCGCGCGCTGACCGCCAAGGAGAACAAGGTGTTCAGCCAGAAGTTCTCCGACCTCACCGGCGCCTGACCCCACCACGCACCGGGCCCGCCCCCGAGCCGTTTCGCCCACCGACCCACGGGACGACCGACATGACCAAGACCGCGACCCCCCAGAGCAGCGGCGGCGACGTCCGCCTCCAAGGGATAAGCAAGACCTACGGCTCCTTCACCGCCGTCCATCCGCTCGACCTGACCGTCCCCGCGGGCTCCTTCTTCGCGCTGCTGGGCGCCTCCGGCTGCGGCAAGACCACCACCCTGCGGATGATCGCCGGCCTGGAGGAGCCCACCACCGGGACCGTCGAACTCGCGGGCCAGGACGTCACCGTCCTGCCGCCCTACAAGCGCCAGGTCAACACCGTCTTCCAGAACTACGCGCTCTTCCCGCACCTCGACATCTACGAGAACGTCGCCTTCGGACTGCGCCGCCGCGGCATCAAGTCCGTCAAGAAGCAGGTCGAGGAGATGCTCGACCTGGTCCAGCTCGGCCCGATGGCCCGCCGCAAGCCGCAGCAGCTCTCCGGCGGCCAGCAGCAGCGCGTCGCGGTCGCCCGCGCGCTGATCAACCACCCCCAGGTGCTGCTCCTCGACGAGCCGCTGGGCGCCCTCGACCTCAAGCTGCGCCGCCAGATGCAGCTGGAGCTCAAGCGCATCCAGACCGAGGTCGGGATCACCTTCGTGCACGTCACCCACGACCAGGAGGAGGCCATGACGATGGCCGACACCGTGGCCGTGATGAACGGCGGCCGGGTCGAGCAGCTCGGCGCCCCCGCCGACCTCTACGAGAACCCCGCCACCACCTTCGTCGCCAACTTCCTGGGCACCTCCAACCTCATCGAGGCCGAGGTCGTCGAGGCCGGCGGCGACGAGCTGCTGCTCAAGGCCGCGGACGCCAAGCTCCGGCTGCCCGCCGCCCGATGTAGCGCCTCGGCCCGTACGGGCGAGAAGGTGCTGGCCGGCGTCCGGCCCGAGAAGGTCGCCCTGCGGCACGCCGACGACGCCGGGTCCATCACCGAGGGCCACAACCGGCTGCCCGGCCGCATCAAGGACGCCAGCTTCATCGGCGTCTCCACCCAGTACGTCGTCGACGTACCGGGCCTGGGCGAACTCGCCGTCTACGAGCAGAACATCGAGCGCGACGGCCGGCTCGTCCCCGGCGCGGAGATCGTGCTGCACTGGAGCCCGGCGCACACCTTCGGGCTGGACGCCACCCAGGACATCCAGGCCGGCGCGGACCTCGACGAGGAGGCCGCGTGACCACCACCGAAACCCCCGCACCAGCGGAGGAGCAGACCACCGCACCCCTGGAGGTGCGCAAGACCCCGGCCCGCAAACGGCTGGTCCCCTACTGGCTGCTGCTGCCCGGCATCCTGTGGCTGATCGTCTTCTTCGCCGCCCCGCTCGTCTACCAGGCGTCGACCTCCATCCAGACCGGCTCCCTCGAAGAGGGCTTCAAGGTCACCTGGCACTTCGCCACCTACTGGGACGCGCTCGGCGAATACTGGCCGCAGTTCGTCCGCTCGGTCGGCTACGCCGCCATCGCCACCGCGCTCTGCCTGCTCCTGGGTTACCCGCTGGCGTACCTCATCGCCTTCAAGGCGGGCCGCTGGCGCAACGTCGTGATGATCCTGGTCATCGCCCCGTTCTTCACCAGCTTCCTGATCCGCACGCTGGCCTGGAAGACGATCCTGGCCGACGGCGGACCGGTCGTCGCCGCCCTGAACTCGCTGCACCTCCTCGACGTCACCAGCGCGCTGGGCATCACCGAGGGACACCGGGTGCTGGCCACCCCGCTCGCGGTGGTCTGCGGACTGACGTACAACTTCCTGCCGTTCATGGTCCTGCCGCTCTACACCTCGCTGGAGCGCATCGACCCGCGGCTGCACGAGGCGGCCGGCGACCTCTACGCCCGCCCGGCCACCACCTTCCGCCGGGTGACCTTCCCGCTGTCGATGCCCGGCGTCGTCGCGGGCACCCTGCTCACCTTCATCCCGGCCGCCGGTGACTACATCAACGCCGAACTGCTGGGCTCCACCGACCAGAAGATGATCGGCAACGTCATCCAGTCGCAGTTCCTGCGGGTCCTGGACTACCCGACCGCCGCCGCGCTCTCCTTCATCCTCATGGCGGCCATCCTCGCGATGGTCACGATCTACATCCGCAAGTCCGGGACGGAGGATCTGGTCTGATGGCGGCATCGAGCACCACGGCCGGGACCACGGCAACCACGGCGCCCACGAACGGCCGCACGCCCAACAGGGGCCTGCGCTGGCTGCGCCGCAACATCGTCACCCTCGCGGGGCTGGGCACCCTGGGCTACCTCATCCTGCCCAACCTCGTCGTGATGGTCTTCTCGTTCAACAAGCCCAACGGCCGCTTCAACTACCAGTGGCAGCGGTTCTCCACGGACGCCTGGACCGATCCGTGCGGGGTCGCCGACCTGTGCGGCTCACTGGGACTGAGCCTGCAGATCGCCGTATGGGCCACGGTCGGCGCGACCGTCCTCGGCACCATGATCGCGTTCGCGCTGGCCCGCTACCGCTTCCGCGCCCGGGCCGGCGTCAACACCCTGATCTTCCTGCCGATGGCCATGCCCGAGGTCGTCATGGCCGCCTCGCTGGCCACCCTCTTCCTCAACATGGGCATCCAGTTCGGCTTCTGGACGATCCTCATCGCGCACATCATGTTCTGCCTGAGCTTCGTCGTCACCGCCGTCAAGGCCCGCGTGATGAGCATGGACCCGCGGCTCGAACAGGCCGCCCAGGACCTCTACGCCTCGCCCACGCAGACGTTCCTGCGGGTGACGCTGCCGATCGCCGCGCCCGGCATCGCGGCCGGCGCACTGCTCTCCTTCGCGCTCTCCTTCGACGACTTCATCATCACCAACTTCAACGCCGGCTCCACCGTGACCTTCCCCATGTTCGTCTGGGGATCGGCACAGCGGGGCACACCCGTTCAGATCAATGTCATCGGTACGGCGATGTTCCTGGTCGCCGTGCTGTGCGTGGTGGTCGGCCAACTGGCCGGCAAACGCCGTAAGAGGAGCTAGAGGAGCTGAGAACCATGGCACGAGCTGCCATGAACGCCCCGTCCCCCGTCCACGCGCTCGCGGACGCCGCCCCCACACCCTTCTGGCTCGACGACCCCGCCCGCCCCGCCGCGCAGCCCGCCCTCGTCGGCGACGAGAACTGCGACCTGCTGGTCGTCGGCGGCGGCTACTCCGGACTGTGGACCGCGCTGCTCGCCAAGGAGCGCGACCCGCAGCGCGACGTCGTGCTCGTCGAAGGCGCCGAGATCGGCTGGGCCGCCTCCGGGCGCAACGGCGGCTTCTGCGCCGCCTCCCTCACCCACGGCCTGGGCAACGGACTGGCCCGCTGGCCCGGCGAACTCGCCAAGCTCGAAGAACTCGGCATCCGCAACCTCGACGCCATCGGGGAGGCGGTGGCCCGCTACGGCATCGACTGCGACTTCGAGCGCACCGGCGAGATCGACATCGCCACCGAGCCGTACCAGATCGCCGAGCTCAAGGAGGCCGCCGAGGACGCCGCGAAGCTCGGCCTGGACCGGCACACCTTCCTCGACGAGGACGAGCTCCGCGCCGAGGTCGACTCACCGACCTTCCGGGCCGGTCTGTGGGACCGCGACGGCGTCGCCATGGTCAACCCGGCCAAGCTCGCCTGGGGCCTGAAGCAGGCGTGCCTGGGCCTCGGCGTGCGCATCTACGAGCGCACCCGCGCCACCGCGCTCGCCTCCGAGGGCATGGGCATGGCCGTCCGCACCCCGTACGGCCGGGTCTTCGCCCGCCATGTCGCGCTCGGCACCAACGCCTTCCCGTCGCTGGTGAAGCGGGTGCGCCCGTACATCGTCCCGGTCTACGACCACGCCCTGATGACCGAGCCGCTGACCGACGAGCAACTGGCCGCCATCGGCTGGAAGAACCGCCAGGGCCTCTCCGACTCCAACAACCACTTCCACTACTTCCGCATCACCGCCGACCACCGCATCCTGTGGGGCGGCTACGACATCGTCTACCGCTACCGCGGCGGCGTCCGCGCCGAGTACGACCACCACCCGGAGACGTACGAGAAGCTCGCCCGGCACTTCTTCCGCTGCTTCCCGCAGTTGGAGGGCCTGCGCTTCACCCACACCTGGGGCGGTGCGATCGACACCTGCGCCCGCTTCTCGGCGTTCTTCGGCACCGCGCACGCCGGCCGGGTCGCCTACGCCGCCGGCTACACCGGTCTCGGCGTGGGCGCCACCCGCTTCGGCGCCGACGTGATGCTGGACCTGCTCGCCGGCGAACGCACCGAGCGCACGGAGCTGGAGATGGTCCGCAGCAAGCCGCTGCCCTTCCCGCCCGAGCCGCTGCGCTGGGCCGGCATCGGCATCACCCAGTGGTCGATGACCCGCGCCGACACCCACGGCGGACGCCGCAACCTGTGGCTGAAGGCGATGGACAAGGTGGGGCTGGGCTTCGACAGCTGAGTCCGTCACCCGAGGCGGACGGGGGCGTCACTGGAGCGGGCGGAGGGCTTCCGCCCGCTCCTCCGTGTCCGCCTCCCGGTGTGGCCGTACCGTCGCGTGTTCCTTCGGGTGTTCCGTACCTTTGCGTGCCCTCGGAGGGGCGGGCGGGGTTACGGGAGCGGAGGTGGCGAGGGGGACGTGGGGGCCGTGACGGGCGCGGAGGAGGCGCTGACCTCCGGCGCCCAGCGGTCGCAGACGGCCCACCAGAGCGCGAGCACCACCCCCGCCAGACACCAGCTGCCGAGGACGTCCAGCGGCCAGTGGTAGCCACGGCGCACCAGCCCCACACCGACGCCGAGGTTGAGCAGCACGGCCGTAGTGGCCACCGCCACCGGGAGCACTCCCCGGGCCCCACGGCCGGCCCGGCCCGCACCGGGACCCCGCCCACGGATCAGCAGCAGCGCGGCCACCCCGTAGGCGACCGCCGCCGTGGCGGCGTGGCCCGACGGATAGAAGCCGTCCTGCCCACCGCCGGCCATCCGCGGCGGACCCGGCCGGGCGAGCCACAGCTTGAGCGGGACGACGAGCACGGGGACCGCGGCGAGCGCGAGCCCGGCGGCCAGCGGCGGCAGCCACCACCGCCCGGCCGGGCCGCCGGTCGCCCCGTTCCCCCGTCGTGACCGCCATCCGCCCCACCCAAGGACCATCACCAGCCCCACCATCCCCAGCAACACCGGCACCGCCACGACCGTGTTGCCGAGATCGGCGAAGAACTCGGCGACCGAGGAGGGGATGTGGCGGGCACCGGCGACGCCCCGCCCGAGCCGCTCGTCGTACGTGCGCAGCGGACCGTGCGCCGCCACCTGCCAGGTGAGCACGGCGAACAGCAGCGCGCAGAGGAGCAGCACGGACCAAGTGGTGAACGGGCCCGGAAAAAGGTTCGGCCGCCTCGGAACAGGGGGGGTGGTTCCGAGGCGGCCGCGCTGACCGGTGTCCCGCGCGCCCCGGGGGGTATGGGGCGGGCGGACATCCGATCGGTGAGGATTCCCGGAGCCCCTCTCGCGAGGGGGACCGGCTTTGTGCGCGAGGGCACGGCCTGGCCGGAGCCGGGGAAGCGCCGACCGGGCGTCGCCCGCAGTCCCCTGCGGGCGGGGTGTTTCTCTCATCTGCAGAAACCGTACGGCACGGGGAGCGGACCGGACAGCCGCATCACCCGCCCGCCATCGGCCCCGCACATCTTCTTCACTCGGCACCTCCAGCTACCCGCGTCCGCCCGGAACGCGGTGATCAGGCCGGGGTGCTGACCGACCGCGGCCACCTGCGGAAACGGGAAGCGGCCCGCAGACAGGCTGCGGGCCGCTCACTCCTGGCGGGATCGGCTCCCGGGCGGATCAGATCTTCGCGAACGCCGCCTCGAGGATGTCCAGACCCTCGTTGAGCAGGTCCTCGCCGATGACCAGCGGCGGCAGGAAGCGCAGCACGTTGCCGTACGTGCCGGTCGTCAGGACGAGCAGGCCCTCCTGGTGGCAGGCCTTGGCGAGCGCGCCGGTCGCCTCCGGGTTGGGCTCCTTCGAACCGGACTTGACCAGCTCGATCGCGATCATGGCGCCGCGGCCGCGGACCTCGCCGATGATGTCGTACTTCTCCTGCATCGCGACGAGGCGGGCCTTCATGACCTCCTCGATGCGCTTGGCCTTGCCGTTGAGGTCCTGCTCGCGCATGGTCTCGATCGAGCCGAGCGCCGCGGCGCAGGCCACCGGGTTACCGCCGTAGGTGCCGCCCAGGCCGCCCGCGTGCGCGGCGTCCATGATCTCCGCGCGACCGGTCACGGCCGCCAGCGGCAGACCGCCGGCGATGCCCTTCGCGGTGGTGATGAGGTCGGGCACGATGCCCTCGTCCTCACACGCGAACCACTGGCCCGTGCGGCAGAAGCCGGACTGGATCTCGTCCGCGACGAAGACGATGCCGTTCTCCTTCGCGAAGTTCGCGATGGCGGGCAAGAAGCCCTTGGCCGGCTCGATGAAGCCGCCCTCGCCGAGCACCGGCTCGATGATGATCGCCGCGACGTTCTCGGCGCCGATCTGCTTGGTGATCTGCGAGATGGCCTGCTCCGCGGCCTCCTGCGCACAGTTCTCCGGGCCGGTCAGCCAGCGGAAGGGGTAGGCCAGCGGTACGCGGTAGACCTCGGGCGCGAACGGGCCGAAGCCGTGCTTGTACGGCATGTTCTTGGCGGTGAGCGCCATCGTCAGGTTCGTCCGGCCGTGGTACCCGTGGTCGAAGACGACCACGGCCTGCCGCTTGGTGTAAGCACGCGCGATCTTGACGGCGTTCTCGACCGCCTCCGCACCGGAGTTGAACAGCGCCGACTTCTTCGCGTGGTCGCCCGGCGTCAGCTCGGCGAGCTGCTCACAGACCTCGATGTACGGCTCGTACGGCGTCACCATCACACAGGTGTGGGTGAAGTCGGCGAGCTGCGCGGTGGCCCGGCGGACGACCGCCTCCGCGCTGTTGCCGACCGAGGTCACCGCGATGCCCGAGCCGAAGTCGATCAGGGAGTTGCCGTCCACGTCCTCCAGCACGCCGCCGCCCGCACGCTTCACGAAGACGGGCAGCACGGCGCCGACACCACTGGCGACCGTGGCCTGCTTACGGGCCCACAGCTCCTGCGACTTCGGGCCGGGGATCGCGGTGACGACGCGACGCTCCTGGGGAAGGGCGGGGCCTCCGGACAGTTCGCTCATGGCAGTCTCCTGGATGGAACGGGAACGGACAGACGTCTTGAGTCTTGTTCTCGCAGGCTAGGGGCGGGGGAGCGGGTCTGGCATGTTCCGTTCGGGAGAAGTGCGCGTGTTGCGTTGTCCGCACCGGACATAGCGACGGCTCCCGGCCAGTAGATTGAGCGCCGGCGCGCCCGGCAGCGGCGCCCACCAGCGCGGGCATGACAATGACAACGCGGCACCGCCGGCCACCGGCACCGCCGCACCGGCACACCAGGCCACGGCTCAAGGGGGACAAGGGGCACCGGATGGACACCGAGGGCACGCACGACGCACGTCACACCGCTCCCCAGCCGTCGGGCAGAGCGCACCGCACCGAACCCACCGTGCCGCGTCCCGCGGCCCCGCCCACCGCACCACCACCGCCCTCCGCCCCGCCGGCGGTACCGGCCGCGCCCACCCTCCCGCCGACCGCCGGCCCGGGCGCGCCCGAGCCACCGGTCCTGAGCTGGCTCCGCATGCCACGCCCGGCGGCGGCACCCGGCGTGTGGACGTACGGGCACCGCCCCCGCCCCGCGGAGGAGCCGGACCGGGTCCCGGGGCGCCAGCTGGTCAGCGGGGCGGTGATCTCGTTTTTGTGCGGGTGGCTGTTGTGGTCGTTGTTGTGGAATGGGTATCTCGGCGACTACTGGCTCTTGCCGTTGCTGTTCTTCACGCCGGATTCCTGGCGTGAGGCCGGCGGAGACCAGATGAACTACGTCTGGGCCGCATACATCTACGACGGACTCGTGTTGGCCCTCCTGGTCGTCATCTTCGGCCGCCTCGGCCGCTGGCCCGAGCTCGCCCGCCGCTTGTTCGGGCCCGTCTTCCGTCGCCTCCGCACCCCCGCCGCCGCCCCCAGGCCCCAACCCGCCTCCGACCCCGCGGAGTGGCCCGAGCTGCGGGCGCACGGTGCGCCGGACGCGGCCGAGAAGCTGGCTGCCGAGGCGCGTGCCGGGCGGATGAACGACGTGGACGTGGCCAGGATCGAACGGGCCTGGCGGTCGGTCCGGTCCGGAAAGAACTCCCTGGCGACGTTCACCGACACCGTGCTGCGGCACGGTGCGGCCGCCTGTGCGCACCCCTCGGGCCGGCGTGACCTGCCCCGCCGGACCGCCGCGCACGACCTGCTCGCCCACCAGGTCCGCATCGGCACCGCCGCCGACCACCCTCGCAACCCGTATCAGCACCGCGGTGTCGGCTGTGCCCTTGAGCCCGGTGTGCTGGGCACGTCCCTGCTGGCCGTCGGGCCCGCCGGGAGCGGGAAGACCACCCGGGTCGTGAAGCCGGTCGTGGAGTCGATGTGCCTGCAGGCGCTGGCCGGGCAGTGCGCCGTGATCGCCGTCGGACCGGCAGGTTCCGACCTGGGGCCCGACGAGGCGTTCGACGTGGTGGTCAGGGTCGGCCGCCCGGACCCGGACTGCGACCTCGACCTCTACGGCGGCACCACGGACCCCGACGAGGCGGCGGGCATTCTCGCCGAGGCGCTGGTCGGGGACCTTGCCGACCAGTTGCCCGGCGGGGACAGCCGGCGGGCCGCGACCGCGCTGGCCCAGCTCCTCGGCCCGTTCCGGGCCGCCCATGACCGCTTCCCGACGGTTCCCGAGCTGCGCGCGCTCCTGGACGCGGCGCCCGAGGCGATCACCGCCCTGCGTACCGCTCTGGAGGAGGCCGAGGCCCCCACCCTGCTGCGTGAACTGGACGCCCGGGCCCGCCAGGCCGAGCGCCCCGGCGACGCCGCCGTCCTCCTCGCCGACCGCCTCGCCCTCCTGGACCGGCCTGCCTTCTCCGCGTTCTTCGACCCGACGGGGCGCACCCGCCAGGTCTCGCTGCACGCCCTCGACCATCCGCTGCGGGTCCGCATCGAACTGCCCGAGCGCGGCCATGCGGAGGCCTCGCGGATCCTCGCCCGGCTGGTGCTGGCGCAGTTCACCGAGTGCGCGGTGGCCCGCAGCGACCGCTCGCTGTTCGCCTGCCTGGTGCTGGACGAGGCCGGGCACACCATCACCGCCGAGGCGCTCCGCGGCCTCCAGCGGCTGCGCTCGGCGAACGCGGGGGTGGTGCTCACCCTGCGCTCCTTCGACGACGTCCCGGACGCGCTGCGCGGCACGCTGCTCGGCACGGTCGGCTGTCGGATGGCGTTCGCGGGCGTCACGACCTGGGACGGGGCGCGGTTCGCCGAGGTCTGGGGCAAGGAGTGGGTGGAGACCCGCGATGTGACGGACCGCCAGATCATCGCGGAGAGCGCCGCGGGGAAGGCGTTCCACATCTTCCGTCACCTGGTCACCGGCAAGGCCGCCACCGCCAAGGCCGTCACCGTACGGACCGTGGAACGGGAACGCTGGTCCGCCTCCGACCTCGCCAACTCCGTCCCCGCGGGCCACGCGGTGCTGTCGGTGACGAGCGTGACCGGGGAGTCGGCCCCACCCGTCCTCGTAGACCTCCGCCCCTGACCCCGACGCCCCACGCCCCACGCCCCATGCCCCCGCACCCCGGCCCCCCCCGATTCCTCCGTTGAGGCAGAATCGGGGGTGGCCGTTCGTACGGGGCGGCGTAAAGAATGGGTCGTGGGCCGGTTGTCGGGTGGTCGACGATCGGTTGTCCGCTCAGGTTCGCCGACGTCACCGAAGCCATCGAAGGTCTTATGCCGCACACGCTCGCTTCTCTGGTCAACCACACCGCGCTCAAGCTGACCGTGCTCGCGGGCGAGGAGCGGCTGGACGTGCCGGTGCGCTGGGCGCATGCCAGTGAGCTGATCGATCCGGTGCCGTACATGGAGGGCGGCGAGCTGCTGCTGATCACGGCGCTGAAGCTGGACGCGGAGGATCCGGAGGCCACCCGCAGGTACGTGCGGCGGGTGGCGGAGGCCGGGGTGGTCGGGCTGGGCTTCGCGGTCGGGGTGAACTACGAGGACGTGCCGGAGCCGCTGGTGGCGGCGGCGCGGGAGCAGGGGCTGCCGCTGCTGGGCGTGCCGCGCCGGACGCCGTTCATCGCGATCAGCAAGGCCGTGTCGGCGGCGGTGGCCGCCGATCAGTACCGCGCCGTGACCGCGGGCTTCGAGGCGCAGCGGGAGCTGACCCGGGCGGCGCTCAGCGCCGAGGGCCCGGCCGATCTGCTGGCCCGGCTCGCCGCGCACCTGGACGGCTGGGCGGCGCTGTACGACGCGTCGGGGGCCGTCGTGGCGGCCGCCCCCGACTGGGCGGCGCGGCGGGCGGCGCGGCTCGCGGAGGACGTGGCGCGGCTCCGGGAGCGGCCCGCCCCGGCGAGCTCGGTGGTGAGCGACGCCGAGGGCGACGACCGCGTCGAGCTGCAGTCGCTGGGCACCGGCCGGCGGGCGCGCGGGGTGCTCGCGGTGGGCACCGGCGCGCCGCTCGGGACGGCCGAACGGTACGCGGTGCACTCCGCGGTCGCGCTGCTGACGCTGACCACCGAGCGGTCCCGGGCGCTGCAGGACGCCGAGCAGCGACTGGGTGCCGCGGTGCTGAAGATGCTGCTGGCCGGCGAGCCGGATCATGCGCGGGCGGTGGCCGGGCGGCTCTACGGCGGGCTGCTGGACGCGCCGTTCCGGATGGTGGTCGCGGAAGCGGTGGCGGTGGCGGGGGAGGAGGGCGGCGGGTCGGCCGGCTCCCCGACCGCCGGTACGTCGCGCGGCACGGCCGGTACGTCGCGAGGTACGGCAAGCACTCGGGCCACCGGTACGGGCGGGGCGCTGGACGCGCTGGCCGATGCCATGGATTCGGCGGCCGCGCGGACCGGTGAGGCGGTGCTCGCGGTGCCGGACGGCGGCCGGCTGATCGTGCTGGTCGCGGACGGCGGCGCGGCGGCGGACGCCTGTGCGTCGTACGCGGCGCAGGCCGAGGCCCGGGCCGGTGCGCAGGCCCGCACACGGGGCCGGGCGGGGCGTACCGAACCGGGCGCGGGCGGCGAGGGACTGGCCGTCGGGCTGTCCGCGCCGACCGGGCCGGCGGCCGCCGCGAACGCCTACCGGCAGGCCGAGCAGGCGCTGTCGGTGGCCCGGCGGCGCGGCCGGGTGCTGGTCGAGCACGAGGACGTGGCCGCCGGGTCCGTCCTCCCGCTGCTCGCCGACGACGCCGTCCGGGCGTTCGCGGACGGGCTGCTGCGGGCGCTGCGGGAGCACGACGCGACCGGCCGCGGTGATCTGGTGGCCTCGCTGCGGGCCTGGCTCGCCCGGCACGGCCAGTGGGACGCGGCCGCCGCCGACCTGGGCGTCCACCGGCACACGCTGCGCTACCGGATGCGGCGGGTGGAGGAGATCCTGGGGCGGTCGCTGGACGACGCGGACGTGCGGATGGAGCTGTGGCTGGCGCTCAAGGCCACGTCGTCGTCACCGTCGTCGTCCTCGCAGTCCTCGTCGTCCTCGCAGGGCGGGGAGTGAGCGGAGCGCCCCCGACGCCCCGCGGCCCCCGACGCCCGCCCCACTGCCGCCCCGCGGCCCTCGCGCCCCCTCCACCACGGAGAGCCCCGCCCCCTGATTACGCCGCTTCGGACAAACGCCATCGTGGCGGCGCGCCCCTACCGTGGGGGCAGCAGTCAAACCGCAGAGCCGCTCGCTGAGCCATGCGCACCACCCACCACGTCTGAAGGGCCGGGTTCCACTGTGCCGATCCCCACTGATGCAGCCCCCACCGCCTTCTGGCTCGCCGGCCGCGAGGCCACCGGCGAGGCCACCTTCGATGTCACCTCCCCCTGGGACGGACGTCTCGTCGGCACGGTGAGCGTGCCCACCGAGGACCAGGTCGAGGAGGCCGTCGCGGCCTCCGTCGCGGTCCAGGAGGAGTTCGCGGCGACCCCCGCGCACGTCCGGGCGGCCGCGCTGGACCACGTGCAGCGCCGGCTCGTCGAGCGCACGGAGGAGATCGCGCAGCTGATCTCCGCGGAGAACGGCAAGCCCATCAAGTGGGCGCGCGGCGAGGTCGGCCGGGCGATCTCCGTGTTCCGCTTCGCGGCCGAGGAGGCCCGTCGCTTCAACGGCGGCGAGGCGCAGCGGCTGGACACCGACGCGGGCGGCGCCGGCCGGCTCGCGCTGACCCGCCGCTTCCCGCGCGGCACGGTCCTCGGCATCGCGCCGTTCAACTTCCCGCTCAACCTCTGCGCCCACAAGATCGCCCCGGCCATCGCCGCCGGCGCCCCGATCATCCTCAAGCCGGCCCCGGCCACCCCGCTGTCCGGTCTGATCCTCGGTGAGCTGCTCGCCGAGACCGACCTGCCGGCCGGTTCCTGGTCGATCCTCCCGGTGCCCAACGAGCGCATGGAGGCGCTGGTCCAGGACGAGCGGCTGCCGGTCGTCTCCTTCACCGGCTCCGAGAAGGTCGGCTACGCGATCCTCGACTCGGTGCCGCGCAAGCACTGCACCCTGGAGCTCGGCGGCAACGGCGCGGCCGTCGTGCTGCCCGACTGGTCCTCCGAGGAGGACCTGGACTGGGCGGCGCAGCGGATCGCGATCTTCTCCAACTACCAGGGCGGCCAGTCCTGCATCTCCGTGCAGCGGGTGATCGCGGACGCCTCGGTGTACGACCGGCTGGTGCCCAAGATCGTGGCGGCCGTCGAGGCGCAGGTCACCGGCGACCCGTCGGACGACGCGACCGAGGTCGGCCCGCTGGTGAACGAGGACGCCGCCAAGCGCGTCGAGGCCTGGGTGGACGAGGCCGTGCAGGGCGGCGCGAAGCTGCTCGCCGGCGGCAAGCGCGACGGCGCCTCCTACGCGCCGACCGTGCTGGAGGGCGTGCCCGCGGGCGCCACCCTCGCCTGCGAGGAGGTCTTCGGCCCGGTGCTCACCCTCACCAAGGTCGACGGCGTCGACGCGGCCTTCGCGGCGGTCAACGACTCCAAGTTCGGCCTGCAGGCGGGCGTGTTCACCCATGACGCCAAGACCGCCTTCCGCGCCCACCGGGTGCTGGAGGTCGGCGGCGTGGTCATCGGCGATGTGCCGTCCTACCGCGCCGACCAGATGCCGTACGGCGGCGTCAAGCAGTCCGGTGTGGGACGCGAGGGCGTCCGGTTCGCCATGGACGACTACACCTACGAGCGGGTGCTGGTCCTCACCGGCCTGGCCCTGTAGGACCGGTGCCCCTCCGGGGGCACCACCCGGCGTCACCCCGACGCCCCCGACCAGGTCGGGACCGGTGGACAGCGACGGCCTTCCCTCGGGCCGAATCACCGTCCCGACCCCGGCCGGCGCACCCCCCGGCGCCGGCCCCTCGACGCGGCGCGCTCCGGCACCCTGTTTCCGGAGCGCGCCGCGTCCCCCGTTCTCCGGCACCGTTTCCCCCCGTCGTGCCGGATCTTGACCGTACGGCGCGGACCGCCCCGGCGCCTCCTGTCCCAGGTGGAGTCGCGGCCGTGGCCCCAGGGGGGAGACCCGCGGGTACGTACAACCAGCGCGGTATGCGCACACCCCCCGAAGGGCCGATGACGGCGGGCCGGACCGCGGGCGCGCCGCCGCGCAGGCCCCCCATGGCCGGGAGGCGCCGTTGCGGCGTGCTGCGGCCGGTACCTCCAGTGGTGCAAGCCGCGCGGATCGGGTAACTCTCACAAGTAGCGCTGTCCAGCGGCCGACCGGCCGCCGGCGCTGAACTCCCGACCCCGCGGCGAGGTGAGCTCCTGATGACCGCTCCATCCATCCGCAACGTTTCCGAGCGCGAAGCACGCCAGGTCGCCGAGGCGGCCCGCGAGCAGGACTGGCGCAAGCCGAGCTTCGCCAAGGAACTGTTCCTGGGGCGCTTCCGGCTCGACCTCATCCATCCGCACCCCACGCCCGCCGTGGACGACGTGCGCCGCGGTGAGAAGTTCCTCGCCACCCTGCGGGACTTCTGCGAGACGGAGATCGACGGCGCGCGGATCGAGCGCGAGGGCAGGATTCCGGACGAGACGGTGCGCGGGCTCAAGGAGCTCGGCGCGCTCGGGATGAAGATCGACCCCAAATACGGCGGCCTCGGGCTCACCCAGGTCTACTACAACCGGGCGCTGTCCCTGGTCGGCACGGCCAGCCCCGCCATCGGCGCGCTGCTCTCCGCCCACCAGTCGATCGGCGTACCGCAGCCGCTGAAGCTGTTCGGCACCCCGCAGCAGAAGGAGACCTTCCTGCCGCGGCTGGCCCGTACGGACATCTCGGCGTTCCTGCTGACCGAACCGGACGTCGGCTCGGACCCGGCCCGGCTGGCGACCACGGCCGTCCCGGAGGGCGACGAATACGTCCTCGACGGCGTGAAGCTGTGGACCACCAACGGCGTGGTCGCCGACCTGCTGGTCGTGATGGCCCGGGTGCCCGCCTCCGAGGGCCACAAGGGCGGCATCACCGCCTTCGTCGTCGAGGCCGACTCGCCCGGCATCACCGTCGAGAACCGCAACGCCTTCATGGGCCTGCGCGGCCTGGAGAACGGCGTCACCCGCTTCCACCGGGTCCGGGTGCCCGCGGCGAACCGCATCGGCCCCGAGGGCGCCGGCCTGAAGATCGCCCTGACCACGCTCAACACCGGACGGCTCTCGCTGCCCGCGATGTGCGTCGGCTCCGGCAAGTGGTGCCTGAAGGTCGCCCGGGAGTGGTCCGCGGCCCGCGAGCAGTGGGGCCGGCCGATCGCCAAGCACGAGGCCGTCGGCGCCAAGATCTCCTTCATCGCCGCGACCACCTTCGCCCTGGAAGCGGTCGTCGACCTCTCCTCCCAGATGGCCGACGAGAACCGCAACGACATCCGCATCGAGGCCGCCCTCGCCAAGCTCTACGGCTCCGAGATGGGCTGGCTGATGGCCGACGAACTCGTCCAGATCCGCGGCGGCCGCGGCTTCGAGACCGCCCCCTCGCTCGCCGCCCGCGGCGAACGCGCGGTCCCCGCCGAGCAGATGCTGCGCGACATGCGGATCAACCGGATCTTCGAGGGCTCCACCGAGATCATGCACCTGCTGATCGCCCGGGAGGCGGTGGACGCCCACCTCTCCGTCGCCGGCGACCTCATCGACCCCGACAAGTCCCTCGCCGACAAGGGCCGGGCGGCCGCCAAGGCCGGCGGGTTCTACGCCCGCTGGCTGCCCAAGCTCGTCGCCGGTCCCGGCCAACTCCCGCGTACGTACCAGGAGTTCGGCATCCTCGCCGGGCACCTGCGGTACGTCGAGCGGACCTCGCGCAAGCTCGCCCGGTCCACGTTCTACGCGATGTCCCGCTGGCAGGGCCGGATGGAGACCAAGCAGGGCTTCCTCGGCCGGATCGTCGACATCGGCGCCGAACTCTTCGCGATGAGCGCCGCCTGCGTCCGCGCCGAGCACCTGCGCGAGACCGCTGACCACGGCCGCGAGGCGCAGCAGCTGGCCGACGCGTTCTGCCGGCAGGCGCGGATCCGGATCGAGGAGCTCTTCGGCCGGCTGTGGACCAACACCGACGAGCTCGACCGCAAGGTCGTCTCCGGGGTCCTCGACGGCAACTACGGCTGGCTGGAGGACGGCATCGTCGACCCCAGCGGCGACGGCCCGTGGATCGCCGACGCCACCCCCGGCCCGAGCGCCAAGGACAACGTCCACCGCCCCATCGGCTGACGCACCCCCGGGCCCGGTCCGCCGATGATCGGCCGGACCGGGCCCGCCGTGTGCCCTCCGTGCCCACGGCACCCCCGCGACCGGCCACAATGGACCCCATGACGGACTCCCTCGCCCATCCGCACCTGCGCTTCGAGCCGGCCGCCGGCGACCCCGACGGCCCGGTCGAGCCCCGCTCCCTGGTGATCCTCGGCTCGACCGGCTCGATCGGCACCCAGGCGATCGACATCGTGCTGCGCAACCCCGACCGCTTCCGGGTGACCGCGCTCTCCGCGGCCGGCGGCCGGACCGAGCTGCTCGCCGAGCAGGCGCACCGGCTGCGGGTGGACACCGTCGCGGTGGCCCGCCAGGACGCGGCCCCCGCGCTGCGCGCCGCGCTCGCCGACCGCTACGGCCCGGGCGAGAAGCTCCCCGAGGTCCTGGCCGGCCCCGACGCCGCCACCGAACTCGCCGCCTCCCCCTGCCACACCGTCCTCAACGGCATCACCGGCTCCATCGGCCTCGCCCCGACCCTGGCCGCCCTCAAGGCGGGCCGGGTGCTGGCGCTCGCCAACAAGGAGTCGCTGATCGTCGGCGGCCCGCTGGTCAAGGCCGTCGCCCGGCCGGGCCAGATCATCCCCGTCGACTCCGAGCACTCCGCGCTCTTCCAGGCGCTGACCGGCGGCGACCGCGCCGAGGTCCGCAAGCTCGTGGTCACCGCCTCCGGCGGCCCGTTCCGCGGCCGTACGAGGGCCGAGCTGGCCGGGGTCACCCCCGAGCAGGCGCTGGCCCACCCCACCTGGTCCATGGGCCCGGTGGTCACGATCAACTCCGCGACCCTGGTCAACAAGGGCCTGGAGGTCATCGAGGCGCACCTGCTCTTCGACGTCCCCTTCGACGCGATCGAGGTCGTCGTCCATCCGCAGTCCTTCATCCACTCGATGGTGGAGTTCACCGACGGCTCCACCCTCGCCCAGGCCAGCCCGCCCGACATGCGGATGCCGATCGCGCTGGGCCTGGGCTGGCCCGACCGGGTCCCGGACGCCGCCCCCGGCATCGACTGGACCACGGCGCAGACCTGGGAGTTCTTCCCGCTGGACGCCGAGGCCTTCCCGTCCGTACCGCTCGCCTGCCACGTCGGCTCCCTGGGCGGCACCGCACCGGCCGTCTTCAACGCCGCGAACGAGGAATGCGTGGACGCTTTCCTCAAGGGCGGGCTGCCGTTCACAGGGATTGTGGATACCGTCGCCGATGTGGTCGCCGAGCACGGAACGCCCGCCGGGGGAACTTCCCTGACCGTCGCGGACGTCCTGGAGGCGGAGACCTGGGCGCGCGCCCGCGCCCGCGAACTGGCCGCCCGTGCGGCACGGACACCTTCGGAGGCTCGCGCATGACGACCTGGATGACCATCCTCGGCATAGTCGTCTTCGTCGTCGGCCTGCTGTTCTCCATCGCCTGGCACGAACTCGGCCATCTCTCCACGGCCAAGATGTTCGGCATCCGCGTGCCGCAGTACATGGTGGGCTTCGGGCCGACGATCTTCTCCCGCAGGAAGGGCGACACCGAGTACGGCATCAAGGCCATCCCGCTCGGCGGCTACATCCGCATGATCGGGATGTTCCCGCCCGGGGACGACGGGAAGCTGCAGGCCCGCTCCACCTCGCCGTTCCGCGGCATGATCGAGGACGCCCGCTCGGCGGCCTTCGAGGAGCTGCAGCCCGGCGACGAGAAGCGGCTCTTCTACACCCGCAAGCCCTGGAAGCGCATCATCGTGATGTTCGCCGGGCCGTTCATGAACCTGATCCTCGCGGTCGTGATCTTCATGAGCGTCCTGATGGGCTTCGGCATCAACACCCAGACCACCCAGGTCGGCTCCGTCTCCGACTGCGTGATCTCGGCCGCCGCCAAGACCGACAAGTGCCCGTCCGGCGCCAAGGACTCCCCGGCCAAGGCCGCCGGCCTGCGCGCCGGTGACAAGATCGTCACGTTCAACGGCCACGACGTCCCCGACTGGGGCGCCCTCCAGCAGCAGATCCGGGACACCACCGGACCCGCGACGCTGGTCGTCGAGCGGCACGGCGTCCGCAAGACCCTGCACGCCGACCTGATCAAGAACAAGGTCGCCAAGACCGACGGGCACGGCGGCTACGTCCCCGGCCAGTTCGTCACCGCCGGATTCCTCGGCTTCACCCCGGCCAGCGGCGTGGTCCAGCAGTCCTTCGGCCAGTCCGTCGACCGCATGGGCAACATGGTCGAGCAGGGCGTCTCCTCCCTGGTCAACCTGCCCGGCAAGGTCCCGGACCTGTGGAACGCGGCCTTCAACGGCGGCGAGCGCAAGCAGGACTCCCCGATGGGCGTGGTCGGGGCCGCGAGGGTCGGCGGCGAGGTCTTCTCGCTGCACATCCCGCCGGAGCAGCGGGTCGCGACCATGCTCTTCCTGGTCGCCGGGTTCAACCTCTCGCTGTTCCTGTTCAACATGCTGCCGCTGCTCCCGCTCGACGGCGGGCACATCGCCGGCGCCGTGTGGGAGTCCATCCGCCGGGCCTTCGCCAAGATCGTCCGCCGGCCGGACCCCGGGCCCTTCGACGTGGCCAAGCTCATGCCGGTCGCCTACGTCGTCGCCGGGATCTTCATCTGCTTCACGCTGCTGGTGCTCGTGGCGGACGTGGTGAACCCGGTGAAGCTCACCTGAACCGGACATCCGTGACGGCCGGGCCCGCAGCGACCGTATGGGCGGCCCGGCCGCCCCCTTTAGTGGGGGCGCACGGCCTCGATGTGCCCCGGGCGATGCCGGTGCCGTAATCTCGGAGGCCGGAGCCCGCCGACGCGGGGCCTTGATCCACACCTTGGGGTTGCTCGCCAGATGACTGCCATTTCACTGGGAATGCCGGACGTACCGACCAAGCTGGCCGACCGCCGGGTCAGCCGCAAGATCCACGTCGGTCCGGTCGCCGTG
This sequence comes from Streptomyces nigrescens, assembly GCA_024349765.1. Lineage (GTDB taxonomy): Bacteria > Actinomycetota > Actinomycetes > Streptomycetales > Streptomycetaceae > Streptomyces > Streptomyces endophytica. Next base: position 5,922,812 of record AP026073.1, on the reverse strand, counting down.
GGCGGAGACGCACCGGTCTCGGTGCAGTCGATGACGACCACGCGGACCTCCGACATCGGCGCGACGCTGCAGCAGATCGCCGAGCTGACCGCCTCCGGCTGCCAGATCGTCCGGGTCGCCTGCCCGACGCAGGACGACGCCGACGCGCTGTCCGTGATCGCCAAGAAGTCCCAGATCCCGGTCATCGCGGACATCCACTTCCAGCCGAAGTACGTCTTCGCCGCCATCGACGCCGGCTGCGCCGCGGTCCGGGTCAACCCCGGCAACATCAAGCAGTTCGACGACAAGGTCAAGGAGATCGCCAAGGCGGCCTCCGACGCCGGCACCCCGATCCGGATCGGCGTCAACGCCGGCTCCCTCGACCGCCGCCTGCTGCAGAAGTACGGCAAGGCCACCCCCGAGGCGCTGGTCGAGTCCGCGCTGTGGGAGGCGTCCCTCTTCGAGGAGCACGGCTTCCGCGACATCAAGATCTCGGTCAAGCACAACGACCCGGTCGTGATGGTCAACGCCTACCGCCAGCTCGCCGCCCAGTGCGACTACCCCCTCCACCTCGGCGTCACCGAGGCCGGCCCCGCCTTCCAGGGCACCATCAAGTCCGCGGTCGCCTTCGGCGCGCTGCTCAGCGAGGGCATCGGCGACACCATCCGGGTCTCGCTCTCGGCGCCGCCCGCCGAGGAGGTCAAGGTCGGCATCGCCATCCTGGAGTCGCTCAACCTCCGCCAGCGCCGCCTGGAGATCGTCTCCTGCCCGTCCTGCGGCCGCGCCCAGGTCGACGTCTACAAGCTCGCCGACGAGGTCACCGCGGGCCTGGAGGGCATGGAGGTGCCGCTGCGGGTCGCCGTCATGGGCTGCGTCGTCAACGGCCCCGGCGAGGCCCGCGAGGCCGACCTCGGCGTCGCCTCCGGCAACGGCAAGGGCCAGATCTTCGTCAAGGGCGAGGTCATCAAGACCGTCCCCGAGTCGAAGATCGTCGAGACCCTCATCGAAGAGGCCATGAAGATCGCCGAGCAGATGGAGAAGGACGGCGTCGCCTCCGGCGAACCGGTCGTCACCGCCGCCGGCTGACCCGCCCCACAGCGCCCCGAGCCCCGCCGCCCACCCCGGGCCGCGGGGCTCACGGCTGCCCGGACCGGCCCCGCGGGCAGCGCACAGGGTGCCCCGCGCGGGCGCGAGGTAAAGTGCCAAGACCTGCTCCCGCCTGGCCTCCCAGGCCCGTAACGGTGAGGCAAACCGAGACGTGCTGACGACCACCACCATCAAGGTCCTCGAACCAGGGGACCTCGACGATGCGCTCGCGGTCCTCGACCGCGACCCGGTCGCCAACGCCTTCGTCGCCGCCCGCGTCCAGGTCGCCGGACTCGACCCCTGGCGGCTGGGCGGAGAGATGTGGGGCTGGTACATCGACGGCCGGCTGGAATCGCTCTGCTACGCCGGCGCCAACCTCGTCCCCGTCTGCGCCACCTCCGAGGCGGTCCGCGGCTTCGCCGAGCGCGCCCGCCGCCAGGGCCGGCGCTGCTCCTCCATCGTCGGCCCGGCCGGCCCGACCGCCGAACTCTGGTCGCTGCTGGAGCCGCACTGGGGCCCGGCCCGCGAGCTCCGCGCCCACCAGCCGCTGATGGTCACCACCTCGCAGTCCGCCGAGATCGCCCCCGACCCGTACGTCCGGCGGATCCGCAAGAACGAGATGGACCTGATCATGCCGGCCTGTGTCGCCATGTTCACCGAAGAGGTCGGCATCTCCCCGATGGCCGGCGACGGCGGTCTGCTCTACCAGGCCCGGGTCGCCGAACTCGTCGGATCCGGCCGCTCCTTCGCCCGCGTCGAGGACGGCAAGGTCATCTTCAAGGCGGAGATCGGCGCTGCCACTACCCGCGCCTGCCAGATCCAGGGCGTCTGGGTCGACCCCGCGCACCGCGGCAAGGGCCTGTCCGAGACCGGTATGGCCGCCGTGCTCCGCTACGCCCTCAGCGACGTCGCCCCCGTCGTCAGCCTCTACGTCAACGACTTCAACACGGCCGCCCGGGCCGCCTACCGCCGGGTGGGCTTCGAGGAAGTCGGCGCGTTCATGAGCGTACTGTTCTGACCCCCGGCCTTGTACGCTCCGACCATGGATGACGTCGCGGTCGGCCCCCTCGATCTCGCCGCCCGCGTGGACGACGCGCTCGCGGTGCAGGCGCTCGCCTTCGGCCTCAGCGAGGAGGAGATCGCCGTCCGCCGGCACATCGTCCTGCGCCACCTCGGCTGCCCCGGCGCCCGGGCCCTGGGCGCCACCACCCCCGCCGGCCGGCTCGTCGGCTTCATCTACGGCATGCCCAACGACCGCGCCCACTGGTGGTCCACGGTCGTCGAGCCGTATCTGCGCAGCGAGGGCCTCGACCACTGGCTCGACGACTCCTTCACCATCACCGAGCTGCACGTCCACCCCGCCTACCAGCACCGCGGCCTCGGCCGGGCACTGATCACCCGGATCACCGACGGCGCCGGCGAACCCCGCTCCATCCTCTCCGCCATCGACGTCGAGAGCCCCGCCCGCAAGCTCTACCGCTCCCTCGGCTACCACGACCTGGCCCGCCGCGTCCTCTTCCCCAGCGCCCCCACCCCCTACGCCGTCATGGGCGCCCCCTTGCCCTTGAAGCGCCCCTGATCCGGGACCCACAGGGCAAGCCCCCACTCACGGTTCTCCTCCCAACCACGGGAGGGGACGGGCCGGAGGGGCCGGGGTGCGGGACGTAAAGCGAAGCAGTCCCACACCCCGGCCCCGCAGGCCCGTCACCGCACCCACCACAACCCAGCCCGCCGCAGGCGCAACGGCGAGAAGCCCCGCGGCGGGAAAGCCAGGTACGTGGGAGGCGCCGCATAGCGCGCAACAACGAGCAACCCCCACGGCGGGCCAGCCAAAAACGTGGGGCAAAGGCCAAGCGCAGCGGTATCGCATTTTCGCCGGACACACCCGGCCCGCTAACCTCCAGGGAGTCACCTTTCTTACGCAGGAGAAACTCCCATGGCCAACGCCGCACAGGTCCAGCGCATGTCCCGCTTGATGATCAAGACACTGCGCGACGACCCGGCCGACGCCGAGACCGCCAGCCACAAGCTGCTCGTCCGCGCCGGGTACGTCCGCCGCTCCTCCGCCGGCATCTGGACGTGGCTGCCGCTGGGCATGAAGGTCCTGGAGAACGTCTCCCGCGTGGTCCGCGAGGAGATGGACGCGATCGGCGGCCAGGAGGTCCTGCTGCCGGCCCTGCTGCCCAAGGAGCCCTACGAGACCAGCGGCCGCTGGGAGGAGTACGGCGACCTGCTCTTCCGCCTCAAGGACCGCAAGGGCGCCGACTACCTCCTCGGCCCCACCCACGAGGAGATCTTCACCCTCACGGTCAAGGACCAGTGCACGTCCTACAAGGACCTGCCGGTGATCCTCTACCAGATCCAGATCAAGTACCGCGACGAGGCCCGCCCCCGCTCCGGCGTGCTGCGCGGCCGCGAGTTCCACATGAAGGACTCGTACAGCTTCGACACCACCGACGAGGGCCTGGCGCAGTCCTACGCGCTGCACCGCGAGGCGTACCAGAAGATCTTCGAGCGTCTGGGCCTGGACTACCGCATCGTCTCCGCCGTCTCCGGCGCGATGGGCGGCTCCGCCTCCGAGGAGTTCCTGGCCCCCGCCGCGGCCGGTGAGGACACCTTCGTCGACTGCCCGGCCTGCGACTACGCCGCCAACACCGAGGCCGTCACGGTCAAGGTCGAGCCGGCCGACGGTTCCGCCCACGCCCCCGTCGAGGAGCTGGACACCCCCGACACCCCGACCATCGAGTCGCTCGCCGAGTTCCTCGGCGTACCGGCCTCCGCGACCCTGAAGAACCTCCTGGTCAAGGTCGACGGCGAGATCGTCGCGGTGGGCGTGCCCGGCGACCGCGAGGTCGACCTCGGCAAGCTGGGCGAGCACCTCGCGCCGGCCACCGTCGAGCTGGTCACCGCCGAGGACTTCACCGACCGCCCGGAGCTGGTCCGCGGCTACGTCGGCCCGCAGGGCCTGGCCGGCAAGGCGTTCCGCTACATCGCCGACCCCCGCGTCGCCCCCGGCACGGCCTGGGTCACCGGTGCCAACAAGGAGGGCAAGCACGCCCGCAACGTCGTCGTGGGCCGGGACTTCGAGGTCGACGACTACCTCGACGTGGTCGTCGTCGAGCCCGGCGACCCCTGCCCGAAGTGCGGCACCGGCCTGAAGATCGACCGCGCCATCGAGATCGGCCACATCTTCCAGCTCGGCCGCAAGTACGCGGACGCCTTCGAGCTCGACGTGCTCGGCCAGAACGGCAAGCCCACCCGGGTCACCATGGGCTCGTACGGCATCGGCGTCTCCCGTGCGGTGGCCGCGCTGGCCGAGCAGACCCACGACGAGAAGGGCCTGTGCTGGCCCCGCGAGGTCGCCCCGGCCGATGTGCACGTCGTCGCGGCGGGCAAGGCCCAGCAGACCGAGCTCGCGCTGGCGATCGGCGACCGGCTCGGCGACGCCGGCCTGCGCGTCCTGGTCGACGACCGGGCCGGGGTCTCGCCGGGCGTGAAGTTCACCGACGCCGAACTGCTGGGCGTGCCGACCATCGTGGTCGCCGGCCGGCGCGCCGGTGAGGGCGTGGTCGAGGTCAAGGACCGCCGCACCGGTGAGCGCGAGGAGCTGACGGTCGAGGAGGCCGTCGCCCGACTCAGCGCCTGATCCACCGGGTACGCCTGATACGAAGCCGCTGCGGCGCCACCGGTCCTTCGACCGGCGGCGCCGCAGCGCACGTATGAGGGGCCTACAGCCAGGCCGCGAACTCCAGCAGCAGCTCGCCGCGCTGGCGGTCGCCCACGGCCGCCTCCCGCACCCCGGCGTCCACCGCCCGGTACAGCGTCCAGTCGCGCAGCCGGTCCCGGTCCACTTCCAGGGAGTCGGCCAGCTTGGCCACCCGGCGGCGGACCGCGGCGGCCGCCCCCGACCCGGCCACCAGGTCCTCGAAGCGGTCCAGCACCAGCGCCGCCAGGTCGTACGCCCGCTCGCCGACCACCGGCGACGGGCCGATCGCCAGCCACGGCGCCCGCTCACCGGCCAGCACCTTGCCCTGGCGGAACGCACCGTGCAGCAGGAACCGCTCCTCCGAAGCGGCCGGCAGACCACGGCGCAGCTCCTGGGCCTCCGCCACCAGCGGACCGGCCGCCCGGGTCAGCCCACCCGCCGTGCCCAGCGCCTCCGCATCCTCCTCGGCACGCCCGGCCAGGGTCTCGAACGGGTGCTCGGCCGGCGGCTCCACCCACAGGCGGCGGACCGTGCCGGCGGCCTCCAGCAGGGCCTTGGCCTCCGGCAGCGAGCGCAGCGACACCCCGCTCCGCAACCGCTCCAGCAACAGCGCACCGCTCGCCGCATCGGCCCGCAGCAGCCGTACCGCACCCCAGCCGTCCCAGGTCGCGAGCGCCGCCGCCTCGTGCCCGACGCGGCGCCCCGGAGCCGGCAACTTCAGCGCCGCCGGCGTACCGTCAGCCTGCCGCACGAGCGCCAGCAGACTGCTGCGGCCACCGGGGGCGTGTACCCGTTCCAGCGTCAGCTCCCAGTCGTCCAGCCGCTGCTGAACCAGCGTCGGCAGCGCGTCGAGCCACCTCCGTACCGGGCTTTCCGGGTCGCCGCTCACCGAACTCACCAAACGCTGCGGCGGTTCGATGGGTGCCGTTGCCATGCCTGCGCTGTCCCTTTCCTGGGGCCTTTCCTGGGGCGGTGACCGCCGGTCGTTCAGAGCGCGCCCGCGGGGGCGCTCGCGGAGCCGGACGGAGCGGCGGCCGAGGCCCGCTCCGTGAGCCCAGGGAAGGCTACGCCGCCGCCGCGCCAGCGCACCGCCCGCACCGCTGCCTCGCGCAGCGCGGCGGCCGCCTCCCGCCGCCGCGCCCGGCCGCCGGCCCGTACGAGGTCCGCGTAGACGGCGGCCAGCCGGTCCTCCAGCTCCGCCGCCAGCCGCACCGCGGCGGCCGGGTCGGGCACCGGGAACGGCAGTTCGTACGCGGCCGCCGCGGCCTCGGGCGTGCCGCCCAGCGCCAGCACCTCGCGGCGCAGCGCGTCCCGGCGGGCGCGGTGGGCATCGTAGGCGGCCTGGGCCTCGGTGCGCCGGTCGCGGGAGATGCGGCCGCCGACCACGCCGTAGCCGTAGACCGCGGCGTGCTCGGCGGCCAGCGCGGCCTGCACGGCGGTCAGCTCCGCACGGCTCTCGTCGCTCTGCTCGTCGCTCTTCTTCCGGGAGGTCATCGGGGCGGCTCCGTCAGCAGATAGGCGTGCGCCGCGCCGGACGCGGCCACCGAGGCGAGCAGCCGGGCCAGTTCGGGCGGCGCGGTCAGCAGCGCGGTGGTCCGGTTGTCGGCGAGCTTGCGTTCCGCGGCGGCCAGGGCGCTCCGCGCGGCCGTCTCGTCCCCGGGCACCGGAGGCGCGGCGCCCTGGCGCGGACGGCCCCGGCGGGCGGAGCCGGCGGGGGAGGGGGAGGCGTCCCCGGTCGTGAACGCCTGGACGTGCCGGGCCACTTCGGCGTGCAGCGGGCGCAGCCGCGGCTCCAGCGCCGGGTGCGCGGCGAGCGTCGCGTCGTAGCGCGCCAGCAGCGCCGTACTGTCGTGGGCCGCGGCCGTGCGCAGCCGGTCGGCGGCGGAGGAGTGCTCGTCCCGGTCGGGGGAGACGTCCTCGGAGCAGCCGGCGAGCAGCGCCGCGCCCCCCAGGGCGGCGCCGGCCAGCAGGGTCCTTCTGCGTGTGAGCGCCACTTTCGGCACGTTGCACTTCCCGGGGTCTTCCGTTGTGATCACCGCAGGCGAGAGTATCCGTGACCACCCACCGAATCGTCAGTACCCCGCCGGAACCGATAGGCTTTGACCCGACACGCGATCCACACACAACAGCACACGCGGCCGAGGAGTCACCCGGATGAGCACCACCCAGAGCGAGAGGCTGCGCGGACTGCTTGAACCGCTCGTCGCCGCGCGAGACCTGGATCTGGAAGAGATCGAGGTGACACCGGCCGGGAAGCGCCGGGTGCTGCGGATCGTGGTCGATTCCGACGAGGGCGTCCAGCTGGACGAGTGCGCCGAGCTGAGCCGCGAGGCGTCCCAGGTCCTGGACGACACCGATGTGATGGGCGGCGCGCCCTACACCCTCGAGGTGACGTCCCCGGGCGCCGACCGCCCGCTGACCGAGCTGCGCCACTACCGCCGCGCCCTCGGCCGCCTCATCAAGGCCCAACTCACCGACGCGGCAGGGTCCGGGGAACTGGTCGCCCGGATCACCGGCGTCGACGAGGACGGCCTCGATCTGGAGGTCCCGGGCGTGAAGGGGCGCAAGCCGACGGCCCGCCGGGTCTTGTTCGACGAGATCGCCAAGGCGCGCGTCGAGCTGGAATTCAGCCGTAAGCCGGAGAAGGCGGAGAAGCGCGACGCGCAGCACGAAGAGAAGATCGACGAGAACAAGGAGGAGGCGTAGCCGTGGACATCGACATGAGTGCCCTGCGTGGGCTGGTGCGGGAGAAGGAGATCTCGTTCGACCTGCTGGTCGAGGCGATCGAGTCGGCCCTCCTCATCGCTTACCACCGCACCGAGGGCAGCCGCCGGCGGGCGCGGGTGGAGCTGGACCGCAACACCGGGCATGTGACGGTGTGGGCGAAGGAGGACCCCGAGGACCTGGAGGAGGGGGCCGAGCCGCGCGAGTTCGACGACACCCCGTCCGGCTTCGGGCGGATCGCGGCGACCACCGCCAAGCAGGTCATCCTGCAGCGGCTGCGGGACGCCGAGGAGGAGATCACGTTCGGTGAGTACGCCGGGCGGGAGGGCGACGTCGTCACCGGCGTGGTCCAGCAGGGCAAGGACCCCAAGAACGTCCTGGTCGACATCGGCAAGCTGGAGGCCATCCTGCCGGTGCAGGAGCAGGTCCCCGGTGAGGAGTACACCCACGGCACCCGGCTGCGGTCGTACGTCGTCCGGGTGGTCAAGGGCGTGCGCGGCCCGTCGGTGACGCTGTCGCGCACCCACCCCAACCTGGTGAAGAAGCTCTTCGCCATGGAGGTGCCGGAGATCGCGGACGGGTCGGTGGAGATCGCCGCCATCGCCCGCGAGGCCGGGCACCGTACGAAGATCGCCGTGCGCTCGACGCGGTCGGGGCTGAACGCCAAGGGTGCGTGCATCGGCCCCATGGGCGGGCGGGTGCGGGCCGTGATGGCCGAGCTCAACGGCGAGAAGATCGACATCGTGGACTGGTCGGACGACCCCGCCGACCTGGTCGCCAACGCGCTGTCGCCGGCCCGGGTCAGCAAGGTCGAGGTCGTGGACCTGGCGGCGCGCTCCGCCCGGGTCACCGTCCCCGATTACCAGCTGTCACTGGCCATCGGCAAGGAAGGGCAGAACGCCCGTCTCGCGGCCCGGCTCACCGGATGGCGGATCGACATCCGACCGGACACCGAGCACGCATCGCAGGCCGGGGATCACACGTCGTAGCCGCCGGAGCCGCGGCCCACGGGAAAATCGGTGGCGCCGCGGCACCTCGACGGGAATTCTGAGCAGCCGTTCGGCCTTTACCCCATCGGGGTGCGGTCGGCGCGGGGAGGTAGACTTAAGCAGTGTCTGGCCGGACGCATGCCCGCGCATGCCCTGAGCGCACATGTCTGGGATGCCGGGAGCGGGTGGCCAAGGGCGATTTGCTGCGCATCGTGGAGATCGAGGGCGAGTGTGCCCCTGATCCTCGCGGTACGCTGCCCGGCCGGGGTGCATACGTGCACCCGACACTGGTCTGCCTCGACCTGGCGGTCCGCCGCCGGGCGTTTCCCCGGGCCTTTCGGGGCCGGGGGCCGTTCGACACGACGGACGTGCGTCGGTTCCTCGAACGGCGCGCCGGTTGAAGCCGCCCATTGCAATAACGCACAGCAAGACGCACAGCGCACGGAAAACCGTGCGGTCAGGTACCTCGCGAGTCGGAAGTAGGTCGAGATTGCGATGAGCACTCGATGAGTACGCGATGAGTACGCCCATGAAGTAGCGACGGTCCGGTGGACACCCCGGACCTAGAAGGAGCGAAGTGGCTAAGGTCCGGGTATACGAACTCGCCAAGGAGTTCGGCGTGGAGAGCAAGGTCGTCATGGCCAAGCTCCAAGAACTTGGTGAATTCGTCCGTTCGGCGTCCTCGACGATCGAGGCGCCGGTTGTTCGCAAGCTGACCGACGCTTTCCAGGCAGGCAGTGGCAACGGCCGCGCCGCCGGGAAGCCCGCGGCGCCGCGCAAGTCGGCCCCCGCGAAGCCGTCGGCGCCCTCTCCGGCGCAGGCGGCTCGTCCTGCTGCCCCGAAGCCGGGTGCCCCCAAGCCGGGCCCCGCGGCCCCGGCGCCGGCCGCCTCCGAGGCGCCGGCCCCCGCGGCCCCCAAGAGCACCACCCCCGCTCCCGGCCCGCGCCCCACCCCGGCGCGCCCGGCAGCACCCAAGCCCGCTCCGGCCGCGCCCGCGCAGCCCGAGTTCCAGGCGCCCCCGGCCGCCCCGTCGGCCCCCCGTCCCGGTGCCACCCCCGGCCCGCGCCCGGCCCGTCCGGCGCCCGGTCCCGGTCAGGGTGGTCAGGGCCGTGGCAACGCCCCGCGCCCCGGCGCCGAGCGTCCGGCCGCGCGTCCCGGCGGTCGTCCGTCCGGCCCGCGTCCGGGTAACAACCCCTTCACCTCCGGTGGCTCCACGGGCATGGCCCGTCCGCAGGCCCCCCGTCCCGGTGGCGCGCCGCGTCCCGGCGGCCAGGGTGGTCCCGGCGGCCCGCGTCCGCAGGGCGGCGGCCAGGGTGGTCCCCGTCCCCAGGGCCAGGGCGGCGCGCGTCCGACCCCCGGTGGCATGCCCCGTCCGCAGGGTGCCGCGCCCGGCGCGGGCCCGCGTCCCGGCGGCGGTAACCGCCCGAACCCGGGCATGATGCCGCAGCGTCCGGCTGCCGGCCCGCGTCCCGGCCCCGGTGGCGGCGGCCGCGGTCCCGGCGGTGCCGGTCGTCCCGGCGGCGGCGGTCGTCCGGGCGGTGGCGGCGGCTTCGCCGGCCGTCCCGGTGGCGGCGGCGGTCGTCCCGGTGCCGGCGGTGGCTTCGCCGGTCGTCCCGGTGGCGGTGGCCCCGGCGGTGGCGGCGGCGGCTTCGGCGGTCGTCCCGGCTTCGGCGGTCGTCCCGGCGGCCCCGGTGGCCGTGGTGGCACGCAGGGTGCGTTCGGCCGTCCCGGCGGTCCGGCGCGTCGCGGCCGCAAGTCGAAGCGGCAGCGCCGTCAGGAGTACGAGGCCATGCAGGCCCCGTCGGTCGGCGGCATCATGCTGCCGCGCGGCAACGGCGCGACGGTTCGGCTGTCGCGCGGTGCCTCGCTGACGGACTTCGCGGAGAAGATCAACGCCAACCCGGCGTCGCTGGTCCAGGTCATGCTGAACCTCGGCGAGATGGTCACCGCGACCCAGTCGGTCTCCGACGAGACGCTCCAGCTGCTCGCCGACGAGATGAACTACGTCGTCGAGATCGTCAGCCCGGAGGAGGAGGACCGCGAGCTGCTCGAGTCCTTCGACATCGAGTTCGGCGAGAACGAGGGCGGCGAGGAGATGCTCGTCTCCCGTCCGCCGGTGGTGACCGTCATGGGTCACGTCGACCACGGTAAGACCCGACTGCTCGACGCGATCCGCAAGACGAACGTCATCGCGGGCGAGGCCGGCGGCATCACCCAGCACATCGGTGCCTACCAGGTCGCGACCGAGGTCAACGAAGAAGAGCGGCGCATCACCTTCATCGACACCCCCGGTCACGAGGCGTTCACCGCCATGCGTGCCCGTGGTGCCAAGTCGACCGACATCGCGATCCTCGTGGTGGCGGCCAACGACGGTGTCATGCCGCAGACGATCGAGGCCCTGAACCACGCCAAGGCGGCCGACGTGCCGATCGTGGTCGCGGTCAACAAGATCGACGTCGAGGGCGCCGACCCGACCAAGGTGCGCGGTCAGCTGACCGAGTATGGCCTGGTGGCCGAGGAGTACGGCGGCGACACCATGTTCGTCGACATCTCCGCCAAGCAGGGTCTGCACATCGACTCCCTGCTGGAGGCCGTGGTCCTCACCGCGGACGCCGCGCTCGACCTGCGGGCCAACGCCGAGCAGGACGCGCAGGGTATTGCGATCGAGGCCCACCTCGACCGCGGCCGCGGCGCCGTGGCCACCGTCCTCGTCCAGCGCGGTACCCTCCGCGTCGGTGACACGATGGTCGCCGGTGACGCGTACGGCCGAGTCCGTGCGATGTTCGACGACAAGGGCAACAACGTCGAGGAAGCGGGTCCGTCGACCCCCGTCCTGGTCCTGGGTCTCACCAACGTCCCGGGTGCCGGCGACAACTTCCTGGTCGTCGACGAGGACCGCACGGCCCGCCAGATCGCCGAGAAGCGCGCGGCGCGCGAGCGCAACGCGGCCTTCGCCAAGCGCACCCGCCGGGTCTCCCTGGAGGACCTGGACAAGGTGCTCAAGGCCGGCGAGGTCCAGCAGCTCAACCTCATCATCAAGGGTGACGCTTCTGGTTCCGTCGAGGCCCTGGAGTCCTCGCTGCTCCAGCTCGACGTCGGCGAAGAGGTCGACATCCGGGTGCTGCACCGCGGCGTCGGTGCGGTCACGGAGACCGACATCAACCTGGCGTCCGGCTCCGACGCGATCGTCATCGGCTTCAACGTGCGCGCCGAAGGCCGTGCGACGCAGATGGCCGAGCGCGAGGGCGTCGACGTCCGGTACTACTCGGTCATCTACCAGGCGATCGAGGAGATCGAGGCGGCCCTCAAGGGCATGCTCAAGCCGGAGTACGAGGAGGTCGAGCTCGGTACGGCGGAGATCCGCGAGGTCTTCAAGTCGTCCAAGCTGGGCAACATCGCGGGTGTTCTCATCCGCTCCGGCGAGGTCAAGCGCAACACCAAGGCGCGCCTCATCCGCGACGGCAAGGTGGTCGCGGAGAACCTCAACATCGACGGTCTGCGTCGCTTCAAGGACGACGTCACCGAGATCCGCGAAGGGTTCGAGGGCGGTATCAACCTCGGCAACTTCAACGACATCAAGGTCGACGACGTCATCGCGACGTACGAGATGCGAGAGAAGCCGCGCGGCTGATCACGCACTGACCTTTCGGGGCCGGTCGGCGGAAGAAACTCCGTCGATCGGCCCCGGCCGTTGCGTGTACGGTTCGAACTGACACGTACGCCCCCGGCCCATGCCGGGAGGTGCCCCCAAGGCCCCACGGGTGGCTTGACCCGGCTTGCATGTACGTAGGGACGTTGTCCTTCGACCTGCTTCTCGGCGACGTACGGTCGCTGAAGGAGAAGCGCTCCGTCGTCCGCCCGATCGTCTCCGAACTCCACCGCAAATACGCGGTGAGCGTGGCGGAGGTCGGGGACCAGGATCTGTACCGCAGGGCCACCATCGGCCTGGCGGTGGTGTCCGGGGACGTCGGGCATCTCACCGATGTCATGGACCGCTGCGAGCGCCTGGTCGCCGCACGGCCCGAAGTGGAGCTGCTGTCGGTACGCCGACGGCTGCACGGCGACGACGACTGACCTGATGACGGGGCAGGTCGCCGCCGGTGGAAGCACAATTGTGGAAGACAAGAAGGAGACGGACCAGTGGCCGACAATGCGCGGGCGAAGAAGCTGGCGGACCTCATCCGGGAGGTGGTCGCCCAGAAGCTGCAGCGCGGCATCAAGGACCCGCGGCTCGGCTCGCACGTGACCATCACGGACACCCGGGTCACCGGCGACCTGCGGGAGGCTACGGTCTTCTACACGGTCTACGGCGACGACGAGGACCGGGCCAGCGCCGCCGCCGGGCTGGAGAGCGCCAAGGGCATGCTGCGCTCCGCGGTCGGCGCCGCGGCCGGCACGAAGTTCACGCCGACCCTGGCGTTCGTCGCGGACGCCCTGCCGGAGAACGCCAAGACCATCGAGGACCTGCTCGACAAGGCACGGGCCTCGGACGCCAAGGTCCGTGAGGCCTCCTCGGGCGCCCAGTACGCCGGCGAGGCCGATCCGTACCGCAAGCCCGGCGACGACGAGGATGACGAGGGCACCGCGTAAGAATGAAGCGTGAGAGCAACAAGCCGGGCGGCCTGGTCATCGTCGACAAGCCGGCCGGCTTCACTTCGCACGACGTGGTGGCGAAGATGCGCGGTATGGCCCGCACCCGCCGGGTCGGCCATGCCGGCACCCTCGACCCGATGGCCACCGGCGTGCTCGTCCTGGGCCTGGAACGGGCCACCAAGCTCCTCGGCCACCTGGCGCTGACGGAGAAGGAGTACGTCGGCACCGTCCGGCTGGGCCAGACCACGATCACCGATGACGCCGAGGGCGAGATCACCGCGTCCAAGGCGGCGCACGGCCTGGCCCGCGAGGACATCGACGCCGGGGTCGCGCAGCTGTCCGGCGCGATCATGCAGGTGCCGTCCAAGGTCAGCGCCATCAAGATCAACGGCAAGCGGTCGTACTCCCGGGTGCGCGAGGGCGAGGACGTCCAGATCCCGGCCCGCCCGGTCACCGTCTCCTCGTTCGTGGTGCACTCCGCGCACGAGACCGAGGCGGAGGACGGCACGCCGGTGACCGACCTGCTGGTCTCCGTCGAGTGCTCCTCCGGTACGTACATCCGCGCCCTGGCCCGCGACCTGGGCGCCGGGCTCGGCGTCGGCGGCCATCTGACCGCGCTGCGCCGCACCCGCGTCGGGCCGTACAAGCTGGACCGGGCGCACACCCTGGAGCAGCTGCAGGCGGCGGTGGACGCCCCCGAGGGCGACGGGCTGCCGATCATGCCGGTCGGTGAGGCGGCGGACGCGGCCTTCACCCGCTGGGACGTCACCGAGGCACAGGCCCGACTGCTGCTCAACGGCGCACGGATCGCGATGCCGCGCTTCGAGGCCGACGGTCCGGTCGCGGCCTTCGGGCCCGACGGGCGGTTCCTGGCGCTGGTGGAGAACCAGGGCGGGAAGGCCAAGAGCCTGGCGGTCTTCGCCATCTGACTCCTGGGGACGGACCGGAAACCCGGCTTCCGGGGGAGGTGGTGGAACGCGGGCCGCCCGGCAGGCACGGGTGCCGGTCCGCGCTCCACCATCCCCCTCCGCCTGATCTCTATCCAGCGCACCTCGGGCATTCACTCATTCGGCGAGGCGCTCGGAGTGAATCAAGGCGTGGACAGGGGCGCGTTCGCCGCACACCCTGCCAGGACGATCACGGCCTGCTTACCGTCGGGGGACGGTACCGGCGGGAAGGATCGGCAATGGCGTTGCTGGATGCCGATGCGGACACCGCATTGGTGCGGATCCGCGATCTGGCGGGTCACACCCGTGGCACGGGATTCCTCGCGGATCACGAGGGCACGGTGGTCACCAGTCATGAGGCGGTGGACGGCGCGGCCGGACTGGTGCTCCAGCCCATGCGGTCCGTCACGGCCACCGGCGGGGCGGCCACCGCCTGGACCCGCCCGGTGGAGCCGAGCGACATCACGCCCCTCCCCGGAAGCGGGCTCGCGCTCATCAAGACCACCGGCTTCCGCCCGGACCGGCTCCGCCCGCTGCCGATCGGCACGGCCCGGCCGGACACGGGCGCCCCGGCCCGGCTCTGGACGGGCGGCTGGCTGGACGGCACGGTCGTCGGCCCCGCCTCCGGCGTCACGTACACCACCGGCGACCGCGTCCACCCCCTCGACCACACCCTGGAGTTGGCCCTGTGCGCGGGCGGCCGGGAGGCACTCCGGCTGGGCGGACCCGCGATCGGCGGGCCGGTGCTGGACGGCCGGACCGGTGTGGTGCTCGGCGTCCTCGGCAGCGCGCTGCACGCCGGCCGGCGGGCCGGCGGCTTCGCCGTCCCGCTGCGCGCGGTCGCCGAGGCCGAGCCCAGGGGCCCACTGGCCGCCCTGCTGGCACGCAACGCCGCGACCGTCCCCGCGTACGGCAGCGAACTGAACCCCGCCGGGGTGCTGCGGCTCACGGCCCTCTCCGCGAGCCCGTCCGCCCCCACCCGACCGGTCCCCGAACCAGTCGAACGCCCAGACATCCAGGGGGAGTTGACCCGCTTCACGGAGGCGGAGACGTACCGGGCATCCGGGGCGCGCGTGCTGGCTCTGGTCGGCGGCCCGGGCACCGGGCGGAGCACGGAGCTGGCCCGGCTCGCGGCGCGCCGGGCGGCCGGCGCGCGACCGGCCCCCACCGTCCGGCTGCGCGGCGCCGACCTGCGGGCCGGTGACGAGGGCGTACGCGCCGCGGTGGGGCGCGCGCTGCGCTCCGCGGGCCGGGACCTCGTCGCCTCGGGCCGTACGGCGGGCGACCCGACGGACGCCACACCCGAGATCGTTGCCGCACTCGCCGCCGGCGCCGGCCGACCGCTGCTGGTGCTCCTCGACGGTCCGGAGGAGATGCCGCCCGCTCTGGCCCGGCACGAGCGACTGGCCGAGTGGACCGCCGCGACGGTCCACTGGCTACGCACCGCCCGCGTCCAGCTCGTCATCGCCTGCCGCCCCGCTTACTGGGAACGGGCCGGAGCGCTCTTTCCGCCCGGGCTGCTGCACCGGCCGCGACCGGGCGGTGCGGCGCCCGCCCTCCCCGACTGCGTGGCGATCGGCGACCTCCCCAAGACGGCGGCGGAGCGCGCCCGGGAACGCTACGGCCTGCCGCCCGGCGCCCCCGCCGCCCCGGACGCCCGCCACCCGCTGACGCTGCGGCTGCTGGCGGAGGTACGGGAGGAGTTGGCCGGGGGAGGGGACGCTGCCGGGGCGGAACGCGAAAACGGAGAGTGGGGCGGGGAGCCGGCCGGGGCGCTGCTCGGCGCACCGGACCGCCACCAGGTCTTCGACGCCTACCTGGCCCTGACGTCCCTGCGGATCGCCCTTCGCATCGCCGCGGGCTACCGGCCCGCGCCGCGCGGCGCCGCCGTGCGCCGGCTGGCCACCCAGGTCGCCGGCCAGGTGCACGAGGCCGCCCGCCGCTGCCTCGCCTCCGTGGAGGGCGCGTTGGACCGTCCGTCCTTCGAGGAGGTCTTCCCGGCCCGGGCCGGCTGGTCCACCGCGGTGCTCGCGGAGGGCCTGCTGGTGCCGGCCGGCCCCGGATACCGCTTCGCCCACGACGAGTTCGGCGAATGGCTGCAGGGCGCCCACGTCGATCTCGACCTGCTGACCGTACCGGGCCACCGCCCCGCCCCGGTCGTCGAGGCGCTCCGCCGGCTCGCCCGGCAGGCGGGCCGGGTCCAACTCGCCTTCCGGCTCGCCGAGTTGGTACCGATGGCGACGGCGGCCGACGGAGGGCCGCTCGGGGCGACCTCCGGGAGCGGCTTGCCCCCGGCCCCGCGCGAGGACGAACCGCAGCCGCAGCCCGCGTTCCTCTCTTGCGACGGTGGCGCCGGCGGTTCCAGCGACTGCGGCGGTTCCGGCGATGGCGATGGTTGCGACGGGTCGTCGCCGGATGTTCCGGATTTCAAGGCCGTTCCGGGTGTTCCGGGTGTTCGTGGCCTTCCGGGTGTTCCGGATGAAGGGGGCGAGTCGGCCGTTCCGGGAGGGGGACCGGAGGCGGAGCGGGGGTCGGAGCCGGATGCGCCCGGGGAGGGGGCGGCGATCGCGTCCCCACGGCCCGTGGACGGCCCCCGGTGGGCCCGGCAGCTGCTGACCGGCGTACTGCTCGAGGTCCCCGACGCCGGGCCGTACACCGGCGTGCTGCGGCTGTTGGCCGACCGGATCACCGAACGGTCGCTGCGGGCGGGCGGTTTCGCGCACACGGGGCTGGACGCGTTCGGGCCGTGGTTCTGGGAACGGCTGGCACTGGCGGACAAGGACCGGCTGGACCTGCTGCGCCGGCTGGTGCCGGCTGACGGGCGGGGGGCCGGCGGAGCGGTGGGCACACCGGCGCGCTTTCTGGACACCGCGGCCGGGCTGCTGCGTGCCGACCCGCAGCGCATCCAGCCCCTGTTCTGCTCGTGGTTCGACGACAACCGCCTGCTGGGCGCCGGACTGCCGGGCCGCTCGGCCCTCGGCTCCGTACCTCCGCCCCGGGGGTCCGCGCCGCCGCCTCCCGACTCGACACCCCTGCTGGATTCGTCCGTACCGGCGCCGCGCGAGATCACCGTGGCGGCCGCCGCGCAGGCCCTGCTGTACGCCCACCGCCGGCGGGCACCCGATGCGCTCACCGAGGCGCTGGTGGCGGCCGCACACCCCAGGGGCGACGAGCTGCTCGGCGCGCTCGCCGAGGACGAGCCGTCGACGGTCTGCCGGGCCGTCGCCCGATGGGCCCAGGACCCTTGCCCCCGCCGCCGGGCGGCCGCCGCGTCGTACGGCCTGCGCGCCGCGCCCCACGCCCGTACGGAGGCCGACCGCGCCCTGCTCCGCCAGGCGGCCCTCGACCTGCTCTCCGGGCCTCAGGCCACACCGCACGGGACGTCGTCCGAATCGACGGACGTTGCGAAGCTCGCGGCGAGGGGCGGAGTGACGGGCGAAGTGAAGCACGCGGCGAGGGGCGGAGTGACGGGCGAAGTGAAGCACGCGGCGAGGGGCGGAGTGACGGGCGAAGCGGAGGGCGAACCGTTCGCCGAACCCTGTGTGGGTTCGGCGCTGGCGCTCCTGGTGGGCGACCCGGTCAGCCGCCCCCGCTATCTGGCCCGGGCGCTGGCCCGTTTCGTGGCGGGAGACCCGCAGCTGCCGCCCACGGCGTTCGCGGGTGCCCTCGCCGAGCACCCCGTACCGGTGCTGGCCGCCTTCCGGGCCCGGCTCACCGGCGGCGAAGGGCCACCGGTCGCCGCCGCGCTGCTGCGGCTGCTCGCCGGGCTCGACGCGCCCGGGCCCGCCACCCGTGCCGCCTCGCTCGTCCGTGACTACGCCCGGCGCAGCCCGGACCGCGCCGCGCGCCCGGTCGCGGAGTTCGTCGCCCATCGCCTGGAGCGCGGACCGGCCGCCCGCGCCGCACTGCGCCCGTTGGTCGGTGACCTGATCACCGGCTGCCCGGCGCCGGTCCGGTGCGCACTGGCCGATGTACTGGCGGAGGCCGGTTCCGGAGCCTCGGAAGCGCTGCGCGGCGACCTGCTGGAGGCCCTGCTGGCGCAGGAGGAACAGGAGAGGGGCCCGTACGGCCTGGCCCAGGGCGAGCACGGTGCCGACGACACCAGCGTCCTGGAAGCGCTGCTCCGGGCGGCCGCCGAGGGGTGCGAACGGCGGCCCGCGGAGCGCACCCGTGACCTGGTGCGGCGCACCGGCGTGCTGCTGGCCCGTACACCGGGCGGTGCGGCCCGCTACGAGCGGCGGCTGGCGGAGCTGGGCCGCCGACTGCCCGGCTTCGCCCGCCGGCTCCGGGAAGGGGCGCCGGCGGATCCGGCGGGGGCCGCCGCGACGAGGGGAGCCCGCGCCCGTACGACGGCGGCCGGGAGCCGGAGCGGGTGATCGGGCCGAGGGGTGGGGCCGGGGCGGGTACCGGGAAACGGGCCGGGGCCAGGGTTCCGATCCCGACCCGGCCACGAGCCCGGCCCCGAGCCCGACCTCGGATGCCGTCGGTCTGGGGTTCGCGATCAGGTGTCCGTGGGACGGAGGCCGGGTACCCGGCCCGGGTGCGGGGTCGGCGTGGTGCCGCCGTGAAGATCCACCGGGCGGTCGCCGGCGACCCTTCGCGCGAAGCACCACCCGGGGCATGGCAGTCTTAGACCTGCGCCATGCCGACGTGGCGCAGTGGACTGACAAGAGTTCGGGCGAGGAGCGGGCAGAGTGCAGCGCTGGCGTGGCTTGGAGGACATCCCCGAGGGCTGGGGACGCAGCGTCGTCACCATCGGCTCGTACGACGGTGTGCACCGCGGCCACCAACTGATCATCGGCAAGGCCGTCGCGCGCGCCCGCGAGCTGGGGATCCCGGCGGTGGTCGTCACCTTCGACCCGCACCCCAGCGAGGTCGTACGGCCCGGGACCCACCCGCCGCTGCTGGCGCCGCACCACCGGCGTGCGGAGCTGATGACCGAGCTCGGTGTGGACGCGGTCCTGGTGCTGCCGTTCACCAAGGAGTTCTCGAAGCTGTCGCCGGCCGACTTCGTGGTCAAGGTGCTGGTCGACAAGCTGCACGCACAGGTCGTCGTCGAGGGGCCCAACTTCCGCTTCGGCCACAAGGCGACCGGCAACGTCGAGACCCTCGCCGAACTCGGCACCACCTACGACTACACCGTCGAGGTCGTCGACCTCTTCGAGCGCGGGGAGGCGGGCGGCGGCGAGCCGTTCTCCTCCACGCTCGCCCGACGGCTGGTCGCCGACGGCGATGTGACCGGTGCGCGGGAGGTCCTGGGGCGGCCGCACCGCGTCGAGGGCGTCGTCGTCCGCGGCGCCCAGCGCGGCCGTGAACTGGGTTTCCCGACGGCCAACGTCGAAACCCTGCCGCACACGGCAATCCCGGCCGACGGCGTCTACGCGGGGCTGCTGCAGGTCGAGGGCGAGGCGATGCCGGCGGCCGTCTCGGTCGGCACCAACCCGCAGTTCGACGGCAAGGTGCGCACGGTCGAGGCATACGCGATCGACCGCGTCGGGCTGGACCTGTACGGGCTGCACGTGGGCGTGGACTTCCTCGCCTACATCCGCGGCCAGGAGAAGTTCGACACCCTCGACGCCCTGCTGGACCGGATGGCGGTCGACGTGAAACTGGCCCGCGGCCTCATCGCCGACGCGGGCTGACTGACGGGACGCGCGGCCGCGGCCGGTTGGGGCCTGAGCGCCTGAGACGTGACGGCCTGGCGGAGGTTTCCCCGGCGACGGGAGCCTTGCCGGGCGACGGCAGCCGTCCCGGGCGACGGCAGCCGCTCTCGTCGGCGCAAGCCTTGCCGGGCGACGACAGCCGCTCTCGTCGGCGCAAGCCTTCCCCGCTGCTTTTCCCCGCGAACCAGTTTTTTCCCCGCCGCCCACCCCGCTTCGGGGGGTGGGCGGGTGTAGTGCTGCGGTGGCGGTGGTGCTGGTGCCGGGGCTGGCGGTGGCTGCGGTTGTGGCTGCGGCTGCGGCTGCCGTGTTGGTTGTGGCGGCGGCTGCCGTGTTGCGTGGGCGGGTGCAGCGCTCGGGTGTCGTGCCGCCGTGAACGTCAACTCGGCCGGAATCAAGCGGAGTTCGACCGGGAATGGTTCACTCGTTCGGGTCGGCGTGAGGTACGGGCGTGACGGCCTTTGCGGGGCCGCAGCCCGCGCGACGTACATGACCTTCACGATGACCTTCAGGACGCTGACGCTCAAGACGTTCACGGAGCGGACCGGCATCGCCTGCCGGACCGGCACACCGACATCGCACACGGGTCGGGGCCCGGCACCCACAAGGTGCCGGGCCCCGACCCGTATCGCTCTGCGCGTGCGCGCCCGTCCGCCCGTGCTACTGCGGAGGCGGCTGCTGCTGCCAGCCCGGGGCCAGGCCGGACTGGTCCGGCTGAGGGGCGTCCGGGGCGGGCTGTTGCTGCTGCCAGTGGGCCGGCGCCTGGGCGGGCTGCTGGGTCCAGCCGCCCTGCTGCGGCGGGTAGCCGGCCGGCGGCTGGCCCTGCTGCGGGTGCTGTTGCGGCTGCCCCTGCTGCGGCTGGCCCTGCTGGGCGGCGTACTGCTGCTGTTGCTGGGCGTACGGATCGCCGCCCATCTGCTGCTGCGGGTACATCCCCTGCGCCTGCTGGGCCCGCGCGAAGTCCTCGGCCACCAGGGCGGAGAGGTTGAAGTACGCCTCGCGGGTCTTGGGCCGCATCATGTCGAGGTCGACCTCGGCACCGGCGGCGAGGTGTTCGTCGAAGGGGACGACCACGACGCCGCGGCAGCGGGTCTCGAAGTGCGACACGATGTCGTCGATCTTGATCATCTTGCCGGTCTCGCGGACACCGGAGATGACCGTGATGCCGCGCTGCACCAAGTCGGCGTAGCCGTGCGCGGAGAGCCAGTCCAGGGTCGTACTGGCACTGCTCGCACCGTCCACGGACGGGGTGGAGATGATGATCAACTGGTCGGCGAGGTCGAGGACTCCGCGCATCGCGCTGTAGAGCAGACCGGTACCCGAGTCGGTGAGGATGATCGGGTACTGCTTGCCGAGGACGTCGATCGCTCGCCGGTAGTCGTCGTCGTTGAACGTCGTCGAGACGGCCGGGTCGACGTCGTTGGCGAGGATCTCCAGACCCGACGGAGCCTGCGAGGTGAACCGGCGGATGTCCATGTAGCTGTGCAGATGCGGGATCGACTGCACCAGGTCACGGATGGTCGCACCGGTCTCGCGGCGCACCCGTCGGCCGAGCGTGCCGGCGTCCGGGTTGGCGTCGATCGCGAGGATCTTGTCCTGCCGCTCGGAGGCGAGCGTGGAGCCCAGCGCCGTGGTGGTCGTCGTCTTGCCGACGCCGCCCTTGAGGCTGATCACCGCGATCCGGTAGCAGGACATCACCGGCGTACGGATCAGCTCCAGCTTGCGCTGCCGCTCCTCCTGCTCCTTCTTCGCGCCCAACTTGAACTTCGACGGCTGCGCGTTGGCGCCCGGCTTGCGCTTCTTGGGCTGGTTGCGCAGCAGCCGGTCGGAGGTCAGCTCGACCGCCGCGCTGTAACCGAGCGGTGCGCCCGGAGCCGCCCGCTGCGGCTGCTGCTGACCGGGCTGCGAGTACGTCGCGTAGTTCGCCGCGGCGTTGGGGTCCGCCTGCTGGCCGGGCAGCGGCTGATACGGCGTCTGCTGCCCCTGCTGGGCCTGCTGCTGGGCCTGGTGTGCCTGCTGCTGGGCCTGGGCGGCCTGTTGGGCTTGGGCGGCCTGCTGCGCCTGGGCGGCCTGCTGGGCCGCCTGGTGCTGGTCGTACCCGGGCTGCTGCTGGCCCTGCTGGGGGTAGCCCTGCGCCGCGGTCTGCGGGTAGCCGTAAGCGGGCTGCTGCGCGGCCGCGTTGGGGTGCTGCTGCGGCTGGCCCTGCTGCGGGTAGCCGTACGCGGGCTGCGGATAGCCGTAGGCGCCCTGCTGCTGCGCGGGCTGGCCCTGCTGGGGGTACCCGGCCTGCTGGGGGTGCTGCGCCTGCTGCGGGTATCCGGCCTGCTGCTGTGCCTGCGGCTGCTGCTGGGCCGGCATCTGCTGCTGGCCCTGCGGGGGCACGCCCTGCTGCGGCTGCTGACCCTGCTGGGCCGGCGGCTGCTGACCGGCCTGGGCCTGCGCCATGCGTGGGTCGGCGGGCTGGAACTCCGGCGGCAGCGGCGGCAGTCCACCCTGTCCGGGAACGACCTGACCGGGGACACCCTGCCCGGGCACCCCCTGTCCGGGAACTGCCTGGCCCGGGACGCCCTGCTGCTGACCGTCCGTCGCGGCGCCCCACGGAGCGCCCTGCTGCGGGACACCCTGCTGCTGCGGAGCGCCCTGCGGCACGCCCTGCTGCGGCTGCTGACCCTGCTGGGCGGGCGGCTGCTGCTGCCCATGTACGGGTGCGCCCTGCGGCTGCGCTTGCTGCGCCTGCTGCGGCACCGGCGGCTGGCCCGCCTGCGCGCCCTGAGCGGCGGCATCGGGAACGTGCTGGACCGGCTGGGCGGGCGGGGCCTGCTGGACCGGGGGAGCGGCCTCCGCGGCCGGGGCGGCGCCCTCGGTGGGGGAGTTGGGGGCCACGGCCTCCGGCTGCGGTGCCGGGGCGGCGGCCGCGTTCGCCGTCTCGGGCGCCGCCTCGGGCTCCGGCTCGCTGTCGTCATCGTCGTCGTCCCAGAGGGAGGCCGACGGGTCGACACCCGTGCCGGAACGCTTGTTGCCGCCGTCGGACGCGTCGTTCGCGGCCGGCGCGGGCTCCGCGGCAGCCTCCGGCGCGGCGCCGTCCGCGCCCTGCGGACGCAGCGTCGGGAAACCGGGCGGTGCGGCGTCCACGGCCGGTGCGCCCTGCTGCGGAAGGCCCGGCACCGGTGCGCCCTGGGCCGGCCCGGTCAGCGGCTGACCGGTCGGCGGGCCGGGCGGCGTCGCGGCCGGCGGAGTGGTGGGCGAAGGCGCAGGAGAAGCCGCGGCACCCGCGCCGCCGCTGGTGTCGTTGCTCGCGTACCAGGCCGGCGCGGCAAAGTCGATCTTGAACTCGCCGGTCAGGTCGAACTCGGACTGGTCGTCGTCAGGATCGTTTCCGTCCGGCCGGAAAGCCTCCTGCTCGTTCACTGTGCCTCCTGGTGTACTGCAACGCACCTGAACGGCAGGACCGGATACAGGCGGATCGTTCGGGTGTAGCGGAAGTGGGAACACACCACCCGGGGTTGCGCCAACACTAACTGTCTCCGTCCCCGTATCGACTGCCGTCGTGCTGTGCTCCTGCGGCTCTCCACACAGCCTAATCAAGAGTCGGCCCATAACGGCAGTCGGTGCCATGTCGTCTTCAAGCCCTTCGGCACACCTACGGGCGCACCCGGCGATTTCGCCTGGATGCGCCCGTGCGGCCGTGCCGGTGGTGATTGTTCAGGTATCAGTCCATACGGCGCGGGCCGCCCAGCAGGTTGGTCTCCGCCTCCGTGGGCTGGGTCATGACGAACTGGTGACCACCGTCACGGCGGCACCACAGCATGGCGTTGTCGCTGAGCGTCGGCAGCACCGCGCCGACCTGCTCCGGCAGCCGCATGATGCGCGTCACGACCTCCGCCTCCTCCGGCGACAGCCGCTGCAGCCCGACGAGGTCCGCACGGCTGAGCATCTGCGGCGACCGCGGCCCGAGGAACGGCAGCACGGTCAGCACCGACTGCCAGGGGCTCGGGGCGAGCTGATTGCGCGGCGGCCGGGCACCCATGTCCCGTACGACCAGCACGGGGCTGGAAACCGACGGGCCCTGGGGCGCGATCTGGCGGACGTCATGAACGGACACGCACTGCTGGCCACCGCCCGCGCTCTGCGCCATCTGACCCCAGGCGGGCGGCCGGGCGGTCTCGACCGCGACCCGGGCGCCGGTGGCGACCGTACGCAGTGCCAGCACCTGCGCCATCCACATGCTGCCGACGAGGACGACCTCCAGCGGGGTCGGGCGCAGCAGGCTGAGCACGGCGGGCTGGTTCTGCGGGTCGATGCCGATGATCACGCCGTCGTCGCCGACCGGCAGGGTCAGTGCGGCCAGCGACTCGGCGGTCAGCACGTGCGGGCTGCGCCGCGGGCCGCGCAGGCCGTAACCGGGCCGGGGCTTGGGCCCGGTCGGCCCGCTCTGCTCCTCCTCCGGACGCGGCTGGTGCGACAGCCGACGGCCGTCACCGCCGCTGATGCCCGCCGACAAGGGGGGATTGCGCCAGCCGTCGCTGCTGGTGTTGACGCGGGGCTGATACGTGGGCGAGGCCATCAGCGGGTACCTCCGAGGGGGAGCGTGGCCAGCAGGCCGGGCAGCTGTTCACGGTCGAGGCGGACCAGCCCGACCTTCGCGGAACCGGAACGGCGCTCCAACTCGTCCTGGGCGGCCGAGAGTTCGTTCTCGCTGCGGGTGGAGAGGCGGATGTAACCCGAGATGGCCGGGGCGCGGCCGCCGCCGTGCGTGGCGGTCAGCGCGAAGGTGCTGGCCATCGCCCTGGTGCTGGTCAGCAGCTGGGTGACGGCCGCCAACGGCGCACCGCCCTGGCCCAGTTGGGGCCACCGGCCGATCCAGTACGTGGAGTGCCAGCGGTCGTCGCAGCGCATCGCCCGGGTCGTCTCCTGGGTGCGCCGGACCGCCCGGCCGTCCCGGCCCATGGCGCCGTTGGCCGCCCGCGGGCTGACGCACACGGCCGTGCCGATCGAGGCCGTGACCTCGCGCTCGTTGAGCACCCTGGCCCGCACGCCGTGCGCGGTGAGCCGGCTGACGAGCTGGTCCGCGGCGCGCAGCAGCGAGCGCTTGGCGCCCTCCAGGCCGCCGCCGCGGGCCTCGATGGCCTCCGAGCACAGCTCCGGGTCGAGCTTGAGGGCGATCCAGGTCAGCTGAACGGCCGGGGTCTGCGACTGTGCCTGCAGCGGGGCGTACGAGCGGGACGCCACGGCCTGTTCGGGCAGGTGGGGTGCCGGCGCGGGCTGGGTGTACTGCACGAACTGGACGGACTCCAGGTGGATGTCCTCGATGTCCAGGGCGGTGTGCAGCACCTCCAGGGGCAGCATGTGGCTGCCGCGCTGCGGCCGCAGCGGCTCGTCGCGCGCGTCCACCTGGACGATGGCCGTCAGGAACGTACCGTCGCCGACGAAACCGATGGCCCGCTGATCGGCCTCGGTCGTGTACTCGTAGGTGCGCAGCGCCGGTTCGCACTCCACCACGGGGGCGATCGCCGGGTCGACGCCCTGGGTGGCCGCGAGTGCGGTGGTGCTGTTCTTGCCGCGGCGCTTCATCGCGCGCACGGTCGTGATCCACTCCGGCAGCGGGATCTTGCGCCGCCGGCCGAGCGCGAAGACGACCAGCACGGCCGCGACGACGATGGCCGCGGTCAGTGCGGCCGGGTGGATCGACCAGCCCACCAGCACCAGCGCGGCGGCGAGTTCGATGATGGCCAGCTGCTGGACGCGGACACCGCCGATCGTGCCGGCCTGTTGGCGCAGCCGCGGCGCCACCGGACCCGCCGGGCGGGCCGCGGAACCCCGGCCGCCATTTCCTCTGTTGCCCGAAGCTGTGCCGTTTTGGCCAGCATTTCCCGCATATTGCGGTGCCCCGGAAGGCTGTTGCTGCTGTTGCCGCCCATTGCGGCGTCGAGCCCTGGTGGCGCTGGACATCCCCCGGCCTGCTCCTCTACTGGTGATGTGGGCCTCTAGGCGTATCGACCGCCGTTGAGACTGGTGCGTTGGAAGGTGGCACCCGTACCGTACGGGTCGATCGACACACGGCATAGTAGAGGGCGCTACGGCGTGAGTGCCGGGGGCGGTTCGATGTGGATCCAACAGGCGGGGAGAGAAAGCAACAATGGCATCACGTCGGGACGAGCTGAATGCGTATTCGTTTGCTCGAAAGCGCACGAATGCGGCATTTCTGAAGCCGCTGCCCAACGGCTCGATCGAGAGCGCCCCCAAGCCGCTCAAGGCGGTGGTGCCCAGCGTCATCATGGGTGTCCTGATGCTCGTGGGATTCGGCGCCTGCGGCATTCTCAAGCCGGTGGCGCCGTCGGGGTGGGACGAGGTCGGCAAGAACGTCATCGTCGGGGATGAATCCACCACCCGCTATATCGTCCTGAACACCAAGGACGCCAATGGCAATAACCAGAAACTCCTGCACCCCATCCTGAACCTCGCATCCGCCCGGCTGCTTCTCGACCCGAAGTTCCAGGTCGTCAAGGTCAAGGAATCCGAACTCGACGGCAAGATCCCGCACGGCCCCGCCATCGGCATCCCGTTCGCCCCCGACCGGCTGCCCAGCGCGGACGACGCGGACAAGCCGAAGACCTGGGCCGTCTGCAACCGCCCCGGCACCAGCGGCGCCGACAGCAAGCCGCAGCAGGCCGTGTTCGTCCTGGCCGGCAAGGACAAGCAGCTCGTCGACGACACCCGCAAGGGCAGGCTCGACTTCCACCAGGCGCTCTACGTCGAGGACCCCGCCGGCAAGAAGTGGCTGGTCGACCACAACGGCATGGCCTTCGAGTTCAACTCCACGGCCCTCGGGTGGCAGCCGAAGGGCGGTAAGGAGCAGGGCGACAACGACCTGCGCCGCATCATCTTCGGCGCCCAGGCCCAGCCGCAGAAGGTCTCCCAGCAGTTCATGGACACCCTGCTGAAGGTCCCCAGCGCCATCGGCATCTCCATGCCGACGGTCTCGGGGGCGGGGACCCCGACCACCGACAAGGAGGTCCCGGCGGAGGCCAGGACCGTGGGCTCGATCCTCGAGGACAGCGACGGACAGAAGTACGTCGTGGAGAAGGACGGCGTCGAGCAGGTCTCGAACTTCGTCGCCAAACTGCTGATGGAGGGCGCGAACGCGCAGCAGCTGAACTCCAACGGCGAGGCGCTGAAGGCCGTACAGGTCGCCGCCGGCTCGTTCCGCCCGAAGCCGGACGAGACCGGCAACGGTTACTCGACGTTCCTGGGCAAGGTCTCCGGCTTCACCTCGCCGTGGCCGACCGACACCGTCAGCGCGGCCAACGACTTCGCCCACGGCTCCCAGACCAGCGGCCTGGGCGGTCCCACCGACCACGGTGTCTCCTGCAGCGTCTACAAGGGCACCACCACCAAGTACCCGGGCGGCGAGGAGAAGCAGCTCGGCTACCCGAACGGCGTCCCGGACATGCAGACCTGGGTCGGCGACGACTACCCCGCCAAGATCGCCTCGGGCGCCAGCTCGTATGTCACCCCCGGCAGCGGCCTGCTCTACACGGAGGTCGCCACCCCCAAGGCCAAGAGCGGAAGCCTGTTCCTGGTCACCGACACCGGGCTGCGCTACTTCATCCCGCGGAGCAACGACAGCGCCACCCAGGCCGGCAGCGACAAGCAGGAGGTCGACCAGGCGCGGATCCACCTCGGGTACGGCGGCACGCACCCCCCGCTCATCCTGAAGGCCTGGTCCACCCTGCTCTCCAACGGGCCGGCGCTCGACATCCGCAGCGCGAAGAAGCCGCAGTCGTCGTGACGATGTCGGTCGCTTCTGCGTAGTTCGCCGCGCGGCGAGAGAAGGCCGCGCCGAATTCCCCCGGAAACGGGCATTCGGCGCGGCCTTTTGCGGTGGTGCGGATTCCGGGCCGTTCTCGCGGCGCGCAATTCACGGGCCGGTCTGCGGACTTCTCGGTGTGATCTTCGTCGTTCCCCGGCTGTATCGGCCCTTCGACCGATAGCATCGGATCTGTCCGTTTCCCTGAACGTCGTTTGAACGACGGGGAGTTGACAATGTTGTGATCCCGTCACAACAGTCTCCCCCCTGTTGGGAACGGGCATATGGAGTGGTTAGAGTAGTCAAAGGCGTCAGCAGGTGATGCCAACCGCGTGGGGCCCCGTTGGCGGCCCGGCGCGGCACGACGTACGAGTCTCATGGGGGACGTTGACTATGGCTGGTCAGCAGTACACAACCACCGAGGAGGAGATGGTCGCGTTCAGCGGCAAGATCGCCTCGGTCAATCAGTCGATCCAGGGTGAGATCTCCCGCCTGAACACGGTCGTCGACACCATCACCTCGGGGTGGAAGGGTGCTGCGGCTTCCTCGTACAACCAGCTGCAGTCGCAGGTGAACGAGGACGCCAACCGTCTCAACCAGCTTCTGGGTGAGATCAAGGAAGCGATCGACGAGACCACGAAGAACTACTCCGCCTCCGAAGAGGAGCAGGCGCAGTCGATCTCGCACATCTCCGCCTCGGCTTCCCCGTTCGGATGATGGGGCCGCGCCGCTGACCCGCGGCGCCCGGCCCACTCGCCGCAGCCCGTGCCGGCCACCGTGCCGGCCCGCTGCGGTATGTGACTCGACCAGCAGCATCAACTCCTGAGGAGACACCATGTCAGGCCAGATCCTCGTTAATTTTGCGACGATCCAGCAGGCCAGCTCCGACGTGCGCGGTACGGCCAACAACATCCGCCAGCAGCTCGACGACCTCGAGGCCGGCGTCAAGAAGATCGCCGCCAGCTGGGAAGGTGCCGCGCAGGAGGGCTACCAGGCCCGCCAGCGCGAGTGGGACCAGCGCGCTGCCTCCCTGCACTCCACGCTGGAGGCCATCGCCAAGGCTCTGGACACCGCTGCCCAGAACTACCAGTCCACCGAGCACAAGAACGCCGGTATCTGGGGCGGCTGACCCAGGTCGGCACAGCTACGGATGGCGATCGGCTGAGCAGCCCCGACGGCTCGCACAGTGGTCAATGAGGGCGAGCGCGCTGCATCAGTGCGCTCGCCCTTCTGCCGTCCACCGCACCTCCGACCCCTCCCCCCACTTCTCTTCCTTCTTCCCTCTCACACCTCCCCCCACTCTCACCCCTCGATTCGTTCCCGCCCCTTTCGCCACACATGGAGAGCAGACAACCCGTGGGATCTCGCGCCATTGGTCACCGAGCCGGGCACCGTCGACGAGCGGCGGGCGCACTGGTCACGGCGGCGTGCTTCGTCGGCCTGTCCTGCGCCACCGCCACGCCGGCGATGGCGGACACGAACGTTCCGCTCAACAGTGGTGAGTGCAAGTTCGGCGCCGACGACATCAAAGAGACCCCCTGGTCGTTGCAGCGTCTGCTGACCAATCAGATGTGGGCCGACACCAGGGGCAAGGGCGTCCGGGTCGCGGTGATCGACACCGGGATCGACGCGGGCAACGCGCAGATCAGGCCCAACATCAGCGGCGGCAAATCCTTCGTCGGAGGAAAGCCGACCGAGGACACGGTCGGCCACGGCACCAAGGTCGCGGGCATCATCGCCGCGCGCCCGAGGGCCGGCTCCGGCTTCTTCGGAATTGCGCCCGAGGCGAAGGTCATTCCCCTGCAGCAGACCAGCGACAAGAAGGCGGGCAATGCTGCCAGCCTGGCCGACGCGATCAATTACGCGGTTTCGCAAAAGGTCGACATCATCAACATTTCGCAGGGCACGGCAGCCAGCCCGGCCAGGCTGGAACTCCTCAAGACGGCAATCCGGAAAGCGGCCAGCAACAACGTTCTGATCGTGGCCTCGGCGGGTAACGACGGCGCCAGCGGCGTGGAGAAGAACATGTACCCCGCCGCCTTCCAGGAGTTCGACAACGTCCTGTCCGTCGCCGCCTCGGACCGCAACAACGAGCGGGCCCCCTTCTCCCAGCCCGGGAGCTGGGTCGACATCGCCGCACCCGGCGTCGACATGGTCTCCACCGTCCCCAACGGCGGTAACTGCGTCGACCAGGGCACCAGCTTCGCGGCACCGTACGCGGCGGGCGCCGCGGCGCTCCTGATCGCCAAGCACAAGGACGAGGGCCAGCGTTGGACACCTCAAGAGGTGATCTGGCACCTGGAGCAGACCGCCGAGCGGGTGCGCAGCAAGGCGGACCACAACATCGGCTGGGGCGTCGTCGACCCGGTGGCCGCCCTCAAGGACGACACCAAGCCCACCGCCGAACCCCAGCCGGACAAGCCTTCCAACGCGGCTGACGGCTCCAACATCCAGCCGGCCGCCATCACCATCGGTGAGTCACCTGGGGAACGGCGCGCCCGCATCGCCATCTACATTGTCGGCGGCGGACTCCTGGCCGTCGCCGCGGTCGTCGGCTCCTCGATCGCCATCCGCGACTGGCGCCGCAAGACCGGACTGACAACACACGGGGAGGCCAAGCATGGCTAGCAAGGAATACGGCGTTGATCTCGACGCCCTCGACCAGGTCGTGAAGGAGCTGAACCAGGTCCTGAAGGACATGGGCGGCCCGAAGGACAAGGCGAAGAACCAGACTTACTTGCCGGACGGGGCGCTCGGGAAGGGCTTTGAAGAGCGCGACCGGATGCACAAGGCCCACAACGACATGAAGGCCTACATCGAGCAGAACATCGTGGGCTTGATCGAGAAGATGATCGACGATTTCGGCAAGAAGTCCAAGCAGACGAAGGACGCCTACGATGACGCCGAGCACGACAACAGCATGAAGTGACGCTCGCGGCATACCGGTTGACCTGTAGGTGAAAGAGAAGGGGGCCCACTGATGGGTGGAGATGCGGGCGGTGCGCCCACGGGTGGAAACACCTGGGAGACGTTCACAACCAAGTTCAATCTGAACGACCTCGATGGCCTGAAGGGCATGCTGGACGGTGCCAACGTTCAGCAAGTACGGGACGTAGCGCAGAACTGGCAGGACCTTCACGACCAACTGGTCGGGTCTGGTGAAGGTGGCGGCGGCATCCAGAAGCGGTTCGAAGATGCCGTGAAGAAGGTGCTGGAGTCCTGGCACGGCGACACGGCGGAGAAGTTCGCCAAGCAGGCCCAGAAGATCAGCAACAATTTCAGGACGGGCGCTCCCTACGCCACGCACGCGGCCCAGGTGATGGGCCAGACGGCCAGCGACCTGCAGAAGGCCATCGACAAGGTCAGGCCGGTCGATGACGGCTGGAACTGGAGCGATGACGTCTGGGGTGAAATGCCCTGGTCGGACCAGATCGACGACGACGATCTGAACGACGCTCTGAAGACTGGTGTGAGCACTCAGGGCATCCTTGACGCGAACAAGGACAACCTGTCCGGACACCAGAAGAAGCGGCTGGAAGCTGCTGTCGCCATGGAGAACCTGGGCACGGCGTATGTGACGCGCGCGTCGTCGCTCAAGACACCGACGCCTCCCATCGACGACAAGATCCCCGAACATGACCCCTCGGGCGGTGCTGGCGGTGGTGTAGGCGCCATCGCCATGCCCATGCCGGGCGGTGGCGGGATCGGCGGCGGTGGTGGTGGAGGAGGAGTCAAGATTCCCACCCGCGGCATGAAGGGCGGCAGCGCTCCGAAGATGCCGACCTCTCCCAGCATCAACACCCCGAACACGCCGAAGACGCCTGGCATTAGCGGCGGCTTGGGTTCGATGAAGCCGCACACCCCCAATGTCAACACCGGCCTGGATGGTCTCGGTGGTGGCGGCGGTGGCACCGGGGTGAAGATCCCCGGTGGCGGCGGTGCAGGTGGCCTGAACGGCGGCGCCGGTGGCGGCGTTCACATGCCCGGTGGCGGCGGCGGTGGCGCCGGCGTCAACATCCCCGGTGGGGGTGGCCTCGGTATGGCTGGTGGAACCGGTGGTATGACCGGTCGTGGTGCAGGTGGCGTCAAGGGCGGTGCCGGCGGGCTCAAGGGCGGCACGGCGGGCGCTGGTGGCGCGGCAGGTGCCCGCACCGGGCGTGCCGGTATGCCCGGCATGGGCGGTGCACACGGTGGTGCCGCAGGCAAGGGCATGGGCGGCAAGCCGGGCGTCAGCACCGGTGGAGCCATGGCCCGGCAGAAGGGCGGCATCGTCGGCGGTGCGGCCGGTGGTAAGAGCAGTACTGGAGGCCAAGGCGGTTCCGGACTGCACCGCAGCCGAGGAGGAACCGCCGCGGGTACCAATTCGGGCTCCGGTCGTCGCCCGGCAGGCATGATGGGCGGCGCACACGGTGCGCACGGTGGCAAGGGCGAAGGCAAGGGGAACGACTCCAGCCGTCCCGACTACCTCGTGGAAGACGAGGAGACCTGGACGACGGAGCGTAATGTGGCTCCCCGGGTCATCGAGTAGGACCGGCCGGACAAGCAATCGGTAGAGACGCTTGGGGCCCGCAGCTCTCGGGCTGCGGGCCCCAACTCTGTGAGGAAGGGTGTTATGGCATGAGCTTCACGCGGACGCTGCGTGCGGTGGGCGGCGCGGTAGTGGCGGGGGCACTGCTCTTCGGCACCGCGCCGGTTGCTTCGGCAGACCAGATCAGAAACGACCAGTGGGCCTTGAAAGCATTCGGGGCCGAGGATATTTGGAAGATTTCAACCGGCAAGGGCGTCACCGTCGCTGTGATTGACGACCCGGTCGATGGTAATCACGCCGACCTCAAGGGAAACGTACTTCCTGGGAAGAGCTTCATTGACGGGGGCACAGCGGACCGCCCGTACGGAAAGCGTGAGCACGGGACGGCGATGGCCTCGCTCATCGCTGGCCATGGGCATGGACCTGGGGACTCCGATGGAGTGAAAGGATTGGCTCCTGATGCCAAAATCCTTCCTGTCGGTGTGGACCTGCAAGACCCTGACAGCGTCGCCGAGTTCGGCAAGGACCTGAAGTTCGCAGATGCGCTGAGGTACGCGGTTGATCACGGCGCGAAGGTCGTAAACATGTCCTTCGCGAGTGGTAGCGACAGCCCGGGCGATAAGGAAGCGATCGCCTACGCCCGAAAGCACGATGTGCTGCTGGTAGCCGGTACAGGCAACTCAGGCACCGACACCCTTGCGTATCCGGCTGCCATGCCGGGGGTTCTCGCGGTGGGAGCTGTAGGGAAAGACCTGCACGTATGGAATCGATCCAACTACGGTCCCCACGTCAAGCTGATCGCCCCAGGCGTATACATTCGCTCTGCCAGTCCGGTGGAGGACGTTCACGGTAAGTACCGTCTCGCCAACGGTACCTCCGACGCCACCGCCTACGTCTCCGCCGCCGCAGCGCTCCTGCGCTCCAAGTTCCCCGACCTGTCCGCCGGCCAGATCGCCAATAGGCTGGTCAAGACTGCTGGCCTGCCCGATGACAAGAAGGGGATGAAGCTTCCGGACGCGCACTACGGCTACGGATTCATCAAGCCCTACAGCGCCCTGACCAAGGATGTTCCCGCCGGTTCCAAGAACGGTCCGTTCCCGGCGCTGAAGAGTGGCGGGTCTTCCGATCCCTCCAGCGCGGCCGGTAGCAATGAGGCCGGCCCGAAGATTCAAAGTGACAAGGGCCTGAGCACGCCCTTCATCATCCTCGTGGCGGTCGTCGGGCTGGTCGTCCTCGTCATCATCCTGGTCGTCGTTCTCGTGGCCAAGAAGAAGAACCGTCGTAACGGCCCGCCGCCCGGTGGCCCCGGTGGTTTTGGTGGTCCGGGTGGGCCCGGCGGTCCCGGTGGGTTTGTGCCGCATCCGCCGAACCCGAACAACTCGTACCAGCAGCAGCCCGGTGGGCCGGGGGCCTATCCGCCCGCGCCGCCCACGCAGCCGCCTGGACGGTAATGCTCTGACGTAGGTGTAGGTACTAGAGCGGAAAGCAACGAAGTTCATTTGGGGTCCGCGGCCTTCGGGTCGCGGACCCCAATGTGTTTTCAGGGGCGGCTTATGAATTCCCGTCCAGGCGGATGGGGAAAGGCTGCAGGGCCGCTGCGGGCGCCCGGGTGGTTCCGGGGTGCAGCGGCCCTGCAGGGCGACAGGACGGGTTTGTCGTTGAACTCGAAGGCGAGGGCTGAGGGGCGAGGGCTCAGCCGAAGACGTCCTCGACGCTGCCGCTCACCGTTTCCCTGACCGCATCCGTGGCGCCCTGGTGGCGGGTGGCGGCGCCGCCGGTGCGCTGGTCGGCGTGGCGTTGGGCCGCGTTGAGGCCGCGGTCGGTGAGGTCCTGGCGGGCGTGGTCGACGTAGGTCTTCGGGTCGGTGAGGTCTTGGGCGCCTTCCTTGATGCCGTCGACGTATTCACCGGCCTTTTCCTTGCCGATGTCGGCCGTTTCACCCCAGTCGATACCGTCGCGGGCGCCGAAGTGGCTTTCGATGCCCTGCTGGGCGACGTTCTGGGCCATTTCGGTGCCGGCTTCCGTGGCCTTTTCCTTGGCCGCGTCGACAACCTTTTCCTTGACGGTGTCCTTGACCGTGTCCTTGACCGTCTTCTTGGCGTAGTCCATCGCCAGCTTGCGGGCTTCCTTGGACACGGCCTTCTTCGCCATCTTCTTGATGGCGTCCATGGTGGCGTGCTCCATGGCCTTGGTGGCCGCCTCCATGACCTCGCGTTTGATCTTGTCGAGGATCTGGCGGACGATCAGGCGGGTCGCCTGCGTGGCGCCCGCGGCGCCGAGTTCGGAGAGGCCGAGGGTGAAGGGCGCGGCGGCCTGCGCGGCGATGAGTTCCGCGGCCAGCATCACGAGCTGGACGATGACCGCGACCTTGCCGGCGAGAACGGCGATGGCGGCGGCGTCGAAGGCGACGGCGATGACTTCCGCCGCCGCGGCGGCGTCGCGGAGGTAATTGTCCCCGCTGTTACCGCCGCCGGAGAAGGAGCCCCATTCGTTGGTGAAGCCTTCGACCGCTTCGCCGGAGTTGGCGGAGACGACCTCATTGGCTGCCGAAGTGCCCGAGGAAGCTGCTTGGTTGACGGACTCGGCGAAGTTACGCCAGACCTGGGCGCATTCGTGGAGCTTGTCCTCGTCGGCGTCCGGCCAGTTGTAGCCGAGCAGGTCCAGGACCCAGGTGACCTCGCCTGGCAGCGTCAATGACACAGTGATCGTCCCCCGTGCAGTGGTAGCCGATTGCGGAGAGCAATGGAAAGAGTGGGAAGTGAGAGGTGGGGAATCGGGCTGAGGGGATGGGAGGTGGTGCGGGAGGAGCTTTCACGCCCTCGGCCCGGGTTGCGCGCCCCGAAGTAAGTACGGTGGGCGGGGCGTCAGATGACCGGGCGGCCGACGGCGCTGATGGTGTGGATGCCCTGCTGGTCGGACTCGGCGTACGTCTGGGCCATGTGCTGGAGCTTGTCGCCGATTCCTTCGAGGCGCTCGCCCAGGGAGTCCATGGACTCGAACATTCCGTCCCTGATGGGCGTGTAGATCGTTTCGAAGATGTCGCCGAAGTCGCAGTTCTCCCAGGGGCTGCCGAGGTCCTCCAGGTCGGCCTTCAGCTTCTTCGACGCCTTGGAGAAATCGCCACCGATGTGGACGAACGCGTTGCCCTGCGTACGCAGGACATCCGGATCGACGTCAAATTCCTTGCCTGCCACCACAACCCCCGTTTTTTCGGCGCGTCCGCTCTGACTCTTAGCGTCTGACTCTTGGCGCGAGTTTAGCGTTCCCAGGTTAGGTGAACCGAACGCAGACCTGTCAAGGCGGGTGATCCTGCGGTGGATTCAAGGGAATGTCTTTACTCGGCGCCGTGGAGATTCCGTGAAAATTGGCCTGTCTATGGCATTAGTGGCACATGCGGCATAGCGGCATAGCGGCATTCTGAAGGCGGGGGAGGGGGCGTCGGTCTGCGCCCCAGGGGTCTGGGGAGCGAGGGCGTGGGGGCGTGGGGGTGGGGGCGAGAGGGCGGGGATCCGTGGCGGAGCAATTCCCAGCTGCCGCGGAAGCTTTGGGGCAGTTCGCCAAACGCTCGGACCAGGGTGGGCTTCTGACCAGAGCGCCGAGAAGGTGCGTGCCATATTCAGCAGAGAGCCTCGCCAACGTCTTGAAGATGTTCTGGCTGGCCAAGAAGGTGTCCAAGGCCGAGCGGTACAATCCGCTGACCTGGAAGCACCTCAAGGAGGCCGGTGAAGCGCAGGAGTTCGCCATCTCCCAGGGCGCCGGGACGACGCACGAGGCGAACGAGCACGGTGTCGAGAAGCACGAGCAGGCGTTGAGCGGCGAGCGGTCCCCGTCCGGGTTCCGGCGGCAGCGGGCGGAGCGGCGCCGGTGCTCCGGGCAGCCACCAGCTGCCGTCGCCACCGGACTTCGACCCGTCGCCCACCGCGCAGGATCCGCTCAGCCGCTCTCGCGCACCGGCAGTGGAGAAGGGTCCGCGGCTGGCCGTGTGGCCAGCAGTGGTCCAGCAGTCCCGCCATCCCGACAACCCTTCGGCCGATGCCCCACTTCGGCTGATGCCCGTCCGACGTGAGGAGCCGCGCCGTATGAAGCCGGAGTACCGCGACTGCTTCCTGCCGTTTCTCCAGCCGGGCGAACGGCTGGTCATCGCCTGTGACTACTTCGCCAACGCGGCGCTGCCCTCCGTCCCCGCCGAGCTGCGCGCCCCGACCGTTCCGCATGCTCCGTCGGCGATCGAGGAGCGGGTACGGGGCGTGCTGGGCAGCGCGCTCGGCGCGGTGGCCCGTCCGCTGGGGGCGGTGACCAACAGCCGTCTGGTCAACAACCCGTTGGCCCGGGCCGCGGGGCGCGTCGGCGACCGGGTCGAGCGCACGGTGGACGCCCTGGACCACGCGGCCGACCGCGCCGTCGAGAAGGCGATCTGGGGCACTGTCATGGACGGCGGCTGGAACAGCACGGCCGGCCGTTTCCTCGTCGACCTGACCAACGCCGGAGGTACCCCACGGCGGCAGGCGATGACCGACAGCCGGTTGATCCTGCTCGTGGACCGCAACACGAGTTGGCGCGACACCACGCCGCGGTGGGACTTCGGGGTGGCGGTGTCTCGTACGGACATCGCTCGGATCAATCCGCATCCCAAGGCCGTGGGTGGCCGGGGACGGTTCGACGTCGGCTTCACCGACGGTTCATGGATCGCCCTTGGCAGCGCGGTACGCACGCATATGGAGGCATTCGTCAGTGCATGGAACCGAGGTGCATGAACCGCTCATGGACGAACCCGGCAAGGAAGAGCCCGACCCCGGCAAGGAAGAGCCCGACCCCGGCAAGGAAGAGCCCGACCCCGGCAAGGGAAAGCCGGATTCCGAGGACGACAAGCTCGTTTCCGATGAGGAAGAGCTCGCTCGCGACGGCGAAGAGACCCCTTCCGACCAGGAAGACCTCGCTCCCGAAGGCGAAGAGATCGAGTCCGACGGCGAAGAGGCCGAGTCCGCGAATCGCGTGGGGCTGACCCCGCGTCAGGCGCGGCGGATACGCATCGTCCTGGCCTCGGTGCTCATGGCCGCGATGGCGGTGGTGCTGGTGGTGCGCCTGGCCTCGCGTACGTCGGTGCTCGTGGTCGGGGTGTACGGAGCCGCGCTGGTGCTCTGCGGGGTGGTGATCGAACTCAGCCGGCACGGGCGTACCCGGCTCGGCACCTGGCTGCTGGGCATCGGCCTGGCGGCCGCACTGGCCGCGGACTGGCTCCTGCTGCCGTAAGTACCGAGCCCTGTAGGAACCTGGCGTACCCCCCGAGCGGCCCCGGGGGATACGTACGGCGACACGTAACAGGAGGGGACGGGGCCCGGAGCCCGGAACCGTGGAATCTCCGGGCCCCGGAATCTCCGGGCCCCCGGAATCTCAGGTCCCGGAACCTCCGCGCCCCGGAACCCCGTCCCACCCCCTCCTCTCAGAACAACCCGTGCCACATCTGCTCGATCACCAGCGACCACCAGTTGCCGGGGTCGTCCAGTGCCCAGGAGTCGATCGCCGCGATCTGCTCCTGGAAGGCCGCCACCGCCGTGCCCGCCGCTGCCGGGTCCAGGCCCTGCATCGCCTGGCGGGTGGTGGTGAGGAGGGCCAGGGAGCGGAGGTAGGCGGAGACGGTGCGATTGACGAAGCGGCCGCCGCCGGAGGAGGGCTGGACGGCCCAGAGGGTGCCGATCAGGTTCTGGTTGGCCTCCGGGGCGGTGCACTGGACGGCGATGGTGTACAGGCCGTCGGTGCCGATCCGGACGTAGCCGGCCAGGGTTTCGAGCGTCTGCTCCTTGGCCTGCGTGCCGATCTCCCGGAGGTGGGTCGCCACGTCCGTGAACGGCCCGCCGGCGGGCGGGGTGTCGGGGCGGTCCGCCGTGAAGAAGTACGGGACCTGGGACGGGAGTCCGGCCCAGACCAGCGTGTTCCTGGTGGCCTCGGGCAGCTGGGTCGCGGCCAGGTCGTCGGCGTCCGGGCGGCGGATGCCCTCGGGGCCGTAGACCTCCACCAGGTGCTTGCCGAGGGCCACGTCCCGCATCTGCGGCGCCGGCTCGACGCGCTCCGGCACCGGCACCCGATGCGGCCGCGGCGGCGGCTGCTGGCCCGCCAGTTGGTGCATCATCTCGACGTGCCGCAGCAGCCCCGCGACGCCCTCGGCGCGCTCCTCGGGGCGCATGCCGTAGCCCTCGGTGCAGGAGAACGAGGCGTTGGGGAACGCACGGAGGACGAAGTCGCCGGGGTAGCCGCCGGGCAGCAGGGCCGGGCGCAGGTCGGTGTGGACCGCGCGGACGGCCGCGGGATCCACGCCCAGCCGCCGCAGCTCCTCGTACAGCTGGTACTCCGCGGGCGGCAGGCCCGGGCCCGAGACGCGGGCGAGGCTGGTCTCCTCGCCGGTCGCGGGGTCGTCGTAGGTGGCGACGGCGGTGTTGCCGGGGCCGGTGGCCGGCGGCCGGGCGGGTTCCGCCGGGGCCGTGCCGCCGCCGTGCTTCTGCTGGTACATCCGCACGACCTCGTCGACCGGTACGGACGGCCAGACCGTCAGCTCGCCGGAGGCCCGGTCGACCACGCCGCAGGCGGTGCCGATCTCGGCGGGCGGGCGGCGCTGCCCGGTCTCCGGGTCGACCTCCGGGGGCGGCGGTACGGCCCACACCACCCAGCCGAGGTCGAACTCCTGCATGGCCACCTCACGCGGCGGGCCCTGGTGCCCCTCGGGGTTGAGCCAGCGGGCGGCGGTGGCGTGTGCCTGCGCCTGGGTGATCACGAGTGGTCTCCTTCGAGGCCGTGGGAAGCGTCGGCGTCAGTGGTGCCGGCGCGCTGGGCCGGCACGGTGGGGGCGGCGGGGGCGGCGGCGAGGATCTGCCGGGCGGTCACTCCGCGCTCGGTGGCGATGACGAGCACACCGTCCGCGGAGAGGTCGGCGCCGGTGATCGGGGTGTCGGACACCAGCGCGGCCACCACCTCCTGGGTCGCCCGGGCCCAGACCCGCAGGTAGTCGGCGCCCCGGCTGAGCCCGAAGGGCGCCTCGGCGCGCTCGTCCTCGGTGGGGCGCAGCACCTGCGCGGGGTCGGCGTCGAGGAACTCCGGGGCCCGAAGGTCGTGCAGGAGGATCGCCTGGCCGCCGGGGGCGGGGGCGACGTCCGGTGCGCCTGCCCCGTCCGTGCCCTCCGTGGTACCCGGCTCGGCTCCGGTGCCCTCCGCGGGGGACGACACCGTACGGGAGCCGGGAGTGCCCTCGGGGACGACCAGGGCGACGACCGGACGCGGGCCCGCGCCCTCTGCGCTCTGTGCGCCCTCCTGGGGGAGGGTGCCGGTCGTCACCGCGCGGACGCCGGGCAGCGGTGCGCTCCAGAGCGTCCGCCACGGCAGCCGGAAGCCGCGGGTGTGCAGCGCCTCGGCGTACGGCGTCAGCCCGTCCTCGACGAACGCGGTTTCCAGGAAGGCCGCCCGCATCTCGGCCGGGGCCTGCGAGCGGGTGAGCAGCGGCGCCGTGCGCAGATACGTACGGGCCGGTGCGCCCAGCGCTTCCAGCGGGACGGCCTCGATGGCGGCCCGCAGGACCACCGGGTCGGCGTGCGCGAACAGGCCCGGGTCGGTGAGGAGTTGAGGCAGCAGACCGGCTTCGAGGGTGTGCGCCGCGAGGTGGTCGCGGAGGTACGGATCGGCCTGCGCCCAGTCCTGCTGGGGGACCGCCTCCAGCAGCGCCATGGCGATCTTGGTCTGGGCGTCCCGGACGTCGGGCAGGCCGGCGCGGATCTCCTCGGCGAGGGCGGGGTGCATCAGGCGGAGCAGCGGCCGGGCGGGCCCGGCACCGGGGGCGTCCGTGTCCCCCTCGCCGTCCGCCGCCGAGCCGTCCGCCGCGTCGTCGTCCGCCTCGGCCTCGACCGGCTGGATGAACGGGGCGGCCAGCAGCATGCCGTCGGCGATGTCCTGGCTCATGTCCCGTCCGGCGACGGCGCTCGCCAGGGGGACCAGCAGCTGGACCGGCAGGCCCTCGCCCTCGGCGAACGCCAGCGGGGCCAGCATCAGCCGCAGGGTCTGCGGGTCGGCGCCCAGCCGGCGGGCGTGCACATCGAGCGCCTCGCCCACGCTGCCGGGCAGCAGGGCGGGGTCCGCCGGGTCGAAGCCCTCGGGCTGCATGATCAGCGACTGCACCGCCAGCTGCACGGTGAGCCGGTTGCCCGCCGCGCGTCCGGCCAGTGCCTCGGCGAGCGCCCGGCGGGCCGACGGGTCGGTGGTGTACGGGAGTTCCGGGGCGCCGGTGCCCGGGTCGAGCGCGGTCTCGGCGTGCAGCACCAGGCCCGCGGGGTCGGCCCACTCGGGCGCGTCGAGGTCGATGACCTGGACCTGCCCGGACGGCAGCGCCCCGGCGAGCTCCGCGGCCAGTTCCCGCGGGACGTCGGCGAGCAGCTGAACCGTTTCGACGGCGGCGAGCGGGGCGAGCACCTCCCGTATGAGGCGGGCCGGCTCCTGGGCGGCGCGCACCGGACCGGCCCGGTCGACGTCCGGCACCACGATCGTCACCGGCTCCTCGCGCGCGGCGAGTTCGGTGAAGACGTCCTCGGTGCGGCCGGCCCGCAGGTCGAAGTGGTCGGCGAGGAGCCACAGCACCTGCGCGGCGGTACGGCCCTCGGGGCCCGGTACGGCCGGCGGCGGCAGGTCCGGCGGTACCGTGGCCGGGTCCAGCTCGTCCAGCGGCAGCCGCTTGCGGTAGTCGGGATCGCACAGCATCAGGAAGCCGGTGATCAGGCGTGACCGCCCGCTGCCCGGGTTTCCGGTGAGCACGATGACGCGCGGCGCACCGGGCCAGCGCATGCGCCAGGCCGACAGGGCGCGCAGCACGGCGGTGCGGCCGCCGATGTACGGATGCGGAGCGTATCCGGCCGTTCGGGCGTTTCCTTCATCTGAGGCGCTCATGGCTTCCTCGTCCCCCATCAATCCCGCCCTCCACCTTCGTGGATTCCTGCGTTGTACCGGCTTACCGGTTCGATCCTATGATCCGGGCCGCGTGCGCGGGACGCCGCGGGTCCGGCTGTGCCGGAACTGGAACACGCAGGCCGGAGCGGGTGCACGGGCGGCATGCCAGTGGCGTGTGGGGCGCCGGTGAGGGCGGGGGCTCCTGCGGCCTCATCCGCCGGGTGCGGCCGCCGGTTGTGGAGAAAACGGGAGTGCTGGAAATGTCCTGTGGAGAAAGAAGCAGATCAATGCCCGAAATTCCCGGGTATTGATCTGCTTCGTGCGCTCCGCACACCCCGGGTGCTTTGCGTGACGACGCAATACGGCACGACGCCGCAATACGGCGCAAGGCGGCACACCCACGCCCACGGAAGATCCCGGGAATTCGCTCCGGGGCCGGTCAGGGGCGGCAGCGGCGAACCGGATCAGCCGCGGTGGCCGCGACCGCCGCCGCGCCGCGAGCCGGTGACGATGTTGCCCGACGGGCCGTCGCGCTCGGCGCGCTCCTGGTCTTCCTTCTCTTCCTGTTCCTTCTGCCACGCGGCGAACTTCTCGCGCGACTCCTCGCGCTCGGCCATGGTCTGGTCCTCCGCGGCCCGCCGCATCTCGGTCAGCCGGTCACCGATGGCGTCCATGTAGCCCGGCGTCTGGATGGCGTCCTTCATGCCGATGCGGCCGGACAGCACCTCCTGGGCCATCTCCTTGAGCTTGCCGCCGACGTTGGGGTTGTCCGCGAGGACCTTCAGCGCCTTGTGCAGCCGGTGCGCCTGCTCCGGATCCTGGGCGATGTCCATCAGGTCCTCGTCCTGGATCTGCCGCTCGTTGCTCATCTCTGCCCCCTTGACGTGATGGCACAGCAACCACGCGTGCTGCACCGGCGTCCAGAGTCTAATGACGGATGTGAACGCGTCGTCAAGGCGGGGGTTGTCGGTATTGCCGCATATTGCTCCGTATCCATTCCGCGGCCGGGCGGCCGGCCGGTTCACAGTGGGCTTCGGAGCTATTGCGGGTGTGCTAGACCTGAGGCGATGTTGGCAGGCAGCTGTCATTCAATTCGGGGAGAAATGATGTCCGACGAAGTCCGGCTCAGTACGGAGGAGTTGCACAAGCTCGGTGCCTCCTTCGGGATACGCGCGGAAGAACTGAGCCGGCAGCTGGCCGCATTCAGACGGCGGGCCGATGCCGAGGCGCTGCGGGACGGATTCGGCAGCGACGAGGCGGCCCGGCCGTTCCGCGAGCTCTACGAGCAGGCCGAGCACGCCCTCGTCCAGTTGCAGGAGCGGCTCGCCGAGGTCAGCAGCGGCATCAAGGAGACCGTCGCGAACACGGAGGCGGCCGAGGACGAGCTGGTCGACACCCTGCGGAGCGTCGAGAAGATGCGGAGCGCCAAGTGAGCGGACGACGCAACCCCGAGGCCCTGCACGAAGCGGCGGCCGGCTGGCGGGAGATGGGCAGGCACCTCGACGGCATGGTCCGCGACCTGGACCGGCACGTCGGCACCGCGGCCGCGGCCAACTGGCACGGCCCGGCGGGCGAGGCGTTCGCCGCCGAGTGGCACCGCCTCAAGCGGTCCGTGGACGAGGCCCTGCCGACCTTCGAACTGGCCGCGGCCGACCTGGAGAACGCCGCCGCGCAGCACCCCGACGACCACAAGGACGACCAGGACCACGGCGCCCCGCAGGCGAACAGCGCCTCCGGCGGCGGCCAGGGCTCGTCCGGTCCCCAGGTCGCCTACGGCTTCATGGCGCTCGGCCAGCTCGCCAACGGCCTCGGCGGCGCGTTCGGCAAGCGCGGCGGCAAGGGCGGCGGCCAGAGCTCGGTCCCGCCCCTGCGGCACACCTGGGAGACCTCCACGGCCGCCCACGGGCCGGACCCGTTCGGACCGGCCCGGGACGGCGAGGCCGCGACCCGTGGCGGCGAGGGCCTCGCCAAGGGCGTACGGACCCAGCCGGCCGGCCCGGAGCCGGCACCGGGCGCGGAGCGGGACCCCAAGGCCGCGCCGGCCCCGTCCGCCGGCTCCGCCACCTCCGGCGCGTCCGGCAAGAAGGACGCGCCGGCCCCGGCGGAGAAGAAGCCCGCGGAACCCGCCGCCCCGGACACCACCCAGCACGGCGCGTTCGGCTGAGCGACCGGCCGCGCCGCCCGCGGCGGCCCGGCCGTACCGCGCACCCCACACGAAACGGCGGTGGGGCGCCCCTCCCAGAGGGACGCCCCACCGCCGTTGCCGTGTTCGCCGGTTACCCGCCGTGGGCCGGCAGCCAGCCCGTCTGGACCAGCTGCGCACCCCGCTTGCGCGTGATGAACGTGGCCCGGCCGGGCGTCAGTTGCTGGCCCTTGATGTTGCCCATCAGCGGGCCCTCCGCCGGGTCGGCCGACAGGATCAGACCCTGCGCACCGAGCTCCTTCGTACGCTGCATCACGGGCTCGAACGACGACCGTCCGGCGCCCGAGGAGCTGCGCGCGATGATCAGGCGCAGACCCAGGTCACGGGCGAACGGCAGGTACTCCAGCAGCGGCTGCAGCGGGTTGCCGCTGCTGGTCGCCACCAGGTCGTAGTCGTCCACGATCACGAACGCGTCCGGCAGGTCGTACCAGCTGCGGTTGCGCAGCTGCTCCGGCGTGACGTCCGGCCCGGGCATCCGGCGGCCCAGCGAACCGGCCAGTCCGCTGATGACCTCCTGCAGCTGCGGGCCCGCGGCGCAGTACTTGTACATGTGGCTCTCGGGGATCTCCCCGAGCAGCGCACGGCGGTAGTCGGAGACCACCATGAGCGCCTTGTCCGACGGGTAGCGCTCGGCGATCTGCTTGGCCAGCAGGCGCAGCAGCGACGACTTGCCGGACTCGCTCTCGCCGTAGATGACCAGCAGCGGGTCGGTCTCGAAGTCGATGAACGCCGGCGACAGCGTGGTCTCGTCGACACCGATCGCGATGCCGTGCTCCGGGTAGTCGCTGCCCTTGGGCAGCTCGGTGGCGTAGAGCATCGTCGGCAGCATCCGCACCTTGGGGGCGGGCTCGCCCTGCCAGTGCTCCTTGACCGTCGCCACCAGGTTGGCGATGCCGTCGCTGATCGTCTCCGGGTCGCTCATCCCGTCCAGACGCGGCAGCGCCGAGAGGAAGTCGAGCTTCTCCGGGGACAGACCACGGCCCGGCTTGCCCATCGGGACGTTCTCCGCGCGCTTGCGGTCGAACTCCGACTCCATCGGGTCACCCAGGCG
Organism: Streptomyces nigrescens; assembly: GCA_024349765.1. GTDB lineage: Bacteria > Actinomycetota > Actinomycetes > Streptomycetales > Streptomycetaceae > Streptomyces > Streptomyces endophytica. Next base: position 5,878,620 of record AP026073.1, on the reverse strand, counting down.
CAGCTCGACGCGGTTGAGGAGCTGGTCGCGCAGCGCCGGGCGGACCTCGGTGTAGCGGGCGGCGCCGAGGACCAGGTGGACACCGAAACCGAGACCGCGCGCGGCGATGTCCAGGATCACCGGGTCGAGCTGCTCGTAATCGGTCTTGAAGGTTCCCCAGCCATCGATGATCAGGAAGACGTCGCCCCACTTCTCGTCGGGGAAGGCGCCCGCGGCCCGCCGCTGGCGGTAGGTCGCGATCGAGTCGATGTTGTTGGCCCGGAAGAACTCCTCGCGCTGGTTGAGGATGCCGACGACCTCGGCGACCGTACGGCGGACCTTCTCCGCGTCCAGACGCGAGGCGACCCCGCCGACGTGCGGCAGGTCCTCCATCGTGAGCATGCCGCCACCACCGAAGTCGAGGCAGTAGAACTGCACCTCGGCCGGGGTGTGGGTGAGCGCGAACGCCGCGATCGCGGAACGGATCAGGGTCGACTTGCCGGACTGCGGACCACCGACGACCAGACCGTGACCGGCACCGGCGGAGAAGTCCAGATACATCACGTCACGCCGCTGCTCGAACGGCTTGTCCACCAGCGCGACCGGCACCACGAGCTTGCCGAGCGCGGTGTACTCCGCCGCGTGCACGCCCCGCTCGGGCGTGACCGCGAGCGCCGGCAGCAGCTGGTTGACGGTCGGCGCCTCCTCCAGCGGGGGCAGCCACACCTGGTGCGCCGGCGGGCCCTGGCCCTGCATCCGCTGGACCATGACGTCCAGCACGGTGTCGGCGAGCGCGTCGTCGATCTCCGGCTCCGTCGCCTCGACGACGGGCTCCTCGATGATCTGCTCGATGACCGGGGCCGCGGTGAACGGCACCGGCATCCGCATCGACCGGCCGCCGCTGCCGCCCCGGCCACCGCCGCCCGGACCGCGGTAGGTACCGGACACGTACGCGGCCTTGAACTGCACCATCGTCTCGGTGTCGTACTTCAGGATGCCGGAACCGGGGACGTTCGGCAGGTGGTAGGCGTCCGGCACACCGATCGCGGTCCGCGACTCGGCCGCGGAGAACGTCCGCAGACCCAGCCGGTAGGACAGGAAGGTGTCCAGACCGCGCAGCTTGCCCTCTTCCAGACGCTGCGAGGCGAGCAGCATGTGCACACCCATCGAACGGCCGATACGGCCGATCTGGATGAACATCTCGATGAAGTCCGGCTTGGCGGCGAGCAGCTCGGAGAACTCGTCGATGATCATCACCAGCGAGGGCAGCGGGTCCAGCGGGGCACCCGCGGCACGCGCCTTCTCGTAGTCGGTGATGTTGGCGTAGTTGCCCGCGGAGCGCAGCAGCTCCTGGCGGCGCTGGAGTTCACCGGTGATCGAGTCGCGCATGCGGTCGATCAGCGTGACGTCCTCACCGAGGTTGGTGATGACCGCCGCGACGTGCGGCATCTCCGACATACCGGTGAAGGTGGCGCCACCCTTGAAGTCCGCGAGGATGAAGTTCAGCGTCTCGGAGGAGTGCGTGACCGCCAGCGCCAGCACCAGCGTGCGCAGCACCTCGGACTTACCGGAACCGGTCGCACCGACACAGAGGCCGTGCGGGCCCATGCCCTGCTGCGAGGCTTCCTTGATGTCCAGCATGACGGGCTGGCCGTCGCGGTCGACGCCGATCGGGACGCGCAGCCGCTCGGCCAGCGTCCGAGGCCGCCAGGTGCGCGAGACGTCCAGGGACCCGGCGTCGCCGATGTTGAGCAGGTCGGTGAAGTCCAGGGCGGACAGCAGCGGTTCCTCGCCGTCGGCACCGGAGCCCGCCCGCAGCGGGGCCAACTGACGCGCCAGCGCCTCGGACTCCGCGATCGAGAGGGTGTCGCAGACACCGTGGTAGACCGCGCCGCTGGCCGACTCCAGCACCAGCTTGCCCGGCCACACCTGGACGGCCAGACCACCGCGGATCTCGTCCAGGTCGCCCGGGACGACCTCGATGATGGTGACGCCCTGCAGGCCCTCGGCCCCGGCGATCACCGAGTCCATCGGCACCTCGCCGCCGTCCAGCACGATCACCACGTGCGGGGTGTCGGTGACCGGGGTGCCCTGCGGGTTGAACCGCCCGCGGCCCTCCAGCTCGTCCGCCAGCAGCTCCTCGACCTCGCCGAGGTCACCGACGACCAGCCGGCGGCTGCCCGCGCCGTCCGTGGTCTTGTCCTGCACCTGCGGCAGCCACTTCGTCCACTCCCACTCCGCCTGCGCACCGGGCGCCGCGACGACGGCCACGACCAGGTCCTCGGGGGAGTGCAGGGTGCACAGCTGGGCGAGGATGGAACGGGCCGAGCCGTAGACGGTGTCCGGGTCACCGGAGATCGTCAGGTGGTAGAAGGCGCGCAGCGAGACCGCGAGCGGCAGGTTGTCCAACTGCCCGTGCTTGTCGAGGAATTCCTTCATCGCGTGCGCGGTGAGCGGTTCCAGCTCGTCGACCGGGGCGGTCTCCGGAGCCCTCAGCGGGGTGGCCAGCTGCTGCGGCCCGAGCCCGAGACGCACCTGCCCGAAGTCCGGATCGGAAGCCCGGCGTTCCCAGACGCGTTTGCCCTCCGCGACGATCGACCACAACTGGCTCGGATCGGGGTGGGTGAAAAGCTGTGCATCCCGCTGCTTACGCGCGGTACGCCGTACCTCTTTCCGCTTCTGCGCAAGGTACTTGAGGTAATCCTGGCGCTCCTGGACCATTTGTCCGGAAGGGCCTTGGCGGGCCTTGACGATCTGCATGATCGCCATTGCCAGGGTGGACGCCACCATAAAGCCACCCATGATTTTCATGAACGGCTGGTTGCCCATGAACAGGAATCCCGCGGAGGACGCCATACCCATCATGGGCATAAAGGTCATGAAGAGGTTCTCCTGCTCACCTTCGCGGGGCAGCTCAGGCGGAGCCTCAAGTGTCACCTCCTCCGAGGGGACTTCGGGTGGCAGCGCGCGGGGCGGGCGCTTGACGATGACAACGCTCACCGAGGCATCAGTCCTTCATGCATCTCGCAGTCTCGGACCGCCCCCGTTGGATTCGACGGTCCCCCCGAGCCAAGTCCTTGGCCCGAACCAGGCGTTGATCCTACTGTTAAGCGTCAAGACTCGGGGTGGGTGGGGCGGTCGCTGAATTGGACGGTACGCTGACGCCTCGCGAGCGTGCCACGGCCCCGCAGAGACGGCTCTATATATACGGCGCGCGAAGCGACAAAACGCCCAACGGATAGGGGGAACCGCCAGGTGAGCACGAGCACTGGCACCGGCTTTTGCCGGGTCACAGTCGCCGCGCCGGACGCACGGATCGACGTGGCACTGCCGGAGGACGTCGCACTCGTCGACATTTACCCGGAGATCCTGCGGCTCTCCGGACAGTCCCAGGCGGAGGGCGCACCCACCGGCTACCACCTCGTACGCCGTGACGGAACGGTCCTCGACGCCGGGCAGTCGCTCGCGCAGCAGCAGATCCTCGACGGCGACCTCCTGCTCCTGAAGCCGTTCGCCGAATCGCTGCCGCTCCCGGTCTTCGACGACGTCTCCGACGCCGTCGCCTCCGCGGTCAAGCGCAACCGCAGCCGCTGGAGCGACGACCTCATGCACACCCTCGGCCTCAGCGCCGGTGTGCTGCTGCTCGTCATGATGGCGTTCGCCCTGTGGTTCTCGAACCCGATGAACCGCGACATGCACCGCCTGCCCGGCATCATCGCCGGCGTCGTCGGCATCGTTCTGGTCGCCCTCGCCGGCGTCCGCGCCCGGGTCTACGACGACCACGGCTCCTCCATCGCCCTGGGCCTGTCCGCGCTGCCGCACCTGCTGATCGCCGGCTCCGGCATCTTCCCGGTCGACGACGGCGCCGGCCCCGGCCGGCTGCACCTCCTCGTCGGCTGCGTGACCGTACTCATCGCGTCCGTCCTGCTGGTGGTGCTGCTGCCGCGCGGTGACGCCCCCTTCGTCGCGGCCGCCTTCCTCTCCGCCATCGGCACCCTCGCGGTCTTCGCCGCGATCCTCACCGACGCCCAGCCCCGCGAGGTCGCCGCCGTCACCGCCGTCGTCGCCATCGCCATGGTCGCCTGGCTCCCCGGCCTCTCCGCCCGCTTCGCCCGGCTGCCCATCGGCTACCGCTCCCCGGACCAGATCGCCAAGGGCTCCCTGGACAACGGCGGCGAAACCGAGTCCGTCGACTTCATCAAGATCGGCAACCAGGCCAAGCGCGGCCACGAACTGCTGCTCGGCCTCGTCGCCGGCTGCTCCGCCCTCGTCGTCGGCTCCGCCGGTGTCGTCCTCGGCTTCTCCGACAACATGTGGGCCCAGCTGCTCGCCCTGGCCGCCGGCATCACGATCATGCTGCGCGCCCGGCTCTTCGACTACACCGCACAGGTCGCCTGCCTGACCATCGCCGGCATCCTGACCATCGTCCTGCTCATCCTGGGCATCGCACTGCACCCGCCGCAGGACATCTTCGTCGACCTCCTGCAGTACCAGGACTCGGGCCCGCTCAACATCCGCACCGTCTGGTTCTCCACCAGCATCGCGGTCGGCGCGGCCGTCCTCGTCGGCGTCGGCCTGGTCGTCCCCCGCAAGGGCGTCACCCCCTTCTGGGGCCGGATCTTCGACATCTTCGACGGCCTCGTGCTGCTGTCCCTGGTGCCGCTGTGCCTGGCGGTCCTCGACGTCTACAACACCGTGCGCGGCCTCACCGGCAACTAGCGCCGCCCCCGCTCACGGCCACGGCCCCCCGACCACCCGGTCGGGGGGCCGTTTGCCAGCTGGTACGCTGTGTGACGGCCCGGCCGAGTCATCCAAGGATTCCCTGTGAAGCAGACCAGGGACGCTCGACGGCCCAGACCCCAAGGAGTACGCGTGTCGCTCGACGCCGCTACGAAGAAGCAGATCATGGCCGAGTTCGCCACCAAGGAGGGTGACACCGGCTCCCCCGAGGTCCAGGTCGCGCTGCTCTCCCGCCGCATCTCGGACCTGACCGAGCACCTCAAGACCCACAAGCACGACCACCACTCCCGCCGTGGTCTGCTGCTGCTGGTCGGCCAGCGCCGCCGCCTGCTGCAGTACCTGGCGAAGAAGGACATCACGCGCTTCCGCACGCTGGTCGAGCGCCTGGGCATCCGCCGCGGCGCGGCGGGCGCCAAGTAAGACGCCGTAGAGGGAGCGGTTCCCACCGGGGACCGCTCCCTTTGCCATACGCACCGGATGTCCGTGCCACCACATGGCGGACGGAAGCTTTGTACTCTGGTGCCATATCGCAAAAGTGAACGCGGTAGGAGCGCCTCCTGGCCGCCGGTCCTCGGTAGTGGCCCCCGGACGATCCATGGACACCATGCGTCATCACTCCGGGTGCTTCGATCGAAGACCGGCCCGCACCGGCGCTCCACCGAAGACGGTCTGCCGCCACACGGGCAGCAGACGCAGACGAGGAGATATTCCTGGTGGAGAACGAGACCCACTACGCCGAAGCCGTGATCGACAACGGCTCCTTCGGCACCCGCACCATTCGCTTCGAGACGGGCCGCCTGGCCAAGCAGGCCGCCGGCTCCGCCGTCGCGTACCTGGACGACGACACCATGGTGCTGTCGGCCACCACCGCTTCGAAGAACCCGAAGGACCAGCTGGACTTCTTCCCGCTGACCGTCGACGTCGAGGAGCGGATGTACTCGGCCGGGAAGATCCCCGGCTCCTTCTTCCGTCGTGAGGGCCGCCCCTCCGAGGACGCCATCCTCACCTGTCGCCTGATCGACCGCCCGCTGCGCCCGTCCTTCAAGAAGGGCCTGCGCAACGAGATCCAGATCGTCGAGACGATCATGGCGCTCAACCCCGACCACCTCTACGACGTGGTCGCCATCAACGCCGCCTCCTGCTCCACGCAGCTGGCCGGCCTGCCCTTCTCCGGCCCCATCGGCGGCACCCGCGTCGCCCTCATCAAGGGCCAGTGGGTCGCCTTCCCGACGCACACCGAGCTCGAGGACGCGGTCTTCGACATGGTCGTGGCCGGCCGGGTCCTCCCGGACGGCGACGTCGCGATCATGATGGTCGAGGCCGAGGCCACCGACCAGACCATCCAGCTGGTCAAGGACGGCGCCGAGGCCCCCACCGAGGAGGTCGTCGCCGCCGGCCTGGAGGCCGCCAAGCCGTTCATCAAGGTCCTGTGCAAGGCCCAGTCGGACCTGGCCGCCAAGGCCGCCAAGCCGACCGGCGAGTTCCCGATCTTCCTCGACTACCAGGACGACGTCCTGGAGGCCCTCACCAAGGCCGTCAAGGACGAGCTCGCCCAGGCGCTGACCATCGCCGGCAAGCAGGAGCGCGAGACCGAGCTGGACCGCGTCAAGGGCCTGGCCGCCGAGAAGCTGCTGCCGGAGTTCGAGGGCCGCGAGAAGGAGATCTCCGCCGCGTACCGCTCGCTGACCAAGACCCTGGTCCGTGAGCGCGTCATCAAGGAGAAGAAGCGCATCGACGGCCGCGGCGTCACGGACATCCGTACGCTCGCCGCCGAGGTCGAGGCGATCCCGCGGGTGCACGGCTCCGCCCTGTTCGAGCGTGGCGAGACCCAGATCCTGGGCGTCACCACCCTCAACATGCTCCGCATGGAGCAGCAGCTGGACACCCTCTCCCCGGTGACCCGCAAGCGCTACATGCACAACTACAACTTCCCGCCGTACTCCACCGGCGAGACCGGCCGCGTCGGCTCCCCGAAGCGCCGCGAGATCGGCCACGGCGCGCTCGCCGAGCGCGCGCTGATGCCGGTCCTGCCGACCCGCGAGGAGTTCCCCTACGCGATCCGCCAGGTGTCCGAGGCCCTCGGCTCCAACGGCTCGACGTCCATGGGCTCGGTCTGCGCCTCCACCATGTCGCTGCTGAACGCCGGTGTGCCGCTCAAGGCCCCGGTCGCCGGTATCGCCATGGGCCTGATCTCCCAGGAGATCGACGGCGAGACCCACTACGTCACCCTCACCGACATCCTCGGTGCGGAGGACGCCTTCGGCGACATGGACTTCAAGGTCGCCGGCACCAAGCAGTTCGTCACCGCCCTCCAGCTCGACACCAAGCTGGACGGCATCCCGGCGTCCGTCCTGGCCGCGGCCCTCAAGCAGGCCCGCGACGCCCGTCTGCACATCCTCGACGTGATGATGGAGGCGATCGACACCCCGGACGAGATGTCCCCGAACGCCCCGCGGATCATCACCGTCAAGATCCCCGTGGACAAGATCGGCGAGGTCATCGGCCCCAAGGGCAAGATGATCAACCAGATCCAGGAGGACACCGGCGCCGAGATCACGATCGAGGACGACGGCACCATCTACATCGGTGCCGCCGACGGCCCGGCCGCCGAGGCCGCCCGCGCCACGATCAACGGCATCGCCAACCCGACCATGCCGGAGGTCGGCGAGCGCTACCTGGGCACGGTCGTCAAGACCACCACCTTCGGTGCGTTCGTCTCCCTGCTCCCGGGCAAGGACGGCCTGCTGCACATCTCGCAGATCCGCAAGCTCGCCGGTGGCAAGCGCGTGGAGAACGTCGAGGACGTGCTCGGCGTCGGCGCCAAGGTCCAGGTCGAGATCGCCGAGATCGACCAGCGCGGCAAGCTCTCCCTCATCCCCGTGATCGAGGAAGAGGACGCCGCCAAGGAAGACAAGAAGGACGACGCCGCCAAGTGACGTCCCGTACGCACACGACGACGGCCCGCACCTCCACGGAGGGGCGGGCCGTCGCCCGTACCCAAACGCTTCTCAAGGGCACCGCGGGCGCCGGCACGGTCCGCCGCACCACCCTGCCCGGCGGCCTGCGCATCGTCACCGAGACGCTGCCCTCGGTCCGCTCCGTCACCTTCGGGATCTGGGCGCACGTCGGCTCCCGCGACGAGACCCCGGCCCTGAACGGCGCCACCCACTACCTCGAACACCTGCTGTTCAAGGGCACCGAGCAGCGCAGCGCACTGGACATCTCCTCGGCCATCGACGCGGTCGGCGGCGAGATGAACGCCTTCACCGCGAAGGAATACACCTGCTACTACGCGCGGGTGCTCGACACCGACCTGCCGCTCGCCATCGACGTGGTGTGCGACATGCTCACCGGCTCGCTGATCGAGGCCGAGGACGTGGACGCCGAGCGCGGCGTCATCCTCGAAGAGATCGCGATGACCGAGGACGACCCGGGCGACTGCGTGCACGACCTGTTCGCCCACACCATGCTCGGTGACACCCCGCTCGGCCGCCCCGTCCTGGGCACCGTCGACACCGTCAACGCCCTCACCGCCGAGCGCATCCGCCGCTTCTACAAGAAGCACTACGACCCCACCCACCTCGTCGTCACCGCGGCCGGCAACATCGACCACGCCAAGGTCGTCCGCCAGGTCCGCCGCGCCTTCGAGCAGGCCGGTGCGCTCGACCGGACGGACGCCACCCCGGTCGCACCGCGCTCCGGATCGCGCGCCATCCGCACCGCCGGCCGCGTCGAACTGCTCAACCGCAGGACCGAACAGGCCCACATGGTCCTCGGCGTCCCCGGTATGGCCCGCACCGACGACCGCCGCTGGGCCATGGGCGTACTGAACACCGCCCTCGGCGGCGGCATGTCCTCCCGCCTCTTCCAGGAGATCCGGGAGAAGCGGGGCCTCGCCTACAGCGTGTACTCCTACACCTCGGGCTTCGCCGACTGCGGCCTGTTCGGCGTCTACGCGGGCTGCCGCCCCAACCAGGTGGACGACGTCCTCAAGATCTGCCGGGACGAACTCGACCAGGTGGCCGCGCACGGCCTCAGCGACGACGAGATCCACCGCGCGATCGGCCAGCTGCGCGGCTCCACCGTCCTCGGCCTGGAGGACACCGGCGCCCTGATGCACCGCATCGGCAAGAGCGAGCTGTGCTGGGGCGAGCAGATGTCGGTCGACGACATGCTCTCCCGGATAGCGGCCGTCACCCCCGACGAGGTGCGCGAGGTGGCCCGCGAGGTCCTGGGCCGGCGCCCCTCGCTGTCCGTCATCGGCCCGCTGAAGGACCGGCAGGCGGCGCGCCTGGACGACATCGTCGCCTAGCGCCGCACCCTTGGAGCGGGGTCGCCCGTCGCCGTACCACCGACAGAAAGACAGGAAACGATGAGCAAGCTGCGCGTGGCCGTACTCGGAGCCCGGGGCCGCATCGGCTCCGAGGCCGTACGGGCCGTCGAGGCCGCCGAGGACATGGAGCTGGTCGCCGCCCTGGGCCGCGGCGACAAGCTGGAGACGCTGGTCGAGAACGACACCCAGGTCGTGGTCGAGCTGACCAACCCCGCCTCGGTGATGGGCAACCTCGACTACTGCGTCCGGCACGGCATCCACGCCGTGGTCGGCACCACCGGCTGGACCGAGGACCGCCTCGCGCAGCTGCGCACCTCGCTCGCCGCGGCACCGCAGGCGGGTGTGCTGATCGCCCCGAACTTCTCCATCGGCGCGGTACTGACCATGCGGTTCGCCCAGCAGGCGGCCCGGTTCTTCGAGTCCGTCGAGGTCGTCGAGCTGCACCACCCGAACAAGGCCGACGCGCCCTCCGGCACCGCGGCGCGCACCGCCCAGCTGATCGCCAAGGCCCGCGAGGAGGCCGGCTGCGCCCCGCAGCCGGACGCCACCGCCACCGCGCTGGACGGTGCCCGCGGCGCGGACGTCGACGGCATCCCGGTCCACTCGGTCCGCCTGCGCGGCCTGTTGGCCCACCAGGAGGTCCTCCTCGGCGGCGAGGGCGAAACCCTCACCATCCGCCACGACTCCCTCCACCACAGCAGCTTCATGCCCGGCATCCTGCTCGGCGTCCGCCGCGTGGTGACCACCCCGGGCCTGACGGTGGGCCTGGAAAACTTCCTCGATCTGGGCTGAGGCCGGCTGTCATGGGCGGAAAGTTCACCTACTTCTTCCTCGCCACCGTTCTGGTCCTCGTCTTCGGCGTGGTGGCCATGGAGGGCGTACTGCTCCTGCTGACCGGCGAGCCGGCCGCCATGGGCATGGGCGCGGTGGCCTTCGTGCTGCCCTGCCTCGGCGGCTGGTTCCTCTGGCACAACACCCGCTTCGCGCGTAACGCCCACCGGCTCGCGGCCGTACTGGAGGCGGAGGGCGGCCTCCCGGCCGACGAACTGCAGCGGACCCCCGGCGGCCGCATCGACCGGGACTCCGCCGACGCGGTCTTCGCCCGCCGCCAGGCCGAAACCGAAGCCGCCCCCGGCGACTGGCGCACCTGGTTCCGCCTGGCCGTCGCCTACCACGACGCCCGCGACACCCCCCGCGCCCGCAAGGCCATGCAACGCGCGATCACCCTGTACGAGGCTGGCGCGCCGGCCTAGCCAAGCACCGGCCTAGCCAAGCACCGGCGATACGCGAAAACGGGGGCGGGGCGGGGCGGCCGGACCACGAACACCGACCACCCCGCCCTGGCTCTCCCCACAGCCGCCCACGCGGGCGGGCCCGGCCCTACGACGACCGGCCGCGACCTGCCCCTTCCGGCGCCGCAAGTACTGGAAACCCCGCACCCCCGCCGGTCTTGGCACTCCGCTACCGGCCGCCCTGCCCAGCCACACTCCTCGCCGGGACACCCCCCGCCGGGACACCCCCGCCGGGACACATTCCGCCGGGACGCCCGCCGGAATGCCCCTCCCGCCGGGACACCCCCCCCGCCGGGCCCCGCCGCCCGGCCCTACCCCCGCCGGTACTCCGCCGCCCAGGCCTCCAGGACGTCCGCGGCGCGTTCGAAGGATTCCGGGCGGCCGAGGAAGTCGCCGCTGTGGTCCGTGACCAGGGCCCGCAAGGGTTCGCCCTGACGACGCTCGACGAGGAGGGCCTGGCCCTGCACGGTCCGCGGCAGGCCGAGCCAGCGCACCGGCTGCTGGACCGTACGGACCGACGCGATCGCGCTCCACGGTTCCGTGGCCGTCCGCAGCAGGTTCACCTGGCGCAGGCCCCGGGCGCTGACCCACACACCCACCCGCAGCAGCCGCAGCGCGAGCGCGATGAACACGGCGCCGATCGCCGCCACCGCGGCCGCCCCGGGCAGCGAGCCGGCCATCGCGATGATCATCGCGGACAGGAACACGAACGACGCGAGCAGCAGAAACACCGCCGCCGTCCCCACCCGCCACGGTCCGGGGCGGTAGGGACGGCGCCAGTGGTCGGGCTCGTCATATGGAAGTGCGGCCGGTTCGGCGGCACCGTTGTCGAGATGGCGGTCGGCCGTCAGAAAGGGCAGGGGCACGGCTGATCCTCACTGGTGGCTGCTCGGCACGCGGTGGCGTACCGATGGAAGCTGTGACCGGTGAGGCTATCGGGACCGGCGGGGCGGAACCACTTGGTCCGCCCCGGCCCCCTGCCGATCAGCGGTGGGCGGCCTCGGACTGATGCACCCGGTTGGAGGCCGAGCTGTCCTGCTGCAGTGCGGGAACGCCGAACAGCAGCGCGCCGGCCAGGCCGCCCACTACTGTCAGCGTGATCAGTGACTGGCCGACGAGCTGGGTACGTGAGAGACGCGCACGCGGCGGGGGAGTGACATTGCTGCGGAACCGGTCTGCCTCTGCGACGAAGGCGAACGGGACGGGCTCGCGCCGGCGGAACATGAGGGGGCTCTCCTAGGAACCTCGTAGTGGGCACTGTCACAGGGATAGACGTCTGTGCCGCCCGTTTGGTGCCCGTTTTCCAAGACTTCTGTGAAAAATATCAACTGCCGCTCGACGCCCTGCTATAGAGCGTCCCTTTTGCGGCTAACGCGGCATCACGCCGCATTTCCTGGACTGTCAGTGGGGGGTCGTAGGCTGGTCGCGCACGAGGATCGAACGGAAGGAACCGCCGGTGTCGCACACCCCCGCCGAGAGCGCTGAGAGCCCCGAGGCTGCAGCCGTCAGCTTCCGGAGCGAGGTGACGGTCGAGCTGGTCAAGCACAGCGCCGCGGACAGCGACGTGCTCTGGGCGGCCCGGGTCTCCACGGCCGGCGAGCAGTCCCTCGAAGAGCTCCAGAAGGACCCCGAGCGCTCCAAGGGCCTGATCAACTTCCTCATGCGCGACCGGCACGGCAGCCCGTTCGAGCACAACTCCATGACCTTCTTCATCAGCGCGCCGATCTTCGTCTTCCGTGAGTTCATGCGCCACCGCGTCGGCTGGTCGTACAACGAGGAGTCCGGCCGCTACCGCCAGCTGGAGCCGGTCTTCTACGTCCCCGGAGAGTCCCGCAAGCTCGTCCAGCAGGGCCGCCCGGGCAAGTACGAATTCGTCGAGGGCACCCCCGCGCAGTACGAGCTCACCGGCCGGGTCATGGAGGACTCCTACCGCCAGGCGTACGCCGCCTACCAGGAGATGCTCGCCGCCGGCGTCGCCCGCGAGGTCGCCCGCGCGGTCCTCCCCGTCGGCCTGTACTCCTCGATGTACGCGACCTGCAACGCCCGCTCCCTGATGCACTTCCTCGGTCTGCGGACGCAGCACGAGCAGGCGAAGGTGCCCTCCTTCCCGCAGCGCGAGATCGAGATGGTCGGCGAGCAGATGGAGGCCCACTGGGCCAAGCTCATGCCGCTCACGTACGGCGCATTCAATGCGAACGGCCGGATCGCGCCGTAAGGCCCAGGCCGCCGGCCGGACGCCGGGGTGCGTGAGGCAGACGTACGAGGTGTCCGGATTGCGGCATTTTGAGAAGTTCATCTACGCTGAACAGACGGACCCGGCACTGCTTGAACCCCCGAGCAGGCAGTGCCGGAGTCCACATCCCTGCTCCCCAGAGGCGCATCCCACGGTGAGCTACGAGTAGCGTGGGACCCATGGCTCCGACTTCCACACCGCAGACCCCCTTCGGGCGGGTGCTGACCGCCATGGTCACGCCGTTCACGGCGGATGGCGCTCTCGATCTCGACGGCGCGCAGCGGCTCGCCGCCCATCTGGTGGACGCCGGCAACGACGGCCTCGTCGTCAACGGCACCACCGGTGAGTCCCCGACCACCAGTGACGCGGAGAAAGCGCAGCTGGTACGCGCCGTGGTCGATGCGGTCGGCGATCGTGCCTTCGTCGTCGCCGGAGCCGGTACGAACGACACCCACCACAGCCTGGAGCTGGCCCGCGCCGCCCAGGACGCCGGCGCCCACGGCCTGCTCGCCGTGACGCCGTACTACAGCAAGCCCCCGCAGGAGGGCCTGCTGCGCCACTTCACGGCGATCGCGGACGCCACCGACCTGCCGGTGATGCTCTACGACATCCCCGGCCGCAGCGGCGTCCCGATCAACACCGAGACCATCGTCCGGCTCGCCGAGCACCCCCGGATCGTCGCCAACAAGGACGCCAAGGGCGACCTCGGCCGCGCCAGCTGGGCCATCGCCCGCTCCGGCCTCGCCTGGTACAGCGGCGACGACATGCTCAACCTCCCGCTGCTCTCGGTCGGAGCCATCGGTTTCGTCTCCGTGGTCGGCCACGTCGTCACCCCCGAGCTGCGCGCCCTCCTGGACGCCCACCTCAACGGCGACGTCACCAAGGCCACCGAGATCCACCAGAAGCTGCTGCCCGTCTTCACCGGCATGTTCCGCACCCAGGGCGTCATCACGACCAAGGCCGCCCTCGGGCTCCAGGGTCTGCCCGGCGGACCGCTGCGCCTGCCGCTCGTCGAGCTCTCCCCCGAGGAGACCGAGCAGCTCACGCGCGATCTCGCCGCCGGCGGGGTACAGCTCTGATCAAAGACTTCACAACTGAATACGGACCAACAACCGCCTTATAGCAAGTGCACGAATGTCATGCGCGCCACGTGCCCCTACGGCAGCGTGGCGCGTGTGGTGAGGAGAGTCTTTTGAGTCATCCGCATCCTGAGCTCGGCGCCCCGCCGAAGCTTCCCAAGGGCGGCCTGCGCGTCACCCCCCTCGGCGGCCTGGGTGAGATCGGCCGCAACATGACGGTCTTCGAATACGGCGGCCGGCTGCTGATCGTCGACTGCGGAGTGCTCTTCCCCGAGGAGGAGCAGCCCGGAATCGACCTGATCCTGCCGGACTTCTCGTCCATCAGGGACCGCCTCGACGACATCGACGGCATCGTGCTCACGCACGGCCACGAGGACCACATCGGCGGTGTCCCCTACCTCCTGCGCGAGAAGCCGGACATCCCCCTCATCGGCTCCAAGCTGACCCTCGCCCTGATCGAGGCCAAGCTCCAGGAGCACCGCATCCGCCCGTACACGCTCGAGGTCGCCGAGGGCGAGCGCGAGCGTCTGGGCCCCTTCGACTGCGAGTTCGTCGCGGTCAACCACTCCATCCCGGACGCCCTGGCCGTCGCCATCCGCACCCCCGCGGGCATGGTCGTGCACACCGGCGACTTCAAGATGGACCAGCTCCCGCTGGACCGCCGCCTGACCGACCTCCCGGCCTTCGCCCGGCTCGGCGAGGAAGGCATCGACCTCCTCCTCGTGGACTCCACGAACGCCGAGGTCCCCGGCTTCGTCCCGCCGGAGCGCGACATCTCCAATGTGCTGCGCCAGGTGTTCGCCAACGCCCAGAAGCGCATCATCGTCGCCAGCTTCGCCAGCCATGTGCACCGCATCCAGCAGATCCTCGACGCGGCGCACGAGTACGGCCGCCGGGTCGCCTTCGTCGGCCGCTCGATGGTCCGCAACATGGGCATCGCCCGTGAGCTGGGCTATCTGCGGGTCCCGGCCGGCCTGGTCGTCGACGTCAAGACCCTCGACGACCTCCCGGACGACGAGGTCGTGCTGGTGTGCACCGGTTCCCAGGGCGAGCCCATGGCGGCGCTCTCCCGCATGGCCAACCGCGACCATCAGATCCGCATCGTCCAGGGCGACACCGTCATCCTGGCCTCGTCCCTGATCCCCGGGAACGAGAACGCGGTCTACCGCGTCATCAACGGCCTCACCCGCTGGGGCGCCGACGTCGTCCACAAGGGCAACGCCAAGGTCCACGTCTCGGGCCACGCCTCGGCCGGCGAACTGCTGTACTTCTACAACATCTGCAAGCCCCGGAACCTCATGCCGGTGCACGGCGAGTGGCGCCATCTGCGCGCCAACGCCGAACTGGGCGCCCTGACCGGCGTTCCCAAGGACCGCATCGTCATCGCCGAGGACGGTGTCGCGGTCGACCTGGTCGACGGCGTCGCCAGGATCGCCGGCAAGGTCCAGGCCGGTTACGTCTACGTCGACGGCCTCTCGGTCGGCGATGTCACCGAGACCTCCCTCAAGGACCGCCGCATCCTCGGCGACGAGGGCATCATCTCGGTCTTCGTGGTCGTGGACTCCAGCACCGGCAAGATCGTCGGCGGCCCGGACCTGCACGCCCGTGGCTCCGGCATCGACGACGCGTCCCTCGCGGCCGTCGTACCCAAGATCGACGAGGCGCTGGCCAAGTCCGCCCAGGACGGCATCGCCGAGCCCCACCAGCTCCAGCAGCTGGTCCGCCGCGCGGTCGGCAAGTGGGTCTCGGACAACTACCGCCGCCGCCCGATGATCCTCCCTGTGGTCGTCGAGGTCTGACGCGCCGGACCGTACGAAGTCGTACGAAGGTCCTCAAGTCGGAGCGGGGCGCCCGGATTTGCATCCGGGCGCCCCGCTCCAGTAGGTTTACGGCTCCGCCTGAACGGGAAGCACCGCACGCCTGTGCGTACGGGTGCCCCTCCCTGGCAGGGCGGAATTCCGACCCAGAGCAATCTGATAAAGTCGGATCAGCCGAAAGGCAAACCCCCTCCGACGGAAAATCGGACCGAATTCGAACCGGAAACGGCAAGAAATCGAGTCTGATAGAGTCGGAACCGCGAAGAAGCCGAAAGGCCGAAACGCACCGGCGAAAATCAGGACCGCGAGGATCTGATAGAGTCGGAAACGCAAGACCGAAGGGAAGCGCCCGGAGAGCCTGGTGAAACAGGCACAAAGGAAGCGTCCGTTCCTTGAGAACTCAACAGCGTGCCAAAAGTCAACGCCAGATATGTTGATACCCCGTCTACCGGACCGGATGGTCTGGTGACGAGGTTCCTTTGAAGAAAACACAGCGAGGACGCTGTGAACCGAGGGATTATTCCTCCCTCTGGTTCCGCTCAACGCGAGTGTCACCGGGAGTACCCGGAAGCATTCACGGAGAGTTTGATCCTGGCTCAGGACGAACGCTGGCGGCGTGCTTAACACATGCAAGTCGAACGATGAACCTCCTTCGGGAGGGGATTAGTGGCGAACGGGTGAGTAACACGTGGGCAATCTGCCCTTCACTCTGGGACAAGCCCTGGAAACGGGGTCTAATACCGGATACGACACGGGGTCGCATGACCTCCGTGTGGAAAGCTCCGGCGGTGAAGGATGAGCCCGCGGCCTATCAGCTTGTTGGTGGGGTGATGGCCTACCAAGGCGACGACGGGTAGCCGGCCTGAGAGGGCGACCGGCCACACTGGGACTGAGACACGGCCCAGACTCCTACGGGAGGCAGCAGTGGGGAATATTGCACAATGGGCGAAAGCCTGATGCAGCGACGCCGCGTGAGGGATGACGGCCTTCGGGTTGTAAACCTCTTTCAGCAGGGAAGAAGCGAAAGTGACGGTACCTGCAGAAGAAGCGCCGGCTAACTACGTGCCAGCAGCCGCGGTAATACGTAGGGCGCAAGCGTTGTCCGGAATTATTGGGCGTAAAGAGCTCGTAGGCGGCTTGTCGCGTCGGATGTGAAAGCCCGGGGCTTAACCCCGGGTCTGCATTCGATACGGGCAGGCTAGAGTTCGGTAGGGGAGATCGGAATTCCTGGTGTAGCGGTGAAATGCGCAGATATCAGGAGGAACACCGGTGGCGAAGGCGGATCTCTGGGCCGATACTGACGCTGAGGAGCGAAAGCGTGGGGAGCGAACAGGATTAGATACCCTGGTAGTCCACGCCGTAAACGTTGGGAACTAGGTGTGGGCGACATTCCACGTCGTCCGTGCCGCAGCTAACGCATTAAGTTCCCCGCCTGGGGAGTACGGCCGCAAGGCTAAAACTCAAAGGAATTGACGGGGGCCCGCACAAGCAGCGGAGCATGTGGCTTAATTCGACGCAACGCGAAGAACCTTACCAAGGCTTGACATACGCCGGAAAACCCTGGAGACAGGGTCCCCCTTGTGGTCGGTGTACAGGTGGTGCATGGCTGTCGTCAGCTCGTGTCGTGAGATGTTGGGTTAAGTCCCGCAACGAGCGCAACCCTTGTTCTGTGTTGCCAGCATGCCCTTCGGGGTGATGGGGACTCACAGGAGACTGCCGGGGTCAACTCGGAGGAAGGTGGGGACGACGTCAAGTCATCATGCCCCTTATGTCTTGGGCTGCACACGTGCTACAATGGCCGGTACAATGAGCTGCGATACCGCGAGGTGGAGCGAATCTCAAAAAGCCGGTCTCAGTTCGGATTGGGGTCTGCAACTCGACCCCATGAAGTCGGAGTTGCTAGTAATCGCAGATCAGCATTGCTGCGGTGAATACGTTCCCGGGCCTTGTACACACCGCCCGTCACGTCACGAAAGTCGGTAACACCCGAAGCCGGTGGCCCAACCCCTTGTGGGAGGGAATCGTCGAAGGTGGGACTGGCGATTGGGACGAAGTCGTAACAAGGTAGCCGTACCGGAAGGTGCGGCTGGATCACCTCCTTTCTAAGGAGCACTTCTTACTCGGACTTGTCCGGGTCAGAGGCCAGTACATCAGCGAGTGTCTGATGCTGGTTGCTCATGGGTGGAACGTTGACTACTCGGCACGGTCGGTTGGGATCATTAGTACTGCTTCGGCGTGGAACGTGAGTCTTCAACTGGTCGGGTCGGGCACGCTGTTGGGTATCTGAGGGTGCGAGCGTTGCTCGCCCTTCGCGATGCCGGCCCCAGTGAACTCAGCCTTCGGGTTGGGGTGGTGGGTGGCTGGTCGTTGCTTGAGAACTGCACAGTGGACGCGAGCATCTGTGGCCAAGTTTTTAAGGGCGCACGGTGGATGCCTTGGCACCAGGAACCGATGAAGGACGTGGGAGGCCGCGATAGGCCCCGGGGAGCTGTCAACCGAGCTTTGATCCGGGGGTGTCCGAATGGGGAAACCCGGCAGTCGTCATGGGCTGTCACCCGCTGCTGAACACATAGGCAGTGTGGAGGGAACGCGGGGAAGTGAAACATCTCAGTACCCGCAGGAAGAGAAAACAACCGTGATTCCGGGAGTAGTGGCGAGCGAAACTGGATGAGGCCAAACCAGTCACGTGTGATACCCGGCAGGGGTTGCGTGGTTGGGGTTGTGGGATCTCTTTTCTACAGTCTGCCGGCTGTGGGACGAGTCAGAAACCGTTGATGTAGGCGAAGGACATGCGAAAGGTCCGGCGTAGAGGGTAAGACCCCCGTAGCTGAAACGTCAGCGGCTCGTTTAAGAGACACCCAAGTAGCACGGGGCCCGAGAAATCCCGTGTGAATCTGGCGGGACCACCCGTTAAGCCTAAATATTCCCTGGTGACCGATAGCGGATAGTACCGTGAGGGAATGGTGAAAAGTACCGCGGGAGCGGAGTGAAATAGTACCTGAAACCGTGTGCCTACAAGCCGTGGGAGCGTCGCCATGCAGCTTGCTGCATGGTCGTGACTGCGTGCCTTTTGAAGAATGAGCCTGCGAGTTTGCGGTATGTTGCGAGGTTAACCCGTGTGGGGAAGCCGTAGCGAAAGCGAGTCCGAATAGGGCGTTGAGTAGCGTGCCCAAGACCCGAAGCGGAGTGATCTAGCCATGGGCAGGTTGAAGCGGAGGTAAGACTTCGTGGAGGACCGAACCCACCAGGGTTGAAAACCTGGGGGATGACCTGTGGTTAGGGGTGAAAGGCCAATCAAACTCCGTGATAGCTGGTTCTCCCCGAAATGCATTTAGGTGCAGCGTCGTGTGTTTCTTGCCGGAGGTAGAGCACTGGATAGGCGATGGGCCCTACCGGGTTACTGACCTTAGCCAAACTCCGAATGCCGGTAAGTGAGAGCGCGGCAGTGAGACTGTGGGGGATAAGCTCCATGGTCGAGAGGGAAACAGCCCAGAGCATCGACTAAGGCCCCTAAGCGTGTGCTAAGTGGGAAAGGATGTGGAGTCGCAGAGACAACCAGGAGGTTGGCTTAGAAGCAGCCACCCTTGAAAGAGTGCGTAATAGCTCACTGGTCAAGTGATTCCGCGCCGACAATGTAGCGGGGCTCAAGCACACCGCCGAAGTCATGTCATTGCAGCATTAGGACCAACGTCTGCTGTGATGGGTAGGGGAGCGTCGTGTGCCGGGTGAAGCAGCCGTGGAAACGAGTTGTGGACGGTTCACGAGTGAGAATGCAGGCATGAGTAGCGATACACACGTGGGAAACGTGTGCGCCGATTGACTAAGGGTTCCTGGGTCAAGCTGATCTGCCCAGGGTAAGTCGGGACCTAAGGCGAGGCCGACAGGCGTAGTCGATGGACAACCGGTTGATATTCCGGTACCCGCTTTGAAGCGCCAAACATTGAATCAGGCGATGCTAAGTCCGTGAAGCCGCCCTGAGCTCTTCGGAGCGTAGGGGAGTGGTGGAGCCGACGAACCAGACTTGTAGTAGGTGAGTGATGGGGTGACGCAGGAAGGTAGTCCAGCCCGGGCGGTGGTTGTCCCGGGGTAAGGGTGTAGGCCGTGTGGTAGGCAAATCCGTCACACGTTAAGGCTGAGACCTGATGCCGAGCCGATTGTGGTGAAGTGGATGATCCTATGCTGTCGAGAAAAGCCTCTAGCGAGTTTCATGGCGGCCCGTACCCTAAACCGACTCAGGTGGTCAGGTAGAGAATACCGAGGCGTTCGGGTGAACTATGGTTAAGGAACTCGGCAAAATGCCCCCGTAACTTCGGGAGAAGGGGGGCCATTGCTGGTGATGGAATTTTCTTCCTGAGCTGGTGGTGGCCGCAGAGACCAGCGAGAAGCGACTGTTTACTAAAAACACAGGTCCGTGCGAAGCCGTAAGGCGATGTATACGGACTGACGCCTGCCCGGTGCTGGAACGTTAAGGGGACCGGTTAGTCATGATTCGTCATGGCGAAGCTGAGAACTTAAGCGCCAGTAAACGGCGGTGGTAACTATAACCATCCTAAGGTAGCGAAATTCCTTGTCGGGTAAGTTCCGACCTGCACGAATGGCGTAACGACTTCTCGACTGTCTCAACCATAGGCCCGGTGAAATTGCATTACGAGTAAAGATGCTCGTTTCGCGCAGCAGGACGGAAAGACCCCGGGACCTTTACTATAGCTTGATATTGGTGTTCGGTTCGGCTTGTGTAGGATAGGTGGGAGACTGTGAAGCATCAACGCCAGTTGGTGTGGAGTCATTGTTGAAATACCACTCTGGTCGTGCTGGATGTCTAACCTGGGTCCGTGATCCGGATCAGGGACAGTGTCTGGTGGGTAGTTTAACTGGGGCGGTTGCCTCCTAAAGGGTAACGGAGGCGCCCAAAGGTTCCCTCAGCCTGGTTGGCAATCAGGTGTTGAGTGTAAGTGCACAAGGGAGCTTGACTGTGAGACTGACGGGTCGAGCAGGTACGAAAGTAGGGACTAGTGATCCGGCGGTGGCTTGTGGAAGCGCCGTCGCTCAACGGATAAAAGGTACCCCGGGGATAACAGGCTGATCTTCCCCAAGAGTCCATATCGACGGGATGGTTTGGCACCTCGATGTCGGCTCGTCGCATCCTGGGGCTGGAGTCGGTCCCAAGGGTTGGGCTGTTCGCCCATTAAAGCGGTACGCGAGCTGGGTTTAGAACGTCGTGAGACAGTTCGGTCCCTATCCGCTGTGCGCGTAGGAGTCTTGAGAAGGGCTGTCCCTAGTACGAGAGGACCGGGACGGACGAACCTCTGGTGTGCCAGTTGTTCTGCCAAGGGCATGGCTGGTTGGCTACGTTCGGAAAGGATAACCGCTGAAAGCATCTAAGCGGGAAGCCTGCTTCGAGATGAGGGCTCCCTCCCACTTGATGGGGTAAGGCTCCCAGTAGACGACTGGGTTGATAGGCCAGATATGGAAGCGCCGTAAGGTGTGGAGTTGACTGGTACTAATAGGCCGAGGGCTTGTCCTCAGTTGCTCGCGTCCACTGTGTAGGTTCTGAAGTAACGACCGTTGAGTCTTGATTCCGGTTGGTTAACTTCATAGTGTTTCGGTGGTCATAGCGTTAGGGAAACGCCCGGTTACATTCCGAACCCGGAAGCTAAGCCTTTCAGCGCCGATGGTACTGCAGGGGGGACCCTGTGGGAGAGTAGGACGCCGCCGAACAATTCTTCAGCTCCGGTCCCTGAACCCTCGTGGTTCAGGGGCCGGAGCTTTTTTGTTCCGATTTTCGGGTGGTGGGCGTAACTCGACGTTCACCTCATCTGACAAGGATCCGCCTCATGCGGACTGTGGGAACGCTCAAGTCGGCCGGCGTGCGGGCCGGGGATGAGGTCGTGGTGCCGGCGTACGGCAACGCCGAAGTGGCCCGGGCCGTCGTGGAGTTGGGTGCGGTGCCGGTGTTCGCCGAGGTGGATGCGGACAGCTACTGCCTGGACCCGGCGTCGGTGGCCGACGTGGTGTCCGGTCAGACGGTGGCGGTCGTCGCGGTCCACAAGTTCGGGCGGCCGGCGGATGTCGGACGGCTGCGTGAAGTGGCGCAGCGGCACGGGCTGTTGGTGCTGGTGGAGGACGAGGCCGGGGCGGATCCGGCGGGTACGGAGCTGCGGCGGGCGCATGCGGCGTATCTGGACGACCGGCTCAGCGGGGTCCGAACGCCGGCGCCGGCGTCGGGGCATCTGTACGCGCAGTACGTGGTGCGGGTGTCGGGGAACGGCCGGCCGGACCGGGACGCCTTTGCACGGACCTTGCGGGCCAAGGGGGTTGGGTGCCGGGTGCCGGTGCAGGCGCCGGTGTACCGGCTGCCGGGGTTGCGGCGGGACGTGTTCCTGCCGGAGACCGAGCGGGCGGTGGACGAGACCCTGGCGCTGCCGGTGCACGCCGGGATGTCGCGGCGGGAGCTGCAGAAGATGGTCAGTGCCTGCAATGCGCTGGGGGGATTGCTGCAGCCGGCTTTTTAGCAGTGAGCCGCAGCGGGCCGGGGATGGTTCGTGAACGCCGCGGAGTTGGGGTAATATTCTTTCTGTTGCCGGCCCCAATAGCTCAGTCGGCAGAGCGTCTCCATGGTAAGGAGAAGGTCTACGGTTCGATTCCGTATTGGGGCTCAAGAGACAAAGGCCCCCGCCTCATGGCGGGGGCCTTTGTCGTATGTGGCGGCGGGTGAGGGGGCCTCAGATCGTGCTCAGTTCTGTGCGGCCTCGATATAGGCCAGGCCGTGGGCGCCGGAAATTCCGGTGCGCTCGGGGGCGAGAATGGCCACCGTCCGCAGGCTGCGCAGGTCGATGACGGTGATGGTGCTGGAGGCGTTTCCGGAGACGTAGGCGTGGCGGCCGTCGGGGGAGGAGGTCACGGTGAGGGGGAAGCGGCCCACCTCGACCTCGCCGATCGGGGTGAAGGTTTGCGGAGCGTGGACGGTGAGGATGCCGGGCTCGGGGGCCGGGCGTAGGGCGCCGGTGAGCAGCGTGCCGTCGGTGGTGACGTGGACGGGCACGACGTGGCCCTTGGTGGGCAGGGTGCGCACGGTTTCGTCGGTGGTGGTGTCGATGATGTGGAGGGTCGGCTCGGCCGGGTTCCGGGGGGTGGCGTCGGCCTTGGGGGTCGCGACGATCAGGTGGCGGCCGTCGGGGGTGAGGGCCAGGCCCTCGCTGCCGGGGACCGGGATGCGGTCGATGAAGACGCCGCGGTCGAGGTCGAGGACGGAGACGAACGGGGCCTCCTTGTTGGTGGTGTAGCCGCGCCGGCCGTCGGGGGTGAGGGCGAGCCAGTGCGGGCCGGGTGCCATGGCGGGGATGCGGCCGAGGCGGGCGTGGGTGCGGGTGTCGAGGATCACCACGCCGCCGGGCTCGGTGTCGGTGGCCTCGACGCTGACGTAGAGGCGGCACCGGCGGCGGTCCAGGGCCAGGCCGTGCGGGCCGTGGTCGGGGCGGAGGTCGAGGGTCGTGACGACGGTGTGGGTGTCCACGTCGATGACGGTGAGCTCGTGGGAGCGGCCTTCGTTGGCGTCGTAGTAGCCCGAGCGGTAGGTGCTGGTGCAGTACAGCAGCCGGTGGTCCGGGTCGAAGCAGAGTTCGTGGGGTTGCGGGGGTACGTCGAGGACGTCGAGCAGCTCATGGCCGGTGGCGGCGAAGAAGGTGACGGTGGAGCCGGTCTGGCTGATGGCGGCGAGTTGATCCCCGGTGGTGGTCATGGGCCGATCGTGCGCGGGCCCGGGGGAGGACTCCAGTGCAGGGCGGTCAGGGGTGTACTGCACCGCGCGCAAGGTCGCTGGTGGCCCTGGGCGGGCGACCGTGGGGGTGTGGGGCGGGTCACAGCGGCGGTGGCCCGCCCCGGGGTCAGCCGGCCTGGGGCTGGGGCTCGGGGACGCGCATGGCGAGGATGGCCATGTCGTCGGAGGCCGGTTCGGCGGCGAAGCGTTCCACGGCGCGCAGGACGCGGGCGGCGACGGCGCCGGCGGTCAGGCCGGTGCAGGTCGTCAGGACGTCGGTGAGACCGTCGTCGCCGAGCATGCGGGCGCCCTCGCGGCGTTCCGTGACGCCGTCGGTGACGCACAGCAGGACGTCGCCAGGGTCGAGGGTGACGGTCTGCTCGTAGAGCTCGAGGTCGTCCATGACGCCCAGCAGGGGCTGGGGTTCGGCGGCCGGTTCGACCGTGCCGTCCTGGCGCAGCCGGAGCGGCAGGGGGTGGCCGGCGCAGACGACCTTGAGGAGGGCGCTGCCGTCGTCCTGGGGCCAGAGCTCGCCGTAAAGGAGGGTCAGGAAGCGGCTGCGGGCTCCTTCGTCGAGGATCGCGGCGTTGAGCCGCTCCAGGACGGCGGGGCCGCCGAAGCCCTCGCGGGCGAGCAGGCGGAGGGCGTGCCGGGCGAGGCCGGTGACGGCGGCGGCTTCCGGGCCGGTGCCGCAGACGTCGCCGATGGCGAAGCCGTAGGCGCCGTCGCGGATCGGGAAGAGGTCGTAGAAGTCGCCGCCGACCTCGTTGCCCTCGCCGGCCGCGCGGTAGATGACCTCGACCTCGACGCCGGCGATGTCGGGCAGCTCCGGGGGGAGCAGGCTGCGCTGGAGGGACTGGCTGATGGCCGTGCGCTCGGAGTAGAGGCGGGCGTTGTCCAGGGCGAGGGCGGCTCGGCGGGAGAGGTCCTCGGCGAGTTCGAGGATCTCCTGGCGGAAGTGCTCCTCGGTGGGCTTGCCGAGGGTGAGCATGCCGATCACGCGGTTACGGGCGACGAGGGGCAGCACGACGGTCTCGCCGCCGACCGCGGAGGCGGTGGCGAGGGTGGCGCCGGGGCCGCTGGAGGGGCGGGCGGCGTTGCCCAGGCCCAGGCTGCGCATGGAGGTGCGCAGCGCGGCGTCGTGGGCGGCGTCGCTGGGGGCGGTCCAGACGCGGGCGCCGGGGGTGGGGACCGGCTCGGGCGGGTCGACCTTCATCAGGAGGGTCTTCAGTCCGTCGATGCGGTCCTCGTCCTCGTGCAGGACGTACGACAGCTCGGGTTCGGAGGCCTGGTCGGCGACGGTGTAGACCGCGCACCACGTGGCGAGGGTGGGGACCGTCATCTGGGCCATCAGGGCCAGGGTCTGGTCGCGGTCGAGGGTGCCGGCCAGGAGGTCGGACGCCTCGACGAGGAAGGACAGCGAACCGCGGCGGAGCTTTTCGAGCTCGGTCAGGCGGGCGCGTTCGACGGCGAGGGCGATCCGGTCGGCGGCGAACTGGAGGCGGAGGGCCTCTTCGTTGGTGTAGCGGCCGGGGTTCTCGGCGGCCACGCCGAGGGAGCCGGTCAGCCGTCCTTCGACCTTGAGGGGGACGGTGACGACGGAGCGCATGCCCGTGCCGCTGAGCAGGGGGACGGCGCCGGGGACGGCGGTGAGGTCCTCGTGGACGGCGGGCATCCGGGCGGAGCCGTAGCGTCCGGAGCCGGCCTCGACGGGGACGCGGGCGAAGCGCTGGCGGGCGGAGGGCAGGCCGGTGGAGGCGCGGACCTCGAGTTCGGTCTCGTCGTCGGTGGCGAGGAGGAGGTAGGCGGCGTCGCCGTCGAGCATGTCGCGGGCGCGTTCGACGGTGCGCTGGAGCAGGCCGTCGAGGTCGTCGGGGGCCGGGGAGCCGATGAAGACCTCGAACGGGTCGGCGGGGTGGGCCGCCGACGGGGCGGCCTGGCCGGGCTGTGGGGTGGTGTCGCCGGCGGGGGCGCGCTGCGGGCTCTGGAGGATCGCGCGTTCGTGGTCGCGGACCAGCAGGCAGACCGTGGAGGCCTCGCCGTCGGCGTCGCGGACGCGCAGGTGGGAGGCGTAGACCGGGACGACCCGGCCGTCGGCGCCGCGCATGCCGTAGGAGCCCTCCCAGCGGGAGAGCTGGAGTGCCTCGGCGATGCCGGTGCCGGTGCCGGGGGTGTGCGGCCAGGCGGCGAAGTCGGTGAGGGGTTTGCCGATGACCTGTTCGGGGTCGTAGGCGAAGAGGTTCTGGGCGTCCTCGTTCCAGAAGCTGATGCAGCCGCCGCGGTCGATCTGGATCACCGCGACGCGGACCCGGCTGTCGGTGACCGGGAGGGCGTCGACGGGGAGGGCGGGGCCGGCGGAGCGGGTGCCGGCGGGGCGCTCGGGGAGGTCGAGCTGGAACCAGACGTATTTCTGGGCGGCGCTGTATTCGACGCCCCATCGGGCGGCCAGGGCGCCGCACAGGAGCAGGCCGCGGCCGCCCTCGCGGTCCGGGTGGACGATGACCTGGCCGGCGTTCTGGAGCGGAATTTCACGTTCGGGGTAACGGTCGGCGACGGAAATCTTCACACCGACGTCGTTGCGCTGACACAGGACGTCCGCGGCGGTGCCGGCGTGCACGACGGCGTTGGTGACCAGCTCGCTGGTGAGGACGACGGCGTCGTCGATGATGTCGGCGCAGCCCCAGCCCTGGAGGGTGTCACGGACGAACGCACGGGCGGTGGCGACCGAGCGCCCGACCGGTTCGAAGGTTGCGGCGGCCCGCGCGGTGATCACTGGTCTCCTCATGCGTGTGTCGGTGATCTGCTCCCCCATGGTCGCGGCGCCCCTCCGGAAAAACCTGGTCTGCTCGTGCCACCGCCCGTACGCGAGGTCACGGGGCCGGTGGACAGCCGTATGCCAGGTTACTTACCTTCGCCGCGGCCGAGGATGCCGGTCACGTGTGTTTCCGCCCCAATCGTGCCGTGGGACGGTGTGCGATGCTGCCGAACTGTTATGGCCTGGTTGGGCCATGGTGAAACACTGGGCAAGTATCAAGAGAAAGCCCGGGTAGAACGGTCGACCCTGCGGGAGGGACACGGTGGAGTCTGGCGCAGCGGCGCGGGGCGCAAGCACGCGCGCGAAAGGCGGACGATCCCGGAGCAACGGGACGACCGAGGTGGATACGGCTGCGCTGAATCGGCTGTTGGTCGCTCTGGTCGCCATGCGGGACGGGAACTTCCGCAAGCGGCTGACGGTTTCCGGCGACGGCGTCATGTCGGAGATCGCGGCGGTCTTCAACGAGGTTGCGGACCGCAATCTGCATCTGACCGGCGAGCTGGCGCGGGTGCGCCGGGTCGTCGGACGTGAGGGAAAACTCACCGAGCGGCTGGAGGTCGGCGCCGCCGAAGGCTCCTGGGCCGCGGCCATCGACGCCTCGAACGCGCTGGTCGACGACCTGGTGCGGCCGGTTTCCGAGGTCGGCCGGGTGCTCTCGGCGGTGTCCGAGGGCGATCTGGAACAGCGGATGGATCTCCGCTCGCGCAGTTCGGACAGTTCTTCGGAGCATCCCCTGCGCGGTGAATTCTTGAAGGTCGGCCGGACGGTCAACGGGCTGGTGGACCAGCTCTCCGCGTTCACCGACGAGGTCACGCGGGTGGCCAGTGAGGTCGGTACGGAGGGCAAGCTCGGCGGCCAGGCCCGGGTGCGCGGAATGTCGGGTTCGTGGAAGGACCTCACGGAATCCGTCAACACCATGGCGTCCCGGCTGACCGCACAGGTCCGGGACATCGCGCTGGTCACCACGGCGGTCGCCAAGGGCGATCTGTCGCGCAAGGTGACCGTCCATGTCGCCGGCGAGATGCTGGAGCTGAAGAACACCGTCAACACGATGGTGGACCAGCTCTCGTCGTTCGCCTCCGAGGTGACCCGGGTCGCCCGCGAGGTCGGTACGGAGGGCGAGCTCGGCGGTCAGGCCCAGGTCCCCGGTGTGGCCGGGGTGTGGAAGGACCTGACGGATTCGGTCAATCTCATGGCCGGCAACCTCACCGCTCAGGTGCGCGGGATCGCCCAGGTCACCACGGCCGTCGCCAATGGCGACCTGTCGCAGAAGGTGACGGTCAGCGCACGTGGCGAGGTCGCCCAGCTCGCCGACACGATCAACACCATGACCGAAACGCTGCGGACCTTCGCGGACGAAGTGACGCGGGTGGCCAACGAGGTCGGCGCCGAGGGGCAGCTCGGCGGGCAGGCGCAGGTGCCGGGTGCGGCGGGCACGTGGAAGGACCTCACCGATTCGGTGAACAACGCCTTCCGCAACCTGACGGCTCAGGTGCGGGACATCGCGCAGGTGACGACGGCGGTCGCCAACGGCGACCTGTCGCAGAAGGTCACCGTCGATGTGGCCGGGGAAATGCTGGAGTTGAAGAACACCGTCAACACGATGGTGGACCAGCTCTCCGCGTTCGGTGCCGAAGTGACGCGGGTGGCGCGGGAGATCGGCGTCGAGGGTGAGCTCGGCGGCCAGGCGGCGGTGCCCGGGGCGGCGGGGACATGGAAGGACCTCACCGACTCCGTCAACACCGCGTTCCGCAACCTCACCGGTCAGGTGCGCAACATCGCGCAGGTGACGACGGCGGTCGCCAACGGCGATCTGTCGCAGAAGGTCACCGTCGACGTCTCCGGCGAGATGCTCCAGCTGAAGAACACCGTGAACACCATGGTGGATCAGCTGTCGTCGTTCGCCGACCAGGTCACGCGGATGGCCAGGGACGTGGGTACGGAGGGCCGGCTGGGCGGTCAGGCCAGGGTGGACGGCGTCAGCGGCACCTGGAAGGAACTGACCGACTCCGTCAACTTCATGGCGGGGAACCTCACCTCGCAGGTGCGGCAGATCGCCCAGGTGACGACGGCGGTGGCGCGCGGTGACCTGTCGCAGAAGATCGACGTGGACGCGCGCGGCGAGATCCTGGAGCTGAAGAGCACCATCAACACGATGGTCGACCAGCTCTCCGCGTTCGCCGAGCAGGTCACCCGGGTCGCCCGGGAGGTCGGTACGGACGGCCGGCTGGGCGGTCAGGCGCAGGTGCCCGGCGTGGCCGGCGTCTGGCGCGATCTGACCGACTCGGTGAACGGCATGGCCGGCAACCTCACGGCCCAGGTCCGCAACATCGCCCAGGTCGCCACGGCCGTCGCGCGCGGTGACCTGTCCCAGAAGATCGACGTGGACGCCCGGGGCGAGATCCTGGAGCTGAAGAACACCCTCAACACCATGGTCGACCAGCTCTCCTCCTTCGCGGAGCAGGTCACCCGGGTCGCCCGCGAGGTGGGCACCGAGGGCATCCTGGGCGGTCAGGCCGAGGTGCAGGGCGTCAGCGGCACCTGGAAGGACCTCACCCAGTCCGTCAACTTCATGGCGAACAACCTGACGTCGCAGGTGCGCAACATCGGCGAGGTGACGACCGCGGTCGCCCGCGGCGACCTGTCGAAGAAGATCACCGTCGACGCCAAGGGCGAGATCCTCGAACTGGTCACGACCGTCAACACGATGGTCGACCAGCTGTCGCTGTTCGCCGAGCAGGTGACCCGGGTCGCCCGTGAGGTCGGTACGGAGGGTCAACTGGGCGGCCAGGCAAGGGTTCCGGGCGTCACCGGCATCTGGAAGGACCTCAGCGACAACGTCAACCTGATGGCCAACAACCTGACCATCCAGGTGCGGAACATCTCGCAGGTCTCCGCGGCGGTCGCCAACGGCGACCTGACGAAGAAGGTCACGGTCGAGGCGCGCGGCGAGGTCGCGCAGCTCGCCGACACGGTCAACACGATGGTCACGACGCTGTCGTCGTTCGCCGACGAGGTCACGCGGGTGGCCCGCGAGGTGGGCACCGACGGCATTCTGGGCGGTCAGGCCCGCGTCCCCGGCGTCGCCGGGACGTGGAAGGACCTCACCGAGTCCGTGAACTCCATGGCCAACAACCTGACCGGCCAGGTCCGCAACATCGCGATGGTCACCACCGCCATCGCCAAGGGTGATCTGACCAAGAAGATCGACATCGACGCGCGCGGCGAGATCCTCGCGCTGAAGACCACCATCAACACCATGGTCGACCAGCTGTCGTCCTTCGCCGAGCAGGTCACCAGAGTGGCCCGCGAGGTGGGTACGGAGGGCCAGCTGGGCGGTCAGGCGCAGGTGCGGGGCGTGGCCGGCACCTGGCGGGACCTGACCGAATCGGTGAACGAGATGGCCGGAAACCTCACCCGGCAGGTGCGCGCCATCGCCGCGGTCGCCGCGGCGGTCACCCTCGGCGATCACAACGTCCGGATCGACGTGGACGCGGCCGGCGAGATCCTGGAGCTCCAGGACAACGTCAACACCATGATCGCCACGCTCCGCGAGACCACCCTCGCCAACGAGGAGCAGGACTGGCTCAAGGGCAACCTCGCCCGGATCTCCGGTCTGATGCAGGGCCGGCGCGACCTCAAGGACGTCGCCACGCTCATCATGAGCGAGCTGTCGCCCGCGGTCTCCGCGCAGCACGGCGCGTTCTTCCTGGCGGCGCAGCCGGACAGCCAGGAGATCGGCGCGGACGGCGGCGAGTCGGGCGAGTACGAGCTGCGGCTGATGGGCTCGTACGGCTACACCGGGGGCAACATGCCCACCACCTTCAAGCCCGGTGAGACGCTGATCGGCACGGCCGCCGAGGAGAAGCGCACGATCCTCGTGGAGAACGTGCCCTCCGGCTACCTCAAGATCGCCTCCGGGCTGGGCGAGGCGCCGCCGGCGAACGTGATCGTGCTGCCGGTCCTGTTCGAGGACAAGGTGCTCGGCGTGATCGAGCTGGCGTCGTTCCAGCCGTTCACCCAGATCCAGAAGGACTTCCTCAGCCAGATCGCCGAGATGATCGCGACGAGCGTCAACACCATCTCGGTCAACACCAAGACCGAGGTGCTGCTCAAGCAGTCGCAGGAGCTGACCGAGCAACTCAAGGAGCGCTCGGGCGAGTTGGAGAGCCGGCAGAAGGCGCTGGAGCTGTCCAACTCCGAACTGGAGGAGAAGGCCGAGCAGCTGCGGGCGCAGAACCGCGACATCGAGGTGAAGAACACCGAGATCGAGGAGGCCCGGCAGGTCCTGGAGGAGCGCGCCGAACAGCTCGCGGTCTCGATGCGCTACAAGTCGGAATTCCTGGCCAACATGTCGCACGAGCTGCGCACGCCGCTCAACTCGCTGCTCATCCTGGCCAAGTTGCTGGCCGACAACGCCGAGGGGAACCTCTCCCCGAAGCAGGTCGAGTTCTCCGAGACGATCCACGGCGCGGGCAGCGACCTGCTCCAGCTGATCAACGACATCCTGGACCTGTCGAAGGTCGAGGCCGGCAAGATGGACGTCAGCCCGACCCGGATCGCGCTGGTCCAGCTCGTCGACTACGTCGAGGCCACCTTCCGGCCGCTGACCGCGGAGAAGGGACTCGACTTCTCCGTACGGGTCTCGCCGGAGCTGCCGGCCACCCTGCACACCGACGAGCAGCGGCTGCTGCAGGTGCTGCGCAACCTGCTGTCCAACGCGGTGAAGTTCACCGACACCGGCGCGGTCGAGCTGGTCATCCGGCCGGCCGGCGCGGACGTCCCGGTGGCCATCCGCGAACAGCTGCTGGAACACGGTTCGCTGCGCGACCCGGACGCCGAGATGATCGCGTTCTCCGTGACCGACACCGGCATCGGCATCGCGTCCAGCAAGATGCGGGTCATCTTCGAGGCGTTCAAGCAGGCGGACGGCACGACCAGCCGCAAGTACGGCGGTACGGGTCTGGGCCTGTCCATCAGCCGGGAGATCGCCCGCCTGCTGGGCGGCGAGATCCACGCCCAGAGCGAGCCCAACCGCGGCTCCACCTTCACGCTCTACCTGCCGCACAACCCGGGCGGGCTGCCGCCGCAGGGCTACCCGCAACTGGTCGCCGGCGGGCTGGCGATGGACGCGGAGGCGCGCGAGACGGAGGCCGGGGCCCAGGAGGCGGAGGAGCCGCCGCGCCGGGAGGTGGGCGGCGGAAGCCTCAACCGGCGCCGCCGGCGGGCGATTTCCGGGTCCCAGCGGCGGTTCGCGCTGCCCGGCCAGCAGCCGTCCGGCCCGCCGCAGCCGGCCCCGCAGGCGCCCGCGCAGCCGGAGCGGCAGGCCGCCGAGGAGCCCTGGCTGGGCAACGGCCAGGACCTCGTCGAGCCGGGCTTCGAGGGCGGCTTCCACGGCGAGAAGGTGCTGATCGTCGACGACGACATCCGCAACGTCTTCGCGCTCACCAGCGTCCTCGAACAGCACGGGCTGTCGGTGCTGTACGCGGAGAACGGCCGGGAGGGCATCGAGGTCCTGGAGCAGCACGACGACATCGTGCTGGTCCTGATGGACATCATGATGCCGGAGATGGACGGCTACGCGACCACCGCGGCGATCCGCCGGATGCCGCAGTTCGCCGGGCTGCCCATCATCGCGCTGACCGCGAAGGCCATGAAGGGCGACCGGGAGAAGAGCATCGACTCCGGGGCCTCCGACTACGTGACCAAGCCGGTCGACACCGACCATCTGCTGTCGGTCATGGAGCAATGGATGCGCGCGGAGTGAGGGGCGTCCAGTATGGACCCGGAATGAGGATCATCGCGTGCTGACGGAGTGTGGCGGCGGACGTGTGGAGGCCCCGGATCCGGGGAACCTTCTCGTCTCTGTCCGCGTTTCTGCTACGTGCACAGTGACATCGCGGTGACAGGGTGTGGCGACAGGCGGGGTGCAGCTACCATGACCGGCACAAGGACGGGCGGCATGACGGAGTCGTCCCCTGGGGCGGCGTCCGGTTCACTGCCGGGGCGAGGAGGACGGGCCATGGTGCAGAAGGCCAAGATCCTCCTGGTCGATGACCGGCCGGAGAATCTGCTGGCGCTGGAGGCGATCCTCTCCGCGCTCGATCAGACACTGGTGCGGGCATCGTCCGGGGAGGAAGCGCTCAAAGCACTGCTCACGGACGATTTCGCGGTGATTCTGCTCGATGTGCAGATGCCGGGCATGGACGGCTTCGAGACCGCCGCGCACATCAAGCGGCGTGAGCGCACCCGTGACATCCCCATCATCTTCCTCACGGCCATCAACCACGGCCCGCACCACACCTTCCGCGGCTACGCGGCCGGCGCGGTGGACTACATCTCCAAGCCGTTCGATCCGTGGGTGCTGCGCGCGAAGGTCTCGGTCTTCGTCGAGCTGTACATGAAGAACTGCCAACTGCGTGAGCAGGCCTCCCTGCTGAGGCTGCAGCTGGAGGGCGGCCGGCCCAGCGCCGACGAGGCGAGGGAGTCCGCGGGGCTGCTCGCCGAGCTGTCCGCGCGGCTGGCGGCGGTCGAGGAGCAGGCGGAGGCGCTGTCCAAGCAGCTGGACGAGACCGCGGACGCCGCGGCGGTGGCCACCGCGGCCCATCTGGAGCGCAAACTCACCGGGCTGCGCCGGGCGCTGGACGCCCTGGAGCCTGGGGCCGGAACCCCCGCGGGGTGAGCGCGGGGCGGCCGCCGGCCGGCTGACGCCCCTTCATGAGACGGGCGTGCGACACGGATGGGTGAAGGGCCGTGCGCTCGTGTCATGCCCGCGATCGCCTGTAATCTCGTCGCCATGGCCTCACGTACGTCCGGCAAGGGAACCCAGAGCACGGCGGGCCCCTCGAAGCAGCGCGCCGGACAATCCGGGGGCGCGGCCAAGAAGACCGCAGCGAAGAAGGCGCCCGGGAAACCGCCCGCCAAGAAGGCCACGGCGAAGAAGGCCCCGGCCAAGAAATCCCCGGCCAAGAAGGCACCGGCCAGGAAGGCGCCCGCCAAGAAGGCCCCGCCCAGACCGGCACCGTCCCCGACCGGTGGGGTGTACCGCCTGGTCCGTGCCTGCTGGCTGGGGATCGCCCACGCCATCGGAGCGGTCTTCCGCGGCATGGGCCGCGGCGCGAAGAACCTCGACCCGGCGCACCGCAAGGACGGCCTGGCGCTCGGCCTGCTCGGTCTGGCACTGGTCATCGCGGCCGGCACCTGGTCCAACCTCTCCGGTCCGGTCGGCGACCTCGTCGAGCTGCTGGTGACCGGCGCGTTCGGCCGCCTCGACCTGGTCGTCCCGATACTGCTCGGCGGCATCGCGGTGCGGCTCATCCGGCACCCGGAGCAGCCGGAGGCCAACGGACGGATCGTCATCGGGCTGTCGGCGCTGGTCGTCGGCGTCCTCGGGCAGGTCGCGATGGCCTGCGGCTCACCGGGGCGCGGCGACGGCTTCGCCGCGATACAGGACGCCGGCGGCTACCTCGGGTGGGTCGCCTCCAAGCCGCTGATCTTCACCGTCGGGCAGACCCTGGCCGTGGCGCTGCTGGCGCTGCTGACCGTCTTCGGGCTGCTGGTGGTCACCGCGACCCCGGTCAACGCGATCCCGCAGCGGCTGCGGGCGCTCGGCGTGCGGCTGGGCGTGGTGCACCCCGTGGACGACGGGACGGACTTCGACGAGGCCGAGGAGTACGCCGAGGACTGGCGCGAGCAGCCCGCGCGCGGCGCCCGTCGCCGTACCGCCGCGGCGTCCGCGCCGGACGACCCGGACGCCATGGAGGAGGCGGCGCTGGCCAAGCGGCGCCGGCCGCGCCGGAGCTCCGTACAGCCTGCCGCGGACCGGCCGATGGACGCGGTGGACGTGGCCGCCGCGGCCGCCGCGGCGCTGGACGGTGCGGTGCTGCACGGCGTCCAGCCCTCCCCGCTCGTGGCCGGGCTCAGCAGCGGCATCTCGACCGAGCACCGCGAGCACGACGGCGCGGAGACCTCGGGGGAGAGCGGAACGGTTCCGCCGGCCCGCGGCGCCGGGCCGAAGCCGGAGCCGGCACCCGCCGAGGAGCCGTCCACCGCGTCCGTGCCGGACTTCACCAAGGCCCCGCCCGAGCCGTCCGGCGAGCTGCCGCCGCGCGCCGAGCAGCTCCAGCTGTCCGGGGACATCACCTACGCGCTGCCGTCGCTGGACCTGCTCTCCCGGGGCGGGCCGGGCAAGACCCGCAGTGCCGCGAACGACGCCATAGTGGCCGCGCTGACCACGGTCTTCCAGGAATTCAAGGTCGACGCCGCGGTCACCGGATTCACCCGCGGCCCGACGGTCACCCGCTACGAGGTCGAGCTGGGCCCGGCCGTCAAGGTCGAGAAGATCACCGCGCTGGCGAAGAACATCGCGTACGCGGTGGCCAGTCCCGACGTCCGGATCATCAGCCCGATCCCGGGCAAGTCCGCGGTCGGCATCGAGATCCCCAACACCGACCGCGAGATGGTCAACCTCGGCGACGTGCTGCGGCTCGCGGACTCCGCCGAGGACGACGACCCGATGCTGGTGGCCTTCGGCAAGGACGTCGAGGGCGGGTACGTCATGCACTCGCTGGCGAAGATGCCGCACATGCTGGTCGCCGGCGCCACCGGCTCCGGCAAGTCGTCCTGCATCAACTGCCTGATCACCTCGGTGATGATGCGCGCCACCCCGGAGGACGTCCGGATGGTGCTGGTCGACCCCAAGCGCGTCGAGCTGACCGCCTACGAGGGCATCCCGCACCTGATCACGCCGATCATCACCAACCCGAAGCGGGCCGCCGAGGCGCTGCAGTGGGTGGTGCGCGAGATGGACCTGCGCTACGACGACCTGGCGGCCTACGGTTTCCGGCACATCGACGACTTCAACGAGGCGGTGCGGGACGGCAGGATCAGTTCGCCCGAGGGCAGCGAGCGGGAGCTGGCGCCCTACCCGTACCTGCTGGTGATCGTCGACGAGCTGGCCGACCTGATGATGGTCGCGCCGCGCGACGTGGAGGACTCCATCGTCCGTATCACCCAGCTCGCCCGGGCCGCCGGCATCCATCTGGTGCTCGCCACCCAGCGGCCGTCCGTCGACGTCGTGACCGGCCTGATCAAGGCCAATGTGCCCTCCCGGCTCGCGTTCGCCACGTCCTCACTGGCCGACAGCCGGGTCATCCTCGACCAGCCGGGCGCCGAGAAGCTGATCGGCAAGGGCGACGGGCTGTTCCTGCCGATGGGAGCGAACAAGCCGACCCGTATGCAGGGCGCGTTCGTCACCGAGGCCGAGGTCCACGCCGTGGTCCAGCACTGCAAGGACCAGATGGCCCCGGTCTTCCGGGACGACGTCACGGTGGGCAGCAAGCAGAAGAAGGAGATCGACGAGGACATCGGCGATGACCTCGACCTGCTGTGCCAGGCCGCTGAGCTGGTGGTTTCCACCCAGTTCGGGTCGACGTCGATGCTCCAGCGCAAGCTGCGGGTGGGCTTCGCGAAGGCCGGCCGGCTGATGGACCTGATGGAGTCGCGGAACGTCGTCGGGCCCAGTGAGGGCTCGAAGGCTCGTGACGTTCTTGTGAAACCTGACGAGCTGGACGGAGTGCTGGCGGTGATCCGGGGGGAGGCTACGGAGTAGCACAGACATCCGGGTCACCCGTACGGGAGGCGTAAGCAACCGTTTCTCCTGCCGACACGTCAAGTTGAGGGAGGCGAGGGAGCGATGCTTCATCATCAACCCGCATGGCACCCCACGGGGCGTTCCGATGGCGTACAAACCCGGCTCTCCCGCTTGCCCGACCCTTTCGCTCCACCCCTAGACTGAACTTCCAGCAGGTGGCTACACGCTCGAAAGGCGCAGCCCGTGTCCATCGGCAACTCCCCCGAAGCAGACCGGCCTTCCGTCGGTCGCGCCCTCCAGCAGGCCCGTATCGCCGCGGGACTGACCGTCGAAGAGGTCAGTACGACGACACGGGTGCGCATCCCCATCGTGCACGCGATCGAGCAGGACGACTTCTCGCGCTGCGGCGGTGACGTCTACGCCCGGGGGCACATCAGAGCGCTCGCCCGCGCCGTCTCGCTCGACCCCGGCCCGCTGATCGCGCATTTCGACGCCGAGCACGGCGGCCGGCCGACGCCGACCGATCTGGCCGCCCCGATCTACGAGGCCGACAGGATCCGCTCCGAGCCGCGCCGCCCGAACTGGACGGCGGCGATGGTCGCGGCGATCGTCGCCGTGGTCGGTTTCGCCGGCTTCACGCTCTTCACCGGCGGCGACAAGAGCGACAACAGCCCGATCGCCTCCGATTCGCACGCCAAGCCCGCGCCGGCGCCCACCCGCCATCCCTCGACGATCAAGCCGCCGCTGCCGGAGCCGTCCGACAGCGCGGTCGCCGGGCTGCCGAAGGACAAGGTGACGATCAAGGTCACCGCCAAGGACGGCCAGAGCTGGGTCTCCGCGAAGGACGCCAACGGCAAGCTGCTGGAGGACAGCCTGCTCAAGCAGGGCGAGTCCAAGACGATCACCGACAAGAAGCGGATCGACCTGGTCCTCGGCAATGCGCCGGTCGTACAGCTGTACGTCAACGGCAAAGAGGTCAAGCAGATCGGTGAGAAGGGGCCCGTCGAGCGGCTCAGCTACACGCCGGGGGACCCCCAGGCGGGCTGAGCGCCGCGTTCCCGAGCGCGTCCGCCGCCCGGCCCGGGGCCCCCGGGCCCGGCGGCGGAGACCTGCGCGCGAAGGGGGTGTCCGGGACGAAGTAGGCTGAGCCCTATGCCCGAACGCCGTACCGTCGCCCTTGTCACCCTTGGCTGCGCCCGTAACGAGGTGGACTCGGAGGAGCTCGCAGGCCGCCTGGCGGCGGACGGCTGGGAGCTGGTCGAGGAAGCCGCCGATGCCGATGTCGCCGTCGTCAACACCTGCGGGTTCGTCGAGGCCGCCAAGAAGGACTCCGTCGACGCCCTGCTGGAAGCCAATGATCTGAAGGACCACGGCAGAACCCAGGCCGTGGTCGCCGTCGGCTGCATGGCCGAGCGCTACGGCAAGGAGCTCGCCGAGGCGCTGCCCGAGGCCGACGGCGTGCTCGGCTTCGACGACTACTCCGACATCTCCGACCGGCTGCAGACCATCCTCAGCGGCGGCGTCCACGCCTCGCACACCCCGCGCGACCGCCGCAAGCTGCTGCCGATCAGCCCGGCCGAGCGGCAGGGCTCCGCCGGGGTCGCGCTGCCCGGTCACGCCCAGGCCGCCGAGGCACCGGCGGCCCCGCCCGAGGACCTGCCGGAGGGCATCGCGCCCGCCTCCGGGCCGCGCGCCCCGCTGCGCCGCCGGCTCGGCAGCAGCCCGGTGGCCTCGGTGAAGCTGGCCTCCGGCTGCGACCGGCGCTGCACGTTCTGCGCCATCCCGTCCTTCCGCGGCTCCTTCATCTCCCGCCGGCCCTCCGACGTGCTCGGCGAGACCCGCTGGCTGGCCGAGCAGGGCGTCAAGGAGATCATGCTGGTCTCCGAGAACAACACCTCCTACGGCAAGGACCTCGGCGACATCCGCCTGCTGGAGACGCTGCTGCCCGAGCTGGCGGCCGTCGACGGCATCGAGCGGATCCGGGTCAGCTATCTGCAGCCGGCCGAAATGCGACCGGGTCTGATCGACGTCCTGACCGGGACCGACAAGGTCGCGCCGTACTTCGATCTTTCCTTCCAGCACTCGGCGCCCGGTGTGCTGCGGGCGATGCGGCGCTTCGGCGACACCGACCGCTTCCTGGAGCTGCTCGAGCAGATCCGCACGAAGGCGCCGCAGGCCGGTGTCCGGTCCAACTTCATCGTGGGCTTCCCCGGGGAGAGCGAGGGCGATCTGGCGGAGCTGGAGCGCTTCCTCACCGGGGCCCGGCTCGATGCCATCGGCGTCTTCGGCTACTCCGACGAGGACGGCACCGAGGCCGCGTCGTACGAGAACAAGCTCGATCCGGACGAGGTCGCCGAGCGGCTGGCGCGGGTGTCGCGGCTGGCCGAGGAGCTCACCGCGCAGCGCGCCGAGGAGCGGATCGGCGAGACGGTGCGGGTGCTGGTCGACCGTGACGACGAGGAGGACGGTCTCGTCGGGCGGGCCGCGCACCAGGCGCCGGAGACCGACGGTGTCACCCTGCTCTCGACCGGCCAGGAGCTGTCGCCCGGTCGTATGGTCGAAGCAAAGGTGGTGGCGAGCGAGGGCGTGGACCTGGTGGCGGAGGTGCTGTCGGTGGACGGCACGTCGTGTACCGAGGAGGCGGCCAGATGACCGGAGTCCCGGCTTCCGCAGCTGGTGGCCCGCGCACGGCGCCGGCCGTCCGGCCGGCCGGGCTGTGGAACATCGCCAACGTCCTGACCATGCTGCGGCTGGTGCTGGTCCCCGCCTTCGTGCTGCTGCTGATGCACGACAACGGGACCGATCGGGCCTGGCGGGCCTTCGCCTGGGCCGCCTTCGCGATCGCCATGATCACCGATGTCTTCGACGGGCATCTGGCGCGCACGTACAACCTGGTCACCGACTTCGGCAAGATCGCCGACCCGATCGCGGACAAGGCGATCATGGGCGCCGCGCTGATCTGCCTGTCGGTGCTGGGGGATCTGCCCTGGTGGGTGACGGGCGTGATCCTCTTCCGTGAGCTCGGCATCACGCTGATGCGCTTCTGGGTGATCAAGCATGGTGTGATTCCGGCCAGTCGCGGCGGCAAGATCAAGACATTGGCGCAGGGCACCGCGGTCGGGATGTACGTCCTGGTACTGACCGGGCCCCTGGCGACCTTCCGCTGGTGGGTGATGGCGGCGGCCGTGGTGCTGACCGTCGCGACCGGACTCGACTACGTCCGGCAGGCCGTCGTGCTGCGCCGGGCCGGGCTGGCGCGTGAGCGGGCCGCCCGGGCCGAACAGGACACCGCCCGGTGACCGGGCCGGGTTCTGCCGCGGCCGGGGCGCTGGAGCTGCTCGCCGGACGGGGGCAGAGCCTGGCCGTGGCGGAGTCACTGACCGGCGGCCTGGTGGCCGGCACGCTGACCGCGGTCCCCGGGGCCTCGCGGTCGCTGCGCGGCTCGATCACCGCGTACGCGACCGACATCAAGCAGGACATACTGGGCGTCGACGGCGCGCTGCTGGCCGCCCGCGGGGCCGTGGACGGCGAGGTCGCCCGCCAGATGGCGGCCGGGGTGCGGCGGGCGCTGGGCGCCGACTGGGGCATCGCCACCACGGGCGTCGCCGGACCGGACCCGCAGGACGGGCAGCCGGTGGGGACCGTCTTCGTCGCGGTGCAGGGGCCGGACGGTGCCGGCGAGGTGCGCCGGCTGGCGCTCACCGGGGATCGTGAGCGGATCCGCCGGGACACCATTGACGCGGTGCTCGCACTGTTGTTGAGCGAACTGACAGAAAATGCGCGGGCACAGGATACGGAACAACACGGGGGGAATGGATGTTTGCAGCCCTGAGTGAACACGTACTTGCGCCCGGCACGGCCGCGGCCCGAGGCGGTACGGTGGGGCGAGAAGGATCCGGATCCGAGGTCCGAGGAGGGAGCCAGCGATGATTCTGCTTCGTCGCCTGCTGGGTGACGTTCTGCGCCGACAGCGTCAGCGCCAGGGCCGAACCCTGCGCGAGGTCTCGTCCTCCGCTCGGGTGTCGCTCGGCTATTTGTCCGAGGTCGAGAGGGGGCAGAAGGAGGCATCCTCCGAGCTGCTCTCGGCGATCTGTGACGCGCTGGACGTGCGCATGTCCGAGCTGATGCGGGAGGTCAGCGACGAGCTGGCGCTCGCCGAGCTGGCCGCTTCCGCGGCCGCGAGCGACGCGGTGCCGGCACCGGTGCGGCCGAAGCTCAATTCGGTGTCCGTCGCGTCCCTGGCCGGCGTACCGGAGGAGCGCGTGACGATCAAGTCCCCGGCCGACGTCGTGGATGTCGTCGCGGCCTGACACACCTGTTCACAGGCGTTCCGGAGCCCCGGCGGGCAGTTGCCCGCCGGGGCTCCGCGCTGTCCGGGGGGTGTGGCGGATCGTTCCGGGCCGCTCGGAACGCGCGATTCATTTGTACGATGGCTAAATCGGACAAATGGTCCGAATTGGTGTCGGGATCGCCCGCGGGACGCGCTCACCCGGATTGGTCACCCAGGCCGGTCGTCCAGATCGGTCACCCGGACCGGTGATCCGGACGGTGCGCGGCCCGATCGGGTGCGGTCAGGCTCGATCCCCGTTCGAACAGGAGTATCTGGATGTCTGTCGTCAAGAGCACGCTGTCCGACGAAGCCCGCGGCATCGTGGGGAACGCCCTGCAGGGCGCCCTCGTCGACCTGGTGGACCTCTCCCTCGTCGCCAAGCAGGTCCACTGGAACGTCGTCGGCCCGCGCTTCCGCTCCGTCCACCTCCAGCTCGACGAAGTGGTCGCCAGCGCACGGACGCACATGGACACGGTGGCCGAGCGGGCGGCCGCCGTCGGGGTGTCCCCCGACGGCCGGGCCGCCACCGTCGCCAAGACCAGCGGCATCAACGAGATGCAGGACGGCTGGATCAAGGACGGCGACGTGGTGCGGGCCATGGTGAACGCCCTGGGCGCGGTCATCGGCCGGATGCGCGAGCGGATCATCGCCACCGACGAGCCGGACCCGGTCACCCAGGACATCCTGATCGGTCTCACCGCCGACCTGGAGAAGCACCACTGGATGTTCCAGGCCGAGGCCCACTG
This sequence comes from Streptomyces nigrescens, assembly GCA_024349765.1. Lineage (GTDB taxonomy): Bacteria > Actinomycetota > Actinomycetes > Streptomycetales > Streptomycetaceae > Streptomyces > Streptomyces endophytica. The sequence continues at coordinate 5,837,908 of AP026073.1, read as the reverse complement.
ACGGTGCCCGTGGTGGCTCCGCGCGCCGCAAACGCGCCGGTGCGCTCTCCCCGCCGACGGCGGGCCCGTCTAGCGTCGGCCGGAGGAGGCAGCCATGGCGTGGCGTGGAATCGCGGCCCGCGGACCGGCCGGCCGGCTCCCGGAGGGTGAGCCGGCCGGCCGCCGTCCGCGGGCCGTCCCGGGACGCCGGATATCCGCGGCCCTCGTCGGCGGGCTGTGGTGGTGTGCCGTGCTCCGGCTGACGTTCTGGCCGCAGACGGCGGGCCTGGTCGAGGGCGCCGTGGTGCTCGGTGGCTGGGGCCTGAGCCTGCTGCCCGTGCACTGCGTGCCGTGGACGGGACGGAACGAGGGTCGGCGCCGGCGGGCCGTGCTCCGGCGGGCCCGGATGACGTTCACCACGGCATGGCGACGCCGCCGTTCGGGCGGAGGATCTGGCCGGTCGTGAAGGACGAGGCGTCCGACGCGAGGTACAGCACGGCGTGCGCGACGTCCGCCGGCTCTCCCACCCGCCCCAGCGGTGACATCCGGATCATCGGCGCCTCCGCCCGCTGCTGCGCCTCCGCGGTGGGGCGGTCGGTCATCGGGGTGCGTATCCAGCCCGGTGCGACGACGTTGACGCGGATGCCGTGCCGGCCGACCTCGGTGGCCAGCGTCCTGGTCAGCTGCACGACGGCGGCCTTGGCGGCCCCGTAGCAGAGCAGGCCCGGTGCGCCGGTGTCGATCGCTCCGGAGGCCATGGTCACGAGGGAGCCGCGGGTGCCGGTGGCGATCATGGCCCGGGCGGCCTCCTGGCAGCCGTACAGCACCCCCTTGAAGTTGGTGTTCCACACCCGGTCCAGATCTGCGTCCGCGGTCTCCAGGACGGGGGCGGAGTGCATGATTCCGGCGATGTTCGCCATCACGTCGAGCCGACCGGAGGCCGCGCGGGCCGCCTCGACGACGGCGGCGACCTCGGCCCGGCGGGTGACGTCGACGCGGTGGGCGTACGCGGTCCCGCCGGACGCGGTGAGTGCCGCGGCGGTCGCCCGCGCGCCCTGTTCGTCGAGGTCCGCGCAGTGCACCGTGGCGCCGGCCTCGGCGAGGAGCACCGCGGTGGCACGGCCTATTCCGTTCGCCGCGCCGGTCACGATCGCGGTGCGGCCCGTGAGGTCGTACGCGGGCAGGGGCATGCCGGGAGGGTAGGCCCGAGCTGACGGGTCGTCAATTCCCTGGGGGATCGGGCTGGCAGCGGGGGCACCAGTAGGTGACGCGTTCCTCGGCCGCGGGGTCCTGGTCGGCGGAGCGGACCGGTGTACCGCAGCGCAGGCAGGGGCGGCCGGCCCGGCCGTAGACCCACAGCCGGCGGTCCGGGCGGGCGCTGGGCGCGGTGGTACGCGCCGGGCGCCGCTTGTTCGCCTCCAGCAGCTTCTTGGCGAGCGCCGGCGCCCGCTCCGGCGCGGGCAGCTCCCCGACGGGCAGCCAGGGCGAGGCGCGCAGCAGGAAGCACAGCTCCGACTTGAAGACGTTGCCGATGCCGGCCAGATTGCGCTGGTCGAGCAGAGCCTCGCCGAGCGGCCGCCGCGGCGCGTCGAGCAGCCGGCGCAGCGCCTCGGCGGCATCCCAGTCGGGGCCCAGCAGATCGGGCCCCAGATGGCCGACGACCCGCGGCTCCTCGGCCGTCGGCAGCAGATCGAGGACCGGGAGGCGGTAGCCGACCGCGGTGTGCTCCGCCGTGCCGAGGATCGCCCGGATCTGATGGGCCGGCCCGCCGCGCCAGCGCTCGGCGGGAGCGTAGATCTGCCAGGCGCCGTCCATCCGCAGATGGGAGTGGAGGGTGAGACCGCCCTCGAAACGGGTCAGCAGATGCTTGCCGCGGGGGACCACCGCCAGGACCCCGCGGCCGGTCAGATCCACCGTCGCCAACCGGGGCACCCGCAGGTCGCAGCGGGTCAGCGGCCGGCCGGCCAGCGCTTCGTGCAGCCGCTGCGCCAGCCGCCAGACCGTGTCACCTTCGGGCATGCCCCCATCATGCCGGTCCGCCGGCGCCGTCAGCCGCGCAGCCGCAGCCCCCGCGGCGTCGGATGGAAGCCGGCGGATTCCAGGGCGGCGGCGAACGGGGAGGTCAGGGCGGCGGTGCCGTTGATGCGCTCGGTGGTGATCGTGCCCAGCGCGCCGGCGCGGGCGGCGTCGACGAGCGCCTCCACCGCCGTCCGCAGCCGGGGATCCGTCGCACCCCCGGACGGGTCCTGGCCCAGCGGCCACATCAGCAGGGTCTTGCCGCCACGCTCCATGTAGAGCGTCAGCTCACCGTCGACCAGGACCACCACGGAGCCCGCCTTCCGGCCGGGCTTGTGCGTCGAGCCCTCGGGCGGATCGGGCCAGGACAGGGCGGCGCCGTAGGCATTGGCCGGATCGGCGGCGGCCAGCACCACGGCCCGCTGCGGACCGCCGCGCCGCTGCGGACCGCCGTCCGGCAGCGCGTCGTCGACGGTGCGCTCCCGCTGGGTGTTCACCGCGCGCAGCCGGTCCACCGCACCGTCCATCGCGAACTGGGCGGCGCCCAGCCCCTCGACGACATAGCCACGGCGGGCCTGGCCGGACTCCTCGAACGCGGCCAGGACGCGGTACGCGGCGGAGAAACCGCCCGCGACGCCCTCGGCCGCGACCGCCCCGCGGGTGACGATGCCGTGCCGGTCCAGGAGCGTACGGGCCAGGGCATGCGCGCGGTGGGTGGGGTCCGGCTCGGGAGTGGGCAGCAGCGACCAGCGGCCGCCGACGGTCGGCGGGCCCGACCGGGACGCCGTGGGGCGGCCGCCGCCGTGGCCCGCGGCCATGGCCAGCGATCCGTACCGCCCGCGGGGAACGGCGCGCCGGGCGCGGTGTGCCGTCGAACCGGCCGTACGGCCCGAGCCGAGCAGCGCCCGCAGCGGGGCGAGGGTGTCATTGGTCAGCCGGCCCGACCAGGCCAGGTCCCACAGCGCGTCGGCCAGTTGGGGATCGGTCACCTCGGGATGGGTGGTGGCCCGGACCTGGTCGGCGAGCTGGCGGAAGAACAGGCCGTACCCGGGGGCGAGCGCGGCCAGCAGCGACTCATGGAGGGCGGTCGGCTCCAGCGGGAGCGGCGGCGGCAGCAGCAGCGGAGCCGCGTCGGCGAGATGCAGCGAGAGCCAGCCGTCCTTGCCGGGCAGCGCACCGGCGCCGGCCCACAACACCTCGCCGGTGGCGGTCAGCTCGTCCAGCATCGCCGGGGTGTACCCGCCGACGCGGGACGGCAGCACCAGCTTCTCCAGGGCCGAGGCCGGCACCGGTGCGCCCTGCAGCTGTTCGACGGCGCGCACCAGACCGTCGATCCCGCGCAGGCTGTGCGACGCGCCGCCGGACGGCGCCGGCTGGCCGCTCACCGGGGCCGGACGCGGCGCGGCGACGTGCTGCCACTGGGGCAGGAACGCGGCGAGCGCCGCCGGCGGCACCGGCTCCAGCTCCTCGCGCAGCGCGGCCAGCGAACGGCGGCGCAGCCTGCGCAGCACCTGGGCGTCGCACCACTCCTGGCCGATGCCCGCCGGATGGAACTCGCCCTGCACCACACGGCCGGCGGCGGCGAGGCGGTGCAGCGCGCCGTCCGTGACGGCGGTGCCCAGCCCGAAGCGGGCGGCCGCCTGCTCGGACGTGAACGGCCCGTGCGTACGGGCGAAGCGGGACAGCAGATCGCCGAGCGGATCCTTGACCGGTTCCGTGAAGGATTCCGGGACGCCGACCGGCAGCGCCGTGCCGAGAGCGTCCCGCAGCCGGCCGGCGTCCTCGACCGCGGCCCAGTGGTCGGCGCCGGCGATCCGCACCGAGATGGCGCGCCGGGCGGCGGCCAGCTCCCGCGGCCACGCCGGATCCGCGCCGCGCTCGACCAGCTCGGCGTCGGTCAGCGGCCCCAGCAGCCGCAGGACATCGGCCACCCCCTCGGCGTCCTTGATCCGGCGGTCCTCCGAAAGCCACTGCAGCTCGCGCTCCAGCTCGGTCAGCACCTCGGCGTCCAGCAGTTCGCGCAGCTCGGCCTGGCCCAGCAGCTCGGCCAGCAGCCGCGAGTCCAGCGACAGCGCGGCGGCCCGCCGCTCGGCGAGCGGGGAGTCGCCCTCGTACAGGAACTGGGCGACGTAGCCGAACAGCAGCGAGCGGGCGAACGGGGACGGCTCGGGGGTCGTGACCTCCACCAGGCGGACCCGGCGGGCCTCGATGTCGCCCATCAGCTCCGTCAGACCGGGCACGTCGAAGACGTCCTGCAGACATTCGCGGACGGCCTCCAGCACGATCGGGAAGGACCCGAACTCACTGGCCACCTGGAGGAGTTGGGCCGCGCGCTGCCGCTGCTGCCACAGCGGGGTGCGCTTGCCGGGATTGCGGCGCGGCAGCAGCAGGGCGCGGGCGGCGCACTCGCGGAACCGGGAGGCGAACAGCGCCGAGCCACCCACCTGGTCCGTGACGAGCTGATCGACGTCGCCCGGATCGAAGGCGACATCGGCGGCCCCCACCGGAGACTGCTCCGGGTCGTACTCCGCGCCGCGCGCACCCAGCCCCGGATCGCCGGCCGCGCCGAACCCGCCGTCCCCGTCGAGGAGGTCGAGGCCCATCAGGTCGGCGTCCGGCAGCCGCAGCACGATGCCGTCGTCGGCGTGCATCACCTGGGCGTCCAGGCCGTAGCGCTCGGCCAGCCGGGAGCCCAGGGCCAGCGCCCAGGGGGCGTGCACCTGCGCGCCGAACGGGGAGTGGATGACCACCCGCCAGTCGCCGAGCTCGTCGCGGAACCGCTCGACGACGATCGTGCGGTCATCGGGGACATGGCCGCAGGCCTGCCGCTGCTCGGCGAGATAGCCCAGCACGTTGGAGACCGCCCAGTCGTCCAGCCCGGCCGCCCTCAGCCGGCCCCCGGCCTCCTCCGGGTCGGCGGCCCCGATCTCCCTGAGGAACGCACCCAGCGCCCGCCCCAGCTCCAGGGGGCGGCCCAGCTGGTCGCCCTTCCAGAACGGCAGCCGGCCGGGCACCCCGGGGGCGGGCGTGACCAGCACCCGGTCCCGGGTGATGTCCTCGATCCGCCACGACGTCGTACCGAGCGTGAAGACATCGCCGACCCGGGATTCGTAGACCATCTCCTCGTCGAGCTCTCCCACCCGGCGACCCCCACCCCCCTTGCCGGAGTCGCCGCCGGCCAGGAACACCCCGAACAGGCCGCGGTCCGGGATCGTGCCGCCGGACGTCACGGCCAGCCGCTGGGCCCCGGGCCGGCCCGTGACCGTCTGGGCGACCCGGTCCCACACCAGGCGCGGCCGCAGCTCGGCGAACGCGTCCGAGGGATAGCGGCCGGCGAGCATGTCCAGCACGGACCGGAACGCCGACTCCGGAAGCGCGGCGAACGGCGCCGCCCGCCGCACGACGGTCAGCAGCTCCTCCACGTCCCAGGTGTCCATCGCCGCCATCGCCACGACCTGCTGGGCGAGCACGTCCAGCGGATTGGCGGGCACCCGCAGCGCCTCGATGGCACCGGTCCGCATCCGCTCCGTCACCACGGCCGCCTGCACCAGATCGCCGCGGTACTTCGGGAAGACGATGCCCGTCGAGACCGCCCCGACCTGATGGCCGGCCCGGCCCACCCGCTGCAGACCGGACGCGACCGACGGCGGCGACTCCACCTGCACCACCAGGTCGACCGCGCCCATGTCGATGCCCAGCTCCAGACTGGACGTGGCGACCACGGCGGGCAGCCGGCCCGCCTTCAGGTCCTCCTCCACCTGGGCACGCTGCTCCTTGGACACCGAGCCGTGGTGTGCCCGTGCCAGCAGCGGCGGCGCGCCCTTCGCGGCACCGGCCTCGGCCATCAGCTCCGCGGGGGAGTGGTGCTCGGGCAGCGCCGTCCCCGTCGTCCGCTCGTAGGCGATCTCGTTCAGGCGGTTGCACAGCCGCTCCGCCAGGCGGCGCGAGTTGGCGAAGACGATCGTGGAGCGGTGCGCCTGCACCAGATCGGCGATCCGCTCCTCGACCTGCGGCCAGATGGAGGGCTTCTCACCGGCCTCGCCCTCCCGGACCGGGGCGCTGCCCAACTCGCCCATGTCCTCCACCGGGACGACCACCGACAGGTCGAAGCGCTTCCCCGACGGCGGCTGGACGATCTCCACCCGGCGCCGCGGCGACAGATAGCGGGCCACCTCCTCCACCGGGCGCACCGTCGCCGACAGCCCGATCCGGCGCGCCGGACGGTCCAGGAGCTCGTCCAGCCGTTCCAGGGACAGCGCCAGATGCGCCCCGCGCTTCGTGCCGGCGACGGCGTGCACCTCGTCCACGATCACCGTCTCGACGCCCGCCAGCGCCTCCCGCGCCGAGGACGTCAGCATCAGGAACAGCGACTCGGGCGTCGTGATGAGGATGTCCGGCGGACGGTTGGCGATCGCCCGGCGCTCCGCCGGGGGCGTGTCCCCGGAACGGATCCCGACCCTGATGTCCGGCTCCGGCAGGCCCAGCCGGACCGACTCCTGCCGGATGCCCGTCAGCGGGCTGCGCAGATTGCGCTCCACATCGACGGCCAGCGCCTTCAGCGGTGACACGTACAGCACCCGGCAGCGCTTCCGCGGCTCCGCGGGCGGCGGCGTGGAAGCCAGCGCGTCCAGCGACGCGAGGAACGCGGCGAGCGTCTTGCCGGAGCCCGTCGGCGCCACCACCAGGACGTCCGAGCCCGCGCCGATCGCCTGCCAGGCGCCCACCTGCGCGGCGGTGGGCGCGCGGAACGCCCCGGCGAACCATTCGCGGGTCGCCGGCGAGAACGAGTCGAGCGCTGACTTGGCCATGTTCCCCATCGTGCACCGGACCACTGACAACGCGGCCCCGCCCGGCCGCCGGCGGACCGCCCCGCCCGCCGTCCACCCCGCGGACCCCCAGGTCACGGGCGCACGGAGCGGACGCAGAATGGGGACATGATCACGGTCAGCGGCGACGGCGCGGCCGCGGACGGCGCACCCGGCGCGGACGCCACGCCGCGGGCGCGCGGGGAGTGGGCCCGGCACTGGCGCTACCCCGGCCTGCCCGGCCTCGATCTGCTGCGCGCCCGCTACGTACGGCACGCCTTCCCCCGCCACGCCCACGACGGCTACGTCGTCTGCGCGGTCACCTCCGGCATCGAGGAGGTCGGCCTCCAGCAGGGCACCGTCCGGGCCGGCCACGGCGGCATCATCATGATCAACCCCGAGGTCGCCCACACCGCGCGGGCCGGCGCCCCCGAAGGCTGGACCTACGCCACCCTCTACCCGTCGTCCGAGATCGTCGCCGAGATAGCCGATGAGACCACGGCCCTGCGCGGCACCGCGGCCTTCACCGAAACCGTCGCCGAGGACGCCCGGCTCGCCCGCATGATCACCGACGTCCACCGGGCCGCCGAGGCGGGCAACGCGCTCGCTGCCGACAGCCTGCTGCGTCTCACCGTCGCCCGGCTGCTGCGCCGCTACGGAGGCCCCCTCCCGGCCCGCACCCCGCGCAGCGCGGGCGCGCGCAACGCGGCCCGCGCCCGTGCCGTACTGGAGCAACGGATGGCCGACCCGCCCTCCCTGGAACAGCTGGCACACGACCTCGGCACCAGCCCGTTCGCCCTGCTGCGGGCCTTCAAGGCCGCCTACGGGATGCCCCCGCACGCCTGGCTCACCGACGCCCGGGTCCGCCGGGCCCGCAGCCTCCTGGAGGCCGGCCACCCGCCCGCCGACACCGCCGTCGCGGTCGGCTTCACCGACCAGCCGCACCTGAACCGCCACTTCACCCGGATCGTCGGGGTACCGCCCGGCGCGTACCGCAAGGAACGCGCCCGCTGAGCCGCCCGCGCCCGGCAGGAGGCGCAAGAACGTACAAGACCACCGGGAGCGCCCCCGCCTAAGGTCCCGGGCGTGGCAGAACAGACAGACATACGCACCACCGAGGAGGCCGCGCCGCCGGAACCGGCACGGCCCGCCAAACCCGACTCCGCCGTCATCAGGGACGCCCTCGGTGTCGGCATCGCCGTCGGCCTCTCCGGGTTCGCGTTCGGCGTGACCTCGGCCGGCGCCGGCCTCAGCCTGCTCCAGACCTGCGCGCTGAGCCTGCTCGTGTTCACCGGCGCCTCGCAGTTCGCCCTGGTCGGCGCGCTCGCCGCGGGCGGCAACCCGCTCACCGCCGCGGCCGGAGCCTTCTTCCTCGGCGTGCGCAACGCCTTCTACGGACTGCGGCTCTCCGCCGTCCTCGGCTATCGGGCGACGGCCCGGCCCTTCGCCGCCCACTGGGTCATCGACGAAACCACCGCCGTCACCCTGGCGCAGCCCGACCGCCGCAGCGCCCGGCTCGGCTTCACCGTCACCGGCCTGAGCCTGTACGCCCTGTGGAACCTCACCACCCTCATCGGCGCCCTCGGGGCCGAGGCGCTCGGCGACACCGAGGCCTGGGGCCTGGACGCCGCCAGCCCCGCGGTCTTCCTGGCGCTGCTCGCCCCGATGCTGCGGAGCACCGTCGAGCGGGTGGCGGCCGGCCTCGCCGTCGTCCTGGTCATGACCACGCTGCCGCTGCTGCCCACCGGGGTGCCGGTCCTGCTCTCAGCACTCGCCGCCCCCGCCGTCCTCGTCGTACAGGGCCGCCGCGAACGGGCGCAGGGCACCGGGAACGACACGACACCCACGGCGGACGGCGACGCGCACGACCGCCCCGCCACCGAGGAGAAGCGGGCATGAACGTCTGGATCGCCATCGCCGCCACCGCCGTCGGCTGCTACCTGGTCAAGTACCTCGGCCTCTCGGCGCCCGCCGGCGTCCTGGAGCGCCCGCTCGTCAAACGGCTGGCCGCGCTGCTCCCGGTGGCCCTGCTGGCCGCGCTCACCGCACAGCAGACCTTCAGCGACGGCCACCACCTGATGCTCGACGCCAAGGCCGCGGGAGTGGCCGCCGCGGCCGTCGCCCTCGTCCTGCGGGCGCCGTTCCTGCTGGTCGTCGGCGTCGCCGTGGCGGTCACGGCAGGCGTACGGGCGCTGGGTGGCTGACGCCCCGCCCCGCTGACGCCCCGCCCCGGCGGACACGCTCCCCCGGGGCGGCCGACGAACGCAGCAGCGGGCGGCCCCCAGGGGAGGGGCCGCCCGCATGCTCACCCAAGAGGTCCGGGCCGGGGGGACGACCGGCCCGGACCGGTCGCTCAGTCCAGCCGCCGCCCGTACGCCCGCAAGGTCCGCAGCGCCTTCAGCGTCACCATCGGGCGGCTCTCCAGCGCCGTTCCCGGCGCCCAGATCCGCCAGTTCACCGGCCAGCCGCCGTCCTCTTCCTGGAGCACCAGGAGGTGGTCCAGCGCCCGGTCCATCTCCTCGTCGGAGAACCAGCCGCGGGCCAGGGAACCTGGCGAGGGCGCATAGTCGTACGCGAAGTGATGCTCCCCGGGGGCGTACCCCGGCGCCACCGGGACATCGGCCGCCCGCCCCGGATCCAGCAGCACCAGACCCTCCTCCCGCACCACCCGCCCCAGCCGCTCGGCCGCCGCGGCGGCCCGCGGCCGGTCCGGCGCACCGTCCAGGAACGCCAGCGCCGCCTCCACCTCGTACGGATGGGTCCCCTTCAGCGACTCCACCGCCGCCCAGCAGTAGTCCGTCGCCCGGAAGAGCCAGGCGTGCCACACCTCGTTGCGGTGCAGCGTGCCCACCACTGGGCCGGTCGCCAGGAGCGCGCTCGGCGGATCGTCGACCACCGGGATCCACGGGGCGGCCGGGTAACCGCGCTGGCAGGGGTGCAGCGCGGGCAGCGCTCCCTCGGGAGTCGAGATCTTCGTCAGATAGCGGCAGATCCGCTCCACCTGACGGCCGTCACAGCGCCCGATCAGATCCAGGACCTTCAGGGCGTGCGCGGTGTGCAGCGGCTGGCTCACGGGTCCGCGCAGGTCGGGCTCCAGGGCGTGGCCGAAGCCGTCGTCGTCGTTGCGGTACGCGGCGAGCGCGGTCTCCACCGGGTCCGCCCCGCCGCCGAGGAAGTCGTACTCGAAGAGCCGCTGCTCGAGCACCCGGGCGGTCAGCCAGAGGAATCGCTCCGCACGCGCCAGAGGGGTCGAAGGAGGACTTACGTTTTCGGCCATGGCCCGACCGTAGGGCCGAATTCCTCCGGCGGCACCGGGTCGCGCACCCCTGCCAGCCCAGGGCGGGATACTGGAGGCATGCGGTTGACGGTCTTCTGGCAGCGGATGGCGGATCACTTCGGCGCGGCGTACGCCGACTCCTTCGCGCGCGATCACGTGATGTCCGGCCTCGGCGGCCGGACCGTCCAGGAAGCACTGGACGCCGGATGGAGCGCCAAAGAGGTGTGGCGGGTGGTCTGCGCCGTCATGGACGTGCCGCCCGACAGGCGCTGAAGCGGCTGCCCCCGCGCGTGGACGGAGTTGTCGGCGCGGTGCGCGACACTTGGCCTCGTGCCTGTGTCTGAAGAGATCACCAGCAACGACGTCCCCCGCCCCGAGGACCGGCCGGACGCCCGGTCCGACGCCCGGATGCCGCGCTGGCTGCCGCGAGCCATGGTGCTCGCGCTCGCCCTCGTGGCCTGCTTCCAGCTCGCCACCTGGGGATTCCACCAGCTCATCTCGCTGCTGCTGAACGTGCTGATCGCGTTCTTCCTGGCGCTCGCCGTCGAACCGGCCGTCTCCTGGATGGCGGCCCGCGGCATGCGGCGCGGCCTGGCCACCGGCCTGGTCTTCCTCGGCATCCTCGTCGCCGCGGCCGGCTTCTTCACACTGCTGGGCTCCATGCTCGCCGGCCAGATAGTCACCATGGTCGAGGAATTCCCGCAGTACCTCGACTCCGTCATCAGCTGGATCAACAGCACCCTGCACACCCACCTCTCCCGGGTCGAGGTGCAGAACAACCTGCTCCGGTCCGACTGGCTGCAGAAGTACGTCCAGGACAGCGCCAACAACGTGCTCGCCGTCTCCGCGACGGTGCTCGGCAGCCTGTTCAACCTCCTGACCGTCGCCCTCTTCTCGTTCTACTTCGCCGCCGACGGCCCCCGGCTGCGCCGCGCGCTGTGCTCCGTCCTCCCGCCCCGCCGCCAGGAGGAGGTGCTGCGGGCCTGGGAGATCGCCGTCGCCAAGACCGGCGGCTACCTCTACTCACGCGGCCTGATGGCACTCATCTCCGGCCTCGCCCACTACGTCCTGCTGGAGCTCATGGGCGTGCCGTACGCCCCCGCGCTGGGCATGTGGGTGGGCCTGGTCTCCCAGTTCATCCCGACCATCGGCACGTACCTCGCGGGCGCGCTGCCGATTCTGATCGCCTTCACCGTCGACCCCTGGCACGCCCTGTGGGTCTTCGCCTTCGTCGTGATCTACCAGCAGTTCGAGAACTACCTCCTCCAGCCGCGGATCACCGCCAAGACGGTGGACATCCACCCCGCCGTCGCCTTCGGATCGGTCGTCGCCGGCACCGCCCTCATGGGCGCGGTGGGCGCACTGATCGCCATCCCGGCCACGGCCACCCTGCAGGCCTTCCTCGGCGCGTACGTCAAGCGCTACGCCGTGCCCGAAGACCTCCGGGTCCACGGCAAGGCCCGCCGCCGACGCGCCGCCGACATCCTCGCCCGCGTGCGCCACGCCGCCGATCGCGAGGAGGCCCGGCACGGCGGGAAGGAGGCGGCGGGGCAGGACACCGCCGCCCAGCAGGACGCCGCCCAGCAGGGCACGCCGGACGCGGGCTGACGTCGAGGACCACGCCCGGACGTTGTCGGCAGGCCCGACCCGCGCGGACACAGCGCGGCGCAGCGCTTGACACAAAAATCGAACAGCTATTCTCATGAGAGATCCGGCCCGTGATTTCGGGGATTCCGCGAAGTTATCCACAGGCCGGAGCCGGGTCCGGGCGCATTGTCAGTGGCAGGCGTTAGCGTCATGGACGTGAAGCGATCGACTCAAGCAAATCGGGTGGAACCCATGGCAGGCACTGACCGCGAGAAGGCGCTGGACGCCGCGCTCGCACAGATTGAACGGCAATTCGGCAAGGGCGCAGTGATGCGCATGGGGGAGCGGTCGAAGGAGCCCATCGAGGTCATCCCCACCGGATCCACCGCCCTCGACGTCGCCCTGGGCGTCGGCGGCCTCCCCCGAGGCCGCGTCATCGAGGTCTACGGCCCGGAATCCTCCGGTAAGACGACCCTTACCCTGCACGCGGTCGCGAACGCCCAGCGGGCCGGCGGCTCCGTCGCGTTCATCGACGCCGAGCACGCCCTCGACCCCGAGTACGCCAAGAAGCTCGGTGTGGACACCGACGCCCTGATCCTCTCCCAGCCGGACAACGGCGAGCAGGCCCTGGAGATCACGGACATGCTGGTCCGCTCCGGCGCGCTCGACCTCATCGTGATCGACTCCGTCGCCGCCCTGGTGCCGCGGGCCGAGATCGAGGGCGAGATGGGTGACTCCCACGTCGGCCTCCAGGCCCGGCTGATGAGCCAGGCCCTGCGCAAGATCACCAGCGCGCTCAACCAGTCCAAGACCACGGCGATCTTCATCAACCAGCTCCGCGAGAAGATCGGCGTGATGTTCGGCTCGCCGGAGACCACGACCGGTGGCCGGGCCCTGAAGTTCTACGCCTCGGTGCGCCTGGACATCCGCCGCATCGAAACCCTCAAGGACGGCACCGAGGCCGTGGGTAACCGCACCCGCGTCAAGGTCGTCAAGAACAAGGTCTCGCCGCCCTTCAAGCAGGCCGAGTTCGACATCCTCTACGGCCAGGGCATCAGCCGCGAGGGCGGCCTGATCGACATGGGCGTGGAGCACGGCTTCATCCGCAAGTCCGGCGCCTGGTACACGTACGAGGGCGACCAGCTCGGACAGGGCAAGGAGAACGCCCGCAACTTCCTCAAGGACAACCCGGATCTCGCCAACGAGATCGAGAAGAAGATCAAGGAGAAGCTCGGCATCGGCGTCAAGCCGCAGGACCCGGCGGCGGAGCCCGGCGCGGACGCCGCGGGCGTGGCGACCGACGCGGCCCCGGCGGCTCCGGCCGCGGCGACGAAGAGCGCCAAGGGCTCCAAGGCCGCAGCGGCCAAGAGCTAGCCCGCCATGACACGGCGAACGGAATGGCCGGACAGCGCGGACGGGATCAGCAGCGCTGCCGGTGACGCCGAGACCCGTAGCGGCCGCAGGGGCGGACGTGGCCGTGGCCGTGAGAACGGCGGTGGTTCCGCTCTCGCCTTCGGCGAGGGCGAACCCGCCTCGTCGAGGGCCGAGGCGGGACCACCGCGTACGCCCGAGGAGCAGGCGCGGGCCATCTGCCTGCGCCTGCTCACCGGGAGTCCGCGTACCCGGAAACAGCTGGAGGATGCCTTGCTCCGGCGCGGCATCCCCGATGAGGCCGCGCAGGAGGTGCTGTCCCGCTTCGAGGACGTCGGGCTGATCGACGACGCGGCCTTCGCCGACGCCTGGGTGGAGTCCCGCCACCACGGGCGCGGCCTGGCCCGGCGGGCCCTGGCCCGGGAGCTGCGTACGAAGGGCGTGGACTCCGCACTGATCGAGGAGGCGGTCGGCCGCCTCGATTCCGAGCAGGAGGAGTCCACCGCCCGCGAACTGGTCGACCGCAAGCTGCGCACGACCAGGGGTCTGGACCGCGAGAAACGCCTGCGCCGCCTGGCGGGAATGCTGGCCCGCAAGGGCTACCCGGAGGGCCTGGCCCTCCGCGTGGTCAGACAGGCCCTGGAGGAAGAGGGCGAGGACCCTGACCTCCTGGAAGAGCATCTGCCGGGGGACTGATCGGGACCGGTAGGAGGGCTACATCTGTCCTGCCCTTGAGCCGAGGTGGGTGCTCTCCTTTGAGCCGAGGTGGGTGCTCCCCTTGAGCTGAGGTGGGTGCTCTCCTTGAGTCGAGGCGGGGGTTCCCCTTGAGTCGAAGTGGATGTTCGGGGACGGCCGGCTCCGGATGTGGTGGGCGCTGAGGGGGCGCGGGCTTGGGCGCGGGCTTTGGCACGGTCCACGACCAGCGCTCCGGGACGGTCAGGCTCCGGCACCGCCGGCGGTCGGGCTCCGGCGCGGTCAGCGTTCGACCTCCGGCGACGTCGGCGTCCCGAGGCGGTCAGGGCTGGGCTGAAGTGGGGCGGGGGAGTGGGGTGGGTGGGGGCGGGGCGGGGCCCCCGGGGCAGAGGGAGCGGAAGCCCCCACCCCGTAGCCCACATCACCACGGGTTCTCGCCCCCGACCGGCAGGCCCGCTGCGCGCCAGGCCTGGAAGCCGCCGGTGAGGTCGGTGGCTTGGTGGAGGCCCAGGTGGCGGAGCGAGAGGGCGGCGAGGCTGGAGGCGTAGCCCTCGTTGCAGATCACCACGACGGGCAGATCGTGATGGGTCGCTTCCGGCGCACGGTGTGCGCTGGTGGGGTCCAGGCGCCACTCCAGTTCGTTGCGTTCCACGATCAGGGCGCCGGGGATGGTGCCGTCGCGGTCGCGTAGTTCCGCGTAACGGATGTCGACGAGCAGGCCGCCCGCCTGCTGGACGGCGGCCGCCTCCTCCGGGTCGACCCGCCGGCCCAGTTGGCGGCGGGCGTCGGCGAGGAGGGCGTCGATGGCGCTCACGACCACTCCTCCGGGCGCTCGACCTCTTCCAGCCGGAGTACCTGACCGGTGCGGCTGTAGCGGCGCATCAGCGGCAGCGGCGGGTAGTAGGCGTGCACGGAGACCGCGTGGGTGTCCGGCGAGGTGTTGAGGACCTGGTGGACGTGGTGCGGGCCGAAGGCCCGGCCGCGGCCGTCGCGGAGTGTGCGTTCCCGGTCGACGCCGTCGGCGAGTTCCAGGGTTTTCCAGCCCTCGGTGGGCAGTTGGGCGGTGAGCGACTGCTCCGTCAGCTCGCCCGTCGCCGTGGCGAACGCGCCGTGCGAGCCGCCGTGGTCGTGCCAGCCGGTGCCGGTGCCGGGCGGCCAGCCGATCAGCCAGGCCTCGCTGCCGCCCGGCCCGTCCAGCCGGATCCACGTCCGGCCTTCCGGGTCGAGCGGCAGCGAGGCGATGAGTGCCGGGTCCGCGGCGGTACGGCGGACGAAGTCGAGGAGTGCGGAGGCGCTGGGCCCGCCGTCCTTGCCGGCGGTGTCATTGCCGGGGGCGTGCGGGCGCGCGGGAGTACGTACGTCGGGCACGGAAACCGTCCTGAGTGATCGCGAAGAGGCGCGGCTGCCGGACAGGGGCAGGCGGCCGCGCGGGGAAGGAAATGCGGATCAACAGGACGGACGACACATGCAGCCCGCATAGCGGACCAGGTCCAGATGGACCCTCCGCCAGAACCGCGAGCTGTGGTCAGTCACTCTCGGAGTGAAACACGCTGGTTCGGAACGGGTCAACTGGACGAGACAGCGGACGGGCCAACGGGATGGGCCAACGGGACCGGCCAACAGGACGGATCGACTGGACGAGGCAACGGGATGGGCCAACGGGACCGGCCAACAGGACGGATCGACTGGACGAGGCAACGGGATGGGCCAACGGGACCGGCCAACAGGACGGATCGACTGGACGAGGCAACGGGATGGGCCAACGGGACCGGCCAACAGGACGGATCGACTGGACAAGGCAACGGGACGGATCAACGGGCCGGATCAAGGGGACGGGCCAACAAGACGGATCAACTGGGCGGTTCCGCCGGGAGATCGGGGCGGGGCTCTGCGCCGGTGCTCGGCCAGCGGCTTTCTCGGGCGCCCGCTCCAGCATCCACCCCGGTGCCCGCCAGCGGGCCGGGGCCGTGCCCCTCGCGGTCCCCTGCGCTCGTTCCAGGGTCGGCGCCGGCGCCGCTGCCCGGCTTACCCCAGTCCTCGCCCCAGTCCCCGCCCCAGTCCTCGTCCCCGTCCTCGTCCGCCCCTCCCGCTTCGTCCCTCTCTTCGTCCCCGTACCGCTCCCGGTCCCGGGCCCCCTCACCAGCCCCGGCACCCTCACCAAACCCAGCCCCTTCACCAGCCCCGGCACCCTCACCAAACCCAGCCCCCTCCCCAGCCTGTGCACCTTCCCGGGCACTGCCCCCAGCCCCGGCACCACCTCCAGCCCCGGCACCCTCCCCGGCGCCCGCACCCCCGGCAAACCCCGCGGCCCCCAAGCCCCCCGCCCGCCCATACGCCCCCGGGATCCCCGGGATCCCCGATGCGTCGTCAGGTGCGCCGCCCCGTACCGCCTCCGCGCAGGCGTGGAGTTCCGTCGGGCGGATGCCGGGGGCGAGGGCGGTGACCAGGTGGCCGTCGGGGCGGACGAGGAGGACGGTGTGGGCGGCGGCGCCCGGGTAGGACTCGGTGACCAGGACTTCGGCGGGCATCGGGAGCTCCGCGGCGGCGCTGCTCAGCCGGGGCATGAGGCCCGCCGACTGCCAGTGCCGGCGGTCCCAGACGGTGGTGCCGGGCGCCACCAGCACCACCAGCAGCCCGCGCCCGAGACGGGTGCGCAGCCGTACCACCGAACCGTCCGGCGCGGTCACCGGGACGTCCGTCACCGGCGCTCCCGGCGGCGTCTCGACGAGCGGTCCGCCGGTGTGCGCGGCGGGCGGTGCCAGCGGCGTGCGGGCGTACACCGGTGGGGCGCCCAGCGGGCCGCGGCCCAGGTGGCCGTCGGTCAGCAGTGTGCTGCGGCCGCGCGCGGCGCCGGGCAGGACGGTGCGCCAGCGGGCCGAGCGGCCGTCCCGCAGCAGCGGCAGCGCCTGGTCGGCGGCGCGCAGCCGGGCCGCGACCGCGCCCCGCCGCTCGGCCTGGTAGCTGTCGAGCAGCGTCTCGGTGGCGCCGTGGTGCCAGGCCAGCCCCAGCTTCCAGGCGAGGTTCTCGGCGTCCCGCAGCCCCTCGTCCAGGCCCTGGGTGCCGAGCGCGCCCAGCAGGTGTGCGGCGTCCCCGGCGAGGAAGGCGCGGCCCTGCCGCCAGCAGCGGGCCAGCCGGTGGTGGACGGTGTGCACGCCGGTGTCGAGGAGTTCGTACGGGGGGACCGGCCGGCCGTGGCCGGAATGCCGGGCGCCGCCCCCGTCCGTGCCGGTACCGTCGCCGGCCTCGACCGGGTACTCGGTGGTCCAGCCGGCCAGCGAGTCGCGGATCCGGGCGACCAGGGCGTCCGGCGTGACCAGTTCGCGCCCCGGGGGCAGCAGCCAGTCCAGCCGCCAGACACCGTCGGCCAGCGGGCGGGCGGAGACCTCGCTGCCCGGTGCGCCGCCCTGCCGGGGCGGTGAGCGGTGCAGCAGGGCCTCGCCGGGCCAGGGGAGTTCGCAGCGCAGCGCGGCCACCGCGTGCCGCTCGACGGCCGTACGGCCGGGGAAGCGGATGTCCAGCAGCTTGCGCACGGTCGACCGGGGGCCGTCGCAGCCGATGAGGTAACTCCCGCGCCACCACGTCCCGTTGGGGCCGCGGGTGCGGGCGCTGATGCCGTGCTCGTCCTGTTCGAGGTCGGTCAGCCGGCTGCCGGTGACGACCTCGGCGAGCTTCTCCCGCTCCAGTGCCGCGCGCAGCGCGCGGGTGAGGGCGTGCTGGGGGAGGTGCACCGGGGAGGTGGCGGCGGGCCCGGCCGCGTCGTTTGTGGGGTGCGGGGCGAAGGCGACGCGTTCCACCAGGCGCCGGCGGCGCATGATCCGCCAGGCCGTCCAGCGGGCGCCGGCGGACTCCAGGGTGGCGGCGCAGCCGAGCCGGCCGACGAACGCCGCGGTGTCCTCGCGGAGGACGGCGGTGCGGGCGGGCCGGGTGTCCTCCTCGCCGGTGGTCTCGTCGAGGACGATGGAGGGGACGCCGAGCCGGGCGAGGGCGAGTGCGAGGGAGAGGCCGACCGGCCCGCCCCCGGCGACGATCACCGGGTCCACGGCGCCGCTCCCCGAGGCCGCTGGTACGTACGGGACATGCGGGAACTGGCAGTTGGAGCCCGGTGCGTGATCACACAGCGTATGCAACCCACTGCGGCCGCTCGCGTCAAGTGACGGAGGCGGTGGCGCCGTTGCCACCGCCTCCGGACGGTTCCGTACCGGCCGCGCGGGCCGTCGTACCGTCAGTCCTTCGCGTCCGCCGGGACGTCGGCCGGGGGCGCGGTCTCCAGGGCGTCGGTGGCGGTCACCGGCTCGCCGGCCGCCGCCACGCCGATCCCGGTCTTCGCCCGCCGGCCGCGCCGCTCGATCCAGTTGGCGAGGGCGGACAGCGCCAGGCACATCGCGACGTAGATGGAGCCGGTGACGATGATGAACGGGACGTAGGTGTCCTCACCGTTGACGAGGATGTTGGTGCTCATCAGGCGGGCGGTGTAGAGCAGTTCCTCGAACGTGATGATGTAGCCGAGGGAGGTGTCCTTCAGCGTCACCACGAGCTGGCTGATGATCGTCGGCAGCATCGCGCGGACGGCCTGCGGGATCAGCACGGTCGTCATGACCTGGGTCTTGCTCATGCCCAAGGCGTAGGCGGCCTCACGCTGGCCCTTGGGCACGGAGTCGATGCCGGCCCGCAGCACCTCGGCCTGGACCGAGCCGTTGTAGACGGTCAGCCCGATGACCAGGGCCCAGAACTGCGGCTGGTCGCCGCTGAGGCCGAGCGCGTCGCGGTTGGTGAGCAGCAGGACCCAGATCACGTAGATGGTGATCAGCAGCGGGACGGCGCGGAAGAGTTCGATGAACCCGGTCGCCAGCCAGCGCACGGGCTTGTGGTCCGACAGCCGCCCGACCGCCAGCAGGATGCCGAGGACCAGGGAGAGCACCGCGGCGACCGCGAAGACCTCGAGGGTCGTCAGCAGGCCGTTGCGGATGTTGGTGCGCACCCCCGCGTTGTTGAAGATGTCCCACCGCTCGGGCTCGAACTGGCCCGTCGCGTTGAGCCGCATCACCACGAACCCGATCAGGGCGAGTACCGCGAGCCCACCGAGGACGGTGTAGACGCGGTTGCGCACCTTCGCCTTCGGCCCGGGGACGTCGTAGAGAACGCTGGCCCCACTCATGCCGTTACCTCACTTCGTTCCGCCCCGCGTGCGCGCGGCCCCCACGTGCTGTCGTTCCGCCCCCAGCCCTCGGCCGGGGGGACCCCCATGTCGCGTCCGTTCACCGGGCGACCCCCATCCGGCGCTCCAGCAGCCGGAAGGCGCCGCTGATGGCGAAGGTGATGACGAGGTAGGCGAGCGCGACCCACAGGAAGATCCAGGCGATCGCGTACCCCTGGTCGCTGAGCAGCTTGGCGAAGCCGAACAGCTCGGTGACGCTGAACGCACCCGCGATGGCGGAGTTCTTCGTGAGTGCGATGAAGATGCTGCTCAGCGGCGGCAGCACGGTGCGGGTGGCCTGCGGCAGGACGATCAGCCGCAGGGTCTGCGAGAACGTCATCCCGAGGCTGCGCGCGGCCTCCGCCTGGCCCAGCGGCACGGTGTTGATGCCGGAGCGCACCGCTTCGCACACGAACGAGGAGGTGTAGAAGCCCAGCGCCAGCATGGCCAGCATGAAGGGGCTCAGTCCCTTGAAGAGCACCTGGGGCACGACGAACATCGCGATCAGGAAGAGCAGCGTCAGCGGGGTGTTGCGCAGCAGCGTGACCCAGGCCGTTCCGAACGCGCGCAGCGGCGGGATCGGAGAGACCCGGAATCCGGCTATGAGGACGCCGAGCACCAGGGCGATCACCGCGCTCGCCGCGGTGATCGCCAGGGTTCCGAGGAACCCGTCACGGAACGCGGGCAGATGATCGAGGAGTACGTTCATGGGGTCTCCGCGGTAGCGGTCATCGGGTCGACGGCGGGCAGGGAAGAGACGGGTTGAAGACAGCGCGCCCCGCACACCCGGCCACGGCGGGCGTACGGGGCGGCGCGGTCAGGAGAAGCGGTCCGGCGCCTCAGTACCGCGGCAGCGGCGTCTTCGGGGCGACGTAGGCCGACCCGGACTTGCCGAGGGTGCCCTCGTACGCCTTCTTGTAGTCGCCGTTCTTGATGTGGTTCTCCAGCGCGGTGGTGATCGCGTCGCGCAGGGCCTTGTCGTTCTTGTCCATGCCGACGCCGTAGGGCTCCTTGGTGAACGGCTTGTTCACCACGCGGAGCTTCGTCGGGCGCTGGGCCGCGTAGCCCTTGAGGATCGCGTCGTCGGTGGTGACCGCGTCGACGTCGCCGTCGATCAGCTTCTTGACGCAGTCCGAGTACTTGCCCAGTTCCAGGGTCTTGGCGCCGTACTTCGGCTTCTTGATCTCCTGGAGCGGGGTGGACCCGGTGATCGAGCAGACCGTCTTGCCGCGGAGCGAGTCCGGGCCGGTGATGGCCTTGTCGTCCTTGCGCACCAGCAGGTCCGCACCCGCGGTGTAGTACGGGCCCGCGAAGCCGACCTGCTTCTTGCGCTCGTCGTTGATCGTGTAGGTGCCGACGTAGTAGTCGACGTCGTGCCCGGAGATCTTGGTCTCACGGACGTTGGAGTCGACCGTGCTGAACTTGATCTGCTTCTCCGAGAAGCCCAGGTCGGCCGCGACCATCTTGGCGATCTCGATGTCGAAGCCGGAGTACTTGCCCGACGAGGGGTCCTGGTAGCCCAGGAACGGCTGGTCGGCCTTGACGCCGATGACGATCTGGCCCTTCTGCTGGGCCTTCTTCAGCACCGCCGAGTTGACCTTGACGTCCTTGGCGACCTTGTACGAGCCGCTGTAGACCTCGCCTCCGGCCGGCTTGTCGCCGGCCGTTCCCGACTCGCCGCCGCAGGCGGTCGCCGTGGCCGCCAGCGCGAGCACCACCGCACCGGCCGCGGCCGTCTTGAGCATCCTCATGGTGAACATCCTTTGGTTCAGCAAGTGTTGGCAATAATGGTGGCCCAACTGCGGCCTCAGTGGTGGAGGATCTTCGACAGGAAGTCCTTGGCGCGGTCGCTGCGCGGGTTGTTGAAGAACTGGTTCGGCTCGGCCTCTTCGATGATGCGGCCGTCCGCCATGAAGACCACTCGGTTCGCCGCGGAGCGCGCGAAGCCCATCTCATGGGTGACCACGACCATCGTCATGCCGTCCCGGGCGAGCTGCTGCATCACGTCCAGCACCTCGTTGATCATCTCCGGGTCCAGCGCGGAGGTCGGCTCGTCGAACAGCATCACCTTCGGGTCCATGGCCAGCGCCCGGGCGATCGCCACCCGTTGCTGCTGCCCGCCGGAGAGCTGTGCGGGGTACTTGTCCGCCTGGGTGCCGACACCGACCCGGTCCAGCAGGGCGCGGGCCTTCTGCTCGGCGGCCGCCTTGTCCGTTTTGCGGACCTTGGTCTGGCCCAGCATCACGTTCTCCAGCACCGTCTTGTGTGCGAAGAGGTTGAACGACTGGAAGACCATGCCGACGTCCGCGCGGAGCCGGGCCAGTTCGCGCCCCTCCTGCGGCAGCGGCTTGCCGTCGATGGTGATGCTGCCGGAGTCGATGGTCTCCAGGCGGTTGATCGTGCGGCAGAGCGTCGACTTGCCGGAGCCCGAGGGCCCGATCACGACGACGACCTCGCCCCGGTTGATCGTCAGGTCGATGTCCTGGAGCACGTGCAGCGCGCCGAAGTGCTTGTTCACGTTGTCCAGCACGACCAGCTGGTCACCCGCCGGCGTGGAACCCTCGGCGTTCTTGGTCACCGATACTTCACTCATCGGCGTACAGCTCCGTCCTCCTCGGTTGGGGAGGACCCTAGTGACGGCTCGCGACCAGCGTCATTACATCTGAGGGGAACTTGAGCATAACGATCCGGTCGCAGCGGGACACTCACGGTGAAGGGGTGGGGGAGGGGGCGGCCGGCCGGGTTCCGTCGTGGCGCGGTGCCACCGGCGTACCGGCTGGGTAACGGATGGCGGCCGGGAGGTGGCCTGCTCTTGACGCGCGCACCCGCCATCGCCGTAGATGCCCTGTGGCCTGTCCGCACGCACCCGGGAAGGAGGCCCGATGAGACTGCTGCTGGTCGAGGACGACGACCACGTCGCCGCGGCGCTGGCCGCCGTGCTCGCCAAGCACGGCCTGTCCGTCGTCCACGCGCGCAGCGGTGAGGAGGCGCTCAAGGCCCTGCTGCCCGATGCCGCCGAGCCGTTCGCGGTGGTGCTGCTCGACCTCGGGCTGCCCGACCAGGACGGCTTCGAGGTGTGCGGCCGGATCCGCAAGATCAGCGCGACCCCGGTCATCATGGTCACCGCGCGCTCCGACGTGCGCTCGCGCATACACGGCCTCAACCTGGGCGCGGACGACTACGTGGTCAAGCCGTACGACACCGGTGAGCTGCTGGCCCGTATCCACGCGGTGAGCCGGCGGAACGCGGTGCCGCCGGCCGGCGGTACGGAGCAGCCGGCCGAGGAGGGCGTGCCCGAGGCGCCGCTGCGGCTCGGCGCGGTCACCGTCGAACTCCCCACCCGCCAGGTGTCCGTGGACGGCACCGCGGTGCCGCTGACCCGCAAGGAGTTCGACCTGCTGGCGCTGCTCGCCCAGCGGCCCGGGGTGGTCTTCCGCCGGGAGCAGATCATCAGCGAGGTGTGGCGGACGAGTTGGGAGGGCACCGGCCGGACCCTGGAGGTGCACATCGCCTCGCTCCGCGCCAAACTGCGCATGCCCGCCCTGATCGAGACCGTCCGCGGCGTCGGCTACCGCCTGGTCGTGCCGGCCTCCCCGGCCTCCCAGGCTCCCTGAAGGCCGCCGCGGGCCCGTGCGCACCCGACTCCTTCCGCTCCTCATCGTCCTGATGGCCGGTGTGCTGCTCGCGCTCGGCATCCCGCTCGGCGTCATCACCGCCGGCGTGGAGCAGCAGAAGGTGGTCGTCGACCGGATCGACGACGCCGCCCGGTTCGCCTCGCTCGCCCAGTTCGTCACCGCCCGCCCCGATGCCGACGCCGGGCACAAGACGCCCGAGGAGGACGAGCGGCGCGCCACCCTCCGCACGGAGCTGGCCCGCTACTACGGCCTGTACGGGATCCGGGCCGGCGTCTTCTACCGCGACCGCTCGCCGATGGCCGCCGCCCCGCAGGACATGCCGGTGCCCCGCGACGGGGAGGGCGCCCGGGCCTTCAGCGAGGCACTGGCCGGCCGCCGCAGCCACGACCCGCACCAGATCTGGCCGTGGGACGACGACGGCCGCGTCCCGGTCGCCTCTCCGGTGATCCGCGACGGCGACGTGGTCGCGGTGGTCATGACCGATTCGCCCACCGGGCAGATGCGCGCCCGGATCCTGCACGGCTGGCTGCTGATCGCGGCCGGCGAGTGCGCGGCGATGCTCGTCGCGGTCGGCGCGGCCTTCCGGCTCACCGGCTGGGTGCTGCGGCCCGTACGGGTCCTGGACGCGGCCAGCCACGACATCGCCACCGGCCGGATGAAGTCCCGGGTCGCCGGCACCGCCGGACCGCCCGAACTGCGCCGGCTGGCCCGCTCCTTCAACGAGATGGCCGACCACGTCGAGGAGGTGCTGGAACAGCAGCGCGCCTTCGTCGCGGACGCCTCCCACCAGCTGCGCAACCCGCTGTCCGCGCTGCTGCTGCGGATCGAGCTGCTGGCCCTCGAACTCCCCGAGGGCAACGAGGAGATCGCCTCGGTGCGCACCGAGGGCAAGCGGCTGGCCCGGGTCCTGGACGATCTGCTCGACCTCGCCCTCGCCGAGCACACCGCCGCCGACCTGCAGCTCACCGACGTGGCCGCGCTGGCCGCCGAGCGCGTCGACTCCTGGCGCCCGATGGCCGACGACAAGGGCGTCCGGCTGACCTACGAGGGCCAGCCCGCGGTCACCGGCTGGGCCGATCCGGTCGCCCTCTCCAGCGCCCTGGACGCCGTCGTCGACAACGCCCTGAAGTTCACCCCGGCCGGCCGGCCCGTGACCGTACGCGTGGCACCGGACGGCGAGCGGGTGCGGATCACCGTGGCCGACCGCGGCCCGGGGCTGACCGAGGACGAACTGGCGCGGGTCGGTGACCGCTTCTGGCGCAGCAGCCGCCACCAGAACGTCTCGGGTTCCGGGCTCGGCCTGTCGATCACCCGCGCCCTGCTCACCGCCGGCGGCGCCACCATCGCCTACGCCCCGCACCCGCCGCACGGCCTGGAGGTCACCGTGACCCTGCCGCGCACCGCGCCCTGAACAGGCGGGTTGGTCCGCGCCGTGTGCTACCGTCGAAGGACGTTGCAGTTGTGGTACCCATGAACGTTGTGTGCGCCCGGAGGCTGGTAGCCCCGGGCGTTCCTGTTTTCCGGAGTTTCCGGGCCGTTTCCGGTGTGGGGCGATGATCGCGGCGAAGGGGACCGCACGGTGCGGTTCCCGGTTTGCCCCATGAATGGAGAAAAACATGGCTTCCGGCACCGTCAAGTGGTTCAACTCGGAAAAGGGCTTCGGCTTCATCGAGCAGGACGGCGGCGGCCCCGACGTCTTCGCCCACTACTCGAACATCCAGGCTCAGGGCTTCCGTGAGCTCCTGGAGGGCCAGAAGGTCTCGTTCGACGTGACCCAGGGCCCGAAGGGCCCCCAGGCGGAGAACATCATCCCCGCCTGACGCCCCGCGCGTCCGCCCTGGCCTGCGACGGCACCGTCCGTCGCAGGCCAGGGCGCTTTTTTGGGCCGGGATGCTCTTCGGGGGTGCCGGGGGTGCCGGGGGTCACTCAGGGCTTCACGGACACGTAGTAGCGCCGGGCGCCCTCGTGCAGCTGCAGCGGATCGGTGAACACCGCCGTCCGCAGGTCCACCTTCTGCGCGGCATGCACCTGACGCCCGATCCAGTCCCGGCTGTCGATCACCGTCCGGGTGATGCCCTGGGTCAGCGCCGCGTCCTCCCGGTCCGTCGTGACCAGCAGGTTCGCCACCGCGATCGTCTTCACCGCCTGCCCGTCCTGGGCCCGCGGATAGGCGTCGGCGGGCATCACCGCCGCCCGGTAGTAGCGGGTGCGCTCGCCCTGCCGGTGCAGGCCCTCGGTGAGGTCGCCGAGCTGCACCAGCCGTACGGGGAACCGCTCCGCGAGCCGCTGGACCGCCGTCGTCGGCAGCCCGCCCGACCAGAAGAAGGCGTCCAGCTTCCCCTGCTCCAGCAGCTTCGGCATCCGGTCGATGCCCACGCGCACGGGCTTGATGTCCCGGTCGAAGTCGAGTCCGGCCGCCTCCAGCAGCCGCCGGGTGATCAGCTGCACGCCCGAGTCGTCGCTCCCGACACCCACCCGCAGGTGCCGCAGATCCTTGGTCGAGCGCACCGCCGACCGCTTGGGCACCACCAGCTGCATGTAGTCGTCGTACAGCCGCGCACAGGCCCGCAGCCGGTCCGCGCCCGGCTCGCCCCGGAACTGGTAGGTGGCGACCGCGTCAGCCGTGGCGATGCTGAACTCCGCCCGCCCGGACACCAGTTGGCGCAGATTGTCGATCGACCCCTCGCTGCGGATCAGCCGCAGCCGTAGGTCCGGCATGTCGTGCGCCAGGTCCTGCTGCAGCAGCTCCCCGTAGCGCGCGTACACCCCCGTCGGCACGCCCGTCGCCATCGTCACCTGGCCGCTCGGCGCGGGCGCGCTCCCCATGGACAGCAGCCACCACAGCGCCAGCCCGAGCACGACCAGCGCCGCGACGCCTGCCTGGAACGCCCGGTGGCCCGGGCGGGGGAGTGCGGTGACCATGGGCGGGATCCTGCCAGGTGCGCGGCTTCGGCGGGAGGGGGGCCGGGGCCTGGGGTCGACCACGCTCCGCCCGGCCGTGATCCTTTGACGGCGGGCCGCCGGTGGGCGCGCGGGACGCGGAACGGGGGACGGGACGTGGGCGACGAGGCACTCATCGCGGCCGTACGGAGCGGGGACGTGGCGGCGGCGGACGCGCTGCTCGACGCCGGGGCCGATCCGGACACCGTCGACGGGGCCGGCACGCCGGCGCTCTGCCTGGCGGTGGACGCCTTCGACCTGCCGGTGGTGGAGCTGCTGAGCGGGGCGGCGCGGTTGGACCGGGTGGCCCCCGACGGCCGCACCGCCCTGTTGCGGGCGGTCGACCGCGGGGCGTACGAGATCACGGAAGCGCTCGTCCGCCGCGGCGCACAGCTCTGGCACAAGGACGGCGCGGGGCGCGACGCCCTGGCGCTGGCCCGGTACTGGCACGAGACGGGAGCCGTGGACGAGTTGCGGCGCAGGAACGGGACGACCGGGAGGAGTGGGCCGGCGGAGCCGGTCCGGCGCAGGACCGTCCGGGGCGCGTTCGGGACGACCTGTGAGGAGCTGTCGCTGGGCGAGTTGAGGGTCCGCACCGGGCACACCGCGATCCTCACCGTGCTGGAGCCCCGCTTCGGGGTCCGGCCCGCCTTCGAGGAGTTGCTGGCCCGCGCCCTGGCCGAACCGGACGTCGACCACGAGGTGTGGTGGGCGACGACGTCCGCGGCCCAGCAGCGGCACGATCCGGCCGTCCGGGAGGCGGCGGCCGCCCTACGGGACCGGCCGGATGCGTCGGAGCGGTACTTCGGGGCGGAGGTACTGCGGCTGATCGAGCTCTTCGGGGGGAGCGATTCCCAGGGAGGAGAGTGATGTCGAGGGGGGTGACGAGGCCTCGCCCGCCGGTCAGGGGCGGGCGCGGACGGGCCTCCGGGCCCGCGGGGAGAAGGCTTCTCCGGCGGGCCCTTACCCTTGAGGAATGACCAGCAGCACCGACCGCAGCCACGTCGTGGGCGTGCCGAAGACCTATGAGATCCGCACCTACGGGTGCCAGATGAACGTCCACGACTCCGAGCGGCTGTCCGGGCTGCTGGAGGAGGCCGGGTACGTCCGTGCGCCCAAGGGGGGCGAGGAGGCCGACGTCGTCGTCTTCAACACCTGCGCGGTGCGGGAGAACGCCGACAACCGCCTCTACGGCAACCTCGGCCAGCTCGCCCCCAAGAAGGCGGCGCACCCCGGCATGCAGATCGCCGTGGGCGGCTGCCTCGCGCAGAAGGACCGCGACACCATCGTCAAGAAGGCCCCCTGGGTCGACGTGGTCTTCGGGACGCACAACATCGGCAAGCTGCCGGTCCTGCTGGAGCGGGCCCGAGTCCAGGAAGAGGCGCAGGTCGAGATCGCCGAGGCGCTGGAGGCGTTCCCCTCCACGCTGCCGACCCGCCGCGAGAGCGCGTACGCGGCCTGGGTGTCGATCTCCGTCGGCTGCAACAACACCTGCACCTTCTGTATCGTCCCGGCGCTGCGCGGCAAGGAGAAGGACCGCCGGCCCGGCGACATCCTCGCCGAGGTCGAGGCGCTGGTCGCCGAGGGCGTCAGCGAGATCACCCTGCTCGGGCAGAACGTCAACGCCTACGGTTCCGACATCGGCGACCGCGAGGCCTTCAGCAAGCTGCTGCGCGCCTGCGGGAACATCGAGGGCCTGGAGCGGGTGCGCTTCACCTCCCCGCACCCGCGCGACTTCACCGACGACGTGATCGCCGCCATGGCCGAGACGCCCAACGTGATGCCGCAGCTGCACATGCCGCTGCAGTCCGGCTCCGACCAGGTCCTCAAGGCCATGCGCCGCTCGTACCGCCAGGAGCGGTTCCTCGGCATCATCGAGAAGGTGCGCGCCGCCATGCCGGACGCCGCGATCTCGACGGACATCATCGTCGGCTTCCCGGGCGAGACCGACGAGGACTTCGAGCAGACCCTGCACACGGTCCGCGAGTCCCGCTTCGCCCAGGCGTTCACGTTCCAGTACTCCAAGCGCCCCGGCACCCCCGCGGCCGAGATGGACGGCCAGATCCCCAAGGCCGTCGTCCAGGAGCGCTACGAGCGGCTGGTCGCCCTCCAGGAGGAGATCTCCTGGGAGGAGAACAAGAAGCAGGTCGGCCGCACCCTGGACGTCATGGTCGCCGAGGGTGAGGGCCGCAAGGACGACGCGACCCACCGCCTCTCCGGCCGGGCGCCGGACAACCGCCTGGTGCACTTCACCCGGCCCGAGGAGCCGGTCCGCCCCGGCGACGTGGTGACCGTCGAGGTGACCTACGCCGCTCCGCACCACCTCCTCGCGGAGGGCCCGGCCAAGGCGGTCCGCCGCACCCGCGCCGGCGACGCCTGGGAGAAGCGCACCGCCGCCCCGGCCGAGAAGCCCAAGGGCGTCCTGCTGGGCCTGCCCACCATCGGTGCCCCGGCCCCGAGCCCGGCACCCACCGCGGGCTGCGGCTGCGACTGACCGCGAGGACGGCGGGCCGGGGGCGTTACGCTGCGTGGCATGCTCGTAGCCGCCGCCATCTGCCCCTGCCCGCCGCTGCTCGTCCCGGAGGTCGCCGCCGGGGCCGCGCCCGAGCTGGAACCGCTGCGCGCCGCCTGCCTCGACGCGATCGGCCTGCTCGCCGCGGCCCGCCCGGACCGGCTGGTCGTCGTCGGCCCCGCCGACGAGGTCACCCGCGGCCCGCACCCCGAGGGTGCCGTCGGATCGTTCCGCGGCTTCGGGGTGCCGATCGACGTGACGCTGGGCGCCGCGGAGGCCGCCGCCGAGCGGCCGCTCCCGCCGTCCCTCTCCATCGGCGCCTGGCTGCTCTCCCGCGCGGACTGGGCCGACGCCCCCGTGGAGGGCCTGGGCCTGGACCCGGCGCTGCCCGCTGAACGGGCCCTGGCGGCCGGCCGGGAGATCGCCACCCGCGCGCCCCGGGTCGCCCTGCTGGTGATGGGCGACGGCAGCGCCTGCCGGACGGTCAAGGCGCCCGGCTACCTCGACGACCGGGCCGAGCCCTTCGACGCCGCCGTGGCCCGCGCGCTGGGCGCCGCCGACGTCGCCGCGCTGAGCGCGCTGGACGCCCAGCTCGCCGCCGCCCTCCAGGCCTCCGGACGGGCCGGCTGGCAGCTCCTGGCGGGTGCCGCCGAGGGCGCGGGGCTGGGCGGCCGGCTGCTGCGCGAGGAGGCCCCGTACGGCGTGGGGTACTTCGTCGCCACCTGGTCGTAGCCACTACGGCGGGTAGGCCACTGCGGCGGTGAGCCACTACGGCGGGTCGGTCGTCACCGGCAGCCCGGTGGCGCGCCGACCCTCCTGGGGGTTGGTCCGGCGACCTCCGCTCCGTGGTGGACACGACACGACGGCCGCGAGGTGGTGAGCCACCTCGCGGCCGTCGTGCGCCGCCCGTCTTTCCGACGCGCGTGAATTACTCCTGCGTCACTTCCGTGCGCCCTCGCCCGACTCGCTGTCCGCCGCGGCCCGGACCGACTGCTGCCGGGGAATCCCGGCGCTCTCCGCGGTCTGCTCCGCCGCACCGTGCGCTTCCCCGTCGGCGGCCTGCTCGGCGGCCGGTCCGGGTGCCGTCTCAGCGGCCTGTTCGGCGGCCGCCTCGGCGGTCTCCGCACGCTGTCCGTCACCCGTCCCGTCACCGGACACCTCCGGGGCCGCCGCTTCCGCCGCGTCGTCCGCCACGCCTTCGGCCACCGCGTCCGCCGCGGACCCGTCGCCGGCCGCGGCCTCCTCGGCGCCCGCGGACTCCTCGGCCTTCTCGGCCTCCCCGGCCCCCAGGGCTTCGTCGGCGCCCTCGGCCTCC
This sequence comes from Streptomyces nigrescens, assembly GCA_024349765.1. Lineage (GTDB taxonomy): Bacteria > Actinomycetota > Actinomycetes > Streptomycetales > Streptomycetaceae > Streptomyces > Streptomyces endophytica. The sequence goes on along the minus strand of AP026073.1, from coordinate 5,808,584 downwards.
GCCGAAGCGGCCGACTTCGCCGGCTCCTCCGCCTCGGCCGTCACCGACGTTGCGGCGCTCTCCTCCGTCAACGCTTCGGACTTACGGCGGCGAAACCGCGAAAACACGCCCATAACTGCTCCTACGCTCTTCATGTGGGCGAAATCCCCTGCCGCCCGGAGCGGACCGTTGCGCCGCCCACGGGCGCCGGTGCTGCACCGGCTCTCTCGGGACCTCGCAACAGGCAACGACCTCATCGGTGGCCCGTCACGTCGCTCGTTCGAGATGGGCCCGCGATGTTTGGGAGACTGACGTGGTGAACACCGCCGTCCCCGCTCCGCGGGTCATCGCCGTCGTCGGCCCCACCGCGGCCGGAAAGTCCGATCTGGGCGTCGCGCTCGCCCGACACCTGGGTGGCGAGGTCATCAACGCCGACTCCATGCAGCTCTACCGCGGCATGGACATCGGTACCGCCAAGCTCACGCCCGAGGAGCAGCAGGGCGTACCGCACCGCCTCCTGGACGTCTGGGAGGTCACCCGCGCCGCCAACGTCGCCGAGTACCAGCGGCTGGCCCGCGCCGAGATCGACCGGCTGCTCGCCGAGGGCCGCCCCCCGGTCCTCGTCGGCGGCTCCGGCCTGTACGTACGCGGCGCCATCGACGCCCTGGAGTTCCCCGGCACCGACCCTGCGGTGCGCGCCCGTCTGGAGGCCGAACTGGCCGAACTGGGCAGCGGCGCCCTGCACGCCCGGCTGGCCACCGCCGACCCGGAGGCCGCCCGCGCCATCCTGCCCGGGAACGGCCGCCGCATCGTGCGCGCCCTGGAGGTCATCGAGATCACCGGCCGCCCCTTCACCGCCAACCTCCCCGGTCACGAGGCGGTCTACGACACCGTGCAGATCGGGGTCGACGTCGCGCGCCCCGAACTCGACGAGCGGATCGCCCGGCGGGTCGACCGGATGTGGGAGGCGGGCCTCGTCGACGAGGTGCGCCGCCTGGAGGCCGAAGGGCTGCGGGAGGGCCTGACCGCCTCCCGGGCGCTCGGCTACCAGCAGGTGCTCGCGCAGCTGGCGGGGGAGTGCACGGAAGCGCAGGCGCGTGACGAGACGGTGCGCGCCACCAAGCGCTTCGCGCGCCGTCAGGACTCGTGGTTCCGCCGGGACCCGCGCGTCCACTGGCTCAGCGGTGCGGCCGAGCACCGGGCGGAACTCCCTGAGCAGGCTCTGGCCTTGCTCGAACGACCGGTCACAGCCTGATCACGTCATGGCATCGGGACGCTCCGGCCGTCATCAGGGCCCCTGAGGGCGTGTCATCATCGACCTTCGATCGAGGCGTGCATGCGGCAGTGGGGAGGGCGCGTGGCAATGGAGGCCGGCCCTCGCAACCGAGCCCAGCAGCCGGACAACGGCGCTGACACGGACACCGACACGGCACCGCTGACCGCCGACGGCCCGCACGGCGACCTGTCCCACGACGGCTTCGCCGAGGACGGTCCGTCCGACGGCGACGCCCTCGGCCGCGACCCGCTCGCCCCGTCCGATCCCCTGGGGACCTCCGTACCTCTGGGCCACCCCGACGCCCTGGACGCCACCGGGGCGCTGGACGACTCCGACGGACCGGACGCCGCCGGCGGGTCCGGTGAGGGCGGCGAGTCGTTCCGTGAGCTGCGTCCGCCGCGCCGGCTGCGGCTGTGGCAGCTCGCACCGATCGTCGGGCTGGCGGCCCTCGGCTCGCTGATGTTCGCCTTCCCGCTGGCCTTCGAGTTCGGCGGCGACGGCGGCGCGGTGATCGCGATGCTCGGCCTGCTGCTGTGCTGCTGCGCGGCCGGCTGGGGCATGATGGCCGCCCGCCGCGTCGGCCACACCTGGCCAGGACTCCCCGCCCGCGGCTCCGGCCGCCGCGCCAGCTGGCGGGTGGTCCTGCTGTACGCCCTGGTGGTGGCCGTCCCCGCGGCCCTGGCCATCTGGCGCGTGGCCCGACTGCGCTGACGCGCTCCTGTCCGGGCGACGGTGAGCCCGCCTCTCTCCGGGCTGCGCGGCGTCCTGCCCCGGCTGCACGGCGTCCCTCTGCCGGCTGCGCGGAATGGCGCGTGTCTCTCCCGGCTGCACGGCGTCCCGCTGCCCGCTGCACGGAATGACGCGCTCCTCTTTCCTCGTGACGTGCTCCTCTTTCCCCTGCCACTTTTTTCCCCGCCGCCCACCCCCCTTCGGGGGGTGGGCGGGTCAGGAGCACCCCCCGAGCGCGCACACCCTCCGAGCACACCCTTCCGAGCACACCGCTCCGAGCGGCCCCCAACCCCGCCCCGACCACCCCTGTCACCCCCGCCCCGTACGATGCAAGGGTGACCAGTACGCAGCGGGTGCCGTTCCTCAAGGGACACGGCACCGAGAACGACTTCGTGATCGTCCCCGACCCGGACGGCCTGCTCGACCTGCCCGCGGCCGCGGTCGCCCGGATCTGCGACCGGCGGGCCGGCCTGGGCGGTGACGGCGTGCTGCGCGCCGTACGGGCCGCCGCGCACCCGGAGGCGCGCGATCAGGCCGACGAGGCCGAGTGGTTCATGGACTACCGCAACGGCGACGGCTCGATCGCCGAGATGTGCGGCAACGGCGTCCGGGTCTTCGCGCGCTACCTCCTCCACGCCGGCCTGGCCGAGGCCGGCGACCTCGCCATCGCCACCCGCGCCGGCGTGCGCCGCGTCCACGTCGCCAAGACCGGCGACGTCACGGTTTCCATGGGCCGGGCCGAGCTGCCCGAGGAAGGCGTCGTGGTCACGCTCGGCGGCCGCAGCTGGCCGGCGCGCAACGTCAACATGGGCAATCCGCACGCGGTCGCGTTCGTCGAGGACCTGGCCCACGCCGGGGACCTGCTGGCCGTACCGCCGTTCAGCCCCGCCGCGGTTTATCCCGACGGCGTCAACATCGAGTTCGTGGTCGACCGCGGGCCCCGGCACGTGGCGATGCGGGTTTACGAGCGCGGCTCGGGCGAGACCCGGTCCTGCGGCACCGGCGCCTGCGCGGTGGCCGTCGCGGCCGTCCGGAGGGACGGTCTGGACCCGGCGACGACCGGAACCCCTGTCACGTACACGGTCGATGTGCTCGGCGGCAGCCTGAAGATCACCGAGCTGCCGGACGGCACGGTCGAGATGACCGGACCGGCCGAGATCGTCGCCGAGGGCACCTTCGACCCCTCCTGGCTGGCCGCCGCGCTCGCCTGACCGGCCCACGGCAGGGAGGCCGGGCGGGGACACTCCCCGCCCGCCCTGCAGAAACGGTTCAGGCCAAAAGATTCGCTCGAACGGGTGATCCGTATCACTCTGAGCGAGAGGTGGACAGCGCTGCGTGATGGGCTCGATAGCATCAAGCACCGGCCCGGGATGCCGGAACTGGCGCGTCCCACCGCCGGTCGACGCTGCCGGAGGTGCCCATGAGCGCAGAGGCCACGAACCCTGGTAACCCTGGAGCAGCGGGCCGCAGGCGCGGCCGCCGCCGACTGGAGCTCAGAGGGCTGCGCCGCATCGGCCGCGCCGCACTCGGCGCGGCCCCCCGCGACGGCCTCCCGCACGCCCTGGAACACGTCGCCAAGGTGCACCGCCGCCACCACCCCGACGCCGACCTGGACACCCTCGCCCGGGCCTATCTGCTCGCCGAGTCCTCGCACCGCGGGCAGCTGCGCAAAAGCGGCGAGCCGTACATCACCCACCCGTTGGCCGTGACCCTGATCCTCGCCGAACTGGGTGCGGAGACCACGACGTTGACCGCCTCGCTGCTCCACGACACCGTCGAGGACACCGATCTGACGCTGGATCAGGTTCGCGAACGGTTCGGCGCGGAGGTCTGCTACCTGGTCGACGGCGTCACCAAGTTGGAGAAGGTCGACTACGGCGCCGCCGCCGAGCCGGAGACCTTCCGCAAGATGCTGGTGGCGACCGGCAACGACGTCCGGGTGATGTCCATCAAGCTTGCCGACCGGCTGCACAACATGCGCACCCTCGGCGTGATGCGGCCCGAGAAACAGGCCCGGATCGCCAAGGTGACCCGCGACGTGCTGATCCCGCTGGCCGAACGCCTCGGCGTCCAGGCGCTGAAGGCCGAGCTGGAGGACCTGGTCTTCGCGATCCTGCATCCGGAGGAGTACGCCACCACGCAGGCCCTCGTCCTGGAGTACGCCGGCCGGCCCGACCCGCTCGCCGACATCGCGGAGCGGATGCGCACGGTCCTGGCCGAGGCCGGCATCGACGCCGAAGTCCTCGTCCGGCCACGGCACTTGGTCTCCGTGCACCGCGTACGGCTGGCCCGCCGCGAGCTGACCGGCGCCGACCTGGGGCGGCTGCTGGTGCTGGTGGCCGAGGACGCCGACTGCTACGCCGTCCTCGGCGAACTGCACACCTGCTTCACGCCGGTCGTCTCCGAGTTCAAGGACTTCATCGCGACGCCGAAGTTCAACCTCTACCAGTCGCTGCACACCGCCGTCACCGTCCCGTCCGGGGAGATCGGCGAGACCCTGATCCGCACCCACCAGATGCACCGGGTCGCCGAGGCCGGCGTGATCGCGCTGGGCAACCCGTACGCCCCCACGGACGGGCCCGACGCCCCCGAGGGCGAGCGGGCCGACCCGACCCGCCCCGGGTGGCTCTCCCGCCTGCTGGAGTGGCAGCGCACCACCCCCGACCCGGACACCTTCTGGACCTCGCTGCACGACGATCTCGCCCAGGACCGGGAGATCACGGTCTTCTGCGCGGACGCGCTCTCGGACGGGTCGGACGCCACGGACGGGGCGGCCGGCGAGGCCATCGGCCTGCCCGCCGGCGCCAGTTGTGTGGACGCGGCGTACGAGCGGCACGGCGAGCGGGCGCACTGTTGTATCGGCGCGCGCGTCAACGGCCGGCTCGCCACCCTCGCCACCGTCCTGCACGACGGCGACAGTCTGCAGCTCCTGATGGCCCCGGACTCCGCCGCCGGCCCCTCGCCGGAATGGCTCGACCACGCCCGTACGCCCGCCGCGCGGCTCGCCATCGCCCGCTGGCTGTCCGGGCCCCAGGCTCCCGCCGTCGGCCCACAGGGGCCCGCCGAGACCCCTTCCGGGCCCTCGTCCGCCGGCCGGCCCGCCCCCGGCGACGAGCACCCCGCAGGGGCCCGCGCCACGCCCGGCTCGGTCCTCGCGGTCGCGGACCTGCCCGGCGCCGCGGTCCGGCTGGCCGGCTGCTGCACACCGGTGCCGCCGGACACCGTCACCGGCTTCGCCGTACGGGGCGGCGCGGTCACCGTGCACCGCGCCCTGTGCCCCGTCGTGGCCCGGATGGCGGCCACCGGACGGCAGCCGGTCGGGGTGCGCTGGCGGGGCGCGGGACAGGGCGCCCACGGCTGCCGGGTCACCCTCATGGCAGAGGCCTTCAGCCGGCCGCACCTCCTCGCCGACCTCACCGAGGCGATCGCCGCCCAGGGCGCCGCCGTGGTGTCCGCCGCCGTCGAACCCCCGCACGAACAGCGCGTGCGCCACACGTACACGCTCCACCTGCCGAACGCCGCCGGGCTGCCGTCCCTGATGCGCGCCATGCGGCAAGTGCCCGGCGTCTTCGACGTGTTGCGGGCCGGACGGGTCCGGCAGACCGCGGCGATGCGCCCCTGAGGGCGGACCGGCCACGGATGGTGACGGCCCGTCGGACGGCTGTGGGCCGTCCGGAGGACGCCCTGCGGGACAGGCGCACGGGGCACCGCCCGTTCGGGTGCCGTTTGACGGCTCGCCCACGGCGGAGGCGGCCGCGTTGGTAGCCGTAGTTCATGTCCCTTCGCTCACGCCGACCGTCCCGCGACCCCGACCGCACCGTCCCCGCGCCGCGCCGTGCCCGAACCGGCCGGCTCCGGCGCTCCGGCCGCCGGGCCGCCGCACTCGGGCTGGCCGCCGTCGCCACCCTCGGCGTGGCCGAGCCGCAGCCCCTCGGGGCGCAGGGTCTGGGCGACCGGCTCTTCCCCATGCTCGGCAACACCGGCTACGACGTCACGTCCTACGACGTCTCCCTGGACTACTCCGGCCACAACGACCGGCCGATGAACGCCACCACGGAGATCACCGCGCACGCCACCACCGAGCTCGACCAGCTCAACCTCGACTTCGCCCGCGGCACGGTGCGCTCCGTGAAGGTCGGCGGCCTGCCCGCCCGGTACGAGCAGCACGGCGAGGACCTGGTGGTCATCCCGTCGTCCCACATCTCCCGGGGACAGCAGGTCAAGATCTCCGTCCAGCACACCAGCGACCCCCGGGGCAAGACCAACGGCGGCTGGCTCCGCACCACCGACGGGCTGGCGATGGCCAACCAGGCGGACGCCGCCCACCGCGTCTTCCCCTGCAACGACCACCCCTCCGACAAGGCGTTCTTCACCTTCCGCATCAGCGCGCCCCAGGAGCTGACCGCGGTCGCCAACGGCCTGCCCCTGGGGGCGTCCGGCACCCGCGCGGCACGCCGTACCTGGACCTACCGCACCGCCCACCCCATGGCCACCGAACTCGCGCAGGTCTCCATCGGGAAGTCCAGCGTGCTGTTCAAACACGGACCGCACGACCTGCCGATCCGCGACGTGGTCCCGACCGCGAACCGCGCGGTGCTCAACAAATGGCTGGCCAAGACGCCGGCGCAGGTCGCCTGGATGGAGCGCAAGGTCGGCCCCTACCCCTTCGAGGCGTACGGGGTGCTGATCGCCAACGCCCACACCGGATTCGAGCTGGAGACCCAGACCCTCTCGCTCTTCGAGAAGGACCTGTTCACGGCCGAGCACCTGCCCGCCTGGTACGTGGAGTCCGTGATGGTGCACGAACTGTCACACCAGTGGTTCGGTGACAGCGTCAGCCCGCGCCGCTGGTCCGACGTCTGGCTCAACGAGGCGCACGCGACCTGGTACGAGGCGCTCTACGCCCAGGAGAAGGGCGACAGCCGGGCCAGCCTGGAGACCCGGATGCACCGGGCGTACGAGCAGTCCGACGGGTGGCGGGCCGAGGGCGGGCCGCCCGCCGCGCCCAAGGCCCCCAGCCCCGGCCAGAAGATCAGCATCTTCCGCCCCATCGTCTACGACGGCGGCGCCCTCGTCCTCTACGCCCTGCGGCAGAAGATGGGCCCGGCGGCCTTCGACCGGCTCGAACGCGAATGGGTGGCCCACCACAAGGACGGCGTGGCCGACTCCGCCGACTTCACCGCGCTGGCCTCCAAGATTTCCGGGCAGAACCTCACCGGCTTCTTCCAGGAGTGGCTCTACGGCGCCCACACCCCGCCGATGCCCGGCCACCCGCAGTGGCGGCCCGGCGCGGCCGGCGATCTCGGCAAGCCGGTGCAGCCGGGGCAGCCCGCGAAAGGCGGACAGCCCGGCAAAACCGGAGCTCCGGTGAAGCCCGCCGGAAAACCCGCCGCGCCCGGAAAACCCGCGTGACGGCCCTCCCGGGCCGTGCGACCATCATCGGGTCGGCGCCGGCAGCCCGGGAATCTCCGGGGCGTGTCGTACGTTGACACCTACGACAGTCCCGGTGGGGCCGGCCAACCGGTCCCCGTGAGGGCTTCCCAACGACACAAAGGATCAAATGACCTCCTCTTCTTCCCTTCCGCAGGACCGGCAGCGCCTCGCCGAGAGCCTTCGGGCCGACGCCCTGATGGAAGAGGACGTCGCCTGGAGCCACGAGATCGACGGGGAGCGCGACGGCGACCAGTACGACCGCTCGGACCGTGCGGCCCTGCGCCGTGTGGCGGGCCTCTCCACCGAGCTCGAGGACATCACCGAGGTCGAGTACCGCCAGCTCCGTCTGGAGCGCGTGGTGCTCGTCGGTGTGTGGACCTCCGGGACGGTGCAGGACGCGGAGAACTCCCTCGCCGAGCTCGCGGCGCTGGCCGAGACGGCCGGCGCGATGGTGCTCGACGGCGTCATCCAGCGCCGCGACAAGCCGGACCCGGCCACGTACATCGGCTCGGGCAAGGCCCTGGAGCTGCGCGACATCGTGCTCGAATCCGGGGCCGACACCGTGGTGTGTGACGGTGAGCTCTCCCCGGGCCAGCTGATCCACCTCGAGGACGTCGTCAAGGTCAAGGTGGTCGACCGGACCGCCCTGATCCTCGACATCTTCGCCCAGCACGCCAAGTCCCGGGAGGGCAAGGCGCAGGTCTCGCTGGCGCAGATGCAGTACATGCTCCCCAGGCTCCGCGGCTGGGGCCAGTCGCTGTCCCGGCAGATGGGTGGCGGTGGCTCCGGTTCGGCGGGCGGCGGTATGGCCACCCGTGGTCCCGGTGAGACCAAGATCGAGACGGACCGGCGGCGGATCCGCGAGCGCATGGCGAAGCTGCGCCGGGAGATCGCGGAGATGAAGACCGGCCGGGACATCAAGCGCCAGGAACGCCGGCGCCACAAGGTCCCCTCGGTCGCCATCGCCGGCTACACCAACGCCGGCAAGTCCTCGCTGCTCAACCGCCTCACCGGCGCCGGCGTGCTGGTGGAGAACGCCCTGTTCGCCACCCTGGACCCGACCGTCCGGCGGGCCGAGACGCCCAGCGGACGCCTCTACACCCTCGCCGACACCGTCGGCTTCGTCCGGCATCTGCCGCACCACCTCGTCGAGGCGTTCCGCTCCACGATGGAGGAGGTCGGCGACTCCGACCTGATCCTCCATGTGGTCGACGGCTCGCACCCGGTGCCGGAGGAGCAGCTGGCCGCCGTCCGCGAGGTGATCCGGGACGTCGGTGCCACGGACGTGCCCGAGATCGTGGTCGTCAACAAGGCCGACGCGGCCGACCCGCTGGTCCTCCAGCGGCTGCTGCGCCAGGAGAAGCACGCGATCGCGGTCTCGGCCCGTACGGGCCAGGGCCTCGCGGAGCTGCTGGCCCTGCTCGACGAGGAGCTGCCCCGGCCGCGGGTCGAGATCGAGGTGCTGGTGCCCTACACCCAGGGCGCCCTGGTCTCGCGGGCGCACGCCGAGGGCGAGGTCCTCTCCGAGGAGCACACCGCCGAGGGCACGGTCCTCAAGGCGCGGGTGCACGAGGAACTGGCCGCCGAGTTCCGCCCGTTCGTACCGGCGGCGTAAGGGCCGGCACGCACGGCCCGTAGATACGCGGAAGGCCCGCTCCGGGAGACCGGAGCGGGCCTTCGCCGTGGTGGCGGCCCGGTGGGACGGTGCCGGGCACCGTCCCACCTCAGCGGATCACTGCTTGCTCGCCCACTTCTTGCTCATGTTGTCGAAGATGGCCTTGGCCTCCGGGCCCAGGTGCGGGCCGGCCGACCAGCGGGCCGGGCGCGGACCCATCGACATGTTGGACACCAGCACCGGCTTGCCGTCGGCACCCTTGATGAACCAGGGGCCACCGGAGGAGCCACCGGTCATGGTGCAGCCGATGCGGTACATGGTCGGCTTGTTGGCGTCCATCGACAGCCGGGTCGGCTTGTCGGTGCAGCTCTGCTGCGCGGCACCGTCGAACGGCGGCTCGGCCGGGTAGCCCTGCGCGGTCAGGCTGGGGATCTTGGCCATCGCCGGGGCGTTGAAGTCGACCTGGTACGCGCCGCCGGCCATCTCCTCCAGCGACTTGCCGCCGGTGCTCTCCTCCGGCTTCACGTGCATCAGCGCGAAGTCGTACGGGGCCATCGGCACGCCCGGAACGGCGCCGCCGTCCTTGATCCACTCGCTGGACGTCGCCATGTCGTCGGCCCACCACTTGCCCGACGGGACGCGCTCCTCGAAGGGCTTGTTCTTCAACTGGCCGGCGGTCCCACCGGTCTTGTTGAAGTTCGGCACGAACATCATGTTGCGGTACCAGCCGCCGTTCTTGCCGGCGTGCACACAGTGCGCCGCGGTCCACACCAGGTTGGACTTACCGGGGTGCGCCGGGTCCTTGACGACCGTGGCGGAGCAGCGCGACTCGCCCTCGGGGGTGCTGAACAGCAGCAGACCCACACCGGGAGCGGTGGCGGTGTACGGGGTCTTGACGGCCTGAGCGGGGACGGCGGCCGGCTCAGGATCCGTCTTGCCCTGGTCCTCCGAGATGTCCTCGGGCTTGCTGGGGTCCTTGGGCGGCTTGACCTTCTCGATCTTGTCGGGGTTCCAGAAGTTCTTGATGATCGGGTTGATGAACTCCCCGGCCTCCCGGAGCCACTTGTCCCGGTCCCAGTTCTTCCACTCGCCGTTCTTCCACTTGTCCAGGTCGACGCCGTGTTCCTTGAGCTTGTCCTGGATGTCCTTGGGGATCTTGATCGCACCCCCACCCGTGGTGTCCGCCGCGGACTGACTGGGCTTGGCGTCCGCGTTGTCGCTGTCCGGCCCGCAGCCGGTGGCGGTGAGCGCCACTACAGCGGTGAGCGCGGCGGCGGCCAGGACGGGCCGTCGTATGGGTCGCATGGGTGGGATCCCCCTGATGAATCGAGTGGTGTGGCTTGAGCGGAGTTGCTCCGGTTCCGGAAGTTGTCATGAACCTCAAGATCCGGGCGCAAGACCCCACTATGCCGGTGACGATGGGGACGGCGGTACTCGGGTCCCCGGTTCCAGCCCGTCAAGGATCTTGCTCCGGGCCGTGATCCGGCGTCGCCGTCGTCGTTGGTACGTACGGGGGACGGCCGGGCTGCCCGCCGGCCCGCTCGGTATGCAGCAGCTCACCAAGCAGGAGGACACAACTGCCGTGGCGTTGACCGAAACCGTGCCGGCGGCCGCACCGCCGGCCCACGAGGGGATCCTGCGCCGACAGTCCCTGCGTGAGTCCGCAGCCCGTACGTACGCGCGCTCGCTGCCCATCGTCCCGGTGCGCGCCCGCGGGCTGACCATCGAGGGCGCCGACGGCCGGCGCTACCTCGACTGCCTCTCCGGCGCCGGCACCCTTGCCCTCGGCCACAACCACCCGGTCGTGCTGGAAGCGATCCGCACGGTCCTCGACTCCGGCGCCCCGCTGCACGTCCTCGACCTGGCCACCCCGGTCAAGGACGCCTTCACCACCGAGCTGTTCGCCACGCTGCCCAGGGAATTGGCCGAAAAGGGGAGGATCCAGTTCTGCGGTCCGGCCGGGACGGACGCCGTCGAGGCAGCCTTCAAACTCGTCCGCACCGCCACCGGCCGGGACGGCCTGATGGCCTTCTCCGGCGCCTACCACGGCATGACCGCCGAGGCGCTCGCCGCCTCCGGGGGCGCCCGGCACACCAGCGTGGCCCGGCTGCCCTACCCCTACGACTACCGCTGTCCCTTCGGCACCGGCGGGGAGCGCGGCGCCGAACTCGCCGCCCGCTGGACCCAGAACCTCCTCGACGACCACAAGAGCGGGGTGCCCCGCCCGGCCGGGATGATCCTGGAACCCGTCCAGGGCGAAGGCGGGGTGATCCCCGCGCCGGACGGCTGGCTGCGGCAAATGCGGGAGCTCACCGCGGCCCGGCAGATCCCGCTGATCGTGGACGAGGTCCAGACCGGCGTCGGCCGCACCGGCACCTTCTGGGCGATCGAGCACAGCGGCATCGTGCCCGACGTGCTCGTGCTGTCGAAGGCGATCGGCGGCAGCCTGCCGCTGGCCGTGATCGTCTACCGCGAGGAACTCGACGCCTGGCAGCCCGGCGCGCACGCCGGCACCTTCCGCGGCAATCAGCTCGCCATGGCCGCGGGCCGCGCCACCCTCGCCCACGTCCGCGCCAACGGCCTCGCCGAACGCGCCGGGGAACTCGGCGCCCGGATGCTCGACCGGCTCCGCGCCCTGGCCGGCACCCACGACTGCATCGGCGACGTCCGCGGCCGCGGACTGATGCTCGGCCTCGAACTCGTCGACCCCGGCGGCGACCTCGAACCCGGCGGCGCCCGCCCCGCCGCCCCGCACCTCGCCGCCGCCGTCCAGCAGGCCTGCCTGGACCGCGGCCTGATCGTCGAGCTGGGCGGCCGGCACTCCGCCGTCGTCCGGCTGCTGCCACCCCTGACCATCACCGACGAACAGGCGGACGCGATCCTCGACCGCCTCGCCGACGCCATCACGGCGGCGGTCCGCACCAACCCCGGGCCGACGGGCTCGTCCCCCACGACACTGTGAGGCACCACCCCATGAACGAACGCCCCGGCCCCGACGGCACCCCGCCCGCCGAGCACCACCCCGACCGGCAGCACGGCTCCGGCACGATCGAGTCCGTCCCCCGCCAGCAGCGGCGCGCCCCGGAGGACGCCTGCCACCAGCCGACCCACGAGGGCCCGGACCGGGCCGCCGGTTCGCTCACCGCGCCCGCCCCCTACGACCGCGTCCCCGGCGAGCGCGACCCGCTCGACCACCCGGATCCGGCGGTCGCCGCGGACGCCGCCGGCATCGAGCACCTGCTGCGCTGCTGGCTGCGGGAGAACGGCAGCCCGCGGCCGGCCGGCGGCCGGCTCCGCCTCCCGCTGCCGGCCAGCGCCACCGCCCTGCACATCCCCGTCCGCTACTGGTCGCCCACCGGCTGGCACCGCCTGGGCGCGCCCGGCCTCGAAGGCGCCCCGGCCGGTGCCGCCCCGCTGGACGCCGTCACGCTCGCCGCGCTGCTGCGCCGCGAGGCCGCGCACGGCGGCGACCGGCGGGCCTCGGACGGCGGCGAACACCGCGTCGCCGACGGCGGGGAACGGACGGCCCCGGAGAGCGAGCCGACACCGGACGGCGACGGCGCCGAACTCCTCGGCAGGGTCGCCAACTCCGTCCGGAACGTCGCCGCCTTCCTCGCCGACCGGCGCGCCCGGCCCGCCGACGACCACGCCGCGCTCTTCCTCGAAGCCGAGCAGTCCCTCCTCCTCGGCCATCCGCTGCACCCCACCCCCAAGAGCCGGGAAGGGCTCAGCGACGCCGGGACCCGGGCCTACTCGCCCGAACTGCGCGGCGCCTTCCCGCTGCACTGGATCGCCGTGCACCGCTCCGCCGTCGCCACCGACTCCGCCTGGACCGAACGCGGCAAGCCCGTCCCGGCGGAACGGCTCACCGCCCGCCTCGCTGGCGAGGGCCTGCAACTCCCCGACGAGACCGTGCCGTTGCCACTGCACCCCTGGCAGGCCCGGGAGCTGGCCGGGCGCCCGGACCTCACCGCCCTCCTCGATGCCGGACTGCTGCACGACCTGGGCCCGCACGGCCCGCTCTGGCACCCCACCTCCTCCGTCCGCACCGTCCACCGCCCCGACGCGGAGGCCATGCTCAAGCTCTCCCTCGGGCTGCGCATCACCAACTCCCGCCGGGAGAACCTCCGCAAGGAACTGGTCCGCGGCGTCGAGGTGCACCGGCTGCTGCGCACCGGACTCGGCGAGCAGTGGCAGACCGCCCACCCCTGCTTCGACATCGTCCGCGACCCGGCCTACCTCGCCGTCGACGGCCCCGACGGCGAACCCGTCCAGGGCCTGGACGTCGTCATCCGCCACAACCCCTTCACCCGCACCGACGACGCCGTCTGCATCGCCGGTCTCACCTCGCCCCGCCCCTGGCCCGGCCACGCGGGCGTCCGCTCCCGCCTCGAAGACCTCGTCGGGACCCTCGCCGCCCGCACCGGACGCCCCACCGGCGCCGTCGCCACGGAGTGGTTCCTGCGCTACCTCGAAGCGGTCGTCCGGCCCCTGCTGTGGCTCGACGGCACGGCCGGGGTCGTCCTGGAGGCCCACCAGCAGAACACCCTCGTGCTGCTGGACCCCGACGGCTGGCCCACCGGTGGCCGCTACCGCGACAACCAGGGCTACTACTTCCGCGCCTCCCGCCGCGCCGACCTCGAACGGCGGCTGCCCGGCATCGGCGCCGTGAGCGACTCCTTCGTCGCCGACGACGTCGTCGACGAACGCTTCGCCTACTACCTGGGCATCAACAACGTCCTCGGCCTCGTCGGGGCCTTCGGGTCCCAGCACCTGGCCCGCGAGGAGATCCTGCTCGCCGCCTTCCGGAGGTTCCTCGCCGACGCCGCCACGGCCCCCGAAGGACACCGCTCCCCGCTCCCCGAGCAGCTGCTGGCCGCCCGCACCCTGCGCTGCAAGGCCAACCTCGCGACCCGGCTGCACGGCCTGGACGAACTCGTCGGTCCCGTCGAAACCCAGTCCGTCTACGTCACCCTGCCCAACCCCCTCGTTCCGTAGGACACCGATCCGTCCGACCGCAGCCCCCCGCCCACCGTCCCCGGCGCCGACGCCCCGCGACCCACAAGGCCACGCGGCATCCGGCCACGAGAGGAGAGCGTCGCCGTGCCATCCACCGATTCCGGCATCGACTCCAGCGCCGACCAGGCCGTCCGCCACCCGCGCACGGCGGAACGCACCAGCCGGGGCACCGGCGGCCCCGGGCGGCCGCCGGTCCCCGCCGGCCCGCTCCTCGACGATCTGGCGGCCTGGGGAGCGGCCCGCACACCCGCCGGGCCGTTCCAGCTCGTCCCCGTCCGGCCCGACCGCGACCTGGAGCGGATCACCGCCTGGATGAACGACCCGGCCGTCTCGGCCTTCTGGGAGCTGGCCGGGCCGCCGGAGACCACCGCCGCCCACCTGCGCGGCCAGCTCGACGGGGACGGCCGGAGCGTGCCCTGCCTGGGCGTGCTCGACGGCGTACCGATGAGCTACTGGGAGATCTACCGCGCCGATCTCGACCCGCTCGCCCAGCACTACCCGGCACGCCCCCACGACACCGGGATCCACCTCCTCCTCGGCCGCGCCCACGACCGCGGCCGCGGCCTGGGCAGCACCCTGCTGCGCGCCACCGCCGACCTCGTGCTCGACCGCCGCCCGGACTGCACGCGGGTCCTCGCCGAGCCCGACCTGCGCAACACCGCGTCCGTCGCGGCCTTCCTGACCGCGGGCTTCCGCTACGCCGACGAGATCGAACTCCCGGAAAAGCGCGCGGCGTTGATGGTCCGCGACCGCGCCCACCGCCACCTGCTCTGACCCCGGGGCCGTCCGTCGACGGCCCCGCACCGGTCCGCCGTCCACCCCGCCGCTCCGGTTGTCCCCCGTACGAGCCGGGGCGGTCCCGCTTCGAGGAGTCCCGCCTTGCCTCCTGAGCCCCAGCCTTCGCAGCACGCCTGGCAGCACGCCGCCCGCCGGCTCTTCGCCAAGATCCTGGCGGAATTCGCCTACGAGGAAGTCCTCGCCCCCGAGCCCGACGGCACCGGCCCGGACGGCGTCACCCGCTACCGCCTCCCGGTCTCCGACGGGCTCACCTACCGCTTCCGGGCCCGCCGCGGCGCCTACGGCCACTGGCGCGTCGACCCCGACTCGATCACCCCCGACACCGACCCCTTCCACTTCCTCAGGCACGCCCACGACACCGTCCTGGGCCTGTCCGGCGACACCACCGGCCACCTCATCCGGGAGCTGACCGCCACCCTGGCCGCCGACACCCGGCTCGACGCCACCGCCCTCAGCGCCGCCGACCTCGCCGACCTGGACTACGCCGCCCTCGAAGGCCACCAGACCGGTCACCCCTGGCTCGTCGCCAACAAGGGCCGGCTCGGCTTCTCGGCCACCGACGCGGCGACCTGGGCCCCCGAAGCGCGCACCGCCCAGCGCCTGCCCTGGCTCGCCGCGCACCACGGCATCGCCCACTACCGCGGTATCCCCACGCTGGCCACCCCCGATCGTCTCTACGGCGAGGAACTCACCCCCGCCACCCGTCATGCCTTCGCCCGCGCCATCACCGACGAGGGACGCGACCCCGCCGACTACCTCTTCCTCCCCGTACACCCCTGGCAGTGGGACGAGACCATCGCCCCGCTCTTCGCCCCGCAACTCGCGGACAGATCCATCATCGCGCTGCCCACTGACAACGACCTCCGGCTGCCGCAGCAGTCGATCCGCACCTTCCTCAACGTCAGCCGGCCCGGAGCCCGTACGGTCAAGCTGCCGCTGTCCATCCTCAACACCCTGGTCTGGCGCGGACTGCCCACCGAGCGCACCCTCGCCGCGCCCGCGGTCACCCGCTGGGTCCACGGCCTGCGCGACGCCGACCCCTATCTCCGCGACGAGACCCGGGTGATCCTGCTCGGCGAGATCGCCTCGGTCACCGTCGAACACCCCCTCTACGACCGGCTGCCCGGCGTCCCGTACCAGTTCAAGGAACTGCTCGGCTGCATCTGGCGGGAGCCGCTGCACGGCTGCCTCGACCCCGGCGAACGGGGCCGCACCCTGGCGGCCCTGCTGCAGACCGACCCGCAGGGCCACGCGCTGACCGCCGAGCTGGTGCACCGCTCCGGCCTGGCCCCCCGCGACTGGCTGGCCCGCCTCTTCGCCGCGCTGCTCCCCCCGCTGCTGCATTTCCTCTACCAGTACGGCACCGTCTTCTCCCCGCACGGAGAGAACGCCATCGTGGTCTTCGACGAAAACGACGTCCCCACCCGCCTCGCGGTCAAGGACTTCGTCGACGACGTCAACACCAGCTCCCAGCCGCTGCCGGAGCACGACTCCATGCCGGAGGACGTGCGCACGGTCCTGCTCACCGAACCGCCCGGGTTCCTCACCCAGTTCATCCACTCCGGCCTGTTCGTCGGCGTCTTCCGCTACCTCGCCCCGTTGTGCGCGGACCAACTCGGCGTTCCCGAGCAGGAGTTCTGGTCACTCGTACGGGCGGAGATCCTCCGCCACCACGAGCGCTTCCCGGGCCTGAAGGAGCGGTACGAGACGTTCGACCTGCTCACCCCGCGGATCGAGCGGCTGTGCCTGAACCGCAACCGTCTGCATGTGGACGGCTACCGCGACCGCCGCGAGCGCCCGCACGCCGCCGTGCACGGCACCGTTCCCAACCCCCTCCACCATCCGTGACCCGGCGCGGTGTCAGTGGTCCCGCGTAGGCTTGCAGCGCTATGACGAAGCCCTCCCTCCCCGATCTGCTCCACGCCGCCGTCACCGCCGTCGGCGGCACCGAGCGCCCCGGCCAGGTGGCGATGGCCGAGGCCGTCGCCGAGGCCGTCGACGACAGCTCCCACCTGCTGGTCCAGGCCGGCACCGGCACCGGAAAGTCCCTCGGCTATCTGGTGCCGGCGCTCGCCCACGGCGAGCGGGTGGTCGTCGCCACGGCCACCCTCGCGCTCCAGCGCCAGCTGGTGGAGCGCGATCTTCCGCGGACGGTGGACGCGCTCCACCCCCAGCTGCGCCGCCGCCCCGAGTTCGCCATGCTCAAGGGCCGCTCGAATTACCTGTGCCTGCACCGCCTCCACGAGGGCGCCCCGCAGGAAGAGGAGGACGGCCTCTTCGACGTCTTCGAGCAGGCCACCCCCACCAGCAAGCTCGGCAAGGACCTGCTGCGGCTGCGGGACTGGGCGGACGAGACCGAGACCGGCGACCGCGACGCCCTCACGCCCGGCGTCTCGGACCGCGCCTGGGGCCAGGTCTCGGTCTCCTCCCGGGAGTGCTTGGGCGCCTCGAAGTGCGCGTACGGCGCCGAGTGCTTCGCCGAGGCCGCCCGGGAGCGCGCCAAGCTGGCCGACGTGGTCGTCACCAACCACGCGCTGCTGGCCATCGACGCGATCGAGGGCGCCCCCGTCCTCCCGCAGCACGAGGTCCTGATCATCGACGAGGCCCATGAGCTGGTCTCCCGGGTCACCGGCGTCGCCACCGGCGAGCTCACCCCCGGCCAGGTCAACCGCGCCGTGCGCCGGGCCGCCAAGCTCGTCAACGAAAAGGCCGCCGATCAGCTGCAGACCGCCGCCGAGACCTTCGAGCGCCTGATGGAGCTGGCCCTGCCGGGCCGCCTGGAGGAGATCCCCGAGGACCTGGGCTACTGCCTCATGGCGCTGCGCGACGCGGCCCGGGAGGTCATCTCGGCGCTCGGCTCGACCCGCGACAAATCGGTGCAGGACGAGGACGCCGTCCGCAAGCAGGCGCTCGCCTCGGTGGAGAACGTCCACGCCGTCGCCGAGCGCATCGCCAACGGCTCCGAATACGACGTGGTCTGGTACGAACGCCACGACCGCTTCGGCGCGTCCCTGCGAGTGGCGCCGCTGTCCGTCTCGGGGCTGCTGCGCGAGAAGCTCTTCGAGGACCGTTCGGTGGTCCTCACCTCCGCCACGCTCAAGCTGGGCGGTGACTTCAACGGCGTCGCGGCCTCCCTGGGGCTCTCCCCGGAGGGCACCCAGCGCGAGGACGCACCCCCGTGGAAGGGCCTCGACGTCGGCTCGCCCTTCGACTACTCGAAGCAGGGGATCCTCTACGTCGCCAAGCACCTCGCCCAGCCGGGCCGGGAGGGCAGCCGCGGCGACATGCTCGACGAGCTCGCCGAGCTGATCGAGGCCGCCGGCGGGCGCACCCTGGGCCTGTTCTCGTCCATGCGGGCCGCCCAGGCCGCCGCCGAGGAGCTGCGCGGCCGGCTGGACATGCCGATCCTGCTCCAGGGTGAGGAGACCCTCGGCGAGCTGATCCGGGCCTTCGCCGCCGACGCCCGGACCTGCCTGTTCGGCACGCTCTCCCTCTGGCAGGGCGTCGACGTGCCGGGCCCGAACTGCCAGCTGGTGGTGATGGACCGGGTGCCGTTCCCGCGCCCGGACGATCCGCTGATGAGCGCCCGGCAGAAGGCCGTCGAGGAGGCCGGCGGCAACGGCTTCATGGCCGTGGCGGCCACCCATGCCGCGCTGCTGATGGCCCAGGGCGCCGGCCGCCTGGTCCGTGCCACGGGCGACCGCGGAGTGGTGGCCGTATTGGACCCGCGGGTCGAGCGGGCCCGCTACGGCTCGTTCCTGCGCGCCTCGATGCCCGACTTCTGGTACACCACCGACCGGAACCAGGTCCGCCGCTCCCTGGCGGCCATCGACGCGGCCGCCAAGGCGGCGGAGGAGAAGTCGGAGCAGTAACGGGCGCGCGAGCCAGGGGGCGCAGAGCCCTGCTGCGGGTACCGGCCCGGTGGGTCCGATACGCACAGCAGGGCTCCGGGACCGGCGCAGTGGTCCCGGAGCCCGGTCGAGAGGGGTGGGTCAGACCCGCCGCAGTACGGCCACCACCTTGCCGAGGATGGTCGCCTCGTCACCGGGAATCGGCTGGTACGCGGAGTTGTGCGGCAGCAGCCACACATGGCCGTCCTCGCGCTTGAAGCGCTTCACGGTGGCCTCGCCGTCCAGCATGGCGGCGACGATGTCACCGTTCTCGGCGACCGGCTGGCGGCGGACCGTGACCCAGTCGCCGTCGCAGATCGCGGCTTCGATCATGGAGTCTCCGACGACCTTCAGGACGAACAGTTCACCGTCGCCGACGAGCTGGCGGGGGAGCGGGAAGACGTCCTCGACCGATTCCTCCGCGAGGATCGGGCCACCGGCGGCGATCCGGCCGACCAGCGGGACGTAGGACGCGGCCGGCTTGCCGGCGGTCTCCGTCGCGGCGCTGGTGGCGGTCTGGTCCGAGCCGCGGACCTCGTACGCCCGCGGGCGGTGCGGGTCGCGTCGCAGGAAGCCCTTGCGCTCCAGGGCCATGAGCTGGTGGGCGACGGACGAGGTGCTGGACAGCCCGACGGCCTGGCCGATCTCCCGCATGGACGGTGGATAGCCGCGCCGCTGCACCGAATCCCGGATCACCTCGATCACCCTGCGCTGGCGGTCCGTGAGCCCCGAACTGTCCGCGCGGATTCCTGGGGGCCGGCCGGGAAGCGATCGGGCGGGCTTCTGCTCTTCGGAGTCCAACGTGGCGTCTTCCATCGGCGGCCGCGGTGCCTTTTGCGGCTGTTCGAACCGGCTCTGGGAGTGGCTCTGTGCGGTGATGGTCGCGCTGTCTGCGGTGGTGGTCACGTCGGCCCCTCTCGAAATGTTCTCCCTAGTTAGCCAACGGTAGTTGCTTTCGAAAGGTTGCGCCAAACACACGTTCGAGTGAAATATTCGCTGATTGGCTGACCCGATCAAGTGGCTGGGTGTATGGCCGAGCGACGAATTTTCGCGCGCAACGGAGGGGTCGTGCGGTCGGCCCGATTGTGTCATCCCCGCCCCGCCGCACCCCCCGGCGGGTGGCGTCCCGTACCCTCGTGGGCGGCCGTCCGGCCCGCCCCCCTCGCGACACGCGGTAGGCGGATGTAAGCGGGCCGACACCACATCTAGTGGTTAGATGCGATCGGCCGCCCACAAGTTGTGGTCCCTGGTCCTTCGGGGCGCGGGGATCGCCTATGCTTGGGGCTGCTCCGGAGGGCCCATGGGGACCGGCGGAGGTTATTCGTGGTGCGCCGGGATCGTTGGCGTACGTACGTCCGTATAGCGAGGGTGAGGAGGGTCGAGCCATGCACTGCCCCTTCTGCAGGCACCCCGACAGCCGGGTGGTCGACAGCCGGACGACGGACGACGGGACGGCGATCCGCCGGCGCCGCCAGTGCCCCGACTGCTCCCGCCGTTTCACGACCGTCGAGACGGCGTCCCTGATGGTGATCAAGCGGAGCGGGGTCACCGAGCCCTTCAGCCGCAACAAGGTCATCGCCGGGGTGCGGAAGGCGTGCCAGGGCCGCCCGGTCACCGAGGACGCGCTCGCCAAGCTCGGCCAGCGGGTCGAGGAAGCGGTGCGCGCGACCGGCAGCGCCGAGCTGTCCACCCATGACGTCGGGCTCGCCATACTGGGCCCGCTGCAGGAACTCGACCTCGTCGCGTACCTGCGCTTCGCGTCCGTTTACCGGGCCTTCGATTCGCTCGAGGACTTCGAGGCGGCCATTGCCGAGCTGCGGGAGCAGCGCGAGCAGGGCCCGCCCGGCCCGGGCTGCGGGAACGACGGGGAGGCCGACGCGGCCGTTCCCGTGCCCGCCACCGCCGCCGACTGAGCTCGGCGCGCATCCAGACCTGTATCGGGGCGAGAGCAGGGCGCCCCGGTAGCAGAAAGACAAACACCGTGCCACGGAATGCGTGCGCACATATGGGCGTTTGCCCGTATACAGGGAGGCGGAATGACAGAGACGACGAGCGGCCCGGCACGAGGCTCCCGCGCCAAGGGCAGCAAGGCGAGCAAGGGTCTGCGTATCGAGCGCATTCACACCACGCCCGGCGTGCATCCGTACGACGAGGTGGAATGGGCCAGCCGTGACGTCGTCATGACCAATTGGCGCGACGGCTCGGTCAATTTCGAGCAGCGTGGCGTCGAGTTCCCCGAATTCTGGTCGGTGAACGCGGTCAACATCGTCACGAGCAAGTACTTCCGTGGCGCGGTGGGCTCCCCGAGCCGCGAGTCGAGCCTCAAGCAGCTGATCGACCGCGTGGTCAAGACGTACCGCAAGAGCGGCGAGGAGAACGGTTACTTCGCCTCCCCGGCGGACGCCGAGATCTTCGAGCACGAGCTGGCGTACGCCCTGCTGCACCAGATCTTCAGCTTCAACTCCCCGGTGTGGTTCAACGTCGGCACCAAGCAGCCGCAGCAGGTCAGCGCCTGCTTCATCCTGTCCGTGGACGACTCCATGGAGTCGATCCTGGACTGGTACAAGGAAGAGGGGATGATCTTCAAGGGCGGCTCCGGTGCCGGTCTGAACCTCTCCCGCATCCGCTCCTCCAAGGAACTGCTCTCCTCCGGTGGCAACGCCTCCGGCCCGGTCTCCTTCATGCGCGGCGCCGACGCCTCCGCCGGAACGATCAAGTCCGGTGGCGCCACCCGCCGCGCGGCCAAGATGGTCGTGCTCGATGTCGACCACCCGGACGTCGAGGCCTTCATCGAGACCAAGGTGAAGGAGGAGGAGAAGATCCGCGCGCTGCGCGACGCGGGCTTCGACATGGACCTGGGCGGCGACGACATCACGTCCGTCCAGTACCAGAACGCCAACAACTCGGTCCGCGTGAACGACGAGTTCATGAAGGCCGTCGAGTCCGGCTCGAAGTTCGGCCTGCGCGGCCGCCTGACCGGTGAGGTCATCGAGGAGATCGACGCCAAGGGCCTGTTCCGCAAGATGGCGGAGGCCGCCTGGGCGTGCGCCGACCCCGGCATCCAGTACGACGACACCATCAACCACTGGCACACCTCGCCGGAGACGGGCCGGATCACCGCCTCCAACCCGTGCAGCGAGTACATGCACCTGGACAACTCCTCGTGCAACCTCGCCTCGCTCAACCTCCTGAAGTTCCTGCGCGACGACGACCTGGGCAACCAGTCCTTCGACGCCGAGCGCTTCGCCAAGGTCGTCGAGCTGGTCATCACCGCGATGGACATCTCCATCTGCTTCGCCGACTTCCCCACCCAGAAGATCGGTGAGACCACCCGCGCCTACCGCCAGCTGGGCATCGGCTACGCCAACCTGGGCGCCCTGCTGATGGCCACCGGCCACGCCTACGACTCCGACGGCGGCCGCGCGCTGGCCGGTGCCATCACCTCCCTGATGACCGGCACCTCCTACCGCCGCTCCGCCGAACTGGCCGCGGTCGTCGGCCCGTACGACGGCTACGCCCGGAACGCCGACGCCCACAAGCGCGTCATGAAGCAGCACTCGGACGCCAACGGCGCCGCGGTGCGCATGGACGACCTGGACACCCCGGTCTGGGCCGCGGCCACCGAGGCCTGGCAGGACGTGCTGCGCCTCGGCGAGAAGAACGGCTTCCGCAACGCCCAGGCGTCCGTGCTGGCCCCGACCGGCACGATCGGCCTGATGATGGACTGCGACACCACGGGCGTTGAGCCGGACCTGGCGCTGGTCAAGTTCAAGAAGCTGGTCGGCGGCGGCTCCATGCAGATCGTGAACAACACGGTCCCCAAGGCGCTCAAGCGGCTCGGCTACCAGCCCGAGCAGGTCGAGGCGATCGTCGCGCACATCGCCGACCACGGCAATGTCGTCAACGCCCCGGGCCTCAAGCCGGAGCACTACGAGGTCTTCGACTGCGCCATGGGCGAGCGCTCCATCTCCCCGATGGGCCACGTCCGCATGATGGCCGCCGCCCAGCCGTTCCTCTCCGGTGCCATCTCCAAGACGGTCAACGTCCCTGAGACGGCCACCGTGGAGGAGATCGAGGACGTCTACTTCCAGGGCTGGAAGCTCGGCCTGAAGGCGCTGGCGATCTACCGCGACAACTGCAAGGTCGGTCAGCCGCTCTCCGCCAAGAAGAAGGAGGAGGAGAAGAAGGCCGCGGTCGAGCCGGTCGCCGAGAAGGTCGTCGAGTACCGCCCGGTCCGCAGGCGCCTCCCCAAGGGCCGTCCGGGGATCACCACCTCCTTCACGGTCGGCGGTGCCGAGGGCTACATGACCGCCAACTCCTACCCGGACGACGGTCTTGGCGAGGTCTTCCTGAAGATGTCCAAGCAGGGCTCGACCCTCGCGGGCATGATGGACGCCTTCTCCATCGCGGTGTCGGTCGGCCTCCAGTACGGCGTCCCGTTGGAGACCTACGTCTCGAAGTTCACCAACATGCGCTTCGAGCCGGCCGGTATGACCGACGACCCGGACGTGCGGATGGCGCAGTCGATCGTCGACTACATCTTCCGCCGCCTGGCGCTGGACTTCCTGCCGTTCGAGACCCGCTCGGCCCTGGGCATCCACTCCGTCGAGGAGCGCCAGCGCCACCTGGAGACCGGTTCCTACGAGCCGGCCGACGACGAGGTCGACGTCGAGGGCCTGGCCCAGTCGGCGCCGCGCCAGATCGACCCGCCGAAGGAGTCCACCCCGGCGGTGAAGATCGTCGAGGAGGCCGCCGCCCCGGCTCCCAAGCAGGCGCACACCAACGCCGAACTGGTCGAGATGCAGCTGGGCATCAACGCCGACGCCCCGCTGTGCTTCTCCTGCGGCACGAAGATGCAGCGCGCCGGCAGCTGCTACCTGTGCGAGGGCTGCGGGTCGACCAGCGGCTGCAGCTGAGCCTGTGACGGGCCGCCCCGGAGACCTCTCCGGGGCGGCCCGTACGGCCCGCTCGGCGGGCCGGCAGGGCTCAAGGACGTACGGAGGGGACCGGTCGAGCGCCGGTCCCCTCCGGCGTGCTCGGGGCACCGTCGCGGCCGCTCGTCCGGGGGCGGAGCAGAGCGTGCAGGGCCGCGGCGGCCAGCTGGACACCGGCGATGCCGGCCAGGAGGAGAGCCGGTGGCAGCGCGGCCGCCGCGCCGACGAGCGTCGCGCCCACGGCTGCCGCGGTGAACTTCAGTCCCGCCCCCAGGGTGAAGACCTGCGCGCGGGTCCGCGCCGGCGCGTGCGCGGCGCGAATGCGCAGCGTGGCGGTCAGCAACGGGCCGTCGCACACGCCCGCGAGGGCGAAGAGGGCCGGCCCGGCCACCGGGGAGGGGAGCAGCGCGGCGGCGGCCAGCGCCAGGCCGGTTCCGCACAGCGCGACGGTGGCGAGGCGGTGGTCCGGGAGGGGCGGCTGCCGGCGCGCCACCAGCAGCGAGCCGATGAGTGCCCCGAGGGCGAACGCGGTCATCAGGGCGCCACCCGCCCCCGGTTGTCCCCGATGGGCGGCCAGCAGCACCGTAGTGGTGGTGAGCCCGCCGAGGCCGCCGAACGCCAGACAGGTCGCCGCCGTGATGGCGCGCAGCTCACGGGTGCGCCATACGGCCGCGAGCCCGGCCATGAGGTCCGTGCGCAGCGTGGTGGCCGGCGCGGCGCCGGGGGCCGGCTGTTCCGTGTGTCCGAACGGCAGCCCGCCGGCCAGCGCCGCCCCCAGTGCCGCGGCGCCCCCGAGGAGCAGCGTGGCCGCGCCCGGTGAGGCCAGTGCCGCCACCGCGCTGACCACGGCGGGTCCGGCCACCGAGGCGGCGTTGTAGACGGTCGCGTCCAGGGCGTAGGCCCGGTCGCGCCGCCCACCCGTCGGCAGCAGAACGGCGATCAGGCTGGACAGCCCCCCGGAGACGACCGGGCCGCAAGCGCCGCCGGCCAGGGCGACGCCCAGCGTCACCGGCAGCGGGGCCCGCCCGAGGAACTGCGACAGTACGGCGATGGCCGCGGCGAAAACGCCCAGTGCCCCGAGGTGGCACAGCCGCAGGCGGCGTACCCGGGGAGCGAGGGCGCCCACCAGGGGAGCCGCGACCACATGCGGCGCCATCCAGGCGGTGAGGACGAACGCGCCCTGCGCCGCGCTCCCGGTCCGGTCCACCGCCAGCAGGACGACCGCCACGGCCATCCCTTCATCGGCGAGGCGGGCGAAGAAGGCGGTGGCCAGATAGAGCGGTAATCCGCTGCGTTCTCCCGGGGTGGCGGGCTGCCGCGGCATAGGCATCTCCAGATTTCCGGTGAGCGGACCGTGGCCCCAAGAATGCGGTGTAACGGCTTATTGACACAAGCCGTTACTCTGGAGAGGTGTGAACGGGATCATGGGTATGCGCCAGGAGCGCGGGGAGTGGGGAGTCCGTGACGGCTGAGGCGGCGGAGGCGCGGCGTGGGTTCCGGCCCGCGGAGCGGCTGAAGGATCTGGTGAATGCGGTGCGCGCGGATCCCGGGATCTCCCGGGAGGCGCTGGCCGGGCTGCTCGCGCGCCATGGTGAACGCCAAGAGGACCTCACCGAGCAGGCGTTCACCAGAGAGGACGCCGAGGGGCTGCGGGCGGCCGCGGACCGGCTCGGCGCCCTCCTCGCCGAGCCCGACGTCGACCGGGCCGCCCACGCCATCAATGCGCTGCTGGCCGAATGCGGCGCCCGTCCGCACCTCTCGCGACACGACGGGCACACCTGGCATCTGCACATCGACCGGGGGGACGACGCGACCTGGGCCGAGTGGTTCATGGCCTCAAGTGCCCTGGCGCTGGCGCAGATCCTCACCGAATACGGCCGTATCCCCTGGGGAGAATGCGCCGCTCCGGGGTGCACCACGCTCTATCTGGGCCTCGGCCCCGGGAGCGCGCGCCGCTACTGCTCGACCGCCTGCGCGTCACGGGCTCGGGTCGCGGCGCACCGCCGCCGCAAGAGGGAGGGCGGATAGCCGCGCCCTCCATGAGGAGCGGCCCTACGGCGCCGGTCCCGTTCCAGTGGGTGCCGCAGGAACGCCTCGGTCAGTGCCCCATCAGCCGGGCGAAGTCGGCCGGTTCGGTGTCGAAGCCGCGGAGTGCGGCGTTGAAGTGCCAGCTGCCCGTCTCGTCCCGGGTGAACTCCGCGACCGTCGTGGCGGTCGACTGCGCGACCTCGGCGAAGCCGTGCGAGGCCAGGTCGGTGTAGCCCTGGCGGATGCGTACGGCCGCGTTGGCGACGTCGCCGAAGGTGATGCGGTCGTCGCCCTGTTGGATGGCCACGCCGACGACCACCCGTACGTAGGTCTCGGACAGCCGGTCCAGTTCGAGCGTCATGATCTCGTCCCAGCCGAAACCCTGGCCGGTCCGGCTGTCCCGGTTGAGATTGATGGTCCCGTCGGGTGACCTGCTGTCGAAGTGCACCAGGTAGGCCGGGTCGCCATGGGGTGCGTCGGCCGTGTAGGGCGCCGCGACGATGTCGAGGTCATGGTCCGGCATGCCCATCGGGCTCGGATCCCATTTGAGCGCTACTTCGACCTTCTCGATCCCTTTGTTGAGCGTGCTCACCGGGCTTCCCT
This sequence comes from Streptomyces nigrescens, assembly GCA_024349765.1. Classification (GTDB taxonomy): domain Bacteria; phylum Actinomycetota; class Actinomycetes; order Streptomycetales; family Streptomycetaceae; genus Streptomyces; species Streptomyces endophytica. The sequence continues at coordinate 5,782,280 of AP026073.1, read as the reverse complement.
TCCCTCGTCCCCCGGGGTACGGCACCGCCGACGCGGTCGCGCGGACGGTCCCCCGGGACTTCCCGTTGGTGACCATCGTGCCACGCCCCGTGCCCGAGGGTGCCCGGGAACTTCCCCTGGTCAGAGGTGACTTGAGGGCCTTCCAGGTGGCCGGAAAGTGCTCTTGGGGCCTCGGGGCGGGTGATTCGTATGCGCCTCAGGATGCCTTCTGGTTCCAGAGGTGGTGCAGATGGCCGTCGAGGACGTCCAGGGCGGCGGCGGGGGAGAGGTGGCCGATCAGGACGTGGGCGGTGAGGCCATCGGTGAGGGCGAGGAGTGCGCGTGCCGCCCGCTCCGGGGCCTCGGTTTCGGAAGCCTCGGAGATCAGTCGCGTGAACACCGTCTGCAGACCGGCGTAGTTGCTGCGCAGGATTTCGGCCAGTGCGGGGCTGACGGCGGCCTGGGCCACGAAGGCGAGCCAGACCCGGGCCTCGGCCCGGTGCTCGTCCCGGAGCAGTGCGACCTCGGTCGTGGCGTGGCCCAACGCGGTGCGGGCCGACTGTGCGGGCGAGGCGGTGAGCCGCGCCGCGACCCGTGCGCCGACCCGCTCGCCGATGTGGCCGAGCGCGAAGACCAGCATCTCCTCCTTGGTGCGGAAGCAGCGCTGCACGGCCCCCATGGACACCTCGGCGCGCGCCGCGACATCGCGCAGCGTCACCCCCTCCAGCCCGCTCTCGTCGGCGAGTTGACACACCGCCTCGGCGATCTGCCGACGTCGGCTCTCGTGGTCCACCTGCTTGGGCATCCCGTGCGCTCCGGTTTATTCGATGCGGGCGTATCGCTGGCAAGGTTACGATGCCGAACCGATGCAGGTGCATCGAAAAAACGGGGTGGTCCGGCACCCGCGGCGGAACGTACGACGTCCGGGCCCGGGCTCCGAAAGGGGAGAAATGCACAGCGCGTTGTGGAAGCTGACGGCCGCTGCCCAGGCGGCGGCGGTGCGCGACGGAGACGTGTCGGCGGTGGAGCTGGTAGACGCCCATCTGGCACGGATCGGTGAGGTCAACCCGGCCGTCAACGCCGTCACTCAGCTGCTCGCCGAACGTGCCCGGACCGAAGCGGCGGCGGTCGACCGCAAGCGCGCCGACGGGGCGGAACTGGGACCGCTCGCCGGGGTGCCGTTCACGGTGAAGGAGAGCACCGCCATCGAGGGTGTACCGACGACCTTCGGCGCGGAGCGCTTCCGTGGCCTCGTCGCACGCGCCGATGCGCCCCCGGTGGCAAGGCTGCGCGCGGCGGGCGGCATCCCCATCGGGCACAGCAATATGCCGACGCTCATCCTGGCCGGTGTCCACACCCGGAGCGAGCTGTTCGGGGACACCGCGAACCCCTGGAGCGGGGCGGTCACCCCGGGTGGCACGAGTGGTGGTGACGGTGCGGCCGTGGCGAGCGGTATGGCTCCGCTCGGCCTCGGCAACGACTCCGGAGGGTCGGTGCGCATCCCGGCGTCCTTCTGTGGAGTGGCCGGACTCAAGCCCACCTATGGGCGGTTCGCCGCCGATCACCGCATCGGACCCGACGATCCGTCCCTCGTGGCCCAGCTCCTCGTGGTCGACGGGCCGTTGGCCCGGACGGTCGGCGATCTCCGGCTCTCCTACGAGGTACTGGCAGGAGCCGATCCCTGCGACCCGAGGACGGTACCGGTGCCTCTGTACGGCGAGTCGCTGGGGCGGCCCGTCAAGGTGGCGATGGTGACCGACCCGGGTGGGCGCGGTGTGCATCCCTCGGTGCGTGAGGCGGTGGAGAGCGCCGCGGACGCGCTCCGGGACGCCGGGTACGAGGTGAGCGAGGTGGCCGATGTGCCACGGCTGGACGAGGCCCTGGAGGCGTATGCCCGTATGACGCGCACCGAGTTCGCCACCACCTGGCCGGTGGTCAAGCCGCTGCTCGGCGAGGGCGGGCACCGCTACATCGAGCGGGGCATGGCCGAGGCCGCTCCTGTGGGGCTGACCGAGTACCTGCGGCTGACCGGTGTGCGGATGGGCATCCAACGGGCCTGGGCGCAGTTCCTGGAGGAGTATCCGCTGGTCCTGGGCCCGGTGTTCACCGAGCCGCCGTTCGCGCCGGGGGAGGAGGTGCGGGACGACGAGGGGTATCGGCGGGTGCAGAGCGCCATGCGGCTGTGCACGGCCACCAGCTTCGTGGGGGTGCCCGCGGTCGCCGTGCCCACCGGAGTGGTGGAGGGGCTCCCGTACGGCGTGCAGCTGATCGGCCGCTCCTACCGGGAGGACCTGTGTCTGGAGGCGGCCGAGGCGGTGGAGCGGCGGCTGGGCGTACTGACGCCCATCGATCCCCGTCCGTAAGGAAGTTCGGGGTGGTACGCACAGTGATCCGGATCGGCCCCCGGGCCGTACGATGGCGCGGTGCTGGTCAAGTGGATTCGCCTCACCGTAGTGGACCGTCGAGGGTTCGAGCGGGGGCAGCGGAAATGGGCGGGGCTGCTGGGTGAACCGGGGTTTCGTGGACAGGGCGGCGGATGGAGCCGGGGCCGGCCGGACGTGGCGCATCTGGTCGCCTTCTGGGAGAGCCGGGCGTTCTACGACTCCTTCATGGCCCGCTCGCACGACCGGCTCGCGGCCGCGCAGACCGGCACCTACAAGGACGCCCAAGTCCGGCTCTTCGAGCACGAATTCGACGTGAAGGTGGGCTTCCGGCCGGCGTTCGGTGACGTGGACGTGCTGCGGCTGGCGCACTGCCAGGTGCGCCAGGAACGCGTGGACCACTTCATGCTGATGCAGGAGAAGGTCTGGAACCCGGCGATGGCGGGCTCGCCGGGGATGCTCCGGGGGATGCTGGGGCGGGCGCCCGGGGAGGAGTTCCTTGTCCTCTCGATGTGGCAGTCGGCGGCGGAACGCGGGAAGTACCGGCCCGAACGGGTGGAGCGGCTGGCGCTGCGGGCCCAGATAGCCGCGGACGTCCGGGCGATCGCCGGGGACGTGGTGCAGCTCGAACCGTCCTGGACGGTGTGACCGGCCCGGCCCGCCCCGCCCGCAGGGGTCAGGAGGCCGCGTCCGGAGCGGCTCCCACGGTGTCGCCGCCGGCGAACACCCCCGCGCGTGTGGCGGCCAGTGTCGCCGCCACGGCCTGGTCGGCGAGTGCGAAGTCGATCGGCTCCCGGGTGATGAACAGGCGGAAGAAGAGCGGCGCCGAGACGGACCGGACGAGCGCGCCGGCATCCAGCGGCGTGGCCAACTCGCCGCGCTCGGCCGCGCGTTCCACGAGGGCCTCGCAGCGCGTGAACCGCTCGGCGTAGTAGGCGCGCAGGGCCTCCGCGGCCCGTTCCGACTGGAAGCCGGCGGCGATCATCGCGGAGCCCGACGCGGCCACCGCGGGATCGGTGAAGGAGGCGACGACCTCATGGGCGAGCGCCCGCAGATCGCCTTCCAGTGACCCGGTGTCCGGCGGGGTCCAGCTGTCCTCGCCCGCCAGGTCGAGGGCGTCCGCGACCAGGCCCTCGATGTCCTTCCAGCGGCGGTACAGCGTGGTCTTGTGCACGCCGGAGTGCTCGGCGACATATTCGACCGTCAGGCCGGGGTAGCCGTGCTCGGTGAGGCCGGCCAGCACGGCGTCGCGGACCGCGGCGCGGGTGCGGGCGGTCCGGCCGCCGGGGCGGCGGGTGCCGGGGGCGGAGGGCTCGGTGCTGCCGGCCTCGTCGCGCGCGGATTCTCCAGTCAATTGCAACTCCAGTTGCGTTAGTTGGGTGTGCCGTGTCATCATCAGCGTAACGCAACGAGGGTTGCGTTTGTCGGGGGAGGTTGTATGCCCACTCAGATCTCATTGCACGACATCGCCAGGTCCCGTGGCGAGCGCCTGCTGCTCGACGGTGTCTCACTGTCGGTGCGGCCCGGCGAACGCGTCGGGATAGTGGGGGAGAACGGCGCCGGGAAGTCGACGCTGCTGCGCCTGATCGCGGGCGTCGAGCAGCCGGATGACGGTCATGTCGTGCTGACCGCCGACGGCGGCATCGGATACCTCGGACAGACCCCCGACCTTCCGCCGGACCGCACCGTCCAGGACGCGATCGACGCGGCCCTGGCCGATCTCAGGGACATGGAGCGCCGGCTCCGCACACTGGAGAGCGGACTCGGCGATGCCCCGGCCGCCCGGCTCGACGAGTACGGCGATCTGCTCACGCTGTTCGAGCTGCGCGGCGGCTATGAGGCCGACGCCCGCGTCGAGGCGGCCCTGCACGCCCTCGGGCTGGAAGGACTGGGCCACGACCGGCTGCTGGGCAGTCTCTCCGGCGGCGAGCAGGCCCGTCTGGGCCTCGCCTGTCTCATCGCCGCGGCCCCCGAGGTGATGCTCCTCGACGAACCGACCAACCACCTCGACGCCGCCGCGCTCGACTGGCTGGAGGGCGCCCTGCTCGCCCACCGGGGCACGATCCTCGCCGTCTCGCACGACCGGCTCTTCCTCCAGCGGATCGCCACCGCGATCGTCGAGGTCGACGCCGACCGTCGGGGACTCGTCCGCTACGGCGACGGCTACGGCACCTTCGTGGCGACCAAGGCCACCGCCCGCCGGCGCTGGGAGCAGGAATACGCCGCATGGTGCGGAGAGATCGCCCACCTCACCGACTTCGCGGCCGGCACGGCGCACGGCGTCGCCCCGGGCCGGGCCATCAAGGACGGCAACAAGATGGCGTACGACCGGGCCAAGGGCCGGGTCCAGGCATCGGTGTCCAGCAGGGTGCGCAACGCCCAGGAGCGGCTGCGCAGACTCAGGGAACACCCGGTCCCCAAGCCCCCGGAACCCCTCCGCTTCCGGGCGGCACCGGGGCTCGGCGGGACCGAGGGCACCCTCGTCCAGCTCGACGGCGTACGGGTCGGGGGCCGGCTCGCCGTGGACTCCCTCAGCATCACGGCGGGGGAGCGGCTGCTCATCCACGGCCCCAACGGCGCCGGCAAGACCACCCTGCTCAGGGTCCTGGCCGGTCTCACGGCACCGGACAGCGGCATGGTGCTGCGCCGCGGACGGATCGGCTTCCTCGCTCAGGAAATACCGGTCTCCCGCCCGGCCGAGCCGCTGCTGGACGCCTTCCGCCGGGGTCTGGCCGGCCATCCGGAAGAGCTGGCCGATCTGCTGCTGTCCTTCGGCCTGTTCCGCGAACGCGATCTCCAGGTGCCCGTCGGGGCGCTCTCGGCCGGTCAGCGGCGTCGCCTCGCGCTGGCCCGGCTGCTGGCCCGCCCGGCCGACCTGCTGCTGCTCGACGAACCCACCAACCACCTGGCCCTCGGCCTGGTCGAGGAGCTCGAAGCGGCACTGGCGGCCTGGCCCGGCGCCCTGGTCATGGTCACCCACGACCGCCTGCTCCGCCGGCGCTTCGGCGGCCACCCCTACGAAATACGTAACGGCCGCCCGGCCCTGGTCGCCGCCTGAGCCGGCTGCCTGCCGCGGTCACCGCCGCGACCGGTGCGGAGCCGAGCCGAAGGAGGCCGCCGCCCGCTCCCCCCCCCGCGGCCGTGTTCCCGTCCGTGCGCAAGCCGTACGCACCGGCGGGCGCCCACGCCGACCCGATCGACGGGACGAGCCGGGACCGGCCCCTCGAGTCCGGACCGGCCCATCGAGTCCGGACCGGCCCATCGAGTCCGGACCAGCCCATCGAGTCCGGACCAGCCCATCGAGGCCGGACACCACCGCCGGACACCACCTCCGGCGTCGGCACGGCCATGCCCTCGGCCCCCGGGCGCCCGGGCCACCCCGGGTGCCGAACGCCCCGGACAGTGCCGCGACGACAGCTGCGACGGGCCGCGTGCGACATGTACAGGGCAGGCGTTTTAGGCTGGCCGCATGGCTCGCCCCCGACGCATCGTGCTCCTCCGGCATGGCGAGTCGGAGGGGAACATCGACGACTCCATCTACGAGCGGGAACCGGATCACGCCCTCTCCCTCACCAAGACGGGGCGGCGGCAGGCGGAGGAGGCAGGCGGCCCGCTCCGCGAGATGTTCGGCGACGAGCGGATCTCCGCCTACGTCTCGCCCTACCGGCGCACCCACCAGACCTTCCGTGAGCTCGCCCTCGACCCGGGGAGGGTCCGGGTGCGCGAGGAGCCGCGGCTGCGCGAGCAGGACTGGGGGAACTGGCAGGACCGCGACGACGTACGGCTGCAGAAGGCGTACCGGGACGCGTACGGCCACTTCTTCTACCGCTTCGCCCAGGGCGAGTCCGGTGCGGACGTCTACGACCGGGTCGGGGCGTTCCTGGAGAGCCTGTGGCGCAGCTTCGAGGATCCGAACCATCCGCCGAACGTCCTGATCGTCACGCACGGTCTCACCATGCGGCTGTTCTGCATGCGCTGGTTCCACTGGAGCGTCGCCGAATTCGAGTCGCTGTCCAACCCGGGAAACGCCGAATGGCGCACCCTGCTGCTCGGTCCGGACGGCCGCTACACCTTCGACCGGCCTTTCGAGCGCTGGTGTGAACCCGAGCCTTATGGCATCACCGGTTAAAGTGCACACCGATGACCCCCGACCACCGTGACGCAGACCGCTGTGCGCGGGCTCTGGCGAGCCTGCGCGGACTGTCCGTGGGCGATGCCCTCGGATCCCAGTTCTTCGTCCCCGCCCACTATCCCGCCCTCAAGCGCCGCGAGCTGCCGCCCACCCCGTGGCAGTGGACCGACGACACGGAAATGGCCTGCTCCGTCCTGGCCGTGCTCGTCGCGCACGGCCGGATCGACCAGGACGCCCTGGCCGCCTCCTTCGCAGGCCACCACGACTTCGACCGCGGCTACGGCCCGGCCGTCAACCGCCTGCTCCGGCTGATCCGCGAGGGCGGCGACTGGCGCGAGCTGTCGTCGGCGCTCTTCAACGGCCAGGGGTCCTGGGGCAACGGCGCCGCCATGCGCATCGCCCCCCTGGGCGCGTGGTACGCCGACGACCCCGAGCAGGCCACGCACCAGGCGGAGATCTCCGCCTACACCACCCACCAGCACCGCGAGGCCGTGGTCGGCGCCATGGCCGTGGCCGCGGCGGCCGCCCTGGTCGCCGACCCGAGCCGGCGGACCGGCCCCGAGGAGCTGCTCGACGGGGTGCTGGAACTGATCCCGCGCAGCGCCGTACAGGCCGGACTCCGCCGGGCCCGGGACATGCTCGACTACGCCGACTCCGGCACCGTCGCCGCCGTCCTGGGCTGCGGCCGGCGCACCAGCGCCCATGACACCGTGCCCTTCACCCTGTGGGCGGCGGCCCGCCATCTCGGCAACTACGAGAAGGCCTTCTGGACCACCGTGCGGGCCGGCGGCGACGTCGACACCACCTGCGGCATCGTCGGCGGGATCGTCGCCGCCGACCCCGCCGGCGCGCCCCCTGCGGCATGGCTGGAGGGCACCGAGCCCCTCCCGTCCTGGGCCCCCACCCTCGAAGACTGACCGCACCCACCGCACCCACCGCACCCACCGCACTGACTGCACCCACCGCACTGACCGCACGCCCGCCCACACCTGCCTCGCGGCGCTGCGCCACCGTGACGCCGCGTCCGCTGCCCCGGGAGCTGATCCGCCCCCCCCCGTACCCGGCCGAGCTCCGGACGCGGCCGCTGGCGCCAACGCGCGGCGCGAACCCACCACTTCGCGCTGCCCACTCGCGTCCGAGAAAGTGAACGGCAACGATCCGCCGGGGCCGGAAGGCCACACACCGGCGGCTCGCGTACCCATCGGTAGGGTCACCCGCCCGGTCCGTCCGCTCCCGCACCGCCACGGATTGCGGCCAGGTGTGGATCCGATGCGGAACGCTGGGCCGAATAGGCGTAATCTGGCTGGCGCCATGCCGTACGAGCCCCCCACCCATACTGTCGAGCGATCATTGCGCGCCACGACGGGCGCCAAGATCGTTGCAGGGATCGACGAGGTCGGACGCGGAGCCTGGGCCGGACCGGTCAGCGTCTGCGCGGCCATCACCGGACTCCGCCGACCGCCCGACGGACTCACCGATTCCAAGCTGCTGACCCACAAGCGCCGCGCCGAACTGTGCGCAGTGCTCGGTCAGTGGGTCACCGCGTACGCCCTGGGGCACTCCTCGCCGCAGGAGATCGACGAGCTGGGGATGACCGCGGCGCTGCGGCTCGCGGCCGTACGCGCCCTGGAGGCGCTGCCGGTCCGTCCGGACGCGATCATCCTCGACGGCAAGCACAACTACCTGGGCACGCCGTGGCAGGTCCGCACGGTCATCAAGGGGGACCAGTCCTGCATCGCGGTTGCCGCCGCGTCCGTGCTCGCCAAGGTGCAGCGCGACGCGATGATGGCCGAAGTGGGCCTGGAATACGCCGACTTCGACTTCGCGACCAACGCCGGCTACCCGTCGCCGACCCATCGCATCGCCCTGGAGGAGTACGGACCCACGCCGCACCACCGAGTGTCGTGGTCCTACATGGACGCGCTGCCCCGGTGGCGGCATCTGAAGAAGGTGCGCATCACCCCCGAAGCAGCCGCTCTGGAAGCCGGCGGCCAACTCGGCTTCGACTTCTGAGCGGTGCGGGCATCAATTCGGTACCCGATGACGTGTCCCGCACTTACGTTTGATAGACATCCCTTTATGCCTCTCATCCCCGAGGAGCCTCAGATTCACGAGAGTGTCCCGGGTCCCCGCGCAACTCCGGCCGCCGGCCGTACCGCGCCGACCCCCCGTCCTGTCCCTGGCCCCGGTCCCCGCCCCGCGCCGCCGCGCGGTGCACCCGCGGCCAGTGCCCGTCCGGGCAAGCCCGGACCCGCTGCCCCGCCGCGTGGGCCTGTCGCCGCTCCGCCGGCGCAGCGCACCGGCTCCCCGCAGCCCCCGGCCGACACGACCGGCACGGCCGGAGCCCAGCTCCAGCTGATTCCGGCGCCCGCCGCCGGTGCCATCGACGCCGCCGACGAAGCCGTCGACCTGCTGCTGGACTCGGGGCGTGCCCCGGGTGAAATCCTGGTGCTCACCACGGGCGAGACCCACCCGTGGGCCGCGCACGAGCTGTCCTTCGGCGAGGCGTCCTACTGGGCCCAACACGACGCCGCGGACGACGTGTTCTACGCGGACGCCGGGGCCGAGCGTGCCACCGGCCGCCCCGTCGTGATCGTCGCCGTGAACGGCGGCACGGACGAGGTCGCCGCGCGGGCGCTGCCGTCGGCGATGGCCCGCGCCGGAACGCTGTTGATCGTCTGCGGCGACCCGCAGCGGATCAACACCGCCCTCGGCGCCGGCGTCTGACCGCTCCGGCTCGCAGCAGCCCGTCGGCCTCCCCGGCCGTCGGGCTCGCCTGCGTTCCCGCACGGCCCCGGCCTCGCTTGCGGGTACGGCTCGCGCGTCTTCCACGGCTCGCGCCTTCTCGTACGGCCATGTCCCCGCGTACGGCCGGTTTTTCGTGCGGTCTTGCGCTCCCGTACGGCGCGAGGTGATCAGCGTGCCGCCGTGTGCCGGTGGGCCTCAGGTGCCCCGCCACCGGTGCTCCGTGGCGCCGGCCGGCCTTGTGCGACGACCGTGGCCGTACGGGGTGTGTCCGGGCGCGGAGCCGTGCCGCGGCGCGCCGCGGCGAAGCCCGCTCCCGTAGGACGGGCGTCCGTGCGCCGCTTGTCCTTGGCCGAAGGCCCGGGGCGGCGCCCGCCCCGGCCCTCGCCCAGGACTTGCCAGCGCTCGGGGGTCAGCGCGATGTACGCGCCGCAGCGCAGACCGTGCAGCGTGCAGGCGTCGCGCAGCCCCCACATCCACGCCCCGTCGGTCTCCGTCCAACGGGGGTCCCCGTCACGGCAGTAGAGCAGCACAGCCGTCCGGACCGGGGCGCGCAACCGGAGGTCGTGCGGGATCACCCGGCGCAGATGCGCCAGCAAGGCATTACGGAACTCCCAGCCGTCGGGGGCGGCCGCGGGCTCGGTGAAGGACGCGCTGGCCGTCACCCGATCCTGCGGATCGAGCACCGCCACGATCGCCGTCGACGTCCCCGGACGATGCCGCTCGTGCAGACCGGCGACGACCTCACGGGGATTGCGCAGCAGGGGTATGCCTGCCGATGCCCACTCGGCGGGCTCCAGCATCCGGCCCAGCCGGGCGGCGGGATCGGTCAATGAGGGCGGCGCAAGGCGCGGCGGCGGGACGAAGTCGAAGGTCATGGTCCTCCCTTCGTCCACGCGTCAGCGCATCGGTCGGAGTCCTGACGTCCGAGCACCAGGGCATGACCGAGCGTGACCGCGGAACGGCCGGTACGGGGAAGCACCTCCAATTCTTGCGGTCGTACAGGCATGCGGGCAACGAGCAATTCCCTCAGGAGACTGGAATCGCGCCATGTGTGACGAATGTTCCCTGCTGTCGCACCCGTGAGCCGGCCCCGGCCCGAGCCGTCGGCAGCGGACCCCCGACGGCCACGGTTCCACCGAACGCCCGTTGATCACGCCCGGACCGTCACCTACGCCTGCACGGCGAGGACCAGCGGAAACACCCCCTCGGCTCCGGCCCGGCGCAGCAGACGGGCGGCCACCGCCAGCGTCCAGCCGGTGTCGGCGTAGTCGTCCACCAAAAGCACCGGACCGCCCACGGACGCGAGGCTCTGCGCCAGCTGCGGCGGTACGCCGAGTGAGCCGTGCAGCGCGCGCAGCCGCTGGGCGCTGTTGCTGCGCGGAATCCTGGTGTCGGCGCCGTCCTCCTCCGAGGTCACCACGCCCAGGAACGGCATCCGGCCGACCGCCGCGATCCGCTCGGCCAGCGAGTGGATCAGCTGGGGCCTGGTACGCGAGGAGAGGCAGACCACCCCCACCGGGCGGGCCGGTGCGTCCGCCTCGCCGGATGCCCAACCGCCGGGCCCCTTCGCCCAGTCGGCGAGGACCGTGACCACCGCGGAGGCCACATCGTCCGGAATCGGACCGTCCGGTGCCTGTGCCGCGAGCATCGGGCGCAGTCGATTGCCCCAGCCGATGTCGGAGAGCCGGCCCAGAGCCCGGCCGGTCGTGGCCAGCTCGCCCGCCGGAATGCGCCCCTTGAGGTCGAGGCCGACGGCCGGCAGCCCCGTCGGCCACATCCGCCGCGGCTCCACCTCCACGCCCGGACGCCCCAGCTCACCGCGCGCGGCATCCAGCGACGCGGCCGACACCTCGGCGCTGAACCGCGCACCGGCGCAGTTGTCGCACCGGCCGCAGGCGGCCGCCGCCTCGTCGTCCAACTGCCGCCGCAGGAACTCCATCCGGCAGCCGGTCGTGGTGGCGTAGTCGCGCATCGCCTGCTGCTCGGCCTCGCGCTGCCGCGTCACCCAGGCATAGCGCTCCGCGTCGTACGCCCAGGGCCGGCCCGTGGAGATCCAGCCGCCCTTGACGCGCTGCACGGCGCCGTCCACGTCGAGCACCTTGAGCATGATCTCCAGGCGCGAGCGGCGCAGTTCGACCTGCGGCTCCAGGGCCGGCAGTGACACCGGCCGGCCGGCGGCGGCCAGCACGTCCAGGGTCTGGCGCACCTGTTCCTCGGGAGGAAAGGCCAGCGAGGCGAAGTACTTCCAGATCGCCTCGTCCTCCCGGCCGGGCAGCAGCAGCACCTCGGCGTGCTCGACGCCACGGCCGGCCCGGCCCACCTGCTGGTAGTACGCGATCGGTGACGACGGCGAGCCCAGATGCACCACGAACCCCAGATCGGGCTTGTCGAAGCCCATGCCCAGCGCGGAGGTGGCCACCAGCGCCTTGACGCGGTTGGCGAGCAGATCGTCCTCGGCCTGCTGGCGGTCGGCGTTCTCGGTCTTGCCGGTGTACGACGCGACCGTGTGCCCGCGGTGACGCAGGAAGGCGGTGACTTCTTCGGCGGCGGCGACGGTGAGGGTGTAGATGATCCCCGAACCCGGGAGCTCGTGCAGATGGTCCGCGAGCCAGGCCAGCCGGTGTGCGGCGTCCGGCAGCGGCAGCACCCCCAGACTCAGGCTCTCCCGGTCCAGCGGACCGCGCAGCACCAGCGCCTCGGCCGTCCCCTCACCCGTCCCGAGCTGTTCGGCGACATCGGCGGTCACCCGCGCGTTCGCCGTCGCGGTGGTGGCGAGCACGGGCACACCCGGCGGAAGATCGGCGAGCATCGTGCGCAGCCGCCGGTAGTCGGGGCGGAAGTCGTGGCCCCAGTCGGAGATGCAGTGCGCCTCGTCGACCACCAGCAGCCCCGTCGCCGCCGCGAGCTTGGGCAGTACCTGATCACGGAAATCAGGGTTGTTGAGCCGCTCGGGACTCACCAGCAGGACATCCACCTCACCCGCCGCCACCTCGGCCTGGACGGTGTCCCACTCCTCGGTGTTGGCCGAATTGATCGTGCGCGCGCGGATCCCGGCCCGAGCCGCCGCCTCCACCTGATTGCGCATCAGGGCGAGCAGCGGAGAGACGATCACGGTCGGTCCGCTGCCGCGCTCGCGCAGCAGCGCGGTCGCGACGAAATAGACCGCCGACTTGCCCCAGCCCGTGCGCTGCACGACCAGCGCGCGACGACGCTCGGCGACCAGGGCCTCGATCGCCCGCCACTGGTCCTCGCGCAGCCGGGCCGTACCGCCGGGATCGCCGACGAGCCGGGTCAGGACGGCATCGGCCGCGGCACGCAGATCTTCGTTGCTCATGCCCCCATGCAACCCGATGCCACTGACAATGCGCGAACCCCGCCCGAGCCTGTGGATAACTCGTCACCCAGAGTTATCCACAGGGGTCGCGGCGCAGCGACCGATCGCGAGATCTTCGAGCCATGAATCCGCAGAGCGAACCGCGAAAGCGCAAGACCGACCCCAACTCACCTACGTCCCCGGCGACTTCCGAGACGTCCCCGTCGCCCTCCGACGCACCCACCCCTCCGAACCCTTCGACCTCCTCGACCCCGTCCACGCCATCCACGCCGCCCACGCCATCCACCCAGCCCACCCCTTCCAGCTCCCCGAGGCCCTCGGCGCCCTTCAACCCCTCGCCCCCTCCCACCCCCTCGATCCCGGGCCCGAGTCCCTCTCCGGAGTCCTCCCACGCGCCGACCGATCCCCGGCCCACCGACCCTGCGGACCCCACCGAGACCTTCCGCCCCGCCGGCGCAGCCGACGCCCCGCACCCCTCCGTACCGACACCTGCCGATGCGCTTCCGGAGCCGTCCGCGGAGTCCCAGGTCACCCTGCGAGGCCCGGCCGAGCTGGCCGACGCGCTGCCGTACTTGATGGGCTTCTATCCGGACGACAGCGTGGTCCTGGTCGCGCTGCACGGCGAGCGCGGACGGTTCGGCGGCCGGGTCCGGCTCGGCATTCCGGCGGACCGGACGCAATGGCCCGACGTCGCCGACCAGCTCGCCGAATGCCTGATCCCGGCCGGTCAGGACGGGCCGCCGCGGCCCACGGCGATCATCGTCTACCTCTGTCAGGAGCCCGCGGCGGGCGAGAACGGCCGCGACGTCAGGGACCGGCTCCAGCCGTTCGCCCAGCGGCTGCGCACGGCCTGTGGAGCGCTCGACGTCCCCGTCCTCGAAGCCCTCTGCCTCTCCAACGGGCGCTTCTGGTCCTACTGCTGCCCCGACTTCCGGTGCTGCCCCGCGGACGGCACCCAGATGGTGATGCCGGGCACGTCCGTCATGGCCGCCGCGGCCGCCTACGCCGGAATGCAGGTGCGCGGTTCGCTCAAGGAGATGGAGGCCAGGCTGCGGCCCCGCACCGGGCAGCGGGCCGCCGAACAGGAAAGGGCCCTGGACGCGGCGGCCCGGGCACTGCTGCCCCGGATGCTCCGGCCGGACGGCGCGGCGGTCGTACGGAAGGACACCCTCGAACTGGCCGCCGCAATGATCCACCGCTTCCGCCAGGACACCCCCGCGGGCAGCAACCGGGCCCGGGACGCCTGCGACGACGCGCTGATCACCAACGCCGAGGCGGCCAGCCTCATCCTCGGGCTCCAGGACCGGGTCACCCGTGACCGGGCGGCGGAGTGGATGGACGGCACGGCGGCCGCCCCCGCCCTCCGCCTGTGGCGGGCCCTCGCCCGCCGCTGCGCCGGAAGCTATGCCGAGCACGCCACGGCACCGCTCACCCTGGCCGGATGGGTCAGCTGGTCCACGGAGGACGGCCCCTCGGCGCGGGTGGCCCTCGGGTGCGCCCTCTCGCTCGACCCCGACTACACCTTCGCCCAGTTGCTGCACTGCGCGATCAACGAGGGGCTCGACCCTGAACCACTGCGCCGCTGCCTGCGCGAGCAACACGAGGAGGCGGCGAGCACCACAGGCTGCGCGCCCACCTCCGGCGCGAAGCGATCCCGGTCCGCGAAGCGCCCGGCGCCCGGCCGTGCCGCGCCCTCCGGACGTCCTCGGGGATCCCGCGGCGGTACGGGCCCCGGGGCGCGTACGACCGGGGGACGTGGCGGGCGGCGGAGCGGTCATGGCGACCGGAGCCGGCGGTGACCGCCCGGTCGTTGTGCGGCCGGCGTGACCTGGGCGCCGGCCGGAGCGTTCACCTGTATGGCGCAGGCCGTACGAAGCCCCGACGTCACCAGGGAGCGCAGAGCGTGCCAGGCATCGTCCCCACTACCCAACCTGCCCGCCGGCCGTCCGAAGAACGGCGTCCGGCGCCGCCCCGGGCCCCTCAACCGCAGCCCGTCCACTCCTCGCTGGTCTGCGTGGCACTGCCGGCCCTGGCGGTGTCCCCCGTGTCGGGACAGCTGACCGGCCAGGGCCTGGAGGGCTTCTACCGGGACGGACGGCGGGTCCTGTCCCACTGCGAGCTGCGGGTCGCGGGCGGTGAACCGCTGGTCGTCCAGGGCCGGATGACCGCCGCCGACCGGGCCAGGTTCGTCGGCACGATCCGCAGAACCGGTGAACGGGGCCCGGACCCGGACATCCGCATGGAGCGGCTGCGGACGGCCGACGGCACCGAGCGGATCACCTTCCTCAGCAGCGCGACCCGGCCCGTCAGGCTGCCGGTCGAGATCCACCTGCAGACCGACCTGGCGGAGCTCGGAGCCGTCGCCGTCGGCCTGCCGGGCCCCGAGCTGCGCGCCGCCGTCCACGGCTCCGGCCTCCGCTGGTCCGGTCCGGGAGTCCACGCGGTGGTGACCGCCGATCCGCCGCCCGAGGACGCCCTGGCCTCGGCCGGGCTGCTGCGCTGGGACCTCGAACTCCCGGCCGGCGGCCGCCGCACCATCGAGCTGCGCGCCGTACTGGAGCAGACGACCGGACCGGGCAGCGGCCCCACCGGGCACCGTCGCGCCGGGGACGCCCGCATCCCCGGGCCGCGGAGCGGCACCTTCACGCCGCGCACCCGTGCAGACCGGCCGCCCTGCTCCTGGTCTGACGCCCGGCTGGAGTGCGACGACCACCGGGCCGACGCCCTCATGGCGGCCGGCCTGGACGATCTGTACGGCCTGGCGATGCGGGACCCGGCGGCGCCCGCGGACGTCTATCTGGCGGGCGGCTTCCCGTGGCGCTGCGGGCTGGCACCGGCCGAGGCGCTGTGGGCCGCCAGAATGCTGCTGCCCTTGGGCACCCGGCTCGCCGCGGGCACCCTGAGGGCGCTCGCCCGTAGCCAACAGGCCGCACCAGGGCCGGATTTCGGCCGAATTCCGGGAGCCCTGCGGGACGCGGGACCGCACGCCCCGCCGAGCTGCACGGGTATCGAGGCGACCCTGCTGTTCCCCGCCGTGCTCGCGGAGGCGCGCCGCTGGGGACTGCCCGAGCCGGAGACCGCACGGCTGCTGCCCGCCGCGGAACGGTGTCTGAGATGGCTGCGGATCGTCTCCGACCCGGTGGGCCGCGCCCGCGGCGGCTACATCCCCGATCCGGCTCCCGGCGGGCCGTACCGCTGCGAGACCCAGGCCCACGCCCATCGGGCCGCCCTGCTGGGCGCGGATCTCCTCGACGCCTGCGGATCCGCCGACGCCGCGGCCCTTCGCGAGTGGGCCGCGGACCTGCGCGCCCGGTTCCGCCGGGACTTCTGGCTGGAGGACCGGGCCGGCGGCCGCCCCGCCGCGCTGCTCACCGCCGACGGCCGGCCCGTCCCGTACCTGGGTTCCACCGCCGCCCACCTCCTCGACACCGGACTGCTCGGCGGTGGTGCCCTCGCACCCGGCCTGCTGGACGCGGCCCAGACGGACCAGCTGGCCAGACTTCTGAGCGGGCCGTCCATGGACTCCGGGTGGGGGCTGCGCGGACTGGGTGCCAAGGAGAGCGGCTACAACCCGTTCGGCCACCGCAGCGGTGCGGTGCGCGTCCACGAGTCGGCGATCGCCGCCGCCGGACTGGCCGCGGCCGGCCACGAGCGCGCCGCCGCAGCCCTGACCCGCGGCGTCCTCGACGCGGCGGAGAGCTTCGGACACCGCCTCCCGGAGATGTACGCGGGGGAGCAGCGCACGGCCGACGGAGCTCCCGTGCCGCACCCGGCGGCCTGCCGCCCGGCAGCGGTGTCGGCGGCCGGCGCGGTGCACATACTGCTCGCCCTCGCCGGTCTGCGCCCCGATGTCCCGGCCGGCACGGTGTCCGTGCGGCCGCTCGGCACGGCCCCGCTCGGCGCGATGCAGCTCACCGGGCTGAGCGTCGCCGAGCAGCCGTTCGCCGTACGGATCAGCAGACTCGGCATGGGCATGGTGGAAGCGGCCGCGGAGGGTCTGCAACTGCGTTCGTGAGGTACTGCGGGCCTGTTTATCGTCAGGCGGACGACTATGATCACGCCATGCCTCCCTACGACCCGTCGGCCTTCCCGCCCTTCGCTGTCACCGTCGACCTGGTCGTGCTCACCGTGCGCCGCCACGCCCTCTGCGCACTGGCCGTGCGCCGCGGTGAGCCGCCGTTCCAGGGACGCTGGGCGCTGCCCGGCGGATTCGTCCGGGCCGACGAGGACCTCGAGGCAGCGGCCGCCCGCGAGCTGGCCGAGGAGACCGGTCTGCACGCCCAGACCCCGACGGGTCCGACGCCCGTGTACGGCGCCCATCTGGAACAGCTCGCCACCTACGGCGATCCGAAGCGGGACCCCCGGATGCGGGTCGTCAGCGTCGCGCATCTGGTCCTCGCACCGGACCTGCCCGCTCCCACGGCCGGCGGTGACGCCCGCAGTGCCCGCTGGGCACCGGTCGAGACCCTGCTGGAGCCGGACGACACCCATGCCCGCGAGGGCGAGCTGGCGGCCCCCCTCGCCTTCGACCATGCCCAGATCCTCACCGACGGGGTGGAGCGGGCCCGCTCGAAGATCGAGTACTCCTCGCTCGCCACGGCCTTCTGCCCGCCGGAGTTCACGGTGGGGGAGCTGCGCCGGGTCTACGAAGCCGTGTGGGGGGTCGCCCTCGACCCCCGGAACTTCCACCGGAAGGTGACCGGCACCCCGGGATTCCTGGTGCCGACGGGAGGCACCACGACGCGTCAGGGCGGCCGCCCCGCGCAGCTCTTCCGGGCCGGCGGCGCGACGCTGCTCAACCCGCCGATGCTGCGCCCCGAGGTCTGAGCACGGCCTTCGGCCTTCCCGGTGGGGACGGCCACGGGCCGCTGTTCTCTCCTGTGCCCGCACACCGCGGAAACCGACACGATTGAACAATTACGAGAAAATAGGACATATTCCGATACCTTGTCCGGGTCGGGCTACTCGTGTCGCCCGTGGTCGACGTTCAGCCGCTCACCTGCCTGCGGCTCGCCTCTCCCGGCGGGGCGGCTCCTGCGGCCATCGGATGCCGGCGGCGCCCCGGCCTGCATCGCGGCCTGCGTTGCGGCCGCCCGCATCGACGGCTTCGCCCCTCGATGTCGTCGCCCCGGGCGGGCATCTCAACTCACCTGCCGAGTAACGCCCGTGGCGCGGAGAGGTGCGTGAGTCGAGGTGCGGAACGGGTCGGCATCAGGTGTGGCAGATGCCCGTTGATACCGCTGTTCCGCGTGTGAAATTCCTTGATTTCGTGGAGTGGTTGCGCGGTAGCCGTCAAGTGGCGGTCCGGAATCGACCGCGACATATCGGTCGTGAGAAGTGGTTCGGCTCAATCCGCAGGCGGCGCACCGTTGTTGCAGGCAACCGGCTCTGGCCTGCGGTGATGTCGTCGTGGCGCGCTGCGACTCTCCGTTCCGGTCGAGTAAGGCGCCTGTTTTGACGCCCTGTTGTTGCGGATGGTGTCCGTAACTCGCCCTGGGTGGCGCATTTCCTTCCGATAAAGCGTCAATTCAGAGATGGGGGGCGATCACCCTTTCGTGTGCTTTTCACCAAAGACCTCAAGGGTGTTCAGGGTGTCGCCGACAAAGGATGCGTGAGTACCCTTGCGCACACCATGATGACCGCGGCTCGCCCCGGCGACACCGGCCTCGCAGGCCCGGGCGAGCTTGACCGCTACCCCTACGCCAACGCCGCCAACACCGCGAACACCGGCAACACGGCCGGCCCGGAGCGTGCCGAGCGCGTTCCGCAGGTCTGGGACGGCTCCGAGGCGGAGATCGGCCGGGTCGGCCGGCGCGCGGCCGGCAGCCGCGGCCGCGGCCTGCACGGCCAACTCGTCCAACAGCTCGGCCAGATGATCGTCTCCGGTGATCTCGGCGCCGACCGTCCGCTCGTCCCCGAGGAGATCGGCCAGCGCTTCGAGGTCTCCCGCACCGTCGTCCGTGAGTCACTGCGCGTCCTCGAGGCCAAGGGGCTCGTGAGCGCGCGCCCCAACGTGGGCACCCGGGTGCGTCCGGTCAGCGACTGGAACCTCCTCGACCCCGACATCATCGAGTGGCGCGCCTACGGCCCGCAGCGTGACGACCAGCGCCGGGAGCTGTGCGAGCTGCGCTGGACGATCGAGCCGCTCGCCGCCCGCCTCGCCGCCGGGCACGGCCGGGAGGACATCCAGCAGCGGCTGGCCGACATGGTCGAGATCATGGGCCACTCCGCGGCCCAGGGCGACACCATGACCTTCGCCCGCGCCGACGCCGAGTTCCACTCCCTGCTGCTCCAGCTCGCCGGCAACCGCATGCTGGAGCACCTCTCCGGCATCGTCTCCGCCGCCCTGCACGTCTCCGGCGGATCCGGCGGCGGCTGTGAGCGGCCGGTCGAGACGTCCGTGGGCCAGCACATGCGGGTGGTCGACGCCATCGGCTCCGGCGATGCCACGGCGGCCGAATCCGCGATGCGCCAGCTCCTCGCCGCCCATGGCGAGGCGGCCGGCCAGGGCTCCGGGACGCCCGTGGACCACGTCGTCCCCGCGCCCCGCGAGCACTGAAGGCCGTACCCGACCGCGTACGGAACGTAGGCGCCGCGCGGCCCCGTGCCCTGCGTACCCCTCGGGCGGGGCACGCCGTACGCGGCGAAGGCGCACGCGCTCGCCGGATCCGGGGCGTCGACCGGATCCGGCGGCAGATCTCGGGAGGATTGCATGTCATATGACAGGGAATGGGTCGTTATGGGGTGTGACTCGGGCCACGCAGATTGGGCGTAACGCTCTCCCGGGAAGCGCGATGACTTAAGAGGTGATAGCCGAGGAGGGAATACGAGCGGCGTTCGTGACGCTGTTCAACTCCCCGGTTGCCCCTGCGCCGTCGGTCCATCCCCACCGACGGTCGTCGGCTCCGATCCACACTGGACGGGGTCGGAAGCCGTTTCCATCGTTCCGAGAGGTTGTTCGTGTCGGCCAGCACATCCCGTACGCTCCCGCCGGAGATCGCCGAGTCCGAGTCTGTGATGGCGCTCATCGAGCGGGGAAAGGCAGATGGGCAGATCGCCGGCGATGACGTGCGTCGGGCCTTCGAGGCTGACCAGATTCCGCCAACCCAGTGGAAGAACGTTCTGCGCAGCCTCAACCAGATCCTCGACGAGGAGGGTGTGACGCTGATGGTCAGTGCCGCAGAGGCGCCCAAGCGCACCCGCAAGAGCGTCGCAGCGAAGAGTCCGGCGAAGCGCACCGCCACCAAGACCGTCGCGGCCAAGACCGCCACGGTCAAGAAGACCACCGCCGCCGCCCCCGCCCCCGTGGCGGACCCGGCCGGTGAGTCCGAGTCCGCGCCTGCGAAGAAGGCAGCGGCGAAGAAGACGACCGCCAAGAAGACGGTCGCGAAGAAGACCACGGCCAAGAAGGCCACTGCGAAGAAGACCGCGTCCAAGAAGGACGTCGACGAGCTCCTCGACGACGAGGTGACCGAGGAGACCCCGACGCCCGGCAAGGGCGAGGGCCCCGAGGGCGCCGACACCCCGGAGAACGCCGGCTTCGTCCTGTCCGACGACGACGAGGACGACGCCCCCGCTCAGCAGGTCGCCGCGGCCGGCGCCACCGCCGACCCGGTCAAGGACTACCTCAAGCAGATCGGTAAGGTCCCCCTCCTCAACGCCGAGCAGGAGGTCGAGCTCGCCAAGCGCATCGAGGCGGGCCTGTTCGCCGAGGACAAGCTGGCGAACTCCGACAAGCTCGCGCCGAAGCTCAAGCGTGAGCTGGAGATCATCGCCGAGGACGGCCGCCGGGCGAAGAACCACCTCCTGGAGGCCAACCTCCGTCTGGTGGTCTCCCTGGCCAAGCGCTACACCGGCCGCGGCATGCTCTTCCTGGACCTGATCCAGGAGGGCAACCTCGGTCTGATCCGTGCGGTCGAGAAGTTCGACTACACCAAGGGCTACAAGTTCTCGACCTACGCGACGTGGTGGATCCGCCAGGCCATCACCCGCGCCATGGCCGACCAGGCCCGTACGATCCGTATCCCCGTCCACATGGTCGAGGTCATCAACAAGCTGGCCCGCGTCCAGCGCCAGATGCTCCAGGACCTGGGCCGCGAGCCCACCCCGGAGGAGCTGGCCAAGGAACTCGACATGACCCCCGAGAAGGTCATCGAGGTCCAGAAGTACGGCCGCGAGCCGATCTCGCTGCACACCCCGCTGGGCGAGGACGGCGACAGCGAGTTCGGTGACCTGATCGAGGACTCCGAGGCTGTCGTGCCCGCCGATGCAGTGAGTTTCACGCTCCTGCAGGAGCAGCTGCACTCGGTTCTGGACACACTCTCGGAGCGGGAGGCCGGCGTCGTGTCCATGCGCTTCGGTCTCACCGACGGCCAGCCGAAGACGCTGGACGAGATCGGCAAGGTCTACGGCGTCACGCGTGAGCGGATCCGTCAGATCGAGTCGAAGACGATGTCGAAGCTGCGTCACCCGTCGCGCTCCCAGGTGCTGCGGGACTACCTCGACTAGTCGAACCGCCCGGCCCGTACAGCGCCGTGAGCCCGGTCTCTCCAATGGGGAGGGGCCGGGCTCGCCGCCGTCCGGGTGCGCGGCGCAGCCGTTTGGGTCACTCTGGGTGGGCGACAGCTGTCCCACAGTCAGGAGTCCGTATGCGTCCGACCGCAGGCGCCGTTCTCGGAGCCCTCGCACTGGTCCTCACCCTGCCGGTGCCGGCGGCCGCGGACGAGTCGGTGATCGGCGGGAAGCCCGCGCAACTGTCCCAGAGCCCCTGGGCGGTGGCGCTGGCCTCCCATCAGCGCTTCGGGGCCCAGCGCTCCGGTCAGTTCTGCGGTGGGGTGCTGGTGGGGCACTCCACGGTCGTGACGGCCGCGCACTGTCTGGGCAAGGAGGTGCTGGGCGTCCCCTGGCAGCAGGTCCGGGACCTGCGCATCGTGATCGGGCGCGACAACCTCACCGGCGGCGGGGGGCAGGAGGTCAAGCCGGCGAAGGTCTGGGTGAACCCCCGCTATGACAGCTGGACCAATGAGGGCGACATGGCCGTCCTCACGCTCCCGAGGCCGGTACGGAACCGGACCATCCCGATAGCGGGGCGGAACGACCGGGCCTACCGGCCGGGCAGCCGGGCCACGGTCTACGGATGGGGAGACACCACGGGCGAGGGCCGCTACGCGTCACGGTTGCGCTCGGCGCATGTCAACGTGCTGCGCGACGCGGTCTGCACCCGGGCCTATCCGGGCACCGCGGACGGAACGTACCGGTCCCGTTCCATGCTGTGTGCGGGGGAGCCGGCCGGCGGGCGGGACGCCTGCCAGGGCGACAGCGGCGGACCGCTGGTCGTCCACGGGCGCCTGGTGGGGCTGGTGTCCTGGGGGACCGGCTGTGGCCAGGCGGGGAGCCCGGGGGTCTACACCCGGGCCTCGGCGTTGCTTCCGGCGGTACTGGCGCATGGCGCGGGCTGAGGCGCCGCGGGGAGCCGGCGGAAAACCGGGGCGCGCGTACGAGTGCGGGCGGCCCCCCGGTGGTGCCGGGGTGACCGCCCGCCGCACGGCGCAGGGCCGCTGCTCGCTCGTCGTGGATGCGAAGTGTCAGCGTTCCTCATCGGACGCGGACGCCGGAGAAGCGTTCAGCCGCTCCGTCTCGTCCTGTATTTCCGCGGCGATCTTCTTGAGTTCTGGCTCGAACTTGCGACCGTGGTGGGCGCAGAAGAGCAGTTCTCCGCCGGACATCAGGACGACGCGCAGGTATGCCTGGGCGCCGCAGCGGTCGCAGCGGTCAGCGGCC
Organism: Streptomyces nigrescens; assembly: GCA_024349765.1. GTDB lineage: Bacteria > Actinomycetota > Actinomycetes > Streptomycetales > Streptomycetaceae > Streptomyces > Streptomyces endophytica. The sequence continues at coordinate 5,759,926 of AP026073.1, read as the reverse complement.
GTCAGCGGGCTCGCGGGTGTCAGAACAGTAGTCACGTCGCCTCTTCTCTAGCTCGACGAGCTGTCGTACCAGGGTCAACATCCAACCAGGCCGAAAACGTTCCCGCTCGTGCCTTTTCCTCGAAAAAAATTCTTCGAGGGGGCCGGGTGCTGCCGGGTGGCGGCGAATGAGCCGTATTGCTTGGTGGTCTGATTCACGTTGGGTGCTGGGTCTGTCCCCCCGGCTGGCTTGCCGGTTGTTGATGAGGACGTGCCCGGAGCCTAAATGGTTCATGCCTCGAAGGGAACGTGATGTGCACGTCACTCGGACGTCACCCCAACGAGCGATCGAACGCACGAGCGAAATTCTACTACCATGAGCATGCTTACGGGTGGCGTCACATCGGCTCTACCAGGCCTCGGTACCCTCTGACCGGCGACACCGCCACAACCGAGTCCGCGGAATGCGGACTGCCAGAAATTCAGCGAGGAGCGAACCGCGTGACCGCCGAGATGTCCGTGCCGTCCACCGCAGTGCTGACCGGGGCAGACCGGGACGGTTCCAACTACACCGCGCGGCATCTGCTCGTCCTGGAGGGCCTCGAAGCGGTCCGCAAGCGCCCCGGCATGTACATCGGCTCCACGGACAGCCGCGGTCTGATGCACTGCCTCTGGGAGATCATCGACAACTCCGTCGACGAGGCGCTCGGCGGCTACTGCGACCACATCGAGGTGGTCCTCCACGACGACGGGTCCGTGGAGGTGCGCGACAACGGCCGCGGCATCCCCGTGGACGTCGAGCCCAAGACCGGGCTGAGCGGCGTCGAGGTCGTGATGACCAAGCTGCACGCCGGCGGAAAGTTCGGCGGCGGCTCGTACGCGGCCTCCGGCGGTCTGCACGGCGTCGGCGCCTCGGTCGTCAACGCCCTCTCCGCCCGGCTCGACGTCGAGGTCGACCGCAACAGCAAGACGCACTCGATCAGCTTCCGCCGTGGCGTCCCCGGGATCTTCACGGAATCGGGCCCGGACGCCCCGTTCGACCCGGCCAACGGCCTGCACAAGGGCAAGCGGATCGCCAAGACGAAGACCGGCACCCGCGTCCGTTACTGGGCCGACCGGCAGATCTTCCTCAAGGACGCCAAGCTCTCCCTGGAGACGCTGTACGCCCGCGCCCGCCAGACCGCCTTCCTCGTCCCGGGCCTCACCCTGGTCGTCCGCGACGAGCGCGGCCTCGACGGAGCCGGCAAGACGGAGGAGACCTTCCACTACGACGGCGGCATCAGCGAGTTCTGCGAGTACCTGGCGCAGGACAAGGCGGTGTGCGACGTCCTGCGGCTCAGCGGGCAGGGCACGTTCAAGGAGACCGTGCCGGTCCTCGACGACCGCGGCCACATGACCCCCACCGAAGTCACCCGCGAACTGGGCGTCGACATCGCGCTGCGCTGGGGCACCGGCTACGACGCCACGCTCCGGTCGTTCGTCAACATCATCGCCACCCCCAAGGGCGGCACCCACGTCTCCGGCTTCGAGCGCGCGGTCACCAAGACGGTCAACGAGGTCCTGCGGTCGAGCAAGCTGCTCCGTGTCGCCGAGGACGACGTCGTCAAGGACGACGCCATGGAGGGCCTGACGGCGGTCGTGACCGTACGCCTCGCCGAGCCGCAGTTCGAGGGCCAGACCAAGGAGGTGCTCGGCACCTCGGCCGCCTCCCGGATCGTCGCCCAGGTGGTGAGCCGGGAGCTGAAGGCGTTCCTGACGTCCACGAAGCGGGACGCCAAGCAGCAGGCGCGCGCCGTCCTGGAGAAGGTCGTCGCCGCGGCCCGCACCCGCATCGCCGCGCGCCAGCACAAGGAGGCGCAGCGGCGGAAGACGGCGCTGGAGTCCTCCTCGCTGCCGGCCAAGCTCGCGGACTGCCGCAGCGACGACGTCGACCGCAGCGAGCTGTTCATCGTCGAGGGCGACTCCGCGCTGGGCACCGCGAAGCTGGCCCGGAATTCCGAGTTCCAGGCGCTGCTCCCGATCCGCGGCAAGATCCTGAACGTCCAGAAGTCGTCGGTCTCGGACATGCTCAAGAACGCCGAGTGCGGCGCCATCATCCAGGTCATAGGGGCCGGTTCCGGCCGCACCTTCGACATCGACGCGGCCCGCTACGGCAAGGTCATCTTCCTGGCCGACGCCGATGTCGACGGCGCCCACATCCGCATCCTGCTGCTGACCCTCTTCCAGCGCTACATGCGTCCGATGGTCGAGCAGGGCCGGGTCTTCGCCGCCGTGCCGCCGCTGCACCGCATCGAGCTGACCAACCCAAAAAAGGGGCAGGACAAGTACATCTACACCTACTCCGACAACGAGCTGCGCCAGACCCTGCTGGAGCTCCAGCGCAAGAACGTCCGCTACAAGGACAGCATCCAGCGCTACAAGGGTCTGGGTGAGATGGACGCCGACCAGCTCGCCGAGACGACCATGGACCCGCGCCACCGCACCCTGCGCCGGATCAACATCAGCGACCTGGAGGCGGCGGAGAAGACCTTCGACCTCCTGATGGGCAACGAGGTCGCCCCCCGCAAGGAGTTCATCACCAACTCCGCGGCCACGCTGGACCGTTCCCGGATCGACACCTGAGCGCTCCCTGAGCCCGGGCGGGCGTCTCTCCACCCCAGGGTGGAGCGGCGCCCGCCGCGCTTTCCACCCGCGCCCCACCCTGGCTCCGATCCGCGCGGCGGCCACTCTCCGTAGCGTCGGGGACGTCGGAAAATCCCGTCTCCCGGAGGCTCAGGTCATGAGCGGCCTGCTCAACATCGTGGCGATCGCCGCGGCTGTCGTGTTCGTGTTCATCAAGCAGTTCAGCGCCCAGCGCATCACGTCCGAGGGCAAGAAGTGGTGGCTGATCCCCGCCGTCCTGGCCTTCCTGGCGGTGCGCGACCCCGGCCTCCTGGACCCCGCCCACCGGACCGCGTCCGCCGTCCTGCTGGCCGTGGGGCTCCTGATAGGGCTGGGCTGCGGTGCGGGCTGGGCCTGGACGACGCGCATCTGGACGGACGCGGACGGGGTGGTGTGGACCAAGGGCAGCTGGGCGGCGGCCGGCGTGTGGCTCTGCGCCATGGTGCTGCGCGGCGGCCTGATGGCCATCGCCGCGGTCATGGGCGTCCATCAGGGCACCCCGGCGATCATGCTCTCGGTCGCCGGCATGCTGCTCACCCGGACCGGGGTCACCACCTGGCGGGCCCAGGCCTTCCAGCGGACGTACGGTGTCCCTGTCGCGGGCTGAGGCCACGGCGCGCCCGATACCGCCACCCACCGACCGAGGCCCGTACGTGCTGCCCCCTTCCTTGACGAGCTGGCCCCTGCGGGAGCCGCTGTCCCGGGAAGGCATGAGCGGCGCCCGGTTGTGGATCGGCCGGTCGGTGCGCGTCCTGGTCGTCGCGGGGCTGACGTGGTCCACCGTGGCCGGGCCGCACTTCCGGGGCTGGGCACTGGTGGCGGCGCTCGCGGGGGTCGCCACCACGCTCGTGGTGTTCCGCGCCTTCTTCCGCGTGACGCGCGAGCGCCTTCTCTGGCCGTCCGTCGGCCTGTTGCTCGTCCTGGAGGCCGCGGCCTTCGGCTTCTCCTTCGCCGGTGCCCGGACGCCGGCGATCGTCCTGTGGTGCGCTTGTGCCATCACCGCGATGGAGCGGCTGCCGCTGGCCGTCGGCCTGCTGTGCTCGTCGGCCGCGCTCGCCGCGTACGCCGTGATGAACACCGACAGCTGGCTGACGACCACCACGACCACCGCGGGCCTGGCCCTGGCCGGCTACGTCATCCGCCTCGACGCCGAGGCGCGCGGTAACGCCCAGCGGCTGCTGACCCAGGAGCGGGCGGCCCGCAAGGCCGAGGCGGAGTCGGCGGCACTGGCCGAACGGGGCCGGATCGCGCGGGAGATCCACGACGTCCTCGCCCACAGCCTGAGCGCCCAGTTGGTGCATCTGGAGGCGGTGCGGCAACTGATCCAGCGCAGTCCCGACCTGGAGGCGGACCGCGCACAGCTCCTGGAGCGGGTCGTGGCGTGCCGGGGGATGGCCCGGGAAGGGCTTGACGGCACCCGTGAGGCGCTTTCCGCCCTCCGCGGGGAGATGATCCCGGTCGAGGACCTCCTGCGCCGTCTGACGGCCGCTGAGGGCGCTCGGCTGGATGTGACGGGCGAGCCCCGTGTGCTGCCGGCCGAGGCGGGCCTCGCGGTCCGCAGAGTCGCCCAGGAGGCGCTCACGAACGTGCGCAAACACGCCCCGGGGGCGCGGGTGAGGGTGCGGCTGGACTACGGGGCGGACGACGTGGGGCTCGAAGTGCGGGACGACGGGGGCCGCGGGCGGTCCGCCGAACTCTCCGCGAGCGGTTCCGGGTACGGTCTGCTCGGGATGCGGGAGCGCGCCGAACTCCTCGGCGGAACGCTGGAGTCCGGCCCTGACGAGGAGGGTTTCGTGGTGCGGTTGAGGGTGCCCGCATGACGGCACGTACGGTGACGCGGGTCGTGGTCGCCGATGACCAGACGGTGGTGCGCGAGGGAATCGTGATGCTGCTGGGGCTGTTGCCGGGCATTGAGGTCGTCGGTTCGGCGCCGGACGGCGAGGAGGCGGTCCAACTGGTCGCCCGTTACGCCCCGGACGTCGTCCTGATGGACCTGCGCATGCCCCGCTGCGACGGGGTCGAGGCCACCCGCCGGATCCGCGCGGAGCACCCCGGCACCCAGGTCGTGGTGCTCACCACCTACGCCGACGACGACTCGCTCTTCCCCGCCCTGCAGGCCGGCGCCCGCGGCTATCTGACCAAGGACGCGGACGGTGACGAGATCGTCCGCGCCATCGACGACGTGCTCTCCGGTGAGGCGGGCCTGTCGCCGAAGATCCAGCGCCGCCTCCTGGAGCGCTTCACCGAGCCCGCGCACACCGTGCCGCAGCCGCCGGCGGAGCCCCCGGACGGGCTCACCGCGCGCGAGGTGGAGGTGTTGCGGCTGGTCGCGGAGGGGCTGTCGAATCCGGAGATCGCCCGCACCCTGCACGTCTCCACGGCGACCGTGAAGACCCACATCAACAATCTCTTCGCCAAGGCGGGGCTGCGCGACCGGGCTCAGGCGATCCACTACGCGTACCGCCACGGGCTCGCACAGCCGCCCGGGTAGTTCCTGGTGGTCCATCACCTGATGGGGTGAAGGGTCCGGAAGCCCACGTCCGGGATCTTCCTTTCTGTCCACCCTTGGGCGGCACGGACAACCAACCCGTGCACCAAGGAGAGTTCGGTGGACAAGCACGACGGCCGCTCGGCCGGTGAGCCCGGGGCCGTACGGCTCGACGACCCCTGGTACGACGCCCTCGCCCCCGGGTGGGCGGAATCGGCCGGTGCGGCGGACGCGGCGGGCCGCGAAGGGGATGCCGGGGAGCCGCTGACCGTAGGAGGGCCGCGGGACAGCGGGATTCCCCCGGGCGAGATCTATCTGGCGGTGCACCGAAGTGGGGCGTTCCAGGAGGTGCGCCGCCGTTACCGGAGCTTCGTCGTCCCGGCCACTCTTGCCTTCCTGGTCTGGTACCTCGCCTATGTGGTGGCGGCGATCGCCGCGCCGGGGCTCATGGCCCGTCCGCTCGTCGGCGCCTTCAACGTCGCGATGGCCGCCGGGCTAGGCCAGTTCGCCACAACGTTTCTGCTCGCCTGGGCCTACATGCGGCACGCACGGCTGCGGCGGGACCGCGCGGCGCTGGAGATCCGCTGGGAAACCCAGGAACTGACCGGGGGGAACACGCGGTGACCGGCGGCCACGAGACCCTCGCCCTGACTCTGGTCAGCGCCTTCATCGCGCTCACCCTGGCGATCACCCTCTGGGCGGGACGCCGCAGGCGTGGCTCCGTGGAGGAGTTCTACGCCGGCGGGAGGCTCTTCTCCCCCATGGAGAATGGTTTCGCCATCGCGGGGGACTACATGTCCGCCGCGTCCTTCCTCGGCGTCACCGGGCTGATCGCCCTCTTCGGCTACGACGGGCTGCTGTATTCGGTCGGCTTCCTCGTCGCCTGGCTGCTCGTGCTCTTCCTGGTGGCCGAACTCGTCCGGAACTGCGGGCGGTTCACCCTCGCCGATGTCGTCGCCGCACGGATGCGGGAGCGCCCCGTGCGGATCGCGGTCGGCGCCGCGTCCGTCACCGTGTCCGTGCTCTATCTGGTGGCGCAGATGGTCGGTGCCGGCAGTCTGGTGGCGCTTCTGCTCGGCGGCGCCGGACCGCAGGCCCGTACCTGGATGGTGATCGGCGTGGGCGCCCTCATGGTGGTCTACGTCGCCTTCGGCGGGATGCGGGCCACCACCTGGATCCAGGTGGTCAAGGCGGTGCTCCTCCTGGGCGGGGCCGTGGCCCTGACCGTCCTGGTGGTGATCCGGTTCCACGGGGACCTCGGCGCACTGCTGACCACCGCCGCCGAACGCAGCGGCCACGGACGGGCGTTCCTCGCGCCGGGTCTCAAATACGGCGGTGACTGGACCGCGCGGCTGGACTTCCTCAGCCTCGGCCTGGCGCTCGTCCTGGGGACGGCGGGGCTGCCGCACATCCTGTCGCGGTTCTACACCGTGCCCACGGCGCGGGCCGCCCGCCGTTCCGTCGGCTGGTCCATCGGGCTGATCGGCGGCTTCTACCTGATGACCGTCGTGCTCGGCTTCGGGGCCGCCGCCGTAGTGGGCAGCGATGCGGTCCGGGCCTCCAACCCGGCGGGCAACACCGCCGTTCCGCTGCTCGCCGTCGACCTGGGAGGCGGGGCGGGCTCCACCGGAGGAACGGTTCTGTTCGCCGTGGTGGCCGCGGTCGCCTTCGCCACCATCCTGGCCGTGGTCGCCGGCATCACCCTCGCCTCGTCGTCCGTGGCCCACGACCTGTACGCCTCGCTGCGCCGCCCGCGCGGCACGGTACGGGACGCGCAGCGCCGCGAGGTGGCCGTGGCACGGCTCGCCGCGGTCGCGGTCGGAGCCGTCGCCATCGCCCTGGCGCTGCTCGCCCAGGACCTGAACATCGCCTTCCTGGTGGGCCTGGCCTTCGCGGTCGCCGCCTCGGCCAATGTGCCGGCCCTGCTCTACGCCCTGTTCTGGCGCCGCTTCACGACACGGGGGGCCGTCTGGTCCGTCTACGGCGGGCTGGTCCCCGCGCTCACCCTGGTGGTCCTCTCACCCGTGGTCTCCGGAGGCCCGGAATCCCTCTTCCCCCACCTGGACTTCGCCGTCTTCCCGCTGTCCAACCCGGGGGCCGTCTCGATCCCCTTGGGCTTCCTGATGGGCTGGCTGGGAACACTGCTCTCCCCGGAGGCCGCCGATCCGGCCCGGCACGCGGAGACGGAGGTACGGGCGCTCACCGGGGCGGGCGCGGTCTAGCCTCCGCCAGGGGTCAGACCCATTCGTAGCGGTGTTCCGGGCGGCCCGTCTCGCCGTACCGGAGGGTGAGGCGGATCCGGCCGGCGCGTTCCAGGAGCTTCAGATAGCGCTGGGCGGTCTGCCGGCTCAGTCCGGCCCGGTGGGCGACGTCCTGGGCCGAGAGCGGGGTGTCCGCGGAGCGCAGCACCGCGCGCACACGGTCGGCGGTGGCGGTGGAGTGCCCCTTGGGCAGCTCGGCGGGCCCGGCGTTGGCGGCGCCCAACGCGCCGAATAGCCGGTCGACTTCGGACTGCTCGGCCTGCCCGCCGCCGGCGAAGGTGCGGTGCAGCGCCGCATAGCCCTCCAGCTTGGAGCGCAGGCCAGCGAAGGTGAACGGCTTGACCAGGTACTGGAGCGCGCCGTGCCGCATCGCGGCCTGTACGGTCGCGATGTCGCGGGCCGCCGTCACCATGATCACGTCGGTGAAGAGGCCACGACGCCGTAGTTCGCCGACCAGTTGGAGGCCGGTCCGGTCGGGCAGGTAGTGGTCCAGCAGGATCAGCTCGACGGGATGTGTCTCCAGGGCGGCCAGGGCCTCCGCCGCCGTATGTGCGACACAACTGACCCGGAAACCCTGCACCTTGGCGACATAGGCGGCGTTGATCCGCGCGACCTGCGCATCGTCGTCCACGATCAGTACGTCGATCACCGGCCTGCCTCCGTGGCGTCCTCGGCGCGGCGCGCGCCCCCGGGGTCACCGGCCATCCCGGCCGGCTCGGGAAGCTCCTCGGAGAGGGCATCGGGGACCGTGACGGTGAACACGGCCCCGCCTCCTGGTCGTTCGTCCACCACGGCGCCGCCCCCGTAGCGCTCGGCGAGCCGGCGGACGAGCGCGAGTCCGATGCCGCGCTGCCCGTGGGCGGGCGGCTCCTTGGTGGTCCAGCCCTCGGTGAAGATCTCGGCCCGGCGCTCCTCGGGCACGCCCGGCCCGTTGTCGGCGACGCGCACGACGGCGGTCCGTCCCTCGGCCCGCACCTCCACCTCCACCTGGGCGTCGGGCGCGCCGGCAGTGGCGTCCAGGGCGTTGTCGACGAGATTGCCGAGGACGGTGACCAGGCTGTGCGGGTCGATCAGGCGGTCGGGCAGCCGGGTGCCGGACGCGATCCGCAGGGACACGCCCCGTTCGGCGGCGACGGTGGCCTTGCCCACCAGGAGGGCGGCCAGCAGCGGGTCGTGGATGCGCTCGGTGACCTGCTCCGCGGTGGCCCGGTGGACGCCCACAACGCGGGTCACGAACTCCACGGCCTCCTCGTGCAGCCCCAGTTCGAGCAGGCCCAGGAGAGTGTGCAGCCGGTTGGCGTGCTCGTGGTCCTGGGCCCGGAGGGCGTCGATGAGACCGCGGGTGCCGTCGAGTTCGCGGCCCAGCCGCTCCAGCTCCGTGCGGTCGCGCAGGGTGACCACCGCGCCGCCGTCGTCGGTCGGCATACGGTTCGCCACCAGCACCCGGTGCCCGCTGACCGCCAGCAGGTCGGCGCCCGAGACGCGGCCGGCCAGCACATCGGTCGTACGGCCCGGGGGAAGGGCGGCCTCCAGGGGGCGGCCGGTGTCCTCGGCGCGCAGATCGAGGAGGCGCTGCGCCTCGTCGTTCATCAGGCGGATCCGGCCCTGCCCGTCGAGCGCGACGAAGCCCTCCCGGATGCCGTGCAGCATCGCCTCCCGCTCGGCGAGCAGCGCGGAGATGTCGGAGAAGGCCAGGTCATGGGTGCGCCGCTGGAGACGGCGGGAGACGAGATAGGCGGCCAGTGCCCCGGCGGCGAGCGCCCCGCCCGCGTACGCGAGCAGTTGGGGCACGGTGGACAGCAGCCGCTCCTGCACGCTCTCGTACGCGATGCCGACCGAGACCGCGCCGACGACCTTGCCGTGCTCGTCCCGCAACGGGACCTTGCCGCGCGCGGAGCGGCCGAGGGTGCCCTCGTCGATCTGCATGACCTCACGGCCGGAGAGCGCGGCGCTCGGGTCGGTGGAGACGTGGCGCCCGATCTCGTCCGGATCGGTGTGGGACCAGCGCACCCCGCGCTTGTCCATGATCACGACGTACTCGGCGCCGGTGGCCGCGCGGATCCGTTCCGCCTCGTTCTGGACGGGGCCGTGCGGGCTCGGGCGGGACGCCTCCAGCGCGTCGTCGAGACGCGGTTCGGCGGCGGTGGTCTGGGCGATCGCGAGCGCCCGGCGCATCGCCTGGTCGTCCAGTTGGGCGCTGAGCGGGGCGAGGAACAGGCCGGTCGCCAGCGCGGTGACCCCCGTGGCGATGGCCAGCTGCATCATCAGCACCTGGGAGAAGACGCGCCGCGGCCAGCCCAGCCGGGGGCGCGTCAGGCGCGGTCCGGCCGTGGTGCGTGCCTTGGCAGCGCTGAGCGGGGCGGTCGCTTTGCTCGGGGCGGAGGCACCGGCGGGAAACGGTGCGGGGCCCGAGGGCTCTGTGGCGCTCGGGCGCGGAACCGACGCTTCCTTCTCGCCCATACGGACGAACAGTAAGCGGGCCGACCGCCGGGCCGGTAATCCCTGCGGCGAGGAATTCGGAGGGTGTCCGGGTGGCCACGCGGGGCGCGTCGGCCGGGACGCGACGGGAGCGACCGAGCGGGTTGACGGGAGCGGCCAAGCGGGCTGTGGACGGCGAAGGACGGGTTCGCGGGAGTTATCCACAGGCCTTTCGGTCGCGGAGCGTGACCGCTTACTCTCGCAGAGTCGTCACAGTCCGTGACGGTGTCGGAGCCGACACGGCCGTGTCGGTGGCCGGGTCGGTGTCCGCGAAGTCGTGAAGGAGTCAGGCCGGATCTGCGGCGGTGAGCGAGAAGACCGCCATCCGCGCCGGGGGAAGGAGGGGTGCCCCGCAGCTGGCCGGCGCGGGAGCGCCGTCGGTGCGCTGTTCGACGGTCACCTGCCAGGTCCGGCCGTCCGTGTGCGCGACCGTGACGCCCCAGGACGGTCCCGCACTGCCGGCCGGTGTGGCGTCGGGGGCGGGCGGCAGGGCCTCGACCCGTACGACGTCGAGGGCGTCCGCGCGGTCCTCATGGATCCGGGCACGGACCGCGAGGTCGGCCGCCTGGGCGGGGCGGTCCCAGGCCGAACGGCCACGGCAGTGCTCCAAGACGATCCGTCCACTGCGCGCCGCCTCCACGGCGGACTTGACCAGATGCGCCGAGGCACGGCCGTAGGCGTAACCGTAAGGAAGGAGAAAAAGGGTGGGGGAGAAGCGATGGCCGCCCAGGTGGGTGACCTCCCAGGTGTCGATTCCGGCGGCGGCGAGTTCCGCGGCCAGGGGTCGGCCGAGCAGGGCGCAGCAACGGTCCCGTTTGCCGTTGGTGCAGACGAGGACCAGCGGGTCGCCGGAGTGCGGTTCCCAGATGCCGTGGTGTTCGCCCGCGCCGAGGGCGGCGAAGTCCAGCCCGAGGGCGGCGCCGGGATCGGTGACGGTGGTCGTGCGGACCCAGGAGCGCCCCGGCGCGGTGTGCGCGAGGAAGAGCCGGCGGCGGGAGACGCCGTGGCAGTCGGCATGGCGGCCCGGGCGCCGGATCAGGGCGATGCGTACGCCGGTCCCGTCCGCCGCGGCGTTCAGGGCCCGGCCGAGTCCGGGGCCGAGGTGGCTGTCCGTGAGCGCCTTGGCTCCCCAGGGGCCGGTCTGCTCGATGAGCAACCAGGTGCGGGCGGTGGCCGAGGTCCCGGCGAGCGGTTCGGCCCCGTTACGGGAGGCAGTGGCGCAGGTACTCACGAAGGCGAGCCTAACCTCATGGTTCGGACGTCGGGCACGCCGGACCGCTCGTGCGCCTGCGTGGAAGGCGCAGGAAACGGGAAGTGGCGTCGCGTCATGGCGGCGACGCGGGATCGCTCACGGATCGCCGGCGAGGGAACGACCGGCCACTCGCTCCCCGTCGCGGCAGGAACGCCGGACCGCTCGGGCCTGCTCAGGGCGGGTGAGCGAGATGGCTCGGGGCCGCTCATGGCCGACGCGCAAGAGGGCTCGGGCGTGCTCACGGCAGACGCACACGAGGGCTTGGGCCCGCTTACGGCCGACGCGCAGACCCGCTTCTGCCCGCTCAGGGAGGGAGCCCAAGGCGGCGTGGGCTCGCTCACGGCAGCGGCTGCGGGGGGCGTGGGCCGTGGTACTGGCCGCTGGGGCGCATACGCAGTGGGCGCTCGTCGAATTCCTCCAGGGCATGCGCGATCCAGCCGGCGGTGCGCGCGAGGGCGAAGACCGTTTCACCCGCCTCGGGCGGCATCCCCGCCGTGACGGTCAGCACGGCGAGTGCCAGGTCGACGTTGGCGTTGAGCTCCGTGTGGCGGGCCGTGGTGGTGACGACCTCGCGGGCGGCCCGCAGGGCGGGGGCTGCCTGCGGTACGTCCGCCAGCAGCCGGAAGAGGACGCCGGCGCGCGGGTCCTCACCCGGGTAGACGCGGTGGCCCAGGCCCGGTACCCGGCGCCCGGCCCGCAGATGGTCGGCCACGACGGCGGCCGCGCTGCCCCGGTCCAGGACCTCCAGCAGCATCCTGTGCGCCAGCCCGCTCGCGGCGCCGTGCAGCGGACCGTCCAGCGCCCCCAGGCCCGCCGAGACGATCGCGTACGGATGGGCGCGGGCGGAGGCCGCGACCCGGACCGCGAGCGTGGAGGCGGCGAGGTCGTGGTCGATGAGCAGGACCAGCGCGGCGTCCAGGACCCGCAGCGATGCGACGTCGGCCGGCTCCGCGGTCAGCCGGGACCAGAGCCGGGGGGCGAGCGGTCCGGTGGTGGAGGGTTCTTCACCCAGCGCCGGGAGGGCGTCGACGAGGGTCGGGATCAGGCTGCGAGCGGTGCCGAGGACGGCGTCCTCGGAGAGGTCGAACCGCAGCGGATCGGCGGCCGCGGCGGCGATCACCGCGACCCGCAGCCGGTCCATCGGCCCGCTGTGCGGCGGCAGCGCCCGTACGGCGCGGCAGGCCGCGGTTCGGGCGTCCTGCGGGGCGGCGAAGCGGATGCCGCGGCGCAGCACGCCGGTCCACAGCCACTCCGCGACCTCCTCGTAGCTGTAGTGGGCGGCGAGCTCCGCGGTGTCCACGCCACGGAAGTAGCAGTGGTCGCGGTCGATCAGTGTGATGCCGGTGCGGATCGCCAACTCGGCGCCGGCGGCGGGTGGTTCGCGGCGGCCGCTGCGGCGGGCCAGCGCGTCGACCTCCTTCGGGTCGAAGGTGCTGCCGCGGCTGCCCGGTTCCCGGTGGCTGGTCAGCTGACCGCGGCTGACGTACGCATAGACCGTCTCGGGCTTCACGCCGAGCCGGTCGGCCGCCTCCCGCGTGCTCAGCCGTCGCTCGCCGGTGTCCTGCGCCGTGTCGTGATCCGCCATGGGATCACCGTATCCAGCCCGTCCGTACCCGGACTCATCCATGTCCAGGACCCTCCTGCATTGACCCATATATTGATGCAATCAATATTGACGAGTGTTGAGTCAAGCATAGATAGTCGAATCAATATTGGGGGAGGAAGAACGAGGAGAGCTGTCATGCCGATCGCCGAGGCGAACGCACCCATCGAGGCACCCCGCGGGCTCGCGGGCGTCATCGTCACCGAGACCCAACTCGGAGACGTCCGGGGGCGCGAGGGCTTTTACCACTACCGCCAGTACTCCGCCGTCGAGCTGGCCCGGACCCGCACGTTCGAGGACGTCTGGTACCTGATGTTCCACGGCGCGCTGCCCGACGCGGTCCAGCTGGCGGCCTTCAAGGCCGAGACCGCCGCGCTGCGCCCGCTGCCCGCGGCGGTACGCGACGCACTGCCCGCCCTGGCCCGGGCCGGAGCGCTCGCGGGTCCGCTCGCCGGGCTGCGCACCGCGCTGTCGCTGCTCGGCGCGAGCGCCGGATTCCGGCCGCTGTACGACATCGACGCCGACCGCCGGCGGGCCGACGCGCTCGCCACCGTCGCTGCCGTACCAACCCTGCTGACCGCACTGCACCGGCTCGCGCAGGGACAGCAGCCCGTGGAGCCGCGGCCGGATCTGGGGCACGCCGCCAACTACCTCTACATGCTCACCGGCGAGGAACCGGATCCGCGCCGGGTCCGGGCGATAGAGGCCTATCTGATCTCCACGATCGACCACGGCTTCAACGCCTCGACGTTCACCGCCCGCGTCATCACCTCCACCGGTGCCGACCTCGCGGCCTGCCTCGTCGGAGCCGTCGGCGCGCTCTCCGGGCCGTTGCACGGCGGAGCGCCCAGCCGGGCACTGGACACGCTCGACGCGATCGGCACGCCGGACCGGATCGATTCCTGGATCCGCGAACGGGTCCTGCGCGGCGAGCGGATCATGGGGTTCGGGCATCCCGTCTACCGCACCGAGGACCCGCGCTCACGGATGCTGCGGGGGATCGCCCAGGAATTCGGCGGCCCGCTGGTGGAGTTCGCCGTCCAGGTGGAGGCGCGCGCCGAGGCGCTCCTGGCCGAGCTCAAGCCGGGCCGCGAGCTGCACATCAACGTGGAGTTCTACGCGGGCGTCGTGATGGAGCTGTGCGGGCTGCCGCGTGAGATGTTCACGCCCACCTTCTGCGCGGCCAGGGTCGTCGGCTGGAGCGCCAACATTCTGGAACAGGCGGAGGATTCGAAGATCATCCGGCCGGCGGCCCGGTACGTCGGCCCGCCCCCGCCACAGCCGCTGCCGGAGGTGGTGCCCGGCTAGTCGGCACACCCGCACCACGGGGTCCCAGCCGGCGGCACGAGGCCGGCGCCGAAGGCATGGAACGAGACCGGCGCCGAAGGCCTGGCACGGGGCCGCCGGCACCGGACCCCGCACGGCGCCTCGGCATCGGATCCCGGCACCGCGCACAGGCACCGGATGCAGGCACCGGATGCAGGCACCGCGCATAGGTGCCGGGCGGCAGTACGTGCCTCGGCACTCCTGCCTCGACACCAGGCCGCGGTGCCGGGCATGGCTCCGGACGAGGCGCCGGCCTGGCACGGGACCAGGTTCCGAACCAGGCGCCGGCCTGGCAGGGGACCCGTCTCCCGCCTGGCGCTCGGCCAGGCTCCCGCCCGGCGCCCGAACAGGCCCTGGCCGGGCCCCTGGCCGGGCGCCTGACCAGGGGCCCTGACCGGCCCTGGCCCGGCGCCGGCCGGTCGGCCCCGCCCCTTGGTCCCGCCCCGTGGTCCCGTCCCTTGGTCCCGCCCCCGCCCCGTACCGCACGAGGCGCTCGGCCCGAGCGGCGTGCAGTCGGTGGTCCGTTACGATCGACAGCTCGTCCGCCGCCGGGCCGTGCGGCCCGCCACCCGCACCATGGAGGCGCCTTCTGGCCACGCAACAGATCCCGGTCGTCGTGCTCGCGGGGTTCCTCGGTTCGGGCAAGACGACCCTGCTCAACCACCTGCTCCGGGCCGGCGACGGGACCCGTATCGGCGCGATCGTCAATGACTTCGGCAGCATCGAGATCGACGCCATGACCGTTGCCGGGCAGGTGGACTCGATGGTCTCGCTCGGCAACGGCTGTCTGTGCTGCGCGGTCGACACCAGCGAACTGGACACGTATCTGGAGCGGCTGGCCCGTCCCTCCGCCCGTATCGACGTCATCGTCATCGAGGCGAGCGGGCTGGCCGAGCCGCAGGAACTCATCCGGATGATCCTCGCCAGCGACAACGACCGGATCGTCTACGGCGGGCTGATCGAGGTCGTGGACGCCGCCGAGTTCGAGTCCACCCGGGCCCGCCATCCCGAGCTGGCCCGGCACGTCGGCATCGCCGACATCGTGGTGCTCAACAAGGCCGACCGGATCGACGACGCGGCGCGCCGGGCGCTCCGGGACACCCTGGCGGAGCTGGCGCCGGGCCGGCCGGTGATCTGTACGGCGTACGGCCGGATCGACCCCGAGCTGTTCTTCGACCGCGGGCCGGGGGAGGACCACGACGCGGCCGTGCGTCAGTTGTCCTTCGAGGATCTGCTGCGTGAGGCCGCGGCCCATGGCGAGCACCACCGAGCCCACCACGACGAGCACCCCCAAAACCACCGCGAGAACGATTACCGCGACTCCAAGGAACCCAACGGCCACCCGGGTCCCAACGACCCGAATGACCACCCCGGCCCCAACGACCCGAACGGCCACCCTGGCCCGAACGACCACCACAGCCACCACGACCCCAACGACCGCTCCGTGAACGGCCGTTGCGGCCACGACGACTGTGGTGCGCACAGTGACCAGGACCACGCGGGGCACCTTCACGCCGCCTACGAGAGCGTGGAGTTCAGCTCGGCGGAGTCGATGCACCCGCGCCGGCTCATGGACTTCCTCGACAGTCGGCCGGTCGGGCTCTACCGCATCAAGGGCTTCGTCCACTTCGACGTCCCCGAGAACCGGCAGAAGTTCACCGTGCACGCCGTCGGCGACTTCCTGCGCTTCTACCCCGAGCCCTGGCCGAGGGGCGAGGAACGGAGCACCCAGCTCGTCCTCATCGGCAGCGGCATCGATGCCCCGGCGCTCCGCAAGGAGCTGGACAACTGCCGGGAGACCGGGCCGCCGGAGGCGGATGTGAACAGCATGTGGGGCGTGCTGCGGTACGTGGCCTCCCACGACGGAGACGAGTTGGGGGACGAGTAGGCAAGTAGACGGGCAGGGGAGATGCGTAACGCCGTCGGGCCGGTTCCGCACCGGCCCGACGGCGTTCATGCATTTTCAGAGAAGGCGAGGCCCGCTCAGAGGCCCGCTCACACCGGTCCCGCCAGCGCGGCCACCGGCTTCGTCAGGGCCACTCCCGAGCCGTCCCGGCGCGGGTCCGGCTCCGGCAGCGGTACCGGCGAGCCCTTGGCGTCCGCCGCCCGCACCGGCGCCGTGCCGGCCCACGCCTGGATCAGGCAGTCCTCGCCCTTCAGGAACCGCTGGCAGCGCACGCCACCGGTCGCCCGGCCCTTGCGCGGGTACTGGTCGAACGGGGTGATCTTGGCCGTGGCGACCGAGTCGTCCAGGGTGCCGTGCGAACCGGCGACGGTGAAGACCATGGCGTCGGCCGCCGGATCGACCGCCGAGAACGAGATCACCTTCGCGCCCTCGCCCAGCTTGACCCCGGCCATACCGCCCGCGGGCCGGCCCTGCGGCCGTACCTGCGACGCCGGATAGCGCAGCAGCTGCGCCTCGCTGGTGATGAAGACCAGGTCCTCCTCACCGGTGCGCAGCTCGGCCGCGCCCACGATGCGGTCGCCCTCCTTGAGGGTGATGACCTCCAACTCCTCCTTGTGGGCGGGGTAGTCGGGCACCACCCGCTTGACCACGCCCTGTTCCGTACCGAGCGCGAGGCCCGGCGAGGACTCGTCCAGGGTGGTGAGACAGACCAGCTCCTCGCCGTCCTGGAGCGTCAGGAACTCCGCGAGCGGTGCGCCGCCCGCGAGGCTCGGCGCCGCCGCGGTCTCCGGGAGCTGCGGCAGATCGATCACCGGGAGCCGGAGCAGCCGGCCCAGGGACGTCACCACGCCCACCTCGCCGCGGGTGGTCGCCGGCACCGCCGAGACGATCACGTCGTGCTTGACCCGCTTGGCGTCGACGTCGAACGGCACCTCGCCGGTGACCGTACGCGCCAGCAGGCCCGTCGAGGACAGCAGCACCCGGCACGGGTCGTCGGCGACCTCCAGCGGCACCGCGCCGACCGTGGTGCCCGCCGACTCCAGCAGGACCGTGCGCCGGTCCGTGCCGTACTTCTTGGCGACCGCGGCCAACTCGCCGGAGACCAGCTTGCGCAGCTCGGCGTCCGACTCCAGGATCCGGGTCAGCTTCTCGATCTCGTCCTGCAGCCGGTCCCGCTCCGACTCCAGCTCGATCCGGTCGAACTTGGTCAGCCGGCGCAGCGGGGTGTCGAGGATGTACTGGGTCTGGACGTCGCTCAGCGAGAAGCGCTCGATGAGCCGCTCCTTGGCCTGCGCGCTGTTCTCGCTGGAGCGGATCAGGCGGATCACCTCGTCGATGTCCACCAGGGCCGTCAGCAGGCCCTCGACCAGGTGCAGCCGGTCGCGGCGCTTGCTGCGGCGGAACTCGCTGCGGCGGCGCACCACGTCGAAGCGGTGGTCGACGTAGACCTCCAGCAGCTCCTTCAGGCCCAGCGTCAGCGGCTGGCCGTCCACCAGCGCGACGTTGTTGATGCCGAAGGACTCCTCCATCGGCGTCAGCTTGTAGAGCTGCTCCAGGACGGCTTCGGGGTTGAAACCGTTCTTGACCTCGATCACCAGGCGCAGGCCGTGCTCGCGGTCGGTGAGGTCCTTGACGTCCGCGATGCCCTGGAGCTTCTTCGAGCCGACCAGGTCCTTGATCTTGGAGATGACCTTTTCCGGGCCGACCGTGAAGGGGAGTTCGGTGACGACCAGGCCCTTGCGGCGCGCGGTGACGTTCTCCACCGTGACCGTGGCACGGATCTTGAACGTGCCGCGGCCCTTCTCGTAGGCGTCGCGGATGCCGCCGAGGCCCACGATCCGGCCGCCGGTCGGCAGGTCCGGGCCCGGGACGAAGCGCATCAGGGTGTCGAGGTCGGCGTTCGGGTGCTTGATCAGGTGGCGGGCCGCGGCGATGACCTCGCCGAGGTTGTGCGGCGGCATGTTCGTCGCCATACCGACGGCGATGCCGGAGGTGCCGTTGACGAGGAGGTTCGGATACGCGGCAGGGAGGGCGACCGGCTCCCGCTCCTGGCCGTCGTAGTTCGGCGAGAAGTCGACGGTGTCCTCGTCGATCGACTCGGTCATCAGGGACGTCGCGGACGCCATCCGGCATTCCGTGTACCGCATCGCGGCCGGCGGGTCGTCGTTGCCGAGCGAACCGAAGTTGCCGTGGCCGTCGACCAGCGGCAGCCGCATCGAGAACGGCTGCGCCATGCGGACCAGCGCGTCGTAGATGGACGCGTCGCCGTGCGGGTGGAGCTTACCCATCACCTCGCCGACGACCCGGGCGCACTTCACATAGCCGCGGTCGGGGCGCAGGCCCATCTCGTTCATCTGGTAGAGGATGCGGCGGTGCACGGGCTTGAGGCCGTCGCGGGCGTCCGGCAGGGCGCGCGAGTAGATGACCGAATACGCGTACTCGAGGAAGGAACCCTGCATCTCGTCGACGACGTCGATGTCGAGGATCCTCTCCTCGAAGTCGTCCGGCGGCGGGGTCTTCGTGCTGCGGCGGGCCATCGCGGCTGCGGCTCCTTCTGCTGCGTCTACTGCCGAGGTCGGGGACGGCGCCGGAGCGTCGTCGGTCAATCAGCCGGGTCGATCAGCTGGGGGATCAACCGGCGAGTATCTCTGAGTCTGACGCGGACCATTGTGGACCGCCCCACTGACAACGCCGACCGCGACTCCCCCTTCCGCCCCTGCGGCGGCCCGCGGGCGGTCCCCACGACGGCCCGGCGGCGGCCCCACGACGGCCCGGCGCGGGCCCTCGTTCGGGGGCGGCCCTGCGGGAACTTCGCCAGATGCCGACGCGGTTGCATACAGTGACAGAACTTCCTCGCAAGCGATCGAAGGGACGTACATGCCCATGGGTCACACGGCCACAGAACAAGCCGGCTCCGGCGGCCTGACAGCGACCGAGCACCGGCTGGCCAACGGCCTGCGCGTGGTGCTCTCCGAAGACCACCTGACCCCGGTCGCAGCGGTCTGCCTGTGGTACGACGTCGGCTCCCGCCACGAGGTCAAGGGCCGTACGGGCCTGGCTCACCTCTTCGAGCACCTGATGTTCCAGGGTTCCGCGCAGGTGAAGGGGAACGGCCACTTCGAGCTGGTGCAGGGCGCCGGCGGTTCGCTCAACGGCACCACGAGCTTCGAGCGCACCAACTACTTCGAGACCATGCCCGCCCACGAGCTGGAGCTCGCGCTCTGGCTGGAGGCGGACCGCATGGGCTCGCTGCTGACCGCACTCGACGAGGAATCCCTGGAGAACCAGCGCGACGTCGTCAAGAACGAGCGCCGCCAGCGTTACGACAACGTCCCTTACGGCACGGCCTTCGAGAAGCTGACGGCCATGGCGTACCCGGAGGGTCATCCGTACCACCACACCCCCATCGGGTCGATGGCCGATCTGGACGCCGCCTCCCTGGAGGACGCCCGGGCGTTCTTCCGTACGTACTACGCGCCCAACAACGCCGTCCTGTCGGTCGTCGGCGACATCGACCCCGCCCGGACGCTCGCCTGGATCGAGAAGTACTTCGGCTCGATCCCCTCCCACGACGGCAAGCAGCCGCCCCGGGACGGCACGCTGCCCGATGTGGTCGGCACCGAGCTGCGCGAGGTCGTCGAGGAGGAGGTGCCCTCCCGTGCCCTGATGGCGGCCTACCGCCTGCCGCACGACGGCACCCGTGAGGCGGACGCCGCCGACCTCGCCCTGACCGTCCTGGGCGGCGGCGAGTCCTCCCGCCTGTACAACCGGCTGGTGCGTCGCGACCGCAGCGCCGTGGCCGCCGGTTTCGGCCTGCTGCGGCTGGCCGGTGCGCCCTCCCTGGGCTGGCTGGACGTGAAGACGTCCGCCGGGGTGGAGGTGCCCGCCATCGAGCGCGCGGTCGACGACGAGCTGGCGCGGTTCGCCGCCGAGGGGCCCACCCCGGAGGAGATGGAACGGGCGCAGGCCCAGCTGGAGCGCGAATGGCTGGACCGTCTGGCGACGGTCAGCGGCCGCGCCGACGAACTGTGCCGGTTCGCCGTCCTGTTCGGTGACCCGCAGCTCGCGCTGACCGCCGTGCAGCGGGTCCTGGACATCACCCCCGAGGAGGTGCAGGCGGTCGCCAAGGCCCGGTTGCGCCCCGACAACCGTGCGGTGCTCGTCTACGAGCCCACCGAGCCGGCCGGCAACGCCGCCGAGGAAGGGGAGACGGAGCAGTGAGCGACGACACCCGCCAGGATTCCGCAGGGAGCACCATGCAGTTCCACCCGCAGCCCCAGAGCGGCGCGCCCAAGCCGTGGGCCTTCCCGGCCCCCGAGCGCAGCCAACTGCCCAACGGCCTCACGCTCCTGACCAGCCACCGCCCCGGCCAGCAGGTCGTCGCGGTCGAGATCAACCTCGTCGCCCCGCTGGACGCCGAGCCCGAGGGCCTGGACGGCGTCGCCACGATCATGGCGCGCGCCCTGTCCGAGGGCACCGACAAATACGACGCGGAGGGCTTCGCCGCCGAGCTGGAGCGTTGCGGCGCCACCCTGGACGCGCACGCCGACCACCCCGGCGTACGCGTCTCCCTGGAGGTCCCGGCGTCCCGGCTGACCCGTGCGCTCGGCCTGCTCGCCGATGCGCTGCGCGCCCCCGCGTTCCCGGAGAGCGAGATCGAGCGGCTGGTCCGCAACCGCCTCGACGAGATCCCGCACGAGCTCGCCAACCCGGCCCGGCGTGCGGCGATGGCGCTCTCCAAGGAGCTGTTCCCGGCCACCGCGCGGATCTCCCGCCCCCGTCAGGGCACCGAGGAGACCGTCGCGCGGATCGACGCCGCGGCCGTGCGCGCCTTCTACGACGCCCACGTCCGGCCCGCCACGGCCACCGCCGTGATCGTCGGTGACTTCACCGGCGTCGACCTGGCCGCGGCGCTCGCCGACACCCTCGGCGCCTGGAGCGGTTCGACCGCCGAGCCGGTCAAGGCCACCCCGATCGCCGCCGACGACACCGGCCGCGTGGTGATCGTGGACCGCCCCGGCGCCGTCCAGACCCAGCTGCTCCTCGGCCGGATCGGCGCCGACCGGCACGACCGCGTGTGGCCGGCCCAGGTGCTCGGCACGTACTGCCTGGGCGGCACCCTCACCTCCCGTCTGGACCGCGTCCTGCGCGAGGAGAAGGGCTACACCTACGGCGTGCGCGCCTTCGGCCAGGTACTGCGCTCCACGGCCCCCACGTCCCCCGAGGGCACCACCGGCGCGGCGCTGCTCGCCATCAGCGGCTCGGTGGACACCGCCTCCACCGGGCCCGCGCTGGAGGACCTCTGGAAGGTGCTGCGGACCCTCGCGGCAGAGGGGCTGACGGACGAGGAGCGGGACGTCGCGGTGCAGAACCTCGTCGGGGTGGCGCCGCTCAAGTACGAGACCGCGGCGGCCGTCGCGGGCACCCTCGCCGACCAGGTGGAGCAGCAGCTCCCGGACGACTTCCAGGCGCAGTTGTACCTCCGGCTGGCGGAGACCGGCACGGTCGAGGCGACCGCCGCCGCCGTCAACGCCTTCCCGGTGGACCGCCTGGTGACCGTCCTGGTGGGCGACGCCGCGCAGATCACCGAGCCCGTCAAGGCGCTGGGCATCGGAGAGGTGAAGGTCGTCAGCGGCTGATCCGCCCAGGGCGCATGACGACGCGTCACGACCGGTCGGCTCCCGCGGTGTTCGCGCACCGCGGGAGCCGTCGTATGTCCGCCGCTCGTCGGCCGGAGTCCGTACCTGTCCGCCCGAGTCCGCCGGTTGTCCGTCGTATGTCCGGTTTGTAAGGGCTCGTTGGGTCGGAACTTGTGGGATCCCGCACAAAATCGCGGTTCCGTTTGGCTCCGCGAAGTGGCCCCGATTAGCGTCGGTCCGGCTGTTCGTCACAACTCCGCCACAACAGTGGCACCGGACAGTCATCGCCGAGTCCCCGTACGGCGCGAGCCAGGGGAGCCGGGGACCCACGTCCCTGGGGTGAATCGGGCCCCTCTCCGGAGGAGCCCGTAGGAGACCTTCCTGCTCCGAACCCGTCAGCTAACCCGGTAGGCGAGAGGGAAGGAAAGGACAAGCCAGCACATGGCGTTCACCCGTGCCACCGGGAAGCACCGCCGGGCCAGCCGCAGCGCCCGGACGACCCGCAAGCTCGCCGGCATAGCCACCCTCGCGACCTCCGGCGTCGTCGGCACCCTGGCCTCGCCGGCGCTGGCCGCCACCGACGCGGCGCGCACGCAGGACACCGGCCTCACCCAGGCCGTCGTGCTCGGTGACGAACTCGCCCACCGCCTGGAGGTCCAGGCCGACGCCCAGCAGGCCGCCGCCGAGACCGCCGCCGTGCAGGCGAAGGCCGAGGCCGAGGCCAAGAAGCGCGCGGCGGAGGCCGAGCGGCACGCCGAGGCGGCCAGGAAGAAGGCCAAGGCCGAGCGCGAGGCCAAGGAGCGGGCCGCCCGGGACGCCGAGCGCAAGCGTCTGAACGCCTTCGTCGCCCCCGTCGCCGACTCCTACGTCTCCACCGGCTACAAGGCGTCCAGCAGCCTGTGGTCCTCCGGAAGCCACACCGGCATCGACTTCCACGCCGCCACCGGGACCTCCGTCCACGCGGTCGGCGCGGGCACCGTCGTCGAGGCCGGCTGGGGCGGCTCGTACGGCAACAACATCGTGATCAAGATGCACGACGGCACGTACACCCAGTACGGCCACCTGTCGTCGATCGGCGTCTCGGTCGGCCAGACCGTCACCCCCGGCCAGCAGATCGGCCTCTCCGGGGCCACCGGCAACGTCACCGGCCCGCATCTGCACTTCGAGGCCCGCACCAGCCCGGACTACGGCTCCGACATCGACCCGATCGCGTATCTGCGGTCGCACGGCGTCAACGTCTGAGCCGGCGTCCGGCCGCCCCGCCCGCACCCCCGGCGCACGCCTCCGCATCCCCGCGCCCGCTGGCCAAAAAATATCGCCGAATACGCGGAGTCCGTCGGAAAAACCGTGCCGGTCGAATAGAGTCTCGGAAAAGCCGCCGACCGGGCGGCGCTTTCCGGGGATTACGGCGGAGGCACGATCGATGCGAGGCCATATTTCCGCGCATGCGGTGTGCACGGCGATTCGCGAGGACATCATCTCCGGTGCACTGGCGCCGGGGAGCCGGCTGATCGAGGAGATCCTGGCGGCGCGCTACGGCGTCTCCAGAGTGCCGGTCCGCGAAGCGCTGCGCACCCTGCAGTCGGAGGGCTTCGTCACCACCCGCCACCACGCGGGCGCCTGCGTCGCCGAGCCCACCGAGCAGGAGGCCGCCGACCTGCTCGACATCCGTGCCCTGCTGGAGCCGCTGGGTGCGGCCCGCGCGGCCGCCCGGCGCACCCCCGCCCATCTGAAGGTGCTGCGCGGTCTGGTACGGCTCGGCCGCGAGCGGGCCCGCCACGGCAACCCCGCCGACCTGCGCCAACTCGACGGCTGGTTCCACGAGACGCTGGCCCAGGCGGCCGGCAGTCCCAGCCTGACCGCACTGCTGACCCAGCTGCGCCGCAAGATCGAGTGGATGTATGCGGTGGAGCCGCCGCCGCGGGCCGGTGAGGCGTGGGACGACCACGGCGCGGTGCTGGACGCGGTGGCCCGGGGCGACGCGGAACGGGCCCGCGCCCTGATGGCGGCGCACATCGAGCGGTCGCTCCCGGTGTACCGGCTGCGGCGCCCCGCCACGCCCGACGTGAGCGACACGAAACGGCCCGTCAACACGGCGCGCGCCCGTTCTTAACAATCGGGCCGTATACAAAGGGGTGCGGAATTTCCGGGGCGCGATTGCGTCGCATCCGGATTTGAATTCGGATATCGGCGCGTTTTCGTATGCCGTTGCGCGCGTGCGTTCCGGTACGCACATTCCGCGGCACGCTTTCCCGTACCTGCCTCCCGGCATAGTGGTCCCAGGCCGCGAAAATTCCGCGGCAGCGGGTGTGACATGTGCGTGGGGGAGGGGGAGGCCATTCCCCCGGAACGGTATTTCTCCGGCACGCGAAACGGCCCCGCCGTGGCACCTTTTCAGGTCACCGTGGCGGGGCCGCTGTGCGAAGGGGCGTCCCGGGGGACTCAGACGGTCTCGGGCAGCTCTTCGAGACCCTCGGCGACGAGCTTGGCCAGACGGTCGAGCGCTACCTCGGCGCCCTCGGCGTCCGAGGCCAGCACGATCTCCTCGCCGCCCTGGGCGCCCAGGCCCAGGACCGCGAGCATAGAGGCCGCGTTGACCGGGTTGCCATCGGCCTTGGCGATCGTCATCGGGACGCCCGAGGCGGTGGCCGCCCGGACGAAGATCGACGCGGGGCGGGCGTGCAGGCCCTCGGCCCAACCGACATTCACGCGGCGCTCAGCCATGGTGTTGCCCTTCAAAGTCGTGACTGTTGTCTAGACCATTCTCTCACGCTGCCGGGAGTGCTCCCAGCCTCCCCCTGACCCCGAGATTACGCGCGCCGGGCCGGTTGTCGGTGGCCGGTCGTACGCTGTCCGCATGCAGAAGCCGCCGGACCACGCATACCCGACCCACTGGGAAGCCGACGTGGTGCTGCGCGACGGCGGCACGGCGCGGATCCGCCCCATCACCCCCGACGACGCCGAGCGGCTGGTCTCCTTCTACGAACAGGTCTCGGACGAGTCCAAGTACTACCGCTTCTTCGCGCCCTACCCGCGCCTGTCCGACCGCGATGTGCACCGCTTCACCCACCACGACTACGTCGACCGGGTCGGGCTCGCGGCCACGGTGGGCGGCGAGTTCATCGCCACCGTCCGCTACGACCGGATCAACGACCAGGGGCTGCCCGCCAAGAGCCCCGAGGACGACCAGGCCGAGGTCGCCTTCCTGGTGCAGGACGCCCATCAGGGGCGCGGAGTGGCCTCCGCCCTTCTGGAGCACGTCGCGGCCGTCGCCCGCGAGCGCGGCATCCGGCGGTTCGCCGCCGAGGTGCTGCCCGCCAACACCAAGATGATCAAGGTGTTCACGGACGCCGGGTACACCCAGAAGCGCACCTTCGAAGACGGCGTGGTGCGGCTGGAGTTCGACCTCGAACCGACCGAGCAGTCCATGGCCGTGATGCGCAGCCGCGAGCAGCGCGCCGAGGCCCGTTCCGTCCAGCGGCTGCTCGCCCCCGGCTCGGTCGCCGTCATCGGCACCGGCCGCGCCCCCGGCGGCATCGGCCGCACGGCCCTGCGCCACATCCTCGACGCCGGCTTCACCGGCCGGCTGCACGCCGTCAACCACGCCTTCCCCGACGACCTGCGGCGGCTCGACCCCGAAGGCGTACCGGCGGTCCGCGCGCTCCGGGAGATCCCCGACCCGGTCGACCTCGCGGTCGTCGCCGTCCCCGCGGAGCGCGTCCCCGAGGTGATCCGCGACTGCGGCGAACACGGCGTCCAGGGCGTGCTGATCCTCTCCTCCGGTTACGCCGAGGCGGGCCCCGAGGGCAGGGAGCGCCAGCGCGCCGTGCTCCACCAGGCCCGCTCGTACGGCATGCGGATCATCGGGCCGAACGCCTTCGGCCTGATCAACACCGCCGCCGACGTCCGGCTGAACGCCTCCCTCGCCCCGCAGATGCCCGGCGCCGGCCACATCGGACTGTTCACCCAGTCCGGCGCCATCGGCATCGCCCTGCTCAGCGGACTGCACGCCCGCGGCCCCGGGGACGGCGGGATCGCCGGCATCTCCGCCTTCGTCTCGGCCGGCAACCGCGCCGACGTCTCCGGCAACGACCTCCTCCAGTACTGGTACGAGGACCCGGACACCGACGTCGTGATCCTCTATCTGGAGTCGATCGGCAACCCCCGCAAGTTCGCCCGGCTGGCCCGCCGCACCGCCGCCGTCAAACCGGTCGTGGTCGCCCGGGGCGCCCGGCACAACGGCACCGCCCCGCCCGGCCACGCCGTGCCCACCGTCCGCGTCCCCGACAGCACGGTCGCCGCCCTGATGCGCCAGGCCGGCGTGATCCGCGTCGACACCGTCACCGAGCTGATCGACGCCGGGCTGCTGCTGGCCTCCCAGCCGCTGCCGACCGGCCCGCGCATCGCCATCCTCGGCAACTCCGAGTCCCTGGCCCTGCTCGCCTACGACGCCTGTCTGACCGAGCGCCTCCGGCCGCTGCGCCCCCGGGTGCTGCCCTCCGCCGCGACACCGGACGACTTCCGCGCCGCGCTCGACGAGACGCTCTCCGGCGACGGCTGCGACGCGGTGATCGTCACGGCCATCCCCTGGGTGGGGGAGGAGGACGGCGCCTCCCCGGGCGTGAGCGAGGGCGCCGCGCTCGCCGCGGCCCTGCGCACGGCCGCAGCGGCCCACCCGGAGAAGCCGGTCACGGTCGTCCACCTCGCCATGGACGCCCTGGCCGAGACCCTCGCCGCCCCGCCGCCCAGCCCCAGCCCCGGCCCCGACTCCCCGGCGGCGGATCGGCCCGCCCCGCCGGCCCCCGCCGCACCCGACCCGCCGGCCACGGCCGCCCCCACCTCACCGACGACGGCAGCCCCCGCCCCGCCACCCCGACCCCCGTACCCGCCGCCCCGTCCACCGTTCCCGCCGGGCCCGCCCCCGGGAGCCCGCGCCGCGGCGCAGACACCCCCGCTCCGCGCCGCCGAGGCCGCCGCCCCGCCCCGCCGCCGCGCCGCCCCGCTGCGCATCCCCGCCTACCCCGCGGCCGAGCGGGCCGTACGGGCGCTCGCCGAGGCCGTCCGCTACGCCGCCTGGCGCCGGGAGGCGGCCGACCCCGGCCGGGTGCCCGAGTACGACGACATCCAGGAGGCCGCGGCCGGTGCCGACATCGAGCGGCTCCTCGACCGGCTCAGCGCCGACGTCCCCGACGGCCGCTCGGTGCGGGTGCCGGACGACGACGCCGCGGCCCTGCTCGCCCGCTACGGCATCCACACCCGCCCCGTGCTGCCCGCCCCCGACGCCGACGCCGCCGTGCGCGCCGCCGCCCGCCTCGGCTACCCGGTGGCCCTCAAGACCACCGCGCCCCACCTCCGGCACCGCGCCGACCTCGGCGGAGTCCGGCTGGACATCGCCGGCGAGTCCGAACTCCGCCGCGTCTACGCCGAATTGACCGATTTCCTCGGCTCGCCCGAAGAACTCCGGCCGGTCGTCCAGTCCATGGTGCCGCGCGGTGTCGACACGGTCATCCGCGCCGCCATCGACCCGGCCGCCGGCGCCGTGCTCTCCTTCGGTCTGGCCGGCGCCCCCTCCCAGCTGCTCGGCGACGTCGCCCACCGTCTCATCCCCGCCACCGACCGTGAGGTCGCCGAGCAGATCCGCTCGATCCGCGCGGCCCCGCTGCTCTTCGGCTGGCGCGGCTCCCAGCCGGTGGACACCGCCGCCCTCGCCGAACTGCTGCTCCGGGTCTCCCGGCTCGTCGACGACCACCCCGAGGTGGTGGGGGTGGACCTCGAACCGGTCGTCGTCGCCCCGCGCGGTCTGTCCGTCCTGGACGCCGCCGTCCGCCTGGCCCGGCCGCCCGCCACCACCGACCTGGGCCCCCGCCGCCTGCCCGCCTACTGAGCCGCCCGGACCGCACGGACCCCGCCCCACGGGGGCTGTGGTGCCCGCCGAGCCCCGTAGGATGGACCCCATGGCTAAGACCGGTACGACGACCCAGGGGCTGCGCGCGGCGATCGAGCGCAGTGGCTATTACCCGACGCTCGTGGCCGAGGCGGTGCAGGCCGCGGTCGGTGGTGAGCCGGTGGTGTCGTACCTCGTCCACCAGGAGACGACCTTCGACGCCAACGAGGTCCGCCGCCACGTCACCGTCCTCGTCCTGACCGGCACCCGCTTCATCGTCAGCCACACCGACGAGCAGGCCGCCGACGCCACCTCCCCGTCGCCGTACGCCACCACCTCCACCGAGTCCGTCAAGCTCGGCCGGATCTCCTCCGTGGTGCTCAGCCGCGTGGTCGCCAACCCGGAGTCGTACACCCCCGGCCAGCTGCCCCGCGAGGTCGTCCTGACCATCGGGTGGGGCGCGGTGGCCCGGCTGGACCTGGAGCCCGCCGCCTGCGGCGACCCCAACTGCGAGGCGGACCACGGCTACACCGGCTCCTCCACCGCCGACGACCTCTCGCTGCGGGTCAGCGAGGCCGGCGACGGCCCCGACTCGGTGCGCGAGACGCTCGCCTTCGCCCAGGCGCTCTCCGAGGCCACCGCGGCCACCACCACCCCCCGCTGATGGTCGACATCGCCCCCGCCTGGCCGGAACCCGAACCGCTCGACCCGCTGGGCGCCCCGGTCCCGCAGTACGGCACCGGCTCGCTCGCCGATCTGCTGCCCACCCTCGCCGCCGGCCTCGGCATGACCGAGCTCGCCACCGGCATGGACCTCGCGCCCGCCGACCGGGCCTGTGTCTTCCTGATCGACGGCCTCGGCTGGGACCTGCTCCGCGCGCACCCGGAGGAGGCACCGTTCCTCACCTCCCTCCTGGGGACGTCGTTCAACGGCAGCGGCCGTCCGCTCACCGCCGGCTTCCCCTCGACCACCGCGACCTCGCTCGCCTCGGTGGGCACGGGCCTGCCGCCCGGCGTCCACGGCCTGCCCGGCTACACCTGCCAGGACCCGGCCACCGGTGAGCTGATGAACCAGCTGCGCTGGTACCCGTGGACCGACCCGTACGCCTGGCAGCCGTACCCGACGGTCTTCCAGCTCGCGGACGCCGCGGGCATCCACACCTGCCAGGTCTCCGCGCCGGACTTCCAGCACACCCCGCTCACCAAGATCGCGCTCAGCGGCGGCTCCTTCCACGGCCGGCTCTCCGGCGAGGAGCGGATGGACCTGGCCGCCGAGCAGCTGGGCGCCGCCGACCGCTCGCTGGTCTACACGTACTACTCCGAGGTCGACGGCAAGGGGCACCGCTACGGCGTCAACTCCGACGCCTGGCGCGGGCAGTTGATGTACGTCGACCGGCTGGCCCAGCGACTGGCCGAGCAACTGCCGCCGCGCAGCGCGCTCTACATCACCGCCGACCACGGCATGATCGACATCCCGTTCGGCCCGGAGTCCCGGATCGACTTCGACGAGGACTGGGAACTCCGCGCCGGTGTCCGCCTGTTGGGCGGCGAGGGCCGGGCCCGGCACGTCTACGCCCATCCGGGCGCGGCCGCCGATGTGCTCGCCGTCTGGCGCGAGGTGGTCGGCGACCAGATGTGGGTCGCCAGTCGCGAAGAGGCCATCGCCGCCGGGTGGTTCGGGCCGTACGTCGACGACCGGGTGCGCGACCGGATCGGCGACGTGGTCGCGGCCGCGCACGCCGACATGGTGATCATCGCGACCGAACGGGAGCCCCGGGAGTCGGAGATGGTCGGGATGCACGGGTCGATGACCTCCATGGAGCAGCTGGTGCCGCTCCTGGAAGTCCGCACCTGACCACAGCCCGCCCGCGACCCCGCCCGTCACTTCCCCATGCCCTCCGCCTGTTGGCCCCGCGCGGGCCGTGCCCTCCCTTGGGCGGGCGACGACTCCGACCCGAAAGGCCCTCCTCCGACCCATGTCCGAATTGGTATTTTTCTCCGGAACGATGGATTGCGGGAAGAGCACCCTGGCGCTGCAGATCGGGCACAACCGCGCCGCTCGGGGCCTGGAGGGGGTCATCTTCACCCGTGACGACCGGGCCGGCGAGGGCCGGCTCTCCTCGCGGCTGGGCCTGGTCACCGACGCCGTCGAGGTCGAAGAGGGCATGGACCTGTACGCCTACCTCGTCGCGCACCTCTCCCGTGGCGGCCGGGCGGACTACGTGATCGTGGACGAGGCCCAGTTCCTCGCCCCCGGCCAGATCGACCAGCTGGCCCGCGTCGTCGACGACCTCGACCTGGACGTCTTCGCGTTCGGCATCACCACCGACTTCCGCACCCGGCTGTTCCCCGGCTCCCAGCGCCTGATCGAACTCGCCGACCGCATTGAGGCGTTGCAGGTCGAGGCGCTGTGCTGGTGCGGCGCCCGGGCCACGCACAACGCCCGTACGGTGGACGGCGCGATGGTCGTCGAGGGCGCCCAGGTCGTGGTCGGCGACGTCCGCCAGACGACCGCGGAAGTGGGCTACGAGGTGCTCTGCCGCCGCCACCACCTGCGCCGGATGACCAGCGCCACGGCCCGTGCGGGCGCGCTCTCCCCGGACGTCCTGCCGGTCGCCCCGACGCCGCAGGACGCGACGGGCTGACCCCTCGCCCGGGGCGGCCCCTGCCAGACTCGTCCCATGAACAGCGATCTTCTCTCGGGCAAACTTCTCTCCGGCAAAATCGTCCTGGTCACGGGGGCGAGCAGTGGGATCGGCGCCGCGGCGGCGCGGGTGTTCTCCGACGAGGGGGCGACGGTCGTCCTGGTCGCCCGCCGCGAGGAACGGCTCGCCGAACTGGCGGGCGCCCTGCGGGCCGAGGGCGCCGAGGCCGCGTATGTCGCCGCCGACGTGTCCGTGGCCGAGGACGCCGCCCGGGCGGTGGACTTCGCCGTCAGGACGTACGGGCGGCTGGACGCGGCCTTCAACAACGCCGGCATCGGCGGCGACCGCACCCCGCTCCACCTGATGTCCGACGACGTGTACGACGCCATCATGGACACCAATGTGCGCGGCGTCTGGAACTGCCTGCGCCACGAGATAGCCGCGATGCTTCCGCAGGGCGCCGGCACCATCGTCAACAACAGCAGCGTGGCCGGTCTGATCGCGATCCCGGCCGCCGCCCCCTACATCGCCTCCAAGCACGCCGTGGTGGGGCTCACCCGGGCCGCGGCGGACGAGTACGCCCGCCAGGGCATCAGGGTGAACGCGGTGGCGCCCGGCACCACCCGCAGCGAGATCACCACCGACTGGTTCGCCCGCAACCCCGGCCTGGAGGAGATGGCCAACTCCGCGACGCCGCAAGGCCGTACCGCCGCTCCGGAGGAGATCGCGGCGGCCGCGGCATGGCTGCTCAGCGACCGCTGCCCGTTCCTGACCGGGACCGTGCTGCCGGTGGACGGCGGATTGGTCAACCAGTGAGCCGTCCCGCCCCCGAGCCCTGGCAGGCCGCACCGCTCAGCCCCGCGCGGAAGACGGTCCGACCGCCCTGGGTGCCGGTGACAAGGACGGTGAGGCGGCCTGAGGGGGTGGCGGGGCGTAACTCCGTTTCGAGCCAGCAGGGTTCGTCGAACTCGACGTAGCGCTCGTAGTTGCTGGTGACGGTTGCCGGGGCGAAGTGGGCCGGTGCGACCGTGGCGTGGGCGGCCTGATAGGCGGCTTCGAGGAGGGCGAGGCCGGGGACGTGGTCGACGGGGTGGTCGAACAGCCAGGTGTTGCCGGGGTCGTTGCGCAGCTGCCAGCGCTGCGGGCGGTCTCCGGCGGCGAGCACCACGTCCGCCTCGTCGACCCGCCCCACCAGCTCCGGGGCGACCGGTGCGGGAAGTGGCCAGGCACCCCAGTCGACGCCCAGGTGCTCGCCGCGCAGCCGCCGGTACACCGCCGGTGAGGACCAGGCGAACTCCGACTCGGCCTGTGCGACGGTGACCTCGCCCTGGTGGATCCGGACGACCATGCCGAGAGCGCTGGCACAACGGCCGCTGCGCCGGGTCTGTGCGACGGTGACCTCGACGTCGAGCACCGTGGACCGGCCCTCCGGGAGGCGGAAATCCGGATTGGCCGTGAAGTTCAGGTCGTGCAGCAGCATGTGGTGGGAGAGCGGTACGCCGTATTCCGCGTGGGCGATCACCAGCCCGCTCTGCCGGAAGGTCTGGGCCAGCACTCTCGGATCGCACCGCCCGTCACCCTGGGCGGCAGGCCACCGGGCGGTGAGCGAGAATGCGCCGGGTCCGCGACGGTTCCAGCCAGTGATGAACACCCGGTCCGTGTGGTGGAGATGGGCGTACTCGTGAGGCACTACCGTCGGATCAACGGCGTCCACCCTGTCCTGAGCACCGAAAACGCGGAGCACGGGGCCGGGAGACCCGCGGTCTTGGGGCAACTCCCATATACGGGCGGCGGCTTCGGGCATGCGGTCCCCCTAGAAGTGACACGCGTGAAGGAAGTGACGCGCTGTAAAATACCGGGTCCGCGGTCTTTTTCAATGCAGTGGAAATCACGTGGTCACGGGAGACGCGAGTTGGCAAAACAGGAACGGGCGATCCGCACACGCAAGGCCTGCCTGGTGGCCGCCGCGGAGATCTTCAACGAATACGGCTACGAAGCCGCCACCATCGCCGCCATCATCGACCGGGCCAAGCTCACCCGTGGTGCGCTGTACTTCCACTTCACCTCCAAGGAGGAGCTCGCCCGCGGTGTGCTCGACGAGGCGGTGACCTCGGAGGGCCTGGTGCCGCAGGTTCTGAAGCTCCAGGAATGGGTGGACATCTCGCTCCTGCTGGCCTACCGCCTGCCCCGGGAGCCCCTGTTGAGTGCCTCGATACGCCTGTCCGTCGACTCCAAGGCGCGCAGTCTCTTCGGTACCCGCTGGCCCGACTGGATCGTGCTGGGCCGTGAGCTGCTCATCGAGGCCCAGCGGCGGGGCGAACTGCTGCCGCACGTCGATCCGACCGATACGGCACGGCTGTTCGTCGGTGCCTGGACCGGTGTGCAGCTCGTCGCGGAGGCCGTGCCGCACGGCCCCGACCTCTCCGCCGAGATCTCCCGGCTCCTGGAGCTCTTCCTGCCCAACGTCGCCGTTCCCGGGGTGCTGGCGCGGCTGGACACCTCGCCGTTCCGTGCCGAGCGACTCTTCGAGGCGAGGAGTGCGCAGCCGGTCTCCTGATTCGGGACGACTGCAAAAAGACCGCGCGGTACTTTTTGCGCTGCCCGCTCAGCGCTGCTGAACGATCGTAAAGACCGCGCCCTCGCTGTCGGCGACCGTGGCCGCCCGGCCGTGGGCGGACTCATGGGCCGGCTGCAGTACGTGGCCGCCCAGTTCGGTGACGCGGCGGGCCGCGGCGTCCGTGTCGGGGACCGCGAAGTACGTCATCCAATGGGGGCCGCGGTCGCGGAGCGGTGCGTTGCCCACGCCGTGGATGCCGGCCACCGGATGGCCCTTGAGGCGCAGCGTCAGATAGTCGGAGCCGGAGTCGGTGCCGTCGGCGGGAGCCGGCTCGGCCTCGAAACCGAAGACGTGCTCGTAGAACGGGCTGACGGCGCCGGTCTCCTGGGTGACCAGCTCGTTCCACACCGGGGTGCCGGGCTCGCCGGTGACCGCGGTGCCCATCATCGTCCGGCCCTGCCAGATCCCGAAGATCGCCCCCTGCGGGTCGGAGGCGATCGCCATCCGGCCCGCGTCATGGTCCGCGTCCAGCGGGCCGACGCCCACCGTCCCGCCGCAGCAACGGACCTGTTCGGCGGTCACATCGGCGTCGTCGCTGGCGAGGTAGGTGGTCCAGGCGACCGGTAGATGACGGTCGGGCGCCAGCTCACCGACCCCGGCGACCTCCCGGCCGTCGAGGAAGGCCCGCGCGTACGGACCGAAGTGCTGCGGCCCCGGGCGGAACTCCCAGCCGAACAGCGCGCCGTAGAACTCCTGGGTCGCGGTAAGACTGTGGGCCAGGAGGCTCACCCAGCAGGGCGCGCCGGGCATCCGCCGAGTCGCTGCCTCGGTCGTCATCGTCACTCTCCTCGGAGGATCGGGGGCTGACCATGGGGGTACGGGCGCGGGTCCCGAGCAGATGCTCGCACCCTGTGTCCTGGTGTGCGCCCCGGCCGCGCCGTCCACGGCGCGTTCGCAAAGGAGAATGCCCGTTTTGATGTTTCGAGTCCGTTTCGGAGCCGTTACTGCAGAGCGTAACTCCGTCATACGGAGGGTGCGCACCCGCCTTCTGTACGTAGTCGCCGCTACGCAAGGATGAGTCCCATGAATGTCATCATCACCGCTACCGAACTCGCGAGCGAGCTGGCGCAGTCCGCTCCTCCGGTGGTCCTGGACGTCCGCTACCAGCTCGGGGGCCCGCCCGGCCGCCCCGAGTACGAGGCCGGCCATGTGCCCGGCGCGGTCTACGTCGACCTCAACGCCGAGCTGGCCGCGCCGCCCGGCCCGGCCGGCCGGCACCCGCTCCCCGATCTCGGCGTCTTCGCCAAGGCGATGCAGGCCGCCGGGGTCCGCGCGGACCACCCGGTGGTCGTCTACGACGGCGGACAGGGCTGGGCGGCCGCCCGCGCCTGGTGGCTGCTGCGCTGGAGCGGCCACCAGGACGTACGGGTGCTGGACGGCGGGCTGGCCGCCTGGCGGGCCGCGGGCGGCGAGCTGAGCACCGCCCAACCGGCTCCCGAACCGGGCGACTTCACGCCGGTGCCGGGCGCGCTGCCGCTGCTGACCGCGGACGAGGCGGCCGCCCTGGCCCGCCGCGGCGTCCTGCTGGACGCCCGGGCCGGCGAGCGCTACCGGGGCGAGGTGGAGCCGCTCGACCGGGTCGCCGGCCACATCCCCGGTGCGGTGTCCGCGCCGACGACCGAGAACGTCGCCGAGGGCGGCACGGTCTTCCGGGACCGCGCCGAGCTGGCCGAGCGGTTCGCGGCGCTGGGCGCCACCCCGGACGCCGAGGTCGGCGTCTACT
Source organism: Streptomyces nigrescens (assembly GCA_024349765.1). Lineage (GTDB taxonomy): Bacteria > Actinomycetota > Actinomycetes > Streptomycetales > Streptomycetaceae > Streptomyces > Streptomyces endophytica. The sequence continues at coordinate 5,725,466 of AP026073.1, read as the reverse complement.
GCGGCTCCGGGGTCTCCGCGGCCCACCAGGTGCTGGCGCTGGCGCACGCGGGCATCCCCGCGGCCCTGTACGTCGGTTCCTGGAGCGAATGGTCCGCCGACCCGGCCCGGCCGGTGGCCACCGGCCCGCAGCCCGGCTGAGCCCCGCCACGGGCCCTGCACGGCCCCGTACGCGGCCGTCCGCCCGGCCCCTGAGCGGGACCGGGCGGACGGACGGGGTCACGAGGCGGGAGGCCGCTACTCCGGCTTCTTCCGCCGGGTGCCGAAGACGATCTCGTCCCAGCTGGGCACCGCGGCCCGGCGGCCGGGCCGGACGCCGTCCGCCTCGGCCTGCCGGTCCGTCGTCCCGGTCAGCCGGTCGCGGTGGCCGGCCACTGCCCGCGGCATCAGCACATCGGCGTACGCGGAACCCGCCCCCGCGCTCGCCGCCGGGGCCGGCGGCTCCTCGACCTCGGCCTCGGACTCCTCGTCGGCCTGCGGCGCCTTGGCGCTCTCCGGTACGACCATGTCGCCGCGGAAGCTCGGCACCGCCTCCAGCAGGCTGGTCAGCGAATCCCGCTCCCGCTCGCCGGTGGCCTCCTCCGCGCCCCGGGCGTCGTCCTCGCCGCCGGCCTGCGCACCGCGCTCACCGCGCTCGGAGTGCCGGTCCAGCGTGCGGTCCAGCGGCCGGTCGCGCGGCAGCCGGGCGATCCGCGGCACGAACGGGAAGCTCGGCTCGGGCGTGTCGTCGGCCTCGCCGATCAGTGCCCGGGCCTCGTCGTCCACGGCCTGGACGAGCCGGCGCGGCGGGTCGTAGGTCCAGCTCGCCGAGTGCGGTTCGGTGGCGACCCGGTAGACCAGCAGCACCTCCCAGGTGCCGTCGTCCCGGCGCCAGGAGTCCCACTGGACGCTGTCCTTGTCGGCGCCGCGCAGCAGCAGCCGCTCCGCGACCGCCTCGCCGAGCTGCGGGCCGGTGTTCTCGCCGGGCCGGCGCACCGGCGTCTTGCGGGCCCGCTCGGCCATGAAGGCGCGCTCGGCCAGCACCGGGCCCTCGAAGCGGCGCACCCGGTCGACGGGGATGCCGGCCAGCTGCGCGACCTCTTCGGCGGAGGCACCGGCTCTTATCCGGGCCTGGATGTCCCGCGGCCGCAGGTGGCTCTCGACCTCGATCTCGATCTGGCCCAGCCGCGCGCGGTCGTTGCGGACGGCGGCGCGCAGCCGCTCGTCGATCGGAAGCGTGTACTCGGTGCTGTCCGCAGCTTTGAGCACCAGCCGTGTGCCGTCGTTGGAGACGGCCACGACACGCAGTTCGGGCATGGGGACCTCCCGGGTGGTGCCTGCCGACGTCACGTGCGTCGCTGCTTCCGCTAGTCGAGTGTGGCCTGCCCGGGTGCAGCCTGCCACAACATTGCCGAGTTGCCCGGCGTGTCGAGGCTTGGCCCTCAAACGCCGTTATGACACGGTTACCAGTTCGCAACGCTCAGTGACCATGCCGCTTGCCCTGTCGCCGATCACCCGTGCCGAGCGGCGGCGCCCCGGGGTGAGTGCCGTCATCTGGCCCCTCCCATGGGTTCCGGGCAGCCGGACGGGAACCGGGGCCAGGGTTCGTCACAGTACTCCATTCGGACCACCGAGGTGGACCGCCGCGCCGCCGAACTTGTGGGGGAACAGCGGGGGTCGGTCACCTTGTCGATCTCTCGACCTGACGCACGGGTGGCGAGTTTCACATATTCCCCAGATTCGGAACCTTTGACTCCGCCAATTGGTCACTTCTCCGTGCAAGATGGATCGAAGGGGCTATCAAAGGTTGGAGATGGACGAAGAAACCGAAACAGGCACGAAGAAGAAGGAGAAGCGGATAGACCTGAGCGTCGCTCAGGTGTCCGGCAGTGCACTCGCCGCGGCCGTCGCCGCGTATCTCGCCGGTCAACTCGGTGTGTACGGAACCATCATCGGTGCGGGTCTGGTCAGTGTCGTGGCCACGACCGGCGGGTCGATATTCCAGCACCTCTTCCGGCGTACCGGCGAGCAGATCAAGGAGGCTTCGGTCAGCACCCGGCCGAGGCCGCGCCGCTCCTCCTCCCGCACTCGATCCACCACCCGGCAGACAGGGCGGCCCGACCCCACGATGGTGCTGCCCACCTTCGACAAGCAGGGCACGGAGGACCACGTCACCTCCGTCGCCGCCAAGACCTCCGGGCCCGACACGGCCCGTACGCAGGTGATCCCCCGGGCCGTGCAGGCCCTCCGGCGCGATCCTGCGAACGCCCACCCGATCGACCGGACTCAAATGGTGCCGCGCCTCGACGTCCCCACCATGACACCGGTGCAGGCGCCCGCCCGCCCGGATGCCGTCCTGCCCCCGGCCGGGTCGCGCGTCGGCCGGCCCGAGGAGGTCAGCGCCACCACGTACGGCACGCGGCTGCGCGGCTGGAAGCGGCCGGCACTCGGCGCGCTCGCGGTGTTCGCCCTCGCCATGGGCGGGGTGACCGCCACCGAGCTGCTGACCGGGCAGACCCCGAGCGGCCAGCAGGGCACCACGCTCGGCAACCTCACCCGGACCGGGAGCGCCGGCCGGCACCAGCCCGTCACCCCGCAGTCGCCCGGCCCGGGCGGCACCCCGGGGGACGGCGGCCGGCACGGCAACGGCGGTGCCACTCCGGATCCGGGCAGGTCCGGCGACACCGGCAACGGCCGGGGCACCGATCACGGCACGCCGTCGCCGAGCCCCAGCCCGTCCGACGGCGGCAAGACCTCGCCGGACCCGGAGGGCTCGCCCTCCACGAACCCGTCCACGAACCCGTCCCCGAGCGGGTCGGCGGACAGCGGCGGCACCGGCAGCGGCGACGCGACCGGCGGGCACCAGGGGGGTCAGCAGAGCGGGCCGGAGCCCGAGGCCGAGGCGCCCGAACCGGGAGCCTCCTGAACCGGCCGCGCCCCGCGTCGGGTGCCCGGGTCAGTCCCCGAGCACCCGGCGCAGGTACGCGTTGCCGAACCGGCGGTCCGGGTCCAGCCGGTCCCGGACCGCGGTGAACTCGCCGAACCGCGGATAGGCGGCGGCGAGGTACGCCGCGTCGCGGGTGTGCAGCTTGCCCCAGTGCGGGCGGCCCCCGTGCGCGGTCATGATCCGCTCGGCGGCCGCGAAGTACGCCTCGTGGGGCGTGCCGCGGTACATGTGCACGGCGACGTAGACGGTGTCCCGGCCGGAGGCGGTGGACAGCGGGAGGTCGTCGGCCGGCGCGGTGCGCACCTCCACCGGGAAGCTGATCTTGAAGTCCGAGCGCTCCACCAGCGCCTTCAGCTCGCCCAGCGCCGCGACCGCGGCCGCCCGGGGCAGTGCGTACTCCATCTCCACGAACCGCACCCGCCGCGGTGAGGTGAACACCTTGTAGGGGATGTCGGTGTACGTACGGGCCGACAGGGCCCGGCTTGAGATCCTGGCGATACCCGGTATGGCGGCCGGCAGCGCGCGCCCGACGGCGCAGGCGACCTGGAAGACGCCGTTGGACAGCAGCTCGTCCTCGACCCAGCCGCTGATCCGGCCGGGCGGGGCCGCGGGACCCTGGCTGCGGTTGTTGCGCTTGGTGTTGCAGTTGCCGGTGTGCGGGAACCAGTAGAACTCGAAGTGCTCGTTCTCGGCGACCAGTTCGTCGAACCGGCCGGTCACCTCGTCGAACGGCATCGGCTCCTCACGGGCGGTCAGCAGGAACTCCGGCTCCACGGCGAAGGTGAGCTCGCTGATCACGCCGAGCGCGCCCAGGCCCAGCCGGGCCGCGGCGAAGACGTCCGGGTTCTCCTCGGCGGAACAGGTCAGCACCGAGCCGTCGGCGGTGACCAGCTGCAGACCGGAGATCTGGGCGGCCAGCGACGCCGAGTCCCGGCCGGTGCCGTGGGTACCGGTGCTGACCGCACCGGAGACGGTCTGCTCCATGATGTCGCCCATGTTGGTCAGCGACAGCCCGTGCGCGGACAGCGTCTCGTTGAGGCGCTTGAGGGGCGTCCCGGCGGCCACCGTGACCGTGCCGGCCGCGCGGTCCACCGCGCGCACGCCGGTCAGTCGCTCGGGACGGACCAGCAGCCCGTCGGTGGCGGCCGCCGGGGTGAAGGAGTGGCCCGTACCGGCCGCCTTGACCGTCAGCCCGTCCGCGGCGGCGGCGCGGACCGCGGCCGCCAGCTCCTCGGTGCTCGCCGGGGTCACCGTCCGGGCCGGGCGGGCGGTGACGTTGCCCGCCCAGTTGCGCCACGGGGCGGCGGTGGAGCCGCGCCCTCCCGAGCCGTCGACGGCGTTGCTGACTGCCATGGTGACGTCCCCTCCCCTCACGCGGGCCGGCCGGTCGGCCGCCGTTGGTGTGAGCGCATGATGTCAGTCACCCCGGGGTCCTCCACAGGGGGAGAGCGGAATTACGCGATCAAGGAATCGGCCGTAATCACCCGGCTCCGGGACATCTCGTACCGCCGGTAACCCCCGGGGCCGCGCGACTCACGCGACGGGCTGCCCGCCCTGCCGTTCCGCGGCCGCGGTGCCGCCTTCGGGCAGGCCCGCCGCGACCGGGGCCGCCGTGGCCGCCGGCTGCCGCGGACGGAGCCGGCGGTAACCCGCGAACGCCACCAGCGCGGCCAGTACGCCCGACGCGCCCGGCACCAGATAGCCGCGCTCCGCACCGGCGGCGTCCACCACCCAGCCGGCCGCCGACGAACCCAGCGCCACCCCCACGGCCAGACCGGTGCTGGTCCACGTCATGCCCTCGGTCAGCTTCGACTGCGGGACGTGCTCCTCGACCAGAGCCATCGTCGTCACCATCGTCGGCGCGATGGACAGCCCCGCCACGAACAGCGCGACGGCCAGCAACGGCAGCGAACCCACCATCTGGAGCGGCACCATGCTCACCGCCATCGCGCACACCCCGATCACCCAGCGGCGCGACGGATGGCCCTTGAGGTGCAGCAGCCCGAAGACGGCACCGGCCACGCACGAACCGAGCGCGTACACGGCCAGCACCAGACTGGCCGCCGTCTTGTGCCCGGCCTGCTCCGCGAAGGCCACCGTCACCACGTCGATCGCCCCGAAGATCGCGCCGGTCGCCACGAACGTCCCCACCAGCACCTGCAGCCCCGGCGAACGCAGCGCCGAGCCGCTGGCCTGCTGCCCCCGCGGATGCGGCACCGGCTCCGTCGCCCGCTGTGCCGTCAGCCAACACACCCCGGCCGCCAGGAAGACCCCCGCCAGCAGCGGCCCGGCCTCCGGGAACCACGCGGTGGACAGCCCGATCGACAGGATCGGCCCGACGATGAAGCACATCTCGTCGACGATCGACTCCCACGAGTACGCGGTGTGCAGCTCCCGCGGCGAACCCCGGTACAGCTCCGCCCAGCGCGCCCGGACCATCGACCCGACGCTCGGCACGCATCCCGCGCACGCCGCGAAGACGAACAGCACCCAGTCCGGCCAGCGCTGCTGGGCACTGAGCAGCAGACCCGCGACCGCGGCGAGCGACACCAACGTCGCCGGGCGCAGCACCCGGCGCTGGCCGTGCCGGTCCACCAGCCGGGAGATCTGCGGACCGAGCACCGCCGCGGACAGGGCGAGGGTCGCCGACAGCGCGCCCGCCAGGCCGTACCGCCCGGTCAGCTGGGAGACCATCGTGACGACACCGATGCTCAGCATCGACAGCGGCATCCGGCCCAGCAGCCCGGCGGCGGAGAAGGACTTGGTGCCGGGGCGGCCGAAGATGGCGCGGTAGGGACTGGGCAACGGGGGCGCTCCGCCGGATGAGGACCGAAGATCGGTAAGGAATGTATGTGGCCGATACAGCTTACGGGCGGTGCGCAGCCCCACGCCTCCGGTTTTTCGGACCGATCCCGCCGCGCTCGCGGGCCGTCCGCGTACCGGGACCTGCCCGCCGCACCCGGGGGAAGGGTGGCAGGATCGATGCCATGCCCGAACAGCGTGATCCCCGCCCCTACGACGCCCTGCTGCTGCTCTCCTTCGGCGGCCCCGAAGGCCCCGACGACGTCGTCCCGTTCCTGGAGAACGTCACCCGCGGCCGCGGCATCCCCCGCGAGCGCCTCAAGGAGGTGGGGCAGCACTACTTCCTGTTCGGCGGCGTCAGCCCGATCAACGCCCAGAACCGCGAGCTGCTCGACGCACTGCGCAAGGATTTCGCCGAGAACGGCCTGGAACTGCCGGTCTACTGGGGCAACCGCAACTGGGCGCCGTACCTGACCGACACCCTGCGCCAGATGGTGGGCGACGGCCACCGCCGCATCGCCGTCCTGGCGACCAGCGCCTACGCCTCGTACTCGGGCTGCCGCCAGTACCGCGAGAACCTCGCCGACGCGCTCGCCGCCCTCCAGGCCGAGGGGCTGCCGGTCCCGCAGGTCGACAAGCTGCGGCACTACTTCAACCACCCCGGCTTCGTCCGGCCGATGGTCGACGGTGTGCTGGCGTCCCTCGCCGCGCTGCCGGACGACGTCCGCGACGGCGCCCACCTCGCGTTCACCACGCACTCCATCCCCACCGCCGCCGCCGACACCTCCGGCACCCCGGACGACCACACCGAGGGCGGCGAGGGCGGCGCCTACGTGGCCCAGCACCTCGACGTGGCCCGGGTGATCGCCGACGCGGTCCGCGCGGAGACCGGCGTGGACCACCCCTGGCAGCTCGTCTACCAGTCCCGCAGCGGCGCCCCGCACATCCCCTGGCTGGAGCCCGACATCTGCGACCACCTGGAGGAGCGGCACGCCGCCGGCGTCCCGGCCGTGGTCATGGCCCCCATCGGCTTCGTCTCGGACCACATGGAGGTCAAGTACGACCTCGACACCGAGGCCACCGCCAAGGCCGCCGAACTGGGACTGCCCCTCGCCCGGTCCGCGACCGTGGGCGCCGACCCCCGGTTCGCCGCCGCCGTCCGCGAGCTCCTCCTGGAGCGCGCCGCCACCGAACGCGGCCGCACCCCCGAGCGCTGCGCCCTCGGCGCCCTCGGCCCCTCCCACGACCTGTGCCCGGTCGGTTGCTGCCCGGCCCGCGCCCCGCGCCCGGCCGCGGCCGGCGCCGACTGGCAGGGCCCGGTCGCCCAGGCCCCCGCGTAGACCCGAACACCGCGGCGGCGTACGCCCGGCGGCCCGCCCGACTGCCGTACGCCGCCCACCGCTGCCCGACCGCCGCTCGTCCGAGCAAGGAGCACCGTGCCCGACCCGACGCAGACCGACGCGCTGTACGACGACCTTCTGGAGCTGGCCCTGGAGGCCGCCCGCCGCGCCGGGGCGCTGCTGCGCGACGGCCGACCCGCCGACCTCGGTGTGGCCGCCACGAAGACCAGCCCGATCGACGTCGTCACCGAGATGGACCTCGCCTCCGAGAAGCTGATCACCGGCTTCCTCGGGGAGCACCGCCCCGACGACGGCTTCCTGGGGGAGGAGGGCGCGAGCACCGAGGGCACCAGCGGCATCCGCTGGGTCATCGACCCCGTCGACGGCACCGTCAACTACCTCTACGACCTGCCCTCCTGGGCGGTGTCGATCGCCGCCGAGAAGGACGGCGAGGTGGTCGTCGGGGTCGTCGCCGCCCCGATGCGCGGCGAGACCTGTCACGCCGTCCTGGGCCGGGGCGCGTACAACAACGGCGAGCCGATCCGGCACCGGCCCGCGCCGCAGCTCTCCCAGGCGCTGCTCGGCACCGGCTTCGGCTACCTGGCCGACCGCCGAGCCGCCCAGGCCGAGGTGGTGCGCACCCTGCTGCCGCAGGTCCGCGACATCCGGCGGGGCGGATCGGCCGCCATCGACCTGTGCGACGTGGCCTGCGGCCGGCTGGACGCCTACTACGAGCGCGGGCTGAACCCCTGGGACCTGGCGGCCGGTGCGCTGATCGCCCGTGAGGCCGGGGCCCGCACCGGTGGCCGCCCCGGGCAGCCGGCCTCCCACGAACTGACCCTCGCCGCCTCCCCGGAGCTCTTCGCGCAGCTCCAGCCGCTGCTGGACGAGCTCGGCGCCTGGCACGACTGACCCGCGGCCGCGCCACCGGCCCGGGCACGACCGCGCCCCGGCACCCTGTCCTGGGTGCCGGGGCGCGATCCCCGTACGCCGTCGCGGTCAGGCGTTGCTGACCGCTCCATAACGCACACCGTGCTCGTTCGCCAGCCGCTGGAGGTCCTCGAGCTCGGCCTGCTCGACCTCGACGAGGAAGTCATCGCCCGCGCGGCGGGCCCGGTCCAGATCGGCTTCGGTGTTCTCTATGCGCTGCAAAATGCCTGCGGTGAACGCGTCCATGTGCGCCCCCTCGTCGTGGGTCGGTGGCACGGGGGTGTGCCGACGGTGGGTCGATCACGGCGTGGTCCCTGCGGAATGGATCAGTTCATGGCACGTGGATCGCCAGAGAAAAAACAGGGCGTGATCGCGGGTGTGCAGTCGTCCTCCCCACCCGCAACCTCAGGGAAACCTCAACCCGCCCAGGAATCCTGCCGATCGGGCGCAGCGGCCCCGGGCCCCAGCCCCCGCCCTCCCGCCTTACTGCCGGTTTATGGCTCTTCGGGGCAGGATGGAAGGGCTCAGAGTGATTGTTGTGCCCGCCCGAAAGGGCCGTGAGGAAGGACTAGCGACGTGCGTGTTCTCGTCGTCGAGGACGAGCAGCTGCTCGCCGATGCGGTGGCCACCGGACTACGCCGGGAGGCCATGGCCGTCGACGTGGTCTACGACGGCGCTGCCGCCCTCGAACGGATCGCGGTCAACGACTACGACGTCGTCGTGCTCGACCGCGACCTCCCGGTCGTCCACGGCGACGACGTCTGCCGCAAGATCGTCGAGCTGGGGATGCCCACCCGTGTCCTGATGCTCACCGCCTCCGGAGACGTCAGCGACCGCGTCGAGGGCCTGGAGATCGGCGCGGACGACTACCTCCCCAAGCCGTTCGCCTTCACCGAGCTGACCGCCCGGGTGCGCGCCCTGGGCCGCCGTACGACCGTCGCGCTGCCGCCCGTCCTGGAGCGGGCCGGGATCAAGCTCGACCCGAACCGCCGCGAGGTCTTCCGCGACGGCAAGGAGGTCCAGCTCGCCCCGAAGGAGTTCGCGGTGCTGGAGGTGCTGATGCGCAGCGAGGGCACCGTCGTCTCGGCCGAGCAGCTCCTGGAGAAGGCCTGGGACGAGAACACCGACCCGTTCACCAACGTCGTGCGGGTCACGGTCATGACGCTGCGCCGCAAGCTCGGCGAGCCCGCGGTGATCGTCACCGTCCCCGGCTCGGGTTACCGGATCTGACCGGCGATGCCTTCCCTGCCCTCGTTCTCCAAGCCGGCCGCCCCACCGCAGCCCATCCCGCCCAAACCCGCCTGGGACCCCCGCCCGCCGGTCAACGTCCGGCCCTTCCCGTGGCTCCGGCCGACGATCCGGATACGGCTGACGCTGCTGTACGGCGGGATGTTCCTGATGGCCGGCATCGTGCTGCTGACCATCATCTACATGCTCGCCGCGGACGCCCTGCACGACGGCAGCGCGCTGCCACTGAAGATCCTCGGTGGCAAGTTCGAGTCCACCAGCGACATCTGCGACCTGCCCACCCAGACCTCCGGACCGCTGCTCCAGCAGGCCGTCGAGCAGTGCCTCCAGCACCAGCGCGCGCTGGCGCTCAACAGCCTGCTGAACCGTTCGTTGCTGGCGTTGCTGGGGTTGACGGTGGTGGCGTTCGCGTTCGGTTATGCGATGGCGGGGCGGGTGCTGTCGCCGTTGGGTCGGATCACGCGGACCGCGCAGCGGGTGGCGGGGTCGGATCTGCACCGGCGGATCGAGTTGGGGGGTCCGGACGACGAGCTCAAGGAGCTGGCGGACACCTTCGACGAGATGCTGGACCGGCTGGACCGGGCGTTCGAGTCGCAGCGGCGGTTCGTGGCCAATGCCTCGCACGAGCTGCGGACGCCGTTGGCGATCAACCGGACGCTGCTGGAGGTGCAGCTGGCCGATCCGGACGCCTCGCCGGAGCTGGCGCAGCTGGGCAAGACGCTGCTGGCCACCAATGAGCGCAGTGAGCAGTTGGTGGAGGGGTTGTTGCTGCTGGCGCGCAGTGAGAACCGGGTCGTGGACAAGAAGCCGGTGGATCTGTCCGAGGTCGCCGCTCAGGCCGTGGACCAGCTCCGTGAGGAGGCGCAGGCCAAGGGCGTGGTGCTGCGTGGGGTGCGCCAGCAGGTCTTCGTGCAGGGCAATGGTGTGCTGCTGGAGCGGATCGCGCTGAATCTGGTGCAGAACGCGGTGCGCTACAACGTGCCCGAGGGGTGGGTGGAGGTGAGCACCGAGCCGCAGCCGGGGTGTGCGGTGCTGGTGGTCACCAACACCGGGCCGGTGGTCCCCGCCTACGAGGTGGAGAACCTCTTCGAGCCGTTCCGCCGGCTGCGCACCGAGCGCACCGGCAGCGACAAGGGCGTCGGCCTGGGCCTGTCCATCGTCCGCTCGGTGGTCCGCGCACACGACGGCACCATCACCGCAGAACCCCGCGAGGGCGGCGGTCTCGTGATGCGGGTGGTGCTGCCGCTGTGAGGCCCTCGCAAAGGCGGCTGTGCGGCCGCTGGAGCCGTCCGCCACCGCCCTGACCAGCATCAGGGCCCCGGTGGGTAGGATCGCCCGTCTCGCGGCCGTACACCGCGGAGGTCTGCCGGCCGGGCCGGTTTGACGAAAAGGGGGGCGGGGAGCGATCCTTCGCCACGTTCGCTTTGCGCGGAATTGGACCGGTCCACCCATCGGTCATCGCGTGTGTGATCCCTCACAGACGCGAATTTCCAGCCATCTACGCTCCGTGATCAAAAGCCCTGGTGGAATGCCGGGGAAGTCCGGGTTTCCCGGGCCCCGAATCACGGGAAGTACAGGTGATGGGCTGCGCGAGGTGCGACATTCGGACCGTGTACGGTCCTGATCGCCATCCAAACCGATCACCTCTTCAGGGGTGCGGTTGGGTGTCGATTGAGTAACAGACCTTGATGTGAGGCAAAATCTCCGCCTCAGGTCGGGCACAAGTCCGGCCTCTCACGCGTTACGAGCGCTGAGACACCGCAGACACCCAGAGGGGGAGAGCGAAAATGGCTACGGATTACGACACTCCACGCAAGACCGACGACGACCTCAACGAGGACAGCATCGAGGAGCTGAAGTCGCGGCGGAACGACAAGTCCGCCTCGGCCGTCGACGTCGACGAGTTCGAGCAGGCCGAGGGCCTGGAGCTCCCCGGCGCCGACCTGTCCAACGAAGAGCTCGCGGTGCGCGTGCTGCCCAAGCAGCAGGACGAGTTCACCTGCATGAGCTGCTTCCTGGTGCACCACCGCAGCCAGCTCGCCGCGGAGGACAAGAACGGCAACCCGATCTGCCGCGACTGCGCGGCCTGAGCCGGTCTACGCCGTGGCTGGCGTGAACCCGTTCCGCAAGCGTCCCGAGGGCGGCCAAGGTCCGGCGGCCGGCGCACGATCACGCGACGAAACCGCGCCCGTGCCCGCCGACCCGACCGCCCCGGTATGGCGCGGCCGGGTACGGGCGACGATCGCCGCCATCGCCGACCGGATCATCGAGCTCGCCCCGCGGATCCAGGTCCGCGACCTCGCCACCCTGCGCGCCCAGTTCCCCGGACTGACCCCCGAGGAACTCGCCGACAAGCTCGTCGCGGGCGCCTGTGCGGGGACCGCCACCGTCGGAGCGGGCGTGGGCGCGGCAGCCATGCTGCCCGTACCGCCCGCCATGCCGGCCGAGCTGGCCACCGAGATCACCGGCGTCGCCGTGATCGAGCTCAAGCTCATCGCCGAGCTGCACGAGGTCTACGGCCTGCGGCCGGCCGGGAATCTCCGCCAGCGCGGGATGGCCTGTCTGACGTCGTGGACGGAGGAGCGGGGCATCGACATCGCGAAACCGGCCTCGCTGAACGCCGCGCTCGGCGGGCAGATGAAGCGTGAGCTGCGCCAGCAGATCATGAAGCGCACGCTGCGCAACCTCCCCAGCCTCACCCCGTTCATGGTGGGCGCCGCCGTCGGCGGCTTCATGAACCGCCGCGACACCAGAAAAGTTGCGGAAAAAATCCGCAAGGACCTGCGGGCCAGGCAGGTGCCCTGGGACGCACTTCCCGACGCCCTCCCGGCGTCTCCGCCGCCCGGACCGGCCCCGCTCCCGCCCGGCGACTGAAGCGGACCGCTGAAGGGGGCCGGTATCCCCGGCCCGGTGAGCCCGGCCCGCCCGTCAGGCGCGTACGGCCGTCAGTGCCGCCACCAGACGCTCCGGGTCCCGCGTCGACAGATAGGCGTACGGCGTCGGGTCGTCCGGGTCCGTGATCTCCACCCGCACCGCGGTCGGCACATAGCTGCGGAGCAGCATGAACGCCCGGGCATCGGCCTTGTGCGTCCGCCAGGCCAGCGCCTCCGCCGCGTCCAGCGCCACTGCCTCGCCCAGCGCCGACGCCGGGATCTTCGCGTCACCGGCGATCAGCGCACCGCCCACCACCCGGATCCGCACCGACCCGTACGCGCTCACCGCCACTGCGGACAGCGCCGCCCCGCCGATCAGCCCGCCGAGCATCGGCAGCGTCCCCACCGGGAGCAGCATCAGGGCACAGGCGACGCCGATCAGCCCGGCGATCACCCACCAGGAGCGGGGCGCGGTGAGACGTTCTTCGTACGACTGCATGGCTCCAGCTTGGCACGGCGGCGCGGGCCCCTTATCCGCGCGGGTAGGGTCTGCACTCGTGAGTGGAACTGACGAACCCAGGGCGCGGCTGACGCCACCGACGGACGCCGTCGCTCCGGTCCGGCACGCCGAGGCGCCGGCGCCTGGAGAGCTCCTCGGCGCGCACTACGACCGCTGCTTCGGCTGTGGCACCGGCCAGCCGCACGGTCTGCACCTGGAGGCGCGGGCCGGCGAGGGTGTGAGCGTCCAGGCCGAGTTCACGGTCAAGGAGGCCCACCAGGGCGCGCCGGGCCTGGCCCACGGCGGGGTGCTGGCCACCGCGCTCGACGAGACGCTCGGCTCGCTGAACTGGCTGCTGCGGGTGATCGCGGTGACCGGCCGGCTGGAGACCGACTTCGTACGGCCGGTGCCGCTCGGCACGGTGCTGCACCTGGACGCGCAGGTCACCGCGGTGCACGGGCGGAAGATCTACTCGACGGCGGTGGGACGCATAGGCGGCCCGGACGGCCCGGTCGCGGTGCGCGCCGACGCCGTCTTCATCGAGGTGAAGGTCGACCACTTCATCGAGAACGGAAGGACCGAGGAGATCCAGGCGGCGATGGCCGACCCGGACCAGGTCAAGCGCGCGCGAGCCTTCGAGGTGAACCCGTGAGTGAGGTACGCAATCCCGTCGACGTACTGCTGCGGCGGCTCGACCCGGAGGTGCCCGTCCCGGCGTACGGGCATCCGGGCGACGCCGGCGTCGATCTGGTGACCACCGAGGCGGCCGAGCTGGCGCCGGGGGAGCGCACGGTGCTGCCCACCGGCGTGGCGATCGCGCTGCCCGACGGCTACGCGGCGTTCGTGCACCCGCGCTCCGGGCTCGCCGCGCGCTGCGGACTGGCGCTCGTGAATGCCCCCGGGACGGTGGATGCCGGGTACCGTGGAGAGATCAAGGTGATCGTGGTCAATCTGGACCCTCGGGAGACCGTGCGGTTCGAGAGGTTCGACCGGATCGCCCAACTTGTCGTCCAGCAGGTCGAGAAGGTGCGCTTCCACGAGGTGGCGGAACTTCCCGGCTCGGCGCGGGCCGAGGGGGGATTCGGTTCCACCGGCGGTCATGCGGCGGTGGGCGGCTCCACGGGCGGGAATGAATACGCAGCGGTCGGTGCCGACCGGGAAGGACAGTGACGTGTTCGGACGTCGCAAGAAGAACAAGACTCCTGAGGAGTCGGCAGCGGGGCTCGCCGAGGAGACGGTGACCGGCGCGACGGCCGAGGAGGAGAGCGACGAGGGGCAGGGTCGGGTCAATCTTCCGCCCGCGCCGCGCCCCGACGGGCCGTGGGACTCCTCCGAGGTCACCAACCCCGGAGAGGGCAGGGTCGACCTCGGCGGGCTGTTCGTGCCCGGGGTCGAGGGCATGGAGCTGCGGGTGGAGGTCGCCGGTGACGCGATCGTCGCCGCGACGGTGGTGCTGCAGGACAGCGCCGTACAGCTGCAGGCGTTCGCCGCTCCCCGCAACGAGGGCATCTGGGGCGAGGTCCGCGAGGAGATCGCGGCCGGCATCACCCAGCAGGGCGGGGTCATCGACGAGGTCGAGGGCCCGCTGGGCTGGGAGCTGCGCGCCCAGGTGCCGGTACAGCTGCCGGACGGCACGAACGGTGTGCAGGTCGTGCGGTTCGTGGGCGTGGACGGCCCGCGGTGGTTCCTGCGCGGCGTGATCTCCGGCCAGGGCGCGGTGCAGCCGCAGGCCGCGGGCGTGCTGGAGCACATCTTCCGGGACACCGTCATCGTCCGTGGCGAAGGCCCGATGGCGCCGCGCGACCCGATCGTCCTGAAGCTGCCGGACGACGCCCAGATGGTGCCGGACGGCGTGCAGCAGGAGCAGGTCGAGCAGTCCCGCTTCGGCGGCGGCGTGGAGCGCCTGGAGCGCGGACCGGAGATCACCGAGATCCGCTGACACACGATCCGGCCGGCGGAGCCCGTCAGGGCGCCGGACCGGCCGGATCACGACGGTCACACGGGCCCGCACCCCTTGGAGGGGGTGCGGGCCCTCCGCGTTTGTGCAGGTCAGGCCGGGCGGCGTATGAGATCCGTCAACGGGGCGCTAATGGCCGTAAGGGAGGCGTCAACACCGGTCAGGAGCGGTCATGCGGGCGGTTTGCTCTAGGGGTCCGAACTCCCCTCCCCTCTAGGAGCACACGATGGCCGACGTGGCCTTCGTCGTCGTCACGATCGCGGTCTTCGCGCTGGTGGCCCTCGTCGCCAAGGGGGTGGCGAAGCTGTGACCGTCGAGAACACGGTCGGCCTGATCGTCGCCGTCGCCCTGCTGGGATACCTCGTCCTCGCCCTCGTCTTCCCGGAGAGGTTCTGAGGTGACCACTGCTGCCTCCGCGGCGGGCTCGATGAGCCCCGTCCTCGCCGGCGTGCTCCAGCTGACGGCGCTCGTCGCGGCGCTGGCCCTGGCGTACCGCCCCCTCGGCGACCACATGGCCGCCGTCTACAGCTCCCCGCGGCACCTCCGCGCCGAGAAGATCCTCTACCGCTGCATCGGCGCCAACCCGGACGCCCAGATGCGCTGGCCCGCCTACCTGCGCGGGGTGCTGGCCTTCTCCGCGGTCGGGGTGCTCTTCCTCTACCTGCTGCAGCGCCTCCAGGGCGGTCTGCCGCTGTCCCTGGGGTTCGCGTCGATCAGCCCCGACCAGGCGTTCAACACCGCCGCGTCGTTCGTCGCCAACACCAACTGGCAGTCCTACAGCGGCGAGCAGGCCATGGGCCACGTCGTGCAGACCGTCGGCCTCGCGGTGCAGAACTTCGTGTCCGCGGCCACCGGCATGGCCGTCGCGATCGCCCTGGTCCGCGGCTTCGCCCGGTCCCGCACCGGCGAACTCGGAAACTTCTGGTCCGACCTGGTCCGCGGCACCATCCGCGTCCTCATACCGATCTCCGTCATCGGCGCCGTCGTCCTGGTCGCCTGCGGCGCGATCCAGAACTTCTCCGGCATCCACGAGGTCGGGCAGTTCTTGAACGGACCCGGCCTGGGCGGGCACCAGCAGACCAACGGCGGTGCGGTCGCCACCCAGGAGGTCATCAAGGAACTGGGCACCAACGGAGGCGGCTACTTCAACGCCAACTCCGCCCACCCCTTCGAGAACCCCGACGCCTTCACCAACCTCTTCGAGATCTTCCTGATCCTGGTCATCCCGTTCGCGCTGACCCGGACCTTCGGCAAGCTCGTCGGCAACGTGCGTCAGGGCTACGCCGTCCTCGCCACGATGGGCGTCATCTGGCTCGGCTTCACCGCCCTGATGATGTGGACCGAGTTCGCGCACGGCGGTCCGGCCCTGCAGGCCGCGGGCGCCGCCATGGAGGGCAAGGAGACCCGCTTCGGCGTCGGCGCCTCGTCGATCTTCTCGGTCGCCACCACCCTCACCTCCACCGGAGCGGTCGACTCCTTCCACTCCTCCTTCACCGCCTTCGGCGGCGGCCTCCAGCTGCTCGGCATGATGCTGGGCGAGATCGCCCCCGGCGGCGTCGGCTCCGGCCTCTACGGCATGCTGATCATGGCCGTCATCGCGGTGTTCATCGCCGGCCTGATGGTGGGCCGCACGCCCGAGTACCTCGGCAAGAAGATCGGCACCCGCGAGATCAAGCTCGCCGCCTGCTACATCCTCGTCACCCCGACGCTGGTCCTCGGCTTCACCGCCGCCTCGATGGTGCTGCCCGACGCACTGGGCTCGATGCTCAACACCAAGGCCCTGGGCGCCGGCTCGCACGGCTTCTCCGAGGTCCTGTACGCCTTTACCTCCGGCGCCAACAACAACGGCTCCGCCTTCGCCGGCCTGAACGCCAACACGCCCTGGTACAACACCACGATCGGGCTGGCCATGCTGCTCGGTCGCTTCCTGCCGATGGTGTTCGTCCTCGCGCTGGCCGGCTCGCTCGCCGAGCAGAAGCCCATCCCGGAGACCGCCGGGACCCTGCGTACCGAGAAGCCGCTCTTCGCCGGGCTGCTCGTCGGCACCATCCTGATCATCACCGGTCTGACCTACTTCCCGGCGCTGGCGCTCGGCCCGCTGGCGGAGGGCCTGTCATGACCGCCCCCGCCAAGCCTGAGGAGCCCGGCTCCATGACCACCACCCCGACAGCCACCCCGACCCGCGCCCCGCACCAGGACCTCCCCGGCGGGCACCAGCCCGGCGGCGGCCGCGTCGGCGGCGGCCTCTTCGACCCCAAGCAGCTGGTCAGGTCCCTGCCGGACGCGCTGCGCAAGCTCGATCCGCGGGTGATGGTCAAGTCCCCCGTGATGTTCGTGGTCGAGGTCGGCTCCGTCCTCACCACACTCTTCGCCTGCCTGTCCCCCGGGGACTGGTTCGGCTGGGCGATCGCCGTCTGGCTGTGGCTGACCGTGATCTTCGCCAATCTGGCCGAGGCGGTCGCCGAGGGCCGCGGCAAGGCGCAGGCCGACACCCTGCGCAAGGCCAAGACCGACACCGTGGCGCGCCGGCTGAATGGCGGGGTGGAGGAGCAGGTCGCCGGCACCGAGCTGCGCATCGGCGATCTCGTCGTCTGCGAGGCCGGCGACATCATCCCCGGTGACGGCGATGTCGTCGAAGGCGTCGCGTCCGTCGACGAGTCCGCCATCACCGGCGAATCGGCCCCGGTCATCCGCGAGTCCGGCGGCGACCGCTCAGCCGTCACCGGTGGCACGAAGGTGCTCTCCGACCGCATCGTCATCAAGATCACCACGAAGCCCGGTGAGACCTTCATCGACCGGATGATCAACCTCGTCGAGGGCGCCGCACGGCAGAAGACCCCCAACGAGATCGCGCTGAACATCCTGCTCGCCTCGCTCACCATCGTCTTCCTGCTGGCCGTCGTCACCCTCCAGCCGTTCGCGATCTACGCGGGCGCCGAGCAGCCCATGATCGTGCTGCTCGCGCTGCTGGTCTGCCTGATCCCGACGACGATTGGCGCCCTGCTGTCGGCGATCGGCATCGCGGGCATGGACCGGCTGGTGCAGCGCAACGTCCTGGCGATGTCCGGCCGGGCCGTCGAGGCCGCCGGCGACGTCTCGACCCTGCTGCTCGACAAGACCGGCACCATCACCCTGGGCAACCGCCAGGCCGCCGAGTTCGTGCCGGTCCGCGGCACGACGGAGGCCGAGGTCGCGGATGCCGCCCAGCTCTCCTCGCTGGCCGACGAGACCCCCGAGGGCCGCTCGATCGTCGTCCTCGCCAAGGAGAAGTACGGCCTGCGCGAACGCCACCAGGGAGAACTGGTGGACGCGGAGTGGGTGCCGTTCACCGCCCAGACCCGGATGTCGGGTGTGGACGTCGACGGCCGCAAGGTCCGCAAGGGCGCCACCGGTTCGGTCATCGCCTGGGTCCAGGAGCGTGGTGGCGAGGTCGCCGAGGACGCCCAGCAGCTCACCGACGCGATCTCCCAGGCCGGCGGCACCCCGCTGCTGGTCGCCCTGGAGGACGAGCGCGGACCGCGCGTCCTGGGCGTCATCCACCTCAAGGACGTCGTCAAGGAGGGCATGCGCGAACGCTTCGACGAGCTGCGCCGCATGGGCATCAAGACCGTCATGATCACGGGCGACAACCCGCTGACGGCCAAGGCCATCGCCGACGAGGCCGGCGTGGACGACTTCCTCGCCGAGGCCACGCCCGAGGACAAGATGGCGCTCATCAAGCGCGAACAGGCCGGCGGCAAGCTCGTCGCCATGACCGGTGACGGCACCAACGACGCCCCGGCACTGGCCCAGGCGGACGTCGGCGTGGCCATGAACACCGGTACGTCGGCCGCCAAGGAGGCCGGCAACATGGTCGACCTCGACTCCAACCCGACCAAGCTCATCGAGATCGTCGAGATCGGCAAACAGCTCCTGATCACCCGGGGCGCGCTGACCACCTTCTCGATCGCCAACGACGTCGCCAAGTACTTCGCCATCATCCCGGCGATGTTCGCGGTGGCCTACCCGGGCCTGGACACCCTCAACATCATGCGGCTGTCCAGCCCCAACTCCGCCATCCTGTCGGCGATCATCTTCAACGCGCTGATCATCATCGCGCTGGTGCCGCTCGCCCT
Source organism: Streptomyces nigrescens (assembly GCA_024349765.1). Taxonomy (GTDB): domain Bacteria; phylum Actinomycetota; class Actinomycetes; order Streptomycetales; family Streptomycetaceae; genus Streptomyces; species Streptomyces endophytica. Next base: position 5,706,777 of record AP026073.1, on the reverse strand, counting down.
CAAGGGCGTGCAGTACCGCCCGGTCAGCGCCGACAGGATGCTCCGCCGCAACCTGACCGTCTACGGCCTCGGTGGCCTGGTCGCCCCCTTCCTCGGCATCAAACTCATCGACCTGCTCATCTCCCTCATTCCCGGGCTGCACTGATGCGGAAAGCGTGGTAACCGCCATGAACAACTCGGTACGCAACACCGCCCGGTTGATCGGCGCCGGCCTGCGCGCCCTGCTCGTCCTGACCGTGGTGTGCGGCGTCATCTATCCGCTCGTGGTCACCGGCGTGGCCCAGGCGGCCTTCCCCGACCGGGCCAACGGGTCCGAGGTCCGCTCCCACGGCAAGGTCGTCGGCTCCTCGCTCCTCGGCCAGCGCTACGACAAGGGCACCGACAAACAGGGCAACCCGATCCCCGACCTGCGGTTCTTCCAGCCGCGTCCCTCCGCGGGGCTCGGCAGCAACCGGGCCAACGGCGTCAACACCCAGTACGACCTGCAGGTCTCCGGGGCCTCCAACCTGGGCGCCAGCAACACCGACCTGCTCAAGGCGGTCCGGGAACGCAAGAAGTGGGTCGCCGAGACCTACGGCGTCCCCGAGTCGAAGGTCCCTGCCGACGCCGTCACCTCGTCCGGCTCCGGCCTCGACCCGGACATCTCCCCGGCGTACGCACAACTCCAGGCCGCCCGCGTCGCCAAGGAGAACCACCTCCCGGCAACCACGGTGCGCCGGCTCGTCACCCGGCACACGGACGGCCGGACCCTCGGCTTCCTCGGCGAACCGCGGGTGAACGTACTGGAGTTGAACGTTGCGCTGCGGGACCTGGCGCGGGGGCAAGGGGAGAAGGGCTGAACAGGGGCTGAGCGGAACGATGGCTGAGCCGAACGATGGCTGAGCCGAACGACGGGTGGCGGGCGGCCTCCGGGGAGCTTCTTCTCGGGGGCCGCTTTCTGCTTTCAGGTATCTGAACGCGCCCTGCCCGTCGGGCAGTTGTGACGGCCTGGTGGACCCACCACACCTCCGTGTTGACTTCCTGCCACACACCTTGACGAGGCGTCGCCTTGGCCCTACTTTCCCCAGCCATGACGCGCGTTCATGTCAACGCCTGTCATTCATGTACGAGAACAGCTCCTCGTTCGTCCCCTTGAGCATCTCGGCAGGAAGGCGCCCACCCCCCATGCGCAGAACGTTCACCCTCGTCGCCGGAGCACTGGCCGGCGCCCTGACCGCGGGCCTCCTCATAGGCGCCCCGTCCACCGCGGCCCCGGCGGCCCCGAAACCGTCCGCGGCGGCACCGGCGACCTTCACCCACCCCGGCGTCCTCGTCGGCACCCGTCAGCTCGACCACGTCCGCGGCAAGGTCAACTCCGGTTCCCAGCCCTGGAAGAGCGCCTTCGACGCGATGATGGCGAGCCCCTACGCCTCGCTCTCCCGCACCCCCGAACCCCGCGCCACCGTCGAATGCGGCCCGTACTCCAAGCCCAACCACGGCTGCACCGACGAACGCGAGGACGCCCTCGCCGCCTACACCCTCTCGCTGGCCTGGTACCTCACCCGCGACAGCAGGTACGCCGACAAGGCGATCCAGATCATGGACGCCTGGTCCGCCACCCTCAAGGAGCACACCAACAGCAACGCCCCACTACAGACCGGCTGGGCGGGCTCCTCCTGGCCGCGCGCCGCCGAGATCATCCGCTACACGTACGACGGCTGGCCGAAGAACCGCATCGACCGCTTCGCCGGCATGCTGCGCACCGTCTACCTCCCCGAGGTCATCAACGGCTCGCACAGCAACGGGAACTGGGAACTGAGCATGATGGAGGCCGCCGTCGGCATCTCCGTCTTCCTGGAGGACAAGACCTCCTACGACAAGGCCCTCGCCACCTTCCGCGCCCGCGTGCCCGCGTACATCTACCTCACGTCCGACGGTGATCTGCCCAGGACCACACCGGGCAGCGGCCTGAACACCCGCGACAAGATCATCAAGTACTGGCAGGGCCAGTCCACCTTCGTCGACGGCCTCACCCAGGAAACCTGCCGGGACTTCACCCACACCGGATACGGCCTGTCGGCCATCTCCCACATCGCCGAGACCACCCGCCTGCAGGGCCAGGACCTCTACCCCGAGGTCGCCGAACGGCTGCGCCACGCACTCGGCTTCCAGGCCACCTACGAACTCGGCACCGCCCCGCCGTCCTGGCTGTGCGGCGGCACCGTCAAGCGCGGCCTGGGTCCTGTCACCGAGGTCGGCTACAACGCCCTGCACAACCGCCTGCACCACGCCATGCCGAGCACGCAGAAGCTCACCGAACAGCAGCGCCCGGCAGGCTCCAACAACCTCTTCGTGGCCTGGGAGACCTTGACCCACGCCGAGAACCCGAACTGACGGAATTCGGACGGGCGTTGGCGCCCATGGCCCCGCCCGAGGCCCCGCCCGAGAGTTATCCACAGGCGTTGCCTGCCGAACTGCGCGGTACGCATACTGACGCCATCGGCAGGCACCGCCGAGGGTGCCCGGCCGGCGCGGCGGACCGATGCCGCAAGGGGACTGGGGGGAACGGATCATGCACAGCGGGGGAAGCGCATCCCGACCGGACACGGGCGGTGCGGGGGACACGTCGGCGTCGTCGGACACGTCCAACGCACCCGGAGGAGATGAGGTGAGTGGTGACGCCTCGACGATGGTCATCGTCGAGGACCTGCACCGCAGTTACGGCAGTGCGGGCAGCGACGCCGGTGCCGTGCACGCGCTCCGCGGAGTGTCCTGCCGTGTCCCGCGCGGCGAACTGGTGGCCCTGCGCGGCCGTTCCGGATCCGGCAAGACGACGCTCCTCAACCTCATCGGCGGCCTGGACACCCCGGACTCCGGACGCATCACCGTCGACGGCACCCCGCTCGCCGACCTCGGTGAGACCGGACTGCTGGAAATGCGTCGCGACCGCATCGGCTTCGTCTTCCAGTCGTTCGGACTGATACCGATCCTGAGCGCCGCCGAGAACGTCGGAGTGCCCTTGCGGCTCCGCAAGGTCCCGGCGCGTGAGCGAGAAGAACGGGTCGCGCTGCTGCTGTCACTGGTCGGCCTCGCCGACCACGCCCGGCAGCGCCCGGGCGAACTCTCCGGCGGCCAGCAACAACGCGTCGCGATAGCCCGCGCGCTGGCCAATCGCCCGGCGCTGCTCATAGCCGACGAGCCCACCGGCCAACTCGACGCGGAAACCGGCCTGGAGGTGATGGAACTGCTGCGCGCCGTCGTCCGCAGCGAGGGCGTCACGGCCCTGGTCGCCACCCACGACAACACCCTCCTGGGCCTGGCCGACCGCGTCCTCACGCTCAACGACGGGTTGATCACGGAGGAGGGAGCGCACAGCCGAGAGGGCGAGCCGAGCCAGGCGGGACAGCGCGGCTAGGGCGGTTCGTCGGGATCGCGGGGGCGTAGTGGAAGGACTGGTCATGGCCCGCCCCCCCCCGCACCCAGCCGGACGCGCGCATGGCCGCCCCTTCCCGAGTCGCTTCGGGCCAGGGCGGCCAATACGGACGGCGCAGGGCGCCACGGTGCGCGGCGGCAGGTCCGGCGGCTCCAAGGGTGCCGCGGTGACCGGCCTGGTGGGGCGTCAGATCAGCGCGACCGTGAACAGTACGAACGCGAGCACGATGATGGCCACCCGGACGTAGTGGAAGCGGTCCCATCGGCCCACCTGCTGCTTCCAGTCGGCGGGTACGCCCTCCTTCGACCAGGTCGCGACGCGTGAGTTGATCGGTACGAGCAGCAGGATCGACATCACCACGCTCAGTACGAGCAGCACCGTGCCCACGGCGATGAGTGATGCGCCCTGGTCGCCCCAGGTCAGTGCGGACCACGCCGCGCCGAGGACGACCGAGCCGATGTACCAGAACGGCATGACCCGGCCGAGGACGCGTGCCCCGTCGCTTCGGGCGTCGAGTCCGCCGTCGTTCGGGAGCCGGTCGAGGATCGGGTTGACGAACACCGCCACCGCGAACTCCACGCCCACCATCAGTCCGACCACGACCACCGTGACGACAGCCAGTGCGTTGTGCATGTCCCCTCCCAAGGGCTCGAAGTGTCAGCGGGCTGACGACCACCGACTTCTAGCATCGCTAGGTTCGGGTTCGATGCTAGAGGTTTCATTGCTCCTTTGTCTAGCGGTGCTAGCATCGAGTCATGTCGGTACGTGAACGCAAGGAACGCGAGCGGGCCCACCGCCACAGGCTGATCGTCTCCACGGCCCGCGAGCTGGCCGAGACGCACGGATGGGACGCCGTCACCACGCGGCGCCTCGCCGAGCAGATCGAGTACAGCCAGCCCGTGCTCTACAGCCACTTCCGGGGCAAGAAGGAGATCGTCGGAGCGATCGCGCTGGAAGGGTTCGCCGAGCTGACGACCGCGCTGCGCGCCGCGGCGCCGGAAGGGCCCGCCGGCCGGGAGGCGGTCGCCGCGCTGGCCCGCGCCTACATCGACTTCGCCGCGCGCAATCCCGCCCTGTACGACGCGATGTTCAGCCTCGACAACGGTCTCCCGTTCGCCGACGAGGCCACGCCCGCGCCGCTGCGCGAGGCGTTCCAGGCCCTGGTGGACCCGCTCGTCGACCATGCGCACCCCGACGAACCGGGCCTGTTCGTCGAGACGTTCTGGGCCGCGCTGCACGGACTGGTCACCCTCACCCGCGCCGGGCGCCTGCCCGCCGACCGGGCCCCCGACCGCCTCACCCTCCTGGTCGACCGCTTCGTCCCGCGGTGACGCCGACACGGCTGGATCCCGGCCGGCCACCGCCATCGCCCTCCGGTCGCTGGCGGCGCGTCAGCCCGGCCCCGCCCGCCGTTGCCGGAAGTCGTCGCTACCAGACGTCGCCGTCGCGCCAGTCGCAGGTGAGGTCGGAGTCGAGGTCCAGGGTGGCGGCGGGGGTCGGCAGGACGTAGAGGCAGTCGTCCTCGTCGGCGGTGCGCCGGACGCCGGACGGGGTGAGGGTCCAGGAGCGGCCGCGCCACTGCTGCCAGCCGCGGGCGGCGTAGAAGGCGGCGGCCTCGTCGGAGGCGCCGAGCGCGCCGAGGTCGTAGGCCTTGCGGATCACTCGTTCCAGCGCGGCCATCATGGCCGCCCCGTGGCCCCGCCCGCGCCGGTCCGCGCGTACCCCGACCCCCTCGACGTACCCGCAGCGCAGGGCCCGGCCGCCGTGCAGCAGCCGGCGCTGGATGACGGAGGCGTGGCCGACGAGTTCGCCGTCCTCGTAGGCCAGGGCGTGCAGACCGCCGAGGGCGTGGTCCCAGTCCTCCCCGGTCATGTCGTCGAAGACGTCGTAGAGGAGGGCGCGCACCGCCTCGAGCGTGGCGGCGTCCAGGTCGGCGGTGTGTGCGACCCGCACCGCGGGCATGCGGCCCGTCGTCAGATCTCCTCCGGGCGCGGGGGAGTGGCTGGTGCTGGTGCCGGTGGTGGGCTCGGGTGCGGGCGCGGCGTCCGTCATGAGGGGCATCGTCGCAGCCGGTCGTGACGTCCGGCGAGGCATTTTCGCCGCGCCGAACGGACGGGAGCGGACCGGAACGGATGGGAGCGGACGGGAGTGGACGGCGAGAACGGAGAGGGAGCGGCCGGGGAGGAGCGACGTCCTTCGGCCGCTCGCCACCCCCGCGGGTCCAGAAGCACCGGTCCGAAAGCGCCGGTCCGGAAACACCGGTCCGACAAGTGCCTGGCCGGATGCCCAGCCCCTTGTCGGACCGGTTACGGGCGCCCGTATCAGAGTCGCGTCAAGACCGGGGGTGAAGTCGTCAACTGCGGCTTTTGTTCCCTTGTGGGGTCGATAGGGTCGCAGCAGGCCAGCCCGGTGGGGGCGGCCTTCACGTAAGACAATGGGGCCATGGCACGCGGCAAGCTACGGATCTATCTCGGGGCGGCGCCCGGCGTCGGCAAGACCTACGCGATGCTGTCCGAGGCGCACCGGCGCGTGGAGCGGGGCACGGACGTCGCGGTGGCGTTCGTCGAGCACCACGGGCGGCCCCGTACGGAGGTCATGCTGCACGGCCTGGAGCAGATCCAGCGCCGCGAGCTGACGTACCGCGGCTCGGTTTTCACCGAAATGGACGTGGACGCGGCGCTGGAACGCAAGCCCGCCGTGGCCGTGGTCGACGAGTTGGCCCACACCAACGTGCCCGGTTCGCGCAACGCCAAGCGCTGGCAGGACATCGAGGAGCTGCTGGAAGCCGGCATCGATGTCATCTCGACGGTGAACATCCAGCACCTGGAGTCGCTCGGGGACGTCGTCGAGTCCATAACGGGCGTCCGGCAGCGCGAGACCGTGCCGGACGAGGTGGTGCGGCGGGCCGACCAGATCGAGCTGGTCGACATGTCGCCCCAGGCGATCCGGCGCCGGATGGCGCACGGGAACATCTACCAGCCCGACAAGGTGGACGCCGCCCTGTCGAACTACTTCCGGCCGGGCAACCTCACCGCGCTGCGCGAGCTGGCGCTCCTCTGGGTCGCCGACCGCGTCGACGAGTACCTCCAGGAGTACCGCGCGGAGCACTCGATCCGGTCGACCTGGCAGGCCCGCGAGCGGATCGTGGTCGGCCTGACCGGGGGCCCCGAGGGCCGTACGCTCATCCGCCGCGCCGCCCGGATGGCGGCCAAGGGTTCGGGCAGCGAGGTGCTGGCCGTCTACATAGCCCGCAGTGACGGGCTGACCTCCGCCTCGCCCAAGGAACTCGCCGTCCAGCGGACCCTGGTGGAGGACCTCGGCGGGACGTTCCACCACGTCATCGGGGACGACATACCGAGTGCGCTGCTGGAGTTCGCGCGCGGGGTGAACGCCACGCAGATCGTGCTGGGGTCCAGCCGCCGCAAGACCTGGCAGTACGTCTTCGGGCCCGGGGTGGGGGCGACCGTCGCCCGTGAATCGGGGCCGGACCTCGACGTGCACATCGTCACCCACGAGGAGGTCGCCAAGGGCCGTGGGCTGCCGGTGGCGCGCGGTGCGCGACTGGGGCGGGCCCGGATCATCGCCGGCTGGCTGGTCGGCGTGGTCGGCCCGGCGCTGCTCTCGCTGCTGCTGTCCGGCCTCGCCAACGGGCCCGGGCTGGCCAACGACGTCCTGCTGTTCCTCTTCCTGACCGTCGTCGCGGCGCTGCTCGGCGGGCAGCTGCCGGCGCTGGCGTCCGCGGCGGTCGGCTCGCTGCTGCTGAACTTCTACTTCACGCCCCCGACCCACACCCTCACCATCAGCGACCCGCAGAACATCGTCGCCATCGCGATCTTCTTCGCGGTCGCGGTGTCGGTCGCCTCGGTGGTGGACCTCGCCGCCCGCCGCACCCACCAGGCGGCCCGGCTGCGTGCCGAGTCGGAGATCCTGTCCTTCCTCGCCGGCAGCGTGCTGCGCGGCGAGACGACGCTGAACGCCCTGCTGGAGCGGGTCCGGGAGACCTTCGGCATGGACACCGTGGCGCTGCTGGAGCGGAGCAGCGACGTCGACCCGTGGACCTGCGCGGGCCGGGCCGGCGGCTCCGACAAGGGCGAGCCGCTGCAGCGCCCGGAGGACGCGGACGTCGACATGCCGGTGGGCGACCACATGGCGCTGGCGCTGACCGGGCGGGTGCTGCCCGCCGAGGACCGCCGGGTGCTGGCCGCCTTCGCCGCCCAGGCCGCCGTCGTCCTCGACCGGCAGCGGCTGGTCGGGGAGGCGGAACGGGCCCGGGAGCTGGCCGAGGGCAACCGCATCCGGACGGCGCTGCTGGCCGCGGTCAGCCACGACCTGCGGACGCCGCTGGCGAGCATCAAGGCCTCGGTCACCTCCCTGCGTTCGGACGACGTGGCCTGGTCGCCGGAGGACGAGGCGGAGCTGCTGGCGGGCATCGAGGCCGGCGCGGACCGGCTGGACCACCTGGTGGGCAACCTCCTGGACATGTCCCGGCTGCAGACCGGCACGGTCACCCCGCTGATCCGCGAGATCGACCTCGACGAGGTCGTGCCGATGGCGCTGGGCGGCGTACCGGAGGGCAGCGTCACTCTGGACATCCCGGAAGAGCTGCCGATGGTCGCGGTCGACCCCGGACTGCTGGAACGTTCGGTCGCCAATCTCGTCGAGAACGCCGTGAAGTACAGCCCGGACGGGGAAGCGGTGCTGGTCGCGGCCAGCGCGCTCGGCGACCGGGTGGAGCTGCGGATCGCCGACCGCGGTCCGGGCGTGCCGGACAGCGCCAAGGACCGCATCTTCGAGCCGTTCCAGCGCTACGGCGACGTCCCGCGCGGCGCCGGCGTGGGGCTGGGGCTCGCCGTGGCCCGGGGCTTCGCGGAGGCGATGGGCGGCACGCTGGCCGCGGAGGACACCCCGGGGGGCGGTATGACGATGGTCCTCACGCTCCGGGCCGCGGGCGGCCGTCCGCCGGTCCGGCCCGACCTCCCGGCCCAGGTCACGACATGAGCCGGACCCCACCGCCGCCCCCCACCCCACGTCCCGCGGGCCGCCCCGCCGGGAAACGCACCGACCCCGTCCCGCCGGGACCCGACACCACACCACGAGGAGATCGCCAGTGAACCGGGTGCTTGTGGTCGATGACGAGCCGCAGATCGTTCGCGCCCTCGTGATCAACCTGAAGGCGCGCAAGTACGAGGTCGACGCCGCCCCCGACGGGGCCACCGCCCTCAAGCTCGCCGCCGCCCGCCACCCCGACGTCATCGTCCTGGACCTCGGCCTGCCCGACATGGACGGCGTCGAAGTGATCAAGGGGCTGCGGGGCTGGACCCGGGTGCCGATCCTGGTGCTCTCCGCCCGGCAGACCTCCGACGAGAAGGTGGAGGCGCTGGACGCGGGCGCGGACGACTACGTCACCAAGCCCTTCGGCATGGACGAGTTGCTGGCCCGGCTGCGGGCGGCGGTGCGCCGGGCCGAGCCGACCGGGCCGGCCGACACCGCCGTGGTCGTGGAGACCGAGGGCTTCACCGTCGACCTCGCCGCGAAGAAGGTCAACCGCGGCGGTCGGGACATCCGGCTGACCCCCACCGAATGGCACCTCCTGGAGGTCCTGGTCCGCAACGCGGGCCGGCTGGTCAGCCAGAAGCAGCTGCTCCAGGAGGTCTGGGGCCCGTCCTACGGCACCGAGACGAACTATCTGCGGGTCTACATGGCCCAGCTCCGCCGCAAGCTGGAGAGCGACCCCTCGCACCCGAAGCACTTCATCACCGAGCCGGGGATGGGGTACCGCTTCGAGCAGTGAGCCGGCGGGGAGGACGGGGGCCGGGCGGTGCCCGCGGTGGCGATCTCCCTGTGGACGCCGTGATCCGCGGACCCGGGCACCGGTACGCTGGCTTTATGAGTGCTGGGACCCGACCCGAGAAGCCGGCCGGTCGCTTTCGCCGGATGCTCGACAGGCTGTCCTCCTCCGAGGAGGAGCTGCAGTCCGCCGAGTTGCAGCAGGACGCGGAGGACGCGGGGTGCACCCGCATCTGCGACTGCGACGACCGCCAGATAGTCAAGGTCACCGGCACCCTGCGGCATGTCACGCTGCGGCCCCGTGCCGGTGTGCCCGCGCTGGAGGCGGAGCTGTTCGACGGCTCCGCCGCGCTCGACGTGGTGTGGCTCGGCCGCCGCTCCATCGTCGGCATCGAGCCGGGCCGTAAGCTCATCGCCTCGGGCCGGATCTCGCTGAGTCACGGACGCCGGGTGCTCTTCAATCCGAAGTACGAACTCCGACCGCTCGGACAGGAGTAGCCGGTGACGTCTTACGACCGACCGACCACCGATCCGCACGCCGCCGCCGGCGCCACCCCCGGCGCCGACCCCGCCCCCGCCGCCCCGGCCCCGCCGGACGACGGCGGCGGAGCCGGCCGGGAGGTGACCGAGGCGGCGCTGTTCGAGGCGTTCGGCGGTGTGCGGGGCCTGGTGGAGACGGTGCTCCCCGGCCTGCTCTTCGTCGCGATCTTCACGGTCAACAAGGACCTGCACGTCTCGGCGATCGCCGCGCTGGCCGTCTCGCTGGTGCTGGCGGCCGTCCGCCTGGTCCGCAGGGACACCGTCAAGCACGCCTTCGGCGGTGTCTTCGGTGTGGCCTTCGGCGTGGTCTTCGCGATGATGACGGGCAACGCCAAGGACTTCTACCTCCCCGGCATGCTCTACACCCTCGGCCTGGCCGTGGCGTACATGGTCACGACGCTCGCCGGCGTGCCGCTGATCGGCCTGATCCTGGGCCCGGTCTTCAAGGAGAACCTCTCCTGGCGCACCCGTAACCCCGGCCGGAAGAAGGCGTACGCCAAGGCCAGCTGGGCCTGGGGACTGATCCTGCTCGGCAAGTGCGCGATCCTCTTCCCGCTGTACTGGTGGGCGGACACCACCCAGCTCGGCTGGGTGCTGATCGCGCTGAAGATCCCGCCGTTCCTGCTCGCGGTCTATCTGACCTGGGTCTTCCTGGTGAAGGCACCGCCGCCGATCGACGTCTTCGCCGAGATGGAGGCGGCCGAGCAGGCGGAGCAGGCGGAGCAGGAACGCACGGCGGCACTGGCGAAGGACGGCGGCGGGGCAACGACGGGCCGTCACCGCCGCGAGTCCTGACCGCGACGCCGGCCGAAAGCCGAAACGCGACGAAGGGCGCTCCCGGAGATCTCCGGGAGCGCCCTTCGTCCGTGCTCGCGCCGTACGCCGGGTGCCGGCCGTACGACCGAGCCCGCTAGCCCGCCGCGTCCTCGCGCCGCATCGACAGCAGGTCCTCCAGCTGCTCCTCGCGGGACTGCGCCGCGACGAACAGCAGCTCGTCGCCCGCCTCCAGGACGTCCTCCTTGTTGGGCGTGAGCACCCGCGTGCCGCGGATGATCGTGACCAGGGAGGTGTCCTCGGGCCAGGCCACATCGCCGACCCGGGTGCCGGCCAGCGCGGCCTCCGGGGGCAGCGTCAGCTCGACGAGGTTGGCGTCGCCGTGGCTGAAGCGCAGCAGCCGGACCAGGTCGCCGACGCTGACCGCCTCCTCGACCAGGGCGGACATCAGACGCGGCGTGGAGACCGCGACGTCGACGCCCCAGGACTCGTTGAACAGCCACTCGTTCTTCGGGTTGTTCACCCGGGCGACCACCCGCGGCACGCCGTACTCGGTCTTGGCGAGCAGGGAGACGACGAGGTTGACCTTGTCGTCGCCGGTCGCCGCGATGACGACGTTGCAGCGCTGCAGCGCCGCCTCGTCGAGCGAGGTGATCTCACAGGCGTCGGCCAGCAGCCACTCCGCGAGCGGCACCCGCTCGACCGAGATGGCGGTCGGCGCCTTGTCGATGAGCAGGATCTCGTGTCCGTTCTCAAGGAGCTCGCCCGCGATGGAACGACCCACCGCGCCCGCGCCCGCAATCGCGACCCTCATGCGTGCGCCTCCTCGGGACCCGTGGCGAATGCCGCCTCGACCTTCTCGACCTCGTCGGTGCGCATCATGACGTGCACCAGGTCGCCTTCCTGCAGCACCGTCTGGGAGGTCGGCAGCATCGACTCGCCCAGCCGGGTGAGGAAGGCGACGCGCACGCCGGTCTCCTCCTGCAGCTTGCTGATCTTGTGGCCGACCCAGGCCGGGGCGGTGTGCACCTCGGCGAGCTGGACGCCGCCGCTGGGGTCCCGCCACAGCGGCTCGGCGCCCGACGGCAGCAGCCGGCGCAGCATCTGGTCGGCCGTCCAGCGGACGGTGGCGACCGTGGGGATGCCCAGCCGCTGGTAGACCTCGGCGCGACGCGGGTCGTAGATCCGGGCCGCGACGTTCTCGACACCGAACATCTCGCGGGCCACCCGGGCGGCGATGATGTTGGAGTTGTCACCGCTGGAGACGGCCGCGAAGGCACCCGCCTCCTCGATGCCGGCCTCCCGCAGGGTGTCCTGGTCGAAGCCGACGCCGGTCACCCGGCGGCCGCCGAAGGACGAGCCCAGCCGGCGGAAGGCGGTCGGGTCCTGATCGACCACCGCGATGGTGTGGCCCTGGCTCTCCAGGGTCTGTGCGAGCGCGGATCCGACCCGCCCGCACCCCATGATGACGATGTGCATGCTGATTACCCCGTGCCCTGTACTAGCGCGCTGACCTGCACAAACACCCTGCTCACTACTTCCTTCTCCCAGTACCGGCGACACGAAGCCACAGCTCGCGATACGGACCGGGTGCGGCAACGGGGGCGCTGGTCGCACCGGTGGTCCGGTACAACCGTAGCCGTAAGAGCGGCTGCTGTAGGGGGCGCGGTGGGCACCAGCCGGGGGCTCATCGGCCGGGCGGTGCGACGGCCTCCCGCGCCGGGCTGCGCCGCCCGCCGCCCGTAAGGCACGCTACGGGGTGTGCCCAATCTGCCTCTCCAGCCCCAACAGGGCTCTGCTGCCCCGCACATGGTGGTCTGCGGCGATGATGCGCTCGCCCACCGGCTCGCCGCCGAGCTCCGGGACGTCTACGGCGAACGGGTGACGCTGGTGGCCCCGTCCGCCCGCGAGCCGCACCGTCCGCGGATCCCGCCGCCGGCCAGCCCGCTGGGTCGGGCCGGTGCGCTGCTCGGCCGGGTGTCGGCGGCGATGACGCGGACCGCGCTGCCCGCGGAGCCGCCCGGTGAGGGCACCGAGCCGCCGCCCGAGCCGCTGCGGATCCTGGAGGCGGCGCAGCCGGACGACGCGGCGCTCACCGAGGCGGACATCGCCGGTGCGGAGGCGCTGGCCCTGGTCTACGACGACGACGAGCTCAACATCCACGCCGCGCTGCGGGCCCGCCGGCTCAACCCCCGGCTGCGGCTGGTCATCCGCCTCTACAACCGCAAGCTCGGCCAGCACCTGGAGGAGCTGCTCGACCAGGCCGCGGCGGTCGCCGCCCTGGGTGCCGGCGGGGACGGGCCCGCCGGGCCCGTGGACGGCGCGGCCGGGGTCGACGCCTCGACGACCGTGCTGTCCGACGCGGACACCGTGGCCCCCGCGCTGGTCGCCACCGCGGTCGCCGGTACCAGCAAGGTCATCGAGGCGGACGGGCTGCTGCTGCGGGCGGTGGAACGTACGCCGGTGCCGCCCGGCCGGGCGGGGGATCCGGAGCTGTGCACGCTGGCGGTGCTCCCCGCCTCCGCCGCCGACCCGGGAGCGGCCGCCCCGCATGCGTCGGTGGCCACCAACTCCCTTGAGGCGGCACCGGGTTCGGGCGCCCTGGCCGACGAGGGATCGGTGCTGCTGCCGGACGACGAGGAGGCCGAGGCCGCCGCCGGCCGGGCCCGCATCGTCCTGGAGACCGTCTCCTATACGGGCACGGGCTCCGCTCCCGGGACGGGTACGGGTGCGGGGCGGCCGGTGCGCCGGCGAGGGCTGCGCGGCCGCGGTGCCCCGCTCGCCTCGCTGTTCTCCCGGCGGCTGCGCTGGTCGCTGGCCGGCCTCGTCGGCGCGGTGCTGGCACTGGCCGTCGCCTCCTCGCTCACCACCGGCGAGGACCCGCTGCACGCCACCTACCTCACGCTGCTGGACCTCTTCGCGATCAACGACCCGGCGCTCGGTGAGCCGCTGCCCCGCAAGATCCTCCAGCTGCTCTCCGGCCTGACCGGTCTGCTGCTGCTGCCGGTGCTGGTCGCCGCGGCGTTCGAGGGGTTGGGCACGTTCCGCAGCGCCTCGGCACTGCGCCGGCCGCCGCGCGGGCTGTCGGGCCACGTCGTGCTGCTGGGCCTGGGCAAGGTCGGCACCCGGGTGCTGGCCCGGCTGCACGAGATGGGCATCCCCGTGGTGTGCATCGAGGCGGACCCGGAGGCGCGGGGGCTCGCACTGGCCCGGCGGCTGCGGGTGCCGACCGTCCTGGGGGACGTCACCCACGAAGGCGTCCTGGAGGCCGCGATGATCGGGCGGGCATCCGGTCTGCTCGCGCTGACCAGCGAGGACACCACCAATCTGGAGGCCGCCCTCTACGCCCGCTCGGTCACCCCGCAGCTGCGGGTGACCCTCCGGCTGTTCGACGACCGCTTCGCCACCGCCGTCTACCGCACCCTGCGCGCCGCGCACCCCCGGGCGCTGACCCGCAGCCGCAGCGTCTCCTTCCTGGCCGCCCCCGCCTTCGCCGGCGCGATGATGGGACGGCAGATCCTGGGGGCGATCCCGGTCGAGCGCCGGGTGCTGCTGGTCGCCCGGGTCGAGGTCCGCGGTCACGCCGCACTGGAGGGCCGTACGGTCGGCGAGGTCCGCCGGCCGGGCCGGCTGCGGGTGCTGGCCGTCGACACCTCGGCACCGGACGACCCGGACCCGGACGCGCAGGCCGCCGCGCCGCCGCCGGCCGCCGAACGCGCGCCGGCCCACCTGGCCCACGAGCTGGGCGACGGCTACGTCCTGCGGCCCCAGGACCGGGTGCTGCTGGTCGCCACCCGCCAGGGCCTGGGCGCCCTGCACTCACGGCGTCCCCGGCCGTCCGGCCCCGGACCGGCGGCCACGGCGCGCACCGGGGGAGGGCCGAGCGGCCCGGCGTGACGACGGGCGAGCGGGCAGCGGCGCGGGGCGGCACTCCGACGCCCGCTCCGCCCCACGTGACGAAGGCCACGAAAGCCGGCCCGCACCCCGCTCCCGGCGGGCTTCCTGTGCGTACGACGTGCGGATTCTGTGCAGGCACGGGCGCGCGGACCGTTCACGACCTGGGCCGGTGTGGCCCGCGCCACGGCGGGTTGGTCCCCCGTGCGGGTGGCGGGTGGGCAGGGGGCTTGACTAAGCCTTAGCATCCTCTGCGTGTCCAAACTGACCGACGTGCCCAAACGGATCTTGATCGGGCGCGCACTGCGCAGCGACCGGCTCGGGGAGACCCTGCTCCCCAAGCGCATCGCACTCCCCGTCTTCGCCTCCGACCCGCTCTCCTCCGTGGCCTACGCGCCGGGCGAGGTGCTGCTCGTCCTGTCCGTCGCGGGAGTGTCGGCCTACAACTTCAGCCCCTGGATCGCGGTCGCGGTCGTGGTGCTGATGTTCACCGTCGTCGCGTCGTACCGGCAGAACGTGCACGCCTACCCGAGCGGTGGCGGTGACTACGAGGTCGCCACCACCAACCTCGGTGCCAAGGCCGGTCTCACCGTCGCCAGCGCCCTGCTCGTCGACTACGTCCTGACCGTCGCGGTGTCCATCTCCTCCGGAATCGAGAACCTGGGCTCCGCGATCCCGTTCGTCGTCGAGCACAAGACGTTCTGCGCGATCGCCGTCATCGTCCTGTTGACCCTGATGAACCTGCGCGGGGTCAAGGAGTCCGGCAAGCTCTTCGCGATCCCGACGTACGTCTTCGTGGCCGGCGTCTTCATCATGATCATCTGGGGCGTCATCCGCTCCGTGGTCATGGGCGACACGATGAAGGCCCCCACCGCCGACTACACCATCCACGCCGAACAGGGCGGCCTGGCCGGCTTCGCGCTGATCTTCCTGCTGCTGCGCGCCTTCTCCTCCGGCTGTGCCGCGCTCACCGGTGTCGAGGCGATCTCCAACGGCGTCCCGGCCTTCCGCAAGCCCAAGTCGAAGAACGCCGCCACCACGCTGGCCCTCATGGGCGGCCTGGCCGTGACCATGTTCTGCGGCATCATCGCGCTGGCCATGACGACGCGGGTCAGGATGGCCGAGAACCCGGCCACCGACCTGCTGAACAACGGCAAGCCGCTGGGCTCCGGCTACACCCAGAACCCGGTGATCTCCCAGGTCGCCGAGGCCGTCTTCGGCAAGGGCAGCTTCCTCTTCGTCGTCCTGGCCGCCGCCACCGCGCTGGTCCTGTTCCTGGCCGCCAACACCGCCTACAACGGCTTCCCGCTGCTCGGCTCGATCCTGGCCCAGGACCGCTACCTGCCGCGCCAGCTGCACACCCGCGGTGACCGGCTGGCCTTCTCCAACGGCATCGTGCTGCTGGCCGGCGCCGCCGCGGTCCTGGTCTACCTCTACGGCGCGGACTCCACCCGCCTGATCCAGCTCTACATCGTCGGCGTCTTCGTCTCCTTCACGCTCAGCCAGACCGGCATGGTCCGCCACTGGAACCGCCATCTGCGCACCGAGAAGGACCCGGCCAAGCGCCACCGGATGCACCGCTCCCGCGCGATCAACGCGTTCGGTGCCTTCTTCACCGGGCTCGTCCTCGTCGTCGTCCTCCTGACGAAGTTCACCCACGGCGCCTGGGTGGCCCTGCTCGGCATGGTCATCTTCTTCGCCACCATGACCGCGATCCGCCGCCACTACGACCGGGTCGCCGACGAGATCGCCGCCGAGGACACGCTGGACGACGACGTCGCCCGCCCCTCGCGCGTGCACTCCCTCGTCCTGGTCTCCAAGGTGCACAAGCCCACGTTGCGGGCCCTGAACTACGCCAAGCTGATGCGCACCGACACCCTCGAAGCGGTCAGCGTGGACGTCGACCAGGCCGACACCAAGGCACTGCGCGAGGAGTGGGAGCGCCGCGGCATCGAGGTGCCGCTCAAGGTCCTGGCCTCGCCCTACCGCGAGATCACGCGCCCCATCATCGACTACGTCAAGTCGCTCCGCCGGGAGAGCCCGCGCGACGCCGTCTCCGTCTACATCCCCGAGTACGTCGTTGGCCACTGGTACGAGCACCTCCTGCACAACCAGAGCGCCCTCCGCCTCAAGGGCCGCCTCCTCTTCACCCCCGGCGTCATGGTCACCTCCGTGCCCTGGCAGCTGGACTCCTCCGAGGCCGCCAAGCTGCGCGCCCGCAAGCGCGCCGAGTGGAACGCCCCGGGCGCGGTACGCCGCGGCCCGGTCGCCCAGCCGAAGAAGGAGAGGGCGGCGACGAAGAAGTAGCGGCGGGCGGGCGACCGCGGGCCGGCACATCACCGGCCGGGCGGGCGACCGGGCACACCGCTCCGGGACGTAGACTTGACGGCTGGCCTCCCTCCGGAGGCCGGCCGTCGTCGCGTCGTACCACCACCTCAGGAGCCCACCCGCCATGCCGGAAGAACCCAAGAACCCGCTGGCCGGCGAGGAGAAGTCCCTGGCCGGTGCGGACGAGCCGCCGGCCGGCGCCGCCGCGAAGTCGCTGATCGGCGCGGAGTACGAGGTCGAGGTCGGCCCGGTCGCACACGGCGGCCACTGCATCGCCCGTACCGAAGCGGGCCAGGTCCTCTTCGTCCGCCACACCCTCCCCGGCGAGCGCGTGCTCGCCCGGGTCACCGAGGGCGAAGAAGGCGCCCGCTTCCTCCGCGCCGACGCCGTGGAGATCCTGCAGCCTTCCAAGGACCGCGTCGAGGCCCCCTGCCCGTTCTCCGGCCCCGGCCGCTGCGGCGGCTGCGACTGGCAGCACGCCAAGCCCGGCGCCCAGCGCCGCCTCAAGGGCGAGGTGGTGGCCGAGCAACTGATGCGGCTGGCCGGACTGACTCCCGAGGCGGCCGGCTGGGACGGCACCGTCGAGCCCGCCCCCGGCGACAAGGTCGGCCCCGGCGAGGTCCCCGCCTGGCGCACCCGCGTCCAGTACGCCGTCGACGCCGAGGGCCACGCCGGCCTGCGCAAGCACCGTTCGCACGACGTCGAGCCCGTCACCCACTGCCTGATCGCCGCCCCCGGCGTGTCCGAACTCGGCGTCGAGAAGCGCGACTGGCCCCAGATCGCCACCGTCGAGGCGATCGCCGCCACCGGCTCCCACGACCGCCAGGTCATCCTCACCCCCCGCCCCGGCGGCCGCCTGCCGATCGTCGAACTCGACAAGCCGGTCTCCGTCATGCGCATCGGGGAAAAGGACGGCGCCGTCCACCGCGTCCACGGCCGCCCCTTCGTCCGCGAACGCGCCGCCGGCCGCACCTGGCGCGTCGGCAACGGCGGCTTCTGGCAGGTCCACCCGAAGGCCGCCGATCTCCTCGTCGACGCCGTCATGCAGGGCCTGATGCCGAAGAAGGGCGACATGGCCCTCGACCTCTACTGCGGCGTCGGCCTGTTCGCCGGCGCCCTCGCCGAACGCGTCGGCGACAAGGGCGCGGTCCTCGGCATCGAATCCGGCAAGCGCGCCGTCGAGGACGCCCGCCACAACCTCGCCGACCTCGACCGCGTCCGCATCGAACACGGCAAGGTCGAATCCGTCCTCCCCCGCACCGGCATCACCGACGTCGATCTCGTCGTCCTCGACCCACCCCGAGCCGGCGCCGGCAAATCCACCGTCCACCACCTCGCCTCCCTCACCCCCCGCCGCCTCGCCTACGTGGCCTGCGACCCGGCGGCCCTCGCCCGCGACCTGAAGTACTTCGCGGAGGTGGGGTACGCACCTCGGCGGATGCGGGCGTTTGATCTGTTTCCGATGACGCATCATGTGGAGTGCGTGGTGATTTTGGAGCGGGCGGAAAAGAGTCGCTGACCAGCTGTTTTACGCTTGATTGCGGTGCTCGACCTGTTTCCGGTCATCCAACGAGTGGAGTGGAAGGCCTTACCGCCTCAATACATCCTGACTGCGGTTCTATGGCAGAAGAGGCGAATGGATCGACCGTTGGGCCAGCCTGCCTCCCCGGACCCCTGACGCCCAAGTGAGGCTCGATATGAAGGCCTGTCAGATGTGCGTCCGATCGTGAGGCGATCGTCACGGGCACGGCCCAGGTGCGGAAATCGGTGGTGCCGGCGTCGTCGCAAGACCGTGGGCAGGGCAGCGTTCGTCGTCGGTTCGCTCCCTCTGGGTGAGCAGACTCCAGAGGATCTCCCCAAGGGCGGGGGCTTTGGTACGTCTGCCCGGTGATCGGATCGCACGGAAACCGGCAGGCAGTGCGTCGGTTGTCGGAGGTCTGGGCACCCGCGTGGCATGTAGCGCGAAGGACTCTCCCGGTCCTTTCAGCGCCTGGCACTCTGCCATTCCTCGAAGACCAGCCAGAGATCACGAGGCCAGGACAAGGTCAGCGGGTCGAAGGAAAAGGAGCGGAGGGTCGTCTCCCTCCACAGGGCTTCGGCGCGCTCGGCCTCGTCCGCGAGGAGACGCGCGCTTACCGCATGTCCACGAGCTCCGGCGTAGTCGTGTTCTCTCGCGGCACTCGTCAAGGCGGGCCAAAGGTTCCAGACCAGGTGCTGTTGTAGCTTCCGCAGGTGATCGCCGGCTTTCTGGCGGACAGCGTCGGTCAGATCCTGGTTCACCTCGATCGACATTTCGTCGAGTTCTTCGAGCCGGTCTTCGTTCCAGCCGTGCTTCCCTATGAGGTCCTGCCAGCGGCGCCATGCACGTTCCCCCTCTTGCCGTACATACGCCTCGATTTCCTCCCGAGCCAACCGAGGGATTTCCGCGTCGCCCACAACCTCGGGGTCGGAGACATGCGGGATCGGGCTCGTATCGTCGCCGTACCTGATCCGGGTGAGGACCTCCAGGAGGTCGAGGCGGGATGAGAGGTTCTCGGCGCGGGCCACGCCACAGATATCAGCGATGTCCTGGGCGACGCCTTCCCAGTCGGTCTCCGCGATGTGGTTGTCCAGCTGGTCACCCAGCCAATCCGCCGAGCCTCGGTTGATCAGGTCCTCCAGGATTTCCTCGATCGTCGACTCAAGCCGCACCACGACCGCTACCGGAGTCTCGCGCTCCCTCCGAGCGGTGGTTTCACGCTCAGCGCGCTTGGCGGCCTCTCGGTGCTGACCGCGAGCTGCCCTGCCGGACGGCAGGCGTGTCTGCAGAGCCCGCATTTTCTCGGCCTCGCCCAGGTCGATCCTCTCAAGCAGACCGATGGCTTCCATGCGGTGCCCTGCCCGGGCGAGGGGATCCGACGCGAGATGCCGGAGCAGGGGCACGCTGTCCTTCGGAGCGCGTCGGGCCACGGCGGCGGCCAGAGCCAGACGGTCCGCACTCGGCGCCTGCGGATGGGCGACCAGTCGTTCAAGGGAGTCTGGTACGTATCCGGCGGGATGATCGTGTTCGGCGAGGGCCAGGCCGACTTTCAGGCGGGTGGTGAGGGCGGCGGTCTCGTCGGCGATGAAGAGGTGTGCGGTCCATGCAGCCCACCCCTCGCGCACGGCGTCCGCGAGCCAACTCCAGCCGTTTTTGGGCAGGAGGCTTCGGGCCTCCGCATAACCCGCTTCGTCCGCGCGGTGTACCAGGGTGTCCGCTGCCCGGTGACGCAGGCCTGCGGGGACGCCCTTCGTGCCCGCGACGTAGCAGAGTCCGACCGTGTACTCCGCGTATGTGAAGTCCGGTCGCTCGAAGCCGACCCTCGACTCCCGGGCGATGCGTCGGAGGTCGTCATGCCAAGGGCCGCCAGTCTGCACCACGAACGATGCCGCTGCCATCGCCGAACCGCCACGGATCGAGCACGCCTGCAGGCTGCCGATGCGCCAGCTGTCGCCGAGCGAGTCGTCGGCGAGGCGAGTCAGACAGGTCTCGACGAAATCGTCAGGCTGCCTACGGCGGGCTGGTACCTCGCAGTCCGGCAGCAGTTCGGGCCTCTCCATGCCCCCCATGGGCGCCTCCTTGATCGACGAGCACGGGTATCCTAGCTCTGACGCTCTCTACCCTGCCTCCGGCCCAACACGGTTTGTTCTCAAGGCAGTTCGGTGTGAAAAGTGGGCTACCAGCCGCGGATCCGGCGCCCGTATTCGGTGTCGGGATGCAGCAACGCGTCCGCGACGCGGCCGCCCGAATCCTTGGCGCCACCACCGAAGTTGAGAACGCCAGAGGCGTTCGCGCTGGCTGCCACCCCGTCCCAGTACGCCGCTTCGCGCTCCCACCGCACCGGCTCCAACAGCGCGAACAATTCCTCCTCGGTCAGTGCGCTGCCGGAGGTCGCCCAGCCGGTCGCCTGGTGGACGGCGATGCCGATACCGGCCAGCACCGCGGGCGTAGAGACGGCCGTACGGGCCACGAGGTGCGGATACAGCCGCGTGACCAGTTCCGACAGCAGCGGCACCAGCCGCCGTCCGGCCTGCTCCGCGTCCAATCCCTGCGGAAGTCCGTCATCGTGAAGGGTGGCGGACGTCAGAGCCAGCCCGGCCCTGCCGTGCAGCGCGGTGATCACGAGAACGCGCAGGGCGGACAGCGTGATCAGTTCCGGGTCGCTTTTCGTCAGCTGGCGCTTGCGCCCCTGCACCAGCTTGCCGAACGGGATGATCCTCCCTTCGTGTTCGACCTTCACCGTCTCGCCGATCCGGTGGGCGAGCTGGGTGCCGATGTCCCGCTGGTCCATCGACATCGCCAGGTTCTTGGCCACCGGTACGCCCTCGACGTTGCGGTCGTAGAAGATCTGCCGCGCGGACTCGACAGTGAGCCCGAAGTACAGCTCGTAGGGCAACCGCACGGTGGTGAGCTTCTCGTACGTGACACCGAAGCGTTCCGGGTTGTCGTAGAGCTCGTGCCAGGCCGTGACCTGAGTCTCGCCGTCGATGGCGACGACGGGAGAGCCGGGCAGTACGGTGACCGTGCGGATTCCGCTGCCCGGGACCAGTTCGTCGCTCACCGCGCCCGGCTGGCCGTCCAGCCACAGCGTGATCGGGGGAGTGGACCAGCCCGAGCCGTACTCGCCGTTGACTCCGGACGCGATGTACGCGGCGTACGAGGTGACGTTGCGGCCCTTCTGTGTCGCCTTCAGCATGCGCTGGACCAGGGCCCGTACCTCCGCGTGCCGGCGCAGGGTGCCGGACGCGTACTTCAGGGCGCGCGTGTCCTCCTCGGTCCGCGGTGACGGGACGAGCTGGAGCAGCGTCGGCAGCCCCATCGTCCCGATCACCGCGTCGGGGCGGAACGGCATCACGGTGAGCTGTGTGCCTTCTATGACGGTCGTGGGCATGGTGAGGCGCATGTCTGGTCCCCCTCCAGGAAGTAACGATCTCTGCTTCGAGTGGAAGCGCTAACAGAGAAGCATGGCCGTGAAAGCAGTGTCAAACGCCTTGCGCGATTTGACGGTCGCTGTAAGGTGTTAACAGTTCACTGACACCGAGAGGCTCACCCCGCCATGCCGCAGCCACCCGCCGCCCACGTGACGGCCGCCGAGATTTCGCGCATCGCCGGGGTCACGCGCGCCACCGTCAGCAACTGGCGTCGTCGGCACGACGACTTCCCGTCTCCATCCGGCGGCACCGAAAGCAGCCCGCTCTACGACCTGGAGGTGGTACAGGCATGGCTGGCCGCGCGGGGTCACACGACGACCGCCGTTCCGCGGGAGGAGTTCCGCACGGCCCTGCGTCTGCACGCACAAGGTGGGGCGGCCGGTGGAACCGCGCTGCTGCCGCTGGTCCTCGCGGCCTCGCGTCACGCCCCCGACGACCTGACCACCTTCACGGAGCTCACGGACGGCGACCTCGCCGCGCGTGCCACAGCCGAGGCCAAAGCACTCGCGGACACGGTCCCGGGCTCGGACGCCCTCCGCTTCGCGCCCGCGGACGGCGCGGCCCTGCGTGCCTTGTTCCGCTGCGTACGGGACGAAGGGGGGCAGGCCGCGCTCGGCGTACTCGCGGAACGGGAACTGGAGGACAGCGCCGCGAGCGGCACTTACCAGACACCGTCCCCGCTGGCGGAGTTGACCGCCCGGTTGCTCCCTCGTTCTGTCGGCCGGGTCCTGGACCCGGCCTGCGGAAGCGGCACCCTGCTGGAGGCCGCGGCCCGGCACGGCGCGACCGAGCTCTACGGTCAGGACACCCTGCCTGTCCAGGCCCAGCGCAGTGCGGTCGGCCTGCTGCTGGAGACCCCCCAAGCAGAGATCACCGTCCGGGAAGGCGACAGTCTGCGCGCCGACGCGTTCCCCGGTCTCACGGTCGACGCGGTGCTGTGCAATCCGCCGTACGGTGACCGCGACTGGGGCCACGACGAACTCGCCTACGACCCGCGCTGGGCGTACGGCGTCCCCGCGCGCGCAGAATCGGAACTCGCCTGGATCCAGCATGCACTCGCCCACCTCACCCCGGGCGGCTGGGCGGTGCTCATCCTCCCGCCTGCCACCGCTACTCGCGCCTCGGGGCGCCGGGTCCGGGCGGAGCTGGTGCGCAGCGGTGCAGTACGGGCCGTGGTCGCGCTGCCGGCCGGAGCCGCACCGCCTCTGCACGTGGGGTTGCAGCTCTGGGTGTTGCAGCGACCAGAACCGGGCGGCGCGGAACGAAAGTCCGTGCTGTTCATCGACACGGCAGGTGCAGTCGAGGGGACCGCCGTGAGCGGCGAGCCCGGCCGTCCGGTGGCCGCGACCCGCACCGGCTCCGCCCGCAACCCCCTGGACTGGCCGGCCCTCACGGCACGGACGCTCACCCACTGGGAAGCCTTCGCCACGGCCCCGGACGCCTTCACCGGCGAACCCGCCACTGCCCGCGCGGTACCCGTCGTCGACCTCCTCGACGACCTCGTCGACCTCACTCCCGCCCGCCAGGTCCGCAGTTCACGCACGGACATCGACCCGGCCGACCTGTCCGCCCGCGTGGACACCGGGCGTCGCTACCTGACCGAGACGGCTCAGTCCCTCGTACGGGCCGCGGGCCACACCGGCTGGGTCGCGGCGGGCTCCTCGGCCAAGGAGTGGCGCACGGCGACCGCATCGGACCTCGCGCGGGGCGGTGCGCTGACCCTGCTACGTACGGTGCTGGACCCAAAGACATCGCGAGCCGCCAGCGGAGCCGAGTCTTTCTCTCCCACGTCAGTTCTCACGGGGGCGGACATCGCGACGGGCTCGGCCCCGTCGGGCGATCCGGCCGAGCTGCGCACCGAAGCCGCACCCGTCATTGCCGCGGGCGATGTCCTCGTACGGGCGGTCGCGGGCGGCACCGGTCCGATGGCCCGCGTCGCGGAGGAGCGGGACGCCGGCGCGTTCCTCGGCCCCAATGTCCACCTCCTCCGCCCCGACCCGACCCGCCTGGACCCCTGGTTCCTGGCCGGGTTCCTCGACTCCGAGGACAACATCGCGGGCGCGTCGACCGGCAGCACGGTCCTGCACGTCGCGCCGGGGCGCCTGCGCATCCCCCTCATGCCCCTCGAAGAACAGCGCCGCTACGGCGAGGCGTTCCGGCACGTACACGCCCTGCGCGTCGAGGCCTGGAAAGCTGCGCGGCTCGCGGAGGAGACGGCCGGGCTCCTGGCGGGCGGCCTCACGGGTGGCGCGCTGATCCCGCCACCGCCCCCTTCGGGCTCGTCGACCGCTGATTATTCGTCCTGATCCGCCACCTGAGCGCTCGCCCATAGACCACACTTGTCCGCACCCGCACTCGATGCGCGGAACGGCACGGAAGGAAACCGGGGAATCCCTTGAACAGCAGTAAGCACACGGAACTGGCGAACCACGCCTGGTCCGTCGCCGACCTCCTGCGCGGTGACTACAAGCAGTCCGACTACGGCAAGGTCATCCTGCCCTTCACGGTGCTGCGCCGACTGGAATGCGTCCTGGAGCCGACCCGCCAGAAGGTCGCCGAGGAGGCCGCCCGCTTCGAGGGCCAGGACATCGACACGGACCACTTCCTGCGCCGCGCCTCGGGACACTCCTTCTACAACAAGAGCGATCTCACCCTGAAGAAGATCGCCGCCGACCCGCAGAACGCGGCGCAGCTCCTCCAGATCTACGTGGCCGGCTTCTCCGACAACGCCCGCGAGGTCCTCGACAAGTACGAGTTCACCCAGCAGATCAAGAAGCTGGCCGGCGCCGACCTGCTGTACAAGGTCATCGGCAAGTTCACCGACCTCGACCTGCACCCCGAGAACGTGTCCAACCACAACATGGGTTACATCTTCGAGGAGTTGATCCGCAGATTCGCGGAACAGTCCAACGAGACGGCCGGTGAGCACTTCACCCCGCGCGAGGTCATCCAGCTGATGGTCAACCTGCTGATCGCGCCCGACGGCGACGCGCTCAGCCTGCCCGGCGTGGTCCGCACGGTGATGGACCCGGCATGTGGCACGGGCGGCATGCTCAGCGCGGCCGAGGAACACATCAAGGCGTACAACGGCGACGCCACGGTGGAGGTGTACGGCCAGGAACTCAACCCCGAGTCCTGGGCGATCTGCCGGTCCGACCTGATGATCAAGGGCCAGGACCCGGAGAACATCGCCTACGGCAACTCCTTCTCCGACGACGGCCACAAGCGCGAGAGGTTCGACTACCTCCTGGCCAACCCGCCGTTCGGCGTGGAGTGGAAGAAGGTCAAGGAAGCGGTCGAGTACGAGCACAACCACCTGGGCGAGGCCGGCCGCTTCGCCGCGGGCCTGCCGCGCATCAACGACGGCTCGCTGCTCTTCCTCCAGCACATGATCTCGAAGATGAAGCCGGTGGACGTCAACGGGCGGGGTGGCTCCCGCATCGCGATCGTCTTCAACGGCTCGCCGTTGTTCACCGGCGCGGCCGGCTCGGGTGAGTCCGAGATCCGCCGCTGGATCCTGGAGAACGACTGGTTGGAGGCGATCGTTGCCCTCCCGGACCAGCTCTTCTACAACACTGGCATTTCCACGTACTTCTGGATCCTGACGAACCGCAAGTCCCCGGACCACAAGGGGAAGGTCGTGCTGCTGGACGCGCGCGACCAGTTCCAGAAGATGCGTAAGTCGCTCGGCGACAAGCGCAAGGAACTCGGCAAGCAGCACATCGCGGACGTGACGCGCTTGTATGAGGACGCTATCGGCGCGGCGGCCGACCCGGAGCACCCGTTCCACGGCAAGGTCAAGGTCTTCGACAACGAGGCGTTCGGCTACCAGCGCATCACGGTCGAGCGGCCGTTGAAGCTGCGCTTCGAGGTCACGGAGGAGACGCTGGCTGCTTTGGCGGCGGCGAAGCCGGTGCAGAAGCTGGCGGAGGCGGATGCTTTTGTGGCGGCGGTGCGGACGCTGCTGGGGTCGTCGTGGGCGACCAAGTCCGAGGCGCTGATTGCGCTGAAGGACGCGGTGGTGGGGGCCGGGTTGCTCTGGCCGACGGGTGCGCCGTTCGCCAAGGCGGTACGGGACACGGTGGGCGTCCGGGATCCGGAAGGTGAGGTGCAGCTCGTGAAGGGCCAGCCGGAGCCGGACGGGGAGTTGCGGGACTACGAGAACGTTCCGTTGGGGGAGGACGTCGAGGAGTACCTGAAGCGGGAGGTGCTGCCGCATGTGCCAGACGCTTGGATCGATCACGGCAAGACGAAGATCGGGTACGAGATCCCGTTCACGCGGCATTTCTACGTTTACGAGCCCCCGCGGCCGTTGGCGGAGATTGATGCGGAGTTGAAGGCTCTGGAGGCGGAGATTCAGGGGCTGTTGGGGGAGGTGACAAAGTGAGTCGGAATCCTATCGCGCCATGGCTTTCTGAGTCGCGGTGGTCTACAGTGCCGATTCGTCTTGTCGCCCGGCTGGGGTCAGGTCACACGCCAAGTCGGAGCAAGCCGGAATACTGGGATGGCTGCACGATCCCCTGGGTGACTTTGGCCGACGTGTGGCAGTTGCGAAGCGGCCAGGTAGATGTCATCACAGAAACAAAGGAGAAAATCAGTCCGCTTGGGGTAGCGAACTCGGCAGCCGTTCAGCATCCGGCTGGGACTGTCATCCTCTCTCGAACCGCGTCCGTCGGATTCTCGGCGATCATGGGCGAAAGTATGGCGACCAGCCAGGATTTCGCTACCTGGACCTGCGGTCCATTGTTGGAGCCGAGATATCTCCTACACGCCTTGCGTGGCATGGCCCCGGACTTTCGACGGATTGCAACGGGGTCAACTCACAAGACGATTTATATGCCAGATATTGAGCAGCTTAGGGTCCCGCTCCCGCCACGGGATGAGCAGCGCCGTATCGCCGACTTTATCGACGTCGAGACCTCTAGAATTGACCAGTTGTTCGCGTTGCGTGAACGACAGGTAGCCCTTCTCGGGGAAGCTGCTTTCTCGCGCGTGTACGACACTGTGCGGGGTGCTGATTTCTGTGGCAGCCGAAAAGACAGTGGCCTTCCCTGGCTTGGTTCCGTCCCGGTAGATTGGCGGGTTTCTGCAGTATCGCACCATTTTGAGGTGGCGCTCGGCAAGATGCTCAACGAGGAACGTAAGCAAGGAGAGCATCTGCGGCCGTATCTCCGTGTAGCCAACGTGCAATGGGATCATGTCGACGTTAGCGACCTCGCGGTGATGGACTTCCCGCCGGAGGAACAAGCGAGGTATCGACTGCAGTCAGGGGACCTTCTTGTCAATGAAGGGGGCAGTTGGCCTGGTCGTGCAGCGATTTGGGGTAGTGAAGTTCCTGAAATCTATTACCAAAAGGCGCTCCATAGGATTCGTCCTCGCGGGGAAGAGCTCACGCGATGGCTCTATTACTGTCTCGTAGTGGCAGAGCGGCTTAGGGTGTTTCAGGTCCAGGGGAACACGAGTACGATGACTCATTTGACTCGTGAACAGCTCCGGCCGCAGCGTTTTCCGTTCCCAGAAGTCTCCCGGCAAGCTCAGCTAGTGGCCGAGCTGGACCGTGCTGCTGAGCGCGACCGGATCGTCCAGCAGCTGTTGACCCGGCAAATGAAATTGATCGCCGAACGGCGCCAAGCCCTCATCACCGCCGCAGTAACCGGCCAGTTCGACGTCTCCACCGCCAGCGGACGCAACGTATTGGACGGAGTCACTGTATGAGCCCTATCCACAACGAGTCCGCTTTCGGCTCCGCCATAGTCGCCGCCATGACCGCGCCCGGGCCCGAGCACGGGTGGCGTGAGGCGTCGCCCCAGGACTACACGGCGGATCTCGGGCTCGACGCCAACGAGTTGTTCGAGTTCATCAAGAAGTCCCAGCCTGATGAGTGGTACGAGCTCTGCACCGTCTACGGCAACGCCGAGGAGGCTGAGCGCGGCTTCGCCAAGCGCCTGGACAAGGCCATCAGCGATGACGGCCTGCTCCACGTCCTTCGTAACGGCGTCAAGGACCGTGGCGTCCGCATCCGCGTCGCCTACTTCAAGCCCAACCTCGTGCCCCACGACTCCGTACTCAAGGGCTATCGCGCCAACCGCCTCACCGTCGTCCGCGAACTCCGCTACGCCACTAAGCAGGCCGACTGGGGTAATGAGCTGGACCTGACGCTCTTCCTCAACGGCATTCCGGTCGCCACCGCGGAGTTGAAGAACCCCCTCACGGGTCAGGGCGTCGAGCAGGCCAAGGAGCAGTACCGCACCGACCGCGACCCGACCGAGCTGATCTTCACGCGCCGCGTCATCGCGAACTTCGCCGTCGACCCGGACGTGGTCTTCGTCGCCACTCAGCTCAAGGGGAAGAACACGCGCTTCCTTCCCTTCAACACCGGCTCCAATGGGCCCGGTCTCCCCGGTGGCGCCGGCAACCCCGCCCCCACCGCCTTCGGCCAGTACGCCACCTCGTACCTCTGGGAGCAGGTCTGGGAGCGGGACAACTGGCTCGACCTGCTCCAGCGGTTCGTCCATCAGCAGAAGACCAAGACGGCGAAGACGACGATCTTCCCGCGCTTCCACCAGTGGGACGTGGTCAAGAAGCTGACCGCCCACGCCGCCACGCACGGCGCTGGGCAGGACTACCTGATCATGGCCTCGGCCGGCTCGGGCAAGTCGAACACCATCGGCTGGCTCGCCCATCGCCTCTCCGACCTGCACGCGGACACCGACCCGCGTTCCCTCGACACCAAGGCGCTGGCCGCGGGTCTCATCAAGCCCGGCGAACCCGTCTTCGACAAGGTCATCGTCATCACCGACCGCCGGAACCTGGACGCCCAGCTCCGCGAGACGGTCGGCAGCTTCTCGCAGACCGACGGTCTGGTCGTGAAGATCGACGAGAAGAGCGGCGCCAAGAGCGAGCAGCTCGCCCGCGCCCTGTCCCGCGACACCGGCAAGATCGTCACCGTCACCCTGCACTCGTTCCCGGCGCTGCTCGACTACATCCAGCGCAACCCGACGGAGATCAAGGGCACCACCTTCGCGATCATCCTCGACGAGGCCCATTCCTCTCAGTCCGGCGACGCCGCCACGGCCGTCCGCGCGGCCCTGCGGGACCTCGGCCTGGACTCGGACTCGGAGGACCCCGGTGCGACCACCCTCACCGTCACCGAGCAGCTGATGAAGAAGGCGGAGGACCGGTCCAAGGCGGCCAACCTCTCCTACTTCGCCTTCACCGCCACCCCCAAGGCCAAGACCCTCGAACTCTTCGGCACCCCTGAGCAGATCGACGGCAAGACCACCTACCGGCCCTTCCACACGTACTCCATGCGCCAGGCCATTGAGGAGTGCTTCATCCTCGATCCCCTGCGCAACTACGTCACGTACAACACGTACTGGAAGCTGGTGAACAAGAACCCCGACGAGAAGGAAGTCGACCCCGCCAAGGCGAACCCGCTCCTTGCCCGGCACGCGCTCACCCACGACTCGACCGTCTCCCAGCACGCCCAGGTGATCGTCGAGCACTTCGTCAGCCACACCCGCGGGCGCCTCGGCGGCCGCGCCAAGGCGATGGTCGTGACCGCCTCCCGCCAGTCCGCCGCCCAGATGGCGCGGGCCATCAAGAGCTACATCAAGGACCGGGACTACGACACCAAGTTCCCGGACCTCGGCGTCCTGGTCGCGTTTTCCGGATCGCTCACCATCGACGGTGAGGAGACCACCGAGTCGAAGGAGAACGGCGGGCTCGCCGAGAGTGCGCTCCCGAAGGCGTTCGGCTATACCCGTGCCGACGACAAGGCCGTGAAGGCCGGGGCGAAGGGCAAGCAGGAGTACAAGATCCTCGTAGTCGCCGAGAAGTACCAAACCGGCTTCGACCAGCCGCTGTTGACCACGATGTACGTCAACAAGAAGCTGACCGGGATCTCCGCCGTGCAGACCCTCTCCCGGCTGAACCGCACTGCCGAGCGCAAGGCACAGGCCGACCTTGCCGTCCTGGACTTCGCCAACGAGGCCGAGGACATCAAGGATGCCTTCCGCCCGTACTTCGAGGAAGCACAGACCCTCCCCTCGGACCCCAACCTCCTCTACACCGCGCAGAGCCGGGTCATGTCCGCGCCGATCATCTCGGAAGCGGAGATGGACGAGTTCGCCTCGGCCTTCTTCGAGGCGAAGCAGAAGGCCGCCGGATCGCAGGCCCGGTGGGAGAAGCTGCACGCCGAGCTGTACCGCATCCTCTCCCCGGCCGTCGCACGTTACGAGGCGCTGCGAGATGACGACGAGGACGAGGACCACGTCCAGACGGCCGAGGACTTCCGCGCCGATCTCCACGACTACGTACGCAAGTACGGCTTCCTCGCCCAAATCGTGCCCTACCGCGATGCCGACCTGGAGCGGCTGCACCTCTACGGCCGCTACCTCCTCACCCGGCTGAGGGGCCGTACGGATGGAGGCGTGGACATAGGCGAGGTGGACCTCAGCCACCTGCGGGTCGAGAAGACCGGCGAACACGACGTGTCGCTGACGGCCGAAGGCCCGGCACTCATGCAGGGGTTCGGCGAGGGCACGGGCGGCGCCAAGGAGGCGGAGAAGTCGCTCCTGTCGGAGCTGATCGAGAAGTTCAACGCCAAGTTCGGCACGGACTTCACCGAAGAGGACCTCGCCAAGCCGTTCAACGAGGCCAAGGCCGACGCCAAGGTGAAGGCCGCGGCCCTCGTCAACGATGAGGCCAACTTCGGCAAGGTCTTCGACAAGGTCTTCGCCGACAAGATGGCCGACCACATCGACACCATCGCCGGCATGGGCCGCCAGTACTTCGGCGCCGACCGGAGCTTCAAGTCCAACCTGGACCGCAGCGCACGCCGTGCCGCCTGGCGCATGATCCGCCGTGAGGCAGGCGTGGACGACGAGGACTGAGACGACCGGGGCCTGCGTACGCCACTGAGGTGTACGCGGGCCCACCCGCTCAGTACTACGCCTGCGTGCCGGAAGCCAGCTCGACGAACTCGGCCCACGCCTTGCGCCCTACAGTCAGAATGGGCCCTTCGAGCCGCCTTTTGGAGTCTCGAACGTTCACGGAGTCGGCAGTGGCGGCCACCTCAACGCACTGGCCACCCTCGGCACCGCTGTAGCTGCTCTTGAACCAAGCGAGTTCCGGCCGCGCAGGTGAGGTCTCTCCGCTGTTCATAGCTCTCCCAGCAACTTCTCGACGAACCGCAGTGACTCTCGTGGAGCGAGAGCCTGGCTCCGGATGATCCCATAGCGGGCAGCCGCTAGCCGTGTCTCGTTGCGATCCATCAATAGGCGGCTGCGGCCCTGTACTTCGGTGTACATCAGCTGTTCGCCGCCCTTGCGAGTGATCACGGTGAACGGCCCATCCACTCCCGCATTGTCCTCGCGGTCGAGCGGCATCACCTGAAGCTCCACGTTCCGGTTCTGGCCAATCAGCAGGAGCTGTTCCAATTGGCCGCGAAGGACGGCCTTGCCACCGAGCGCTTTGCGGAGGACAGACTCCTCCAACACAAAGCTCAGCAAAGGAGCCGGCCATCGATGGAAGATGTCGTGCCGCGCGAGCCGAGCTGCCACTCGCAACTCGATGGTCTCCTCATCCAGAAGTGGTCGACGCATCCTGAGCAGTGCCCGCGTGTACTCCTCGGTTTGCAACAGCCCATTGACCACGTTCGTGTCGTAGACGCACAGTTCGACCGCCTCCGCCTCCAGTCGCGCCATGTCCCTGAAGAACGCCGGATACTGCGCCCGCGCCACCTCCTCCTTCAACGCGATCAGCACGCCTCCCGCGCCCAGCACCTCATCCGCTCGGTCGATGAACCGCGGCGGTGGAATACGCCGCCCCTGCTCGAACGAGGCGATCGACTGGGCCGCGTACCCCACCAGCTTCCCGAACTCCGCCCGTTCGAGCCCCGCCCGCACCCGAAGTAACTTCAACTGGCGCCCGAACGCAGTCACTACACCCGAACCGGGTTCGTCCTCCGGGCGTTGTCCCACCGGTTCGCGTTCGCCCTGGTCCTCGTACTCCATCGCCGCTGCCTCTCCCGCCACGTACAGCGCGCCTGCCGCCGCGTACAAGCCCTTGGCGACGGCGCGTCACTCATGGTCACGCTACGCCACCACGCCCCATCGTGGAGACATGAAGAGCAACCCCGTGGGCGACACACGAACCGCGCAACTCAGCCACCCCAGCCACCATTTCGAGATGAGATTCAGCTCCACCCCGCGGGGCGCCCGTCTTGCCCGTCGTCTCTGTGCCGAGCGTCTGCACGCCTGGGGTGTCCCTTACGCCACCGAGGGGCACGACGTGCTCGCCCTGATTGTGGCCGAGCTCGCCGCGAACGCGGTTCGCCACGGGCGGCTACCTGGCCGGGACTTTCTTCTGAGGCTCACCGCCCATGCCGCGACCGTACGCGTAGAGGTCACCGACATCCGCGGCGAACGGCTCCCGGAGCCGGTGGCCGGCCCTCCCGCGCTCGACCGCACCGGTGGACGTGGCCTGCTGCTCGTCGAGTGCCTCGCCGACCGCTGGGGATGGTTTCCCCGTGCCTGCGGCGCGCCCGGTAAGACCGTGTGGGCCGAGTACGACCGGCCGCGGGCCAACGTGGTGAGGGGCGTATCTCAGCCATAACTGCCGAACCCCGCACACTTTCTGGACGGTAGATCGTCCCGCCCGCGAGACTTGTTCCGGCCATGTCGGGCCGGCCGACGCCACCACTGTGTACGGATGCCGGCGCAAGGACGCGACGGGGGCGGGCAAGGTGCCGCAGCAGAAGATCGCCGGACGTTACGAACTCCTGGAGGAGCTCAGCCACGGCGGCATGGGGGACGTGTGGCGCGGCTATGACGCCGTGCTCGACCGGCCCGTCGCCGTGAAGCTGATCCGGCAGCAGGCCATCAGCTCACCGCAGCTCGCCGAGGAGTTCGCCAAGCGATTCCGGCGCGAGGCGCGGATCACCGCCCGGATCCAGCACGCGGGGGTGCCGCAGGTGTACGACGCGGTGCTCGACGACTCGCTGGAGCGGCTGTTCCTCGTCATGGAACTGGTCGACGGGGTGCCCCTGTCCGCGTACGTCCAGCCCGGCCGTCCCCTCCCCGTGGCCTGGGCGGCGGCCGTCGCCGCCCAGGTGGCGACCGTTCTCTCGCACGCCCACGTGGTGCCGGCGATCCACCGCGACCTCAAGCCCGGAAACATCCTCGTCGCCCGCGACGGCACGGTGAAGGTCCTCGACTTCGGGATCGCGGCGATCCTGCGGACCGACGTGACCAAGCTGACCGCCACCGGTACGCCGATCGGCACCTACCAGTACATGTCACCGGAGCAGGTGCGCGGCGGACGGATCACCCCGCAGACCGATCTGTACGCGCTGGGCTGCATCCTGCACGAACTGCTCAGTGGGCAGCTCCTGTTCAGTGGGGACAGCGAGTACGTGCTCATGTATCAGCACGTGAATGCCGCCCCCACCCCGCTGCGCGAGCTGCGCGCGGACGTCCCGGCCGCACTGGAGGAACTCGTCCTCCACCTGCTGCGCAAGGCGCCGGAGGCACGGCCCAGCGACATCCAGGAGGTGTACGAGCGGCTGCGCCCCTTCCTGCCTGCGCCCGGAGCGACACCCGCGCAGGCCGGGGCCGGACCGACCGGCGTACCCGACCCGACCGGGCTCTTCCGCAACCCGTACGCGCCACGCTCCCGGGCCCAGGCCGGGCCGCGTATCCCTGGCACGGACGGGCAGTCGGCCGCACCGGCCGCCCCCGCCGCGGTGGTGGGCGCGTTCCGCGAGGAGATCAAGGAGGCGTACGCGCACTCGGATGCCCTCCTCGAAGAGGAGCGGTTCGCGCAGGCCGCCGAGGTGCTCGGCGAGATCATCGAACCGGCCGCCCGCGCACTCGGCTCCGAGAGCCGGCAGGTCCTGGAACTGCGGACCCAGCGGGCCGCGATCCGGCTGCTGGGCGGGGACTACCGGGCCGCCCTGCCCGAATTCGACGCGCTCGCCGACGCCTATGGGCGCATCAACGGCCCCACCAGCGAACCCGCCCGCGCCTGCCGGGCCCAGGCCGCGCGTTGCCGCGCCGAACTGGGACAGGTCACCGAGGCGCTCGCCGCGTTGCAGGGCATTCTCGGCGTCGTGCGCTCCGTCGACGGCGACGTAAGCGAGGAAGCCGTCGAACTGCGCCGCGACATCGGGATGCTGATGCTCGCCCAGGGCCGGGCGGCTGACGCCTGGCACATCCTGGAGCCGCTGCACGAGGACCTGTGCGTGGTCTACCGGCCGGACGACGAGATGACCGTCGAGATCGCGGAGGCGCTGGCGCTGATCCGGTTGGACCTCGGCGGGTCGGCTTCCTGAAAGGCTCCGCGCAGCACGCGGCGCCCGTGGGACGATCTTGACCGGGGTCGGTCGTTCCACAGCACAACTGACGGCCCGGGGAGGATGGGAAGCCATGACCACTGCGCACGCCGGGAGGGGCAACCAGGAGGTGACCCTGCAGGTCCGCCAGGTGAGGCAAGCCTTGAAATCCGTCTACTTGGAGTCGGGTCTCATCGATGGGAGTGACCTGGCCGGGAAGACTGGCGAGGACCTTGAGAAGCGCATGCTGTCGCGCGCCCTGACCGCCCAAGCCGTCCGGATCGTCACCGGCTTCAGCCCGCAGGAAGCGGCGCTCACGGTGATCGACGGCATCGCCGACAAGGGCATCGACGCCATTGCGGTGGTGGACGGGCCGGACCCGCACGTCTACCTCGTCCAGGCCAAATGGAGCAAGGACGGCAAAGCCAAGGGCGAGCGGGAGACCGTCTGGGAGCTGCTCGCGGGGCTGAGGCTGATCGACGACGAGGACTTCGCCGCGTTCAACCCCCGCGGCAGGCAGCTGGCGGAGTACGCCAAGGCTGTCATGGCGAAGGGGCCGACCAAGATCACGCAGGTTGCTGTGCTGATGCGGGCCGACGAGGTGAGCGAGGGCTTCCGGCACGCGCTGGTCGACGGCGAGAAGGAGTTCAACCGCCACGGGAAGGTTCTGGACCACCGGATCATCCTGGGTCCCGAGGTCTGGGATTCCGTACGGAAGGACCTGGCACCCAACCCCGTCGAGCTGACGGCCGACCTGTTCCCGTGGTTCACCATCAGCCTCCCGTACGAGTCGTACCAAGGCGTTATCGAGGCCGAGCAGGTGGCCCGGTGGATGGAGCACGGCGCGAACCTGTTCAACCTGAACATTCGCAATCCGCTCGGCCGAACGCCGATCAACAACGAACTGATCAGCACCCTCACCGAAGAGCCCGCCAGCTTCTGGTACTACAACAACGGCGTCACCGTCCTGTGCGAGTCCGTCGAACGGGTTCATCAGGCCATCCGGAACCCTCAGGCCCGCCCGATCACCCTGATCCTGCACAACGCCAGTGTCGTGAACGGCGCCCAGACGGTGCGGTCGGTGGCCGAGGCCGTAGCTGCCGATGAGGCGGCGGCGGATGCCCAGGTGGGCATCCGGATCATCGTGACGGGCAAGGCCGAGGAGTTCGCCAAGCGGACCACCCAGGCGACCAACCGGCAGAACCGGGTGGAGGCGCGGGATTTCATCGCCCTGGACCCGGTGCAGGCTGCCATTTTGGAGGACATGCGAGCCGAGCTCGGTCTGGAATACAGCGTCCGGCGCAGTGAACTGGATCCGACCGAGGACACCGGCTGCTCCGTGGTCGAAGCGGCGTGCGCGCTGGCCTGCGCCCACCCCGACACCCAGTACGCAGCCAGGATGGCCACCACGCTCGACGTGCTGTGGGAACGTGGCTCGCAGGGCATCTACGACGTGCTGTTCCGACCGCAACCCAGTGCCTATCTCCTCTGGAACTCGGTGCAGATACTCCGGGAGGTCCGCCGCACGCTGCATGCCGTGCGTTCGGGGTACGAAGGCCGGGGTGCCGCGCTCACCGAGCACGGCCTCTATCTGCTCACTCATCTCGTCTTCCGTCGCCTCGATACCGAGTCCATCGACGAGCCGGACCCGAAGCAGGAGTGGGCGACTGCCGCCGTGCAACAGGTACCCGCTCTGGTCAAGGAACTCCTGCCAGCGGTTGCCGGGGCGATCGACGAGCTCTACGGCGAACGTTCGCAGATCCGGGCCGTATGCGCGGACATCGCCCGCTGCCGTGAGGTCGCCGGCCGCGTACTGCGTGCCGCGGCAGAGTCGGAGAGCCTGTCCACACCGGACAAGTACCGTCGGGTTCCCGCCCAGCGCAAGCCCCGCCGGCCGAACGCGGTGCACGTTCTCGTCGACAAGCGCGTACTCGACGAGGGCGCGCCACTCGTCCTGACGACCGCCTACCCGTTGGAGGCCGAGGCCCTCAAGGACTGGCTGGCCCAGGATGAGAAGCGTGGCCGGGCATCCTGGACCAACCATCGCACCAAGCCGATCCTCTGGGCCACTGACGGCAAGCAGTACTCACCGTCCGGCCTGATCACCCGGATGTGGGAACTCGCCGAATGGGAAAAGCGGCCCGTGGCCAACCAGGGCACCGCACGGTGGGTCACCGAGACCGGCGAGAGTCTCGCCGATCTTGCCTGGAGGGTCCTCGAAGAACTCGAAGAACCGGACGAGGACGAGTCGACTGAATCCGCCCGCGATTGACGAAAATCCGGTGGGGCGTGGCCGCGGCGCCCTTGCAACCGCTTGAGGAGAACCACCCGCCATGCCCCGCCTCGCCTTCGACATCGCCTTCTGCGCTCAACTCGGCAAACTCCAGGGATCGGTGAAACAAGGTGTCTTCGACGCCTGGGAGAAATTCCAAAGCCTGACCCTGGAGCAGTTGTTCAAGGACCCGGGCCTGAAGCTGGAGTCCCTCAAGCGGGCCCGTGATCCTCACATTCGCACCATCCGTATCGACCAGGGCACCCGCGGTGTCGTCCTCGCCCCCGAGAGCGGGGACACCTACGTCCTGCTGAGGGTGATGCCGCACGACAAGGCCATCGCCTGGGCGGTCAAGCAGAAGGCGAGCATCAACACGGTCACCCAAGCCGTCGAGATCCGCGACATTGCGATGCTCGACGAACTCACCCCGGCCTACGAGCGCATCGCGCCCGCCCCCGAGGAACGACTCTTCGCCAAGTTCTCCGACGGTGACCTGGCGGCTCTCGGCGTCGACGGCACAACTCTCCGCCAGGCCCGTGTCCTGACGACTTCGGAGCAGCTGGAGGCGTTCGCGCCGTTCTTCCCGCAGGATCAGCGGGAGGTGCTGGAGTACCTGGCCGCCGGGTTCACCGTGGAGGACGTGTGGCGAGAGGTGGTCGCCGTCAACCTTGCCGATCGATCCGCCGAGCCGGTCGACACCGCCGACTACGAGACCGCCATTCACCGCTCGCGTACCCGGATCGCCCTGGTAACCGCTTCCGACGAACTCCGCGACATCCTCGACAAGCCCTTCGAGGCGTGGCGCGTCTTCCTGCATCCCTCCCAGCGGAAGGTGGCCTACCGGGCCTCGTACTCCGGACCGGCCCAAGTCACCGGAGGCCCCGGTACGGGCAAGACCGTGGTCGCGCTGCACCGGGTACGCCATCTGCTGCGGCACCTGCGCGACGGAGACCGCGTCCTGCTGACCACGTACACCAATGCGCTCGTCGCGGCCCTGCGCGCCGGACTTGCGGCCCTGGTCGAGGAGGAGGCGCTGCGTGACCGGGTGGACATCATGACCGTCGACGCCTTCGCGGGCCGTGTCGTGTCGACGTCGCGGCGGCCACTACGTGGCGATGAGGAGCAGGCCCGTTGGGCGCAGG
Organism: Streptomyces nigrescens; assembly: GCA_024349765.1. GTDB lineage: Bacteria > Actinomycetota > Actinomycetes > Streptomycetales > Streptomycetaceae > Streptomyces > Streptomyces endophytica. The sequence continues at coordinate 5,669,344 of AP026073.1, read as the reverse complement.
CCGCTCGGGCCACTGGGTTCACCGGAACCGCCCAGTTCCTCGCCCAGGAGTACAAGCACGTCATCCTGGCGCAGAACCTGCGCACCTGCGAGGAGTATGAGGCGGCCGATCGGAAAGGGCGGGGGAGCGCCCTGTCTGTCAGGAGCCGTTCCGCGGTGTGGCGCACGGTCGAAGAGTTCACGAGCCGCCTCGCCGCGGAGGGGTTGCGTACCTATCTCGGCACCTGTGCCGAGGCGGCGGATCTGCTGGAGGCGTCCGGTCCGAACTACAGGCATGTCGTTGTCGACGAGGCTCAGGACCTGCATCCCGCGCAGTGGCGGCTGTTGCGGGCCGCAGCGCCGGCGCGGCCCGACGATCTGTTCATCGCGGGTGACCCGCACCAGCGCATCTATGACACGAAGGTGTCGTTGAAGGCCATCGGCATCAAGGTCACTGGACGCTCGACGAAGATGCGCCGGAACTACCGCTCCACGCACGAGATCCTCAGCTGGTCCACCGCTCTCCTGCATGGTCGCCCGTTCGCGGAGCTGGCGGACGACAGCCACCACGAGACGCTGCTCGGCTACCGCTCGGCGTTGCACGGCCAGGGGCCTGAGACCTACGCGGCTCCTTCCCCGGGCGCCGAGCTGGAGGCTTTGGTCACGCGTGTCCGTGGCTGGCTGGACAGCGGCATTCCGTCCGCCGAGATCGGCGTGAGCGCTCGTTTCAACAAGACGTGTGACCAGGCGGCCGAAGCTCTCACGGCAGCCGGTGTCCCGGTTGTCCGCTTGCGTGGGGACGCGCAGGTCGCTGCGGACGCCGTCAGCATAGGCACGATGCACGGCTTCAAGGGCCTTGAATACCGATGCGTCGCTGTCATCGGTGTGCACGATGGAGCCCTGCCGTTCCCCAAAGCGGTGACTCCGTCGGACGTCGACCGTCTTCAGCACGAGGCCGACTTGCTGGCGGAGCGTTGTCTGTTGTTCGTGGCTTGCACCCGCGCTCGGGACGGACTCTATGTGTCGTGGTCCGGCAGGCCGAGTCGGTTTCTTCTGGAAGCGGTTTTGTAGCCAGAGTGCCGTCGTGCACTGACGTTTCCATCAGCCACCAGTTTGTAGCGGTCTTTTGCCGGATCGCTGTGCCGCGGTGTGCCGGTTGGCAGAGTCGCCATGCGCGGCTCATGACGCTCATTTGACTTCCGGTACTGACAGCCTGCCGATGAATCTCGAAAGACTGTCTGAACTGCAGGGTCTCCTGGTGGCGGGCCCTCACGAAATCGCGAGGGCGGCCAACTCGCTGTTCGTCAGCTTCTCTTACATGAGTGGGGTCCCGGGCGGCTCATCGCGCTCCTCGGTGTGGGGATTCGACTCTTCGCCGTTGTGCGGTGTGAAGGTCGCCGGGGGATCGAATCGGCGTAGCAGGTCCTCGGCTGGCTCGTGGCGGTTCTGCTGCTTGATGATGTCGGAGAACTGTTTGGCCAGCATCGGCCGCCGAATGTCTCCCTCCGTGAAGCCCATGGCGTCGAAGAAGCTGGAGAGATGGTCCGCAGCCGTCCGTTCCCGCGGAGTGGGCGCGGGGTCGTCCGCCAGGATTTCCGGGGTGGCCGGTTCGCCCAGCTGGCTCGACACGAGGGTGTGCAGGCGCTCGGGGATGTCGGTGTCGTTGGCCGCGGACGTGAGCTGTGCGAGCAGGGCAAGGTCCGCCACCGTCTTTTCCACGTGCTCGTCGTTCTTGGCGAGCCACCAGACCACCGCACTGCCGGTGTCTTTCAGCACGTCCTCGCCCAGGTACTGGCGCTTGCTCTGCTCGTACTTGCGCTGGTGCTCCCAGACCGCCTTTTCCTTACGTACTTTGGCGAGTCTGTCCAAGCGCTCCTGGTCCTGTTCGACCAGGGTGAGGCTGATGTTTTCCGCCATGGCCTGGAGGTGTCCGGTGGGGTCCGGGCACATACGGCTGAGGGCACCACTGAGCTCGTGCTGGACGAGTGAAGCTTGGCCCGGCTCTCGTTTCTCCGTGATGGTTCGGGCACGGTTCAGGACCGCTTCGACGGCGAGTCCCGCCGGATTCAGCACGGAGGCGCTTTCGGGTGAGGCGACGAGATACCACCGTACGGTCGCCGAGAAGACGAAGTGGTAGTCGTCCCAAAGGCTGGGCAGCCTCACTTGGTTGACGTGGCATTCCGTGCGTTCCACGGGGGAGGCCGTCAGTTGTTCTTCGAAGCTGACCGGAAGGGAGCCGCGGCGCAGTGAAGCGATCCGGAAGGCCGCGACGGGAACGACGAGGAGGAGAGCGGCCAGCGTCGTCCATTTCCATGTGGGCCACTGTTGCGTAAGGCCGACGATGGACAGGAGAAGGCCGCACAAGACGGTGAGGAAAACGGTTGTCGTCCGTTGCGCGGTCGTCACGGTTGGGTCCCCCTGGCTGATGCTGGCGGCGGGGTGGCCGGGCCGAGGCCCTGAGCCACGCTGATCTTGTGGAGTAGGAGTTCGGTGATTTCGGTGGCGCACGTGGAGCCTCCCGAAGCAGTGCGCTCGGCTTCGCGGGCGCTTGCGTACAGGGCGGCGAACACGGCACCCCGTCCCTCTGTGCACCGCTCGGCCGCGCTGACGAGGACATCGAGCAGCAGCGCACCACGGTGTCCGGTGTCGGCCGCGCACTGGAGCCAGCGCTTCGAGTACGGCTGCCACGTTGCCCTCGGCGACTTGGCCAGTACCGCATGCCAACAGGTGGTCAGGGCGCGCTGTACCACGTTTTCCTCGACCAGAGCGCGGGGGGCGTCGGCGGGGTCCGTCAGCAACACCGGATCGCAGGCGAGCAGGAAGATGCCGAGGTCGGGCGGGGACAGGGCGGATTGTGCCAGGCGGTTGAGGAGCCTTCGGTGCAGCCGGCGGCTGCTTGCCACAAGGTCACCCAACGCTTGCAGGGCACGCGCGGTGTCGCGCTCGAGACGGGCCAGGTAATACAGCCGGAGGAGGGCTTGATCCGGATGGCTGGCCGCGAGGACGTCGGAGCAGACCTGGACGAGTACCTGCGCGAACTTTCCCGTGAGGCGCCGGTAGGCACACCAGTGATAGATCCGTTCACGGAAGGCCCTGCCGTGCGCCGGATCGTTGAGACCACAGGTGAGCGCCTGGACAGCGGCCTCCAGCCGCCCCCGGCTCGCCGACGCGGAACTCCATTCCTCGGCAAAAGATGCCAGTCCGTCCCCGCGCCCGGTGCGCAGGTACTGACCGGCCATACGCGCCAACAGGTCCTCGCGAACGGCCGGGGTGACGTGCGGATCGTTGAGATCCACGACATCCGCGGCCCAACTGCCGAGGTGGGGCCGCAGATCAGGCATGTGGTCCCAGAAATGTGCGCGGACCGCGGAGTCGTAATCCAGCTCCACGAACCGCACGTGTCCGGCCGGCCCGGTATCGGCCGAGATCTCCTTGAGCCGCTCGGCTAGGTCCTTGTGCTGGAGCAGCGGGAGGCCATCTGAGGGAGAGCCGAGAGTACGCAGCAGGGACTGGGCCGCCCAGTGGATCACGTCTGCGTGTGCGCCGTGGAGCATGGAGACGGTGATCAGCAGTGCACGCTGAGGAGCCTCTGGCAACCGGGCGACGAGCTCGGCGACTTCCTTTCGCCGGTCGTTCCGTGCGCTCTTGGCTGTCGCGCACCATTGTGCGAACCCTTCGTCCGGCAGAGCTCTCTCGCGGGCGCGGCGGACCAGATCGGCGAAGTCCGCGATCTCCCGCATCGGCCTTGGTTCGCTCAGGAACTCGGTGACGGTGACATCGGGCCGGCTGTACTGCTCGTACGGCACGCCGTGCATACGGAGGTGCCGCCTGAGAACGTGGGAGCCGGGCGGAGGCTCGATTTCGACCCGGTAGTACTGGAGGTCCGGGTCGAGCGGGCCGTCGTGCGGCATGACGACGACAAGATGTGCCTGCTGGTCGTGGACGGTCTTGCGGAGGGCGGGGAGATGGGACCGTGCCGCGCGCCACTGCTGGTCGTCGGCGGTGGAGAGGTCCAGTAGCAACTGGTCACCGGTTTCGACCAGAGCCGGGTCGTGGAGGGACAGTTCGCCTTCTTCGCCGGGGAGAAGTTCATGGAAGACACCGCTGTCCTGGTGGTATTCGCGCAGAAGAACCCGTGCCGCGGAGATTCGGCCGCTGCCCGGGGCGCCGTCCAGGATGACGGTGCCGGTGTCGGCGAGGGTGGAACGGGCCTTTCCCATGTTGGACGGGGCGACCAACACACGCCGTAACCAGCTGAATTGGTCTTCGGCCATCTGCCGGAAGGCCGGCTTGTCCGAGTCCTGTGGTGGGGTGCCGTAGTGGACATAAATGTGGCCGGGACCCGTATGGGTGAAACCCTGCGGGCTCTCGACGCGTGTGCTGCTGTACTGATTCACCGGCTGTCGTCCTCGCGTCGATCCGGCTCACCGAACCGATGCTGGATGTTTCCGTGGATGTCCCCGCCCTCGAGGTACGTCATCCCGCTCCCCGAGATGTGCCGGTCGCCCGAGACATGGCGGGAGTTCTGATAGATGTGGCCGTTGCCCGCATGGACGGGGCCATGGGAGCCCTTCACGACGACGCCGACGTCTCCGGTGAAGTCACGACCCTGTACGGCTGTTCCGCCCACGTCCCTGATCGAGTTGGTGATGGTGCCCGATGGGGGCGGTGTCTTGTCGACCGGTGCCAGGTCGTGCAGTTCTGGGACCATCTCGGCCACCAGATCACCGATGCGCCTGACACCTGTCTCGACGTCGTGGGTGTCGAAGGGAATGGACTGGAGGTCGGCGAGCCGTGCCAGTTCGGGCGGCAGGTCGACCGCGTTGAGCCGGTTCGTCTTCCGGCCGTCCAGGATGGGAACGACCGGGAGTTCACACCTGAATGCCTCCTCGATCTCCCGGCGCACCCAGTCCTCCGGGTCCTGAAGCCGGACGCGGAAGTTCGTCCAGTCCGGTCCGACCACAGCCAAGAAGAGGGAGCTGCGGTGCAGGGCTGCCAACAGGGCCTCGGGGTAGGTCTCGCCGGGGGTGATGGACTTCGACGCACGGAAGATGTGCTCCCGGCCGAAGCGACGCGACAACTCCTGGTCGATCAGGGCGGCGGTCTTTTCCCCGTCGCCTGTGCGGTAGTTGATGAAGACCTTGCTCACGGTGATGTCTCCCTCAGGAAGTGGCCGAACGCGACAACGTGCCGAGCCGCGGCCACAGCCGACGGACCGACGGCTGGTCCGAATGGCGAGCCAGGACCCGGGCAAGGCGTTGCAGATCGGTGGTGACGGTCGCTGAGCGCACCGCCGCCACGCCGTCGAGCAGCGGCGTCGTCAGCGCACATGCGTGGTCGATCTCGCCGGCCGAGGCATAGGCGAGGGCGCGGCGTACCCCATACCGCACCCGCGTACGCACCGCGTCCTGGCCGACCAGGGCGAGCTGTCGGTCGAGTTCCTCGCTCGCTTCCCGTGACCGACCGAGGTCGACCAGGCACCAGCCGGTGACCATGCTGACCGGGTCGGGAAGGTGCATGGTGCCGATCACCGGCTCGTCGGAACCGTCGTGCGGGCGAGCGAGGAGCGTACGAGCACGTTCCAGGGCACACAGACAGGCATGGAGATCGCCCGCGAGTGCGTGCCCTTGCGCTTCGCGTTGTGCGGCCAGCCCTCGGATCCGTGGTGGCAGCGTGCCGCTCTGTGCGCGGCGGGCCAGGGCGATCGTCTGCTCGGCGTCATCCCGGTACAACGTGACCAACGCCCTGCGGACCAGTGCGTAGCCGGCCAGTGCCTGGTCACCACCGGCGGCTGCCAGATCGACCGCGCGCTGTGTCCACCACAGTGCCGCACGCTCGTCCCCGGTTTCCTGCACCAGCCAGCCGACGTACTCGGCGTACCGGGAGCCAAGTGCCAGCAACTGCCGGCGGGTGGCGGCATCGGCTTGAGCGGACAGTTCCCGAAGGGTGTGCGTCTGCGCGATCAGCACCGGCAGCAAAAGGCCGGGCTCCACAGTCTGGCCGAGTCTCCGGTAGTGCGTGAACAGCGAGCGGGAGGCTTCCAGCATGCCGGCACCCGCGGCAGTGGAGGCCTGGCCCGCTCCGTCCGACCGCCATGTCATCAGCGAGGCGACACCGGCGCTCACCACCTCTCGTCGGCCCATGGGCTGGAAGCGGTTCGGGCCGTCCGGCGACAACTGCATGATCCAGTCCTCCTCGTTGACTTGGCCTGGCACCGGTTCGACAGGTGTGTCAGCAGCAGCCTGGGTGACCAGGGAAATCAGTGCTCCGTCAGCACCGAGCGCGGCGTCGCACAGCCGAACGAGGTCACGACTGGGTGCCTTGATACCTCGTTCAACCTTGCTCAACTGCGCCTTGCTGTAATGCACAGCGCCGGACAAGGCCGTGAGGCTCAGTCCAGCTTCAAGACGACGCTTCCTCAGTTCCTCGCCGAACTCGGTGGACGGCTGTGCCACGGGAACCTCCCAAACCCATCCGTCCGGGCGAGGTGGTGCTGCACGAAAGCGTGCGGCAACTCCTCCCGGACGAACAAGGCGATCGATGCTGTTTCCCGTTTCCTTCTCCGACGGCGGGGCGCAGCATTCGTGTGGCCGGGAAGTCCCGTAAGGAGAAGGGCTGGCAGATCGGACAGGTCCAGAGCCGCGACGACGTGACCCACCGCCCGGCCGGCAGCGCCGCGTCCCGCGGCGGCATCGACACGGCTGCTCACAGCCGGTGATAAAATCCTTACTGCGCTTGGAGGTTGAGAGCTTCAGCGCCAGAGCTCTGGTCAGTCGCGCCGGCAAGGCGACCTCGCAGAGCCTGATGGAGACGCCGATCTACCGCGGCAACCAACCCCGCAGGGCGCTGACGACAGCGCGAGCCTGGGGCGAGGGAACCCGAGGGGATCGCTGAGTTTTGCTGAGTCGGCCAGCAGTGCTCAACCCATCGCTCCCACCTTCAAACAGGGCGATGCGAAGCCACCCTTGATATCAGGGCGGCTCGGTTGAGCCTGCCCCCACGCTCATTCGGCCGCCCTTCCCGAATCGGAAGGGACTCGCGTTGAGCGGCTCGCATGACATGGCCATTTGGGTCGTTGTAGCCACTTTGTTCGCCGCGCTTGTCGGCATCGTTACGGGACTCTTCGCCGCGCAGCTCGGGGCAAGCCCTCTCGCCTGCTGGGGTGGGGGAGGTGCTGCGTTCATCTCGATTGCGACAATCGCCCTGACTGTCATCGGGCTGTTCATCGCGTAGCCCTGAAGTATCCCCACAACAAATGACAGTGCCCAGGCGAACGCCTGGGCACTGTCATTTGTCGGATCGATCACCAGGCCAGTCATGGTGTTTCCTCTGATGCTCATGTGAATTGCGAAGCGGTCAGTGGGTGCGTGCGGAAACGCGTCGATGCAGTGCTCTGGCGTAGAGCGACCTCGTCGAGCGGATGCGGCGTGGCGGGCCTGCCCCGGCGCCGTCCGGCACCACAACTCCGCCTGACCAAAGGTCAATTGGTGACCCGGGCAACCACCCTCCTGACCTCCCCATATAGCTCCCAGTAAGCACCGACGCACCGGTCGTTTTTTTGCTCAATGGTGAACGGCGAGCCGGGAGTTCGGAGGCGATTCGGGCTTACAGTCCTGTTTGACCGGCTCGACGACATTGTTCTGAGGCGAGAGACGTTCTCTGAAGGAACGGGGGATCACGGTGCTGGAGGCAGGGCAGTTAGCGCAGGTGAACGGCCAGGCGCAGGTGGACGGCCGAGAGTGGGCGAGCAGTCAACGGCAAGCGAACGGTCAAGGGCAGGTAAACGGTCAAGAGCAGGTAAGCGGTCAAGAGCAGGTGAGGGAGCGGGAGCGGGCGGCTGAGCGGGAGCGCGTCGGCGACCGCAGGGGTGGGAGCGGGAGTGTTCATGGGCCCGGTGGTGGGAGTCTTCACGGTCAGGGGCACGGGGGAGGTCTTCATGCCTCCTATGAGAGCGCTCACGGGCACGGCGGGGGCGTTCACGCCTACCGGGCGCCTGGTGCGCCGGGGGTGCCGGGCGAGTCGTTAGCCCGGCCCGTCGTACGGGTCATGTTGGTGGCGGAGCAGTCGGTGACGCGGGCCGGGTTGCGGTCGATATTGACGGCGGCGCCGGAGTTACGCGTGGTCAGTAGTTTCGGGAATCCGAAGAAGGCTGTTGAGGCGTCGCGCGAGGAGCAGCCCGAGGTGATCCTCGTCGGTACGCGGGAGGGGCTGACCGCGGATGCGGCGGCCGCGCAGCGGCTGGTGTCGGTGAACGGGGCGCCGGGGGCGAAGGCGATACTGCTGCACCCCGCGGAGACCAGTGTGGAGGTCTCGCAGGTCCTCACGGGGGGCGTGCACGGATGCATCGATCCGGCGGTGGATGAGGAGCAGATCATTCGCGCGGTGACGACCGTGGCGCTGGGCGGTGCGGTGTTCCTGCCGGCGCCCAAGGTGCAGCCGGTCGAGCTGACGCTGGCGATCGACGGGCCCAGTCCGGCCGAGGCCAGTCTGACCGAGCGGGAGCGGGCGGTGCTGGGCAAGCTCGCGCGGGGGTTGAGCAACGCGGAGATCGCCACGGAGCTGTTCCTGGCGGAGGCCACCGTCAAGAAGCATCTGACGCAGGCCATGCGGAAGATCGGGCAGCCGGACCGGTTGCGGGCCGGGCTGTACGCCTACCAGCACGGGATTTTCGGGTAGTTGACCGTCGGCATGGTTGGCACCTGAGGGGCGTGCCCGGCGACCATCGGAGCGGGTGCCGGTGACGATCGGGGGACCGGCCCGCAGCCGGACAGGCTGCGGGCCGGGCCGTACGGCCACCCGCGCGGCATTTTCGGGTGGTTGGGGCCGAGGTGGGTGGCGCCCGGCGGCGGCCCGGCGGGCGACCATCGGAGCAGCGGCCGGTGACGATCGAGGAACCGCAAGTCTCCGAAGGTGTGTTCTGTCAGGTGTCAACCAGCGGTTAATTTTGTTTCGCTCTTTCGGTTCGGCCGGCTGCCCGATATAGGCGGCCGGTGGGCCGTATCTCGCCATACAAACAGCGGGGGTCCCGTTGAGCGACTACACCGTCAGCCATGTCGAATTCCATGTCGGGGATGCCCGGCAAGCCGCCTATTACTACCGCACCGCATTCGGGTTCGAAACGTTAGCCGAAGGGGGTCCGGAAACCGGGCTCGCGGACCGCAGGTCCATTCTTCTCGGGCAGGGGGACATTCGCCTCCTGATGACCTCCGATCTGACCGCCGACGGGCCGGTGGCCCGCTATGTGGCGCGCCACGGTGACGGCGTGGCCAATATCGCGCTGCGGACCGGGGACGCCGAGGGCGTGTTCCGGCGGGCCGTCGAGTGGGGGGCGGAGGTGGTGGCCGAGCCGGCCGAGGTCCAGTACGAGGACGGCTCCGTTGCCGTGTCCGCCGCGGTCAGAGCCTTCGGGGACACCGTGCACACCTTCGTGCAGTACGCGGACGCGGGCCGGCAGTTGCCGCATCCTCGGCTGCGGTGGACGGATGCGGATGCGGAGGCCGGCGCGCAGATCGCCGGCGGCGAAGCGCAGTTGCATTCGCTCGATCATTTCGCCGTGTGCCTTCCGGCCGGTGAACTCGCCAAAACCGTGGCCTTTTACGAAAAGGGTCTCGGATTCGACGAGGCGTTTGAGGAGTTCATCGAAGTCGGGGACCAGGCGATGGAATCCAAGGTGGTGCGCAGCCCGTCCGGGGCCGTCACCTTGACGTTCCTGGAGCCCGATGTGCGGCGTAAGCCGGGGCAGATCGACACCTTCCTCGACGCGCACGGCGGCGCCGGCGTGCAGCATCTGGCATTCGGTACGTCGGATATCGCCGCCGCCGTACCGCACATCGCCGCGCAGGGGGTGGAATTCCTGCACACGCCCGCCACGTACTACGACGCGGTGGAGGGCCGGGTCGGCTCCCTCGGGGGCGACCTGGAGGTGCTGCGCGACCTGTGCGTGCTCGCCGACCGCGACGACTGGGGGCTGCTGTACCAGATCTTCACCCGCTCGCCGCACGCCCGCGGCACGTTCTTCCTCGAACTCATCGAGCGGCGCGGCGCGCAGACCTTCGGCAGCGGCAACATCAAGGGCCTCTACGAGGCGGTCGAGCGGGCCCAGGCCCTCACCGGCGCTCAATGACTGACACCGGCACCGATCCAGTCACCGGCACCGGCACCGATCCAGTCCCTGGCACCGATCCAGTCCCTGGCACCGACCCCGCCACGGCCACCGACCCCGCCACCGCCACCGACGCCGCCCCCCGGCCGCTGACCGTCGGCGGGTACGCCGCGCTCGCCAAGGACCGGCTGCCCGCCGCGACATGGCACTACTTCCAGGGCGGCGCCGGTACGGAGAGCACCGTTCGGGCCAACCGCGCCGCGTACCGTCAGGTCCGTCTGCGGCCCCGGGTGCTGGCCGATGTCTCCCGGTGTGATCTGTCGACCACGGTGCTGGGGGATCCCATCGGCGCACCCCTGGGTGTCGCGCCGATGGCCTACCACCAACTGGCCTGTGCGGACGGCGAAGTGGCCACCGTGCGGGCCGCCGGTGGGTCGGGGCTGCGGGTTCCGACCATTGTCAGCATCTTCGCCAGCCGGACCTTCGAGGACCTCGCCGCCGAGGCCACCGGACCGCTCTGGCTGCAGCTCTACTGGCTGCACCGGCGGGACGTGCTGCGCACGGTGGTGCGGCGCGCGGAGGCCGCCGGGTTCCGCGCGCTGGTGCTCACCGTGGACACCCCGCGGCTCGGCAGACGGCTGCGCGAGGTGCGGCACGGCTTCCACCTGCCCCCGGGCATCGCCGCCCGCAACCTGGACGGCGAGGTCACCGGATTCCTGCACGACCGGCAGGACGGCAGCTCCGCCCTGGCCCGGCACGCCGACGCCTTCATCGACCCCTCGCTGAGCTGGTCCGACCTGGACTGGCTGCGGGAGCAGACCCGGCTGCCGCTCGTCCTCAAGGGCGTCCTCACCGCCGAGGACGCGGCCCGCGCCGCCGGGCTCGGCATCGACGGGATCGTGGTGTCCAACCACGGCGGCCGCCAACTCGACGGCTCCGTCGCCACGTTGGACGCGCTGCCGGAGGTCGTGGCGGCGGTCGGCGGCCGCTGCCCGGTGTTCCTCGACGGGGGCATCCGGCACGGGACCGACGTGCTGAAGGCGCTGGCGCTGGGTGCCCGGGCGGTCTTCGTCGGCAGACCCGTGCTGTGGGGACTGGCCGCCGACGGAGAGGCCGGGGCGCGCGAGGTGCTCACCCTGCTGCGGGACGAACTGGAGGACGCCATGGCGCTGGCCGGCCGACCCTCCCTCGCCGCCCTCGGCCCGGAGCTGCTGGCCCGCGGCCCGGCCGCGGCGGCACCGAACGAATCGTACGAGGACCCGGATCTTCGGAAAGGACCATGATGACCACCGAGCCGTTCCAGCTCAGCGACCACGACCGGGCGTTGCTGCCCTCCGACGACGACGTGCAGTTCTACCAGGAGCACGGCTGGTACCTGTCGAAGAAGCTGCTGACCGACGACGAGGTCGACACGCTCGTGGAGGCCAGTGAGCGGTTCTACGCCGGTCACCGGGACCGGACCCTCCCGGTCCGGCCGCCGCGGCTGGCGTACTGGGAGCCGGAGAAGGGCGACGTCCACCGGCACAACGACTACATCTTCTACGAGGACGACACGATCCGGAGCATCCTGTCCAAGCCGCTCATCGGGGCGGTCGCCGCGCGCATCGCGGAGACCAGCCAGATACGGCTGTGGAACAGCACCCTGATCTACAAGCCGCCGCGGCCCGAGGACGAGGGCAACATCGTGCCCTGGCACTTCGACCGGCACTACTGGCAGACCTGCACCTCCGACGAGATGCTGACCGCCTTCATCCCCTTCCACGACTGTGACGAGGAGATGGGCACCATCACCATGGTCGACGGCAGCCACCGGTGGAAGGAGATCGGCGGCAACGACGCGACCACCAAGCACTTCGCCGAGCGGGACCGTTCCGAACTCGACGAGATGCTGGAGGAGAACGCCGCCTTCAACAACGAGACGGTCCGCAAGGTGCCCGTCGTCATCCCGAAGGGGCACATCAGCTTCCATCACTGCCGCACCTACCACGGCAGCGGGCTCAACCGCAGCGACCGCCCGCGCCGGGCGATCTCGTTCCACCTCCAGGACCGCACGAACCAGTGGCGGCCGTTCGAGATCTCCACCGGCGAGCGGGTCGTCTACAACAACGACGTCCTCGTCCGCAAGGACGCGAACGGCAACCCCGACTACCAGGACCCGGACTTCTGCCCGGTGCTCTGGCAGGAGCAGGCGTAATGCCGCGGCCCGGACCGGACGCCGAGCTCAGGCCGGCCGATCTGCACTCGTCCCTCTCGGACCCGCTGCTCGAGGTGATGAACTTCCTCAACGAGGTCACGCTGCGGTACCCCGAGGCGATCTCGTTCGGTCCGGGCCGCCCCTACGACGGGTTCTTCGAGGTGGACCGGATCGGCGGCTACCTCGACACCTACACGCGTCACCTGGAGCAGGACCTCGGCCGCTCACCCGAGGAGGTGCGCACCGCGCTGTTCCAGTACGGGCGCACCAACGGCCAGATCCACGACCTGGTGGCCCGGACGATCGCGCACGACGACGGCATCCACACCGACCCGTCGGCCGTCGTGGTCACCGTCGGCTGCCAGGAGGCGATGCTCCTGGTCCTGCGGGCGCTGATCGCCGGCCCGGACGACGTCCTGCTGGTCACCGACCCCGGCTACGTCGGCATCACGGGCGCCGCGCGGCTGCTGGACGCCGCGACCGTCCCGGTGCCCGAGGACGCCACCGGTCTGGACCTCGACGCCCTGCGCGCCACCGTCCGGGAGCTCCGCGCCCGGGGCAAGCGGCCGCGCGCGGTGTACGTGATCCCCGACTTCGCCAATCCCTCCGGGGCGTCCATGCCCACCGAGAAGCGGCACGCGCTGCTCGATCTCGCGGCGGAGGAGGACCTGTTGCTTCTGGAGGACAACCCGTACGGGTTCTTCAGCCGCACCGGGGAGCAGCGGCCCACCCTGAAGTCCCTGGACACCCGGCACCGGGTGATCTACTTCGGCTCGTTCGCCAAGACCTGCTTCCCGGGTGCCCGGGTCGGCTACGTCATCGCCGACCAGCCGGTCATCGGTGAGAACGGCGAGCGCACCCTGCTCGCCGACGAACTGTCCAAGATCAAGAGCATGGTCACGGTGAACACCCCGGCGATCGCCCAGGCGGCCATCGGGGGCATGCTGCTCGCCCACGGGTGCCGGCTGCGCGACGCCAACAAGGACCTCATCGAGTTCTACCGCGGCAACATGGAGGCGCTGCTGGCCGCCCTCGCGCGCCACCTGCCGCAGGACCGGTGGGGGGTGCGGTGGAACGTGCCGGACGGCGGGTTCTTCCTCGTCCTGACCCTGCCGTTCGCCGCCGACAACGCCTTCCTGGAGGAGTCGGCCCGCGACCACGGCGTCATCTGGACCCCGATGAGCTACTTCTACCTGGGCGACGGCGGAGAGCGGCAACTACGGCTGTCGGCCAGCTATTTGACGCCCGAGCGGATCGAGGAAGGGGTGCGCCGGCTGGCCGCGCACATCATCCAGCGGATCACCCGGGGACAGTAGATGACCGCGAACGCACTGCGCACCGTCGCCGTCGTCGGCACCGGGCTCATCGGCACCTCCGTCGCCCTCGCCCTGGCGGCGCGGGGCATCACCACGCATCTCATCGACCGGGACGGCGCCGCGGCCCGCACCGCCGCCGCGCTGGGCGCCGGGACGGCCGGCGCACCGCCCGGACCGGTGGACCTCGCGGTGCTCGCCGTACCGCCCGGGAGCGTGGCCGGTGTCCTGGAGGAGCACCAGAAGAACGGTCTGGCGCGGGCGTACACCGACGTCGGCAGCGTGAAGGGGCCGCCGCTGGACGAGATCGCGGCCCGCGGCGGTGACCTGGCCTCCTTCGTCGGCGGACACCCCATGGCGGGGCGGGAACGCTCGGGTCCGCTGGCGGCCCGGGCCGAGCTGTTCGAGGGCCGGCCCTGGGTGCTCACGCCCGACCCGGCGACCGAACCGGCCGTGCTGGGGCGGGCGCTGGAACTGGTCCGGCTGTGCGGCGGGACGCCGGTCGTCCTCGACGCCGAGGCCCATGACCACGCCGTCGCGCTCATCTCCCACGTCCCGCACCTCCTCGCCACGTTGTTGGCGGCCCGGCTGGACGACGGGGAAGAGGTGGCACTGCGGCTCGCCGGCCAGGGGCTGCGCGACGTCACCCGGATCGCCGCGGGCGACGCCGGACTGTGGACGGACATCCTGGCGACCAACGCGGAGGCCGTGGCGGCCGTGCTGGACGGGCTGGCCGGCGACCTGGACGCCGTGCGCCGCGCGCTGCGCGAGCCGGCCCCGGCGGAGCTGACCGCGCTGCTCGAACGAGGCAACGCGGGATATGCCCGGATCCCCGGCAAACACGGCGGAACTGCCGTAGCGTACAGATCAGTTCGGGTGGTCCTGCGCGACCGGACGGGTGAGCTGGCCCGACTGCTCTCCGCCGCCTCGGCGGTGGGGGCGAACATCGAGGACGTCCGCCTGGAGCACGCCACGGACGGCTCCGCCGGACTGGCGGAACTCCTGGTGGCGGACGGCTCGGCCGACACACTCACGGCCGAACTCCGGCGCCGCGAGTGGACCGTCCACGCCTAGCGCGCCGTGCGTGACCCCCGAGCCGTACCGGGCCGGACCGGCCCTCGTCGAGCGAATCCAGGAGTACGACCGTGCGGGCAGCAGTGATGTTCGGGGCAGGGGACGTCCAGGTGAAGGAGGTGCCCGACGCCCGGATCGACCGGCCGACCGACGCCGTGGTGCGGGTCACCCACGCCGCGATCTGCGGCAGCGACCTGTGGCGCTACGGGAAGATGCCGCCGAACCCGGACGGGGTGCGCCTCGGGCACGAATTCATCGGCGTGGTCGAGGAGACCGGCGCCGAGGTCACCTCGGTACGCCGCGGAGACGTCGTCCTCGCGCCCTTCAAGTGGTCCGACGGCCGTTGCGAGTTCTGCCGGGACGGGCTGCCCAACTCCTGCCTGAACGGCGGGTTCTGGGGCGGGGAGCTGGACGGCGGCCAGGGCGAGGCGGTCCGCGTCCCGCAGGCCGACGGCACGCTCCTCCCGCTCCCGATGGAGCCGGACGACCCCCGGGTGCCGGCGGTGCTGGCCCTGTCCGACGTGCTGTGCACGGGGCACCACGCGGCCCGCGCCGCGCAGGTCGGCCCGGGCCGGACGGTCGCCGTGGTGGGGGACGGCGCGGTCGGCCTGTGCGGCGTGCTGGCCGCCTCCCGGCTGGGCGCGGAGCGCATCATCGTCCTCGGCCGGCACACCGCGCGGACGGACCTCGCGCGGCGGTTCGGCGCCGTGGAGGTGGTGCCGGAGCGCGGCACCGAGGCCGTCGAGCGGGTCAAGGAGCTCACCGGCGGCCACGGGGCGCACGCGGTGCTGGAGTGCGTCGGGACCGGCGCGGCCCTGCGGGACGCCCTGGACATGGCCCGCCCCGGCGGTGCCGTCGGCTACGTCGGCGTGCCCCAGGACGGCGACGGCGTCGACGCACGGCGCTTCTACCGCCGCAACGTCACCCTCGCCGGCGGCGTCGCCCCGGCCCGGGCCTACGCCCCCGAGCTCCTCCCCGACGTGCTGTCCGGGCGTCTCGACGCGTCCGCGATCTTCGACCGCACCGTCGGGCTGGACGGCGTCCCGGACGGCTACAAGGCCATGGCCGAACGCGAGGCCCTCAAGGTGCTCATCCGCCCCTGAGGATCCGCCGCTCGTCTCGTTCCCGCGCCCCGCTTCCCGGCCGTACCGGGAAGCGGGGCGCACGTCGTCGGGCCGGCCGCCGTACCGCGTCAGCTCGCCGTCGAACCCCTCGTACTCAGCTCCCCGTTGAACACCGTCACCGCCTGCCCCAGCAGGGTCACCCGGTCACCGCGCAGCTCGACGCCCACCCGGCCGCCGCGCGGCGACAGTTGGAGGCCGGTCAGCTCGGTCCGGCCGAGCCGCTCGGACCAGAAGGGCGCCAGTACGCAGTGGGCGGCGCCGGTCACGGGGTCCTCGGGTATGCCGGCGGCCGGGGCGAAGACCCGGGAGACGAAGTCGTGGTCGGCGTCCGCCGGGGCGGCCGCGGTCACGATGACCGCTCGGCCGCTGAAGGCGGCCAGCGCGACGATGTCCGGGGCCAGGTCCCGTACCGCGGTGGCTTCCGCCAGCTCCACCAGCAGGTCGTGCCGGGCCCGGCCGGTCCACACCGGGTCGGTGCCCAGCGCCTTGGCCAGCCCCAACGGCACCGGCTCGGCGGTCGGCGGGTCCGCCGGGAAGTCCAGGGTGATGTCACCGAGGCCGTGCCGCCGAGCGGTGAGCACCCCGCTCAGCGTCTCGAAGCGCAGGGGGGAGTCATGGGCGGCGGCCCGCGTCGTGTGGAGCACATGGGCGGTGGCCAGGGTGGCGTGACCGCAGAGGTCCACCTCCACCGTCGGCGTGAACCACCGCAGCCCGTAGGAGTTCTGCCCGACACGGTGCACGAAAGCGGTTTCCGACAAATTGAGTTCGGCCGCGACCTGCTGCATCCAGGCCACATCGGCCGGCTTCTCCAGCAGACACACAGCGGCGGGATTACCGGCGAACGGCCGGTCGGTGAACGCATCGACGATGAAGGTGCGCATGGCTTGAAGCTACTGTCGGTAAGGCGCCAAGGGGTGAAATGAGGGCACTTGCCGCTGTTGGTACCGCATTCCGGCGCCCATCGGATCAGGGGGAACGGTCCGAGAGGAGCCTGTTTACCCCTCCACGCGATCACTAGGATTCAGATCCGAACGTCGAACCGCCGGCCACCGCCCCGGAATCGAGGCGGCGGGCCCAGGGGGCGCATTCCGCGTCCGGAAGGGCATGCATGCAGACCACGGAAGCCAAAGTCCCGCCCTTACTTCTCGCGGTGCTCATCTCCTTGAGCGTGGGCGGCCTGATGTCCTCCGACATCAACCTCCCCGGCCTGGCACAGACCGCCCACGCCCTGGGCACCTCCGTCTCCGCGGTCCAGGCGACCTTCAGCCCGTATCTGGTCGGCCTGCTCGTCGCCCAGCTCATCTACGGCCCCTGGTCCGACGCGATCGGCCGGCGGCGGCTCGTCATCGGCGGCTTCACGCTCTACGCGGTGGCCTCGCTCGGCTGCGCCCTCTCCCCGAACATCGCGGTCTTCGCCGGCGCGCGCCTCCTCCAGGCCCTCGGCGCGGGCGCCGGTCTCGTGCTGGCCCGGGCCATCGTCGGCGACCTCTACGGCCAGCAGACCGCGGCCCGCGTCTTCACCACGATCATGCCGGTGGTCGGCGCCTCACCGGCCATCTCCCCGCTCATGGGCGGCTATCTGACCACCTACCTCTCCTGGCGCGCGCCGTTCTTCCTGACCGCGCTGATCGCCCTGGTCACCGTGCTCGCCGTCGCACTCCGGGTGCCCGAGTCGCTGCCCGCGGAACGCCGCGCACGGCGGCTGCGCACGACGGTGGGGAACTACCGCCGGCTGCTGGTGAGCGGCAAATTCTGGGGCTACGGCCTCAACCTCGGTGTGGGGTACGCCGTTTACACCGGCTATCTGGTCGCCTCACCGGTGATCTTCCAGCGCCTGGGCATGAGCACCGAGATCAACGGCTACTGCTACATCAGCATCGCCGCCGCGTACATCACCGGTAACCTCGTCTCGCGCCGCCTGGTCAAGCGCCACTCCATCGACCGGCTGCTCGTCCGGGGGCACCTGATCTTCTCCAGCGGCGCCCTGGTGCTGCTGGCGGTGGGGCTGACCGATCCGCAGACGCCCTGGCCGCTGCTGGTGCTGATGACGGCCGTGACCATCGGCAACGGCTTCCTCTTCCCGATGTCCGTGGCGGGCGGGGTGACCTCCTTCCCCGCCATGGCCGGCGCCGCCTCCGGGCTGCTGGGGGCGGTCCAGATGGCCGGCGGCAGCTTCTCGTCCCTGGTCGTCAGCAAGATCCCGCCGGACATCAGGTCGTTCGCGATCCTGGTCGCGGTCCTCGCGCTGACCGGACTGACCGCATTCCACTGCCTCCGGGCCGTCACGGCCCGTTCCGCCACCGAACCCGAGGCACCGCAGGCGGCCCCGCCCGCCGCGCCGGTGGCCTCCGCCACACCGACCGACGAATGACCACCACGTATTCACCTACGCAGGATTGAGGGGAAAGAAGCAATGGGACAGGTATCCCGCCGTCTGGAAGAACTCGGACTGACGCTGCCGCCGCTGCTGCCGAAGCTGGCGAATTACGTGCCGACGAAGACGGTCGGCGATCTCGTCTTCGTCTCCGGTCACGGCCCGCTGAATCCGGACGGCTCGGTGAAATACCGGGGACGCCTGGGCGCGGATTTCACCATCGACGAGGGCAAGGAAGCCGCCCGGCTCGTCACGCTGAACATCCTCTCCGCGCTCAACGCCGAACTCGGTGATCTCGACCGGATACGGGAATTCGTCAAACTGCTCGTGATGGTGCAGTCCGCCCCCGATTTCCAGGAACAGCACGTGGTCGCGGAGGGTGCCTCCGACCTCCTCACCGACGTCTTCGGCTCCGAGCGCGGCTCGCACGCCCGCTCCGCCGTCGGCATGATGGCCCTCCCCTTCGGCATCGCGGTCGAAATCGAGGCCGTGGTGCGCATCGACGCCTGACGCTCGCGCCGTGCGCCCTCTTCCGGGGCTCAACCGTCCCGGAAGAGGGTGAGCCACGGCAGCAGGTCCTCGCGGAGCTCGGGGTCGCGGACGCCGAGACCGTCCCGCGGCGCGAGGCAGCGGATGCCCACCTTCCCGTGGTGGCGGCCCGCCCGTACGGCGGCCACGGCGTCGGTGGTGGCCTCCAGGGGGTGGGTGACGGACAGCGGCGGATGGATGCGGCCCTTGAAAACCAGGCGGTTGGCCTCCCACGCCTCCCGGTTGCTGGCGAAGTGCGTACCGAGGATCCGCTTGAGCCCGGTCCACAGCGAGCGGTTGTCGTAGAGGTGCCCGGGGCCCGTGGTGGAGGCACAGGTGACCACGGTGCCGCCGCGCCGGACCGCGTACACCGAGGCGGCGAAGGTGTCCCGCCCCGGATGCTCGAAGACGATGTCGGGATCCTCCCCGCCGGTGAGGTCCCGCACGTGCCGGGCGAAGCGCCGCCACTCACCCGGGTCGGGGGTCTCCAGGGCCTTCCAGAACTGGTAGTCCTCGGCCGTGCGGTCGATGACGAGGTCCGCGCCCATCCCGTGGCACAGCGCGGCCTTCTCCGGCGACGAGACCACACACACCGGTGTGGCCCCGCCGGCCAGCGCGTACTGCGTGGCGAACGAACCCAGCCCGCCCGCCGCGCCCCAGATCAGAACGGTGTCCCCCTGCTTCATGGCCGCACCGTTGTGGGAGACGAGCTGCCGGTACGCCGTGGAGTTGACCAGCCCGCAGCAGGCGGCCTCCTCCCATGTCAGGTGCGGCGGCTTGGGCATCAGCTGGGTGGCCTTGACCAGCGCGAGCTCCGCCAGCCCGCCGAAGTTGGTCTCGTATCCCCAGACGCGCTGCGCCGGCGCGCGTATCGCGTCGTCCTGGCCGTCCAGCTCCACCACGAGGCAGTGCGCGACGACCTCGTCACCGGGCTGACAGTGGCTGACGCCGGGGCCGGTGCGCAGGACCACGCCGGAGAGGTCCGACCCCAGGACGTGGTACGGCAGGTCGTGCCGCCGCCCGGCCGGTGATCTGCGGGCGTACTCCGCCAGGAAGCGGAACGTCGGCTCCGGCTCGAACAGCGCGGACGCGATGGTGTGGTGGTTGACCGACGAGGCCATCACCGCGACCAGCACCTCGGCGTGGCCCGGCTCGGGGACCGGTACCTCGTCGAGGTGGAGCGAGGCACGCGGGTCGCGCTCCTCGTGCGGCACCCCGGTGAACAGCGCGGCGTCCGCACGGTGCACGGTCACCGCCCGGTATGTCCGCGGCAGGGGCAGAGCGGCGAGCTCCCGGGCCGTGACGTCCGGATCGAGCAGGGCGGCGACGAGCTCGTGCACGGTGCGGCTCCTCCCTGGCGGTGCCTCTTTCACGTGCCTTCACGCCGCCATGGAAGACCACACTTCCCGCCCGAGCCAGAAAAATCGCCCTAAACCACCCATAGGGGCAACAGTGCCCCGGTCCGTGACGGGGCCGCTCGGCACCTGCCCTTCACCGGGCGGCGGGCTCCGGAGTCCAGCGCAGGGTGAGGGCCGGCAGATTCTCCATGTTGCCGCTGCCGTCGTCGGTGCCCACGACCCGGAACCCGTGGTGCGCGTAGAACGCCCGCGCCTCCACGTTGAGTTGGAAGACGTGCAGGGTCAGCCCGTCCGGGGAGTGCTCCCGCGCCGCACCGAGCAGCCGGCTGCCGATGCCGGTCCGCCGGACGTCCGGCCGCAGATAGAGCTGATCGAGCAGCTCGCCGCGCACCGCGGCGTACCCGAGGATCTCCTCGCCCTGGACGGCGACGAGGGTGTGGCTCTCCGGCAGCACGATCTCGCGGATCCAGTACGTGACTTCGCCGTGCGAACGGCGCTGCGGCGGCAGATACGGCATGGTGTCCGCCCGGGACGCCTGGTGAATGGCGGCTATCGCGGATGAGTCACCTTGCTCGGCACGGCGGATGGTGATGATGGCTGACCTCGCAGGATGGGTCCGAGGGGGTGGGCGTTGTCGCTCCACTGCGCGAGCGTAGGCGGTCCCGTCCGCCCCCGCCGGGCATTTTCCTCCCCCTCACGGGAGGGGGAGGGCCGGCCGAGTACGTACGGGGCTACTTGACGGCGTCCAGCAGCAGTTGGGCGACGTCGACGACCTGGATGGATTCCTTTGCCTTGCCGCCCGAGGCCGAGCCGCTGTCGGATGCGGCCTTCTTGCCGTTGACGGAGTCGGTGAGCATGACGAGGCAGAAGGGGCAGGCGGTGGAGACGATGTCGGGGTTGAGGGAGAGGGCTTCGTCGACGCGTTCGTTGTTGATGCGCTTGCCGATGCGCTCTTCCATCCACATGCGGGCGCCGCCGGCGCCGCAGCAGAAGCCGCGTTCCTTGTGGCGGTGCATTTCTTCGTTGCGCAGGCCGGGGACCTTGGCGATGATCTCGCGCGGGGGTGTGTAGACCTTGTTGTGGCGGCCCAGGTAGCAGGGGTCGTGGTAGGTGATCAGGCCTTCGACGGGGGTGACGGGGATGAGTTTGCCCTCGTCGATGAGGTGTTGCAGCAGCTGGGTGTGGTGGATGACCTCGTAGTGGCCGCCGAGCTGCGGGTATTCGTTGGCGATGGTGTTGAAGCAGTGCGGGCAGGTCGCGACGATCTTCTTGGCGGCCTTGGGCTTCTTCGTGGAGTCGTCTTCGTCGTCCTCGCCGAAGGCGGCGTTGAGGGTGGCGACGTTCTCCGCGCCGAGTTGCTGGAAGAGGAATTCGTTGCCCAGGCGGCGGGGGGAGTCGCCGGTGCACTTCTCGTCGCCGCCCATGATGGCGAATTTGACGCCGGCGATGTGGAGGAGTTCGGCGAAGGCCTTGGTGGTCTTCTTGGCGCGGTCTTCGAGGGCGCCGGCGCAGCCGACCCAGTAGAGGTAGTCGACTTCGGTGAGGTCTTCGACGTCCTTGCCGACGACGGGGACGGGGAAGTCGACGTCCTTGGTCCATTCCAGGCGCTGCTTCTTGGCCAGGCCCCAGGGGTTGCCCTTCTTCTCCAGGTTCTTGAGCATGGTGCCGGCTTCGCTGGGGAAGCTGGATTCGATCATGACCTGGTAGCGGCGCATGTCGACGATGTGGTCGATGTGCTCGATGTCGACGGGGCACTGCTCGACGCAGGCGCCGCAGGTGGTGCAGGACCACAGCACGTCGGGGTCGATGACGCCGCCCGCGGCGGAGCCGCCGTCGGATGCAGCTTCGAGCGTGCCGATCAGGGGGCGCTCGGCCTCGTCCCGTACTGCCTGCGGCAGTTCGGCGCGGGCCTCGTCGGAGGCGGCGAGGAGGTAGGGCGCCTTGGCGTGTGCGTGGTCGCGCAGGGCCATGATCAGCAGCTTGGGGGAGAGCGGCTTGCCGGTGTTCCAGGCGGGGCACTGGGACTGGCAGCGGCCGCACTCGGTGCAGGTGGAGAAGTCCAGCAGGCCCTTCCAGGAGAAGTGCTCGATCTGGGAGACGCCGAACTGGTCGTCCTCGCCCGGGTCCTCGAAGTCGATGGGCTTGCCGGCCGAGGTCATCGGCTGCAGTGCGCCCAGGGCGACGTCGCCGTCGGCCTCGCGCTTGAACCAGATGTTGGGGAAGGCCAGGAAGCGGTGCCAGGCCACACCCATGTCCGTGTTGAGGCCGATGGTGATCGCCCAGGTCATGGTCACCCCGAGCTTGATCATCGCGAAGAGGTGGACCAGGTTCTGCAGGGTCGCCACGCTCAGGCCCCTGAAGGCCGCGACCAGGGGGTACGACACCCAGTACCCGGCCTCGTAGCCCTCGACGTGGTGCAGGACGCCCTCGAGCCCGCGCAGGACGAGGATGCAGATGCCGATGACGAGGATGACGTACTCGACGAAGTACGCCTGCCAGGCGGTCGATCCGGCGAAGCGCGACTTGCGGCCGGCCCGGGACGGCAGGTTCATCAGCCGGATCGCGATCAGCACCAGGATGCCGACGGTCGTGGCCAGCGCGATGAACTCGATGTACAGCTCGTACGGCAGCCAGTCGCCGATGACGGGGATGATCCAGTCGGCCTTGAAGAGCTGGCCGTACGCGGTGACGATCGTCAGGCCGAGGGTGAGGAAGCCGACGGCGACGAACCAGTGCGCGACGCCGACGACGCCCCAGCGGTTCATCCGGGTGTGGCCGACGAACTCCTTGGCCAGCGTGAGGCTGCGCTGCTTGGGGGCGTCGGTGCGGCTGCCCGCCGGTACGGGTGCGCCGAGTCTGACGAACCGTACGAGGTGGGCGACGGCGCGGCCGATGAGCGCAACGCCGACCGCTGTGAGGACCAACGACACGAGGATCGCGGCGAGTTGCATGGGGCTCCTCAGGGCCTGGGCAGGCGGACTGCACGAGTCTGAAGTTGAGTGCTACTGAACGGTAGCTTAGTGGTTCTGTCCGCCGGGCGTGGCGTGTTTCGCTCTCTCGCCCCAGGGGCCGAGGGGCCGGATCGGTCATTCGTTCGCCTGGGTGCTCATGGGGATGAGATCATGCGGGCGCCGGCCCGGCGGCGCTTCTTTCGTGCGCCCGGAGCCGCCAGTTGACTCCACGACCGAGGTCGTCCGTCCCTAGACAGGTCCATGAAACGAATACCGTGGGCGCGGGCCGCCGCGCTCGGAGCTTGTGTGTCCCTCGCGATCGCCGTGCCGGCGCTCGGCGCTCGGGACACGGAGAGCCAGCCCGTTCCCCGTGCGGCTGCCACCGACGCCGCGCCGAGCCCGCCGCCCGTGACGGCGGAGGCGATCCGCGATGCGCGCGCGACCGAGCAGTACTGGACGCCGGAGCGGATCCGCGCCGCCGTGCCGATGGACGCGGTGCAGGACGGCGGGAAGGGCCGGGAAGCGGCGGGTGCCCCGGGTGCGGGGCGGCGTTCGATGGTGCCGACCCATCGGGCCGACGCGGGCGTGGCCACCGTCGGGGTGTTCCTGATCCGCAGTGAGGACGGGTCGGCGACGCCCAACCAGTTCTGCAGCGCCAGCGCCGTGGCGTCGCCGACCAAGAGCCTGGTGCTGACCGCCGCGCACTGCCTCAAGGGCGACAAGCCGTACCGCGACGCCGCGTTCGTGCCGGGCTATCGCGCCGGGGCCTCGCAGGCGGGGGAGGCCGGGGAGACGCCGTACGGGCTGTTCCCGGTGCAGGTGGGCAAGGTCTGGATCGACGGGCGGTATCTGACCTCGTCGCCCAGCGACGACGTGGACTTCGCGGTCGTGCGGGTCGGACCCAACTCCCAGGGGCAGTTGCTGGAGGACGCGGTCGGCGGCGGGAACCGCCTCACCTCCGTTTCCTCGGCGCAGCTGGCCCGCAAGAACGTGACCCTCGTCGGCTATCCCGGCGGCCAGAAGACCCCGTTGAGTTGCGTGAACGACACCACGGCGTTCCAGGGCCGGTTCCTGCAGATCCAGTGCGACGGGTACCGCTCGGGCGTCAGCGGCGGGCCGTTCCTGGAGCACTTCGACGGGAGCCGGGGCGACCTCGTGGGCGCCATCGGCGGCTACAAGACCGGTGGGCCCACCGCCGACGTCTCCTATTCGTCGCAGTTCGACGGTGACGTCTTCCGGCTCTACCGCCAGGCGGTCGACGACGCGGTGCCGGACAGCGCCGGTCCGCTGGGCGACGGCTCCACCTGGCAGCACGCCACGGCGATGACCGGCGGCCGGTTCCACACCACCTCGGTGCGGAACGGCACCGGTGACCTGATCGTGCGCTGGTCCGACGGCGAGCTCTCCCTCTACCCCGGCAACCGGCAGTACGGCTTCGGCACGGACATCACGCTCGTCAAGAAGAACGAGCTCTGGAAGCAGGCCAGGGCCATCACCGCGGGGGACTTCACCGGCGACTCCACCGACGACCTGCTCGTCCGCTGGGCCAACGGCAAACTGACCCTCTACAAGGACGTCAACGAGACCAACAAGCTCCGCAACGAGATCCAGCTCAAGGCGCCCAACGGGACGTGGACGCACGCCTACGGGCTCGCCGCCGGCCGGTTCGGCGGTGGCAACACGCGCCGCGACGACCTGGTGGTGCGCTGGTCCGACGGTGAGGTGACGCTCTACCCCAACGTCGACGGCAAGGGGCTGCACGCCGAGAAGCAGCTCGCCAAGCGGAACCCGACCTGGACGCACGCCGCCGATCTCGTCGCCGGGGACTTCCGGACCGCGGCCGGCGACCAGGACCTGGTCGTCCGGTGGTCGGACGGCGAGGTCACCGGGTACGAGAACGTCGCGGCCAAGGGCCTGAAGGGCGAACGTCAGCTCCGGCCCGCGAAGTCCGCCTGGCGCAACGGCCGTCTCGTCACCGCCGGGGCGTACGGCGGCGGCACCCGTCAGGACGATCTGATCGCCCTCTGGCCGGGCGGCAAGCTCGCCATGAACGGGGACACCACCCTCACCGCCCTGGGGCGGGAGCGGGTGCTGGTGCCCGCACGGGTCGGCTGACACCCTGCGCGATGCACGGCGCGAAGCCCCGGTTCCCGTGGAGGGAGCCGGGGCTTCGGCATGATCTCGGCGTCACGCCGCCGGCACCAGGCCGTCCGCGACCAGGCCGGCGTACACCGCCTCGCTGAGGGCGTCCACGGCGGACCGGGGCCGGACCATCACGGTGAACTCCTTGATCCGGCCGGTGGCGTCGTCGAGGTGCAGCAGATCGATGCCGTGGATCTGCCGGCCGTTGACGGTGGCGCGGAAGAGCAGCACGTCCGCGGCGGCCTGGGTGCCGTCGGCGGTGGTCTCGGCCTCGCCGCGGAAGCCGCCGACGTAGCGGAAGTCCTCGAACGTGCGCAGCAGGACCCCGAAGAGCCCCATGACCAGCGGCTTGCCCTCGAAGGGGGAGAACTTCACCGGGCTGTAGAAGCGGATGTCGTCGCTGAACAGGTCCTCCAGGGCGGAAAGGTCGCGGTTCTCGACGGCGGCACGGAAGCGGTCGGCGGTGGTCACAAGGGTCTCCTCGCTCGCGGGACACGGGACGGGCGTCCTCGTGGTCCTCGATCGTCCTCATACTCAAGAATCTGACTACTCACTTTCTTGAGTATCATGCCCGGGAGCGGTCCGGAAGAGGGTGACCGGCAGAGGGCGAAGGAGAGGAGGGCGGCGCATGGCGCTCCGACATGCCGTCCTGGCGGCGCTGCTGGACGGGGAACTCAGCGGCTACCAGCTGGCCAAGGCCTTCGACCTGGGTGTGGCGAACTTCTGGCACGCGCTGCCCCAGCAGCTGTACGCCGAGCTGACCCGGCTGGAGAAGGAAGGGCTGGTCGCCGGGCGGGAGGTGGTCCAGGACGCCCGGCCGAACAAGCGGCTGTTCCACGTCACCGCGGACGGGCTCGCCGCGCTGGAGCGGTTCGCGGCCGAGGCCGCCAAGCCCTCCTTCGTCCGCGACGACCTGCTGGTCAAGGTCCAGGCCGCCGACCACCTCGACACGGACGTGCTGATCGCCGGGCTCGCGGAGCGCGAGAGGTTCGCCGAGGCCAAGATCGAGCTGTTCGGCGGCCTGTTGCGGCAGATGCGCGGCGACCGCGACGAAGCGGAGTTCCTGCGCCACGGCGAACGGATCGGCCCCTATCTGACCTGTCTGCGCGGCCTCGCGTTCGAGCGGGAAAACCGGGACTGGTGCCGGCGCAGCGCGGAGATCCTCCGTGCGCGCCGGCACCAGTCCCGGCAGGCGGCCGAGGACGCTACGAGTCCGTCGTCCAGCTCCCCAGCGCGATCTCGGCCGTGATGCCCGGGCCGAAGCCCGCGAGCAGGCCGCGGTGACCGTCGTCCGCGCAGCCCTCGTCGAACATCCGGCCCAGGGCGTCGAGGAGGACCGCGCTGGCGATGTTGCCGTACTCGGTGAGCGTGGCACGGCTGAAGCGGAAGGCGTCCGGCGGAACGTCGAGGAAGCGGCTGAGGTCGTCCAGAATGCGCGGACCACCCGCGTGGACGAGGTAGAAGTCCAGCTTTCCCGCGTTCCATTCGTGCTGCTGCGCGAGTTCCCGCAGGGCCGGGGCGAGCGGTTCCATGGTGCCCGGTACCCGCTTGTCCAGCTGGAAATGGAATCCCGTCGAGCGCACCGCGTAGGAAATCCAGTCCTCGGTGTGCGGAATGAGGTACGAGCCGTTGCGCTCCAGGGAGACGCCGGTGCCGCCGCGCCCCCGGACCACGGCGGCGGCTATCGCGTCGCCGAACAGCCCGTTCGACAGCAGCGATCCGACGCCGAGGTCCGTGGGCTGGTAGCACAGTGAGCAGAATTCACAGGCGACCACCAGGACGTTCGCGTCGGGATAGGCCGTGCAGAAATCGTGCGCACGGTTGATCGCGGCACCGCCCGCGGCGCAGCCGAGTTGCGCGATCGGCATCTGCCGGGTGTCCGTACGGAAGCCCATGGTGTTGATGAGCCACGCCGTGAGGGACGGCATCATGAAGCCGGTGCAGGAGACGTAGACGATCAAGTCGATCTGCTGCGGCTCCAGTTCGGCCTCGTCCAGGGCCTGGCGCACCACCGCGGGCACCCGCGCCTTGGATTCCTGCTCGTAGACGGTGCTGCGGGCCTCCAGCCCGGGGTGTTTGAGCACCTTGTCGATCGGCTGGATCAGTCGCCGGGTGAGCACGCCGGTGTGCTCGATCAGCCGGAGGACCAGTCGCAGCTGCGCGTGGTCCTTGTGCAGCCGCTTGGCCAGTTCGAGGGTTTCTTCTTGGGTGATGACGTATTCGGGGACCGCGATTGCCGGTTTGCACAGTACCGCCATGGGAAGCACTCCTTGCAGCAGAACTGTGGTCCGCCCGGTGCAGTTCCTGCTCTGCAGTGTGGAGCCGCACCGGCCGCCGGTTTCAGGAAATCCGCCGGCCGCCGGTATGTCCGGGCTCTTTGGGAAAATGCGAGCGAACCAGTCGTCGAAGAATGAACTCTCCCGATAGGAACTCTCCCGATCTCCCCGTGATTTCGAAGGTGAGCGGAACGGCCTTTCTGCGGCCGAGCCGTTCGAGTTAGATACGGTACGCCGGGTGGTTGATCTCCGCATGTCGCGGCCGGTACCCGGCGCCTGTCGGCACCTCCGCCGGACTCACCACACCACCGGCAATTCCAGCGGATAACGCCAGATGGAACTCTGGTTCCAGCGGATTTCCCCGGGTGGCTTCGCCAGCGCCAGCTCGGGGAAGCGCTCCAGCAGCGAACCGAGCGCGACCTCCAGCTCCGTGATGGCGAGCGGGGCGCCCAGGCAGTGGTGCCCGCCCCAGCCGAACGTCATGTGGTTCGGGCCGTCACGGTCGAGGTCCAGCTCGTCGGGCCGGTCGAACTTGCGCCCGTCGCGGTTGGCCGTCAGATACGAGACGTGCACGATGTCGCCGGCCCGGATGGTCACTCCGCTCAGTTCCACGTCCTCGAGGGCGACGCGGGGGATCCCCACGCCCTTGCGGAACGGGATGAAGCGCAGCATCTCCTGGATCGCCTGCGGCAGCAGAGCGGGACGGGAGCGCACCTGCGCCAGCACCTCCGGCCGGGACAGCATCAGGCAGGAGAGGTTGGCGATCTCGTAGGTGGTGGTGTCCTGACCGGTGATGAGCAGGACCATGGCCATCACGGTGAGTTCCTGCTCACCGAGCATCTCGTCCCCGTCGCGGGCCGTCGCCAGGACGCTGATCAGGTCGTCGCCCGGATTCCGGCGCCGCTCCGCGGTCAACTCGCGGAAGTACTCCCGCATCTCGGCCTTGGACCGGATGGCGTTTTCCTTGTTGTCGACGCGGAGGTTCATCATCGTCCGGGCGTGGGCGCGCAGTTGCGCCTGGTCGCCCTCGGGGATGTCGAGGACCTCGCAGATCGTGATCAGGGGCAGCGGGCCCGCGAGGTGCTCCATCAGGTCGGCCGGAGGACCGTGCTCGGCCATCCGCGTCAGCAGGTCGTCGACGACGTGCCGGGTGCGTTCCCGCATCCGCTCGACGTGCCGCGGTGCGAACGCCTTGGACACCAGGCTCCGCAGCCGGCTGCTGGCGGGCGGGTCCATCACGTTGATCGCCTCGTCCTGGACGATCGGCTCGGGCGTCATCCGCGGGAAGTCGCGGCCGACGACCGCGTGGCGGCTGAAGCGCCGGTCGGTCGTCACCGTCCGCACATCCTCGTAGCGCGTGACGAGCCAGGCCCAGCCCTCGCCGTGCGGTAGCTGGATGCGGGCGACCGGTTCCTCGGTCAGCAGGCGCTTGAGCGAGGGATCGAACTCCAGGGCCTCGGCGTAGTCGAAGGGACAGTTCCAGACGGTGGAGTCGGGCTCCATGCTGACCTCCCGGAAGGGCGGAGACAGGCCTTGACATCCCGATCAGCGTAGAAGCGGCGCGACGGGTCGGCCCGGCTGTCCGGGGGCCGGGGGACGGCGGGAGGAGGCCGCTGCCCGCCGTCCCCCAAGGCCGAGCGGGGTCTCGCGCCGGTGCGTGTTCACGTTCGTCCGATCGGGTGACGCCGAGCGGTGGCCGGGAGCGGTCCGGTACCCCCTCAGCCGGCCGTCTCCACCTTCCTGACCTCGGGTTCCGCGGAATTGCGGATGGCGCCCCAGCGGGTGGCGGTCTGCTCGTGGATGAACCAGATGTCGTCCTCGGTCAGACGCCGGGAGACGACGCCGGGGAACGCCTCCTCGAAGAAGATGTACGGCGGCCGGTTGTCGATGTCGGGGGAGTGGTAGTCGAGCCGGTCGTGCATGCCGTGCGCCCGGGTGATCTTGGTGGCCGGGTGGTAGGTGAGGATGTTGGGACTGGCCAGCATGATCAGCCCGTCGTCGACCAGCCGGCCGACCTCGTAGACGGTCTCCTCGATGGTCTTGCGGGTCTCGCCCTCCAGGCCGAACAGCACCGAGCTGCCGACCGGGATGCCGGTGTCCCGGATGCGCTCCAGGGCCGTACGGACCTTCGCCTTCCACGGGAAGTCGGTGATCCGCCGGATGTTCTTGTGGACGTGTTGCATGACGTCCGTCGACATGCTTTCGATGCCCATGTAGAGGTAGGTGCAGCCGGCGTCGCGCAGCGCCACCAGCAGGTCGCGCACCTCGTCCTCCTTGTGCAGGGTGGTGAGCAGGTCGGCGGTGACCTGGCAGCCGAACTGCAGCTGCCGCAGCCGCTGCCAGTCGCCCTCGTCGGTGATCCACCGCCGGCAGCCCTCGGGCAGTTTCTCCGGACCCGGGGCGGTGCGGGCCGCGTGCAGCAGGGCGCAGAATTCCCGCATCAGGGGGAAGGAACCGGTCCAGAAAATGGAGTCGTCGAAGAAGACCGCCTCGGCGCCGTAACTGACGTATTCGCAGAGCCGCTCCAGCGCGGTTTCGGCCGGTGAGCCCCGGAACCGCTTCAGTCCGCCGACCACCAGCGCCGATTCGGAACAGAAATCGCAGTGGTACGGACAGGCGTTGGACACCGTCATATGGGCCGTACGGGCCGGGGAGCCGTCCGGCAGCGGAAAGACCGGGAAACGGGACCGGATCGCGAAGCCCTGATAGGGGGAGGGGAGCGCGGCCAGATCGAGCTTTTCGCCGGCTACCGGAAAGGCGTGGACGGTGTCCAGGTCCAGGGCGCACACCAGGGAATTGCCCGGGACCCGGGTGCCGGCGGCGCCGAAGAGCCGCAGGATCCGGACCACCTCACACACCGTGGCCCGGGTCCGGTCCAGGTCCATGGCCAGGGCGATCGCCTTCATCAGCAGGTCGAGGGCGAACTGCCCCTCACCGCTGACACAGAAGTCCGCCACCGCCTCCGCCCGCCGGTCGTCGATGGCCTGGAGGGTAGAGCTGTATTCCAGAACGACGGACCGTTTCGCCGGGGCGTACCGCATCGTCTCGTCCATGTGGCGGCCGCCGAACACCACCAGGCAGTCCGGCAGTTCCTGTTTGACGATGCGGGCCATTTCCAGCGCGTACCGATGGCCGGGGGAGACCGTACTGACCAGGAACACCCGCGGCCGGTGCCGGCGGAGTTCGGCCCGCAATTCCGCCCGGGCCTCCGCGTCCCACACCCGCGGGTCGAAGACCGTGGCGTCCGACGTACCGGTACTCGCACGCTGCGACGGAAGTCCGTGTTCCGCGCTCAGCCGGTGCGCTTTCGACGGCGGCTTTCCCCAACTGGGGCAGAGATCGCTGAACGGGACGTCCGTTCCGGCGCCGAGCCGGGCGGACCGCAACGCACTGTCGACCGGAACGCTCAGCGCCGCATAAAGACACATCGGATCGCCCGGATACGTGATTTCGCCCTCCGGTGACGTCATGACCGGGGCGAGCGCCGCGAGCACCGGAAAACTCCGGGCGTGCCAGGGCACCTCGGCGGGCCCGGCGCAGCCCGCCCGCGCGACCAGTTCGGCGATCCGCGACTCGCGCAGCAGCCTCAATTCCCGGGCGGAATCCGCAGCCATGTCCGCGGCGGTGCGGAAGTCATCGTGAACGACCGTCTGGCGTATGAGCATGCGTAACTCCTGATCGGTGGTCAACTCGGAGGAGGGAGCTCGGGAGTTCTCGGGGCACTCGGTGCGTCGGGCCCGGCAGTGGGGGCCGGCCGGCGTGTTCGGGCGGCGCGATGGAGAAACGTAATGCCGCTCCCCCGAGGGGGAGCAAGACTTTCGGGGTACGGCCCGGCCGGCCGGTTCTTTATGCGCGGGCGGTGCCCTTCCGCCTTGTCCGCCATTTCCGGCCCGACCTACAGTCCGGGGATGGCAGCCCACTCCTATCGCGCGCTCCTGACCCGGCACGTGCTGAGCTGGGCCGCGGTCGCCGCCGCGGCGCGTCTGCCGGTGGCGATGGCCCCGCTGGCGTTCGTCTTCCTCGTCCGGGAACGGCCCGGCGGATATGTGCTGGGCGCCGAACTCGCGGCCGTCTACGTGGTGGGTGAGGTTATCGGCGCCGCGCTGCTCGGGGCGAGACTGCGGCCCGACCGGGCCCGGCGCCACCTCGCCGGCGGACTCGGCGCGGGCGCCGCGGCGTTCGCCGGCCTGGGACTGCTGCCCGACGCCCCCGACCTGCTGCTCGGCGCGTTCGCCCTGGTCGCCGGGGCCGCCCCGGGCGCGTCCCCCGGCGGCCTGCGCACCCTGCTGACCGAGCACGTCGACCCCGGCCTGGTCACCAAGGCGCTGAGCGCGGAGGCCACCCTCACCTACGCGGTCTGGGCCGCCGCGCCCGCCGCGGCCGGCGCCCTCGCCTTCGGCGTGGCCCCCTCCGCCCCGCTGCTGCTGGCGGCGGGCCTGATGGCGCTCTCCGCCGCCGGGCTGTGGATGCTGCCGCCCGGCTGGCGGTCGGACCCCGCCGACCGCGCCGGCGTCCCGATGCTCCGTACCCTCGCCGCGGCCTGGCCGGTCTACGTGTCGGGCGCCGCGGCCATGTCGCTGCTCGCCCTGGCCGAACTCGTGCTGCCCGCCCTGCTGGAACAGCGTCACCTCGCGGTCGGCTGGTCCGGTCCGCTGCTGGCCGGGTACGCCCTCGCCTCCGCGGCCGGTTCGCTGCTCTACGGGCTGCGCAGCTGGCCCGGCCGCCTCGGCACCCAGAGCCTGGTCCTGCTGCTCGCCGTCGCCGCCTGTGTGACCGCCGCCGGGGCGGTCCCGCTGCTCGGCGCCATCGCGGCGGCGCTGTCCCTGGCCGGGCTGCTGCAGGCCGGGCTGCAGGTGACCCGGGCGCTCGGGCTGCGCGCCGTGCTGCCGCAGAGCGCCCTGGCCGCGGGCTACTCGATGATGTACTCGGTGGTCGGCGCCGGATACGCCGCCAGCGCCTCGCTCTCCGGCGTGGTGCTGGGGGTGGCCACACCGAGCACCGCGATCCTCGCCGGGGTGCTGCTCACCCTCGTCCTCACCGCGGCCGCCGCGGCCGGCGAACTCCGGCTGGCCCGGGCCGCGGAGTACGCCCGCGCCGAGCGCTGAGGCCCGCGCCACCGCCCCCACTGCCCCCGCCCCCCGTCCGGACCGTCAGGCCGCCGGTGTCCCGAGCGCGGCGATACGGGACGGCAGGGTCCGCCACACCTCCGGGGTGTAGAAGTGCCCGCCCGGCAGTTCGTCGTGGCGGAACGGTCCGGCCGCCAGCTTCCGCCACTGCCGCGCCGTCCGCGGATCGATCACCTCGTCGGCCGCCCCGGTCAGCACCTGCAGCGGCGCCCGCACCGCCGCGCCCGCCCGGTGGTAGAAGGAGTCGCGCACCCGGAGGTCGGCCCGCATCAGCTCCACCGCGATCTCGCACAGGTCCGGGTCGCCCAGCACGTGCCCCGGCAGCAGCCCGAACTCCCGCATCCAGGCCATGAGTTCGTCGTCCGACTGGTGCTGCGCCGGGAACATGTCCTGCGGGGTGAGCCCCCGGCTGGGCGCGTTGGCCGAGGACACCACGACCGCCGCCGGGGCCGGCCCGCCGCGCTCCTCAATGCGTGCCGCGACGTCGAAGGCCATCCAGCCGCCCATGCTGTGCCCGAAGAGGACATAGGGCAGGCCGGCGGCGGAGAGCACCGCGGTGACCGCGTCCTCGGCCAGCTCGTCCCAGTCCTGGGCGTAGTCCTCGGCGAACCGGCCCTCCCGTCCCGGGTAGCAGACCGCCGCCAGCTCCGTGCCGGGCGGCATCGCCTCCGTCCAGGCGAGGTACGAGCCGGCCCCGCCGCCGCAGAAGCCGAGGCAGACCAGCCGCCGCGCGGCGTCCGGGACCGGCTGGGGGCGGACCACGATGGTGTCCTGCATGGGTGCGTCTCTCTTCTCGGGAAGCGGAAGCGCTGCTCGGCGGGGTCTGTCCGTACGCGGACGGGCGGGACGGCGCGCGCTCAGCCGGCCGGTGCGGAGGCCTCGTGGTGGCGCTGGACGTACTGCGCCAGGTCCCGCAGCCGCGGGTGGCGGTAGACCTCCTTGACCGAGATCACCACGCCGAGGTTCCGCTTGAGCCGCCCCACGACCCGCAGTGCCATCAGCGAGTGCCCGCCCAGGGCGAAGAAGTCGTCGTCCGCACCGACCCGCTGCCGGCCCAGCACCTCCGACCACACCTCGGCGATCAGCTTCTCGAACGGGCCGTCCGGTTCGGCGGCCGGCGCGTCCGCCCCCGGGCCGTCCGGCGGCTCCGGCAGCGCGGCCACGTCCAGCTTCCCATTGGCCGTCAGCGGCAGCGCGTCGAGCAGCACGCAGTCCGACGGCACCATGAAGTCCGGCAGCACCGAGGCGAGATGGTCCCGCAGCCGGCCGGGGTCGGGCGCCGCCCCGCCGGACGGCACCGCGTACGCCACCAGCCGCTCACCGGCCGGCCCGTCGTCGCGGATCACCACGGCGGCGCTGCCGACGCCCTCGTACGAGGCCAGCGCGTGCTCGATCTCGCCCGGCTCGATGCGGAAGCCGCGGAACTTCATCTGGCGGTCGGCCCGGCCCAGGAACGCGAGGAGGCCCCCGGCGGTGCGCCGCACCCGGTCGCCGGT
The DNA here is from genome assembly GCA_024349765.1 of Streptomyces nigrescens. GTDB lineage: Bacteria > Actinomycetota > Actinomycetes > Streptomycetales > Streptomycetaceae > Streptomyces > Streptomyces endophytica. Next base: position 5,635,308 of record AP026073.1, on the reverse strand, counting down.
GCGGTACATCCGCTCGCCGGGTCCGCCGAACGGATCGGCGACGAACCGCTCGGCGGTCAGGGCCGGGCGGCCGGCGTAGCCGTGCGCCAGCCGCGGTCCCGCGACGTACAGCTCGCCCTCGGCGTCCTCGGGCACCGGGCGCATCGCCTCGTCGAGCACGTACAGCCTGCCGCCCGGAAGGGCGTCCCCGAGGTGCGGGGTTTGGCCGGTCATCCAGGTGACCGTGGCGTCGACCGTGCATTCGGTCGGGCCGTAGAGGTTCAGGGCCTCCGGACCGCCGGCACCGGCCGCCTCCGCGAGCTCCCGCCAGGTACGTGCCGGCACCGGTTCGCCGCCCATGAACAGCCGGAGCCTCCGCCCGTCGGCCCGCGGCCCGGCCAGCGTCCCGCGCAGCAACTCCCAGTGGGACGGGGTGAGATCGAGGTCGGTGACCGCGTGCGCATCGAGCACGGCGGCCAGCCGGGCCGGGTCCTTGCGGTCCTCCTCGGTCAGCACGACCACGGTGTCGCCCCGGCAGACCCGCGCCCACTGCTGCACCGACGCGTCGAAGGAGACGCTGGCGTTCCAGGCGACGACCCGGGGCGCGTCCGCGTAGGCACCGGCCTCCTCCAGCCCCGCCAGCAGGGCGGCCACCCCGCCGCGGGTCGCCGCCACGCCCTTGGGGCGGCCGGTCGAACCGGAGGTGTAGATCAGATAGGCGGGGTCGAGCGGACCGCCGCCCGCCGGGTCCAGGGGGAGGTCACCCTCCGACGGAGCGGCGGCGTCCGGGACGTCCGGATCGAGGACCAGGGCCCCGGCCGCCGTCCGGAGCGGGGTGTCCTCCTCGGCGAGCAGCGCCGCGATGCCGGCGTCCCGCGCCATGAACTCCAGCCGCGCCCGCGGATAGTGCGGGTCGAGCGGTACGTAGGCCGCACCCGCCCGCCACACCGCCAGCAGCGCCACCACGAGCCGGGAAGTACGAGGAAGGGCCACCCCGACCCGGGCGCCGCGGCCGATGCCGCGGGCGGCCAGTGCGCGGGCCAACCGGGCGGTGCGGCGGTCGAGTTCGGCGAAGGTCAGGGATCCCGCGCCGTCCCGTACCGCGATCCGCTCCGGGTGGTCCCGCACCACCCGGGCGAAGCGCCGGACGGCGTCGACCGGCTCCGGACGGAGGTCAGCCATGAACAGACTCCTTGTGCCGCGCGGGGGCGTCCCGCGGAGGGGGAGGAAGGGGAAGGGCGGCGGGCCGTGCGGCGGCCGGTCAGCCGAACGCGGCGGCCGGCGGCACGGTGGGCCGGCAGGCGGCCAGTTCGACCGGCGCGCCCATCGACACCGCGATCCGGCGGTCGCCGCGGAACGGGTCGCGGCCGTGCGCGGTGAGGATGTTGTCGACCAGCAGCAGATCGCCCGGCTGCCAGGGCTCGCGGACCGTCGCCGCGTCGTACGCCGCCTGGATGGCCGCGAGGTCCTCCCGCGTCAGCGGGCTGCCGTCGCCGAAGGCCGTGCGGAAGGGCAGCCCGTCCGGTCCGAACTCGTCGAGCAGGATCTCCCGCAGCTCCTCGTCCAGCGACCACTCGTTCCAGAAGACCAGGTGGTTGAACCAGACCTCGTCCCCGGTCACCGGGTGGCTGACGACGCCGGGCCGCACCTGGCCGGTGCGCAGGTTGCCGTCCTCCTGCCAGGCGTGCGCGATCAGGTTGTCCGCGCAGTAGCGCTCCACCGCCGCCCGGTCGTCGGAGCCGAACGCGCTGCGCCAGTCGGTGGAGATGTGGTCGGAGTAGCTGCGGCGGAGCAGCCAGCCGGTCTGCCGCATCTTCGCCACCAGGGGCGCGGGGATGCGGTCGAGCACCTTGCGGCAGTCGGCGACCGGGGTGGCGCCGCCCTCCTCCGGCGCGGTCAGGCAGGCGAACAGCAGCAGACCGGGGAAGGTCAGGGTGTAGCTGTTCTCGTTGTGCATGTGGATGCGCTGGGACGCCGGCAGGTCCGTGGACGAGTAGACGCCCTGGCCGAAGTCGCTGCGCGGGGTGGCCTTTTCGCGGTACGGCGTGGCCTCGGGGATCAGGACGTCGCGGACCGCGGCGACGTCACCGACCTCCGCCAGGGGCAGACCGCGCAGGCAGACCGCCCCGTGGGTGTGCAGCGCCCGGGTCAGTTCCGGGCGGGCGGTGGCGAGCCAGGCACGGGCCGCGGCCATGTCGGCCAGGCCGGGTATCCGGGCCAGTGCGGGCTTTCCCGGGGCGAGTTCCCAGGCGAGCGACGGGGAATCCGGCAGGTTGGCAGGACGCACGTTCAGCACCTTTCACTCAGCGCCTTTTCGGGTACGGCGTTCCGGGGCACCGGAGGTCAGCCGCTGTAACTGCCGAGCGCGTTGCTGGCCGCGAGGTCCAGCCGGTCCACCATCCAGGTTTCCAGGCTGCTGTCGCTGCGTTCCGCGGCCGCGCGGTAGCGGGCGATGCGTTCCGGGGTGAGCTGGATTCCGACGGATGCGGTCTTGCGGGTGGCGGCCGGTCCGGTTTCCCGGGCGGCCCGGACGTTCGCCCGTAACTGGTTGCGCGACCAGCCCAGTTCCTCGGCCCGGTTGAGCCAGTAGTCTTGCTCATGGGGCGGCAGCGACGCCACCTCCGCGTGGTGGTGGAAGCTGAGGCTGTCCCGCCGGCGGGACACCTCGAACCGCCGGGCCACCCAGGCGTAGTTGCGCAGGGTCTGGTAGTCGAGGCCGACGGCGTCGACGGCCCTGCGGTAGCGGTCGGTGTAGCGCCACTGGCCGTAGATCAGCCAGTCGCCCAGGCACCAGGCCGACGAGTTGGCGACGGCCGAGATCCTCCGGCCCGCGCTCTTCCAGGTGTCGTAGCTGACCGCGGCGGGGATCCGGAGGCCGACGCGGGTGACGAACACGCCCCGCGCGGCGTCGTCCGGCGCGGTCTGCCGGGGCCGTACGGCGGGGAGTTCGGCGATTTCCTTGCCCGACCCGGCGCGCGGAGGGGTGCCCAGGGCTGCGGACGATGTGCTCAAAGCTTCTCCTCGGTGCAGTTGCTTCGAACCGGACGGGTTCCGCGCACCGGCCGGACCCCGTGTGAGGTCCGGGTGGGACGGCCGCCCGTCAGAAAATGCTCAGCCCAGGGCGCTCAGAACGGCCCGGTGTGAGGGGTGGGAACGCGGCCCCAGGCCGAGTCGCCGAGGACGACGCCCGGGGTGCCGGAGGTGAGGTGGCCCGCGCGCGCGACGGACGGAGCGGAATGGTCAATTCCATATCCGGCGGCGGTGGCCAGGACGGCGGCGATGGTGAAAACGCGCAGGATGCGAGGCATCGTGGTCCCCCATTGTGCGGCCAAGAGTGTGGCTGGCGCCGCTTATCCTCTTCGGCACATCAAGATCATTGGACTGCGGGCGGGGTGCACAAATGTAACCTGCATAGTTGTGAACGATGAAGAACTGGGTCGATGTCGGTGCAATGGGGGTGAATTACCCTCAGGTCGGGTATGCGGCGATGCGCTGAGCTACTACCGGAGCATTCTCCGTGACGGAACGGCGAGCCGCGAGACCGCCCCGCCGTGCCTGCGCGCACTCGGTCTCGTCACCGACGATCCACGGACTCCCGGCGCCACCACCCTCGTTCCGCCCGAGGCGGCGGCGATCGCCGCGCTGCGCCCCATAGAAGAGGCGATCGCCGACCAGCAGCGCGCCTACCGCTCCGTCCAGGCCACCCTCTCCGTCTTCACCCGGACCTACGACGACGCCAGGAAGCGCGAACAGCCCACGCTCACCGTCCTCAACGGCGCCACGGTCATCAGCAACGCCCTGGAGGCCGCCGTGGACGGCTGCCGCGAGGAACTCCTGACCACCCAGCCGGGCGGCGGACGCCCCGAACACCTGCTGAGCGAGGCGCTCGACCGGGACCTGCGGATGCTCGAACGGGGCGTCCGGCAGCGGACGATCTACCAGCACACCGTCCGCTCGCACGCACCCACGCTGGCCTACGTCGAGAAGGTCACCGCCGCCGGGGCCGAAGTGCATACCCTGGTCGAGGTGTTCGAGCGGATGATCATCTGTGACCGGCAGGTGGCCTTCATCCCCACCTCCGAGGAACGCAGCGACAGCGCCCTGCAGATCCGGCACCCCGCCCTGCTGCGCTTCCTCGCCGCGCTCTTCGACAGTGCCTGGTCCCGTTCGGTGCCGGTCGGACCGGGCGGTGTACCGGCCCGTTCCCCGCTGATCACCTCCGACGTCCAGCGGGCCATCCTGCAGGCCGTGGTGTCCGGCGAGACCGACGACTCCATCGCCCGCCGGATGGGCATGAGCCGCCGCAGCGTCGCCAAGCACATCAGCCGGGTCTCCCGGCAACTGGGCAGCAACAGCCGCGCCCAGCTCGGCTATCTGCTGGCCACCTCCGGCCTGCTGTGGCTGCCCGAGCCGCCCGGCGCAGCTCCGCGGGAACGGACTTTCTGACCGGCCCGGACACGGGCCGGCGGGGCTCACCGGGTCGCGTCCGACCTGTTCTCCTGCAACTCCACCGCCTCGTACAGCGCCTTGATGTTGCCGCTGCCGAACGTCCGGGCGCCCAGCCGCTCGATGACCTCGAAGAACAGCGTGCCGCGCGGGTGCCGGGACCGGGTGAAGATCTGCAGCAGCTGGCCGTCCTGGTCCTGATCGGCCAGCACGTTCAGGTCCCGCAGCTCGTCGACCGAGTGCCGGGAGAGCGTGAGCCGGCCCGGGATCAGGTCGTAATAGGTGCTGGGGGTGTCCAGGAAGCCGATGCCGCGCGCCGACAGCAGCCCCACCGAGCGCACGATGTCGTCCGACGCGAACGCGACGTGCTGCACGCCCGCGCCGCCGTGGGAAGCCAGGAACCGGTCGATCTGGCCCGGCGCCCGGCCGGTGTCCGGCTCTATCAGCGTCAGCGTGACGGTCCCGGCGTCGTTCTGCACCACGACCGAGTCCATCGCCTGTGCGCCGACGACGATGCGCTCGGTGAACACCGCGGCGAAGCCCAGCGCCCGTTCGTAGTACTCGACGGTCGGCCCCAGCCGCCCCGGCTCCAGACACACCGCGAGGTGGTCGATCCCGTGCAGTCCGGTCGCCGCCGGGCCGGGGACACCGGCCGCCGGTCCCGGCCGCTGCACGAAGGTGTGCACCACGTCGCCGAACCCGGTGACCGAGGCGGTCACCACCCCGTCCCGCCCGGCCGGCCCGGCCACCGGTTCGGCGCCCCGCCGCACCGCCTCGGCGAACGCGGCCGCCGCGTCCGGCGTGCGCAGCGCGATGTCGCGGACCCCGTCGCCGTGGCGCGCGACGTACCGGGCGGCCGGATGCCCGGCGTCCTGCGCGGCGGTCAGCACCAGCCGGATGCCGCCGGCACCCACCGCCACCGTACGGACACCGTCCTCAGGGGCACCCGCGGCGCCGGGGAAGCGGTCCAGGACGCCGAAGCCGAAGCGCGCGGTGAACGGCTCGGCGGCCGCCGCCGGATCACCGACCGCGAAACCGAGGTGATCCAGGCCGAGTTGGCTCAAGGGCCCGGCAGGGACAGAGGTCGTCGCGGACATCCCGGGTCAGCCCCTGCCGTCCTGCGCCGCGGCCATCGCCGCCACCAGGGAGGCCGGCCGCAGGTCCGTCCAGTGCTCCTCGATGTACGCGGTGCACTCCGCCCGCCCGCGGTCGTCCAGCCGCACCTCCCAGCCTTCCGGGACCTCGGCGAACGACGGCCACAGGGAGTACTGGCCCTCGGCGTTGACCAGGACCTTGAACGTGCCGTCCGCGTCGTCGAAGGGGTTCATGATGATGACCTTTCCGGAGGATCGAGGGGGAGTGCGCCGAGCCGCCGGTCCGGGTCGGCGGCCACCTCGCGCAGCAGCCGGACGTATCGGTCCGCCAGCCGCCGCACGGTGGCACGGTCGAACAGCTCGGTCGCGTATTCCAGGCTGACGTCCAGCGCGCCCGGCGCACCGTCCGGCGCCGTCCGGCTGACCAGGTCGAAGGCCAGGTCGAAGCGGGCCGCGCCGGAGCCCGCCAGCCGCCACTCATGCGCGGTGCCGTCCAGCACCAGCGCCGACCCGGCGGTGTTCAGCAGCCCGAACGCGATCTGGAACACCGGGTGGTGGGCCAGGCTCCGCGGTGGGTTGACCGCCTCCACCAGCAGGTCGAACGGGACGTCCTGATGGGCGTAGGCGGGGATCCACGCCTGCCGCACCCGGTGCAGCAGCTCGCCGAACGGCGGATCGCCGGAGGTGTCGGTGCGCAGCACCACGGTGTTGACGAAGAAGCCCACGAGATCGTCCAGCGCCTCGTCCGCGCGGCCCGCGGTCGGCGTCCCCACCACGATGTCCTCACCGCCGCCCAGCCGGGTCAGCAGTCCGGCCAGCGCGGCCTGCAGCACCACGAACAGCGTGCAGCCGCTGGTCCGGGCCAGCTCGTCCAGCGCCCGGCGCAGCTCCGCGGGGATCACGAACTCCACCACGTCGCCCGCGCCGCCGGCCATCTCCGGGCGCGGACGGTCACCGGGCAGCGGGGTGCACCGGGGGATCCCCGCCAGCGCGGTACGCCAGTGCGCCAGCTGCCGCGCGAGCGGGCTGTCCGGATCGTCGCGGTCGCCGAGGATCCGGTGCTGCCAGGCCGCGTAGTCCCGGTACTGGACCGGCAGCGGGGGAAAATCGGGCGCCTTGCCCGCGCGCCGCGCGGCGTAGGCCCGGGACAGATCGCGGAAGAGCGGGGTGAAGGACCAGCCGTCGGCGGCGATGTGGTGCAACACCACCAGCAGCACGTTCTCCTCACCGGTGCGGAACAGCGACAGCCGCAGCGGCAGCTCGCTCTCCAGGTCGAACGGGGCGCGGACGGCGCGAACCAGCAGCTGCTCCACCTCGGCGGGCCGGCAGTCGGTGACGGTCAGATCGGGCCGGGCGTCGGCCGGGTCGAGGACCCTTTGGTAGGAGGTCTCGCCGTCGGCGGGGAAGACCGTCCGCAGACTCTCGTGACGGGCCGTCACATCGGCCAGGGCGGCGCGCAGCGCGTCGATGTCCACCGGGCCGGGCAGGTGGAAGACCAGCGGGATGTGATAGCCCGGGTCGGCGTCCCCCATCAGCTGGTACAGCAGCCACAACCGCCGCTGCGCGTGCGACAGTTCGGCGCGGCCCGCGCGCGGTCCCGCCACCAGCGGGACGCGGGCCGCCGGGCCGGCCTCCTTGCGGTGCTGCAGCCGGGCCGCCAGCCCGGCGACCGTCGGCGCCGCGAACAGGTCCTCCAGGCCCGGCCGGACGCCGAGCGCGGCGCCGATGCCCGCGGCCGCGCGGGTCGCGGTCAGCGAGTGCCCGCCCAGCGCGAAGAAGCTGTCGTCGATGCCGACCCGGTCCACGCCCAGCACGTCCGCGAAGACCCGGCACAGCAGCCGCTCGGTCTCGTCGCGCGGGGCCCGGCCGGCACCCTCGAACACCGGCGCCGGCAGCGCCCGCACATCCAGCTTGCCGTTGTTCGTCAGCGGCAGCCGGTCCACCACCACACAGGCGGCCGGGACCATGTGCCCGGGCAGGGCCAGCCGCAGCGCGTCCAGCAGCCGGGCCGGCCAGTCCTCCCCGACGGTCCCGGCGGTGGCCGGCGCGGCCGGAACGACGTACCCGACCAGGTTCTTGCCGCCGTGATGGTCGGGCAGCGGAACGACCGCCGCCCCGGCGACGTCGTCCCGGCGGGTCAGCTGGTGCTCGATCTCCCCGAGCTCGATACGGAAACCGCGCAGCTTGATCTGGTTGTCCTCGCGGCCGAAGTACTCCAGCAGTCCGTCCGCGCGGCGCCGCACCAGATCGCCGGTGCGGTACATCCGGCTGCCGTCCCGCGCGAACGGGTCCGCCACGAACCGGCCGGCGGTCAGCTCCGGCCGCCCCCAGTAGCCGCGCGCCACGCCCCGCCCGGCGAGGTAGAGCTCGCCCACCTCGCCCGGGCCGACCGGCCGCAGGAGCTCGTCCAGCACATGGGTGCGGACTCCGGCCAGCGCCGAGCCGATCGGGACCGGCCCGTCGCCCACCCCCGTGACCAGGTGCCGGGTGGCGAACACGGTCACCTCGGTCGGCCCGTAGACATTGACCACCGACCCCGGGCCGGAGGCCGCCAGCGTCCGCGCGACCGCGCTGGGCGAGGCCACCTCGCCGCCCATCCACACCTGGCAGCCGTGCGCGAAGGCGTCCGGGGACTCCTCCGTCATCAGGTTGAACATCGACGGGGTGATGAACGTGGAGGTGATCCGCTCGGCGGCGAGGGTCCGCACCAGCGTGGCCGGATCCAGCCGCCCCGGCGGCGCGACGACCACGGTCCCGCCGCGCAGCAGCGGCACCAGGATCTGGTACACCGACGCGTCGAACTCCAGCGGCGACTGCAGCAGCACCCGCGCGTCGATACCGGCCCAGCAGTCGTCGGCCGCGAACTCCACCACGTCCCGGTGGCTGATGGCCACGCCCTTCGGGCGGCCGGTCGAGCCCGACGTGTGGATGACGTACGCGAGTTGCTCGGGTAACACGGGCGGCGGGGGAGCCACCGGGCCCGCCGGCGCGCGGTCCAGCAGCTCCCCGACGACCCGCACCGCCACGCCGGCGAGAGCGCCGGTGGGGTCCGCGGCGCAGCTCGCGCGCAGCTCCGCGGCCCGCTCCGCGGTGTCCACCAGCACCAGCCGGGTCCCGCACTCGCCGATCACCGTCCGCAGCCGGGCGGCGGGGGAGCGGACGTCCAGCGGGGCATAGGCACCCCCGGCCTTCAGCGTGCCGAGCAGCGCGACCACCACGTCCGGGCCGCGCTCCATCAGGATGCCGATGCGGTCCTCCGGCCGGACCCCGCAACCGGCCAGGGCGCGGGCGAGGGCGTCACTGCGTTCGTCGAGCGCGCCGTAGGACAGCGCGGCACCGCCGTCGTGACCGACCGCGGGCGCGTCCTTCTTCTCGCCCACCCGGGCGGCGAATACCGATGTGATGGTGCTCGGCGCTTCCGACAAGCCGAATCCCCTTTCGGCGCGGACGAGTTGGGCCGGATCCGGATTCGGTTTCCACCGAGGTCCGGCGACGGCGCTCGGCAACGTAGGTCGGCGCCGGAAGGGGTGTCAAGGAACCCGAGGTGTCCCGCCGGCGGGACACCGGACCTTGCTTGTGCGGATTCCCGACGGCCGGTTGAATGACCGCCGCATCGCCTTTCCGCACATTCCTTTTGCATTTCCTTAAGAGCGCAATGGGATGAGGTCTTCCCGATGACACTGGACGGCACCGGCGCCGCACCGCACGGTCCGCGCGGCGCCCGCGAGGAGATCCTGCGCGGTCTGTTCGCGGAGGTCCTCGACGCCCCCGACGTGACGCCCGACGACAACTTCTTCGCGCTGGGCGGGACCTCCATGCTCGCCGTCCGGCTGATCAACCGGATCCGGGCGGTGCTCGGCGTCAAGCTCGGGGTGCGGGCACTGTTCGGCGCCCAGACGGTCGCCAAGCTCGCCGCCCACCTCGCCGCCGACGACCCCGCGCCCCACCCCGTGACCCGGGTGACGCCCCGCCCGGAATCCGTACCGCTCTCCTCCGGCCAGCGCGGTCTGTGGTTCCTCGACCGGCTCGCCGGCCCCGGCGCCACCTACAACATCCCGGTCGTCACCCGGATCACCGGCACCCTCGACCACCGCGCACTGGCCGCCGCGCTCGGCGACGTCGTCACCCGCCACGAGGCGCTGCGGACCCTCTACGGCGAGCGGGACGGCGAGCCGACCCAGCGGGTACTGCCCGCCGACGAGGTGCGCATCGACCTGCCGGTGACCGACCGCACCCCGGACACCCTGCCGGCCGCGGTGGCCGCCGCCAGCGCCCATGTCTTCGACCTCACCGCCGAACTCCCGCTGCACGCCGAGCTGCTGCGGTCCGCTCCGGACCAGTGGGTGCTCGTCCTCGCCCTGCACCACATCGCCTGCGACGGCTGGTCGGTGAGCCGGCTCGGCCGCGACCTGTCCGCCGCGTACGCCGCCCGGCTGCACGACCGGGCGCCCGACTGGGAGCCGCTGCCCGTCCAGTACGCCGACTTCGCGCTCCGGCAGCGCGCCGCACTCGACGAGGAGTCCGTGCCCGGCTCCCCGGTCGCCCGCGGACTGGCCCACTGGCGCACCGCGCTGCGCGACCTGCCCGAGGAACTGCCGCTGCCCGCCGACCGCCCCCGCCCGGCCCGCGCCGACACCGCCCACGGCACCCTGCGCCTGCCCGTCGACGCCACCACCCGCGCCGGCATCCAGCACCTCGCCCGGACCGGCCACGCCACCGAACTCATGGTCACCCAGGCCGCGTTGGCCGCCCTGCTGACCCGGACGGGCGCGGGCACCGACATCCCGCTGGGCACCGTCGTGTCCGGCCGCACCGACGACACCCTCGACGACCTGATCGGCTTCTTCGTCAACACGCTGGTGCTGCGCACCGACACCTCCGGCGACCCCGCCTTCGGCGACCTGCTGGCCCGGGTACGGGACACCGACCTCGCGGCCTTCAGCCACCAGGACCTGCCCTTCGACCGGCTCGTCGAGGAACTCCAGCCGCCCCGCTCGCTCTCCCGGCACCCGCTGTTCCAGGTGATGCTCTCCTGGGCCTACGGCGGCGACCTCGGCCTGGAACTGCCCGGCGCGACCTGCGTCACGGACCGCGCGCAGGCCCAAGGGGCCAAGTTCGACCTGGAGTTCGCCTTCGACGAGCGGCCCGACCAGGACCTGCTGGAACTCACCCTCATCTACCGCACCGCCCTCTTCGACGAGCCCACCGCGAGGGCCCTGGGCGAGCGGCTGCTCCGGCTGCTCGACCGGGCCGCGGCCGACCCACGGCAGCGCATCGGCGCCCTCGACCTGCTCTCCGCCACCGAACACGACCAGGTCACCCGCGGCTGGCAGGGCACCGTCCGGCCGTCCGCACCCGGCACCGTCGTCGAGGCCTTCGACGCCCGGGCGGCCGCCGCACCCGACGCGCCCGCGGTGGTCCACGGTGACACCGCCCTGACCTACGCCGAACTCGCCCATCGGGCAGAGCAGTTGGCGCGCGAACTGATCCGGTCCAAAGTGACCCGCGACACCGCCGTCCCGCTGCTCATGGAGCGGTCCGCCGACCTCCTGGTGGCCCAGCTCGCCGTCCTGAAAGCCGGCGCCGCCTACCTGCCGCTGCAGCCCACCCACCCGGAAGCCCGCCTCCGGGCGGCCCTGGCGGCGGCCGGCAGCCCGGTGCTCCTCGCCGACCCCGCGCTCCGGGACCACCCGGCGGCCGCGGGGCACACCGTCCTGACCCCCGGGGCCCGCCGCACGGCGGACCGCGGCCGGCCCACCGCACCGCCCGCCCCCCACCCGGACCACCTCGCGTACGTGATGTACACCTCCGGCTCGACCGGCGAGCCCAAGGGCATCGGCACCACGCACCAAGGCGTCCTCGACCTGGCCCGCGACTCCTGCTGGGGCCTCGGCCCCGGCGACCGGGTGCTCTTCCACGCCCCGCACGCCTTCGACGCGTCCACGTACGAGATCTGGGTGACGCTGCTCAACGGCGGCTGCGTGGTCGTCGCACCGCCGGGCGCCCTCGACGGACCGGCCCTGACCCGGCTGATCACCCGGCACCAGATCACCCATGTCCACCTGACCGCAGGGCTGTTCCGCACCGTCGCCGAGGACCACGCGCACTGCTTCGCCCCCGTCCGCGAGGTGCTGACCGGCGGCGACGCGGTCTCCGGGCAGGCCGTCGCCCGGGTCCTGGCCGCCTGCCCCGACACCGCCGTCCGCGCGCTGTACGGCCCGACCGAGACCACCCTGTGCGTCACCCAGACGTCCTGGCAGCCCGGTGAACGCGCCGACGGCCCCGTCCCGTTGGGCCGCCCGATGGACAACACCCGCGCTCACGTCCTGGACGCGTCGCTGCGCCCGGTCCCCGCCGGTGTCGTGGGCGAGCTGTACCTGTCCGGCGCGGGCCTGGCCCGCGGCTACACCGGCCGCGCCGCCCTGACCGCCGAACGCTTCGTGGCCTGCCCGTACGGCGCCCCCGGCGAGCGGATGTACCGCACCGGTGACCTCGTCCGCCGGGACACCGAGGGCCGGCTGTTCTTCCTCGGCCGCGCCGACGACCAGGTCAAGATCCGCGGCTACCGCATCGAACCGGCCGAGGTCGAGGCGGCGCTCGCCGCCCTGCCCGGCGTCGGCCAGGCCACCGTCACCGTCCGCACCGACCCCGCCGGCGAGAAACTCCTGGCCGGCTACGTCGTGCCGGAACCGGACCGGCCCGCCCCCGACCCCGCCGCCCTGCGCGACCGACTCGCCGACCGGCTGCCCGACTACATGGTGCCCGCCGCGCTCCTCACCCTGGACGCCCTCCCGCTGACCCCCAACGGCAAACTCGACCGCCGGGCACTGCCCGCCCCGCGGTTCGCCGCGGCCGCACACGGCCGGGCCCCGCGCGGCCCCCGCGAGGTCGTGCTCTGCCGCCTCTTCGGAGAGGTCCTCGGCCTGCCCCCGGTCGGCATCGACGACGGCTTCTTCGAACTCGGCGGACACTCCCTGCTCGCCACCCGCCTGGTCCACCGGATCCGCTCGGTACTCGGCGTGGAACTCGGCGTCCAGGACCTCTTCCGGGCCCCGACCGTGGCCGCGCTGAGCGCCCTGCCGGCCACCGGCGGCACCGGCACCGACCTCGGCGAGGTGCTCACCCTCCGCGCCGACGGCGACCTCCCCCCGGTCTTCCTGATCCCCGCCGCCAACGGCCTGAGCTGGACCTACGCCCCGCTGCTGCGGCACATCCCGGCCGGCCACCCGGTGCACGCCCTCCAGGACCCCCGACTCACCGGCGGCGACCCCGGCCCGCGCACCGTCACCGACCTCGCCACCGGCTACCTCGCCCGGATCCGCGCCCTGCGCCCGCACGGCCCGTACGTCCTCGCCGGCTGGTCGTTCGGCGGCACCGTCGCCCAGCAGATCGCCGCCGACCTGGCAGCACAGGGCGAACCACCCGCCCTGCTGGTCCTGTTCGACGCCTACCCCGGCGACGCCCTCGGCTGGGGCACCACCCTCGACCCGCAGACCCTGGTGCCGCTCGCCCTGGACGGCATCACCGCCGAGCCGCCGGAGGGCGCCGACCTGCCCCCGGCCGCCGCCCTGCACGACGCACTGCGGGCCGCCGGCAGCGCCCTCGGCTCCCTCGACGAACGGACCGTCGGCCGGCTCGTCGCGGTCGCCCGGCACAACGTCCGGGCACTGGCCGAACACCGGCCGGGCCGCTACAGCGGATCCGTGCTCTGCTTCGACGCGGCGGCCGGCCGGCACCCCGCGGGGCCCGCCTCGGAGAACTGGCGGCCGCTCCTCGACGGCCGGGTGGACACCGTCGCCGTCCGCGCCGACCACACCGGCATCGTCACCGCCGCGGCCATGCCCGAGGTCGGCCCGGTCGTCGAGGCCGCCCTCAAGGCGGCGGCCCCACCGGACTGACCCGTTCCACGGCCCCGCCCACCCGCCGCAAGGAGGAGCATGCCCCGCCGCCGACGCCCCACGGAGACCGGACCGCGGAAACACCCCGGCAATACTGCCGCCACGCGGCCCAACTACCGTTTGCCCCAAGGAAATCCGGCCCGCGCTAAGGCGGTGACAGGCCCGTGAACGCCAGCCAGCCCTCCCTGTACTGGGAAGACGGCGCCATCGTCACCATCGACCAGCGCGTCCTGCCGCACACCCACCGGCAACTGCGGCTGCGCACGGTCGACGAGACCATCGAGGCCATCACCACCCTCGCCGTCCGCGGCGCCCCGGCCATCGGCCTGGCCGGCGCCCTCGGCGTGGCCCTCTCCGCACAGCGCCACCGCCGCCCGGACGGCAGCCTGGACGAACCGGCCGTCCGCGCCGACGCCCAACGGCTGGCCGCCGCCCGCCCCACCGCGGTCAACCTCGAATGGGCCGTCCACCGGGTCCTGGCCCGGGTCGGCGAAGGCCACCGGGCCGTCCTCGACGAGGGCCTGGCCATGTTGCGCGAGGACGCCGAGGTGAACGGCGCGATGGTCCGGCGCGCCGCGGACCTCCTCGACGACCTGCTCCCGGACCGCCCGCTGCGCCTGCTCACCCACTGCAACACCGGCCGGCTGGCCACCACCGCGGTCGGCACCGCCCTCGGCGTCATCCTCGAACTCGCCGCCCGCGGCCGGGTCGCCGAGGTCCTCGTCGACGAGACCCGCCCGCTGCTCCAGGGCGCCCGGCTCACCGCCTGGGAACTGCGCGAGGCGGGCGTGCCGCACCGGGTGTGCGTCGACTCCGCGGCCGCCGCCGCGATCGCCACCGGCCTGGTCGACTGCGTCCTGGTCGGCGCCGACCGGATAGCCGTCAACGGCGACGTCGCGAACAAGATAGGGACCTACGGCCTCGCGGTCGCCGCCGACCGCAGCCAGGTGCCCTTCCTCGTCATCGCCCCCGAATCCACCCGCGACCCCGCACTGCCCACCGGCGCCGGCATCACCATCGAGGAACGCGCCGCGGCCGAGGTCACCGAGTTCGCCGGCACCCCGGTCGCGCCGGCCGGCACCGCCGTCTTCAACCCGGCCTTCGACGTCACCCCGGGCGAGCTGATCACCGCGATCGTCTCCGAGAGCCGGGTGCAGCGCCCCCGGGAGGCGGCCGCACCCCCTCCCGGCGCCGACCTCCCCGACGACGGGCAACTCGCCGCCGAGGTCGCCGCCATGTCCCGGGCGCTGTACGAACGCGACTGGATGCCCGGCACGTCCGGCAACATCTCGGTCCGCTCCGCCACCGACCCCAAGACCGCGCTGATCACCGCCAGCGGCCGCGACAAGGGCGAACTGACGGCCCGTGACCTGGTCGCCGTGCACGCCGAGACCGCCGACCCGCTCGCCTCCGACGGCCCCCGGCCGTCCGCCGAAACCGCCGTCCACGCGGCCGTCTACCGCACCACCGACGCCCGCGCCGTGATCCACGTCCACGCCCCCCACACCACCGCGGTGGCCGGCCGCTGGGCCCGCGAGACCGCCGTCGGCACCGGCCCGGCCCCGCTCCCGCTCCGCGCCTTCGAACTCCTCAAGGGCCTCGGCCTTGCCGACCCGTCGGCCACCGAAGTGCCCGTCTTCCCCAACCACGCGGATGTCGGGAGGATAGCCACCGAGGTGGCCGACCACCTCCAGGACCGGCCGGAGGCACCGCCCGCGCTGCTCATCGCCGACCACGGCATCACCGTCTGGGGCCGGGACCTGGCCCAGGCCCGCAACCGGCTGGAGTGCCTGGAGGCGATCTGCCGGCTCGTCCTGCTCGACGACGGCAACTGGCCGGCCCGGCCCGCCCCGACACCGGAAGGAAACCCCGCATGACGCTCCTTCAGCTGATGCCGGACGACGCACCGGAAACCGTGCTGCTGCGCACCACCGACACCACGGTCATCGCCAAGACCCTCGCCGGCCACGGCGTCGAACTGCGCCACTGGCCGGTCCGCGGCCCGGTCACGCCCCAGGACGACAGCGACGAGATCCTCGAGCGCTACCGCGCCGAGGTCGACGAACTCAGCGCCCGCGAGGGCTTCCGCCTCGTCGACGTGGCACGCCTGCACCCCAGCGACGACCCCGCCTGGGCCGAGCAGGCCGCCAAGGCCCGCACCACCTTCCTGGAGGAACACCGCCACGCCGAGAACGAGGTCCGCTTCTTCGCCCACGGCCGGGGCTGCTTCTACCTCCACCTCGACGGCCAGGTCCTCGCCACGGTCTGCGAGGCGGGCGACCTGCTCTCCGTACCGGCCGGCACCCGCCACTGGTTCGACATGGGCACCCGCCCCGACTTCACCGCCATCCGCTTCTTCGAGGAGGAGGACGGCTGGGTCGGCGACTTCACCGGCGACCCGCTCGCCCGCTCCTTCCCCACCCTCGACGCCCTCGTCGGCACGCCCGAACCGGCGGCCCCGTGACCGACCGGCCCCTCCCCGGCACCCCGCCCCGCGCCCCGGTCGGTGCCCCCGTCAGCGCCGTCGTCCTCGACATCGAGGGCACCACCGGCTCCGCCGACCACGTCCACACCGTGCTCTTCCCGTACGCCCGCAAGCGGATCGCCGGCTGGCTCGCCGCCCACCGCGGCGAGCCCCGCTGGACCGGGATCCTCGACGGCGTGCGCACCGAGACCCACGCCCCCGACCTCGACGAGGCGGGCGCCGCCGAAGCCCTGCACGCCTGGGCCGACGCCGACGTCAAGGCCGCCCCGCTCAAGGCCCTCCAGGGTGAGATCTGGGCGGCCGGCTACGCCGACGGCACCCTGCACGGCCACGTCTACGACGACGTCCCCGGGGCACTCGCCCGCTGGCGGACGGCCGGCATCGCCCGCCACATCTACTCCTCCGGTTCGGTGGCCGCCCAGCGCGACTGGTTCGCCCACAGCAACCACGGCGACCTGACCGGCCTGATCGACGGCTACTTCGACCTGACCACCGCCGGACCCAAACGCGAACCGGACTCCTACCGCACCATCAGCCGCGCCCTGGCCGTCCCGCCCGGACACACGCTCTTCCTCAGCGACGTCCGCGAGGAACTGGACGCCGCGGCCGCGGCCGGCTG
Organism: Streptomyces nigrescens; assembly: GCA_024349765.1. Taxonomy (GTDB): domain Bacteria; phylum Actinomycetota; class Actinomycetes; order Streptomycetales; family Streptomycetaceae; genus Streptomyces; species Streptomyces endophytica. The sequence continues at coordinate 5,618,787 of AP026073.1, read as the reverse complement.
GCAGACCGCGGCGGTCCGCCGCCCGGACGACCCCCGCGGCCGGTTCGTCACAGGCCACCCCGTCCACGGCGACCTCACCGGGCTGCACCACCTCCCGCCCGCGCCGCCACCCCCGGCCGCCTGAGCCACCTCCCGGCCCACCCACCGAGACAGGACACATGACCACCACCGCCACCCCCGCCGCCGAACTCGCCGTCATCGGCGGCAGCGGCTTCTACGAACTCCTCGCCGACGCCGAACGGATCACCGTCGACACCCCCTACGGCGAGCCCTCCGACGCGATCACCCTCAGCGAGATCGGCGGCCGCCGCGTCGCCTTCCTGCCCCGCCACGGCCGCGGCCACGCCGTACCCCCGCACCGCATCAACTACCGCGCCAACCTGTGGGCGCTGCGCTCCCTGGGCGTCCGCCAGATCCTCGCCCCCTGCGCGGTCGGCTCGCTCCGCCCCGAGCTGGGCCCCGGCACCGTCGTCGTCCCCGACCAGCTCGTGGACCGCACGAGCGGCCGCGCACAGACCTACTACGAGCGGGGCGCGGTCCACGTCTCGTTCGCCGACCCGTACTGCGCGCACGGCCGGGAAGCGGTCCTGGAAGCGGCCGCCGCCACCGGCACCGAGGCCACCGACGGCGGCACCATGGTCGTCATCCAGGGACCCCGGTTCTCCACCCGCGCCGAATCCCAGTGGTACGCCGCGGCCGGCTGGTCACTGGTCAACATGACCGGCCACCCCGAAGCGGTCCTCGCCCGCGAACTCGCCGTCTGCTACACCGCCGTGGCCCTGGTCACCGACCACGACGCGGGCATCGACGCCCACCAGAGCGTCTCCCAGGAAGAGGTCTTCAAGGTCTTCGCCCAGAACACCGAGCGGCTGCGCGCCCTCGTCCTGGAAACCCTCGACCGCCTCCCCAAGGAACGCACCTGCGGCTGCGCCGTCACCCTCGCGGGCCTGGAGCTGCCGTTCGAACTGCCCTGACGGGCGGGCGACGGACCGGCCCGACGGCCCCGCCCACCAGGTGGGTCCGACAGGTCATGTCCGACAGTTGTGTGTGACATGCCGCAGGTGGCGTAATGGCCGGGCCGGGCCGTCCCGGCACGCGACGCTGAAGGGCCTTGAGCACGGTCGCAGGACCGTGCTCACGGTCGTGTCAGGAGCCCGCTGTGGACAGGTCGGGGATGGACGGTTCGGGGCCGGACGGGGCGCCCCGTCCGGTCATGGAACGGATCCGCGGCGACCGCCGGCCGGGCCGCGGCCGGCCGGCACCCCGGCGCGCGGCGGTCGTGGAGAACAGCGGCTTCGAGGTCCCCCGCCCGCCGGCCTGGATGCGCTGGCTGCCGGTCGCCTACGTCGCGATGGTCCTGCTGCTCGAAACCGTCACCCCCACGGAATGGGCGGTCAGCTTCCTGCTCATCGCCCTCCCCGTGGTCGCCGCCTACACCCTCGGTCCCTTCAGCGTCGCCGCCGTCACCGCGTTCACCCTCGCCCTGGAAGGCGTGATCGCCGGCACCCCCTGCTGCACCGGCCACAACATCCACCAGCTCTGGGAGAACCACCACGTCGCCGCCTACATCGCCACCGCCCTCGTGGGCCTCCTCGGCGTCGCGCTGGCCGCCCACCGCCGACGCCAGGAGCGGTCCCTGGTCCGCGCCCACTCGGTGGCCGAGGCCCTGATGCGGACCCTGCTCCGGCCGGTCCCGCACCGGGTCGGGCACGTCCTCGCGGCCGGCCTCTACCGCTCGGGCGAGATCGGCACCATGGTCGGCGGCGACCTCTACGACATCCGCGCCACGGAGACCTGCGAACGCGCCATCATCGGCGACGTCCGCGGCAAGGGCCTGAAGGCCGTCCGCACCGTCGCCGACATCCTCGGCAGCTTCCGCGAGGCCGCCTACGACCAGGGCGACCTGCTGAGCGTCGCGGACCGGATGGAACGCCGGATGGCCCGCGAGGCCGCCGAGCTGCGCGACGACGAACTCTTCGTCACCGCCGCCCTGGTCGAGTACGACGCGGTGGCCGGCGAGGTGACGATCGTCAACCACGGCCACATCGAACCGGTGCTGATCTCCGACGGCGAGGTGACCCCGCTCCTCGGACCCCCCGCCCTCCCGCTCGGCCTGGGCGCCCTCGCCGACGTGCCGCCCACCGCCTACACCCACCGCTTCGCCCCCGGTGACGTCCTGCTCCTGTGCACCGACGGCCTGATCGAGGCCCGCGACCACGACGGCGCCTTCTACCCCCTCCTCGACCGGCTCCGCCACCACTTCACCGGCCGCCCCGCCCCCGGCCCCGCCGACGTCGTCGACTTCCTCAACACGGACCTGCCCCGGCACACCCGGATCTTCCACGACGACGTGGCCATCCTGGCGATCGCGCCACAGGGGGCGCCGTGACGACCGGGTGCCGTGATGGCCGGGCGCCGTGACGACCGGGGGCCGGAATGACCGGGTGGGGGAGGGCCGGGCGGGGGAGGGGCCGCCGCGGTAGTGGTCCGTGCCGGCCCCGGTGCGCGGCGGGTGGGTGCTTGGTGAGTCAGTGCGCGGCGGGTGGGTGCTTGGTGAGTCAGTGCGCGGCGGGTGGGTGCTTGGTGAGTCAGTGCGCGGCGGGTGGGTGCTTGGTGAGTCAGTGCGCGGCGGGTGGGTGCTTGGTGAGTCAGTGCGCGGCGGGTGGGTGCTTGGTGAGTCAGTGCCCGGCGGGTGAGTGCTTGGCGACTCAGTGCCCGCCGAGTCAGTGCCCGTCGACTCAATGCCTGGTGACTCAGTGCCCGGCGGGCGGCCTCCGGGCGGCGCGCCGGCGCCGGGTCACCGCGGCCCGCCCGGCGCCATCCGGCTCCCCCCGCTCCGCCGCGGTGCCGGGCCCCGTGCTCAGCACCTCCGGCAACGGCCGGAACGGCAGCACCCCCGCGTACCCCACCAGCCGACCGAGCTGACGCCCCGCCAGTTCCCGTACGCCGGCCAGGTCCAGCCCCGGGTCATGGGCGGTGAGCCGTACCGACAGCCCCGCCAGCAGCGCCTGCGCCGCGGTGGCCACCTCGGCCGGCACGCAGTCGTGGAAGATCCCTTCGTCCAGCCCCGCGGCCACCGCATCGGCGATCGGCTGCTCCGTACGCCGGTTGAGCCGCGCCAGCGCCTCGGCGAGCTCCGGCGAGCCGGCCGCCCGCGACTCCAGCTCCGCCCACAGCCGCGCCTCCCGCACATCGTCGCCGGTGACCGGCAGCGCGAAGTCGATCAGATCCGCCAGCCGCCGGTCCGCACCGGACCGCTCCACCTCGCCGGCGCTACGGGCAAGCCGCTGCTCGGCCCGGCTCAGCGAATGCGTCAGCGCCTCGGTGAGCAGCTGGGCCCGATGGGCGAAGTGGTAGTGCACCAGCGCCGTCGAGACCCCCGCCTGCCGCGCCACATCCGCGATCCGCACCCCGTCGAAACCGTCCCGGGCGATCAACTCGACGGCGGCATCCAACACCCGCGCCCGCCGGTCCACCTGCGGGGGCTGATCCACCTGCGGGCGTTGATCCAGCTGCGCGTGCTGATCCGCCTCGGCTGTCTGTCGATCCGCCTCGGCTGTCCGTCGATCGACGTCGGCTGTCTGACGACCCACCTCGACTGTCCGTCGATCGACGTCGGCTGTCTGACGACCCACCTCGACTGTCCGTCGATCGACGTCGGCTGTCTGACGACCCACCTCTGCGCGACGGTCCGCGGAACCCATGGCCCGATCCTTCCACACCGGGTATTGCCCACCCCCACCCCCTGACGTTAACGTCAGGCCCGCCATCGGCTGACTTTAACGTCAGTACGCCCGTGCCAACCCGTCCCGACCGCCGGTTCCCGCCTCCAAGGAATGGATGGACGCCATGCCCCGCTACGGATCGATGTTCGGCCCCGACATCACCTTCCTGGGGGTGGAACGCTGCACCCTCGACGAGCCGGAGACCTATCGCGGCGCCGACGTGGTGATCGTCGGCGCACCGTTCGACGGCGGAGTCAGCCACCGCCCCGGCACCCGCTTCGGCCCCCAGGCCATGCGCGCCACCGATTACAACGCCCACGACGGCTCCCGGCCCTCTCTGGCCATGCGGGTGGACGCACTCGCCGATCTCCGCGTCGTCGACGCCGGGGACGTCGAAATGTTCGCCGGCGACATCGAGGGCAGCATCCAGGCCATCGAGGACGCGGTGGCCACCATCGCGGCGAGCGGCGCGATACCCGTCGTCCTCGGCGGCGATCACACCATCGCGCTCCCCGACGTGACCGGCGTCGCCCGCACCCATGGCTTCGGCCGGGTGTCGATCATCCACTTCGACGCCCACGCCGACACCGGCGACACCGAGTTCGGGCATCTGCACGGCCACGGCCAGCCCATGCGCCGCCTCATCGAATCCGGCGCGGCCCGCGGCGACCGCTTCCTCCAGATCGGCCTGCGCGGCTACTGGCCCGGCCCGGAAACGCTCGACTGGATGGCCGACCAGCACATGCGCTCGTACGAGATGAGCGAGATCACCGCCCGCGGCCTCGACGCCTGCCTGGAGGAGGCGATGGCTCTCGCCCTGGACGATTGCGACGCGGTCTTCCTCTCCGTCGACGTCGATGTCGTCGACCCTGGCATGGCCCCCGGCACCGGAACCCCCGAGCCGGGCGGCCTCACCTCCCGCCAACTCCTGGACGCGGTACGCCGCCTGGCCCTCGAACTCCCGCTGGCCGGCATGGACGTGGTCGAGGTCTCCCCGCCCTACGACCATGCCGACATCACGGCCTACCTCGGCAACCGCATCGTCCTGGAGGCCCTCTCCGGCCTGGCGGCCCGCCGCCGCGGCGACACCTGGAACCCCGCCCGCCCCCTCCTCGACGGCCGCGGCACCCGCCCTACGTACGACCGCCCGGCACCGCCCAGCACCGCCCGCACATGACACCGCGAAGTCGCCCATCACGTCCACACATCCGCGTATCCGCGACGTCCACGCATCCGCACATCCGCGTATCTGCGACGTCCACGCATCCGCATATCCGCGTATCCGCGACGTCCGCGTATCCGCGTATCCGCGACGTCCGCACGTCCGCGCATCCGCACGTCCGCGTATCCGCGCATCCCGGCATCCGTGCATCCCGGCATCCGCACGTAGGCCTGTCGCGAGCGGACGTTGGTTACGGGGTCCGGGGCGCCCAGCGCGCGCAGGCGCGCTGCCCAGGTGTGCGCAGGTTGCCAAGGCGTTTCCCGCGCCAACGCATGGGCCGCGTGGGCGGGTTCAGGCTCGCCCGGGGCCTGGGCGCGCCAGGGCGGGGCGGGCCCGCGCCGGGGCGTGTCCGGGAGTGCCCAGGCGCGTTCCGGTGTGGGTGTCTCCCGCCGTCTCCCGCCACCCGGATCACTCCGCCCACGGCAACGGCCGGCTCTCCCTACCTCCCGGCACGGAAGCCCGCCCCGAGGCGGACATGGCCACCAGAGCCTCCGCCGGCTCCCCGCCCGTACGGAACTGCCGCACCACGCCGGCGGGAACCACCACGGTCTGCCCCGCAGTCACCGTCTCGGTGCGCCCGCCGGTCGTCACCTCGATCGATCCGGCGGTCAGCATCCACACCTGTTCCCGGTCGATCACATGCTCCGGGCCGGTGCTCCCGGGCTCCATCCGCACCTGCCAGGTGCTCAGTTCGGCACTGCCCCGACTCGGCGCGGCAAGCCCGGTCATGACGGCGGCGGGCGTGGCGATGACGTCCTCGGTCGACGGTGTAACCACACGCGCAAACAAGTTCACGTCCATAACATCCCCTCAAAACCCACGACACCTCAGAGCAACGAGCGGCAAGTAAAGCCACTTTACTCACTCTCTCGAGGGGCAAGTAAAGCAGCTTGACTCACCTGTGTCACCATGCCCCCGTGCCCCGCAACCAGGAACCCACCAACGCCAACTCCGGTACGGAGACGTCCGGCAACAACGTCCCCGGTACCGAGCCCACACCGCCCCCCAACGACCAACTGCCCAACGTCGAGCTGACCTTCCTCCTCGGCATGGCCTTCCAGCTCCTGCTCGGAGAATTCACCGGCCGCGTGGCCGAGGCCGGCTATCCGGACCTCCGCCCCGTCCACGGCATGGCCTTCCAGGTGCTGCGCGGCCACGGCGCCACCAGCAGTGAACTCGCCGAACGGCTGGGCGTCACCAAACAGGCCGCCGGCCAGATCGTCGACGACCTGGAAAAGCGCGGCTACGTACGCCGGCAACCTCACCCGGCCGGCGGCCGCCGCAAACTGGTCGTCCTCACCGACGCGGCACACCAGCACCTGGCAGTGGCCGGCCGCATCCTGCACGACGTAGAAGCCGAAGCCGCCCGCGGCACCGACCAACAAGACCTCGCCCCGCTACGCACCGAACTGGCCCACCTCATCCGCGCCTTGCACCCCAACGCCCCCCTCCCACCCCTCCGCCCGGTCTGGTGACCACAAAGGTCACGGCACATGCCGCGCCGCGCCCATGGGGTGCGGGCAGTCCCCGGAGGTGGGGTCACGGGCCTACGGGGCAGGGTGACGGCGGACTCTACGGAGTGGGGTGACGAGCCCCGAGGCAGGTCGGCGAGCCTCACGACGGCGGGGCGGCGAGCCCTACTGGGGGCGGGTGGGGAGCCCTACGGGGCGGGGGCGGCAAGCCTATGGGGCAGACCGCGTGCTCCATGGCCCCGGACGTCCGCGTCCGTGTCCGTCGTCCGCTTCCGCTTCCGCCCCTAAGCATCTGCTCCCGAAGCCTCCGCCCTCTGGTGCGCGTCACGGGCCGCGTCCACGAACGTCTCCAGGGCCGCCCAGAACGGGCGGTAGGCGACGTCGAACGCCTCACGGCCGTCGCCCTCACCGGCCAGCTCCTGCTTGACGGCCGCGTAGAACGGGCCCGTCGCCTTCTGGAGCGACAGCGCCGCGGCTGCGGCCGACGGCGGGCCCTCCAGCTCGACGACACGCGTGCAGCGACGGATCTTGGCGTACTCGGCCACCTCCCTGTCATGCAGCTCAGTCAGCGTCGCCGTGCGGTCGTCCGAGCCGGGCAGCCGCAGTGTCGCCGAGATCTCCCAGTACAACTCGCCCATGCGGTGGGTCTGTTCGATCAGCTCCAGGTACGCGGTGCGCCGGCTCTCACGCAGTCGCTCGGCGCGTTGCGAGCGAGCGGCGATCTCCGCCTGGATGCGCGCCGCCTGCGCGCTGCCCCGGCTGGTGACCCAACTGGCCAACACCGCCGTGCCGCCGGTTACCGCCGCGATTGCCATAGTCCACAAGCTGCTGTCGCCCACCCGGCGCACAATACCCAGCCACCGCCGCAGTCCAACGGCCGCCCGACACCCACCTTCCGCTCTTGCCCGCCGCCCAACGAACCCTTACTTACGACGGGAACTCGCCCGGCGCAACCTCGCTCGTGGTCGCATTGCCGCCAATCACCTTGTTCAAGGTGAACGTCAGCACCGTGTACTGCGTCCCACCGGAAACCTGGACGGTCCGGAAATTCGCCTTGTCGTCGAACTTCTCGAAGCTGCACTCCCGGGTGAAGGAACTCTTCCGGCTGTTCCAGTCCTCTCCAGTGGTGAAGTACACCGTGTACGAACCGCTGTTGACGCTGCGTATGGTGGTGTCGGATCCCTTACGTATGTAGACGGAGAAGGCCGTCCGCGTACCTCGGGTCAACGTCACCACGGCATCGCTGCTCGTACCGTTCCTCACCGTCAGCCGGCCCAGCCCGCCCCGGCTGCTGTCACGTATGAGCGCGCCATTGGCCAGCCGCCGGTGTTGCGCCTTTTCCGTACGTGGCAGCCGCAGCGTGGCGTCGTACCCCAGGCTCGTGAGCGCGTGGCCCGCCTCTTTCACGCTCTTCGGGCTCTCCGCCGTACTGAGCGTCACGCGCGGCGAGTCGGCACACCGACCGCCACTCCCGTGTGCGCTTCTGAGGTCCTGTCCCAAGGCCCGCAGCGAGGTGGCGAATTGGGTGTTGCCCGCCTTGGCGTTCTCCGGTGTCCGGGCGGTCTCCAGGGCGTCCGCGGCCGCCTCGGCCTTGCTGGCCGCCGAGTCCAGCGCCCGGTTCAGCGATCCTCCTTCTTGCGCCCGGTCGACCGCGCGAAGGGCGCCGTTGAGGGGGCCCAGGGCGTTGGTGAGGGCGTGACGGTAGGAGTCCGGGTCGACGCTCGGAGTGGGGGAGGAGTTGGGCGACGACGCCGCATCGGCCGTCGACGCACCACTGGACCCGCTCACCCCACTCGATCCACCGGCCTCGCTTCCTTCGCCCGACGAACAGGCCGACAGCGGGAGCGAGAGAGCGAGCACCGCCGCCCCGAGCGCGACCCCGCGGCGCATCCGCGCCCGTGCCCCCGACCCGCCCCGCAGAGACGGCGTACGCCGCACCCACATGTATCTGTTCATGATCCCCCTGATCCCCCTGATTCCCCCGGTTTCCCGGTACCGGGCCCCCAATTCCGCTTGCATCCTGCTGTATTGCTGAAGTGCCGTATTGCCGCATTGCTCGGTGTCTGATGGAACTCCGGAGAGCCGTCAGAACCCTCAGACCCCGCAACCCTCGGACTCAGGAACTCTGGAATCCCCTCGTCTGCCCCCATCGCCCCAGAGGCCCAGCGCCCCAAGAGACCCAGAACCCCAGAACCCCCTGCTTTCGCCTTCCTTCCCTCAAGTCCTGCAACTCCTGCAACTCCTGCAAGTCCCTCAGGCCCCGTAAATCCCTCGAGTCTCCTGGACCCCCGGATCACCCGTACTTCCACCAACTGCCGAAAAGAACTGGATCCAGAACTAAGGCTTCTCCGGCCCGAGTTGGCTGTCAAGGTTGCTCGTCCAGGCTGTGGATAACTTCGTCGCACGCCGGAATTTCTGCTTCCGCACCCGTGCGCAGCCACCGGTGCGTAGGTAGAGTCCGCTGCCATGGCAGCGCTGAGTGATCTTCTCCCCCTTGCCGCTGTGCGCCTGGACGTTCAGGCGGCGGACTGGCAGGAAGCGATCCGGACGGTCGGCGGATTGCTGGTGGAGACGGGGGCCACGACCGACGCGTACACCGCCGAGATGATCCGTAACGTCGAGGAGAACGGTCCCTACATCGTCCTCGCCCCCGGCTTCGCCTTCGCCCACGCCCGCCCCTCACCCGCCGTCCTCAGAACCGGACTTTCCTGGGTCCGGCTGTCCCGGCCGGTGGAGTTCGGGCATGAGACGAACGATCCGGTGACGTTGGTCGTGGGCCTCGCCGCTCAGGACGCCGACGCGCACACGGCAGCGCTGGCCGCCCTCGCGAAGCTCCTGGCCGACCCGGCAACGGCACAAGCCCTCCAGGACGCGGCCGATCCAGAGGCGCTGCATACGGTGCTGGCGGAATCAGCCGCCCTCCCGGAGACACCGGGTAAGGGAGCGGTACCGGAGAAGCGAGGCGAACAGCCTTCCCGCGGCCCGTCCGTCCACAAGATCCTCACCGTATGCGGCAATGGCGTCGGCACCAGTCTCTTCCTCAAGAACACCCTGGAGCAGGTGCTCGACCGCTGGGGATGGACCCGGCATGTGACGGTCGAGGCAACCGACACCATTTCGGCCCGGGGCAAGGCGTCGGAGGCCGTGGCGATCCTCACCTCCCGGGAAATCGCCAGGACGCTGGGCGATGTCGGCGTACCGGTCAGGGTCGTCGAGGACTTCACCAGCGGCCCCGAGGTCGACCGGGTACTCCGCGATACGTACGACGTCTGAGCCGCCCCGATCCGCCCTTCCCGGAGCCGACCCGACCCGCTCTTCGTGGAGCTGCGCCGATCCGCCCTTGTCTGAGCCGTCCTGATCCGCCCGCCCCGGAGCCGCCCGCTCTCCCCGCACACGGCTGAGGACCCCACCCCCACCTTCATCCCCTCCAACCCCCTCCCACCCCACCACCCCACCGCCACCCCCTCTCACCCCCTCCACCCCAGCCAGCCTCAGGAGGACGGACCGGACCATGCACAGGCTCATATCCCTCGCCACGTTCCTCGTGAACGAGATCCTCAGCCAACCCGCGTACCTCATCGGCCTGATCACCGCCGCGGGTCTCATCGCGCTCAAGAAGTCCGCCGGGCAGATCGTCGGCGGCGCCATCAAGGCCACGCTGGGCTTCCTGCTGATCGGCGCGGGTGCCGGTCTGGTCGTCAGCGCGCTCGCTCCACTGGGCGGCATGATCCAGGGCGCGACCGGCGCGCACGGCGTGATCCCCACCAACGAGGCGATCGTCGGCATCGCCCAGGCGAAGTTCGGCGCCCGGGTCGCCTGGCTGATGATCCTCGGCTTCGCCGTCGCCCTCCTCCTGGCCCGCTTCACGCCGCTGCGCTACGTCTTCCTGACCGGCCACCACATCCTCTTCATGGCCACGCTGCTGACCATGGTCCTGGCCACCTCCGGCCAGACCTCGGTGCTCGTGGTCCTCGTAGGAGGGCTGCTGCTCGGCATCCTCCTGGTAGCGCTGCCGGCCTTCGCCCATCCCTGGACCAAGCGGGTCACCGGTAACAACAGCATCGCCATCGGCCACTTCGGCACCGCCGGTTACGTCCTCTCCGGCGCTGCCGGCCAGCTCGTCGGCAAGCGCAGCCGCAGCACCGAGGACATGAAGCTCCCCGAGGGCCTGCGCTTCCTGCGCGACTCCATGGTGGCCACCGCGCTGTCCATGGTGCTGATCTACGTCATCATGTCGCTGGTCTACCTGGCCAAGGCGGGCCGGGCCACGGCCTTCAAGGCGTTCGCGGCCGGCGGCGGGAGCCCGGCCGCCGACCTCGGCAACTACGTCATGCACTCCGTCATGCAGGGCCTGCAGTTCGGTATCGCGGTCGCGGTGATCCTCTTCGGGGTGCGCACGATCCTGGCCGAGCTGGTCCCCGCCTTCCAGGGCATCGCGGGCCGGCTCGTGCCCGGCGCGGTGCCGGCGCTGGACGCACCCATCGTCTTCCCGTACGCGCAGAACGCCGTGCTCATCGGCTTCCTCGCCAGCTTCGTCGGCGGCCTGGTCGGCCTCGGCGTGCTCACCTGGGCGTTCCACCCGGCGTTCGGCCTCGCACTGGTTCTGCCGGGACTCGTACCGCACTTCTTCACGGGCGGCGCGGCCGGCGTCTACGGCAACGCCACCGGTGGGCGGCGCGGGGCGGTCGTGGGCGCCTTCCTCAACGGCCTCCTGATCACCTTCCTGCCGGCGCTGCTGCTCAAGGTGCTGGGGGCGTTCGGCAAGGAGAACACGACCTTCGGCGACGCCGACTTCGGGTGGTTCGGCGCCTTGATCGGCAATGCGGCCAAAGCGGGCGCCACCGGGGGCGTCGTGCTGATGCTGGTGATCGGCGGTGTGCTGCTGGGGGCCGCGATCCTCTTCCAGAAGCGAGTCGTGGAGACCGGCTGGGACCCGGGCGCCGCTCGTGACGCCGCCCTGCCGCCCGACGCGTCATCCGGGCGGACCTCCCCGGAGCCGTCCGGCACGGACCCGGCGGCAGCGGTGTCCCGCACCTACGGAAAGATCGCCCCGCCCGCAGGCGCCCCGACCCCGCCTCCGCCCCCGTCCCCGCTCCCGTCCCCGGAGTCCGGCTGAACGGCAGCGGGGCGCTCCGCCCCGGGGCAGCCCCGGGGCGGGGTCCTCCGGCCGGGGGTAAAACGCCGCAGCCCGGCCACGCGGCACCTCCGCTAGCTCGCACTCAGAGCTAAAATTGGGACATGGCCATGGGGGAGTTCCCCGATTCGCTCGCCGACGTCCTGGCCGGTGTCCAACGGCTGATCCGGCGCCGCCTGCGGGCCGGCCTCACCGCGCCCCCGTTGCGCGGCGGCGAGGTGGAACTCCTGCGTCTGGTCGTGGCCCGCCCCGGCATCCGCGTCTCGGCCGCCGCGAAGGAGCTCTATCTCGCCGGCAACTCCGTCTCCACCCTCGTCAACCGGCTCAGCCGGACCGGATACCTACGCCGCGAGACCGCGCCGAACGACCGCCGCTCGGCCCTGCTGTTCCCCACCCCGGCCGCCTGCGCACGGCTCCATGACTGGGAAGTCCGCCGCAGCGCCCTCGTCCGCCAACAGGTGGCCCAGCTGTCCGACGCCGACCAGGCCGCCCTGGCCGCGGCCCTCCCGGCACTGCGCAGACTCGCCCACAACCTGCACGAGGAGGCGGAGGGCTGATGACTCCCGACGAGAGCCCCGAGGAGATCTGCGCGGAGACCACCGACGCGACCCTCGGCGGTGCACCACGCACCGGTGCGCCGGGCCCCGCACCCGCCCCGAACGCGTCCGACGCCGTGCTCTGCCGCGGCCTGCGCTACGCCTTCGGCGAGACCCGGGCCGTCGACGGGGTCGACCTCTCCGTACGTGCCGGCGAGGTCTTCGGCCTGCTCGGGCCCAACGGCGCGGGGAAGACCACCGCGATCCGCTGCATCACCACCCTCCTGCCCGTCCCGGCCGGCATGGTGCGGGTATTCGGGCACGACGCGGCCAAGGAGCGGATGGCGGTCCGCCGGCTGCTCGGGTACGTTCCCCAGCAGCTGTCCGCCGACGCCGGCCTGACCGGCCGGGAGAACGTCACACTCTTCGCCCGGGTCTTCGATGTCTCCCGCCGCGAACGCGCCGCACGCGTCGACCAGGCACTGGCGGCGGTCGGTCTCACCGAGGCGGCCGGCCGCCTCGCCAAGACGTACTCGGGCGGCATGATCCGCCGCCTCGAACTCGCCCAGGCACTGGTCAGCGCGCCCCGTCTGCTGATGCTCGACGAGCCGACGATCGGCCTCGACCCGATCGCCCGTACCAGCGTCTGGGACCACATCAACGCGGTGCGGGACGCCACCGGCATGACCGTCCTCGTGACCACCCACTACATGGACGAGGCCGACCAGTACTGCGACCGTGTCGCTCTGATGCACCACGGCCGGATCCGCGCCCTCGGCACACCGGACGACCTCAAGTCCGCCCTCCGCACCCGCCGCCGGGCAGCCCCCGCCCCGGCCACGACGGGCACATCGGCCCACCCGTACCCGGTCTCGACCTCACACCCCCACTTCTCCGCTTCACCGCTCTCCTCCTCCCCGCCCCCCTCAGCGGCCCCGTCGCGCTCGTCCGATGCCGCGCCGACGCTGGAGGACGTCTTCCGGGACGTCGCCGGCAGCGGCCTCGACGAGCAGTCAGGAGACTTCCGCGATGTCCGAAGCACCCGCCGCACCGCCCACCGCGTCGGCTGACGTCCGTCCCGGCCCCGGGCAGCTGGACCTGCTGCTCGCCCCGCCGCGCGCCCGTACCGGATGGCGGGTGCTGCCCGCCCGGGTCCTCGCGATGTGCGTGGTCGAACTGCAGAAGCTGCGGCACGACCGGACCGAGCTGTACACCCGCGCCGTCCAGCCCGCCCTCTGGCTCCTCGTCTTCGGTGAGACCTTCACCCGCATCAAGGCGATCCCCACCGGCGGCACCCCCTACATCGACTATCTCGCGCCCGGCATCATCGCTCAGTCGGCCATGTTCATCGCGATCTTCTACGGCATCATGATCATCTGGGAGCGGGACGCCGGCATCCTCACCAAGCTGCTGGTCACCCCGACCCCACGCGCCGCCCTGATCGCCGGCAAGGCGTTTGCCGCCGGGGTGAAAGCGCTGGTCCAGGCCGTCGTGGTGATCGTCATCGCCGCACTGCTGGGTGTGGCCATGACCTGGAACCCGCTACGGCTCCTCGGTGTGGTCGTGGCGGTGGTGCTCGGCTCGGCCTTCTTCTCGTGCCTGTCGATGACCATCGCCGGCATCGTGCTCACCCGCGACCGCCTGATGGGTATCGGCCAGGCCATCACCATGCCGCTCTTCTTCGCCTCCAATGCGCTGTACCCGGTGGCGATCATGCCTGGCTGGCTCCAGACGGTCAGCAAGATGAATCCGTTGAGCTATCAGGTCGATGCCCTGCGCGGCCTCCTCCTCGGCACCCACGCCCATCTCGCCCTGGACTACGCCGTACTCGTCGCGGCCGCCGTAGCCGGCATCGCCGCTGCCTCCTCCCTCCTGGGCCGCTTGGCCCGCTGACCACCTCGCTGCCATGAGGCCCGCCGGTCATGCGGGCCCGTGTCCCGCTCCGGGCACCCGGGCGTACACCGTGTTCCGCCGGTCATGTGGGCCGACGTCCGGCGCCGGCCCCGGCATCCGTGCGCGCACCGTGTCCCGCCGGTCCTGCCCCGCCGGCTGGCCGCCGCTCATCCGGCCATCGCAGCCCCGTCCGTCGCCGCCCTCTCAGCCGTACGCGCGGCGTCCGCCGCCGTACGCTCGGCCTGCTCCAGCCACTCCAGGTACCAACTCCGGAACGTGGCCGGCGTGCCCTCGCCCGAACCCAGGCGCAGGGGCTGCATGTCGACGCCGTCGCAGCGGGCGTCCGCCCATATCCGGCCCTGCTCAGGCCCGCTCACCACCAACCAACGGCGCTCGGCACACCCGATGTGGCACAGGCATATCGCCCCGACGGTGCGGTCGTCGGACCACATCAGTGTCTCCCACCGGTCCCACCAGGCCTCTTCCGCCTCTTCGTACTCCTCCGCGCTCTGGAAGTCGGCCTCGTCGGGCCGCTCCGCCTCCAACGCGTCGAGCAGCTCGGCATCGGGACCGGCCAGGGGAAACGGCTCGGTCAAACGGGCGGGGGTCGTCAGATTGCCCCCGTCGCCCACCCACTCCCAACCGCCGTCCGCCGCCCTGCGTAGGGAAAAGACGCCGTAGGCCGGGCCCGCCCCGCCCGCGCCCACCTCTCGCAGGAACTCCCGGTACGCATCGGGCAGAGGCACTCCCAACCAGCGCTCAACGTCCGCCAGTTCGTCCGCCGTGAGCGGGTCGGCCAGGGCGAATCCATGGCCGTGGTACCCGAATACCTGCGCCGCACCCGGTGCCGAGCGCAGCCGCAGCACCCGCTCGCGGACCCCCGTCCATGTCTGCTCAGTCATGTTCCCAAGGTACGAGGCACCACTGACAACGCCCGCCGCGCAGCCGACTCGCGGCCGGCACCGCGACGGTGGGCCGGGCCCGCGGCACGTCTCAGAGCCAGTCCCGCCGCTTGAAAATGAAGTACAGACTCACGCACACCACCACCATCAGCCCGATGGCGAAGGGATAACCGAACGACCAGTGCAGCTCCGGCATGTTCTGGAAGTTCATGCCGTAGATCGTCCCGACCAGCGTCGGCGCGAACAGGATCGCCGCCCACGACGAGATCTTCTTGACCTCCTCGTTCTGTTCGAAACCGGCCTCGGCCAGGGCCCGCATCTCGGCGTTCTGCTGCTGGTTCACCAAGGTGGCGTTGACGGTGAGGATGTCCTGGAGCGCCTGCCGGAAGCCGTCCACCCGCTCCGTCGTGTGCAGCACGTGGTCCGCCACGTCACGCAGATAGCGCCGTAGCTCCTCGTCGATCGCGTACTTCTCGAAGCCCGCGGTCAGGCTCTCCAGGATGCCGTTCAGCGGACGGGTCGCGCGCTGGAACTCCACGACCTCCCGGGAGAGTTCGTAAATGCGGCGGGAGACCCGCGGATCGCCGCCGAACACCTCGGTCTCGATTTCGTCGATGTCGGTCTGCACCCCGGCGACGACCGGCTCGTAGCCGTCGACGACCGCGTCCAGGATCGCGTAGAGCACCGCCTCCGGGCCGCGCTTGAGCAGCTCCGGGGCGTCCTCCATGCGGCGGCGCACGGCCGTGAGGTCCGGTGCGCCCCCATGCCGCACGGTGATGACGAAGTCCCGCCCGACGAAGAGGTGCAGCTCGCCGAAGTCGACCTCTTCGGCGTCGTCCAGATAGCGCGCGGCGCGCAGCACGACGAACAGGGTGCCGCCGTAGCGTTCCAGTTTGGGCCGCTGGTGAGCCTCCAGGGCGTCTTCCACGGCAAGCGGATGGAGGTCGAACTCCGAAGCCAGTGTGACCAGTTCGGAGGGGGTGGGGCGGTGCAGCCCGATCCAGGCCAGGGTGTCCGTAGTGGCGCGCTGCTGCCGGAACGCGTCGGCAAGTGTGTCGTGGGTGCTGACGCGATGTCCGTCGCGATACAGGGCGGCGGTGATGACGCTGCTGGCATTCTCGGCGGGTGGCTTCTGCGGGTTGGAACCGTCTGCGTCTTCGGCGGGCGGGGGCCCGGCGGTCCGCTTCTTCGCGGTTTTGCGCAGGCCACGCAGGCCACGCGGCCGACGGCCGGGAGGTTCAGAGCTCACGACAGAACCGACCTCCGTCACAAGAGGGGATGAACGGGCACACAGAATCTCGACGCAGGATATCTGCCGCAGATGTCAACACAGGTCAGGGGCCATGGTGCAGGATGGAACGGGACGTGGCGCGGCGTGCGTCGCGTCCGGCGAGCTTTGTATGTTTATCCCTAGAATTGCGCGATGCAGATACCGCAGACAGTCATTGCTCCTCCGGGTGAGGTGATTCGGTGAACGGCCCCGATGCCACCGACGAACAGTGGGAAGGGCTCGCCGAGGTCGTCCCGCTCCGTGGCAGCAGTGAATGGCCCTCCTGGCCCGACCACCGCGCCCTCCCCGAGGACGAACCGGCCGCGGAGCAGCGGCGGTTCATGGTCATTCGCGTCCAGACCTTCGCGGACGCCCGTGAGGTCGCCGAGTACCTGATGGCGCAGATCCCGGTCCTGCTGGACCTCAGCAGCGCCGACACCGATGTCGCCAAACGCATCCTGGACTTCTCCAGTGGTGTCGTCTTCGGACTCGGCAGCGGTATGCACCGCGTGGACACCAACGTCTTCCTTCTGGCGCCGGTCGGCACCGAGGTCGCAGAGGCGGTGACGGGGGCCATCCCCCGTTCGTAGGAAGGGCGGTCGGGCGGAACGGTTCTCCGGTCGCGCCACTGCATAGCGTCCCCCTATGGATACCGGCAGTGTGCGACCGGCCGTCACCGAGTTACGGCTGTCCGCCTTCAAGACCCATCGCGGCATCAACCTGCCGCTCGGCCCGCTGACCCTGTTGAGCGGCGAGAGCGGAAGCGGCAAATCCAGTGCGCTGCAGGCGTACGAGATCCTCGCCCGCCTGGGAAGCGGGGAGTCCCTGGCCCGGGCAGTACGGGACGTCGCGGGCAGCGCATCGGCGTGCGTGCCGGCGGGGTCGCGCCCCGACGAACAGGGGAGACGGGGCTTCCGCATCGGCTGCACGGTCGACGGGCCGGCCGGCCCCGTCGACCTCGATCTCGCCGTACAGGCCGAGCCCGAACTCCGCATCGTCGGCGAGCGGTTGACCGGCGGCGGCGAAACCCTGCTGACCACCGCCCTCACCGACCCGGCGCGTCCCGCGGTCCAGGCGGCCTGGCACACCGCGGGTGCGGTCCCGGTCACCCGCGCCCCGCTGCCCGACGACCGTCTCGGCACGTCACTGCTGCCGTTGCGCGTCGCCGGTAAGACGGAGGGCCAGCGGCTCGTCCTGGCCGCCGCCGAGCAGGTCGTGGTCGCGCTGCGCTCGGCATTCGTCTGCGATCCCCGGCCGGAGGTCATGCGGGGCGCGAGGGGGGTCACCGCGGCCGGCGCCGTAGGTGCGGGCGGAACGCGGGCCCGGGCCAAGAAGGCAGGCACGGGGAAGGCCGCGGGAAAAGGGGCGGCGACCACGACGACCGCCGGAAGCTGGGGCACGCGGACCCGCAAGGGGAGCGGGGACGGCGGCGAGGCCGGGCGCTGGGGCCGCGACGCCGAGGAAGCGCACGACGAGGGGCGGCTGCGGACCTCCTGCGACAACCTGCCCGCCGTATTGGAGCGGACGAGCAAGGAGTGCACACGGCGGCACGCGGTGCTGGTCGCGGCAGTACGGGAGGCGTGCGCCGGCCCGGTCGACGGACTGCGTGCCGTCCCGAGAAAGCCGGATCGGACGGGGGAGGGGGCGGCCGCCGTTCCTTCGCCGGCGGCGCCGTCGGCACCGGCCGGCGGCGGACGCAGCGCTTCCGGTGCTCAGCGGGCGGTGCAGGAGGCAGCGGCGGAGGAACGGCGGCTGCAGGCCGTGGTCGACCGGGGCAGCCTCGGTGAGATGCCGATCGAGCAGCTCGGCGACGGTGAGCTGCGGTTTGTCGCCCTGGCGCTGGTGCTGCTGACCGGGCCGGGCGTACTGGCCATGGATCCGGCCGGGGAGATCCCCTCGGCACAACAGCAGATGACCGTCATGGCCGACGGAATGGACCGCTGCATGGACCGCAGGCAGGCGCGCGAGCTGGTCTCGCTGGCCGTGCGCATGGCGGAACGCGGGCACGTCCGGCTCCTGGGCACGGTACGGGACCCCTCGGTCGCCGACGGACTGCCCGGCGTACAGGTGCTACACCTAGGAGCATGAGCGAGGATCTTCATGCGCTGCAGCGACGACTGGCCGAATTCGCGGCCGCGCGGGACTGGCAGCAGTACCACACCCCCAAGAACCTGGCCGCGGCGCTGAGCGTCGAGGCCGCGGAACTCGTCGAGATCTTCCAGTGGTTGACCCCGGAGGAATCGGCGAAGGTGATGTCCGATCCGCGGGTGGCCGGCCGGGTCGAGGACGAGGTCGCGGATGTGCTGGCGTATCTGCTGCAGTTCTGCGAGGCGCTGGGGATCGATGCCTTGGCGGCGCTGGCCGCGAAGATCGAACGCAATGAAACGCGCTTCCCGGCGGTCCGGCAGGCCCCGCCGGACCGGCCGCGGGAGGGCGAGGAGTAGCAGGCGGGAGGGGCGGCGGATCCGGGAGCGGGGGTCGCCGCCCTGATGCTGAATTTTCCGGTCATTGTCGGTTTTTCTGGTGCCCCGAGTCGATCGTGTGACGGGTGGGGGAGCTGTGGCGCGAGGGGGTCGGGGCGCGCACATATCGGACTCTCGTCACTCTCCGGAGTTATGGATCTATCCACAGCGTCTTGGTTGTCCACAGATTTGCGAATTCCCCTGGCTTTTTTGGCTGTTGACCCTCACTCTGGGTAGTGAAAGGAGTGCGGGGTGCATGCGAAGGAAGAAGGAAGGAGGGGAGAGGATGGACGCGGTGCGGATCATCGCGGCCAGCCGGCGCGGCCTGGCGGAGTCGACCACGGTGCAGGACGTGATCGTCGAGGCGTGGCAGGCGCAGGCCTTGGCGGAAGCGATAGGCAGCCATCTCGCGATATTCGGGCCGTACGAGGTGCGGTCCCGGGCCCAAGGGCTGGGCGATGCGAGCGGGCGGTTCAGCGGGGGACTGCCGTGCTCGACGCCGACCGGAGGCGGACTGCGGGCGGGACAGCTCTCTGAAGTCCGGGATGTCAGGGCCGCCTTGACGGGGCTGTGCCGACTGCTGCGCGAGGTATGCGAAGCACTGGTCGGAGTGGTGCTGCTCGCAGAGGAGGAAGGAACGTATTGGACCTGCGTGGAGGCGATGGACACGCTCGACGAATCGAGAGACCGCGTGACCGGAATACTGGAGAAACTGGAGGTGCGTGACCGGAACCCTGCCTGAGAACAACCGCAGGAGAAGCCCGAGGACGGCAGTAGCTCTGAGGACGGCAGTAGCCCTGACGACAGCGGCAGCAGTCACAGGCAGCGCCGCCACTCCTGCCAAGGGGATGTCCTGCGCACCCTGCGCGCCGGCTACTTCGCCTGCCGCTGATCACCCGACCTGCTGGCCCGAGACCGGCCTGCCGCCGGCCGGCACAGCTACCGACCGGCTCAGCCACCGCTGCCGGCGAACCTGCCACCGCCCAGCGCACTCGCCACTGCCCAGCGCGCCTGGCTGTGCCCAGCACCCCTGCCCCTGACCTCTCGCCCTCGCCCGCCCTCACCAGACTCCGCCGGCCGCCCGTCGCCAGCCGCCAGTCGTCCACCGGCACAGGACTGGCCCGCCGTTCATAGTCCGTCGCCCGTCGCCCGTCGCCCGTCGCTTTCGTGCCCCTTGAAGCCCGCTCATGGGCAGGGCCGCCCCCGACGGGCCTGAATCCGCCGATCATCACCGGCCCTTGCGGTAGCCGAGGTTTGCCCGAGGTGTGTCGATCGACCGTCCCGCCGCGGTCGGGCAGCCGGCGCTGCGGTTCGACTGGCGCGGCCACAGCCTGGGCAAGGCCGCCAAGCTCGCCAAGTGGACCGTGCTCCAGCGATGAATGAGCAGGGTCTGGCCGGGACCGGGCGGGTCCGATCCGACCTGAAGCAAGGCCATGCAACGACGCACTGCCGCGGTTGGTCCGCCGCAGGAAGTGCAGGATGGAGGTATGGACCTACGAATCTTCACCGAGCCCCAGCAGGGGGCTTCCTACGACACGCTCCTGAAGGTCGCCAAGGCCACGGAGGACCTCGGCTTCGACGCGTTCTTCCGTTCCGATCATTACCTGAGCATGGGCAACGTCGACGGGCTGCCCGGTCCGACGGACGCCTGGATCACCCTGGCGGGCCTGGCTCGTGAGACGAAGCGGATCCGGCTCGGCACGCTCATGACGGCGGGCACCTTCCGGTTGCCGGGTGTGCTGGCCATTCAGGTGGCGCAGGTCGACCAGATGTCGGGCGGCCGGGTGGAACTCGGCCTCGGCGCTGGGTGGTTCGAGGAGGAGCACAAGGCGTACGGCATCCCGTTCCCCAAGGAGAAGTTCGCGCGGCTGGAGGAGCAGCTGGCGATCATCACGGGCCTGTGGGCCACCGAGACAGGAAAGGAGTTCACCTACGACGGGACCTACTACCAGCTGGAGAAGTCGCCCGCGCTGCCCAAGCCCGCGCAGGCCAAGGTGCCGGTGCTGATCGGTGGGCACGGTGCGACCCGTACGCCGCGGCTGGCCGCGCAGTACGCCGATGAGTTCAACATTCCCTTCGCCTCGCTCGAAGACAGTGAGCGCCAGTTCGGACGGGTGCGGGCGGCCGCCGAAGCCGCCGGGAGGAAGGGCGATGAGCTGGTGTACTCCAACGCCCTGGTGGCCTGCGTCGGCAAGGACGATGCGGAGGTGGCGCGGCGGGCCGCGGCCATCGGGCGGGATGTGGACGAACTGAAGGCCAACGGCCTCGCGGGCTCCCCCGCGGAGGTCGTCGACAAGATCGGGCGCTATGCCGCCATCGGCACCTCCCGTGTCTACCTGCAGATCCTGGACCTCGATGACCTGGACCACCTGCAGCTGATCTCGGACCAGGTGCAGTCGCAGCTGGGCTGAGTCGGGCAGCAGGGGTGGCGCCGAGTCGAACCGACTGCGTTGCTTCGGCCGGGCTGGGGTAGTGCGGGGGAGCGGGGCTGCCGGAAAAACTGGTGGGGATCGGGGCGCGGTGCCGTAATACTCGGACGGGTGTTCCTGACGATAACCACCACCGGCAGCGCCGACCGTCCTGCGACCGACCTCGGATTCCTGCTGCACAAGCATCCCGACAAGGCTCAGCAGTTCTCGACGGCGCACGGCACCGCGCATGTCCTGTATCCGGAGGCGGATACCGAACGGTGCACCGCGGCGCTGCTGCTGGAGGTCGACCCCATTGCCCTGGTTCGCCGGAGCCGTGGCAAGGGCCGTGGCGGCGCTCCGGACTCGGCGCTCGGGCAGTACGTGAACGACCGCCCGTATGCGGCCTCCTCGCTGCTGGCGGTGGCGTTGCGGAGCGTCTTCTCCAGCGCGATGAAGGGGCAGTGTGCGGCGCGGCCGGAGCTGGTGGCGCGGGCGATGCCGCTGCGCATCGAGGTACCCGTGCTGCCGGCCCGGGGCGGTGCGGAGCTGGTGCGCAAGCTGTTCCAGCCGCTGGGGTGGCAGGTGCTGGCCGAGGCGGTGCCGCTGGACGAGACGTTCCCGGAGTGGGGTGACTCCCGCTACGTACGGCTCGTACTGGAAGGGGAGTGCACGCTCGCCGAGGCGCTGCGGCATCTGTACGTGCTGCTGCCGGTGCTGGACGACGCCAAGCACTACTGGGTCGCGCCCGATGAGGTCGACAAGCTCCTGCGGGCCGGTGAGGGCTGGTTGGAGGAGCACCCGGAGCAACGGGTGATCGTCGGCCGCTACCTCGCGCGGCGCTGGGCGCTGACCCGGGAGGCCATGGCGCGGCTGGAGTTGGAGCGGCTGGCCGAGTCCGACGACGTGGCCGCCGAGGAGATCGACAACGCGGTGGACGAGGAGGCGGACACCGAGGAACGGCCGGTGCCGCTCGCCGTACAGCGGAGGGAGGCGATTCTCGCGGTGCTGCGGTCGGCCGGGGTGGCGCGGGTGCTCGATCTCGGTTGTGGACAGGGCCAGTTGGTCGGTGCGCTGCTCAAGGACCCGCAGTTCACCGAGATCGTCGGTGTGGACGTGTCGATGCGTGCACTGCACGAGGCGCGGCGCCGGCTGCGGCTGGACCGGATGTCCGAGCGGCAGGCGGCGCGCGTACGGCTCGTACAGGGGTCGCTGGCGTACACCGACGCGCGGCTGAAGGGGTATGACGCGGCGGTGTTGAGCGAGGTCGTCGAGCACGTCGACCCGGAGCGGTTGCCGGCGCTGGAGTACGCGGTGTTCGGGGCGGCCCGGCCGAGGACGGTCGTGGTGACGACGCCGAACGTCGAGTACAACGTGCGCTGGGAGTCGCTGCCGGCCGGGCACGTACGGCATGCGGACCACCGCTTCGAGTGGACCCGGGAGGAGTTCCGGGGCTGGGCGCGGGAGGTGGCCGCGCGGCACGGCTACGAGGTGGACTTCGGCCCGGTGGGGCCGGACGACCCCGAGGTCGGGCCGCCGACCCAGCTCGCCCATTTCCGCAGGGCGGAGGAGGCCGGCGGCGGGAAGGGCGCAGGCCGAGCCGTGGGCCGGGGCGAGAGTGCCGCCGGAGCCGGAGCCGGAGCCGGAGCCGGAGCCGGAGCCGGAGCTGGAACGGGAACGGGAACCGGGGCTGGAACGGGAACCGGTGGCGGTGCCCGTGCCAGTGCCAGCCACGGTGCCAGTACCCGTGCCAGTCACGGTGCCAGTACCCGTGCAAGTCACGGTGCAAGTGCCCGTATCGGTGACGGCGTCAGTGGCCGTACCGGTGACGGTGATGGTGTCGGCTCCGGTACCGGCTCCGGTGCCGGTGGACGTGAAGACGGAAGCAGTTCTGTGAGTGGGGAGGAGGTTGCGGTATGACGGGCGTCGACCGTGTGGAAGCAGCGGTGGAAGTGGAAGACGAGGGGCGCGTGGGGCGGCGGGCGCTCGAGGTACCGGACCTGTCACTGGTGGTGCTGATCGGAGCGACGGGGGCCGGTAAGTCGACCTTCGCGGCCCGGCACTTCAAGGCGACGGAGGTCATCTCCTCCGACTTCTGCCGCGGGCTGGTCAGCGATGACGAGAACGACCAGAGCGCGAGCGGCGATGCGTTCGACGTGCTGCACTTCATCGTCGGGAAGCGGCTGGCGGCCGGGCGGCTGACGGTCGTCGACGCCACCAACGTGCAGTCCGAAGCGCGCACCCAACTGGTGAAACTGGCGCGGGAGCATGACGTCCTTCCGGTGGCGATCGTGCTGGACGTGCCCGAGCAGGTGTGTGCCGAGCGCAACGCGACGCGTGCCGACCGGGCCGGGCTGCCGCGCCGCGTCATCCAGCGCCACCAGCGCGAACTTCGCCGTTCCCTGCGCCACTTGGAGCGTGAGGGATTCCGCAAGGTGCACCACCTCAGAGGCCAGACGGAGGCTGATGCCGCCGAGGTCGTCAGGGAGCGCAGGTTCAACGACCTGCGGCACCTCACAGGGCCGTTCGACATCATCGGTGACATCCACGGCTGCCGTTCCGAGCTGGAGTCGCTGCTCGGCCGGCTGGGGTACGTCCCGGTGCGCGACGGGCTCGGCAGGGCCGTGGACGCGGCGCACCCCGAGGGCCGTACCGCCGTGTTCGTCGGGGACCTCGTCGACCGTGGACCGGACAGCCCCGGGGTGCTGCGGCTGGTGATGGGCATGGTGGCGGCGGGGCACGCGCTCTGCGTACCGGGCAACCACGAGAACAAGCTCGGCCGCTACCTCAAGGGCCGCAAGGTCCAGCACACCCACGGCCTCGCCGAGACCATCGAACAGCTGGAGAAGGAGGACGCCGCCTTCCGGGACGAGGTGGGGGCGTTCCTGCACGGACTGGTCAGCCACTACGTACTCGACGGAGGCGGACTGGTGGTGTGCCACGCCGGGCTGCCGGAGAAGTACCACGGCCGGACGTCCGGCCGGGTGCGGTCCTTCGCGCTGTACGGCGACACGACCGGCGAGACCGACGAGTTCGGCCTGCCGGTGCGCTACCCGTGGGCCGAGGACTACCGCGGCCGCGCCGCCGTCGTCTACGGACACACGCCCACCCCGCGCGCCACCTGGCTGAACAACACCATCTGCCTGGACACCGGCTGCGTCTTCGGCGGCCGGATGACCGCGCTGCGCTGGCCGGAGCGGGAGCTGGTGGACGTACCGGCCGAACGCGTCTGGTACGAGCCGACGAAGCCGCTCGCCACCGAGGCGCCGGGCGGTGCGGACGGCCGTCCGCTCGACCTGGACGACGTGGCCGGCCGCCGGATCGTGGAGACCCGCACCATGGGCCGGCTCGCCGTGAAGGAGGAGAACGCGGCGGCCGCGCTGGAGGTCATGAGCCGCTTCGCGGTCGACCCGCGGCTGCTGCCGTACCTCCCGCCGACGATGGCGCCCTGCGCGACGTCGCAGGAGGACGGCTACCTGGAGCACCCGGCAGAGGCCTTCGCCGGGTACCGCGCGGACGGCGTACGGGAAGTGGTGTGCGAGGAGAAGCACATGGGGTCCCGCGCGGTGGCGCTGGTGTGCCGGGACGAGACGGTGGCCGCGGAGCGCTTCGGGGTGCCCGAGGGGGTCCCGGGTGCGCTCTACACCCGTACGGGACGGCCGTTCTTCGACGACGCGGAGGCGACCGGGACCCTGTTGCGGCGGGTCGCTGCGTGCGTCGCGGAGGCCGGTCTCTGGGAGGAACTGGAGACCGACTGGCTGCTGCTGGATGCCGAGCTGATGCCGTGGTCGCTCAAGGCGACCGGGCTGCTGCGCAAGCAGTACGCGGCGGTGGGCGCGGCGTCCGGGGCGGCCTTCCCGGGCGTGCTCGGCGCGCTGGAGGCCGCGGCCGGCCGCGGCGTCGAGGTGGGACCGCTGCTCCAGCGGCAGCGGGACCGGGCGGCGGACGCCGCGGCGTTCACGGCGGCGTACCGGCGCTACTGCTGGCGCGTCGGCGAGCGGGCGACGCCGGACGGGCCGGTCCCATTGGTCCCGTCGGGCCCGTCGGGCCCATCGGTCTCGTCGGGCCCGGTGGTTCCGGTCAAGGCGGTGGAGGCAGTGGACGGGGGCGCCCTCGCGGTTGCGGGCGCGCGTGCGGTGCCGGGTAGCGGTCCGGAGTCGGGTAGTGGTCCGGTGCCGGAGGGGCTCGGTCCGGTGCCGGACGGGCTCGGGGCGCTGGAGGG
This sequence comes from Streptomyces nigrescens, assembly GCA_024349765.1. Classification (GTDB taxonomy): domain Bacteria; phylum Actinomycetota; class Actinomycetes; order Streptomycetales; family Streptomycetaceae; genus Streptomyces; species Streptomyces endophytica. Next base: position 5,593,541 of record AP026073.1, on the reverse strand, counting down.
AGTGCGGCTGGCGCCGTTCCAGATCCTCGCCGTACAGGGGCGCAGCCTTGCCGGGCTGGCCCATACGGAGCAACTGGCGCTGATCGACCGGATCGTGGCGGCGGAGAGCGCGGTGTCCGGCCAGGAGGACGGGGCGTCCGGAGGCGGACGTGCCGCCGGCGGGGCCGGGCTGCTGGCCACGACCCGGCGGATCATCGTCGACACCGAGGACGAGGCGTCGGTCGCGGCCGGCATCCGGTGGTGGCTGGAGCTGACCGCGGACGGCGGTGAGGGGATGGTCGTCAAACCGGTGCAGGCGCTGATACGGCAGCCGGACGGACGGCTCGTCCAGCCGGGCGTCAAGTGCCGCGGCCGCGAGTACCTGCGCATCATCTACGGGCCGGAGTACACCCGCCCGGAGAACCTCAAGCGGCTGCGCATACGCCACCTGGGCCACAAGCGTTCGCTGGCGCTGCGGGAATACGCGCTGGGGCTGGAGGCGTTGGACCGGCTGGCGGAGGGCGAGCCGCTGTGGCGGGTGCACGAGGCGGTGTTCGGCGTGCTCGCGCTGGAGTCGGAGCCGGTGGACCCGCGGCTGTAGGGGCGGCGGTCCACTGACCGGGGCGGCGGCCCACTGACCGGGGCGGCGGCCCGCTGACCAGGGTGGCGCGTCGCCCGTCCTGCCCTCGGTGGCGCTCGCTCGACGGGCCGGCGTCGGCGGGAGCGTTCGCCAGGCCGTGGGCGGCGCCCCCGTCGTCAGGCCGGCCTGGTCACGCCCGCCGTCAGGCCGGCCTCGTCACGCTCGTCGTCGGGCTGGCTTCGTTACGCCTGCCGTCAGGCTGGCCTGGTCACGCCCGCCGTCAGTCCGGCCTCCTCACGCCCGCCGTCAAGCCGTCCTCGTCACGCCCGCCGCGCGGTAGGACCGTCGGTAGTCGTTCGGCGGTACGCCTACCGTGCGGGTGAAGTGGCGGCGGAGGTTGGCGGCGCTGCCCAGGCCGGACAGTTCGGCCACCCGGTCGACGGGCAGGTCGGTGCGTTCGAGCAACTCGCGGGCCCGGCCGATGCGTTGGGTCTGGAGCCACTGCATGGGCGTGGTGCCGGTGGCCGCGTGGAAGCGGCGGACGAGGGTGCGCGGGCTGGTGTTGGCGCGGCGGGCGAGGTCGGCGACGGTCAGCGGTCGGCGCAGCCGTTCGGTGGCCCAGTGCAGCAGCGGCGCGAGCGAGTCGTCGCGGCGCTCGGGCAGGGGGGTCTCGATGTACTGCGCCTGCCCACCGGGGCGGTGGGCCGGGGCGACCAGCTGGCGGGCCAGCGAGTTGGCCGTCTCGGTGCCGAAGTCCTCCCGTACGAGGTGCAGGCAGACGTCGATGGCCGCGGTCGACCCGGCGCCCGTCAGCACATCGCCGTGGTCGACGTAGAGGACCGAGGAGTCGACGGTCACGGCCGGATAGCGCTCGGCGAGCAACGCCGCGTACATCCAGTGCGTGGCGGCCGTGCGGCCGTCCAGGAGCCCGGTGGCGGCGAGGGTGAAGGCGCCGGAGCAGAGGGAGACCAGCCGCGCGCCGCGGCGGTGTGCCTCGCGCAGTGCCGCGACGAGTTCGTCCGGCGGATCGCCGTGCACATCCGCCGAGCCCGGTACGAGGACGGTGTCGGCGGTCACCAACTCCTCGATCCCGTAAGGGGTCCGGGCGTGGAACCAGGGGCCGGTGCGGGGCCCGGCGCCGTCCGTGCCGATCGCGCACACCCGCAGGTCGTACCAGCCCGGAGGGGTCTGGATGCGGTCGAAGCCGAAGATGTGGCAGGGGATGGCGAGTTCGAAGAACGGGATGCCGTCGGTGACGGCGACGGCGATGGAAGGCATGGGCCGAGTATGACAAGGGAGGTGGCAGGAATGTAGCGGGTGTTGTCAGAGCTGCCACTCGTGACGATGGGCGCGGCGTTCGATGCTGAGCGGCATGACCAGTTGTGTTTCGAAAAGCCGTGGGACGCGTACGCCCGCGGAGGACCCGGCGGAAGGGGCTGCGGGCGCCCCTGGGGGCGTCGCGGGCCGAGCCCAGGTGCCCGCCGACCCCCGCCGCTGGCTGGTGCTGGCGATCGCGTCCGCGGCCCAGTTCCTCGCCGTGCTCGATCTGATCGCCGTCACCATCGCCTTCCCGGCGATCGGCCGGGACTTCGCGCCCGCGTCCGCCTCCGCGCTGTCGTGGGTGCTCAACGGCTACACCGTCGTCCTGGCCGCGCTGCTCGTACCGGCGGGCCGGATCGCCGACGAGGCGGGGCGGCGGCGCTGCTTCCTGATCGGCATGGTGCTGTTCGGTCTGGCCTCGGCGGCGTGCGGTGCGGCGCCCACGCTGGGGCTGCTGGTCGCGGCCCGCGTGGTGCAGGGCGTGGCGGCGGCGGTGCTGATCCCCACCTCGCTCTCCCTCGCGCTGCCCGTCTTCCCGCCGCACGAGCGGGCGACCGCGGTCGGCGCGTGGACGGCGGTCAGCGCGGTCGCGGCGAGTTCCGGGCCGGTGATCGGCGGACTGCTGGCGGCCTCCGACTGGCGGCTGGTCTTCCTGATCAACGTGCCGGTCGTGGTCCTCGCGGTCGCGGCGGGAGTGCGGTTGCTGCCGCGCTCCGTGGGCGGTCGTGTGGTCCGGCAGCGGTGGGACCTGCCGGGTGCGGCGCTGGTGCTGGTGTGCATCGGGGCGCTGGTGACCGCGTGCGTACAGGCCCCCGAGTGGGGCTACACCGCGCCGGCCACCCTGGTCGTTCTCGGCGTCGGCGTGGCGGCCGGTGCCCTGGGCGTACGGCATGCGCGGCGTGCCGCGGAACCCGTTGTGGACCCGGCCCTGTTCCGGACGCCCGGTTTCGGGGCGGCCACCCTGGGGCTGCTCAGTTATTTCGTCGCGTACTCCGTGATGATGCTGGGCGCGACGCTGCTGTTCACCGACGTCTGGCACTACTCGGTCCGGACGGCCGGGCTGGCGCTGGCCCCCTGGCCGCTCACGGTGCTGGTGGTCTCCGCGCTCTCGGGCCGGATCGTCCGGGCGGTCGGCGAACGCGCCGCCGGCGTCATCGGGTCGCTCTGCTTCGTCGCGGCCGCGTCGTGGTGGCTCGGGTACGCGGACGACGGCGGCGCGGGCACGCACTACGCGGTGCGCTTCCTGCCGGGTCTGGTCCTCGCGGGAATCGGCACCGGCCTGTACCAGCCGGTGATGTTCGCGGCCGCGGGGCTGCTGCCCGCGCGGAGGCTGTCCGTGGGGTCCGGGGTGCTGATGGTTTCCCGGCAGGTGGGTACCGCGCTCGGGGTGGCCGTACTGATCGCCGTGATGGGAGGGCAGGGCCAAGGCCGGCACCAGGGGCAAGGGCACGGTCAACAGGGGCTGGAAATGGGCGCGTTGAGGACCGGCTGGATTGTCGCGGCGGTGACGGGTGCGGTCGCCGTGGGGGCGGCGATCACGCTACGGCCGGGCGGCGACGGCGCCACCCGTGGCCAGGCCACCCGCCCGACCAACCGCCGTCGGGACCGTACCGCCGCCGCCGGACAGCGTCGACCACCCGCCCCCTAGGCAGGCGTCGCCCGGCCCCGCCCCGCACCTTCCGCCCACCCACACCGGCGAGTCGCCCGACCCGGCCATCACCGGGATCGGCCACCACCGGGATCGGCCATCACCGGGACCGGCCCTCACCGGGATCGGCCACCACCGGCCCCCAGCCGCCCCGGGCCCGGCCGCCCCCGTCGGCCGAACCGTGCACCCCACATCGCCCGACTCCCTCCCCCCGGCCCACCGAGCGGCCAAGATGGGGAGATGGGATTCCAAGTCGACTCCGAGGCCGGGCGGCTGCGCCGGGTCATCCTGCATCGTCCCGATCTGGAGCTGAAGCGGCTCACCCCCTCCAACAAGGACGCCTTGCTCTTCGACGACGTGCTGTGGGTGCGCCGGGCGCGGGCCGAACACGACGGTTTCGCGGACGTACTGCGCGACCGTGGCGTGGAAGTGCACCTCTTCGGGGATCTGCTGGCCGAGAGCCTGCAGATCCCCGCGGCCCGCGAGCTGGTCCTGGACCGGGTCTTCGACGAGAAGCTGTACGGACCGCTGGCCACCGACCATCTGCGCGCCGCCTTCGACGAACTGCCGGTGCCGGAACTCGTCGAGGCGCTGGTCGGCGGGATGACCAAGCGCGAGTTCCTGGAGCAGCACCCCGAACCGACCTCGGTCCGCTTCCACGTGATGGATCTGGACGACTTCCTGCTGGGTCCGCTGCCCAATCACCTCTTCACGCGCGACACCTCCGCCTGGATCTACGACGGGGTGTCGATCAACTCGATGCGCTGGCCGGCCCGGCAGCGCGAGACCGTCCACTACGAGGCGATCTACCGCTACCACCCGCTCTTCCGCGGCGAGGACTTCCACGTCTGGTCGGAGGGGCAGGCGGACTACCCGTCGACGATCGAGGGCGGCGACGTCCTGGTCATGGGCAGCGGTGCGGTGCTGATCGGGATGAGCGAGCGGACCACTCCCCAGGCCGTCGAACTGCTGGCGCGCGGGCTGTTCGCGGCCGGTTCGGCGCGCACGATCGTGGCGCTGGACATGCCCAAACGGCGGGCGTTCATGCACCTGGACACCGTCATGACCATGATCGACGGGGACACCTTCACCCAGTACGAGGGCCTTGGCATGCTCCGCTCGTACACCATCGAGCCCGGCTCGGGCGAGACGGACCTCAAGGTCACCGACCACCCGCCGGAGCACATGCACCGCGCCATAGCGGCCTCGCTGGGGCTGTCCGACATCCGGGTGCTGACCGCGACCCAGGACGTGCACTCCGCGGAGCGCGAGCAGTGGGACGACGGCTGCAACGTGCTCGCCGTGGAGCCCGGCGTGGTGGTGGCCTACGAGCGGAACGTCACCACGAACACGTTCCTGCGCAAGCGCGGCATCGAGGTGATCACGATTCCGGGGAGCGAGCTGGGGCGCGGGCGGGGCGGTCCGCGCTGTATGAGCTGTCCGGTGGCGAGGGACGCGGTGCCCGGGGCAGGCTGAGGCGTGCGGCGGCGGTGGGCGGGGTGCACAGGGCGTGCCGCCGCACGGAGACCGGTCGTCGTATATAGATACGGCACGTCGTATACACTTCCAACCCCGTCCCCGACCGCCGCGAAACAGGAGCCGACCGATGGCGATAGACCTCACGGGCCGCCACTTCCTCAAGGAGCTGGACTTCAGCGCCGAGGAGTTCCGCCGACTGATCGACCTCGCGGCCGAGCTGAAAGCGGCGAAGCGTGCCGGTACCGAGGTTCCCCGCCTCCGCGGCAAGAACATCGCCCTGATCTTCGAGAAGACCTCCACCAGGACCCGCTGTTCCTTCGAGGTCGCGGCCGCGGACCAGGGGGCCTCGACCACCTACCTCGACCCGTCCGGCTCGCAGATCGGGCACAAGGAGTCGGTCAAGGACACCGCGCGGGTGCTGGGCCGGATGTTCGACGGCATCGAGTTCCGCGGCAGCCGCCAGTCCGACGTCGAGGAGCTGGCCGCCCACGCCGGCGTACCCGTCTTCAACGGGCTGACCGACGACTGGCACCCGACCCAGATGCTCGCCGACGTCCTGACCATGGTGGAACACGGCCACGGCCGCCCCCTGGAGGAGACCGCCTTCGCCTACCTCGGCGACGCCCGCAACAACATGGGCAACTCCTACCTCGTCACCGGTGCCCTGCTCGGCATGGACGTACGGATCGTCGCGCCCAAGGAGCTGTGGCCCGAGGAGACGGTGATCGCCCGGGCGTACGAGCTGGCCGACGCCAGCGGGGCCCGGATCGCCCTCACCGAGGACGTCGCCGAGGGCGTGCGCGGTGCGGACTTCGTCGCCACCGACGTCTGGGTGTCCATGGGCGAGCCCAAGGAGGTGTGGGACGAGCGGATCGCGCTGCTGGCCCCGTACGCGGTCACGATGGACGTGCTGCGCGCCACCGGCAAGCCCGACGTGAAGTTCCTGCACTGCCTGCCCGCGTACCACGACCTGGGCACGGCGGTCGGCCGGGACATCCACGCGCGGTACGGCCTCGATTCGCTGGAGGTCACCGACGAGGTCTTCGAGTCCGCGCACTCGGTCGTCTTCGACGAGGCGGAGAACCGGATGCACACCATCAAGGCGGTACTGGTCGCGACGCTCGCCGGCTAGCGGCGGCGGGCTGCACCTCTCTCCGGTCTCTCCGGCCAGGGGCGTCGCGGGTTCGGCCGCTCATCGGCCGTCGGCAATATCACAGCGCATAGGCATACGTCCGACAGGGCGATCATGCAGCTCCGGCAGCTACCATCGAGCCGCTCGCGGGGTTCGGACCCACCGGTCCGGACCCCGCTTCGTGCGTGGCCCACCCGTGCCACGCGCACCGCACCACCAGAGAGAGAACCCCCATGCGTGCCCCTGGTCCCTCCGGCCTGCGCATCAAGTCCCCCGACCTCCTCGTCGCCGAATCGGGCGCGGACCGTGAAGGCAACGGCCTCAAGCGCAGCATGGGCCTCTTCCAGCTCGTCTGCTTCGGCATCGGCGCCATCGTCGGCACCGGCATCTTCGTCGGCCTGTCCGACACCGTCGCCGAGGCCGGCCCCGCGGTCATCGTCTCCTTCCTGCTGGCCGCCGCCACCTGCGTCTTCACCGCCTTCTCCTTCGGGGAACTGGGCGGCGCGATCCCGGTGTCCGGCAGCTCGTACTCCTACGCGTACGCCACCCTCGGCGAGCGCACCGCCTTCCTCGTGGGCTGGTGCCTGCTGCTCGAATACGGCGTCTCGGTGTCGGCCGTGGCCGTCGGCTGGGGGCAGTACCTGAACGAACTGCTGGGCAGTCTGACCGGCTGGCAGCTGCCGGCCGCGCTCTCCAACCCGCCCGGTGAGGGCGGGATCGTCAACGTCCCCGCCGTCGTCGTGATCCTGCTCGCCGCGCTGCTGCTGGTCCGCGGGATCCGGGAGAGCGCCCGCGCGACCGCCGCGATGGCGGTGCTGAAGCTGGCGATCCTGGTGCTGTTCTGCGCGATCGGCTTCACCGCCTTCCGGGCCGGCCATCTCTCGCCGTTCGCACCGCAGAGCATCGCCGGCATCACCTCCGGCGCCTCGGTCGCCTTCTTCTCGTACATCGGCTTCGACGCGATCACCACGGCCGGGGAAGAGGTCAGGAACCCGCGGCGGAACATCCCGCTCGCGATCATGATCTGCATCGGCGTGGTCACCGTGCTGTACTGCCTGGTCGCGGTCTCCGCCATCGGCGCGCTCTCCTCCGACCAGGTGGCCGACCAGCCGGCCGCGCTGTCGCTGATCGTCAACCGGGTCACCCACTCCGCGCTCGGCGGCGGCGTCATCGCCTTCGGCGCGGTGGTCGCCATCGCGTCCGTCGTCCTCGCGGTCATGTACGGGCAGACCCGCATCCTGATGTCGATGTCGCGGGACGGACTGGTCCCGCGCGTCTTCGAACGGATCTCGCCGCGTACGTCCACGCCGGTCGCCAACACCTGGATCGTCGCGGCCGTCTTCGCCGTGCCCGCCGCGGTCGTCCCCCTGGACGTGGTGATGAACCTGACCACCATCGGGACGCTGGCGGTCATGGCGGCGGTCAATCTCAGCGTGCTGGTGCTCCGCCGAACCCGGCCCGACCTGCCGCGCCGCTTCCGCGTCCCGTTCTTCCCGCTCAGCCCGATCCTCGGCATCGCGTTCTGCGGCTACCTGATCTACGGGACCGGACCGGCGACCTGGCTGCAGTTCGTGGCGTTCCTGGTGGCCGGCGCGCTGGTCTACGCGCTCTACGGACGTCGCCATTCCCGCCTCGGCCAGGGCGCCGGGCTCGAAGCGGTCTCCGCGCCGACCGCGGACGGCGAGCGGGACGGCCACGGGGGCGACGAGAAGAACGGCGCGAAGGCCGACGCGAAGGCCGACGCGAAGGACGACGAGAAGGCCGACGCGAAGGACGTCGAGAGGGACGACGAGAAGGAGCGTGGGGCGGCGGTCAGCTCCGGCGCGGCTGGTGCACTTCGGGAAGGGTGAACCACACCGCCTTACCGTCCTGGGTACGCCGACAGCCGGAGGCGGAGCTGAGGGAACGCACCAGGAGCAGCCCGCGGTTCCGGATGGCGGGGGCGGGGGGTGCGGTTGCGGCTACCGGAACGGTGGGGGCGGCTGGAGCGACGGCCGCAGTGGCGGGGGCTGCGTCGGGTCCCGTCGCTTCTGCTTCCCCTTCCACGTCCGGTTCCACGTCCGGTTCCGTTTCCGCTGCGGGGGGCGTTGCGAGCGGTACGTCCCCCGGTTCGGCCAACGGGACTGGTGTGCCCGATCCGGTCGCGCCCGGCCCGGTCATCAACAGCGGCTCGCCCGGTCCGACCGCCGGCATCGCCATCGGCATCGGCATCGGCATCGCCATCGGCATCGGCTCTCCCAGCCCCTCGACGAGCACCGTGTCGCCGTCGTGCACCTCCACCTGGCACCCGTCCGGCCCCCGCTCCACCACCAGCTCGATGGGGTGATCGCCACTGGTGTGCTTGAGTGCGTTGGCGACCAACTCGGCGGTCAGCAGCTGAGCGGTGGTGCGGTCCGCCGTGGTCCCCAGGTCCTGGAGGGCGCAGCGGACCATCGCACGGGCGATGGGGACGGCCGTCGCTCCCCGGGGAAGCGCGATGCGCCAGTTCGACGACGGAGGCGATTTCAGCATGCGCGCGACGTTCCGTTAGTGAGGGGCCGGCTTGGACGGTTCCACCGTAGGAAGCGCGGGGGTGGCCGGGGCAGGGCCGGGCGGCCGCAAGGCAAGTGACGCAGGTCATACGCGACGCAGGACGAAAGTCCCGAACGGGCGGGACCTTCGACCCGGCGGACCGGTCTCGGGCTCGTACGGGGGTGGCGCGGGCGTACGGGCCGTACGGGTAATGGGGGCGGGGCGGGCGTACGGGCCCGTGCGGGCGATCGGTGACCAGCAGGCGGCGGGCGAGGGGTGACCCGGTGGTGCCGTCCCGCTGGTCCGATCAGGGGTGGTCGGGGGCGGGCCTTAGGGGGCAGGGGAACAGATCCCCTAGTGGCCGCGCGCGCCCCCTCGGGGCCGACAACGCGAGGGCGGGACGCGGCATTCCCGAGGGGCTCGGCATTTCCGGCGGGCGCGGCATCTCCGACGGGCGTGGTGTCCCCGAGGGGCGCGGCATTCCCGACGGCCGCACCATTTCCCAGTATCGCGCCCTCATGACGACAGTCACAGAACAGTGATAGCTTCGAAGGGCATCCGGAAGAGCACCACCGGCCGACCCGCCGAAGGGGGCAGGCAGTCCGATGAGTCCGTTCGCAGGATCCGCCCGTAGTACCGAGGCCTGGCAGCACATCCGTGTGACCAGGGAGGACGGGGTCGCCACGGTCACCCTGGCGCGACCGGAGAAGCTCAATGCGCTCACCTTCGAGGCGTACGCCGATCTCCGTGATCTGCTCGCCGAGCTGTCCCGGGAGCGCTCGGTACGCGCCCTCGTGCTGGCGGGGGAGGGGCGCGGGTTCTGCTCGGGGGGTGACGTCGAGGAGATCATCGGCGCCACCCTGGGCATGGACACCGGCCAGCTGCTGGACTTCAACCGGATGACCGGGCAGGTCGTGCGGGCCGTGCGGGAGGCCCCGTTCCCGGTCATCGCGGCGGTGCACGGCGTGGCGGCCGGTGCCGGAGCGGTGCTCGCACTGGCCGCGGACTTCCGGGTCGCCGACCCCTCGGCCCGCTTCGCGTTCCTCTTCACCCGGGTCGGGCTGTCCGGCGGTGACATGGGCGCGGCCTATCTGCTGCCGCGGGTCATCGGCCTCGGACACGCCACCCGGCTGCTGATGCTCGGCGACGCGGTCCGGGCACCGGAAGCCGAACGGCTCGGCCTCATCAGCGAGTTGGCCGACGAGGGCCGGGCCGACGAGGCGGCCGCGGCGCTCGCCCGGCGGCTCGCCGAGGGGCCCGCGCTGGCGCACGCACAGACCAAGGCGCTGCTCACCGCCGAACTCGACATGCCGCTCGCCGCCGCCGTCGAGATGGACGCCGCGACCCAGGCACTGCTGATGAACAGCGCCGACTACGCGGAATTCCACGCCGCCTTCACCGAGAAGCGGACGCCCAAGTGGCAGGGGAAATAGCCGTGCGGGTCGCGGTCATCGGCGGCGGACCGGGCGGACTGTACGCCGCGGCGCTCCTCAAGCGGCTCGACCCCACTCGCGAGATCACCGTGTTCGAGCGCAACGCCCCCGACGACACCTTCGGCTTCGGCGTCGTCCTCTCCGACGAGACGCTCGGCGGCATCGAGCACGCCGACCCGGAGGTCTACCGCGCGCTCCAGGCGGAGTTCGTCCGCTGGGACGACATCGACATCGTGCACCGCGGCCGCACCCTCACCTCCGGCGGGCACGGCTTCGCCGCACTCGGCCGGCGCCGGCTGCTGGCCGTACTGCACCGGCGCTGCCGCAGCCTCGGCGTGGAGCTGCGCTTCCGTACCGAGGCGCCGCCCGCCGCCGAACTGGCCCGCGAGTACGACCTGGTCATCGCCGCCGACGGGGTGCACAGCGCGACCCGCACCGCGCACGCCGACGTCTTCCGGCCGCAGCTGACCACCCACCGCTGCCGCTACATCTGGCTCGCCGCGGACTTCGCCTTCGACGCCTTCCGCTTCGAGATCGCCGAGACCGAGCACGGCGTCGTCCAACTCCACGCCTATCCCTACGCCGCTCCCGCTCCCGCTCCCGCTCCCGCTCCCGCTCCCGCTCCCGCTCCCGCTCCCGCTCCCGCTCCCGCTCCCGCTCCCGCTCCCGCTCCCGCTCCCGCTCCCGCTCCCGCTTCCGCCGACACCGGCCCCACCCCGCCCCACACCCGCCCTGCGGCGGAGTCTGCCGGCCCCGCATCCGCCCCCGGTGCCAGCACCGTCATCGTCGAGATGCGGGAGGAGGTCTGGCGGGCCGCCGGGCTGGACCGGGCGGATGAGCGCACGTCGGTGGAGTGGTGCGGCAAGGTCTTCACCGACGCCCTGCGCGGCCGGGCCCTGCGGTCCAACAACTCCAGCTGGATCGCCTTCCGCACCGTCGTCAACGAGCGCTGGTCGCACGGCAACACCGTGCTGCTCGGCGACGCCGCGCACACCGCGCACTTCTCCATCGGCTCCGGCACCAAACTCGCCGTCGAGGACGCCCTGGCCCTGGCCGCCTGCCTCCAGGAGCAGCCCGACATCCCCCGGGCCCTCGCCGCCTACGAGGCGGAGCGCCGGCCCGTCGTCGCCTCCACCCAGCGGGCCGCCCGCGCCAGCCTCGCGTGGTTCGAGGAGCTCGCCGGGTACGTCGACCAGCCGCCGCGCCAGTTCGCCTTCAACCTGCTCACCCGCAGCCGCCGCGTCACCCACGACAACCTGCGGCTGCGCGACCCCGGGTTCGTCGCCGCCGTCGAGGACGAGGCGGGCGTCCCGGCCGGCACCCCACCGATGTTCACGCCCTTCCGGCTGCGCGGACTCACCCTGCGCAACCGCGTGGTGGTGTCACCGATGGACATGTACTCCTCCGAGGACGGCGTCCCCGGTGACTTCCACCTCGTACACCTCGGCGCCCGGGCCCTCGGCGGGGCCGGGCTCGTGATGACCGAGATGGTGTGCGTCAGCGAAAACGGCCGGATCACCCCGGGCTGCGCCGGTCTCTACACGCCCGAACAGGCGGCGGCCTGGCGCCGCGTCACCGACTTCGTGCACACCCGGGCGCCCGGCACGGCGCTCGGCGTGCAGCTCGGCCACTCCGGCCGCAAGGGCTCCACCAAGCTGATGTGGGACGGTATCGACGAACCGCTCGACACCGGCAACTGGCCACTCGTCGCCGCATCCCCCCTTCCCTACAAGCCCGGCAGCCAGCGCCCCCACGAGCTGACCACCGGCGAACTCGCCGACATCCGGCGGGAGTTCACCGACGCCGCGCGACGGGCCGCCGACTGCGGCTTCGACCTCCTCGAACTGCACTGCGCCCACGGCTATCTGCTGTCCGGATTCCTCTCCCCGCTGACCAATCAACGCACCGACGCCTACGGAGGTTCCCTCGCCGGCCGGCTCCGCTTCCCGCTCGACGTCTTCGACGCGGTGCGCGAGGTGTGGCCGGACGACCGGCCGATGACCGTCCGGATCTCCGCCACCGACTGGTCCGACGGCGGCACCACCGCCGAGGACGCGGTGGCCATCGCGGGCGCGTTCGCCGAGCACGGCGCCGACGCCATCGACGTCTCCACCGGGCAGGTCGTCTCCGACGAGCGCCCCGACTACGGACGCTCGTACCAGACGCCGTTCGCCGACCGGATCCGCAACGCCCTCGGCGTGCCGGTCATCGCGGTCGGCGCGATCTCCTCCTGGGACGACGTGAACTCCCTCGTCCTCGCCGGGCGCACCGACCTGTGCGCGCTGGCCCGACCGCACCTGTACGACCCGCACTGGACCCTGCACGCCGCCGCCGAGCAGGGCTACACCGGCCCGGGCGCCCCCTGGCCGCTGCCCTACCAGGCAGGCAGCCGCACCCCGCCCACCGGGCGCACCGACGCACCGAAGCCCCGCCTCACGCTGCGGTGACGGGGGAGGCACGGGCAGCGCGGGCGGGGCCGCTGGGGAGCCGGACCCTCAGGGCACCGGCACGCTGGTGATCCGCGCGGCGGCCACCGGTCTTCCGTGCTGTTCCACGTCGACCTCGACCCGCCGCGCGCCGCCGGCCGTGGCCGGTTCCGGGGTGCGCGCCCGCACCCAACTCGGCGCGTCCAGCTCGGCGTACCGCTCGAAGGAGCATTCCAGCGCGACCGGCAGCGTCGGCACGGCGGGCGTCACCGCCTGAGCGGCCTGCCGGGCGGCCTCGACCATCAGCATGCCGGGGGCGTGGTCGACGGGATGGTCGAAGAGCACCGGATGGGAGGTGTCGACCCGCAGTTGCCAGCGGTCCGGGAGGTCGGTGGGGGAGAGCACCACATCGCGGTCGTGGTCCCGGCCGACCAGCCGCGCGCCGACCGGCTCCGGCACCGGCAGCCGACGGGAGGTGGCGAACGCCAGGTCGCTGTATCTGCCGCGCAGCCGGCGGTAGACCGCCGGGCTGTGACAGGAGGAGATGAGCCGGGCATGGGCCAAGTGGGCGCCGTCGCACCGGATGCGGAACTCCTGGCGGGCGCTGATCAGACGCTTCCCGCGGCGCACCACGTCATGGTCGGTGATCCGCAGCTCCACCTCGGCCGGTGCGCCGGCGGTGCGCAGTGCGTGCGGGGCGAGGGCGTAGCGGACGTGCTGCCAGGCGATGGGGTGGTCGAGCGGCACCCGGTGTGCGACATGGCTCAGTAATATCCCCGCCTGCCGTACGGTCTCGACCAGCAGCAGCGGATCGTGCAGCCCGCCGGCCGGTGCGTAGAAGCCGTGGGCCCGCGGCCACTGGGCGCTCACCACCCAGCTGTCGCCGGAACCGCGCCGCCAGTTGGTGAGGAACACCTCGGAGTCGGCGGTGGGGTGTCCGTACTCGCCGAGAACCGGGGTGTGCGACGAGGACGGTCGGCTTCCTCCCACCCACCGGCGCTGCCGGTGGTGTTGATCGGGCGAGGAGGAGGGCATCAGGGTGGCGCTGGCCATAGGCGTCCCTTTCTGCGGTGCGGCGCTCAGCGCCCTCACGGGCGAACGACCGACGACGGCCCAGAGGAACTAAGATACGGACCATGTGGTTTGTTTGCCAGGGGCCACATGTCGGAGTGCGGCACGGATCAGATGCGGATCTGCGTCCGGCGACCGTGCGGATCGAGCTGGCTCAGCGCGCCGGGCGCGGCCAGCCCCGGCAGGGTGTGCTTCCACAGCGCCGTGACCCGCTCGGGGAGGTCGGCGCGATTGGTCGCGGCCCGCGAGAACAACTGCACGCCCATGTAGGCGGCGACGAAGAACTCGGCCGCCCGTTCGGGAGTCACGCCGGGCAGTAATTCCCCGTTGTCCCGGGCCTCGCGGAACATCGTCGTGATGATGTCCGTCCACACCTGATACGGCATCAGCGGTTCCTCGCTGAAGGTCGTCTCCACCGCGATCCGGGTGCCGGCCTGCAGCATCGGGTCGCTGCGCAGCGCCAGGGACACCTGGTGCGTGAAGTCGATGGCGTCCTGCAGGCGGGACGCGCTGACCTGCGGGAGGAACGGTTCAGCTTGCTCCGTGATGACGGCACGGGCCAGCGCGTCCTTGGACGTGAAGTGGAAGTACACCGCCCCTTTGGTGACGCCGGCACGCTGGATGATCTCGGCCATGGTGGCCGCCTGGTAACCGCGATGTCCTATAACATGAGCCGCTGCTTCGAGGACCGTGCGTCGGGTGCGCAGTGCGCGTTCCTGCTTGACCACAGATCATCCTCCGCATGCACTCTTGGAGTTGTTGAGCCTTCGACCGCTGCTGGTGGCCGCGCAGTCTATTTGCGCCATCATAAAGAAGCCAACCATGCGGTATTGAACCCGCGCGCCGCCCGTGCCCAAGGCCCGCCGGGCGTGGGGCACTTCGCGGAGGAGGGCCGGTCCCGCCGCCGCACGCGCGGCGGCTCGCGGGTCACGGCGGCTGCATGCCCGGTGGACCTGGCCACCGTCCTTGCGGATGACGGGAGTTCACCGCCGAGGAGGGGGACGGCGGTGGCCGCTGGCGCCGGACGGTATCGAACGTGCCGGCATCGGCGCGGTGTTCGTGGAGTGTTCACGCGGACACCCGGTGACGCGGACACCCGGTGGCATCGGCGTGGCGTGCGTTCGCCGGAGGTATGAAGACGGGCCGCGGGTGCGGCCCGGTGTGGCGCGGCGGTCTGGTGCGGCGCGGTGGCCCGGGGTCAGCCGGCCGCAGGCAGTTGTGCCGGTGCGGGAATGCCGGCGGCCGGCACCCGGTCCGGGGCCTCCGGCAGCAGCGCCCACAGTCCGGCGACGGCCTCCTCGTCCCACCAGGTGCCGTCCTCGCCGCCGAGGTGCAGCAGCCCCACCACGACCGAGGTCAGCAGCTGGGCGGTGCGCCGCGGTTCGGCGTCCGGCGCGTCCGCCGCGGCCGGTCCGCCCGGGCTGCCGGTGCCGCAGGTGACCGCCTTGTCGAGGAAGAGCGCGTACCAGCGCTGCTCCAGGGCGTAGATGCCGAGGCCCGGCGCGGTCTCGGGCCGCAGCCGCAGTCCGGCGCGCAGTACGGCGTCGGTCCGCACCCGGCCGAACAGCTCGACGGCGAAGTCCCGTACGGCGTGCGGCAGCGGCTCCGGGGAGCGGGTGAAGGCGTCCTCGATCTCCTGGAGGGTGGCGAGCGCGGAGTCCCGCACCGCGAGGGTCAGGTCGTCCTTGGACGTGAAGTGGAAGTAGAGGGCGCCCTTGCTCAGGCGGGCCCGCCGGCTGATCTCGACCATGCCCGCGGCCGGGACCCCCTTCTCCAGGAAGGTCTCGGCGGCCGAGCGGATGAGTGACTGGCGGCTCTGAATGGCGCGATGCTGGGTGGGCACGGTGTCCGTCCCGTCTCTAGTACGGCTGCGAGCTGATTGCAGTCTACATAGAAAACCAACCATGCGGTTCGATATGCTTCAGGGGTTTGGCCGGAACTCGCGTCTCCTGACGGGAAGTCGACGGTCCGCCGCCCGTTCGGGGCATCGGCGGCCCCTGTGAAGCGTGTGTCCCCAGTCTGAACGCCAGGAAGGGCGTTGTCGACCCGTCAGGGAGTGACCAAGGCGCATTGACAAACAGCGCAGGCGGTTTTTAAATCTCCGAAGGCGGTAAACGGGACGTTCCCTTCCGTTGCAGCCGCCCCGTCGGTCGCGTGCCGCCGTTGGACAGCGGTGCGCCATGGCGAGACCGCCTCAACCGTAACGAGTCGTCGACCGCGGGCCGCCCCACCAGCAGAGCCGGCAACGTCACCCGAACCCGCACCCCCACCGGAACCCGAAAGGTCTCCAGCCATGCGCGTAGCAACGGAAGCCCGCGAACGTCCCGTGAGAGGCGCACGGGGTACCGGAGTCGACACGCTCCGGGCCGCCGTCTTCGACCTGGACGGCACCCTCGCCAACACCTTGCCCGCCATCAGCAAACTGTTGGTCAAGGTGGCTGCGGAGCAGGGCTGCTCGGTGACCGCGCGGCAGGCGGCGGCGGCCATCGGCAAGCCGCCCGGCCCGGCCTTCGGCCGGCTGCTGGGCCGCCCCGAGGACGACGGCCGGGTGCAGGCCGCCATCAACCGCTACCGCGAACTGTTCTCCTACGAGGTGCTCTGCCAGGGGCCGCAGCTGCTCTTCCCCGGCGTGAGCGCGGGACTGTCCGCACTGCGCGCCCATGGTGTCGAGCTGGCGGTCGCCACGTCCAAGCCCACCCGCAGCGCCGAGGCGCTGCTCGACGTCATGGGCATCCGCGACCTGGTCGGGCCGGTCATCGGCCAGGACATGGTCCGGCGCGGCAAGCCGCACCCGGAGATGGTGCTGCGGGCGGCCGGCCGGCTGGGGGTCGCGGCCTGGCAGACCGCGTACGTGGGGGACACCGTGGGGGACATGAGGATGGCGGTCACCGCGCGGATGGAGCCGGTCGCGGTGACGTACGGGGTCGGCACGTTCGGCGAGTTGGCCGCGGTCGCCGGCACCCGGATGTGCAGTTCGTTCAAGGACGTGGTGTCGGTGATCGCCGCCGCCCGGCCGCGTCCCGCCATGGCCGCCGGGGCCGCGGGCGCCGCGCGGGCCGTGCAGCGCCGCCGCTGAGGCACGGTACGGCGCACGGTGCGCCGCGTGGTCAGGCGCGCTGACGGCCCTTCACCGGCCCTGTGTCCTTCACGGCCCGGCCGTCACCTCACGCACGTAACGGGCGCCCGCCGCCTGCAAGGTGCCGTGCAGCCGGCCGAAGACCTCCGCGGCGCGACCGCCCGGCCAGTCCTCCGGCAGGAGGGGAGAGGGCAGTCCGGGATCCGCGTACGGCAGACGGCGCCAGGCGTCCAGGGCCAGCAGATAGTCGTGGTAGGCAGCCTCGCCCGGCACCGTGCGCCGCCGTGACCACCGGCGCAGCACCGGCTCCTGCTCCGCCAGGAAGGCGCGGTGCTGCGCGGCGATGACGTCCAGGTCCCACCAGCGCGCCACCGACCGGGCCGTCGGCGCGAAACCCGCGTGCGTACCGGTGAACAGGTCGACGTACGGTGCGAGTTCGAGCCGCTCCAGGGTGTGCCGGGTCTCCTCGTAGAGGTGCGCGGGGGCGATCCACACACCCGGGGCGGCGGTACCGAAGCCCAGCCGGGCCAGTCGCGAGCGCAGCAGGTGCCGTTTGTGCCGTTCCTCCTCGGGGACGGAGAAGACGGCCAGCACCCAGCCGTCGGACAGCCGCGCGGCGGGCCGGCCGAAGATCCGCCGGTCGCCGTCGTCCAGCAGCTGGCGGCCGGCGTCCGACAGCCCGTAACCGGCCGCCCCGGTGACGGTGCGCCCGGGGACGAGCAGGCCGCGCCGCTTGAGGCGGGAGACCGCGGAACGCACCGACGGCGGATCGACGCCCAGCACGCCGAGCAGCCGGATCAGCGCGGCGACCGGCACCGGCCCGGCCGACTGGTCCGCCGGGCCGGGCTCCTCGCGCCCGTACGCACCGTAGAAGGTGACGATCAGGGACCGTGGGGTGCGCTGTGTCTGCTGGTCGGTCACCGGATCACTGTAGATCGGCGACCGGGTCCGGCCCGCGGGCCGGGGCGTCCGCCCCGTGCGGCGCGCGCAGCCGGAAGCGCTGGAGCTTGCCGGTCGGGGTGCGCGGCAGCGCGCTGTGGAAGACGATCTCTCGCGGGCATTTGTACGGGGCGATGCGGGACTTGGTGAAGGCGCGCAGCGCGGCGACGGTGTCCGGCCCCCGGGGCACGCCGGCCCGCAGGACGACGTGGGCGACCACCACCTGCCCGCGCTCCTCGTCCGGCCGTCCGACCACCGCCGCCTCGGTCACGTCGGGGTGGTGCAGCAGCGCGTCCTCCACCTCGGGGCCGGCGATGTTGTACCCGGCCGAGATGATCATGTCGTCCGCGCGGGCCACATAGCGGAAGTAGCCGTCCGGCTCGCGGACGTAGGTGTCGCCGGTGAGGTTCCAGCCGTCCCTTACGTACTCGGTCTGCCGCGGGTCCGCGAGGTAGCGGCAGCCCGTCGGGCCGCGGACCGCCAGCAGTCCGGGCTCGCCGTCCGGCACCGGGGCGCCGTCCGCGTCCACCACCCGCGCCTCGAAGCCCGGCACCGGCAGGCCCGTCGTGCCGGGCCGGATCGCCTCGTCGGCGGCCGCGATGAAGATGTGCAGCAGTTCCGTGGCGCCGATCCCGTTGATGATCCGCAGGCCGGTCGCCTCGTACCAGGACTGCCAGGTGGCGGCGGGCAGGTTCTCCCCGGCCGACACGCAGCGGCGCAGCGAGGAGACGTCGTGTCCGGCGAGCCGGGGCAGCATCGCGCGGTAGGCGGTCGGCGCGGTGAACAGCACCGAGATCCGGTGCCGGGCGATGTCGCCGAGCAGTCGCTCGGGGCCGCCCCAGTCGGCGAGCAGGGCCGAGGCGCCGGCCCGCAGCGGGAAGACGACCAGGCCGCCGAGGCCGAAGGTGAAGCCCAGCGGCGGGCTGCCCGCGAACACGTCGTCCGGGGTGGGCCGCAGCACCTGCGCGGAGAAGGTGTCCGCGATGGCGAGCACGTCCCGGTGGAAGTGCAGACAGCCCTTGGGACGGCCGGTGGTGCCGGAGGTGAAGGCGATCAGTGCGACGTCGTCGGCCGCGGTCGGCACCGCCTCGTACGGAGCGCCGCCGGGCCGGGCCAGGTGCCGCAGGTCGCCCGGTCCGTCGCCGCCGTACGTCGTGATGCGCAGCCCGGGAACCCCGGCCTTGGCGAGGTCGTCCACCGCCTCGGCCGCGCACAGGGCGTGCCGCACCTCGGCCAGCCCGCAGATCGTGGCGAGTTCGTCGGGACGCTGCGAGGCCAGCACCGTCACCGCGACCGCCCCGGCCTTCATCACGGCGAGCCAGCAGGCGGCCAGCCAGGGGGTGGTGGGGCCGCGGAGCAGGACGCGGTTGCCGGGGCGGACGCCCAGCGGGCCGGTCAGCGCGTGCGCGATCGCGTCCACCCGGGCGCGCAGCTCCCCGTACGTCCAGACCCCGCCGGTCGCGTCGCGCAGTGCGGGGCGGTCGGCGCCGTGCCGGGCGAGGGTGCCGTCCAGCAACTCGGCGCCGCAGTTCAGCCGGTCGGGATAGCCCAGGTCGGTCAGGTGCGGCCACTGCTCGCGGGGTGGCAGCCGGTCGCGCGCGAAGGTGTCGGTGTGGGCCGAGGACCGTGGCTCCATGGCGGTGCGCCCCCTAGGACGGCCGGGTGGCCGGCTCGGTCGGCTGCTCGTCCCTCCGGCCGGGACCGGCCGACGAGCCGTCGAGACTGCTCCAGAACTGTCTGTTGTTCAGGGACTGTCCGTCGCTCAAGGGCTGTCCCTCGCCCCGGGGGCTGCCGTTCGGATCCGTCGTCAGCGTAACGTGTTCGTGACGGCAGTCAACAGACCGCGATAGAGGACCGCTACCAGGGAGCCGCCTCGTGACTGTATTCGCGCTGGGACCGGACGAGCAGGAATGGTGCGCCGCGTTGCGCGCCATGACGGCCGAACGGCTGAGCCCGCTCGCCGAGAAGGGCACCGAGGGCCGGGTCAACCGCCCCCTGGTGGCGGCACTCGGCGAACTCGGCCTGCTGCGCCGCCTGTTCCCCGACGACGGGCCGCTGCGCGCCCTGGACCTGTGCCTGCTGCGGGAATCCCTCGCCCAGGAGTGCACGGAGGCGGAGACCGCCCTCGCCCTCCAGGGGCTGGGGACCTACCCGATCGTCCAGTCGGGGACCGAGGCGCAGCGCGCCCGCTGGGTGCCCGAGGTCGCCGCTGGCCGCGCGGTCGCCGCCTTCGCGCTGAGCGAGCCGGACGCCGGCTCGGACGCCGCCGCGCTGTCCCTGGCCGCCGAGCCGGACGGGCCGGGCCGCTGGCGGCTGACCGGCGAGAAGTGCTGGATCTCCAACGCGCCCGAGGCGGACTTCGCCACCGTCTTCGCCCGCACCGGCGGCGCGCCGGGATCCCGCGGCGTCACCGCCTTCCTGGTACCCGCCGACCGGCCCGGCCTGACCGGCGCGCACCTGGACCTGCTCAGCCCGCACCCCATCGGCACGCTGGTCTTCGACGGCACACCGGTGACCGGCGAGGACGTGCTGGGCGAGGTGGACGGCGGATTCGCCGTCGCGATGGGCACGCTGAACCTCTTCCGGCCGAGCGTGGGCGCCTTCGCGGTCGGCATGGCACAGGCCGCATTGGACGCCGCGGTGGCACACGCCGGCACGCGCACCGCGTTCGGCGGCCCGCTCAAGGACCTGCAGTCCGTCGGCCACCAGCTCGCCGAGATGGCCACCCGCACCGAGGCCGCCCGCCTCCTGGTCTACGCGGCGGCCACCGCCTACGACACCGGGGCCCGCGACATCGCCCGCCGCTCGGCGATGGCCAAGCTGCTGGCCACCGAGACCGCGCAGTACGTGGTCGACACCGCCGTCCAGATCCACGGCGCCCGCGCACTGCGCCGCGGCCACCTCCTGGAGCACCTCTACCGGGAGGTCCGGGCTCCCCGTATCTACGAGGGGGCCACGGAGGTGCAGCGCTCGATCATCGCGAAGGAGCTCTACCGGACGTGACAGCCGACGGCGGGCCGGTGCCGGGCACGGCCCGCCGCCCGGCGGTCACCCACCGTTCCGACGGGCGAGTGTCAGTGGCGAATGTCAGGCTGAATCCAGAGAGGATCCGCGAAGGGAAACGCCATGATCACTACTGACTTCGTCCCCGGCTCCCCGTGCTGGCTCGATCTGGGTGCGCCTGACGTCGAGGTCGCGACGGCCTTCTACCGAGCGGTGTTCGGCTGGCGGTCGGAGCCGTTCGGTGACCAGCAGGCGGGCGGATACACGCTCTTCCGGCTCGACGGGAAGGCGGTGGGCGCGGTCGGCCCGCTCACCGAGGACGACGCCGCGTCGGCCTGGACGATCTACTTCCACACCCCCGACGCGGACGCCACGGTCAAGGCGGTGGAGCAGGCGGGCGGCTCGGTCCGTTCGCAGCCGGTCATGGTCGGCACCGACGACGGCCGCTTCGCGCAGCTCACGGACCCGCAGGGCGCGGACTTCGCCATCTGGCAGCCCGCGCGGTACCCGGGCTTCGAAGCCGCCGACGCCCCGGGCAGCCTGGGCTGGACGGAGCTGTACACCACCGACCCGGCCGCCGCCCAGACCTTCTACCGATCCGTCTTCGACTGGCACACCCAGGACATGCCGCTCCCCGCCGGCGGTGGCACCTACACCCTCCTCACCCCCGCGCACTGCGGCGACGACCGCACGCACGGCGGCCTCATGGGCGTCCCCACCGACCTCCTCGCCCCCACGGGCAAGCCCTACTGGCACCCCGTCTTCATCTCCAAGGACTGCGACGCCACCGTCGGCCTGGTGACCGGCAACGGCGGCACCCTCTCCATGGGCCCCGAAACCGCCGAGGGCGTCGGCCGCCTCGCCGTCTGCACGGACTCCGCAGGCGCCGAATTCGTCATCCTCACGCCGCACGGGTCGCTGTGACGCCCGCCGGGCGGGTCGTTGTGACACCCGCCGCGCGGACTGCGTGACACCGGCAATGACGGCACGCCCCGGCTGCCGGCGGCCGGTGGCGGTGGTGGGCCGACCGGAACTGCCGCAGCCGGGGCGGCGCGTCAGATGTCCCGGAAGATCTCGATCTGGGCGCCGATCGAGTTGAGGCGGGCCGCGAGGTCCTCGTAACCGCGGTTGATGACATAGACGTTGCGGAGGACGGAGGTGCCCTCGGCGGCCATCATGGCGAGGAGGACGACGACGGCGGGGCGCAGGGCCGGGGGGCACATCATTTCCGCGGAGCGCCAGCGGGTCGGGCCGTCCACCAGGACGCGGTGCGGGTCGAGCAGTTTGACCTGGGCGCCGAGGCGGTTGAGGTCCGTCAGGTAGATCGCGCGGTTGTCGTAGACCCAGTCGTGGATCAGGGTCTGGCCCTGGGCGCTGGCCGCGATCGCCGCGAAGAAGGGGACGTTGTCGATGTTCAGGCCCGGGAAGGGCATCGGGTGGATCTTGTCCAGCGGGGCCTGGAGTTTGGACGGGCGGACGGTCAGGTCGATCAGCCGGGTGCGGCCGTTGTCGGCGGCGTACTCCGTGCTGCGCTCGTGGTCCAGGCCCATCTCCTCCAGGACCGCGAGCTCGATCTCCAGGAACTCCACCGGCACCCGGCGGATGGTCAGTTCCGACTCGGTGACGACCGCGGCGGCCAGCAGGCTCATCGCCTCGACCGGGTCCTCGGAGGGCGCGAAGTCCACATCGCGCTCGATGTGCGCGGTGCCGTGGACGGTGAGGGTGGTGGTGCCGATGCCGTCGACCCGGACGCCCAACTCCTCCAGGAAGAAGCAGAGGTCCTGGACCATGTAGTTGGAGGAGGCGTTGCGGATGACCGTGACGCCGTCGTGCCGGGCCGCCGCCAGCAGGGCGTTCTCGGTGACGGTGTCCCCGCGCTCGGTCAGCACGATCGCGCGCTTGGGGGCGACGCTGCGGTCGACCTCGGCGAGGTACATGCCGTCGGTCGCGGTGATCTCCAGCCCGAAGTGCCGCAGCGCCGTCATGTGCGGGGTGACGGTCCGGGTGCCGAGGTCGCAGCCGCCCGCGTAGGGCAGTTTGAAGTGGTCCATGCGGTGCAGCAGCGGACCGAGGAACATGATGACGCTGCGGGTGCGGCGGGCCGCCTCCAAGTCCATGGAGTCCAGGTCGAGTTCCGCGGGCGGAATGATCTCCAGGTCGTTGCCGTCGTTGATCCAGCGGGTGCGTACGCCGATGCTGCCGAGCACCTCGAGGATGCGGTAGACCTCCTCAATGCGGGCCACCCGGCGCAGAGTTGTGCGTCCGGCGTTCAGCAGAGTGGCGCAGAGCAGTGCCACACAGGCGTTCTTGCTCGTCTTCACATCGATGCTGCCGGACAGCCGGCGGCCGCCGACCACCCGCAGATGCATCGGACCGGCGTAGCCGAGCGAGACGATCTCGCTGTCCAGTGCCTCGCCGATGCGGGCGATCATCTCAAGGCTGATGTTCTGGTTCCCGCGTTCGATGCGATTCACCGCACTCTGGCTGGTGCCGAGCGCCTCCGCGAGCTGCGTCTGCGTCCAGCCACGGTGTTGCCGGGCGTCACGGATGAGCCTGCCGATGCGTACGAGGTAGTCGTCTGCCATGGGGCGACCGTATCTCAGATATGAGATGGATACGCAATTGATGGTGGTTGAGTTGTTCTAGTAGTATGCGAATAAGTAGGGGTGGTGGTTGAGGGTGGGTCAGCGTCGGTGCGTGCGCGGTGTCGTGGGCGTGCGCCCAGCGGCTCTTTTCGGCTGGTACCCCCTATGGCGTACTAAATGCCGCACAAATGCTTCGTTGCGCGTGAAAGGCGTGAAAAGCGTGAAAGGCGTGAAGGGGATGAAGGGTGCGTCAGGGGTCGGGGTCGGGGCGCGGGCGCGTTCCGGGTTGGCGTCGAAAGGTCCCTGGTGGGCCCTGATCGCCGCGTTCCCGTTCGTCGCCGTGCTCACGACCGTCGTGCTCGTGTACGTGGCCGTCGCCGACCGGCTGCCCGAACCGCTCGCGACCCACTTCGCCACCGGCGGCCGGGCCGACGGCTACGGCACCGCCCAGGACCTTCTGACGCTGGTTCCGGCGCTCCTCCTGATAAGCGGTGCCGTCTTCGGCGCCCTCCTCCAGGTGCGTGCGTTCCGCCCCGCCACCCCCTGGCTGATCGCCGGCGGATTCGCCACGGCGGCGGGCATCGGCTACCCCAGCTGCTTGACCCTGTTCCTCAATGACGGCGTCGCCGACGCCTCGACCGTACGACTGCCGTTGTGGCAGCTGCCCGTGGCGCTGGTGGTCGCCCTGGCCGCCGGTGCGCTGGGCCGGCTGCTGGCCGGTGCCCCGCCGCGGCAGCCGGACCCGGCGTCCGGCGGGGCGCCCCGGCTCGATCTCCCGGCCGGCACGACCGCCGGCTGGTCACACACCGTCAGCTCGCCCCTGATGGCCGTCCTCGGTGTCGTGCTGTTCGGGGCCGGGCTCGCCGCCGGCGTCCTCGGTGCCTGGCCGGCGACCCTGATCCTCACCCTCGCGGCCGCCCTGGTCCTTCCCTTCGCCTCCGTGCGGGTGACCGTCGACCGCCGCGGCCTGACCGTCGCGCCGGCCCTGCTGCCGTCGCGCCTCCGCATCCGCCGGGTCCCCCTCGACCGCATCAAGCAGGCCACCGGCCGGCCGATCGCCGCGCTGGCGGAGTACGGCGGCTGGGGCTACCGCATCCGCCCTGGCGGCAGCGGGCTCATACTGCGCTCGGGTGACGGGATCGTGGTCACCCTGACCGGCGGCCGGACGTTCGCGGTGACCGTCGACGACGCGGCCACCGCGGCCGCCCTGCTCAATACGTACGCGGACCGCGCGCGGTCGCAGCAAGGAGGCTGAGGTGCTCTTCCGGGTCGATCCCGGCTCGTCCGTCCCGCTCGGCGACCAGATCGCGGCATCGGTCCGCGGGGCGATCGCCGACGGCACCGTCAGCGCCGGGGAGCGGCTGCCGGCCGCCCGTGAACTCGCCGGGTCGCTCGGCGTGAACGTGCACACGGTCCTGCGCGGCTACCAGCGCCTCAAGGAAGAGGGGCTGATCGAACTCCGCCGCGGCCGCGGCGCGGTCGTCACCGGCGCCACCTCGCCGGCCCGCGCCCGCCTGGGGGAGACCGCCGCCCGCCTGATCGCCGAGGCCCGCCAACTCGGGCTCTCGGACGAGGAGATCGTGGGGGTGGTGCGGGTGGGGCTGAACGGGCGGTGAGGGGGCAGGGGGTGCGGAGCCGGCCGTCCGCCCGTTTCCGCCCCCCTCCCCGTACTGGGCCGTACGGGCCACACTGCCGCCATGGAACCCACCCAGGATCGCCGCACCGACGCCCTCCTCCAGCGCTTCCGCACCGGCCTGCACACCCGCCTCCCGCTCCGGGCCCTGTGGGCGCACGGGTCGCTCGCCGGCGGCGACTACCAGGAGGGCCGCAGCGACCTCGACCTGATCGCGGTCCTGGACCGTCCCCCCACCCCCGAGGACGAACGGCACATCGGTGCGCTGCACCGCACGCTCGACGCCACCGACCCGCTCGCCCCGCATCTGCACTGCAGCTATCTGGTCGCCGACGACACCGCCGCCGACCCCGGGCGCTCCCACCTCACCTGGGCCCACCGGGAACTGTTTCACCGCCCGGTCACCCCCGTCACCCGACGCGAACTCCACACGTTCGGCCGCGTCCTCTCCGGTGACGCCCCCGGTGCGCTGCTCCCGCCCGTGACCGATGCCGAGCTCGCCACCCACATCCGTGACGACCTGCAAAGCTACTGGCGGCCCGCCCTGGACCACCCGGCGCGCTGGCTCCAGGACATCTGGGTCGACCTCGGACTGCTGACCCTCGCCCGCGCCACGGTGACCCTGCGCGACGGCAGCCTCATCACCAAGGCCGAGGCGCTGACCGTCCTCGGCGAACTCGGCGCCCCGGCCGCCGTCGTCACCGACATCACCACCCGGCGGTACGGCCCCCGGCCCCCGGTCGTCCCCACGGACCCGGGTGGTCCCGGTCCCTCGCCCTGGCACCTCCGCCGCGCCGACCTCACCCGGGCCTTCCTCGGCCCGGCCATCGACCGGACCCTCGCGACGTACCGAAGGGGTCAGGCCTGAGGGGTCAACTACGCGGTGCACGCGCTGCGTTGAGGGCCCTGCACTGCCGGACGGGCCCGGCGTTCCGGGGTCGGTGAAAGCGGGCAATTGCCGTGACCTAGATTGGGCCGGGTGACCACCAGCCCCTCCCGTGACGGAGCCCCCACGTCGACGTCGACGCCCGCGCAGACGCCTACGCCGACGCCGGCTCCCGGCCGGTCCCGGTCCCGTGCCCGGGTGCGGGGGATCGCGCTCGGCGCCGTGCCGCCGGTGGCGCTGCTCGCCGTGGCGGGTTTCGCGCCGCTGCCGTACTCCGTCGCGCGGCCCGGGCAGACCACGAACGTGCTGGGAACGCATGGCGGCGGGGAGGTCGTCTCCGTCAGCGGTGCCCCGGTGCGCAAGACCCGCGGCCAGCTGCGGATGGTGGCGATCCAGGCGACCGGTCCGCATGTCGACACCCACCTGGGCCAGGTGGTCGACGCCTGGTTCCGTACGGATCGTGCGGTGATGCCCAAGGATGCCGTCTTTCCCCCCGGAAAGTCCGATGCGCAGGTCGCCCGGCACAACACGGCGGACATGAAGTCCTCCCAGCGGTCCGCCGTCGCCGCCGCGCTCGGGCTGCTGCACAAGGACCCGGACCAGGTGAAGGTGAAGCTGACCCTCGACGATGTGGGCGGGCCCAGCGCCGGGCTGATGTTCTCGCTCGGCATCGTCGACAAGCTGGCCGGCGACGGCAGCGGCGGCGACCTCACCGGCGGTCGCACCATCGCCGGTACGGGGACGATCGACGCCGACGGCACGGTGGGTGCGGTCGGTGGCGCGGCGCTCAAGACGCAGGCGGCGCGGCGGGACGGGGCGAGTGTCTTCCTCGTACCGAAGGAGGAGTGCGCGCAGGTGCAGCCCGCACCGGCGGGGCTGCGGCTGGTCCCCGTCACCACGCTCAACAGCGCGGTGCAGGCACTGCGCGCGCTCGCCCGCGGCGGCACGGTCCCGCACTGCTGACACGGGGAGAGGCCAAGTCGCCGCCCTCTTACGCCAGTTGACCCCACTCATGGCCGGTCGGTGGCCTCCAGGTCGTCGCCCTCGTCGAGGATGGTCAGCTCCAGCCGCCGCAGCCGTGCGAGGTCGGCCAGGATGTTGATCTCGACGATCCTCCCGCGCGCGACGGTGAAGTCCATGACGGAGAAGAGCCGGCCGTTGTGCACCGTGACCGCCCCCGGCGCGCCGTTGACCAGGGCCGGCCGGGCGGACAGCGCCAACCGGGAGAACAGCAGGGCCTGTTCGACGACCGGCCGGGCCCCACGGACGAGCTTCGAGATGCCGCCGGGCGCGGCACCGGCGTCCGCCCGCAGCACCACATCCGGGTCGAGCACCGCCAGCAGCGCGTCGAAGTCGCCCCCGCGCGAGGCGGCGAGGAAGGCGTCGACCACCTCCCGCTGACGGGTGAGATCGGTGTCCGGGGCCGGCGCGGTGCCGCGGACCCGCCGGCGGGCGCGGCTGGCGAGCTGCCGGGTGGCGGCCGGCGTACGGTCGACGACCGGCGCGATCTCGTCGAAGGGCATCGCGAACATGTCGTGGAGCACGAACGCCAGCCGCTCGGCGGGGGCGAGGGTCTCCAGGACGACCAGCAGGGCGAGCCCCACCGAGTCGGCCAGCAGCGCCTCCTGTTCCGGGTCGACGCGGTCCGGGCTGCTCACGATCGGCTCGGGGACGTGCGTGTCGAGGGGGTCCTCGCGGCGCGCCTTGCGCATCCGCAGCTGGTCCAGGCAGACCCGCCCCACGATCGTGGTCAGCCATCCGCCCAGGTTCTGCACCCCGTCCGCGCCGGACCGGCCGAGCCGCAGCCAGGCCTCCTGCACCGCGTCGTCCGCCTCGCTGAGCGAGCCCAGCATCCGGTAGGCCACCGCCCGCAGATGCCCCCGGTTCTGCTCGAACTGCTCCGCCAGCCACTGGGCGTCGGTCATCGCTCTCCTGCCTTCCCGCCGAGGTGCGTCATGGGGATGACGTACGGGACCGGCACGATGTGACGGCCACGCGACATCACGTGGGTCTCACGCACTGACCGGATAGTCGACATAGCCGCGGGCGTCGCCGGTGTAGTACGTGGACGGATCGCCGGCCGCCAGCTCCCGGTCCAGGGCGAAGCGGGTGACGAGGTCGGGGTTGGCGATGAAGTGGCGGGCGTACGACACGGCGTCGGCGCCGCCCTCCTCGACGAGGGCGTTCCCGGAGTCGCGGTCGAAGCCCAGGTTGGCGATGAAGGGGCCGTCGAACCGCCGGCGGTAGCGGGCGAACGCGGCGAAGTCGGGGGTACCGCCCGCCCCGGCGGTCTCCGGCCCGCGCAGGTGCAGATACGCCACGGGGCGGTCGTTGAGCTCGGCCACCAGCTCGTCGTACGCGGCCAGGGTCTCCGCATCCGCGGTGAACGTGTCGCCGGAGGTCCAGTACGGCGACAGCCGGACGCCGACGCGGCGCCCGTCCCAGGGCTCCGCGACCGCGTCGATGATCTCCAGCAGCAGACGCCGACGGCCGGCCCGGTCCGTGCCGTAGGCATCGGTACGGAGGTTCAGCCGCGGGTTGAGGAACTGCGCGATCAGGAACGAGCCGAGCGCACCGATCTCGACGCCGTCGAAGCCGGCGCGGCGGGCGTTCTCCGCGGCGGTCCGGAAGTCCGCGACGGTGGTGGCGATCTCCGCCCGGCTCATCTCGCGGGGCGTGACGGTGTCCTGGAAGCCGGTCGCGGTGAACGACCGCTCGTGCGGATTGACCGCCGACGGTCCGCCGGGCAGCGCGCCACCGAGGTGCGCGGGGTGCGAGGCGGCGCCGGTGTGCCAGAGCTGGAGCACGATGCGGCCGCCGAGGGCGTGCACGACGTCGGTGACCTGCCGCCACCCCGCGATCTGCGCCTCGTGGTAGATGCCCGGGACGTGGACGAAGCCGATCGCCCGCTCGCTGACCCAGGTGCCCTCGGCGACGATCAGGCCGGCGCCGGCCCGCTGGCCGTAGTGCACGGCGTGCAGGTCGGTCGGTACGAGGCCGGGGCCGGCGGCGCGCGCCCGGGTCGTGGGCGCCATCACCACGCGGTTGGGCAGCTGGAAGTCCCCGAAGTCCGCCGGCCGGAGGAGCGGCTGGGCCGTGCCGGCCGCCGTCGTGGCGGCCACCGCCCCGT
This sequence comes from Streptomyces nigrescens, assembly GCA_024349765.1. Classification (GTDB taxonomy): domain Bacteria; phylum Actinomycetota; class Actinomycetes; order Streptomycetales; family Streptomycetaceae; genus Streptomyces; species Streptomyces endophytica. The sequence goes on along the minus strand of AP026073.1, from coordinate 5,564,710 downwards.
CCGGGGCCGTCGCGGTGTGCGTCGTCGTGGTCGGGTGCGTCGTCGTGGTGGTCATGAGTGGTCACCTCGGTCGGATCGGATACGTCATAGAGGTGACGGGGCACGACGAGGAAAGGTGACCGATGGCCGGGCAGGACGCACTGGCGGAGCTTGCGGAACGGTTCGAGGCGCAGCGCGGCCGGTTGCGGGCCGTCGCCTACCGGATGCTCGGTTCGCCCGGGGAGGCGGACGACGCGGTGCAGGAGACCTGGCTGCGGCTCGGCCGCGCCGGCGCCGACGGTGTGGAGAACCTGGGGGCCTGGCTGACCACCGTCGTCTCCCGCGTCTGCCTCGACATGCTGCGCGCCCGTGCCGCCCGGCGCGAGGACCTGGTCGGGCAGCCGCAGCCGTCCGATCAGGCACGGGAGGCGGACGACGGCAGCGACCCCGAGCACGAGGCGCTCCTCGTCGACTCGGTCGGCCGGGCCCTGCTCGTGGTCCTGGAGACGCTGGGGCCGGCCGAGCGGGTCGCGTTCGTCCTGCACGATCTGTTCGCCGTGCCGTTCGACCGGATCGCGCCCATCGTGGAGCGCTCCCCGGTCACCACGAAGAAGCTCGCCAGCCGTGCCCGCCACAAGGTGCGCGGGACCCCCGCGGTCCCGGCCGCCGAGCTGACCCGGCAGCGGCGGGTCGTCGAGGCGTTCCTCACGGCGTCGCGCGAGGGCGATCTGAGCGGGCTGCTGGCCGTCCTGGCCCCCGACGTCGTACGCCGGGCCGACCCCGCCGTCCTGCCGCCGGGCGCCGCGTCCCTGGTCCGGGGTGCGCGGGCGGTGGCCGGGGAGACGGTGGCGCTCGCCCGCAACGCGCGGTTCGCGGCACCGGCGCTGATCGACGGGACCATGGGCATCGTGGTGGCTCCGCACGGCCGCCTGCTCCTGGCCCTGACCGTGCGCGTCGAGGACGAGCGGGTCGCCGCCTACGAGGTGATCGCCGATCCGGCCCGCCTGCGCCGGCTCACCCTCGCCGCCCCGGACGCGTGACCCGCCCCGGACGCGTGACAAGGCAGCACCGGAAAGTCAGGGCATGACCGCGCCGCCGCGATGTACTAGAGTTATCTCGACATCGAGATATCTGCCGAGAGGCGTACCGCGGCCGCGCTAGTAAGGCGTGCCTAACTTAGGCTCACCTTAGCGGATGGGGCAAAACCCTGTGACGGCAGGATTGCGGTGGTACGCGCGAATTCATGCATGAAGGAGACTGTCGTGTCGGCGAACAGCTTCGACGCCCGCAGCACGCTGCAGGTGGGCGACGAGTCGTACGAGATCTTCCGGCTGGACAAGGTCGAGGGCTCCGCCCGTCTGCCGTACAGCCTGAAGGTGCTGCTGGAGAACCTGCTCCGCACCGAGGACGGCGCGAACATCACCGCCGACCACATCCGGGCGCTCGGCAACTGGGACTCGCAGGCCCAGCCCAGCCAGGAGATCCAGTTCACGCCGGCCCGCGTGATCATGCAGGACTTCACCGGTGTGCCCTGTGTCGTGGACCTCGCCACCATGCGTGAGGCCGTGAAGGAGCTGGGCGGCGACCCGGCGAAGATCAACCCGCTGGCCCCGGCCGAGCTGGTCATCGACCACTCCGTCATCGCCGACAAGTTCGGCACGAAGGACGCCTTCGGCCAGAACGTGGAGCTGGAGTACGGCCGCAACAAGGAGCGCTACCAGTTCCTGCGCTGGGGCCAGACCGCGTTCGACGAGTTCAAGGTCGTCCCGCCGGGCACCGGCATCGTCCACCAGGTGAACATCGAGCACCTCGCCCGTACGGTCATGGTCCGTAACGGCCAGGCCTACCCCGACACCCTGGTCGGCACCGACTCGCACACCACGATGGTCAACGGCCTGGGCGTCCTGGGCTGGGGCGTCGGCGGCATCGAGGCCGAGGCCGCGATGCTCGGCCAGCCGGTCTCCATGCTCATCCCGCGCGTCGTCGGCTTCAAGCTGACCGGTGAGCTCAAGCCCGGCACCACCGCCACCGACCTCGTGCTCACGATCACCGAGATGCTGCGCAAGCACGGCGTCGTCGGCAAGTTCGTCGAGTTCTACGGTGAGGGCGTCGCCGCCACCTCGCTCGCGAACCGCGCCACCATCGGCAACATGTCGCCGGAGTTCGGCTCGACCGCCGCGATCTTCCCGATCGACGGTGAGACGCTCAACTACCTGAAGCTGACCGGCCGTTCGGAGCAGCAGGTCGCGCTTGTCGAGGCGTACGCCAAGGAGCAGGGCCTCTGGCTCGACCCGGCCGCCGAGCCCGACTTCTCCGAGAAGCTGGAGCTGGACCTCTCCACGGTCGTCCCGTCGATCGCCGGTCCGAAGCGCCCGCAGGACCGCATCGTCCTCGCGAACGCCTCGCAGCAGTTCGCGCTCGACGTGCGCAACTACGTCGACACCGCCGACGAGGCCGGCAAGGAGTCCTTCCCGGCGTCCGACGCCCCGGCGTGCACCGACGGCGTTCCGTCGAACCCGGTCACCGTGACCGCCCCCGACGGCTCGACGTACGAGATCGACCACGGCGCCGTCACCGTCGCCGCGATCACCTCCTGCACCAACACGTCGAACCCGTACGTGATGGTCGCCGCCGCGCTCGTCGCGAAGAAGGCCGTCGAGAAGGGCCTGACCCGCAAGCCGTGGGTCAAGACCACCCTCGCCCCGGGCTCGAAGGTCGTCACCGACTACTTCGACAAGGCGGGCCTGACGCCGTACCTGGACAAGGTCGGCTTCAACCTCGTCGGCTACGGCTGCACCACCTGCATCGGCAACTCGGGCCCGCTGCCCGAGGAGGTCTCGAAGGCCGTCAACGACCACGACCTCGCCGTCACCTCGGTCCTCTCCGGCAACCGGAACTTCGAGGGCCGCATCAACCCCGACGTCAAGATGAACTACCTGGCGTCCCCGCCGCTGGTCGTCGCCTACGCCCTCGCGGGTTCCATGAAGGTGGACATCACGCGTGACGCGCTCGGTGTCGACCAGGACGGCAAGCCGGTCCACCTCGCGGACATCTGGCCGACCGAGGCCGAGGTCAACGACGTCGTGGCGAACGCCATCGGCGAGGACATGTTCAACAAGTCCTACTCCGACGTCTTCGCGGGCGACGCCCAGTGGCAGGCGCTGCCGATCCCGACCGGCAACACCTTCGAGTGGGACAGCGAGTCGACGTACGTCCGCAAGCCTCCTTACTTCGAGGGCATGACGATGGAGACCACCCCGGTCTCCGACATCACCGGCGCCCGCGTCCTCGCCAAGCTGGGCGACTCGGTCACCACCGACCACATCTCCCCGGCCGGTGCGATCAAGGCCGACACCCCGGCCGGCAAGTACCTCACGGAGCACGGCGTCGAGCGTCGTGACTTCAACTCCTACGGCTCGCGCCGTGGCAACCACGAGGTCATGATCCGCGGCACGTTCGCCAACATCCGCCTGCGCAACCAGATCGCGCCGGGCACCGAGGGCGGCTACACCCGCGACTTCACGCAGGCCGACGCGCCCGTCTCCTTCATCTACGACGCCTCGCGCAACTACATCGAGCAGGGCACCCCGCTCGTCGTGCTCGCGGGCAAGGAGTACGGCTCCGGTTCGTCCCGCGACTGGGCCGCCAAGGGCACCGCGCTGCTCGGCGTCAAGGCCGTCATCGCCGAGTCCTACGAGCGCATCCACCGCTCGAACCTCATCGGCATGGGCGTCCTGCCGCTGCAGTTCCCGGAGGGTGCCAACGCCGAGTCCCTCGGTCTGACCGGCGAGGAGACCTTCTCCTTCACCGGCGTCGAGGAGCTCAACAACGGCACCACGCCGCGCACGGTCAAGGTCACCACCGACACGGGCGTCGAGTTCGACGCGGTCGTCCGCATCGACACCCCCGGTGAGGCCGACTACTACCGCAACGGCGGCATCATGCAGTACGTGCTGCGGTCGCTGATCCGCAAGTAATCCCCGGCAACCGCACCCGGCGGCAGCGCCACGACGGGCCGCACTCCTCGACCGAGGGGTGCGGCCCGTCCGCGTGGGTGCGGCGGTGTCACCGCCCCGGGTCACCGGGTGTCCGGCGCTCCCAGCAGCTCGACCTCGGCGAGCGTGGCGGCGCCGTCGGGCACCAGCCGGTAGTGCCGGTAGTCCGCGGGGTGGGCGAGCGCGAAGACCCGGGTCTGGCGGTCCCAGGCGAACGACTCACCGGAGCGGCGGTCCAGCGGCGTCCAGTGACTGCCGTCCGCGGAGCCCTCCAGCCGCCAGCCGGTCGGCGCGGTGCCGCGGTCGGCCGAGGTGAGGGTGTACGAGGTGACCCGGGACGGCCGGGGCAGGTCGATCGGCGCCGCGGTGAGCGGGGCCGCCGTGTCGGAGGTGTTGTCGAAGAGCGGGCCGGCGGACGGGTCGGTGGTGTCCGCCGGCGGCACCGGCACCCCGTCGTCCTTGGTGAGGGACGTGGGCGCGGCGTGCGGGCCGGTGCCCCAGGAGGACGGCCGGTCGCCCATGGTGAATTCGAGGGTCCCGCCGCGGGCGAGCAGCCGGTGCGGCAGCGCGGTGGAATTCCAGGGCTTTCCGTTGACCCGGAGGCCCTGTACGTAGACGTTGCGGGCGTTGTTGCGCGGGGCCTCGATGACGAGATCGCGGCCGTTCTCCAGGTGGATCGTGGCCTTGGTGAACAGCGGCGAACCCACCGCGTATTCGCCCTGGCCCATCACCAGCGGGTAGAAGCCGAGCGCGCTGAAGACGTACCACGCGGACATCTCGCCGTTGTCCTCGTCGCCCGGATATCCCTGGCCGATCTCACTGCCGAGGTAGAGCCGGGAGAGCGCCTCCCGGACCTTCTCCTGGGCCTTCCAGGGCTGCCCGGCCGCGTCGTAGAGATAGGCGATGTGGTGCGACGGCTGGTTGTTGTGGCCGTACATGCCCATCCGGGTGTCGCGGGCCTCGGTCATTTCGTGGATCACGTCGCCGTACGAGCCGGCGAATTCCTTGGCGGCGGTTTCCGGGGTGGCGAAGTAGCCGTCCAGCTTCTTCGCCAGCGCGGCGCGGCCGCCGTAGAGGTTGGCCAGGCCCCGGGTGTCCTGTGGCGCGGTGAAGGCGGCGGTCCAGGCGTTGGTCTCGGTGTAGTCGTTGCCCCAGACCCGGGGGTCGAACTTCTCCGGGGGCAGCCGCCAGTGGCCCTGGGAGTCCTTGCCCTGGAAGAAGCCGATCCGGTCGTCGAAGAGCTTGACGTAATTCCGGGCGCGGCCCAGGAAATAGTCGGATTCCTCCTTGTAGCGGGGCTTCTTGGTCTTCTCGTAGAGGGCCTGGCCCATACGGGCGATGCCGAAGTCGTTGAGATAGCCCTCCAGTGCCCAGGACATGCCCTCACGGGTGGCGGTGCTCGTGTAGCCGAGGAAGGGCGCGGTGTCCATGCCCTTGCGGCCGACGCCGGAGCCGGGCGGGGCGACAGTGGCGTTCTTGACGGCCGCGGCGTAGGCGGCCTCGGCGTCGAATTTCACGCCCTTGACATAGGCGTCGGCGAAGGCCACGTCGGAACTCGTACCGGTCATCAGGTCCGCGTACCCGGGCGAGGACCACCGCGAGATCCAGCCGCCGTCCTTGTACTGCTGGACGAAACCGTCGACCATTTTCCCGGCCCGCCGCGGGGTGAGCAGCGAATAGGCCGGCCAGGTGGTCCGGTAGGTGTCCCAGAAGCCGTTGTTGACGTAGATCTCCCCGTCGACGATCTTCGATCCGGTGCGGGTCGGGGTGTCGGGGCCGGTCTGCGGCGAGAACGGGCTCGCATAGCGGCTGCGCGAACCGACCTGCTCGAAACCGGAGTTGGGGTAGAGGTAGAGCCGGTAGAGGTTCGAGTAGAGGGTGGTCAGCTGGTCGCGGCCGGCGCCCTGGACCTCGATGCGGCCGAGGAGCGCGTCCCACCGCGCCTGCGCCCGCTGCTCGACGGTGCCGAAGGCGGTGCCGGCCGGGATCTCCCGGTTCAGGTTCGCCCGGGCCTGGTCCACGCTGATCAGCGAGGTGGCGATCCGCATGGTCACGGTCCGGTCGGCGCCCGGACGGAAGCGGAGGTAGCCGGTGACGTCCTTGCCGCCGCCGCCTTCCAGCCTTCCGCCGCCGGTCACCGGTGCGTCGAAGACGCCGTAGACGAAGAGCCGGGTGGCGCCGACGGACAGCCCGCTGCGGACGTCCGAGAAGCCGGTGACCACCCCGCGGTCGGTGTCCAGGCTCAGCCCGCCCTTGTTGTTGACGTTGTCGAAGATCAGGCTCGCCCGGTCGCCGGGGAAGGTGAAGCGCATCAGCGCGGCGTGGTCGGTCGGGGTGATCTCCGTCTTGAGGCCGTTGTCGAAGGTCACGCCGTAGTAGTGCGGCCGGGCGGTCTCGTTGCCGTGGTGGAACGGCAGCGCGCGGCCGGTGCGGGAGGCGTCCGGGGTGCCGTCCGCGACGGACGGCATCACCTGGAAGGTCTGCCGGTCGCCCATCCAGGGGCTGGGTTCGTGGCTGGCGCTGAACGCCTGGAGGGTGGGCAGGTTGTCGGCGTTGTTCTTCCGCGCGTACTCGTAGAGCCAGTCGGCGGAGCCCGCGTTGGTCACCGGGGTCCAGAAGTTGAAGCCGTTGGGGACGGCGGTGGCCGGGAAGGTGTTGCCGCGCGAGAAGCCGCCGCTGGAGAGGGTGCCGCGGGTGGTGAGCGCGTAGTCCGACAGATGGGCGAGCGGTTTCTCCGGCGGGGCGGGCCGGAGGGTGATGTCGTCGACCCAGCCGCGGAAGGCGGGCGCGGCGGAGGGGGCCTTGGGCGCGTCGTAGGCGACCAGGATCCGGTCGACGGTCTTGCCGGCGGCGACCGCGCCGATCCGCGAGGTGCGGTGGTTCCACTGGTTGACGTAGAGCGTCTTGGACGCGGCCTGGCCCTGCGGGGTCAGCGGGACGCCGTGCTGGTCGAGTGCGGACAGGTCGCTGAGGTACGTGCCGTCGGTGAAGGCCAGATCGACCGCGACATGGGTCGCGGGGTAGGACAGATCGGTTTTGGCCATCTCCGGGAAGACCATGTAGGAGAGCGAAGTGGCCGCGGTGACCGGGACGTTGACGTCGAAGATCTTGTTGTACGCGTAACCGTGGCCCTCTGCGGTGTGGGTGCCGGCGTACCGCAGCGCGTGCCCTCCGGTGAAGCCGGCGTGGGCCTTGGCGGTGGGGGAGTCGGTGGGGCCGGTGTCGGGGCGGGTGCTCATGCCGGGCGCCGCCGGGGTGGTCTCCGGGCTCACGCCGGAGGTCCGGGGCCTGCCGTCGGGGCCGGTCTCGGCGGTGTCGGTCCAGTCGGGCCGGGGCTGGCCGGGTTCGAAGGAGGAGCTGAACTCCGCGTCCGCGCGGGGCGTGTGGGGCGGCGCGGCCTGGGCCGGGCCGGGGAGGGTGAGGACGAGCAGAACGGCCGCCGTGAGGGCGGCCGGGCGGGTGATGCCCCGCAGATGACGGTGCCGGTGTCGGATCCGCACGCGAGCCCTCTCAACCAGATTGACATCGTTGTCAGTTGAATGGCGCCAAGATAAACAGAGATAAGTAACGTGCGTGGGGACTTTGGTGTCAAGGGTGTCGCTGCGATCGGGGTGCCGATCGTGTCGCGGGTGATCCGCCGGGCCGCCGGCGGCAGATGCGCCGCATGTCCGCGAGGTCTCAACTAGGGAAAGATGCCCGTCCAACCCTGCATTCGATCTTGCCCCTTCGGCTGGAAGTGGACTATACCTGTCGGCGTCCGACCGGCCGCACGACCCAGGCCGTGGATCCGGGGGGAAAGCGGGGAACGGATGATTGACCCGCATTTCCCTAGCAGGCCCGGTGCACATCCCGTACAACTCAGCTTCATCTGACCCGCGGTGCCGGGGTGGCTCCGGTACACCGCCTGAGTCCTGAAGAAGGCGAGGACTTGAGCATGGGATCCACCTCAGAATTCAATCGTCGCGATCTGGTCAAGCGAGCCGCCGCCCTGGGGATCGTCGCGGTACCGGCCATGAGCGTGCTGTCCGCCTGTGCCAGCGGTGGTGGCGGCGACGAGGACAAGGTCGAAAAGGGCAAGAAGTCGGCGAAGAATCCGCTGGCGGTCAACGATTCGGCCGGCCTCGACGTGGTCATCTTCGACGGCGGATTCGGCGACAAATACGCCAAGGACGCCCAGGCCCTGTACGTCAAGTCCTTCCCGAAGGCCGACGGCAAGGTCAAGCTGTCCTCGACCCAGAAGATCCAGTCGACCCTGCAACCGCGCTTCAACGGCGGAAACCCCCCGGACCTGGTCGACAACTCCGGCGCCGAGCAGATGGATTTCGGCACGCTGGTGGCCAAGGACCAGCTGACCGACCTCACCCCGCTCCTGGACGCCCCCTCCGTCGACGACCCGAACAAGAAGGTGCGCGACACCCTGCGCCCCGGCGTCGTCGAAATGGGGCAGTTCGGCGGCAAGGAGACCTGGATCCTGTACTACGCCTACACGGTGTACGGCGTGTGGTACTCCCGGAGCAATCTGCAGAAGCTCGACGCGGAATACCCCGAAACCTGGGACGACATGCTCGCGCTCTGCGCGAAGGCCAAGAAGAAGGGCGTCGCCGGCTGGACGTACCCCGGTAAGTACCCGTACTACCTGCCCTTCAGCCTCTACCCGTTCATCGCGAAGATCGGTGGCGAAGAGGTCCTGAAGAAGATCGACAATCTGGAGCCCAACGCCTGGAAGGACCCGGCGGTCAAGGCGGCCTTCGAGGCCTATTACGAGCTGTACCGCAAGGGCTATGTGCTGAAGGGCTCGCCCGGCCTGGACCACCTCCAGTCGCAGAAGGCCTGGGCCGAGGGCAAGGCGCTGTTCATCCCCAACGGCTCCTGGGTGGAGAACGAGTCGGCCAAGCAGATCGCGAAGAACCCGAACTTCGACCTCGCGGTCGGTGCCCCGTCCAGCCTGTCCTCCTCCGACAAGATGCCGTACGGCACGATCTGGGCGTCCGGCGGCGAGCCGTACATCGTCCCGAGGAAGGCACGGAACGCCGAGGGCGGAATGGAATTGCTGCGCATCATGCTCAGCAAGCAGTCCGCGCAGAACTTCATCAAGCAGGTGTCCTCGCTGACCTCGCTCAACGGCGGCACGGAAGGACTGAAGCTGCCGCCGGGCCTGGCATCGGCGCAGGCCGCGCTGCAGAAGGCGGGCCAGAACATCGTCAATCCGCGGCTGCAGGACTGGTACGTGGCGCTGCAGAAGGAACGCATCGGGGTCGGTGCGCTGGGCGAGATGATGGCCGGCCGGATGACGCCCGACGAGGCCATCACGAAGATCCAGAAGTACGCGGACGAAACCCGCGACGATTCCAGCGTGAAGAAGTACAAGCGCTGACCGATACGTCGTCCGACGCGTCACCGGCGGTGGGAACGCAGGCAGAGAGCGGGATCGGTAGTCATGAAACACGGTAAGTACCGTTTCATCGCGGGGTTCTTGGTGCTCCCGCTGGCGATTTATGCGATCTTCGTGATCTCGCCATTCCTCCAGGCCATCTACTACTCCTTCACGGACTGGACTGGCCTGAGTCCGGACCTGCAGGTGGTCGGGTTCGACAATTACGCCCGTCTCTTCAAGGACGAGGTGTTCTGGGCGGCCGTGGGCAACAGCGTCACGCTGTTGCTGCTGCTGCCGGTGGTGACGCTCTCGCTCGGGTTGTTCTTCGCGTTCATGCTCAACGTCGGTGGCCGCCGCCGGAAGAAGGCGGTCATCGGCGGGGTGCGCGGCTCGGGCGCCTACAAAATCCTCTACTTCTTCCCGCAGGTGCTGTCGGTCCCGATCGTGGCGCTGCTGTTCCAGTTCGCCTACAACCCGGAGAGCGGCGCCCTGAACGCGTTCTTCCAGGCGATCGGGCTCGACAGTGTGCAGCCCGACTGGCTGGGGGATCCGCAGCTCGCGCTGTGGTGCGTGATGGCCGCCATGGTGTGGGCCAATGTCGGTTTCTACGTCGTGCTGTTCTCGGCCGGTATGAGTTCCATTCCGAAGGACTTCTACGAGGCCGCGCTGCTGGACGGCGCGAACCGCTTCAACACCTTCTTCCGGATCACCCTGCCGCTGCTGTGGGACACCGTGCAGACCGGCTGGATCTACATGGGCATTCTCGCCCTGGACGTTTCGGCCTTCGCGTTCGTGCAGATCATGAGCGTCGGCCCGGGCGGTCCCGACTATTCGACCGAGGTCCTTCCGCTGTACGTGTACCAGAAGACGTTCCGCGACGGTCAGGCCGGCTATGCGACCGCCATCGGCGTTTCCCTGCTGATCGTGACCCTGATCTTCTCGGGCATCGTCATGCGGCTGGGACGCCGCGAGCGACTGGAGTTCTGATGAGCGCGCAGACCGACCCCGCGGACCTCCCGGGCGTCACCAAGGAGCAGGGGCCGCCCGGCGGGGCCGCCTCGCGGGTGCCCGGGCCGCGCGCCGGACGCGGCGGCACGGACGGTGCGGCCGGCCGGAACGGCGGTGGCGAGGGCCGGGTCCTCAACGTCTTCTCGCACGGAGTGCTGGTCATCTGGGGCCTGTTGGTGACCATGCCGCTGCTCTGGGCGGTGGTCAGCTCCTTCAAGGACGACACCGAGATCTTCGGTTCGCCCTGGAGCCTGCCCTCGGTCCTGCACTTCGACAACTGGGCCCGCGCCTGGGACAAGGCGAACATGGGCCAGTACTTCCTCAACTCGCTGATCGTGGTGGGCGGTTCGCTGATCGGCACGATGCTGCTCGGGTCGATGGCGGCCTATGTGCTGGCCCGCTTCGACTTCCCCGGCAACCGCTTCCTCTACTTCCTGTTCGTCGGCGGCATGGGCTTCCCGGTCATCCTGGCGCTGGTGCCGCTGTTCTTCGTCATGAAGAACATGGCGCTGCTGGACAGCTACCACGGCCTGATCCTGGTCTACATCGCCTACTCGCTGCCGTTCACGGTCTTCTTCCTGAGCGGCTTCTTCCGGACGCTGCCCACCTCGGTGGCCGAGGCCGCGCTGATCGACGGCGCCTCGCACACCCGCACCTTCTTCCAGGTCATGCTGCCGATGGCCAAGCCCGGCCTGATCAGCGTCGGGATCTTCAACTTCCTCGGGCAGTGGAACCAGTACCTGCTGCCGACGGTGCTCAACGTCGGCGACCCGGACAAGAAGATGCTCACCCAGGGGCTGGTGGCCCTGGCGGTGAGCCAGGGATACAAGGGCGACTGGTCGGGACTGTTCGCGGGTCTGACGATCGCGATGCTCCCGGTGCTCGCCGCCTACATCATCTTCCAGCGCCAGGTGGTGGCCGGGCTGACCGCCGGCGCGCTCAAGTAGTGCCTGATCAGACCGTGCCTCCCGCCGGATTGCCGGCGGGAGGCACGTGCGCTGTGCTGGTTTCGGGGTCGATGAAGGACTTGACGGGAGGTGGCCCGGGCAGCTCAGCTTAGATTCACATGTTGGAGACAAGCCGGGCCCCGCTGTTGTGGCCCGGCCCGGCGGGCGGTCGTCGCGCCGTCCGTCCCAGGCGGGAGTGGATGAGTCGATGGAGACTCCGGGGTCGCAGTCCTCGCTGCACCGGGCCAATCTGGAGCGGGTGGTACGCGCCGTACGCATGGCGGGCTCGCTCACGCAGGCGGAGATCGCCCGGAGCACGGGGCTGTCCGCGGCCACCGTCTCCAACATCGTCCGGGAACTGAAGGACGGCGGCACCGTCGAGGTCACCCCCACCTCGGCGGGCGGCCGGCGGGCGCGCAGCGTCTCGCTCTCGGGTGACGCCGGCATCGTCGTGGGCGTCGACTTCGGCCACTCCCACCTGCGCGTGGCGGTCGGCAACCTGGCGCACCAGGTGCTCGCCGAGGAGGCCGAGCCGATCGATGTGGATGCCTCCGCCGCGGAGGGCTTCGACCGCGCGGAACACCTGGTCAACCGGCTGATCGCGGCGACCGGGATCGGCGCGGACAAGGTCATCGGCGTCGGCCTGGGCGTGCCCGGACCGATCGACGTGGAATCCGGGACGCTGGGCTCGACCGCGATCCTGCCGGGCTGGACCGGTACGAACCCCCGCCAGGAGCTGTCCGGGCGGCTCGGCGTCCCCGTGTACGTCGACAACGACGCCAACCTCGGCGCGCTGGGCGAGCTGGTCTGGGGCGGTGGCCGCGGGGCCGCCGACCTCGCATACATCAAGGTCGCCAGCGGTGTCGGTGCCGGGCTGGTGATCAGCGGGCAGATCTACCGCGGGCCGGGCGGCACCGCGGGCGAGATCGGGCACATCACGCTGGACGAGTCCGGGCCGGTGTGCCGGTGCGGCAACCGCGGCTGCCTGGAGACCTTCACCGCCGCCCGGTACGTCCTGCCGCTGCTGCAGCCGAGCCACGGACCCGATCTGACCATGGCGCGGGTGGTCCAGCTGGCCCGCGAGGGCGACCCGGGCTGCCGGCGGGTCATCGCGGACGTAGGCCGCCATATCGGTAGTGGTGTGGCGAACCTCTGCAATCTGCTCAATCCCAGCCGAGTGGTGCTCGGCGGCGATCTCGCCGATGCCGGTGAGCTGGTGCTCGCACCGATCCGCGAGTCCGTCTCGCGCTACGCAATTCCCAGCGCCGCACGGCAGTTGGGCATCGTCACCGGCACGCTCGGCGGTCGTGCCGAGGTGCTGGGCGCGCTGGCGCTGGTGCTGAGCGAGATGGGCGATTCGACCCTGCTCGACGGGGCGCAGAACGTGGACGCGCCTGCCCTGGCATGAGCGCTCTGCGTTCACACAGCTAACGCATGGCACCGTTGTCATCTCGTTAAGGATTTACTCCTTGACGGTCGGCTAGCGGCCGAGTTGACTTCCCCCACCTCGGCCGCAACGACGCGGCCTCGTCAGGGAGGCAACCCCAATGAACGTTTGGACGCGTCGCGTCGTCATAGGCACCGCCGCCGTCTCGATGGCCCTCTCCGTGGCCGCCTGCGGCAAGGCCGGAGACGGCGCCAAGGGCGGCGGTGGCGACAACAAGACCATCGGCCTGCTCCTGCCGGAGAACAAGACCACGCGTTACGAGACCTTCGACCGTCCGATGATGGAGGCGAAGATCAAGCAGCTGTGCAGCGACTGCACGGTGAAGTACAACAACGCGGCGCAGGAGACCGAGACCCAGAAGAAGCAGTTCGACGCGCTGATCACCCAGGGCGTGAAGGTGATCATCCTGGACCCGGTCGACTACAAGGCGACCCAGTCGTGGGTGAACCAGGCCGCCAAGAAGGGCGTCAAGGTCATCGCCTACGACCGTCTGGCCGAGGGCAAAATTTCGGCCTATGTCTCCTACGACAACGAGAAGATCGGCCGCCTCCAGGGGCAGGCGCTGGTCAAGGCGCTCGGCGACAAGGCCAAGGACAGCAATGTCGTCATGATCAACGGCTCGCCGACCGACCCGAACATGCCGTTCTTCAAGAAGGGCGCGCACAGCGTCCTCGACAAGCAGGTCAAGAAGGTCGCGTACGAGCAGGACATCCCGGACTGGTCGTCGGACGAGGCCAACAAGAAGATGAACGCCGCCCTCGACTCGCTCGGCAAGGACGGGATCCAGGGCGTCTACTCCGGCAACGACGGCATGGCCGGCGGCATCATCACCGCGCTGAAGCAGAAGGGCGTCAAGGTCCCGGTCGGCGGCCAGGACGCCGAGCTCGCGGGTCTGCAGCGGATCCTCAAGGGCGACCAGGCGTTCACCATCTACAAGCAGATCAAGCCGCAGGCCGACTCCACGGCCGAGATCGCGGTCAAGCTGCTCAAGGGCGAGAAGATCGACTCCCTGACGTCCACCAAGGTCGACAGCCTCAGCGGCGCGGTCAAGGGCATCCCCGCCAAGCTCTACGACGCGCAGATCGTGACCAAGGACAACATCGCCTCCACGATCATCAAGGACAAGGTCTACAAGGCGAGCCAGATCTGCACCGGCGACCTCAAGAAGGCCTGCGCGGCGGCCGGCATCAAGTAGCCGACGGCAGCACCCACCTCACCTCACCCACGGGGCACCACACGCGGCACCACGTACTCGGTACCGCGCAAGGCCCCCGGCCTCAAGGCCCCGGCCCGCGCCGACCCGTTCCGGGCGCGGGCGGGGCCGTCCCCCCGCAGCACCCTCGGCTCGCGGAGCACCCCTCTGACCGCTCGCAGAGCCCCCCTTCTCTCCCCGCTCATCACGCACCCCTCTTCGCACCACCATGCCCCCCGCCGTTGTGACGGCGGCGAAGGAGATGATTCACGTGTCCGCTACGCCTGTGCTGGCGTTGCGCGGAATCTCCAAGCGGTTCGGCGCCGTCCAGGCACTCACGGACGTCACGCTGGAGATCCACCCCGGTGAGGTGGTCGCCCTCGTGGGCGACAACGGCGCCGGCAAGTCCACCCTGGTCAAGACCATCTCGGGCGTCCACCCGGTCGACGACGGCACCATCGAGTGGGAGGGCGAGGCGGTCCGCATCAACAAGCCGCACGACGCCCAGGAGCTCGGCGTCGCGACCGTCTACCAGGACCTCGCGCTCTGCGACAACCTCGACGTCGTCGCCAACCTCTTCCTCGGCAACGAGAGCCGCACCGTCGGCGTCCTCGACGAGATCGCCATGGAGAAGCGCGCCAAGGAACTGCTCGACACCCTCTCCATCCGCATCCCCAGCGTCCGCATCCCGGTCGCCGCGCTCTCCGGCGGTCAGCGGCAGGTCGTCGCCATCGCCCGTGCGCTGATCGGCGACCCGAAGATCGTCATCCTCGACGAGCCCACCGCCGCGCTCGGCGTCGAGCAGACCGCGCAGGTCCTCGACCTGGTCGAGCGGCTGCGCGAGCGCGGGCTGGGCGTCATCCTCATCAGCCACAACATGGCCGATGTGCAGGCCGTCGCGGACCGGGTCGCGGTGCTGCGGCTGGGCCGCAACAACGGTGTCTTCGACGTCGAGGGCACCTCCCACGAAGAGATCATCGCCGCCATCACGGGTGCCTCGGACAACGCGGTGACCCGCCGCAAGGCGCGCACGGACCAGGTGAAGAAGGAGGCCGGAGCATGAGCGACCTCACCAAGGAGCCTTCGGGCGAGGCTACGGAGACCGCGGCCGACAGCGCTGCGGAGACCGCGGCCGACAGCGCTGCGGAGACCGCGGCCGAGGCCCCGGCGGAGACCGCCCAGGCCACCGCCGTCGACGCCCCCCAGCCCGCCGCCGTCGACCCCCGGCTGCTGGTCCGGGAGGCGGGCCTGGCCGGCTACCTCGCCGACTTCAAGCGCCGGCTGCGCGGCGGTGAGCTGGGCTCGCTGCCGGTCGTCATCGGCCTGATCGTCATCGCGATCGTCTTCCAGCTCAAGAACAGCAGCTTCCTGTCGGCGGACAGCCTCGCGAACATCGGTGTCTACACCTCCGGCCTCGGCATCATGGCCGTCGGCATCGTCTTCGTCCTGCTGCTCGGTGAGATCGATCTCTCCGTCGGCTCGGTCGCCGGTGTCGGCGCGGCCGTCTGGGCTGTGCTCAGCGTCACCCACGGCGTCAACGACTGGCTCGCGGTCCTGATCGCCATCGCGGCCGGTGTGGTCATCGGCGTCGTCCACGGTTTCTTTTTCGCCAAGATCGGCGTGCCGGCGTTCGTCGTCACCCTGGCCGGATTCCTCGGTTGGAGCGGTCTGCAGATCTGGATGATGGGCCAGGAAGGCTCGATCAACACGCCGAGCGGCAGCCTGGTCGAGAACCTCACCGGTTACTACTTCGAGGACAAGGCCGCCGCGTACGGCCTGGCGCTGGTCGCGGTCCTCGCGTACGCCGGCTCGCTGCTGCTGGACAGCAAGCGCCGCAAGGCCGCCGCGCTGCCGTCCCGGCCGCTCAGCGAGATCCTGCTGCGCACCGGCGTGGTCGCGGTGATCGCCTTCGTGGTCGCCTACGTCCTCAACGAGCCGGCCGGCGCCCGCGGGCTCCCGCTGGCCCTGGTGCTGTTCCTGGCCGTCCTGGTCATCGCCGACTTCGTGGTGCGCCGCACCACGTACGGACGGCAGATCTTCGCGGTCGGCGGCAACGCCGAGGCGGCCCGCCGGGCCGGTATCAACGTGAACAAGATCCGGATCAGCGTCTTCGCGATCTCCGGGATGCTCGCCGCCTTCGGTGGACTCTTCATCGCCAGCCTCTCCGGTGGCGCCACGAAGAACCTCGGCTCCGGCAACACCCTGATGAACGTCATCGCGGCGGCGGTCATCGGCGGCACCAGCCTCTTCGGCGGCCGCGGCAAGATCTGGTCCGCGCTGCTGGGCATGCTGGTCATCCAGTCCATCCAGCAGGGCCTGAACCTGCTGGGCATGGCCAGTGAGATCCAGTACATGATCACCGGCGCGGTGCTGCTGGCCGCCGTCGTGATCGACTCGGTGTCGCGGCGGACGCAGAAGACCGCTGGGCGCACGTAACCGCGGGTTGTTTTTCGGGTGCGGCGGCGCCGTCGGGCGCACGTAACCGCGGGTTGTCTTTCGGGTGCGGCGGCGCCGCCAGGCGCACGTAAACCGCGCGGTTGTCTTTCGGGTGCGGCGGCGCCGTCGGGCGCACGTAACCGCGGGTTGTCTTTCGGGTGCGGCGGCGCTGCTGGGCGCACCTGACCTCACGCCGTCGTCCCCCGACGGCTGGTTACCGGCCCCCACCGGGCGTGTCCCGGTGGGGGCCGAATCATGTTCCCGGGGGGCATTCCAGGGGCGGCCGAAAGACGGCTTCACCCGAGTGACATACATCGCAAGGCCCGGGCGTCGCGGCAGCGGGCGCGACATTAGACTCATCTGATCGGCAAGCTCGATCGATCGACGGCAGCAGCAGCAAGCAGCAAGCAGCAAGGAGGCAGGGGTGGCGTTGCTTTCCCGTATCAGGGGACCGCGCGATCTGGACCGACTGGGCCCGGAGCAGCTGGAGCAGCTGGCGGGGGAGATCCGTACCTTCCTTGTCGACGCGGTCTCCAAGACCGGCGGCCACCTCGGCCCGAATCTCGGTGTGGTCGAGCTGACCATCGCCCTGCACCGGGTCTTCGACTCGCCCAGGGACCGGGTCCTCTTCGACACCGGCCACCAGTCGTATGTGCACAAGCTGCTCACCGGCCGTCAGGACTTCTCCAAGCTGCGGGCCAAGGGCGGTCTGTCGGGCTACCCCTCGCGGGCGGAGTCGGCGCACGACGTCATCGAGAACAGCCACGCCTCGACGGTCCTGGGCTGGGCGGACGGTCTGGCCAAGGCCAACCAGGTGCGCGGGAAGAAGGACCACGTCGTCGCGGTCATCGGCGACGGCGCGCTGACCGGCGGTATGGCCTGGGAGGCGCTGAACAACATCGCGGTCGCCAAGGACCGCCCGCTCGTCATCGTCGTCAACGACAACGAGCGCTCCTACGCGCCGACCATCGGCGGCCTGGCCGACCACCTGGCCACCCTGCGCACCACCGACGGCTACGAGCGCTTCCTGGCCCGCGGCAAGGACCTGCTGGAGCGCACCCCGGTCGTCGGCAAGCCGCTCTACGAGACCCTGCACGGCGCGAAGAAGGGCCTGAAGGACTTCATCGCGCCGCAGGGCATGTTCGAGGACCTGGGCCTGAAGTACGTCGGCCCGATCGACGGTCACGACCTCGACGCCCTGGAGTCCGCGCTGCAGCGCGCCAAGCGGTTCGGCGGCCCGGTCATCGTGCACTGCCTCACCGAGAAGGGCCGCGGCTACAAGCCGGCCGAGCAGGACGAGGCGGACCGCTTCCACGGCATCGGCGTCATCCACCCCGACACCGGTCTGCCGGTGGCCTCCGGCGGTGCCAGCTGGACCTCCGTCTTCGGCGACGAGATGGTCGAGCTGGGCCGGGAGCGCGACGACATCGTGGCGATCACCGCGGCGATGCTCCAGCCGGTCGGCCTGGGCAAGTTCGCCAAGGCGTTCCCGGACCGGGTCTACGACGTCGGCATCGCCGAGCAGCACGCGGCGACCTCCGCCGCGGGCCTGGCCACCGGCGGTCTGCACCCGGTCTTCGCGGTCTACGCCACCTTCCTCAACCGCGCCTTCGACCAGGTCCTGATGGACGTCGCGCTGCACAAGTGCGGCGTCACCTTCGTCCTGGACCGGGCCGGCGTCACCGGCGACGACGGCGCCTCGCACAACGGCATGTGGGACATGTCCCTGCTCCAGGTCGTCCCGGGCCTGCGGATCGCCGCCCCGCGCGACGCCGACCAGGTGCGCGCCCAGCTGCGCGAGGCCGTCGAGGTCAAGGACGCGCCGACCGTCGTGCGCTACTCCAAGGGCAAGGTCGGCCCGGCCGTCGAGGCGGTGCGCCGGGTCGGCGGCATGGACGTGCTGCGCGAGCCCGCCGCCGAGGCCGAGCGGCCGGACGTGCTGCTGGTGTCCGTGGGCGCGCTCGCCCCGATGTGCCTGGAGATCGCCGACCTCCTCGACAAGCAGGGCATCTCCACGACCGTCGTGGACCCGCGGTGGGTCAAGCCGGTCGACGAGGCGCTGCCCGGCCTGGCCGCGCGGCACCGGGTCGTCATCACCGTCGAGGACAACTCCCGTAGCGGCGGCGTCGGTTCGGCGATCGCGCAGGCGCTGCGGGACGCCGGGGTGGACCTGCCGCTGCGGGACTTCGGCATCCCCGAGCGCTTCCTCGACCACGCCTCCCGCAAGGAGGTCATGGCGGAGATCGGGCTCACCGCCCCCGACATCGCCCGCCAGGTGACCGGCCTGGTCGCCAAGATCGACAACCGTGACGAGGACGCCGCCGGCACCGCGGCGACCGAGGACGCCGCCGGTGCCCAGGGCACGGCGGAGCCCGCCGAGGTCGCCCGCGACTGAACCCCGCGCACCGACGCCGATGGGCCGGCCGGTCATCCGTACGGATGTTCCGCCCGGCCCATCGGCATCACGGTAACCGCACCCCATCGGGTGAATCCCCGCCGCCTGGGGGCCCGCCGAAGCTGACTGTTTCACGCCATTGCGGAGACTCGGTCAGTTCAGGAGAGTTGCCAGGGTCGTCCAGGCGGAGGTTCGCCCATGAGCACACAGCACGGACCAGACATCGGACCACGACACACGGCGCGGCGGGACAACGGACTGTTCCGCACCAAGTCCGTCGAGCAGTCGATCCAGGACACCGAAGAACCGGAACACACTCTCAAGAAGTCCCTCTCGGCGCTCGACCTGACCGTATTCGGCGTCGGTGTCATCATCGGCACCGGCATCTTCGTCCTCACCGGAAAGATCGCCAAGGAGCAGGCCGGCCCCTCGGTCGCGCTGTCCTTCATCGCCGCCGGCGTGGTCTGCGCGCTGGCGGCGCTGTGCTATGCGGAGTTCGCCTCCACCGTGCCGGTCGCCGGCTCGGCCTACACCTTCTCCTACGCCTCACTGGGCGAACTGCCCGCCTGGATCATCGGCTGGGACCTGATCCTGGAACTCGCCCTGGGCTGCGCGGTGGTCGCGGTCGGCTGGTCCGGCTACATCCGCTCGCTGCTGGACACCGCCGGATGGCACCTGCCCGCCGGCCTTGCCGGCACGCACGAGGGGCACTTCGGGTTCGACCTGCTCGCCTGCGTGCTCGTCCTCGCCCTGACCGTCATCCTGGTCCTCGGGATGAAGCTGTCCTCCCGGGTGACCGGCGTGGTCGTGGCGGTCAAGGTGACCGTGGTCCTGCTGGTCATCATCGCCGGGTCCTTCCTGATCAGCGGTGCCAACTACCACCCGTTCGTCCCGCCCAGCCAGCCCAGCGGGGCCGGTGCCGGGGCGTCCGCACCTCTCATCGAGCTCCTCTTCGGGTTCACCCCGTCCCACTTCGGCACCATGGGCATCTTCGCCGGGGCGGCCGTGGTCTTCTTCGCGTTCATCGGCTTCGACGTCGTGGCCACCGCATCCGAGGAGACCCGCCATCCGCAACGGGACGTACCGCGCGGCATCCTCGGCTCCCTGGCCATCTGCACCGTCCTGTACGTCGCGGTCTCGGTCGTGGTCACCGGCATGGAGAAGTACAGCAGGCTGTCGGTCGACGCCCCGCTCGCGGACGCGTTCAAGGACCTCGGCAAGCCGTTCTTCGCCGACGTCATCAGCTTCGGCGCCGCGGTCGGCCTGACCTCGGTCTGCATGATCCTGCTGCTCGGCCAGAGCCGGGTGTTCTTCGCGATGAGCCGGGACGGCCTGCTGCCGCGGGTGTTCTCCGTCGCCCACCCGCGGTTCGGCACGCCCTACCGCTCGACCATCGCCCTGGGCGTCGTCGTCGCCATCGTCTCCGGCTTCACCTCGATCGACGTGCTCGCCGAGCTGGTCAACATCGGCACGCTCTTCGCGTTCGTGGTCGTCGCCGTCGGCGTCATCCTGCTCCGCCGCTCCCGCCCCGACCTGCCGCGCTCCTTCCGCACCCCGTGGGTGCCGGTGGTGCCGGTGGTGTCGGTCCTCGCCTCGCTGTGGCTGATGCTCAACCTGCCCGCCGAGACGTGGATCCGGTTCGCGATCTGGATGGCCATCGGCTTCGTCGTCTACTTCCTCTACAGCAGATCGCACAGCCGCCTCGGCCTCCGCAACCGGCAGAACAACGGCTAGCGCGGGCCCGTCGCACGGATCACCCGGGCCGGCCGGGACCCCGACCGGACCTGCCCGACCCGGGTGATCCGTGAGAACCCCCTGCCCGACAACCCCTACGAGCCGGCCGCCGTCGGGTTGACCGTGCTCCAGGCCTCCTTGCCGCGGCCCTCGGCCAGTGCCGTGGTGAACAGGGACAGCACGCCGTCCAGGACCGGGTGCGGGAGTCCGCCGGCCATGCGGGCCGCGTACGCCAGGTCCTTGTGGGCCCACTCCGCCGAGAAGTTGACCGGCTCCGGTGGGTCAGATAGCTGCTCCAGGCCAGGTCGCCACCGGCCAGCAGCACCAGGTTCCCGGTCCGGGCGCCGGCCGCGCCACCGGTGAGCGGCATGTCGAAGAAGACGGACCCGCGCCCGGCGCACGCCGCGGCGAGCTCCTCCACCCAGTCCACGGACAGCGTCGCCGAGGTGATCAGCACCGCCGACGCCGGAGCACCCGCCAGGATGCCGTCGGCCCCCAGCCACACCCCGCGGGAGGAGGCGTCGTCCGCCGTGACCTCGAAGACGACCTCGGCGCGGGCGGCCGCGGCCGCCGGGCTCTCCGCCGGCACGGCCCCGGCCGCCACCAGGTCCCCGGCCCGCTCCGGGGTGCGGTTCCAGACCACCACCTCGTGCCCGTTCCTCAGCAGGTTCTCGGCCATGCCCCGGCCCATGATGCCCAGGCCCACCACTGCGACGCTCGCCACTTCGACTCTCCCGTTCCGCCGTCCCGCCGACGCGGTCCGGCACCTCCTCGGTACGGAAGAAGTCTGCGCCGCGGGGCCCCGGACGTGGGAGACCCGCCCAAGGGGGGCCCTCGCAGGGCCCCTCACCAGGATCCGGGCCGGGGCATACTCAACGGGTCGAGAACAACACGGGGTTGGGAGAGTTCCTGCGTGCCCGCCGCGCCCGGGTGGCCCCTCAGGACGCGGGTCTGCCGGGCACCACCGGCCGGCGCCGCACCGCGGGCCTGCGCCGCGAGGAGGTGGCGATGCTCGCCGGGGTGAGCATCGAGTACTACCGGCGCCTGGAGCAGGGCAAGCAGAACCGCCCGAGCGCGGCGGTCCTGGAGGCCATCGCGGGCGTGCTGCGCCTCGACGGCGACGAGCGGGCGCATCTCTTCGCGCTCGCCCGCGCGGCGTCCCCGGCGCCCGCACCCGGCCCGTCCCGGGAACCGCGGCCCGCGTCGCGCACGCCGCGCCCGGACGTCCTGCGGATGCTCGACATCGTCGCGCCCTGCCCGGCGTACGTCCTGGGCCGGTCCAACGACCTGCTGGCCGCCAACACCGCCGGGATGCGGCTGCTGCCCGGCATCGAGGAGTGGCCGGTCCGGCAGCGCAACACTGCGCGCTACACCTTCCTGCACCCGCGGGCCCGCACGCTCTACGGCAACTGGGACGAGGTCGCCGCGGCGACCGTGGCCCATCTGCGGGCCGTCGCCGGCGTCCACCCGGACGCGCCCGACCTCACCACCCTGATCGGTGAACTCACCGTCAAGAGCGGGGAGTTCGCGACCCTCTGGCAGCGCTACGACGTGCGCTCGCGGACCAACGGCCGCAAGTGCTTCGCGGATTCGGCGGTCGGGCGGATGGATCTGAGCTACGAGGCGTACACGGTGGCCCGCACCGACGGCCAGCGCCTCGTCGTCTACCAGGCCGAGCCCGGCACCCCGGACCACGACGCGATGCTCCTGCTGAGCCTCACGGACGCGCCGGCCGCCCCGTCGGCGCCCTGACCCGGCCGCCGTCGCCGCCTCCGGCCGCGGTCGCGGGCGTCAGGCGCGTCCGCCTCCCCGGACCGACCGCGGGCCGGCCACCCGGGCGCCCAGCGCCTGGACGCGGTCGCGCAGTCCACGGTCCGCGGTGACCACCAGGCAGTCCCGCCCGGTGCCCTCGTCCGCGACCAGTTCCACGATCCGGTCGTCGCCGCTGCCGGGTGCCGGCACCACCCGTACGCCCTCCACGGACGTCACCCCGCGCGCCGCGCCCTCCACCACGAGGACCAACTCCAGGGGCGGGTCGGCGAGTCCCGGCAGCCCGTCCGCGGCATAGGCCGGCAGGGTGTCGCGCAGCCGTTCCGCCGCGCCGCGCCGGTCCCGCCACCAGCCGTCGGGGACCGAGCCCACGACGTTCGCGGCGTCGACGATGACCAAGGTGTCCATGGCGCCACCCTGCCATGCCGGGGCGCCGACGGCCCCCGCCCGGACATACGGCAGCGCGGGCCGGCTCCGCCGAGCCGGCCCGCGCCCTCGTCCTGAGCCTCGTTACGCGGGCACGCTCGCCACGCCCGGGGCCAGGAACTTCTTGCCGGTCACCCGCTCGGAGACGCCCTCACGGTCCAGGTAAGGCGTGATGCCGCCCAGGTGGAAGGGCCAGCCGGCACCGGTGATCAGGCACAGGTCGATGTCCTGGGCCTCGGCCACCACGCCCTCGTCGAGCATGAGGCCGATCTCCTGCGCGACCGCGTCGAGCACCCGGTCGCGGACCTGGGCCTCGGTCAGCACCGAGTCGCCCTGCTTGAGCAGCGCGGCGACCTCGGGGTCCAGCTCCGGCTTGCCGCTGTCGTAGACGTAGAAGCCGCGCTTGCCGGCCTCGACGACCGCCTTGAGGTTCGGCGACACCTTGAAGCGCTCGGGGAAGGCGCCGTGCAGCGTCTCGGAGACGTGCAGACCGATCGCCGGGCCGACCAGCTCCAGCAGGACCAGCGGGGACATCGGCAGGCCGAGCGGCTCGATGGCCTTCTCGGCGACCTCGACCGGGGTGCCCTCGTCGATGACGTTCTGGATCTCGCCCATGAAGCGGGTCAGGATGCGGTTCACGACGAACGCCGGGGCGTCCTTGGTCAGGACCGCGGTCTTCTTCAGCTTCTTGGCGACGCCGAAGGCCGTGGCGAGCGCCGCGTCGTCCGTCTTCTCGCCGCGCACGATCTCCAGCAGCGGCAGGATCGCGACCGGGTTGAAGAAGTGGAAGCCGACGACCCGCTCGGGATGCTTGAGATTCGACGCCATCTCGGAGACCGACAGCGAGGAGGTGTTGGTGGCGAGGATCGCGTGCGCCGGGGCGACCGCCTCGACCTCGGCGAAGACCTGCTGCTTGACGCCGATCTCCTCGAAGACGGCCTCGATGATGAAGTCCGCGTCCGCGAAGCCCTCGGCCTTGTCGAGGACACCGGTCACCAGGGCCTTGAGGCGGTTGGCCTTGTCCTGGTTGATCCGGCCCTTGCCCAGCAGCTTGTCGATCTCGCCGTGGACGTAACCGACGCCCTTGTCGATGCGCTCCTGGTCGATGTCGGTGAGGACCACCGGCACCTCCAGGCGGCGCAGGAACAGCAGCGCCAGCTGGGAGGCCATCAGACCGGCGCCGACCACGCCGACCTTGGTGACCGGGCGGGCCAGGCTCTTGTCCGGGGCGCCGGCCGGCCGCTTGGCGCGCTTCTGCACCAGGTTGAACGAGTAGATGCCGGCGCGGAGTTCGCCGCCCATGATGAGGTCGGCGAGCGCCTGGTCCTCGGCGTCGAAACCGGCCTGCAGGTCACCGCTCTTGGCGGCCGCGATGATGTCCAGCGCGCGGTAGGCGGCCGGGGCCGCGCCGTGCACCTTGCCGTCGGCGATGAAGCGGCCCTTGGCGACGGCCTGGTCCCAGGCCTCGCCGCGGTCGACCTCGGGACGCTCGACGGTGACGTCACCCTTGAGCACCTGCGCGGTCCAGATCAGCGACTGCTCCAGGAAGTCCGCGCCCTCGAAGAGCGCGTCCGCGATGCCGAGGTCGAAGACCTGCTGGCCCTTGAGCTGCTTGTTCTGGTTGAGCGAGTTCTCGATGATGACCGAGACGGCCTTGTCCGCACCGATGAGGTTCGGCAGCAGGGCGCAGCCGCCCCAGCCGGGGACCAGACCGAGGAAGACCTCGGGCAGCGAGAAGGCCGGCAGGGCCTTGGAGACCGTGCGGTACGAGCAGTGCAGACCGACCTCGACGCCACCGCCCATCGCGGCACCGTTGTAGTACGCGAAGGTCGGCACGGCGAGCCCGGAGAGCCGCTTGAAGACCTCGTGGCCGCCCTTGCCGATGGCCAGCGCGTCCTCGTGCCGCTTCAGCAGCTCGACGCCCTTGAGGTCGGCGCCGACCGCGAAGATGAACGGCTTGCCGGTGATGCCGGCGCCGACGATCTCGCCGTCCGCGGCCTCCTTCTCGACCTGGTCGAGCGCGGCGTTGAGGTTCGCCAGCGAGCCCGGGCCGAAGGTGGTCGGCTTGGTGTGGTCGAAGCCGTTGTCCAGCGTGATGAGGGCGAACCGGCCCGCACCGAAGGGCAGGTCGAGGTGGCGGACGTGCGCCGACGTCACGACCTCGTCCGGGAACAGCTCGGCGGCGCCCTTCAGAAGCTCAGCGGTGGTGGTGCTCACTTGTCGCCTCCGGCGTCCTTGTGGTTCGGGTTCTCCCAGATGACCGTCGCGCCCATGCCGAAGCCGACGCACATGGTGGTCAGGCCGTAGCGGACCTCGGGCTGCTCCTCGAACTGGCGGGCCAGCTGGGTCATCAGCCGGACGCCGGAGGAGGCCAGCGGGTGACCGAAGGCGATGGCGCCGCCGTACTGGTTTACCCGCTCGTCGTCGTCCGCGATGCCGTAGTGGTCGAGGAAGGCGAGGACCTGGACGGCGAACGCCTCGTTGATCTCGAACAGGCCGATGTCGGAGATGGACAGGCCCGCCTTGGCGAGCGCCTTCTCCGTCGCCGGGATCGGGCCGTAGCCCATGACCTCGGGCTCGACGCCCGCGAAGGCGTAGGAGACCAGGCGCATCTTCACCGGGAGGTCGTGCTCCCGGGCGAAGTCCTCGGACGCGATGATCGAGGCGGTGGCACCGTCGTTGAGACCGGCGGCGTTACCGGCGGTGACCCGGCCGTGCGTACGGAACGGGGTCTTGAGGCCCGCGAGGTTCTCCAGGGTGGTGCCCGGGCGCATCGGCTCGTCGGAGGTGACCAGACCCCAACCGGTCTCGCCCACCTCGGCGTTGGTGTTGCGCACCGAGATCGGGACCAGGTCCTGCTGGATCTTCCCGTTGGCGTACGCCTTCGCCGCCTTCTCCTGCGAGCGCACCGCGTAGGCGTCGGAACGCTCCTTGGTGATCTGCGGGTAGCGGTCGTGGAGGTTCTCCGCGGTCATGCCCATGAACAGGGCGGACTCGTCGACGAGCTTCTCGCTGACGAAGCGGGGGTTGGGGTCGACCGCCTCGCCCATGGGGTGGCGGCCCATGTGCTCGACACCGCCGGCGATGACGGCGTCGTAGGCGCCGAAGGCGATGGAGCCCGCGGTGGTCGTGACGGCCGTCAGCGCACCGGCACACATGCGGTCGATGGAGTAGCCGGGCACCGACTGCGGGAGGCCCGCGAGGATGCCGGCGGTGCGGCCGAGGGTCAGGCCCTGGTCGCCGATCTGGGTGGTGGCGGCGATGGCGACCTCGTCGATCTTCGCCGGGTCGAGACCGGGGTTGCGGCGCAGCAGCTCCCGGATCGACTTCACGACCAGGTCGTCGGCGCGGGTCTCGTGGTAGATGCCCTTCGGGCCCGCCTTGCCGAACGGGGTGCGGACGCCGTCGACGAAGACGACGTCCCTAGCGGTACGAGGCACGTTGGCTCTCCTCCAGGTGCGGGATGGCACTGCTGCGGGGCGCCCCCAGGGACGCTTCCCACCGACATGCTACTTACGGGTAACCAACCTGCCCACCCCCACCGGCCGGAGCGGTGAAGGTCACACCGGATGGAGGTGTGGGGCCGCCGGGACGGTGCGCCGCGGACGGGGAACGGGGCGGCGGGAAACCGATGATCGAAAACGTCCGGATGCCGTCGGGTCCTGGCGTAAACCGCACCACATCACACTTAAAGTGACCGTATGGATACAAAGAGGAGTGCGGCGCTCTGCACCGCCGTCGCCCTGGGCGGCGCCCTGCTGGCGGGCTGCGGAAACGGGACCACCAAGGGCACCGGGACGTCCGGCCGGGACAGCGCGGCCCCGTCCCGGGCGGTGGCCGCCTCGGCCCCTGGCACACCGGGCACCACGCTGACCGCGGACCAGACCGAACGGAAGGCGCTGATCCCGGCCGCCAAGGTGGACTACGCGCGGGCGCTGCGGGCGGCGGTCGCCGCGGTGCCGGCCTCGGAGCCGGTCGCGGCCGAACTCAAGGGCACGCCGAAGAGCCCCTACTGGCAGACGGCGGTCGCGACGTCCGACGGGACCGCGCACGCCGTCCGCGTCAACGCGGTCTCCGGCAAGGCCGATCCGCCGCGCACCGAGTCCGACGACGCCGACGACAAGAAGGAACTGGCCGCCCGGCTCGGCGAGGCCACCGTCACCGCGCAGCAGGCCGTCGAGACGGCCACCGCCAAGACGAAGGGCACGGTCAGCGCCGTCGAGCTGGGCGAGGCCGACAACGGCAGCAGGAAGGCCGCCTGGTCCGTCGACGTGGTCACCACCGACGACTGGAACAAGACCACCTACGACATCGACGCGACCAACCGCAAGGTCCTCCGGATGCACGTCGACCAGGACTGATCCCCGGATCGGTCCTGGTCGACGTGTGGTTGGGCCGGGCGGCTCAGCCGTCCTCGCCGCCCGTCAGCAGAGCCTCGGTGAGGATCGGGGCGACCTGCTCGATCTGCCAGGGGCGGGCGCCGTAACCGGTGAGGATCTCGGCGACCGTCTCGCGGCTGGGCGCGGCGGGCGGCTCCCAGCACAGCCGGCGCACCGTGTCCGGCGTGATGAGGTTCTCCTGCGGCAGGTTGAGCTCCTCGGCCAGCGCGGTGACCGCGGTGCGGGCGGCCGACAGCCGGGCCGCCGCGGCCGGGTCCTTGTCGGCCCAGGAGCGGGGCGGCGGGGGGCCGTTGAGCGGCTGGCCGGGCTGCGGCAGCTCGTTCTCGGGGAGCGCCCGGGCACGGTCGACGGCGGCCTGCCACTGCTCCAGCTGGCGACGGCCCATGCGGTGGCCGAAGCCGGGCAGCGCCGCCAGCGCGTGGCTGTTGGGCGGGAGGTTCAGCGCCGCCTCCACGATCGCCGCGTCGCCCAGCACCTTGCCCGGGGAGACGTCGCGCCGCTGGGCGACCTGGTCGCGGGCCGTCCACAACTCCCGTACGACCGCCATCTGGCGGCGCCGGCGGACCTTGTGCATACCGGACGTGCGGCGCCAGGGGTCCTTGCGGGGCGGCGCCGGGGGAGCGGCGGCGATCGCCGCGAACTCCTGGTGGGCCCACTCCAGCTTGCCCTGCCGGGTCAGCTCCTCCTCCAGCGCGTCGCGCAGGTCCACCAGCAGTTCGACGTCGAGCGCGGCGTAGCGCAGCCAGGGCTCGGGCAGCGGGCGGGTGGACCAGTCGACCGCGGAGTGGCCCTTCTCCAGCGCGAAGCCGAGGACGTTCTCGACCATCGCGCCCAGGCCGACCCGGGCGAAGCCGGCCAGCCGCCCGGCCAGCTCGGTGTCGAACAGCCGGGTGGGAACCATCCCTATGTCGCGCAGGCACGGCAGGTCCTGGGTGGCGGCGTGCAGCACCCACTCGGCGTCACCGATCGCCTCGCCCAGGGCCGACAGGTCGGGGCAGCCGACCGGGTCGATCAACGCGCTGCCGGCGCCCTCGCGGCGCAGCTGCACGAGGTAGGCGCGCTGGCCGTAGCGGTAGCCCGAGGCGCGCTCGGCGTCGACGGCCACCGGGCCGGTGCCCGCCGCGAAGGCCGCCACCACCTCGGCGAGCGCCTCGTCCGTCGCGACCACCGGGGGGATGCCCTCGCGGGGCTCCAGGAGAGGGACCGGCGCCGGTCGGGGATCCGGAGGGGAGTCTCCGGGGGCTCGCAGTGTCGTGTCTGCTGCGGTCTTTTGGGCGTCGGTCACCAGTCAAGGGTATCTGTGTATGCACGTCGCCCGTCGAGGGAACGTTCCCTCGACGGGCGAGCCGGTCGTGTAAAGCGGGTCAGTGGATGATGCCGGTGCGCAGCGCGACCGCGACCATGCCGGCCCGGTCGCCGGTGCCGAGCTTGCGGGCGATCCGGGCGAGGTGGCTCTTGACGGTCAGGGCGGACAGCCCCATCGACACGCCGATGGCCTTGTTGGACTGGCCCTCCGCCACCAGCCGCAACACCTCGACCTCACGGCCCGACAGCTCCCGGTAACCGCCGGGGTGCCCGGGGGCGCCCGGAGGACGGCGCTGCATACGGGCCGCGTTGGCCCCGATGGGAGAGGCGCCCGGACGGCCGGGGATGCCCAGATTGGTACGGGTTCCCGTGACGACATAGCCCTTGACGCCGCCGGCCAGGGCGTTGCGGACGGCGCCGATGTCGTCGGCGGCGGACAGGGCCAGGCCGTTGGGCCAGCCGGCCGCCCGGGTCTCGGACAGCAGGGTGAGGCCGGAGCCGTCGGGAAGGTGGACGTCGGCAACGCAGATGTCACGCGGGTTGCCAACGCGGGGGCGCGCCTCCGCGATGGACGACGCCTCGATCACGTCACGCACTCCGAGGGCCCACAGGTGGCGGGTGACGGTGGAGCGAACGCGGGGGTCGGCCACGACGACCATGGCCGTCGGCTTGTTCGGGCGGTAGGCGACCAGGCTCGAAGGTTGCTCAAGGAGAACAGACACCGGGCCTCCTGGGGGAGTGGCGGGGACGGAAGCCGACTGGGGGGAGCCGGAATGATCCGTGTTTGAAGGGTCACTGACCTCTTCGGCAGCAATCCGGCGGGACTTTAGACTTTGATCACGATTTAGTTAGGGGCAATTCGGGCAAATCGGATGCGTGATCGATCAGGTGGGCACCCAGTGCATACCGAGGTGATCAGAGCCGGCGCGAACGTGATCAATACGGCCGGAGCACGGCCGGCCCCGACGGTGGTCAGCGGGGATGGGCGCCGCGGCGCTGCGGCAACGGGACGACCCCGCCGCGCGGTCCCGCCTCCGGCGCGGCCGGCGGCAGTCCCGCCACCTGCGCCAGCAGATCGCACCAGGCGACCAGGTGCACGCCCAGGTCCAGCGCCCCGCCGGGCCCCTCGGCCGGCGTCCAGGACGCCCGGATCTCGATCTGGGTCGCCGGCTCGCGCGCCGCGAGCCCCCCGAAGTAGTGCGACCCGGCCCGGGTCACCGTCCCGCTCGGCGCGCCGTACCGCACCCCCCGGGCCTCCAGCGCACCCGTCAGCCACGACCAGGACACCTCCGGCAGCAGCGGATCGGCGCCCATCTCCGGCTCCAGTTCCGCCCGTACCAGCGTCACCAGACGGAACGTGCCCTGCCAGGTGTCCTCGCCGGCCGGATTGTGCAGCAGCACCAGCCGGCCGTCCGCCAGATCCCGGTCCTCCTCGCCCGGCGCCGTCGCCCGCTCGACGACCGCCGCCTCCAGCGCGTACGCGTACGGGGCGAGCCGTCTGGGCGCGGGTGCCGGGTCGATCTCGACCTCCGGCCGCAGTCGTGCCGCGCGGAGCGCCTCGACCGCCTGACGGAAGGGGATCGGGGCCTCGTCCGCGCTGTCCGCGAGGTGTTCGTGAGCCGCAGCCATGCCCGGAAGATTAGGCGGAACCGGGCCCGCATACGGGGAGGACACCCGGTACACGCGTCGCCCATTCGGAGGCGCGCCGGAGCGCATGCGAAGATTTGGGGCGTGAGCGCCAACGACAGCCCCGAGGGCACGCAGCAGACCGGTACCCACGACTCGGCCTTCCTCCGGGCCTGCCGGCGCGAGCCGGTACCGCACACGCCGGTGTGGTTCATGCGGCAGGCGGGTCGGTCGCTGCCCGAGTACCGCAAGGTGCGCGAGGGCATTCCCATGCTGGAGTCGTGCGCGCGACCCGAGCTGGTCACCGAGATCACGCTGCAGCCGGTCCGCCGACACGACGTCGACGCGGCCATCTACTACAGCGACATCGTCGTGCCGCTCAAGGCCATCGGCATCGACCTCGACATCAAGCCCGGTGTCGGCCCGGTCGTCGCGAACCCGATCCGCAGCCGCGCCGACCTGGCGCAGCTGCGCGACCTGACCCCCGAGGACGTCTCCTACGTCACCGAGGCCGTCGGCCTGCTCACCGCCGAGCTGGGGCCCAAGCCCCTCATCGGCTTCGCCGGCGCGCCGTTCACGCTCGCCAGCTACCTCGTGGAGGGCGGCCCGTCCCGCAACCACGAGAACACCAAGGCGCTGATGTACGGCGACCCGCAGCTCTGGGCCGACCTGCTCGACCGGCTCGCCGACATCACCGCCGCGTTCCTGAAGGTGCAGATCGAGGCCGGCGCGAGCGCCGTGCAGCTCTTCGACTCCTGGGTCGGCGCGCTCGCCCCCGCCGACTACCGCCGCTCCGTGATGCCCGCCTCCGCCAAGGTCTTCCGGGCCGTCGCCGATTACGGCGTCCCGCGGATCCACTTCGGCGTCGGCACCGGTGAACTCCTCGGCCTGCTGGGCGAGGCGGGCGCGGACGTGGTCGGCGTCGACTGGCGGGTGCCGCTCGACGAGGCGGCCCGCCGGGTCGGCCCCGGCAAGGCGCTCCAGGGCAACCTCGACCCGGCCGTCCTCTTCGCCCCCCGTGAGGCCGTCGAGACCAAGGCCGGCGAGGTCCTCGACGCCGCCGCCGGCCTCGAAGGCCACATCTTCAACCTCGGCCACGGCGTCCTGCCGAACACCGACCCGGACGCGCTCACCCGCCTCGTCGAGTACGTCCACACCCGGACCGCGCGCTGACCGGACGGCACGCCGACCGGTAGGCGCGCGGCCGCCGCGCCGCGGTCAGGTGCCCGCCGCCCGTACCGCTCCCGTGGCCTTGCGGGCGGCCACCAGGACCGGGTCCCAGACCGGGGAGAACGGCGGGGCGTAGCCCAGGTCGAGGGCGGTCATCTGCTCCACCGTCATCCCGGCGGTGAGCGCGACCGCGGCGATGTCCACGCGCTTGCCGGCGCCCTCCCGGCCGACGATCTGCACGCCGAGCAGCCGGCCGGTCCGGCGCTCGGCGAGCATCTTGACGTGCATCGGCCGGGTGCCGGGGTAGTAGCCGGCGCGGCTGGTCGCCTCGACGGTGACCGAGACGAACCGCAGTCCGGCGGCGTGCGCCTGGCTCTCCAGCAGTCCGGTCCGGGCGATCTCCAGATCGCAGACCTTGCTGACCGCCGTGCCGACGACCCCCGGGAAGGTCGCGTAGCCGCCGGCCACATTGGCGCCGATGACCTGGCCGTGCTTGTTGGCGTGGGTGCCCAGCGCGATGTGGCGGGTGCGGCCCGAGACCAGGTCCATGACCTCGACGCAGTCGCCGCCGGCCCACACGTTGTCGTGGCCGCGCACCCGCATCGCCAGATCGGTCAGCAGCCCGCCGGACTCGCCCAGCGGTAGCCCCGCCGCCTCGGCCAGCGCCGTCTGCGGCCGTACGCCCAGACCCAGGACCACCACGTCCGCCGGGTACTCGGCGTCCTCGGTGGTGACCGCGCGGGCCCGGCCGTCCTCATCGGTCAGTACGCCCGTGACGGTCGCGCCGAGCACCGTCTCGATGCCCATCCCGCACATCGCCTCGTGGACCAGCGCGCCCATGTCCGGGTCGAGGGTCGACATCGGCTGGCCGGCCTGCTCCAGGACGGTGACCTCGTAACCACGGTGGATCAGCGCCTCGGCCATCTCCACGCCGATGTAGCCCGCCCCGACGACCACGGCCCGCCGGCCCGCGGACCTCTCCAGCGTGTCCAGGAGTGCCTGGCCGTCGTCCAGGGTCTGCACGCCGTGCACACCGGGGGCGTCGATCCCCGGCAGCGGGGGCCGCTTGGGCGTCGCGCCGGTGGCCAGCACCAGCTTGTCGAAACCGGTCCAGGTCTCCCGCCCGCCGTCGTCCAGCTCCCGGCTGCGCACCCGCCCCCGGTCCAGGTCGAGTTCGGTGACCTCGGTGCGCATCCGCAGATCGATGTCCCGGGCGCGGTGCTCCTTCGCCGTACGGGCGATCAGCGCGTCCGGCCCGTCGACCTGGCCGCCCACCCAGTACGGGATGCCGCAGGCGGAGTAGGACGTGAAGTGGCTGCGCTCGAACGCGGTGATCGCGAGCTCCTCGGGCTTCTTCAGCCGGCGCGCCTGCGACGCGGCCGACATCCCCGCCGCATCGCCCCCGACGATCACCAGCCGCTCGGCCGTCGCCATGCCGTGTCCCTTCGCCGGATGTTCCGGATATGCCGCATGCACCTGATGTGCCGGTCTGTTCGCTTGCTGGGTACCCGGTCGTCGCTCGCGTCTACCGCGTGTCCGTGCGGATGCCGGATCGGCCCGGGGGCGGGCGCGCCGGGCCGCCGCCGGCCGCGGGGGTCCCGGCCGACGGACGGTCCCGTCACCGCTCCAGTACGAGTGCCAGGCCCTGGCCGACGCCGATGCACAGGGCGGCCAGGCCGGTGCCCGAGCCCGCGGCGGCGAGCTGGTGGGCGACCGCGCCGGCCAGGCGGGCGCCGGAGGCACCGAGGGGGTGGCCGATGGCGATCGCGCCGCCGCGCGGGTTCACCACGGACGGATCGAGCTCCGGCCACTGGTCCAGGCAGCCCAACGCCTGGGCCGCGAACGCCTCGTTCAGTTCGCACGTGGCCAGGTCGGCGAAGCCGCGCCCGGACCGGTCCAGCGCGCGCCGGACCGCCTCCACCGGGCCCAGCCCGAACAGCTGGGGCTCGATACCGGTCACCGCGCTCGCCCGGATCCGGGCCAGCGGCTCCCGCCCGGTGGCGCGCAGTCCCTCCTCGTCGACCAACAGGAGTGCGGCCGCACCGTCGTTGAGCGGGGAGGAGTTGCCGGCGGTGACCGTGCCCCCGGCCGTCCGGAAGACCGGCTTCAGCTTGGACAGCGACTCCAGGGAGGAGCCCTCACGGATCGTCTCGTCCCGGAGCAGATCGACGCCGGGGAGCGGGACCACCTCGGCGTCGTAGCCGCCCTCCTGCCAGGCCCGGACCGCCTTCTGGTGGCTGGCCAGCGCGAACACGTCCTGCTGTTCCCGGGTGATGCCGTGCGCGTCGGCGATCAGCTCGGCGCCCTCGCCCAGCGCCACCGTCCACTCCGGGCGCATCCGCGGATTGACCATCCGCCAGCCCAGCGTCGAGGAGAACATCTCCTGGTGGCCGGCAGGGAAGGCCCGCTCGGGCTTGCGCAGGACGTACGGCGCGCGGCTCATCGACTCCACCCCGCCCGCCACCACGATCTGCGCGTCGCCGTGCGCGATCGCCCGGGCCCCCTGGATGACCGCTTCCAGGCCGGAGCCGCACAGGCGGTTGACGGTGACGCCGGGCACGGTCACCGGCAGCCCGGCGAGCAGCACGGCCATCCGCGCGACATTGCGGTTGTCCTCGCCGGCGCCGTTCGCGTCACCGAAGTACACGTCGTCGATCCGCGCCGGGTCGAGGTCGGGGGCGCGGTCGACCAGGGACCGCACCACATGGGCGGCGAGGTCGTCGGGCCGGACGCCGGCCAGCGCGCCGCCGTATTTGCCGACGGGGGTCCGTACGGCGTCGACGATGTAGACATCCCGCAGGCGTGGCTCGGTCATCAGGCGCTGTCCTCGCTGTCCCGGCTCTCGAACGGTCGGCGGACGGTACGAAGATCGCCGCCGCCGCACCGAGTCTTTGCCCGCCGCCGCCCGCTGTCAACGGGGTCCTCGGTCACCCTCCCCGGCCGGCACGGTCCGGTCCGGGTCCCGCGGGGCGCCCGCCGGCCCGTCGTCCGCGGCGTGCTCCCCGGCGGCCGGTCCCGGCTCGTCCCGGGAGTCCGCGGCCCGGGTCCGGCGGCGGAGCGCCGACGGCAGCCGGCCGCGGACCAGCCGCCACAGGCCGTACAGCAGCCCCACGGCCACCGCGAACGGCAGCACCGCGCCGAGCGCCACCAGCAGCCACTTCACGGCCGCCAGGAAGGCGCGCCAGCCGCCGGACAGCGCGTCCCCGAAGGACCTCGTGTCGTCGTCCGAGGCGCCGTCGGGGGCGGCGTCCGGTTGCCGCAGCAGCAGCGTGACGGTGGCCATCGCGGTCCGGTCCCTGAGCGACTTCAGCTGCGCCTCCAGGGACTCCAGATCCGCCTGCCGGCTGCTCAGTTCGGACTCCAGCGAGACGATGTCGCCGATCGACGTCGCCTTCTCCATCAGCGCCCGGACCCGCGCCACGCTCGCCCGCTGCGTCCGGACCCGGCTGTCGACGTCCACCACCTGATCGGTGACGTCCTTCGCCGAGACCTGACGGGACACCACGGTGCCGAGGCGGGCCAGCCGCACCAGTACGGCGTCGTACTCCGCCGGCGGCACCCGCAGGACCAGCCGCGACCGCTCATGACCCTCCGGGTCCCGGTCGGTGGTCTCGGCGGCCGGGTAGCCGCCCGCGCCGTCGACGACCGCCCGCGCCCGGTCCACCGCCCCGGGGACGTCCTCGGCCCGCACGGTGAGCGTCGCGGTCCGGACGATCTGCCACGAGGCCGCCCTCGGCACCTTGGCGGGCGTGCCGCCCGGGCGGGCGGCGGCGCCCTCCGCGGCGCCCCGGGCACCGGTCCGGGCGTCGGCCGCGGCCCGGTTCGGCGCCGCCTTGCCGGGCGCCGCAGCCCCGTCCGTACTCGGGCCGGCCGACGCGCCGCACCCGGCAGCCGTGAGGGCGACGACGAGCAGCAGCCCCGCCGTCGCCGGTCGCCCTGCTCGTGCTGTTCCCCGCATGTGCGCTCCCCGTGAAGTGACGTGCCGGTGGCGCTTCTTCGACCGGCGCTTCTTCGACGGGGGCGCCCGGAGAGGGGTTGCGCTGTGCCGGGTCGCGATCCGGTCACGGCGCTGTCGGTGCCCTTTGAGAGAGTGGAGCCATGAGCGCAGCGCACACGAGTACGGCCTCCGGGAGCGGCGGCGGGCATGTCGTCGTCATCGGCGGCGGCATCTCCGGACTGGCCGCCGCCCACCGGCTGCTCGAGGGCGGCGCCAGGGTGACCGTCCTGGAGGCGTCGGACCGGCTCGGCGGCAAGCTGCGGGCCGGTGAGATCGCGGATGTCCCGGTCGACCTCGGCGCCGAATCGATGCTGGCCAGGCGGCCGGAGGCGGTGGAGCTCGCGCGCGCCGTCGGGATCGGCGACCGGCTCCAGCCGCCCACGACCGCCACCGCCTCGCTATGGACCCGCGGTGCGCTGCGCCCGATGCCCAAGGGCCATGTCATGGGCGTCCCCGGGGACCTCGCCCCGCTCGCCGCCTCCGGTGTCGTCTCTCCCGAGGGCCTCGCCCGCATCGAGGAGGACACCGAGCTGCCCCGGACGGAGATCGGCGCGGACGTCGCGGTCGGTGCGTACGTCGCCCGGCGCCTGGGCCGCGAGGTGGTCGACCGCCTGGTGGAGCCGCTGCTGGGCGGGGTCTACGCCGGCGATGCGTACCAGATCTCCATGCGGGCCGCCGTACCGCAGCTGTTCGAGGCCGCGCGGGCCCACCGCTCGCTGCTGGAGGGCGTCCGCGGCATCCAGGCCCGGGCCGCGGCCACGATGCACCAGATCGGCCCGGCGGCCGGCGGCGGTGGCCAGGGCGCCCCGGTGTTCATGGGGATCGCGGGCGGGATCGGGACGCTGCCCGGCGCGGTCGCCGAGGCCGTGCGCGCGAAGGGCGGCGAGATCCGGACGGGCACACCCGTCGTCGGGGTCCGGCGGTCCGCCGACGGCTGGCGGATCGAGCTGGACGGCGCGGCGCTCACCGCGGACGCCGTCGTCCTGGCCACCCCCGCGCCGGACACCGCCCGGCTGCTCGCCCAGGACTGCGCGCCCGCCGCCCGCGAACTGGCCACCGTCGAATACGCCTCGATGGCCCTGGTCACCATGGCCTTCCGCCGCTCCGAGCTGGAGCGGCAGCCCACCGGCAGCGGCTTCCTCGTACCGCCCGTGGACGGCCGGAGGATCAAGGCGGCCACCTTCGCCGGCAACAAGTGGGGCTGGATCGACCGCGCCGCCCCGGATCTCTTCGTGCTGCGCACCTCCCTCGGCCGCTACGGCGACGAGGCCGACCTGGCGCGCGAGGACGCCGAGCTGGCCGCCCTGGCCCGCGCCGACCTGCGCGAGGCGATCGGGCTGACCGCCGCGCCGGTCGCCGCCCGGATCACCCGTTGGGAGGGCGGCCTGCCCCAGTACCCGGTCGGCCATCTGGAGCGGGTGGCCCGCATCCGGGAGGCCGTCGGGCGGCTGCCGGGCCTGCGGGTGTGCGGTGCGCTCTACGACGGCGTCGGCATCCCGGCCTGTATCGCCTCGGCCCGCAAGGCCGCCGAGGACATCCTCGGCACCCTGCGGCCGGCCGGCCGCCCCGGCGAGTGAGAATGGACGACATGACAGACGCTTCCACCCCCGCTTCCGCACCGCAGAACCCTGCGGAGCCCGACAAGGCACCGAACGCCGGCAAGAAGGCCAAGGACCTGAACGAGGTCATCCGCTACACCCTCTGGTCGGTGTTCAAGCTGCGCGACGTCCTCCCCGAGGACCGCACCGGCTACGCCGACGAGGTCGAGGAGCTGTTCGCGCAGCTCGCCGCCAAGGACGTGGTGGTCCGCGGCACCTACGACGTCTCCGGCCTGCGCGCCGACGCCGACGTCATGATCTGGTGGCACTCGGAGAGCTCGGACGCCCTCCAGGACGCCTACAACCTCTTCCGCCGCACCCGGCTCGGCCGCGCGCTCGACCCGGTGTGGTCCAACATGGCGCTGCACCGCCCCGCCGAGTTCAACAAGTCGCACATCCCGGCCTTCCTGGCCGACGAGCGGCCGCGCGCCTATGTGAGCGTCTACCCCTTCGTGCGCTCCTACGAGTGGTACCTCCTCCCCGACGAGGACCGCCGCCGGATGCTCGCCGACCACGGCAAGATGGCCCGCGGCTTCCCGGACGTCCGCGCCAACACCGTGCCGTCGTTCTCGCTCGGTGACTACGAGTGGGTGCTCGCCTTCGAGGCCGACGAGCTCTACCGCATCGTCGACCTGATGCGTCATCTGCGCGGCTCCGAGGCGCGGATGCACGTCCGCGAGGAGGTCCCGTTCTACACCGGCCGTCGCAAGGCGGTCGCCGAGCTGGTCGCCGGGCTGGCCTGACCGCCCGGCACGGACGAGCGGGCCGCCCCTGCCCCGGGGCGGCCCGCTCGTCGGTCGTGCGCGGCTACTTCCCCGGGCGCGCGTGCTGGGCCCGGGTCGTCTGCTCGCCGGGCACCGGCTCCGCGCGCGGCGCGCAGTACACCTTGTGCGCCGGGATCTTCCCGTGCAGCAGATACGCCTCGGCGTAGCGGTTCACGCAGTCGTTCTCGCCGAAGCCGATGCCGTGCGTGCCCGCGCCGTTCTCGGTGACCAGCGACGAGCCGGGCAGCCGGCGCTGCAGCTCCAGCGCGCCCCGGTACGGCGTCGCCGCGTCCCGCTCCGCCGCCAGCAGCAGCACCGGGGGCAGCGCACCGGGTTCCGTGTGGACGTCGAGCGGGAGGCGCCGGCCGTGCAGCGCACCGTCCAGCTCGGTGGCGGCGGCGTGGCCGGCGGCGTCCGCCAGCTCCTGGCCCGAGCCCTGCCCCACCCGGCGGGCCGCCGCCTCGACCCCGGCCGCCGCGGACTGCGTCCGTTCCGGCCAGAACGCGCACGGCAGGTTCATCCAGGCGTTGTCCCAGGTCTCGAACGGTGCGATCTCGGCGACGTCGGTGTTGTCCCGGTCCCAGGTCCGCCAGGACCGCGGCCAAGGCGCGTCGTTGCACTCCACGGCCGTGTAGACCGCGTTGGCGTTCTCCGCGTCCTTGGCGCCGGTCTGCTGGGGCAGGGCCTGGGCGATCAGCGGCTTGGGGTCACCGTGCAGATAGCTCGCGAGCGCCTCGGCGCGCAGCGGCCAGAAGCCGTCGTTGTAGCCGGTCTTGAGGAAGGCGGACTGCAGCTCGCCGGCGCCGATCTTGCCGTCGACCGGGTGGCGGCGCAGCTTCCCGGCGACCGTGTCGTACGCCTGCTGCACGGCCTTCTTGGTCGTGCCGAGGTGGTAGTGGTCGTCGTGCTTGGCGACCCAGCCGAGCCAGTCGCCCCAGCGGCGCTCGAAGGCGATGTCCTGGTCGAGGTTGTTGCGGTACCAGATCTGCCGCGGCTCCGGGTTGACCACGCTGTCGAAGATCATCCGCCGCACGTGGCCGGGGTAGAGCGTCGCGTAGACCGCGCCGAAGTACGTCCCGTACGAGGCGCCGATGAAGGTCAGCTTCTTCTCGCCGAGGGCGGCCCGCAGCATGTCCAGGTCCCGGGCGTTGTTGACCGAGTTGTAGAACGGCAGGTCCGCGCCGGCCCGCCGGGCGCAGCCGCGGGCGTACGCCATGGCCTGCGCCCGCTTCTTCCGCTTGAACGCCGCGTCGGGGTACATCCGGCTGTCGGTGGGCGCCTTGGCGAATTCCTTGGGGTCCTGGCACGACAGCGGCGCCGAACGGCCCACCCCGCGCGGCGCGTAGCCGACGAAGTCGTAGGCCCGGGCCAGCCTGCTCCATTTGGGCAGTGCGCCGTAGAGCGGGAACTCCAGGCTGGAGGCGCCGGGGCCGCCCGGGTTGAACACCAGCGAGCCCTGCCGCTCGCGGTGCGCGGTGGCGCGCGCCCGGCTGACCGTGAGCTGGATCTTCTTGCCGTCGGGGCGCGCGTAGTCCAGGGGGACGGTGAGCTTGCCGCACTCGACGGACGACGGCAGGTGTTCCACCGGCGCGCACCGGCCGAAGTCGATGCGGTGCGCGACGGGCGCGGGCGGTGCCCCGGCCGCCTGCGTGGTGCCGCCCGCCGGGGCAGTGGCGAGGGCGGTCACGATCAGCGACCCGATGGTGCCGTACAACGCAAGTGCTCTCACTGGCCGTCCCTTCGTGTGTGCATACAAAAGGG
This sequence comes from Streptomyces nigrescens, assembly GCA_024349765.1. Classification (GTDB taxonomy): domain Bacteria; phylum Actinomycetota; class Actinomycetes; order Streptomycetales; family Streptomycetaceae; genus Streptomyces; species Streptomyces endophytica. The sequence goes on along the minus strand of AP026073.1, from coordinate 5,525,386 downwards.
ATAGTTGGGGCGGTGATTGGCGATGTAAAGCACCGGGCACCGGTGTCGGACGCTATGCCCCGGAAGAGTGGAGCGCGGCGCGAAGGGCGGGATCGGTGAGGGCGCTGGGGCCGTGCAGGGCGAGGGAGATGAGGGAGGTGAGGGGTGCCAGAGGGGCGGAGGGGAGCCGTGAGCCGGGCGGATCGGCCTTCCCCGGAAGGCGCTGTTCGCCCTCGTCGGTGGCCCAGTCCCGGTACGGGTGGAGCTCGAAGCGGGCCACGGCCAGGGTCCCGAGGCAGAGCACCAGCGGCAGCGAGAACCACCCCAGGAGCAGCGCGGTGTCCGTGCCGGGCGGCGCCATCCAGTAGGCCGCGGCGGCGGTCAGTACGACCAGGAGGGCGGCGGCCCACACCTGGCGGATCCCGCTGCGGATGCCGGGGCGGGCCGCGGCCGGCAGCGCCAGCCCGTCGGCCACCAGCTTGTCGGCCACCGCCCGCACCGCCTCGTCGGCCACCAGGGCCTCCCGCACCGCGGGTATCGGGCGCTGTCCGTCCGGGCCTATCGCGCTGAGTGTCGCCCGCTCGACCGGGTCCTGCGCGACCGGCTCGACGACGGTGGCCCAGCCGGTGTGGGCGAGCAGCAGCCGCCGCTTCTGGGCCATCAGCACCAGCACCACGTCGGCGAGCCGCTGCGGCCCGCCGGACAGGTAGGCCATCTCGTAGAGGGTCAGTCCGGGCGCGTGCCCGTCGTCACCGGCCGGGTCCGGGGCCGGAGCGGGGGCCGGCGGCCGGGCCGGCCGTCCGGTCCGGGCCGCGGCGACCGCGGCCCGGCACACCCGCGCACAGGAGAACACCGCCGCGACCGCGGCGACGAGGAGGAAGAGGAGCCACATGGACCATTTTCTACGGGAAGGTCCATGACAATGGCCATTAATTTTCCCCTTGTGTGGACCACATCACGTGCTCCCGTCCCTGATCAGGGCCGGTGCGGCCCGCAAACCGGACAGCTTCGGGCGTAGGGGCCTTCCCGGGCGCAGGAGCCTGCCGGCCGTAGGGCCTGCCGGCCGTGGTCGGCTCCCGGAGCCGGTCCGATCGGGGAGGCGCCCCCTGCGCCGCCGTCGCTCAGCTGCTTCCGCAGCCGGAGCCCCCGCCGCAGGACGAGCCGCCGCCGCACGAGGACCCGCCCCCGCAACTCGAACCGCCGCCGCACGACGAACCGGAGCCGCAGGACGAGCCGCCGCAGGACGAACCGGAGCCGCAGGACGAACCGGAGCCGCCGTCGGACGAGCCGCACCAGAAGGAGCTGTCGCCGCCCGCGCCGCCCCCGGAGTCATAGCCGGACGACGCGCTGCCGGACGACGACGAGCCGCCGGCGGTGGCCAGTGCGGTGGCCCGCTGGGCCTCCTCGAACTGCTGGCGCAGCAGTTCGTCCGCTATCAGCGCCGTACCGCCGAGCGCCACCACCAGCCCGGCGGCCTGCCATGCGTCGCCCGTGCCGCCCTGGGCGTGGGTGGCCCGCGCGGAGCGCACCGCGAGGGCGCCCGCCTTGGTGACGCGGTTCCGGAAGACCCTCCGGCACAGCGAGGCCACGATCAGACCGCCGATCAGCGCGGGCATGATCGTGATCACCACCGGTGGGCCGAACCCCTCGTCGACACCGTCGTCAGGGCCGGCGTCCGCGATCGAGAGCAGCACCCCGAGGACGAACAGCGCCACGCACACGGCCCGCTGGGCGCCCGCGAACTGGCGCCAGCCCTGGCCCCGCCGCGGATGGCGCATCAGCCCGCGGGCCGCCAGCCGGTCGCCGACGCCCTGGACCGCGGGGCTGCGCATCGCCTCGGCGCGCACCGCGGCCAGCGCCCCGCCGGGCGTCCGCGCGACCGCGTCCAGGACGGCGGACTCGACCGCGTGCTGTGCGGTGGCCTGGCGGACGGTCACCACGCCCGGGCCGCCCACCGCCAGCCGGCCGTCCTCGCACATCCCGGCGAGCGCGGCGTCCACCACCCGCCCGGGGCCGCCGGCGAGGAACGCCATCTCCCACACGTTGCGGGCCTGCGCCTCGCCCCTGCGGACGGACGGGGTGCCGCGCCGCACCAGGACCGTGCCGAGCAGCAGTACCAGCGAGGAGGCACCGAGGCCCACGTACACCGCTTGCGTGAAGGACATCACCGCCACCTTCCCTTCAGCGCCTGGCGGACGGCGTGGACGGCGCGGGCGAGCCGGGCCGCGGGCCCGGCGGACGGCGGGGTGGGGCCCGCGCGGTCCCGCCACCAGCGGGTCAGCCGCTGCCGGGCGGCGGGGTCCGCGGGGCGGCCCTGGGCCAGCAGGTGCGCCGCGAAGTCCAGTGCGTCCTGGCGGTAGCCGCCGCGCATCGGCCGGTTGCGGGCATAGCCGGCGAACGCCGGGCGGTAGTCGTCGCCGAGGATCTCGGGTAGTTCGGGCGCGACCTTGGCGACCACCGCGGACCGCTTGGCGGTCAGCGCCCGGCTCTGCACGCCCAGCCGGGTGCGGTCGAAGCCCTCGGGCGCCGGGGTGCCGGCGACCAGCGCGGAGAGCAGCGCGGTCTGCGCCAGCGCCAGCCGCTGCCGCGCCGCGTCGGTGCCGGTGGCGGGGATGGCGGGGGCCGAGGCGGTGGGGGCCACGGCGGAGCGGGAGCCGGTGCCCGGCTCCCGTACGGGCTCAAGCCGCCTGGACATGGCGGGCCTCCTTCAGGACGGTGCGGATCGCGTCGAGTTCCCCGGCCAGCTCGCCGGCCTCGGGGAAGTCGTCATCGCGCTCCAGCAGCACACCGGGCGGGGTGATCCGGGCACACAGCTCGGCGAGCACGTCCAGCACCGGCCGGGTCACCGGATGGGCGTGGCTGTCGTGCCAGACCCCGTCGCGCTCCACGCCGCCCGCCACATGGACGTACGCGATCGCCTCGACCGGCAGCTCGTCCAGCGCCACGGCCGGGTCCTCACCGCGGTTGACGTGGTTGGTGTGCAGGTTGGCGACGTCGATGAGCAGCCGCACCCCCGTCCGCTCGACCAGTTCGGCCAGGAACTGCCCCTCGGTGAGCTCCTCGTCCGGCCAGTTGACCAGGGCCGCGATGTTCTCGAGGGCCAGCGGCACCGGCAGGGCGTCCTGGGCGATGCGGACGTTCTCGCAGAGCACGTCCAGCGCGTCGCGGGTGCGGGGGACCGGCAGCAGATGCCCGGCCTCCATCAGCGGCGAGGCGGTCAGCGGCCCGCCGGCCCGGACGAACGCGATGTGCTCGGTGACCAGCGGGGCGCCCAGTACCTCGGCGCGCTCGGCGAGGGCGGCCAGCCGGCCGGCGTCCGGACGGTCGGCGCCGCCGAGACCGAGCGAGACACCGTGCGGGACGACGGTCGTCCCGCGCTCGCGCAACTCCCGCAGGGCGACCGGGAGATGGCCGGGGCAGATGTTCTCCGCCACCACCTCGACCCAGTCCACACCGGGTAGCCCGGCGATCTCCGCGGCGATTTCCGGCCGCCAGCCGATGCCCGTCCCCAGGCGCTCGATGTCCGTTCCTTGACGCACCATGGTTCCCCCTCTCGCTCCGTGGTCGGGGTACTCATGGCCACGTCATGACGGGCCGAACCCTGCACCTGCCGAGTTCAGAGCTTCATTTGAGCTTCCCGCCGGGGCCCCCGCCGCCCCATGGGAATCCGCCGGCCGCTTCCGCCGGTCAGCGGGCGGTCTCGAACCCCACCGCGGCCCCCAGCGCCAGCAGCACCCCGCCGGTGGCCTGATCCAGCCGCCGCCGTATGCGCGGCCGCTGGAAGACGGCCCGCGCGCGGTGCACCGCGACGGCGATCCCGCCGAGCCACAGCACGCCCAGCGCGGCATGCACGGCGACCAGCAGCAGCGTCGTCGCGAGCACCGGCGCGCCGTGCGGGATGAACTGCGGCAGCAGCGACATGTAGACCACCCCGACCTTGGGGTTGAGGACATTGGTCAACAGGCCCGTCCGCAACGCCCGCAGCGGGGTCGCCGGCCGCGGCCCCTCGCCGTCACGGGACCGCCCCCGGGCCGCGGCGGGCGCCGCCCCGGCCTCCTGAGCACCGTCGGTCCGTAGGCGCCGGGCGCTGCGCAGCGCCTGTATCCCGAGCCACATCAGATACAGCGCGCCGGCCACCCGCAGGACGTCGTACGCCGTCGTCGACGCGGCGAGCATCGCGGTCAGCCCGACCGCACCGGCCAGCCCCCACACGAAGCATCCGGCGGCTATGCCCAGCGCACTGCACAGCGCGGCGCGCCGCCCCGAGCCGAGCGCGGTCCGCAGGACCACCGCGAAGTCGGGGCCGGGCGAAACGGTCAGCACCGCGGCCACCAGGGTGAAGCCGAGCAGGGAGGTCAGCACGCCGAACTCACCGCCCCCGCGACAGCGCGTCGCGCAGCGCCGGGTGGTCCGCGACGACGGTGCAGGAGCCCGGCGCGATCTCCGTGAACCCGGCATCGCGGACCACGGGCAGCCCGCTGCGGGTCAGCGCCTCCCAGCGGGCGGGATCCGCGGAGCGGACGGCCAGCGGGAACCCGGCCGCGCGCCAGGCCGCCCGCTCCGCCTCGGAAAGCTCCCACCACGCCAACTGGGCGCCGTGGCCGGCCTGCGCCATCTCCTTGCCCGCCGACATCTCCAGTGCCGGGTTCAGCCACAGCACCGGCGTGCCGTCGGCGGGCGGCCCGGGCGGCTCGGGGTCGTCCAGCTCCGTGCCGGAGACCTGGAGCTTCACCAGGTCCTTGGGCCAGCCGTCCAGCAGCACCGGGGGATAGACCCGCACCTCGGCCCGGCGCCCGGTGACCGTGATCCCGGGCAGCGCCTCGGCCCGCCGCCACTCCGCGCCGCGGGCCCGCCGCACCACCTTCCGGATCCTGGCGTCCTGCCAGTCCCGCACCGCCGCCGCCCACTCGCCGTCCCCGGCCGACCGCTCGTCCGACAGCAGCACCAGCACCGCCCGGGCCGCCGTCTCCAGCGCGTCCGTACGCGCCGGGGGATCGGCCCGCTCCAGCCGAACGACGAGCGGCAGCACGAACTGCAAGGCCGCGTCCCGGTCGCTCTCGTCGGGCCGGAACGGGCTGGTGGAATCGTTGCCGGACTGTCCGGCGGTCTCGGTCCTGGTCACCCGATCAGTCTGCCAGCCGCCACTGACAACGCCCCGGCCCGGCCCGCGCAGGCCCGCCCGCGCACCCCTGACGCGCCGCCGCGGGCCCGCCCATGCTGCCCCCTTCGCGCGCAGGCCCGCCCGCGCGGACCAGCCCGCTCGCCCGCGCGGACCAGCCCGCCCGCACCGCGTCGCCCGCCGCGTCGCCGAGCGGGCGCCCGGCGGCCGGTCCCGCTACCGTCGGGGACGGCGGGCGGACCGACGCGGTACGGCAGGGGACCGATGCCGTACGGCGGTGGACCGACGCCGTACGCCAACGGGCGGGCCGGCACGGGCGATCGGATGCCGGGCCGGGCAGCGCGGGGACACGGGGAGGCAGCGGATGCCGGAGCGGATGCGGCTGGACGGGGTGGGGCGGCGCTACGGGGTCCGCGGCCCCTGGGTGCTGCGCGAGGTCCACCTCACGGTGCCCGAAGGCGCGTTGCTGCGCATCGAGGGGACCAACGGCACCGGGAAGTCCACCCTCCTGCGGCTGCTCGCCGGGATCGACCGGCCCAGCACCGGACGCATCACCGGCCGGCCGCGCCGCGCCTACGTCCCCGAACGCTTCCCGGCCGCCATGCCCTTCACGGCCGTCGGCTACCTCACCCACCTCGGCCGCGTCCACGGCCTGACCGGCGCGGCAGCGGCCCGGCGGGCCGCCGAGTGGCTGGAACGCTTCGGCGCGGCCGGGCACGCCCGTACCCGGCTGGCCGAGCTGTCCAAGGGGACCAGCCAGAAGGTCGCGGTCGCCCAGGCGCTGCTCGCCGAGCCCGAACTCCTCGTCCTGGACGAGGCGTGGACCGGCCTGGACCGCGGCGCCCGTGAGGTGCTCGACCGGGCGGTCGCCGAACGGGTCGCGGACGGCGGCACGGTGGTGTTCGTCGACCACGACCCGCAGCGTTTGGCCGGCGCGGCCGACGCCCGCTACCGGGTCACGGACGGGCGGCTGCTGGCCCAGGAGGACCGGCCCGGTACGCCCGCGGATCCGGGCGCCGCGACCGGCCCCCGGGTGACCGTCGAGGCCGAGGGCCCACCGGGCGCCGCCCCGCCGACCGGGCCGCCCGGGACACCCCCCGGAGCCCCGCGGCTACCGGGCGGCCCGGAGATCACTCCCGGTCCGGACGGCGCGTTCCGGCTCACGGTCCCCGCCGTCCACTCCGACGCGCTGCTGCGCGCCCTGCTCACCGCCCGTCCGCCGTGGCACATCCGCGCCGTCACCGCCGCCCCCGGCCCGGCCGCACCGCCGGCTGCGGCAAACCCGCCCGCCCCCGACCCCGACGAGGCCCCCCTCCCGTGACCGCTCTCCTCCGCTATCAGGCGGCGCTGCTCGTCGGCTCGCACCGCTGGCTGCCGCCGGTCATCCTCTACGCGGCGTTCCTGGCCATCGGCATCCAGAGCGGCGGCCCGATCCTCGACGCGTTCGGCTACGCCGCGGTCGGTGTGCTGCCGGTCACCGTCTGGCTGACCCGGATCTGCGTCGCCAACGAGCCGCCCGCCGCCCGCAGTTGCACGGCGGCCGCCGCCGGGCCCGGCCGCGTGCACCTCGCCTCCGTGCTGACCGCGGCCGGTGCCGCGCTGCTGCTCGGGCTGCTCGGTACGGCCCTTGTGGTGCTGCTGTCCGATCCGCACTCCGCCAAGGGCCGGGTGGCGGTACCCGTCCTGCCCGCGACCGGCGCCGGCCTGTGCGCCGTGCTGGCCTGTCTGCTGACGGGCCTGGCGATCGGCGCGCTGTGCACCTGGCCGGTGCTGCGCGTCCCGGGCTGGGGCGTTCCGGCCGGGCTCCTCGGCTCGCTGCTGCTGCTCGTCCTGGGCGGCTCGCCCGCCAACGCCGCCATGACGGGCCTGGTCACCGGCTCCCTGCACGGCACGATCACCGTCCCCTGGCTCCCGGCCGCCGCGGCCGCCCTGCTCGCGGCCGCCGCCACCGCCGCCGCCTGCGCCCTGGCGCCCCGTCGCAGCTGAACCACGGGGGAGGGCGGGCCGCCCCGGGACCGGTGGGCGTACCCTCGGCCCCATGCCGCACCCGCCCGCCGCTCCCGATCCCGCTGCCCCGGCCCCCGACGCCCCCGTAGCCGACTGCCTGCACTGCGGCCGGCCCACCGCGTACCCGGTCGACCGGCCGGGGATCGTGCTCTGCCCGGTGTGCGAGTGGCAGGAGGCGCAGCGGACCGCGTGCTCCGGCTGATCCGTGGGGCGGCGCGGCCGCGGCGGCGTCAGTGGTGCCAGGGCCCGGTCACCGCGAACGTCGTGCCCGGCCTGTAGCAGTTGACGTACATCGTGCGGTGGTCGGGCGCGAAGGTCACGCCCGCGAACTCGCCCCACTCCGGCTTCTGGGGCGTGCCGATGTTCTGCCGCCCACGGGCCATCGGGTAGACCTCGCCGCCCCGGGTGAGCCCGAAGACGTGCTGGGCACCGTCGCCGTCCTCGCAGACCATCAGGCCCCCGCTGGGCGCCAGGCAGATGTTGTCGGGGGACTCGCCGGGCAGTTGGAGGTCGGTGTCCGGGCCGAAGACGACGACGAGGGTGAGCCGGCGCCGCCGCGGGTCGTACCGCCAGACCTGGCCGTAGTGGTCGGCCGCCGAACCGGCGGAGCGGTGCGCGAAGCTGGAGACGAAGTGGACGCAGGAACCGCCCCAGTAGCAGCCCTCCAGTTTCTGCGCGTGGGTGATGCCGCCGGTACCGAAGTCCTGGAAGCGGATCGGCGTGGTCCGGGCCAGCGGGTCGGGCACGTCCACCCAGCTGACGTGGTCGAAGACGGTGCCGGGCGCCTGGACGGTGGACAGGTCGGGCACGCCGGGCACCCGGAGCGCCTGGAGGCGTCCGCCGGCCCGGAGCGAACCCCGGCCGCCCAGCGGCTTGTCGGGCAGGAAGCGGTAGAAGAGCCCGAAGGGCTTCTCGAAGGCGTCCTCGGTCTCGTAGACGGTGCCGGTGCCGGGGTCCACGGCGATCGCCTCGTGCTGGAAGCGGCCCATCGCGGTCAGCGGTACCGCCCCGGTGCGCCGCGGGTCGTACGGGTCCACCTCGAAGATGAAGCCGTGGTCCTTGGTGTAGTTCTCGTCGCCGGCCCGGAACTCGGTCTCCTCGCAGGTCAGCCAGGTGTGCCAAGGGGTGGGGCCGCCCGCGCAGTTGGTGGAGGTGCCGGCGATGGCGACCCGTTCCGAGCGCACCGTGTTGTCGCGGTCCAGTTCCAGGGCGGTACAGCCCCCCTCGCCACCGGGGTCGTAGGTCAGCTCGCGCACCCGGGGGACGGCGGAGCGGGAGCCCGTACGGTTCTCGTGGTTGCGGACGAGGCAGGTCCCGCCGCGCCGGCCGGGGGCGGGGAAGGCGGCCATGCCGTCGCAGTTGCCGGGCACCCTGCCCTCGCCGGAGCGCAGCGGCTCGCCCTCCCGGGAGAGGACCCGGTAGCGGAAGCCCTCGGGGAGGTCGAGCAGGCCGTCCGGGTCGGGCACCAGCGGGCCGTACCCGCGCCGTCCCATCCCCCGCGCGGTCGCGGTCCCCGCGAAGACCGCACCGAGGCTTCCGGAGAAGGCGAGAGACGCCCCCAACGCACCGGTTCTTGCCAGGATCTGACGCCGTGTCGCAGACATGGGCAACTCCCTGATGGCGGACAGGTGACGTGACCCGCTTGTGTGTACCACGCACCCGGCCGCCCGGGAACCAGGCCGACCGACGGTCCCGTTGGAACCCCCTGACGGACCTCGCCCGGCGGACCGCGCCTAGCGGACCTCGTCGGTCACCAGGGACTTCGCGTCGCGCGCCAGGGCCGTCAGCCGGGAGATCGCCCGGAAGTACTTCTTCCGGTAGCCGCCGCGCAGCATCTCCTCGCTGAACAGCTCGTCGAAGGGCTTGCCGGAGGCCAGCACCGGCACCTCGCGGTCGTAGAGCCGGTCCGCGAGGACCACCAGGCGCAGCGCGGTGGACTGGTCGGGCACCGCCTGGACGTCGGTCAGGCAGACCGCCTCGATGCCGTCGCACATCGCGCCGTACCGGCTGGGGTGCACCTTCGACAGGTGGTCCAGGAGGGAGGGGAAGTCGTCGAGCGAGGCCCCGGGCGTGCGGTACGCGGTGCGGGTGACGGTCTCGTCGTCGAACGGGGCGGGCGCCTCGGGCAGACCGCGGTGGCGGTAGTCCTCGCCGTCGATCCGCAGCGGGCGGAAGTGGGCGCTCAGGCCCTGGATCTCGCGCAGGAAGTCGACGGCGGCGAACCGGCCCTCGCCGAGCTTGCCGGGCAGCGTGTTGGAGGTGGCGGCCAGCGCCACACCGGCCTCCACCAGCTTGCCGAGCAGCGTGGAGACCAGCACCGTGTCGCCGGGGTCGTCCAGCTCGAACTCGTCGATGCACAGCAGCTTGTGCTCGCCGAGCGTGCGGACGGTCTGCTGGAAGCCGAGCGCGCCCACCAGGTTCGTCAGCTCGACGAAGGTGCCGAACGCCTTCTGTTCGGCGGGCGCCGGGGCGGCGTGCCACAGGGAGGCGAGCAGATGGGTCTTGCCGACGCCGTAGCCGCCGTCCAGATAGACGCCGCGGGGGCCCTTGGGGACGGCCTTCCTGGGGCTCCTGGCGAACCAGCGGCGCTTGCCGCCGGTGTCCGCCCCGCCGGCGATGGAGTCCGCGAAGTCGCTCAGGACCTGGACCGCCTCGGCCTGGCTGGGCTGCTTCGGGTCCGGGATGTACGTGTCGAACCGGGCGTCCTGGAAGCGCGGCGGCGGCACCATCTCGGCGACCAGGCGGTCGGCCGGGACGTGCGGGGCGCGGGCGGTGAGCGCGGCGGGGGCCGCGTCGTCCGCGTCGGCCGGCGGTCCGGCTATCGGGTCGGACTGCGGCGCGGAGGGCTGGGAAGGTGACACAGCCGTCCAGCCTATCTCGTTCGCCCGAGGTGCCGGACCGTGTGGCGAGGCATGTCACACTGCCGCCATGCGACGCCTGTTCCCCCTCCCCGCCCCGCCCGTACCCGCCGCCGACGGGACGGCCGCCGCGCCCGCGGTGACCGGTGCCGACGACCGTGAGTGGACGCTGGACGAGCTGGCCGACGCCTACGCCTACCCGGCGGCGGACGACCCGGCGCGCGCGGGGCGCTCCGGCTGGCTGCGCGCCAACATGGTGTCCTCCCTGGACGGCGCGGCCCACCACGAGGGGCGCTCGCAGCCGCTCTCCAGCGACGCCGACATGCGGATCTTCGGGGTGCTGCGGGCCGTCGCCGACGTCGTGGTGGTGGGGGCGGAGACGGTGCGCCAGGAGGGCTACCGGCCGGCCCGCGTCCGGGAGGCGTTCGCCGCCCGCCGGGCCGCCGCCGGGCAGACCACGGCGCCCGCGATCGCGGTGGTCACCGCCGGGCTCGGGCTGGACTTCGGGCTGCCCCTGTTCACCGAGGCGCCGGCGCCGACCGTCGTCCTGACCGGCGCGGGCGCCCCCGCCGACCGGGTGGCCAAGGCCCGGGCGGCCGGCGTGGAGGTGCTGTTCGCCGGCGAGGGGCTGGGCGTCGACCCGGCGCGGGTGGCCGGTGTCCTGGCCGAACGCGGTCACACCCGGCTGCTCACCGAGGGCGGGCCGATGCTGCTGGGGCAGTTCGCGGCGGCCGGTGCGCTGGACGAGATGTGTCTGACGCTCGCTCCTGTGGTAACCGTCGGAGAGGCGCCGAGGATCATGAAGGGGCCGGCCGTCGAGGTTCCCGAGCGGTTCACCCTGGCATCCGTATTGGAGGAGGCCGGGTTCCTGTTCACTCGCTACCGTCGGCCCTGACAAACAGCGGAATTATCTGTTCCGCTTAGCTTCCATTGGGCACACTAAAAGCCAACAGGTCCCGCGTGGCGACGGGGCAGGATGGTGTCTGTCGGGCTCCGCGCAATGCGGCGCTGAAGAGAAGAAGGGCGTCCGTCGTGTTCACGAGCGTATTGATGATCGAGAAACCACTGACGCCCGCCGACGTGGAGTTCGTGACCACCCTGCACGGCGACGACCGGGTCTCCTTCGTCGTGCTCATGCAGCCCCGCGGCAAGCAGGACGTCCTGCTGCGGGCGATCGACGACGTCGCCCTCGGGGAGTTCGACGACGCCGTGCGCGAGGGGGCCGAACCGGGCGGGGCACAGGGCGGGGCCCCCGCCGAGGTCGGGCTGTCGCAGACCCTCCAGGCACTGCGCGCGGCCGGTGCGCAGGCCGTCGGACAGGTCGTCGAGGACCATCCGCTGGACCTGCTGCGCTCCGTCGTGGACGAGACCGGGGCGGACGAGGTGATCGTGCTGACCGCCCCGCACTTCGTCGAGGAGTTCTTCCACCGCGACTGGGCCTCCCGCGCCCGCCACAAGGTCGGCGTCCCGGTCCTCAAGCTCTTCTCGCACGCCGCCGACGACCAGCCCCAGGGGACGCCCGGGGGCTGACCGCGCCCCCGGGCCCGGCCCCCGGCACCGTCACAGCCGGGCGGCCGGGCGGCAGCGCAGCCGCCCGTCGTGCACCTCCGCGATGTCGTCCGCCACGTCCAGATGGCTGTGGTCGTGGGTGACCAGCACCGTCGCCGTCGCCCGCTGGTGGGTCAGGGTCAGCAGCAGCTCCAGCACCGCGGCGCCCCGCTCGTGGTCCAGCGCGCTGGTCGGCTCGTCCACCAGCAGCACCGCGGGGTCGTTCATCAGCGCCCGGGCGATGTTGATCCGCTGCCGCTGACCGCCCGACAGCTGGTGCGGCCGCCGGCCGGCCAGCCCCTCCAGACCGACCGCCGCCAGCAGCTCCCGCGCCCTGGCCCGGGCCTTGCGCGGCGAGCGGCCGTCCAGATGGGCCATCACCTCCAGCTGCTCGGCGGCGGTCAGGGACGGCAGCAGGTTCGGCTGCTGGAAGACCATGCCGAGGGCCGTCCGGCGCAGCACGGTCAGCTCGGCGCGGCCGAGGCCCGTGGTGTCCGTGCCGTCGATCACCACCCGTCCGCGGTCCGGGCGGATCAGCGTCGCGGCGACCGCCAGCAGGCTGGACTTGCCCGACCCGGACGGCCCGATCACCGCGGTCAGACAGCCGGCGGGCACGGTCAGCGAGACCGCGTCCAGCGCGGTCAGCCGCTCCTCGCCGTCGGGGTAGGTCAGGGTCACATCGGTCAGTTCCAGGCTCATCGGGCACTCCCCAGGGCGGTCAGCGGGTCGACGGACGTGATGCGGCGGATGGACAGCGCGGCCCCGGCGGCGCCGAGCGCGATCATGACCAGGGCCGGGACCAGCACCGTCGGCGGATCGAGCACGAACGGCACCGCGCCGCCGATCCCCGCGCCCACCCCCGCCGCCACGGCGGTGCCCAGGCCCGTCCCGATCACCAGCAGGACGACGGCCTGCCCGAGCGCGTCCCGCAGCAGATAGCGGGTCGAGGCGCCCAGCGCCTTCAGCACCGCGACGTCGCCGCTGCGCTGGATCGTCCACACCGTGAAGAACGCGCCGATCACCAGCGCGGAGATGGCGAACAGGAAGCCGCGCATCAGCTGGAGCGAGCCGTTCTCGGCGGTGTACGAGCCGATGGCCTGCAGGGCGTCGTCGAGGGGCACCGTCTTCGTGCCCAGCCGCCGGTCGGCGGCGGCGAGGCCCGGCGTCCCCGTGGTGGAGAGCGCCAGCACCGTCGCGCCCGGGGAGCCGCCGCTCCCGGTGCCGCCCGTCAGGCCCCGCCAGTCGGCGAGCGACGTCCAGACCACCGGGGTGTGGCTGTACATGGCCACGCCCGACACCGCCGCCACCCGGAACGTGCGCCCGCCCAGCGACACCGAGCCGCCGGCCCGCGCCCCTAGTGAGGCCGCGGCCTTCTCCGAGAGCACCACCGTGCCGTCACCGGTCCGCCCCGGCGCCGGGGCCAGCGGCGATCCGGGGCGCACCCCGAACGCCGACACCGCGGCCGTCCGGTCGCCCGCCTCCGCCTTCGTCGTGGCGATCGACAGCGGCTCGGCCCGCCGTACGCCGGGCACCCGCGCCCACTCCCGTACGGTCCGTTCGGTCAGCCGGGAGTCGGTGAAGGCGACCGCACGGCCCTCCAGGGGCGCCGAGAACACCAGGTGGTCGGCGGGCAGGCCGGTGATCGCCGAGGTGTTCTCCCGGCCCAGGCCCGCCGTCAGGCCCGACAGCAGACCCACCAGCACGGTGATCAGCACCACGACGGTGCCCATCAGGGCGAACCGCCCCTTGGCGAATCTCAGATCTCTCCAGGCGACGAACACGGGCTCGGCCATCCTCCGGGTCGGACGCCGGACCCACTGCCCGGCGGCTGGACCCCACCGTCGCCCGCCGGAGGGGGCCGCGGCATCGCGCCGCGGAGTGGTCCGTGGAGATCGAAAGGTGCGCCCCGGCATCAACCCTTCGGTTGATGCCCGAGGCCGTACCCGCCCGTAGCCTGAAGAGGCCGTGACCGAAGAAGCCGTGACCGCCCACTCCCTCACCCCCGTCCTGCGGGTCCTGCGCAGCTGCCTCCATCTGATGGTGGCCGCGCTGCTCGGGCTCGCCGCCGTCCGCGCGCTCGCCGAGCACCGCCCGCACGCACCCGCGATCCTGGCCACCGCCGTCGTGCTGTTCGCGCTCTACGTCGCCGGCCCCCGGCTGCCCAGGCTGCGCGGCTCCACCGGCGCCGCCGCGCTCTGGCTCACCGCCGTCGGGCTGGTCTGGCTGGTGCTGCTGGCCCTCACCCCGGACGGCGTCTGGCTGGCCTTCCCGCTGTTCTTCGTCCAGCTGCACCTCCTCCCGCTGCGCTGGGCGCTGCCCGTCGTCGCGGCCACCACCCTCGCCGCCGTCGCCGGTTTCGGATGGCACACCCACACCCTCGGCGTCGGCACGGTCCTCGGGCCGGCCCTCGGGGCGGCGGTCGCGGTCGCCGTGGTCCTCGGATACCAAGCCCTCTACCGCGAGAGCGAACAGCGCCGCCGCCTCATCGAGGAGCTGACCGCGGCCCGCAGCGAGCTGGCCGCCGCGGAGCACGCCGCCGGCGTGCTCGCCGAGCGGGAGCGGCTGGCCCGGGAGATCCACGACACCCTCGCGCAGGGCCTGTCCAGCATCCAGCTGCTGCTGCGCGCCGCCGAGCGCGCCCTCCCCGAGCGGCCCGGGGCGGCGCTCGGGCATGTCCGGCAGGCCCGTACGGCCGCGGTCGACAACCTCGCCGAGGCCCGCCGGTTCGTCCGCGCGCTCAGCCCGCCCGATCTGGAGACCGGATCGCTGCCCGCCGCCCTGGAGCGGCTGTGCGCCACCACGGCGCGCACCTCCGGCCTGGCCGTGCACTGCCAGGTCTCCGGGGCGCCCACCCCGCTGCCCACCCCGCAAGAGGTCGCCCTGCTGCGCATCGCCCAGTCCGCGCTCGCCAACACCGTCCGGCACGCCGCGGCCGGCCGGGTCGAGCTGACCCTCAGCTACATGGACACCGAGGTCGCCCTCGACGTCGTCGACGACGGCGCCGGATTCGTCCCGGCCGAGGTGCCCGCACCGGGCTCCGCCGCGGCCTCGGGCACCGGATTCGGGCTCGCCGCGATGCGCGCCCGGGCCCGCGCCCTCCAGGGCACCCTCGCCGTCGAGTCCGCCCCGGGAGAGGGCACCGCCATCGCCGTCACCCTGCCCTGCCCGGCAGCGCCCGCCACCCCGGAGGCCACCCCGTGACCAGCCCCGCGCCCCCCATCCGGCTGCTGCTCGCCGACGACCACCCCGTCGTACGGGCCGGGCTGCGCGCCGTCCTGGAGACCGAACCGGGCTTCGAGGTCGTCGCGGACGTGCCCACCGCCGAGGAGGCCGTCGAGCTCGCCGGCCGGTGCGCGGTGGACGTGGTCCTCATGGACCTCCAGTTCGGCGGGCGGATGCTGGGCTCGCAGGCCACCGCCGCGATCACCGCCCGGGCCGGCGCCCCGCGCGTCCTGGTCCTGACCACGTACGACACCGACGCCGACATCCTCGCCGCCATCGAGGCCGGCGCCACCGGCTACCTCCTCAAGGACGCCCCGCCCGAGGAGCTGGCCGCCGCGGTGCGCACCGCCGCGGCCGGGAAGTCCGCGCTCGCGCCCACCATCGCGCTGCGCCTGATGGACCGGATGCGCGCGCCCGCCACCGCGCTCTCCCGCCGCGAGACCGAGGTCCTCCAGCTCGTCGCGGACGGCCTGTCGAACGCCGCGATCAGCAAGCGGCTCTTCCTCAGCCAGGCGACCGTCAAATCCCACCTTGTCCACATCTACTCCAAGCTGGGGGTGGACTCCCGTACGTCCGCGGTCGCCGCGGCCACCGCGAAGGGCCTGATCCGCCGCTGACCCGCTGACCCGCTGACCACCGACTCGGGGCCCGGTGCGGCCCGGTCCGCGGTCGTCCGGGGTCCGTGGACCGCCGCTGTCGGTGCCGGGTGCGACAATCTTCGGCAGCGGGACAGCCGCGCCGGCCGCACCAGGGCCGGTGCCGGCGGCCCGGCAGCAGAACCGCACGACCGCACCACCGCTCGCGATGATCGACGATCAGGGAGACCCGCCCATGGCACCCGCCATCCCAGCCTCGATGGACCGACCGCACTTCATCGGTATCGGCGGAGCCGGCATGTCGGGCATCGCCAAGATCCTCGCCCAGCGCGGCGCCCGGGTGGCCGGCAGCGACGCCAAGGACTCCCCGACCGCCGAGGCCCTGCGCGCCCTCGGCGTCACCGTCCACCTCGGCCACGCCGCCGAGCACCTCGCCGCCGACGCCACCAGCGTCGTGGTCTCCTCCGCGATCCGCCCCGACAACCCCGAGCTGGCCGCCGCCCATGAGCGCGGCATCCCCGTCGTGCACCGCTCCGACGCCCTCGCCGCCCTCATGGACGGCCTGCGCCCGATCGCCGTGGCCGGCACGCACGGCAAGACCACGACCACCTCCATGCTCGCCGTCTCCCTCGGCGCCCTCGGCCTCAAGCCGTCCTACGCCATCGGCGGCGACCTCGACGCCCCCGGCTCCAACGCCGAGCACGGCGCCGGCGAGATCTTCGTCGCCGAGGCCGACGAGAGCGACCGCAGCTTCCACAAGTACGCCCCCGAGGTCGCCATCGTCCTCAACGTCGAGCTGGACCACCACGCCAACTACGCCTCGATGGACGAGATCTACGAGTCCTTCGAGACCTTCGTCGGCCGCATCCGCCCCGGCGGCACCCTGGTCATCGCCGCCGACCACCCCGGCGCCCGCGAGCTGACCGCCCGGGTCTCCGGCCGCGAGGACCTCGAGATCGTCACCTACGGCGAGTCCAAGGACGCCGACGTCCGCATCCTCCAGGTCACCCCGCACGGCCTGACCAGCGACGTCACGGTCAGCCTCACCAGCGGCAAGATCCTCACCTTCACCGTCTCCGTCCCCGGCCGGCACTACGCCCACAACGCCGTCGCCGCCCTCGCCGCCGGCGTCGCCCTCGACCTGCCGCCGCACAACCTCTCCACCGCCCTCGGCAAGTACACCGGCGTCAAGCGCCGCCTCCAGCTCAAGGGCGAGGCGGCCGGCGTCCAGGTCATCGACTCCTACGCCCACCACCCGACGGAGATGACCGCCGACCTCGAAGCGATCCGCGGCGCCGCCGAGGACGCCCGCGTCCTGGTCGTCTTCCAGCCGCACCTCTTCTCCCGCACCCAGGAGCTCGGCACGGAAATGGGCCAGGCGCTCGCCCTCGCCGACGCCTCCGTCGTGCTGGACATCTACCCGGCCCGCGAGGACCCGATCCCGGGCGTCACCAGCGACCTGATCATCGACGCCGCGCGCGCCGCCGGCGCCGAGGTCACCGCCGAGAGCGACAAGACCGCCGTCCCGGACGCCATCGCAGGAATGGCCCGGCCCGGTGACCTTGTTCTCACCATGGGCGCGGGCGATGTGACCGACCTCGGCCCCGCCATCCTGACCCGACTGGGCAGCTGAGCCGGAGGAGGCCCCCAGATGCCGTACGAGATCGACAAGCCCGATGAGCAGTGGCGCGCCGAGCTGACCCCCGCCGAGTACCAGGTACTCCGCCAGGCCGGCACCGAGCCCGCCTTCGTCGGCGAATACACCGACACCAAGACGTCGGGAATCTACTCCTGCCGCGCCTGCGGCGCCGAACTCTTCCGCTCCGACACCAAGTTCGAGAGCCACTGCGGCTGGCCGTCCTTCTACGACCCCAAGGACTCCGACGCCGTAGAGCTTCTGGCCGACCGCTCGCACGGCATGGTCCGCACCGAAGTGCGCTGCGCCCGCTGCGGCTCCCACCTCGGCCATGTCTTCGAGGGCGAGGGGTACCCGACGCCTACGGACCAGCGGTACTGCATCAACTCGATCTCGTTGCGGCTGCTCCCTGAGGAGGACCGTCCTCGCTCGCATGGGGAGCACAGGCCATAGACCAGCGTGTCCAGCAGCATCTCGGGGCCACTTGCTGACGCGTGGGGAGTAGTTCGGACACTCCAGGCATCCGTACCTCCGCACGGGACCATCCCCCGCGCGTGCTCCACCGTATCGCCCCACCAGCGACATGACGTGTGAAGCGACGGGGGCTGAAGGTCTGAGGTTGATGCCATCTGGGTGCTCTCCCCGCGCGGTGAGAGCACCCAGGCGTCTGTCGCCATCCCTGGCCGTTGTGTGGGAAGGGTCAGCTGATGGTTTGGTAACCAGCGAAGTTTTCAGAGGCACTGATCACTTGGCCGGTACCTGTGCTGGTGAGGTCGAGGAAGGCGCGGAGTCTTCCGGAGTTGGGTGTGGTGGCCCACAGGTCGAGTTTGCCGTTGTTGTTGGCGTCGGGGGCTGCGGTGAAGGTGGGGACGGTGGTGGTGGAGAAGTTGGGGCCGATGGGAGTGCGGTGGGAGAGGCTGATGCCGTAGTCGCCGTCTTCCTTGGTGGCGTTGAAGACGTACAGGCCGCCGGCGTCGGCGCGGTCGTAGCGGGCGACCAGGTCGGGTGTCCCGTCGGCGTTCCAGTCTCCGGCTGCGGCGAGGGTGATTTCGCTGATCTTTGATGCGCCTTCGGCCAGGGGGTCGTCGGGGCCGCCGAGGAGGACGGGGGCGGCTTCGGTGTCGAGGCGGTAGTCGGGGCCGCCGTAGTAGAGCCAGACGTAGGTGCCGTCGTTGACGACCAGGTCGGGGTAGCCGGGTGTGTCGGGTGTGCCGTCGCCGTTGGTGTCGAGGGGGCCGTCGACGTCGCCTACGGCGAGGATCTGTTTGGCCCCGTTCTTCCAGTGGTTGTTGGCTTCGTCGTAGACGGTGAGTTCTTGTCGCTGGGTGCCGTCGCCGCTGCAGTCGGTGCAGGCGTAGCCGTATCCGTTGTTCGGTTGGACCCATAGGCGTTGGGCGCCCAGAGCGGGGTCGTTGCTCAGGGAGATGAGGTCTTCGTAGCCGTCGGAGGTCCAGTCGCCGCGGTGGGTGATCTTGGTGTTGTTCCAGGTGGCCTGGGAGGCGGTGGCGTTGGCTTCGGTGAGGGTGCCGTTGCCGCTTCCGTAGAAGCGGTGCAGGGTGCCGTCTTTGTCGACGCCCCACAGGTCGGCGTTGCCGTCACCGTTGAGATCTCCCGGCTTGTCGGGCTGTTTGGGGCCGTTGGCGTAGAAGAGGTAGGTGGTGGTGTCGGAGCGGTTGCCGGCGCGGTCGGAGCTTTGGACGTAGAGCTGGTTGGCGCCGGTGAGGGTGGGGGTGAGTGCCAGGGTTGCTGAGCCGCCGGTAGTGGCGGGTTTGGTGGTGCGGCGGGTGTCGTCGGTCTCTGTCCAGTAGGTGTAGGAGACGACGTCGCTCACTCCGCCGCTGGCGACGGTGAAGGTGCCGGGGCTGCGGACGGAGCCGGTGACTGCGGGCCAGCCGTCGCTGCCGTCGGGGAACTGAGGTGAGGTCACTGTAGGGGGGTGGCTGGGGCGTGTGGCGTCGAACTGGAAGTGACACTGGGGGCTCCAGGCGCTGACCAGGGAGCCGTCGGAGGTCTGCGCCCACCAGCTGAAGGTGCCGGTGCCGGCCACTCCGGCGTTCTTGAGAAGGGAGGTGAGAGTGGCTTTGGGGACGACGAGCTTGCCGAGGGTGTTGGAGGTGACAGAGATGGTTTTGCGGACTTCGTTGTCGGCGCCGCCGTGGCCGGTGGGCCACAGGACGAACTGGGCCTTGACCGTACCGCCGTCGCGATCGCCGAATTTCGCGCCGAGAGTGATGTCGGTGTTGCCGATCACCGTGTAGGGCGCGGTGGCACCGCACTTGGACCCGCTGGAGGGATGGGTGTACAGGCCGGTGGGAGCGTTGGGGACGGTGTTGTACTCGGTAGACAGCACCGCCGACTTCGCGTCGAACTTCTTCCACCCGTAGACGTCTGATTCGTCGGCGGCCTGGAGCAGCAGGGTGATGGTGTTCCAGTGCCCCGACGCGGCGTCCTTGGCCGCTGTTGTGGTGTCGAAGGCCAAATTACCGGCAGGGCATCCAGTGCCCCAGCCCTTGGCGTCATTGACCGTGTCGAGCTTGCCGCGTTTGGCGGGTTGGTTGTTCCAGGTGGTGGCGGAGCTGATGGTGTCGGTCCGGTACATGTCCACCGGGCGGCTGCTGCACGACCACGACCACTTGTTCATGATCCGGAACGTGGAGTGGAGGACCTTCTTGTTGGTACTCCACAGGTTCTTGGTGTTCATGCGGAAGTAGGAACGTCCCAGGCCGTTGGTTTCGTTCTCGTAGCCGACCCGGGCGGTCGTGGTCCCTTTTTTGCCATCGCGTTCGATCCAGCCGGCACCGTTGTAGAAGGCGCTGTTGGGGTACTTCTCGTAGGCGATGGTCCAGGCGTAGCGCGAGCCTTCGATGTACGGATCGATGTAGAGCGGGTACTTGGTGTCCTTGCCCTTGAGGAGCTCTTGGTCCGGGGTGAGTTGGAGGCTCTTGCCGTGGACGTCGATCTGAACCGGTGCTTGCTTGGCTCCGGGCCCGGGGATGAACTCGTCGTCGTTCCTTGCGCCCTGGGTCGGTGGAGACGCCGAGGCAGGGACCTTGGCGGCCGGCTGTCCTGCAGGTTCTGTGGTGCTGTCCCACATCCGCGGCGTGGGGCCGGTGAAGACTTCCTGACCTGCCGGATTGACCGCTCGAAGGTTGTCATGCTCGTCGACGGATACGTCGACTCCGTTGCTGGCCATGCTGTACTGCAACGTGGCAAGGTCCGGGTTGGTGGCCGCTTCGGGTGTTTTGACCACCAGGAGTTGCCCAAAACCGGCCGGGTCGGCGCGCACTTTCAGGTCCACGTCCGGAAGGACGTTGGGGTAGGTGGCGGTGTCGCCGTCCACCTCGGGGGTCGGGAGGGCCTTGGGCCAGGCAAGGGAGATGCTCCGGCCATCGCGCGTGACGGTGGCAAGCGGCCCGCTGCCACCCCCTGACAACGACACCGCCACCTCGGTTGCCTTGGCGTTGAATCGGCCGCGGCCGTCACTCTCGAGAGAAGTGTCGATGCTGGCTAACTTGCCGTCTTTGTGGACCCATTGGGCGGTTGCGTAGCGCTCCTCGGTGTAGGTGCCCGACGGGTTGGCGAACACCTGCGAGGTCTCTGTGCGCTGGCCGAGAACCTCGACCGGCTCCCCGGTATCCGCCGCCTGCTGAGAGGCCTTTGCTGCCTGCGTTGCCAGAGAGTCGCGGACTGCGGTGGCGGCTGATGCATGTGCAGCACTGTTCGTCGTCGCTGATGCGGTCGATGGTTCGGCCAGGGCGGACAAGACCGTCGTCATCGTGGCGACAGCGGCCAGGGCGGCCAGGGATCTGTGTGGTCTCACTGGCCCTGGCGTGACTCGCGAGGGCGCTGTTAGCTTCCGGGCCACTTGATGGGGATGTTGTGAAATCAATGGGGGGGATGTGTTCATGGCTGAATGCGGGCGCGCCAGAGGCAGACGAAGAAGCGCACGGACAGGAATCGCGACGGTGCTCGCCGCTTGCCTGTTAGGCGGGCTTCTCGGAGAACCGATAGCGGCAGCAGCGGCCGGCCTGGAGTTGCCCGCACAACAGAAGACCAAGCCCGTACCCGTCAAAGCCAGCCCAGGCCGTAGTGTCCCCAAGCCTGACCAAGCCCGCGCGCACGCGTGGAAACGCCCCCCAACGGTGACCTGGCCCAAGGCCCAGACCGCGACAGTCTCCTTGCAAGCCGACGGCAAGGCTGTCCCTTCGTTCGCCGCAGCCGGAACGCTACCCCTCAAGGCCCGGAGCCTCTCAGGTGCCCGCACCAGCGAGCCGACCGGCCCCCAGCGCCTCGACATCCAGGTCCTCGACCGCAACGCCACCAAGGCCCTCGGCATGGAGGGCGTGGTCCTCGCAGTACGAGGCAAAGGCGGATCCGCAGGCAAGGTCGAGGTCGAACTCGACTACTCGGGCTTCCGCCACGCCTACGGCGGCGACTGGGCGTCACGCCTGACCCTGCGCCGCCTCCCCGCATGCGCCTTGACCACCAAAGCGTCGCACCCCTGCGGCCCCGCTATCCCGCTCGACACCCACAACGATGTCCCGGCGGGCAAGCTCTCCGGCGCCCTCAGCCTCAAGCCCGCACGCACAGCACCCTCAGGCAAAGCCCTCTTGGCTCACACACCCACGTCGGCGAAAGCCCCCCAAGGCCTCACCGCGGCGAGCAACGACGTGACCCTGCTCGCCGCCACCGCAGCACCTGCCGGAGCATCCGGTGACTTCAAAGCCACCGCCCTTTCTCCCTCCGGCACATGGACAGCCGGCGGCTCCTCCGGAGCCTTTTCCTGGAGCTACGACCTCGACGTTCCGGATGTACCGGGAGACCTTGCCCCCGACCTCGGCCTGTCTTACTCCTCCCAGTCCGTCGATGGCCGCACCGCGGCAACCAACAACCAGGCAAACTGGATCGGCGACGGCTGGTCGATGGAACCAGGCGGCATAGAACGTCGCTACACCCCTTGCATGGACGACGACAGTGGCGGCAACAGCACCACCAAAGTCGGCGACCTGTGCTGGAAGACCGACAACGCCACCCTCTCCCTCGCCGGCAAGTCCCACGAACTCGTCAAGGACGACACGGAGAACAAAGACAGCGACAAGCCCACCGTCTGGCACTTGAAGGACGACGACGGCACCAAGGTCGAACAGCTCAGCAACACCGAACGCGGCAACGGCGACAACAACGGCGAATACTGGCGTGTCACCACACCCGACGGCACCAGCTATTACTACGGCTACAACCGCCTGCCCGGCTGGAGCGACGGCAAGACCGAAACCAACTCCACCTGGACCGTGCCCGTCTTCGGAAACCACCCCGGCGAACCCTGCCACCAGACCGCCTTCGCGGACTCCTGGTGTCAGCAGGCCTGGCGCTGGAACCTCGACTATGTGGTCGACCCGCACGGCAATGCCATGGCCTACTACTGGGACAAGGAGACCAACTACTACGGGCGCAACGTCTCCGACACCACCGGCACATCCACCGCCACGTCGTACGTCCGGGGCGGCAGCCTCAAGCGCATCGAATACGGCCTGCGCGCAACCGCCATGTACGCCACCAATGGCGCCGCGGCCACCGTCACCTTTGGCACCTCCGAACGATGCCTCGATGAGTGCACCACCTTCGACGCCACCCACGCCAAGAACTGGCCCGACGTACCCTTCGACCAGTACTGCAATGAAGGCGACGAGTGCAAAAACAGGTACTCGCCCTCCTTCTGGACCCGTAAACGCCTCACCGACATCACCACCCACCTCCTGGTGGGCAGCGCCTACAAGACGGTGGACGCCTGGAAGCTGACCCACCAGTTCCCCTCCACCGGCGACGGGTCCGATCCCGCACTGTGGCTCGCCTCCATCCAGCGCACCGGCCACACCGCCGACCCGGCCGTCACCCTGCCCGCCGTCTCCTTCCGCGGCCAGCAGCTGGCCAACCGCGTCGAGCGCGTCCACGAAGAGATACCCCCGCTCGTGCGCTACCGCATCTACGGCATCGACACCGAGAGCGGCGGCACGATCGGCGTCACCTACTCCCAGCCAGGCTGCACCGCCACCTCACTTCCCCAGCCCGACAGCAACATCACCCGCTGCTACCCGGTGATGTGGTCGCCACCCGACTCCCCGGGCCCCAACGGCGAGCCCTACCTCGACTGGTTCCACTCCTACGTCGTCACGCAGGTCCTCGAATCCGACAACACCGCCGGAGCGCCCATCAAGCAGACCGCCTACAGCTACCCAGGCGGAGCAGCATGGGCCAAGGACCAGGACCCCTTCACCAAGGCCAAATACCGCACTTACGGGGACCAGCGCGGCTACGCCAGAGTCCAAGAACGCGTCGGTGCCGGCAACGACAAGACCACCCTCACCGAAACCCGGTACTTCCGAGGCATCAACGGATCCAAGGTCCCTGACTCGGAAGGCAACACCACCGACGACCACGAAGCCTTCGCCGGGATGCCCCGCGAGGAAATCACCTACGACGGCGACAGCGACAAGATCCTCAAGGCCACGGTCACCACTCCCTGGCGCTCCGCCCCCACCGCCACCCACGCCCGCGCCGGACTGCCCGACCTGGTCGCCTACATGACCGACACCAAGACCACCGCCACCCGCGAGGCCATCACCGGCGGAGCATGGCGACGCACCCGCACTGACAACACCTTCGACGACTACGGCCAGATCACCACCTCCTCCGAGACCGGTGACACGGCGAAGACCGGCGACGAACGCTGCACCACCACCCGCTACGCACGCAACACTCAAGCCAACATCCTCGACCTCGTCGCCGAGGCCAAGACCGTAGCCGTCGACTGTGACGCCACCCCCGCTCTGCCCAAAGACCTGGTCTCGGTCGAACGCAGCTACTACGACGGCTCCACCACCCTCGCGGCCCCACCCACCAAGGGCGATATCACCCGCACCGACGGCCAGGACGCAGCCGGCACCGGCTTCCTGACCACCGAGACCCGGACCTACGACGCCTACGGCCGGGTCCACACCTCCACCGACGCCACAGGAGCCACGACCACCACCGACTTCACCCCCGCCACCGGCGCCACCCCCCTCACCACCGTTACCACCAACCCGCTCGGACACACCGAGACCACTCAGGACGACCCGGCCCGGGGCACTCCACTTGCCACCATCGACGCCAACGGCAAACGCACCGACGCCACCTACGACGCCCTCGGACGCCTGACCAAACTGTGGCAGCCCGGCTGGACCAAGGCCGACCACCCCGGCATGCCGTCCACCGAATACACCTACGCCCTCTCCACCACCACACCCAACGTCGTCACCACCAAAACCCTCCAGTACGACGCCAGCTACCACACCACCTACAACCTCTACGACGGCCTGCTGCGCGAACGCGAAACCCAGACACCGGCCCCCGGCGGCGGACGCCTCATCGCCGAAACCCTCTACGACACCCACGGCTGGACCTGGAAGACCTACAACCCCTACTACGCCGACGGCCAACCCTCCGCGACCCCGGTGAAGGCAGCGGACAACACCGTTCCCCACCTCACCGAGAACACCTACGACGGCAGCGGCCGCATCACCGCCGCCATCTCACGCAGGTACGGAGACGAAACCCGGCGCACCACCACCACCTACGGCGGCGACCGCACCACCGTCATCCCGCCCAAGGGGGCGACCGCCACCACCACGCTCACCGATGCCCGTGGCCGCACCACCGAACTGCGCCAGTACACCTCCAGCGGCATGAGCGACTACCAGGCCACCACCTACACCTATGACCAGCACGACAAGCTCGCCAGCATGACCGACCCCGCAGGCAACACCTGGACGTACACCCAGGACGCCCGCGGCCGCCAGATCAGCGCCCATGACCCCGACAAGGGCACCACCACCACGACCTACGACAACGCCGACCGCCCCACCACCGTCACCGACGCACGCGGCACCACCCTGACCACCGGCTACGACGCCCTGGGCCGCAGAACCACCCTCAAGCAGGGCTCCACCATCCGCGCCAGGTGGACCTACGACACCCTCGCCAAGGGCCAGCTCAGTTCCGAAACCCGCATCGAAGACGGCAAGGAATACACCACCAGCACCGGCGGCTACAACGACCGCTACCAGCCGACCTCCACCACCGTCACCCTCCCCGGCCAACAAGGCACCACGACCGACTACACCTTCAAATACGGCTACAACACCTACACCGGCATCCAGGAGTGGACCCTCAACCCCGCCCTCGGCGGACTCCCCTCCGAACGCGTCACCACCGTCCTCAGCGACGGGAACCTCCCGCAAAAGACCACTGCCGGCTCGCAGGTCCTGGTCAACCAGACCTCGCACGACCCCTTCTCCCGACCACTACGCACCGAATACGGCGGCACTCTGGGCAAGAAGCTCTACAAGACACAGAGCTACGACGAACACACCGGCGACCTCATGCGGCAGACCACCGACCGCGACACAGCCCCCCAGCGCATCGACGACATCGCCTACACCTACGACAACGCCGGCAACATCACCGGTCTCACCACGACCAGCGGCCAGGACAAAACCAAAACCACCGACACCCAGTGCTTCACCATGGACGCCCTGCGCCGCTTGACCGAAGCCTGGACGACCACCAAGGACTGCACCACCGCGCCCTCGACAACCACCGTGGGCGGCCCAGCCCCCTACTGGCGCAGCTACACCTACGACGCGGTCGGCAACCGGAAGAAGGAGACACAGCACCAGGTCTCCGGAACCACCGCAGGACAA
Source organism: Streptomyces nigrescens (assembly GCA_024349765.1). GTDB lineage: Bacteria > Actinomycetota > Actinomycetes > Streptomycetales > Streptomycetaceae > Streptomyces > Streptomyces endophytica. The sequence continues at coordinate 5,499,680 of AP026073.1, read as the reverse complement.
GACGTCACCCGCAACTCCGACTTCCCTGACGCCAAGAAGGACCGGCCGCACGCCGTCACCACCGTCAGCACTCAGGGCGGCCCTGCCAACGGTGACGTCGACAAGTTCACCTACGACGAAGCCGGCAACCTCCGCACCCGCCAAGAAGCGGGCCGCAACCAGACCTTCACCTGGGACGCCGAAGGACGCCTCGCGGCGGTCACCGAGGACGGCAAGGACACCAGCTACCTCTACGACACCGAAGGCGACCGACTCCTCACCCACAACAGCGACGGCAGCACCACCCTCTACCTGCCGAACGGCAACGAGCTCAAGACCTACGACGACGGATCCACCGTCGGTACCCGCTACTACACCCATGGCGAGGACACCGTCGCCGTGCGCACCAGCACCGGAGGCCTCTCCTACCTCTTCACCGACCACCAGGGCACGGCACTGACCGCCGTGGCTGCCACCGACCAGGCAATCACCCGCCGCACTCAGCTCCCCTTCGGAGCACCCCGCACTGCTCAACCGACGTCCTGGCCCGGCACACACGGATTCGTCGATGGCACCCAGGAAGGCACAGGACTCACCCACATAGGCGCCCGCGAGTACGATCCGGCCCTAGGAACCTTCCTCTCCGTCGACCCGCTCCTCGACCCCGACGACCCCCAGCAGTCCAACGCCTACGCCTACGCCAACAACACTCCCGTCACCGCCTCCGACCCTGACGGCCAACAGTTCCAGGACCGCGAGACCGGCCTCGGCTACGGCAACAGCACAGCCCACCGGAACTGGTACCGCGACCAGGGATACACCGACCGCTACGGCCACCCCACCAGGAAGTACAAGCGCTTCATCAGCTCCTACAACAAGACCTGGCGCAGCTACTACAGCTCCAGCTGGTACCGGGACTACGTGAGCACGGGGAAGGACGCCGGGTATGGAAAACCCAAGCCGAAGCCGGCGCCGCCCAAGCCGAAACCCTGGTGGGAGAAGGCGTGGAATTCCGCATCGGGCTGGGTCAGCGACCACTGGGACGACATCAAGACAGTCGCGACGGTCGCAGGATTCGTCACTTGCCTGGCTGCATCGGCAGGATTGTGTGCCGGTGCGGGAGTGGCTGTCGCTACCCTCAAATTTGCGGGTGACGGAATGAAAACAGGAAACTTCGACGTCAAGTCATACTCGAAAGACTTGGCATGGACGCTAGTGGGCGGTGGAACTGCCGCAGCCTTCGGTAGGGCATTCGGAGGGGCGAAGAGCTGGTCTGAAGCTTATTGGGGCAGCCCCCTCACCAGGACTTCAAGAATGTACAAAACCAAGATCCCTGGAGTTGCAGGTGTAGGCGGCGGACGGAAAACCTGGACCATCGATAAAACTTTTCGCGGACCAATAAACTGGAAACAGGCCTATGGCAACATGAGTATCAACGGTGCATTCAATGTGGGCTTCTGTGGAGCAGACGCCTCTAGTGCGGGCAATCTGTTGAACGTAGTGGCGTCAAGCGTTCCAAAATTCTGCTGACAGATCGACTGTCGGGATGGCCCGCTTGCTGGGTCATCCCGATTTGGATGGGAATCAGGGAGCAAGCCGATGAAGCGTAAAGAGCGAGCGCGGAAGCTGCGTAGGAGCGGTTATCGAGTACTGCAATGGTTCTTCACCGTGTTCTTCCTGGCGTTGGCTGCTCTGATGGTTGCCAAAATGGGCACCGATGGCCCGAACGGCGCTCCGCTTGGCCTAACGGCGATCTTCGGGACGATCTTCGTCGAGCAGCGAATCCTCCGCTCTCGTATCATTCTTTCCCCCGGTGACGTGCAGGTGGTGAACGCCATCTTTGAATACCACGTTGAACCCGGGGCGATAAAGGAAGCTTTCGTTGACATCCGGGGGAATATGAAGATCGAGGCGAGAGACGGCAGTGAGATTTTCGTGGCAGCCTACAGCGGCTCCCTCATTGATTCCTTTGTGGGCAGCGCGGACAGGGCGGCAAAGGTAGTCCGCAACCATGTCGCCGGAAAAGCGGCAGTGTCTGACTTTGTGATTCGCAGGAAATGTGCAGTCTCTTGGCTCTCGGAAATCTGGCTGGTAGCCGCTGTGGCCTGCGCCGTATGGGCAGCGATCAATAACTCCTGAGCGGCACCTGGTCGCCCGCCTACACCCGTCAGTCGGCTTGTTTGAGGCCGCCACGATCCGCACTGCGTCGGCCGCCCGGTTGTGATCAAGAGGACGTCCGGGTGCACCTCGCGCGGTGCGCGGGGTGCACCCGGTTCCGTACCGGTAGCGCAGCTACTGCGTCGTGTTCACGGTCGAGTTGGCGAGCTGAAATCGGCGTGGTCGGTCATTCACCTGCGTAGCGATTCCCTGGCTGACCAGTTTGTCGAGCGCGTTGGCGATGGCGCCTGATGACTTTTCGATGATGCGGCTGATCTGGGTGGCGGTGAATGCGTCGGCGGGGTGTGCCCGGAGGTGGTCGATGACCATCTGCCGGAGTGCTCCCGGCGCGAGTCGCCCTTCCGCGCTGGGTGCCGGTGGTGCCGGTGCGGTTGGCGGCTCGGGGTTCTCCTGCGGCGCGGAAGTGTTGTTGCTGTCCTCCTCACTGGGCGTACCGTCTTGGCTGGTGTCGTCGCCGTCGTTGTGCTCGGTGTCCTGAGACGGGGCGCTCTGTGCCGCGTTGGCTTCCTCTTCGGCACAGGTGTCCGTGTTGTCGGTCTCGAGGGCCGTGGTGCCCGGTGTGGGCTTTTCCTGGGAGCTGTCGTTGCCTTCAAGGGAGCTGCTGGTGGGCTCGGTGGTGTCGTCCGTGCAGGGCTCTGGCCGGGCCGGTGCGGGGGCGTCGTCGTTCGACGGCGTGCTGGGGGCTTCGTTGGCCGTGGCGGCGGTGTACCAGAGGTCGGGCATGCGGCGGGGGCCGTCGTGACCGCCCGGGGTACGTACGGCCAGGCCACGTCTTCCAGCATGGCCAGTGCCCTTCCGGCAGTGGACTTGCCGACGCCTGCGGCGAGGGCGAGTTCGATGACCGTGGCCGGTTCGGTGCGTCCGACCAGTTCGATGTAGATGGTGGCTTGTGCTTCGGTCAGCCCGGTCAGCCCGGTCAGCGGTTCGGGTACGGGGTGCTGCGTCGATGTGCTGTCAGATGTGGTGTCGGACATGAGGGTCCTCGATTCCCTGGTGAGGTAGGTGGTTGAGGTCCCCGGCCGGGGGCGAGACGTCGCCGGCTGGAGGACGCCCAGAGACAAGAGAATTCGCCTACTCGATTGGTGCGGGACCAGGGCGTGGGCGCACAGCATGAGGCGCCCGAGAAGTGTGAATCCGCGAACCACGCCGGCTGGCCGTCCTTCTACGACCCCAAGGACTCCGACGCCGTAGAGCTCCTGGCCGACCGCTCGCACGGCATGGTCCGCACCGAAGTGCGCTGCGCCCGCTGCGGCTCCCACCTCGGCCATGTCTTCGAGGGCGAGGGGTACCCGACGCCTACGGACCAGCGGTACTGCATCAACTCGATCTCGTTGCGGCTGACGCCCGACGAGAGCTGACGCCGCCCGGCGGCCCGGAATGCGCGATGCCCACGAGAGCCGCGGCTCTCGTGGGCATCGCGCATTCCGGGCCGGATGGGCTGCGGGTCACGCCGGCATGGTGATGGCCGTGACGACCAGGCCCTCCTCGACCAGCCAGCGGCCGGTGAACTCGGTGAGTTCGGTGCCCTTGACGAGGGGGCCGGGGACGAGGAGGCGGGCGGTGAAGGTGGCGTCGGTGGGGTCGAGGGTGAGCAGTGCGTCCTCGAAGCCGAGCCAGCGCTGGGCGAGGGGGTACCACGCCTTATAAACGCTCTCCTTGGCGCTGAAGATCAGGCGGTCCCAGGCGACCTCCGGTTCGAGGTCGGCCAGGTGGCGGAGCTGGGCGCGTTCCTCGGGGAGGGTGACGAGGTCCATGACGCCCGGGTCGGAGACCGGCAGGTTGGGCTCGGCGTCCAGGCCGACGGTGAGCATGTCCCGTTGGCGGGCCACCACCACGGCGCGGTAACCGGTGCAGTGCGTCATCGCCCCGACGATGCCGGCCGGCCACTCCGGCGCCCGGTCCCGGCCGGGCAGCAGCGGCGCCGGGGCGATGCCCAGCCGGGACAGCGCGGCGCGGGCACAGACGCGCACCGTGCCGAACTCCCGTTGGCGCTTGGGCACGGCGTCTGCCACCAGCGCCCATTCCTCGGGGAACATCTCGGACAGCGGGGCGTCCTCGAAGGACTCGGCGGTCACGAGCGGCGCCGGGAGCAGCTTGTCGATCATGCCCGGGCTCCCGTGGTGCCGGAGCCGACGGCGGCCGGGGCCGGCAGGATCTGCACCGGACGGCCCGGTGCGCCGGAGCGGCGCCGCCACTCCCGGGGATAGCCGAGCGAGACCTCCTGGTGCGGTACGCCGTCGCAGATCAGCAGTCGGGGGATGTGCAGATGGCCGTAGACGACGGTGGCGGCACGGAACCGGCGCGGCCAGTCGGCGGTCGCCTCCGTACCGCACCACAGCGCGAAGTCCGGGTACCACAGCGGGTCGGTGGGCTCCCGGACCACCGGCCAGTGGTTGATCAGGATGGTCGGCAGGTCCGCCGGCAGGGCCGCGAGCCGGGCCTCGGTGGCCGCCACCCGCGCCCGGCACCAGTCCTCGCGGGTGGGATACGGGTCCGGGTGCAGATGGAACTCGTCCGTGCACACCACCCCGGCCTGCTCGGCCCGGGCGAGCGCCTCCTCCTTGGACGTCACGCCCGGCCGCCGGAAGGTGTAGTCGTAGAGCAGGAACAGCGGGGCGAGCACGACCGGGCCGCCGGCCCCCTCCCAGACCGGGTACGGGTCCTCGGGCGTCAGGACCCCCAACTCCCGGCAGATCTCCACCAGATGCTCGTACCGTGCCACCCCGCGCAGCTGCACCGGATCGTCGGCGGGGGTCCACAGCTCGTGGTTGCCCGGCACCCACACCACCTTGGCGAAGCGTTCGCTGAGCAGGCCGAGCGCCCAGCGGATGTCGGCGACGTACTCGCCCACGTCGCCGGCGACCAGCAGCCAGTCGTCGGCCGACTCCGGTCTTAACCCCTCGACGATCTCGCGGTTCTCGGCATAGCGGACGTGCAGATCGCTGACCGCGACCAGGGTGCCGGGGCCGTGGGCGGGTGCGGGGTGCGGGGACGGGGCGGGGGCCGGGGGCGGCGCTGCGGGGCCGTCGGCGCCGGGGGCCGGGGTGCGGATCTCGTAGGTCACCCTCGCAGTAAAGACGGTGCGCCAGGGAGAGTGAAGGGCGGGCCGGGGGACGGGCGGTGTGTCACCGGTCCGGGCGTGCCGGGGGCGGTGCGGCGGCGGTCCGGCCGGCGGCCCCGGGGGAGGGCGTGCCGCCGCGGCGGATGCGGGTGGCCAGCCACAGGTCGAAGCGGTCGTCCGGGTCGTCCAGCCGACGCCCCGTCAGATCCATGGCCTTGTCGAGGCGGTTGCGCACGGTGTGCCGGTGCACGCCGAGCCGGCGGCTGGTGGCGTCCCAGACGCCGCCGGTCTCCAGCCAGGCCGCCAGGGTGGCGATCAGCTCCTCGCCGTTGTCCGCGAGGTCGAGCGGGCCGAGCACGGTGTCGGCGTAGCCCTGCAGCGTGCGGCGGTCGCCGAGGTCGAGCAGCAGCCGGCTGGCCTGGCTCTGCCGGGCCTCGGCCGGCTCGCCCGACGCCCGGCTGACGGCCAGCAGACCGGCCGCCTGCCGCAGCGAGACCCGCACCGCCTCCGGCGCGGTGACCGGGCCGATGCCGGCCGGCCGGTGCGGGGCGAAGCGGGCCAGTACGTCCCGGATGTCGAGGTCCTCGCCGACCACCGCCTCGACGAAGGGGCCGGCCGGCCCGCCCGGTGCGCGGTCCGGTGCGCCGGCCGGGGTGCCGTCGGCGGCGCCGCCCACCACCCGGACCAGTCCGCCGGGCATCGCCAGGGCGAGATCGGCGGCCATCTCCTGGGCGGCGGACTCGGCGGCCGACCCGTCGGAGGTCTCGGGGGCCGCCGTGCCGGAACCGGCCCCCGCCGCCCGCTTGCGCGCGTCGCCCCCGCTGCCCGCCTCCACCACCACACCGCGCACCCGCTCGGTCGTCAGTCCCACCGAGTGCAGCATGTCCCGGGCCCGGCCGGGTGCCGGATGCTCCTCGGCCAGCAGTTCCGACAGCAGCGCCGACCGGCGCCGGCGCTCCGGCTCGTCGCGCAGGTGGCGGCGCTCCAGCTCCAGCGAGAGCAGCGAGACCAGACCGGGGACCACCGACCGGGCGGCGTCGTCCGGGCGGCCGGTGAGCAGCAGCAGACCGCGCAGCCGCCGCGCGCCCAGCGGCTGCACCTCCAGCTGCTGCCCGCCGGCCGTACTGGACGCGCTGCCGCGCAGCCCGCGCGCGGCGACCCGGTCGAGCAGATCGCGGGCCTGGGCCAGGGGCGTGCGCGGCTCCCGCTCGCCGGCCGCCAGCAGCCGCCCGAGCGGATCGAGCACCGCGGCGCCCACGCCGGTGGCGGCCGTCCACTCCTCCAGCATCGGCCGCAGCCCGTCGCCGGCCGCGGCCGCGGTCAGCCGCCGCTGGGTGGCGAACGCCCGGTGCAGCGCGTCGCGCTGCTCGGTGGCGCGGGCGTCGAAGACCGCCTTGGTGACCGCGATGAACGGCACCTCGTCCGGCACCGTCAGCAGCGGCAGCCCGGCCTCCTCGGCCGCGGTCACCAGCGGCTCCGGCGCCTCCTGGTACGGCAGGCCCTGGCCCAGCCCGAGCGCCAGGCAGGCCGCCCCGCCCTCGGCGACATCACGGATGTACGCCCGGCAGGCGGCCGGCTCCATGGGCAGCAGCAGGCCGATGGTCATCAGCAGTTCGCCGCCCTGCAGCCACTTGCCGGGCGACAGCAGGTCCGAGACGGTCGCGGCCTCGATCGGGCGGGCCAGCAGGTGCGGCGGCACGTCGTAGGTGACCGAGAGACGCAGGTCGGGCCGGGTCAGCAGGTCCGAGAGGTGCAGCGGCATAGACATAGTGTCCACCACATATCCATGGGATGGACGATCGGGCGATCGAGTCCCGGCGGCGGGGCGCCTAGGTTCGCACCACCGCGGAATCGCTGTATCGGGCAACTATCGCCGGTGGCCCGCGGAGACCCGTCGTCGACCACGCCCCCAGGAGAGACCCATGGATCCCACGGCCCCCATGGACCGCACGAGTCAGGGGCGCGGCTCCGGCATGATCGAGGTCCGCTCCATCGACTACGTCCCGGTCCGGGAGCGGCACGGGAAGGTCTGGCACCAGGGCCCCTTCTGGTTCACCGGCAACTTCGTGCTCACCACCATGGTCACCGGCTTCCTCGGCCCGTCGCTCGGCCTGAGCCTGGCCGCCTCCGTCGCCGCGGTCGTCCTCGGCGCCTGCTTCGGCACCTTCTTCATGGCCTTCCACGCCAACCAGGGCCCCCGGATGGGCCTGCCGCAGATGATCCAGTCGCGGGCCCAGTTCGGCATCCGGGGCGCGATCGTCCCGTTCGCCGCGGTGGTCTTCGTCTACGTCGGCTTCAACGTCTTCAACGTCGTCCTGGCCGCCCAGGGCCTGCGCACCGTCTTCCCCGGCGGCACCACCCTCTGGTACGTCCTGATCATCGGCGTCGCCATCGTCCTCGCGGTGGTCGGCCACGACCTGCTGCACCTGGTCCAGCGCTGGCTGACCTACGTGCTGATCGCGGTCTTCGGCGTGTTGACCGTCGGCGCGCTGGTCCAGCTCCACCCGCACACCGCCGCCGGCGCCGCACACGGCTCCTGGACCTCCTTCCTGGTGGTCTTCTCCGCCGCGGCCGGCTACCAGATCAGCTACGCCGTCTACGTCTCGGACTACTCCCGCTACCTGCCCCGGGACGTCTCCGCCCGCAAGGTGATCTGGTGGACCTACGCCGGCGCCGGAGGTTCGGCCGCCTGGCTGATGTCACTCGGCGCGCTGCTCGCCTCCGCACTGCCGCACCCGGACGCGATCAGCGCCCTCCGCCAGGTCGGCAACGCCATCCTCCCCGGCTTCGGCACCTTCGCGGTCGTCGTCTCCTCCGTCGCCCTGATCGGCATCATGGCGGTCAACGCGTACGGCGCGATGCTCACCACCACCAGCGCGGTGGACGCCTTCCGCACGGTAAAGCCGACCGTCCGCGTCCGCATCGCCGGCATCGTCACCATCGGGCTGATCATCTTCGCCGTGGCGATGCTGCTCCCGGAGGACTACCTGGAGAGCTTCAACACCTTCGTGCTGATGATGCTCTACTTCCTCATCCCCTGGACCGCGGTCAACCTCGTCGACTTCTACTGGGTCCGGCGCGGCCACTACGCCGTCACCGCGATCTTCGACCCGGCCGGTCTCTACGGCCGCTGGGCCTGGCGCGGCATCCTCGCCTACGCCGCCGGCTTCGTCGCGATGATCCCCTTCTTCGCCACGTCCTTCTACACCGGCCCGGTCACCGAGGCCCTCGGCGGCGCCGACCTGTCCTTCGTCCCCGGCCTGCTGGTCGGCGGCGGCCTCTACCACCTCCTCAACCGCAACCTCGACCTGGCGGCGGAGCAGGCCGCGGTGGCCGCCAGCGAACGGGAACTGGAGGGCACCCCCGATGCCGCCGCCGGCCCGGACGCGCCGGCGGCCGCCGGCAGCCCCGCCTGAGCCGGCTCACGGACCCAGGACCACCACCGACTCCGGGGGCAGGCGCAGGACGCCGTCCGCCCCCGGCAGCCGGGCCGCCGGCCAGCCCGCCAGGGCCTCCAACGCCGGCCGTCGGCCGCCGTCCCCCCGCGGCAGCGGCACCGCGGCCGTCGCCTCCGGCGAGAGGTTGACCGCCACCCGCAGCGGGCCGCGGCACAGCAGCAGCCAGCGCGCCTCCTCGTCGAAGCGGACCGAGGTGTGCCGGGGGTCCGGGTCGGTCAGCGCGGGCAGTTCGCGGCGGAGCGTCAGCAGCGTGCGGTACCAGGCCAGCAGCCCGGAGTGCGGGGCCACGGCCGGCTCGGACCAGTCCAGCACGCAGCGGTCGCGGGTGGCCGGATCCTGCGGGTCCGGCCACTCGGCGCTGTCGCCCGCCCAGGCGTGCTCGGCGAACTCCCGCCGCCGGCCGGCCCGTACCGCCTCCGCCAGCTCGGGATCGGTGTGGTCGGTGAAGTACTGCCAGGGCGTGCGCGCCCCCCACTCCTCGCCCATGAACAGCATCGGGGTGAACGGCGCGCACAGCACCAGCGCGCCGGCGCAGGCCAGCAGGCCGGGGGAGAGGGCGGCGGCGAGCCGGTCGCCGAGCGCCCGGTTGCCGATCTGGTCGTGTGTCTGGGCGTAGGCCAGCAGCCGGTACGCCGGGGTCTCCCGCAGGTCCAGCGGTGCGCCGTGCGGCCGGCCGCGGAAGCTGGAGTACGTACCGTCGTGGAAGAAGCCGCCGGTCAGGGTCTTGGCGAGGGCGGCGAGCGGGGCCCGCGCGAAGTCCGCGTAGTAGCCCTGGGACTCACCGGTGAGCGCGGTGTGCAGGGCGTGGTGGAAGTCGTCGTTCCACTGGGCGTGCAGGCCCTGGCCGCCGCTGTGGCGCGGCGCGGTCGTCCGCGGATCGTTCAGATCCGACTCGGCGATCAGGAACAGCGGGCGGCGCAGCCGGCCGGCCAGCGCGTCCACGGCGGCGGAGAGCTGGGCCAGGAAGTGCGGGGTCCGGTCGTCGTGCAGCGCGTGCACGGCGTCCAGCCGCAGCCCGTCGAGCCGGTAGTCGCGCAGCCAGGACAGCGCGCTCCCCAGGAAGTAGGCGCGCACCTCGTCGGAACCGGGCGCGTCGAGGTTGACCGCCGCGCCCCACGGCGTGTGGTGGGTGTCGGTGAAGTACGGGCCGAATTCCGGGAGATGGTTGCCGGACGGTCCGAGGTGGTTGTGCACGACGTCGAGGACCACGCCCAGGCCCTGACCGTGCGCCGCGTCCACGAACCGCTTCAGCCCCTCGGGCCCGCCGTACGGCTCGTGCACCGCCCAGGGCGCGACCCCGTCGTAACCCCACCCGTGGGTGCCCGGGAAGGGGCAGACCGGCATCAGCTCGATGTGGGTGATGCCCAGGTCGGCCAGGTGCCGCAGGCGCGCGGCGGCGGCGTCGAAGGTGCCCTCCGGGGTGTACGTCCCGATGTGCAGCTCGTACAGGACCGCGCCGGGCAGCGGGCGGCCGGACCACGGGTGGCGCCATCCGAACCGGTCGTGCTCGACGACCGCGGCCGGGCCGCCGGGGCCCTCCGGCAGCCGGGCGGCCCGCGGATCGGGCAGCGGTGGCCCGTCGTCGAGCCGGAACGCGTAGCGGTCGCCGTCGCGGGCCGGCGCGTCGGTACGCCACCAGCCCGCGCGGGCGTCGTCCGGCTCCATCGGAATCTCCGGTTCCGTAGCCCGGTCGCCCGCCCACCGGAGAGCCACCCGGCCGGCGCGCGGCGCCCACACCTCGAACAGCACGGCCGTCCTCCTTCGTTCGCACCCGGTCCGGACGACCCAAGCACGCCGGCGCGCCGCCCGACAGCCCGACGTGGCGGCACGGGCCGACATCGCGCCAATGCGCGCGTCCGTTCCGGCGAGATGACGGGCCGTCCGGCACCGCCCGGAGCCGCCCGGAGCCGCGCACCGGCCTCGCCTGGACAGCGGCTCGCGGGAGCCCGACAATCACGGCATGACTTCGCTGGAGTTCCCCGCGCGTCCGGCGCGGCCGTCGGACGCCGACCGGGAACGCGCCCTTGACCTGCTGCGGGACGGCGCGGCGCAGGGGCGGCTGTCCCAGGACACCTTCCTGCGGCGGCTGGAACTCGTGCTCACCGCCCAGGAGAACGCCGAACTCGACCTGCTCACCGCCGACTTGGCGAGCCGGGGCAAGGTCCAGGGCACCCTGCTGCGGATGGTCGGCCGGGTCTCGGCGTTCCACCTCCGGGTGCGCCGGGCCTGGCGGATGGAGCGGCTGCCCAAGCTGCTGCTGCCCGAACCGAGCCCCCTCCCGCTGGTCATAGGGCGGGCACCGGGCGTCGGCCTGCGGCTCAACCACGAGACGGTCTCCCGCGCCCACGCCGAGCTGCGCAGCGCCGGCAAGGGCTGGCTGCTGCGCGACCTCGGCTCCACCAACGGCACCTGCGTCAACGGCCGCCGGGTGGTCGGCGAGGTCCCGGTCGGCCCCGGCGACCACATCACCTTCGGCCACGTGGACTACGTCCTGACGGAGCGCTGACCCCCCGCCTCCGGGACGCCGGAGCGCAGCGGACGGTCCCCCGACGGGCTGGACGTCCACACTCCCTCGCCGTGCGTCAGCCCCGGCAACTCCCGCTGCACATCCGGTACATGACGCGCCGCGAGAGCCCCGCTGATCAGCCAGGACCGCCGGCCGCCGGTGGTCCCCTCCAGCTCCGCGCCGAACGCCGCGAGCCGGGCGGTCACCGGCGCCAGGGCGTCCACCGGAACCTCCGCCTCGAAGGCGTGGTACGGCTCGTAGACCCGGGTACCGGCCCGGTCGAGCGCCCGTAGCAGGACGCCCGGGGTGACCGCCCGGAAGTCCCCGGCCGTGCTCAGCGGACCGATGAACCCGGACCGGGTCAGCACGACCCGGCAGTCCGTCACCGCCAGCCCGCGCGGACCGCTGCGCAGGGTGGCCAGCACGGTCTCCTCGACGGCCTGGTGGAAGCCGTGCGGCAGGGCGCCCAGTTCGGTCTCGTAGGTGAAGACCGGGCCGGAGCCGCGGGCGCCCGGCTCGACCCGCAGCCCGACCGTGGCCCACGGCCCGGTGTGCCCGCGCCGGGCGATCTCCGCCAGCGCCTCGCCGACCCCGCGGGGCCGTTCCACGCACACCACCCGGCTCGGCGCGAAGACCGCCTCGATGCCGTACTCCTGACGCAGCGTCGCCGCCAGCACCTCCTTCTGCACCTCGCCGTGCAGCAGCACCGACGTCGCGCCGTCCGGCGCCGGGCGGACCGCCAGCAGCGGGTCCTGGTCGGCCAGCGCCAGCAGCGCGGCACGCAGGGCCCCGGCACGTTCCGGATCACGGGCGTGCACCACGGATTCCAGGGTGGGGGAGGGGAAGTGGGCGGGGCCGTCCGGGGTGTCGCCGGGCGGGCCCAGCCGGTCGCCGGTCCGGACGCCGGGCAGCCCGCGGACCACCGCGATGTTGCCGGCGGTCAGCGGCCCGTCGTCCCCGGGCGGCCGCCCGACGACGTCGAGCGCGGTGATCCGCCCGGTGAGCGGCCCGCCGCCGGCGCGGTGCAGCTCGATCCGCTGCCGGGCCCGCAGCTCGCCCGCGAACAGCCGGAGGTACGCGGTCCGCTCGCCCTGCGGCGGCTGGTGCACCGCGAAGACCGTGCCGCGCGGCGGACCGCCCGGCGCCACCGGAGCCGGCGGGATCAGCCGGACCACGCCGTCGACCAGCGCCCGGACGCCCTGCCCGCCGAGCGCCGAACCGAAGAACAGCGGATGCAGCGAACCGTCGGCCGTCCGGGCGGACAGCGCCGCCCGCATCTGCTCCGCGTCCGGCGGCGTCCCGTCGACGAGCCGGGCCAGCACCGACTCGTCCACCTCCGCCACGGATTCCGCGATCCGCTCGCGCACCTTGGGATCCGCCAGCGCGTACGGCACCGCGCGGGCCCGCGCGGTGCCGAGCCCGGTCACGGACGTCAGGGGCACCACGGCCGGGGTCAGCAGCCGGCGGATGTCGGCCACCAGCTCCTCCCCGCGGGCGCCCCGCCGGTCGATCTTGTTGACGAAGAGCAGGGTGGGCAGGCGCAGCCGTCGCAGCGTCCGCATCAGCACCCGGGTCCTGGCCTGGACGCCCTCCACCGCGGACAGCAGCAGCACGGCGCCGTCGAGCACGCCGAGGGCCCGCTCGACCTCGGCGATGAAGTCCGAGTGGCCGGGCGTGTCGATCAGATTGACCTGGACATCGCCGACGGTGAAGGAGGCGACCGCCGAGCGGATCGTGATGCCGCGCTGCCGCTCCAGCTCGCCGGTGTCGGTCCGGGTGTCACCGGCGTCCACACTGCCGAGCCGGTCGATGACGCCGGTGTCGAACAGCAGCCGCTCGGTGAGGCTGGTCTTACCCGCGTCGACGTGGGCGAGAATCCCGATGTTCAGGGTGTGCGAAAGGTGCATGGAAGGAGGCGTCCTCGAAGACAGTCGTCCGGATGGGGCGATGAGTCGTTCCGAGGAATCCGCGCATTCCGTTGCTCCTGTTCAGTCATCCCTGTGTACCGGCTCATGCTGACAGCCGTACGCCGGACCGCAACCGAATTAAACGGTGCGGCCCGGCGCACGACACCGGCGCTCAGTGCTGGTGCAGCCCGCGCCCCGCCAGCGTCAGGAACGTCTCGCCGACCGCCTCCGACAGCGTCGGATGGGCGTGCACGAGCTGCGCCACATCCCACGGTTCGGCGTCCCAGGCCACGATCAGCTGGCTCTCCGCGATCATCTCCGAGACGTGCGGACCCACCAGATGCACGCCCAGCACCGCGCCGGTGGCCGCACCCGCCGCCCCCTCGGCCGCCGCGATCACCTTCACCAGGCCGCCCTTGCCGTGCACCATGCCCTTCGCGGTGGCGGTCAGCGGCAGGGTGTTGACCTGGACCGCCAGTCCCCGGGCGCGCGCCTCCTCCTCCGTGAGGCCGACCGAGGCGGTCTGCGGCGAGGAGTACGTCACCCGCGGCACCGTCGCGTAGTCCACCGGCCGCGACGGCACCCCCGCCAGCGTCTCGGCCACCAACAACCCCTCGGCGAAGGAGGCGTGGGCCAGCCCCAGGGACGGCGGCGGCAGCAGGTCACCCACCACATGGATGCCCGGGACCGCGGTCTCCAGCCGCGACCAGTCCGCCGGCACCACGAACCCCCGCTCGTCGGTGGCCAGTCCGGCCGCCTCCAGCCCCAGCCCGTCCGTCACCGGCGCCCGTCCCACCGCCACCAGCAGCCGCTCCGCCTCGACCACCACCTCCTCCCCCTTGGCGGTCCGTACGGTCGCCCGGACCCCGTCCGCGCCCACCTCCGTGCCGACGACCATGGAACCCGTCCGGACCGCGATGCCGCGCTTCTTCAGCCCGCGGGCCAGATGGCGGCCCACGTCGGCGTCCTCCAACGGCAGCAGCCGCTCGGCCGCCTCGACGAGCGTGACCTCGGCCCCCATGGACCGGTGGAACGAGGCGTACTCGACACCGATCGCGCCCCCGCCCAGCACCAGCACGGACCCCGGAAGCTCCGCGGCGAACAGCGCGTCATCGCTGGTCACGACGGTCCGCCCGTCCGCCGCCAGTCCCGGCAGCAGCCGCGGCCGGGACCCGGTGGCGAGCACGATGCCGCGCCCGGCCGTGAACTCCCCGGCGCCCTCGACAAACACGGTCCGCGGCCCGGTCAGCCGGGCGCTCCCCCGCAGCACCCGCACCCCCGCGGTCCGCAGATGCCCCTCCACGCCCTGGTGGTTGCGCGCCACGATGCCGTCCCTGGTGGCCACCAGGGACGGCCAGTCCAGCGCGTCGACACTGGCCTTGACGCCCCACCGCTCCCGGGCCTCCGTGATCCCGTCCACCAGCTCCGCGGCGTGCAGCATCGCCTTGCTGGGGATGCAACCGCGGTGCAGACAGGTGCCGCCGATCAGATCCCGCTCGGCCAGCACCACCCGCAGCCCCAGAGAAGCGGCCCGCAGCGCCGTGCTGTACCCGCCGGTGCCCCCGCCGATCACGATGACGTCGGTGAATCGATCCCTCTCACTCATGCGCCCAGCCTCCGCCCACCTGCACTCATGAGTCCAAGGCAATGTTTTTATGGACCTGATGAGCAACCGTCATACCGACCGAAGCGCCAAGGCGCCGAGCCGCCACGGCGGGAGAACCGACCACGTACGGGCAGGCACAGCGCAGCGGAAGGCACGGCCATGAGCCTGCGGCGGATGGAATACCTGGTGGCCGTCGTCGAAGAGGAATCCTTCACCCGCGCCGCCGAGGCCCTGCACGTCACCCAGTCCGCCCTGTCCCACCAGATCAAGGCACTGGAACGGGAGGTCGGCGGCCCGCTGCTGGAGCGGATGCCGCGCGGCGTACGGCTGACCGCGATGGGCCGGGCGTACTTCCCGCACGCCGAACTCGCCGTGCGCAGCGCCCGGCAGGCCCGGCGTGCCGCACTGGCCGCGGGCGGCGCGCGGACGGGGGAACTCCACATCGCCACGGTGCACGCACACGCCCTCGGAGTGCTGCCGGAGGTCTGCGCCCGCTGGGCCCGGTCCCGCCCCGGCGTCCGCCTCGTGCTGCACGAATACGCCACCACCGATGAGCTGGAGGAACAAATGGCGCGCGGGGTGGCCGACATGGCGCTGGGGCCCCGCCCCAAGGACTGGCCGGGGCCGGTCACCGTCGTCGGGCGCGAGCGCATGGTGCTCGTGGTCCCGCGCGGCGATCCGCTCGCCGCCCGGCCCTCGGTGCGGCTGGCGGACCTGGCGGACCGCCCCTGGGTGCGCTGCAGCCTGGAGCCGATGGTCGACGGCCGGCGCTGGCTGGACCTGGAGTGCGAACGGGTCGGCTTCACCCCGCGCACCGCGGTCCGCACCCAGCACACCTCGACCGCCGTCCGGATGGCGTCGGCGGGCGTCGGGGTGCTGCTCACCGCGGCCCATGAACTGACCGGCCTGGACTGCGCGTCGGTGCCCACCGACCCGCCCTGGCGCCGCGACATCACGGTCTTCTCCCGGGTCGAACTCACCGGTGCGGCGGCCGAGTTCACCGAACTCCTGCGCACGACCGGCCCCGCGGCCACCGACCCGGCGGACGCTCCCTGAACCGAACCGAACCGAAGCGGACCTGACCGAAGCGGAACTGACCGAACCGAACCGGACCGGACCGAACCGGACCGGACCTGCCCGGACCGGACCGGTCCCGCCCCGGCGAAGGACCCGGAAGGTGGCACTCCGGCCGGCCCTCACTCTCCGGCCGGCCCTCACTCCCGTACGAACAACCCCACCGGCGACCGGGACAGCAGCTCGCTCAGGCCCACCACCTCGCCGCCCGGAAGCTCCCGCCCGGTGCGGCCGGCCAGCGCATCGCGCCAGGGGCCGCCCGGCGGCATCCGCAGCCCGGTGTCCCACCAGCCGCCGGTCTCCACCAGCCGCAGCGACAGCCGGGTCACCACCGTCAGCACCCGCCCGGTACGGCAGAAGGCGACACAGTGCTCGGCCGCCGGGCCCTCCGCGTACACCGGGGTGTACGAGCCGGCCGCGCCGAACCACTCCGGACGCGCCCGCCGCAGCCGCAGCGCCGCGACGGTCAGCCGCAGCTTCTCACCGGCCAGATCGAGCGGCGCGCCCCCACCGTCCGGTCCGCCGTCCGCCGGCCCGTCCCCACCGGCGTCCGCCCCGCCGTCCAGTGCGGCGAGCAGCTCCGGCCGGAAGGCGGCGGGCCGCCGGTTGTCCGGGTCGACCAGTGCGGCGTAGGTGAGTTCGGTCCCCTGGTAGAGGTCCGGGACGCCCGGCATCGTCAGATGCAGCAGGGCCGCGCCCAGGACGTTGGCGCGGATGTGCGGTGCGAGCTGCGCCGCCAGCGCGGCCAGCGGCGCGGCCGCGGGGCCGCACGGCCCGGTCCGGACGAACTCCGTCACCGCCTCCTCGTACTCCGCGTTCGGCTCCGTCCACGAGGTGCGCAGCCCGGCCTCCCGCACCGCCTTGAGGACTGACGGCGCCACCCTCCCCCAGCCGTCGCCGCGTGGTGCGCCGACCGTCGCGGAGCCGTCGGCGGGTGCGCCCAGGCCGAACGCGGTCTGCCAGGCCAGCCAGGAGACCATCGGATCGGCCGGCCCGGCACCGGGCAGCAGAGCCGCCCCGGCGCCGCACACCGCGTCCTCGCCCATCCCGGCCAGCACGTCCCGCCACCGGTCCGGGCATTCCGACAGCACCGCGATCCGCGCCCGGACGTCGGCGCTGCGCTTGGTGTCATGTGTGGAGAGCACCGTGCCGGTCGCCGGCCAGTCCCGCTGGATGCGGGCGCCGTAGGCATGGAACGCCTCCGGGCCGAGCGCGGGCTCACCGGGGTCGCCGCCCACCTCACAGGCCGACAGCAGCACCGGATAGCGGTAGAAGGCGGTGTCCTCCACGGACTTGGCGTGCAGCGCGGACGCGGTCTGGGCGAAGCGGGCGGCGAAGTCGGCCCGGTCGAGACGGTCGGCCCGGTCGCCACCGTCGGCAGGGCCCGGAGCCCCGCCGAGCGCCGCGTCACCGTCCGCGCCGAGCCCCAGCGCCAGATCGTGGACCAGGTCCACCGCCCGGGCCTCCTCGGGCACCCGGAACGCGGTGCGTGCCCCGGCCGCCGCCCGGCCCAGCATCGCCGCGTCCTGCACCGCCCGCGAGGCGTCGCCCGCGTACGGCCGGTAGACCGGCAGCCGGACCAGCACCTCCCGGAGCGCCTGCCGCAGCGCCCACGGCGCATGGTCGCCGGGCCGCGGATCGCGCGCACTGATCCGGGCCGCGGTGCGCACCAGCCGCTCCACCTCGGCCGCCAGGTCATGGCTGACGACCTCGTAGGCGGCCCGGCGCACGGTCTCCTCCCAGTCGCCGCCCTCGTCGGCCAGCGGCGTGACGAAGTCCCGGTAGTGGGAGAAGAGTCTCCCGGCGCCCTGCGGGCAGACGAACAGCCCGTCGATGTGGCGCAGCGCGTCGTACCCGGTGGTGCCCGCGCACGCCCAGCTGCCGGGCAGCCGCTCCTCGCCCGTGAGGATCTTCTCGACGACCGTCCAGCGCCCGCCGGTGGCCTCGCCCAGCCGCGCCAGATAGCCGGCGGGGTCGGCCAGCCCGTCCGGGTGGTCGACGCGCAGCCCGTCGATGACGCCCTCGCGGATCAGCCGCAGCACCGTGCCGTGCGTCGCCTCGAAGACCTCCGGCTCCTCGACGCGCACCCCGATGAGGTCCGAAATGGTGAAGAAACGGCGGTAGTTCAGTTCGGTGCGGGCCAGCCGCCACCAGGCGAGGCGGTACCACTGCGCCTCCAGCAGGTCCGGCAGCGGCAGTTCCGCGGTACCGGCGCGCAGCGGGAAGACCTTGTCGTGGTAGCGCAGCACCCCGTCCTCCGGATCGACGCGGAGGTGCCGTGCCTCGTCGCCGATCCGCCCGCCCAGCACCGGCAGCAGCAGCCGGCCGTCGTGCCCGCCGTCCCAGTCGACGTCGAACCAGCGGGCGTACCGGGACGCCGGGCCGTCGCGCAGCACCTCCCACAGCGGCGTGTTCAAGGACACCGGCCCCGGCACCGCCATGTGGTTCGGCACGATGTCGACGACCAGTCCGAGGCCGTGCGCCCGGGCCGTCGCCGCCAGCGCCCGCAGACCCGGCTCGCCGCCCAGTTCGGCCCGTACCTCCGTGTGGTCGACGACGTCGTACCCGTGCGTGGACCCCGGCACGGCCTCCAGCACCGGTGACAGGTGCAGGTGGGAGACGCCCAGCGCGGCCAGATGGGGGACCGCCCGCTCGGCGGCGGAGAACGGGAAGTCCGGCTGGAGCTGCAGCCGGTAGGTGGCGGTCGGCGACACACTCGAGGGCTCCGTCATGGGAACACCCGTACCCCGCCGACGGCCCGTTCTGTCATCGCTGCGCGGCATTGGCGTCGTCGTTTCCTCCAACCCGGTGCGCCGGTGCGGCAGGCCGCTTCGTACGTCCGGTGCGTACGGCGCGCAGCCCCGGGGCGGATAGCGTCGGGCGATGACCGCCGTCGCCGCCTACCGCCGGGTGATCGCCCTGGGCGGGCCGCTGCTGCCCGTCGTGTCCTTCCTCGGCCGGCTCCCGACCGCCATGTGCCAGCTCGGCAGCCTGCTGCTGGTGGCCGGCACCAGCGGCTCGCTGACCACCGCGGGCCTCGTCGGCGGGGCCCTGGCGGCGGGTCAGACGGTCGGCGGCCCGCTGCTCGGCCGGCTCGCGGACCGGCACGGCCAGCGGCCGGTGGTGCTGGCCGCCTGCTGGTGCGACGCGCTCGCCGTCGCCGCCCTGGTGGCCGCCGCCCTCGCCCGGGCCGGGACCCTGCCGCTGGTGCTGCTCGCGCTGCTGGCCGGGGCCGCCGTGCCGCAGATCGGCCCGCTCGCCCGCACCCGGCTGGTCGCGCTGGCCCGCCGGGCCCGCGCCGACGACCGTACGGTCGCCACCGCGCTGTCCTTCGAGGGCACCCTGGACGAGGTGTCGTTCGTGCTCGGCCCGGCCCTGGTGGGGCTGTCCGCCACGCTCGCCCGGCCGGCCGTCGCGCTCGGCCTGGCCGCGGTCCTGCTGGCCGTCTGCGGTTCGGCGTTCGCGCTGCACCCGACGGCGGCCGCGGTCGGGCCCGCCGCACGCCAACCGGCCGCCGTCGCGCCGGCCCGCGCCCGGACGCCCCGGGCGGTCCACGGGATGCGCGTCTCGATGGCGTTGCAGGGCGTCCTCTTCGGCGCCTGCCAGGCCGGCATCACCGCCCTCACCGCCCGTCTGCACCAGCCCGGTCAGGCCGGCCTGGTCTATGCCGCGATGGGCGTGATGAGCGCCGCCGCCGGGCTCTCACTGGCGCTGCTGCCGTCCCGGATCGGCCTGCCGGCGCGCTGGCGGGCGGCCGCCGCGGCGCTGCTCGTGCTGCCCGTGCCGCTGTTGTGGGTACGGACGCTGGGGGCGCTCTACCTGGTCGTCGTGGTGCTCGGGGCGGCCATCGCCCCGCATCTGATCACCGTCTTCGGGCTGACCGAACGGCTGGTGCCGGCCACCCGGCTGGCCGAATCGATGGCCTTCCTCACCAGCGCGGTGGTCGGCGGCCAGGCGCTCTCCCTGGCCGCCTCCGGCCGGCTCGCCGAGGCGTACGGGCCGTCCGCCGCCTTCGCGGTGGCCGTCTGCGCCGCCGTACTGATCCTCGGCATCGCCCTCGCCACCCGGGGCCCGGCCCCGGCGCCCGCGGCCGCTAGGCGGGCCGCTGCAGCACCAGCATGCTCCGGTCGGTGAGCGTCAGCCGGTCGCCCGCCTTGACCTTCGCACCGCCGCCGTCCGCGACCGACCGCGGCCGGTCGGTGTCCACCACGACCTGCCACTGCCGGCCGAGGTGCTCCGGAACCGTGAACTCCTTCTCCTGGTCGTGGGCGTTGAACATCAGCAGGAACGAGTCGTCGGTGACCGGCTCGCCGCGGGGCCCCGGCTCCGAGATCGAGCTGCCGTTGAGGAAGACGGTCAGCGACTTGGCGTGCGCCGACTGCCAGTCCCGCGGCCCCATCTCCCGGCCACCCGCGGTGCACCAGGCGATGTCCGACAGCTCGTCGTGGGTGCCCTCGATCGGGTGACCCTGGAAGAACCGCCGGCGCCGGAAGACCGGGTGGTCGCGCCGCAGCCACACCATCTGCCGGACGAACTCCAGCAGCTCCAGCTGTTCCTCGTCACCCCACTCCGCGGCCGCCGCCTCGTCCGGCTCCGCGCCGTCCTCCTCGTCCGCCTCGTAGCTGTCCTCCTCCGGGCCCGCGGGCTCCGGCCAGTGCACCCACGACAGCTCGTTGTCCTGGCAGTACGCGTTGTTGTTGCCGCCCTGGCTGCGGCCGAACTCGTCGCCGTGGCTGAGCATCGGAACGCCCTGCGACAACATCAGTGTGGCGAGGAAGTTCCGCATCTGCCGGGCCCGCAGCCGCCGCACCCCGGGGTCGTCGGCCGGCCCCTCGGCACCGCAGTTCCAGGACCGGTTGTAGCGCTCACCGTCGCGGTTGTCCTCGCCGTTGGCCTGGTTGTGCTTGTCGTTGTACGACACCAGATCGCGCAGCGTGAAGCCGTCGTGGCAGGTCACGAAGTTGACCGAGGCCAGCGGGCGGCGGCCGTCCTCCTGATAGAGGTCCGACGAGCCCGTCAGCCGGGACCCGAACTCCGCGAGGGTGCGGGGCTCGCCCCGCCACAGGTCCCGCACGGTGTCGCGGTACTTCCCGTTCCACTCGGTCCACAGCGGCGGGAAGTTCCCCACCTGATAGCCGCCCTCGCCGACGTCCCACGGCTCGGCGATCAGCTTCACCTGGCTGACGACCGGGTCCTGGTGCACCAGGTCGAAGAACGACGACAGCCGGTCCACCTCGTGGAACTGGCGGGCCAGCGTCGCCGCCAGATCGAAGCGGAAGCCGTCCACCCGCATCTCCTGCACCCAGTAGCGCAGCGAGTCCATCACCAGCTGGAGCACGTGCGGACTGCGCATCAGCAGGGAGTTCCCGGTGCCGGTGGTGTCCATGTAGTACTGCCGGTCGTCGCAGAGCCGGTAGTACGAGGCGTTGTCCAGCCCCCGGAACGACAGCGTCGGCCCCAGATGGCTGCCCTCGGCCGTGTGGTTGTAGACCACGTCGAGGATCACCTCGATACCGGCCTGGTGCAGCGCCCGCACCGCCGTCTTGAACTCCAGCACCTGCTGCCCCCGGTCGCCCCAGGAGGCGTAGGCGTTGTGCGGGGCGAAGAAACCGATGGTGTTGTAGCCCCAGTAGTTCGTCAGCCCGGCGTCCACCAGCCGGTGGTCCTGGACGAACTGGTGCACCGGCATCAGCTCCAGGGCGGTCACCCCGAGCTTCGTCAGGTGCTCGATGATCGCCGGATGCGCCAGCGCGGCATAGGTGCCGCGCAGCTCGTCGGGGAGCTCCGGATGGCACATCGTCAGGCCCTTCACATGGGCCTCGTAGAGCACGGTCTCGTGGTACGCGGTGCGCGGCGGACGGTCGTCGCCCCAGTCGAAGTACGGATTGACCACCACGGAGGCCATGGTGTGCGGCGCCGAGTCCAGGTCGTTGCGGACCTCGGGCCGCCCGAAGTGGTAGCCGTAGACCGCCTCGTCCCAGTCGATCACCCCGCTCATGGCCCGGGCGTACGGGTCGAGCAGCAGTTTCGCGGAGTTGCAGCGGTTGCCCCGCTGCGGTTCGTAGGGACCGTGCGCCCGGAATCCGTAGCGCTGTCCCGGCATCACCCCCGGAAGATAGGCGTGCCGCACAAAGGCGTCACTCTCGCGCAGCTCGACGGCGGTCTCCGAGCCGTCGTCGTGCAGCAGACACAGTTCGATGCGGTTCGCGGCTTCGGAGAACACCGCGAAGTTGGTGCCCGCCCCGTCATAGGTGGCACCCAGCGGATACATCTGTCCCGGCCAGACCTGCATGCGTAGACTCTTCCACTTTCTCGTCGGGCGCTGCGGCGACTCCACGACACACGTCCGCGGACCGAGGGGAATTCCTTCCCCAACTTGTCGCAACTTGTCCCTCACAGAGGGATTTTCGCGAGATTCCCGCTGAATGGTGGCAACCCGTCGGGATGTCGGATCGTCCTAATGGTCGTCCTACTGGAGGACCGACGGGGGACCGCTACCGCATGTCACGGACGTGACAGCAGGGGGGAACCGTGCACCGACTCCTGCACCGCCACCTCGGGAAGGCCGTCGCCGGCGCCGCCCTGGCGCTCACCGGTACCGCCGCCATGGCTGCCGTCACCCTGCCCGCCGGCGCCGGCGCCACCGGCACGACGGCCACCCGGCCGGCCGAGGCCGGCGCCCCGGCCCAGGGACGCGATCCGGGCGCGCCGCCGCCGGGCGTCGTCGAGCCGGCCGGCACCCAGGGCGTACGCGGCCACGGACGCGATCCGCTCACCGACGACGAGCTCCGGCGCGCCCGGGACCTCGC
This sequence comes from Streptomyces nigrescens, assembly GCA_024349765.1. Taxonomy (GTDB): domain Bacteria; phylum Actinomycetota; class Actinomycetes; order Streptomycetales; family Streptomycetaceae; genus Streptomyces; species Streptomyces endophytica. Next base: position 5,477,102 of record AP026073.1, on the reverse strand, counting down.
GCAGCCGCGCGCCCTGCGCAACGCCGCCAGGAACGTCACCGGCCGCCCGGGGCCCGAACCGCTCCTCACCGATCTGGCCGAACGCCGGCCCGCGGAAGCCGGGCTGGCCGACCCGCCGCGCCGCGCCCTGGTCTCGTTCTACGACTACGCGACCGACGGCTACGTCACCACGACGGTCAACCTGACCACCTCCGAGGTGGAGGCCACCGACACCCAGCGCGGCGTCCAGCCGCCGCCCAGCCACGCCGAGGCGGTCGAGGCGGCCCGGCTGCTGATCGCCGACCCGCTCGGCGCCGGACTGCGGCAGGACTTCCGCCAGGCCACCGGCCACGACCTCACCGGACCCGACCCGCTGGCGGTCACCGGCTTCGTCTACCGCGGCCGCGCCGAGGGCGACGCCCCGGGAGCCCTGGCCGCCTGCGGCCCGCACCGCTGCGTCCGCCTCTTCACCAAGGTCAAGAACGGCCCGTGGATCGACACCCGCCGCCTCGTCATCGACCTCAGCGCCCGCACCGTCGCCCGCCTCGGCTGACCGCGCCCGCCACCGCCACGCCTCTCCCCGGAGCCGCCACCATGCCCGGAAGCCGCACCGCCGGCGCCCGCATCCGCCGGCGCACCACCGCGCTCGCCGCCGCCCCGCTACTGCTCGCCGCGACCGCCCTGCTGACCGCCCCGGCCGTCCAGGCCGCCCCCGAAGCCCCCGCCGCCCGCGCCGCCGCGCCCGCCCCGCCCTGCTCCGCCGCGTTCCGTATCACCCGGACCCTGGACGGCGGCACCACCTGGCGGATGTGCTGGCACTACGAGGGCAACGCCGGCCTGGTCCTGGACGACGTCTCGTACCAGCCCAAGGGCGAACCCGCCCCGCTCAAGGTGCTCACCAGCGCCCGCCTCGGCCAGATCCACGTCCCCTACGACGACGGCAGGAACGAGTACGACGACCTCACCGGCCAGGGCTTCGCCCAGGGACTGCAGAAGCTCACCCCCGCCGAGTGCCCCGGCGGCACCGTCAAGACCGTCCGGGTGCCCGGTGCCTACGACCCCGCCCACCCCGACGTCAGCGGCCTGTGCACCACCACCCGCGCCCGCGGCCACGCCTACCGCATGGGCCCCTACCCCGGCGAGAACGCCCCGACCTACCAGCTCCAGGGCCAGGACCTGCTGGTCTACACCGTCAACAAGGTCGGCTGGTACGAGTACCTCACCGAATGGCGGTTCGCCGGCGACGGCACCATGACGTTCCAGGTCGGCGCCACCGGCACCCTCTCACCCGGTGACTACGACGCCGGCGACGGCCGCGGCATGCCGCTCGGGAAGGGCGCCAAGGACTACGCCACCAGCCACAGCCACAACGTCTTCTGGCGCCTCGACTTCGGCCTGGGCGGATCCTCCGGCAACAAGGTCGAGCAGTTCGATTCGGCCACCACCACCCGCCGCGGCGGCAACACGCCCACCATCCGCACCACCCGTACCCCCGTCACCCGAGAACTCGCCGGCGACGCCGGACCGATGCGCTGGTGGCGGGTGGTCAGCCCGAACGGCCGCAACAAGGACGGACATCCGCGCTCGTACGAGATCGTGCCGGGCCACACCAGCAAGTACACCGGCCGCGGTTACACCCGGCACGACGTCTATTTCACGGACTACAACAGCTGCGAGCGGTTCGCCAGCAACAACCTGGCCAACTGCGGCCCCCGCACCGGCCGGAGCGTCGACGCCTGGGTCAACGGACAGCCGCTGAAACACCCCATCGCGTGGGTCAACATCGGGTTCCACCACATCGCCAGGGACGAGGACCAGGAGCCGATGCCCGTGCACTGGCAGGGCTTCCAGCTGGTCCCACGCGACGTCACGGCTATGAATCCGCTCACTCCGCCCGCCCTCGCCGGTCACAACGGGCACTATGAATAAGGGGAGTTGGTAGACGACTCGACCCATCCTGCTGCACCGCCTCCCGCACCGCAGTAGTCTGCCTTGATCGTTGGCACGGGGGTTCGGAAGGCGGTGGCAGGTGAGCGGCGGGCTGGAGTTGCCCCCTGGTGACGAGAGTCATGAGGGGCATGAAGGCGGCTCCGTCGACGCACCACCCGGCGCGGTGTCCCTGGCACGACCGCTGGAGATCGGGGCGGAACTGGACTGGGGCGCCGAGGCGTGGAGCGAGGTGCGCACCCGTGCCCGCCGGGCCGGCCGCGCCTGCATCTGGCTGAATCTCGTCGAGCAGCGGCTGCGGGCCGTGGTGGCGGCCGTGCTGCGGCCCATCTACGAGCCGGTGCACGGCGACGAATGGGTGATCGCCGCGGCCGGACCCGCCGGTCAGGAATGGGTGCAACGGGCCGTCGCGGTCCGCGAGGTCAGCCGCCGCAAGGGCTACCTCCTCGACCCCGCGGACGACAACATCGTCAGCTTCCTGACGCTGCCGCAACTCCGCGAACTGATGGTCCAGCACTGGCCCTGCTTCGAGCCGTACTTCGACGACCGCCGGGAGGTCGAGCTGGCCCTCGACGAGCTGGAGGTCGCCCGCAACATCGTCTCCCGCAACCGCGCGCTCTCCGAGACCGTCCTCGCCCAGGCCGAGCGCGCCTCCGCCCGGCTGCTGGACATACTCGGCTCCGGTGCCGGCACCCGCATTTCCGGGCGACTGCCCATCGACGCCGTCGAGGACCTCGTCGGTGACCGCTACGCCGACGTCATCGGTGTCCACCCCGACCGGGTGCGCCTCCAGCGGCAGTTGCCCGCCGAGGACCTCTTCGGCGGCGCCCGCCGGCTCGACGCCGTCGGCATCGGGCTCAACCTCCTCGTCCAGAACTACTCCGGCCGCCGCCTGGTCCGGCTCGCCGAATCCGGCTGCCGGGTCCGGCTGCTCTTCCTCAACCCGGCGAGCAGCGCGGTCCGCCGCAGGGAGCGGGAAATCGGCCTGAAGAAGGGCGAGATGAGCCGCTCCATCGAGATGAACATCCTGCACATGCGGCGGGTGCGGGCCCGGCTGCGCGACCCCGGCGCCTTCGAGATCCAGGTCTTCGACGAGACCCCGCGGTTCACCGCCTACCTCGTCGACGGCGACGGCCCGGACGGCCTGGCCGTCATCCAGCCGTACCTCCGCAAGAGCCGCGGCATGGAATCCCCGGTCTTCGTCCTGCGCGGCGGCTCCCGGGACATCGTCCGCCAGGACGCCCGGGACGGCCGCGACGGCGACCACGGGCTGTTCGAGACCTACCGGGAGGAGTTCGAGGGCATCTGGGCGGACTCCCGGCCGGTTTCCTGACGTACCTCGTACGGTTGTGCGTATGCAGTTCCGCGTACTGGCCACTCTGGACGTGCGGTCCGCCGACGGCCGCCCCGCCCCCGTCCCGGAGAAGAAGGTACGGGCCCTGCTCGCCGCCCTCCTGGCGCACCACGGCCGTCCGGTCTCCGCCGACCGGCTGATCGAGCACCTCTGGGGCCCGCGGCCGCCCGCCCACCCCACCGCGTCCCTGCAGAGCAAGGTCTCCCAGCTCCGCCGCGCCCTGGACACCGCCGAACCCGGCGCCCGCAAACTGGTGGCCACCGCCCCGCCCGGCTACCGGCTGGACATCACCGCCGACGCCCTCGACGCCGGCCGCTTCACCGCGCTCACCACCCGCGCCCGGACCGCCCGTTCCGCGGCGGACCGGGCCGGGCTGCTCACCGAGGCGCTGGACCTGTGGCAGGGCCCGGCGTTCGCCGGCTTCGCGGACGACGACCTCGTCCGCCCGGTGGCCGAGGCCCTGGAGGAGCAGCGGCTGACCGCCCTGGAGGAGCACGCCGCGGCCCGCCTGGAACTGGGCGAGCACGCCGCACTGACCGGCGAACTGGCCGCCCTCGTGGCCCGGCACCCGCTCCGGGAACGGCTGCGCGCGCTCCAGCTGACCGCCCTGTACCGGTCCGGCCGGCAGAGCGAGGCGCTGGCCGCCTACGGCGAGATCCGCACCCGGCTGGCCGAGGAACTGGGCGTCGACCCCGGCGCCGAACTGACCGCGGTCCACCAGGCGATCCTGCGCCAGGAACCCTGGCAGCCCCGGCCGGCGGCCATCACGGCACCGGCGCACACCCCCGGCGCGCAGCCGGACCCACACCCCCGGCCCCGCACCAACCTCCCCACCCCGCTCACCGAACTCCTCGGCCGCGAGGACGCGGTACGCCAGGTCGGCCAGACCCTGGCCGACCACCGCCTGGTGACGCTCACCGGCCCCGGCGGGGTGGGCAAGACCCGCCTCGCCCTGGAGACCGCCGGCCGGCTGGCCGGCGACTTCCCCGACGGCATCTGGCTGGTGGAGCTGGCCGCCCTCGGCCGCCCGGACGACCCGGACCACGGCCGCCGCGCCAAGTGCACCGCCGCGGAGGTCGCCGAGGCGGTACTGGCCGTGCTCGGCGTCCAGGAGGGCGCGGCGGCCGGACCGGTGGCCGAGCGCCTGGTCGCGGCCGTCCGCGGCAAACGCCTGCTGCTGGTCCTGGACAACTGCGAGCACCTCGTCGACGCGGCCGCCGAGGTCACCGCCGAACTCCTGGCAGCGGCACCGCGGTTGCGCGTCCTGGTGACCGGCCAGGAACCGCTGGGCCTGGCCGGCGAGCGGATCCGGCCCGTGCCGCCGCTGGCCCCGGACGGTGCGATCGCCCTGTTCGCGGCCCGCGCGGGCGCCGCCGACCCCGGCTTCGTGCTGGACGCCGGGAGCGCCCCCGCGGTCGCCGAGATCTGCCGCCGGCTGGACGGCATCCCGCTCGCCCTGGAACTCGCCGCCACCCGCGTCCGGGTGCTGGGCGTACGGGAGTTGAGCGCCCGGCTCGACGACCGGTTCCGGCTGCCGGCCGCCGCCCGGCGCGGCGCCCCACCCCGCCAGCAGACCCTGCGCGCCATGATCGACTGGAGCTGGGAGCTGCTGCCCGGCCCCGAACGCACCGTGCTGCGCCGGCTGGCCGTGCACGCCGACGGCTGCACCCTGGAGGCCGCCGAATGGGTCTGCGCCGGCGACGGCATCGCCCGCGAGCACGTGCTGGAGCTGCTGGCCAGGCTCGTGGACCGCTCGCTGGTGGCGGTCGCCCGGACGCCGTACGGGACCCGCTACCGCCTCCTGGAGACCGTCGCCGCGTACTGCCTGGAACGCCTCCGGGAGGCCGGTGAGCTGTCCGCGGTACGCCGGCGTCACCAGCTCCACTACACCGAACTGGCGGAGCAGGCAGCCCCGTTGCTGTACGGGGCGGCCCAGCGGGAGTGGCTGGAGCGGCTCGACCAGGAGACCGCGAACCTGCGTGGCGCCCTGGACGGCGCGGTCGCGGACGGCGCCGCGGACCGGGCGCTCCGGCTGGTGAACGCCCTGGCCTGGTACTGGTTCCTGCGCGGCCGGCTCGCGGAGGCGGGCCGCTCGCTGGACGCGGCACTGACCGCGTCCGAAGGGGACCATCCGGACGTCCCGGAGGGCCGGCGGCTGCGGGCGGCGGCCTGGCAGGTCGGCATGGCCTCCCTGGCCGGCGGCGACGCCGACCCGGTGACCCGGGCGGCCGCCGTTCTCCGCCGCTACGAAGCCCACGACGACCCCGGCGAACGCGCCTGGGCCCAGTGGTTCCTCGGCTACGCCCAAGTCGGCCTCGGCGACCCGGACCTGGCGGCGGACCGGATGGTGCGGGCGCTGACCGCGTTCCGTGCGCTCGGCGACCGCTGGGGCACCGCGGCGGCGCTCAGCAGTCGCGCCCAGGGCACCGGCGGCGAGGACCTGCCCGCCCGCCGCCGCGCCGCCGAGGAGAGCGTCGCGCTCTTCGCCGAACTGGGCGACCGCTGGGGCCAGTTGCAGGCCGGCGACGCCCTGGCCGCGATCGCCGAGATCACCGGCGACTACGGCCGCGCGGCCCGGCTCCACCAGGAGGGACTGCGCAGCGCCGAGGAGCTGGGCCTGCGGATCCAGGTCTCGTACAAGCTCTCCGGGCTCGGCCGGATCGCGCTGCTGACCGGCGACCTGGCGGCCGCCCGGGAGCACCACGAGCGGGCGCTGCGGCTGGCCGCCGAACAGTCCCACCGGCGCGGCGAGATGTTCGCCGAGTGCGGACTCGCCCTCGGCGCCAGGAGGGAGGGCCGCCTCGACGAGGCGGAGGCGCATCTGCTGCCCTGGCTGGAGTGGTGCCGGGGCCGGGAGGGCGACCCGGGAACCGCGTTCGTCCTGGCCGAACTGGGGTTCCTCGCCGAACTCCGGGGCGACGCCGCCACCGCCCACCGGCACCACCTCGACGGGTTCGCCGCGGCCCGCGCCACCGGCGACCCCCGCGCCGTCGCCATGGCCCTGGAGGGCCTGGCCGGCGCCCGGACGCTGGCCGGGCACCTCGCCTCCGCGGCCCGACTGCTCGGTGCGGCGGACGCCCTGCGCGCCGCGGCCGGCGCACCCCAGCCGGCCGCGGAACGCGCGGACGTGACGCGCAGCACGACCGCCGCGCGCGCCGGGCTGGGCGCGAGGGCCTTCGACGCGGCGTACGCGCACGGGGCGGAGAGGACCCCGGAGGAACTGGTGGCGGAGGACCTCTACGGAGTCCCCGTGATCCCGCCGTCCACCCGCAGCTCGATCCCGTTGACGTAATCGGCGCGCGGGCTCGCCAGATAGGCGACCGCGGAGGCGATGTCCTCCGGGCGCCCCAGCCGCCCGGTCGGGTTCGCGGCGTACGCGGCGACGATGTCCGCCTCGTCGACGGGGCCCACCGCCTTCGCGGTCGCGGTGGCGCCGTTCCCCTCGTCCGTCGAGTCCGCCGCCCGTTCCTCGAACATCCGGTACATCGACGGGCTGACGATCACCCCGGGACTCACGCAGTTCGCGGTGACCCCCGTCCCGGCGAGGTGCCGGGCCAGGCTCGTGGTCATGTTCACCACGGCGGCCTTGGCGGCGGAGTACGTCACCATGTTGGGCAGCGGCGTCCGCACGGCCCGGCTGCCGATGGTGATGACCCGGCCCCAGCCGTGCGCGCGCAAGGACGGCAGCAGCGTCTGGCTGACCCGCACCGTGGGCAGCACGTTCCCCTCGAAGGCGGCCCGCCAGTCGGACGCCCGGGAGCTCTCCCAGTCGTGCTCGGCGAACGGCCCGGCGTTGTTGACGAGGATCTGGACCCCGAAGTCCCGTGCGGTCAGGGCGATCTGCTCCGCCACGCCCGGTTCCGTCAGATCGCCGAGCACCACTTCCGTCCGCACGCCGCGCGCCGCGACCCGCTCGGCGACGGCCGCCGCGGCCCCCGCGTTGCGGCCGTGGACGAGGACCTCGCACCCCTCGTCCGCCAGCGTCTCGGCGATCGTCGCCCCGATCCCCGAACTGCTGCCCGTCACCAGCGCCGCGCGCCCTGCCAGCCGTAGGTCCATGCGGCCAGCCTAGGGGGACGCCGCCCCGATCGTGCCCGGCTCGCGATTCTCTCCGCGGGCCGGTCCGCCGGGCGGGGACGGGCGGCCGGTCGATTGTCAGTGGTGCGTGGGAGAGTGGCGGAGCAACGGGGGAAGTACCACCGAAGGAGGCCGCATGAGCGAGCGTGGCGAGCTCGGCACGGTAAGGGACGCGCCGGGCGCGGGCCGGGCCGGGCGAAGTGAGGTACCGGCATGAGCTGGCATCAGGAACTGCTGGTCGGCTTCGACCTGGAGACCACGGGCACGGACGTCGAGCAGGACCGCATCGTCACCGCCGCCCTGATCCGGCTGGAGGGGGACGGCCGGGTGGCCGGGAAGCGGACCTGGCTGCTCGACCCGGGAGTGCCGATACCCGAGGAAGCCGCGGCCATTCACGGCATTTCAACCGCATATGTCCAGATGCACGGTCGCCCGCCGGCGACCGCGATAGAGGAGATCACCGAGGCGCTGGCCGAGGCCCTGCGCGCGGAGACCCCCCTCGTGGTGATGAACGCCCGCTACGACCTCTCCCTCCTGGACCGCGAGTGCCGGCGCCACGGCGTACGGACCCTGACCGAGCGGCTCGGGCGCGCCCCCGCGCCGGTCATCGACCCGCTGGTGCTCGACAAGCACGTGGACCGCTTCCGCAAGGGACGCCGCGCGCTGCAGGCGCTCTGCGGTCATTACGGCGTCCGGCTGGAGGGCGCACACGAGGCGGGCGCCGACGCCGCGGCCGCGGCCGGGGTGGCCCGGCGCATCGGTGAGCGGTATCCGGCCGTCGCCCTTCCGTCGCCGCGTGCGCTGCACGCCCTCCAGGAAGAGGCGGCCGCCGAGCAGGCCGCCTCCTTCCAGGCCTATCTGCGGCGCACCGACCCGGAGGCGATAGTCGAGCCGGCCTGGCCGCTGATCCCGTATCAGGCGACGAGGGTCTGATCCGGCGGCCGCCGGGCCGGGGCAGGCGACGGCCGGTCGCAGCGGTGCCGGGCCGGCGCGGGGCACAGCCGGGCCCCGCGACGCCGGGTCAGAAGGGGTACCACCGCACCGTCGCGTCCTTCTCGCGCAGGGAGGCGATCCGGCGCCGGAATTCCTTCAGCGCCGCCGGGTTGCCGGGCGCGTGCTGGGACACCCAGGCGCAGCTCGCGGTCTCCCGCGACCCGCGCAGCACGGCACAGCCCTCCCAGTCCCGTACGTCCCAGCCGTAGACGGACACGAAGGTGTCGTAGGCGTCCGCGGCCAGGCCGTAGCGGTCCCGGCTCAGCGCCATCACGACCAGGTCGTGCTCCCGCAGGTCGAAGGAGAAGGTCTCCAGGTCGACGAGCACCGGCCCGTCGGGCCCGACATGCACGTTGCGGGTCAGCGCGTCGCCGTGGATCGGCCCGCGCGGCAGATGCGGCTCCAGCGCCGTGGCGGCCGCCGCGAAGGCGTCCCGGCGCCCGCGCAAGTACTCCGCGTCCGGCGCCGATACGGCGTCACCCGCCAGCCGCAGCCACCGCTCGACACCGCCGAGCAGCTCGCGGCGGGGGAGTGCGAAGGGCGGCTCCGGCAGCGCGTGGACGAGCTTGAGCAGCGCGGCGAGATCCTCGGGACCGGCCGGCCGGACGGTCTCCGGCAGCCGCTGCCAGTACGTCACGGGATGACCGTCGACGAGCGTGGCCACCGGCTCCGCGGCCCGCACGGCCGGCACGCCCTCGGCCGCCAGCCACTCGGCCACCGCCAGTTCCCGCTCGGCGCGTTCCAGGAGGTCGGCGCTGCGGCCCACCCGTACGACCGGACCGCGCTCGCCGAGGGCGAAGACGGCGTTCTCGCCGAGCGCGAGCAGCCGGGCGTCGGCCGCCGCCTCCGGGCGCCCGGAGGCCGCCGCCTCCGGGCGCCCGGCCGCGGCGAGTACGTCCCGGGCGCGCGCCTCCGTGAAGGCGGCCGGGCTCGGTTCGGTCATGGTGCTGCCTCCTGCGATGCGTACCGGCCCTCAGTGTCGCAGGTGCCCCTGGTGTCCCGGGTGGGGAGACCCTGCACGGAATCCGGCCGGGACCTTGACGGCGGCAGCCGCTCTCACGACGATGACGGCGGCCGGACAGGGGAGCGGCCACCGGGGGAGAGGCACGGGGACGGGGGGTCCGAACGATGGCAGCAGCGCCGACCGCGGTGGCGCGGCGGTCCACCACGGCGGGCCCCGGCCGCGCCGGCCGGCCCCGGCGCGACCACGGCGTCTGGTTCCTGGTACTGCCCGCACTGCTCCCGATCCTGGTCTTGAGTGTCGGACCGCTGCTGTACGGCATCGGCCTGGCGTTCACCGACGCCCAGTCGGGCCGGACCCGATCCACCGGATTCGTCGGACTGCTCAACTTCTCCGACCTGCTCCACGACTCCCTGTTCTGGGACTCCTTCCGGATCGGGCTGATCTGGGCGTTCGGTGTCACCGTCCCGCAGTTCCTGCTCGCCCTCGGCCTGGCCCTGCTGCTCAACCTGAACCTCCGGCTGCGCTGGCTGGCCCGGGCGCTGGCGATCATCCCGTGGGCGATGCCCGAGGTCGTCGTCGGCATCATGTGGCGGCTGGTCTACCACCCCGACGCCGGTGTGCTGAACGAGACCCTGCGCGGCCTCGGCCTGTCCGGAGCCGAGGGACGGGACTGGCTCAGCGGCCTGGCCACCGCGCTGCCCGCGGTCCTCGTCGTCGGCGTCTGGGCCGGGATGCCGCAGACCACGGTCACGCTGCTGGCCGGCCTGCAGAACGTGCCGCCCGAACTGCACGAGGCCGCGGCCCTCGACGGCGCGGGCGCCTGGCGCCGGTTCCGCACCGTCACCTGGCCCGCCCTCCGGCCGGTCGCCCTCGCCATCACCGCCCTGAACTTCATCTGGAACTTCAACTCCTTCGCCCTGGTCTTCGTGCTGACCGACGGCGGCCCCGGTGGCCGTACGCGACTGCCGATGCTCTTCGCGTACGAAGAGGCGTTCCGCTACGGGCAGTTCGGGTACGCCGCCGCGATGGGCCTGGCGATGGTCGCGGTGATCTCCGTCCTGCTGGCCCTCTATCTGGCCGGCCGGCTGAAGGGGGACGAGGACCGATGACCGCACTCCGCCGCACCGCCACCCGCACCGGCCAGTACGCCGCGCTCCTCGGCTATCTCGCCTTCCTCGCCCTCCCCTTCCTCTGGCTGGTCTCCACCGCCTTCAAACCGCCGCGCGAGCTGGCCGCCGCCCACCCCACCTGGATCCCCGAGGCGCCCACGCTGGAGAACTTCCGGCAAGCCTTCGACCAGCAGCCGCTGCTGGCCGCCGCGGGCAACAGCCTGCTGGCCGCGGCGGTCTCCGCGTTGCTCGCCGTCGTGCTGGCGACCCCGATGGCGTACGTCCTCGCCCGTCACCGCACCCGCCTCGCCCGGGCGGCCACCGGCTGGGTCGTCGTCAGCCAGGCGTTCCCCCTGGTGCTGGTGATCATCCCGCTGTTCCTGATCCTCAAGGGACTCCACCTGGTCGACTCCCGGATCGGGCTGATCCTGGTCTACGTGGTCTGGGCGCTGCCGTTCGCCCTGTGGATGCTCACCGGTTACGTCCGGGCCGTCCCCCGCGAACTGGAGGAGGCGGCGGCCGTCGACGGCGCCGGCCGGCTCCGTACGCTGCGGTCCGTCACCGGCCCGCTGCTCGCCCCGGGCATCGTCGCCACCGCGCTGTTCGCCTTCCTCACCGCCTGGAACGAGTTCTTCTTCGCCCTGGTCCTGCTCAAGTCGCCCGAAAAACAGACGCTCCCGGTGGTGCTGACCCACTTCCTCGGTACGGAGGGCGTCGCCGACCTCGGGCCGCTGGCCGCCGCCGCGCTGCTCGCCACCCTCCCCGGCCTGCTGCTGTTCGCCGTCATCCAGCGCCGGATCACCGGCGGCATGCTCGCCGGGGCGGTGAAGAGCTGATGCCCGCCGCCCGTGTGCCCGGGCCCCCCGCCCGATGGAGCCGCCGGGGACTGCTGGCGGCCGCCGCCGCGCTGCCGGCCGCGGCTCTGCTCCCGGGCTGCTCCGCCGACCGCCCGCGGCGCGGCTCCGGTGGCCGGATCACCCTGCGCTTCCAGTCGCTGGCCTGGCAGCAGGACTCCGTCAAGGCCAATGAACAACTGGTCGCCGAGTGGAACAGCCGGCACCCCACCGTCCAGGTGCAGTACGTCCAGGGCGCCTGGTCGACCGTCCACGACCAGCTGCTGACCTCCTTCGAGGGCGGCGAGGCGCCGGACATCATCCATGACGCCTCCGACGACCTCGCGGACTTCGCCTACGGTGGCGACCTGGCCGACCTCACCTCCCTCCTGCCGGACCGCCTCAAGGCGGACATCCCCGGCCACAGCTGGGAGACCGCCACCTTCGACGGCCGTATATACGGCGTCCCGTTCCTCCAGGAACCACGGGTACTGGTGGCCAACCGTGCGAAACTCCACCGCTCCGGCGTCCGCCTCCCCACCCCGGAAGAGCCTTGGTCCTGGGAGGAGTTCGCGGAGGCGGCCCAGCGGCTGACCCGTGGCACCGACCACGGCGTGGCCTGGCCGCTGAAGGAACCGGTCTCGGCCACCCTCAACCTCTCGCTGTCCACCGGCGGCCGGGTCTTCCACCGCCGCCCGGACGGCAGGGTGCAGGTCCGCTTCGACGCCGTCGACCAGGTGGTGCCGCGGATCATCCACGACCAGGTGAACGTCGACCGCACCGCCGCCCGCACGACGCTGGGCATGGGCGGATCCGACACCCTCCCCGGCTTCTTCGCCGGGCGCTACGCCATGGTGCCGCTCGGCTTCTCGTACCGCCAGCAGATCGCCCAGCAGGCCCCCGAGGGCTTCGACTGGACGGTGCTGCCGGCCCCGAAGGGAACGACGCAGGACCAGGGCGTGAGCCCGCAGACCCTGTCGATCGCCGCGGACTGCCCGTACAAGGAGGAGGCGATGGCGTTCCTCGACTTCTTCCTCCGGCCGCCGAACATGGTCCGACTGGCCCTGGGCGACTGGATGTTGCCGACGGGCCAGGAGGCGCTACGGAACCCCGCGCTCCGGGTGCGGCGGTACGACTGGGCGACCGGCACCGCGCTCGCCGCAACCCTGCGCTCCGCCCCGGCCCAGTCCGTCCGCGGCTACCCGGAGTGGAAGGACAAGATCGCCACCCCGGGCCTGCAGGAGTACTACAGCGGCGCGATCGACCTCGACACCCTCCGCAAACGGCTTGTCAGGGACGGCAATCTGGTCCTGGCGCGGTACCAGCGCTGAGGGGTTGGGGCCTTTTGCCGAATGGCCCCGAAATCGCCGCGCGGGCAACGGAGTTGTAGCAGCGGCGCAGGGCGAGAGGGACTTCCGGCAAGAGGTCGTCGGTTTCCCCCCATTACACGAACGTAAACGGAGTTGAGTCGCCTTGCTTCAAGTCGGCCGCTTGCTTTGACCAGTTCTGGGACCTTTTGCAGTTTTACAGGGTTGTTGCCTATCTCACACGACGGGGTCTCCCTTGAAATTGGATCCACCAATCAGACAGGGTTTCGAGTCAGCCCGACGCAGATTTTCCTGTGTCCAAGGGCTGTTGGCGCAACGCTTTCCCCCCACACCACGAACGAGGAGAACCCTCGCAATGGCTCACAAGCGTTCCAGCAAGAAGCGGCTCGTCACGGCGATAGCCGCCGCGGTTGCCGCGACTGGTATCGCCACCGTCACCGCGGTGACCGCGGGCGCGTCGCCCGCCCCCGCCGAAGGCAAGATCTACGGCGCCCAGGCCAAGGGCGCCGTGAACGGCAGCTACATCGTCATGCTGAAGAAGTCGGTCCGTACGGCCGAGAGCGGCGATCTCGCTTCCAAGTACGGCGGCAAGGTGAAGCGCACCTTCTCCTCCGCCATCGACGGCTTCTCGGCCAACGGCCTGAGCGCCGAGGAGGCCAAGCACCTCGCCGCCGACCCGGCCGTCGACAAGGTCGTCCAGAACAAGAAGTTCCACATCGACGCCACCCAGGACAACCCGCCGTCGTGGGGCCTGGACCGCATCGACCAGAAGGACACCCAGGGCGACAAGAAGTACAACTACCCCGACAGCGCGGGTGAGGGCGTCACCGCGTACGTCATCGACACCGGCGTCCACATCAGCCACAAGGACTTCGGCGGCCGCGCGTCGTACGGCTTCAACGCCATCGACGGCAGCAACAAGGCCGAGGACGACAACGGTCACGGCACCCACGTCTCCGGCACCATCGCCGGTGAGGCGCACGGCGTCGCCAAGAAGGCCAAGATCGTGGCCGTCAAGGTCCTGGACGGCCAGGGCTCCGGCACCACCGAGCAGGTCGTCGCCGGCATCGACTGGGTCACCAAGAACCACAAGGGCCCCTCGGTCGCCAACATGTCCCTGGGTGGTGGCGCGGACGAGGCGCTCGACGCGGCCGTGAAGAAGGCCATCGACTCCGGTGTCACCTTCGGTGTCGCGGCGGGCAACGAGTCCAGCGACGCGGGCCAGAGCTCCCCGGCGCGCGTCAAGGAGGCCATCACGGTGGCCTCCAGCACCAACAAGGACGAGCAGTCCGACTTCTCCAACTTCGGCAGCGCGGTGGACATCTACGCCCCCGGTTCCGACATCACGTCGGACTGGAACAGCAGCGATGACGCCACCAAGACCATCTCGGGTACGTCGATGGCGACCCCGCATGTGGTCGGTGCCGCCGCGGTCTACCTGGCGGGCCACAAGGACGCCAAGCCCGCCGACGTCGAGAAGGCGCTGACCGACGGCGCCACCGCCGACAAGATCACCAACCCGGGTCAGGGAACGCCCAACAAGCTGCTGAAGGTCGTCGAGTAGGACCTCGGCCTCCCGTTCTCCACGCCGGCCGTCGCGCTCGCCCCCACGGGGCGCGGCGGCCGGCGTCGTCATGTCCGCCCTTCCCTCGATAGCTGTAGACACTGTCTACAGCCACCTGGTAGACAGTGTCTATGCCTACCCCTGTGAACTCCGCGAACGAGGAACCCGCCCAGGGCGAGGAACCCGCCCAGGACGAGGGCCTGCGCGCCCGCCTGGTCGAGGCGGGTGTCGAGCTGGTGGCCGGCGAGGGCGTGCAAGCGCTGTCACTGCGGGAAATCGCCCGCCGGGCAGGGGTTTCGCACGGTGCCCCGCGCCGCTACTTCCCGACGCACCTCGACCTGCTCTCCGCGATCGCCCGCCGGGGCTTCGCCGACCTGGCCGCCCGGACCGCCGAGGTGCTCGACGGCGACGACGCGTCGCCCCGCGCCCGGCTCACCTCGCTCGCCCGCACCTACCTCGACTTCGCGCTGTCCGAGCGCGGCATGTACGAGCTGATGTTCCGTCACGACCTGTTGGAGAGCAACCGGCTCGGCCTACGGGACACCAGCCTCCCGCTCTTCCAGGTACTCGTGGACCTGATCGCCCGGATACGGCCGCCCGCGGACACGCCGCCCCCGGTGGTGGCGGGCGCCCTGTGGGCGAACCTGCACGGCATCGCCCAGCTGTGGGGATGGGGCAGCCTCCCGCTCGCCACCGGCTCCGACGACATCGAACCGCTGCTGCGCGCCGCCCTGGACGCGCACCTCGGACCGGAGTCCCGATGACCGCCCCGCTGCGCTCCTCGAGGAGGCACGGCGACAGTGGTCGCTCCGTAACGGGCCACGGTGCTGCTGACGCCGGAAGCCGTCCGCCCGCCGATTCGCGCGACGACCACCGGCCCCACCGCCTCGCCTCCGGCCGCCACCGCCGTCTCATCCTCACCGGGAGCATCACCGGCGCGGTGATCGTGGCCCTGGACGGCACCGTACTGACCATCGCCCAGCCGGCCCTCCAACGGGACCTGCATGCCTCGTTCGTACAGGTCCAGTGGACCAGCACCGGCTACCTCATCGCCGTGGCCGGCCTGCTCGTCCTCGCCGGCCGGCTCGGCGACCGCTACGGCCACCAACGGATCTTCGCCCTCGGCATCCTGGGCTTCGGCGCCGCATCCGCGGGGATCGGACTGGCGCCCGGCATCGGCTGGGTGATCGCGCTGCGCATCGCGCAAGGCGTCTTCGGTGCGCTGCTGCAACCGGCCACCCTGGGCATGCTGCGCGCCACGTATCCACCGGACCGGCTCGCCATGCCCCTGGCCCTCCGCACCAGTGCCATCGGCCTCTCGGCCGCGGTCGGCCCGGTCCTCGGCGGGGCACTCTCCGCCCAGTTCGGCTGGCGGGCCGTCTTCTTCCTCAACGTGCCGCCCGCGCTGATCGTCGGCGCACTGGCCCTCGCCGCCCGCGTGCCCACGCCACCACACCCCGACGACGCCTCGGGCACCGCAGCCCCGCCCCCGACGCCCACCTCGCCCAGGCCCGCACGCTCCCCCCTCGACCTCCCCGGAGCGGCCCTCCTCTCCCTCGCCCTCCTGTGCCTGGTCCACACCCTCGTCGCGCTTCCGCAATCCGGCTGGACCGTGGCCACCCTGCTCACCACCGGCTTCGGAACGGCCGCCTGTGGCGCCTTCGTCCGCCACGAACGCCGCACCGCGAGCCCTCTCGTCCCGCCGGCTGTCCTCACCTCACGAGCCGTGGTCTCCGCTCTCTCCGTCCTGCTGTGCGCTTCCGCCGGCATGTTCGGCGCGCTCTTCGTCGGCTCGTACTTCCTGCAGGACGTCCTCGGGCTCGACCCGCTCCAGAGCGGTCTGCGGGTACTGCCGCTGGCCGTCATGATGGTGCTGAGCGCGCCCGCCTCGGCCGTGCTCCAGCGCCGCCACGGTCCCCGCCGGACCACCCTCGCGGCCATGTCCCTCCTCACCGCCGGCATCCTCCTCCTCTCCCAACTCACCCCCGGTTCCCCTGTGTTGGTGATCGGCGGGGGTTTCGCCCTGCTCGGTGCGGGATTCGGTACGGTGATGGTCACCGCGACGGCGGTCATCGTGCGCCATGTCCCCGTGGCGCACGCGGGAGTGGCCGGCGGACTCCAGCAGACCGCGATGAACATCGGCCCGACGCTGGGGGTCGCCCTCGCGACCATGCTGACCACCCTCACCTCCGCGATGAGCACCACGCTCCTCGCCCTGTCCGCCGTCGCCGCCACCGGCGCCCTGGCGGCGTGGAGCCTCCCCCTCCGCAACGCCACGAAGGAACCCGAGGAGGAATCCGAGAAGGAAACCGAGGGGGAACCCGAGGAGGAACCCGAGGGGGAAGCCGAGAAGGCACCGGCATCCCCAACCCGCCCCGGCTGACGGAAAGTTATCCACAGGAGGAACCCTCCGGAACCGTGATCCGCTCCCTCCGACTACCGTCGGTGACATGCACGGAGGACTGCCGTTCATCGGCATCAGCACCATCGTCTACGGCGTCATCGGTCTGACCGGCGTCGTCATCACCGCGATCCGCACCAAGGGGGGAGCCCGTCATGCGCACCATCACCGCCATCGTTCCTGCTCATAACGAGGAGGAGGGCCTGCCGGCCACACTGGAGTCACTCGCCCGGCAAACGGTCCCGCCCGACCGCGTCCTGGTCGTGGACGACGCCTCCACGGACCGCACGGGCGAGGTGGCGGCGTCACACGGCGTCACGGTCTTACGCCCGCCCCGCAACCTCGGCAGCAAGGCCAAAGCCCAGAACTACGCCCTTCCGCACTGCACCACCGATCTCGTCCTGGCCGTCGACGCGGACACCGTCCTCGCCCCGGACTACCTCGAAACCGTATTGCCCGTCTTCGACGACCCCACCGTCTCGGTCGCGGCCGGCACGGTCCGCACCCGCCACACCCGCACGGTCTGGGAACGCGGCCGGTCCACGGAGTATCTCTTCGGCTTCCACTGGCACCGCCCCATCCAGGCCCGCGCCAACAGCCCCATGGTCTGCTCCGGTTGCTGCTCGGTCTTCCGCCGCGACGACCTGATGTCCTTCGGCGGCTTCCCGGAACGCACCATCGTCGAGGACATGGATTACACCTGGTCCCAGCAGATCGCCGGCAGACGCGCGGTCTACGTCTCCGACGCCGTCGCCCTCGCCGCCGACCCGGAGGACCTCACCTATCTCCGCAAGCAGGTCTGGCGCTGGATGGCGGGCTTCTGCCAGAACGTCCGCCTCCATCTGGGGAGTCTGATCCGCCACAAACCCCTGCTGGCCCTCTGGGTGCACCTCGCGCTCCTGGAGATCATCACCGCACCGCTGTGGTGGGCCACCCCGTTCGTGACCGCCGCGACCACCGGGCAGCCACTCGCCGTCACCTTCGCCTGGTGGGCCGGAGCCGAGCTGCTCCTGACCGCCCCACCCCTGATCTACGCCGCCCACCGCCGCAAACTCCCGCTCGCCGGCGTCCTGTTGAACCTCCCCTGCGTCTACGCCACCAAGACCGTCAACCTCGTCTACGCCTGGAAGGCCCTCCTCATCGAGCTCGTCCTGGTCCCCCTCCACCTGGCCCGCGGCCTCACGGTGTACGAAAAGGGCCGAGCGGACACGCCGAGGGGGCGGACGACGGCACGAACGGCTCCGGTCGGCGCCGGGTAGCGGCGGAAGCGGAGGCGTCGGGACTCTGTACCGGCGGGACGCGCCCCGGCCCGCTTCAGGTCCTGACCTGTCGCCGCCGGACGCGCCCCCGCACGCTTCGCGTGCTAACGCTCCACCGGTGGTGGCGCCGTGGTGCGGCGGGGGACGAGTTCGGTGGGGAGGATGATGTGGCGTTGGGGGTCGCCGTCGGTGTCGTCGAGGACGGAGCGGGTCAGGCGGACGGCGGTGCGGCCCAGTTCGGCGGCGGGTTGGGCGAGGGTGGTCAGGCCCATGAGGGCCGACATGACGTGGTCGTCGAAGCCCATGACGGAAACCCGGCCGGGGACCGGGATGTTGGCCTCGCGGAGGGCGGCCAGGAGGCGGAAGGCCAGGTCGTCGGTCTCGGTGAAGAGTGCGGTCGGCGGGGTCTGCAGGCTCAGCAGCCGGCCCACCGCGGCGGCCATACCGCTGCCCTTCCAGCCGGGCACGCTCATGATGAGGTCGTCGTCGTGCTCGATGCCCGCCTCGGTGAGGGCGCGCAGATGGCCGGCGAGCCGGTTCTTGCTGCTCCAGGCGAAGCCCGTCTCGTCGGCGGTCTGCAGGAAGGCGATCCGCCGGTGCCCGAGGTTGAGCAGATGGCGGGTGCCGCGCAGCGCGGCCTCCTCGTCGTCCACGTAGACGCTGGGCCGGCCGGGGGCGTGCTGGCTGACGAAGACCAGCGGCATGCCCAGGTCGTCGAGGCGGGCGCGTTCGGCGGGGGAGAGCGCGAAGCTCACCACGAGGAGGGCGTCGGCGTTGCGGCGGGCGGGCAACCGGTCGAAGAAGTCGGCGCGTTCCTGGACATCGGTCACGCTGTAGACCAGCAGTTCGAGGCCGGCGTCGCGCAGGGCCGGGGCCATGCCGGACAGGGTGGCGCTCAGGAACCACGACTCCAGGTGGGGCATCAGGACGGCCACCCGGCCGGTGCGGCCGGTGACCAGGCTGGAGGCGCTGCGGGTGATGGCGAAGGAGAGCTCGCGGGCCGCCGCCTCCACCCGGGCCCGGGTGGTCTCCGACACGGTCGACAGGCCGCGCAGGGTGCGCGAGACGGTCGACACCGAAACCCCCGCCCGATGGGCCACATCGGCCATCGTGGCCTCGCTGCGAGCTGAGGACATGGCGGGACGCTAGCACAGACGGGCGATGACAGCGTTCGCAGAAAGATCGCTTGCGGAATCTCCGGTTCCTCGGCCGTTGACCTGGCAACGAGCCCACTTCTAGCCTGCAAGCGCTGTCATGAAGACAGCCGAGACGTGAGGAGCACTCATGGCCTTGAGCCGCAGAACCCTGCTCGCCGGCGGATCCCGTCACCGGCACCGTCCCGCGGCGGGCCGGCCCGGAGGAGTGTCCGCCGCCGGGCCCGCACCGGATGCTTCTTCGCCGCCCGGGTGCTGCCCGTCATCGCCGCCGTCACGGTTTTCCCGGCGCTCTGCTCCGTGCCGCTGAGCTTCGCCGACGTCCGGCTGGAGTTCGGCGGATTCCGCAGCCTCGGGCTTCGGCCCGAGGCCGTTGACGAGCCAGTACACCGTCCCCTGCGGGACGCTGTTCGCGGCGGCCGTGGCGGCCACCCTGCCCATCGGCGTCCCGGTCGTGATCTTCCGCCGCTCGATCGTGTCGGGCATGACCTCAGGGGCGGTCAAGGGACGACGTCCCCTCCCGTCCGTCGACCACCCGGTGCAACCCCGTACCGAAAGGCAGCCACGTGACCGCACAGCACCTCGGCCCGGACCCCGGAACGGCCGGCCGCAGCAGCCGCGACTGGTGGCGGCAGGCCGTCGTCTACCAGGTGTACCCGCGCAGCTTCGCCGACTCCGACGGCGACGGCATCGGCGACCTCCCCGGGGTGACCTCCCGGCTCGGCCACCTCGCCGACCTGGGGGTGGACGCCGTCTGGCTGAGCCCCTTCTACCCCTCCGAACTGGCCGACGGCGGCTATGACGTCGCCGACTACCGCGACGTCGACCCGCGGCTCGGCACCCTCGACGACTTCGACGCGATGGTCACCGAGGCGCACCGCCTCGGCCTCAAGGTGATGGTCGACATCGTGCCCAACCACTCCTCCGACCAGCACGTCTGGTTCCAGGAGGCGCTGCGGGCCGGCCCGGGATCCGCCGCGCGGGAGCGCTACGTCTTCCGCGAGGGCAAGGGCGCACACGGCGAGCGGCCGCCCACCGACTGGGTCTCCTGCTTCGGCGGCCCGGCCTGGACCCGGCTGCCCGACGGCTGGTGGTACCTCCACCTCTTCGCCCCGCAGCAGCCCGACTTCAACTGGGACAACCCCGAGGTCCGCGCGGAGTTCCGGACGACCCTGCGCTTCTGGTCCGACCGCGGCGTGGACGGCTTCCGGGTCGACGTGGCGCACGGCCTCGCCAAGGATCTGGCGGCGCCGCTCCGCGACATCGGCACCGTCGAGAGCTACCAGCCGGACGACCTGCCCGAGGACGGCAGCCACCCCTTCTGGGACCGCGACGAGGTGCACGAGATCTTCCGCGACTGGCGCAGGGTCTTCAACGAGTACGACCCGCCGCGGATCGCGGTCGCCGAGGCCTGGGTGCGCAACTCCCGGCGCACCGCCTACGCCACCCCGCAGGAGCTCGGCCAGGCGTTCAACTTCGACTTCCTCAGGGCGTCGCTGCACGCCGGGGAGCTCCGGTCGTCCATCGACACCGCGCTCGCCGACGCCCGGGCGGCCGGCGCGACCGCGACCTGGGTGCTCTCCAACCACGACGTGATCCGGCACGCCTCCCGGCACGGCCTCCCGGACGGCTGCGACGAGGAGTCCTGGCTGCTCGCCGACGGCCGACGACCGGTCGTGGACCGGGAGTTCGGCCTGCGCCGGGCGCTCGCCGCCACCCTGCTGATGCTGGCGCTGCCCGGCGCCGGCTATGTCTACCAGGGCGAGGAACTCGGCCTGCCCGAGGTCGCCGACCTGCCCCGCGAGGCCCTGCGGGACCCGGTGTGGACCCGCAGCCGCGGCCGCTCCAAGGGCAGGGACGGCTGCCGGGTGCCGCTGCCCTGGCGGCGCGGGGGAAGCTCGTACGGCTTCGGCAGCGGCGGGTCCTGGCTGCCGCAGCCGCCGGGCTGGGGCGAGTTGTCCGTCGAGGCCCAGCAGGGCGATCCGGCCGCGCCCCTGGAGCTCTACCGCGCCGCGCTGCGCATCCGCCGCGGACTGCTCGCCGACGAGGAGCTGGAGTGGGTCGGCGGCCCCGAAGCGGTGGCCGGCGGGCTGCTGCACTTCCGCCGCTCCGGCGGCTGGGAGTGCCTGACCAACCTCTCGGACACCGCCCGGCCGCTGCCCGACGGTGAACCACTGCTGTTCTCCGCACCGTTGAGTGGCGACCGGCTGCCGCCGTGGACGACGGCCTGGGTACGGACGGCCGGCTGAGCCGCGGTGCCGGACCGGTGGGCCGCGGCCCTCAGGCGATCAGGGACGACAGATCGCCGCGGGCCCGGGCCACCACCGACTGGTCGTAGCGGCGCAGCAGCAGCCGGGCCAGCTCGGGGGCGTCGCCGAGGACCGGCGCGAGGACGTCCGCCCGGGCCTCCCGGGCGCCGGCCGCGATCCGGTCCGGGAGGAAGCCGGGGGCGATGACGTAGGGGGCGACAGCCACCCGCGCCACGCCCTCGGCCCGCAGGGCCCGCACGGCATCGGCCGTGCGGGGCAGGGATGCGGAGGCGAACGCAGGTCGCACGGCACACCAACCAGCGGTGCGCCGCCACTCCCGCGCGATTTCAGCGATCACTGCGATCGCCTCCGGGTCTGAGGAGCCCGCCGAGGCCAGTACGACCCCGGTCGAGCGACGGTCGCCGGGCCGCAGCCCGGCCTCCGCCAGCCGGCGCTCCAGCGCGGCGGTCAGGAGGGTGGACGGGCCGAGCACCTCGGCCTGACGGATGTTCAGCAGGGGCAGCCGGGCGGCCGCCTCGCGCAGCACCGCCGGGATGTCGGCCTTCGCGTGGAACGCCCGGGTGAGCAGCAGCGGCAGCGCCACCACGTCCCGCGTTTCCTCGGCCGCCAGCCGCTCCAGCACCCGCGGGACCCGGGGCGCGTTGAAGTCGAGGTGGCCGACCTCGACGCGCAGCCCGGGCCGCAGCGACCGGACCCGCGCGCAGAGCGCGGCGACGGTCGCCGCGTGCCGCGGGTCGCGGCTGCCGTGGGCGATGACGAGGAGAGTGGGACGTGCGCTCATGGGATCAGTTCTTGACGAGGAGACCGCGGCTGCGCAGCACCCGCCGCTCGATCGGCGCGAAGATCAGCAGCTCGATGCCGATGCCGACGACGAGGATGAGGAAGATCGCCGCGAGCACCCAGGACATGTCCTGCAGCTCCCGGCCCTGCTCCAGCAGCTGGCCCAGACCGGTGCCCAGGTCGGGCGCGTTGACGATCAGCTCGGCGGCCATCAGCGAGCGCCAGGAGAACGCCCAGCCCTGCTTCAGGCCCGCCAGGTAGCCCGGCAGCGCGGCCGGCAGCAGCACGTGCCGCACCCCGGCCAGCCCCGTCGCGCCGATGGTGCGGCCCGCGCGCAGGTAGAGCGGCGAGATCTGGTCGACGCCGGCCACCAGGCCGTTGGCGATGGAGGGGACGGCGCCGAGCAGCACCACCGCGTAGATCGTGGCGTCGCTCAGCCCGAACCAGATGATCGCGGCCGGCACCCAGGCCACCGACGGCAGCGACTGCAGACCGCTCAGGATCGGCCCGATCGCGGCCCGGACGGCCTTGACCTGGGCGACGATCAGCCCGAGCACCGTACCGATGGCGACCGAGGCCACGAAGCCCAGCGCACCGCGCGAGATGCTGGTCCACACGAAGCCCAGCAGCGTGCCCTCCAGCCATTTCTGCTGGAGCGAGCGGGCGACGTCGACGGGGCTGGGCAGCAGGTAGTGCGGCTTGAGCTGGAAGTGGTAGGCGAGCTGCCACAGCGCCAGCACGATGGCGATCGCGACGACCGGCGGGACCGCCTTCGACACGGCCGTCCGCAGCCAGGGCTGCCGGTGCACGACGCTGGATTCGAGGGCGTCGAGCCCGGCCTCCAGACCTGCGAGGTCCGCGGCGTCACCGCCCTTCGCGGCGGCGCCGGAGGCGGCCGGGGCGTCGCCGGTCCGGGTGGTCGTGGACTCGGCCTGGGTCTCAGTGCTGGCCATGGCGGCGGATCTCCCCACGGAGCTGTTCGGTGATCTCGATGGACAGGTCGGCGACCGCGGCGTCCTCGATGCGCCGCGGCTGCGGGATGTCCACCTGCCACTCGCGGGCGACCCGGCCCGGACGGGAGGACAACAGGACCACCCGCTCGGCCAGCCGCACCGCCTCGCGGACGTTGTGCGTGACGAACAGGACCGACAGCTGCGTCTCCTGCCAGATGCGGGTCAGCTCGTCGTGCAGCACGTCCCGGGTGATGGCGTCCAGCGCGGCGAACGGCTCGTCCATCAGCAGCAGTTGACTGTCCTGGGCGAGCGCCCGGGCCATCGCCACCCGCTGGCGCATGCCGCCGGACAGCTCGTGCACCCGCTTGCCGTAGGCGCCCTTGAGGCGGACGAGTTCGAGCAGCCGCTCGGCCTCGTCGCGGCGCTCGGCCCGCGGCACCCCGCGCAGCCGCAGCGCCAGTTCGATGTTGCGGCCCGCGGTCAGCCACGGGAACAGCGCGTGTTCCTGGAACATCAGGGCCGGCCGGCCGCCCGGTGTCTCGATGCGGCCGGCGGACGGCGCGTCCAGACCGGCCACGAGGTTGAGCAGGGTGGACTTGCCGCAGCCGGACGCCCCCAGGAGGCAGACGAACTCGCCGGGTGCCACCTCGATGTCGATGTCGTCCAGCACGTGCTGCTGGGCGCCCGGGCGGCCGAACGACTTCGAAACGTGATCGATGCGAGCCGCGTACGGCACGGTGGTGCCCGTGTCCGCCGTGGCGGGCCGCTGCTTGGTGAGCGTGGTGGTCGTCATCGGTGTCACCTCCTGGGGGAGTGCGGTGCTACGGGCTTACTTGGTGCCGAGACCGGCGTCGTCGACCGGCTGCTTGCCCTCGGACTTGAGGACCTTGTTCAGCAGCGTGAGGTCGTAGATGCCCTTGAGGTCCGGCTTCTTCAGCAGGCCCGCCTTGACGGCGTGGTCGGCCT
Source organism: Streptomyces nigrescens (assembly GCA_024349765.1). Lineage (GTDB taxonomy): Bacteria > Actinomycetota > Actinomycetes > Streptomycetales > Streptomycetaceae > Streptomyces > Streptomyces endophytica. Next base: position 5,453,171 of record AP026073.1, on the reverse strand, counting down.
CCTCCTGGAGGGTGGCGGCCAGCGGGTCGTCGGTGATGTCGATGTTCTTGAAGGCCGGGTCGAGGACGTTCGCCGGCAGTGCCTTACCGGCCACGTCCGGCTCGGCGAGCTTGGCGTTGAGCGCCTTCTTCGCCTCGTCCGGGTGCGACCGGATCCAGGAGTTGGTGTTCACCGAGGCGCGCAGCACCGCCTCCACGGCCTTCGGGTGCTCCTTGAGGAACTTCTGCGAGACGATCACGTTCGTGATGACGAACTTGCCGTCCTTCCACAGCTTCTTCTCGTCCAGGATGGTCTTGCCGCCCGCCGCGACGAGCTTGGAGGCGGTGGGCTCGGGCACCCAGGCGCCGTCGATCGAACCCTGCTCGAAGGCGGTCGGCGTCACCTTGTTGTCGGTGCGCTGGACGGTGACGTCGCCCTTGCCGGTGGTGGCGTCGACCTTGTAGCCCTTGTCCGAAAGGAAGTTGAGCAGCGCCACGTCCTGGGTGTTGCCCAGCTGCGGGGTCGCGATCGTCTTGCCCTTGAGGTCGCCGAGACCCTTGACCTTCTTGGGGTTGACGACGAGCGAGACACCGCCGGACGCCGAACCGGAGATGATCTTCAGGCTCTTGCCGTGCGACTTGGCGTAGCCGTTGATGGCGGGGGAGGGGCCGATCCAGCCGATGTCGATCGCGCCCGAGTTGAGCGCCTCGATCTCGGCGGGGCCCGCGTTGAAGAGGGAGGTCTTCACCTCGGTGCCGCCCAGCTCCTTCTGGAACTGGCCGTTCTGGAGGCCGATCAGGGGGGTGGCGTGGGTGGTGTTGCCGAAGAAGCCGAGCTTGATCTGATCGAGCCCGTCGGTCTTGGGCCCCTTGGGGGCGACCTGGGCGGAGGTGTCCTTCTTGGCCTCGGAGCCGTAACCGCAGGCGCCCAGCGCGCCGATCAGCACGGGGACGGAGACGGCGGCCGCCAGCAGGCGGTGTCGAACGGCAGACACGGAGGTGTTTCCTCTCGGAGGGCCGGGGACCACGCGCCCTCTAAGGCGCGCCCGGCGGTGCGATGGATCTTCGGAAAGGAGGCGTGGGGGGTACGGAGTCGAGCATCGTCAGCACACACATCGGCCGACTCCGCCCTGTCCGCTCCCCAGGGCGCCGCTGCCGATGCGGCCGCCCTCCTTGGCGAAGGTCGAGAACACGTCGTTCAGCATGTTCAGAAGTCCCATCCGTCCTCGTCCGTCGCCTCGGCCGGCGCCGCCTCGGCGGCCGCCTCGGCGAACGCGGTGCCCGCCATCCCCGCGGTCAGCGTCGTGCCGTCCGCCGGGTCGATCAGCAGGAACGAACCGGTGCGCCGGGAGTCCGCGTACGCGTCCAGGGCCAGCGCCTCGGCCGTCCGGACCACCACCCGGCCGATGTCGTTGGCGGCCAGCTCACCGGGCGCCGGGTGCTGCGAGAGGTCGTCCAGCGTCAGTCGCGACGGGATGTCCTTGACGATCGCCTTGACGGTGCGGGTGGTGTGCTTGAGCAGCACCCGCTGTCCGACGGTCAGCGGACGGTCCGCCACGTGGCACACGGTCGCCTCGATGTCCTGCGTGACGGCCGGCGCGGTCGCGGACGGGGCGATCAGATCACCGCGCGAGACGTCGATGTCGTCGGCGAGCCGGACGGTCACCGACTGCGGCGCCCAGGCGACGTCCACGGCCTCCCCGAGCGCGTCGATCCCCTCGATCGTGCTCGTACGGCCCGAGGGCAGCACGGTCACCGCATCGCCGACGCGCAGCACACCGGCGGCGATCTGGCCCGCGTAGCCGCGGTAGTCGGGGTGCTCGGCGGTCTGCGGCCGGATCACGTACTGCACCGGGAAGCGCGCCGGGTCGTCCGACGGATCGGCGACCACCGGCACGGTCTCCAGGTGCTCCAGCACCGTCGGGCCGCCGTACCAGTCCATGTTGGCCGACGGGGTCACGACGTTGTCGCCGGCCAGCGCGGAGATCGGGATCGCGGTGATCTCCGGGACGCCCAGCGAGCCCGCGTAGGTCGTGAACTCCTCGGCGATCGCGGCGAAGACGGACTCCTCGTAGCCGACCAGGTCCATCTTGTTGACGGCCAGGACGACGTGCGGGACGCGCAGCAGGGCGGCGACCGCGGCGTGCCGGCGGGTCTGCTCGACCACGCCGTTGCGGGCGTCGACCAGCACCACGGCCAGCTCGGCGGTGGAGGCGCCGGTGACCATGTTGCGGGTGTACTGCACGTGCCCCGGGGTGTCCGCCAGGATGAAGCGGCGGCGCGGCGTGGCGAAGTAGCGGTAGGCGACGTCGATGGTGATGCCCTGCTCGCGCTCGGCGCGCAGCCCGTCGGTCAGCAGCGCCAGGTCCGGCGTCTCCTGCCCGCGGCCCAGCGACGCGCGCTCGACGGCCTCCAGCTGGTCGGCCAGCACCGACTTGGAGTCGTGCAGCAGCCGGCCCACCAGCGTGGACTTGCCGTCGTCGACGGAACCGGCGGTCGCGAAGCGCAGCAGCGAAGTGGCGCCGGCGTCCACGACGCCCGGGGTGGCATTGGTGGTGCTCATGGTTAGAAGTACCCCTCGCGCTTGCGGTCCTCCATGGCGGCCTCGGACATCTTGTCGTCGGCCCTCGTCGCGCCCCGCTCGGTCAGCCGGGACGCGGCGATCTCCGCGATCACGGCCTCGATGGTGGCGGCGTCGGAATCGACCGCACCGGTGCAGGACATGTCGCCGACGGTGCGGTAGCGCACCAGACGGGTCTCGACCGTCTCGCCGTCCTTCGGGCCGCCCCACTCGCCCGGTGCCAGCCACATGCCGCTGCGGGCGAAGACCTCGCGCTCGTGGGCGTAGTAGATGGCGGGCAGTTCGATCTTCTCGCGGGCGATGTACTGCCAGACGTCCAGCTCGGTCCAGTTGGACAGCGGGAAGACCCGGACGTGCTCACCGGGCGAGTGCCGGCCGTTGTACAGCTGCCACAGCTCCGGGCGCTGCCGGCGCGGGTCCCAGCCGCCGAACTCGTCGCGCAGCGAGAACACCCGCTCCTTGGCGCGCGCCTTCTCCTCGTCCCGGCGGCCGCCGCCGAAGACCGCGTCGAAGCGGTTCTTCTCGATGGCGTCCAGCAGCGGCACGGTCTGCAGCGGGTTGCGCGTGCCGTCGGGGCGTTCGCGCAGCTCACCGCGGTCGATGAAGTCCTGCACCGAGGCGACGTGCAGCCGCAGGCCGTGCCGCTCGACGGTGCGGTCGCGGTAGTCGAGGACCTCGGGGAAGTTGTGCCCGGTGTCGACGTGCAGCAGCGAGAACGGCACCGCGGCCGGCGCGAACGCCTTGAGCGCCAGGTGCAGCATGACGATGGAGTCCTTGCCGCCGGAGAACAGGATCACCGGCCGCTCGAACTCGCCCGCCACCTCGCGGAAGATGTGCACCGCCTCGGACTCCAGCGCGTCCAGGTGCGACAGCGCGTACGGGGAGTCGCCCTCGTGCCCCGGGCCGGTCTCGGTGATGGAAGCAGCCGTGGTCACGCCAGTCCCCTTTCGGTGAGCAGCTCGTACAGCGCCGCGGCGGACTCCTGCACGGTCTGGGTGTGCGACTCGATGCGCAGATCGGGCGACTCGGGAGCCTCGTACGGGTCGTCGACGCCGGTCAGCCCGGAGATCTCGCCCGCCGCCTGCTTGGCGTACAGGCCCTTCACATCGCGCTCGGAGCACACCTCGACCGGGGTCGCCACGTGCACCTCCAGGTACGCGGTGCCCTCCTTCTGGTGGCGCCCCCGCACCGCCTCGCGGCTGTCCGCGTACGGCGCGATCACCGGCACCAGCGCCTTGACGCCGTTGCTGGCCAGCAGTTCGGCGACGAAGCCGATCCGCTGGACGTTGGTGTGCCGGTCCTCGCGGGTGAAGCCCAGGCCCGCGGAGAGGAACTCGCGGATCTCGTCGCCGTCGAGCACCTCGACGCGGTGGCCCTCGCCGCGCAGCTTCCCGGCCAGCTCGTGCGCGAGGGTCGTCTTGCCCGCGCTCGGCAGACCGGTCAGCCAGATCGTGGCGCCCGTCATGGATATCTCCTGATGCGTCGTCATCCGTGCAGCCCGCACTCGGTCTTGTTGCTCCCGGCCCAGCGGCCGGCCCTGGCGTCCTCGCCCTCCAGCACCCGCCGGGTGCAGGGCGCGCAGCCGACGGAGGCGTAGCCGTCCATCAGCAGCGGGTTGGTGAGCACACCGTGCTCGGCCACGTACGCGTCCACGTCCGCCTGCGTCCAGCGGGCGATCGGCGAGACCTTCACCTTCTGCCGCTTGGGGTCCCAGCCGACGACCGGGGTGTTCGCCCGGGTCGGCGACTCGTCCCGGCGCAGCCCGGTCGCCCAGGCGTCGTACCCGGTCAGGCCCTCTTCGAGCGGCTTGACCTTGCGCAGCGCGCAGCACAGGTCCGGGTCGCGGTCGTGCAGCTTCGGCCCGTACTCGGCATCCTGCTCGGCCACCGTCTGACGCGGCGTCAGGGTGATGACGTTGACGTCCATCACCTCGGCGACCGCGTCGCGGGTCCCGATCGTCTCGGGGAAGTGGTAGCCGGTGTCCAGGAAGACCACGTCCACGCCCGGGAAGGCCCGCGAGGCCAGGTGCGCGACGACCGCGTCCTCCATCGAGGAGGTGACGCAGAAGCGCGGACCGAAGGTCTCGGCGGCCCAGGTGAGGATCTCCAGGGCGGACGCGTCCTCCAGGTCGCGGCCCGCCTGCTCGGCGAGCTGCTGAAGATCGGTAGCGGTGGTCACGACGTACCTCCGTCAGTGGCAGGGGAGTTGGCGGACGTCCCGGGGGCCAGCAGGCCCCGGAACGTCAGCCGGAACGCGCGGCTGCAGGACCGGCATTCCCACGAGCCGTGGCCCTCCTCGGAGGGCCGCAGGTCCTCGTCCCCGCAGTACGGGCAGAAGAACGGCGCCGCTCGCTCGCTCACTGTGCCTCCCGCTCGGCCGTGTGGCGTCCGCTCACTTCAGCGCACCCTCTTCCGCCCGGGCGGCCCAGGTGGCGAAGCGCTCGCCGTCCTCGCGCTGCTCCTGGAAGTTGCGCAGCACCCGCTCGATGTAGTCGGGGAGCTCGTCGGCGGTGACCTTCAGGCCGCGGACCTTGCGGCCGAAGCCGGCCTCCAGGCCCAGCGCGCCGCCCAGGTGCACCTGGTAGCCCTCGACCTGGTTGCCGTCGTCGTCCAGGACCAGCTGGCCCTTGAGGCCGATGTCCGCGACCTGGATGCGGGCGCAGGCGTTGGGGCAGCCGTTGAGGTTGATGGTCAGCGGCTCGTCGAAGTCCGGGAGGCGGCGCTCCAGTTCGTCGATCAGGGACGCGCCGCGGCCCTTGGTCTCCACGATCGCCAGCTTGCAGTACTCGATGCCGGTGCAGGCCATCGTGCCGCGGCGGAACGGCGAGGGGTTGACCTGGAAGTCCAGCGCCTCCAGGCCCGCGACCAGCGCGTCGACCTGGTCCTGCGCGACGTCGAGGATGATCATTTTCTGCTCGACGGTGGTGCGCAGGCGGTCCGAGCCGTGTGCGGCGGCGAGTTCGGCGATCTTGGTGAGGGTGGTGCCGTCGACCCGGCCGACGCGCGGGGCGAAGCCCACGTAGTAGCGGCCGTCCTGCTGCCGGTGCACGCCGACGTGGTCGCGCCACTTCTGGACGGGCTCCTCGGGCGCGGGGCCGTCGATCAGCTTCCGGTTCAGGTACTCGTCCTCCAGCACCTGGCGGAACTTCTCGATTCCCCAGTCGGCCACCAGGAACTTCAGCCGGGCGCGGTTGCGCAGCCGGCGGTAGCCGTAGTCGCGGAAGATGCCGACGACGCCGGCCCAGACGTCCGCGACCTCGTCCAGCGGGACCCAGGTGCCCAGCCGCTGGGCGAGCTTGGGGTTGGTGGAGAGCCCGCCGCCGACCCACAGGTCGAAGCCCGGGCCGTGCTCGGGGTGGACGACGCCGACGAACGCCACGTCGTTGATCTCGTGGACCACGTCCTGGACCGGGGAGCCGGAGATCGCGGTCTTGAACTTGCGCGGCAGGTTGGAGAACTCCTTGCTGCCGATGTAGCGCTCGTGGATCTCCTCCACGGCCGGGGTGCCGTCGATGATCTCGTCCTCGGCGATACCGGCCACCGGGGAGCCGATGATCACGCGCGGGCAGTCGCCGCAGGCCTCGGTCGTGGACAGCCCGACGCCCTCCAGCTTCTCCCAGATGGCGGGGACGTCCTCGATCCGGATCCAGTGCAGCTGGATGTTCTGCCGGTCGGTGATGTCCGCGGTGCCGCGGGCGTACTGCTCGGAGACCTCGCCGATGGCCCGGAGCTGGGCCACCGTCAGCCGGCCGCCGTCGACCCGGACCCGCAGCATGAAGTACTTGTCGTCCAGCTCCTCCGGCTCCAGGATCGCGGTCTTGCCGCCGTCGATCCCGGGCTTGCGCTGGGTGTACAGGCCCCACCAACGCATGCGCCCGCGCAGGTCGTTGGGGTCGATCGAGTCGAAGCCGGCCTTGGAGTAGATCGTCTCAATGCGTGTCCGCACATTGAGACCGTCGTCGTCCTTCTTGAACTGCTCGTTTCCGTTGAGCGGCGTGAAATGACCTACGGCCCACTGGCCCTCGCCGCGGTGGCGTCCGGCCTTGCGGCGGGTCGAAGCGGCTGCGGGTCGGTCGGGGGAGGCGGCCATGGATGTACGTCCTTCTGGGCGGGCGGGGGGATCGGGACCGGCGCCGGACGCCCAGGCTGACCTGCGCAGACACACCGAAGCGCGGCGCGTGGGCAACGCGTCGGCGACAGGCTGCGGGTCAACGGGGGTTCCGGCGCGTCCGCGACGATGGGGACGGCGGGTGATCGGTGGTGCCGGGTGCTGTCCAGGGCCATGGGCCCCGGCTGGAAACAGCCTCAGCCCGCCCGACAAATGGCGCTGGACATGCGGCCGAGGTCGACGTGCCGCCGACTCACCAAGGCAATTCCAGCTCTGGACATGACGGAAGCGTGGCACGCCGCTCTCCGGCCAGTCCACCGCTATCCAGGATTTGGACACCCCTGTCCCGCTTGATGAGACAGAGTGAGGTCGGTCACCTTCCGGCGGTCGGCTGCGGCAGGGACGCGAGCGGCCCGGCGCCCGGCCAGGGGCCCGGCGCAGGCACCTCGGGCTCCTCGGTCACCGTGGTCTCGTAGACCCGGAAGCCGCGGCGCTCGTAGTTGGCCATCGCGTGCACCCCGTCCAGGCTGCAGGTGTGCACCCAGACCCGCCGCGTCGACGGGCACTCCGGCCACCGTTCGGCCAGGTCCCAGGCCCGCTCGATGCCGTACGTCAGCAGATGGCCGCCGATCCGGCGGCCCCGGAAGGCCGGTATCAGGCCGAAGTAGGCGATCTCGACGGAACCGTCCGGTCCCGCGGCCAGCTCGATGAATCCCGCGGGCGTCCCGCGCTCGTACGCCACCCAGGTCTCGACCCCCGGCCGACCGAGGTACTCCGCCCACTGCGCGTGCGACCACGGCAACCGGTCGGTCCAGGTGACGTCCCCGCCCACCGCCGTATAGAGGAAGCGGCTGAATTCCGGCGAAGGCACCTCGGCCCGGGCGATCCGGACGCCCTGACCGGCCGGCGGTTCCTGCCCGGGGGACAGGGCGGCGCGTGAGGTCTGTTCGAGATACCAGGTGGTGACCGAGAGGCTCATGCGCCCAATACATCACACCGGGGGCGGGCGCGAGGCGGGGCCGAGGGGGAGGGGCGTCCCATGTCCCGGATCGTGAGACGGTGGTTCGCATCGTGGGGCATTCCCGGCCCGTCCGGTCCCTGCGGCCGCTCACCCAACCTCGCGTCCCGTGCGTCCTCACGCGCTCCCGGTCAGCCTGGCGAAGACCACCACATTGCCCGTGTACCCGGACCCCGCCGCGTACGGACCGCCGCAGGTCAGCACGCGCAGCTCGGGGCGTCCGGTGCTGCCGTAGACCTTACGGGCGGGGAAGTCGCGCTGGTCGAAGACCTGGACGCCGTAGACCTCGAAGACCGCGGTCCGCCCGTCCGCACGGATCACCCGGATCGTGCTGCCCTTCGCGAGGCGGCCCAGCCCGTAGAAGACCGCGGGACCGCTGTGGGTGTCGACGTGCCCGACGAGGACGGCGGTGCCCCGCTCCCCCGGAGAGGGAGCGTCCGCGTACCAGCCCGCCAGATTGGGGTTCCCGTCCGGCGGGGCCTCGATCCAGCCGTCCTTGTCCAGGCCCAGCGGCAGCACCGGCGCGGACACCGCGAGCGACGGGATGTCGACCTCGGCCGGGGCCGACCGGGGCAGCGGCGCGGCCGCGGGGCCGCCCGCGCCACCGGGCACCACCGAGGTGGCGGTCCCCGGCTGCGGCGGCCCGTCCGGATCGTCCGACAGCCCCTGCCGCAGCATCCCGAACCCCACCAGACCGGCCAGCGCGAGCACCCCCCACCGCGGCCGGCGCGCGACCGCGGCGGCTTCCCCCGGGGCCGCCTCCGGCGGATCCGTCGGGCTCATCGCTCACCTCCCGCACGCCGCGGCCACCACCTCCATGGCCCGGTCGGCACGCTAGGCGGTGCCCACCCCGGCGGCGACACCGGACGGCCGAACGGGTGCCGGCCCCGGACCGGGCCCGGTCACGTCGGGTCCCGGCCCCGGCCCCGGCCCGGTCGCGCCGGTTCCCGGGCCGGCCGCGGTCACGCCGGGCCGAACACCGCGTCGGCGAGGCGCTCGACCTGGTCCGCGTCGGGGCGACCAGCAGTAGAGCATCACCTCGTCCGCGCCGATCGCCCGGAAGGCGGCCACCGCGGCGCGGATCGCCGCCGGGGTGGTGAGCAGCCCGTCCACGACGTGCGCCGTGTAATCACCGGGGCCGTAGTACGCGCGCAGTTCGCGGCGGGCGCCATCGAGCGTCTCCTCGGGGCCGAGAGCCGCGTTGACCTGCGCCACCAGCCGCGGCCGGCCATCACGTCCGGCCCGCGACCAGGCCGCCTCAACGTTCCGGAACAGACCGTCCATGTGCTGCGGGGGCAGCGCGGCCCCGAGGAAGCCGTCGCCCCAGCGGGCCACGCGCTCCATCACGGCCGGCACGAACCCGCCGAAGAGCACCTCGGGCCCGCCGGACCGGGCCGGCGCGGGCCCGACCGGGCCGACATCCGCGGAGAGCGGCTCCCCGGCCCAGAGGCGCCGCAGGGTCGCCAGCTGCGCGTCGAGCCGCCGGCCGCGGCTGCGGAGGTCGACACCGGCGGCCCGGTAGTCGTCGTCCCGGCCGCCCAGACCGATGCCGAGCGTGAAGCGGGAACCGGAGAGCAGATCGAGCGTGGCGGCCTGCTTGGCGAGCAGCGCCGTGCGGTGCAGCGGGGCGAGCAGCACCTCGGTCTGCAGCCGGATCCGGGAGGTGGCGCCGGCCAGGGTGGCCAGCGTGATCAGCGGCTCGGGGTTGGTGAACACCAGCCGGTCGAGCAGGGCGACGGTGGTGAACGGGGTGGCTTCGGCGCGCCGGGCCCAGCTCAGCAGCTGCGCGGGTCACCGATGGGAAGGCCGAGTCCTACGGACATGGAAGTACTCCAGAAGGAAGGGCACCCGCCGGCCGGCGCGCACGCCACCGGCGCACACGTCGTCCGGGCAGGCACGATCGCGGATCGTCGTTGTCGCCCACTCATTCGGCCGCGCGTGCGTACCGCGCCGGCTGCTCCCGTTCTGCGACGTCCTTCTGGAGAGCTGAAGTCAGAGTGCGCCCACCGTAGGACGGGCGAGGGCGGGGCCGCATCCGAATTCCGGCGCGGGTTCGCCCTACCGCTCAGGCGAACTCGCCGTTCCCCGTTCCGGCCCGGCGGCTTCCCCCGTCCGGTGCGCCGTGCCGCGCCGCCGGCTCAGGACGTGTGCCGCCCCCGCCGGGCCGCCGCCACCGCCGGCGCCAGCGAATGCGGCAGCAGCCGCCCGGGCCGCGCCGGGAGCCGCAGCTCCACCTCCACCCCGTCGGCGAAGCGGTACGGCCGGTGCGCCAGCACGCTCCCCAGGTGGCGGCGCAGCCGGGACAGCTCGGCGCGCACCGTCACCGTCCGGCCGGCGTCCCCGAAGAGGTCCTGCGCGAGTTCGGCCGCGGTACGCCCCTGCGGCTGCGCGGCCAGCACGAAGAGCAACTCGGCGTGGCGCGGCGACAGCTCGTGCGACCAGCTGTCGGCCGGCCCGCTGACCGTGACCGTCGAGCCGTCCCGCCGGCTGACGTCCAGGACGACCCGGCTCGGCACCGGCTCCCGCTCCGCCCGCCCGACCCGGATCAGCCAGCCGCCCGGCAACGGCTCCAGGGCGCACATGCCGTAGCGCGGCAACCACAGCGGCCCGGCCTCGGGCGCCTTCGGCAGCGCCACCCGGTCCGGCGGCGTCAGCCCCGTCACGCCCACGACCCAGCCGTTCGGATCGACCACCAGCGCCTGCCCGCCGAGCCGCGCCAGCACCGGCGCCGCGCTCGACCGCAGCCGCTCCAGGGACCGGTGGTGACGGGTGCGCAGCTCGCCCTCGGCGAGCCGGGCGACCGCGGACACCAGCGAGAGCGTGGTGGGATGGAAGGACTGCGCCGGTCCGCTGACGTCCACGGTGCCCAGCAGCCGCCCGTCCCGCGGGTCGTGCAGCGGCGCCGCGGCACAGGTCCACTGGTGGTGGCTGCGTATGAAGTGCTCGGCGGAGTGCACCAGTACGGGGCGGCGGGCCACCAGGGCGGTGCCGATGGCGTTGGTGCCGACGACCTGCTCCGTCCAGTCGGCGCCCTTGTCGAAGCCGAGCCGGTCGGCCATCCGCCGCACCGGCGCGCTGCCCTCCCGCCACAGGACCCGGCCCTCGGCGTCGGTGACGACCATGATCTGCTGCGCGGCGTCCGCGGCCGCCAGCAGCCCCTCGTTCAGCACCGGCAGCACCGCCGCCAGCTGCGACTTCTGCCGCCGGTGCTCCAACTCGGCCACGGACAGCGGCTGTTGGGGCGGCTCGGCATCCGGGTCGACACCGGAGTCCAGCGCCCGGCGCCACGATGCGCCGATCACCGCACGGGGGGCGTCGGCCGGGCCGCCGGGCGCCCCGCCGGCGAGCGCGGCCTCGCGGACGGTGGCGAGCCGGCGGGCCGTGGCGCGGATTTCCTGGGCCGACCAGATGGCACTGTCGATCGTGCTGTCGCTCACGCTGCTCTCCGTTGTGCACTGTCCCCTGGGGGGTGTCCCCCCGATCATGCCGGGCTCACGGGTTCACGGTCGGCCCGACCGGGAGGCACCCCCGGCCCGTGCGCCCATCGTGCCGTCATCGGCCTTCCCCGGAGGGGCCATTGCCCACATCGGCCCCCGGGAGTGCAACGCACTGCAACCGTTGTGGCGTATGACGGGTAAACGGGACTCTGTCCCGAGCGGCCGATGGCATCTCGCCACCGCGGATTCGCCGGTCACCCGTCGGAGAACCCGCCGGTTGTCGCCGGGAAGTCCATCGGCCGCGCGACGTCGGCACGGTGCGGGGGAGGGGGCTCCATGGTGGCCGCTGCTCCGCGCGTCGTGGTGATCGGAGCGGGTGAGGGGGTACGCAGGGCACGGGCCGCCCGGCTGGCCGGCCACTACGCGATCCCCCTGCTGCGCGCGGTCGACGTCCTGATAAAGCGTCAGTCACTGCCCACCGACGGCTATGTGATCGACAGTCCGCCGCAACTGCTCGACCGGGTGGCCGGGGTCGGCGGTCTGCTACCCGTACCGGCCTTCGCCGACCTCGTGGTGCTGCTGCCCGAGTCGGAAGGGAGCACCACGGAGGAGACCTCCCGCGTGCTGCGCTACTGCGACGCGCGCGGGGCGCTGCTGACCGTAGGGGCGGACACCCCCGACGACGAGATCATCCTGGTCATCGACGCGGCGCTGCGCGGGCGCGGCGACCCGGAAGGCCCGCCCCGGACGCCCTGGCGGCCCTGAGACCGGGGAGCGGTGCCGAGTCGGCGCGGCACCGCTCCCCGACCGGCGCGGCGGCGGTTTTCCCCCTGTCCCGTCCCTTCGCGAGGCCACGGCCCGAAGCGACGGGGAACCGCCGCCGCGTCGAGGCCTTGCGGGCGGGCCCGGCACGGCCTCAGCGGCCCGCCGGCCGGTGAGCTTCAGCCATGTGGGGCCCCCGGGGGAACTGCCCTTAGGGGCGGGCGAACGGATCCCGTAGGGGACGCGAAGGCCCCCTGCGGGGCCACAACGAGGTGGTAGCGAGGGGTATTCCCGGGACTCTTGGGCAGCCGTGGGGCTTTGGCGTTCAGCGCCGCCGGTCGTCCTCTCAGGGATCCAGTACCGGCCGGGACCGGTCCACCACCGCTGCCAGGTCCAACGTGTGCGGCAGCGTGCCGAAGGCCGCGCCGGCGTCGCCGCCCAGGCGGGAGGCGCAGAACGCGTCCGCGACCGCGGGCGGTGCGTGGCGCACCAGCAGCGAGCCCTGGAGCACCAGCGCCATCCGCTCCACCAGGCGCCGGGCCCTGGCCTCGATGCCCTCCAGGTCGGCAAGTTCGGTGAGCATCCCCTTGATCGCCCGGTCCAGCCGGTGGTCCGCGCCGCGCGCCGTACCGATCTCGGTCAAGTAGGCGTCCAGCGCCCCGGGTTCGCGGCGCAGGGCGCGCAGGACGTCCAGCGCCTGGACGTTCCCGGACCCCTCCCAGATCGAGTTCAGCGGCGCCTCGCGCAGCAGCCGCGGCAGCCCCGACTCCTCGACGTAGCCGTTGCCGCCCAGGCACTCCAGCGCCTCGGCCACCACCGGCGTGCAGCGCTTGGTCACCCAGTACTTCGCCGCCGGGACCGCCAGCCGCAGCAGCTGCCGGTCCTGTTCGGTGCCGCCGTCGTACGCCGCCGCCAGCCGCAGCGCGAGGGTGGTCGCCGCCTCCGACTCCAGCGCCAGATCGGCCAGGACGTTGCGCATCAGCGGCTGGTCGGTCAGCCGGCGGCCGAACGCCTCGCGGTACGCGGTGTGGTGCAGCGCCTGGGCCACCGCCTGCCGCATCACCGCCGCCGACGCGCTGACGCAGTCCAGCCGGGTCGCCGCGACCATCTCGATGATCGTCGCCACCCCGCGCCCCTCCTCGCCGACCCGGCGCGCCCACGTCCGCCCGTCGAACTCGACCTCCGCCGAGGCGTTCGACCGGTTGCCGAGCTTGTCCTTGAGCCGCTGGATGCGGAAGGAGTTGCGGGAGCCGTCCGGCAGCACCCGCGGCAGCAGGAAGCAGGTCAGTCCTCCCGGCGCCTGGGCCAGCACCAGGAACGCGTCGGACATCGGCGCCGAGCAGAACCACTTGTGCCCGGTCAGCGCGTACTCGCCGGGCGCCGACAGCGGCTCGGCGCGCGTGGTGTTGGCCCGTACGTCGCTGCCGCCCTGCTTCTCCGTCATGGCCATGCCCGCCAGCGCGCCGGCCTTCTCGGCGGCCGGCCCCAGCTCCCGCTCGTAGATCCACGAGGTCAGCAGCGGCTCCCATTCGGCGGCCAACTCCGGCTCGTGGCGCAGCGCGGGCACCGCCGCATGGGTCATCGACAGCGGGCAGCCGTGGCCGGCCTCGGCCTGGGTCCACACGATGAAGCCCGCGGTGCGCCGCAGATGGCCGTCCGGCCGCGACCAGGCGTCGTTCAGCCCGGCGGAGACGGCGTGGCCCAGCAGCCGGTGCCAGGCCGGGTGGAACTCCACCTCGTCGATCCGGTGGCCGTAGCGGTCGTGGGTGTGCAGCACCGGGGGATGGGTGTTGGCCTGCTCGCCCCACTGCTGGGCGTGCGCGGAGCCGGCGGCTTCCCCCAGCCGGCCCAGTTCCTGACGGACCTCGTCCAGCCGGTCGGCGGCGATGTGCCGGGTGATGCCCTCGGTGAGGGCCGGGTCGCTCGCGAACACGTCGTATCCGACCAGCGGCGGGGGCTGGTTCGTGACCGTGTGAGTGGTGGCTGCCATGCAGCTACGGTAAGGAGGTGCAGCCGGAGAACGAACCAACCGAGCGGCACGCGGGCCGTCTGACCAGGGCCCGTGTGCTCTACCGCAACGTCTCCACGCGCCGGCTGGCCTGGTTGCTGCTCAAGGACATCGTCCACTCCTGCATGACGTACCGCGTCACCGGACTGGCCGCCGAGGCGGCGTTCTGGTGCCTGCTGTCGCTGCCGCCGCTGATCCTCGGTCTCCTCGGTGTGCTCGGCTACACCCAGGCCTGGATCGGGCACGACACCCTCGACAACGTCCGGCAGCACATCCTCGGCGTGGCCGGCACGGTGCTCTCCGACAAGGGCGTGGACGAGATCGCCCGGCCGTTGCTGAACGACGTCTTCACCGGCCGCCGGCCCGACGTCATCTCGCTCGGCTTCGCCATCGCCCTGTGGTCCGGCTCGCGCGCCCTGAACGTCTTCGTCGACACCATCACAATCATGTACGGGCTCGACGGCCGCCGCGGCATCGTCAGGACGCGGCTGCTGTCGTTCGCGCTGTACCTCGCCGGGCTGCTGGTCGGCGCGGTCGCGCTGCCGCTGATGGTGGCCGGGCCGGACGCGGTGGTGAGCCTGCTGCCGGCCAGTGAGCACGTCGTCCGGGCGCTGTACTGGCCGGTCGTCCTGCTGCTGTCGGTCGCCTTCCTCACCACCCTCTACCACCTCTCCGTGCCGGTCCGGTCGCCCTGGCCGGAGGACATTCCCGGGGCGGTGGTGGCGCTCGGCATCTGGGTGCTGGGCAGTTTCCTGCTGCGGCTGTACCTGGTCTCGACGGTCGAGGGGCCCACGATCTACGGCTCGTTGGCGGCGCCGGTCGCGGTGCTGCTGTGGATCGGCGTCTCGGCCTTCGCGGTGCTGGTCGGCGCCGCGATGAACGCCTCGCTGGACCGCGTCTGGCCGTCGGCCGCCACCGCCGAGGCACGCGAGGAGATGGCCCGGCGACTGGCGGAGAAGCGGGCCGCCGAGGCGAGCAAGCGGGACGAGGACGGCCGGGAGGGCCAGGCGGGCCAGGAGAGCCGGGAGGGCCAGGAGGGCTCGGAAGGACCGAAGGGGCCGAAGGGGCCGGCGAACGGGTGACGGGTAACGGCCTTACCCGTCCGAACCATTGACACCTCCCCGGATGGGCGCAGATGATCCTGGCCCACGAGCGAACGAAAGTTCACCAGGCGAACGTGACACTCGCTCCCGGAGAGATCGACAGTCCGGCGGTCCGGCAGTCCGACGGTCCGGCAGTACTCCGGTAGTCCGGCAGTACTCCGGTAGTCCGGCAGTCCGCTCGCCGCATCCCAAGACGAGGTGCCCATGCCACCCACCGCTCCGCGCCACACCTTCCGCTCCGTCGCGCCCGTCCTGGCGCTGTGCTGGCTCGCCGTCTTCTTCGAGGGGATGGACGTCAACGTCTACGGCGCCGTCATGCCGCGGATGCTGGACGACCCCGGTCTCGGCCTCGGGCCCGCCACGGCAGGCACCATCGGCAGCTGGACCACGCTCGGCATGCTGGTCGCCGCCCTCGTCATCGGCCCGGTGACCGACCGCCTCGGCCGCCGACCGGTCCTCGCCGTCAGCGTCGCCCTGTTCTCCATCGGCTCGGCGATCTGCGCGCTCTCCGGCACCCCGGCGCCCTTCGGCGCCGGACGGTTCCTGGCGGGCCTCGGCTTCGGCTCCCTGCTGCCCATCTGCCTGTCGATGGTGCTGGAGTTCGCCCCGCCGCGCCGGGCCGCGCTGGCCACCGGCCTGCTGATGACCTCGTACCACGTGGGCGGCATGTTCGCGACGGGCCTCGGGCTGACGCTGGCCCCCGCGCTCGGCTGGCGCTCGGTCTTCTGGGCCGGGGTGCTGCCCGCGCTGATCGCCGTCCCGCTGCTGCTGCGCCTGCTGCCGGAATCCCCCGGTGTGCTGCTCGCCAAGGGCCGTACCGCCGAGGCCGAGGCGGTCGCCGACCGCTACGGCATGGCCCGCCCCGCCCCCGCCGACGCTCCGGCCCACGGGACCGGCGGCCGGCCGTCCGCCCTCCTCGCGCTCTTCCGCCCCGGCGCCCGCTGGGCCACGCCGCTCCTCTGGCTCGCCTCGTTCTGCGGACTGCTCCTGGTCTACGGCGTCGGCACCTGGCTGCCCCAGATGATGCGCGCCTCCGGGTACGGCCTCAGCTCCTCGGTCAGCTTCCTGCTCGTCATCAACATCGGCGCCGTCGTCGGCATGTTCATCGCCGGCCGCACCGCCGACCGCTTCGGCCCGGTGCGGGTCTCCGCCCTCTGGTTCCTGCTCACCGCCGCCGGCGCCCTGCTCCTGAGGGCGCATCTGCCGCTCGCCCTGACCTACGCCGTGGTCGCGGTCACCGGCATCTGGCTCTTCAGTGCCCAGGTGATGGTCTACGCGGCCGCCGACCGCGTCTACCCGCCCGCCGACCGCGCCACCGGCCTGGGCTGGGTCACCGGCATCGGCCGCACCGGCGCCGTGGTCGGTCCCTGGCTGGGCGGCGTCCTCGCCGCCGGCGGCAACGCCCAACTGGGCTTCGTGACCTTCGCGTTGGCGGGCCTGGTGGGTGCCGCCGCGATCGGCCTGGTGCCGGTGGCCCGCCGCCTCGGCGGCGGAGCGCCGGTTCCGGCTCCGGTGGGGGCACAGGCAGAGGCGCAGGCGGGGACGGAGTAGGGGAGGTCCCCCGCACGGCTCTCTGCCGGTCGCCGGGTGCCGTTGGCCGTCGTGTCGCCGGCGGGCCGGCTCAGCCGGGCCGCTCCTCGACGTACGTGAGCCCGGTCGTCGGGTTGCCGAGGAAGCTCAGGGCGCGGCGGTCGAGGCCGCATACGGTCAGCAGGAGCTCCAGGGCGGTGTCCGCCTCGGGTGTCGCGCGGGCGAGCCACACCAGGACGACCTCCTGTCCGTCATGCCGGGTGAGCGCGAAGTCGGAGGTCCGGACGCGGAACATGGCGACCTCCATCTCGCCCAGGTCGTCCCAGCTGGATTCGAGGGTCAGGCGGAGGCGGGCGGCGAGCGCCTCCAGGGGGACCCGCAGCCCGGCCACCGGCCGGAAGTGCGCGGCCGCGTACTCCCAGGCGCTCGTCTGGAAGGCCGGGTTGCGCTTTCCGCCCTGATAGGCGGGGGCCGCCTCCCAGTCCGGCTCCGGTGGCGGAACGGCAAGTGCCGTCACAGGACCGGGATCCGTACGTACCGGCCGGCCACCGTGAGGTCCGCCTCGATGGCGGTGGCCGTCTCGCGCAGGGCCGGGAGGATCGCGTCGCGGGTGCCGGCGGGGGTGGTGCGGCCCGCGTGGGTGGAGACGTTGACGGCGGCGACGACCTCGCCGGCGCGGTCGCGCACGGGCACGGCGAGCGAGCGCAGGCCCTCCTCCAGTTCCTCGTCGACCAGGGCGTATCCGTCGGTGCGGACCTGCCGGACGAGGTCCAGGAGCGCCTCCTCGTCGGTGACGGTGTGCCGGGTGAACGGGCGGAGGTCGGTGCGGGACAGCCGGGCGGACACCTCGGCCGGCGGCAGACCGGCCAGCAGGGCCCGGCCCATGGACGTCGCGTACGCGGGGAAGCGGGTGCCCAGGGTGATGTTGACGCTCATGATGCGCACGGTGGGGACCCGGGCGACGTACTGGATGTCGTCGCCGGCGAGGACCGCCATCGAGGCGGAGTCGTGCACCCGCTCGACCAGCGCGGCCAGATGGGGTTGGGCGATGGCCGGCAGCGTCAGGCCAGAGAGGTGTGCGAACCCCAGCTCCAGCACCTTCGGCGTGAGCCGGAAGAGCTTGCCGTCGGAGGTGAGGTAGCCGAGGTGCTCCAGGGTGATCAGGGCCCGCCGGGCGGTGGCCCGGGCCAGGCCGGTGGCCTCCGCGACGGCGGTGAGCGGGAGTGCCGCGCGGCCGGCGCCGAAGGCGGTGAGGGTGATCAGGCCGCGGGCCATCGACTCGACGAACTCGGGGCCCAGTTCCTGCTTGGAGGCCCGCATCCAGGAGGCGTGGGACCCTCCGGTGGGGGGCGCGGCGCCGGTCGGGGTCTCCGGTGGGGCGGTCAGGGCGAGTTCCATGGCCGTCACCGTGTCGCGCAGCCGGGGGAGCACCGCACCGGGCAGCTCGGCGGCGGACAGCCGGCTGGTGTGGCTGACGACGCTGACCGCGCAGACGACGCGGCCGGAGGGGTCCCGTACGGGCATCGCGACGGCGACCAGGCCCGGTTCGATGAGCTGGTCGTCCAGGGACCAGCCGGCCGCGCGAGCGGCGTCGACGCGCCGCTCGAATACGGCAGTTGAGGAGTCGTCCGCGTCCCCCTCGTCGTGGGTGCGCGGGGGGACGGCCGGGAAGCCCGCGTCCGTCGGGTCGGCCGCGCGGCGGCGGCGCCAGCGTTCCCGGTCCGCCGCGTCCCACGCGTCCGCGAACAGCGCCCCGGGCGCGCCGCGTTCGGCGGGCAGCAGATCGCCGATGCGGAAGGCGAGGGACATCGCGCGGCGGCGGGTGGCCTGGTGGACGAAGCGCACGCCGTCGCCGTCCGGGACCGCGAGCGAGACCGACTCGTCGAGCTCGTCGGCCAGCCGGTCGGCGAGCGGGCCCAGCCGGTCCGGGAGTCCGGACGCGGCGAGATAGGCGTTGCCCAGCTCCAGCAACCGCGGCGCGAGCACCGCGTCGCGGCCCTCGACGCGGACGTAGCCGAGCCGGGCGAGGGTGCTCAGTACCCGGTCGACGGTGGAGCGGGCCAGGCCGGTGACCCGTACCAGATCGCCCACCGCCTGGCGGCCGCCGCCGGCCGACAGCTCCCGCAGCACGGTCAGGCAGCGGATCAGCGGACCCACCGCTTCCGGCGGGGCGGCCGGGGAGGACGGTGCGGCGGGGGCGGGGTGGGTCATGGCCTCTCCCTCGTGCGGTGATCTCGTGCGAACCGTACCCGGCGGACCGTTGACAGGGCCGGGGGCGGGGTCCAGACTCAGAGCGTCCATTATGAACTTAAGTTCACTGGGCGAACAACCGGCGTATTCCATCCTTCGCATCCCTAGCGCCCGGATCTTCGACAGAGGCTGGAGGACAGGGCCGATATGGCCGACATCCGTTCGTTGTACGAGGCCGTCGCGGAGCTGATCCACGACGGGGACACCGTGGCGCTGGAGGGGTTCACCCACCTCATCCCGTTCGCCGCCGCGCACGAGATCATCCGCCAGGGCCGCACCGGCCTCACCCTCGCCCGGATGACCCCCGACGTGGTCTACGACCAGCTGATCGGCGCGGGCGTGGCCGCGAAGCTGGTCTTCTCCTGGGGCGGCAACCCGGGCGTCGGCTCACTGCACCGCTTCCGGGACGCGGTCGAGAACGGCTGGCCCGGCCCGCTGGAGACCGACGAGCACAGCCACGCCGGCATGGCCAACCGCTACGCCGCGGGTG
Organism: Streptomyces nigrescens; assembly: GCA_024349765.1. GTDB lineage: Bacteria > Actinomycetota > Actinomycetes > Streptomycetales > Streptomycetaceae > Streptomyces > Streptomyces endophytica. The sequence continues at coordinate 5,433,907 of AP026073.1, read as the reverse complement.
CGGCCGGGCTCCCGTTCGCCGTGCTGCGCGGCTACCGCGGCAGCGACATCCCCTCCCGCACGCCCACGGTCGCCACCGTCACCTGCCCGTTCACCGGCGAGGAACTGGCCGCCGTCGCCGCCCTCAACCCGGACGTCACGGTCATCCACGCCCAGCAGGCCGACCGGGCCGGCAACGTCCAGCTGTGGGGCCTGACCGGCGTCCAGAAGGAGGCGGCGCTGGCCGCCCGGCGCGTCCTGGTGACCGTCGAGGAACTCGTCGACACCCTGGAGCCGCGCCCCGGCGGCGTCGTCCTGCCCACCTGGGTCGTCGAGGCGGTCGCGGTCGTCCCCGGCGGCGCCCACCCCTCGTACGCGGCCGGGTACTCGGTCCGCGACAACGCCTTCTACCGCCGCTGGGACGGGATTTCGCGGGACCGGGCGGCGTTCGGGCGGTGGCTGGAGGGGATCAGGGGCGGCGCCGGCAGCTCTCCCGCGGCGACCGTCCCCACCACCGCTCCCGACGCCCCACCCGTTCCCGAGGCCCCACCCGCGTCCGACGCCCCACCCGCGTCCGTAGCCCCACCCGCGCCCGCCCACGCCTCGGCGCCCGCGCCGTCCCCCACCCCCACCCCTGCGCCGCCCTGCACCCCCGACGAGCTCATGGAGGTCAACGCGGCCCGGGCGCTGGCCGGTGCGCGGACCTGTTTCGTCGGGATCGGGCTGCCCAGTACGGCCGCCAACCTCGCCCGCCGCACCGTCAATCCGGACCTGGTGCTGATCTACGAGTCCGGCACCCTCGGCTCCAAACCGACCCGGCTGCCGCTGTCCATCGGGGACGGCGAACTGGCCGACACCGCCGACGCGGTGGTGTCCGTGCCCGAGATGTTCAACTACTGGCTGCAGGGCGGCCGGATCGACGTCGGCTTCCTCGGCGCCGCGCAGGTCGACCGGTTCGCCAACATCAACACCACCGTCGTCGACCGCGGCCCCGGCAAACCCGAGGGCCGGCTGCCGGGCGCCGGCGGCGCCCCCGAGATCGCCGCCAACTGCGGGCAGGTACTGATGGTCCTGCGGCACAGCCGCCGCAACTTCGTCGGTGCGCTGGACTTCGTGACCACCCTCGGCCACGGCAGCGGCCCCCGGGACCGCACCGCGCTCGGACTGCCCGGCGCCGGACCGACCGCCGTCATCACCGACCTCGGCGTGCTCCGCCCCGACCCCGGCACCGCCGAGCTCGTCCTGACCGACCTGCACCCGGGAGTGACGGTCGAGCAGGTACGGGCGGCCACCGGCTGGGACCTCAAGGAGGCCGACCGGATCGGCGTCACCGACCCGCCCACCGCCGCCGAACTCACCGCCCTGCGCGCCCTGAAGGCCGCCACGCCCCCGGCCACCCCCGCATCCGGTACGCCCGAGGCGGCCGCCGCACGGAAGGACACCGCCACCCGATGATCACCGACCGGCCCCGGGACGTGTACGTCGTCGACGCCGTCCGCACCCCCTTCGGCAAATACGGCGGCGCACTGTCCGGCGCCCGCCCCGACGACCTCGCCGCGCATGTCGTCAAGGCCCTGGTGGACCGCGCACCGGGACTCGATCCGGCCACGGTCGACGACGTCTGGCTCGGCAACGCCAACGGCGCGGGCGAGGAGAACCGCGATGTGGCCCGGATGGCGGTGCTGCTCGCCGGGCTGCCGGTGTCCGTACCCGGCGTCACCGTCAACCGCCTCTGCGGCTCCGGCATGGAGGCCGTCGTCCAGGCCGCCCGGGCCGTCGCGCTGGGCGACGCCTCGGTGGCCGTCGCCGGCGGCGTGGAGTCGATGAGCCGGGCGCCCTGGGTCCTGCCCAAGCCGGAACGCGCCTTCCCGGCAGGGCCGCAGACCCTGCACTCCACCACCCTGGGCTGGCGGCTGACCAATCCCAGGATGCCCGGCGAGTGGACCGTCGCCCTGGGCGAGGGCGCCGAGCTGATCGCCGACCGCGACCGGATCACCCGCGACCGGCAGGACGCCTTCGCGCTGGCCAGCCACGAGAAGGCGGCCCGCGCCCGGAAGGACGGCGCCTTCGCCGCGGAGATCGTGCCCTACGGGGAGGTGTCCGAGGACGAAGGCATCCGTGAGGACACCTCGTTGGCGGCGCTGGGCAGGTTGCGGCCGGCCTTCCGTAAGGGGAGCGACGCGGTGCGCGGGGCCACCGGGCCGTCGGCCGGCGCGGGCACCGTCACGGCCGGCAACTCCTCACCGCTCAGCGACGGTGCGGCCGCGCTGCTGCTGATGGACGAGCGGGGGCTCGGCGCCTCCGGCTGCACCCCGCTCGCCCGGATCCGCAGCAGTGCGGTCACCGGCATCGAGCCGCAGTACTTCGGGCTCGGCCCGGTGGAGGCGGCCACCCGGGCACTGGAGAAGGCCGGACGCGGCTTCGACGCCCTGCACACCGTCGAGCTCAACGAGGCGTTCGCCGCCCAGGCACTCGGCTGTCTGGCCCGCTGGCCCGAGCTCGACCCCGGCCTCGTCAATCCGCGCGGCGGTGCGATCGCTCTCGGCCACCCGCTCGGCGCCTCCGGGGCGCGGCTCGTCGGCGCGGTCGCCCACCAACTGGCCGCCGCCGGCTCCGGAACGGGCCTCGCGACGCTGTGCATCGGCGTCGGGCAGGGCCTGGCGATGGTGCTCGAAAGGTAGTTACCCGCCCGGCGTCGGGAGCCGCATCCTGCAGGGGCACCGCGCCACGGACGTGCCGCCGCGGCCTCATGACCGACAGCTCGATGCTCCCGCACCCGGAACCACCCGCACCGTCCCGTCCACCCGCACCGCCCCGACCACCCGTACGGAGAGGGCACCCATGACCCTGACGCCGTTCACCCCCGCGCCCCGGGCGTTCGTACCCGGCGCACCGCTTCCCGGCCCCCGGCCGCTCGTCGCGCCCGCACCGCCGCTGCCCACCCAGGCCGACATCAGCCGCGAGATCGCCGCGCGGTCCGCCGCCGCCGAACGGGACCGTGCCGCCGGCGCCCCCGTCCCCGCGCACCCCGCGCGGGACTACACCCCGTACCGCAGCAGCACCCCCCGCCACCCCCAACGGCCACCGGTCGAGATCGACCACCTGGCCGACCCGGAGGCCGTCGAGCTGACCGGCCCCGCGTTCGGCGTCACGGACGTCACCGACCTGGACGCCGACCTCACCCGGCAGCACCCGGGCGAGCCGCTCGGCGAGCGGATCACCGTCACCGGGCGCGTCCTCGACCGCACCGGCCGCCCGGTGCGCGGTCAGCTCGTCGAGATCTGGCAGGCCAACGCCTCCGGCCGGTACGCCCACCAGCGCGACCAGCACCCCGCCCCGCTCGACCCGAACTTCACCGGCGTGGGCCGCTGCCTGACCGACGACCAGGGCCGCTACACCTTCACCACCATCAGGCCCGGCGCCTACCCCTGGCGCAATCACGACAACGCCTGGCGCCCGGCCCACATCCACTTCTCGCTCTTCGGCACGGCCTTCACCCAGCGGCTGATCACCCAGATGTACTTCCCCGGCGACCCGCTCTTCCCCTACGACCCGATCCTCCAGTCGGTCACCGACCCGGCCGCCCGCGCCCGCCTGGTCGCCGCCTACGACCACGAACTCTCCCGCCCCGAAAGGACGTTGGGTTACCGCTGGGACATCGTCCTGGACGGCCCGTCCGCCACCTGGACCGAGGAGGGCCACTGATGCCCCGCGCCACCACGGACCCGGCCGGCACCGACCGCCCGACCGCGGCCCCCGAGCCCGACCCGGCTGCCGCCCCCGACCCGGCCGGCACCCCCGCCGCGCCGCTGCCCCCGACGCCCTCGCAGACCATCGGGCCGTTCTACGGCTACGCCCTCCCGTTCCGCGGCGGCGAGCAGATCGCACCGGCCGGCCGGCCCGGCACCATCGTCCTCCACGGCCGGGTACGGGACGGGGACGGCGCCCCGGTGCCGGACGCCCTGCTGGAGTTCTGGCAGGCGGGCCCGGACGGCAGCCTCACCGGGGCGCCCGGCTCGCTGCGCCGCGACCCGGTCACCGGCGCCGTCATCGGCCGCCACGGCCTGGACTTCACGGGATTCGGCCGGGTCCCGACCGACGCCGACGGCCGCTACGTCCTGCACACCCTGCCCGCCACCGCCCCGGCCGGCCACCCCGGCGCCGCGCCCTACCTCGCCGTCTGCGTCTTCGCCCGCGGGCTGCTGCACCACCTCTTCACCCGCGTCTACTTCCCCGAGCACGCCGAGGCCCACGCCGCCGACCCGCTGCTGTCCCGGCTCCCCGACGACCGGGCCCGCACCCTGCTCGCCCACCCGGACGGCCCGGACCGCTACCGCTTCGACGTCCAGCTGCAGCAGACCGCCGACGGCACCCACGAGGAGACGGTCTTCCTTGCGTTCCGATGACCGCCTCCGGTCCGATGACCGCTCCCGCACCGACGCCTCCCGCCCCGGTGACCGGAGTTCCGACGGCAGAGGTTCCGCCCCCTGCCCCGCCCCCGACCCCGGCACCGCACCGCCCCAACCCCCGTACGACGACGCCGATGTGGGACTGCTCGCGCCGTCCCGGGCCGGTTCCGCCGTGGCCGACGCGACCGGCGACGGCGCCTATCTGCGCGCCCTGCTCGACGCCGAGGCCGCGCTGACCCGTGCCCAGTCCGCCGCCGGACTCGCGCCGGAGGAGGCGGCCGCCGTGGTCACCGCCGTGACCGCCGAGCCCGGCCGCCACGACCCCGGCACGCTCGCCCGGCGGGCCCGGGCCGCGGGCAACCCCGTCGTCCCGCTCGTCGCCGATCTGACCGCCGCGGTCGCCGCCCGCGCCCCCGCGGCCGCCGGCCACGTCCACCGCGGCGCCACCAGCCAGGACATCCTCGACACCGCCACCATGCTGGTCTGCACCCGGGCGCTGGAGCCCGTACTGGCGGACCTGGCCCGGACCGCCGAGGCGCTGCGCCGGACCGCCGCCGCGCACCGGGACACCCCGATGGCCGGCCGGACCCTCACCCAGCACGCGGTGCCGACCACCTTCGGCCTCAAGGCGGCGGGCTGGCGCAGCCTGGTGCTCGACGCCCACGCCCGGCTCACGGCCGTCCGTGCCGCGCTGCCCGTCCAACTGGGCGGCGCGGCCGGCACCCTGGCCGCCTTCCACGCGTACGCCGAGGCCGAGACCGCGGCCGAGGGCGCACCGGCCGCCGCGGGCCCCGACCCCGGCACCCGGCTGCTCACCGCCTACGCCACCGAGACCGGGCTCGCCGAACCCGCCCTGCCCTGGCACACCCTGCGCACCCCGGTCGCCGATCTCGCCGGGGCGCTCGCCTTCACCGCGGGCGCCCTCGGCAAGCTCGCCGCCGATGTCCTGACCCTCTCCCGCACCGAGATCGGCGAGCTGTCGGAGGGCAGCGGCGGTGGCTCGTCCGCCATGCCGCACAAGGCCAATCCGGTGCGCGCCACGCTGATCGCGGCCGCCGCCCGCCAGGTCCCGGCGCTCGCCGGGGTGCTGTACGGCGCGCTGGCCGCGGAGGACGAGCGTCCGGCCGGCGCCTGGCACGCCGAATGGCAGCCGCTGCGGGACGCCCTGCGGCTGGTGGGCGGCGCCGCCCGGGACGCCGCCGAGCTGACCGCTGACCTCCGGGTGCATCCGGACCGCATGCGGCGCAACCTCGACGCCACCGGTGGTCTGGTCGTCAGCGAACGCCTGGTCGCCGCGCTCACCGCCCGGACCGGCCGGGCCGAGGCCCGCCGTCTGCTGGACACCGCGGCCCGCCGCACCGCCGAGCAGGGTGTCCCCCTGGCCACGGCACTGCGCGACACCCTGCCTGATCAGCGGCTTCCGGAAGACCTCGCCCCACTCCTCGACCCGTCCGGCTACCTGGGCTCCGCCGGTGCCCTCGTGGACCGGGCGCTGGAACGTACCGCGCACACCCCGCAGGAGCCCGCATGACCCACCCGCCCGCCGGCCCGCCGCCGCACCACACCCTCGACGGTCCGGACGGCGCCCCACCGCTCGTCCTGGGCCCCTCCCTCGGCACCGAACTCTCCGTCTGGGATCCTCAACTCCCTGAACTGGCACGTGAGTTCCGCGTGGTGCGCTGGGACCTTCCGGGCCACGGCGGCAGCCCCTCCGTCGCCACCACCACCGTCCCGGCCCTCGCCCGCGGGGTCCTCGCGCTCGCCGACGGCCTCGGCATCGGCCGGTTCTCGTACGCCGGGATCTCGCTCGGCGGCGCGGTCGGTGCCTGGCTCGCCGCCCACCACCCCGAGCGGATCGCCTCGCTCGTGCTGATCTGCTCCTCCGCCCGGTTCGGCGCCCCGGAGGCATGGCACGAACGGGCCGCCCTGGTACGGGAGTCGGGGCTCGGGCCGGTCGCCGACACCGCCGCCGGCCGCTGGTTCACCCCGGACTTCGCCGCCTCCCCGGAGGCCACCGCACTGCTCGGCACCCTGCGGCGGCGCATCGCCCCGGCCGGCTACGCGGCCTGCTGCGACGCCCTCGCCGGCTACGACCTGCGCGATGACCTCGCCCGCATCACCGCCCCCACCCTCGTCGTCGCCGGCCGCACCGATCCGGCCACCCCGCCCCCGCACGCCCGCGCACTCGTCGACGGCATCCCCGGCGCCGGCCTCCTCGAACTGCCCGGCGCCGCCCACCTCGCCAACGTCGAACGCCCGGCCGCCGTCCGGGCCGCCCTCCTCGGCCACCTCGCCGCACCGCCGGACGCCCCGGGGGCCCTCCGAGTCCCCGCCCCGCACCCCTCGGAAGGAACCGCGCCGTGACACCCCCACCGCCCGTCCGCCGTACCACCGTCGGCATCATCGGCGGCGGCCCCGCCGGACTGCTGCTGGCCCGTCTGCTGCACCGGTCCGGCATCGACTGCGCCGTCCTGGAGAGCCGCGACCGCGGTTACGTGGAGCGGCGGCAGCGCGCCGGCATCCTCGAACAGGGCACCGTCGACGTGCTGCGCGGCTGCGGAGCCGGGGCCCGGCTGGACCGCGAGGGCCTGGTCCACGACGGCATCGAGCTGCGCTTCGCCGGGCGGTCCCACCGCCTCGACTTCCCGGCGCTCACCGGCGGCCGCCGGGTGACGGTCTACGCCCAGACGGAGGTCGTCAAGGACCTCATCGCCCTGCAACTCGCCGACGGAGCACCGCTGTTGTTCGGTGCGGAGGCGCTCACCGTCGAGGGCGCGGACGGGGATCGCCCCGCCGTCCACTACCGGTACCAGGGCCGCGTGCACACCCTCGACTGCGACTACGTCGTCGGCTGCGACGGCTTCCACGGCGTGGTGCGCCGGGCGGTACCGGAGGGCGCACGCCGCACCTACGAGCGCGGCTACCCGTACTCCTGGCTCGGCGTGCTCGCCGACGTCCCGCCCTCCGCGGACGAGCTGATCTACGCCCACTCCCCTCGCGGCTTCGCCCTGTTCAGCATGCGCAGCCCGACCGTCAGCCGGCTCTACCTCCAGGTGCCCAACGGCACCGACCCGGCGGACTGGCCCGACGACCGGGTCTGGGACGAACTGGAGACCCGCGCGGCCGTCGACCCGGCCACCGGGGCCGCCCCCTGGAAACTGGCGCGCGGGCCGATCACCGCCAAGTCGGTGCTGCCGATGCGCAGTTCGGTCACCGAACCGATGCGGTACGGCCGGGTGCTGCTGGCGGGCGACGCGGCGCACATCGTGCCGCCCACCGGAGCCAAGGGCCTCAACCTCGCCGCAGCCGACGTCACCGTCCTCGCGCGCGCCCTGACGCATCTGCACACGACCGGCTCGACGGAACTGCTGGACGCCTACTCCGCCACCTGTCTGCGCCGGGTCTGGCGCGCCGAGCACTTCTCGGCCTTCATGACGACGACCCTGCACACCGCCCCGGACCAGTCGCCGTTCGACACCCGGCTGCAGCTCGCCCAGCTCGACCGGATCGCCACCGCCCCGCACGCCGCGGCCGAACTCGCCGAGAACTACACCGGACTGCCGCTCCCCGCGGTCCCGGCGGAGTGCTCCTCGCGGTAGCGGACCAGCAGCATCGCCGCGTCGTCGTGCAGCGGGCCCTCGGCGTGGTCGACCAGGTCCTCGCGCACCGCGCGCAGGGCGGCCTCCGGGTCGGCGTCCTTGAGCAGCGCCGCCCGGTCGTCGAGCGGGTAGAACCAGCCGGCCGCGTCCCGCGCCTCGCTGACCCCGTCGGTGTAGAAGAGCAGTTGGTCGCCGGGGCTGAACGGCACCTCGTAGGGCAGCGGGGTGTCGGCGACGTGCCAGGTCAGGCCGAGCGGCAGGGACCGTTCCGGCGGGGCGGCGAACCCGACCGCGCCGGCGGGGCGGACGACCAGCGGCGCCGGATGGCCGTAGTTGAGCAGGGTGGCGTGCGGACCGTCACCGATCTCGGCGAGCACGGCCGTGACGAAGCGTTCGCCGGACAGATGGCGGTTCAGGGCCCGTTCGACCCGCTCGCCGACGGCCGGCAGATCGGGTTCGTCGTACGCCGCCTCGCGGAACGCGCCGAGCACCACCGCCGCGCTCTCCACGGCCTCCAGCCCCTTGCCCTGCACGTCCCCGACGATGATCCGGACACCGGCCGGCGAGGTCACCACCTCGTACAGGTCCCCGCCGATCCGGGCCTCGGCCACCGCCGACGTGTAGGAGACCGCGATCCGCAGCGGTCCGGCGCTGCGCGGCACCGGGCGGAGGAGCACCCGCTGGGCCACCTCGGCGATCGAGCGGACACTGGCCAGCTCGGCCTCCCGGCGCTGCCGCATCAGGGCGGCGACCACCCCGGCCGCGGTCACCCCGGCCACCGACAGCAGCGCGGTCAGCCCCCGCCGGCTCTCGAACAGTCCGTTGTAGACGCCCAGCCCGAGGCAGAGGACGGCCGCGGTCAGCCCGGCCAGCGCGGTCCGCCGCCAGCCGCCGACCAGCCCGGCGAACGCGGGCCCGAGGGACACCAGCGGCAGGAAGCCCACACCGGGCCCCGCGGTCAGGTCGACGGCGGACACCACGGCCATGACCGTGTAGGGGAGCACGGACAACACACGGGAGCCGGTGCAGCGCTCCCCGTTCTCCACGGTCAAGGCGTTCTCCGACGGTGTGGTGTGAGGTGATCGGGTGGCGGGGCCGTCGGCCGTCGGACTGTCCGAAAACGGCCCCCAGACCCCCGACCTGAGCATATGCAACATATGCCGTATCGAAATACCTCACCGACGCCCGTTACCGAATCGCAGTGGCGGGGGCATCCACCGGTCACGAACGCCCGGATCTTACGGACCCATGACACGGCCGCCGTGGCGCGGGCCGTCCCGCCCCGCCGCGCTTAGCGTGACCGGCATGCGCGTACTGGTCACCGGCGGCGCCGGATTCATCGGATCACAGGTCGTCGACGCCCTCCTGGCCAGCGGCCACGAGCCCGTCGTCCTCGACGCCCTGCTGCCCACCGCACACCGCGAGCCGCCACCGCCGCGGCCCGGCACGCACCGGATCGTCGCCGACGTACGGGACCGGCCGGCCGTCGAGGCCGCCCTGCGCGGTGTCGACGCGGTCTGCCACCAGGCCGCCATGGTCGGCCTGGGCAAGGACTTCGCCGACGCCCCCGACTACGTCGGCTGCAACGACCTGGGGACCGCCGTCCTGCTGGCGGCGATGGCCACGACCGGGGTCCGGCAACTGGTGCTCGCCGGGTCCATGGTGGTCTACGGGGAGGGCCACTACACCTGTCCCGCCCACGGGGTGGTGCGCCCCGGCCCGCGCGCGGTGGCGGACCTGGACGCCGGCCGGTTCGAGCCGCGCTGCCCGCACTGCGGCTCCGAGCTGCGGCCGGGCCTGGTCGACGAGGACGCGCCCGCCGATCCCCGCAACGTCTACGCGGCCACCAAGCTCGCCCAGGAACACCTCGCCGCCTCCTGGGCCCGGGCGACCGGCGGCCGGGCCGTCGCGCTGCGCTACCACAACGTCTACGGCCCCGGTATGCCGCGCGACACCCCCTACGCCGGGGTGGCCTCGTTCTTCCGCTCCGCCCTCGCCCGCGGCGAGCCGCCGACCGTGTACGAGGACGGCGGCCAGCGGCGGGACTTCGTCCACGTCCGGGACGTCGCGGCCGCCAACGTGGCCGCCCTGACCGCCCTGCCGGACCGGGCGGCCGCCACCCTGACCGCGTACAACACCGGCAGCGGCGTCCCGCACACCGTGGGCGGGATGGCACGGACGCTGGCCGCCGCGTACGGCGGACCGGACCCGGTGGTGACGGGGGAGTACCGGCTCGGCGACGTGCGCCACATCACCGCGTCGCCGCGGCGGATCGCCGAGGACCTCGGCTGGCGGGCGGCGATCGGATTCGAGGAGGGCATGGCCGAGTTCGCCCGGGAGGAGATGCGGACCGCCGCGCCCACCGGGCCGGGCACCCCCCTCCCCGCCGCACCCCGGCCCGCCCCGGTGGACGTCGTCCTGCCCTGCCTGGACGAGGCCGCAGCCCTCCCGTGGGTGCTGGCACGCATCCCGGCCGGCTGGCGCGCCATCGTGGTGGACAACGGCTCCACCGACGGCTCCGCCGAGATCGCCCGCGAACTGGGCGCCACCGTCGTCCGTGAACCGCACCGCGGCTTCGGTGCGGCCTGCCACGCCGGACTGCTGGCCGCCGAGGCGGACATCGTCTGCTTCTGCGACTGCGACGCCTCCCTGGACCCGGCGCTGCTCGTCCCGTTCGTCCGGGCGGTCCGCGACGGCGACCGCGATCTGGTGCTGGGACGCCGGCGCCCCCAGGGGCGCGGAGCCTGGCCGCCGCACGCCCGGGCCGGCAACCTTGCCCTGGCCCACCTGGTGCGCCGCCGCACCGGCCTGCGGCTGCACGACCTCGGCCCGCTGCGCGCCGCCCGGCGCACCGACCTCCTCGAACTCGGCCTCACCGACCGTCGCAGCGGCTACCCCCTGCAGATGGTGGTGCGGGCCGCCGACGCCGGCTGGCGGATCGAGGAGCGCCCGGTGCCCTACCGGCCGCGCACCGGCCGTTCGAAGGTCACCGGCACCTGGCGCGGCACCTGGCAGGCGGTCCGCGACATGCGGGCCGTGCTCAGCCGGCCGCCGTCGGCCGCCCCGGCGCGGGAGACGGCCCGATGAACCGCCCCGCGGACCGTACGCCGCCCCCGAACGGGCCGACCGCGGTCCTGGTCATCGCCAAGGAACCGGTGCCCGGCCGGGTCAAGACCCGGCTGACCCCGCCCTACACCCCCGACGAGGCAGCCCAGTTGGCCGCCGCGGCCCTGTACGACACCCTCCTCGCGGTCCGTGCGATGCCCGCCCGGCGGCGGACCGTGGTGCTCGACGGACGCCCCGGGGACTGGCTGCCGGACGGCGTCGAGGTCCGGCCGCAGTGCGCCGGCGGCCTCGACGAACGGCTCGCCGCGGCCTTCGCCGCCAGCCGGGGCCCCACCCTGCTCATCGGCATGGACACCCCCCAGGTGTCCGCCGAACTCCTCGCCCCCGCACTGGAGTTGACCGCCTGGGAAGCCCGTGACGCCTGGTTCGGCCCGGCCGAGGACGGCGGCTTCTGGGCGCTCGGCCTGGCCGACCCCGACCCGCGGCTGCTGCGCGGCGTCCCGATGTCCACCCCGGGCACCGGCGCCGCCCAGCGCGCCCGCCTGGCCGCGGCCGGCCTCCGGATCGGTGACCTGCCGGCGCTCCGCGACGTCGACACCGCCGCCGACGCCCGTCTGGTCGCCGCCCAGGCCCCCACCGGCCGTTTCGCCACCACCCTCGCCCGGCTGACCCCGGTGACCGGCCGATGAGCGCCACCGTCCCGGCCGCCCCGCCGCACCCGCCGGCCTGGGGCGCGGACGCGTACGCCGAGGCGCTGCGCCGCGGCCGCGGGCCGCTCTATCTGCGCCGTACCGACGGCTGGTTGCTGCCGCTGGACGTCGCACGCTGGTGCGCCCCGGCGGACGCCGCCGACCTCGCGGCACTGCGCCGCTGCGAGGGCAGCGTCCTGGACATCGGCTGCGGCCCCGGCCGGCTGGTCGCCGCGCTCACCGCACCGGGCAGACGGGTGCTCGGCATCGACGTCAGCCCGGCCGCGGTCGCCCGTACCGCCGCGGCCGGGGGCGCCGCACTGTGCCGCTCGGTCTTCGACTCCCTGCCGGAGGAGGGGAGTTGGGGCACCGCGCTGCTCCTCGACGGCAACATCGGCATCGGCGGCGACCCCCGCGCCCTGCTCGCCCGCACCGCCGCGCTGGTGCACCGGACCGGGCTGCTCCTCGTGGAGACCGCCCCCGAGGACGTCGACGAACGGGCCCGGGTCGGCGTCGCCGGCGACCCGTACGCGGACCACCACACCGCCGTCACGTTCCCCTGGGCCCGGGTCGGGACGTCCGCACTGCTGCGGTACGCCGACGCCGCGGGCTGGACACCCGTCGAGCGGTGGACCGCCACCGAGCCCGGTCAGTCGCCGTCCGCCGCACGCCGCTTCGTCGCCCTGCGGCGGTGCCGCAGCCTGCCCACCGCCCGCCGGGGCTGAACCGTACGGCACAGCAGCCACAGGGCGGAGACCGCGAACAGCACCGCGCTGATCAGCAGCCAGCGGCCCAGGAAAACCCCGGCCGGCAGCCCGGTCGCGAGCTCGTAGTGCGCCGCCGGAGCACCGCCCGCCGCATAGGAGATCAGCGGGAACCACACCAGCAACAGCAGCCCCGACAGCGCGGCGGGGACCCGGACGAAGGCCGTCCAGGACCGACGGCGACCGGCCCCCGCCGTGCACCGGACCACCGCACGGTCGGCGAGCGCGTACAGCGGCAGCAGCACCAGATCGTGCAGCAGCGCCGCCCCCACGAACCACACCACCACCAGCGGCCACCGCCCGCCGGCCAGCAGCCGCACCCCCGCATAACCGGTGAGGGCGAACGACCCGAGCATCAGCACCAGGTGCAACGGCCCCTCGCCGTACCAGCGGTGCCGGCGCAGCCGCCGCCACCCACGGACCGCGGCGGCCCGCCCCGGCATCCGTACCCTTCGCACGCCGCTCACCCCTCCCCGAACGAAAGCCGGGCCACCCACTTGGTGTTGAGCACCCCCGGCGCCGCAGGCACGATGATCCGCGCCGGGTAGCCGTGGTCCCGCGACAGCTCCGCGCCGCCCACCCGCAGCGCGAGCAGCGACCGCGGATCGCGCACCTGACTGCCGCTCAGCGCGGCCCGGCGGAACGCGCCGTGCAGCTGGAGGGACTCCACCAGCACGCCCGGCGGCCGGTCGCCGAGGCCCACCAGCGCGGCGAGCTCCCGCAACCGCACCCCGCTCCACAACTGGTCGTCCGTCGACCAGCCCTCCACACAGGCGATCGGCAGCGCCCCCTCGTGCTGCGGCAGCCGCAGCAGTTCGGCGCGGGTCAGCCGCACCCGGCGCCCGCCGCCCTCCACCGTCAGCCGCCAGTCGTCACCGGTGTCCCGCGCCCGGATCCCGACGGCCGCCGCGGTCTTGTTGATCTGGAACCCGTTCGGCCCGCCGCCCGGATCCGCGCCCCCGTGCGGCGCCAGCAGCGCGGTACGCCGCCACCGGCCGCCCAGGCTCTGCCCCGCCGTCGTCACCAGCAACAGCAGCGACCCGGCGCCGACCAGCCCCAGCGCGCCCCGCCGGCTCACCGTCGGCCGGTCCGGACGGACCGCCACCAGCCCGGTCTCGTCGTCCTCCGCCGCCGGATCGGTCCGCTCCCGCAGCGCCCGTACGGTCCGCGGCATCCGCAGCACCACATGGGCCACGAACGCGCCGATGAACACCCACGCGCCGTAGAAGTGCAGCCGGTAGAACGACCCCGGAAAGAGGTACGCCAGCTGGACGTTGAGCAGCCCGGTGACGAACTCGAACAGCGCCCCGCCGACCAGCAACAGCAGCGACAGCCGCTCCAGCGCATCGCCCGCCGACCGTGCCGGCGGCATCCGGAACAGCTTCGGGATCACCGACCACAGCTTCGCCAGCAGCACCGGCACCAGGACGACGCCGAGGGTGACGTGCACCCCCTGGGTCAGGCGGTAGAGCCAGCGCGGGCCGGTGGGCCAGCTGAAGAGGTAGAACCCCAGCAGGCCCTTCCCGGGCGTCTGGTCGTTGACGCCACCGGCCAGGTCGGGGTTGTACGCGGCGTACGACAGCAGCCCGGTGACGAACAGCAGGGTGATCCCGGCCAGCAGGACCACGCCGAGCAGCGCGGTCAGCCGCGGGCCGCGCAGCGGACTGCGCCAGAACGCCGGGGAAGTGGGCGGAATCGGACGGGATGAGGCCATGCGCCGACGGTATGCGGGGACCGGCGCCCCGAGCGGGCCGCAACGCATGACGAAAGTCTGACGTCGGCGGAACGGCGCCGCCCCGGCACTCCCGCGGCGGCCTAGCGTGCCGGTGTGACCCACCGTGAGATCCGGCCCGGCCGGGCGGCCGTCCGTCCGGAACCCGACGAGCGCGCCGAGCGCCGCGCCGACCTGCTGGCCGCCGCGGCCGGCGCCCTCCTCGTCGCGCTCGCCGCCGCCATCGGCACCGTCATCGAGCACGCCAACGGCAGCCTGCACGTGAACTGGCCGCCGCTGTACGCCTCGTGGTTCCCGCACCTGGGCCCCGGCACCCCCGCCGCGATCGCCGTCGCCGTCCTCGTGATCGCCTACGGGCCGCCGCTCGCCGCCCGGCTGCCCTGGCGGGCCCTGCTTCTCACCGGCTGGGCCGCCGCCCTCGCCTGGACGACCGCGCTGGCCCTGATCGACGGCTGGCAGACCGGTGTCGCCGGCCGGCTCACCACCGCCTACGAGTACCTGACGGTCATCCACCGCTTCGACGACCTCGGCCCGGCGCTGCGCGGCTTCACCGGACACATCCTCAACAACGCCCCGGACCACTGGCCCGCCCATGTCGCCGGGCACCCGCCGGCCGCGATCCTCACCTTCGTCGGGCTGGACCGCCTCGGCCTGGGCGGCGGCGCCTGGGCCGGCGTCTGGTGCCTGGTCACCGGCACCTCCACCGTGGCCGCGGTCCTGATCGCCCTGCGCGCGCTCACCGACGAGCCCACCGCACGCCGGGCCGCCCCCTACCTCGTGCTGGCCCCGGCCGCCGTATGGGTGGGCACCTCCGCCGACGGCTACTTCGCCGCGGTCGCCGCCTGGTCCCTCGCCCTGCTCGCGCTCGCCGCCACCCGGCACACCCGCCGCGCGGCCGCCGCCCTCGGCTCGGGGCTCCTCCTCGGCCTGACCTGCTACCTCTCCTACGGACTCACCCTGATCGTGCTGATCGCCGCCGCGGTCCTGCTGCTCGCCCGGAGTGCCCGCCCGCTGCCGCTCGTGGCGGCCGGCGCGGCGACCGTCGCGGTGGCCTTCACGCTCTCCGGTTTCGACTGGTGGGAGGGGTACCGGCTGCTGGTCCAGCGCTACTACCAGGGCGCCGCGGCGGTCCGCCCGTACGCGTACTGGGTGTGGGGCAACCTGGCCTGCGCCGTGCTGATCACCGGTCTCGCCACCGCCGCCGCGCTGCGGCGCACCCTCGCGGCCGCCCCGGCCGCCGTGCGGCGCCTCCGCCCGCACACCGACGCGCGCACCGGCCCGCCGCCCACCCCGGCGGACCGCCTGACCGTGCTCGTGCTGGCCGCGCTGCTCGCCCTCCTGGTGGCCGATCTCTCCGGGATGAGCAAGGCGGAGACCGAGCGCATCTGGCTCCCCTTCGCGCCCTGGCTGCTGGCGGCCTGTGCCCTGCTGCCTGTGCCCCTCCGGCGCCGGTGGCTGACGGCCCAGGCCGTGCTCCCGCTCCTGGTCAACCACCTGCTGTACACCGGCTGGTGACCGCGCGGGCCGGCATGCCGAAAGGGCCCCGCACCGCCGTCCGGCCAGCTGCGTTCCGGCCGCCGTCAGGCCAGATACGTCCGGGCGGAGTTCACCCGGCCGGGGCGCAGGATGCGGATCGGGCCGAGGTTGCAGGAGGGGCAGTCATTGCGGGTCAGCGGGGACGGAACCCGGACGCCGCGCGCGAAATAGTCGGCCCGTCGGTGGCCCGCCAGATCCGTGGTGTGCCGGATCTCGTACTCCTCCTCCCAGCCGTGTCCGCAGTGCAGACAGACGAACGCATACGCCTCGTGAACCGTCTCGGTGTCCCGTTCCATGATCACCACGCCCTCTCCCCGGCCCCCGCCGCACGGGCGGCGGCGCCGGATGCATGCCGGACCCGGACATGCGGTACCTCCCATTATTGCGCCGTGCAAGGAGGAGCGCGGGGCCGGATTTCCGGGCCGTCCCGGACCGCGGCACGGTCCGGTCCGCGCCCGTCGGCACCGCCCGCGACCAGGCACGATGCCGGGACGGGTATAAATGCGCCATGGGGAACGAGGCAGATCGCGCACGGCGTCCGGGCGGGCCGGCCGCGCCCGCCGGGGACGAACGCGCGCAGGACGGCGGCGAGGACCTCGACCAGGACGTCGAGGAGGTCATCGCCGCCGTGCTGACCGCCTCCCGGCTGCTGGTCGCGATCTCGGCCCGGGCGTTGGCCCGGATCGAGCCCTCGCTCACCCTGCCCCAGCTGCGCACCCTGGTCGTGCTCGACAGCCAGGGCCCGAGCAAGCTCGCCACCCTGGCCGCCGCGCTGGGGGTCAATCCGTCCACCGCGATGCGGATGGTCGACCGGCTCGCGGCGGCCGGCAGCGTCACCCGCAAGGCCAACCCCGGCAACCGCCGGGAGGTCGTACTGGAACTGACCGACGGGGGCCGGGAACTCGTCGCGCAGGTACTCGCCGACCGGCACGCCGAGATCGCCGCGATCGTGGCCCGGCTGCCGGCCGGCCAGCGCGCCGGCCTGGTCGACTCGCTGCGCGCCCTCGCCGACGCCGCGGACGCACCGCCGGTGCCGCCCCGGCCCGCGCCACCGCCCGAACCGGCCGCTCCCTAGCGGGCCGCGGGCCGAGGCGGGCCGCCGGACGCTGTGGCGAGGGGCGTCCCGCCGCGCCCGCCCCGTCGCCGCTCAGCCGCTCCGCCCCTCCAGTGCCTGGTACACCGCCTTGACCAGACCGCCGTTGCGCGGGTCGTCGCCCGCCGTCCCGCCGCCGTACTTGTTCATGGTGTACGCGTACGACAGCCGGTTCTCCGGGTCCAGGAAGGCGTACGAACCGCCGGCCCCGCCGTGCCCGAACGCCCTCGGGTTGGGGCCCAGCCGGCACTGGTGGTTGAGCATGTAGCCGAGGCCCCAGCGCAGCTCGAAGCCCGGCGGGGCGAGCGCTCCTATGGCCAGATCGGGCTCCCCGGGCCGGCTCTGCGACCGGCGCATCTCCTCCAGGGTCCCGGTGCCGACCAGCCGGCCACCACCCAGCGCCCCGTACACCGTCGCGAGCCCGTGCGCGGAGGCATGCGCATTGCCGCCCGGGATCTCCGCCGAGCGGTAGGCCGCGCTGTTGACGTCGCCGGTCGGGATGGACACCAGGGAGAGCATGATGACGGCCATCGGATGGTCGTCCAGGGACCGGAACGGCGGCCTCGGCGCACCGGGGAGCCGCTCGGCGAGCAGCGACTCGTCCAGCTGCCCGACCATGTCCGCGCAGGCGGCGTGTTCCTCGGCCGGGGTGCCGATGAACACCCTGGCCCCCAGCGGCTCCGCGATCTCGCTGCGCAGGAACGCCCCCAGGGACTGCCCGGTGATCCGCCGGACGACCTCGCCGACGAGAAAACCGAAGGTCACCGCGTGATAGCCCTGGGCCGTCCCCGGTTCCCACCACGGCTCGGTCGCCGCCAGCACCGCGCAGACCTCGTCCCAGTCGTAGGCGCGACCGGGCGGCAGCGGCGTGCGCGGGGCGATCAGGCCGGAGCGGTGGCTGAGCAGCCAGCGGACGGGTAAGTCCGCCTTGCCGGCCTGCGCGAACTCCGGCCAGTAGCGGGCGACCGGCGCATCGAGGTCCAACTCCCCGCGGTCCACGAGCAGATGGGCGCAGAGCGCCGTCATCCCCTTGGACGTCGAGTAGACGTTGACCAGGGTGTCGCGCTCCCAGTCCCGCGTCCGGTCCGCGTCCTTGTGGCCGCCCCACAGGTCGACCACCGGCTCCCCGTCCAGGGTCACCGTGACCGCGGCCCCGACCTCTCCGTGCCGCCGGAAATTCCGCTCGAATGCCTCCTGCACGCCCGCGAACTCCGGTGCGCAGTGGCCGTTGACGTTGACGGTGGCTGGTCCCACGACTGCCTCTTCTCGCGTCGCCCGGTGCGCTCATCCCGTACGCAGGGGTGTGCGTACGTACGCCTGTACCTGCGAAACGGCGTCCCTACGGGATGATCCGCCCAGTTCGATGCCCATGGCAACCATATGGACCCGGACGGCTGAGACCCGCGTGTCAGGGAGGAGGGGGGAGGCGGAGGCCGGGAGACGGGGCGGAGAGGCCGGGAAGGCGGGGGCGGCAGAGGCCGGGAGGCGGGTAGTGGCCGGATCAGGTCCCTGCCGGTACGTACGGGCGCGTCCCACCCGCACCATGGTCATCATGACCACCACCACCGACGAGGCCGACGCGGTCAACGCGGTCGACGCGGCTTGTACGGGCGCCACCGCCATGGGCGATGCCGATGCCGATGCCGACGCGGGCGCCACTGCCCTGGGTGACGCCGATGCCGATGCCGACGCGGGCGCGAGTGCCCTGGGTGACGCCGATGCCGTGGCGGACGGCGGGGGCGGGGGCGCCGGCGCGCCGGTCCGTCCCGTCGAGGCGCTGATCCTCGTCGACATCCAGTCGGCCTTCGTCGCGGGCGAGGACGCCGTGCCGGACGCGGCGCGGGTGCTCGACCGGAGCCGGGATCTGCTGGCCCGGGCCCGTGCCGCCGGGGCCCTCGTCGTCCACCTCCAGAACGACGGCGAGCCCGGGACCGTCGACGCACCGCACACCCCCGGCTGGGAACTCCACCTGCCCGTCGAGCCGGGGCCGCGCGAGATCGTGGTCCGCAAGGCGCAGGACGACGGCTTCGACGGCACGGTGCTGGGCGACCTGCTGGAGGCGGCGGACGCCGGGGGGCTGGCGATCTGCGGGGTGCTCTCCGAGATGTGCGTCGGCGCGACCGCCCGCACGGCCCTGGCCCGCGACTACCGCGTGGTCCTGCCGCACGACGCACACGGCACCTACGACATCCCCGCGGCCCCGGGCATCAGCGGCGTCGTCCCGGCCGCGATGAACGCCCGTGCCGCCGAATGGGCGCTGGGCGACGAGGTCGAGATCGTCGCCCGGGCCGCCGACGTCACCTTCACCGCGCCGGCCCCCGCCCACCTGGAGCGCTGACCCGGTGGGAGCGCTGACCCGGCGGGAGCGGTGGCCTGCCGGTAGTGGTCACCCTGCAGGACCGGTGGCCCGGCGGGGCGGGCCTCCGTGCCGCGGCATCCCGGGGCAGCCTCCGCGCCGCGGCATCCCGGGTCAGTTCTGGTTCTTCTCCAGTGCGGTGATGTACGCCCCCATGAAGTGGTCCCGGACGCCGTCCGACATGGGCGCGAGCAGGTCGGCGGTGTATCCCTTGGCGTGGTCGAAGAGGCCGGTGATCACCGGCATGGTGGAGTGGATCTTGCCCGTGGAGTCGATGTAGCGCAGCGCGGAGACGTGGTGGAAGGCGGGCTCCGGGGGGAGCTGGGGCACGACGTCGTTGTTGTTGACGAAGCGGTACATGCGCTCGGTGAAGGCCGCGTCGAACTCCCGCGTCAGCAGCCGGTCGCAGGTCCGCGGCTGCCCGAAGGTGTAGACGCCGGTGGCCGTCAGATACGGCTCCTCGAAGTGCAGCCGGGCGCCGGCCAGCATCGCCAGCGCACCACCCAGGCTGTGGCCGGTGAACCAGACCGTCTGGCCGTTGTCCCGGAACTCGTGGACGGCGGCGTGGACCTGCGGCCAGACGGACTCCAGCGCCTCGGCGAAGCCGTAGTGGATGTACCCCTTGCCGCCGGGGCCCGGCCACGGCGGGGTCGTCGTGTCGGACAGCCAGTCGCGCATGTTCGCCGGCTCGGTCCCCCGGAAGGCGGTGACGATCATGTCGCGGCCGCCGAGGGTGTAGGCCTGGGTGTCCTCCAGCGGGAACGGTGGCCGGAACGTGGTGTGGTGGTGGCGCACCCGCTCGAAGCCCCATTCCCGGGCGGCTTTGTCGATGGCCGGCTCGTCCTTGTACGCGAGCTCGGCGGCGCGCGCCATGCAGAGCGCATGGCGGACGCTGTAGCGGGTGACCTTCTGGTCGATGACGGTGCTGGTCAACGTGGGCTCCTGGAGATCGAATCGAGGGGGGCGGCCGACCTGCTCGCGGACCGCTCCTGGACGTACGGCGGTGGGGTGCCGGCGGTGCGACGGGAGCAAGAGGCAGCGGGAACAAGGGGTGCGCGGCGCCGGCGGCCGTGGGCGATTACAGAATGCTCGCTGTGATTACTGAGCGTAACTCTCCGAGGGTGTGCCGCGCCGTTGCGCCCGTTTAAACCACTCGTTCGAGCCTCGGGTCGCACAGAGCGGGCCGGGGGGCGAGCCTGGAAGCGTTCGGCTCCCAGAGGAAGGCCCACAGAGGAAGGCCCCACAGTGAACAGCGCGGAACAGGCGTCACACGCGGAACACGTATCGGCCGAGGTGGTGGTGGAACTGGAGAGCTGCGCGACGCAGGACGCGCATGCCGTCTTCAGCGCCCTGCGGACCGCCTTCGCCTCCGACCGGGCCGCCGACGACGTGCCCGAGGAAATGGCGGGGGCCGGGCCGACGGTGTGGACCTCGACCATCGACGTGAGCGAGCACAAGGCCGAGGCCGAGCCCCGGAGGCTGACGGCGCCGGTGCTGGTCAGCCTCCAGGGCGGCTACTGGGCGGTCGACCGGCTGTGCAAGGGCCTGGAGCCGGCGTTCACGGTGCACATCCTCGGCATGGCCGCCGGGGACCAGGAGAAGGAGGTCGAACTCCGCCTGGAATCCCGCTAGCACGGCCTCCGGCCCAGGGCGGCGCCGGAAGCGCGGGCCCGGTGCGGCGCCCGGAAGCCCGGGCCCAGGGCGGGCGCCCGCAAGCCCGGGAAGGCGACCGGCCCCTCGACGGGGGAACGGCCCTTCGACGGGGCGACCGGCCCCCTCGACGGGGGAACGGCCCTTCGACGAGGTGACCGGTCCCTTCGACGGGGAACGGCTCTCCTGACCCGCCCACCCCCCGAAGGGGGGTGGGCGGCGGGGAAAAAACAAAAACGCCACGGCACAACGCAGCGAGGGTGCACGCCACGGGGCGTACGCCACCGGGGTACCGCAAGGTGCGCCACCGGGGAATCCCGAGGGGGAACCGGAGCGAGGAAAGGCAGAAGCGAGTGCAGCCCACCAATCAACCGGCGGACGCCGGAGGGGCGCGGGCGGCCGGCGCCGCGCGTTCCGGGACCGGTGCCGGAACGCGCGCCGGGACGGCCACCGCCGGCCCCGCCCGGTCCGCCGAGGCGGCGGCCGAGCAGAGTTCCGCGCTGGTTCTGCACGTCAACGGAACCGCGTACGAGCTGACCCTGGATCACCGCACCACGGTCCTCGACGTGCTCCGTGAGCACCTCGGTCTCACCGGGGCCAAGAAAGGCTGCGACCACGGGCAGTGCGGCGCCTGCACGGTGCTCGTCGACGGCCGGCGCGCCAACAGCTGTCTGATGCTGGCCGTGGCCCAGGACGGACGGCACATCACCACCATCGAGGGGCTGGCGCACGGGGAGCGGCTGCATCCGCTCCAGGAGGCGTTCGTGGAGCGGGACGCGCTGCAGTGCGGCTACTGCACGCCGGGCCAGATCTGCTCGGCCGTGGGAGTGCTCCAGGAGGCGGCCGACGGCTTCCCGTCCCACGTCACACCGGCCGACGCACCCCAGGGCGGGCCGGTGCCGCTGACCGTCGAGGAGATCCGCGAGCGGATGAGCGGCAACCTGTGTCGCTGCGGGGCGTACCCCCGGATCGTCGAGGCGGTCCATGACGTCTCCACCGACCAGGGGGTGGCGTCATGAAGCCGTTCGGATACCTGCGGGCGACGAGCGTCGAGGAGGCCGTACGGGCCGCCGAGGGCCGGCCGGGAGCCCGCTTCCTCGGCGGGGGCACCAACCTCGTCGACCTGATGAAACTGGGCGTGGAGCGGCCCGGTCTGCTCATCGACGTCACCCGGCTGCCGCTGGACCACATCGAGGAACTGCCGGACGGCGGGCTCCGCATCGGGGCGATGGTCAGCAACAGCGCCCTGGCCGCGGCGGCCCCCGTGCGCGAGCGCTACGCGGTGCTGTCGCAGGCGGTGCTGTCCGGTGCCTCGGGCCAGCTGCGCAACACCGCGACCACCGGGGGCAATCTGCTGCAGCGCACCCGCTGCCTGTATTTCCAGGACGTCTCCAAGCCCTGCAACAAGCGTGAGCCGGGGACCGGCTGTCCGGCCCGTGAGGGCATCCACCGCGACCTCGCCGTACTGGGCCACTCCCCGCACTGCGTCGCCACCCAGCCCTCCGACATGGCCGTGGCACTGGCCGCGCTCGACGCGACCGTCCACCTGCACGGCCCGGACGGCGACCGGAGCGTGCCGGTGACCGAGTTCCACCGGCTGCCCGGCGACCACCCCGAGCAGGACACCGTCATCCGCCCCGGCGAACTGATCACCGCCGTGCAGCTGCCGCCCGCGGACCGCGGGGCGCGGTCCCGCTACCGCAAGGCCCGCGACCGTGCGTCGTTCGCCTTCGCGCTCGCCTCCGTCGCCGCCGTGCTGGACGTCCGGGACGGTGTCGTACGGCGCGCCGCGCTGGCGTTCGGCGGGCTCGCGCACCGGCCGTGGCGGGCCCGCGCGGCCGAAGAGGTGCTGCGGGACGCCCCCGCCACCGAGGACACCTTCGCCCGCGCCGCCGAGGCCGAACTCGCCGCCGCCGAGCCGCTGCGCGACAACGGGTTCAAGGTCCCGCTGGCCCGCAACCTCGCCGTCGCCGTGCTGACCGAACTGGCAGCCCCACCCGCCCGCGGCTGACCTCCACCCACCCCAGGACCCACCAGGGTCTCCAGGAGCACCCAAGGACCCGCCCATGAGCCCCCACACCTTCCCGCTCGGCCCACCCCCGTACCCCCTGGGCGAACCGCTCGTCCGGCGGGAGGGCCGGGAGAAAGTCACCGGAGCCGCCCGTTACGCGGCCGAACACACCCCGCCCGGCTGCGCCTACGGCTGGCCGGTCGCCGCGGGCATCCCGCGCGGCCGGGTCGCCGCCGTGGACACCGCGGAGGCGCTCGCGCTGCCCGGGATGATCACGGTGCTCACGCACGAGAACGCACCCCGGCTGGCCGCCACCGAGGACCCGACGCTGTCGGTGCTCCAGGAGGACCGGGTGCCGCACCGCGGCTGGTACGTGGCGCTCGCCGTCGCCGACACCCTCGAAACGGCGCGGGCGGCCGCCGAGGCCGTCCGGGTGACGTACGAGACCGACGACGGCGCCGACGTCCTGCTGCGGGCCGACCACCCGCGGCTGTACGAGCCGGAGGAGGTCAACGGCGGGTATCCGGGGACGCGGGAACGCGGCGACTTCGAGGGGGCGTTCGCCGCCGCGCCGGTCACCGTGGACGCGACCTACCACGTGCCCCCGCTGCACAACCACCCGATGGAGCCGCACGCCTCGACCGCGCACTGGAGCGAGGGGCATCTGACGGTCTACGACTCGAACCAGGGGGCCACCAAGGCCTGTGAGGACCTGGCCGCCCTCTTCAAGCTCGACAAGAGCGAGATCACCGTCGTCTCCGAACACGTCGGCGGCGGCTTCGGCTCCAAGGGGACGCCGCGCCCGCAGGTCGTCCTGGCCGTGATGGCCGCGCGTCACACCGGGCGGCCGGTCAAGGTCTCCGTGCCGCGCCGGGAGATGCCCGCCGTGGTCGGCCACCGCGCCCCGACGATCCAGCGGGTGCGGCTGGGCGCCGGCAACGACGGCGTGATCACCGCGCTGTCCCACGAGAGCGCCACCCACACCTCCACCGTCACCGAGTTCGTCGAGCAGGCCGCGGTGCCGGCCCGCGTCATGTACGCCTCGCCGAACAGCCGCACCGTGCACCGCGTCGTCCCGCTCGACGTACCGACCCCCTCGTGGATGCGCGCCCCGGGCGAGTGCCCCGGCATGTACGCCCTGGAGTCCGCCATGGACGAACTCGCCGTCCAGCTGGGCATCGACCCGATCGAACTGCGGATGCGCAACGAACCGGACACCGAGCCGGACAGCGACCGGGCCTTCAGCAGCCGGCACCTCATGGGCTGTCTGCGCGACGGCGCCGAGCGGTTCGGCTGGTCGCCGCGCGACCCGCGCCCCGGCGTGCGCCGCGAGGGCGATCTGCTGCTCGGCACCGGTGTCGCCGCGTCCACCTACCCCGTCCTGATCGTCGGTTCCGACGCCGAGGCGCACGCCGACCGCGACGGCACCTTCCGGATCCGGGTGAACGCCACCGACATCGGTACCGGCGCCCGTACCGTCCTCGCGCAGATCGCCGCCGGCGCGCTGATGGCCCCGGAGGACCGGGTCCGGATCGAGATCGGCAACAGCGATCTGCCGCCCGCGATGCTGGCCGGCGGCTCGGCCGGCACCGGCTCGTGGGGCTGGGTGGTCCACAAGGCGTGCACGGCGCTGCGGGCACGGCTGCGGGACCACGTCGGGCCGCTGCCGGCCGACGGGTTCACGGTCGCCGCCGACACCCGCCAGGAGAACTCCGAGCGGTCCCCGTACGCCCGGCACTCGTTCGGTGCCACCTTCGCCGAGGTGCAGGTCGACACGGTAACCGGGGAGATCCGGGTGCGCCGCCTGACGGGCGTGTTCGCGACCGGCCGCATCCTCAACCCCCGTACCGCGCGCTCCCAGTTCATCGGCGGGATGACCATGGGCCTGGGCATGGCGCTCACCGAGGGCAGCGAGATGGACCCGGAGTTCGGCGGCTTCGCCGGGTGCGATCTGGCCGGCTACCACGTGCCGGCCTGCGCCGACGCGCCACGGATCGAGGCGTACTGGGTCGAGGAGGAGGATCCGCACCTCAACCCCATGGGCAGCAAGGGCATCGGCGAGATCGGCATCGTGGGCACCGCGGCGGCCGTCACCAACGCCGTGTGGCACGCGACTGGAGTAAGGCTGCGCGACATTCCGCTCACCCCGGACAAGGTGCTGCCCCACTTGTGAGCGGGCCGTATCAGGTGAGCGCCGGGGACCCGGTGGCCGCTGAGCTGTTGCGGGCCCCCGGTGGGCGGGCCAGCATGACACATGACCCATACGTACCAGATGCTCACTCTTCGTGTTCGGGGTTCGTTGGTCCAACGAGGTGAAGGACGTGAGCCTCTCGCGGTGAGGAGCCACGACATGAGACTTCCCAGCGACCGGCACTACACGGTCGAACTGCATGCTTCGGCGGAGCGCGTGCCGCAGATCCAGCGGATTCTTGCCGCGCACCTGAGGTATTGGGACCTCGAGCTCCATATCCCGCCCGTATGCCGGGGAGTCGCGGAACTCCTGACCAACGTCCATCGCCACATCGGCCCGGAGGCCCGCTGCGTCGTCGAACTCCGCTGGTCCGGCCGCAATCTGACGACCTCCGTCGCCGACGAGGGCCCGCGGCTGCCGAAGCTGCTGAGCGCCGCCGGCGGCGGGCTCTCCCGGGTCGCCGCGCTCAGCGACAGCTGGGGCACCTGCGGCACCCCCGACGGCAAGGTCATCTGGTTCACCCGGCGCGTCGAGGCGACCCGCAAGACGCGGCTGGCCGGCCGCGTCCCGCTGCGCAGCGTGCCCGACGAGAAGGGCCGGCCGGCGGTCCCCCCGGTCGTCCCGGCCGAACCGCTCGCCGAGCCCGCCCGCCTCGCCTGATACGTCCGCGACAGGGCGGGGCCACGGTCACCGAACCCGGCGAGGCGTCCGCCACGGCGCGTCCCGGCACGCCTCGCCCACCGGCCGATATCCGCCCCCGCGGCGGCAGTTGAGCCGGACGCCGGCCGTCCGCTGCGGTTACGATCGCGGTATGGCAACGGCCCGGAGCCTCAACGGCGCGCGACGGCACCGCCCTTCGGCGGTCCCGTTCCCGCTGCTGTGGCTGGCCGCGCTGCTGCTCGGCGTGCTCGTCGCCCACGGTGCGCGGGCGGAGAGCCCCGAGGTCCGCCCGGTGAGCGCCGTTCCGGTCGCGGCCGCCGCGGCCGCCGGCCCCGGCACCTGGCTCGCCCCCGAGGACGCCGGACCCACGGAGCCCCGGCACCACCCCGGCGGCCACCACTCCGACGAGCTCTGCCTCGCCGGCCAGCCCCAGCAGGGCGGCCCGGTGGCGTCCCCGTGCGCCCGCCCGCTGACCGGCCCGACCCGCCCCGCGCCGGTACCGGTCCGCTTCGGCCGCCTTCCCGGCACCTCCGCCGCCCTTCCGCCGCCGAGCGGCGCCCCCGCCTCCGTGGTGCGGCAGGTCTAGATTCCGGCCACTTCCGGACCCAGCCCTGCCGTTCCCGCCTGCCCGCGGCCCTGAGCGCCCGCTCCGGCCGCGCCGCGGCGGCAGCCCTACGGAGGCCCCGTGCCCTGCCGCGCCCTCGTCCCGTTCCGCATGCCGACCTTCCGCACGCGGTCCCGCACACCGTCCCGTGCGCCGTCCGCTGCACCGCCCCGCGTTCCGCTCCGGCTGACACCGCTGGTGCTGCTGTGCGTCGGCCTGCTGTCGGTGCTGTTCCCCTGCGCCACCGGTGTGGGCGGGCACCACCACGCGGCCGGTCCGCGGGCGGTCGTGGCCGCGCCGGGGCCGTCCGTGCCCCCGGTGGCCTGGGCGCCGCCGGAAGCGGGGGAGGGCGGCGGGCACCCGGCCGACGCGTGCCTGCCCGGGCCGTCCGGTCAGGTCCCGCAGGGACGTACCGCCGCGGGCGCGCCGACGGCCGCCGCGCTGCCCGGTGTCCTCGGGGGAGCGGTGTGCGGGACGGGCGCCCAACCGGCCACCGCGGAACGGGCGGACGGCCGGCCCGGAACGGAGCGGGGCGGCCGGGCGACTCTGCACGCCCTGTGCCGGTGCCGGAGATAGGAGCCCGTGGCCGCGCCGGCCTCCCGTGCCGGCGCGGGACGAGCGTCCCTGTCCTCCTCACACCGAACGCGAGTGAGTCATGCACCCACTTCCCACGACCGCCGGCCACGGACTCCACGGCCACCCCGAACCCGGACCCGCGGCCCCGGTCCCCATCCCGGCCCCGGCCCGCGCGGGGAGCCCGGCCGCCCCCGCCGCCGGCATCCCCGGCCTGGTGGGCAACACCCCCGTGCTGTACGTCTCCGAGCCGCTCACCCCGCCCGGCCGCGGCTTCTGGGCCAAGCTCGAAGGCCGCAACCCGGGCGGCATCAAGGACCGGCCGGGCCTGCACATGGTCGAACGCGCCCGGACCCGCGGCGAGTTGCGGCCCGGCGCCCGGATCATCGAATCCACCAGCGGCACCCTCGGCCTCGGCCTGGCGCTCGCCGGAATGGTCCACGGCCACCCGGTCAGCCTGGTCACCGACCCCGGTCTGGAACCCTCGATGACCCGGTTGCTGACCGCCTACGGCGCACACGTCGAGCTGGTCGCGGAACCGCATCCCACCGGAGGCTGGCAGCAGGCCCGCCGCGACCGGGTCGCCCAGCTGCTCGCCGCCCACCCCGGCTCCTGGTGCCCCGACCAGTACCACAACCCCGACAACACCACCGCCTACCTGCCGCTCGCCCTCGAACTCGCCGCCCAGCTGGGCCACATCGACGTCCTGGTGTGCAGCGTGGGCACCGGCGGGCACTCCGCCGGCGTCTCCCGGGTCCTGCGCCAGCTCTACCCGGACCTGCGGCTGGTCGGCGTCGACACCATCGGCTCGACCATCTTCGGCCAGCCCGCCCGGCCCCGGCTGATGCGCGGGCTGGGCTCCAGCATCCATCCGCGCAACGTCGCCTACGACCAGTTCAGCGAGGTGCACTGGGTCGCGCCGGGCGAGGCGGTGTGGACCTGCCGCAGGCTGGCCTCCTCGCACTACGCCACCGGCGGCTGGAGCGTCGGCGCGGTGGCGCTGGTCGCCGGCTGGCTCGCCCGGACCGAGCCGCCCGGCACCCGTATCGCGGCCGTCTTCCCGGACGGACCGCAGCGCTATCTGAGCACGGTCTACGACGACGAGTTCTGCGCCGCCCACGGGCTGCTCGACGCCCCGCCGGCGGACGGGCCGGAGACGCTGTGCCGGCCGGGGGAGCGGGAGGTGACGGCCTGGAGCCGGTGCGCCGAGGTCGTCGATCCGCTCGGCGGGCTGCCCGGGGCGCCGGAGGTGGTCCGGTGAAGGGCACGCTCGCCCAGCTGCGTTCCTACGAGCGCAGCGCCCAGCTGCTGATGGTCAATCAGTTCACCATCAACCTGGGCTTCTACATGCTGATGCCCTATCTGGCCGCGCATCTGTCCGGGACGCTCGGACTCGCCGGCTGGCTGGTCGGACTGGTCCTGGGGGTACGCAACTTCAGTCAGCAGGGGATGTTCCTGGTCGGCGGCACACTGGCCGACCGGTTCGGCTACAAGCCGCTGATCGTGGCCGGCTGCGTGCTGCGCACGCTGGGCTTCGCGACCCTCGGACTGGTGGACTCGCTGCCCGCGCTGCTCGCGGCCTCCGCGGCGACCGGGCTGGCCGGGGCGCTGTTCAACCCGGCGGTCCGGGCCTATCTGGCGGCGGCGACGGGGGACCGCAGGCTGGAGGCGTTCGCCCTCTTCAACGTCTTCTACCAGGCGGGGATCCTGCTCGGCCCGCTGGTCGGCATGGTGCTGACCGGCGCCGGCTTCCGGGTCACCTGCCTGGTGGCGGCGGGGGTCTTCGCGCTGCTGAGCGTCGTGCAGATCCGTGCGCTGCCGGCCCACGGCGGCCGGGCGGAGCGGGAGCGCGCCGCCGGCCGGCACACCGGTGTGCTCGCGCAGTGGCGGGGCGTCCTGGCCAACCGGCCGTTCCTGCTCTTCTCCGCCGCCATGACCGGCTCGTACGTGCTGTCCTTCCAGGTCTACCTGGCACTGCCGCTGGAGGTGAAACGGCTGGGCGGCGAGGGCCCGTTCGGCACCGCGGCGGTGGCCGCGCTGTTCGCCGTCTCGGGGCTGAGCACGATCCTGGGGCAGACCCGGGTGACCCGATGGTGCAAGGCCCGGATGCCGGCCGGCCGGGCGCTCGCGTGGGGCCTGCTCACCATGGCGCTGGCGTTCCTGCCCCTGCTGGCCGCCACCGCGCTGCCGGTCCCGGACGCCGGCGCCGGGCGCTGGGCGCTCGCGGCCGTCCCGCCGGCGCTGTCCGCGCTGCTGCTCGCGGTCGGCACGATGATCACCTACCCGTTCGAGATGGACACCATCGTCCGGCTCTCCGGTGACCGCCTTGTCGCCACCCACTACGGGCTCTACAACACCTTCTGCGGGATCGGGATAACCCTGGGCAACCTGCTGACCGGTGCCGCCCTGGACGCCTCCCGGTCGGCCGGTCTGCCCGCATTGCCCTGGCTCGTCCTGCCCGCGCTGGGTCTGGCGTGTGGCGCGGCCCTCCTCGGGCTGCACCGCACCGGGCGGCTGACCCGCCACGGCGGCCCGGCGGTGGTGCCGGGCTGACCCACCCGGTGGCCGCCCGGATCCCGGTACGCACCGGGCGGCCACCGGCCCAGGTCACCGGGCGGCCTTCGGCCCAGCTCACCGAGCGGGCCCCGCGCCCGTCTCTCCCGACCGTTCCGACCAGGGAGTTCGCTGTTCGTACGGCGATCCGTCACACATGTGACACCCCCCCTTCCCTGGCGCTCGTTCCTCTTGGAACACTCTGCTGACGTCTGTCACCGCACAGCACCTCACACAACCGAACAGCACCGTCCCCCCATTCCCCAGCCCCCCATATCGCGAGGTCCTCAGACTCATGGCTGAACTCAATCGGCGGCGATTCCTCCAGATCGCCGGTGCCACCGCGGGCGTTTCGGCGCTGTCCAGCAGCATCGCCCGGGCCGCCGCCATCCCCGCCACCCGCAACTCCGGCTCCATCAAGGACATCGAGCACGTCGTGGTGCTCATGCAGGAGAACCGATCCTTCGACCACTACTTCGGCTCCCTGAAGGGCGTCCGGGGCTTCGGCGACCCGCGCCCGGTCATCCTGGAGAGCGGCAAGTCCGTATGG
Organism: Streptomyces nigrescens; assembly: GCA_024349765.1. Lineage (GTDB taxonomy): Bacteria > Actinomycetota > Actinomycetes > Streptomycetales > Streptomycetaceae > Streptomyces > Streptomyces endophytica. The sequence goes on along the minus strand of AP026073.1, from coordinate 5,403,893 downwards.
CACCAGCCGGACGGCGGCAAGGACGTCCTGCCGTACCACCCCGACGCCGACAACCTCGGCATGCAGTTCATCGAGGGCCTCAACCACGACTGGGCCGGCGGCCACAAGGCCTGGAACAACGGCAAGTACGACAGCTGGATCCCCGCCAAGGGCACCGGCACGATGGCCTATCTGACCCGCAAGGACATCCCGTTCCACTACGCGCTGGCCGACGCGTTCACCATCTGCGACGCGTACCACTGCTCGATCATCGGGGCCACCGACCCCAACCGCTACTACATGTTCTCCGGCCACGTCGGCAACGACGGCTCCGGCGGCGGCCCGGTCCTGGGCAACGAAGAGGCCGGCTACAGCTGGACGACGTACCCGGAGCGGCTGGAGAAGGCCGGGATCTCCTGGAAGGTCTACCAGGACATCGGTGACGGCCTGGACGCCAACGGCAAGTGGGGCTGGATCGAGGACGCCTACCGCGGCACCTTCGGCGACAACTCGCTGCTCTTCTTCAACCAGTACCGCGACGCCAAGCCCGGCGACCCGCTCTACGACAAGGCCCGCACCGGCACCAACGCCAAGGCGGGCGACGGCTACTTCGACCAGCTCAAGGCCGACGTCAAGGCCGGCAAGCTGCCCCAGGTCTCCTGGATCGCCGCCCCCGAGGCGTTCTCCGAGCACCCCAACTGGCCCGCCAACTACGGCGCCTGGTACGTCTCCCAGGTCCTGGACGCGCTCACCTCCAACCCCGAGGTGTGGAGCAAGACCGCCCTGTTCATCACGTACGACGAGAACGACGGGTACTTCGACCACGTCATCCCGCCGTACCCGCCGGCCTCCGCCGACCAGGGCCTGTCCACCGTGGACACCAAGCTCGACTACTTCGGCGGCAACGCGTCCTACTCCGCGGGCCCCTACGGCCTCGGCCAGCGCGTGCCGATGCTCGTCGTCTCGCCCTGGAGCACCGGTGGTTACGTCTGCTCCGAGACGTTCGACCACACCTCCATCATCCGGTTCCTGGAGCGCCGCTTCGGGGTGCACGAGCCCAACATCTCGCCCTGGCGGCGGGCCATCTGCGGCGACCTGACCTCGGCCTTCGACTTCTCCCTGGAGAACACCAAGCCGGCCGCGCTGCCGGACACCGACGGCTACCAGCCGCCGGACCGGGACCGGCACGACAGCTACGTCCCCAAGCCGCCGGCCAACCCCGTGCTGCCCAAGCAGGAGCCCGGCTCCCGGCGGTCCCGCCCGCTGCCGTACGCGCCGCTGGTCGACGGCGCCGGCACCGCGTCCACCGGGCGCTTCGCGCTCACCTTCAGCGCCGGCGACCGGGCCGGCGCCTGCTTCACCGTCACCGCGGGCAACCGCACCGACGGCCCCTGGACGTACACCACGGAGGCCGGCAAGAAGATCTCCGACACCTGGAACACCGCCTACTCCAAGGGCGTCTACGACCTGTCCGTCTTCGGGCCGAACGGCTTCCTGCGCACCTTCAAGGGCGACGGCAAGAAGAAGGGCCCCGAGGTGACCGCCCGTCATGACGCGGCCACCGGGCGCCTGGTCCTCACGCTGACCAACCCCGGCAGCACGACCGCCCACCTCACCGTCACCAACGCCTACGGCGGTGCCGCGCAGACCTACCCGGTCCGCGCCGGCGCCACCGTCAAGCAGGAGATCGACCTGCGGGCGAGCAAGCGCTGGTACGACCTGTCGGTCACCTCCGACACCGACAAGACCTTCCTGCGCCGGTTCGCCGGCCACGTGGAGAACGGCCAGGTCGGCGTCAGCGACCCGGCGATCATCACCGGCTGACGGACCACCCGACGGGGCGCCCGCCGCACACGCGGGCGCCCCGCACGGCACCGCCCACCGCGGCGGCGCCCGGTGCCGCGCGCGCCCGTACGCGCCGGTGACTTGCCCTGAACTGCGCTCCAGCTCCTAGCGTGACGTGCGGACCACAACCGGCCAGAGCGGACCGAAGGGAACCACGTGCGCTACACACTGTTCGGCAGGACCGGCCTGCGGGTGAGCGAGCTGAGCCTGGGAACGATGACGTTCGGCGAGGAATGGGGCTGGGGCACCCCCAAGGAGACCAGCGCCCGGATCCTGGACGCCTACGCCGACGCGGGCGGCAACTTCCTCGACACCGCCAACAACTACACCGAGGGCTCCTCCGAGCGGATGCTGGGGGAACTCCTGGCGGGCCGCCGGGACGCCTTCGTCCTGGCGAGCAAGTACACCTGCACCACGCGCAAGGGCGACGCGAACGCGGCGGGCAACCACCGCAAGAACCTGATCCGCTCGGTCGAGGCCAGCCTCGCGCGGCTGCGGACCGACCACCTCGACGTGCTGTGGGTGCACGCCCGGGACAACTTCACCCCGGTCGAGGAGGTCATGCGGGCGCTCGACGACGTGGTGCGGGCCGGCAAGGTGCTCTACGTCGGGGTCTCGGACTGGCCGGCCTGGGAGATCGCCCAGGCCAACACCCTCGCCGAACTCCGCGGCTGGACCGCCTTCGCGGGCTCGCAGCTGCGCTACAACCTGCTGGAGCGGACCCCGGAGCGGGAACTGCTGCCGCAGGCCCGCGCCTTCGACCTGGCCGTACTGGCCTGGGCGCCGCTGGCGGCCGGCAAGCTCACCGGCAAGTACCGCCGCGGCGAACAGGGCCGGCTCACCACCGTCGATTCCGAGGTCGCCCGCGACCACAACGTGGACGAGACCGTCGACGCGGTGCTGGAGATCGCCGAGCGGGGCGGCTGGAGTCCGGCGCAGGTGGCGCTGGCCTGGCTGCGCGGCCGGCCCGGCAACATCATCCCGATCATCGGCGCCACCAAGGAGAGCCAGCTCGCCGACAACCTCGCCAGCGTCGACGTCGAGCTGGACGCGGACGCCCGGGCCCGGCTCGACCGGGTGAGCGCGGTGCCGCTGGGCTTCCCGCACGACTTCCTCCGGGAGCCGGGCATCCTGGACACGGTCTACGGCGACCGCTGGCCGGACATCGAGGACCGGCGCTCGACCTACCGCCGTACGGTCGACGGGATCCGGTGACCGGCGTGCCTTCCGGCCCGGACGGTGCCGGTGCCGGAAGGCACGGTTCCGCTCGTGACTACTTCAGGGCGCTCCGCTGCTGCCACTGCTGCCAGGTCTCCTGCCAGACCTCCAGGCCGTTGCCCACGTCGGTCTTGTTGGGGTTGGAGGTGCCCTTCACCTCGACCGTGGAGCCGATGCTCAGGAAGTCGTAGACCTTCTTGGCGTCCGAGGTGGTCATGCCGAAGCAGCCGTGGCTGTTGTTGACCACGCCGAGGGACTTGTTCCACGGGGCGGAGTGCAGGAAGGTCCCGGACGCGGTGAGGTGGGTGACCCACTGCGAGTCCAGCATCCACTCGCTGCCGTGGCCGATGGTGGCGGAGTCCATGGTCTCGGCGGCGTTCTTGCTGCGGACGGTGTGCACGCCGCCGCGGGTCGGGTCCTGCGGGGAGCCGGCGGAGCCGGTGATGCTGCCGACGTTCTTGCCGTTCTCGTACATCGTCAGGCGGTGCGCCGGTACGTCGATGACGGCCTTGTGGTCGGCGCCGATGGTGAAGCCGAAGTCGTAGTCGCGGGCGAACCAGCCGCCGGCGTCGCCCGAGTTGATGCCGGACAGCGCGCCCTTCACCGAGACCTTGGTGCCGCTCGGCCAGTAGTCCTTGGGGCGCCAGTCGATCCGGTCCTTGCCGGAGTAGTCCTTGACCCAGCCCCAGGCGCCGGTGACCTTCGGCTGGGTGCTGACCTTCAGCGCCTTCTCGATCTCGGCGCGCCGGTCCTGGGATATCGGGTGGTCGAAGAGGATCGATATCGGCATGCCGGTGCCGACGGTCTGGCCGCCGCCCGGGGTGTTGGTGAGCTTGTTGATCTTGTCGGCCTTCTCGGTGGTGAAGGTCGAGCTGGCCGCGGCCTTCCGGCCCTGGTCGGAGGTCGTCCGGGTCCGTACGGTGTAGGTCGTCGCCGGCTTGACCTTGCCGTCGGAGGTCCATGACGTGCCGTCACCGGACAGCCGGCCGTCGACCGTGCCGCCCTTGTCGTCCTTGACGTCGACCGAGGTCAGCTTGCCGCCGGCGGCGCGTACGGATATCGCCGAGCCGAGCTTGGCCGCCTTGCTGCCCGCGGCCGGCGTGACGGTCACCTTGGCCGGCGGCTCGTCGGCCTTCGTCGAGCCGGCGCCGCCGCCGCACGCGGTCAGCAGACCCGCCGCTGCGAGAACGGGTATCAACCGGGCGGGGTGGCGGCGGAGTGCGGCGTGCACGGGGTCCCTCCAAAGCAGAACGCTGACAGTGGCGGGGCCCGGCCCTGGAAAGGGGGGAACCGTCAAGGCTGCCCATGCACCCGCCGCCTATGCAGAGGGTGTGTCCGCTGTGGAGGTTGTCCGCCGCGCCGGAATTTCAGGACACGGTTCGATATCGAGCGGTGTGTGGTGGCCGTGTCGGCCGCGTCAGGTGGCCGGGGCCGGCGTCTGTCCGCCGCCGCTCGGATGGGACTCGTTGCCCGACGATCCGCCACCTGGGGTGGACCCGCCCGGTGTGGAGCCACCCGGTGTGGACCCGCCGGGCGTTTCGCCGCCCGTGGACGATTGGCCGCCGGTCGTGCCCTCGCTGGGGACGCTCGGTGTCTCGGGCGTCGTCCCGCCCTCGGAGCTGGAGCCGCTGCCGGTACTGCTCCCCGGCGGAGACGAACCACCGGAGGGCGGCGTGCCGGGTTCCGTCGTCGGCGAGCCCGGTACGGTCTCGCCCGGTGAGGGCGGCCCGGACGGGCGCATCGAGGACGGCGGGCCGCTGGGCGTCTCCTTCGGCGGGGCCGACGGGTGGTCCCCGGTCACGCCGGACTCGCCCTTGGGCCGCTTGAACCACTGGCCGGTCTTCGGGTTGCGCAGGGTGAATTCCTGGATCTGCGAATTCGCGGGCGTGACGACGACCGCGTTGGTGGGCTGGTAGCCGGGCCAGGTCTGGCCGGTCGTCTTGGCGCCCTGCGCCAGGGCCTCCGGCTCGGTCAGCGGGTTGCCGCACTTGCAGCGCACCCGCGGCACCCCGTAGCTGTCCACCAGCACGGCGGTGCCGGCCTGCAGCACCGACTGGAAGCCGTACGCCTTGCCGTCCTTGTAGCCGTGGTTGGTGACCCGGGTGTCGTAACCCAGCTGTACGGGGGTCATCGACCGCAGGTACGACGGGACGTCACCGGGCGCCTTGTCCAGCACCCCGGCGAACGCCTGCCGTTTCGCCGGCTGGCTCTCCAGGTACTTGATCTGCTTCTCGACGTCGCAGCTCGCGGTGTGCTCGGTGCCGCCGTAGAGGCCCGGCATCGAGCCGGGGATCTGGCTGTTGGTGCCCTGGGAGGGCTTCACCGGGCGGATCGAGGGGGCCGAGCCGGACTCGTTCGCCGTGGATGCGGTGACCGGGTTCTGGCCGACCGAGCCGGCCGGTTCGGCGAACAGCTCGGCCGAGGCGGAGCCGCCGCCCGGCCGGGTGAGGACGATGGTGAGGATCACCGCCGCGACGACGGCCGCGGCCACGATGGCGACCCGGGGCGCGGAGCGCCACCAGGGACCGCCGCCCCCGGTTCCGCCGCCCCAGCCACCGCCCCCGCCGCCGCGGCCCCGGCCGCCCGGGGGCCTCGGCCCTTCCGGTCTGCCGGGTTGCGGCTGGGGGCGCCCGGGGCCGGAGCCCGCCCGCGTCGGCTCGTGCGGGGGGACGGACGGCCGGCCCGAGAGCGGGCCGGTGGGCGGCCCGGTGGGGTGGCTGTCGGGCGGCGGTGGAGATGTCACGGGTCCCTCTTCCGGCACAGGGCCATCCGGCCACGCGGATGTGGTGCTTTTTATTCCCTTTATAGGCAATTGTCTGCATCAGGTCGGCGCGGTCCGCAAGCGGGGCGACGAGACGCGCGTGGGTGGAGAGGGGCGTGCCTACGGTGGCGGGCACGTTCGACGGATGAGGTAATTGCGGCAGTTGTGGCAATTGCTGAACGCCGGGGAGGGTGAGGAGGCAGCGCGTGAGCCAGATCCGAGGCCCCGCCCCGGCCGGTCCCGGACCGGTCCGCCCCGGCGGCGTACCGGCCGTCCTCCGGGGCTGGGCGCAGGCCCTCGGGGCGGCCGCGGCCGGTCTCGTGACCATGATCGTGGTCGCCGCGCTCGGCCTGTGGGCGGCCGGCGCCACGGACCTGCCGGGCGGGGCGTTCCTCTCTGTCGTCGCGGCCACCGTCGTGGTCGCCGCCGGCGGCTCGATCGGCCTGACCGGCGACGCCGGGATCATCGTCCAGGCGGACGCCGCGCTCGACGTCGTACCGCTCTCGGTCACGCTGGCCGGTGCGCTGGTCACCGCCGCCGTCTTCCTGCTGCCGCTGCGCCACCGGGCGGTGGCCGGCACCGCGGAACTGCTCGCCCGGGTCGCCCGGACGGCCGTGTGCTGGCTGGTCCTCCTGCTGCTGATCGCGCTCGCCGCCCGGCACAGCTTCCGGATCTCGGTGGGCAACGATCTCGCCGACGAGATCGGCGCCGAACTGGGCACCACCCCCACCGTCGGCTTCCGCCCCGACCTGGGCGCGACGCTGGGCTTCGGGCTGCTGTGGGTGCTGGCCGTCCTCGCGCTGACCTTCCTGGTCTCCCGCCGCGCCCCGCTCTCCTCCCGGCTGCTGCACTACCAGGACTCGCTCCGGCCGCCCGCCTACGCCATGGTGCTGACCCTGCTGGTCTACGTGGCCATCGCGCTGGTCGTCGCGGTCATCCAGCTGATCGCCGGCGACCACCCCACGGACACCCTCGCGGTGGTCTTCCTCGGGCTGCCCAACCTTGCCTGGATGGCGTTCGGCATCGGGACCGGCGGCGGCTGGACCGGACATGTCGACAAAGCCATCGGGCTGCCCCTGCCGCACGCCCTGGACCGGGTGCTGCGCACCCACGAGCAGGGCACCCTCGACCTCGGCTCACTCGCCGAACAGGACGGCCGCGCCTGGTGGCTGCCGGTGATCGCGGCGGTGGTCCTGCTGACCGCCGCGTTCCTGTCCGCGGTCCGCTCCCCGGCCCGGCGGCCGGCCTGGCGGCACGCCGTGGAGCTGGCGGTGGCCCTCGCGCTGACCCTGTTCGTCGTCGGCATGCTCACCCGGATCTACGCCCACTACGGGCTCTCCCTGATCGGCATCGGCGACCTCGGCGGCAACCTGGGCGGCCGGGTCTCCCTGCAACCCCAGCTCCTCCGGCTGGTCGGCGTGGGCGCCGCCTGGGGACTGGTCACCGGCTTCCTCGGCAGCCTCCTGGCCCGAGGCGTACGGCACCGCGGCGAGGTACCGGACGACGACGGCCCGGGCCACCACCCTCCGCGCCGCTAGTGCGTCCGGCCCCGGAACACCGGGGCCGCCCAGGGCGGCGGGGGCGGCGGTGCCGGGCTGTGCGGGACGGCCGGCTCCGGCGGAACGACGGCCGCGGCACCCCCGGTGTCCACCTGCGTCAGCGGATGACCCTGCGGACCTGCCGGTTCCGCGGGAGGTGGTGTGACGGTCCGCCCGGCCGCGCGCAGCGCCGCCACGAAGCCCCGGCAGGTCTCGTACCGGTCGTCCGGCGTCTTCGCCAGCGAGCGGGTGAAGACCGGGTCGACGGCCGGCGGCAGATCCGGCCGCAGCGTGGTGAGGACCGGCGGCGCGGCGTTCATGTGGGCCCACAGCAGCGCCATGTCGTCCTCCCGCCGGAACGGCGGCGCCCCGGTCAGCATCTCGAAGACCACACAGGCCAGGCTGTAGACGTCGCACCGGCCGTCCACCGGCCGGCCCGAGATCTGCTCGGGCGCCACGTAGTCCAGCGTGCCGACGAACTGGCCGACCCTGGTGAGCCCGGTCAGCGACAGCGACTTCTTCGTCAGCCCGAAGTCGGTCAGATAGGCGTGCTCGGGGCGGTCGCTGTCGGTCCCCTCGGCGATCAGGATGTTGCCCGGCTTGACGTCCCGGTGCACCAGGTCGTGCGCATGCGCCGCGTCCAGCGCGGAGGCCACCTGCAGCGCGATCCGGCACGTGGTCTCCAACGAGAGCGGTCCCTCCCGGGCCAGCAGCGCCGCCAGGTCCTTGCCCTGGACGTACCGCATCGCGATGTAGAGCATGCCCTCGGTCTCGCCGGCCTCGAAGACCGGCACGATGTGCGGATGGTCGATCGCCGCGGCCACCCGCGACTCGCGCGCGAACCGCTGCCGGAAGCTGTCGTTGCGGGCGAGCTCGGGCGCCAGCAGCTTCACCGCCACGGTCCGGCCGAGCCGCAGGTCCTCCGCCCGGTAGACCACCGCCATCCCGCCCCGGCCGATCTCCTCCTGCAGCAGGTACTCGGCGATCCGACGCCCGCGCAGCCCGGAGGAGTCGGGCGCGGTGGTGCGCGACCGGTCCTGCTCGCCCGGTGCGCCGGTCACCGGTACTCACCCGGCGGGGGAGTGGCCGACTGGGAGGTGGCCGGCATCTCGTCCTCGCCGCTGCGCGACGACGGCCGGGACCCCACCGCGTACGTCTGCAACGACACCCCGTCGCAGTAGCACCACCGCTCGTGCCGGGCGTCGTACAGCCAGATCGCGTCGCCGTCCACGACCACCCCGATCCGGTTGCCCCGGGTCCGTTCGGCGAACGACTGCCTGTCCAGCTGACCGGCCGCCAGCTCCTCGACCAGCTGCCGGTAGCTGACCAGCGCACCCTCCGCCGCGCCCAGCAGCGGCCGCGGGTCCGCGGTCCGGGCGGCGGGCTGCGCGGCGGACGGCGGATCGCGCGGGATCGACAGCAGCAGCCGCCCGTCCACCCAGGCCGACCAGCCGTTGGAACACAGTGCCAGGGCCCAGTCGCCGCGCCGCTCCAGGACCTGGACCGGCAGCAGCGGATCGAGCGGCGCGCTCGGCATGGTCGCGTCCGGGGCCGACCACGTCGCCATACCCTCCGGCGGGACGACATGGCTGGGGAGGAACACGGGGGCGGTCACAGGCGGCTCCTCGCTGCTACTCGCGCATGATCTCGGGTTCGTGCCGCCGCAGCAGCCGGGTGACCACGAAGCCCGCGACCAGCGAGAGCACGACCATCATGCCCATGTCGAGCAGCCAGATCCCGGCGGTGTGCCGGAACAGCGGGTCCGCGGTGCTGGGGTCCGGCAGCAGCCGGTGCAGGTCGATGGTGCCCGCCATGGCGCCCAGCGCCCACCGCGAGGGCACCAGCCACGCCAGCTGCTCCAGTCCCGGTACGCCGTTCAGCTGGAGCAGCGCACCGCAGAACACGACCTGGACGATCGCGAGGAGGACCAGCAGCGGCATGGTGACCTCCTCCTTGCGCACCAGCGCGGACACCACCAGGCCGAGCATCATGGCGGTGAACGCCAACAGTGCGACGGCGAGGATGATTTCGATCAGGGCGGGCATCAACACCCCTTTGCCGCCGGGCGCGTTCAGCTTCACCCCGGTCAGGGCGACCAGCGTCAGCACCACCGCCTGGACGACCGTGATCAGCCCGAGCACCAGCACCTTGGACATCAGGTACGCCGAGCGGGACAGGCCGACGGCTCTCTCCCGTTGGTAGATGGTCCGTTCCTTGACCAGTTCGCGCACCGCGTTGGCGGCGCCGGTCAGCACCGCCCCGACGCACAGGATCAGCAGGGCGTTGAGCGCGGTGTCCGGCGTGAGCGAGGACCCGGCCAGGGCGTGCGCCATCGCGCCCATCACGAACGGCAGCGCGACCATGATGATCAGGAAGGTCCGGTCCGCGGTCAGCGCGGCCGCGTACCGGCGCACCAGCGTGCGCAGCTGGCCGCCCCAGCTCTGCGGCTTGTGCGCGGCCACCGACCCGGCCGGCGCCTCCGGGGCGCGCGGCGGCTGGTGGGTGTCCATCGCGATGTAGCGCCGGTGCTGCGGCGAGGCCCGGTACGTGCCCGCCCAGTCCCGGTCCTGTTCGTTCTCGAAGGCCTCGAACGCCTCCGGCCACTGGGTGAACCCGAAGTACGGCAGCGCCTCCTCCGGCGGCCCGTAGTACGCGATGGTGCCGCCCGGCGCCAGGACCAGCAGCCGGTCGCAGACGTCCAGGCTGAGCACGCTGTGGGTGACGACGATGACCGTACGGCCGTCGTCCGCCAGGCCGCGCAGCATGTGCATCACCGACCGGTCCATCCCGGGGTCCAGCCCGGAGGTCGGCTCGTCGAGGAAGAGCAGCGACGGCTTGGTGAGCAGCTCCAGGGCCACGCTGACCCGCTTGCGCTGCCCGCCCGACAGGCTGTGGATCGGCTGGTCCACCCGGGCGTCCAGGCCGAGTTCGTGGATCACCTCGTCCACCCGGGCCTGCCGTTCGGCCTTCGCGGTGTCCTCGGGGAAGCGCAGCTGCGCCGCGTAACCGAGCGCCCGGCGCACGGTCAGCTGCAGGTGCAGGATGTCGTCCTGCGGCACCAGCCCGATGCGCTGGCGCAGCTCGGCGTAGTCGCGGTACAGGTCGCGGCCGTCGTAGAGCACCGTGCCGTCGTTCGCGGGGCGCAGCCCGGTCAGCGCGTTGAGCAGCGTCGACTTGCCCGCGCCGCTCGGGCCGACCACGGCGAGCAGCGTCTTCTCACCGACCGGGAACGACACCCGGTCCAGCAGCGTCTTCTCCGGCCGCCGGCCGCCGTCGACCCGGACGCTCAGGTCCTGGACGTCCAGCGAGACCTCGCCGGTGTCGATGAACTCCTGCAGTTCGTCGCCGACCAGCGCGAACGCGGAGTGGCCGATGCCGACGATGTCGCCGGGGATCAGCGGGGCCCGGTCGACCGGCTGGCCGTTGAGGTAGGTGCCGTTGTGGCTGCCCAGGTCGACGATCTCGAAGCCTTCCGGGCCGGCCCGCAGCTCGGCGTGCCGGCGGGAGACCGACAGGTCGTCGACGACCAGGTCGTTGTCGGGCGCGCGGCCGATCCGGGTGGTCCGGGCGGCCGGGATCGGCCGTACGGAACTGGGAGCGCGGAAGGTATGGGTGCCGGCGGGGTGCGACACGGAGGACGGGCGCCCGACCGGCTCCGGGCGGGGCACCGGGGAGAGCACCGCGCACGGCCCGTCGGCGGGATTGCCGAACCGGATCACACTGCCCGGCCCGACCCCGGACTCCTGGACCCGCCGCCCGTCCGCGAAGGTGCCGTTCGTACTGCCCTCGTCCCGCACCGTCCAGTGGCCGGCCTCGGCCTGCAGTACCGCGTGGTGCCAGGAGACCCGGGCGTCGCTCAGTACGACCTCGCTCTGCGGGTCCCGCCCCACGTGGTAGACCCGGTCGGGATTCATGACCTGGGTGCCGCCGTCGGACTCGACGACGAGCTCGGGCGCGGTGGGCGTTTCCGGCCGCTCAGCCATACCTGGATTTTACGGCGCCGGCCCGGGCCCCGCCCGTCCGCAGCGGGTCCTCCCTATCGCCGCCCGCATCGACAATGACCCCGGTAAGGCTGGCGCACAAAAGGGAGATTCACGCGGTGATCCCGCTTTATAAACGCCAAGGCGGGCTTTATAGGCGCTTTATGCGAGCGAACACCGCCGGTTACTCGCGAGGAAGGCCGAAGGTCAACTAAAGTGAGCGATCCGATTGGCCGCCACCCGCAAAATGCCAGGAAATGCCGGACATTGCCGCGCTGATCGAAGGAAGTCCTGCCGAACCAGGACGCAAGTGCAGCGCAGGGCTACGTGGTGTCGGCAACACCGGTCAACGTCGGCTTTGTAAGACCCAGCCGGCCCGTCCGTCCACCGGGACGTGACGGCGCCGGTCCTTCTTATTCACCTACCTCCTGAAGGCAAGGCAGAGATGGCACGAGTCTCCCGACAACAACACCCGCAGTTCCCGAACCAGAAAACGCATCCGGTCGACGAGGTGCTCCCCGTCGGCAAACTCGCCCTCTACGGTTTCCAGCACGTCCTCGCCTTCTACGCGGCCGCGGTCATCGTCCCGATCCTGCTCGGGAACGCCCTGGAACTCTCCCACGAACAGCTCGTCTACCTGATCAACGCGGACCTGTTCACCTGTGGCATCGCCTCGATCATCCAGGCCCTGGGCGTCTGGAAGATCGGCGCCAAGATGCCGCTGGTCCAGGGCGTCACCTTCACCGCCGTCTCCCCGATGATCGCCATCGGCCAGGGGGCGGGAGGGGGCACCGCGGGACTGCTCGTCGTCTACGGCGCGGTGATCACCGCGGGCATAGCGACCTTCCTCTTCGCGCCGTTCTTCAGCAAGTTGGTGAAGTACTTCCCGCCGGTCGTCATCGGCACCATCCTCACCATCATCGGCATGACGCTGATACCGCAGGCCCTGCAGGACGCGGCCGGCGGTGCGCAGTTGATCGGGAAGCCGGAATACGGCGACCTGAAGAACCTCGGATACGCCCTGGGAACCCTGCTGTTCATCCTCGCCGTGGTCCGGATCGGCAAGCCGTACCTCAGCAGCCTCGCCGTGCTGCTCGGCCTGGTCGGCGGGACCGCGGTCGCCTGGGCCTTCGGCGATGTGGACTTCAGCGCGGTGCAGAACGCCGACTGGTTCGGGGTCAGCACGCCCTTCCACTACGGAATGCCGAAGTTCGAGCCGTTCCCCATCATCGCGATGGTCGTCGTCATGCTGATCACGATGGTGGAAACCACCGGTGACGTCTATGCCATCGGGGAGATCACGCGGAAGCGGGTGGACAACGACACGGTCGCCCGGGCGCTGCGCGCGGACGGTGTCGCGACCCTCCTCGGCGGTCTTTTCAATTCCTTCCCCTACGTGGCATTCGCCGAGAACATCGGTCTGGTGCGGATGTCCAAGGTCATGAGCCGGTTCGTGGTGGTCGCGGCCGGCGTCTTCATGATCGCCCTCGGCCTGCTGCCGAAGGTCGGCAGCCTGGTCGCCGCGATCCCGCACGCGGTGCTCGGCGGTGCGGCGATCTCCATGTTCGGCATGGTCGCCACCGTCGGCATCCAGATCCTCGGCAAGGTGGACCTGCGCGAGGAGCGCAATGCGCTGATCCTGGCGGTCAGCCTCGGCGCCGCGATGCTGCCGACCGCCGTCGCCCCGTTCTTCGAGCGGATGCCGGAGGGCGTCCGGGCCGTCCTCAACAGCGGGATCACGCTGGGCGGTCTGACCGCGATCCTGCTGAACCTGCTCTTCAACGTCTTCACCCGCCGCAACTCGGTGGAGATCGACTGGGACGAGATGGAGGACGACGGGGAGCCGGCGGACGACGCGGCGTACCCCTCGCCGGCCGACCAGGACCCGGCGGGCGCCGCCGACCCGCTGGGCTTCCCCGCCCCGGCGGCCGCCCCGTACGACCCGCAGGGCCCGGTCGCGCACTTCCCGCCCGACCCGGACCGGCACTTCCCGCCCGGCCCCCAGCGCCCCCAGGGTCCGCAGCACCCGCAGGGCCCCCAGGGCCCGCACTGGGGCACGCCGACGCATTGAGCATGGCCCCGGACGCGCGGCGGGCGGGGAAGGGCCCGCACCCCTCCCCGCCCGCCGCGCTCCCGGCCAAGACCTGTGGGACCGTCCCTAGCGGGTGGTCACGGTGTTGAACGGCGGCGCCTCGCCGGCCTCGCCGATCAGCTCCCAGAAGTGGTCGGCCAGCCGGCGCAGGTACGCCGACCGTTCGGTCGCGACCTCCTTGAGGCGGGAGTCGTCGTTGCGCGCCACCAGGTGTCCCATGTAGCGCTCGGAGAACTCCGCGAACTCCGCGTGCATGGTGCGCAGCGCGTCGCTCACCCGGGTCTTGTTCAGCGTGGTGATCTCGATGACCGGTCCGACGTGTGCCTTCCAGCGGCCCTCGATGGCCGACCGCAGGTGCCCGGCGAGTTCCTCGTCCCGTCCCATCACGCCGATCAGCTTCCGCAGCGACAGCCCGAGCGCCTCCACCAGGGCCTTGGTCTGGCGGTAGTCACCGTTCCACCGGTTCGCGGCCTCCGCCGCCCGGTAGGCCGCCGGGTCCATGCCGATCAGCTGGGCCAGCCGGTCCACCCCGATCTGACGGGCCATCCGGTGCTCGGCCAGGGTCCGCGGCTCGACGCCCATCAGCACGGTCGGCGGGCACCACAGGACGTCCGCGAGGACGAACAGCTGGGCCTCGGTGGGCGCCTGGGAGCCGTACTCCCAGGCCTCGATGAGCTCGGGCCGGACCGGCGCGCCGCAGGCCGTCATGGACTGGGCGACCTGAGCCGTGGTCAGGCCCACGCGGGCCCGCGCGGATCTGGCCTCTGCGGGCGAAAACGGAGTGCTGTACACGTGCGGGACACCTCGCTGCACCCGGCGCTCGAGGGTGCTTTGGGGGGGGAGGGGAGATGGAGGAACATCCAGGAGCGGGCAGATTAACAGATCGTCCATAGGTACGAACCTCCATTTCTCCTTCGACTCGAAGGCGCCGGGGCGGTGTGAGGGGTCGGTGCGTCAGAAGCGTACGATCTGTCCCATTTCCCTCATCAACTCGCTTACTGGGTATAGCCGATAGCCCGGTGCTTACCGGGTGGTAGCGCACATCGAGACCGCTCGGACGGCGGGCTGTAATGAGAGCGTTACGCAGATGAAGGTGGGGCGTCACAGTGAACCCCGAGGCTGGCGTTGCCGACCGGAACGCGTGGCGGACCGGCCGGCTGCACACCTGACATCCGGTCCTCCCCCCACAATCCGATCAGGATGGGACCCTTCATATGCGAGCAATGCAGGAACGCCGCGATGCGTTCCGAGGCTTGGAGGCTGCGTTAGCGGCCGTGCGTCCGCGCGTCGTCGTCCGTCCCGCGGAGAGACGGACATCCAGAACGACCGCGGCGAAACGCATGTCATGCATCTGACAGCCGACTGAACCGGCTGACGGTCCGGGACCGCCGCACGTACGGCGCCCGGGCCCGCTTTCGCATGTCTCCTTGCACGAAAGGACATTCCCAGGTGCTCACTTCGCACCACGACAACCACCAGGGCTCACCCACGGCCCTGCTCGACGACGCACTCGACGCGACGACGCACGTACTCGTCGTCGGCGCCCCAGGACCGCGCCTGGAGCGCCTCACCCGGACCCTGCGCGCCACCGGCCACGACGTCAGCCACGCCCCGCCCGGCGAGGTCTACCGGCGGATGGGCCAGGCGCACCCGGACGCCATCGTCGCCCTCGACGCCCCCGACGGGTACGCCGGTCCCGGCGCGGTCGCGGACCACGACACCGGTCTGGAGGTGATCCGCGAGGTCCGCACCGCCCCCGCCGGGCGGGCGCTGCCGCTGCTCATGGTCACCGCCACCCCGGAGCCCGCCGACGTCGTCGACATGCTCCGGCAGGGCGCCGACGACTGCATACCCGAGGCCTCCGACCCGGTCGAACTCTCCGCCCGGATCGAGGCCAAGCTCCGCCGCGTCCCGGTCCCCGTCGAGAGCCTGCTGCGCGACCCGCGCACCGGCCTCTACTCCCAGCCGCACTTCCTGGACGAGCTCGACCGCGAGCTCCGGCGCCCGGAGGCCGCCCGGCACGGCGGGGTGCTCGCCGTCGTCGGGGTCGCCGAGATGACCACCCTGGAGGCCCGGCTCGGGCCGCGGGTCCGCCGGGAGGTCGCCGAGCGGCTGGCCGGGGTGGCCGAGCAGGCCGGCAGCTTCTGCGACCGGCTCGGCTGGGACGACGACGGCCATCTGCTGATGCTGCTGCCCGGCGTCGACGAGGAGACCGCCCGCCGGGGCCTGGTGAAGTTCGCCGCCACCGTGGCCGGCACCCGCTTCATCGTCGCCGACGAGAACGTCCGCCTCACCCCGGCCATCGGCTGGCTGCCGCTCACCGGCTGCGCGGCCGGCACCGAGGCCACCGCGCAGGCCCTGGACGCCGTGCAGGAAGCGCTCCGCCACCGCGACCTGCGGCCGGTCCGGTACGCGCCCTGGATGCGCGGCACGCCGCACCGGCACCGCCGGCCGCCGCTTCATCGACCTGTTCTTCGTGCTGTCCGCGTACCTGCTCACGCTGTCGTACGCGCGGGCCGCGATCGACGGGCGCCCGCTCCGCCCGGCCCGGCTGTTCCTCTTCCGGCGCGCGATCCGGATCCTGCCGCTGTACGTGCTGGCGGTGCTGGTCGTCTGGGCCGGCCGCAACCCGTCCCTGCCGGGCAACTGGCGGGACCTGGTGGAACACCTCACCTTCACCCACGTCTTCGACCAGCAGCGGATCTTCTACACCCTGGGCCCCACCTGGTCGCTGTCGCTGGAGGTGCTGTTCTACGCGGTGCTGGTGGCGCTCGGCCCGCTGGCCGTACGGGCCTGCCGGCCGCTGCGGCGGCGCGGCAGCCGGGTGGCGGTGTGCGCGGTCGGCTGCGCGGTGCTGTACGCCGCGCCGCTCGCCTGGATCGCCGTCGCCCACTACGGGTTCGGGGTGCCGCACACCGACTGGGTGGTGTACTTCGGTCCGCAGGCCCGCTTCGGCGGGTTCGCGGCCGGGATGGGGCTGGCCGTCGTGACGGCCGCGCTCGGTGACCGGGGCCGGCTCGGCCCGCGCGCCGCGCTGCTGCCGGCCGGGCTCGCGCTGGCCGGACTGTTCGCGCTCTCCCTGGACTCCGGTCCGGAGAACTTCACCTTCACCTTCTACCACCCGATCGCCTCGGTGCTCTGGGTGGTGCTGATCTTTTGCACCCTCCACGTACGCCAACCCCCGCCCTGGCACCGGCTGTTGACGGCCCGCTGGCTGACCGCCGTCGGGCTGGTCAGCTACAGCCTGTTCATCTGGCACGAACCGGTGATGCTCCAGTTGCACCACGCGGGGCTGCTGCCCGGCGGCCAGGCGGGCTTCTGGCCCGCCCTGCTGATCGTGTTCCTGGCGGCGCTGCCGGTGGCCGCCGCGAGCTACTGGCTCGTCGAGTACCCGGCGAGTCTGCTCGGCCGGCTCAAGGACAGCCGCGGCCGGCCGCGCGAGTTCTATCCCGGGCCCGCCGTGTCACGCTGACCGCCCTCGCCCGGACCTCCGCCGGGGACCTGCGCCGTATGCGCCCGGTCCCCGGCGAAGATCCGTTCCAGGTGGTAGTCCAGGGTGCGCCGGACGTCCTCCAGCGAGCGGCGCCGGTGCAGGACGTCGCCGCCCAGCCCGATGGCCCCGGAGACCAGCAGATCGGCCTCGCGCCACGGGTCGAGCCCGGGGGCGGTCCGCCCCGCGTCGCGGGCCGCCCCGATCAGGTCCGCCACCAGCCGCTCCAGGGGCTGCTCGGCGGCCAGGAAGACCGCGGCGAGCGCCGGATCGGTCAGGCTCCGGGCGTAATAGGCCGCGAACACCCGTAGTGCGGTGGCCCGTTGGGCGTCCAGCGGCAGGAACTCCTCCAGGACGGCGCGCAGCACGGCACGCGGATCGGCCGGGTCCTGGCGGAACCGGGACCGGGCGATCCGCTCGTTCTCCTCGTGCAGCAGGTGCAGCGCGTCGACCAGCAGCTGGTGCTTGCTCCGGAAGTGGTACTGGACCGCGCGCAGTGACACCCCGGCCTCCGTGGCCACCTCCCGCAGGCTCGCCGCGTGCAGCCCCCGCTCGGCGGCGATCCGCCAGAGCGCCTCGGCGATCTGCCGGCGGCGCCGGGCCTGCGCGGCGGAACCGGCCGGCGGTGCGGCCGGGGGAGCCGGCGGCTGCTTGCGCCGCCGGTACGCCTTGGCCTGGCAGCTGCGGGAGCAGTACAGCGCCGGCCGCCCGCGTCCGGCCGGCGCCGTCGCCGTACCGCACATACGGCACGCACGACCGGTCACCCGGTCCTTTTCGTCACGCACAATTTCCCTCCACGGCACCTGAAAATGTGTGACGGAATGCGAATTCGCCTGCAATTCCAAGGCTGAACGCCCATTTCTCAATGGTACGTTCGTAACGTCCCGCTGCGGGACGGAAAGTGATGGACCAGGCATGCGAGGGGGACCTGCGCACCATGAAGTACGACATCCTGCAGATCATCGGGGCGGCCGCGATGGTGGTGTTCACCCAGGGGGCGATCCGGCTGCTCGTCGACCACCGGAACACCGGACTGCTCGGCTGGCTCGGCGCCGGCTTCGGCGGCACGCTGGCCGCGCACGGCCTGCTCGTCGCGGTGGGCGTGCTGCTGACCGGCTGGTCCCACACCCGCGCGAAGGCCCTCGGCCGCCGCGGCTGACCGTGCCGACGTGCGAGACGCCCGGCCCCACGATGTACGAGGGCCGGGCGTCAGAGGTTCTGCTGCCTGCGGGCTAGCCCACGTGGACGCGCGGGCGGCGGCGCGGGTCCGGCTCGGCGCGGCGCAGGACCTCGCGGGTCACCGGCGCGACCTCACCGTCACCGAAGACCAGGAACCGCAGCAGATGGCTCAGCGGATGGCCCTCGGTCCAGTTGAAGTACGCGTGCGGCACCTGGCCGGTCCGCTCGCGCAGCTGCATCAGCACCGCGGCGATGGTGTTCGCGACACCGGCGCCCTCCACCCGCAGGATCTGCGCGCCGTACTCCTCCGCGCCCCGCACGTGCAGGTTCGTGGTGAAGTCCGAGGAGTCGGTGACCGTCACCTCCAGGAACAGCACCGGCCGCCCGTCGGGTATGTGGGTCTCCTCGCGCTGGCTGTACTCCTTCTGCCGGTACTCCTGCGCGTCCCGCTCCTGCGGCTCGTTCGCGATCACCCGCAGCGGCCCGGCCGCGATCGCGGTGTCGATCAGCCGGCCCGCGGTCTCGTCGAAGTCGACCTGCACGGCGCGGAGTTCGAAGGCGCGGTGCACCCGGGACGCGAACGAGGTCAGCAGCATCCCGAGGATGAACAGCAGCGCGATCTTCAGACCGTCCGGCCGCTCGATCACATTGGTGACCAGGGTGTAGCCGAAGACCAGGGTGATCGCGCCGAAGCCGATGGCGGCCGCCCGGTGCCGCCGGTGCCGGGCCGCGACGGTGGAGGCGAACGACGCCGACAGCATCAGCAC
The DNA here is from genome assembly GCA_024349765.1 of Streptomyces nigrescens. Taxonomy (GTDB): domain Bacteria; phylum Actinomycetota; class Actinomycetes; order Streptomycetales; family Streptomycetaceae; genus Streptomyces; species Streptomyces endophytica. The sequence continues at coordinate 5,385,044 of AP026073.1, read as the reverse complement.
CAGCACACCCGTCGCGTACGCCCCGCTCTGGTCGTCGACGCTGGCGTTGAAGATGACGGTGATGCCGAAGGCGATGGCCAGGAAGATCAGCACCAGCGGGCGCACCGCCCGGGTCCACTCCGGGGCCATGCCGTAGCGCGGCAGATAGCGCGGTACGAGATTGAGCAGACCGGCCATCGCCGAGGCACCGGCGAACCAGAGGATGGCGATGGTGGAGACGTCGTAGACCGTGCCGAACCCCTCGCCCAGGTACTGGTGCGCCAGATAGGCCAGCGCGCGGCCGTTGGCCGAACCGCCGGTCTCGAACTCCTTCTGCGGGATCAGCAGGGTGGTGGCCAGGCTCGACAGCAGCAGGAAACCGCTCATGATCAGCGCCGCGGTGGTCAGCAGCCGGCGGGTGCCGCGGATCCGGCCGGCCGGCTTGGCCGCGGTGTCGGTGGCCTCACCGCGGATCTGCGGCATCACCGCCACCCCGGTCTCGAAGCCGGACATGCCCAGCGCCAGCTTCGGGAAGACCAGCAGCGCCACCCCGACGATCGCCAGCGGTGAGGAGTGCTCGGCGGTCATCGCGCCCCACCAGTCACCGACCACCACCGGGTGCGCCAGCACGTGCCAGGCCGCGGTGCCCAGCACGACGACGTTCAGCGCCAGGTACAGCCCGACGAGCCCGACGGCGATGCCGATCGCCTCGCGGAAGCCCTTGAGGAACACCGCGCCCAGCGCGGCCAGCAGCAGCAAGGTGATCCACAGGTTCGCACCGTGCAGCGCCTGCGGCGCGAACGGGTTCTCCACCACGTGCGCCGAGGCGTCGGCGGCCGACAGCGTCATCGTGATGACGAAGTCCGTGGCGGCGAATCCCAGCAGCACCAGGACCAGCAGCTTCCCCGCCCACCAGGGCAGCAGCCGCTCCAGCATGGCGATCGAACCCTCGCCGTTCGGGCTTTCCTTGGCCACCCTGCGGTACACCGGCAGGGCACCGAGCAGGGTCAGCGCGATCAGCACCAGGGTGGCGAACGGCGAGAGCAGCCCGGCCGCCAGCGCGGCGATGCCCGGCTGGTACCCGAGCGTCGAGAAGTAGTCGACACCCGTGAGGCACATGACGCGCCACCAGTGGTGCCCCTTGTGCTCGGCCGGCGGCGTGCCGTGCGGCCCGGGGTGGCGTGCGGCCCGGCTGCTCAGTCCGTCCAGCAGCCAGCTGCGCCACCGTTGGCCGGGAACGGCCGGGGCGGCAGGCGCGGGCTCCGCCTGGGTACGCGTGCTCATGCGGATCGTCCTGTCGTTCATCGGTCGTCGGTTCGGGCAACGAGGAGCGAGTATGCATCACCGGCCACCGCCCGTTTCTGCCACCCTGGCCACTTCTGCCCGCTCCGTGCGCCAACCCGGCGTCAGGATCGCGTCAAGATGCCGCTGCGGCCCGTACACACGGCGTCAAAGCCCCCGACAAGGCGGCCTCGTGCCCCCTCGGACGCGCACGCTGGCAGGAGTTCCGAGGCAGGAGGTGTTCCCGTGGTCACCCTGCATCCCCCGGCGTCCTGGGGCCGCCCGCACATCCCGCAGCCCACCCGCCGTGCCCCCACACGCCCCCGCCCGCGCACCGCGGCGCCGCCCCGCCCGGCGCGCGTGCACCCGGTCCCGCCGGGCCGCACCCTCGGGGCCGAACTCGCTTTGCCGCTCGGCGCCGTCGCCGCGGCGCTGCTGGTGACCCTCCTGCTGCTGAGCGGGGGCAGTGCCCACCCCGCGGTCGCACTCGGCGTCTTCGCGCTGCTGACGCTGCTCGCCGCCGTGCCCGCCCGGCCGGTGCTGCGGCCGGCCGTGGCCCTGGTGTCCTGGCTGTTCTACGACGGTTTCGTGCTGAACGGCCACTCCGACCTGGCCTTCCGGTCACCGGACCGGACCGGCCTGCTGGTCCTCCTGCTCGCCGCGCTCGCGGGTGCGGGCTGCGCCGCCGCGCTACGGGCCGTACGTCGGCACGCTTAGGCCGCGCCGCGGGCGGGCGGGCCGTCACCCGCTTCCGCCGCCCGCTCTCCCTCACCAGCAGCGGCACCGCACGTGCCGGCGCGCCGCCTTGTGGCCGTAGTGGTGGTGGCCGGGTCCGCACCGGTGGCCCCGCGCGGCGGCCCGCCGCCTGCACGGTGCGGCCAGCAACCCCAGTCCGGTCCCCAGCATCCAGACGTCCTTGGCCAGCGCGATGCCTTCCTGGGTCGGCCGCGGGCTGCCCGGCTCGTGCATCCCCGGGGTCCGCAGGTACATCCCGACCAGCCCGCCGGAGAACCCGGTCAGCGCCAGTCCGGCCAGCCGGCTGGGCACGAAGGGCGCCAGCAGTGCCCCGCCGACCGCGACCTCCGCGCACGCCAGCAGCCGGGTGAACCGCTCGGCGGGAATCCTCCGCAGGAAGGGATACGCGGCGCAGGCCATCCCGTGCACGCCCTGGGCCGTCCCCTGGTCGGCCTTCAGCATCGTCAGCCCGGCATTCAGGACGAACGCGCCGGTGGCCAGCCGCGGGGCCACATCACGCACATCGGGCAACAGCACCATCGCCAGCCTCCGTGATCGGGTCGTCGGCCCCCCGGCCGAGCTTAGCCACGGGCGCACGGACGGGCATCCGGACGCGGACGGGACGGCGGGCGTCCGGGCCCGGACGGGACGACGGTCGTCCGGCCACGCAGAGAGGGCGGGCGTTCGGGAGCGAAGGGAGGGCGGGCGTTCGGCCCCGGGTCACAGTGCCGGTACGTCGTCCCACTGGTCGAGGATGTCCTCGGCCGAGTCCGGGCCGCCCTCCTGTTGCCCGTCGTCGAGCGACTGCTCGGTCCAGATGACCTTGCCGCCGGGGGTGTAGCGGGTGCCCCAGCGCTGGGCGAACTGGGCGACGAGGAACAGCCCGCGGCCGCCCTCGTCGGTGATGGCGGCCCGGCGCAGGTGCGGCGAGGCGCTGGTGCCGTCGGAGACCTCGCAGATCAGCGTGCGGTCGTGCAGCAGCCGCACCTGGATGGGCTGGGTGCCGTACCGGATGGCGTTGGTGATCAGCTCACTGAGGATCAGTTCGGTGGTGAACCCGATCGCTGCCAGCCCCCACGACTCCAGCTTCCGCATACAGGCGGCCCGGATCGGCGCCACGGCGGCCGGGTCGGAGGGCACGTCCCATTCGGCCACCCGGGAGGGCCCCAGCAACCGCGTACGGGCCACCAGCAGGGCGATGTCGTCGCTGGGGTGCTCGGGCAGCATCGCGTCGAGGACCGCCGCGCAGATCCCGTCCGGGTCCCGCCGCCCACCGGACGCCAGAGCGGTGTGCAGCATCGCCAGCCCCGTGTCGATGTCACGGTCGCGGTCCTCCACCAGCCCGTCGGTGTACAGCACCAGCCGCGAACCCTCCGCCAGCGTCAGCTCCGCGGTCTCCACGGGCACGCTCGCCCCCAGCCCCAGCGGCGGGGAGACCGGCACCTCGGGGAACGCCACGGACCCGTCCGGGTGAACCAGTGCCGGGCCCGGATGCCCGGCCCGGGCCACCGTCGCCCGGCCGGACACCGGGTCGTAGATGGCGTACAGACAGGTGGCACCGGTGATCCCGGTCCCGCCCCCGCCCGGCCGCATGCCCTCCGTATCGCTGCCGATGCCGGGCCAGGCCACCGCGTCGCCGTCCGTCCCCTCGGGCCGCCGGCTCGCCGCCCGGGCCTCGTCGGTGTCGATGTGGCTGACCAGCTCGTCCAGATGGTTGAGCAGCTCGTCGGGCGGCAGGTCGAGGGCGGAGAAGTTGTGCACCGCGGTGCGCAGCCGGCCCATGGTCGCGGCGGCGTGCAGCCCGTGCCCGACGACATCGCCGACGACCAGCGCGACCCGGGTACCCGGCAGCGGGATCACGTCGAACCAGTCGCCGCCGACCCCCGCCTGCGCGGGCAGGTAGCGGTGCGCCACCTCCAGCGCGGACTGCTCGGGGAGGGCCTGCGGGAGCAGGCTGCGCTGCAGGGTGACGGCCGTGGTGTGCTCGCGGGTGTAGCGGCGGGCGTTGTCGATGGAGATCGCGGCCCGCGCGGCCAGTTCCTCGGCGAAGGTCAGATCCTCGTCCTCGAAGTCGTCGGAATGGTCCGAGCGCCAGAAGCTGGCCACCCCCAGCACCACGCCCCGCGCCTGCAGCGGCACACTGATCAGCGAGCGGATCCGGGCGTCCAGCACCCGCTGGGTGGCCTCCAGGTCCTGCCGCCGCCACTCCTCCGACCGGCGCAGATCCGGTACGAGCACGGTCCGGCGGCTCGCCAGGCTCGTCGCCATCGGGGTACCGGGCACGAACCGCAGCACGTCCCCGACCCGGTAGATCGCCGAGTCCTCCGGCACGCCCCGGACCGCCATCCGCCGCAGGTCGCTGCTGAGCGAGGCCTCCGGCTCGTCGCCGCGCAGCACCGGCTCCAGCAGCTCGACGGAGACCACGTCGGCGAACCGCGGCACCGCCACATCGGCCAGCTCCGCCGCGGTCCGCCCGACGTCCAGCGTCGTCCCGATCCGCAGCCCCGCGTCGTAGATCAGCTTCAGCCGCTCCTGGGCCACCTCGGCCCGGCCGGCCAGCACCCGCAGTTCGGTGGTGTCCCGCAGCGTCACCGCCGACCCGGCCGGACCGCCGAACGGCGCGGTCGGCCGGACGTTCACCGCGAGCAGCCGGTCACCCGCCAGATAGACCTCGTCGGTGGCCTCCCGGCCGGACGTCAGCAGGGCATCGAGCCGTGGGTCCAGCCCCAGCTCCGCGACCGGCCGCCGTTCCTGGTCCGCGTCCTCGGGCAGATCGAGCAGCCGCCGCGCCTCGTCGTTGGCCAGCATCAGCCGCCCGTCGCTGCCGATGATCAGCACGCCCTCCCGTACGGCGTGCAGCACCGCGTCGTGGTGGTCGTACATCCGCCGCATCTCGGCCGGGTCCAGCCCGTGCGTCTGCCGCCGCAAACGGCGGTTGACCAGCACCGCGCCGCCGCTGACCAGCAGCAGTGCTCCCGCGGCGGACCCGAGCAGCAGCGGCAGTTGGTGCTCCACCCGCTGGTTCGCCCGCTCGGCCCGGATCCCCACGGACACCAGCCCCACCACCGGTCCGCTACTGTCCCTGACCGGCACCACGGTGGCCACGACGGTCCCCAGGGCGGACGTGAAGGTGTCGGTCAGCGTCCGGCCCTTCAGCGCCTCCCGGAAGCTGGGCCCGACCACCCGTTTCCCGATCAGCCGCGGATCGGGATGCGTCCAGCGGACGCCGTCGGGCCGGAACGCCACGATGTAGTCGACCCCGGTCGCCTTCCGGGTCGCCTCCGCCTGGGGCTGCAGCACCGCGCTCGGATCGGCGGACTTCATGGCGGCGAGGGTGCCCGGCGCGTGCGCGAAGCTCTCCGCCCCGACGCGCGAACGCTGCCGGGCGTCGTCCATGACCGAACTCTGCGCCTGGAAGACCAGTGCCACCGCAGCGGCGACGATCAACAGCAGCACGAGGGCGAGCTGCACCACGAACACCTGGCCCGCCACGCTGTGCGCCGTGACCAGCTCCCGGAGGCGGTTTCCGACGGACGGCGACGAGTCCTGCGACCCGTCACCGTCTCGCCGGAATTTTTCCCTCATGACCCATATTTAGCATTCTGTCCCCGTACGGGCGTCGCCGCCGACGGCGACGGCGGCCCGTCCCGTTCGCTGGATCGGCTCAGCGGAACGGGTCAGGAGAACGGGTCAGGACATCGGTTCAGCCCGTCCGCGGGATCTGCTGGGTGATGCAGTGCACCCCGCCGCCGCCCCAGGCGAGGGTGCGGGCGGAGACGCCGACGATCCGCTTGGCGGGGAAGAGGGACTGGAGGGTGGCCAGGGCCGCGGTGTCGGACGCCGGGATGTCCGTCGTCGGGACCACGACGCCGGTGGCCGTCGGGTAGTAGTTGGTGTAGCTGAAGGTGATCACCTCGTCCGTGCCCACGGTGAAGGTGGGCAGTTGGTTCATCTCGGTCAGGGTGAAGCGGCGGCCCTGGGCGTCCGTACCGGCCTGCAGCACTCTTTTGTTCTCCGACAGCCGTGCGTAGTTGGGGTCTCCGGTGTCGGACGGCAGATTGATCAGCAGGTGCGCCGGACCGGCGTAGGCGGCGACGAGGTCGACGTGGCCGTTGGTGACGGTGTCCCCGTACATCCCGTACGGCAGCCAGATCATCTTGGTCGCCTGATAGGCGTCGAGCAGCTTCGCCTCGATCTGGGCCTTGGTCAGGTCCGGGTTGCGGTTCGGGTTGAGCAGGCACTCCTCGGTGCCGATGATCGTGCCCTGGCCGTCCTGGAGGAGCGCACCGCCCTCGAAGATCATGTCCACGGGCAGCCGCGGAACCCCCAGGTAGTCGCAGACGCCTGTCGGGAGGTTGTCGTCCTTGTCGTGCGGGAACTTGTTGCCCCAGCCGTTGAAGCCGAAGTCGAGGCCGAGGAGCTTCCGTCCGCTGCGGTCGACGCCGAAGATCGGGCCGTTGTCGCGCGGCCAGCAGTCGTTGATGGGGTACTCGATGACGGTGACGGTCGGACCGACCTGCTGCCGCACGAAGTCGGCCGTGCCGGTGTTGGCCACCATGGTGACCGGCTCGAACTGGGCGACCGCGCGGGCCACGTCGGCGACCTCGTTCTGCACCGCCGGGAGCTTGTCACCCCAGTTGTCGCCGGCGTCCCACGGGAAGGCCATGAGGCAGCCCGCGTGCGGCGCCCACTCGCCGGGGACGGTGTACGTCGTCCCGTTGTACGTGGCCGCACGGGCGCGACCGGCACCGGCACCGAGGAAGGCGGCCGAGGCGGCGGCCATCGCGGAGGCGGTCACGAAGCCACGTCGGCTGAGCGCGGACTTCCGGGGGGATCCGGCGCCGGTGCCGGACGGGGAGGTGATGCCGGGGGCGGGCGCGCTCGTCGCGTCCGCGCCGGACGCGGGTGCGCTGGGTTCGGTCATGCTGAACTCCTCACGGGGGCTCTGACGTGGGGGGCGGGCACTGGGGAACTGCGGGGAGGTCTGCGGGGAGGGCCTGCGGGGAGGGACCACCGCCGATCGACGGCGGCTCCGGGACGGCCGGCGCCCGGGGCCGCACCTAGGGCTGCGGCTGGGACTGCGGCCGTGTGGCCGGACCGGACGCCTCCGCGGCCTCGGCGTCCGCCGCTTCCGTGGGGCTCGCACCCGCCCCCGCCCCCGCCAGGATCTTGTCCTGCGGCCGGCGGGCCATCAGATAGAGCGTGCCGGCGCCCAGGACGACCGCGACGCCGAGCGGCGCGGCCCAGACCTGGTACCAGGGGGCGCCGGGTGGGGCGAGCACCGCGCGCGGCCAGGCGACGTTGGTGACCTCGAAGCCGGTCCAGGCGACGGCGATGACGTTGAGCACCGTGCCCTTGCGGCCCTGGCGGATGTGGCCGCCGGGCACCCAGGTGCCGCGCAGCCGCGCGATCAGGGCGGCCGCGGAGACCAGGAAGAACGGCACGAACGTGGCCGCCGTACCGAAGGCGATCAGCGAACCGATCGCGGTGGCGTTCAGGCCGAGCAGCAGCGCCACGCCCGAGACGAGGGTGGAGGCGATCAGGCCGCCGATCGGCGCCTGCTGCTTGTTGACCTTCCTGACCTGCCGGGAGAACGGGAACACGTCGTCCCGGGCGAGTGAGTACAGGCCGCGGGCCGCACCGCCCTGGGACGCCATGGCGCAGGCGAGGAAGCTGACCAGCACCACGAGCACGAACGGCTTGTCAAACCAGGAGCCGAACGACGTGACCACGGCCGTGGTCACCGGGTCGACGTCCTTGCCCGCGACGGCGGTGGCCGTGTGGGGATACGAGATGGCCACGGCCACCGCGTTGAGGATGACCACGGCGCCGACGGACAGCAGCGCCCACCACATCGCCCGGGGCACCTGCCGGCCGGCGTCCTTGGTCTCCTCCGCGGTCGAGACGCAGGCGTCGAAGCCGATGAAGGCCCAGCCGGCGACGGCGAGCACGGTCAGCAGCGCCAGCGGCACCGAGTCGCCGGACAGCGCCTCGGCGCCGAAGGTGTGCGTGAACAGCGAGAACGGGTGCTTGCGGAAGAAGAGCAGGAGGGACAGGCCGACCAGCACGGAGGCGATGGCCTCGCCCGCGATGCCCGCCGAGACGAACCACTTCAGGAGGTTGATGCCGTACGCGTTGACCAGCGCGCAGAGCAGCACGATGGCCATCGAGACGGCGACCATCGCGCCCGGCGACGGCGTCACCCCGAGGAGCGCGAACACCCAGGGCGCCGTCAGATAGGCGACGGTGGTGTTCCCGAACATCACCGCGAACTGCCAGACCCAGCCGCTCAACCAGCCGAACCGGGGGCCGATGAGCCGCCGCCCCCACTGGTAGGGGCCGCCGGCCAGCGGCCACTGCGAGGTCAGTTCGGAGTAGACGTTGACCACCAGGCACTGCCCGGCCAGGACCACGGGCAGCGCCCAGATCCACGCCGGCCCGGCGATCATCGTGCCGATCATGGAGACCGCGTACAGCGCGACCACCGGGGAGACCACGGCGAAGCCCATGGCGATGTTTCCCAGGATGTTCAGGCTCCGGCGGAGTTCTTGGGTGTAGCCCAGCGATGCGAGACGGGCGGCGTCGCCGTCCCGGGCGGCAGCGGTGTCCGGGTTGCCGGTGGGCGGCCGGTGCGGGGGCGTGGAGTGGGGCATGGCGTACCTCGCCTGGCGGTTCGATTAAAACTAACTTTGTTAGTCGGCGAAGGTAGGGACGTCAGGCCGCTCTGTGAAGCCCCTGCCGGTGAGTAACCTTGAAAAGCCAGGAATTCGAGGGGAAGCGAGGGTGTCGTGGGCCGCCCACATCAGACATTGCTGAGCAGGACGGCCATAGCGCACGCGGCTCTGGAGCTGATCGACGACCGCGGCTACGAAGCACTCACCATGCGGGCCCTGGCCGACCGGCTCGGCGTGCGCGGCGCGTCGCTCTACAACCACATCGGCTCGAAGGACGACATCCTGGACGCCGTCAGCGAGCTGCTCGACGCCGAGATCGACCACACCCCGCTGCACCGCGATCCCTGGTCCGAGGGCATCGCCGCGTACGCCCGCGGCTACCGGCGGGTCTTCCAGCGCCACCCCAACGCCATCGCCCTGGTCGCCCGCCGCGGTGTGCACACCCAGGGCGCGCTGCGCGAGTACGACACCCTGCTCGCCACCCTGATCCGTGCGGGCTGCACCCCCGCCCTGGCCGCCGAGACGGCCGCCGCCCTCGACTTCCTGGTCATCGGCTCGGCCCTGGAGACCTACGCGGCCGGCTTCACCCAGCCGCCCGCCGCCTACCGCCCCGACTACCCCGCCCTGGCCGACTCCCTCGAAGCCGCCACCCGGGTCGACCCGTCCCCGACCGCCCTCGACGACCGCGGCTTCGAATTCGGCCTCCGCATGATCCTGGGCGGTGTGGCGGCCCAGCTCGCGAGCCCGGCCGACGACTGACGCCCGCGGACCGGCGCGGCGCCGCCGAAAAAGGGTTGGCGGCGCGGAGCGGAGCTGGTTTACGGTGAGCGGGTTGTGGAGGGCGGCCCGAGGCCGTTGTCCTTGTCGGCCGTTGAGGAATCCGGGAGGTGAAGACCGATGGCTGTCGTTGCGAAGGGCGCTGCCCGCATCCAGGAGTTCATCACTTTCACCTCCGTGGTCTCCGGCTGACTCGTCGTCACTTCCGCTTTCTTCCTGCTGCTGCGCACGGGTGCTCGTGCGCGCGCTGCGACGTGGGCCGGGGCCGCTTTCCCTGAAGGGTCCTTGCGTTGTTCGACCTCGATCTTTCCGCTGCGCATCCGTTGACGGCCTACGGCTGGGACGACGGGTTCGCGGAGAGTTTCACCCCCTTTGCCGGGCAGGGGTTCGTGCCCGGTCGTGTCGTCCGTGTGGATCGCGGGCGCGTGGACGCCGTCGTCCCCGACGGTGACGGCGTCCGGACCGTGCTGGCGGACACCGCGCTGGTGGCGACCGGTGATCCGATGCGGGTGCCGTGCACGGGTGACTGGGCCGTCCTCGATCTGGCGAACGGCCGGACCGATGACCATCTGGACGGCGTGCTGCGGGCGTTGCTGCCGCGGCGTACGTCGTTCGTGCGGTCCACGTCGTCGAAGCGTTCCGAGGGGCAGATCCTGGCGGCGAACGTCGATCATGCGGTGATCGCGGTCTCGCTGGCCGATGCGCTGGACCTCGGACGCATCGAACGGTTCGTCTCGCTGGCCTGGGAGAGCGGGGGACAGCCGCTGGTGGTGCTGACCAAGGCCGACCTGGCCGGGGACGCGCGCGGGCTGGCCCACCTGGTGGCGGACGCGGAGTCGGCCGCCCCCGGGGTACAGGTGCTGGCGGTCAGCTCGGAGACCGGTGAGGGGCTCGACGTGCTGGCCGCCGTACTGGCCGGGGGGACGTCCGTCCTCCTGGGGCAGTCCGGCGCGGGCAAGTCCACGCTGGCGAATGCGCTGGTGGGGGCGAGTGTGCAGACCGTACAGGCCACCCGGGACCGGGACGGCAAGGGCCGGCACACCACGACCACCCGCGATCTGCTCGCACTGCCCGGCGGTGGCGTGCTGATCGATACGCCCGGGCTGCGCGGGGTCGGGATGTGGGACGCCGAGGGCGGGCTGTCCCGGACGTTCTCGGACGTCGAGGCGCTGGCCGAGGAGTGCCGCTTCCATGACTGCGCGCACCGGACCGAGCCGGGGTGTGCGGTCCAAGCCGCCCTGGAGAGCGGTGAGTTGGCGGTGCGCCGGCTGGAGAGCTACCGGAAGCTGCTGCGGGAGAACCAGCGCATCGTGGCCAAGACGGACGCCCGGCTGCGGGCCGAGATCCGGCGCGACTGGCGGCAGAAGCAGGCGCTCGGCCGGCACATGATGGAGCGGAAGAGGGGGGCGGGACGGTGAGCTGAGGCCCAAGCACAGGGCGGGTGAGGTGAGCCGGGCCCGGGAGCCGTTGCCCGGGCCCGGCGACACCCGGAAACGCCATGTCCGAAATCCGCCAGCCGGGGCTCCGCCGCGGGCGCAGACTGGAGGCGTGATGGACGACGAGACCAGGTACGAAGCGGTGTCCAGCCGGGACGCGCGGTTCGACGGGGAGTTCTTCTTCGCGGTGGTGACGACCGGCATCTACTGCCGGCCGAGCTGCCCCGCGGTCACTCCCAAGCGGGTGAACGTGCGGTTCTTCCCGTCGGCCGCGGCCGCGCAGGCCGCCGGCTTCCGGGCCTGCCGGCGGTGCCGGCCGGACGCCGTGCCCGGCTCGGCGGAGTGGAACGTGCGCGCCGACCTGGTGGGCCGGGCCATGCGGTTCATCGGCGACGGCGTGGTCGACCGGGAGGGCGTCGCCGGGCTGGCGCAGCGGCTGGGGTACAGCGCGCGGCAGGTGCAGCGGCAGCTGACCGCGGAGCTGGGCGCCGGGCCGGTCGCGCTGGCCCGGGCCCGCCGGGCGCACACCGCGCGGGTGCTGCTGCAGACCACGGCGCTCCCGGTCACCGAGCTGGCGTTCGCGGCCGGCTTCGCCAGCATCCGGCAGTTCAACGACACCATGCGGGAGATCTACGCCGGCACGCCGAGCGAGCTGCGGGCCGCGGCGGTGGGCGGGCGCGGGCACGGCGGCGGCACGACCGCGCGCCCCCGGTCGCGGCCCGCCCCGAGCGGTGGCCCGGCGGCCGGCGGGATTCCGCTGCGGCTGGCCTACCGGGGCCCGTACGCGGCCGCGGAGATCTTCGACTTCCTGGCGGAGCGGGCGGTGCCGGGCGTGGAGGAGGTACGGGGCGAGCCCGGCCCGCGCACCTACCGCCGCACCCTGCGGCTCACCTACGGCAGCGGGATCGCCGAGGTCGAGGAGCCGCCCGCGGGGCCGCGCGGCCGGCCCCGGCCGCCGGCCGGCCGGGTGTGCCCGGCGGCCCGGGGCGGGGACGGCGGCTGGTTGGAGTGCCGGCTGCTCCTGACCGATCTGCGGGACCTGTCGACGGCCGTGCAGCGGCTGCGCCGGCTCTTCGACCTGGACGCCGACCCGTACGCCGTCGCCGAGCGGCTGGGCGCGGACCCGCTGCTCGGCCCGCTGGTGGCCGAACGCCCGGGCCTGCGCTCGCCGGGCGCGGCGGACCCGGAGGAGATGGCCGTACGGATCGTGCTCGGCGGGCCGCCGGAGCGCGCCGCCGAGCTGGTGCGGGCGTACGGGAAGCCGCTGGACGCGGCGGACGGCGGGCTGACCCACCTCTTCCCGGCGCCCGCGGAGCTGACCGGCGCGGACGTCCCCGAGTCGGTGCGCGCGCTGTGCACCGCGCTGGCCGACGGCACGGTCCTGCTGGACGCCGGCGCCGACCGGGTCGCCGCCGAGCGGGCGCTGGCCGCGCTCCCCGGAGTCGGGCCGCGCACCGCCGCGTACATCAGGATGCGGGCGCTGGGGGACCCGGACGTGGGCGGCTCGGACAGGGGCGAGCGGGCCGACGCGGAGCGGGGTGCGGACCCGGACGGCGCGGACGGCCCGGAGGGGGCCTGGCGGCCCTGGGGCGCGTACGCCCTGCACCATCTGTGGCGGGCCGGGCTCCTCCCGCCGGGCGAGCTGCCGGCCCCCACCCCCGCGGCGGCGCCGGCCGGCTGAGGACCGGCCGGCGGCCACCGCCCCGCCCGTCGCCCGGGGCCGGTCAGCTCGCGATCACCGTCCCCGCCCAGCTGCCGACCACCAGCAGGCAGGCGAGCAGTTCGACCAGCACGCTCAGGCCGAGGGTGCGCATCACCGTCCGGGTCGAGGCCCAGGCGTCGCCGTGGCCGCCGAGCCGCACGCGTTCCAGCAGGTAGAGGCCGCCGACCGCGCCCACCACGGCACCGATCACCGGCAGCACGAAGAAGCCGACGATGCCGGCCGCGCCGGCCAGGAACAGGGTGCGGTACGGCGCGCCCGCGGCCCGCAGGTCGCGCACCGGCAGCAGCCACTTCAGCGCCTGATTGACCAACAGCAGGGCGGTGGCGCCCATCAGCACCGTCCAGGCCGGGCCGGACTTCTCCGTCACCGCCCACCACAGCACGCCCGCCCACACGATCAGCGGCCCGGGGATTCCGGGTACCAGCACCCCGATCAGCCCGAGCAGCATCACCAGGCCGACCGCGACCAGCTGCCACGCGCTCATGGCCCCAGACTGCCGGACCGGGCCCGGAAGCGCTTGCCGGCCGCCCGCGACCGTGCGGGCCGGCGCGGGCCGTCGCGGACACCCGACCGGCCCTCCCACCCCCGGGCGGCCGACCGGGCAGACGGCGGACAGCGGAGGCGGACCGCCCTCCCGCGTGGGTACATGGGAGCAGGCCCCTCGTACCCCCGGCCCCGACCCCCTCCGACCCTGGGAGCGACAGCGACATGGCGAAGCAGACCGTGGCCGAGCAGTTCGTGGACATCCTGGTGCGGGCGGGGGTGCGGCGCCTCTACGGTGTCGTCGGCGACAGCCTGAACCCGGTGGTGGACGCGGTCCGCCGGAACGCGGCGATCGACTGGATCCAGGTCCGGCACGAGGAGTCCGCCGCCTTCGCCGCCGGGGCGGAGGCGCAGCTCACCGGCAAGCTCGCGGCCTGCGCCGGCTCGTGCGGACCGGGCAACCTGCACCTCATCAACGGCCTCTTCGACGCGCACCGTTCGATGGCCCCGGTCCTCGCGCTGGCCTCGCACATCCCCTCCAGCGAGATCGGCACCACGTTCTTCCAGGAGACCCACCCGGACCGGCTGTTCGCCGAGTGCAGCCACTACAGCGAGCTGATCTCCAGCACCAAGCAGATGCCGCGGGTGCTGCAGACCGCCATCCAGCACGCCGTCGGCCAGAGCGGCGTCGCGGTGGTCTCGCTGCCCGGGGACATCGCCGCCGAGCAGGCCCCCGAGCGCGCCTTCCAGCACGCGCTGGTCACCACCCGGCCCCTGGCGCGGCCCGGGGACGCCGAGATCGACGCGCTGGCCCGGATGGTCGACGAGGCCCGCAAGGTCACGCTGTTCTGCGGCAGCGGTACGGCCGGCGCGCACGCCGAGGTGATGGAGTTCGCCGAGCGGGTGAAGGCCCCGGTGGGCCACGCACTGCGCGGCAAGGAATGGATCCAGTACAACAACCCCTATGACGTCGGCATGAGCGGACTGCTCGGGTACGGCGCGGCCTACGAGGCCACCCATGAGTGCGATCTGCTGCTCCTGCTCGGCACGGACTTCCCCTACAACGCGTTCCTGCCCGACGACGTCAAGATCGTCCAGGTCGACGTCCGGCCCGAACACCTCGGCCGCCGCACCAAGCTCGACCTCGCCGTCTGGGGCGACGTCCGCGAGACGCTGCGCTGCCTGATCCCCAAGGTCCGCGAGAAGACGGACCGGAAGTTCCTCGACCGGATGCTGAAGAAGCACGCGGACGCGCTGGAGGGCGTGGTCAAGGCGTACACGAGGAAGGTGGAGAAGCACGTGCCGATCCACCCCGAGTTCGTCGCCTCGGTGCTGGACGAGGAGGCCGCCGACGACGCGATCTTCACGGTCGACACCGGGATGTGCAACGTCTGGGCGGCGCGCTACCTCACGCCCAACGGCCGCCGCCGGGTCATCGGCTCCTTCAGTCACGGTTCCATGGCCAACGCGCTGCCCCAGGCGATCGGCGCCCAGTTCCTCGACCGCCGCCGCCAGGTCGTCTCGATGTCGGGCGACGGCGGATTCGCCATGCTGATGGGCGACTTCCTCACCCTGGTCCAGTACGACCTGCCGGTGAAGGTGGTGCTGTTCAACAACTCCTCGCTGGGCATGGTCGAGCTGGAGATGATGGTCTCCGGCCTGCCGGCGTACGGCACCACCAACCACAACCCGGACTTCGCGGCGATCGCCCGCGCGGCCGGTGTGTACGGCGTCCGGGTGGAGAAGCCCAAGCAGCTGCGCGGGGCGCTGCGCGACGCCTTCCGGCACGACGGGCCCGCGCTGGTCGATGTCGTCACCGACCCGCACGCGCTGTCCATCCCGCCGAAGATCAGCGCGGAGATGGTGTCCGGCTTCGCGCTGTCGGCCGGCAAGATCGTGCTGGACGGCGGGGTCGGCCGGATGCTGCAGATGGCCCGCTCCAACCTGCGGAACATCCCCCGGGTGTGAACCGCGCAGGGCGCGCGGTCAGTCGGCCGGGCGCTGCGGCCGGAGCCGGAGCGTCAGGATCTGGAACGGGCGCAGCTCCAGCGTCAGTTCCGCGGTCGGCCCCTCCTCCTCGTCGTGCAGCGGACGCTCCAACAGGTCGGTCACGGTGGCCCGTTCGACGGGGAAACCGGGCGAGAGGGTGCCGGTGACGCGGCTGCCCCGGGACTCGTAGAGCCGGACCACCACGTCGCCGCTGCGGTCCTCGGCGAGCTTGACCGACTCGACGGTGAGCGCCGGGTGGTCGACGCGGATCAGCGGCGGCACCGGCGGCGCGGCCGCGGCCCGGAGGGGGAGGTTCAGGGCGAGGCCCTCGGCGACCGCGGCGCCGGTCGTGGCGCCCGGCAGCAGCGCGTAGCGGAACCGGTGGCTGCCCTGGTCGGTGGCCGGGTCGGGGCTGTGCGGGGCGCGCAGCAGGGTCAGCCGTACGGTCGTGCCCAGGCCCTCGGCGTGCGGGACGCGGGTGACGTCGTGGCCGTAGGTGGAGTCGTTGAGCAGCGCGACGCCGTATTCCGGCTCGGCCACCCGCAGCCAGCGGTGCGCACAGATCTCGAAACGCGCCGCGTCCCAGCTGGTGTTGGTGTGGGTGGGGCGGTGGACGTGCCCGAACTGGATCTCGGCGGTGGACCGTTCGGCGTGCACGTCCAGCGGGAAGGCGGCCTTGAGGACCTTCTCCGACTCGTGCCAGTCGATGTCGGTGAGCACGTCGAGGCGGTGCGCGCCGGCCCGCAGCGTCAGCTCCTGGACGACCCGGGACGCACCGAACGACCTGGTCACCCGCACGGTCGCGGTCAGCGGCCCGGAGGCGAGCAGGTCGACGGATTCGGCGGCGGTCAGATCGGTGTGCCGGTGGCGGTAGTGCCGGTCGAGGTCCCAGGCGTCGTACTTGGTGGGGTGGTCGGGGTGCAGCTGGAGCAGATTGCCCCGGGCGCCGGGTGCCAGCACCTCCCGCCCGGCGTGCAGATCGCGCACCGAGGCCAGCAGACCGTCGGTGTCGATGCGGACGCGGAGCAGCCCGTTGTCGAGGGTGACGGTGCCGTCGGTGCCGGTGGCGGCCCGTACGGGCGCGGGCGGCGGAACGGGGGAGTCCGGACCGGGCGGGCGGACGGCCGCCGCCCCCAGCGCGGGGACGTGCACGGCGACGGCCGCACCCTCGCCGTCCCCGCCTCCCGGCAGCTCGACGATCTCGTCCCGGTCGTACGGCGAGGCGTTGAACACCGTCGGCGGCGCGCCGTCCACCGCCCGGCCCAGTGCGGCGAGCGCCTCCTCGACGATGCCGGTCAGCTCCGCCTCGACCGCCGCGTAGGTGTCCCGGGCCTCCCGGTGCACCCAGGCGATCGACGAGCCCGGCAGGATGTCGTGGAACTGGTGCAGCAGCACGGTCTTCCAGATCCGGTCCAGCGCGTCGTACGGATACGCATACCCGCCGTCCGCGCCGCCGGCCGTCCGGACCGCCGCCGTCGCGGCCCACAACTCCGCCTCGCGCAGCAGGTGTTCACTGCGCCGGTTGCCCTGTTTGGTCTTGGCCTGCGAGGTGTACGTGCCCCGGTGGTACTCCAGGTACAGCTCGCCCGACCAGACCGGCGCGGCCGCCCCGTACTCCTCGTGCGCCGCCGCGAAGAACCGGGCCGGCGGCTCGATCTCGACCCGCGGGGAGCCCTCCAGGGAGCGCAGCCGGCGGGCCCGCTCCAGCATCTCGCGGGTCGGGCCGCCCCCGCCGTCCCCCCAGCCGAACGGGACCAGGGAACGGGTGGCGCGGCCCTTCTCGGCGAAGTTCCGTTCGGCGTGGGCGAGTTCGGCGCCGTGCAACCGCGAGTTGTAGGTGTCGACCGGCGGGAAGTGGGTGAAGACGCGGGTGCCGTCGATGCCCTCCCACCAGAAGGTGTGGTGCGGCATCCGGTCGGTCTGGTTCCACGACAGCTTCTGCGTCAGGAACCACCGCGCGCCGGCCAGCCGGGCCAGCTGCGGGAAGGCCGCGGTGTAGCCGAAGGAGTCCGGCAGCCAGATCTCCTCGGTCTCCACCCCCAGCTCCTCCAGGAAGAACCGCTTGCCGTGCACCAGCTGCCGGGCCAGCGCCTCGCCGCCGGGCATGTTGGCGTCCGACTCCACCCACATCGAACCGACCGGCGCCCAGGTGCCGTTGCGCACCGCCTCCTTGATGCGCGCCCAGATGTGCGGCTGGTGCTCCTTGACCCAGGCGTACTGCTGCGCCTGCGAGCACGCGAACACCAACTCCGGATACTCACCGGCGAGTTGGGTCACATTGGCGAAGGTGCGGGACGCCTTGCGGACGGTCTCCCGCAGCGGCCACAGCCAGGCGGAGTCGATATGGGCGTGCCCGGTGGCCGAGAGCCGGTGGGCGCTGGCCGCGGCGGGGCGGCGGAGGACCCCGGCCAGCGCGGCCCGGCCGGCCTCCGCCGTGCCGGCGACGTCGTGCAGATCCAGCGTGTCCAGCATGTCCTCCAGCGCCCGCAGGATCTCGTGCCGGCGCGGGCGGTCGGCCGGCAGCTCCGGCATCAGCTCGGCCAGCACCTCGATGTCGAGCACGAGATGCCAGACCGTCTCGTCGAGGACGGCCAGGTCGGCCGAGGCGAAGCGGTACAGCGGGCGGTCCGGCGCGGTGCGGACGTCCCCGAGATCGGTCGGGCGGAAGTCCCGCAGCACCGCCGGATTCGCGGCGGCCTCCAGCAGCAGCCGCACCTCCTCGCCGCCCCGGACCGGCGCACCGACGGGCACGTGGCGGTTGCGCGGATGGATCCCCTTCAGCGGTACGCCCTCGGCGTCGTACACCAGGCCCTCCGCCTGGAAGCCGGGCCCGTCGCCGCTGAAGCCGGGATCGATGACGGCCTCCACCCGCCGCCCGGCCCACTCCTCGGGCACCTCACCCGCCAGCCGGAACCAGCTCGTCGACCACGGCGGCCCCCACGCTTCGCCCGCCGCGAACGGCACGTACTCGGCCCCCAGTGCCTCGGTCACCGGCCGCGGCTCGCCCGGCGCATGCCGGACGGCCAGCCGCAGCGGCACCCGCGCCGCGTACACCGCGGGCCGGATGAACTGCCCCAGCGCCCGTTCCAGGCGCCCCTCCACCAGCAGTCGGTCGTCGTGCACGGCGGCTCCTCCCGCTCGTCCGGGCCCCACCCGACAGGCATACCCAGCGCGGCCCGGTCCGCCCACCCGGCGCGCGGACGACCGCGCGCCCCGAAGCGGAAGCGGACGGAAGCATGGCGACTGATCCGATGGGCATGCTGACCGTGAGGCTGTTCGAGACCGGACGCCGGGTTCCGTGGGGGCGGGGGAGAGCATGCGTCAGCCTGTGCGACGCGAGGAACGGGAAAGACGACACACGACGACCGAGCACGGCCAGGGGGGCGCGGCGCGGGCGCCGGGCGTGCTGGAGCGGAAGGTGCGCCGGGCCGATCTGCGCGCGGTCGGCGAGGTGCGGCGGGAGCTGCGGCAATTACTCAGCCGGTGGGCGGCACCCGGTGGCGGCGAGCTCGCGGAGGTCGCCACGCTGCTCACCAGCGAGCTGGTCACCAACGCCCTGGTCCATGCCGACGGCGATGCGGTGGTCACGGCGAAGGTCGGCGACCGCCTGCGGGTCGAGGTGCGGGACTACGCTCCCGGGCGTCCCGAGGTGCGGGCGGCGAGCGCGGACGGGACCTCGGGCCGGGGGCTGATGCTGGTGCGCGCCCTGGCCGACGCGTGGGGGATACGCAGCGAGGGATTCGGCAAATGCGTCTGGTTCGAGCTGGGCGGCGGACCGGCCTGACCAGGAGTCGGGGGTGTCGGTCGGCGCGGTCCGCCGCCGGTCAGCCGAATTGCCGTTCGATCTCGGCGAGTTTCTCCTCCAGGGAGTCCAGACGGGGCAGCGTCTGGGTGTCGTCCTCCGCGGTGAGGTCCACGGCCCGCCAGGACCGGGCCGCGGGATCGACGGTATCCGTGGCGGCGACCGCCTCGGGGTCAGCGCCGGATACGGCCTTGAGGGCCGGGCGGGAGCGCAGCGGCAGCTCTACGGCGGGCAGGGGCGGCGGATCACCGGCTATGGCGGAGTCCGGACCGGCCACCTCGGCACCGGCGGGCGTGACCGCCAGCTGCCGGCCGCCGCCCCGGCCGATGCCCCAGCCGCGGTGCTGGCGGTTGATGGCCTTGATCCGGGCCCGGTCGAGCTTGCCCTGCTCGCGGCGGCGCAAGCGGTTCTGCTCCCGCTCCCGTCGGTCCTCGCGGACCTCCTCGACGGCCTCGTCCAGCGTCCGTACGCCCTCCAGCAGCATCAGCGACCAGGCCGCGAAGGTCTCGCGGGGCGCGCGCAGCCAGCGCACGATCCGGATCTGCGGCAGCGGCCGGGGCACCAGCCCCTGCTCCCGCAGCGCCGCCCGGCGGGTCTGCTTCAGCGCGCGGTCGAAGAGCACCGCGGCCGACAGCGACATCCCGGCGAAGAACTGCGGGGCGCCGGCATGGTCCAGGCCGCGCGGCGCATGCACCCAGTTGAACCACGCCGCGGCGCCCGCGAAGGTCCACACCAGCATGCGCGAGCCCAGCGCCGCGTCGCCGTGACTGGCCTCGCGCACGGCGAGGACGGAGCAGAACATCGCCGCGCCGTCGAGCCCGAACGGCACCAGGTACTCCCAGCCGTCGGTGAGGCCGAGGTTCTGGACGCCGAAGCCGACCAGTCCGTGGAAGGACAGCGCCGCGGCGACCGCGGCGCAGCAGAAGAGCAGCAGATAGGAGGCGGAGGCGAAGACGGCCTCCTTGCGGCGGCGGCGCTCCTCGCTGCGTTCCCAGGAGTCGTCGGCGCCCGCCTGCGCGGCCGCCCGGCGGCCGCGCACCACCAGCGCCGCGGCGGCCATCACGGCACCCAGCGACAGAACGCCGGGAACAAGCCAATTCAGCGATATGTCGGTCGTTCTCATGGTGGGGATCCCTTGCCTCGGATACGCGATTTCGCGCGACATCCTGGCGGAATCCACTCGTCCCCCAAGGGCTTTCGGAGCAAGAGAACGCCAAGGAGGGGGAGGACCGGCAGATAGCGGACGCCACCCTCGAACTGCCGTATGTGCACGGCGAGTTGAGTTCGAATGGGGCGACCCGAACGGGTGGTGTGCGGGTCAGCTGGTTGCGGTGAGGCGGGTGATGCGATCCGCGTCGCAGGTGCGTGGACAGGTGATGCAGGTGTCCTCGGGACGCAGCGTGTAGAACATGCAGCAGCTCGCGCGGTCCCGGGTCTGCAGCGCCGTCCCGTCCGGACCGGTCAGCGTACGGAAACCGGCGCCACCCACGTACGGGGAGGTGGCGCCCGGCAGCAGCCGCTCCAGCTCCGCCACCGCGCGCGGCTCCTCACCCAGCAGGTGCCCCAGGTACCACAGCCCCTCGACGATCTCGTCGGAGGCCATGCCCCACAGCGCCCGCGGACCACGCCGCATCCGCCCGCGGAAGCCCTCCAGGACGGGCGCCAGATGCCCGGCCACCGCCGCCCGCACCTCCGCGCGCAGCGCCTCCTCGTCCGGCACCACCCGGGCACCGGGCAGCGCCGCCGCCGGATCGTCCGGGAGGCACCCGAACGAGCCGATGCGCACCGCCATCCGGCCCAGCTCGCGCTGGAAGCAGACGTCCTGCACGGGCAGGTACGGCACCCGGCGGTGCAGGAACCACGGGATCGTGATCAGCAGGCAGGCCGGCCAGGCATAGCGGTGCAGCGCGAAACTGGCGACGACGTCGGGCCGGGCGGACTGCCCGTAGTCCCGCTGGATCTGGGCGTCGTCCCAGGCCAGGAAGGATTCCAGGGCCTCCCCGCCGGCCGCGAGCCCGGCCGCGCACACCCAGCCGTCCCCGGTCGGCGGCGCCGCGTCCCACAGCGAGACCCGCAGGCCGGGAAATACCTCGGTGAGGCGCGCGTACGACTCGGCGACGGGGTGTGTGAGGGGCGGGGCGGCGAGGGCAGAAGCCATGGGGGTGACCACCGAATCGCGAGCGTTGGCAGGTAAGGCTTACCTTAGCGGAAACCCTACCCGTGCCCCTCGCGAGCCAGTCCTGGACCCTCCGTACGGGGGCCGGGACCGGCCGATCCGCCTCCTTCCGGATTTGAACTATCGCCAAGGCCGCCTATCGTGCTGGGAATGTCAGAAGGAGCCGCCATGGAGCAGGGCACAGCGGAGCAGCCGCCGCGCGCACGGGCCTGGGTGCCCGCGCAGCCCGGTCCCGCCGCGCCCCGGCGGCACTCGGTCCGCGCCCAGGTGCTGGCCGCGCTGCGCCGGGCCCTGGTCGACGGTGAGCTGGCCCCCGGCGAGGTCTACTCCGGCCCGGCGCTCGCCGAGCGCTACGGGGTGTCCGCGACCCCGGTCCGGGAGGCCATGCAGCAGCTCGCCGGTGAGGGCGCCGTCGAGGTCGTGCCCAACCGCGGCTTCCGGATCGCCGAACGCAGCTCCCGCGACCTCGCCGAGCTGGCCGAGGTCCGCACCATGCTGGAGGTGCCCGCGATCGTCCGGCTGGCCCGGGCGCTGCCCCCGGAGCGCTGGGAGGAGCTGCGCCCGCTCGCCGCCTCGGGCGTCGCGGCCGCCGCCCGCGGCGACCGGGCCGGCTACGCCGAGGCCGACCACGCCTTCCACCAGGCCGTGATGTCGCTCACCGGCAACCGCCGGCTCACCGAGGTCACCGGCGACCTGCTCCGCCGCGCCCAGTGGTCCGCGGCCGGCGGCGCCCGCCTGCGCACCGCCGAGCTGCTGGCCGACGCCTCCGAACACACCGCGCTGCTCGACGCCCTGATCGCCCAGGAGTACACCGTCGCCGAGCGCATCGCCCGCGAACACGTCTCGGTGGCCCGGCACCCGCATTGAGCGGGCCGGGCGCATGGGCCGGGTGGGCCGGATGCCCGGTCGTTCGGCTCGTCCACGGGACCGCGGGTCCGGCCGCCCGGAACGACCGGTCAACCGATGCCGACCGGCGGGCCCGGCCGCCCGGATCGGCCGGCTCGGCCAACCCGGACCCGGCCCGCGCTCAGCCCGGCAGCAGTTCCGTCAGGGGCAGTGCCGCGACCTCGGCGGCCGGCCGGGACAGGTACAGATCGGCGTGGTAGAAGCCGTCGGACTCCTTGCCCGCGATGGACAGCCCGCGCCGGGCCAGCGCCTCGAACGCCGCGCGCCGCTCGTCGCCGTCGGCGAACCGCCGCTGGCGGAACGTACGGGTGGTGAGCTGCTCGGTCACCAGCCCGGCCCGGGCCAGCAGCGCGGACACCGGCCGGTAGGAGACCGTCCGCAGGACGAACGCGGCGACCCAGGGTGGCCGGTTCACACAGTCGAAGAGCCGGGCGAAGGTCCGGGCGGAGATGTAGCCCACGCCGCCGGTGACGGTGATCAGATCGGTGCCGGCCAGTACGGCGCGCAACTCCGGGCTCGGATCGTCGAGCTCCAGGTTCTCCGCGAAGCCGTGGTCGAGCAGGCCGACCGCGCGCGCGTACCCCACGGCCCGATCCGCCGCGTCGATGCCGGTCACCCGGACGGCTTCGGCGCGCCGCCGAGTGGCGAAGAACGTACGGTCCTCGTCGATCAGTTGGCCGGTCGTCGGACCGTCCGGACGGTATCCGGCATAGCGCCCGTAGAGGTCGGTCAGGGACAGCCGGTAGTTGAGCAGCGCCGCGTTGACCCCGTACGAGCAGCACAGATCCACGACGCTCAGCGGGGGGCGGTCACCGCGGCGCCGTCGCAGGTTCTCGGCCAGCTCGCGGAAAACCGCCTGGCCGTGGTGCGGAATCTGGTACTCCAGGGGTTGCAGCGTGGTGAAGTACCGGCGCGGATCAGGGCAGTTGTAGATCGCCTCGAAATCCGCCTTGCCCCAGTCGGTTCCAGTGGTCGTCTTGGTCACTCCTGCTGCCACAGATGGCCTCCTGGTGGGCTCTGTCGATGGGAGGGGCCCCAGCTGGTCCCGGACCAGCATCCAGGCCGTGCCGCCCGCTCACAGTGCGACTTGAGGCCATTCTCGGGGCAGGCGGGGCAGGTCGCATCCCCACCGCCCGCCCGGCCGGTGCGCGTCGCCCACCTCACGGTTCACCCCTCGCGCCGCCGCGGCCCGCCACCCGCCGACCGTCGCGCCCCGGCCGATCCGCTCCCAGGACAGACCTGTTCCGGCCAATCGTGGTGAACATGGGCATGGCTGATGACGATGCCTTGACATGTCCTGGGCGGGTGGGGGTGGGTGGGAGCGGGGGTGCGCGTCGGCGGGCGAGGACGCGGGGCGGCGGGCGGTCGTACGGGCCTGCGCGGAAGGGCGGTCGTACGGGCCTGCGCGGGAGGGCGGGCCTGCGGGTCTGCGCGGAAGGGCGGTCGTACGGGCCTGCGCGGGAGGGCGGGCCTGCGGGTCTGCGCGGGAGGGCGGGCCTGCGGGTCTGCGCGGGAGGGCGGGCCTGCGGGTCTGCGCGGGAGGGTCGTCGTACGGGCCTGCGCGGGAGGGCGGGCCCCAGGAGCACGGGGTGGGGGCGTCCCGCGACGGTGGTGCGGATGCGGATGCGGATGCGGATGCGGATGCGGGTGCCGGTGTGGGTGGGCGTGCCGTGCGGCTGCCCTCTTCCCCGCCGCCCACCCGCACCTCTTTTTGTTTTTCCCCGCCGCCCACCCCCCTTCGGGGGGTGGGCGGGTCAGGTGGTGCGGTTTTCCGGCCGCCCCGTATGGAGCGCGGTGCCGGACGTGGCCAACGGGGGCGTGCACCATGCGGGTTGGCGTACCGGCGGGTTGTCGGGCGGACCGACGGACGGACCGACGGAACGGGCGGACGGGCGGGTCGGTCTACGGGGACGGAGCGGGAGGTTACGTGGCCGCCGTGGCCGTCGAAAGGTGGTCGGCGAGCCAGGTGGGGACGCCGCCCATGAGGCGGAAGAGGCGGGCGGCCTCCGCGCGGAGGCGGTCCGCGTCGTCCTCCGGCGCGGCGTCGGCCAGTGCCGCGAGCGCCGGGGCCGTGCCGACGAGGAAGCCCAGTTCCTCGCGGATCCGCAGCGATTCGGCGAACCCGTGCCGGGCCTCCGTCAACTCCCCGTCCCGCAGGGCGAGTCCGGCCAGATGGCGCCAGGTGAAGGACAGCAGCAGGCTGTCGCCCTGGGCGGTGGCGCCGGCGTGGGCGCGGCGGTAGGCGGCGCGGGCCGCGTCCGGGCTGTCCGCGACGTGCTCGGCCATCAGTCCGCGCCGGAAGTCCAGCAGCGGGCGGCCGGCCGCGGTCGGGGCGAGCAGCGCGGCCGCCCGGCCGAGCGCCGAACGAGCCTCGTCGGCCCGGTCCCGTACGCCCAACACCGTTGCGGCGTAGGCGAGATGGCCGCGTTCGCAGGCCGCGCCGCCCCGCTCGTCGTCGTTGCCGGCCAGCGCCTCGGCGGCGCGCAGCGCGTCCTCCGCCTCGGCCCAGCCGGTGGTCGTGAACATGCAGCGCTCCACCAGGAGGGCGGCGCGCCGCAGGGCGGCCGGGGCGTGCCGGGCGGAGTGTGGTTCCAGGAGTGCGGCTGCGTCGTCCCAGCAGCCACGGGAGCGCAGCCGCCAAACGGCACGGTCGAGGGGATCGTCCCCCTCGACCGTTCTGGCTGCCGGTACTTCCGGTGCGGGTGCCGGTGCCGGTACCGCGAGCGATACCGGATCGGCGGAACTGACGGAATCCGCGGCATCCGCGGATCCTGACATGGCGGTATCCGCCACATTGCCCTCCCCGAGCGCGCCATTGAGCTGGAAACAGGAAGCCTGGGCGAATCTCAGCACGGATTCCGTGGTGCGGCCAAGGGGGTGGGTGAATGAATTCACAATCGCGCCGTGGCCCGTCCGGGGGAGCCGGACGGCCCTGATCGGGCCCGTCGCGGGGCGGTCGCCCGGTGGCGCAGGTGGTCGGGGGCCGTACGGAGTTGGCGCGATGACGCCCGTTCGGGTTACCCCGAATGGCCGATTCCGGAACGCCGGGGTGCGGCTGGGGGGGGCGGGCGGGCGCCGGCCCCCCACCACCGCCCCCTCAGCTCATCCGCAGAGCCAGGAAGAAGTCCAGCTTGTCCTCCAGGCGGGACAGATCGCGGCCGGTGAGCTGCTCGATCCGGCCGACCCGGTAGCGGAGCGTGTTGACGTGCAGGTGGAGGCGGGTGGCGCAGCGGGTCCAGGAGCCGTCGCAGTCCAGGAACGCCTCCAGGGTCGGGATCAGCTCGGCGCGGTGCCGGCGGTCGTAGTCGCGGAGCGGGTCCAGCAGGCGGGCGGTGAAGGCGCGGCGGACGTCGTCGGGGACGAACGGGAGCAGCAGGACGTGCGAGGCCAGCTCCTCGTGGCCGGCGGCGCAGACCCGGCCCGGGCGGGCCGCGGCCACCCGGCGGGCGTGCCGGGCCTCCTCCAGGGCGCCGCGCAGCCCCTCCGCCGAGTGGACCGAGGCGCTCACCCCGACCGTCAGCCGCCCGTCGCCGTCCAGCCCGCGGCCCAGCGGCTCCTGGACGACGGAGAGCAGCGCATCCGCGTGCAGCCCGGCTGCCGGGCCCTCCTCGGGCTCGTCCGGGACCGGCAGCGGCACCAGAGCCACCGCCTCGTCGCCGGTGTGCGCCACCGCGATCCGGTCGGAGGGTTCCGGCCCGAAGGTGCCCGGGTCCACCAGCACCTCCTCCAGGAGGGACTGCGCCACCGGGCCGCCGGGCAGGTCGCCGCCCTCCCACTCGACCCTGGCCACCACGATCTGCCAGTGCGGGGCGGTGCCCAGGCCGGGCAGCAGCACCGGCGCCGCGACCCGCAGCCGGGCCGCGATCTCGGCCGGCGGCGCACCGGTCTGGACGAGCTCCAGCACCTCCTGTGCGAGCCGCCGGCGGACCGTACGGGCGGCGTCGCGCCGGTCCCGTTCGACGGCGATCAGCTGGGTGACGCCGTGCAGCAGGTCGAGCCGCTCCTCGGGCCAGTCGCCGGCGTCCGCCTCGACGGCCAGCAGCCAGTCGCTCAGCAGCGTCTGCCGCAGGTCACGGCTCTCGTGGCGGATCGGGAACAGCGAGTACGTGGCTCCCTCCAGGGCGATCCGGTGGGGCCCGCGCCGGCCGCTGCGGGCGGCCGCCAGATGCTCACCGGCGAGCCGGGCGGCCAGGTCGGCGGGCAGCTCGGGCCCGGAGCCGGCCAGCGTCGATCCGGCGATCTGCCGGCCGGTGGGGGAGAGCACCCAGGCCCGCAGGTCCAGGTCTGAGCCGAGCAGGTCCAGGACCACCTCCGGGCCGCCGCCCGTGGGGCCCGACGTCATCAGCCGGCGGTGACGGTCCACCACGGCGGCCAGGTCGCCGGCCCGTTCGCTGGAGACCTGCCGCACCACGTGCTCGGTGATGGACGCGAAGGAGACCGTCTCGTCCACCGAGAACAGCGGCAGGCGGTGCCGGGCACAGGCCTGGACGAGATCGTCGGGGATCGCGCCCAGCTCGGCCTCGCCCGCGCCGAGCCCGGCGACCCCGGCCGAGGCCAGGATCCGTACGAACCGCTCGGAGTCCTCCGGCTCGCGGCGCCAGGCCAGACCGGTCAGCACCAGCTCGCCGCCGGAGAGGTACCGGCTGGGATCCCGCAGGTCCGTGGTCATCACGCCGCGTACCGTGCGGTCCAGTTCGTCCTCGCCGCCGAGCAGCCGAAGGCCCAGGGTATGGGTGTCCAGGAGTGCGCGGAGCCGCATGACCTCGCCCGCCGTTCTTTGCTGTCTGGTGTTGCCGGTGGAATGCCGCGAGGTTTCAGAGCCTCGTCTTTCGTTCGAATCTACAAGACAGGTGGCTTGGCCAGCCAACCGCTTCATGGTTTCGGTGACTGCACCGGGTGGGTCCCGGGCGCGTTCACTGAAACCAACCGCGTTAACAAGACATGAACGGCTCGATGGCGACGGGGGCCCCGGCTCCTCACCATGAGCAGCGGACGACCCCATCTTTTCGTAGAAGAGGCCACCCATGGACTTCCTTCGCCCCGCCAGCTGGGAGGAGGCGCTCGCTGCCAAGGCCGAGCACCCCACCGCTGTGCCCATCGCGGGCGGCACGGACGTGATGGTCGAGATCAACTTCGACCACCGCCGCCCCGAGTACCTGCTCGACCTGAACCGCATCGGTGAGCTGAGCGAGTGGGAGGTCGGAGAGAAGACCGTGCGCCTCGGCGCCTCCGTTCCCTACACCAGGATCATGGAGAACCTGCGGACCGAACTCCCCGGTCTCGCGCTCGCCTCCCACACCGTCGCCTCCCCGCAGATCCGCAACCGCGGCGGCGTCGGCGGCAACCTCGGCACCGCCTCCCCGGCCGGTGACGCCCACCCCGCGCTGCTCGCCTCCGGCTGCGAGGTCGAGGTCGAGTCCGTCCGCGGCAGCCGCATGATCCCGATCGACGAGTTCTACGTCGGCGTCAAGCGCAACGCCCTCGCGCCCGACGAACTGATCCGTTCGGTGCATCTGCCGAAGGCCGACGGCCCGCAGCAGTTCTCCAAGGTCGGCACCCGCAACGCCATGGTCATCGCGGTGTGCGCCTTCGGCATCGCGCTGCACCCCGAGACCCGCACGGTCCGCACCGGCATCGGCTCCGCCGCACCCACCCCCGTACGGGCCCGCGAGGCCGAGGACTTCCTCGCCGCGGCGCTGGAGGAGGGCGGCTTCTGGGAGTCCGGCAACCCCATCCCGCCGTCCGTGGCCAAGCAGTTCGCGCAGCTCGCCTCCGGTGCCTGCAACCCGATCGACGACGTGCGCGGCAGCGCCAAGTACCGCCGGCACGCGGTCGGCATCATGGCGCGCCGCACCCTCGGCTGGACCTGGGAGTCCTACCGCGGCAATGAGAGGAGCGCACAGTGCGCGTGACATTCACCGTCAACGGCCGCCAGCAGGAGGCCGACGACGTCTGGGAAGGCGAGAGCCTGCTGTACGTCCTCCGCGAGCGGATGGGCCTCCCGGGCTCCAAGAACGCCTGTGAGCAGGGCGAATGCGGTTCTTGTACGGTCCGCCTGGACGGTGTGCCGGTGTGCTCCTGCCTGGTCGCCGCCGGCCAGGTCGAGGGCCGCGAGGTGGTGACCGTCGAGGGTCTGGCCGACTACGCCCAGCAGCGTGCCGAGCACGGCGGCTGCGCGAGCGGCGCCTGCGGCAGCTCCGGCACGAGCCTCGACGCCGCCAAGCAGTGGCAGGCGAAGCCGGGCGAGACCACCGAACTGTCCCCGATCCAGCAGGCGTTCATCGACGCCGGCGCGGTCCAGTGCGGTTTCTGCACCCCGGGCCTGCTGGTCGCCGCCGACGAACTGCTGGAGCGCAACGACTCCCCGTCGGACGCCGACATCCGTGAGGCGCTGTCGGGCAACCTGTGCCGCTGCACGGGTTACGAGAAGATTCTCGACGCGGTCCGGCTGGCCGCAGCCCGTGGCGAGTCCGCTTCCTCCGCGACCACCGGACAGGGGGCCTGATCACGATGGCTGGTGTCACCCGCACCCCCACCAACCTGACCCAGGGCGGCAAGACCAAGGCCGGCATCGGCGAGTCCACGCTGCGGCCGGACGGCACCCTCAAGGTCACCGGCGAGTTCGCCTACTCCTCGGACATGTGGCACGAGGACATGCTGTGGGGCCAGACGCTGCGCTCCACCGTCGCGCACGCCGAGATCAAGTCGATCGACATCTCCGAAGCCGTGGCCATGCCGGGCGTCTACGCCGTGCTCACGTACGACGACCTGCCCACCGAGGTGAAGAACTACGGCCTGGAGATCCAGGACACCCCGGTCCTCGCGCACAAGAAGGTCCGCCACCACGGCGAGCCGGTGGCGCTGGTCGCCGCCGACCACCCGGAGACCGCCCGGCGCGCGGCCGCCAAGATCAAGATCGATTACGCCGAGCTGCCGCTGATCACCGACGAGGCCTCGGCGATCGCCCCCGACGCGGTCCTGGTCCACGAGAACCGCGACGACCACCACATCGGGCACGTCCCGCACCCCAACATCGTGCACCGCCAGCCCATCGTCCGGGGCGACGCGGACGCGGCCGCCGAGCGCGCCGACGTCATCGTCAAGGGCGAGTACACCTTCGGCATGCAGGACCAGGCGTTCCTCGGTCCGGAGTCCGGCCTGGCCGTACCCGCCGAGGACGGCGGCGTCGACCTCTACGTCGCCACCCAGTGGCTGCACTCGGACCTCAAGCAGATCGCCCCGGTCCTCGGCCTGCCCGAGGAGAAGGTCCGGATGACGCTCTCCGGCGTCGGCGGTGCCTTCGGCGGCCGCGAGGACATCTCGATGCAGATCCACGCCTGCCTCCTGGCGCTGCGCACCGGCAAGCCGGTCAAGATCGTCTACAACCGGTTCGAGTCCTTCTTCGGGCACGTCCACCGGCACCCGGCCAAGCTCTACTACGAGCACGGCGCCACGAAGGACGGCAAGCTCACGCACATGAAGTGCAAGATCGTCCTGGACGGCGGCGCCTACGCGTCGGCCTCCCCGGCGGTCGTCGGCAACGCCTCCTCCCTCTCCGTCGGCCCCTACGTCATCGACGACGTCGACATCGAGGCGATCGCGCTCTACACCAACAACCCGCCCTGCGGCGCCATGCGCGGCTTCGGCGCGGTCCAGGCGTGCTTCGCGTACGAGGCGCAGATGGACAAGCTGGCCGACAAGCTGGGCATGGACCGGGTCGAGTTCCGGCAGCTCAACGCCATGGAGCAGGGGACCATCATGCCGACCGGGCAGCCGGTCGACTCCCCGGCCCCGGTCGCCGAACTGCTGCGCCGCATCAAGGCGATGCCCATGCCGCCGGAGCGCCAGTGGGAGTCCAGCGAGGGCGCCGACGTGCGCCAGCTGCCCGGCGGACTGTCCAACACCACGCACGGCGAGGGCGTCGTACGCGGCGTCGGCTACGCGGTCGGCATCAAGAACGTCGGCTTCTCCGAGGGCTTCGACGACTACTCCACCGCCAAGGTGCGCATGGAGGTCATCAACGGCGAGCCGGTCGCGACCGTGCACACCGCGATGGCGGAGGTCGGCCAGGGCGGCGTCACCGTCCACGCCCAGATCGCCCGCACCGAGCTGGGCGTCCAGCAGGTCACCATCCACCCCGCCGACACCCAGGTCGGCTCGGCCGGCTCGACCTCGGCCTCCCGCCAGACCTACGTCACCGGCGGCGCGGTGAAGAACTCCTGCGAGGCCGTGCGCGAGAAGGTCCTGGAGATCGGGCGGCGCAAGTTCGGCTCGTACCACCCGGCGTGGGCCACCGCCGAACTCCTCCTGGAGGACGGCAAGGTCATCACCGACGGCGGCGAGGTCCTCGCCAACATCGTGGACGTCCTGGAGGACAAGACCGTCGAGCTGGAGCTGGAGTGGCGCCACCGGCCCACCGAGGCCTTCGACCTGCACACCGGCCAGGGCAACGGCCACGTCCAGTACTCCTTCGCCGCGCACCGCGCGGTCGTCGAGGTGGACACCGAGCTCGGCCTGGTCAAGGTCATCGAGCTGGCCTGCGCCCAGGACGTCGGCAAGGCGCTCAACCCGCTGTCCGTCGTCGGCCAGATCCAGGGTGGCACCACCCAGGGCCTGGGCGTGGCGGTCATGGAGGAGATCATCGTCGACCCCAAGACCGCGAAGGTGCGCAACCCCTCCTTCACGGACTACCTGATCCCCACCATCCTCGACACCCCGACCATCCCGGTCGATGTGCTCGAACTCGCCGACGAGCACGCCCCCTACGGGCTGCGCGGCATCGGTGAGGCCCCGACCCTGTCGTCGACCCCGGCCGTCCTCGCGGCGATCCGGAACGCGACCGGGCTGGAGCTCGACAAGACGCCGGTGCGCCCGGAGCACCTCACCGGCACCCAGTGAGCCGTCCGGGGGCGACTCCCCCGGACCCCGGCCTCCGGGCGGTACGCGACAAGGGGTGTCCCTGTCCGTCCTCCTCCGCGCACCGCCCGGAGTCTCCCCCCTTCGCACCACCGCAGTCGCTGCTGCCTCGTACGCAGTCAGTACCCCACGTTCGTCTCGGGCCGTCCCCCGGGTCGTGCAGCCGAAGATCCATCCCAAATCTCGCCACGTGCGAGTGCCCCTTTGAACCTTGGGAGTAAGGCACCATGACCCAGCAGTCCACTGAGCCGAGGACCACGGCGGAAGACGCGGGCAACGGCTCGCGCCAGCCCGCCGGCCGGTCCTGGCTCGACCGGTACTTCCACATATCCGAGAGAGGGTCGACGGTCGGCCGGGAGGTGCGTGGCGGCGTCACCACCTTCATGGCGATGGCGTACATCATCCTCCTGAACCCGGTGATCCTGACCACCACGAAGGACATCACCGGAGCCACCCTCAACGCGGACCAGGTGACCACGGCGACCGCGCTGGCCGCCGCCGTCACCACCATCGTCATGGGGTTCCTCGGGAACGTCCCGCTCGCCCTGGCCGCCGGCCTGAGCGTGTCCGCGGTGATGTCCTTCCAGGTCGCCCCGCAGATGACCTGGGACAACGCCTGGGCGATGTGCATCATTTACGGTGCCGTGATCGTCCTGCTGGTCGTCACCGGCGCGCGGGAACTGATCATGAACGCGATCCCGTTGCCGCTCAAGCACGCCATCACGATGGGCATCGGCCTGTTCGTCTGCCTCATCGGCCTCGTCCAGGCGGGCTTCGTCACCTCCATGCCCGGCCCGGGCGGTCTCGCCGGCGCCAAGCCGATCCAGCTCGGCACCGCCGACATGCTCACCGGCTGGCCCGTGCTCTGCTTCGCCTTCACGGTCCTGCTGATCTTCCTGCTGCAGGTCCGCAAGGTGCCCGGCGCGATCCTCATCGGCATCGTCGGCGGCACGGTCTTCTCCGCGGTCGTCCACCAGGTCGCCGGGCTGACCGTCAAGGACTGGGGCGGCCGCAACGCCCCGGTGATCTCCGGATCCGTCGTCTCCACCCCCGACTTCGGACTGCTGGGCCACGTCTCCTTCAGCGGCCTGGGCAACGTCGGCGGCATCACCGTCGGCGTCATCGTCTTCACCCTCGTCCTGGCGGGCTTCTTCGACGCCATGGGCACCATCATCGGCATCGGCCAGCAGGCCAACCTCGCCGACAAGGACGGCAAGATGCCCGGGCTGAACAAGGCCCTGGCCATCGACGGTGCGGGCGGAATCGTCGGCGGTCTCACCGGCGCCTCCGGCCAGACCGTGTTCGTCGAGTCCACCGCGGGCGTCGGCGACGGCGCACGGACCGGCTTCGCCAGCGTCATCACCGGTCTGGGCTTCGCGCTCTGCCTCTTCTTCACCCCGTTGGCCCAGGTCATCCCCACCCAGGTCGCCGCCGCCGCACTGGTGGTCATCGGCTCGATGATGCTGACCAACGCCAAGCACATCAACTGGGACGACCCGGCGACCTCCATCCCGGTGTTCCTGACGACGGTCCTCATGCCGTTCACGTACTCCATCACCGCGGGCATCGCGGCCGGCGTCCTCGCCCACGTCGCCATCAAGGCCGTGCAGGGCAAGTGGCGCGAGCCCGGCTGGCTGATGTGGGTGCTCTCCCTGGTGTTCCTGGCCTACTTCTCGCTCAACCCGATCGAGAGCTGGCTGGGCGTGCACCACTGATCCGCCCCATCCACCCATCCGTTATCCGTAAGGAGACCGACATGCTGGACATCGCCGACGAGCTGCACCGGTGGGTCGAGCAGGGCCGCAAGTTCGCGGTGGCCACCGTCGTGGCCACCAACGGCAGCGCGCCCCGCCAGCCAGGAGCCGCCCTCGCCGTGGACGGCGACGGCACGGCGATCGGTTCGGTCTCCGGCGGATGCGTGGAGGGCGCGGTCTACGAACTGTGCCAGGAGGCGCTGCGGACCGGCGAACCGGTCCTGGAGCGCTTCGGGTACAGCGACGAGGACGCCTTCGCCGTGGGTCTGACCTGCGGCGGCATCATCGACATCCTCGTCCAGCCGATACGGACGGGCGCCCCGCGCTCCGCACACGGCGGAGCCGCGGGGGAGTGGGTGGACAGCACTGCCGACACGCTCGCCGCCGGGCTGGCCGCCGCTGCCGCCGGGGAGGCGGCGGCGGTCGCCCGGATCATCGAGGGCCCCGCCGAACTCCTCGGCCGGGCACTGCTCGTCCGCCCCGACGGCACCCACGAGGGCACCCTCGGCGGCCACCCCGCCCTCGACCGCACCGCCATCGAGGAGACCCGCGCGTTGCTCGACGCGGGCCGCACCACGACGCTCGAAATCGGAGCGGATGGCTCCCAATGCGGGCAGCCGGTCGTCCTCCTCGTCGAATCCTCCGTCCCCGCCCCGCGCATGATCGTCTTCGGTGCGATCGACTTCGCGTCCGCGCTGGTCAGGGTCGGCAAATTCCTCAACTACCACGTCACGGTCTGCGACGCCCGCCCCGTCTTCGCGACCCGCACCCGCTTCCCCGACGCCGACGAGATCGTCGTCGACTGGCCGCACCGCTACCTCGACTCCCAGGAACTCGACGGCCGCACGGTGCTGTGCGTCCTCACCCACGACGCCAAGTTCGACGTGCCGCTCCTGGAGCGCGCGCTGAAGCTTCCGGTCGCCTACGTCGGCGCGATGGGCTCGCGCCGCACCCACCTGGACCGCCTTCAGCGACTGCGCGACGTCGGCCTGACCGAACTCGAACTCAACCGCCTGCGCTCGCCGATCGGCCTCGACCTCGGGGCACGCACCCCCGAGGAAACCGCCCTTTCGATCGCCGCCGAAATCGTCGCCAACCGCCGCGGCGGCACGGGCACGCCGCTTACGGGGGCGCATACTCCGATCCACCATGATGGGGCTGCGCGTCTCGACTTTGTCGCATAGCCGTACGTGGTTGGCTGTCCCGCCGTGGTGGTTTCTCGCCGTTGCGCCTGCGGCGGGCTGGGTGGTTTGTGGGTGCGGTGACGGGCCTCCGGGGCCGGTTGTGTGGACTGCTGACGCTTTACGTCCACACAACCGGCCCCTCCGGCCCGTCCCCTCCCGTTGGGGGGAAGTGAAGGACGGTGGGGGTGCACGTAATGCCCATGCGCCCGCGGGCAATGGATCAGGCTCGCCCCCCTCACGTGGGCTGGACTACTTATCTGCCGTCAGGGTGCCTGCTGTGCCCCAGCTGTCGGTCGGGACCTCCTGGATCCAGACCTGCACGGTCTCGGCGGGGATCCGGTAGGCGTCCACGAACGCATCGGTGATCTGCCGGACCAGCTCCCGCTTCAGCTCGACGCTGCGCGGACCCTGCTGGACGGTGACGATCGGCATGACGAACTCCCTTGCTTTGCAGGCCATTTGGCCGTTCGCGGCGGTTTCGCCGGCGTGCCCTCAGTTCATCGGGTACGGCCCGCGTGACCAAGAAGCGGATCGCGCACGCAGCGATCACGGATCGAGATGGGTCGGCTTCAGGCGGCGGGCCACACCCCGCCGCCGCCCGCCTCCGCACAGGCCCGCAGCAGCGGCTCCAGACCGGCCGGCGGATTGCTGCGGCGCACCGCGAGGTGGGTGGTGAGCTCCATGCCGGGGTTGCGGAACGGCAGGAAGGCCACCCGGGGTGTGTGGAGCCGGTCGGCGTGCGAGGCGTAGACGACGGTCCACAGCCCGTCCGCCGGGCCGGCGGCGCCGATCGCGGTCAGGGTGTTGTCCAGCGAGCCGTACCGCGGGCCGGGAACGGGCGCGAAACCGGCGTCATGACACGCGTTGACGACGAGGTCGACCAGGGCGCGGTTGTTGCGCCGCTCGGTCAGCAGCAGCGGCACGGCGGCGAGTTCGGCCAGCGCGATCGTGCCGGGTGAGGCGGCGAGCGGATGCCGGGCCGGGACGACCGCCACCAGCGGGTCCTGCCACAGCGGGAGGAACCTCAGCCCCTCCCGGCCGCCGTCGTCCGGCTCACCGCGGAGGAACGCCGCGGACAGCTCGCCCGACACCACCCGGTCGAGCCGCTCCGCGGCCCGCGCCGAGACCAGCTCCACCCCGATCTCCGGGGCGAGCCCGGCCAGCGCGTCCAGCACCCGGTCCAGATGGGCGCCCAGGCCCGTGCTCGTCCCCAGACGCAGGGTGCGGGCCCGGCCGGCGGTCAGCTCGGCGACGACGGCGAGCGCGCGTTCCTCGGCCGCCAGCAGCGCCCGCGCCTCCGGCAGGAACCGCGCACCGACGGCCGTCAGCCGGACCTGGCGCGCGGAGCGGTCGAACAGCTCGGCCCCCAGCTCCCGTTCCAGCCGCCGGACCTGCTGGCTCACCGCCGACTGCACGATGTGCAGTCGCTCGGCCGCCCGCCCGAAGTGCAGCTCCTGCGCGACCGTGACGAAGTACCGCACCTGGCGCAGCTCCACATCGTCCCCCTTCCGCCCGGCACCCCCACCGGTCAATTTCAGTTGCCGCACCGTCCGCGGCTCGCCATCATCCCGACATGATCGACCCCACCGCACTCTCCGAGAAGCCGGTGCTCACGGGCGAGCGCATCCGGCTCGTGCAGCTCACGCTCCGCCACGCGGATGCCTTCCACGCCACCTTCCTCGATCCCGAGATACGACGGCTGACCGGCACCCACCGTGACTGGACGCTGCCCGAACTGCAGGAATGGTGCGCAGCCGCCGCCGGGCGCCCCGACCGCCTCGACCTCGTCATCGAGGACCGGGAGTCCGGCGGCTACCTCGGCGAACTGGCGCTGAGCCAGATCGACAAGGACAACGCCCACGGCACCTTCCGCATTTCCCTCGCCGCCGACGCCACCGGCCGCGGCATCGGCCCCGAGGCGATCCGCCTCCTCCTGGCCTACGCCTTCG
Source organism: Streptomyces nigrescens (assembly GCA_024349765.1). Lineage (GTDB taxonomy): Bacteria > Actinomycetota > Actinomycetes > Streptomycetales > Streptomycetaceae > Streptomyces > Streptomyces endophytica. The sequence continues at coordinate 5,349,280 of AP026073.1, read as the reverse complement.
ACCGGGTGGGCCTGCACCGCGTCGAGCTGGAGGTCTTCCCCTTCAACCCGCGCGCCCGACGGGCCTACGAGAAATGCGGCTTCGAGGTGGAGGGCCGCTTGCGCGAAGCGCTGTACTGGGACGGCGAATGGCACGACGTCCTGATCATGGCAGCCCTGGCGAGTTCTTTTTGATTCCCCACATAGCCGTCTGTCCCCACGCGGGTCGCCTCGCCGTTGCGCCTGGCAGCAAGCCTCATCCGTTGCCTGCGCGCCTGTAGGCACCACGTGCACCCCCACCCACCGTCTCCTTTACCCCTCACGGGAGGGGACGGGCCGGAGGGGCCGGTTGTGTGGACGTAAAGCGTCAGCAGTCCACACAACCGGCCCCGGAGGCCCGTCACCGCACCAACAAACCACCCAGCCCGCCGCAGGCGCAACGGCGAACAACACCCGCGGCGGAACAGACGGGTACGTGGGAGGCGCCGCAAAGCGCACAACGGCGAGCAAGCCCCGCGGCGCCGCAGACAGGTACGTGGGAGGCGCCGCAAAGCGCAGCGGAACGGCGAGACGCCCCGCGGCGGGACAGACGGGCACGTGGGCGGCGCCGCAGGTGCAACGGCGAGCAACAACCACGGCGGGAAAGCCAAGTACGTGGGACGCTCTTCCCTCGGCAGACGTAGAACACAGGAGAGCGCACATGCGGACACCGATGACGATCGCGGACTTCCTCGACCGTGCCGAGCTGGGCTTCCGGGACAGTCCCGGGGTGGTCGACGAGCCGCAGCAGCCCGCCCCGCCGGTGCCCGTGGCGAGCTACGGGCGGTTCGCCGAACGGGTCCGTGCCTGGCAGGCGGGGCTGGACGCCCTCGGGGTCGGTGAAGGGGAGCGGGTGGCCGTGGCGAGCCACAACTCCGCGCGTCTGCTGGAGCTGTTGTTCGCGGTGCCGATGAGCGGCCGCATCTGCGTCCCGGTGAATTTCCGCCTCAAGCCGGAGGAGGTCGACTACGTGGTGGCGCAGAGCGGCGCCTCGGTCCTCCTCGTCGACCCGGAGCTCGACGCCGGGCTGTCCGAGGTCAAGGCGCCCCACCGCTTCGTCCTCGGCGAGCAGACCGAGGCCGGGCTGATGCGGTTCGGGACCGAGCCGCGCCCGTGGTCGCAGCCGGACGAGGACGCCACCGCGACGATCAACTACACGTCGGGTACCACCGCCCGCCCCAAGGGCGTGCAGCTGACCCACCGCAACATCTGGGTCAACGGCATGACCTTCGGCCTGCACACCCGTGTGTGGGAAGGCGACGTGTACCTCCACACCCTGCCGATGTTCCACTGCAACGGCTGGGGCATGCCGTATGTGATGGCGGGGCTGGGCGTCAAGCAGGTGGTGCTGCGCAAGGTCGACGGTACCGAGATCCTGCGGCGCGTCGACGAGCACGGGGTCACCCTCATGTGCGGGGCGCCGGCCGTCTGGAACATGGTGCTCGACGCGGCGGCGACCTGGGAGGGCGAGGTCCCGGGCCGCGACCGGGTACGGATCGTCTGCGCGGGTGCCCCGCCGCCGACCAGGACCATCCAGCGCGTGCAGGAGGAACTGGGCTGGGAGTTCACCCAGCTCTACGGCCTGACCGAGACCTCCCCGATGCTCACCTTCAACCGCACCCGGCCGGCCGATGCCGCCCTTCCCGCCGAGGAACGCGCGCGCAAACTGTCCCGTGCGGGGTTGCCCGCGCTGGGGGTGAAGCTGAAGGTCTCGGAGTCCGGTGAGGTACTGGCCCGCTCCAACACGGTGCTCGACGGGTACTGGGACAAGCCGGAGGAGACGGCGGAGGCCTTGGAGGACGGCTGGTTCCACACCGGCGACGGCGGCACCCTCGACCCCGGCGACGGCCACCTCACCATCTCCGACCGGAAGAAGGACGTGATCATCACCGGCGGGGAGAACGTGTCGTCGATCGAGGTGGAGGACACGATCTTCAGTCACCCGGCGGTCGCCGAGGTCGCCGTCATCGGTGTGCCGCACGAGAAGTGGGGCGAGACCATCAAGGCCCTGGTGGTCCTCGCGGAGGGCGCGACGGCCGACGAGTCCGACATCATCGCCCACTGCAAGCAGCACATGGCCGGCTACAAGGCCCCGACGTCCGTGGAGTTCCGCGAGTCCATTCCCCGTACGGCCACCGGCAAGATCCAGAAGTTCAAGCTCCGCCAGCCGTATTGGGCCGGGGTCGAGCGGGGGGTCAACTGAGGGGAGAGGGGCGCCTGTTGCTCCCGGTGGGGCGGACGCGGCGGCCTCGGGGGACACCTCGCGTCGCGCCGTCCCACCCTTGCCCCGGGGAACCTAGTGCCGGACCGTCACCACGATCTTGCCGATCTGGCTGTTGGACTCCAGATGGCGGTGCGCTTCGACGATCTCCTCGAAGGCGAAGGTGCGGTCGATGACCGGAGCCAGGGTGCCCGCCCGTAGGCCGGCGTCCAGGAAGTGCCGGACCCGGCGCCGTACCTCCGGCTCGCCGGTCACCTGGAGGTTGCCGTAACCGAGGATGCGCAGGGTCCAGTTGAGCGGCAGGGGTGCCGGCCGCGGGTCGAGCCAGCCGTAGACGATCAGCAGCCCGCCCGGGGCGACCGCCCGCGCGACCTCCGCCAGTCCGGGACCGGACACCGGGTCGAAGACGATCTCGGCCCCGCGCCCGCCGGTGACCTCGGCGACCTGGTCGGGCAGCCCGCCCTCGTCGAGCGCGATCACATGGGCCGCGCCGAGCTGCGCCAGACGCTCCCGCTTCGCCGCGCTGCGGGTGACGGCCACCGGGATCGCGCCGAGGTGGCGGGCTATCTGGATCGCCGCCACGCCCACGCTGCTGGAGGCGGCGGTGATCAGCACGGTGTCGCCCGGCCGCAGCCCGCCCTTCTCCACCAGCGCGCCGTAAGCGGTGCTGTACGACAGCCAGAGGGCGGCCCCGGTCGCCGCGTCCGTGTCGCCGGGGCGGCGGAGCAGGCTGTCGGCCGGCAGACGCAGGTGGTCGCCGTACACGCCGTTGGTGCTCATGCCCCCCGTGCCCGCCGTCAGCACCGGGTCGCCCACCGAGAAACCGGTCACCCCTTCTCCGACCGCGAGCACCTCCCCGGCCGCCTCGTAGCCGATCCGGGACCCCGGCAGGGTGGGCTGGTAGTAGTAGCCGCCGGAACGGAACAGCGCCTCCGCCCGGTTGAGGCCGAGCGCGTCCACCCGGAGCAGCACCTCGCCCGGACCGGGCTCGCCGAGTTCCACCTCCTCGATCCGCAGCACCTCCGGGCCGCCGAGCTCGTCGAACACCACGTGTTGGGCCATCATCACCGTGAATCCATTTCTGTCATGGGGAGTGCGTACATCACCGACGAAGCGGGAGATTTCCTCTCCTTCGTGGATGCGGATTCACCGTACGGAGAGCTCGTGCGCCGGGCCCATGCCGCAACGTCTCGCGATCATGTGCGGGCGTCTCCTCGGTACGCTCACCGGCATGGACGTACTCAGCGACGCGATCACCGCGATGCGCGCCGGGCGGCCACACGCCTCCCGCAAGCAGCGGCACGGTGCGTGGGGCCAGCGCTTCCCGGCCACGACCGGCGTCGGGTTCCACGCCGTACTGGAGGGCTCCTGCTGGGTGCTGCCCGAGGACGGCAGCGCGCCCCTCCGGCTCACCGCCGGTGACCTCGCGTTCGTCCACGGCATCGCCCACGGCCTGGCCGACGACCCCGGCACCCCGCTGGTCGAGGTCCGGCAGAACCCGGACGGCTCCTGGCCGTCCGGCCCGGACACCCCCGACGACGGAACGCCCCGCACGCTGACGCTCTGCGGCGCCTACCGCCTGAACCGGTCCCGCCCCCACCCGCTGCTGACCTGCCTGCCCGGCGTGGTCCGGCTGCCCACCCAGGGCCGGCCGTTGGGCGCGGTGCTGGACCTGCTCCGCACCGAGACGGCGCACCCCCGGCCCGGGGCGGAGGCCGCCGTCTGCGGCCTGCTCGACACCGCCCTGCTGTACATCCTGCGGGCCTGGTACGAGGAACACGCCAAGGCGACGAACGGCTGGGCGGTGGCGCTGCGGGACCCGGCGATCGGGCGGGCGCTGAGCGCGATCCACCACGATCCGGCCCGCCCCTGGACGGTGGAGGAACTGGGCGCGGTGGCGGGCCTGTCCCGGGCGGCCTTCGCCAAACGGTTCACCGCCCTCGTCGGCGAGCCGCCGCTCGGCTATCTGACGTGGTGGCGGCTGACCCTGGCCGGCCGCCTGCTGCGCGAGGGGGACCAGCCGCTCCGCGTCATCGCCCAACGCACCGGCTACGCCTCGGAGTTCGCGTTCGCCAAGGCCTTCAAGCGGGAATACGGCACCGCCCCGGGACGGTACCGGGCAGAGCCGCCGCTGCTCCTCGGCACCGCCGGCTGAGCGCCGTCCCGCGGCCACGTGCGCCTCAGGCGTCACGTGTGCGGGTCTCGTCCGGGGTAACTTGCCGAAAAGGGGCTTCGCGCGGCCTCGTCGTGCCTTCACGATGGCGATCGTGAATGGTGATCGCCATCGTGCCATGGACCGTCGCCGTGCTCTTCGGGCCGGTCTGGCCACCCTCAGCATGCTGTCGCTCGTGTCCGCCCTACCCGCCGCCGCCCAGCCGGCCAACTCCCGTACACCAGCGTCGACTTCCGCCCGTCCGCGCACCGCGGCCGAGGCGCGTACCGCCGCCTATCTGGAGTCCATCCGCCAGGAGCCGGCCCGGCTCCGCGATTTCTTCCGGCGCCTGCCCAAGGGCGGTGATCTGCACAACCACCTGTCCGGCGCCGTCCCCACCGAGTACCTGATCGCACTCGCCGCCGAGGACGGACTGTGCATCGACGAGAAGACGATGACCGCGGTCGTCCCGCCGTGCGGTCCGGGGAAGCGGCCGGCCGCGGACGCCCGGACCGACCGGGCGTTCCATGACGCGCTGGTGCGGGCCTGGTCCATGCAGGACTTCCCGCCGGGCCAGTCGGGCCACGACCACTTCTTCGACGCCTTCGGGAAGTTCGGGGAGGTGACCTGGCGCCACCGCGGCAAGCTGCTGTCGCGGGTCGCCGACGACATCGTCGCGCAGAACCAGTTCTATCTGGAGACGCTGGTCACCCCCGCCTCCGAGGAGGCCAAGCACCTTGCCGACCAGGTCGGTTGGGACGACGACTTCGGTCGTATGCACCGGGCCCTGGTCGCCGACGGCAAGCTGGACCGTCTGGTGGCCACCGCCCGCAAGGAGGCCGACGACGCGGACGCCGAGTTCCGTGCCACCTCGCACTGCGGTACCTCCCGTCCGGCACCCGGCTGCCGGCTGACCGTGCGCTGGAACGCCCAGGTGTCCCGGGGCAGCAGCCCCGAGCGGGTCTTCACGCAGATGGAGCTCGGCATGCGGCTGGCCGAGCGGGACCCGCGGTTCACCGCGGTCAACCTGGTGGCGCCCGAGGACTGGGACAGCTCGCTGCGCAACTACACCCTGCAGATGCGGATGCTCGACTTCCTGCACCGCAGGTATCCGCGCGCCCACCTCACCCTGCACGCCGGCGAGCTGTGGCCGGGCCTGGTCAAACCGGAGGACCTGAGGTTCCACATCAACCAGGCCGTCACGATCGCCCACGCCGAACGCATCGGCCACGGCGTCGACCTGGTCCACGAGGACGACTGGCAGGAACTGGCGAGGACCATGGCCGCCCGCCAGGTGGCCGTCGAGGTGCCCTTCACCAGCAACGCCCAGATCCTCGGCGTCAAGGGCGCCGAGCACCCCTTCACGACCTACCGCGCGTACGGGGTGCCGATCGTGCTGGCCACCGACGACCCCGGCATCTCCCGTATCGACATCTCCCACGAGTACCGGTACGCCGCCACGACGTACCACCTCGGCTACGGCGATCTGAAGGACCTGGCCCGGGCCTCCCTGCAGTACGCCTTCCTGCCCGGCCGCAGCCTGTGGCGGGGCAACCCGACGCGGGACGGCTACCACGTCGTCGACGCCTGCCGCGGCCGGTTCCCGGGCAACGGCTCGCCCGGTGCCGCCTGCCGGCAGTTGCTCGCGTCCAGTCCCAAGGCGGCCGTCCAGTGGCGGCAGGAAGCCGGCTTCGCCTCCTTCGAGCGGCGCTTCACCACCCACCGCTGACCGCCCCCTCCCTCGGCCTCGGCGCACCCGCCCGCAGCGAGGCGCCGAGGCCGTCCGCTGCCCGGGCCCGGATGAGCTCGAACTTTTCTTCGCGGAGCGAACGGATGGGTGGTTGTGACCCCGTCCGGGCGCGCCGGACGCCATCCTGTACACGGCGCGCACCGGGTGTCCTTGGAGTGGCTCGTCCCCTCCGGCGGGCAACCTTGCGGTGTAGTGCAGCGATGGCCGATGTCGGGCTTCTGGGAGCAGCCGATGAACGCAGTGGTGGAGGCGCCGGGGGAGGCGCCACCGGAGGGCGGAGTGACGCTTCCGCCCTTTGAACGACGGGGACGCACCGGTCCCCGCCCGAGATGCCCGGAGACCATGAACACGCTCTCCGGGCACTCCCGTGAAGTCCTGGCCCCCTACAAGCGCATCCGGCGGCTGGAGTTCGCCGACCTGCCGAAGACCGTCCCCGGCACCCTCAGCCGCAGTGAACCGCCCGCGCGCACCGCGCCGGGCGACGGCGGTGCCGCGTACTGGGAGGAGAACCACCGATGAGCCCGTCGCACCAGGAGCTGTCGTACGCCAGCGGGGCCGCCGAGCGGCCGCTGCTCGGGCACACCATCGGCGCCGACCTGGCCCGCACCATCGCCCGGTGCGGTGACCGTGAGGCGCTGGTCGAGGTGGCCAGCGGCCGCCGCTGGACCTACGCCGAACTCGGCCGGGCCGTCGACGAGGTGGCGCTCGGCCTGCTCGCCAAGGGGGTCGGCAAGGGCGACCGGGTCGGCATCTGGGCGCCCAACTGCGCCGAATGGGTGCTCGTCCAGTACGCCACCGCCAAGATCGGCGCCATCCTCGTCAACGTCAACCCGGCCTACCGGGTGCACGAGTTGGCCTACGTCCTCCAGCAGGCCGGCATCACGGTCCTGGTCTCCGTGCCCCGGCACAAGACGAGCGACTACCGCCGGATGATCGAGCAGGTCCGCGCCGAGAGCCCGGCGCTGCGCGATGTGGTCTACATCGGCGACCCCACCTGGGGCGGGCTGCTGGCCGCCGGCGCCGGCGTCCCGCACACCCGGCTCGCCGAGTGCGAGAAGGCACTCACCGCGGACGACCCGGTCAACATCCAGTACACCTCGGGCACCACCGGCTTCCCCAAGGGCGCCACCCTCTCGCACCACAACATCCTCAACAACGGCTACTGGGTGGCCGAGACGCTCGGCTACACCGAAGCGGACCGGGTCTGTCTGCCGGTGCCCTTCTACCACTGCTTCGGCATGGTCATGGGCAACCTCGGCATCACCTCGCACGGCGGCTGCATCGTCATCCCGGCCCCCGCCTTCGACGCCGGCGCCACCCTGCAGGCCGTCCAGGACGAGCGCTGCACCTCGCTCTACGGCGTGCCCACGATGTTCATCGCCGAGCTCAACCACCCGGACTTCGCCGGCTACGACCTGACCTCCCTGCGCACCGGCATCATGGCGGGATCGCCCTGCCCCGAGGAGGTCATGAAGCGGGTGGTCTCCGAGATGCACATGGCCGAGGTCTCCATCTGCTACGGCATGACCGAGACCTCGCCGGTCTCCACCCAGACCCGGCGCGACGACGACCTGGAGCACCGCACCGCGACGGTGGGACGGGTGCTGCCGCACATCGAGGTCAAGGTCGTCGACCCGGCGAGCGGGGTGACCGTCCCGCGCGGCACCCCGGGTGAGCTGTGCACCCGCGGCTACAGCGTGATGCTCGGCTACTGGGAGGACCCCGAGCGCACCGACGAGGTCATCGACCCGGCCCGCTGGATGCACACCGGGGACCTCGCGGTGATGAACGACGACGGTTACGTCCGGATCGTCGGCCGCATCAAGGACATGATCATCAGGGGCGGTGAGAACGTCTACCCGCGGGAGATCGAGGAGTTCCTCTACACCCACCCCAAGATCGCCGACGTCCAGGTGGTCGGCGTCCCCGACGAGAAGTACGGCGAGGAGATCGCCGCCTGCGTCATCCTCCGCGATCCCCAGGACCCGCTCACCCGCGACGAGTTGGCCCGCTACTGCCGCTCCCGCCTGGCCCACTACAAGGTGCCGCGCTACCTGGAGATCCTCGACGCCTTCCCGATGACCGTCAGCGGCAAGGTCCGCAAGGTCGAACTGCGCGAACGGCTGGCGGAGGAAGTCGGGAAGGCGGCGGCGAAAGAGGCGGGGAAGGTAGCGCGCTGACTCGCCGTCAGCCTTGAGGTGTGTCACCCGGGGTGAGTGGGGTCGTTCGGTGATCCAGGGACCGTCCGGTGGTCCGTAAATCACTGGACGGCCCCACTCCTCGGCGTAAATATATGCCGCATGACGAATATTCATGCATCGGCGTCCGGGGGCGAGGCCGGCGCCCTCTCCTGGCCGCGCGGATTCCGCGCCTACACCGGTCACGGCGGACTGCGCGACCAGGGCGATGACATCTCGGTCGTCGCCTCGGACCGTCCGGCGGTCAGTGCCGCCATGTTCACCCGCAGCCTCTTCGCCGGACCCGCCGTGGTGCTCAGCCGCGCGCACGCCGCCGGGCGGGACCTGCGTGCCGTCACCACGCTCGCGCAGAACGCGAACGTCGCCACCGGGCGCCAGGGCGAGGCCAACGCCGCCGAAGTCGTCGGGCGGGTCGCCGCCCTCCTGGGCATCGACGACCGTCACGTGCTCATCGGCTCCACCGGAGTCATCGGGCGCCCGCTGCCGATGGACACGATCCGCGCCCATTTCGACGCCGCCGCCGGACGCGGCCCCGAAGCCTTCGGGGCCGGGCCGCTGGACGTGGCCCGCGCCATGATGACCACCGACACCCGCCCGAAGACCGCCGTCCGTGCGGTCGGCGCCGCGCGGATCGTCGGTGTCGCCAAGGGCGTCGGCATGCTGGAGCCCGACATGGCCACGATGCTGGCCTACCTCTTCACCGACGCCGAACTGCCGGCGGACGACCTGGACACGGCGCTGCGCACCGCCGTCGACCGGTCCTTCCACTGCCTGAGCGTCGACACCGACACCTCCACCTCCGACACCGTCGCGGTCCTCGCCAACGGCGCGGCCGGGCCGGTCGACCTCGCGGAGTTCACCGCGGCGCTCACCGACCTGTGCCTGGACCTCACCCGGCAGCTCGCGAGCGACGGGGAGGGCGCGACCAAGCTCCTGCGCGTCACGGTCGGCCGGGCGCGGGACGAGGCCCAGGCCCGGCGCATCGCCAAGAGCGTGGTGAACTCACCCCTGGTCAAGACGGCCGTACACGGCGCCGATCCCAACTGGGGCCGGGTGGTGATGGCCATCGGCAAGAACACCGAGGACCGCGATCGCGACATCACACCGGACCGCGTCACGGTCGCGTTCGGCGGCATCGAGGTGTATCCCGAGGAGCCCACGCCGCAGACCCTCGACGCGCTCACCGACGCCATGCGGCAGTCCGAGGTCTCGATCACCATCACCCTCGGCCTCGGAACCGCCGAGGCGACCGTCTACGGCTGCGATCTGTCCGCCGGCTACGTGCGGGTCAACGCGGTCTACACCACCTGAGCGGGGACCGCCCTTCCGGCCGGATCAGCCGTGGGGGACGTACCCCAGGCCGACCGGGGGAGGGGCCGGGGAGGAGGCGGGAGCGGCGCCCGTGGCGTGGCCGACGGGGTCGCGCCACGGCGCGAGGATTTCGGGCAGCTGCGGCGGCCAGAGCGGATCGGCGGTGGCGGCCAGCTCCGCCGGGGGCCACCCCCGGTCTCCTCGGCCAGCTCGCGCAGGGCACCGGTGCGCGGCGCCTCCCCGGGGTCCAGCCCGCCACCGGGCATCGCCCAGTGCACACCCACCTCCTCGTTGTCGTAACGGAAGAGGAAGAGCGCGCCGGTGGGGTCGAGTACGGCGATCCGCGCGGCCTGCCGGGGAGTTCGCATCGGGGCAGCATAGGCGAGGCCCGTCGGCCGGACGGCCGCGGAACCGGAACCGCGGCACCGGATTGTCAGTGGTCACCGCTACGTTGCCGGCATGACCGCATTCGTATTGGTAGCAGGGGCGTGGCTCGGATCGTGGGCGTGGGAGGAGGTGGCGGCGGAGCTGCGGGCGGCCGGCCACGACGTCCATCCCGTGACACTGTCCGGAGTCGCCGAGAAGCAGGGCGTACCGGCCGGACAGCAGACGCACGTCCAGGACATCGTCGACGAGATCGCGCGGCGTGATCTGCGCGAGGTCGTCCTGGTGGGGCACAGCTACGCCGGCATACCGGTCGGCCAGGCCGCCGAGCGGATCGGTGACCGGCTGGCCCGTGTGGTGTTCGTCGACTCCAACGTCCCGGTGAACGGCGGGTCGTTCGTGTCCGCCTGGCCCAGCGGCCGCGCGATGGTGGAGGCGTCCATAGCCGAGACCGGAGGTTTCTGGGCGCCCCTCACCGCGGCGGACTACGCGGGCCAGGGCCTCGACGACGCGCAGATCGCGCGGATCGTGAGCGGCTCGACCCCGCACCCGGGAGCCACGCTCACCGAGCCCGCCGTGCTGGCCCGCCCGCTCGGCGACCTGCCGGCGACGTACGTCAAGTGCCTGCTGGACGGCCCCGAACCGAGCGACGAGGTGGCCGAGCTGCTGAAGAGCGAGCACTGGCGGCTGGTCGAGCTGGACACCGGCCACTGGCCGATGTTCTCCCGACCGCGGGAACTGGCGCGGATTCTGCTCGACGAGTGCCGGTGAGTCACCGGGCCGTGCCGTCGCAGTCGACAAACCACCCCCGGCGCGGGCGAGTTCGCCCCCGCGGGGCGTTCAGCGTCGTCGCGACTCGCCCGGCCAGTCGAGCAGCAGCCGCTGGGCCCGCGGCAGCGAGGCGACCACCAGGTCGTAGGAGTCCTCGATCATGTCGCGGACGAGCTGATCGGGCAGCGCTCCGGCCAGGGAAACGGTGTTCCAGTGCCGCTTGTTGAGGTGGTAGCCGGGCACCACCTCCGGATGGGCCGCCCGCAGCCGTTCGGCCAGCTCGGGGTCGCACTTGAGGCTCACGGTGAGCGGGGTGTCGGTGAGCGTCGTCAGCGCGAAGATCTTGCCGCCGACCTTGAAGGTGCAGACGTCCTGGTGGCGCGGGAAGGGGAACTCCTCGGTCGCGCCGTTGAAGGCCAGGCAGTGGTCCCGGAGCGCATTCGCGTCGATCATGTCCTCATTATGGGCGGGTGATGTTTCCGACTGTCCTGAGTGACTGACGCGCCGTCAGCTGGGCCGTGCCCCCGGCCGCACGCCCGGCTCGCGGCGCATGCACACCCGCGGCCAGCGGTCCAGACCCAGCTCCGCTTCCCGCGCCCGGATCGCCCTGAGCCCGGGGGTCAGTTCGGCCTCGGTGAGCACCCGGAAGCCGAGGCGGGCGTAGTACGGCGCGTTCCACGGCACCTCGGCGAAGGTGGTCAGGGTCAGCGGCGCCGAGCCGCCGTCGCGCTCCGCCCGGTCGATGAGGGCCCGCCCGATGCCCTGGCGGGAGTGATCCGGGTGCACCGACACCTGCTCGATGTGGGTGCACCCGTCGACCGGCTCCCAGAGGAGATAGCCGATCGGCCGGCCACGGACGGAAGCGGCCCGCGCATCCCCCTCGTACGCCGCCAAAGCCCGACCCGCTTGCTGATACCTCGTCAGTTCGGCTGGCGAGGGCGGTTCATCGTCCGCCACCGGAGCCATGTCCAGGTGGCGGCGGAAGGGCTCGCCGGCGGCGCGTTCCAGGGCGCGCAGCAGGGGCAGCTCGGCGGGCGACGGGGCAGCGATGATCACTGTGCCAGTGTCGCCGGTTCCGCCGGGCGCGGCGAACGGGTTTCGGCGGCCCGCGGCACCAGGGTGTCGAGGAGGTCGACGTACGCACGGGCCACCTCGTCCGCGGGCGTGCCCTCGGCCGGGTCCAGACCGAGACCGGCGAGGGTTTCGGTGATCCAGCCGGGGCTGACCACGTCGAGCCGCAGCCCGCGGGGGAGCTCGACGGCCGCGGCCCGTACGAAGGCGTCCAGGCCGGCGTTGACCAGTGCGCCGAATGCGCCGCCCGGCGTCGGCTCGGCGAAGGTGCCGCTGGTCAGGATGACCGCACCACCGTCCCGCAGATGGTGCAGCGCACGCCGGACGAGGTGGACCTGGCCGAGGAGTTTGCCGTCCAGGCCGGTGGTGAACTCCTCGTCGGAGGGGGAGTCCAGGGACGTCAGCCGGCCGCTCGCGGCGCAGCAGATCACGGCGTCCACGTCCCGCACGGTGGCGAAGAGCGCGTCGAGGGAGACCGGATCGGCCAGGTCGACCGGGACCGGGCCGCGGCGCGCGGCCCGCACGACCTCGTGTCCGCGGGCCGTCAGATGGCGGGCGACCGCACTGCCGAGCGTGCCGGTCGCACCGATGACGATGATCTTCAGAGGCATGGGCACGATGCTGCCGCGCCGCCGCCCGGTTACCCAGCCCCCTGTGGAGGGCAGGAACGCCGTTCCTACCCCTGTCAGGTGCAGGCTGCGTCCGCCCCGGCACACTGAACGCATGGATCACGGGCCGGACTTGGGGGAATTCCTGCGGAGCCGGCGAGCGCGGCTCGCCCCACAGGACGTCGGGCTGCCGGACCACGGCGGTCGGCGGCGGGTGCCGGGGCTGCGCCGGGAGGAGCTGGCGCGGCTCGCCGGAATCAGCCCGGGCTACTACACCCGGCTGGAACAGGGCACCGCGGCCGCCGGCGCCTCGGACGCCGTCCTGGACGCGCTCGCCCGGGTGCTGCGGCTGGACGGGACCGAACGGCGGCATCTGTACGGATTGGCCCGCCCCGAGGGCGGTGGCGGACCCGGAGCGGAAGCGGCCGCCGAGGAGCGGCTGCGGCCGTCGGTACGGAACATGATCGCATCGCTGGGGGACACCCCGGCGCTGGTGCTGGGCCGCTTCGTGGACGTACTCGCCTGGAACCATGCGGGGCATGCGCTGCTGGCCGGGCACCTGCCTTTCGACGCCCCGGACGCCCCCGCTGCCACCCAGGGAGCCCGCGACGCCACCCAGGGAACCCACGACGCCACCCCGGGGACCCGCGACGCCACCGCGCGTCCGAACGTCGCGCGGATGATGTTCTTCGATCCGCGCACCCGGGCGCTGTATGCGGACCGGGCGGCCAAGGCCCGCGACACGGTCGGCGATCTGCGGCTGATCGCCGGGCGGTGGCCGGACGCGCCACAACTCACCGGACTCATCGCCGAACTCCGCCGGGGCAGCACGGAGTTCGAGGCGTTGTGGGCGGAGCACCCGGTACGCACCTGCGCCACCCATGCCCGGGACTACCGCCACCCGGTCGTCGGTCCGCTCACGCTCACCGATGAGTTGCTGACCCTGCCGGACGACCCGGGGCAGCGGGTGGTGATCTATCACGCCGAGCCGGGATCGCCGTCCGCCGGTGCGCTGCGGCGGCTCGTAGGCGGTGTCGGGGGCGGCGGGCTCACGGCTGTGCCGCGCCGTACCTGATCAGCTCGTCGGCCGGGTCGTTGACCGGCTGCGGGGTGCCCGTGAGGTCCATGACGAACAGCGGGATGTGCAGTTCGTCGGCGCGCGTCCGGGCGTCCCTGGCGTAGCCGGCGAGCGAGAAGAAGACCGCGATGGCCGAGTCGTTGAGGCCGTTGAGCCAGACGCACTCGATCTCGCGGAGCTGGGTGGCGCGGGTGGTCGGGTCGACCTGGGCCACCACGCCGGTGCCCCGCAGGTCCACGCCGGCGGCGGTGCGTTCCTGGGCCCGGGCGACGTCGGCGTAGCCCAGCCACTTCAAGTACTGCTGGGCGGCGGTGACGCAGTCACGGGCGGTACGGATCGTCACCGGCCGGAAGGCCGGCCGCAGGACCGCGCGCCGGGGCTCGGCGGCGGGTGGTGCCTCGGCGGCCGGCCGCCCGGGCGAGGGGAAGTTCGGCGGGGGCGGGGTGGGCGCCGGGACGACCGGGACCCGGACCACCGTGCCGCACACGCAGCCGGACTCCGGCGCCGGCCATTCGTCGTGCCGCCCGCACACGTCGCAGCGCACCTCCACCCAGGACGCCTGCCAGGTGCGGTGCAGTATCTCGACCGGCACCCCGCCGCGCAGCACGGGCATGGTCAGCGGGGCACCGCATGCGCACGGGAAGGTGGGCGGGGTGAAAGCGTTCTCGCGGCGGCACGTGGGGCACCGCACCGGCACGCTGTCGGCCATGGTCGGCTCCTGGCGGTAGGGCGGCAGGCAGTCGGGTTCTGCTGCTGCCCCCATAGTCTCCGCAAAGAAGGGTGCCGTGGGCCGAATTACGGCGAGAGGGCGCGGGGCGGGAAGATTCCGCGGAGGAAACGACGGCGCACGCGGCGCGCACGTCGGCGCACGGCGGCGTACACAACGGAGCGGGTCGGGGCCCGGGCACGACACAGGGCCCGGGATCCGTGACCGTACGGATGCCGGGCCCTGTGCGGTGGTTCCCGTCCGACAGTGCGAGAGTTGGGCGCGACGGGACATCGCACCGCCGGACGGAGTCTGGGGGAGGGGTGGGAAGGGGGAGCAGGCGGGCTCCGCGGTGCGGGGAGGTGGCTCGCCCTTCCCTAGCGGGCGAGCACTGCCACCGCACTGGACTCCCCGGTGACCGCGGAGCTCGCGCTACCTCTCCGTACCGGCCGACCACCCCTCAACGGGCCGGCCGGTACGGAGTGCGCGAGGAGGCTGACCTCCCGTCAGTCCTCGCGCAGCTCGCGGACCCTGGCCTCGACGCGCTTGCCGTAGTCCTGGTCGGCGGCGTGGAAGTGGGCGAGGTTCTTCTCGATCACGTCGTCGCGGCTGACCTGGGACAGACCGCCGGCGATGTTGTCCACCAGGCGCTTCTTCTCGTCCTCGGACATCAGGCGGTAGAGCTCACCGGCCTGGAAGAAGTCGTCGTCCTTGGTGTGCAGCGGCGCCTCGTGGGTGCCGGTGTAGCCGGCGACGGCGAGCGGGGCGGAGAGCGCCTCGTTCGTCTGCGCCGGACCGTCGTAGGAGTTCGGCTCGTAGTTCTTGGCGTGCCGGCCGTAGGCGTTGGTCGCCATCAGGCCGTCCCGGCCGTAGTTGTTGGCCTTGGTCGCCTTGGGGGCGTTCACCGGCAGCTGGGTGTGGTTGACGCCCAGGCGGTAGCGGTGCGCGTCGGCGTAGGCGAACAGCCGGCCCTGGAGCATCTTGTCCGGGGACGGGCCGATGCCGGGCACGAAGTTGTTCGGCGAGAAGGCGGACTGCTCGACCTCGGCGAAGACGTTGTCGGGGTTGCGGTCCAGGACCAGCCGGCCGACCCGCTGCAGCGGGTAGTCCGCGTGCGGCCACACCTTCGTCAGGTCGAACGGGTTGAAGCGGTAGTCGGCCGCCTCGGCCGCCGGCATGATCTGCACGTAGAGCGTCCAGGAGGGGTACACGCCCCGCTCGATGGACTGCAGCAGGTCGGTCTGGTGGCTGTTGGGGTCCTTGCCCGCCAGCTCGGCGCCCTGCTCGCTGCTCAGCGAGCGGATGCCCTGGTTGGTCTTGAAGTGGTACTTGACGAAGAAGGCCTCGCCCTCGGCGTTCGTCCACTGGTAGGTGTGCGAGCCGTAGCCGTTCATGTGGCGGTAGGAGGCCGGGATGCCGCGGTCGCCCATGAGCCAGGTGATCTGGTGGGTGGCCTCGGGGGCGTGCGCCCAGAAGTCCCAGACGTTGTCCGGCTCCTGCTTGCCCGTGAAGGGGTCGCGCTTCTGCGAGTGGATGAAGTCGGGGAACTTGATCGGGTCCTTGATGAAGAACACCGGGGTGTTGTTGCCGACGAGGTCGTAGTTACCCTCCTCGGTGTAGAACTTGAGGGCGAAGCCGCGCGGGTCGCGGGCCGCGTCCGGGCCGCCGAGGCTGTCGGCGACGGTCGAGAAGCGAAGGAACGTCTCGGTCCGCTTGCCGACGGTGTTCAGGAAGTCGGCCCGGGTGAAGGCCGTGACGTCGTCGGTCACCTCGAAGTAGCCGTACGCGCCGGACCCGCGGGCGTGCACGACGCGCTCCGGGATGCGCTCGCGGTTGAAGCGGGCGAGCTTCTCCAGCAGGTGCTGGTCCTGGAGGATGATCGGGCCGCCGACGCCGGCGGTGGAGGAGTTCTGGTTGTCGGCGACCGGGGCGCCGGACTCGGTCGTCAGCGTGGGCTTCGACATGGTGACCTTCCGTACGAGAGCGCGGAAGTTGACTTCCGCATGTCGGAGCGTAAGAAGAGCTCCGACCAAACGTCAACAGTTTGTTGAAACAAACCTGGGTGGGTATTCCGGGCGGCGGCCGCGCCTGGGCGCGACAGGACAGGTGTCAGCGCAGCCACCGCCCGGAAGTTCGGGGGCCGGGCACCTCGGCGGGGTGCCTAGGGCCCGTGGGTGTACTCGTGCACCGGCTCGACGGCCGGTCCGCCGGGAAGGCGTACCGGGGGACCGGTCCGGACGTCGACGAGGACCGGCCGCCGGGTGGAGACGGCCTCCTTGCGGGCCCACTCGACCGCCGTGCGCAGCTCCGCCGGATCGACGACGCCGCGGCCCGCGCAGCCGTACGCCTCGGCGACCTTCACGGGGTCCGCGAAGTCCTCGCCGGCCCGGTCCGCGGTGTGCAGGAGCAGCACCATCGGGGCGTCGTACCGTGCCGCGGCCGCCAGTTCCCCGGACAGGGACGGGAAACCGTCGCCGTCGAGGACCACGACGACCTCGGCGTCCCGCTCACCCCTGCCGTCCAGGGCCTTGCGGACCCCGATCGCGGCCGGGACCTCCCAGCCGGGCGGACCGCTGCGGCCGTAGAGGTGCTGCAGCCGGGATCCGCCCGGCCCGGCGGCGGACGGTGCGTGCAGGGGGCCGCCGACCAGGTACGTGTCCGACGCGGCTGCCGCGTCGTGTCCGGTCCCGAAGACCGCGGCGAGCTCCGCGAGGAACCAGGGCGGCGCCCCGCGGACGGTACCGGGGTCGGCATGCCCACCACGGTCCGCCGTCAGGCCCGCGGGCGCCGCCGCCCTGGTCGGCGGGGCGGACCACCGGCCGCCACCGGTGGCCCGCCCCGCGTCGGATGCGATCTCCGCCACCGCCAGATCGGCCGGGACATCGATCAGCACCGGGCCGGGACGGCCCTCCCGCGCGATCCGGAAGGCCTCACGGAAAGCCCCCGGGAAGCGCGCGGGATCCTCGATCCGCTCGGCCCGCTTGGTGACCGGAGCGGCCAGCCGGACCAGGTCCGGGGGACGGTGGGCCGCCCGGCGCGGCGGCCCGGCGGCGGTCGGCCGGCCGGTGAGGCACACCAGCGGGACCGCGTCCTGCGCCGCCGCGTACAGCCCGGTGACCAGCCGGGCCGCTCCCGGTCCGGCGGCCACCGCGACGACCCCGGCCCGTCCGTTCGTCCGGGCCCAGCCGTCGGCCATGTGCACGGCGGCCTCGGCATCGCGCACCGGCAGGTGGGAGATACCGCCGGTCTCCGCCATCGCCGCGTACAGCGGGAGCAGCGGGCCACCGGGGCAGCCGAAGACGAGGTCGATGCCCTCGTCCCGGAGGATCTGCACGGCCGCCCGTGCGGCGGGGATCCGCTGTGCCGCCATGGACGTCAGGCCCCGGTGGGGTATCCGGAGAGGCGTTCGACGCCGCGGAGGAGGGCGGAGTGGTCCAGGCCGCCGTCGCCCTGGGTGCGCAGGGAGGCGACGAGTTGGGCGACGACGGAGCCGACGGGCAGGGCGGCGCCGACGGTGCGGGCGGCGTCGGTGACGATGCCCATGTCCTTGTGGTGCAGGTCGATGCGGAAGCCGGGTGCGAAGTCGCGGTTTTTGAAGTTGTCCTTCTTGCGTGTCAGGACGGTGG
The DNA here is from genome assembly GCA_024349765.1 of Streptomyces nigrescens. Taxonomy (GTDB): domain Bacteria; phylum Actinomycetota; class Actinomycetes; order Streptomycetales; family Streptomycetaceae; genus Streptomyces; species Streptomyces endophytica. The sequence continues at coordinate 5,331,387 of AP026073.1, read as the reverse complement.
AGCCGGCCAGGCCGCCGTTGAGGACGTCCAGGGCGGCGGTCAGGTCGACGCCGGACTTCTCCAGGAAGACCACGGCCTCGGCGCAGGCCTGGATGTTGACGGCGACGATGAGCTGGTTGGCGGCCTTGACGGTCTGGCCGGAGCCGTGCGGTCCGCACAGCACGATGGTCTTGCCGAGGGCTTCGAGGATCGGGCGGGCGGCGTCGAAGTCGGCCTGCTCACCGCCGACCATGATCGACAGGACGGCCTCGATGGCGCCGGCCTCGCCGCCGGAGACGGGGGCGTCCAGGACCCGGATGCCCTTCTCGCCGGCCGCGCGGGCCAGGTCGATGGAGGTCTGCGGGGTGATCGAGGACATGTCGATCAGCAGCGCACCGCGCCGGGCGTTCTCCAGGATGCCGTCGGGGCCGTAGGCGATGGCCTCGACCTGCGGGGAGGCCGGGACCATGGTGATGACCACGTCCGCGTCCCTGACGGCCTCGGCGATCGAGCCGGCCGCGCTGCCGCCGGCCTTGGCCAGCCGCTCGAGCTTGTCGGCCTCCAGGGTGTAGCCGGCCACGGTGTAGCCGGCCTTGATCAGGTTCTCGGCCATGGGCGAACCCATGATGCCCAGACCGATCCACGCGATCTTGGGAAGAGTGCTCACAACGGTGCCTTTCACATGCTGTTACGTCAGTCAGAGGGGTCCGGGCGGCCGTAGTCCGGCGGCGGTCGCGTACCCGAGGGCCGCCCGTGCGGGTTACTTCGCGGCGCGCAGGGGCGCGGGCAGCCACTCGAAGGCGCCGGCGCTGGGGCCGTCGCCGGGCTTGTACTCCAGGCCCACCCAGCCGCGGTAGCCGGCCTTCGTCAGCCGGTCGAGCAGGTCGGCGAAGTCCAGCCCACCCGTGCCCGGCGCGCCGCGCCCGGGGTTGTCGGCGATCTGCACATGCGCGGTCTTGGCGGTGTAGCGGTCGATGACCTCGTCCAGGTCCTCGCCGTTCATCGACAGGTGGTACAGGTCCATCAGGAACCGCGCATTGTCCAATCCGGTGGCCGCGTTGACCGCGTCGACGATCTCGATGGCCTTCGGCGCCGAGACGATCGGGCACTTCGGCGACTCGGGCGCGTTGAGCGCCTCGATGAGCAGCGTCCCACCGACCTCGGCCACCGCACGGGCGGCGAACGTGAGGTTCTCCAACGCCAGCGCATCCTGCTCAGCCGCCGCCACGCCCTCGACGCGGTTGCCGTACAGGGCGTTGAAGGTCGTACAGCCCACCGAGCGGGCGAACTCGATCGCCACCGGCACATTCGCCCGGAACTTCTGCGACTCCTCCCCCGGAATCGACAGCGCACCACGGTCGGGACCCGGCAGCTGACCGGCGTAGAAGTTCAGCCCCACCAACTGCGTCCCGGCCTCGGTCAGCGCGGTGCGCAGCGCGGCCAGCTCCGCCTCGTCCGGAACCGGGGCATCCACCCACGGCCACCACAGCTCCACCGCCGTGAAACCCGCCGCCCGCGCGGCCGCCGGCCGCTCCAGCAACGGAAGCTCGGTGAACAGGATCGACAGATTGACGTTGAAGCGCGTGTCCGTGAAACCCATGAGGGCCGGCGCTCCTTCCGGATAGTGGAACTGTTTTTCTGCGTACTGGAACATTGCCCGGCGTGCTCGGAGGCTGTCAAGTGGGGCTCCCGAGCAATTTCTGGTGAGTCGGGCCCGCCGCGCGTAGGTTGAGCGACGTGCGATTGAGAGTTGAGTTCACAACGGAGCCGTTCGACCTGGACGAGGCGCCGGCGCATGCGGTGGTGGCCCGCGAGATCGTCACGGGCGCCGAGCTGGACGCCGTGGACGTCGGCCCGTTCGGCAACACGGCCGAGGGCGAGGCGGATCAGGTGCTCGGTGCGGTGACCGCGCTGCTGCGGGAATCCCTGCGGGCCGGGGCCACCCGGGTCTCCCTCCAGGTCAATGTGATCGGGGATGCCGGGCAGGGCGAGGGGGGAACGTCGTGACCGAGCCCGCGGACCACCCGTTCGTCCAGGCGGTCAAGCCGCTGGTGGACGCGATGGGTGGACAGATGGTCGCGCCGGACCAGGCGCGCGGCGACGACGTCGTGCTGGCCTGGGAGGGGGAGGACCGGGTGGCCGTCCGGCTCCCGCACCTCTCGGATTCGCTCGACCACATCCTCGCCGAGCTCCAGCGCCGGCACGGCATGCCGCTGGCCGAGCTGGACCGCAAGACCAAGCAATCGGTGGTCCGGATACTGGAATCCCGGGGCGCCTTCTCGGTCCGACACGGCGTCGAGACCGTGGCGGGGGCCCTTGGCGTCAGCCGTTTCACCGTCTACAACTACTTGAACAGGGAGAACGCCGCGAAGGACGCCGACTGAGGCGAAGGGGGCATACGCCCCGTCCAGGCAGCCGGAGCCGCCGTCCCGTACCGCCGGACGGCGGCTTTTGTGTCGCCGAGTTTTCAACAAAGTGTTGACGTGATGTTGCCGGGGGTCTTAGCTGTTTCCAGCCAAGCAGAGCTGTCCAGCACCAGGCCACGGAGGCTTCCCGTGTCTTCGAGTACGACCCCGGCGCTCGCCCGGTTCAACACCTCCGACGACGGTACGGCCCGGTCCGTACTGCACGAGGTGTGCGCCAGCCGGGCATGGGGGAGCAAGATCCTCGCCCAGCGCCCCTACGCCACCACCGACGCCCTGTTCGCCGCCAGCGACGCCGCCATGGCGGAGCTGACCGCGGAGGACCTGGCCGAGGCGATGGCCGGGCACCCGCCCATCGGCCGGCCGAAGCCGGGCGACCCGACCTCGAACCGCGAGCAGAGCGGGATGGCCGGCGCCTCCGACGAGCTCAAGGCGGAAATGCTCGAACTCAACCTGGCCTACCAGGAGAAGTTCGGGCACGTCTTCCTGATCTGCGCCTCCGGCCGTACCGGGGAGCAGATGCGCGACGCGCTCCGTAACCGGATCGACAACTCGCCGGAACAGGAGCGGGAGATCGTGCGTGTGGAGCTCGGCAAGATCAACCGCATTCGCCTGACCCGTATCGCGGAAACCGCGGAAGGAGACGCAGCATGAGCAGCGAGACGGCTGCACAGACGTCGGTGTCCACGCACATCCTGGACACCAGCGTGGGCCGCCCCGCGGAGGGCGTCGCCCTCACGCTCTCGGTGCGCTCCGGCGGCGACGGTGCCTGGACCGCCCACGGCGCGTCCAAGACCGACGCGGACGGGCGCTGCAAGGACCTGCCGGCACTGCCGGAAGGCACCACCCACGTACGCATCGAATTCGAGACCGAGGCGTACTTCGTTTCCCACCAGCAAGCCGAGGAACAGCAGGACGCCCCCCGCGTAAGGGACAGCGGAGCTTTCTTCCCGGAGGTGGCAATCACCTTTGCCGTCAAGCCGGGCGAGCACTACCACGTACCGCTGCTGCTCAACCCGTTCGGCTACTCCGTATACCGAGGGAGCTAGCACCGACATGCCCACGATTCTCGGCCAGAACCAGTACGGCAAGGCGGAAAACCGCGTCGTCAAGATCACCCGCGACGGCGACACGCACCACATCAAGGACCTGAACGTCTCCGTCGCGCTCTCCGGCGACCTGGAGGAGGTCCACCTCTCCGGTTCCAACGCCCACTGCCTGCCCACCGACACGACCAAGAACACCGTGTACGCCTTCGCCAAGGAGTACGGGATCGAGTCGGCCGAGCAGTTCGGCATCCACCTGGCCCGGCACTTCGTGACCAGCCAGGAGCCGATCCACCGGGCCCGGATCCGCATCGAGGAGTACGCCTGGGAGCGGATCGAGACCTCCGACGCCAACTCCAAGTTCATCGGCTCCGACGAGGTCAAGCACTCCTTCGTCCGCAAGGGCCAGGAGACCCGGGTCACCGAGATCACCTACGACGGCGAGCAGTGGCAGGTCATCTCGGGTCTGAAGGACCTCGTGGTGATGAACTCCACCAACTCGGAGTTCTGGGGCTACATCAAGGACAAGTACACGACGCTGAAGGAGGCCTACGACCGCATCCTCGCCACTCAGGTGTCCGGCCGCTGGCGGTTCAACTGGACCGACGACGAGCAGCGGATGCCCAACTGGGAGCGTTCGTACGAGCAGGTGAAGAAGCACATGCTGCACGCCTTCGCCGAGACCTACAGCCTCTCGCTCCAGCAGACCCTGTACCAAATGGGGTCGCGCATCATCAACAACCGCTCCGAGATCGACGAGGTGCGGTTCTCGCTCCCGAACAAGCACCACTTCCTGGTGGACCTGGAGCCGTTCGGGCTCAAGAACGACAACGAGGTCTACTACGCGGCGGACCGCCCGTACGGCCTGATCGAAGCCACTGTTCTGCGCGACGGTGTCGAAGCCAAGATCCCGGTGGATCTGACGAACCTCTGAGGGCTTCAGACGCAGCGCCGTGCCTCGTGTCCCCTCCTCGCCCCGCAGCGGGGAGGGGGCGCGGAACCCGAGGGGAACGACCCATGGCACAGCATTCGCAAGTCCCGCACCACCCCTCGTCCCCGGTCCATCCGGTGGACGAGAAGCCGGCGGCCAGGCGGCTCCTCCCCGCCGCACTCCAGCACATCGCCGCCATGTACGCCGGCGTCGTCACCCCTCCGCTCATCATCGGCCAGGCCGTCGGCCTGGACACCGCGGGCCGGACCCGGCTGATCGCCGCCAGCCTGCTCATCGCCGGGCTCGCCACGCTCCTGCAGACACTCGGCATCCGGAATTTCGCCGGCAACCGGCTGCCGTTCGTCAACGCCGCCAGCTCCGCCGGCATCACCCCGATGCTCGCCATCGCCGAGACCACCGCCAAGGGCCACCAACTCCCCGCCATCTACGGCGCGGTGATGGTCGCCGGGGTGTTCTGCCTCGCGATCGGCCCGTTCTTCGGGAAGCTGCTGCGGTTCTTCCCGCCGCTGGTCACCGGCGTGGTGATCACCCTCATCGGGGTCACCCTGATGCCCGTACCGGTCGGCTGGGCCCAGGGCGGCGACAAGCACGCCGCCGACTTCGGCGACATGAACAACCTCGCGCTCGCCGCCTTCACCCTCGTGGTGATCCTGCTGATCCAGCGCTTCGCCCAGGGCTTCGTCAAGCAGATCGCGCTGCTGATCGGCCTGGTCGTCGGCACCCTCGCCGCGATCCCGCTCGGGATGGCGAGCTTCGAGGGACTGCGTTCCGCCCCGATCGCCGCACTGCCCACGCCGTTCTCCTTCGGCCCGCCCGAATTCCAGCCCGCCGCGATCCTCTCGCTGTGCATCGTGATGCTGGTGCTGATGACGGAGTCCTCGGCCGGCATGCTGGCCCTCGGCGAGATCTGCGACCGGCCCACCACCGGCACCACCATCACCCGCGGACTGCGCACCGACGGCATCGCCACCCTCCTCGGGCCGATCTTCGGCGGCTTCCCGACCAGCGCCTTCGCGCAGAACGTCGGAGTGGTCTCGCTGACCCGGGTGCGCAGCCGGTACGTCGTCGCGCTGGCCGGCGCCGTGCTCCTCGTCCTCGGCGCCTTCCCCGTCCTGGGGGCCGTGGTCTCGCTGGTGCCGATGCCGGTGCTCGGCGGTGCGGGTATCGTCCTGTTCGGATCGATCGCGGTCAGCGGCATCCGTACGCTCTCCGAGGCCGGTCTCGACGACAGCTCCAACATCATCCTGGTGGCCGTGTCGCTCGGCGCGGGCATCATCCCGCTCGCCGCGCCGACCTTCTACGCGGACTTCCCCGCCTGGGCACAGACCGTGCTCGGCTCCGGGATCAGCGCCGGAGCACTGGTCGCGGTCGCGCTCAACCTGTTCTTCCACCATCTCGGCACCCGGAGCACCCCACGGGCAGCGGTACTGTCAGCCGCCTCGCCCGGCTCCGGCACTCAAATCCCCTAGGGCCATGCCGTGCCCAACCGCCATCACCGAAAGTACGAGGACAGCACCATGGCTGCATCGGCATCCCCTGACAGCGCGGTGAAGCAGCGCATCGTCATCGAGAACTGCGCCATCGCGACCGTCGACGCCGACGACACCGAGTACGCCACCGGCTATGTGGTCGTCGCCGACAACATCATCGAGTCGCTGGGCGCCGGCAAGGCCCCCGAGGGTCTGGAAAACGTCGTCCGCCGGGTCGACGGCACGGGGCACCTGGTCACCCCCGGCCTGATCAACACCCACCACCACTTCTACCAGTGGATCACCCGCGGCCTGGCCACCGACCACAACCTGTTCAACTGGCTGGTCGCGCTGTACCCGACCTGGGCCCGGATCGACGCGCCGATGCTGGCCGCGGCCACCCAGGGCTCGCTCGGCATGATGGTCAAGGGCGGCGTCACCACCGCCTCCGACCACCACTACGTCTTCCCGCACGGCTCCGGCGACCTGGTGAGCGCCGAGCTCGCCGCGGCCGCCGAGATCGGCGCCCGGATCACCCTGGCCCGTGGCTCCATGGACCGCAGCGAGAAGGACGGCGGTCTGCCGCCGGACTTCGCCGTCGAGACCACCGAGGGCGCCCTGCTGGGCACCGAGGAGGCCATCGACAAGCACCACGACGCCTCCTTCGGCTCGATGGTGCACATCGCCGCCGCCCCCTGTTCGCCGTTCTCCATCTCCACCGAACTCCTGCGGGAGGGCGCCAAGCTGGCCCGCCGCAAGGGCGTACGCATGCACACCCACGGCTCGGAGACGGTGGAGGAGGAGAAGTTCTGCCACGAGCTGTTCGGCATGGGTCCGACCGACTACTTCGAGTCCACCGGCTGGCTCGGTGAGGACGTGTGGATGGCGCACTGCGTCCACATGACCGACTCGGACATCGCGGCCTTCGCCCGGACCAAGACCGGTGTCGCCCACTGCCCGTCCTCCAACGCCCGTCTGGCGGCCGGTATCGCCCGGGTCCCGGACATGCTCGCGGCCGGCGTCCCGGTCGGCCTCGGCGTCGACGGCACCGCCTCCAACGAGTCCGGCGAACTCCACACCGAGCTGCGCAACGCCCTGCTGATCAACCGCCTCGGCAGCCACCGCGAGGCCGCCCTCAACGCCCGCAAGTCCCTCCGCCTGGGCACCTACGGCGGCGCGCAGGTCCTCGGCCGGACCTCCGAGATCGGCTCGCTGGAGCCCGGCAAGCTCGCCGACCTGGTCCTCTGGAAGCTCGACGGACTCGGCCACTCCTCCATCGCCGACCCGGTCACCGCGCTGGTCTTCGGCGCGGCCGCACCGGTCACCCTCTCCCTCGTCAACGGCAAGCCGGTCGTCGAGGACAACCACCTCACCAACGTCGACGAGGACGCCATCGCCCGCACCGCGCGGGCCGAGGCACAGCGTCTGGCCCGGATCGCCGCCGAGGGCTGACCCCCGGCGCGGCACCCGCCGCCGACGCAACCCCCGACTCGGCCGGGAGGGACGGCTTCCGGCCGAGCTTGTGGATCCGAGCGGGATCCGCAAGCGCCGGACCCCGGGGGTGCGGGACATCTCGTACCCCCGGGCCGGTCGGCCCAGCTCGCCCGTTCCTGCGCCACAAGCGCGGCCCACCACCCACGCTCACCAGGCGACTTCTCCACCCCGCACCACATGGCAAGCCCTCCGTGACAGCCTCGCCTCGCCGGCCCCGGCGACGCAGAAATCGACAGGAGGCCCGCAGTGGCCGCAATTACCGGGCAGAAGTCGGAGGGGGACCGGAAGCATCCGGTCGACGAGACCCTCCCGCCCTTCAAGATGTTCACCAGTGGCCTGCAGCATGTGGCCGCCATGTACGCGGGCGTGGTGGCCCCGCCGATGATCGTGGGGCCGGCCTGCGGGCTGAGCGCCACCGAGACCGCGTTCCTGATGGGCGCCAGCCTCTTCACCGCGGGCATCGCCACCCTCCTCCAGACCCTCGGGTTCTGGAAGGTCGGCGCCAAGCTCCCGTTCGTCAACGGCGTCTCGTTCGCCGGCGTCACGCCGATGGTCGCCATAGGCAAGGCCCAGAGCCCGGAGCACGCCCTGCCGATCATCTTCGGCGCGGTGATCGTCGCCGGTGTGCTCGGCTTCGTCCTCGCCCCCTACTTCTCCAAGCTGGTCCGGTTCTTCCCACCGGTCGTCACCGGCACCGTCATCACCCTGATCGGCGTCTCCCTGCTCCCGGTCGCCTTCAACTGGTCGCAGGGCGGCAACGCCAAGGCCCCCGACTACGGTTCGCTGACGAACATCGGGATGGCCGCGCTGACCTTCCTGATCGTGCTGGTCCTGCGCCGGGTGCTGCGCGGTTTCCTCCAGCAGATCGCCATCCTGCTCGGCCTGATAGCCGGCACCCTGATCGCCATCCCGGTGGGCATCACGCACTTCTCCGCGATCACCAAGGCGAGCCTGATCGGCTTCCCGACGCCGTTCCACTTCGGCGCCCCGGAGTTCGACATCGCGGCCATCGTCTCGATGTGCATCGTGATGCTGGTCTGCATGACCGAGTCGACGGCCGACATGCTGGCCCTCGGCCGGATCGTCGACCGCCCGGCGGACGAGCGCACCATCGAGGGCGGACTGCGCGCCGACACCCTCGGCACGGCGATCAGCCCGCTCTTCAACGGCTTCGCCAACAGCGCCTTCGCCCAGAACATCGGCCTGGTCGCGATGACCAAGGTGCGCAGCCGGTTCGTGGTGGCGACCAGCGGCCTGATCCTGATCGTGCTGGGACTGTGCCCGATGGCCGCGTCGGTCATCTCGCTGGTGCCGCTGCCGGTCCTCGGCGGCGCCGGGATCGTGCTCTTCGGCTCGGTGGCCGCCAGCGGCATCCAGACGCTGGCCACCGCGGCGATGGAGAAGGGCGACAACGCGCTGATCGTCGCGGCCGCCGTCGGCATCGGCCTGATCCCGATCGCCGCGCCGGACTTCTACCACAACCTCCCCAAGGACCTGCTGGTCGTGCTGGACTCCGGTATCAGCACCGGCTGTCTGGTCGCCATCGTCCTCAACCTCGCCTTCAACCACTTCGGGAGGCGGGACGCCGAAGCGGAGGCTGCGGAGGCCGCACACGGCGCCGATCCACAGATCCCGCAACAGCCCGCCCGCGGCGCGGTGGACGACAGCGGGGAGCCGGCGACGACCCCGGCCCACTGACGTTGGGCCCCGCGGCATTACGGAACCCGCACGGCGACGGCCCGTAGGGAAGCGGCAACTGCCGCTCTCCTACGGGCCGTCGTGCGTCTCGTGGCTCAGCCGATGTGGTAGCCGTCCCCGTAGACCTTCCAGTCCAGCGGGGTGTGCAGATCGAGGTTGCCCTTCTTCAGGAACACCCGCTGCTCGGTGTCCACCCGGCTGGTGTCGCTGTGCGCCTCCTCCTGCTTCATCGCCCAGACCCGGGCGTCGAGGAAGGCGTTGAGGTACGTCTTCTCGTCGCCGCCCTGGGCCGGCGGCTTCGCCTTGGCCAGCGCCCGCTTGCGGATGCCGGAGAAGCTCGTCGGGTCGTCGCCGTCACCGTGCATCACGATCGCGTCGTAGTACGCGAACTGGCCCAGCACGCCTATCCCGTCGGCCTTGCCCCGCTTGACCGCGGGGTTGAAGTAGACCCGGTCCCGCTCGTCGTTCTGGGCCTGCTGGAACGCCGGGTCCTGGGCGGCCTTCTTCCAGTCCTTGGTGTAGTTGGGGTCCAGGCCCTCGTGCGAGTCGCTGCCGTCCACCTTGCGCAGCGCGGGGAGGTACTTGGCGAGCAAGTTGCCGGGCTTGCGCTGGGTGTAGAGCTCGACGAGTTCGAGCATGTCGTGGGTGCCGGAGCAGAAGCCGATGATGCCGCCGGTGTAGCCGCGGCCGTCGCCGATGTCCTCGATGTACTTGTACTGGGCCTTCCAGTCCAGCGAGGAGTTCTCCGCGCTGGAGACCAGCTGCATGGCGATCTCCTTCTTCGCCGGGTCGTCCAGGCCGGTCGCGGCCCGGGTGGTCCGCGCGGCGTCGTGGGCGGCGGCCGGGCGGTGGTGGTCCGCGGGAGTCGCCGTGGTGGCGACGGCGGTGGCGGGGACGGCGACGAGGGCCAGGCCGAGGGCGACCCGGACGGTGGTCCGGGAGAGCAGTGGGCGGGTCGTGCCGCTTGTCGATCGGGTGCGCATGGAGTCGGTCCTCCAGTCAGGCGAGCCGTGGGGGGTTCGGGATTCCCCAATCGTTAGGAAGCTTTCCTACCAGACTTGACGGAGGCCGTACACCCGTCCGGGCGGATCCAACTCCCGTGCGCCGGCCCGCCGTTGCCCACTCCCGGTCCGCGCGGCCCGGCCGGGGGTGAAGGGGCCGCGCCGGGCGCCGCGCCGCATCCCGCCCTTCATCCCATTATGGTCGATATGCTTCCTTTGCCCTGAGATGACGTCGGTACGGCATGTGCGCGCACCATTTTCGGTGCCATGGAGAGGGGTTCCGCGGTGAATCAGGAAGCCAATGATCCGCACGCCCGGGGCGCCGGCGCCGCGGCGCTGGAGGACACCGTCGACGCCCTGATGGACGGGGTGTGCGCCGACCTCAAGCGACTCGCCGCCATCCCCTCGATCGCCTTCCCCGGCTTCTCGCCCGAACCGGTCCTCCAGGCCCGCGACCTCGTGGTGGCCCTCCTCAGGGACGTCGGTGTGGCCGACATCGGCGAGCTCAACCTCCCGCACACCGCGCCCGTCATCACCGGCTCCGTCCCGCCGCCCACCCCCGACGCCCCCACCGTCCTGCTCTACGGCCACTACGACGTCCAGCCGCCCGGCGACGAACGGCTCTGGTCCTCCCCGCCGTTCGAACCCACCGACATCGAGGGCGGCATCCGCGCCCGCGGCATCGCCGACGACAAGGCCAACCTCATGGTCCACATCGGTGCGCTACGGGCCTACCGCGGCCGCCCGCCGGTCGGTATCCGGATCGTCTTCGAAGGCCAGGAGGAGTACGGCAGCGTCTTCGAGGACTACCCGCCCACCGAGCCCGGCCTGTTCGCCTGCGACGCGATGGTCATCGCCGACACCGGCAGCATCCGCCCCGGCACGCCCACCCTCACCACCGCCCTGCGCGGCTCGGTCGTCGTCCACGTCGAGGTCCGCACCCTCAACTCCGCCGTGCACAGCGGCGAATACGGCGGCGCCGCCCCGGACGCCCTGATCGTCCTGCTCAAGGCCCTCGCCACCCTCCACGACGTGCACGGCGACGTCGCCGTCGAGGGCCTGCGCCGCGAACCCTGGAACGGCACCACCTTCACCGACGACGAGTTCCGCGAACTGGCCGGCGTCCCGCACGGCACCCCGCTCATCGGCTCCGGCGGCCTCGGCGAACGCCTCTGGAGCGGCCCCGCCCTCACCGTCACCGGCCTGGACGCCCCGTCCGTCGAGCGCGGCGCCTCGGCCGTCGTCCCGTACGCCCGCGCCAAGCTCAACCTCCGCATCCATCCGCGGCAGGACCCCCACGAGGCCCAGGCCGCCCTCGTCCGCCACCTGGCGCGCCTGCGCCCCTTCGGCATCCCCCTCACCGTCACGCCCACCGACGCCGGCCCCGGATACGAAGCGGCCACCGACGGCCCCGCCTACCGCGCCGCCCGTACCGCCCTGCGCCGTGCCTGGGGCGCCGAACCCGTCCACACCGCCACCGGCGGTTCCATCCCGCTCGTCAACGGCCTGGCCCGGGCCGTACCGGACGCCGAGATCCTGCTCTTCGGTGCCGAGGACAACCTCTGCAACCTGCACGCCCCCGACGAGCGGGTGCTGCTCTCCGAACTCCGCGCCGCGCTGCTCGCCGAGGCGGCCTTCTTCGCCGAATACGCCGCCACCCACCGCGCTTGACGGGTCGGCTCAGCCCTCGACGTGGGCCGTGCGCCGTCGGACGTCGGTCATCAGCTTCTCCAACAGCGTGCTGAGGGCGTCGCGTTCGTCCGCCGCCAGATCGCTCACGAGGGTGGCCTCGCGGCCCGGGACGCCCGGCGGGGGGCTTGCCCCGTCCTCCCCTCCTACGCCTGCTGAATCGCCTTCACCAGTCCGGCGACGAGGTGCGCCCGTTCCACCATGGTGTCGACGACCAGGTACTCGTGGTCGGCGTGCGCGCCGCCGCCGACCGCTCCGAGGCCGTCGAGCGTCGGCACCCCCAGTGCGGCCGTGAAGTTGCCGTCGCTGCCGCCGCCGACCGCCCTGGCTTCGATACCGGGAAGCAGCCGCCGGGCCAGCGCGAAGAGCTCGGCCGATGCCGACTCGGGCATCGGCGGGCGACCGATGCCTCCCTCCACCGTGACCTCCGCCTCCGGCAGATGCGGAGCCAGCGCCGCGAACGCGGACTCGATGCGTTCCTTCTCGTCGGCGGACTCGACCCGGACGTCGACGACGACGGTCGCCTCCGCGGGGACGACGTTGTCGAGGGTGCCCGCGGACGCGACGGTCGGGGTGACGGTCGTGCCGATCCCGGGCCGGCCGAGCGCCGCGATGTCCAGCACCTGGTGTGCCGCCTCGACCAGGGCGTTGACCCCCGCCGCGGGCTCCAGGCCGGCGTGCGACGCCCGGCCCTTGATGCGGACCTGGAACGTGCCGCAGCCCTTGCGGCCGGTCTTCAGGGCCCCGCCGTCCGCGGCACCCTCGAAGACCAGCACGGCGCCGCACGCAAGTGCCCGTTCCTCGATCAGGGCACGGGAGGAGCGCGAACCGACCTCCTCGTCGGCGGTCACCAGGATCTCGACGCCCGACCGGTCGTCGAGCGCCGCCAGGCCGTGAACGGCCTGCACCAGACCGCCGAGCATGTCGAAGACCCCGGGCCCGGTGGCATGCCCGTCCTCGACCCTGAACGGGCGGCGCTCCAGGGTCCCGAGCGGAAACACCGTGTCATGGTGCCCGAGGATCAGTACCTTGGGCTCGCCGCCACCTGACCAGCGGACATGCGGTCCGGCCTCGCTCTCCACCAGGACGGCCCGCCCGCCGAGGCGGTTCTCGAGGACGGCGGCGACCGTTTTCGCGGAGGCCCGCAAGGCGTCGAGATCGCGCGAGGGAGACTCGATGTCGACGAGTGTCCTGAGGTCCTCAATCATCGCGTCGACACTCACATCGACCGCCTTGCGCATCGTCACGGGGTAAGCGTACGTGGCCGGCTCACTCACCCCGCCCTCCGCTCCCGGGACGGCGGTGGCAGCTCCGGATCCACCACCGGCCCTCCGCCCGCCGCGGCAGGAAGCGGTACCCGCTGGCGGCGTGCCGAAGGGCCGGTACGGCGGTCCGTACCGGCCCTTCGGCGTTCTCGCGGGGTGCTCAGCCGAGCAGTTCGTACGCGGGCAGCGTCAGGAAGTCCGCGTAGTCCGCGTCCAGGGAGACCTTCAGCAGGAGGTCGTGGGCCTGCTGCCACTTGCCGGTGGTGAAGGCGTCCTCGCCGATCTCGCCGCGGATGGCGGCGAGTTGCTCGTCGGCGATCGTGCGGACCAGATCGGCGGTCACCTTCTTGCCGTCCTCGAAGGTGACCCCGGCGTCCACCCACTGCCAGATCTGCGAGCGCGAGATCTCGGCGGTGGCGGCATCCTCCATGAGGCCGAAGATGGCGACGGCACCCAGGCCGCGCAGCCACGCCTCGATGTAGCGGGTGCCGACCTGGACGGCGTCCACCAGGCCCTGGTAAGTGGGCTTGGCGTCAAGGGAGTCGATCGCGATGAGGTCGGCCGCCGCGACGGAGACGTCCTCGCGCAGACGGTCCTTCTGGTTCGGCTTGTCGCCGAGGACCGCGTCGAAGGACGCGCGGGCGACCGGGACCAGGTCGGGGTGGGCGACCCAGGAGCCGTCGAAGCCGTCCCCGGCCTCGCGGTCCTTGTCGTTCTTGACCTTGGCCAGTGCCTTCTCGTTGGCCTCCGGGTCGCGGCGGTTGGGGATGAAGGCCGCCATGCCGCCGATCGCGTGCGCACCGCGCTTGTGGCAGGTGCGGACCAGCAGTTCGGTGTAGGCGCGCATGAACGGGGCGGTCATGGTCACCGCGTTGCGGTCCGGCAGGACGAACTTCTCGCCGCCGTCACGGAAGTTCTTGACGATGGAGAAGAGGTAGTCCCAGCGGCCGGCGTTCAGGCCCGAGGCGTGCTCGCGCAGCTCGTAGAGGATCTCCTCCATCTCGTACGCCGCGGTGATGGTCTCGATGAGGACCGTGGCGCGGATGGTGCCCTGGGGGATGCCGACGTAGTCCTGCGCGAAGACGAAGATGTCGTTCCAGAGGCGCGCCTCCAGGTGGGACTCGGTCTTCGGGAGGTAGAAGTACGGGCCCTTGCCCAGGTCCAGCAGCCGCTTGGCGTTGTGGAAGAAGTACAGGCCGAAGTCGACCAGGGCGCCGGGGACCGGGCGGCCCTCGAACTGGAGGTGCCGCTCCGCCAGGTGCCAGCCGCGCGGCCGCATCACGACGGTCGCGAGCTCCTCGGCGGGCTTCAGGGCGTACGACTTGCCGGACTTCGGGTCGGTGAAGTCGATCCGGCGCTCGTAGGCGTCGATCAGGTTGATCTGGCCACCGACGACGTTCTCCCAGGTGGGGGCGGAGGCGTCCTCGAAGTCGGCGAGCCAGACCTTGGCGCCCGAGTTGAGTGCGTTGATGGTCATCTTCCGGTCGGTGGGACCGGTGATCTCCACCCGCCGGTCGTTGAGCGCGGCGGGCGCCTCGGCGACCTTCCAGCTGTCGTCGGCGCGGATCTGCGCGGTCTCCGGAAGGAAGTCCAGCGTGCTGGTCCGGGCGATCTCCGCACGGCGCTCAGCGCGGCGGGCGAGCAGTTCGTCACGGCGCGGGGTGAACCGGCGGTGCAGCTCGGCGACGAAGGCGAGCGCGGCGTCGGTGAGGACCTCGTCCTGCCGTTCCGGGGTGTGGGCGGGGTCGACTTCGACGATGGCCAGCGGGGACGGCGCTGGTGCGGACATGAGCTGTCACTCCATTCAGCGGCGGTGCCTGGCGGCCGCCGGGACACGGGCGGCACGGGGTGCCGCGGGCTCCGAGATACGGTCGCGGGCGCCGTCTGGATTCAGGGCGCTTCTGACCAGTGGAGACTAGTTTCCTTATCGCGGAACTTCAATGGTTTGTTGATGTCGAGATTCTCAGGGTCGACAGAAGTGGTGATCGAATGGCTCTCGGTGCCACGCCGGTCACTCTCCATTACGGTCCCTCCACGGGTGTGCGGGCCCGGTGAACCGCGCCGGCCGGGCCTCACTCCAGGCGGTACAGGTCCTCCGGGGTGTCGATGTCGTACGGCTCGGCGATGTCGCCGCACTCCACCAGCGTGAGCGCGTTCACGTGCTGCTGGAGGTAGGCGCGGGCGCCGCGGTCGCCCTCCGCGCTCGCGGCGATCCCGGCCCAGCGCCCGGCCCCGAAGAGGACGGGGTGGCCGCGCCGGCCGTCGTACGCGGCCGCCACCAGGTCCGCGCCCCCGGCGTGGGCCGCGATCAGCCGGGCCACCGCCGCGGCGCCGATGCCCGGTTGGTCGACCAGCGACACCACCACGGCGTCCGCCCCCTCGCCGGCCAGCGCGGCGAGCCCCACCCGGAGCGACGAGCCCATGCCTTGCGCCCAGTCGGGGTTGACCGAGACGCCGTACGCCGCGAGGTCGGCCCGGGTGCGTACGGCGTCGGCGGCCGCGCCGAGCACGATGTGCACCGGCCGGCAGCCGCCGTCCCGCAGGACCCGTGCCGCGTGCTCGACCAGTGGCCGTCCCCGGTGGTCGAGCAGCGCCTTCGGTCGTCCCCCCAGACGTCGGCCGCCGCCCGCGGCGAGCAGCAGACCGGCCACCCTCCCCTCGGGCCGGGGCGTCGCGGACTGCGCCTGCGGCGCCTCGAAGGCTCCGCTCGCTTCCGCGGTTCCGCTCGCTTCGGGGGGTTCGTTCGCTTCGGAGGTGTGGTCCGCTTCGGAGGTTGCGTTCGGCGATGTCGGTGCCATGGGGACTGCTTACCTCATGGCACCGTGCGTCGCGGGCCGTTGGCCGTCGTCGCCCGCGGGATCAGGCCGCGTCATCGACGGAGCGCTGGCGGGGAATGCTCGGCCGGAACCGGTCCCGCAGGCGGTGTGTGCCGTCCTCCGCGCGCCGCCGCTCGCTCACATAACGGTGTATGTGTTCCAGGGTGATTTCCGAGGCATCGGAAAGGCCGTACGCGCGGCAGATGAGCTGGACGACGCTGATGTCGCGACGGTTCGGTCCGGTGTCGGGGCCGATGTGGGGCTCCATGCCGTTTCTCCGATCCAGTGATATGCCGGATATTTCCTCGGAGGGAAGAATGCTCCAACTTGCCCCCCTGTACGCATCGATCCGGCCACGCCCACGCCAACGGGTGGCATGGGGAACGTATGTACACCCGGCTCATGACACATGGTCAGTTCGCTACGGGGAACGGCCGCGTGACGGTGCGCCGGCGCGCCCTTGATACCCGCGGCCAAGCCCCGACCGCGGCCGGGCCTGCCGTGAAATGCGGTCGCGAAACCGGCGCTTCGGACAAGGTGCCCCCCTGTCGGCCGGCGATGTCACGGTGCCGCGTGCGGCCGGATAAGGTTCTGCCCCGTTGCGGGCAATCGTGGCTGTCTGCCGGTGGGGCAGACCGGGCCATTTTCTGAAGTCGGGGGACGTTCGTGGTGAACAGTGTGGGCTCGTCCGGGATCTTCCAGCCGCTGGAGGGTGACGACCCGCGGGCGATCGCGGGCTACCGCCTCACGGCCAAGCTCGGCGCCGGCGGCATGGGCAAGGTCTACCTCTCGTACACGCCCGGCGGGCGGCCGGTGGCCATCAAGGTGATCCGGCCCGAGTTCAGCGAGGACGCGGAGTTCCGCCGCCGCTTCAAGCAGGAAGTGCAGTCCGCACAGCGGGTGCAGGGCCTGTTCACCGCGCCGGTCATCGACAGCGACGCGGACGGTCCGAGCCCCTGGCTCGCCACCGCCTACGTCCCCGGTCCCTCGCTCTCCGCGGCGGTCGCCGAACACGGCCGGCTCCCGGTCCCCACGGTCCTGCTGCTGGTCGCCGGCATCGCCGAGGCCCTGCAGGTCATCCATGGCGCGGGCATCGTGCACCGCGACCTCAAGCCGTCCAACGTGCTGCTGGCCGCGGACGGCCCGCGGGTGATCGACTTCGGTATCGCCCGGGCCGCCGACGCGACGTCGCTCACCAGTAGTGGCGTCACGGTCGGCACGCCCACCTTCATGGCGCCCGAACAGGCCGCCGGCAGCGCCATCAGCCCGGCCACCGACGTCTTCGCGCTGGGCCAGGTCGCGGCGTACGCGGCGATCGGCACCCCGGCGTTCGGCGAGGGCACCTCGCACGGCGTGCTCTACCGCATCGTCCACGAGGAGCCGGACCTGACCGGACTCCCCGAGGAACTGCGGGAGTTGGTCGGCCGCTGCCTCGCCAAGGACGCCGCGGACCGGCCGTCGGTGGCCGAGGTGATCGAGCTGTGCGGGGCCGCCTCCGGGCAGACCCAGCTGCGCCGTCCCGAGGACTGGCTGCCCAGCGCCGTCGCCGCCGACATCACCACGCGGACCGCGGCCCCGGCACCCGTGCAGACCCCGCCGCCCCCGCTGGAGGCACCGACCGCGGGCGCCCCGGCCCGGCCGGCGCAGCCGCCCGTGCCGCCCGCCCAGCCGCCGGTCCAGCCGGCGCCCGCGGTCCCGCCGGTGCCGACCGAGGTGAACCACCCGCAGACCCCGCCGCCGGGCTTCGGCCCCGCGGCCTACGCGCCGACCGTCGGCGCCACCGCGCAGGGGACGCCCGCCGCCACGGGTCCCACGCCCACCGCGTCCGCCCCGACCGTTGCCACCCCGGCCGGCCCGACGGCCACCGGCCCCACCGCCGCCTACCCGGCCGCCGCCGCGCCGGCCCCGCAGCCGCCGAAGAAGAAGCGCAAGGGCCTGGTCACGGCGCTGGTGCTGGTCTGCCTGCTGGCCTTCGCCGGCGCCGGCGGCGGGGTCGTCTACGCGCTGATGAAGGACAACGGCCAGACGAAGAAGGACCAGGCCGACGGCAGCACCAAGGCCAAGACCAGCGGCGCCTCGCCGACGCCGAGCGCGGACCCGACCGGGACGCCGGGCGGGGACGGCACGAGCACACCGGCCGCACCCGTGCAGGACCCGAAGCCGGTCGACTTCAAGGACATCAACCTGCCGGACGACTACCACCTGTCGATGGCCGACGAGTCGATGAAGCCGACGAACTCGGACAACGACACCGACGTCGACTTCTCCTACCAGGACAACAGCTACTCGGACGACCAGGTCTCCACCGACAACGGCAAGCTGGTGCTGCTGAACCCGGGCGAGCAGGGCTCGCTCGACACCTGCCGCAACGAGACCCGGTTCACCGAGAGCATCCTGACCAAGCAGCTCACCAAGGGCGCGCAGATCTGCCTGACCACGGACTACGGCCATGTCGCACTGATCACCTTCAAGGGCTTCGCACCCAAGTCCGACCCCAGCAGCTACATGACCGTCGACGTCCGCGTCTGGCGCAACGCGGTCCAGCCGAAGCAGGACTGACCCGCACGACCTCGTTCGCACCACCGCACCCGCGCTGTCTCACCCGCCCACCCCCCGAGGGGTGGGCGGCGGGGAAGTTCGGCTGCGGTGGTTTTTTCGCGCTCCGTGTGGCGCAGGCAGCACACAGTGGCGTTAACTGTCCCGCATCGCGGGACGGGCAACGGCTCGGGAGGGCGCCGTCGTTGTGGAACAACTGCAGGGTGACGCACCGGTGACCGGGGTCGACGGGGACCCGCGGGTGGCGGAGCTGCGCGGGGCGGTGGCCCGGCTGCGGCGCCAACTGGCCGCGCTGCCCGGGGAGTTACCGGACCGGGCGGCCGCCGACGAGGAGCTGGCCGCGCTGGATGCGATGGTCAGTCACGGGTTGCCGGAGGTGCCCCGGCTGCGTCGTTCGTTGCTGCTGATCGCGGGTGCGGTCGGTTCGGTGAGTGCGCTCTCGCCCGCGCTGGGCGAGGTGCGCGCGGGTATCGACCGCTTCGGTTCGCTGCCGGGCGGCCGGTGACCAGGGCGGCCGGTGCTCGACAAAGCCGGTGACCGGGGCGGCCGCGATCGATGAAGCCGGTGACCGGGACGGGCGCGCCGCCCCGGCCGGGGACTCTCGCGGGCGGCGTTATGCCGGCGTCTGGTTGGCCAGGGCGACCGACAGCTGGGCCGCGACGTCCTGCAGTACCGGGACGATCTTGTCGGTCGCGGCCTCCGTCACCCGGCCGGTCGGGCCGGAGATCGAGATGGCCGCGGAGGTGGGGGAGTTGGGCACCGGCACCGCGAGGCAGCGGACGCCGATCTCCTGCTCGTTGTCGTCGACCGCGTAGCCGAGCCGGCGGACGTCGGCGAGCGCCTCCAGGAAGTGCTCCGGGTCGGTGATCGTCTTCTCGGTCGCGGCGGGCATGCCCGTACGGCCGAGCAGCGCGCGGACCTCCTCGGGCGCGTGGTTGGCCAGCAGGGCCTTGCCGACGCCGGTGGAGTGCGGCAGGACGCGGCGGCCGACCTCGGTGAACATCCGGACCGCGTGCCGGGACGGGACCTGGGCGACGTAGACGATCTCGTCACCGTCGAGCAGCGCCATGTTGGCGGTCTCGCCGGTCTCCTCGACCAGTCGGGCCAGGAACGGCCGGGCCCAGGTGCCCAGCAGGCGGGACGCGCTCTCGCCGAGCCGGATCAGCCGGGGGCCGAGCGCGTACCGGCGGTTGGGCTGCTGGCGGACGTACCCGCAGGCGACGAGCGTGCGCATCAGGCGGTGGATGGTGGGGAGCGGCAGTCCGCTGCTGCCGGAGAGCTCGCTCAGGCCGACCTCGCCACCGGCATCGGCCATCCGCTCCAGCAGGTCGAAGGCGCGCTCAAGGGACTGGACACCGCCGCTGGCGCCTGCGGGCTTGGCTTCGGCGGCGGAGGTGCTGGCGCTGGACGGCGGCACGTCGCGTTCCTTTCGGGGCGGGTCAGATCGGTCTCGGCTGGGACTTGCGGGCGCCGGGCCCGACCGCGCCAGCCTACCGGTCCCCGCACGTTGACACATCGGCCTTCGCACACTCGTTCTCGCCGGTCAGGCCCTCTTTGTCCCACCGTAGGGGCTGTCGTGCAGGCCGCTGGCCACGATCCCTTGACGGTGCCAGTGGCCGTAGCTACGTTCTGCTGCGCGAAACCTACTGTCCATTCTGTGGAATCCTCCAAATCGTTGGAGCGTCATGCGCATACTCGTCATGAACCCGAACACCACGGCTTCCATGACCGCGTCGATCCGCGCCACCGCCATCGCGGCCGCCGCCCCGGACACCGAGATTCTCGCCACGGAACCCCTGTGGGGACCCGTGTCGATCGAGGGACATTTCGAGGGCTACCTCAGTGCCGCGGCCGTCCTGGACCGGCTCGCCACTCTCGATACCCCCTTCGACGCCCTGGTCATGGCCGGTTTCGGGGAACCCGGCCGGGAGGGTGCCCAGGAACTCCTCGACGTCCCCGTCCTGGACATCACCGAGAGCGCCGCCCAGATGGCGATGATGCTCGGCCACGCCTACGGCGTCGTCACCACCCTCGACCGCGCCGTACCGCAGATCCAGGACCGGCTGCTGACCGCCGGACTGCTCCAGCGCTGCGCCGGCGTCCGCGGCACCGGGCTCGGGGTGCTGGAGCTGGAGGAGGACCCGGAGCGCACGGTCGAGGTGATCATCGAGGCCGCCCGTGCGGTCGTCCGGGCCGGCGCCGAGGTCATCTGCCTCGGGTGCGGCGGGATGGCCGGACTGGACGAGAAGGTCGCGGCGGAGCTCGGGGTGCCGGTCGTCGACGGGGTCGCGGCGGCGGTGAAGTTCGCCGAGGCGGTCGTCGGAATCGGGCTGACCACCAGCAGGGGCCGCAGTTTCGCCCCGCCCCGGCCCAAGAGCATCGGCTCCTGGCCGCTGAGTACCCACCTCGACCTGGGGCGCGGCCGGGGCTCCTCATGTCACACCGATTTTTCCGCACAGACATCAGACATCTGACAACCATCGCCTAAGCTCCACCCAATCTGCCTGGGAGGACACGTGACCACATCCCCGCAGCACCCGCAGCCGGACCCGCGGCTCTTCAATGCCGACCTCGCGCCGGCCCCCGAGCGCACCTGGGGCACGTACAGCATCTTCGCGCTCTGGATGTCCGACACCCACGCGATCAGCAACTACGCCTTCGCCGCCAGCCTCTTCGTGCTGGGCCTGCCGGCCTGGGAGGTGTTCCTGGCCCTGCTGGTCGGCATCACGATCGTCTACCGGCTGATGAACCGCATGGGCCATGCCGGCCACCGGACCGGCGTGCCCTATCCCGTACTGGCCCGCGCGAGCTGGGGCGTCTACGGCGCCAACATCCCCGCCCTCCTCCGGGCGGTCATGGCCGTGGCCTGGTACGGCATCCAGACCTGGCTCGCCTCGACCGCCGTGGTCCTGCTGACCCTGCAGATCGCGCCGGGCCTGGAGGTCTACAACCGCAACTCGGTGCTCGGCCTGTCCACCCTGGGCTGGGTCGCGTTCATGGTGATGTGGGGGCTGCAGGCCGTACTGCTCACCCGGGGCATGGAGTTCATCCGCAAGGTCCAGGACTTCGCGACCGGGCCGGTGGTCTGGCTCGTGGTGCTGGCGCTCGCGGTCTACCTGGTGGTCAAGGCGCACGGGGAGATCTCGCTGACCCGCAGCCTCACCGGGCTCAGCGGTTCCGCGCAGCTCCATCAGAGCCTGATAGCGGTCAGCCTGACCGTCGCCACCTTCCTCACCCTGGTCCTCAACTACGCCGACTTCGCCCGCTTCACGCCCGACCACCGCTCCTACCGCCGCGGCAACCTGATCGGCCTGCCGGTGAACTTCACCGCCTTCGCGGTGGTCGCCGTACTGGTCACCGCGGGCACCATCGCGGTCTTCCGGGAGGCGATCTACGACCCGGTGAAGGTGATCCAGAAGATCGACGACCCGGTGGTCACCGTCATCGGCGCACTCGCCTTCATCGTCGCCACCATCGGCATCAACGTCGTCGCCAATTTCGTCTCGCCCGCCTACGACTTCGCGAACCTCGCGCCGAAGTACCTCGACTTCAAGCGCGGCGGCATGATCACCGCGGTGCTGGCCGTCGTCGTCATGCCCTGGAAGCTGTACTCCTCGGCGCTGGTGATCCAGTACTTCCTCGGCGCGCTGGGCGCCTTCCTCGGTCCGCTGG
The DNA here is from genome assembly GCA_024349765.1 of Streptomyces nigrescens. Taxonomy (GTDB): domain Bacteria; phylum Actinomycetota; class Actinomycetes; order Streptomycetales; family Streptomycetaceae; genus Streptomyces; species Streptomyces endophytica. The sequence continues at coordinate 5,309,327 of AP026073.1, read as the reverse complement.
TGGCGATCCTCCTCGTCGACTACTACCTGGTGCGCCGGGGCCGGATCGACGTCGACGCGCTCTTCTCGGCCGATGCCGCGGGTGCCTACTTCTACCGCCGGGGCTACAACCCGAAGGCCGTGATCGCCTTCCTCCCGGCCGCGGCGGTCTCCGCCGCGCTCGCCCTGGTCCCGTCCTTCGACGCGCTCGCGCCGTTCTCCTGGATCTTCGGGATGGGGCTGTCCGGCGGGATCTACGCCGCGGTCTCCCGCCGGGGCCGGGTGCCGGCCGGGACCGGCCCGATCCCGGACGCCATCATCCCCGCGCAGGTCGGCCCGGCAGCGGGGGACCGGCCGGACGACGCCCGGGTCGCCGGGCCGGCGGTCGCGCCGGTGGCCGCGGAAGGGTCTTGACGGGCCGGGGTCCGGAGTGAAGACTCATTCAACAGACTGTTGAATCCAGAATTCCAGATTCCGAATTCCGGATTCGGTAGCGCCGCCGGCGACATTCCGCCGCGCCGCCACGCGACCATGAAGACACGATATGAGGAGGGGACCGGGTGTCCGAGATCGAGCTGGTGCTGCGCTCCACGCGCGTCGTGACGCCGGACGGCACGCGCGCTGCGTCCGTCGCCGTCAAGGACGGCAGGATCGCCGCGGTGCTGCCGCACGACGCCGAGGTACCGGCCGGGGCGCGGCTCACGGACGTCGGCGACGACGTCCTGCTGCCCGGCCTCGTCGACACCCACGTCCACGTCAACGACCCCGGCCGCACCGAGTGGGAGGGCTTCTGGACGGCCACCCGCGCGGCCGCGGCCGGCGGTATCACCACCCTCGTCGACATGCCGCTCAACAGCCTGCCGCCGACCACCACCACGGCCCACCTCGACACCAAGCGCGAGGTCGCCCGCAGCAAGGCCCACATCGACGTCGGCTTCTGGGGCGGCGCCATCCCCGGCAACGTCAAGGACCTCCGCCCGCTGCACGACGCCGGGGTCTTCGGCTTCAAGTGCTTCCTGTCGCCCTCCGGCGTGGACGAGTTCCCCGCGGTCGACCAGGAGCAGCTGGCCGCCGCCCTCGGCGAGATCGCCGGCTTCGACGGCCTGCTGATCGTGCACGCCGAGGACCCCGGCCACCTCGACGAGGCCCCCCAGCCGCACGGCCCCAAGTACGCCGACTTCCTCGCCTCCCGCCCGCGCATCTCCGAGAACGACGCCATCGCCCGGCTCATCGTGCTCGCCAAGCAGCTCGACGCCCGGGTCCACGTGCTGCACCTGTCCTCCAGCGACGCGCTGCCGCTGATCGCCGCCGCCAAGCGCGAGGGCGTCAAGGTCACCGTCGAGACCTGCCCGCACTTCCTCACCCTGACCGCCGAGGAAGTCCCGGACGGCGCCACCGAGTTCAAGTGCTGCCCGCCGATCCGCGAGGCCGCCAACCAGGACGCCTTGTGGGAGGGCCTGGCCGACGGCACCATCAACTGCATCGTCTCCGACCACTCACCCTCCACCGCCGACCTCAAGACCGCCGACTTCGGCGCGGCCTGGGGCGGCATCTCCTCCCTCCAGCTCGGCCTGCCCGCCATCTGGACCGCCGCCCGCGAGCGCGGCCACAGCCTCGATGACGTCGTGCGCTGGATGTCCACCGCCCCCGCCGCCCTCGTCGGCCTCGACCGGAAGGGCGCCATCGAGGCCGGCCGGGACGCCGACTTCGTGGTGCTCGCGCCCGACGAGACCTTCACCGTCGACCCGCAGGCCCTCCAGCACCGCAACAAGATCACCGCGTACGCCGGCCGGACCCTCTACGGCGTCGTCCGCTCCACCTGGCTGCGCGGCCGGCAGATCAACGACGGCACCACCCTCGCCGAACCCACCGGCGAACTGCTCGAAAGGCCGCACCGCGCATGACCACCGACGGCATACCCCGCTACACCGGCGACGCCAGCCCCTACCAGGGCGGCGACCCGTACGCCGACTACCGCACCCCCGGCGCGGCCGGCTTCCCCTTCACCCACCTCCCCGACCTCGCCGACCGCCGGCTCGGCGCCGGCGTGCTCGCCGCCAACGACGAGTTCTTCGCCGAGCGGGAGAACCTGCTCAAGCCCGAGGCCGCCCACTTCGACCCCGAGCTGTTCGGCCACAAGGGCAAGATCATGGACGGCTGGGAGACCCGGCGCCGCCGCGGCACCGACGGCGCGCATCCGTTCCCGGCGGACGAGGACCACGACTGGGCGCTCATCCGGCTCGGCGCGCCCGGCGTGATCCACGGCATCGTCGTCGACACCGCCCACTTCCGCGGCAACTACCCGCAGTCCGTCAGCATCGAGGGCACCTGCGTCGAGGGCACGCCCTCGCCCGAGGAACTGCTCGCCGCCGACGTGACCTGGACGCCGCTCGTCCCGCGCACCGCCATCGCCGGCCACGCCGCCAACGGCTTCGCCGTGGACGCCACCGGACGCTTCACCCACCTGCGGCTCAACCAGCACCCCGACGGCGGCATCGCCCGCCTGCGGGTGTACGGCGAGGTCGTCCCGGCACCCGAGTGGCTCGCCGCACTGGGCACCTTCGACCTGGTCGCGCTGGAGAACGGCGGCCGGGTCGAGGACGCCTCGGACCGCTTCTACTCCTCGCCCACCCACACCATCCAGCCGGGCCGCTCCCGCAAGATGGACGACGGCTGGGAGACCCGGCGGCGCCGCGGCACCGGCAACGACTGGGTCCGCTACCGGCTCACGGAGCAGTCCGTGATCCGCGCGGTGGAGATCGACACCGGCTACCTCAAGGGCAACGCGGCCGGCTGGGCGGCCCTGTCCGGCCGCGATGGCGAGGACGGCGACTGGACCGAACTCCTGCCCCGCACCCGCCTCCAGCCCGACTCGGTACACCGCTTCCTGCTCGACGGCGCGCCCGCCGTCACGCATGTCCGGCTCGACATCTTCCCGGACGGGGGCATCGCGCGGTTGCGGGTGCATGGCTCTTTGACGGATGCGGGCTTCGTACGTCTTCGGGGTGCCGCCCACGTAGTTGGCTGACCCGCCGCGGTTGTTGCTCGCCGTTGCGCTTTGCGGCGCCTCCCACGTACTTGGCTGTCCCGCCGCGGGTGTTGTTCGCCGTTGCGCCTGCGGCGGGCTGGGTGGGTGTCGGGTGCGGTGACGGGCCTCCGGGGCCGGTTGTGTGGACTGCTGACGCTTTACGTCCACACAACCGGCCCCTCCGGCCCGTCCCCTCCCGTGAGAGGGAAAGTTAAGGACGGTGGGGGTGCACGTAGTGCCCACGCGCCCGCAGGCAACGGATTACGCCCGCCCCCAACCAGCTTGGAAACTCCCACTCACGGGAGGGGCTGGACCGGAGGACGAAGTCTGGAGGGCCGGCACCGCACCCGACAAACAACGCCCGCCGCCAGGCGCAACGGCGAACAACACCCGCGGCGGGACAGACGGCTACGTGCGGGGCGCCGCAAAGCGCAACGGCGAGACGCCCCGCGGCGGGAAAGCCAGGTACGTGGGAGGCACCCGCAAACGCGTTACGCGACGGAACGCCAGAACATCAGCTCGTACGCCTGCAACAGCCGGCCGTAGCGCACCGCTACGGCCGGCTCCGTCTGGCCGGTGTCGAGGGCGTGTTGGACTGCCGCGCGGGCCTGTTCGGCGATCGTGGGGGCCGGTGTGGCGAAGAAGCCGAAGAAGCCGCGGGCCTCCTCGGCGAAGCCGTAGTGGTCCCGCATCGCGGTCTCGACGACGGCGCACCAGCGGGTCCAGGCCGCGAAGTTGGCGGTCAGCGCGATCACCACGTCCGCCGGCTCCGCGCCGAGGGCGAGCCGTGCGGCGTAGGACGGATAGGCCTGGCAGCCGGGCCGCGGCTGGTAGTCGTCGATGTCCCGGGCGGTCAGCCCGCACGCGCCGGTCAGGCCGGCCAGCTGGCGCAGGGCCAGTGTCTCGCCCTGCGCCAGCAGCTCGAAGAAGTCGGCCACCGGCGGATCCGCGTCCGCCCGCCGTGCCAGATGCCGGAAGCTGAGGCGGTCGGCGGTGATCACCTGGTGCTGCTCCAGGGCGAAGGTCGCGAACACCGAACGCGGCGCCTCTCCCGCCTCGATCCGTGCGACCAGCCGGTTCGCGCCGTCGTCCGGGGCGAGCGCCCGTACCGCGTCGTCGAGCACGGCGGCCGCGGCCGGGCGAGGGGCGCCGGGGGCGGGTGGTCGGGGCATGGGGCGGTCTCCTCCGGGGTGGGCCGGGGCCCCAGGTTAGGACGGGGGACGCGGTGGACCGGGCCAATGCGCCCGGACGCGGCGCGCCGGAGCCGGCCCGCCGCGTCCCGCGTTCCTGCGTCAGCCGGCGTGCCCGGCGAGTGCCTCGTCGACGAAGGCGTCCAGGACCTTGTCCGCCACCACCACCGGAACCCGCTTCCCCTTCAGGTCCACGTACACGAAGGACTTGGCGGTCTTGACCTGCTCCGGAATGCGCTCCCGCAGTTCCTTCGCCCGGGTCTCGTCGCCGGCCTTCGTCGCCTCGATCAGTGCCAGGGCGCTGCGTCCCGCGATGCCCCATGCGTGGGTCGCGTCCAGCCAGGGGCCGCTGTCGTCGACGAAGCCGCGGTCGGCCAGCCGGGCGCGCAGCACCGAGGGCGCGTCGCGGAGGGTGCGCAGCACCGCGTCCAGTCGCCCGGCGTTCCCGTCCTCGCGGAACCGGTCGAGGGCGGCGGCCAGTTCGGGCGCCTGCCGGGGATTGAGCGAGGAGGCGTAGCTCGCGTCGGCGAAGGCCCGCAGGGCCCGTCGGGTCCCCGCGTCGGGGCCGGCCAGCTCGTTGAGCGCGGCGCCCCAGGACGTACGGGCGTCATAGGCCTGGTCGTTCCAGGCGTAGTCCGCCACGGTGTACAGCGCGATCTTGGACGCCGCGGGCTGGATCATCGGGTTGGCGGTGATCCCCGCCAGCTTCCCGGGCAGCCCCTTCTCCCGGCCGTTGAACGGGCCGAGCAGCAGCCGGCTGGTCACGTAGTCGTTGACCGGGTAGTTGTCCCAGGTCAGGATCGGGTGGCCGAAGACCTCCCGGGCCTGCTCGGCCTGGGTGACGGTCATGGTGGGCGCTATCACCCCGACGCCCGTCCACTCCACCACCACGTCCTTGTCCAGCTGGGTGGCGAGCGCCTTCTTGTACGGCGTGGGCTTCACGTCGTAGTACTCGGTCGGCACCGTCTCCAGCGGGCGGGCACCCGGATGCCGGGCGATGAAGTCCTGGTTGACGCGGTTGAGCAGATGGGCCTGCGCCGCGCCGGCCGCCCCGCCGCCGGTGCCGAACTTCTCCTGGTCGGCCGGGCAGTTCCAGTGCGTGTAGCTGATGTCGTCCAGCGGTACCGCGAAGTCGCGCACGCCGATGTCCCACAGTGTCTGGAACTTGGCGGTCAGCGCCTTGAGGTCGGCGTCCGAGCTGTAGCAGACCGAGAGGCCGGGGGAGAGGGCGTAGGTGAAGTCCACATGGCGGGCCCGGGCCCGGTCCACCAGCTCCTTGAGCTGGGCGAGCCGGTCCGCGGGGTAGGGATCGCGCCACTTCTCCCGGAGGTAGGCGTCGTCCTTCGGCGAGTAGACGTAGGTGTTCATCTTGTGCGCGCCGTAGAAGTCGAGCTGGTCGAGCCGGGCGCGGTGCGACCAGGGCGTGCCGTAGAAGCCCTCGATGACGCCGCGCAGCGGGGTGGCCGGCCAGTCCCGTACGGCGGTGCCCGGCACCTGCCCGCCGGGGTGGTCGCGGTGCGGCAGCAGCTGTCGGAGTGACTGCGCGGCGTAGTAGGTGCCGGTGGCGTCCTTGCCCGCCAGCGCGATCCGGCCGGCGCCGACGGCGAGTGCGTAGCCCTCGGCGGGCAGCCCGTCGGTGCCTTGCGTGCCCAGGTCGCGGAGCGTCCGGACGGCGTCCGGCCCGTCCACGTAGACCGTCAACTGCCCGCCTCCGGGCGCCCGGCCGGCCCGTACGACGCGGTCGGCGCCGGCGGCCTGGAGCGACCGCTCGACCAGTTCCAGCGCGGCGGTGTCGGCCTTCGGCCCGGCGACGACGGTGGTGGTGGGGGTGATGACCGCCCGGCCGGGCAGGCGGTGCGCGGACTGCGGGACGGGGGTGATGGCGCCGGCGGCCGCGGTCCGGTCGCCGGTGCTCTCCCGGTCCGCACTCCGGCCGGTGCCCGGCGGTCCGGCCATGCCCGTGAGGGGCAGGACGGCCAGCGCCATGGCCAGCGTGGTGGCCGCCGCGGTGCGCGTACGGTGCATCCTTCGGTCCTCCTCGGTGCGACGAGGTGCAGGGACGAGGTACGGAAACGTGGTCCGGGGACGAGTCTGGTGCCAGGACTGCGCGGCAGCAGGCTTCACCCGCGGGGCACACCGGGGCAATGGACTTTCGGACCGAAGGGATGGACGTTGCCGGGCGTGGCGGCCCGGGGGCCGGAGCCACGGGCCGGGTCCGCGCGGTCGGCGGTCAGCGTGACTTGGCGATGATGACGAGCAGGCTCATGAAGGCCAGCAGGACGTGCGTGGCGACGACGTAGATGAAGACCCGCACATACAGTCCGCGGGGTGGCTTGTTCTCGACGTAGCGGGCGGGGACGGCGGAGGGGCCGGAGGGGAGATCGGTCGGGGTCCGGTCGGGCACGGCGTACGGTCCTTTCGTTCGGGCGGCGCGCGGGCTCACACCCCGCGGTACCTCGCGTCGTCGCCCAGACACAGCTCGGCGGCGCCGCTCTGCAGCAGCGTGTGGACGAACAGGAGCTCCGTGCCGCCCCGGGAGTCGGCGGCGATCCGGTGCGGGGTGAGCGAGTCGAAGTGCGCCGCGTCCCCCGGGGCCAGCACGTGCGCCGCCGCACCGAGCGTCAGCCGCAGCCGTCCCTTGAGGACGTAGAGCCACTCCTCGCCGGGATGCACCCGCACCAGCTCGCCCTGCGCGCGTTGCGGCACGTGCACCCGGAGCGCCTGCAGGGCGCGGCCGGCGCCGCCCACGGTCCAGTACGTCCAGCCGCCGGCCTCCGAGGGCTCGGCGCGGTCCGCCCGGATGATCGGGTCCCGCTCCGGGGCGGTCTCGCCCAGCAGGTCGGATACCGTGGTTCCGTACGTCCGCGCGAGCGCCAGCAGCATCGGCAGCGAGGGCTGCCGCCGGCCGGTCTCCAGGCGGGACAGGTGCGCGGGCGACAGCCCGACCAGCCGGGCCGCCGTCTCCAGCGTGAGACCACTGCGTCGCCGCAGGTCGCGCAGGCGCGGCGCGACGGTGGGGAGCTCGGCCGGCGGGACGCCGGGAGGCTCGTCGGGGAGCTCGGACATAGCACCGGTATAGCGAGATGCGGCCTGGCAGGCAAAAGTTTTGCCTCAGAGGCAAAAGCCCCTGAGGCATCCCCGTGCGATGTCCCGAGGCCGGACCGGTGCCCCGGTCAGGACCGGTCGGCGTCCTCCGGGTACCACCGCAGCTCGACGGTGTTGCCGTCCGGGTCCTGTACGTAGATCGACTGGGCGTCGCCGCGCGCGCCGTAGCGGCCGACCGGCCCCTCCAGGACGGTGGTGAAGACGCCGGAGTCGATGACCTCCTGCCAGTCCAGCGGATCCACGACGAGACAGATGTGGTCCACGTTGGTGGCCGGTGCCGCGCCCGGCTCGTCCTCGGGGCGGGTGATCAGGTCGATGATCGTGACGGGGTTGATCCGCACCGACGGGAACGGGGCCTCGCCGGCCCGCCACTCCTCGACCCGCACCGGCTCCAGTCCGAGCGGACCGCAGTAGAAGTCCAGCGCCCGCTCGATGTCCCGCACCTTGAGCACCAGGTGGTCGAAGTCCTTGACCCGCATGGAAAACCCTCCCTCTCGTCGCCGCGCGGTGCTGACGGACCGTCCGTGGCACCGCCGGTCCGTTCACCCCTCGGTGATCGTCCGCGCGCTCATCATGCCTGGTGGGGACCGAAGGGGACATCGGGATTTTTCGGGCCTCCAGTTGGGGCGACCGTGTGAACTCCCGGGAAACATCGGCCTCTTGGGATTGACAGGGCCATGTCTACGCGCGTCATTCTGGGAGGCATGAGAATCCCCCCACGGATTACCAGGATCGGCGCCGCGGGCGCCCTCGCATCGGCTCTTCTCCTCGGCGGGACCGCGGTCGCCGCCACCCCCTCCGCCACGGCCGCCCCGCACGCCACGACGGCGTACGCAACGGCCGTGCACGTCAAGGACGTCGGCAGCGTCTGCTACTCCAAGCTGCCCTCGCAGGCCCATGACACCCTCGACCTGATCGCCAAGGGCGGCCCCTTCCCGTACCCGAAGGACGGGACGGTCTTCGACAACCGCGAAGGCATCCTGCCGAAGCAGAGCACCGGCTACTACCACGAGTACACGGTCATCACCCCGGGCTCGCCCGACCGCGGTGCCCGGCGCATCGTGGCCGGTGAGAAGAAGGACGAGGACTACTACACCGCCGACCACTACTCCACGTTCGACCTGGTCGACCGCAACTGCTGAGACCGGCTCAGCCGGCGCACGGGTCGCACGAACGACCCGAAACCATCCGCCGCGGCGGTCGGGGTGCCTTGCGCACCCCGGCCGCCGCTTTGCCGTGCGCCCCCTCTGACCTCGCTCTTCTCGCATTTCTTGGCAGAAGGGGCGCGCGGGGCGCACCCCCCGAGAGAGGATTGTCGGTGGTTCCCGGTAGCGTTTCGGTGGAAACGAGGAGCGGGCGGGCATCGGCGGACAAGGGACCATGTGGGGTCAGCTGCTGCGGCGCGCCCGGGAAAGTGCCGTATCCGCCATGGCCGGGCGGTCCGGCATGGTGTGTCGCAGACAAGGAAGGACGGCGAACTGCCGTGTATCGCTGGGAGATCACCCGGGCCGCACTGGCGCAGCGCGTATTCGCCATCGTTCGCAGCAAGACCTACGACGAGGCGAGCGCCACCGCCGACACCCTGCTGTCGGCCGGCATCACGACCCTGGAGATATCCCTGACCACCCCCTTCGCGCTGGAGGCGGTCACGACGCTGACGCGTGAGCTGGGTGAGGACGCGGTCATCGGCGCGGGCACGGTCCTTGACGCGATGTCGGCCCGGATGGCGGTCGACGCCGGCGCCCGCTTCCTGGTCTCGCCCAGCCTGGATCCCGAGGTCATCCGCACCGCGCACCGTTATGGCGTCCCGGTCTTCCCCGGTGTCTCGACGCCCACCGAAATCGTCCGCGCCCTGGAGCTCGGCGCGGACGCCCTCAAGCTCTTCCCCGCCTCGGCGCACGACCCGTCCTGGCTCCGGGAGGTCCGCGCGGCACTGCCGCAGGCGCCGCTGCTGCCGACCGGCGGGGTGACGGTCGACAGCGCACCCGAGTGGATCGCCGCCGGGGCGGCCGCCGTCGGCATGGGCGCCGCCCTCTCCGAAGGCGACCGCGACACCGTCGCCAAGCGCGCCGCCGTGCTCCTCGCCCGTCTCGCCGAAGCCACCCAGGACGGGACGGCGGGCGACGACGAGGACGGCCTGTACGGCGACTGACGGACTGACGGACTGACGGCCGGCGGCCGGTCCACCGGCCCGACCTGACGGCTGCCGGGCCCCGCCGGTCCGACGCGCTGACGGGTGGCCGGCTCCCACCCTCCCCGCTCGGCCGGCCGACCGGCCGGGCGTCCCGGTCCCCGGGCAGGGGCTTCACGTCGATCACCGGCTCTGCCAGGCTGAGCGCGCGATCATCCGATGAGGCGTCAGCCCCGCGCCCGCGGCCCAAGGAGCCCCAGGAGACCCGATGAAGCGTGCCGTCACCCTCTCCGCCCTCGCCTGTCTGCTCGCCGTCACCGCAGCCGCCCCGGCGGCGTCCGGCGCCCCCGCCCCGGCACGAAGGCCCGCTCCCGCCCACGGACGGCAGGTGTCGGCGCTCGACACTGTTCCGCGGCGCGGGGAGCTGCGGGTGTGCACCACCGGCGACTACCGCCCCTTCAGCTACCGCGACCCCGGCACCGGCACCTACCGCGGGGTGGACATCGACATGGCCCGGGACCTCGCCCGGAGCCTGGACGCCAAGCCCCGTTACGTCCCGACCACTTGGGCCGGACTGGTCGGCGACCTGTCGGCCGGGCGCTGCGACATCGCCATGGGCGGCGTCTCGATCACCCTGGCGCGGGCCCGTGCGGTCTCCTTCAGCGAGCCCACCCGCACGGACGGCAAGACCCCGATCGTGCGCTGCGCGGACAAGGACAAGTACGGCACGCTGGAGCAGATCGACCGCCCCGGCACGACCGTCATCGTCAACCCTGGCGGCACGAACGAGGAGTTCGCCCGCGCCCACATCAAGCACGCGACCCTGAAGGTCCATCCGGACAACACCACGATCTTCGACGAGATCATCGCGGGCCGCGCCGACGTGATGATGACCGACGCCAGCGAGACCCGCTATCAGGCCAAGCTCCACCCCGAACTCTGCTCGGTCCACCCGGACAAGCCCTTCACCTTCTCCGAGAAGGCCTATGCGCTGCCCCGGGGCGACCACGACTTCACCGCCTATGTGAACCAGTGGGTACATCTGGCCACCCACGACGGCACCTACCGGAAGTACGAGAACGCCTGGATGGGGGAGTGATGACGGAAACCGAGCGGGGCGGCGCCGGCTTCGATCCCGCCGCGGCCTTCGATCCCGCCGCGGCCTTCGATCTCGCGACGGCTCAAAAGGGCCTGGACGAGCAGCCGTTCAGCAGACTGCTGCGGGCGCGGCTCACCGCGTTCGGGGACGGCGGGGCGACGCTGGAGCTGGACATCCGCGAGGAACTGCTCCAGCAGTACGGGTTCGTGCACGGCGGGGTGCTGTCGTACGCCGCCGACAACACCCTCACGTTCGCCGCGGCCACCGCCCTGGGCCCGGCCATCGTCACCGGCGGCTTCTCCATCCAGTACCTGCGGCCGGCGCGCGGCCGTACGCTCCGCGCCCGCGCCGAGGTCGTCCACGCCGGCCGCCGGCAGGCCGTGTGCCGGTGCGATCTGACGGTGCTCGACGCGGACGGCACCGAGCGCCTGTGCGCGGTGGCTCAGGGCACGGTGCTGTCCCTCGACGGACCCGCCGGCAACGGTCCGGCAGGCAACGGTCCGGCCGGCGGTGACCCGGCCGGGAACGGTCCGGCCGGCGGCGGCTGAGGAAATGCGGGTGCGAAACGGGCATACGACGGGCAGGCTGATGGTCATGATCCTTCCGTTCGACGGCGTCCCCCGGACGTTCCCGACCCCCGCAGGCAGGCCCACGTGACCGACTGGATCACCACTCCCGTGGAACCGCACTTCCTGCGTGGCGCCCTGGAGGTGGAGCGCACCGCGCACGGCGTGCTGCCGCACCGGCTGCCCGCGTGGGCCCGTCAGCAGTGGCCGGACGACTACCTGGCCATGGTCGAGTCCCAGCCCTCCGGCGTACGGCTGGTGTTCCGCACCCGCGCCACCGCCGTCGAGCTGGACACGCTCCCCACGAAGACGGTCTACGAGGGCGCCCCGCCCCAGCCGGACGGCGTGTACGACCTGGTCGTGGACGGCCGGTTCACCGCCCGGGCCGGTGTCGCGGCCGGCAACGTCCGCACCATCGACATGGCCACCCAGGCGATCGTCACCCGCCCCGGCCCGCCCGGCACCCTCCGGTTCACCGGTCTGGCCGCCGGTGTGAAGGACATCGAGATCTGGCTGCCGCAGACGGAGACCACCGAGCTGATCGCGCTGCGCACGGACGCCCCGGTCGAGGCCGCCCCGGACCACGGCCGCCGGGTCTGGCTGCACCACGGCAGCTCGATCAGCCACGGCTCCTCCGCCGAAGGGCCCACCGCGACCTGGCCGGCGCTGGCCGCCGCCCGCGGCGGGGTGGAGCTGATCAACCTCGGCTTCGGCGGCAACGCCCTGCTGGACCCGTTCACCGCGCGCGCCATGCGGGACACCCCCGCGGACCTGATCAGCGTCAAGATCGGCATCAATCTGGTCGGCCACGACCTGATGCGGCTGCGCGCCTTCGGGCCGGCGGTCCACGGCTTCCTCGACACGATCCGTGAGGGGCACCCGACCGCGCCGCTGCTGGTCGTGTCGGCCGTCCTGTGCCCGGTCCACGAGGACACCCCCGGGCCCGGCGCACCGGACTTCAGCTCCGGGACGCTGCGCTTCACGGCCCTCGGCGACCCCAAGGACCCCGGGCGCCTCACGCTGAACCGCATCCGGGACGAGCTGGCCCGGATCACCGCCGCGCGGGCGGCCGACGACCCCAACCTGCACTACCTCGACGGCCGGGTGCTCTACGGCGAGGCGGACCACGCCGAACTGCCGCTGCCCGACGCGCTCCACCCGGACCCGGCCGGTCATCGCCGTATCGGCGAGCGGTTCGCCGAGCGGGTCTTCGGGGACGGGGGTCCGTTCGCCGTCAGGGCCGACTGACCGTGTGTCCCAGGACGTTGACGACCCGTCCGTCCGGGTCGCGGACGAAGAAGCGGCGTACGCCCCACTCCTCGTCCGCGAGGGGCCGGACGATCGTGGCGCCCGCGGCCCGCAGGGTGGCGTAGGCCGCGTCCACGTCGTCGACCTCGATGCTGAGGTCGGGGGTGACCGGAGCGGTCCGGTCCGCGGTCAGGAAGGTGAGCTGGGCGGTGGGGTTGGCCGGCGCGGCCAGCGTCATGACCCAGCCCTGGTTCATGACCTCCTCCAGGCCGAGCAGCCCGTAGAAGTCACGGTTCTCCTCCAGGGCGGTCGACCGGAGGTCGGGGACGACCCGGCGTACGGACATGGGAACTCCTCACAGCGGACGCGCGGACATGCGGTCGTGCGGACGGGTGTGGTTCTCGGTCAGGGGGTGACGGATGGCGACCGGTGGTGCCGGACGGCGTCGAGGACGTCGCGCAGCACGGTGCGGTGGTCGTCCGGGCGGCGGACCAGGGCGAGTTGGGCGGGCGTCAGGCCGGTGACGGGGCGGGCGACGACTCCGGGACGCCGGTAGATCGCGGCGTTCCCGGCCGACAGCAGGACCACGCCGAGGCCCTCGGCCACCGACTCGAAGGTCTCGTCCGCGTTGGCGACCACCCCGCCGATGCGTACCGGCCGGCCGCCCCGTTCGTCCACCGCGAGCCAGTGGTCCCGTAGCGCCCCGGCGGATTCCGGCAGCGCCAGGAACGGTTCGTCGAGCAGCGCGGCGAACGGGATCTCGGCGGCCTCGGCGAGAGGGTGGCCGGCCGGCAGCGCCACCCACCGCGGTTCGGTGGCCACGACCTGCACGGCGAACTCCTCCTGCCCGGGGAACGGCAGCCACAGCAGCGCCAGGTCCGTCTCGCCGCCGGCGAGCCCGGCGGTGGCGTCCGCCCAGTCGATCTGGCGCACCTGGAGGCGCCAGTTGGGGCGGCGCTCGGCGAGCCGCGTGCGGATCGCGGGGAGCAGCCCGCGGCCGGTGCTCGTCGAGATGCCCAGGGTCAGCACGGCGGCCTCCGCGGCGGCCGCGTCGCTGACCGCACGCTGCGCCTCGTCCCAGAGCTGGACCAGCTCCCGCGCCCGGGGCAGCAGCGCGGCACCGGACGCGGTCAGCGTGACCGTGCGCCGGTCGCGGACGAACAGCTTCACCCGCAGCCCGTCCTCCAGCTGCCGGATCTGCTTGCTCAGCCCCGGCTGGGAGATGAACAGCCGCTCGGCGGCCCGGGTGAAGTTCAACTCCTCGGCCGTGACGACGAAGTAGCGCAGGTCCCGCAGATGAGCATCCATAGCCATGGGTTATCAGAAACGGCCTTGGACGCGCAGGAGATCGGGGACGGAAGATGGCCCCATGGACGCCGACCCTCCCACCGGACCCGTCGCCCTCGTCACCGGCGCCACCCGCGGTATCGGCCGCGAGGTGTGCCGGCAGCTGGCGGCGCGCGGGTACACGGTGCTGCTGACCGGGCGCGCGCCGGACGCCGTGCGGCGGGCGGCCGCGGAACTGCGCGGCGCTCCCGGGGCGGGCCGGGACGTCCGGCCGCTGCGCATGGACGTCACCGACGACGCCGGGGTGGCGGCGGCCGCGGCCGAGGTCGCCGAGCGCTTCGGCCGGCTGGACGTGCTGGTCAACAACGCCGCCATCGGCTACGACACCGGGCAGCGGGCCGTCACCGCCGATCTCGCCCGGGTGCGCGAGGTGGCCGAGACCAACCTCTACGGGCCGTGGCGCACCGCGATCGCGTTCGCCCCGCTGCTGCGCGCCTCGGACCATCCGCGGCTGGTCAACGTCTCCAGCGAGGCCGGCTCACTGACCAACATGGGCGGCGGCACCCCCGCGTACACCGCGTCCAAGGCGGCGCTCAACGCGCTCACCCGGATGCTGGCCGCCGAGCTGCGGGCCGACGGCGTGCTGGTCAACGCGGTCTGCCCGGGCTGGGTGGCCACCGACATGGGCGGGCCGGGCGGCCGGCCGGTCGCCGAGGGCGCGGCCGGTGTCGTGCGGGCGGCGACCCTGCCGGACGACGGCCCCACGGGCGGCTTCTTCCGGGACGGCTGCCCGCTGCCCTGGTAGCCCGCCGCGGCCCGCACGGTTGCCGCCCATGTCCGGACAATGTGACCTCCGGACTTCCCGTCATCTGTGCGGGCGGATACGCTCGCGAACGTGGGGAAACGCGATACGGAACAGGCCCTGGGCGCCGAGAGCCCCGTTCAGTTCAGCGTGGACCGGAGCAGTCCGGTCCCGTTGTATTTCCAGCTGTCACAGCAGCTGGAGGCGGCGATCGAGACCGGCAAACTGGCGCCCGGCAGTCTGCTCGGCAACGAGATCGAGCTGGCCGGCCGGCTCGGGCTGTCCCGGCCCACGGTCCGCCAGGCCATCCAGTCGCTGGTCGACAAGGGGCTGCTGGTGCGCCGCCGCGGCATCGGCACCCAGGTCGTGCACAGCCAGGTCAAGCGCCCGCTGGAGCTGAGCAGCCTCTACGACGACCTGGAGGCGGCCGGACAGAAACCGGCCACCCGGGTGCTGCTCAACACCACCATCGAGGCCGACGCCGAGGTCGCCGCCGCGCTGGGCATCGCCGAGGGCGCGGAGGTCGCGCTGGTCGAGCGGCTCCGGCTGACCCACGGCGAACCGGTCGCCCACCTG
This sequence comes from Streptomyces nigrescens, assembly GCA_024349765.1. Taxonomy (GTDB): domain Bacteria; phylum Actinomycetota; class Actinomycetes; order Streptomycetales; family Streptomycetaceae; genus Streptomyces; species Streptomyces endophytica. Next base: position 5,294,317 of record AP026073.1, on the reverse strand, counting down.
CGCAACCACCTCCCCGCCGGCCTGCTGAGGCTGGACACCGCCGAACTGGAGGAGACCGGGCTGTACCGCCTGATGCGGTCGGCCGGGATCACCCTGCACAGCGCCCGCCAGGCCGTCGGCGCCCGGGCCGCGACCGCGGAGGAGGGGCAGCGGCTGGACGAGCCCGAGGGCGCCCCGCTGCTCACGATGCAGCGGACGACCTTCGACGACACCGGACGCGCCGTGGAGTTCGGCTCGCACGTCTACCGGGCATCGCGCTACGCCTTCGAGTTCCAGCTGCTCGTACGGCCGTGACGGCGGCGGGCGGTCCGCGGGGGACCCGCCGGGGCCGGCCACGGCGTACGTTCGCCCGTCCATGTGCTTTCGTCAGAATGTTCTGACAAAGCATTGACGTGGCTCCGCGCCGCCCGTTACAACTCCTCCAGCCGCATTCCGGCGGCCGTGGAGAAAAGGCGGTTCCACGATGATCAGCGTGCGTACGACCGGCGTCCGGCGGCTCACCCTCCGCAGCGCCGCCGCTTTACTGACCACCGTCGCACTGGTCGCCGGGTGCAGCGCCACCGGCGGCCAGGACGCCAAGGACGAGGGGGCCGGCGGCACCCACATGACCATCGGGATGGTCAGCCACGCCGGCGACGGCGACACCTTCTGGGACATCGTCCAGAACGGCGCCCAGCAGGCCGCCGCCAAGGACCACGTGAAGTTCCTCTACGCCCACGACAAGGAGGGCGGCCAGCAGGCCGAGCTGATCCAGTCCTACATCGACCAGAAGGTCGACGGGCTGATCGTCACCCTCGCCAAACCGCAGGCCGTCAAGGCCGCCGTCCGCAAGGCCGAGGCCGCGGGCATCCCGGTGATCACCATCAACTCCGGCGGTGAGTTCTCCCGGGCGTACGGGGCGCTCACCCACATCGGGCAGGACGAGTCGGTGGCCGGCCGCGCGGTCGGCGAGGAGCTGAACCACCGGGGCGTGAAGAAGGTCCTCTGCGTCCTGCACGAGCAGGGCAACGTCTCCCTGGAGGACCGCTGCGCGGGCGTCCGCAAGGGCTTCCACGGGACCGTCGAGAACCTCAACGTCGACGGCACCAACGCCCCCGCCGCCCAGTCCTCGATCGAGGCCAAGCTGCAGTCCGACAAGTCGCTCGACGCCATCGTGACGCTCGGCGCCCCGATCGCGGCGCTCTCGGTCAAGGCCAAGCAGGACGCCGGCAGCAGCGCGCAGATCGCGACGTTCGACCTGAACGGCGCCGTGGTCAAACTGCTCAAGGCCAAGGACGTCACCTTCGCCGTCGACCAGCAGCCCTACCTCCAGGGCTACGAGGCGGTGGACCTGCTCTGGCTGCACAAGACCAACGCCGACGTCCTCGGCGGCGGGAAGCCGGTGCTCACCGGGCCCGCGCTGGTGACGCAGAAGGACGTACCCCAGCTGACCGAGTACACCGGGCGAGGCACCAGGTGAGACCAGAGGGAAGACGGGACGACCCCATGAACCGGGACAGATCACCGGTAACGGATACTTGGCCGGTTGGCCCCGGCCGGCCGGCGCCGGAGTGCGGCACCGCACCCGCCCCGGCCGGGCGGCCCACACAGCGAATACGACCGACGCAGCCGACACGGCGAGATCAGCGGGAAGGGCGAGTCCTCGTGGCAAGGGTTCGAAGAAGGGGACGCGTCGTGAGCGCCGTGCTGGCGGCGGTGCTCGGCGCCTCCCTGGCGGGATGCAGCAGCACCGGCGGCAAGCGCGCCGAGGACGAGCGCGCCGCCAAGGTCGCCGGCGGCAAGGCCGCGGTGAACACCCCCAGGTGGACGTTTGCGATGGTCACCCACTCGGGAGACGGCGACACCTTCTGGGACATCGTGCAGAACGGCGCCCAGCAGGCCGCCGCCAAGGACAACATCAAGTTCGTCTACGGGCACGACGAGGAGGCCCAGCGGCAGAGCCAGCTGGTGCAGTCCTACATCGACCAGAAGGTCGACGGGCTGATCGTCTCCCTCGCCAAGCCCAACGCCATGAAGGACGTCGTCGAGAAGGCCGAGAAGGCCGGCATCCCGGTGATCACCGTGAACTCCGGCGCCGAGGAGTCCAAGGCGTTCGGTGCGCTCACCCACATCGGGCAGGACGAGACGGTGGCCGGCGAGGCGGTCGGCGACGAGCTGAACCGGCGCGGCCGCAAGAAGGCCCTGTGCGTCCTGCACGAACAGGGCAACGTCGGCCACGAACAGCGCTGCGCGGGCGCCGCCAAGACCTTCAAGGGCAAGCTGGAGAAGCTCTACGTCGAGGGCACCAACATGCCCGACGTGCAGTCCTCCATCGAGTCCAAGCTCCAGGCCGACCCGTCCATCGACGCCGTGGTCACCCTCGGCGCACCCTTCGCACCCACCGCCGTCAAGGCCAGGGAACAGGCCGGCAGCAAGGCCGAGATCGACACCTTCGACCTCAACGCCCAGGTCGCGTCCGGCCTCAAGGACGGCACCCTCGGCTTCGCCGTCGACCAGCAGCCCTACCTCCAGGGCTACGAGGCGGTCGACCTGCTCTGGCTGTACAAGTACAACTCCGACACCCTCGGCGGCGGGAAGCCGGTGCTCACCGGGCCGCAGGTGATCACCAAGAAGGACGCCGGCGCCCTGCAGGACTACACGAAGCGGGGTACCCGATGACCACCACCCTCAAGGCACCGGTCCAGGACGAACGGCTGCTGCACCGCTCCCTGGCCCGCCGGCTGATGGGCCGCCCCGAACTGGGCTCCGTCGTCGGGGCCGCCGCGGTCTTCGTCTTCTTCTCGCTCGTCGCCGAACCCTTCCTGCGGGCGTCCAGCCTCTCCACCGTGCTCTATGCCTCCTCGACCATCGGGATCATGGCCGTACCGGTGGCACTGCTGATGATCGGCGGGGAATTCGACCTCTCGGCCGGCGTCATGGTCGTCAGCTCGGCGCTGATCTCGTCGATGTTCAGCTACCAGATGACCGCCAACACCTGGGTCGGCGTCGGGGTGTCCCTGCTGGTCACCCTCGCCATCGGGGCGTTCAACGGATTCCTGCTGACCCGGACGAAACTGCCCAGCTTCATCATCACGCTCGGCACCTTCTTCATGCTGACCGGCCTCAACCTCGGCTTCACCAAGCTGATCAGCGGCACCGTGTCGACGAAGTCCATCGCCGACATGGAGGGCTTCGACTCGGCCCGCACCCTCTTCGCCTCGCACCTGACCGTCGGCAGCGTCGACATCCAGGTCACCATCGTGTGGTGGATCGCCCTGGTCGCCCTGGCCACCTGGGTCCTGCTGCGCACCCGCGTCGGCAACTGGATCTTCGCGGTCGGCGGCAACGCGGATGCCGCCCGGGCGGTCGGCGTCCCGGTCACCAAGACCAAGATCGGCCTCTACATGGGTGTCGCCTTCGCCGCCTGGGTCTCCGGCCAGCACCTGCTGTTCTCCTACGACGCGATCCAGTCCGGCGACGGCGTCGGCAACGAATTCCTCTACATCATCGCCGCGGCGGTCGGCGGCTGCCTGATGACCGGCGGCTTCGGCTCGGCGATCGGCGCCGCCGTCGGCGCCTTCATCTTCGGCATGGCCAGCAAGGGCATCGTCTACGCGCAGTGGAATCCGGACTGGTACAAGTTCTTCCTCGGCGCGATGCTGCTGCTCGCCACACTCCTGAACGCATGGGTCCGCAAGCGGGCGGAGGACAAGGCATGACAGCGCTGGTCGAGCTGACCGACGTCAGCAAGTACTACGGCAACGTCCGGGCACTGGAGGGCGTGTCCCTGGAGGTGCACGCGGGGGAGATCACCTGCGTGCTCGGCGACAACGGCGCCGGCAAGTCCACCCTCATCAAGATCATCGCCGGGCTGCACCGGCACGACCGCGGCACCTTCACCATCGAGGGCGAGGAGACCACCCTGGCCTCCCCGCGCGAGGCCCTCGACCGCGGGATCGCCACCGTCTACCAGGACCTCGCCGTCGTCCCCCTCATGCCGGTCTGGCGGAACTTCTTCCTCGGCTCCGAGCCCACCACCGGCATCGGCCCCTTCAAGCGGCTCGACGTCGCCACGATGCGCGAGACCACCCGCAGCGAGCTGCTGCGGATGGGCATCGACCTGCGCGACGTCGACCAGCCGATCGGCACCCTGTCGGGCGGCGAACGGCAGTGCGTGGCCATCGCCCGCGCCGTCTACTTCGGCGCCAAGGTCCTGGTCCTGGACGAGCCGACGGCGGCGCTCGGCGTCAAGCAGTCCGGCGTCGTCCTCAAGTACGTCGCGGCCGCCCGGGACGCCGGCCTCGGCGTGGTGTTGATCACGCACAACCCGCACCACGCCTACCTCGTCGGCGACCGCTTCGTCCTCCTCAAGCGCGGCACCATGGCCGGCAGCCACACCAAGCAGGAGATCGCCCTGGAGGAGCTGACCCGCCAAATGGCGGGCGGCAGCGAACTGGAACAACTCAGTCACGAGCTGGCCCGCACCGCCACCCCGGAATTCCCCGGCGGCCACCGGCCCGACTGACCAGGTCAGCAGCATGCCGCGCCCCGCACCGGCCGCCCGGCCGCGCGGGGCGCGGCACTGCCGGTCGCGGTGCGCCGGACGCCGCCGGTGATGCACAATCGCACCGAACCCGCACGCCGAGGCCCCGGCCTCCCGAGACCCCCCTAGGGACGAGACGACTCTTGCGAGCACGCAGCCAACGCATGGGGGTACCACTCACGCCGTTCAGGCAGTGGGGGAGTATCGGCGAAGAGGTGGGTCGATGAGCATGTACCGGGACCGGGTGCACCGGGGATCGGCCAGGGCCACCGTGCTGCGCACGGTCGGCACCCGTGAGCGGCGCTCCCACCTGACCGCCCCGCGCGTGCCCACGGTGGGCATCGACATCGGCGGCACCAAGGTCATGGCGGGCGTGGTCGACGCGGACGGCACCATCCTGGAGAAGGTCCGCACCGAGACCCCGGACAAGTCCAAGAGCCCCAAGGTCGTCGAGGACACCATCACCGAGCTGGTGCTCGACCTGTCCGACCGGCACGACGTGCACGCGGTCGGCATCGGGGCGGCCGGCTGGGTCGACGCGGACCGCTCCAAGGTCCTCTTCGCCCCGCACCTGAACTGGCGCAACGAGCCGCTGCGCGACCGCCTCGCGGGCCGCCTCGCGGTCCCCGTCATGGTCGACAACGACGCCAACACCGCCGCCTGGGCGGAATGGCGGTTCGGCGCCGGCCGCGGCGAGGACCACCTCGTCATGATCACGCTCGGCACCGGTATCGGCGGCGCGATCCTGGAGGACGGCGCCGTCAAGCGCGGCAAATACGGGGTGGCGGGCGAATTCGGCCATATGCAGGTCGTGCCCGGCGGCCACCGCTGCCCGTGCGGCAACCGCGGCTGCTGGGAGCAGTACAGCTCCGGGAACGCCCTGGTGCGCGAGGCCCGTGAGCTGGCCGCGGCCGACTCCCCGGTCGCGTACAACATCATCGAGCGGGTCGGCGGCCGGATCGGCGACATCACCGGGCCGCTGATCACCGAGCTCGCCCGGGAGGGCGACGCGATGTGCGTCGAGCTCCTCCAGGACATCGGCCAGTGGCTCGGCGTCGGCATCGCCAACCTCGCCGCCGCCCTCGACCCGTCCTGCTTCGTCATCGGCGGCGGCGTCAGCGCCGCCGACGACCTGCTGATCGCCCCGGCCCGGGATGCCTTCCGGCGCCACCTCACCGGCCGCGGCTACCGCCCCGAAGCCACCATCGCCAAGGCCCAGCTGGGCCCCGAGGCGGGCATGGTGGGCGCCGCGGACCTCGCCCGCCTGGTCGCCCGCCGCTTCCGCCGTGCCAACCGCCGCCGGGTCGAGCGCTACGAGCGCTATGAACGGGCCGGCCGCCGATGACCGAAACCGAATCCCCCACCATGCGCGACGACCACCACACCGCCCTGCCGCCCCGGGCCAAGCGCCGCCGCCCCCTGCTGACGGCGCTGATCGTCTTCCTGCTGATCGCGATCCCGGCCGGCTACATCGTCATCTCCGCCGAGCAGAGCCGCGACAGCGGCGAGGGCAAGGAGGCCGAGGCGGCCGCCACCGGCCTGACCAACGCCTTCCCCTCCAAGGTCCAGCAGCGGATCTACAACGTCCCGGTACCGATCGGCTCGACCCCGGTCTACTACTACGAGACCAACTCCTGGGAAACCAGCTCGCTGTTCGTCCAGTTCCGGACCAACGAGTGGGGTCTGGAGCACTACCTCGCCGCCGTCGGCACCAGCACCGCCGCCCTCAAGAAGGACCGCAAGACCATCCCGCCGGCCCAGGCGGCGAAGGTCGGCTGGGACTTCAGCGTCGACTGGCCCTGGGCGGGCACCACGGTCACCAGCCGCGGACCGCACCCGTCGCAGCGCATCATGGTCAGCTACGACGAGCCCGGCCATCCCGTGGTGTACACGGTGTCGACGGTCAAGTTCTGACCGACGGCCACGGGTCCTCAACCGCGGGCGCTGATCACGCCGCCGGTGCTGAGCACGATGTACACGCCGTTGGCGTCGACCCCGACGTCGTGTCCCTTCGTCTCCAGAGTGGCGGCCACGCCCTCGGAGCCGATGATCTGCGCGCGGTACCGCAGCTCGCCGACCTTCGTGACCTTGGCCGTCCAGCCGCCCGCGAGCTTGAAGGTGCCCGGTCCCTGGTGCCCGCCGCCCATCCAGGAATGGACCTCGCCGCCCATCGTGAGCACGACGAACATGTCGTTGGCGTCGAGCCCGGCGTCGGCGTCCTGCCCCGTCGTCTCCATCGTGGCCACGACCGAACCGCGGGCGACGATCTTGGCGCGGTAGCGCTGGGCGCCGATCTTGTAGATCTCGGCCTTGCTGATACCGTCCGCCAGGATCTGGGTACGGACCGGGGACGCCGCCTTGCCACCGCCGGTGGCGTGCGCGCCGCCCGACTGCTTGCCCGCGGCGCCCGACGTGGTGACGGTCTTGGCATCGGGGCTCGCCTCGCTCCCGGAGCTCTGCAGTCCGGACCAGCCCGAGGCGGTGGAGTTGGCGGCGGCCGAGCTCGCGCTCGTGGGGCCCGCGGACTTCGCGTCGGCGGCGTCCGAGCCGGAGCAGGCGGTCAGGGTGAGGCCGGCGGCTGCGGTCAGGGCCGCGGCGGCAATGCGCAGGGTGCGGCGGCGAACGGTGCGGGCAGTGGTGCTGGAGCTCATCTCGGGTCCCCGGGGGGCAGTCGGTGTCGCTGTCTCTCGCTTACGTCACCCACTCTGACCGGGGCCACTAGCGCACGGCTGCCGCCCCGCTAACGACCGACTAACACCGGTGTGATCAGGGGGAGAAGCCACCCGACCGAGCGGACACGTTCCCAGCTCGGTACCGTGGCGCGTCCCACTTCCGCATTCCAGGTGGTTTACGTTTCTCCAGGTCAGAGCCCATTTTCTCGTTCCGGTTTCCCCAACTGCCCGGCTGGCAGAACCGTCCTGGCCCCAGAGCCTTCTCCACATGATGAGGATTCAAGAAAGTGCCGGCACCACCGACTTGGAGGTCGAGTTCAGTGCGGATCGTGGCCCGACATACAGAGCGGCGTGAGTTCGATCGATTAGTGACCTCGGCGGCCTGCGGGCGTGGTGGGGCAGTTGTGGTGGGGGGTGAGGCGGGGATCGGCAAGTCGGCGCTCATCGACGCCGCGGTGGAAGCACTGGACGGGTTCGAGGTGCTGCGGGCCGCCGGTACGGAGTTCGAGCAAGACCTTCTCTACGCGACCCTGCACCAGCTGTGCGCCCCGGTACTCGAGCACCGTCTGAATCTTCCTGCAGTGCAGCGGAGGGCACTGGAGGGAGTGTTCGGCCTCGGCGCGCAGACCTCGCCCGACCCGCTGACGGTCGGTCTCGCCGTCCTGGGGCTGCTGCACGAGGTGGCGCGGGACAAACCGGTCTGCGCCGTGGTGGACGATGCCCAGTGGATGGATGACGCTTCGCGGCGGGCGCTGGTCTTCGTGGCCCGGCGAGTGACCACCGAGCGGATCGCGGTGGTGTTCGCCGCGCGCGATGTCGGCTCGGTGTCCGGACTCGCCGATCTGCCGCGATTGCCGCTCGCGGGTTTGGGTGACGAGGACGCCCGGGCCGTGCTGGGAGCGGCGACGCATGCCGGGCTGGATGCCGAGGTCGTCGATCGGATCCTGGCCGAGGCGCGGGGCAATCCGCTGGCGCTGCTGGAGTTCGCCCACCACGCGGAGCCGTTCGGGGTTCCCGGCCCACGGCGCCTCCGGGCCAGCGTGGTGGACGCGTTGGAGGAGCAGTTCGTCCATCGCTTCGAGAGGTTGCCGGATGCCACGCGATCGCTGGTGGTCCTCGCCGCGGCGGAGCCGGTCGGCGATCTCGGCCTGCTGCGTCGTGCGTCGAAGGCTCTCGGGCTGGACGCCGCGGGGTTCACCGTCGCGGAGAACGCCGGGCTTCTGGCCCTGGGGCCGCGGCTGCGCTTCCGGCATCCGCTCGTGCGTTCCGCGGTGTACGCATCGGCCACCCCGGGAATGCGCCGACGCGTGCACGGCGCTCTCGCGGAGTCGACCGATCCGGGGACCGACCCCGGCCGCCGGGCGTGGCACCGGGCGCACGCGGCCGTCGACGCCGACGAGACCGTCGCCGCGGAGCTGGAACGGTCCGCCGATCGGGCCCGCCTGCGCGGCGGATTCGCCGCGGCCGCCGCCTTCATGGAGCGAGCCGGGCAGCTGACACCGGCTTCCGACCGCCAAGCCGGGCGGCTGCTCGCCGCGGCACGGTTGCGGCTGCAGGCGGGGGCACCGAACGCGGCCCGTACGCTCGTCGCCCGGGCAGAGCGCCGTCCGATGGACGACAAGGGCCGCGCCGCGGCGCGCCTGCTGCGGGCACGGGTCGACTACCAGCTCTCCCACAGCCCGCAGGCCACCGCCAGACTCGTCGACGTCGTCACGGAGTTGGCTCCTGACCAGGCGAGGGAGACCTATCTGGAGGCGTTCGCGTCGTTCATGTACAACGACAACCAGCCCGGCTGCCTCAAGGAGCTCGGCGCCCGGATCCGCAAGCTGGCGCCACAGGGGGAATCCGCCCGGCCGGTCGATCTGCTGCTCGACGCCTTGCTGGATCAGACCATGCTGCCCGTCGAGCGGGCGGTGCCCGCGATGCGTGACGCGGTGACGGCGTGCCGTGCGGCTGCCCACTCGTCGAGCCCTTGGCGGATGAACCTGCTCTGCCAGGTCGTCATCGACCTGCGCGACGACGAGGCGATGGAGGAGATGGCGGACCGCCAGGTGGATGTGGCGCGCCGTCAAGGTGCCCTCGCCTCGTTGCCGCAGGCGCTGCGGTACCAGGCGGTCGCCAGGGTCTCGGTCGGCCGGTTCGAGGAAGCGGCCCGCAGCCTCAGCGAGGCCCGGGCCGTCGACGAGGCGGCGGGCACGGTACCGCTCCTGGGGCCCGAGCTCGTCCTCACCGGCTTCCGCGGTGACCTCAACCGCTACCGCGAACTGCGGGAGTTGCTGGGTCGTGACGGGCGGCCTTTCGAAACGGTCGGCGAGCACTACGCCAGGGCGGTACTGCACAACGGGCTCGGCAACTACGAGGCGGCTCTGGACGCGGCGCTGGCAGCCCAGCGCCGCCACCAGGCCGGCTCCTACTCGATCTGGGCCGTCTACACCGAGCTCGTCGAAGCCGCCGCGCGCGTCGGCCGCGGCGAGGACGCCGCCGTGGCCATGAAGCACCTGGAGGCGCTGGCCCGCACCAACCCCGTCCCCTGGGCCGTGGCCGAATGGCTGCAGGCACAGGCCCTCCTCGACCGGGGCGGGGACCGCGAAACGCTGCACCGACAGGCCATCGCCCACTTCGCCCGGACCCGGGTCCGGGTGCTCCACGCCCGCGCCCGGCTGACGTACGGGGAGTGGCTGCGCCGCGAGAACCGACGCGCCGAGGCCCGCGACGAGTTGCGGGCCGCGCACGACGTGCTGTCGGGCATCGGCGCGCGCGCCTTCGCCGAACGCGCGGCCCGGGAACTGCAGGCCACCGGCGAACAACCGCGCCGACACGGTGAGAACCCCCTCGGCCGGCTCACCGCGCAGGAACGGCTCATCGCCGGAAAGGTGGCCGCCGGAGCGACATCCAAGGAAGTGGGCGTGATGTTGTTCCTCAGCCCCCGCACCATCGACACCCACCTGCGCAACGTGTACCGCAAACTGGGCATCTCCTCGCGCCGCCAGCTGCGCGAGATACCGCTGTGACGCATCGGCCTCAGGTGCCCACGGACGGTTCAGGACTGGTCCCCACCGGACCGGCCGAAGAGCTCGATCTCCGCTATGGCCAGCTGTTTGTCCGCGGACGCGGCGTGGGCCGACTCGATGGTGAAGCGCACTCTGGTCACCTCACCGACGGAGAAGGCGCGGCGCTGTCCGCCCGCGCCCGGATCCAGGGTGAGTTCACGGGTCGTGGTCCCTCCGTCCTTCGTCGTGATCGTCGCCTTGACCCGGTGCGGCAGGGCGGACTTGCCGAGCTGGTCGGCGCGGGTGGACACACCCGGCGTGATGATGAGGTCGAGCAGCCGGGCCGGGTGGGCGAAACTCACCTCGATCCACTCGCCCTGGCCGGATTGCGACACTCCCGGGCCCCACCAGGTGTTGTTGAGCTTGTCGAAGGCCAGCTTCGGTCCGTGGCCGGGGTAGGACCGCGAGGCCCGGATCCCGTCCGGCTCGACCGGAGCACGCTCGGCGAAGTGGTCGCGCACGGCCTGGATGCCGTCGGGGACGTACAGCACACCGAGAACGAGCAGCGTTACGGCGATGGCGGCGGTGATCCAGGTGCCGATGCGGTCGAATGCGCGGCGGAGGCGGGGGCGGTCGCCGGCCCAGGGGGTCTCATGGCGGCCGGGGCCGAGGAGGCGGCGCCACCAGGGGCGGTGTCCGGGCTGTGGGGGCGTGGGTGCGCCGTTTTCGGCGAGGGGCATCGCGCAGTGGTGGCAGAAATGGCGGTCGGGTGGGTTCGGGGTGGTGCACCAGGGACAGGGCGGGCCGTGCACCGTCCCCTGCTGGGGGCCGGGGGCGCGTACGAGGGGCCGGCCTGTGTCGGGTCGGCCGGGGAGGACCGGGGCCACGGCCGGGACAGGCACCGGAGGGGTGGCCTCCGGATCCGTGACGGGGACGACGAGGGAACGGGCACGGTCGGCCATCCGACCGCCCGGGGGGAAGCCGTCCGAAGGGGTGGGCAGCGGCGGGCTGTTGGGGGCGGTGTCCTCCAGGTCCGGGGCGTTGGGGGCGGGCCGGGACGCGCCGCTCGTCCTGGCGCTGTCACGGTCCACGGGGCGCTCCGGGACCGCCCCCGAAGGGTGGCTGCCGGGCAGGCCGGAAGGAGCGGGCGGTACGTCGGCAGCGACGGGAGCCGGCGCCGGGCCGGTGCCGCCGGGGCGGGCGGAGGCGGTCCGGCCGGAACCGGCGTCGGCCGCTGCCGGGGGGCCGGTACGCCGACCGGCCTGTTCCCAGCGGAGGACGGCACCGCAGCCGTCGCAGAACGACTGCCCCGGTTCCGCGCGGGTTCCGCATTCACCGCAGTCCTGCGTGGTCATTTCTCCGAGTTCCTTTCAGCGGCCGTCACGGTGACGGTGTAGGGCATGTGCGCGGGACGGGCCGCGGCCACGAGGGTGTCCAGGCGGTAGGCGTCGGCCCGGGTGGGGTCGGACAACCGGAGGGCGACGTGGAGGTGGGGGCGAGCGCTGCCGGGGAAGGAGCCGCGGGGGCGCGCGCTCCAGGTGGCACCGCCGCTCTCCGTGATCTCCGGTTCGACGCCGAACGCGAGCCGTACCGCTTCCGACAGGCCGCGCCGGGTGCCCCGGACGCGGTGCAGGCCGACCGCGGCGGCCACGGCGGCGCGCAGCCGTGGCTCGGGTTCGGTGCCGTCGGTCTCGGCGCCCACCCAGGTACTGAGCCAGCGGGCGAAGTCGGCCGGGGTGAGGGCGGGGTCGAAGTAGGTGTCCAGGCAGTCGAGCACGTTCAGGATCGGCGCGAGGACGTCGTCGAGCCCGGCGACAAAGCGCTGGGCGAGATCGTCGTCGGCGAAGACGGCCGGGAGCATCGCACCGATGGGGGCGGAGGAGCCGAGGCCGTCGACGGAACCTCTCATGGCCGGCCTCCGGTGTACGTCGATGTCGTCACGTCCCGTCTCCGATCACCCGTACGCGGTGGTCGAAGGAGAACACCAGGGACGGCGGTTCCAGGTCGATGCGGTCGGTCGGATCGCCGCGCCGGCCGGTCAGCGGGTCGGCGGGGTGCAGCACGACCTCGTCGACCAGTTCCACTCCGGGGACCCGTTGCAGGATGGCGAAGACCTCGCCCGACTGGACCGGGCGGCCGAAGCGCCAGCCCTGGCCGTCCGCGCCGCCGGTGAGCGGGTCGAGGTGGCGGTAGAGGGCGTCGTGGGCCTGGCGGCGCACCCGGTCGGTGTCGGTGCCGCGGAAGGCATGGACGGTGGCGACGACCGTGACCCCCTGGTAGTAGGGCGGGCCGACCGCGAGTCTGGTGCCGATGAGGCGGCGCGCGTCGAGGTGGCGGGTGATGCGGTCCAACAGGCGGTCACCGGGGACGAGTTGCTCGAAGCGCAGCCGGCCGCCGGGGTCGGGGACGGCCTGCGGCACGACCAGTACCCGCACCGCGTAGGCCCCGTGCTCGTCCCGGTCGCCTTCCAGACAGGTGATGCGGGCGGTCTCGGGTGCGGCTCGGCGGGCGAGTTCCTCGTAGTCGCGCAGGGTGACGGCGCGTTCCTGGGCGCGGAGCGTGATGGGGGCCCGGACCTTGGCCTCCTCGACGGTCTCGCCGTCGACCCCGCCCCGTGCGGCTTCGCGGTTGACGACTTCCGACACATACGGAATGGAGGTGCGCAGGACCCGTACGGCACCGCGGGTGACATTGCCGGTCCGGCCGCCGCCGGTGCGGTAGCGGCGGGCGCGGATGACCGCACCCTTGGGGGCGACCATGCCGTACTGGCGCAGGGTGCCGTCGGCTTCGCGGACGGCGGGGCCGAAGGCGATGTCGCCGGTCGTGGCGTCGAGGGTGAGGTGGCGGTCGTCCGGCCGGGACCCCGCGAAGTGCGGGACGACCTGCCAGTCCTGCCAGCCGTCGTGTTCGGCGGTCTGGAGCAGCAGGGGCGGGTCGTCACCGACGACGGGTGCGTGGGCGAGCCGCCGGCGCTGACCTGGCAGGCCGGTGGATTCGCCGAGCGCCTCGTCGTACACGGTGGCGGCGTGGACGACGCCGGTGGTGCCGCCGATGGTGCAGGCCTCGGCGGATCGTACGGTCGGTGACGTGGTGTAGAAGGGCTGGCCGGGCAGGGGTGCGGTGACCCGGCAGCGCAGCCAGCCGGCCTCGTGGCCGCCGTTGCGGGACAGGGCGTGGCCGCCGGGGACGTGCAGGACGATGTCGCCGGCGCGGTTGAGGCCGCCGGTGCCGTCGCGGTCGACGTCGCAGGGCTGCCAGCCGTCTTCGGTCCATGCCTCCCACACCAGCGGCGGCTGCCTCGGGTCGACGCCGACGCCGTCCACCCGGCTGTCGAGTTCGAGGGCGACGGCGCAGTGCGGGACGGCGGCCGTGAGGCCGATCAGCATGCAGTCGCCGGGGCCGGGGGCTTCGGCGAAGCACCGTATGTGGGTGCCTTCGGCGAGTGCGGCGGTGTGGTCGGCGACGGGCTCTCCCCGGTGCTGCACCATGAGGCGGCTCATGGCGCAGGGGACGATGTCCAGTTCGTGCTCGGTGGCGAAGACCACCGCCTCCTCCTGCTCCGTGCGCAGCGTGGCCACTTCGGTGCCGACCGGCACCGGCACGGCCTCCTCCTGGGGTGCGGACAGCCAGAAGGTGACGTCCGTACGGGCCGCCGACGGCGGGAAGAGGGTGACGCCGATGAGGTCCAGGAACGCCAGGTGGTTCTTCTCGGGGACCCGGTTGAGGCGGTAGACGATCTGGTCGGCCATGTGGGCGACGGTCTCGACGAGGGTGACGCCCGGGTCGGAGACGTTGTGGTCGGTCCACTCCGGGGCGCGCTGCTGGATGTAGCGCTTGGCGTCGTCGACGAACTGCTGGAAGCGGCGGTCGTCGAGGTGGGGAGAAGGCAGGGACATCAGCGTTCGCTTTCGGGGGAGTTGCCGGAGCCGTCGTCGAAGAGGCCGCCGCCGGAGCCGTCCTCCTCGTGGGAGGGGATGACGTAGAACGGGAAGACGAGGCTGCGCGGGTTGTTGGTGCCGCGGATCTGGTAGCGGATGTCGATGTACAGGACGCTGCGGTCGGTGCCGGCGGTCACCTCGACGTCGGTGACCTCGATGCGCGGCTCCCAGCGGTCCAGGGTGACGTACACCTCGTGCTGGATGCGGCCCGCGGTCTGCTCGTTGACCGGCGCGAACACCAAGTCGTGGATGGCGCAGCCGAATTCGGGCCGCATCGGCCGCTCTCCCGGCGCGGTCGCCAGGACGAGACGGATCGCCTCCTCGATCTCCCGCTCGCCGCTGACCAGCGCGATGCCGCCGGTCGGCCCGATACGCAGCGGGAACGACCAGCCGGACCCGACGAACTGTTCGGTCATCGGCCGTCCACCCCTTCCTCGCACCCACCGGCGCTCATGCCGGCAACACCATCGGTATCAAGCCGTCGATGGTCACCGCGCCCATGAGCGGGACCGTGACGGCCCGAATGCCCACGTTGGCAACGGAGTTGATCTGTACGCTCCCGACCCCGCTGAGCAGCGCGCTGCCCAGTGCGCTCATGGTCAGGGCGCCCATCGCGTCCACCGTGACCGCACCGAGCGACTTGACGTTGACCAGCCCCTTGCCCTCGATGTCGAGCGGGCCGCCGCTCCGGATGCTCACCCGTCGCCGCGCGCTGAGCGTGAGGTCGGTACCGGCCTCCACGGACACCGACCGGCTGCCCTTGATCGTGACCGAGCCCTTGCTGTCCACGATGATCTCGGTGTTGGTCCGGTCCAGGTTGATGGTCAGCTGTTTGTCGCCGGACGCCAGCCGGACGCCCTGCTTGCGGCCACCGGTCTTCTGGCTGAGCAGGTCCATCCGGTTGCCGTCCCGGTCGGAGACGGTGTGCCGGCTCGCCTTCTTCCGGACGGTGTCGTGCAGCGGCACGTCACCGACGGCGGTCGGTGTGTCCTTGCCGTTGTAGAGCCCGCCGATCACGAACGGATGGTCGAGGGCACCCCGGTCGAACGCGACCAGCACCTCGTCGTTGACGTCCATCGGGAACACCCCGCCGCCGCCGAGTCCGCCCATCTGCACCGTCCGGGTCCAGTCGCTGACGTACTTGTCGTCCAGCCACGGGAAGCGCAGCCTCACCCGGCCCTGCTTGAGCGGGTCGTTCACATCGGTGACCAGGGCGTTGGCCACGCTCGGCAGCCTGGGCGCGGTGCCCGTGCCGCCCCCGCCGGAGGTCAGCCCGAACAGCGAACGCCACTGCCGGCCGCTGACGGTCACCCACGACTCGTAGTGCTTCCCGTCGCCGAAGACGTGCCGTACGGAGGTCGCCGTGTACTTGCCCTCGAAGGGCGCGCCGGTCTCCGTGAGCGTCACCGGCACTCCCGGCCGCAGTCTCGTGTTGCCCAACGCCACGACCTCCACCTCGGCGAAGGCCGCGGTGACGTCCTCGGCGAGGGCGTCGGAGGCGAACTTCACCTCGGTCGCCTTGTCGTACGGGGTCGACGTCTCGACCAGCTTGCCCGCCTTGAAACTGGCCGCGGCCCGGCCGGGCGTCTCGCCGATGGCGAAGCCCGGGTTCTGTGTGGCGGGCGAGACGGATCGGAGCGGCTTCTTCTGGGTGACGTCCCAGCCGCGCGTCTCCACCTTGCCGATCTGGTCGGAGGCGGTGACCGCGGCCCGCAGCCGCAGGATGTCGTGTCCGGCCTGGAGCACGAGCGGGCTCGTATCGCTGTCCGTGCTGGTCGGTGGCGCCCCCGAGGCGGGCTTCGGCCTGACGAACTGGAACCTGCCCTTGGCGTCGATGGACATGACGGTCTCGTTCTCGTCGGCCAGCCGCGCCAGGAAGTCCCAGTCGGTGACGTTGGACTGACTGATGAACTCGTACACCGTCTTCGTCGACTCGATCGTGCCGATCGGCACACCGTCCCGCGCGGCCAGCTTCCGGGCGATGTCGGAGGCGGACTGGTTCCGGTACGCCGCCACCCGGCGCTGGCGCATGAGCCGGTGCCCGAAGTCGTAGCCCCGGATGACGGTGAACGTGCCGGTGCCGTCGTAATCGGCCTCGAAGCCGGTGATCTCGCCGGTCAGCAGGGTGTCGCCGGCGCCCTGACCGTCGGTCACGGTCGCGATGGTGACCGGAGCGCCGAACGTGGCGCCCAGCCTGCTGATCATGACCCGGTACGGGTCACGGAAGGTGAGCTGGAAGGCGGCGGGCACCCCGGCGCCCTGGTCGACCCAGCCGTCGACGAGCGCGTCGGCGGCGTCGTCGGGCAGCGGGTCGTCGCCGATGGTTACCTGGAGGACTGCGGACGTGGCGGGATTCACCATCAGTGACGTACCTCCTCGGCGGCGGGCAGGACGAGTTCGGTGCCCGTGGGCAGCTGGGCCGGGTCGTCGATGCCGTTGGCCTCCGCGATCACCCGCCATGCCGTCGCGTCCCCGTACTCCCGCCAGGCGAGGGACGGCAGGGAGTCACCGGCGACGACCCGGTGCACCCGCTGCGCGGTGAGTGCGCCCGATGTCGGGTTCTGCCGCCCGGTCCTGCGCGGGATCTCGTGCAGACGGACCTGGCAGGTGGCACGGATGGGGACACCGGTGGTCCCGAAGAGGGTGTACGAGGCCTCGACGGAGCTGACGTACGCGGTGAACCGGGCGGTGGAGAACGACCCCCACTGGAAGACCACCCACGGCGGCGAGGGCCGTTTGGTCGCGATGCTCTTGGCGGTCACCCTGCAGCAGCTCATCAGGGACTCCACCTTCTTCAGCACCGTGTCGCTGGTCGGCCGGTCGGAGGAGTCCAGGAAGATCTCCAGGGTCATCGAACGCGGCTCGACCCCCATGAACTCGGGTTTCGGGCCGTCCCGTCGGGCCGCGGTCGGCGTCACCTTCCACTGGGCGGACCGGCTGAGGGACAGCTGCGCCGGGTTGAAGTCGAAGCGGAGCGTCTTTCTGAGCGCGCCCGGGGTGGTGCCGGTGCCGGCGGGAGGCTCGTGGATGGCCAGGGTGGCGCGTACCAGGCTCTTACCGGCGCCGTTGCTGCTCTTGGGCATGGGGCGTTCTCTCTCTCCCGCTCCTCGGTCGGTGGTCTTCAGTCGGTGAAGCCGTGGTGGGCGATCTCCAGGACCTCCGTGGCGACGGTCGGGGACGCCGGGTCGAGGGCGGGGCCCTGCCAGCTGACGGGCAGCACGTCGATCAGCCCCCAGCGCGCGACCTCCGAGCCGTCCGCGCGCAGCGCCGTTATCTGGGCGGTGGGCCGCTCGATGCCCGTCTGGACGGAGGAGATCCACTTGGCGACCTTCGTGGTGTCCGGGGTGAGGGGGCGGGTCAGCCGGATGGTGGAGAAGGTGACGCGGGTCGGCAGCTGCCAGACGAAGCCGTTGTTGCCGCCCTCCTGCCGCTGCTCCGTCTCCACCTGCGACGACAGCCCGTCGCACCCGTTGAAGTAACCCAGGCTCTCGCCGTCGATGGAGAGGGTGAACCAGAGGGAGGAGCCCGGGTCCTGGCGGGACATCGCGAAGGGCCTTTCTGTCAGAGGTGCGGTGTGCTGTCAGAGGTACGGCGTGGGGCGGCCGGTGCGGCGGGAGGCCGTCGGCCGGTCACTGGCGGGGGTCGCGGAGCCTGCCGATCCGCTCGCGGTCCAGCCGCAGTTCGGTGCGGATCAGCCGGGTGATGCGGCCGATGATCCGGTGCACCAGCTCGTCGAGCTGGAAGTCGGTGAGTGCGCGCGGGTCGAATCCGCCGGCGGGTACCTCCGCGTAGGAGGGCGGGGGCTGTTGCCCCGGAAGCCGTGCCTGCGTGGGCGGGGCGTAGGCAGGTGGTGGGTCGTCGGGAGCGGGCGGGTTGTAGGCATTGGGTGGGCTGTAGGCAGGGGGTGGGTCGCCGGCGGGCGGCCGGTGCGGAGGCCGGAACCGGGGCAGTGTGTCGGCCACCGTGGCCGCGGCCCCGGCGGCGAGCGCACCGATGGCCGAGCCCTGGGTGCGCTGGACGGTGACGGGGGGAGGGGAGGCCGGGGCGGCGGTCCCGGGGGCGGGCCGGAGCGGGGGCGGCGGTACCGGGGGAGGGGTGAGAGGGGCCACGGGGAGCGGCCGGGGGGCGGTGGTGGCGGTGTGCGGGGCGGGACGGTGCAGCGGTGCGCCCTCGTGGGGCGCGGTGCTGCGCTGGACACCGGCGGGGGAAGGGCCGGTGGCGGTGCGCGCCGGCGGGCGCGGAGCGGCCGGGAGCCCCACGGCCGGAGGCGCGGGAACGGGACCCGGAGCGGGCGTGCCGGCCTCCCGTGCCGGGAATCCGGCGAGCGGCGTGGCGTCCGCGGGCACGCTGGTGACCGGCGCCCCCAGTGGGGAGCGGCGCCGTGCGGTGGCTGCCGGCGCACGCTGGACCAGGGGCGCCGACGACGCGGAGCGCGGGGCGGCGCCGGGACCGTGCGGCGCGGCGGGGCGCACCGGGGTGGTACCCGCCGGGGGCGGGGAGGCGGGCTGCCCGGAACTCCGGGGCGCGCTCGGCGCACCGTCCGGCAGGGCCGAGGCGGGGTGTGGGCGTGCGGGAACCACGGCATGGGGCGCGGAGTCCCGGGACGCGGCGGTCGGCGGCGCGGGCACCGAGGCGACCGGGGCGCCGAGGCCGGTCCTGGGGGCCTCACGCCTGACGCTGCGCTGCACCGATCGGCCGGGTGCGGAGCGGGCGGGGTTCGGGTTCGGGTTCGGGTTCGGGGGCGGACTCGGGTTCGGGTTCGGCCTGGCACGGGACGTGGCGGACGCCGGCGGACTGCCGGCAGGGGAACTCCCGGCGGGGGAACTCCCGGCGGGGGAACTGCCGGCAGGGGAACTCCCGGCGGCAGGACTCCCGGCGGGGGGTGGGGACTTCACCGGATGAGCCGGGGAGTTGCCCGGGGCCGCGTGCGGTACGGACGAGCCGGTCGCCGAAGGCACACCGGGTACGCGGCCGTTGGCAGCCGGGAGCGACCGCTGAACAGGAACCGCTGCTGCCGACGCGCCCGAGGCAGACACGGCCGCCCGGCCGGCGTCCTCGGCCGTCCCTGCGACGGCACTCGGGTGAGCAGCCGGCGCGTTGCCGGAGGTGGCCACCGGCCGCGGCGCGGCGTCCCGGACTGGGGGCAGCGCGCGCGGCGGACCGGCCGGGGTGCCGGCGGCTCGCTGGACGGGTGCCGCGTCGTCGCCCGCACCCTCCGCCGTCCCTGTCGGCGCACCGGCCGCCGGCCCGCCCGGCGTCGTGGTGGCACGGCCGGCCGACGGGCCCTGCGATGTCGCCGGTCGGCCGGAGCCGACGGCCGGCCGCCGGTCGTCGGCCATCTCCCCGTTCGAGCCGACCGCTCCGTTCGGGGCGACCACTTCGTTCGGGGCGACCACTTCGTTCGGGGCGACCGCTCCGTTCGGGCGGACTGCTTCGCTCGGGCCGACCGCTCCGCTGGGGCCGACCACTCCGTTCGGTCCGACCGCTTCGCTCGGTCCGACCGCGTCGCCGGACGCCGCGGCGTTGCGTTGCCGGACCGGGGCCGGCGGTACGCGAACCGGGCCGGAGATCGCCGTGCCGCGATCACCGCGCGGTGCACGGGCCGGGGGCCGGGATCCTGCCATGTCGTCGCTCGTGTCGCGCACTTCGCCACCTGGGGCAGCGGCCCCGTGAGGGGCGGCGGCCGCGCCACGGGGGCCGGACGCCGCGTCGGTGCCGGGGCCTTCCGGTGTGCGGTCGCGACGGACAGCCGCGCGCTGCACCGGGGGGCCGGCCACTGCCCGCCCAGGCGCGGTCGGCGCTGCGCCGGATCCGGAGGGGGACGGACCGGCGCCCACGTTCTTCGACGCGGGCGCGGGCGCGGGCGCGGGCGCGGGGCGGTCGAGCGGGCCGCGCGAGGCAGCCGTGCCCGCTTCGCCTCGGTCACCCTCGGCCGGCGAGACCGCTCCGGGCTCGCCCAAGACACCGCTCGGTTCCCGCACGGCCCTCGTGGTGCGCGCCCCCGTACCGGGGCCTGCCGTAGTCGTTGCCGTATTTCCCGCGGGCACGGAAGGCTCTTGCCGCGCCACCGGCAGAACCCTCCGCTGCACGGTGCCCGACCCGGCCGGCGCCTTGGTCAGGGGCCGCAGCCGGGACGAGGTGGGCGCGGTGGGCGCGGTGGGCGCGGTGGGCGCGGTGGGCGCCACGCGGACACCTCGTGCGGGGAACGGGGCGGACGCGTGCGGGTCCCGAGGCGCCGGAGACGCGGACGCCGCAGGCTGATCCGTCGGTGCCGACGGCTCCGCAGGGGGCATCCGCCGGACCTGGGGAACCGGCGGATGCTCCCGCGTCATCGGCGTCACCGGGGCGGTTGCCCCGCCCGATGCCGTCGGCGCCGGCGTCGACGCCCCTGGATACCTCTGAACGCCCGCGGCGCCCGGGCCACTTGAGGAAGACGAAGCCGCCGGGGTCGAAGCCGCCGGGGTCGAGGCCGCCGGGGTCGAGGCCGTCAGGGCGGACCGGGCCGTGGCAGCGGGCGCGGCACGACGACCACCCGCAGCGGGCCGAGCCCGCGGAGCCTGCGCGGCAGGAACGGCAGGAACGGCAGGAACGGCAGGCCTGGCCGGCCCGGCAGGGGAAGCGGACGCCGCCGCACCACCCACCGGCGCCCGGCGCCCGGCCCCTTCCGAGGACTTTCCTCTTCCGAACGGTGCCCGTATCCCCCCGGCCGGGTCCGGCGTCGGCATCGCCGGTGGCAGGGCCCGCAGCGGCGCCGCGGGCGCCCGCTGCACCGTCGGCTCCGGTGATGCGGTCGGCCAGGACAGCGCGTCCGACGGCCGTTCCAGCCCCGTCACCGGTCGGGCCGGGTCGGTCATCGCCCCCTGAAGCAGGCTGCCGGCAGCGGTGTCCAGGACTCCGATGCGCAACTGCGCCCTCGTGAACGAGGGGTTCTGCCACGTTGGCAGCCGCTTGCCGAAACCGGCGTCCGCGACCCCGGCCCGGCCGTCGGTCACGGACCGCTGGAGGGGCGGCAGCCCGCTCCAGGCGGTCGCCGATGTCGCGCCGTCGGCCACCGCATCGCTCGTCGGCGGTTCCGGGGCGGGGCGGTCGCCGCCGCCCCGGTTGTCACCGCCCTCGGCGCGGAGACGAGTATCCGGCTCTCCACCGTGACCACGACCGCCTCGGCCCCGCAGCCGGTCCAAGAACCCCACGGCTCAGCCCTCCGCCCCGGCGCGCGTCACGAAGGACGCGATCCGGCCCGCGTACCCGCGGCGGTCGTGGTGTTCCAGGTCCAGGATCGTCTCCAGGTCCCAGTGGAAGTGGTAGGCGACGTACGCGATCTCCTCGTGCAGTCGGTCGGTCGCGTACGTCACGATTCCCCCAGGCGGCTCCCGCCGAGTTCCACCTCGAACGGCTCGGAACAGTGCGGGCACTGCACCGCGGCGCGGGTGTGTCCCTCGGCGTTGATCTGGCGGTAGAAGTCCTGGAGGAAGGCGAGGTCGGAGGCGAACATGCTCTCCACGATCCCGTCGTGCACCATCGACAGCGTGCCCAGGCGGGTGATGACCCGGCCGAGCAGCACCACCGACAGGTACGCCGGATTCTCCTGGACACGGACGTCGCGCAGCGGGACCAGTTCGTCCCGTGCCGTCGACAGGCGCATCACGCCGTCCCGGTGCACGGTGCCCGACTCGTCGACGTAGCCCCGCGGCAGTTGGAAGGGGAACTCGGTGCGCAGGTCGCGGGGTGCCGGGTCGGCCGGAGCGGCGGGGGAAGCGGGAGCGGGGAGCTCCACGCCTGCCCCCGCGGCCGGGGAGGCCGGTGGCGCCGCGACGGCGGTGCCCGCGCCGGGCGTACCGGTAGCCGTGCGCCGCATTACTCGATGACCAGTTCTTCGAAGACGATGGTCACGGTCTCGGTGAGCACGGCGGCCTCGCCGGCCTTCAGGCTGCTGGCGTCGATCTTGCTGCACCAGGCGTTGCGCAGGTTGTACCGCTTCACCGGATTGTCCTCGTAGTCCATGAGGATGATCGTGGCGTTCTTGCGGGCCGTGCTCATCCGGCCGTTGATCGAGTCGTTGATCCACTGCGTGAACGAGTTCGACTGGGTCATACCGCGCACCACGGTGCACTGCCCGTTCTTCTGCACGCCCGGCAGAATGTTGATGTCGATCTTGCCCTGCGCGGTGTTCTGCGGGCTGACGATGACGTCCTGTTCGATGGTGAGACCGCTGACCTCCGCGAGGTACTCGACCATCACACCGTCGATCTGCAGACCGAAATTGTGTGCGGTGAGGGAGTCGCCCTGCATGAGACTCATGTGTTCGCTGTCCTTCTAGGCTTCTTGACGGTGACGTACGGGGGCTGGGGCGTGGGCGGCCCGCTCCTTCGGGGCTACTCCTCCAACTCCCCGTTGCCACTGGAGAACTGGGACAACCGGAAGATCACGAACTCCGCCGGCTTGACCGGCGCGATGCCGATTTCGCACACGACCCGGCCGAGGTCGACCGACTCCGGCGGGTTGGTCTCCTCGTCGCACTTGACGTAGTAGGCCTCCTCGGGCCGCTGGCCGAAGAGTGCGCCGCTGCGCCACTCGTTGACCAGGAACGCCGAGACGTTGCGCCGGATGCGGGCCCACAGCGCGTGGTCGTTCGGCTCGAACACCACCCATTGGGTGCCGATCAGGATCGACTCCTCCAGGTAGTTGAAGTACCGGCGGATGTTGAGGTAGCGCCACTCGGGGTCGGAGGAGAGGGTGCGGGCTCCCCAGACGCGGACGCCCCGGCCGGGGAAGGCGCGGATGCAGTTGACGCCGATGGGGTTGAGCAGGTCCTGCTCGCCGCGGGTGATCTGCAGCTCCAGATCGACGGCGCCGCGTACGACCTCGTTGGCGGGGGCCTTGTGCACGCCGCGCTCGGAGTCGTTGCGGGCCCAGATGCCGGCGACGTGGCCGCTGGGCGGGACCATGCGGGCCTGGCCCGTCGCCGGGTCGAAGGACTTCAGCCAGGGGTAATAAAGGGCCGCGTACTTGGAGTCGTAGCCCGCCGTCTCCTGGCGCCACACCCGTATCTGACGGGCATTCAGACCGGGCGGCGGGTCGACGACCGCGACCCGGTCGCCCATCAGCTCGCAGTGGGCGATGAGCCCGAGCTGCACGGCCTTGACGGCCTCCAGGTCGAGCGTGCCCTGCTGGTAGGCGGCCATGAGGTCGGGCACGGCCACCATGGATATCTCGTCGATGGCCTCCAGGCCGCCGAAGCCGGTGCGGTCCGCGGAGTCGCCGAGGTACTGGGCCGGGCCGGGGTGCGCGGCCTGGTCCCGCTCCGCCGGCGCGGGTGCGGGGGCCGGGGCCGACGGCGTGGCCAGGGTGACGGTCTGGTTCTCCGGTCGGGCGAGCTGTGCCGCCGGCGCCGCCTCCGTCACGCTGATGAGCTTGGAGCGCTCCTTGACCTGAGTGACGACGTAGGACCGGGAGCTCTTCTTGGCGGTGACGTCGAACGTCTCGACCGGCTTGTCACCGTCCTTGACGATCAGCTTGAAACGTTCTGCCGGGCCCTCGCCCTCGGGGTCGGCGACCTCCACGGTCAGGGGGCCGGCGGCGCCCGGTGCCGTGGCCGCCACGGCGAACGTGCCGAGCTGCTTCGGCTCGGCGGCGGGCATGGCCACCGGCGGGACCGGGCCGGACACCTCGGCGGGGGCCGGGCCCGCACCGGTGCTGCCCTCGGCGGAACCGCCGACCCGCACCACGTACGCGGCGGAACCGCCGTTGTTGAAGAAGCCGTAGACGGAGTGGGCGAGGTAGTACCCGTCGGTGAAGTCGCCGAAGGAGGAGACGTACTGACTCCAGTTCGTCACCAGCGTGGGCTCGTTCAGCGGCCCGGTCGGCGCGAGCCCGACGAAGGCCGCCACGGAGGTGCCCACCCCCTCGATCGGGCGCGAACCACTGGCCACCTCCTCGACGTAGACGCCGGGCGACAGGTAGGACGGCATGCTGTGCTCTCCTCCGGGTACGAGACGGGACACTCCTCACCCTGGCGTGCGCGCCGCGCCGCCGTAACGGCCCAGGGGGCCGGTGACCGGGCAACGTCGCTGCCCTCAAGGGCACTTCGCCGTGGACCGGCTCCGGGCGCCCGCCGTTCCCGCCCGGCTCATTGCCCGCGAGGCTGCCCTCGCGGCCCTGCCGGCCCCGGGTGCGGGCGGGTACAACGGCGGGACGGAAGCGGCCCGGCCCGGTGCTGGTCGCCTCTTGGCCGTGAGAGGGGCGGACGCCGAAGCGGGATCGGTCCACGAGCTGACGGCCGGAACGGGCCGGGTAAGCCTCGGGGGTCAGTCCGGCTGGCGCACGCATACATCCGGCCAGGGCCGGGGTGCCCCTGCCCCACGCGGCAAACCAGCAAGTCGGCCATCGCCACATGGTTCGGCATCGCACCGGCGGCGCTACCGAAACAGTGGAAAAAACTGGCCAAGGAACCGAAGCAGGCCCGGCAAGCGGATGAGAAGACCAAGGATGAGGTCGTCGGCAGAATGAAGGTCCTTCGACCCGTCAGGACCGGAGGACATCGCCGCCGCCCATCAGGGCAACCAGCTCTGCCCGGCAGCCTCCTGACGGAACCCGCCTCCCCTCCTAGCGTCGAGGCGTGAGCCTTTGGACTTCCTTGGAACCTGCCTCCGCGACCGTCGACCCCGGCAGCAGCACCACCGTGCGGCTGAAGGTGCGCAACACCGGTGACATCGTCGACGAGTACCGCTTCGAACCGGTCGGTGCCCTCGCCCCCTGGACCACGGTGGAGCCGCAAACGCTGCGGCTCTATCCGGGGACGACCGGCACGGTGGAGCTGACGTTCGCGCCGCCGCGTACGCCGGACGCGACCGCCGGCCCGAATCCGTATGCCGTACGGATCACCCCGACCGAACATCCCGACGCGCCCGCCGTCCCCGAGGGCAACCTCACCATCACCCCCTTCACCGAGCTACGCGCCGAGCTGGTGCCGCCGACGGTGAAGGGGCGGTTCCGGGGGCGGCCACAACTCGCCGTGGACAACCTCGGCAACACCAAGGTCACCGCCTCGCTCAGCGGCAGTGACACCGGCGACCGGTTGTCGTACGACCTCCAGCCGGCCAACGTCCAGATCGAGCCGGGCCGGGCCGCGTTCGTGAAGGCGACACTGCGGCCGCGGCAGATCACCTGGTTCGGTTCCAAGCAGGAGCAGCCGTATGCGCTGACCGTGCGACGTTCCGGCACCGATCCGATGAAGGTGGACGGAACCTATGTGCAGCGCGGGGTCCTGCCCGGCTGGCTGGCCACCAGCTTCGGTCTCCTCCTCGCGCTGACCATCGCATTCGTCACCATCTGGCTGACGTTCCAGCCGCAGGTGAAGAGTGCGGCGCGGGAAAAGCCCCTGGCGGCCCACAACATCGCGCCGACCAAACCGTCCGCACCGATCAGCAGCGCGCCTCCCCAACCCGACACGAAGCCGACCGACGCCGCCAAGCCCGACGACTCGGGGGGCGGCGATGGCGGCGGTGGCGAAGAGCAGCCCGAGAAGCCCCAGGAGCGGACCGCGGCCACCGCGGTGCGTGAGCTCGCCGCCGGCAGCCAGGGCCGCCACATCTGCTACCGCGTCTACGTCGCGGACGGCGGCTGGCAGGACCCGGTGTGCGACGGGGCCGAGGCCGGGGCGGTGGGCAGTGGCACGCCCATCAAGGCCGTCAACATCGCCGTGTCCGGCACCAAGGGCGTCACCGGCGCCAGCGCCTATGTCGGCGCGGGCTGGCGGAAGGGCGACGAGTGGGCGTCGGCGGTCGACGAGCAGGACATGGTCATCGGCAGCGACAAGGTGGCGGACCCTCCCATGGAGGGGATGACCTTCAAGGTCTTCGACGGCTCGGTGTGCCAGGACGCCTATGTCAAGGACCGGCAGTGGATGGGCCAGACGTGCACCGACCCCGGCGGGTGGAAGTACGGCGGAAGCCCGATGGAGCTGAACCTCCAGATGGAGGCGGTCCGTTTCACCGTGTGACCGAGCCGCCGCGTGCCGGGGCGGATGCCGGTACGCGGGGCGGAACATGGCAGGTAGGGCGACGGCGCCCGCCGTCACCAGTTCGCTTCGCCCGGGACCAGCCGGCCCGCCTTGCGGTACTCGCGGCGGGCGCCCTCCCACAGGTCGCTCGCCCCGACCGACCGGTCCCGGCCGGCCGCGAGGTAGGCGGCGGTGACCACCGCACTGCGGATCGCACCGCCGGCCAGCTCGAAGTCCCGGGCGAGGGCGTCGACGTCGATGTCCTCGGCGCGGGGCACGTGCGACAGGCCGTGCCGCCACAGGGCCAGACGCTGTCCGGCGTCCGGGAAGGGGAAGTCGACCACCAGGTCGAGACGGCGGGTGAAGGCGTCGTCGATGTTGGCCCGCAGGTTGGTGGTCAGCAGCGCGATGCCGTCGAAGGACTCCAGGCGCTGCAGCAGGTACGCACTCTCCATGTTGGCGTACCGGTCGTGCGAGTCCTTGACCTCCGAGCGCTTGCCGAAAACGGCGTCGGCTTCGTCGAAGAGGAGCACCGCGTCCGTGCGGTCGGCCTCCGTGAAGATCCGTTCCAGGTTCTTCTCGGTCTCGCCGACGTACTTGTCCACGATCGAGGACAGCTGGACCACGTACAGATCGACGCCCAGATCGGCGGCGAGTACCTCCGCGGACAGCGTCTTGCCGGTGCCGGACTCTCCCGCGAACAGTCCGAGGACTCCGCGGCCGCGGCCGCCACCGGCACTGAGCCGCCAGTCGCCGAGGACACGGTCGCGGTGGCGGGCGCGCAGGGCGAGTTCCCGTAGCTGGGTGAGAGGCCCGTCGGGCAGGACCAGGTCCCGCCAGTCCACCGCGGGCCGGATCCGGCGGGCATGCCGTTCGAGGCCCGAGGCCGACTGCTGCCGGGCGGCGAGCCGGACGTGGGCGGCGGTGAGCGGGGTCCCGTCGAAGGCGGCGAGCGCCGCGGCGGCCCGGGCGGCGCGCCGGATGCGCTCACCACCGAGGTGGTACGGGGCCACGGTGCCGGCCACGTCGAAGCCGTCGGCGGCCGGCCCCAGCGCGGTCCGCCAGGCGGCCGCACCCCCTGCCGGATGCCGGGGCGCCTGCAGCACCAGCGGGTCGTGCGCGGACCACTGCGGATCGTAGGGTCGAGGATCGGCCAGCAGCACCGTCACGTCCGTCGCCCTCGTCAACTCACCCACCATCGGGCCCGGTTGCTCGGGCAGACCGCACACCACGACCGCCCGGCCGCTCAGCCGGGCCTCCCGCAGCAGCTCGGGGACGTGGTCCGCGGAACCGGAGAAGCGCAGTGCGTCGACGCCCGCCGTGTGCAGAGCGGACGCGAGGGCGGGCAGGGCGTCGCCCTCGCGGTGTTCCCGTAGGTAGGCGGTGAACGGTCCCTCGCCGAGCCGGGTGGCCAGCCGTTGGACGAAGGCCTCGTCGTGCTCCGCGGTGGGCAGCGCGTCCGGCATCGGCAGCAGCCGGCCGAGGAGCGCGGCATCCGGGGTGTCGTCGCCCAGCAAGTGGGCGGTGAGGCGATCGGGCACGCACAACGAACGGGTGAGGAGCGGGCGGTCGGCCTCCTCGACGGTCAGCAGACCGAGGGCGCGCAGCGGCGCCGAGAGGTGGAAGCGGGCGCGGGCCTCCGGCAGATGCGCGGGCACCCCGCACAGGTCGAGGGCGAGTCCCACGGTGGCGCGGCGGCGGCTCACGTCGTCGTTGAGGTAGCCGTAGAGCGGTTCGAAGGCGCGGTCGAGGTCGGGGGCGAGGGCGATGAGCACCACGGCGGTATCGAGTTCGGTCAGCCGCAGCCGGCCGGCCGTCCGGGCCAGCCGGTCGTCGGTGTCCTGCGGCCACCCCGTCGGCCCGGCCGGCCGCCCGGCCGCGTCCGGTACCGGGTGCGGCCGGGTGCGCAGCAAACGGCGCACGGCTTCCTCGGACACATACAGGCCGCGCAACGGGTCGTTCGCGGTGGGGTCGTCGACGGACCGGTGCTCGACCAGGGCGGTCACCGTCTGCCGCAGTCCGGCCAGCCGGTCGAGGAGGGCGCCGGCCGGGCCCGCGGCCCCGGGGTCCCGGGGCCGGGCGGCCGTGGCTGTGGTGCTGTCCGGGGACGAGGTGGTCATGGCTGCTCCGTGCGGTGGGCCGACTACTGCTCGCGCGCGGCGCGGGCCGCCGCCACGTGACGGGGCCGGTGGGCGCGTTCCGCCGACCGGAGGGAGTCGCCGTCCACATCGCGTACCCGGACCACCGCGCCCTCCGTGACCGGGGGCCCCGCGTCGTATTCCGGGTACGCCGGGAACGGCACGGTCACCACGACGTCCAGGGAAGGCTTGAGTTCGCCGCCCAGCGCGGACCAGATGTCGGCGAGGGAACGGGATTCCGCAGGGACGCTGCCCACCGTCACCGGCACCGGCAGGCCGAGGAGCCCCAGCGCGCCCGGAAGCCGCTGAGGGGGGAGCAGCTCATGAGGCAGCAGTGTCGCCAGCACCGCCGACAACAGCCGGTGTTCGTCCTGCGGAGTCTTCGTCCAGGCCGTCACCAGGTAGGACAGCCGGAACCAGCGCGGAGCCCGGCGGCGTCGGACGACGATGTCCCGGTCGTCGACCACCGGCGCGCGACCGCCCTGCCGCCGGGACACGTCCTCCCGGATGTCGTACAGGTAGGCGTTGATCACCGGAGCGTTGCGCCGGGCCGCCCAGTCACGGGTGGGGACGTCGAAGGACACCTCGATACCCGAGCCGTCCAGTGCCCCGCTGCCGAGGACCTCTTTGAGGACCTCGTCCACCTCATGCATCACTTTCCGCGCTCCCGCCCGCCGCCACCCGCCGAGGGTGGCTCCTCGACGCCCTGTCATCGATCGTGCTCCCTGCGCCGTCCCGGGTGCACGCACCGTGGGGACGACGGCGGGGCAGCGCTTCTTGCCTGAAGGGGCCCCTCCGTCGCCCGTCCGGTCAGATGTAGCCCTCGCGGACCGCGTACGCCACCGCGTGCGCACGATTGCGCAGGTGCAGGCGGGTGGTGAGTCCATGCATGACGTTCTTGATGGTGCGTTCGGAGTAGGAGAGCTTGGTCGCGATCTCTGTGGTGTCGAGGCCGTCGGCCACCAGCCGCATGACGTCCGCCTCGCGCGGAGTGAGGCCCAGGAAGGTCCCCGTCCGGTCGGCGCCGCCCCGGTGCAGCTGCCCCACCTGGCTGATGAGCCGGCCCAGCAGGTCCGCGGGCAGATCGCCCCCGCCCTCGGCCGCGGTCAGCACCGCCTGCACCAGCCGGTGTGCGGTGGCCTCGCGGCGCCAGACGATGGCTCCGGCGCCGCACTCGATGACGTCCAGCAGTTCGCTCTCCCGGATCGTCCCCACGACGAGCACCACCCGCGCCCCCTCGCTGCGCACCATCCGCCGCAGCCGGACGAGCGCGGTCTCGTCGAGAACGTCCTCGACCAGCAGGGCCACCGTCGCGGAGCCGAGGTCCTCACACAGGTCGACCTCCGGGTGCCGACGCAGCTGGCTGAGGACACCCTCTTGGCTGATCGGATCGGGGGCTGTGACGGCTACCCGCACCCGGCTCGTGGGAGGGACGGAGACTGTGGCGGCCGGATGCGAGCTGAACAAGTGTTCCCCCTTTGTGTACTGGCGCGTCCCCGGCCGGAACTGTCGCTGTGGGACGCGTGCGCGGTCGCAGACCCGGGGGTTCGGCGATGCCTGGATGCCTGGCAGCACTGCCCTCGTGGTCATCGTGTCTGCCCCTCGTGTCCGGGGCCGTTACGTGACTGCGGTACCGACCATGCCGCCGGGAAGGGAACCGTCGCGTCGGCAGAAACTACGTAGCGCGGCATCTACGTAATCCCGCGCCGGGCGCGGGAGAACCTGGGCCGGGCGCGGGAGGACCTGGCGCCGGGCATGGGAGAACTGGGCCGTGCCGTCGGGAAGTACGTCGCCGCGCACCACTCCCTCATCGGCAGCTGCTCCCCGCCTCCGTCCTTTCTCCCCGATCCTGAGCCCCGCACGCCGCCCCCGCACGCGCGGCCGGCCAGCACTGCCCCGCTCTCCACCCGCACTACCCGGTGAGGCGTTCCTCCCGCCTTCCCGGGCATTCTCGGGCATGGACACGGTGCCCCCTCGGCCCTCCCGACCACCGTGCGTCCGCTGGTAGACGCGCCACGACAGGCCCGGAAAGGCCTCGGTCCTGATCGCGAGCAAGGCACCGCATCCGTACCAGCGGATCATGGTGAGCTACCACGAGTCGGGTCGCCCGGTCGTCTGTGTCTGCTTCCGCGGTGAGGCTCTGACCTGCGCAGGTTCCGCTTCGGGTGCCGTCGGTGACCACGCCCGGGCGGTCCTCGTACCGCCTCTTCCTGACCCGCCGGGTGTCAGGACCACGTCACGCGGTCGTCGTCAGCGGCGGCGGGTGTGCCCAGGAGGCGCACCGCCCGCCTCCGCGAACGCCTGGTCTCGCATGGGGCCGGTGGACCGCCGCCCGGAGTACGGTGAACAGGTCGGGACATTTCGAGCGCTCCTTGCCGGAGCCGGAAGGCCGGCGGTGGGCCTGGCCAGCTCATCTCCCCGCCCGTCGGCAACGTGCCGCGGACAGCACGACGGGGCGATGAGGACACTCCAACCGTTCCATGACCGGCGGCGGTGCGTGAGCAATCACCCCGTGACCACCTCATACGCTTGACAGAGAGGCCAGCATGAGACCTGCAGAACCGATGCCTTCGGCAGGGATGGCCGAGGTCCGTATCGTCGCCGCGTCCCCCGAGGCCGCGCGCCGGGTCGCAGAAGTTCTCCGGCACCGTTTCCCCGCCACCGAACAGCGCAGCTACCCGGCCGGCCACGACGGCGGGACCCGGCTCCACATCACGGTGGACACCACGCACACCTCCGAGCCCGACGCGGCGGCCCGGCCGTGGCTGGCGACCAGCGAGTCGGCCGCGCGTGACCGTCCGCATGCGGACGAGGTCTGAGGAAGCCGGGCCTCGGGTACGCGGCTGCGACGGTGCCGGCCCCCGGACCGGGCATCCGGCACTTCTCCGCCGCGATGCGCGCGCCACAGTTCTCCCCTGAGGTGGCAGTCATGGCATCACTGACCGAGCGGAAGGCGTACCGCGAGAAGATCATGCAGGCTCTGTACGAGGCCACCGAAGGCAACCGCCTTCTGGGTGTCACCGGAACCAAGCTGGCGCGAGACCTCGCGATCCCGGAAGAGGACCTGGCTGCCGCCTGCACGTATCTGGTGGGCGAGGACCTGATCACGGTCGACTGGGCCGCGGGCAATGTGCCGGCCATGGTCACGCTGACGCACCAAGGCATCCGGCGCATGGAGGCCGAAGAAGAAAAGCACGGTTGACGCCCTGCTCGGGCGGCGTCCGAACCGTGCGACCGCCGGCGGAGGCCCGGAGGAACAACCCATCCGGCCGTTATGGCCGTTCCTCCGCGATGGGTACCGGTGAACCATGGCTGGCACCTTCACCACCCGCACCGTCACCCTCGCAACCGGCGCTACTGAGACCATGCACGACCTGACGAACGCATGCTCCGCCTTCCTCCGGGAGGTCGCTCACGGGCGAAACGGGCTGCTGAATGTCTTCACCCCCCACGCGACGTCCGGCCTGGCCGTCATCGAGACCGGCGCGGGCAGTGACGACGACCTGCTGGCGGCGCTTCGCGACATCCTTCCCGCGGACGGTCGTTGGCAGGACCGCCACGGCGGTCCAGGCCGCGGCGGCGGTCACGTGCTCCCGGCTCTGGTCCCGCCACACGCCACGTTGCCCGTAGTGGACGGCGAGCTGCGGCTGGGGCCCTCGCAGTCCGTCGTACTGGTGAACTCCGACCGGGACAGCTCCGAGCGCGCAGTCAGGCTGTCCTTCCTCAGCTGACCGGACGGCCCACGCGGTCGTGCGACTGACGGCCCCCGTTGGCAGCCGATGGCGCACGAGAGTGTCCGGCTGCCCGCGCGGGAGGCGCTGCCTCTTCGACATCCTCTGGCCGGCGGCCCTCAGGTCGCACGTGCCTTTCACCCCGTCGTTCCGCTTCGGTCCGGAGGGTCCTACCGGGAGTAAGCTGGAACTACCGAGGGCACTCCGTACACCAGCTCCCATGCTCGTGTCGTTTTCGGCGATTCACGACACCGGGCCGGACACGGTGGGCCCGGGGCAGGGTCCGCGTCATGACCACGACCATTCCGTACACGCCTGCGGTCGAGGACCGGACCGCTTCGCTACCCCTCCGACTCATGCTGGCGCCGGCCGGCACCGCTCCGGCTCTGCTCGACGGTGCATGGTGGCCCCGCTCCCGTGACCTCACGGTGGAACTTCCCGCCCTGACGGCCGTCCTCGACCCCCTGTGGGGGCGGATCACGCGCGTCACGGTGAACCCCACCTTCTGGCCGGTCATCCCACGAAAGGTGCCCGTCGACGGGCATGTGGTGGGTGTCGGCTGGTTCAAGGCCGAGCAAGATCCCCACAAGCTGCTGCTGTTCTCCTACACCGTCGGCCGTTGGGACCTGCTGGTCATCCCTCCGGAGACCGCCCCGGCCACCGCCGCGCGGCTCATGATCGAGGCCGCCGATCCGCTGGGCACCCTCACCGCGAGTGCCCTGATGAACGCAGCGGAGGAACGCCGGATCGCGGAGGAGACAGAGCTCTCCCTGCTATCGGTCTGGGACTCTGAAGGCGGCCATGGAGCAGGCCTTCCGGCCTCACGTTCTCCCGTCCAAGCAGTCATTGCCCAGGCACCGGAGGTGACGAACTGTGTCTGAGCGACGTGTCGGCCTGCGAGAGCGCGACGTCGATCCCGCAGCCCGCCCCGGAGGAAAGCCCCAGGCCAACAGCCTGGGGCTGATCTCTTTGCGGTCAGCGATTCCGCCGCGAACCCCCACTCCCGCCGAGACGTCTCCCCTGGTCAGGCAGGTATGAGGCACGTGCAAGCCCCTGATTCGCAAGATCGGAGCGCAGGTTCGCTTCCCGATAGGGGCCTGTCGACCCCTCAGGCGTTGGCACAGCGGTGACCGTCCGCGCGGTCCGGTGTCGGCCTCTTGGAACGGGTCGCGCGGGAAGATCCCGAAGTCGCGGAGATCACGCTCGGTTCCGGCGCTGGTCGCCGCTGTGTCGGCGGAGTCGGTCGGTGTGGCGGGCGACGTCATCGACGCGCGCTGCGAGGTCGGGATGGTCGGACGCCAGATAGGCGTGCGTGACCGTCAGGGGGCCGATGAGGGCGGACGCGTCGTTGTCGGCGAGGGCGTGGGCGAGCTCGGCGAGCGGGGTCCGGGCGGCGGCGGGGAGGTCGGTGAGCGCGGTGATCTGGCCGGCGAGCTGACGCAGGTCCGCGGCGTTGGCGCGGGCCCAGGTGGTGACGGTGCGGTCGGCGGCGCGGCGGTCTCGGGTGGCCTGTACCCGCTGCTCACCGGTGGATCCCGGGCTTCCGGGGCGTACACGCAGGTAGCGGCGTTCGGCGGCCTGGCGGCTGGAGACGCCGAGGGGGTGGGCGAGGTCCGCCCAGCTGGCGCCCGCCTCCCGCGCCGCTTCGATCAGGCCCGGTTCCCACTCGGCGAGCTGATCGCGCACTTCGCGGAGCAGCAGGAGTGTGGCGAGTGCGTGCTCCGAGCTGGCCCGGCCGGGCTCGGACCGCTCCCGGTCGTGCGATGTCCGGGCGGTGTGCAGGGCTTCGTGGATCGTGTTCAGCGCTGCTGCGGCGGAGAGGAAGGACGTGGGGGTGAGGCCGCGGGCGCGGGGGCTGGGCTGATCGTCGACGGTCATGGAGTCTCCAGCACGTACTGTCGCCTGATGGACGACGTCTCACTTGTCATCGCTTGGATGACATGTTACAACGATGGCAGGTGAAGCGCATTGGCAGCTAAGTGCCTGACCCGAAACGCTGGAGGTGTTTCACGATGTTGATGCGTACCGACCCGTTCCGTGAGCTGGACCGACTCACCCAGCAGCTCCTTGGCACGTCCGGCACCTGGTCGCGGCCGTCGCCGATGCCGATGGACGCCTATCGTGCGGGCGAGGAGTACGTGATCGCCCTCGACCTGCCCGGCGTCTCCAAGGACGCGATCGACATCGATGTCGAGCGGAACATGCTGACCGTCAAGGCCGAGCGGCGGCCCGTCGCCAAGGCGGACGACGTGCAGATGGAGCTCTCCGAGCGTCCTCTGGGCGTCTTCTCCCGCCAGGTCATGCTGGCCGACACCCTCGACACCGAGCGCATCCAGGCCGACTACGACGCAGGTGTGCTGACCCTGCGGATCCCGATCGCCGAGCGCGCCAAGCCCCGCAAGATCGCCATCGGCGGCGGCTCCGCGCACAAGGAGATCAGCGGCTGAGTCCCCTTCCGGCCGCGCCGGAGGACGGGACGGCCTCCCCTCCGACTGCCCCGTCCTCCGCCGGCCGCCGCCTACGCAAGGGAGCAGCGATGGCCATGCGATGGGAGGCGTTCCTGGACCAGGTCAAGGAACGCGGCGAGTACGAGACCACCGAGGAAGCCGAGCGGGCGGCCCGCACGGTGCTGGCACTGCTGGGCGCGCACGTGGTGGGTCAGGTACGGGCGGAACTGGCCGCCCACCTGCCGGAGGAATTGGCACTCATCCTGCTCAATCCACTCCAGGCGCACGAGCCGCTGTCCCCCGAGCGGTTCGTACGGGCCACCGCGGCATGGATCGAGGGAGCCACCGAACAGACCGCGGCGTGGGACGTGGGCGCTGTGCTCAGCGTGGCCGCGGACGCCGCGGGCGAAGAGCTCACCCGCCAGCTCCTGCTCCAGCTCCCGGCAGGCTACGACCTGCTGTTCGGCCGTCCCCAGCGCGCATAGCGCAGGAGCGGCCCACCCTTCCCCTGACCTAGCGACACCGGTGGCCGGCGGCGAGCCGGCCACCGCCTCGCGACCACCTCGGACGAGAAAGGCAACCGCGTCACCGATGATTTCCCAGCAGCAGCCGTGCCGCTCCACCGTGGGCATGACGTTCGAGCAGATGCTGGAAAGGGTGCGGTACGAAGGCGCGTACCCCACCCGCGCACGGGCGGAGGAAGCCGTGCACGCCGTGCTGGCCGCCCTCGGGCGCCAGCTCACCGGCGATGAGCGCGTGGAACTCGCGGCCGGACTGCCGCACGAGGCCGCACTCACCTTCACCTCCCAGATCCCCGCCACCGAACCCCTCACCGGCTGGGGCTTCGTCAAGGACATCGCCTCCCGCACCGGCGGCACGATGGCCACCACCCGCTGGGACACCGGTACCGTCCTGCACATCGTGGCCCAGCTCGCCGGCGAGGAACTCCTCACCCGCATCCTCGCCCAACTCCCCTCCGGCTACGCCCTGTTGTTCGGCCGCGCCGAGCTCACCCAGGCGGCCTGACACGCAAAGAGGCGGTGCACGGCTGTGGAAAGTGGCCGGGTCACCGCGGCTGAGATCTCCTCGTCAGTGCGTGACGTCCTCGGGCAGACGGAGATGTCAGAGCGCGCAGGGCGTGGGTGAGATGTCGGCAGGGCGTGGGTGAGATGTCGACGGACACCCTGCAACGCCGCTTCTCCGGGCCGGACGACCTCGGTCCTGATCGCGAGCAAGGCCTCGCATCCGTACCAGCGGATCATGGTGAGCTACGACGAGTCGGGCCACCCGGTCGTCTGTGTCGTCTCCACGGTGAGGCTCTGACCTGCGCAGATCCCGTCCCGGGTGTGGTCGGTGGCCGCGCCCGGGCGGACCTCGTACCGGCTCTTCCTGACCCGGGTGTCAGGATCGCGTCAGGGAGTTGGATAGCGTGGCCGGGTGAGTGAGAAGAGCCTGCAGCACCGGATCGACGGTCCCGACGACGCCCCTGTACTCGTACTGGGCGCCGCCCTCGGGACCACCTGGCACATGTGGGACCGGCAGATCCCCGAGCTGACCCGCCACTGGCGGGTCATCCGTTTCGACCTGCCCGGACACGGCGGTTCCCCCGCCCACGCGGCGCCCTCCGTCGCCGAGCTGGCCGACCGGCTGATCGCCACGCTCGACGGCCTCGGCGTGGACCGCTTCGGCTACGCCGGCTGCAACATCGGTGGCGCCATCGGCACCCAGCTGGCGCTCACCCGCCCGCACCGCGTCACCTCCCTGGCACTGGTGTCCTCCTCACCGCGCTACGGGACCGCCGACGCCTGGCGGCAGCGCGGCGTCGTCATCCGCACCAACGGACTCGACCCGATCGCCCGCACCGCCCCCGAGCACTGGTTCACCCCGGGCTTCGCCGGCGCCCAGCCCGCCATCGTCGAATGGGCCGTCCAGATGGTGCGGACCACCGACCCCGGCTGCTACATCGCCGCCTGCGAGGCACTGGCCTCGTTCGACGTCCGCTCCTCGCTCGGCCGGATCGGCGTGCCCACGCTCGTCGTCGTCGGTTCCGAGGACCAGGTCACGCCGACCACCGACGCCCGCACCCTGGTCGCCGGCATACCCGACGCGAGCCTCGCCCTGGTGCCCGGCACCTCCCACCTGGCGCCCGTCGAGCAGCCCGCGGCCGTCACCGAACTGCTGATCCGGCACTTCACCAACGCCTGGCACGACAAGCCCGGCCCCGGCGGCCAGGCGGCCATCGGCGCCGCCGCCCCCAAGCCGCAGATCGCACCCCCGCCGCCTCCGCAGGCGCCGCCCGCCGCCATAGAGTCCGGCCTCGCCCAGCCCGAGCAGGACCGCGGCGCCACGTACGAGGCGGGAATCAAGGTCCGCCGGGAGGTCCTCGGCGACGCCCACGTCGACCGCGCCCAGGCCGCCGCCGACGACTTCACCGGCGACTTCCAGGACTTCATCACCCGCTACGCCTGGGGCGAGACCTGGACCCGCCCGGGCCTGGACCGCCGCACCCGCAGCATCATCACGCTCACCGCACTGACCGCCCGCGGCCACAAGGAGGAGCTGGCCCTGCACACCCGCGCGGCCCTCCGCAACGGCCTCACCCCGTCGGAGATCAAGGAAGTCCTCCTCCACACCGCCATCTACTGCGGCGTCCCGGCCGCCAACTCCGCCTTCGCGGTCGCCCAGCAGGTGATCCGCGAGGAAACGACACCGGAGGAGTGAGGGGCCGGGGGCCTTCGCCCCCGTGGTTGCGGGGCGCATCGCCTGCGCGCCCCTTCCCCGCCGCCCACCCGCGCCTTGGTTTTTCCCCGCCGCCCACCCCCCTTCGGGGGGTGGGCGGGTCAGGTGACGCGGCCGCGCGTGTCAGAGACATGAGCCGGGGGAGCATGCCGGGGCCCCGCCCACCCCCCGGCGCGGCAAGATGGCAGGCATGGAACTCACCAAGAAGACCCATGCCTGCGTCCGGCTGGAGAAGGACGGGCAGACGCTCGTCATCGACCCGGGTGTCTTCAGCGAGGAGGACGCGGCCGTCGGCGCGGACGCGATCCTGGTCACCCACGAGCACATGGACCACTTCCACGAGGACCGGCTGCGGGCGGGCATGGAGGCCAACCCCGGCGCCGAGATCTGGACCCTCGCCAGCGTCGCCGAGCAGCTCTCGGCGGCCTTCCCGGGCCGCGTGCACACCGTCGGCGAGGGTGACACCTTCACCGCCGCCGGCTTCGAGGTGGAGGTGCACGGTCAGCTGCACGCCGTGATCCACCCCGACATCCCGCGCGTCACCAACGTCGGCTATCTCCTCGACGGCGGCGCGGTGTTCCACCCCGGCGACGCCCTCACGGTCCCCGAGGGCCGTACGGTCGACACCCTGCTGCTGCCCGTCCACGCGCCCTGGAACAAGGTCGCCGAGGTGATCGACTACGTCCGCGAGGTCGCGCCCCGGCGGGCCATCGACATCCACGACAGCTTGCTCCAGGACCACGCCCGCCCGATCTACGACTCCATGATCGACAAGCTCGGCGGCACGGACCACGGCCGGCTCACCCCTGGCAGCCACACCGCGCTGGGCTGAACCCCGACGGGTGACCGCGCCCCCACCGACCAGGGCCGGAACCGGCTGTGACCAGGGCCGGAACCGGCCCCAGTCGGGACCGGACCCGGGTTGTCAGTGGCGGGCGGTAGGTTTGCAGACATGCGCATCGCGACCTGGAACGTCAATTCGATCACCGCCCGCCTGCCGCGGCTGCTGGCCTGGCTGGAGAGCTCCGGCACGGACGTGCTGTGCCTCCAGGAGACCAAGTGCACCGCCGAGCAGTTCCCGTACGAGCAGCTCCGCGAGCTCGGCTACGAGGCCGCGGTCAACGCCAACGGCAGGTGGAACGGCGTGGCCCTGCTGTCCAAGGTCGGACTGGAGGACGTCGTCATCGGCCTCCCCGGCGGGCCGCAGTACGACGGCGTGGAGGAGCCCCGGGCCGTCTCGGCGACCTGCGGCGCGGCCCGGGTCTGGTCGGTGTACGTCCCCAACGGCCGCGAGGTCGACCATGCGCACTACACCTACAAGCTCGGCTGGTTCGAGGCCCTGAGGACCGCGGTCGCCGAGGACGCGGCGGCCGACCGCCCGTTCGCGGTCCTCGGGGACTTCAACGTCGCCCCCACGGACGAGGACGTCTGGGACCCCGCCGTCTTCGTCGGCTCCACCCACGTCACCCCCGCCGAGCGCGCCGCCCTCCAGGCCCTCCGCGAGGCGGGCCTGTCGGACGTCGTCCCGCGCCCCCTCAAGTACGACCGCCCGTACACCTACTGGGACTACCGCCAGCTCGCGTTCCCCAAGAACCGCGGTATGCGCATCGACCTCGTCTACGGCAACGCCCCCTTCGCCAAGGCCGTCTCCGACGCCTACGTCGACCGCGAGGAGCGCAAGGGCAAGGGCGCCTCGGACCACGCCCCGGTCGTCGTGGACCTGGACGTCCGGCCCACCACGGCGTAGCCGCTCCCCGCAGAGCACGAGACGGCTTCGCCCGGGGCGCGAGACGGCTTCCGTCAGGGCGCGAGTGTCCTCCCGGGCACCAGCGTCCTCAGCTCGATCGACTCGCCCAGCGCGCGCAGCCCCGCGTCGCCCGGGTGGAGATGGTCGCCGCTGTCGTAGGCGGGCAGCATGCGGGCCGGAGCGGCCGGGTCGCGGAGTACGGCGTCGAAGTCCAGGGTCGCGTCGAAGGCGCCCTGCCCGGCGCCGTCGCGCAGGAAGGCGTTGACGGCCTGCCGGCGGGCTTCCACGGCCGGGGTGCAGTCGGGGTAGCCCCCGCACGGCGTGAGGGTGGCCGCGACCGCCCGCAGCCCCCGCTCGTGCGCCCGCCCCGCCAGCGCCCGCAGACCGGCGATGACGTCGTCGGCCGGGGTGCCCGAGCGGACGTCGTTGATGCCCTCGAAGACCACCACGGTCCGCGCCCCGGCCTGGGCCAACACGTCCCGTTCCAGCCGGTGCTGGGCGCTCACCCCTCCGGTGTCCGTACTCACCCCGTCGCCCTGATAGCGGTCGGTGACGATGCGGTTCGCCGAGATGCCGTGGTTGAGCACGCCGTAACGCGGCAGCGTGTGCTGGGCCTGGAAGCGGCGGGCGAGGACGTCCGGCCAGCGGCGATCGGCGCCGCTCGTCGACTTCACCCCGTCGGTGATCGAATCGCCCAGCGCGACGATCGAACCGGGCCCGCCGTCGGTCTCCAGACCGGTCAGGAACGGCCAGAACGCCATGGTCTGCGGATAGGCGCCACCGTCCGGGTCCCGCGTGCGGTCGCCGCTGCCGTCGGCGCTCACGTACGAGAGCTGCGCCGCCTCCTGGTGCACCGGCGCCGCGGTCACCGTCCCGGGCAGATGCAGGCTCACCAGCAGATCGGTGTCCGCGGGGACGGTGAAGGCCGCGGGGTCGCTGAACAGCTCCGCGCCGGCCGGTATCCGGGCTCCGGCCCGCCCTCGGAAGGTCAGCGCCACGGGCCGGCCGTCGGCCGCCGCTCCCGCGCCGCGCACCGCGATGCTCGCTGCCCCGATGGCGACCGGTGCCGCCGCGAAGGTGTTGGCGATCCGGATCCGCGCCCGTGGCCCGCCCGCGCCGCTGTGCACGACCAGCCGTACCGTACGGTCCCGCCAGGGGCCGACGGCGCGGTAGCCGGCCGTGCTCGCCGCCCAACTCCCGGTGCGGCCACGCCCGTTGTCCCGCACCGACAGCGCGAAGACATGCAGGGCGGCGGCCGCGGCCGGGGGCGCGGGCGGCAGCACCACCGACGCCACCGCCCGGCCCGGCCGCAGCGGTACGGTCACCGCGTACAGCCGCGCCGGACCGGCCGACTGCCCGTCCGGGCCGTTGACGTGCGGCAGCGCCACCGCCTTGGTGCTCAGCGGCCCGGAGCGCCAATCGGGAGCGGTGAGTTCATAGGTGCTGTGCGAGCCGTCCCGGTAGCGGACGGTTCCACGGCCGGTCACCTGGCCACCCGTACCGGCCACCAGGAAGGTCAGCGCATCGCCCCGGCCGCGCACCGCGACCGCCTGGCCGTCGGCCCGGACGTTGTCCGGCGTCCCGGCCGCGCCGCGCGGCCAGCCCAGCCGTGCGCCGTCGAGGGTCAGCACGGTCCCCGGCGACCAGCCGGCCGCCGCCAGGTCCTGCGCGGACAGCGAGCGGCCCGCGCCGTCGAAATCGGCCGCACCGGGGCGGGAGTTGTCGCTCACCGCCGTGTTGTCGAAGAGCCGGGGCAGCGGGCGGGGCGCGGGCGGCGCCGTGGTTGCCGCGGCCGCCGGCGCGAGGGCGGTGCCCGGCAGCGCGGTCATCAGGAGCAGCAGTGTCAGGGCGGTGCCCCATCGGCGTAGACGCATCGGTCCGTGTCCCCCTCCGGCCGCAGATCCGCTCCGGGCGCACCGAAGGTAGGGAGCCGACGGGGGCGCGTCAAGGTGGCGAACCGCGCCGGGTCACGCCGCGCGCCTGTGGCCCCGACCACAGGTCGGGTGGGACCCTGCACACCATGAACATGTCTTTCCTGGACAAGTGGCGCAAGCGACCGCCGGCCCACCGGTCCGTGCCGCTCGCGGAGTCGGTGCGCGCCGACCCGGAGAGCGTCATCGAGCTGCTGTCCGAGTGCGAGCTGCTGCGGTCCCATGCCGCCACCGCGGGCGTCGAACTCGACGACTCGGTACGGTCGTTGGAGCGGCTGGACCAGCTCCAGCCGGTCTGGCGGGACGACCCCGAGGTGGCGCCCTGGCTCGGCAACGACGCGGGCCTGTATCTGGGCACCGTATTGGTGCGTACCGTCCGCGGCGCGGTCTGGCACGTCTGGCCGGACGGGCAGCCGGTGGTCCGGCTGGCGTCCGGGCGCGAGATCGACGTCGTGGCGGCCGGCCACCAGTGGGCCGACGACGGCGCGCCGGAACTCTCCCAGGTGTACGCCGAGGCCGCGGAGAGCTGACCCGCGAGCCCGGGACTCGCCTGCGCGCCGTACCGGCCCCTATGCACCCGGGCCGTACGTGCTGTCCCGCACCCGCCGCCGAGGCGTCGTCGGACCCTGAACACCCCCAGACTGACTTACCCGATTTATCCCCTGGAACCCGCCTGGGCGTGCGTGTCAGGGCGTACCGCCGCAATCTCCCCGGTAGTTTGCGGGCTCTCCGCAGTACGGATGAGAGTGGGCAGATCGGACATGGCCGGTGAGGCGCTGATTGAACTGCGCGGGGTCAACAAGCACTACGGAAAACTGCACGTCCTCCAGGACATCGACCTCACCGTCGGCCGTGGGGAGGTGGTCGTGGTCATCGGGCCCTCCGGGGGCGGGAAGTCCACCCTGTGCCGGGCCATCAACCGCCTGGAAACCATCGAATCGGGCACGATCACCCTCGACGGCAGACCGCTGCCCGAAGAGGGCCGGGCGCTCGCCCAGTTGCGCGCCGAGGTCGGCATGGTCTTCCAGTCGTTCAACCTCTTCGCCCACAGGACCGTGCTCGACAACATCATGCTGGCCCCCGTCAAGGTCCGGAAGAAGCGGAAGGACGAGGCCGCGCGGCGCGCCCGTGAGCTCCTGGACCGGGTCGGACTGGTCTCCCAGGCCGAGAAATTCCCCGCGCAGCTCTCCGGCGGCCAGCAGCAGCGCGTCGCCATCGCCCGCGCGCTCGCCATGGACCCCAAGGCGCTGCTCTTCGACGAGCCGACCTCCGCACTCGACCCGGAGATGATCAACGAGGTGCTGGAGGTCATGCGCCAGCTCGCCCGGGAGGGCATGACCATGGTTGTGGTCACCCACGAAATGGGCTTCGCCCGGTCCGCCGCCAACCGCGTGGTGTTCATGGCCGACGGCCGGATCGTCGAGGACCGCACCCCCGAGGAATTCTTCACCGCCCCGCGCAGCGAGCGGGCGAAGGACTTCCTCTCCAAGATCCTCAAGCACTGAACGGGGGTGCCGCCATGCCATACCGACACTCCGCGCGCCTGCCCCGTACCCGCACCGCCCTCCTGCTCGCCGTAGTGGGCGCCCTCGCACTGCTCCTCGCGGGCTGCGGCCGCGCCGGCAGCCCACCGGTCAAGGGCCCCAAGGGCAGCGAACTGCCCCAGTACCCGGTCGTCAAGAACTTCCGCCTGCCGTCCTCCCCGACCTGGGTGGCGGCCAAGCGCCGCGGCCACCTCATCATCGGCGTCAAGGAGGACCAGCCCTACCTCGGCGAGAAGGACCCCGCCACCGGCGTCTACACCGGCTTCGACATCGAGATCGCCAAGATGATGTCCGCCGCCCTCGGCTTCCCGCCCCGCACCATCCAGTTCCGGACCATCGCCTCCGCCAACCGCGAGACCGCCCTCCAGAACGGCCAGATCGACCTCTACGTCGGCACCTACACGATCAACGACAAGCGCAAGAAGCTGGTCGGCTTCGCCGGCCCGTACTACATGGCCGGCCAGTCCCTGCTGGTGCGCACCGACGAACACGACATCCACGGGCCGCAGGACCTGGCCGGCAAACGCGTCTGCTCGGCGGCCGGTTCGACCCCGTACCAGCGCATCCAGTCCGAGTACCCCAAGGCCGTCCTCGTCGCCTACGACACCTACTCGGTGTGCGTGGACAACCTGCTCACCTACCAGGTCGACGCGGTCACCACCGACGACGCGATCCTGCTCGGCTACGCCGCCAAGGTCCCCCGCGAACTCAAGGTCGTCGGCAAACCCTTCTCCGAGGAGCCCTACGGCATCGGCGTCCCGCGCGCCGACAACGCCCTGCGCTTCGCCCTGGACGACGCGCTCGCCGTGAACGAGAAGAACGGCAACTGGAAGAAGGCCTACGACGCGACCCTCGGCCTGTCCGGGGTGCTCGCCCCCGAGCCGCCCCCGATCGACCGCTACCCGGCGACCTGAGCCGCCAAGGAACCGACCGATGAACGTTCTCCTCGACAACCTCTCCCTCTACGCGGAGGGGCTGCTCGGCACCGTCGAACTCACCGTCTACTCCTCCCTGCTGGCGCTCGCCATCGGCTTCCTCATGGCGGCCTTCCGCGTCGCCCCGGTCCGCTCGCTGCGGGCCTTCGGCACCGCGTGGGTGACGGTCCTCCGCAACACGCCGCTGACCCTGCTGTTCTTCGCCGTGGTGCTGGGCCTGCCGCGATTCGGCCTGGTCCTGCCCTTCAAGCTCTTCGCCATCCTGGCCCTCGGCTGCTACACCTCCGCCTTCATCTGCGAGGCGGTCCGCTCCGGCATCAACACCGTGCCGACCGGACAGGGCGAGG
This sequence comes from Streptomyces nigrescens, assembly GCA_024349765.1. Taxonomy (GTDB): domain Bacteria; phylum Actinomycetota; class Actinomycetes; order Streptomycetales; family Streptomycetaceae; genus Streptomyces; species Streptomyces endophytica. The sequence continues at coordinate 5,250,638 of AP026073.1, read as the reverse complement.
CGGCCCGCAGCCTCGGCATGACCTTCCCGCAGACCCTCGGCATCGTTGTCCTGCCCCAGGCGTTCCGTTCCGTCATCCCGCCCATCGGGTCCACCCTGATCGCGCTCGCCAAGAACTCCGCGATCGCCGGCGCCTTCAGCGTCGTCGAACTGCTCGGCGTCTACAAACCGCTCAACGAGCTGGGCTACAGCATCATCTGGACCTTCGTCTGGATCGCCGTCGGCTACCTGATCGTGACCCTGTCCATCAGCGCGATCTTCCACGTGCTGGAGAAGCACTACGGAGTCGCCCGATGACCGCCAACGCCCTCTACGACGTCCCCGGCCCCCGGGCCAGGACCCGCCACCGGGCCTACGGACTCGCCGGGACCGTCGTGATCCTCGCCCTGATCGGCTGGATCCTCTACCTGCTCTTCGTCACCAGCCAGTTCACCGCCGCGAAATGGAGCCCCTTCACCTACGTCGGCATCCAGGAACTCCTGCTGACCGGACTGGCCAACACCCTGCGGGCGTTCGGATTCGCCGCGGTGCTGTCGCTGGCCTTCGGCGCGGTACTCGCCACCGGGCGGCTCTCCGTCCACCGGCCGATCCGCTGGCTGTGCACGCTGATCGTGGAGTTCTTCCGCGCGATGCCCCTGCTCGTCATGATCTTCTTCATCTACGTCGCGCTCCAGGTGGCGCCGCTGCCCGCCCTGGTCGCCGGCCTGACCCTCTACAACGGCTCGGTCCTCGCCGAGGTCTTCCGCAGCGGCATCAACGCCGTCGAACGCGGCCAGGGCGAGGCCGCCTACGCGCTCGGCATGCGCAAGACGCAGGTCATGACGTACGTGCTGGTGCCGCAGGCGGTCCGGGCGATGCTGCCGGCGATCATCAGCCAGCTGGTCGTCGCGCTCAAGGACACCTCGCTGGGATTCCTCATCACCTATGAGGAGTTCCTGCACGCCGGCAAACTCATCGCCTCCAACCTCGACTACGACCTGCCGTTCATCCCCGTCGTCATGATCATCGCGCCGATCTACATCGGGATGTGCATGCTGCTTTCCTGGTTCGCCAACTGGGTCTCCCGGCGCCAAATGCGCAACCCCAAGGTCGAGTCCGCCGAGGTGGCCGCCGCGGAACCCGGGAACCTCCTGCCGGGCGACCACCAGCGGCCGGCGCTCTGAGACCTGCGTGGTGGTCCTTCCGTGACCGCGGTCAGCGGATGCGGCGCGCGAGCCAGGGGCTGAGCGCCCCGCCCAGGATCAGCTCCTTGTACGTCTCATCGCCGGGCAGCGGGACGACCAGCCACTGCCCCGGCGGGAAGAACCGCGTCTTGACGTGGGCCAGGCCGCCGTGAACGGACCGCAGGAACGCCGGCACCGCATCCCGCGGCACATCCGCGAACTCCACCCCGTCCACGGTGATCTTCGCATCGTCCTCCGGGAACAACTGGACGGTGACCGCCGGGTCCCCGCCCAGCTCCACGAACGCCTCGTGCGGCAGCGAGCCGTCCGGGTCCAGCACGGCGAACGCCCCGGCTGAGGTGCGCCGGGAGGTCACGTCCGCACCGATGTCGTCCGTGACGGTCACCTCGAGCCGGTACTCCTCGGCGACCTCCCGGACGGCCGTGACGGCGGACTCGGTGGTGGGCAGATGCGGCCGCTGCCGCGGGCCCGGGGTGGAATTTCCCATACCCCCGATCATGCCACCGGCCGCTCCCGGGCCCGGACGCACGGCCGCGCACGACTACACCCGCCACACCCCGTCCCGCATCAGCTCCCGCCCCGCGATCTCGTTCACCTCGCGCCACGCCAGGATCCGGCGCGGCCGGAAGACGAGGAACACCCAGGCCTCCCGGCCGCGCGGGTCCCAGCCGAGCTTCTCGGCGAACGCCTTGCCCGTGTCGTCGGGCAGCGCGTCGGAGGCGACGGTCTCGGCCGTGCTCTCGATGAGGACCACGTCCCGGGTGGGGCCGAGCGCCACCCAGCAGGCACCGTTGGCCCGGAGGTTGCGGGCCGTCGGGTTGTTCTTCTTCGTGGCCATCACCAGCCGTTCGTCGTGCCAGACGAAGGACAGCGGCACAAGCCAGGGCGTGCCGTCGGTGGACGCCGAGGAGACCCAGGCGTCCTCGTCCGTGGTCAGCCGTGCGAGCGCATCGCGCTTCCGCTGCCCGGCGTCGCGGGCCGGTGGGGTGGTGGCCATGCGCTGAGGCTAGCGATCCACCCCTCTCGCCGCCTCGGGCCCGCGCTGTACGCCCTGGGGCCTAGGACCGGTTCGCGGGGCCGCGGGCGGGTGGGGTGGCCCGAGCGCATCCACCGCAGCAGAACCACGATTTGCCGGCCTCGGGAGAACCACGAGTTGCGAACCACGAGGTGAGAACCAGGGGTTGAGAACCACGGGTTGAGGTGGGGTCAACCCGTGGTGCGATGACCGGGGCGGGCATTCATGGAACCGTTGAGGACACGAACAGCCAGTCAGGCTGAACCGCCGGTCGGCTCAACAGCCGGTCGGCTCAGCAGCCGGTCGGCTCAGCAGCCGGTCAGGCCGAACAGCACGTCAGACGACGTCCCTATCCCCTCCGGGAGGCTCCCCATGTCCACGCTCACCGCCTTCACCCACCCCGTCGACCCCCGCCCCCTCGATGCCCTCCCCCTCGATCCCCGCTTCCTCGGCGTCCGCTCCCTCGATGTTCGCCCTACCCGCCCCGGCTCTCACCACCATGCCGACGAACCGGGGCCGGCGCCGCCGCGGTGCCTAGTCGCGCACCGGCACGGAGACGTACGACGGATCGTCCGCGGGCGAGGAGAACGTCAGCCGGGCGCCGGACGGATTGTGCTCGATGTACAGCGGATCGACGGTGTCCACGACCACCGCCAGCTTGTGCCCGGCCGGGACGTCGTACGCGGTGGAGAACAGCTCCATGTCCACGCCGAAGGGCTGCCCGGGCGTCTTGCCGTGGAAGGTGAACGGCGCGTGCGTGACCAACTTGCCGACGCCGAGCGGGCCGACGTCGTAGAGGTACGCGATCGCGGTACCGCTCTCGGCGGTGCTGGTGACGGTGGTGTGCAGACGGGTGGTGCCGCGGACCCGCTGCCCGGTCTCGTAGCGCTCGGTCTGCCAGACGGCGGCCAGCGAGCGCGGCAGCAGCGGGATCGAGGCCATCGGCGGCAGCCGGAAGAACTGGTCCAGCATGCTGGAGAGGAAGATCAGTCCGCCGTCGGCGCCGGAGTCCCAGTTGGTGTTGATCTGCCGGCTGCCGTCCAGCGCGATCTTCCGGTGCGCGGACGGCACGTCCTTCCAGCTCTTGTAGCCCTCGTAGGCGCCGGTGGAACGGGACTTGAGCAGCACCGGAGATTCCTTGTCGATCCCGTTGTCGGCGCCCTTGAGGTAGTGGTCGAACCACCGCTTGGTGTCGGTCCAGGTGTCGTTGGGCAGCCCGAACAACCCGAGGCCCTCAGCGGTCGCATGGTCGCCGGGCCGGAACTCCAGCCGCTTCGGCCCCTTGAGCTTCTCGAAGAAGTCGGCGTACTGGTTGGGCGGGAAGAGCGAATCGCCCCACGCGTTGCCCAGCATGATCGCCGCGCCGTTGGCGTTGATCCGGTCGAGATAGGTGGCGGGGGAGCGCTTCTTCCCCCAGGCGATCAGGTCCTTCTCCTTGGAGAGGTTGGAGGCCAGGAAGTCCTTGAGGACGGTACGGAGTTCGGGGCTCGGCCGCCCGGTCAGCTCACCCGCGCCGCCGAGCATCGCCGCCGCCTGCAGATGCTGGGTCCGTTCGCTGTAGATCGAGTCGATCAGGTTGGCCCAGCCGCTGAGCGCCGCAACCACCTTGATCCGCTTGTCGAACGCGGCGGCCAGCAGACTGATCCCGGCCCCGTACGAGACGCCACCCATACCGACCTTCTGCGGATCGGCAGGGGTGTTCGCCAGCGCCCAGTCGATGACCTTCGAGGCATCGGCGATGTCCTCCGGCCCGGCGGTCTCGATCTGCCCGCCGGACTGCCAGAAGCCGCGCGAGTTGTATCCGACGACCACATATCCCGCGTCGGCCAGCTTCTTGGCCTGCGCCATGTACTCGACCTGCGGCATCGCCCAGCTGGTGGGCAGCACGATGACCGGGTAGCGCCGGGTCCCGTCCGCACCGGCCGGGGTGAAGACATTGGCCTTGAGGGTGATCCCGCCGTCGCCCTTGATGTCGACGAACCGCACGGAGGCAGAGCCGGCGGATGCCGTGGCCGCGGGGGCGGCTTCCGGGGTCGCCGCCTGGGCGGTGGCCGGTGCGCCGGTGAGCACGGTCGTGGCCAGCACCGCCGCCGAAACGGTGCCGATCGCGGCGCGCAGGGTCGTACGGGAGGGGGTCATCATCTGCTCCAGATCTCGATGCGAGCCGGCCGCACGCTGTCTGGGACAGGAGGGGGCATACGCCCGGCCCGAGGTGACTGGAGAGTAAAGTCCGACCCTTACCGAAGGTAACCCATCGGTAGGTTACGGGTGGGTAACAGCCTTGGGTCGGGGGTGAGTCAGGGTGAGTTGGAGTGAGTCCGGGAGAGGTACGGCTGACTCCGGGCGAGGGTGGGCGAGTTGGGGTGAGACTGTTCGGCTCGGGGGCGGGTTGCGCTCCCCCGACGGAGCCGGGCGACGCCAGCTCCGGGGGGGCCGCGGCGGAGCCGGGCGGCGCCAGCCGCGTCCGGGCCGTGTTCGGTCATGTCGGGCCGGCTTCGGCGAATCCGGGCCGGCTCCGGCCAATCGTCGGGCCGGGGCGGTCACGTGGGCGTGTTCGGCCATGTCGAGCTGCGTGGGGAGGGGAATCGCGGCCGCTGTGGGGTGTGTTGGGTGGTGCTGGACCGAGTTGGGGGGAGGAGGTGGGGCGGGCGGGCCGGGCCGGGGCGGTCGAGTGCGGGCGACGTCGGGCCCGTGTCCGGCTGCGTCAGGCCGCATCGGGTCGTTTCCGGTCGCGTCGGGGTCGCGTCGGGTTGTTTCCGGCCGCGTCGAGGTCGTGTCGGGATGAGTTCAGTCGTGGCGGGGTGAGTTTGTGCGGGCTGGCCTCGTCTGGCCGCTGTGGGTCAAGTTCGGCTGGGCCCAGACGAGTTGGCGCGAGTAGGAGGGGCGGGGTGACGGGCTGAGTTGGGTGAAGCGGGCGGCGTTGGGTCGCGTGTGGCCGCGTCTGGCTGCGTGTGGCTGCGTGTGGCTGCGGCGCAGCGGGTTGCGCTGCACCGCGATGAGTTGGTGCAGGTTGGGGCGTGGGCTGAGTGGGTGCGGCGGGGGAAGTTGCGTGGGTTGGGCGGGACCGGGGCAGGTCTGGCTGCCTCTGGTTGCGGCGGGTCCGGTTGGGGTGAGTCGGGGGTGAGCCGGGGCGAGTTGGGGTCGGGGGAGGAGTGGCGGGGTGGGGAGGGGCGGGGACGGGGGACGGGGGGAGTCAAGGATGGGAGGGTAGTTGGAAGGCGATGAGTTGGGGAGGGGCAGTTCATGGAGGCGGCTGGGAAGGTTGGGGCGGCGGAGGTGCGGACGCCGTTTGATGTGAGTGAGCGGCGTGCCTGGGCGGGGAGTGCAGCCGTCTACGAGGCCGGGTTCGGCAGGCTGTGTGCGTATCCGGTGCCCGCGCTGCTCGACGCTGCTGGAGTGGGGCCGGGCCTGCGGGTGCTCGACGTGGGGACGGGCCCGGGGTCGGTCGCCGCGGCGGCGGGTGCGTGTGGTGCGCAGGTGGTGGCGGTGGATGCCGAAGCCGGGATGGCTCAGCGTGCGGCCCAGGCGGTTCCGGATGCTTCGGTATACGTAGCCGCGCTGCCTCAACTGCCCTTTCGCTCCGACCAGTTCGATGCGACCGTGGGCAACTTCGTGCTCAATCATGTGGGGCGGCCGCGGGTGGCGCTCGCGGAGTTGCGTCGGGTGACCCGGCCGGGCGGCTGGATCGCGCTCACCATCTGGGCGGTGCCGGCGGCGTCCGGGCAGGCGCTGCTCGGGCGGGCCGCAGCGGCAGCCGGGGTACCCCGGCCGGCCGATGTGCCCGCGCTCGCTCCGGAGGACGACTTCCCGCGTACGGAGGAGGGGCTCACGGCGCTGCTGGATGAGGCCGGGCTGACGGAGACGGGGTGTCGTTCGCTGGCCTGGGACCATCACACGACGGCGGAGGAATGGTGGCAGGGGCCCGCGGCGGGGGTGGCCACGATTGGACGGGTGGTTACCAGTCAGGGGGTGGCGGGAGTCGAGCGGGTTCGGCGGCACTTTGCCCTGCTGGCCGAGGAGTTCATGGACGGGGGCGGTGATCTGGTGCTGCCGCACCGGGCGTTGCTGGCGTATGGGCGAGTGCGCCGCCCGGCAGCGTGAGAGGACCCTTCCGCGTGGCACGGACTGCGAACCGCAGGGCCCCTTCCGTGTGGCGCGGAGAGCGAACCGCAGGGCCCCTTCCGCGTCGCGTGGGCGGCGAACGAGGGTCCCCTTCCGAGTGGCGCGGGCGGCGAACCGCCGCCCAGTACCGATCTGTCGTCGTACAGTGCTGAACTGTCCTGCCGGGCAAGAGACTTCGGATGGCCATCGCCAAGGCCCGCTGTCTCGCCCCGACCTTCGAAGGCCCGGACGAGACAGCGACTCTACGGAGTGTTCGCCCTCGCCCCCGATGAGATGGCGAGGGTCGGCCCGGTCCGGGTGGTGGTCGGTTTGTGGTCACCGAGGCCAGCTGGGTCACGTACGCCGGCGGCGTCGGCCGGCAGCCGGCGCAGCAGTTGCTGGGCAGCGACGTGTCTCCGGTCGTGGCCCCGGACCGGCTGGCGCCGGGGCGATTCGACGACTGAGCCGACCACGAGGTGAGTGAGACCGCACTCGGCCACTACCGCGGCCTCTACGACGCACACTGAGCGGGAAGAGCGGGATGAGCGGGAGGCGTGACGGCGTCCTACCTTGCGGTGGCGGTGGAGAGGGTGGTCAGGAAGGCGGACAGGGCGGCGTTGAAGTCGTCCTCCCGCTCCAGATTGGGCATGTGGGCTGCCTCGGGGATGATCTCCAGGGTGCTGTCCGGGATGCGACGGTGCAGGTCGCGGGCGTCGCTCACGGGGGTGTACGCGTCTTCCGTGCCGACGACCACCAGTGCCGGTACGGACATCCGCGTGAGCAGCTCCCGGTAGTCGGGGCGTTCGGCGCGGCCGCGCAGGGCGGCCGCCGCGCCCTCGGGCGGGGTGCCGGTCATCATGCCCAGGACGTGTGCGGCGACCTCCGGCCGGGCTTCGATCGTGCTCGGTGCAATCATCTTGTCGAGCACCTCTTGTGCGTAGCCAGCCATCCCCTCGCGCAGCAGGCGCTCGGCCATCGCCCGGCGACCTGCTTTGCCCTCGTCGGTTTCGGGCGCCGCGAAGGTGTCGGCGAGTACCACGCCGCGGATCCGCTCGGGGAAGAGGCGGTAGCACTCCATGACGATCTGGCCGCCCATGGAGAGCCCGCCCAGTACGCAGCGCTCGATGCCCAGGTGGTCCAGCAGTCCGGCGATGTCGCGGGCGAAGGTCTCCAGCGGAGTGATGCCCGGGACGACCGAACTCTCACCGTAACCCCGCAGGTCAGGAGCGATCACCCGTCGGCCGGCCCGGCTGAGGTGGTCGATTTGCGGGCGCCACATGGAGCGGTCGAAGGGGTGCCCGTGGATGAGTACCAGCGGCTCGCCGCCGTCCCCGTTTTGGCGGCCCTCCTGCTGTTCGCCCGCATCCTCGTAGCCGACGGTGATTTCGCCTATGACGACCGATCCCATGCTGGACATCCCCTCTACGGCAATGTGACGCCCTCGATGCTATGGGGTGCAATTACTCGGCACAATAGGGATAATGTGCTCGGTGCAATGTGGGGGCATGCGTGATGCTGCCAATGCCCAATGCCCAATGCCCAATGCCCAATGCCCAATGCCCAATGTCGAATGTCGAATGTTGAATGCCGTCGCGGCAGGTGACGCCGAGGGCGAAGGTGAGGGCGAGGGTGAGGGGGAGGGTGGGCGGGTGCGCCGGGCCTGAGGCCGGGGCCAGGCCCGAACCCGGGGACCTGGAAGGCGGATGACGAGAGACGGAAGACGAGAGGCGGAAGACGAGAGACGGAAAACGGGAGGACGGGAAGATGGGAAGACGGGGAGCGGGGAAAAGGTGACGATGGACGACTATCGAGTGCTGGCCGATGGGTTGGCGGCGGATATCGCGGCGGGGCGGTTGCGGCCCGGGGACCGGTTGCCGCCGTTGCGGCGGTTCGCCCGGGACCGGCGGATCGCCAGTTCCACCGCGGCCCGGGTGTACCGCGAACTGGGCCGTCGCGGCCTGACCGTCGGCGAGGTCGGCCGCGGCACCTACGTCCGTACCGCCGCACCGCGCGCCGAAGCCGCCCTGGCCGAACCGGCGGAGGCCCGGATCGACCTGGAGCTCAACTTCCCGGTCCTGCCCGAGCATCCCGCGCTGCTCGCCAAGAGCCTCGAACGCCTGGTGCGTCCCGACGCCTTGGGCGCCGCGCTCCGTTCGATGGGTCCGGCCGGTACGGCCGCGGCGCGGCAGGTTGCGGCGGCCCATCTCGTTCGGGCCGACTGGGCCCCGGATCCCGGCCAGTTGCTCTTCGCGGGCAACGGGCGGCAGGCGGTGGCCGCCGCGATCGCCGCGCTGGTGCCGGCCGGCGAACGGCTGGGCGTCGAAGCGCTGACGTACCCGGTGGTCAAGGGCATCGCGGCCCGGCTGGGCGTCACCCTCGTTCCGCTCGCCATGGACGAGTACGGTCTGACGCCCGCCGCGGTCCGGGCCGCCGCCCCGCTGCGCGCCGTCTACCTCCAACCGGCGCTGCACAACCCCCTCGGCATCACGATGCCCGATCGACGACGAGATGAACTGGTCCTCACCGCACGGGAGTTGGACCTGCGGATCGTCGAGGACGCGATCTACGGTTTTCTGCGCCCCGACCTCCCGCCGCTGGCGGCTCTGGCGCCGGAACGTACCGTGGTGATCGACAGCCTGTCCAAGCGGTTGGCGCCCGGCCTGTCCCTCGGGTTCCTCACGGTGCCCGACGGCCTCACCCGCGAACTGGCGGCCGCCCTCCGGTCGGGGACCTGGACCGCGTCCCGCTTCGCGCTGGAGGCGGCCACCGGCTGGATGGCCGACGGGACCGCGGCGGCCCTTGAGGAGGCCAAGCGCACCGATGCGGCCGAGCGCCAGCGGATCGTCGCCGACCGGCTGGGCGGCTTCCGTATCCGGGCGGATCCGCAGGCGTACCACTGCTGGTGGGACCTGCCGGAGCCGTGGCGGGCCGACACGTTCGTCGCGGCTGCCGCGCGGCGGGGGATCGCGGTCACCCCGGCCGGAGCGTTCGCCGTCGGCACGGGGCACGCCCCCAACGCCGTACGCCTGGCGCTCGCCTCTCCGCCGCTCGACGCCCTGGCCGAGGCGCTCGACGTCCTGGCCGGGCTGGCCCGGGGCGTACCGGAGGACAGCGGTCCGGGGGAGTGAGCGGGCGGTCGGGACGGTGGCTCGGACGGCCATGAGGCGCGGGGCCGGATTGGGATGGCCAGGACGCGTGGGGCCGGTCGGGACAGCCGAGACGCGTGGAACCGGCTGGGACGGCCAGGAAGTGTGCGAACGGTCGGGACGGCCAGGAAGTGTGCGGACGGTCGGGATGGCCGGGACGTGTGAGGGCGGCAGGGGCAACCAAGGCGGGTGCGGACGGTCGGGAAGGCCGCTGCGGGTGAGGACGGCCGGGACGGCCGGGACGGCCGAGACGGGGTGGCCCAGACGGATGGGCACGGCCAAGACGGGTCAGGGCACCTGGGGCAGTCGGAACGGTCGTCGGGAGCCGCTCCGGTCCCTCTGCTCCGGTCCCTCCGCTCCGGTGGCGCTCAGGTTCAGCTCATCGCCCCTCCGCTCTGGTGGCGCTCAGGTGCAGTTCATCGCCCCTCGGTTCAGGTTCAGCTCATCGACCCTGCTTAGGTGCCGCTCATCATGTCCCCGAGGCCGGTGCGGAGGTCGTCGGCGTTCATCACCGGCTGGAGCGCGACCTTCGCGTTCAGGTCCATGAAGAACGATTCGAGGACCGGCGGCATCTGGGAGGACTGCTGCATGTCGAAATAGAAGAAGCAGGTGCGCTCGCCGTCTTCGAGGGTGAAGTACGACGCCTCGGGCTGCAGGGCGGCGTACGCCGCCTCCATGATCTTCAACAGGGTGCCGTTCCTGAGTACCGCGTTGCCCGCCTCGGTCGGTATCCGGGCCTTCAGGACCATCCTCATCGGACTCACTCCTCGGCTGACTGTGGAGTCCCCGTCCCCGTCTGTCCCTGTGTCTGTGTCTGTGCGTGTTCGTGTGCGTATGCCTGTGTACGTGCCTGTGCGTGTACCTGTGTCTGACTCTGGGGCCCGTCTGTCTGTCCCCGTATTTGCGCCAGCGTCCTGTTTGTTTCAGCGTCTCACGGCACGGCGTGACGGTCAGGCCAGGCAGCCCGGCGATCAGGACGGCCCGGCGATCAGGCAGCCCGGCAGCCCGGCAACCAGGAAGTCGGGCCGACGGCCGGGGCTGTGGCCGCCCCGCGGTCAGTGCAGCGGCTCGGGGCGGCCGGTGGGCGGTACTTCCTCGGCCGGTGGCACCGGGCCCGGCGGCGTGCCGTCGCCGAACGGCCGGCCGCCCAACTCCGCGCGGTGGTGCGGGGTCAGCCAGCCGGACAGGTCCGGCCCGACCGGGACCAGGCCGGTCGGATTGATGCCCGTGTGCACCCGGTAGTAGTGCTGCTTGATGTGGTGGAAGTCGACGGTGTCGCCGAAGCCCGGGGTCTGGAAGAGGTCCTTGGCATACGCCCACAGCACCGGGTCCTCGGCCAGCTTGAACCCGTTGCACTTGAAGTGACCGTGGTAGACGGCGTCGAAGCGGACCAGCGTGGTGAACAGCCGGATGTCGGCCTCGGTGATCGTGTCGCCCACGAGGTAGCGGCGGTCCGCGAGCCGCTCGGACAGCAGGTCCAGGCGCCGGAAGAGATCGTGGAAGGCGGACTCGTACTCGCTCTGCCCGGTGGCGAATCCGGCCCGGTAGACCCCGTTGTTGACGTCGCGGTAGACGCCCGCCATGACCACGTCGATCTCCTCGCGCAACGGCTCCGGATAGAGGTCCGGCGCGCCGGGCCGGTGCAGTGCCGTCCACTCCGTCGCGAGGTCCAGCGTGATCTGCTGGAAGTCGTTGGTGACCAGTTGGCCGCTGGGGATGTCCACGATGGCGGGCACGCTGACCCCACCGGGGTAGTCCTTCTCCCGGGCGTCGTACGCCTCCCTGAGGTAGCCGATGCCCAACACGGGGTCGCGGCCGTCCGGATCCAGGGTGAAGCGCCAGCTGCGGTCGTCCTGGATGGGGTCGGCGATGGCGAGCGAGAGCGCGTCCTCCAGCCCGAGCAGCCGCCGGGAGATCACGGCGCGGCTCGCCCACGGGCAGGCACGGCTGGCCACCAGGCGGTAGCGGCCGGCTTCGACCGGCCACCCGTCGCGGCCGTCCGCCGTGATGCGGTCGGCGAAGTGGCTCTTCGAGCGCTTGAAGGGCTTGCTGCCGTACGCGGCGTTGCCGTCGCCCTTGCCACTGCTGCCGCTGCCGCTGCCGCTTCCCGTGCCGCTCCCGCTGCCGCTTCCCTTGCCGTTCCCGCTGTCGTTGCCACTTCCCCTGCCGTTGCCGGGCATCGTCGGCTCCTTCCGTCTGCGGTGGCGCGGACCCCCGGGCCATTGCGTGCCCCTCGTGTTCTCCATCGTGTGCCCTCCGGGACCGGACCTCATGGCGGGGATCCGGGGCCCGTGCGGTGATTCCGGTGGGCACCCGCACCCGCACCCGCGGCCGCACCCGCACCCGCGTCCGCGGCCGCGCCGGAATTCCGCATTTCGCGCCCCTTGCCGCAGGTCGCGTTCCTTGCACCAAGCCGCGCGCTTACGAAAGGTCGGGTGCCTTGTGGTGGAATTCCTGAAAAATGCGGGATGGAATGTGAGAGAGGTGTCCTACCGGACCTGTTCAGCGACCCGGGGCACTGCCTACCATCGCCCGATGATCAAGAAAGCATTCAGCGTCGCCCTGGTGGGCGCCGCACTCCTGACACCGTCCGCGACCGCCGGCGCGGCGCAGGGCTGGCATCGCGTCGGGGACGGCATCACGGCCGGTCTCAGCGGCATCGTGGTCGACGGCCGGCACGGCGACACGGTGGACACCCTCGCCGTCCGCGACAACAAGAAGCCCGGCGAGAACCGCCTGGTCGCGGTCGCCTACCGTCCCGGCGCGGCACCCCGGGTGACCCCCGTGACCTGGCGCGGCACCCTGCCCGTCGACCTCGAGGCGATCGACGCCGTACCGGGCCGGGCCCATGAGTACGTGGCCCTGGCGAGCGACGGAACGGCGTACCGCATTCGCCGCGAGAACACCACCGTCCAGGTACTGCGTACCTTCCGGCTGCCCGGTGTTTCGTCTGACGGAAACTACGAAGGATTTGCGCTGGCTGCCGTCGGGCACGGGAAAATAGCCGCGGTCTGGGCGGACCGGGGAAGCGATGATCACCCCGGGAAGCTCACCGCGGCGGAATGGAACTCGGCCACCAATGCATTCGGTTCCCGGGATTCCGCGAAATTCCGGGCACCGTACCCCAAGAAGGACGTCCGGCAGATCTCCGACGTGAAGCTCTCCGCCGACGGCGCGCTCACCGTGTCGTCCACCTCGGATCCGGGCGACGACGGGCCGTTCGACTCCGCGCTCTACGCCGCCGGGCACCTCTCCGTCGGCAAGCACGGCGCCGTCCGGCTGAAGGTGTCCGACGCACCGAAGCGGCTCGCCACCTTCTCCGGGCACAAGATAGAGGCGCTGGCCTGTCTGCCGAAGTCCCACAAGGGCGTCCTCGGCTCGGACGACGAGAACGCCGGCGGCTCGATCACCGAGGCGTCCTTCTGCCGTCCGTGACGGGCGCCTCTTGTCGTCGGTGACGGTGGCCTTCTGCCGTCCGTGAGGGGCGCCACTTGTCGTCGGTGACGGTGGCCTTCTGCCGTCCGTGACGGGCGCCTCCTGCCGTCCGTGACGGAGTTCCGCCGTCCGTAGTGGCGTTACGGGGCAGCCGTCCCTGCCCCACCACCGCCCCACCTCGTGCCCCCGCCCCCTCTCCCCGTTATGTTCTTCGCGGTCCTGCAAGAGGACCGCTGGCCTGCGGGCCCGGCATGACTGTGTCCCCCTGTCGAGCGCATGACCTGGGGGGTGGTGTCACCGGGTCCGTGGGGTGCCGTTGGAGACGCTGATGAGAGGTCCGACCACCGCCTGGCCTGGCGCAATGCCCGGCACCGTGCGGGCGGCAGGTCTGCATAACGTGGATGCGCGAGTACGGCACCATCGCCCTGGCCGGCACTGCACCGAAGTAGTGGGGAGCACGATGTTCGACACCGGCGACGTGGGCGTCTTCCTAGGCTTGGACGTCGGCAAGAGTGCCCATCACGGGCACGGGCTGACCCCGGCCGGCAAGAAGGTCTTCGATAAGCAGCTTCCCAACAGCGAGCCGAAGCTGCGGGCCGTCTTCGACAAGCTGGCCGCGAAGTTCGGCACCGTACTGGTGATCGTGGACCAGCCCGCCTCGATCGGCGCCCTGCCCCTGACGGTCGCCCGGGACGCCGGCTGCAAGGTCGCCTATCTGCCGGGACTTGCCATGCGGCGGATCGCCGACCTGTATCCCGGCGAGGCGAAAACCGACGCGAAGGACGCGGCCGTGATCGCGGATGCTGCCCGCACCATGCCGCACACCCTGCGCTCGCTGGAACTGACCGACGAGATCACCGCCGAGCTGACCGTTCTGGTCGGCTTCGACCAGGACCTCGCGGCCGAGGCCACCCGCACCTCCAACCGCATACGCGGCCTGCTCACCCAGTTCCACCCCAGCTTGGAACGCGTCCTGGGCCCCCGCCTGGACCACCAGGCCGTCACCTGGCTGCTGGAACGCTACGGATCCCCGGCCGCGCTGCGCAAAGCCGGACGCCGCAGACTCGTCGAGGTGATCAGACCCAAAGCCCCGCGCATGGCCCAGCGACTGATCGAGGAGGTCTTCAACGCGCTCGACGAGCAGACCGTCGTCGTTCCCGGGACCGGCACCCTCGACGTCGTGATCCCCTCCCTGGCCCGCTCGCTCGCAGCCGTGCACGAGCAACGTCGGGCTCTGGAAGCCCAGATCGCTGCCCTGCTGGAGGCACACCCTCTTTCCCAGGTCCTGACCTCGATGCCGGGGGTCGCGGTCAGGACCGCCGCTACTTTGCTGGTCACCGTCGGCGACGGCACCAGCTTCCCCACCGCCGCCCATCTCGCCTCCTACGCCGGCCTCGCCCCGGCCACCAGATCGTCGGGGACCTCGATCCATGGCGAACACGCACCCAGAGGCGGCAACCGACAGCTCAAACGCGCGATGTTCCTGTCCGCGTTCGCCGCCCTGCACGATCCCGCCTCCCGCACCTACTACGACAAATGCCGGGCCCGAGGGAAAACCCACACCCAGGCACTTCTCCGCCTGGCCCGCCAGCGGATCAATGTGCTGTTCGCGATGCTCCGCGACGGCACCTTCTACGAACCCAGAACCCCACGCCTCGCTTGACCAAAGACATAGAGGCACCCCCCGCCTCACCCCAAGTGGGTCAGGTCCGGCCGCAGTCGGTGCCAGATCGGGTGGCGCAGCCGGCCGGCCGAGGTCCAGCCGCTGAAGGCGATCTCGGCGACGAGCCGGGGCTCGGCCCAGTGGGCGTCCGACGCGTCCACCGGGTTGACGAACGGGGAGCGGTCGAGCGGGATCACCCCCAGGTACTGCGCCAGTTCGCGGCGCTCCCGTTCGGACAGCCCCGAGCCGACCGAACCGACGTACCGCAGCCCGGACGGTTCCGCCACCCCCGCGAGCACGGAACCGGGCAGTCCGGCCAGCGTGCCGTGCCCCTCCAGCCAGCCGCCGATGACCACGTCGAGGGTCTCCAGATGCTTGGTCTTGCGCCACTCGGGTGACCGGACCCCGGGCAGGTACACGGAGGTGAGCCGCTTGGCCACCACGCCTTCGAGGCCGCCCTGCAGCGAGGCCTCCCAGGCCTGCTGACCGTGACCCTCCACGAAGCCGGGCACCGACCAGTTGGGGCCGCGCAGTCCCAGCCCGGCCAGTGCGGTGCGCCGCTCGAAGTACGGCGCGCCCAGCAGCGGCCCCTCCAGAAACATGAGGTCGAACAGGACCAGGTGGACCGGGTGCTCCATGGCCAGCCGGGCGGTGCGGCGCGGATTCACCACGCCCATCCGGCGCTGCAGCAGCCCGAAGTCCGGCCGGCCGCGCGGATCGAGGACCACGACCTCGCCGTCCAGCACCGCGATCCGGCCCCGCAGCTGCTCCCCGAGCGGCGCCAGCTCCGGATACGTGGTCGTGGCGTCGTTGCCCGCCCGGGTGACCAGCCGGATCGTGCCGTCGCCCGCGGTGTTGACGATGCACCGCGCGCCGTCCCATTTGGCCTCGAACGCCCAGGCCGCCTCCTCGTGCGGGGCGGGCAGCGGCCCGACCGAGGCCAGCATCGGCTCGATCACGGGGTACGGGGCCGGGCCGCGCCCGGTGGTGGGGGCCATGGTTCGATCATCGGCCGACGGGCAGGGGTTCGCAGAACGACGCCGAACCGCCTGAGCGGGGCCCTCGTCCGCCGGCCGGATCAGTCGTCGGGCCGCCGGAAGACCAGCAGATAGCGCCAGAAGAGCAGCCGGCGGATGCGGCACCCGGGGAGCAGCTCCGCGGCCTGCCGACGGATCCGGGAGAGCGGCACGGTCGGCGGGGCGGTCGGCGCCCGTACCGGGTCCGCCGCGCCGGACGGCCGGAGCGCCTCCGCCGCGCCGAGCGCGAGCCGGGCGGCGGCGTTCGCCGGTACGGCGGCCAGGCTCCAGGCGTAGTCGGCCGTCGTCCGCTCCGGATAGCAACCGAGGACGGCCAGCACACCACCGGGCGCGAGCGACGCCCGCAGTGTGCTCACCGTCTCGAAGGGCATGTGGTGCAGGCTCGCCAGGCAGGAGATGAAGTCGTAGTGCCCCGGCGGGAGTTGGAGCCGGGCCGCGTCCGCCTGCTGGTAGCGCACCGGCGGTCCGCCGGGCGTTCCCGCGGTCGCCGCGCGGGCCCGGTCGAGCGCCTCGGCCGACGGATCGACCGCATGGACGTCGAGGCCCCGCGCCGCCAGCCGCCGCGCGAACCGCCCGGTGCCGCACCCCACGTCGAGGGCCGTACGACAGCCCGGGGGCAGCTGCCGTAACAGCAGTCGGTGGTAGTGGTCGTTGTGATCGAACGGCATGGGGTGACTGTACGGGGCCCCCACGGCAGGGATGTCGCCCCGAGGTGCGGGTGCCCCCGGGCGCAGCCGGCCCCCGCCCTGTTCCCTAAGATCGTTTGCGGTATGCCGAGAGGCGTGGACCGAGCGAGCGACGGAAGCGACGGAGGGGTGCCGATGAGTCGGGGAGTGCTGGTCACGGGGGCCTCGCGGGGGATCGGGCGGGCGGTTGCCGAGCGGTTCGCCGCGGACGGGGACCGGGTCGCGCTGCATTACGCGACCCGGCGCGAGGCGGCGGAGGAGGCCTTCGCCGGGCTCGCGGGGAGCGGACACGTGCTGGTGCACGGGGACGTGAGCACGCCGGAGGGGGCCGAGGCGGTGGTCGCGGCCGCCGTGGAGGGGCTGGGCGGCGTCGACGTGCTGGTCAACAACGCCGCGGCGAACGAGCCGCACCCGCTGGACCGCACCCCGTTCGAGGACTGGCAGCGGGCCTGGCGGCGGATCGTGGACGTCAACCTGCTCGGTGCGGCGCACGTGAGCTACTGCGCGGCGCGGAACATGATCGAGCGCGAGGTGGAGGGCCGGATCGTCAACATCGGCTCGCGCGGCGCGTTCCGCGGCGAGCCGGACCATCCGGCGTACGGCGCGACGAAGGCGGCGCTGCACGCGATGGGCCAGTCGCTGGCGGTGCACCTCGCGCCGTACGGGATCGCGGTGGCGTCGGTGGCGCCGGGCTTCGTGACCACCGAGCGGGTCGCGGACCGGCTGACGGAGGAGGTGCGGCAGCAGAGTCCGTTCGGGCGGGTCGCCGCGCCCCTGGACGTGGCGTCGGCCGTCCACTACCTCGCCTCACCGGAGGCGGTCTGGTCCTCGGGGGCCGTACTGGACGTGAACGGTGCCTCGCATCTGAGGTGAGCCCGGGAACGGGGAAGCCCCGGCCGAACGGGGGAATTCGGCCGGGGCAGCTTGGGGGAGGGCGCTCGGCGCCGCTTCCAATTGAACGGTAAACCATAGGGGAGAGCAACGCGCTGCGAAGTGACCGTTCTCACCCATTGGTACCTTTTTGTGATCGTTCGGTGACGGGGTCGAAGCCGGCCGCCGGCCGCCGGCCGCCGGCCGCCGGCCGCCGCCTCGCGCCTGCGGTCCGCGTGGCTCACGGCTCGATGCGGGCGCGGTACCACCGAACGCGGGGCGCCCGACGGGCCTACGGGCTGACCGCCAGCACGATGTACGCGGCCAGCAGGGTGAGGTGGATGCCGCCCTGCAGCGGGGTGGCCCGGCCGGGGATCACCGTCAGGGTTCCCACGATCACGGTCAGCGCGAGCAGCACCATATGGCTGGCCCCCAGGCCCAGGACCAGCGGCACCGGCAGCCAGATCGTGGCCAGCGCGACCGCGGGGATGGTCAGGCCGATGCTGGCCATCGCCGAGCCGAGACCGAGGTTCAGACTGGTCTGCACGCGGTCGCGGCGGGCCGCGCGGACCGCCGCGATGGTCTCCGGCAGCAGCACCAGCAGCGCGATCACGATGCCCACGACCGACGACGGAAGACCGGCCGCGGCCACCCCGGACTCGATGGCCGGCGACACCCCCTTGGCCAGCCCGACCACCGCGATCAGCGCCAGCGCCAGCAGCCCCAGGCTGAGCAGTGCGACCCGCGCGGTCGGCGGGTCGGCATGGTCCTCGGTGTCGATCACCTCGCCGGACGAGGTCACCGGCAGGAAGTAGTCCCGGTGCCGGACCGTCTGGGTGGTCACGAACAGGCCGTAGAGCACCAGCGCGGCCAGCGCCGCGAAGACCAGCTGCGGGGTGGAGAACCGCGGGCCCGGCGTGGACGTGGTGAACGTCGGCAGCACCAGGCTCAGCCCGGCCACCGTCGCGACCGACGCCAACGCGGCCCCGGTCCCCTCGGCGTTGAAGACGGCCACCTTCCGCTTGAGCGCGCCGACCAGCAGACACAGCCCGACGATCCCGTTGCAGGTGATCATCACCGCCGCGAAGACGGTGTCCCGGGCCAGCGCGGCGCTCTTCTCCCCGCCGTCCGCCATCAACGTGACGATCAGCGCCACCTCGATGACGGTCACCGCGACCGCCAGCACCAGCGACCCGAACGGCTCGCCCACCCGGTGCGCGATCACCTCCGCGTGGTGCACCGCGGACAGCACCGCCCCGGCCAGGAAGTACGACACCAGCCCGATCAGTGGGGGCGGGAGCGACCGCCCCCACGTCAGGACCAGCAGCACCGCCGCCAGCACCGGCACCACCGTCGTCCAGTGCAGGAGGGGCGAACGGAGAGATGCGATCATGCCGACGAGCTTCGCAGATCAGCCGGACATATCCCGGCAAAAGCACCGCTCTCAGGCCCGCCGCGGCACCGCTCTCAAGCCCGCCGCGGCACCGCGCTCAGACCGCCGCCCGATGCCCCTTCGGCTCCGCCGGCGCGGTCGCGGCCTTGGTGACGTCCGCGACCAGCTCGACCACGTCCGGCCCGTACGCCTGCGAGTTGACCACCTTCAGCAGCAGGCAGAACTGGCCGTCGGCACCGTGCCGGCGCGCCAGCCGGGCCCGGTTGCGGACGAGATGGCGGACCGCGGCCCGGTGGGTGACCGGACGCTGCCCGGCCGCCAGGAACACCGGACGGCCGCCCTCGCCCGCCGTCAGCCGGGCCAGCAGCACGTACTCCACCGCCCCCGGCTCCATCCGGTACGCCGTACCGCCGATGGTGAAGGTGCCGCGGCCGGCCCCGGACTCGTCGCCCGGGTGCACCGCGACCCCCGGCAGCAGACTGGCCACATGGGCCGCCAGCCGGCGGTGCGCGGTGGGGTCGCCGACGCAGAACTCGGTGCGCGCCCCGAACCCCTGGAGCCCGGTGTCGTGCGGGGCCACCTCCGGGTGCGCACCGCAGTTCTCGACCACCGCGGCCAGCCCCAGCAGCGCCAGCGCGTCATGGCGCGGGATCGACCAGTGCGGCGAGGAGCTGTCGCGGTGGGTGACCAGCACGCACTCCGAACCGCCCGGCAGCCCGAAGAAGCTCTGTTCGCGGGCCAGCTTCCGGCGCGCCGCGGCCGCTTGGCCGGCCCAGCCCGCCACCAGCCCCACGACGAGGGCCGCGGCCGCCACGGTCAGGAGCAGCAGGGTGTCATCCATGGCCGGGGAGCGTAGCGGCTGCCCGCCCGCGTGTTCGAGGGCGGGGCACCGGACGCCCGCGGACAGCGGCTCCGCCGGCCCGCCGTCGTCCCGTCGTACACCACCGCCCGGGATGTCCGCCGGATGTCCGGAACGTCACGCCACCGCCGTCCCGCGGCCGCTGTGTGCCGTCCGTGTGTCGTCGATGTACCGTCCCGCGCGGCGTCGTTGATGGGCGCGGCGGCGCCGATTAGCCTCCTGGGACCGTTCGTTCGAATGAGCGGTCCCAGGGAGGGCACGCAGCGTGAGCGTTGACGAGAGCCAGGACAGTGCGACCGGGGCCCCGGCCCGGCGCACCGGGACCGCGGCCGGGGAACTGGAAGGGCTCGCCGAGCAGTCCCGGGCGCTGGCCGCCGGCAGCGTGACCTCCACCGCGCTGGTCCGGCGCTCGCTGGAGCGCATCGAGGCCACCCAGGGCACCGTCAACGCCTTCCGGCGGGTACGCCCGGAGGCGGCGCTCACGGAGGCCGCCGAGGCCGACCGCAGACTCGCCGCCGGCGAGCGGCTGCCGCTGCTCGGCGTGCCGGTCGCCGTCAAGGACGACACCGACGTGGCCGGCGAGCCCACCGCGTTCGGCTGCGCCGGTGAATTCCCGCCGAAGGAGCGCGACTCGGAGGTGGTCCGGCGGCTGCGCGCGGCCGGCGCGGTCATCGTCGGCAAGACCAACGCCTGCGAACTGGGCCAGTGGCCGTTCACCGAGGGCCCGGCCTTCGGCAACACCTGCAACCCCTGGAACCTCGCGCACACCCCGGGCGGATCCTCCGGCGGCTCGGCCGCCGCGGTCGCCGCCGGCCTGGTGGCCGCGGCCCTCGGCACCGACGGCGCCGGCTCGGTAAGGATCCCCGCCGCCTGGTCCCACCTGGTCGGCATCAAACCCCAGCGCGGCCGCATCTCCACCTGGCCGGACCCCGAGGCGTTCCAGGGGATCACCGGCATCGGCCCGCTCGCCCGTACGGTCGAGGACGCGGCGCTGCTGCTGGACGTGGCCGCCGGCAACCACGCCGGCGACCTGCACCGCCCGCCCGCCATCGCGGCCCACGAAGCGGTCCGCCGCGACCCGGGCCGGCTGCGGATCGCGCTGTCCTGGAAGGCGGCCACCACCTTCACCCGCAAACCACTGCACCCCGACGTCCGGGCCGCGGTCACCGACGTGGCCCGCACCCTGGTCCGGCTCGGCCACTTCGTCGAGGAGGCCGAGCCGGACTACGGGCTGGTGGGGCTGGCCTTCGTCCCGCGGGCCACGGTCGGGGTGGGGGAGTGGGCCGCCCGGGTCCCCGACCGCTCCCTGCTGGACCGCCGGACGCGGGGGTCGGCGCGGCTGGGCCGGCTGCTGAGCGGGCCCGTGCTGCGCCGCGCCCGCGCCGCCGAGAGGCGCCAACAGCAGCGCGTCGGCGCCCTGTTCGGCCCCTACGACGTCCTGCTCACGCCCACCACCGCGACCCCGCCGCCGCGCATCGGCACCCTCGCCAAGATGAGCGGCTGGCGCACGGATCAGGCCATGATCGCGGCCTGCCCGTACGCCTGGCCGTGGAACGTCCTCGGCTGGCCGGGCGTGAGCGTGCCGGCCGGGTTCAGCGCGGACGGCCTGCCGCTGGGCGCCCAGCTCCTCGGCCCGGCCCACGGCGAGCCGCGGCTGATCTCGCTGGCCGCCCAGCTCGAAGCCGAACTCCGCTGGTACGAGCACCGGCCGCCCGCCCACCCGGCCCGGGTCGACGGCGCCGTGGTCAGCCGAGGAGAGTGAGGACCGCCTCGGTGGTGCCGGTCTCGCCCAGCCGCGGGAAGACCTTCTCCAGGCTGTTGCGGTGCGCCGCCTCGTCCAGGTCCGCCATGGCGTCGGTGACCAGGGTGACGTGGTAGCCGTGCTCGTGCGCGGCGCGGGCGGTGGACTCCACGCCGATGCTGGTGGCGATGCCGGCCAGCACGATCTGGGTCACCCCGCGGTCGCGCAGCTCCCGGTCCAGCCCGGTGCCGTGGAAGGCGCCCCACCGCTGCTTGCTGACGGTCAGGTCGCCGGGCTGCCGGTCCAGTTCGGGCACCAGCTCCGCCCAGTCGGCCGGCGGCGTGCCGCCACCCGACGGGAACTCCGTACGGCCGGGTGCGCCGCCGGTGACGTTCACCAGGACGACCGGCAGGTCCCGGGCGCGGAACGCGGCGGCCAGCCGGGCGGCCCGCCCGACGACGTCGGCGGCGGGCACCGGGACGACGGGCAGCCCGGTGATCCCCTTCTGCAGGTCGATCAGGACCAGGGCGGTCTGCGGGTCGAGGATGGTGACGGACATGAACACTCCTTGTACGTAGAGGGGTTGAGGACATCGGTGAGGTTGGTGTGGCACGGGTGAGACGAGTGACCGGTGGCCGGATCTAGCCGTCGGTCGGGGTGGTGCCGCCGCGGCGCAGCGTCCGGTCGGCGGCGGTCAGGACGATCAGCAACAGGCCCAGGACGACGCCGATCAGGGCGATCCGGTGCAGCCCGGGGTCCGCGGCCTGCTGCCCGTAGAGCAGCCCGATCAGGCTGGAGGCGGTGATCGCGCCGAGGTACTGGGCGGTGCGCTGCAGCCCGGCCGCCGCGCCCACGCCGTCGGCCGGGGCCTGGGCGTAGACCGCCGCCTGGTTGCCGGTCGAGGCCAGGCCCTGCGGGATGCCGAAGAGCGCCCCCGCGCACAGCAGCACCAGCAGCGGACTGGTCCCGTGGAGCAGCGAGAAGACCGCGCTGCCGGCGGTGAGACAGCCCGCGGCGACGGTCAGCGGCGCGCGGATGCCCTTCGTCCGGGCGCCCACGATCGAGCAGAGGGCGGCCGCGCCGGACATCGGCAGCATGACCAGTCCGGCGTGGAAGGACGAGTAGCCGTGCGCCTCCTCCAGCCACTGGCTGAAGCCGTAGAGCACGCAGTAGATGACCAGGTACGTCAGCCCCTGCCGCAGATACGTCAGCACCAGCGGGCGGTTGCGGGCGAGCATCCGCAGATCGATGAACGGCTCCGGATGGCGCAACTGCCACCACACCAGGACGGCGCCCAGCACGGCGGTCGGCGCCAGCAGCAGCCACTGCGGGTCCCGCAACCGCAGCAGGAAGAACATCGCGCAGGTCAGCGCGCCGGCGAACAGCCCGATGCCCAGCGGGTCGAGCGAACCGCCGCCGGGCCCGGCGCTCCCGACGGCGGCGCTCCGTCCACCGCCCCGTTCACCATCACGTGCACCACCGCGCCGGCCGTCCCCCGGCAGCCAGGCCAGCGCCCCCGCCCCGGCCAGCAGCGCCAGCGGGACGTTGACCGCGAACACCGCGCGCCAGCCCGCCGTCGCGACCAGTAGCCCGCCGAGCGTGGGACCGACCGCCGCGCTGCCCAGCGTGGCCAGCGACAGCCGGCCCAGGACGTACCGGGGCGTGGGCCGGCCCAGCCGGCGGGACTCGGCGCGCAGCAGGGCCATCGCGGCGGGATAGGCCGCCGCGGTACCGATGCCGAGCACGGCCCGGGAGACGACCAGCAGGGTGAAGCCGGTCGCCAGCGCCCCGATGAGCCCCGCCGCGCAGACGGTGAGCGTTCCGGCGAGGAACACCCGGCGCGGTCCGATCCGGTCGGCCAGCCGCCCCATGCAGGGCTGGCCCACCGCGCTGGAGAGGTAGAGCGCGGAGACCAGCCAGGCGGTGTCCGCGGCGCCGACGCGGAAGTCCCGGCCGATGGCCACCAACGAGGTGGCGATCATCGTCGAGTTGACGGGATTGAGCAGCGAGCCGAGCAGCAGCGGCGCCATCAGCCGCGCGCCGAAGGCCCGGTCGTCGGGGCGCGCGGGCCGGGCGGAGCGGGCCGGCGAGGCGTCCGCCGCGCGGGCGCCGGCCCCTTCCCTGGACGCGGAATCGGTCATTCCTGCGTCAGCCGCCGTATCAGCCCGGTCGCCTCGGTCAGGGTCTGCTGCTCCTCGGGGGTCAGCCGGTCGGCGATCGCCACGGCGAGCCAGTTGTGCTTGGCCTGGCGTACCGCGTGGATCAGCCGGCGGCCCTCCTCGGTGAGCGAGAAGACCACCTGACGGCCGTCCGTCGGATGCGGGCTGCGGGCGAGGATGCCCCGCTCCTCCAGCGCGCCGACGGTCAGCCGCATCGACTGCGGCCGGACCAGCTCGGCGCGGGCCAGCGCCGCGATCGTGGCCGGACCGTCGGTCTCGATCCGGGAGAGCGCGGCGCGCTGGGAGGGCGTGAACTCGCCGTCCGACGAAGCCACACGCAGATGGCGCATCAGCTGGGAGAGGGCCGCCCGCAGGTCCGTCGCGAGCCGCTCCTGTTCTTTGTCCGGCATGCCGCCACCGTACGAGATCGACAGGCAAACTTGCAAGATTGCCTGTCGAAATCGCCGTTCCGCTGCGGACGCGCCACGCTGGAGATGGTCTTGCCAGCGCCCATGGCGGGGCCTACGGTCACCTCCACACGCGTAGATCCCGCGTGGGCTGCAGGCTGACTTACGGACGAGGGAGCAGCTCATGGCCGATGTTGTGCGTGCCGCACTGGTCCAGGCGACCTGGACCGGCGACACCGAATCGATGATCGCGAAGCACGAGGAATACGCCAGGGCGGCGGCCGCGCAGGGCGCGAAGGTGATCGGCTTCCAGGAGGTCTTCAACGCTCCGTACTTCTGCCAGGTCCAGGAGCCGGAGCACTACCGCTGGGCCGAGCCGGTGCCCGACGGCCCGACCGTACGGCGCATGCGGGAACTCGCCCGCGAAACCGGCATGGTCATCGTCGTCCCGGTCTTCGAGGTCGAGCAGTCCGGCTTCTACTACAACACCGCGGCCGTCATCGACGCCGACGGCACGGTCCTGGGCAGCTACCGCAAGCACCACATCCCGCAGGTCAAGGGATTCTGGGAGAAGTACTACTTCAAACCGGGCAACACCGGCTGGCCGGTCTTCGACACCGCCGTCGGCAAGGTCGGGGTCTACATCTGCTACGACCGCCACTTCCCGGAGGGCTGGCGGCAGTTGGGCCTGAACGGCGCCCAGCTGGTCTACAACCCCTCCGCCACCTCCCGCGGCCTGTCCGCCTACCTGTGGAAGCTGGAGCAGCCCGCGGCCGCGGTCGCCAACGAGTACTTCATCGCGGCGATCAACCGGGTCGGCGTCGAGGAGTACGGCGACAACGACTTCTACGGCACCAGCTACTTCGTCGACCCCCGCGGCCAGTTCGTCGGCGAGGTCGCCAGCGACTCCAAGGAGGAACTGGTCGTCCGCGACCTGGACTTCGCGCTGATCGACGAGGTCCGCCAGCAGTGGGCGTTCTACCGCGACCGCCGCCCCGACGCCTACGACGGGCTGGTGCAGCCGTGACCCACCACCCCCATGACGCGGCGGAGCTGCACGCCCGCCACCAGGCCGTGCTGCCCTCCTGGCTCAGCCTCTACTACGAGCGGCCCCTGGAGCTCACCCACGGCGAGGGCCGGTACGTCTGGGACGCCGAGGGCAACCGCTACCTCGACTTCTTCGGCGGCATCCTCACCACCATGACGGCCCACGCGCTGCCCGAGGTCACCAAGGCCGTCGGCGAACAGGCCGGCCGCATCATCCACACCTCGACGCTCTACCTCTCCCGGCCCATGATCGAGCTGGCCGAGCGGATCGCGGCGCTCTCCGGCATCCCCGACGCCCGGGTCTTCTTCACCACCTCGGGGACCGAGGCCAACGACGCGGCCCTCCTGCTGGCCACCAATCACCGCCGCTCCAACCAGATCCTGGCGATGCGCAACAGCTACCACGGCCGGTCCTTCTCGACCGTCGGCGTCACCGGGAACACCAGCTGGTCGCCGACCAGCCTCTCGCCCCTCCAGACGCTCTACGTCCACGGCGGGGTGCGCAGCCGCGGCCCCTACGCCGGCCTGGACGACCGGGCGTACATCGCGGCCTGCGTCGCCGACCTGGAGGACATGCTCCAGCAGGCGGCCGGCGGCGTCGCCGCGCTGATCGCCGAACCGGTCCAGGGCGTCGGCGGCTTCACCCTGCCGCCGGACGGCCTCTACGCCGCCTTCCGCGAGGTCCTCGACCGGCACGGCATCCTCTGGATCAGCGACGAGGTGCAGACCGGCTGGGGCCGCACCGGCGACCACTTCTGGGGCTGGCAGGCCCACGCGGACAACGGCCCGCCGGACCTGCTCACGTTCGCCAAGGGCATCGGCAACGGCATGTCCATCGGCGGGGTGGTGGCCCGCGCCGACGTCATGAACGCGATGCCCGCCAACTCCATCTCCACCTTCGGCGGCAGCCCCGTCACGATGGCCGCCGGCCTGGCCAACCTCACCTACCTCCTCGAACACGACCTCCAGGGCAACGCCCGACGGGTCGGCGGCCTGCTCATCGAGCGCCTACGGGCGGTCGCGGCCGGCCTCGACGTGGTCCGTGAGGTACGCGGCCGGGGCCTGATGATCGGCGTCGAGCTGGTCCACCCCGGCACGGACGTCCCGTCCCCGGAAGCCGCCACCCAGGTCCTGGAGGCCGCCCGCGAACGCGGCCTCCTGGTCGGCAAGGGCGGCCAGGGCGGCGCGGCGCTGCGGATCGCCCCGCCGATGTCTTTGACGGTGGCGGAGGCGGAGGCGGGGGCGGAAGCCCTCGCGGCGGCGCTACGGGCTGTTTGACGCCCCACGTTTTTGGCTGTCCCGCCGTGGTTGTTGCTCGTCGTTGCGCGCTTTGCGGCGCCCCGCACGTGCCTGTCTGCGGCGCCGCGGTTGTTCTCGCCGTTGCGCCTGCGGCGGGCTGGGTGGTTGTTGGGTGCGGTGACGGGCCTCCGGGGCCGGTTGTGTGGACTGCTGACGCTTTACGTCCACACAACCGGCCCCTCCGGCCCGTCCCCTCCCGTTGGGGGGAAGGGA
This sequence comes from Streptomyces nigrescens, assembly GCA_024349765.1. GTDB lineage: Bacteria > Actinomycetota > Actinomycetes > Streptomycetales > Streptomycetaceae > Streptomyces > Streptomyces endophytica. The sequence continues at coordinate 5,224,384 of AP026073.1, read as the reverse complement.
ACGATGGTGGGGGTGCACGTAATGCCCACGTGCGCGCAGGCAACAGATCAGGCCCGCCCCCAACCAGCTCAGAATCTCCCACTCACGGGAGGGGCTGGACCGGAGGACGAAGTCTGGAGGGCCGGCACCGCACCCGACACACAAACGCCCGCCGCCAGGCGCAACGGCGAACAACACCCGCGGCGGGACGGCCGGGTACGTGCGGGGCGCCGCAAAGCGCGCAACGGCGAGCAAGACCTGCGGCGGGACAGACGGGTACGTGGGAGTCAAACGGCCCGCAGGGTCACCGCCAGTTGGGAGAAGAAGCGGCTGTGCGCGCGGCGGCTGCACGGTGCCTCCGGGTTCCACGGGAGGAGGCGTACGTGTGTCTCCAGCGCGCGCCAGTGCGCGTCGGCGCGCAGTGCCTCGGGTCGGGTCGCGTTGGCCCGGACGTCGATGAGGAAGATGTCGGGGGTCAGCCCGGCCGCCTCCGCCCAGCCGACCGTGGACCAGTTGATGCCCGCGCCGGCGGGCGGCTCCACCAGGTTCACGCCGTGCTCGGCGAGTGCCCGCAGGTCCGGCCAGGAGCTGGGGCGGGCCAGATGCACGCGGTCGGGGCCGGCGGGTGACAGGGCCAGGACCCGGGGCCGGGACGGGCCGCCGGCCGCCTGCCGCAGGGCGTCCTCCGCGGCGTCCAACTCCCGTGCCAGGCCCTGCGGTTCGCCGCGTCCGAGGGAGCCGGCCAGCGCCGCGAACCGTTCGCGGACCTCGGCCAGGCTCCGGCCCGGGCCCACCGCGACGGTGGCGACCGGTACGTGCGCCTCCAGCTCCAGCGCGGTCTTCTGCTCCAGGCCGTAGAGCTGCTCGCCGTCGTACGTCACCGCCACCACGAGGTCCGGCTCGGCCTCCAGCAGGGCGTCGGGGTGCAGCGCGGCGCCCGCGCCCAGGTAGGGGATCTCAGTCAGCGGCAGCTCACCGCCCTTGGCGGGGTCGGGGGCGGTGCCGTCGTGCTGCGACCCGAACAGGCCCACCGGGCGTATGCCGTGGTCCCACAGGGTCGCTCCGGCCTGTATGTACGTCACGAGCCGTTCCGGCCGCTGTCCGGCCACCACCAGGCGCCCTCGGTCGTCGGAGAACTCCCACGGTGTGCGCTGCTCCATGACCTGCCGCCCTCTCTGTGTCGTCCGCCATGAGGTCGTGCCGCTCGCGAGGGTTGCCCGCCGGCGTCGGCGGATACCTGCCCATCGCGCCACTCCCGCACCCCTCCGGGACCGCCGCGGCCCGTGGTGAACCGACCGGCTGATCGCCGGCGCAACACGCACCCGGCGCACTGATCGAGCGTCACGGTATTGCCACGGATGGTGACATGCTTCTACGGTGTCTCCTTCTCGAGCGGAATCTACGGGTGTAGACCGGTCATGACATGGCGTCAGGCAGGCACGGGTAGACAGGCAGGGAGCCGACATGGTGAGCCGTACGGTCGTCCGGGGCGGGCTGGTGATCACCGCCGCCGATGAGGTCCACGCCGATGTCCTGGTGGAGGACGGGCGGATCGCCGCCCTCGCCGCCCACGGCAGTCCGACCGCCGACCGCACGCCGGGCGCCACCGGCAAGTACGTCATCCCGGGCGGTGTCGGCGCCCACACCCATCTGGACTTCCCGTTCGGCGGGACGGCCTCCTCCGACACCTTCGAGACCGGCACCCGCGCGGCGGCCTGGGGCGGCACCACCACCCTCGTCGACTTCGCCGTCCGGTCCCGACTCGCACCTACGAGCCCGGGGCACGACCGGCTCCACCACCCTTGCCCTTACTGCGCCGCCAGCTCCGGGCACGTGGGGCCACGTTCGACTCGACGACCGCACCGGGATCACGGAAGTGCCCGGTGAGCGCAGGGAGGCGCGAAGGATGACCCGCACTCTGATCACCGGTGGCCTCGTCATCACGTCCGCCGAAGAGATCCACGCGGATGTCTTGATCGAAGACAGCCGTATTGTCGCCATCGCTTCCACCGGAACGCAGGCGTGGACCGCCGAGCGGGTCATCGACGCTTCCGGCAAGTACGTCATCCCGGGCGGTGTCGACGCCCACACGCACATGCAAATGCCGTTCGGCGGCACGACCGCTTCCGATACGTTCGAATCGGGCACGCGTGCCGCCGCGTGGGGCGGCACCACCACGATCATCGACTTCGCGATCCAGTCGGTCGGCCAGTCGCTGCGGCAGGGGCTGGATCTCTGGCACGCGAAGGCCGACGCCCAGTGCGCGATCGACTACGGCTTCCACATGATTCTCTCCGACGTGAACGAATCAACGCTGAGGGAGATGGACCGGCTCGTGGGTGAAGGAGTGAGCTCGTTCAAGCTCTTCACCGCGTACCCGGGAGTCTTCTACAGCGACGACGGGCAGATTCTGCGGGCGATGCAGCAGGCCGCGGACAACGGCGGACTGATCATGATGCACGCGGAGAACGGCATCGCGATCGACGTGCTGGTGCGACAGGCGCTGGAGCGGGGCGACACAGAGCCGCGGTACCACGGTGAGGTGCGCAGGGCGTTGCTGGAGGCGGAGGCGACGCACCGAACGATCCAGCTCGCCCGGGTCGCGGGTTCCCCCTTGTACGTGGTGCATGTGGCGGCTCAGGAGGCCGTCGCGGAGCTGACGGCGGCCAGGGACATGGGGCTGCCGGTCTTCGGGGAGACCTGCCCGCAGTACCTGTACCTGTCCACCGACAATCTGGCCGAGCCCGACTTCGAGGGTGCGAAGTACGTGTGCAGCACGCCTTTGCGGCCACGTGAGCACCAGGCCGCTCTGTGGCGAGCCCTGCGCACCAACGACCTCCAAGTGGTCTCCACCGACCACTGCCCGTTCTGTTTCGCGGGCCAGAAAGAGCTGGGCCGCGACGACTTCTCCAAGATCCCCAACGGTCTTCCCGGAGTGGAGAACCGTATGGACCTGCTCCACCAGGCGGTCGTGGACGGGAACATCAGCCGCCGCCGCTGGATCGAGATCGCGTGCGCCAGCCCGGCGCGCATGTTCGGGCTGTACGGCAAGAAGGGCACGATCGCGCCGGGCGCGGACGCGGACGTGGTCATCTACGACCCGACCGCCGAGCAGGTCATGTCGGCAGCGACGCACCACATGAACGTCGACTACTCGGCGTACGAGGGCAAGCGCGTCACGGGCCGGGTGGAAACGGTTCTGTCACGCGGCGAACTCGTCATCGAGCAGCGGGAGTTCGTCGGGCGTGCCGGCCATGGCCAGTACATGCCGCGCGCCACCTGCCAGTACCTGAGCTAGGAGGCTCCACCGTGGATTTGGGACTGGTCCTGCGGACGGACCCGCCCGCGTCGACGGTCGTCGACCTGATGCGGCACCTGCGTACCTGACCGACGACACCTCGCCCGCCGCGCTCGTTCACGCGCGCGAGCAGTGCCGCTGGTTCGGCGGCATGGTCGGCGAACACGTCGCGTGCCATTGCGGGGCATTGCATGCAGGGGGCGCAGACCCGGTTACGGGGGATACCGAGCCTGCGCCGGCACAAAGGCGCCTGCTGCCTCCCCCGGGCGGATGGGCGCCATAACCCCGCCCGGGGGCACTCCTGTCAGCGCGCCGCACGTCAGGGGTGTCATGGATGGACAGACATGATTGCGAGACCGCCACTCCTGTGAAGGCGCGGCACGCAGCCTCGGGCCGCAGGCCCGTCGGGCGGGCCTGCGGCAGGGTCACTTCCCCAGGAAGGCGAGGAGCGCGGTGTTGACCTCTTCCGCGTGGGTCCACAGCAGGCCGTGCGGGGCGCCCTCGATCTCCACGTAGTCGGCGGACGGGAGCGCCTTGTGGAACGGCCGCGCGGTTCCCTCGATGGGCAGGATCCGGTCGGCTGTGCCGTGCAGGATCAGGGCCGGCACGTCGATGGCCGGGATGTCGGCCCGGAAATCGGTGTACCAGGTCGACGGCGCGGCCGCGGCGCCGAAGAAACCGCCACCCGCCGACACCTTCCAGCTGTTGCGGACCGCTTCCTCGCTGATCTTGGTACCGAGGTTCTCGTCCAGGTTGTAGAAGTCCTTGTAGAAGGCCGTGTAATACGCGTAGCGGTCCGCCTTGACAGCCGCGACGATGCCGTCGAAGAACTCCTTCGGGGCGACCCCGTCGGGGTTGTCGTCCGTCTTGAGCAGGCAGGGTTCCAGCGAGGCCAGGAAAGCGACCTTGGAGACCCGGGCGGAGCCGTAGGCGGACACGTAGCGGGCGACCTCACCGGTGCCCATCGGGAAGCCGACCAGGACACGCGCTGCGCCCGCTCTTCGTCTACCTGCGGACCATGGTCCTCCCGACCGGCGTGTACGCGGCGTCGGAGGACTGGGGAGCAGGCAGCGACGCGCACACGGACGGTCTGCCGGCGCGCATACGCCGGGCAGGCCGGGAGATGGCCTCGATCCTGGCTGCCAGAGCAACTCGTCCTGTGCCCGAGGACGACCCCACGGTGTCCAAGAGGCAACTCTCCGACCTGCGCTTCGACTGAGCGCTCGGCTCGGGCAGCGGTCGGCTCGGGCAGCGGTCGACCGTCGAGCGGAAGAACCACCACCATGGCGCCCGCAGCCCCGTGGCTTCGTCAGCGGGCCGCCGCGAACGCGCCGTGCGCCCAGTCGGCGAAGCCGGTCCAGGGGATCTCCGGATGAGCGTCGTGCAGCGCGGGGATGCCGACGCGATAGCCAGGTCCGTTCACAAACGTCCACATCACTGCAGGCGAACCCGGCAGGACGCCCCTTGTTGCGGTTGCCGCAGGTCGGCGCAGGCGGAGCAGGGCCCATCGGGCCCTTATGCGCAATACGTCCCGACTTCGCACCAAACGCCCACGTTGAATCATGTTGAAATTTGCATCAATTATGCTTCATTCTTCGCGAGACGCAACGATCAGCCACATGTTTGCAACGAAGGCGCGTTACGCCGCCCTCGGGACGCTCTTAGGCTGAGCGCTGTTGATCTTTGATGGCGCGGCGTTAACGGGGGCACTTCCGTGTCAGAACCAGGTTCAGAGCTGACCACTCTGGCCACTACGTCAAGAAGCTCTGCGCTCTTTCGGCGCAAGCAAGTCGAACAACTCATCTCGGAAGGCGGCCAAGGCCAAGGGGGCTCGCTGCACCGCTCGTTGGGCGTGTGGCAACTGACGATGCTCAGCGTCGGCGCGACGCTGGGCACCGGAATATTCGTCGTGCTCGGGCAAGCCGTACCCGAGGCAGGCCCTGCGGTCGTCATTTCCTTTGTCATCGCGGGACTCACGGCCTTGTTCTCGGCGCTCTCCTATGCGGAGCTGGCCGGCGCCGTGCCGGTGTCCGGGTCCTCCTACTCGTACGCGTACGTCACCCTCGGGGAGCTCGTCGCCTGGGTCTGCGGATGGTGCCTGATCCTCGAATACGGGGTGTCGGTCGCGGCCGTAGCCGTGGGCTGGGGGCAGTATCTGAACGAGCTGCTGGACGGAACCCTTGGGGTGACGATCCCTGCGGCCCTGGCCTCATCGCCAGGTGACGGCGGCTACTTCAACCTTCCTGCCTTGCTGGTTGTGCTGCTCGCCATGGGCTTCCTGCTGGGCGGCGCGAAGGAAAGCGCCCGCGCGAACACCGTCATGGTCGTCGTGAAGATCGCGACGCTCGCGCTCTTCTGTGCCGTGGCCTTCCTGGGCGTCCGGGCCGGCAACTATGCGCCGTTCATGCCGCTTGGCATGGCCGGCGTCAGTGCCGCAAGCACCACGCTCTTCTTCTCGTACGTCGGCTTCGACGCCGCGTCCACGGCGGGTGAGGAAGCACGCAACGCGCAACGGGACCTTCCGCGTGCCATCATGCTCTCCCTGGCGATCGTCACGTTGCTGTACTGCCTTGTGGCCGCGGCCGCTGTAGGCGCGATGCCCTGGCAAGGCTTCAAGGGCTCTGAAGCCGCGCTTGCCGGGATCATGAAGAGCGTCACCGGCCAGAGTTTCTGGGCCGTGCTGCTGGCAGCCGGAGCTGTCGTAGCCATCGCAAGCGTGGTCCTGACAGTGTTGTACGGACAGACCCGCATCCTCTTCGCGATGTCGAGGGACGGCTTGGTCCCCAGGGCGTTCGCCCGGGTTCACCCACGCACGGGTGCCCTGCGCGCGAATACGGTGATCGTGTCGCTCTTCTGCGGCCTCCTCGCCGCAGCAGTCCCTCTGGGGCAACTCGCCGAGGCCACGAGCATCGGCACCCTGTTTGCCTTCGCCCTCGTCAACGTCGCTGTGATCGTCCTGCGGCGGACCCGCCCCGATATGCCGCGCGCCTTTCGCGCCCCCCTGTTCCCCTTCGTCCCGGCCGTTGGCTTCATCCTGTGCATCTGGAGGATGTTCGACCTTGACGCCGTGACCTGGAAGGTCTTCGGGATGTGGATGGCAGCGGGGCTCGCCTTCTATTCCGCGTACGGCAGACGTCGCTCCAGGCTGGCTGCAGCGGGATAACAAGCCACCAATCATGCGCAAGACGAACGACATTGACGAGTGCATAGTGCGGGCGTTGTCCGGGGATGCTCGTCGATCCTATGCGGACATCGGCGTCGAGGTCGGCCGCTCCGCCCCAGCCGTCAAGCGCCGTGTGGACAAGCTGTGCGCGGAAGGCGCGATCCTGGGCTTCACCATCCGGACCGATCCAAACTCGGCCAGCCGGCAGACCGAGGGGATCATCGAGCTCTACTGCCACCGCAACACGACACCCGAGATGATCCGACGCGGAATTTCGAACCATCCCGAAGTGGTATCTGCGTCCACTGTCACCGGGGATGCCGACGCCCTGGTGCATGTCGCCGTGTCAGGAACCAGGCACTTCGAGCAGGTGCTACAGCGCATCGCCGACGAACCTTTCGTTGAGCGCACGAAATCATCCCTCATTCAGTCAGCGCTTATCCGGAGAATCAGCGCCGACTCGTTGATGGATTAATGCTCAAATAAAATCGCGAATGAGCACGGCACTTTAACGAGCTTTTGCCGTGAACTTCGATTGATTTGTGATTTCGAACACTTGCCAAGATCGCTCCCTCTTATAAAGTCATGAGCGCCGCTTACGACCACGGGGATGAATTCTCAACCCCTGACCGTAAGTGCATCATTCAAAGAGGGGAACAAAAATGAACAGAGTCAAGCTCGTTATCGCGGGAGCCGCTGTGGCCGTTTGCGCCACCGCCGTTACGGCGACCAGCGCATCTGCGGAATCTTCCGTCAAGTCCGAAACCACTGCAGTCGCCTTCCAGGAGGCGTCCACCAAGCCGGAGAAGGTTGTCGGTGGCGAAGGCCGTGTGGAACCGCGTTGTGGCTGGGCCAGTTTCGCCAAGGGCATTGCCCAGGGCGTCGTGGGTAATGCCGCCTATGAAGGCCTGAAGTATGCGGCGAATCACCCTGTAAAGGCTCAGGAGAAGATGTTCCGGCGGGGCGGAATTCCTGCTCCTTCGGAGGTCGGCGCGTCTGGAATGTCTCGCGCTTTCGACTAACGATAGAAGATCACCTTAATTAGTCCTGTGCGGCGGGCCCGTATGCCGGGCCCGCCGCACAGCCTCGACCGAAAGGCACCTTGAACGGTGGAAGATACGAGTCCCGAAAGTGCGCCGCTCGCGCAATGGAGTAGAACCAGGAGACGTATTCTGCTGGCAGTCGGAGCTGTTATCCCCCTGGCATTGTCCCTTCACTTCGGCATGACGGCACTTTATGAAATGCCGTTCAACCCGGTCAAGGAGAAGTATGGCGAGGAAATCACTTCCTACATGTTGCCGTATTTCGTACAGGATTGGCATCTGTTTGCACCCGACCCTATAGATAGGGACAATGGCGTCCTTGTGCGAGCTAAAAAGCGCCAGCCGGACGGCTCGGTAATTACCACGAAGTGGACTGATGTGACATCGCCGTCCCTGCAGCAACTCTATGGAGAGCGGCTCTGGCCTTCGAGAGGATTCCGCGTCACCTCCGGATTGCCGCAGTTGCTCGAAACCTGGCGCGACCCTGAACTCGAAAAGATGAGAAAGAAGAATCAGGTCGCCGACACTCCAGGTAAAGGGGTGCGAAAAGGGAAGAAGGAAGTTGAGAATCCTCCCCTCAGTCAGGGCGAAAAAGACTCCCGGGACGCAGCGATCCGATTCGCCCAGTCATTCGCGACCGCTCAGGCCGGCAAGTTGTGGGGGTCAGACATCGAATACGTGCAGGTGCGGATCGTGACCAACATATTTCCCAGGTTCTCGCAACGCTACGCACGAGACGCCAAGGGCAAGGTTTCTTACTACGACCTGGCGTGGATGAAGCCGGTAAAGGTTGAACGATGACGGAAAAAGGTCTCCGAATCGGAACCAGGAGCAACACCGTGCTGGCCAATATGAAGGCGCTGGCGTACTCCTGGCTTGAGAGCTTCAGTGGCAGACGCCATGCACTTGTTGGAGCAGCTCTCACCAGAATTATGTTGGGGGCCATCGGGCTCTACTACTACCTGCGGGACTATCTCCACCGAAGCTTTCTGTGGGGCCCGGAAGGAGTGTGGCCCTGGCAGAACATCACCGGACCGGACAACGACGCGCTCTCCCTGTACTCGCTCAGCAAGTCCGAAACATGGTTCCAGCTGGTTTTTCACGCCGGCGCAGTGATAGCCCTGCTGTTCATGCTGGGATGGAAGACCAGGGCGATGACAGTGCTGCACTACATCTTCCTGTGGTCCCTTCAGCAAAGGAATCCCCTGCTTCTGGACGGTGGCGACAACGCAACCGCCATCGCGCTTTTCTTCTTCGTGTTCATTGATTCCGGTTCCCGCTTCTCACTCGACGCCCGGTCGCGTCGGCGGAAGCAAGTGAAGCCGGATGCCGGCTCAATGCGGTACCGGATCGGATCGCTTCTGCACCACGCTGGCGTACTGGCCGTCATTCTTCAGGTGTGCACGATCTACCTTGTTTCGGGAATGTACAAGGTTCAGGGTGAACGCTGGCAGAACGGGACCGCGCTCTATTACATCCTCCGGGTGGGCGAGTTCGGGTGGCCGGGCGTCAACCACTTCGTCTACGAGCACGCCACCCTGGTGGTGGCGATGACATACGCGACCGTATTTTTCCAGATTGCCTTCGCATTCCTTCTGTTGAAACGCTCCTTGCGACCCTTCGCTGTCACCTGTGGAGTTCTCCTGCATCTGGGAATAGCCGTTTTCATGAGCGGGCTCCTTACATTCTCGGCGACTATGATTGCATTGGAGCTGCTCATCATGGGAGATGAGCACTATCATCGTCTTGTCGACCAGGCGCAAAAGCTATTCGGTAAGCGTGGCAACCTCGAACCAGCGGCTCATGCCGGCTGAGGTAGGCAAGGCTTCCAGGCAGGCTGGCATAGCATTGGCACGCACATGGCGGTACCAGCGTCGCGGTCCCCTTCTGTTGTGCATTGCAGTCATGGCCGTGCTGGCCTCCTGGATCTTCTTCATACCGCGTCCGCCCACTCTCAGCAGCGCGACGACCGGCGACCGCACGCTCGCCAATCAAGTACGCGCGGCGGCGGGCAACGCCCACGGATATAGGGGGCTCGCCGTAGCCGTCATCGACCGCAACCGGATTCGTTTTGCGGGACTGGGCGAATCAGGCAACCCCGAGCACCCCAATGTCGACAAGACCACAGTTTTTGAGGCCGGCTCGCTCGGAAAGCCGATGACGGGGATGCTGCTCGCAGAACTCGCCTCCCGCAATGCCCTACGCCTTGACATGCCCCTGCAGCGGCTCCTGCCCGACATGCGCTTTGGCGATCCTGCATTGGGCTCGGCCACGCTCCGGGATCTGGCCAGCCATCGGGCCGGACTCGACCTGATGCCGTCGAACCTTCATGTGTTCATGCGTGGCGCGGAGCTGCGAATTATGGGGCAGGACCCCTACCGTGGGATGACTGAAGAGGACGTCTTTACGGCCGGGCGGAATGCTGCGTCCAGCGGAACGGGAAGATTTCGGTACTCAAATCTTGGTATGGCGCTTGCAGGCCAGACGGCTGCTCGGGTCGCAGGAAAGAAATATGAAGCGCTCCTACGGCAGTACGTGCTTGAGCCGTTGACAATGAGAAGTACTCGATTTGTCCACTCGGACACGGCTGTGCCACGTAACAGTGCGACGGGTTATAGAGCCACCGGCCCTGTCATGCAACACTGGCTGGCATCAGGCTATACACCGGCCGGCGATATCTGGTCGACAAGTGAAGATCTTGCACGCCTCGTACTGGCCGAGCTGCACGGCACGGCTCCAGGTGCCGAAGCGGCTGTACCACGGTTCGATGCCGCGGGTGCTGGGAAGATCGGGTTGGGTTGGTACACCACCCATGCTCAGGGCCGAGAAATCACCTGGCACGACGGCTCAACCGGGGGATTCACTTCCTATATGGGTTTCGACCGATCTGGTCGTCGGGGCGTAGTTATCCTCTCCAATACGGATCAGCCTGTCGACGCTATCGGGAAAAGTTTGCTGGGCCTTACTCCCGAAAGGGAGGGACCTGAGCCTGACCTATTTCAAATAGCGCTGACGGTACTGTGCAGCGTGGGGGCAGCAGGCCCAGTCTTCTACGTAGCCTGGCGTGGATTTTCAAGGAAGATCTACTACGTATATTTCGGCTTCAGTGTCGCTTTCGGGGCCATGCTTCTTGTCCTCTTGCAGCGCATCGGCGACTGGCTCTCTGTTCCGCCATTGGCGTGGGCATTGGGTAGCGCACTTTTGTCCGTTGGCTCCCTCGTTGGCATCCACCGATGTCCCGCACCACACCGCGATCAACGGCTGGATGTCAGAACGGCTCTGTCGGCAGCCCGATACGGAGTCGTCCTTCTGTCGCTTCTCCTGCTCGTCATCGCCGCCGAGCTCTGAGGGAAGGTGCAAGGCATCCTTGAGTCGCTCCGATGCGGCGCTTGTGCGCACAGGGCCAACGGCCCGGCGGCCGCAGGGAACTTGGCCCGCGCCGGGCTGTGCGTCGAGCAATATGAGGCCAGGAGGTATCGGCGGAGGGTTGCGCAGCAACCGCTCTTCGACGGCGATGTAGTCCATGGCATCTATGCAGCGGTGCACCGGCTGGCTGCGGCCTCAGAGTTCTTCCGTGGGATCGGCCTGCTAAAGGTCACTGGCCATGCTCATCAATGGCAGCTCTCGTTGCTGTCGCCCGGCACCCGGGGCTGGTAGTGCGGCGATCGTCCAAGCATTCCGGTCCCGCTGGGGGCTATGCGCAACACGGCTCAGTTGCCGACTCGGTCATCGTGGCCGCACCTGCCGTGGCCAGGCCACGCGGGGTCGCGCAGCCAGCGGCCTCGACGCGCCGCTCATCCCGTCAAGGACAGGCATACGGCCGGCCTGAGCCGCTGCCTGAAAGTGACCGGCCAACACCCAGTTGCATGTCGGTTACCTGAACACGCAAGTCACCTTTGACAGTTGGAGATGTAAAGCTTACTTTACATCCATGCGAAATGAGGTTCGCCGCCTGCGCGCCGCCCGAGGCCTCTCCCAGCAAGCACTGGGTGTGGCACTGGGAGTTTCCCGGCAGACAGTGAACGCAATCGAGCAGGACCGCTACGACCCGTCGCTACCGCTGGCCATACGAATCGCCCGGCACTTCGGACTCACCGTTGAGGAGATCTTCCATGTTGACGATGCATAGCATCAGCCGCGCGGCGAACCGGTGGGCCGTTCTCGCAGTGACCCTGGTCGGGGGTGCAGCGATGGCGGTCATCATGGCAGTGCGGGGTGAGGTCGCCCTGGCCATCGTGTTGCCGGTGATCATCATCGGGTACGGGCTGGCCGTCACCTTTTCCGCGGAGCGCAGCGACGTCGCCGCACAGCTCAGCGGGCACGACGAGGACGAACGTCGCCGTTTGATCAACTGGAGGGCGGGGGCGACAACCGCGAACGTGCTGATGCTCGTGCTTGTGTGCGGCACCTTCTATGAGCTGGTTCGCGGTGAACTGGGCGGCAAATTCTCGCTGTTGAGCGCGCTTGGCGGCATTACATACGCCGCCTCCTCAGCGAACTACACCCGTGCGAAGGGCAAGCATCCGGTCGATCCGGCCGAATGACGGTCTCCCCACCCGGCCGGCTGCAGTCCCATGTCGGCTGAGCCGTAATCGCCCCCTCTCGTGCTTGCACCGTGGCCGAAAGCGGTCTAAGGGCTGTCCCGTAAGGATCAACGGAGTCGACACGTCGGCGTCGGGGTGGCCGTCTCGAGCCGGTTATCCGGCGAGCGCGACTCACGGCGCAGGGCGTTCACCAGCTTGCCGAAGCAACGCGGGCTCAGCCCCGTGAACGGGCCTGTCCAGGACGGCTGTGACGCCGTGATCACTGTTGCCACATCGAGATCGTCCCACCACCCCCGGAGCGCAGACTTACGCAGATCAGTACCTGCCTGAATTTCGCTGGGCGGCCTCGTCACCGGCCGGTACCGTGCGATACGGGACCGAGGGGGCTGAGCTGGTGCGCCCAGTGCTGTTGGTGGATGTGGACGGACCGCTGAACCCGTATGCCGCGAAGCCGCACCGTCGTCCCGAGGGCTATCAGACGCACCGCCTGCTGCCCCCTCGCTGGGAGACCGCCGAGCGGCGCCGGCTGACTGAGTGGGGGTTGCCGAACAAGCCCGTGAAGCCGCTGCGGGTGTGGCTCAACCCGAATCACGGCCCGGCGCTGGACGCGCTTCCCTTCGACCTCGTATGGGCGACGACGTGGGAGGAAGAAGCCAACGCCTTCGTCGCCCCAGTCCTGGGTTTGCCCGAGCTGCCCTTCATTCCCTGGCCCTCGCCGCGACCCGAACCCGGGGACGGCGTTTTCTGGAAGACACCTGAGATCGTCGCGTGGGCGAAAGGCCGTGCGTTCGCCTGGGTGGACGATGAAATCACGGAGGCGGACCGCACCTGGGTGAAGAACCACCACGACGGTCCTGCCCTACTGCACCGGGTCGACCCACGACGTGGCCTAACCGCGGAAGACTTTGTCGCCCTGACGGCATGGGCAACCGACCTTGGCTGATTCCACAGCTGGTCGACAACCGGCTGCGACACCGTCCTGCATGACGTTACGGGACAACCCTTAGGGACCTTCCTCTCCGTCGACCCGCTCCTCGACCCCGACGACCCCCAGCAGTCCAACGCCTACGCCTACGCCAACAACACTCCCGTCACCGCCTCCGACCCTGACGGCCAACAGTGACCCACCGTGTCCACGGGCTGCGCGGACACCACTCTGTGGGCACGTACCGTGAGACTCGCGATCGAGCCACCTATCGCTGTACTGGTCACCGCGCCGCGAACCCGTGCAGCTGCCAGGAGGTCTTGGTCGGACCGCTCGAAGACTCGGTATGGGCGGAGATCACGAAGATTCTCGGAGCCCAGGAGAAACTCAAGGGGCTCAAGGGGCTCGCCGAAGAATGGCTGGGCGACGTCCCGAACAGGGGCGAGGCGTATCGTGAGCGCATCGCTGATTTGGATTCCCAGATCGAAGAGAACCCTCGCATGCGCAAGAAGAAGCTCGTCGTACTCGCAGCTGTGGTGGCTGCCGATGAAGGCGACGACACCGCAACGGAAGCGGACCTCCAAGCGGCTATCGCAGAGGTGAAGGACGAGATCAGGGAGAAGGAGCAGCACCTCCGTGTGATGCGCGACGGCACCATGGAGTGGCTCCTTGAGGCTCAGCAGCGGGAAGACCGAGCCGAAGAAGTCGAGAGTTGTTCCACCGCGCCTCGCCTTCGCGGCTTCGCTGCACAAGGTTCGACACGGCTTGCCGTGGGCGGACCTGCCGGAGAGCATCACACAGGGGCAGCGCCCGCAGGCCATCTACCAACGTGCCCTGGTGTACCTCAAGATGGGGGCATGGGAGAGGGCGGTAAGCGCACGGGGCGACTGTGCAGGTACCCCTGTCCCCCCGCTCTACAAGCTGCCGGATCTCCACCTCACGGGCACCTTCGACCCGCGCCTGTGCACCCCGCCGGAGCCTCTGGGGAACGAATCCGACACCACAGGATTCGACACCACAGGAGTGGGTCACCAGACGACACGCGGCGGCACAGCTGCACGTTTTTCAAGCTCTTCACCGCCACCCACCGCACCATCCAGCTCGCCCGCGTCGCCGGCGCCCCGCTCTACGTCGTCCACGTCTTCAAGGGCCAGCAGGAACTCGGCCGCGGCGAGTTCACCAAGATCCCCAACGGTATGCCGGGCATCGAGAACCGGATGGACCTCCTCCACCAGGGCGTCGTCGAGGGCCGGATCAGCCGCCGCCGCTGGATCGAGATCGCCTGCGCCACCCCGGCCGGGATGTTCGGCCGCTACCCGAAGAAGGGCACCATCGCCCCCGGCGCCGACGCCGACCTCGTCATCTACGACCCCGCGGCCGAGCAGACGGTCTCCGCCCGGACCCACCACATGAACGTCGACTACTCGGCCTACGAGGGCAAGCAGCTCACCGGACGGGTCGAGACGGCCCTCTCGCGCGGCGAACTCGTCATTGACCGCCGGGAGTTCACCGGACACGCGGGACACGGCCAGTACATCCCGCGTGGCACGTGCCAGTACCTCATCTAAGGAGCGCCGCCGTGGACTTCGGAGTTGTCCTGCAGGCCGACCCGCCCTCCTCCGCCGTCGTGTCCCTGATGCGGCGCGCCGAGCGCAACGGCTTCCGCTACGGCTGGACCTTCGACTCGGTCGTCCTGTGGCAGGAACCGTTCGTGCTCTACAGCCGCATCCTGGAACACACCGACCGACTGATCGTCGGCCCGATGGTCACCAACCCCTCCACCCGCGCCCCCGAGGTCACCGCCTCCACCTTCGCCACCCTCAACGAGATGTACGGCAACCGCACCGTCTGTGGCATCGGGCGCGGCGACTCCGCGATGCGGGTGGCGGGCCGGCGGCCCAACACGCTGGCCCGGCTGGGTGAATCGATCGGCATCATCCGCGACCTGGCCGAGGGCCGCGAGGCGGACCTGGGGGGCGGCCACCGCGTCCGCATCCCGTGGATCCGGGGCGGCCGCCTCCCGGTGTGGATGGCCGCGTACGGCCCGAAGGCCCTGGCCATGGCGGGGCGGCTGGCCGACGGCTTCATCCTCCAGCTCGCCGACCCCTTCCTCACCGAGTGGATGATCAAGGCGGTGCGCCAGGCCGCGGTGGACGCCGGCCGCGACCCGGCCGCCGTGACGATCTGCGTCGCCGCCCCCGCGTACGTGGGCGAGGACCTCGACCACGCCCGCGAGCAGTGCCGCTGGTTCGGCGGCATGGTCGGCAACCACGTCGCCGACCTCGTCGCCCGCTACGGCGAGCATTCCGGCATGGTCCCCGACGAACTGACCGACTACATCAAGGCCCGCACGGGCTACGACTACGCGCACCACGGCCGCGCCGACAACCCCGACACCGCCTTCGTGCCCGACACCATCGTCGACCGCTTCTGCCTCCTCGGCCCGCCCGCCGCCCACCGCGAGAAGCTCCGGGCGCTCAAGGCCCTGGGCGTCGACCAGTTCGCCGTCTACGCCATGCACGACGCCAAGGAAGCCACCCTCGACGCCTACGGGACGGACATCATCCCGGCGTTCACCGAGTCGTAGCGGCGTGCCTCAGGGCACCCGTGCCAGCCACCGTGCCGAGCTGAACTTCCCCTCCGCCAACTCCCGCGCCCGGACCAGCTCCTGCTCGCTGACCGTGCCGTCCGTCCCGCCGTAGCGGGACCGGAAGGAGGCGATCATCCGGGTGATGACCTCGGCGCGGGACAGCCCGGTCTGCCGCCGCAAGGGGTCCACCCGCTTCTTCGCGCTGCGGATGCCCTTGTCGGAGAGCTTCTCCTTGCCGATCCGCAGCACCTCGGTCATCTTCTGCGCGTCGATGTCGTACGACATCGTCACGTGGTGCAGCACCGCGCCGGCCCCCACCACCACGCGCTTCTGCGCGGCCCCGGCGATCTTCCCGGCCTCCGTCGCGATGTCGTTCAGCGGCTTGTACCAGGCCCTGACCCCCATGTCGCCCAGCGCCGCCAGCACCCAGTCGTCCAGATACGCGTAACTCTCGGCGAAGGTCAGCCCCTGCACCAGCGACTGCGGCACACACAGCGAGTAGGTGATGGTGTTCCCCGGCTCGACGAACATCGCGCCGCCCCCGCTGATCCGCCGCACCACGGTCACCCCGTGCCGCTCGGCGCCCGCTCCGTCGACCTCGTTGCGCAGCGACTGGAAGCTGCCGATGATCACGGCCGGCCGGTCCCACTCCCACACCCGCAGCGTCGGCGGCCGCCGTCCCGCCGCGACCTCATCGGTCAGCACCTCGTCCAGCGCCATGTGCAGCGCGGGCGACTGCGGACCCTCATGGATGATCTGCCAGCCGAAATCCGTCCAGTCGGCGGCGTCCGCCACCGCCCGCCGGACCGCGATGCCCACCGCCTCGCTGCTGAACCCGACCAGCACCGCACCGGCCGGCAGCGCCGCGTCGATCCGGGCCGCGAGCCCGCGGGCGTCGGTGTCGGCCGGTGCGCCCTCCAACGCCCCGTTGATGGCGTCCAGCGCCTCGTCCGGCTCCAGGAAGAAGTCCCCGGCCACCCGTACCCGGCGCAGCGTGCCGTCGGCCACCTCCAGGTCGACGACCACCAGCTTCCCGCCCGGCACCTTGTACTCACCGTGATGCGCGCCCCGCACAGCCACTCCTCTCCCGGCCCTCGCTCCGCCGCTGCTTTACCCCGCCGGCTCCGCCAGCCCCGCCAGCAACCTGGGTAGCGCCGTCCCGATCGGCTCCCGGATGACCTCGTCCGCGAGCGGGTCGTAGGGCGTCGGCTCGGCGTTGACGATGATCAGCCGCGCCCCGTGCTCCGCCGCGACGCCGGCGAGCGAGGCCGCCGGCTGGACCTGGAGCGTGGTCCCGACGGCGATGAACACCTCGGCGGCCTTGGCCACGCCCAGCGCCGTTCCCAGCACCTGCGGATCGAGCCGCTCGCCGAACATCACCGTCGCCGACTTCAGGATCCCGCCGCACACCAGACAGTCCGGATCGGGCTCGCCCGCCGTCACCCGCGCCAGCGCGTCCGCCATCGAGGACCGCGCATGACACCGCGTACAGGTCACCGCCCGCACCGTGCCGTGCAGCTCCAGCACCTTGCGCTCGGGCACCCCCGCGAGCTGGTGCAGCCCGTCCACGTTCTGCGTGATCACCCGCACCGGCGTCCCCGACCGTTCGAGCCGGGCCACCGCCTCGTGCGCCACATTCGGCTTCGCCCGGAACGCCGGACTCTCCCGCCGCATCTGCCACGACCGCCGCCGGATCTCCGGATCGCCCATGTACGCGTCGTACGTCACGAGCTTCTCGGCCTCCGGATTCCGCCGCCAGAGCCCGTTCGGCCCCCGGTAGTCAGGAATCCCCGAATCCGTGGAAATCCCCGCCCCGCTCAAGATCCCGACCAACACCCGCCGCCCCCGGCCCCCGCCCCCTGCACCACCGCTGCTCATGGGGCCGAGGGTACGCAGGGGGCCGGCCGTCGGCGAGGGAATTGAGGGTGGGGCGGGGCTGTTCCGTGCGCCGGCATGGGGAGAGAGTGGGGCGGGTACGGATCGGCGGCGTGGGTGCGGGCGGGCTCCGGCCGGGCAGGGGCGGAGCGGGTCCGCGGGACGTGGGAGAGCAGAGGAGTCGCGGCGACGTGTTCAGCACCCGGCCCACCCTTCAGGGCACCTTCGGAATGGTCTCCAGCACGCACTGGCTGGCCTCGCAGTCGGCGATGGCGGTGCTGGAGGACGGCGGTAACGCCTTCGACGCGGCGGTGGCGGCCGGGTTCGTGCTGCAGGTCGTCGAGCCGCATCTGAACGGGCCGGCGGGCGAGGTGCCGATTCTGCTGGCGCCCGCCGGCGGGCCGGTGCGCGTGCTGTGCGGGCAGGGACCGGCACCGGCCGGGGCGAGCGTGGCGCACTACACCTCGCTGGGGCTGGCGCTCGTACCGGGCACCGGGCCGCTCGCCGCCGCCGTCCCCGGGGCCTTCGACGCCTGGATGCTGCTGCTCCGCGACCACGGCACGAAATCGCTCGCCGAGGTCCTGCGGTACGCCCTCGGCTACGCCGAGCACGGGCACCCCGCCGTCGAGCGGATCGGCCACACCGTCGAAACCGTCCGGGAACTCTTCGAGACGGAGTGGACGTCGTCCGCCGAGATCTACCTGCCCGGTGGTAAGGCGCCCGCCCCGGGCGGTCTGCTCAGGAACCGGCCGCTGGCCGCCACCTGGCGGCGGCTCATCGCGGAGGCCGAGGCCGCCTCGGCCGGGCGCGAGGCGCAGATCGAGGCGGCCCGCCGTATCTGGCGCGAGGGCTTCATCGGCGCGGCCCTGGCCGATTTCGCGGCCCGCCCGGCCATGGACACCAGCGGCGAACGGCACGCCGGCACCCTCACCGGCGACGACCTGGCCGCCTTCTCCGCCACGTACGAGGCGCCGGTCACCCACGACTGGAACGGCTGGACCGTGGCCAAGGCGGGCGGCTGGTCGCAGGGGCCCGCCTTCCTGCAACAACTCGCCCTGCTTCCGGACGAGTTGCCCGCGTACGGCAGCCCCGAGTACGTCCACCTGCTCATCGAGGGCTGCAAGCTGGCGATGGCGGACCGGGAAGCCTGGTACGGCGACGCGGACGAGGTGCCGCTCGGCACCCTGCTCGGCGACGGGTACAACGCCGCCCGCCGGGCCCTCATCGGCGAGCACGCCTCGTACGAGCTGCGGCCCGGCAGCCCGGACGGCCGTGCGCCGCGGCTCAGCAAGCACGCGACGGCGGTGGCGGCCGGCGAGGACGGGTACGGCGGGCCGGCGGTTCCCGGGGCCGTGAGCGGCCTCTCCGTGAGGGGAGCGGGCGAGCCGACCGTAGGAGGCCGGGCGCCCGCGGACGTCGCGCCCGAGGTGGACCGCAGGGGCGCCACCCGGGGCGACACCTGCCATCTCGACGTCGCCGACCGCTGGGGCAACCTCGTCTCCGCCACCCCTTCGGGCGGCTGGCTGCAGTCCAACCCCGTCGTCCCGGCCCTCGGCTTCCCGCTCGGCACCCGGTTGCAGATGGCCTGGCTGGAGGAGGGCCTGCCGAACTCGCTCACCCCGGGGCGCCGCCCCCGCACCACCCTCACCCCCTCCCTGGCGCTGCGCGACGGCGTGCCGGTGATGGCCTTCGGCACACCGGGCGGCGATCAGCAGGACCAGTGGCAGCTGCACTTCTTCCTGGCGGTGGCGCTGCGCCCGCAGGTCCGCGGCGGCCTCGACCTGCAGGGCGCCATCGACGCCCCGAACTGGCACAACGACTCCTTCCCGGGGTCCTTCTTCCCGCGCGGGATGCGGCCGGGGAGCGTGACCGTGGAATCCCGGATCGGCACGGCGACCGTCGAGGCGCTGCGGCGGCGCGGACATCTGGTCACGGTCGGCGACGCCTGGTCCGAGGGGCGGCTGTGCGCCGTGGCGCGGGACCCGGAGACCGGGGTGCTGTCCGCGGCGGCGAATCCGCGCGGGATGCAGGGGTACGCGGTCGGGCGCTGAGCACCTGGTCGTACACCCCGCGGCACCCGGAGTTCATCTTGCGGCCGGCTGCTGTGTCAGTGGCTCGTGGTTCGATGGACACATGATCGAAGCACTTCGTACCCAAGAACCGGGAGACACCACGAACATCACCGATGCCGCTGCCGTCGCGAACGTCACCGATGTCACCGATGTCGATGTCACCGATGCCGGCGCCGCCGGTGTCGCCGATCCGGCGGGCGGCCCCATGACCCTCTCGCCGGACCTGTCCGGGCTGGACCTGGCGGCCGTCGACGCCGCCGTCCGCCGTGCCGCGGCCGACGAGATCATGCCCCGCTTCCGGCAGCTCGCCGCCGAGGACATCGTCGAGAAGAACGGCCCGCACGACCTCGTCACCATCGCCGACCGCCGCGCCGAGGAGCACCTGACCGCCGCCCTGACCGCCTTGCTGCCCGGCTCCCGGGTGGTCGGCGAGGAGGCGGTGCACGCCGACCCGGGCGTGCTCGACGCCCTGCACGGCGACGCCCCCGTCTGGATCGTCGACCCGGTCGACGGCACCCGCCAGTTCGTCCACGGCGACCCCGGCTTCGCCACCCTCGTCGCGCTCGCCCACCGCGGAGAGGTGCTCGCCTCCTGGACGTACGCCCCCGCGCTCGGCCTGATGGCCGTCGCCCGCCGCGGCGCCGGCGCCGAGCTGAACGGCGTCCCGCTGCGCACCGGCAGCCCCGCCCCGGACGCGATCCTGGACGTGGCGACGTCCCACTACGACTTCACCGACAACGACCAGAAGCGGGTGCTGGCCGCCCTCGACACCGGCGGGATCGCCCCCCGGCCCTGCGGTTCGGCCGGCCTGGAGTATCTGCACATAGCCCGCGGGGACCTCGACGCCACGGCCTTCAGCTGGGAGAACGCCTGGGACCACGCCGCCGGGCTGCTGCTGGTCCACGAGGCGGGCGGCGCCAGCGGTACGGTCACCGGCCAGCCGTTCCGGATAACCGGCGGCAATGCGCTGCCCTTCACCGCGGCCCGTGACGCCGAAACCGCGCGGCGTATCCTCGGACTGCTGGCAGCCGCCAACTGATCCTCACCGACGAGGGTCGGACGTGAGGGGAGTGGCGCAGGTGCCGAGGATGCTCGATGCCGTGGTGATCGGGGCAGGACCCAACGGCCTGACGGCGGCCGTCGAACTGGCCCGGCGGGGAATGTCCGTCGAGGTCTTCGAGGCCCGCGACACCATCGGCGGCGGCGCCCGTACGGAGGAGCTGACGCTCCCCGGTTTCCGCCACGACCCCTGCTCGGCGGTGCACCCGACCGGTGCCGGCTCGCCGGCCTTCACGAAGATGCCGCTGGACCGCTACGGCCTGGAATGGGTGCACCCCGAGCTGCCGATGGCGCACCCGTTCCCGGACGGTACGGCCGCGGTGCTCGCGCACTCCGTCGGCGAGACCGCGATGTCGTTCGGCCCGCGCGACGCCGGCGCGTACCGCCGGCTGGTGGCGCCGTTCATCGGCCGGTGGGACGCCATGGCCCAGGACTTCCTGCGGACGCAGTGGCTCGGGGTCCCCTCCGACCCGCTGACCTACGCCCGCTTCGGCCTGGTCGCCGCGCAGCCGGTCACCCTCCTCAACCGCCGCTTCCAGGGCGAGAAGGCCCGCGCCCTGATGGCCGGCCTCGCGGCGCACGCCATCTCGCCGCTCGGCGGGCTGGGGACCTCCGGCATCGCCCTGATGTTCGCGCTCGCCGCGCACGCCAACGGCTGGCCGGTCGCGCGCGGCGGCTCGCAGGCCATCTCCGACGCGCTGGCCGGGCTGCTGCGGGCGCACGGCGGGGTGGTGCACACCGACTTCGAGGTCAAGCGGCTGGACGACCTGCCGCCGGCCCGCGCGTACGTCTTCGACACCTCGCCGACCGCGCTGGCCCGGATCGCCGGCCTGGGCAACGCCTACCGCGACGTCACGTACGGCCCCAGCGTCTTCAAGATCGATTACGCCATGGCGGAGCCGGTGCCGTGGACGGCCCCGGCCGCCCGCCGGGCCGGCACCGTCCACATCGGCCCCACCAGCGCCGAGATCGGCGCCGCGCTCAGCGCCGCCGTCCACGGCCAGGACCCGTCCGTCCCGTTCCTGATCACCGCTCAGCCCAGCCTGATCGACGACACCCGCGCCCCCGAGGGCAAGCACGTCTTCTGGGCGTACGGCCACGTCCCCAACGGCTGGGAGGGCGACGCCACGGAGCTCGTCGAGCGGCAGATCGAACGTTTCGCCCCCGGCTTCCGCGACCTCGTGCTGGCCCGGGCGGTCGCCGGTCCGCCGGAGATCGCCGCCCGCAACGCCAATTACGTCGGCGGCGACACGGCCACCGGCTCCGCGGCCGGCCTGCGCCTGCTCATCCGCCCCAAGCTCGCCCGCATCCCTTACGAGACCGCCCACCCCGCGGTCTTCCTCTGCTCCCAGGCCACCCCGCCCGGCCCCGGCGTCCACGGCATGTCGGGCCACTACGCCGCCAAGGCGGTCTGGCGCCGCCTCCGCGCGAACCGTCGCTGACCCGGGCGGCTCCGCGCCGTACGCTCGCCCCATGAGCTCCGACCGCGCCGCAGCCCGCGCTCCCCGCCTCACCCTCGTCCAGGGCGACATCACCGAACAGGCCGTCGACGCCGTGGTGAACGCCGCCAACTCCTCGCTGCTCGGCGGCGGGGGAGTGGACGGCGCCATCCACCGGCGCGGCGGCCCGGACATCCTGGCCGAGTGCCGCGCCCTGCGCGCCTCCCACTACGGCCGCGGCCTGCCCACCGGCCAGGCCGTCGCCACCACCGCCGGCCGACTGCCCGCCCGCTGGGTCATCCACACCGTCGGCCCGGTCCACTCCGCGTCCGAGGACCGCAGCGACCTGCTGGCCTCCTGCCACCGTGAATCGCTCCGGGTGGCCGACGAACTGGGCGCCCGCACGGTCGCCTTCCCGGCCATCTCCACCGGCGTCTACGGATGGCCGATCGAGGAGGCCGCCCGGATCGCGGTGGAAACGGTGCGGGCCGCGGACACGGCCGTCGAAGAGGTCCGGTTCGTGCTCTTCGACGAGCGTGCCTACGCGGCGTTCGCTGCCCGGATGGAGTGACCTCGGCACCGTGGCGTGGTCCGCCCTCGTGCGCGGTTCCACCGGTTCTCGTGCCGTCCACGAGTGGCATCCAGGCACCTGCGTCCTGCCCGGGATAGGAAGGGACGCCAACCTTTCAGGTCACAAACAGGACGTCATTTCCCCGGCTTCGGGCGGAAAGTGGCGTGGCTCCGGTCCTTTGCGGATGCCCGTCCGAGCCCGGTCCTACGCTGGACGTCGGGCGGGATGCGTCGTACGGCCGTCGGGCGCGGCGCCCGCTGCCGTTCCAGGGGCCGGGAGGCGGCCGTCGAGTTGTCCTCCCCCTGTTCCGCCTGAGTGCGTCCGACGAGTTCGGTTGTCGAGAAAGGGGAAGTTGTGCCTTCGGAATCTGAGTTCGCTGTCCGGACGGCGAACCTACGAAAGACCTATGTGAGCAAGGGGGGTGAGGTGTCCGCCGTACGCGGTGTCGATCTGACCGTGCCACGTGGCGAGTTCTTCGGTTTATTAGGGCCCAACGGGGCGGGTAAATCGACGACGATCGGCATGCTCACCACCTTGGTCATTCCCACGGCGGGAGCGGCCACCGTCTGCGGGTACGACGTCGTCCGGCAGCCGGTCGCCGTCAAACGACTCATCGGTATGGTGTCGCAGCACAATTCGCTGGACAGCGACCTCACGGCGATCGAGAACCTGGAATTCCGCGGCCGGTACTTCGGACTCGGGAAGCGGGACGCGCGGCGCCGGGCCGAGAGCCTGCTGGAGCTGTTCGACCTGGCCGACCGGCGCAAGGCCAATCCCTTCGAACTCTCGGGCGGCCAGGCCAAGCGCCTCATGATCTGCCGGGCCCTGGTACACCGTCCCGAGGTCCTCTTCCTGGACGAGCCGACCGCCGGCCTTGACCCGCACACCCGCGTCAACCTGTGGAAGGTTCTGCGCGAGCTCCAGGCCGGTGGGCAGACGATCCTGCTCACCACGCACTACATGGAGGAGGCCGAAGAGCTCTGTGAGCAGGTGGCGATCATCGACCACGGTGCGGTCCTCGCCAGCGGCACCGTGGCCGGGCTGAAGGAGACGTCGGGGGCGGACACCGTGGTCACGGTGACCTACGACGGGCCGGCACCGGAGGGCGTCCACGGGCTCAAGGACCGGCCAGGGGTTCAAGGGGTGGAGACCACCGGCAATCAGGCGCGGGTGTTCACCCGGTCCGCGGATGGGCTGATGGGAGAGCTCGTCGCCATCGGCAACGACGCCTCGGTGGGCATCACCGACATCACCCGGACCCAGCCCAGTCTGGAGACCGCCTTCCTCAGCCTCACCGGACGGGAGTTCCGCGAATGACCACCTCTTCCCTCCTGACCGATCAGTTGGCCGTTCGCCCCACGACCGCTCGCACCTTTCTCGCGATGATGGCTCGCGAACTGCGGGTGATGCGGCGGAACTTTGCTTCCACCTTCGTCCGGGTGCTGAGCCAGCCGCTGTTCTTCGTCTTCGTGTTCGCCTATGTGCTGCCGAAATTGGGGAGCGCCGACGGCGGGATGTTCTCCGGGCGGGGAAACGGCCCGACCTACTCCACCGTGTTGGTCCCCGGCCTGATCGGGTCATCGGTGGTGATGCAGGCCATGATGGCGGCCGTCATGCCCCTGATGATGGAGCTGTCCTGGCAGCGCTCGATCACTGAACGGGCGCTCGCGCCCCTGTCGATTCCGCTGCTGGGGATCCAGAAGACGCTGGCAGCGGGGCTCCAGGGGCTGTTGGGCGGGTTGCTGGTCCTGCCCGCCGTGGTGTTCATCCACGCGGAGGGGCAGGCGCCCGATATCGAGATCGCCAACTGGCCCTTGTTCCTTGTCGTGTTGGTGGCCGGATCCCTGCTGGCCGCCGCCACCGGCCTGCTGATGGGTACGCTCATCTCCCCGGAGAAGGTCCAGATGCTCTTCACCGTGGTGCTGCTGCCCATGACCATGCTGGGCTGCGTCTATTACTCATGGAGTGCCATGAGCAGCATCGCGTGGCTGCAGATCCTCGTCCTGGTCAACCCGATGGTCTATCTCAGCGAAGGCCTGCGCGCGGCACTGACCCCGCAGATCGCCCACATGCCGGCCGCTCTCACGGTCACCGTGCTTGTGGTGGGGACCCTGGTGGTGGGGTGGTTCGGGATGCGGTCGTTCACCCGCCGCGTGGTGGCCTGAGGCGGGATCACCGGGCATCGGTCCGGTGGGCGGCCACCCTCTCCTCGATCAGGGGGACGATATCGAGCGGAGAGGGCGTACCCAGCATCTCGGCCCGTAGGCCGGCTGCCGCCCGCCGGAACGACGGCTGCTCCAGTACGGCGTCCAGTGTGCCGCGCAGCTCCTGGGCAGTGACCCGCTCCGTGTTCGGCACACACACGCCGGCTCCCGACTCCTCGACCTTGCGCGCCCACACCATGCTGTCCCAGTCGCCGGCCCGGGGCGGGAGGATGACCTGGGGCACGCCGTGCGCCACGGCGGTCTGCAGGGTGCCGAAGCCACCTTGGTGGATGACGGCGGAACAGCTCGGCAGGAGTTCGTTCATGGGCACGAAGTCGATCGTGCGTACGTTGTCCGGCACCCGGGAGATCGTTGCCAGCTGATCGGCGTTGAGGGTCGCGATCACCTCCGCGTCGAGCCCGGCCACCGCCTGGAGCACGGTGTCGACCGGGACCCGGTCGGCGTTGAGCACCTCCCGTGCCGTCAGCCCGAGCGTCAGGCACACGCGGCGCCCGGCCGGTGGCTTCCGCAGCAGGTCCGGAACGACCGCCTGGCCGTTGTACGGGACGTAGCGGACCGACATGTAGGGGTGGCGTACCGGGAGGCGCATCGACGGGAGCAGTGGATCGATGGTCCACTGCCCCACGACCATTTCCTCGTCGAAGGAGTGGCCGTACTGCGCGAGAATCGGCTCCAGCCATTCCTCCAGGGGATCGTCGCGCAGCTGCCGCGGCCGCCTGGCCTGCTCGTGGAGGTAGGTGGAGCGCATGTGGGCGATCAGGTCGAGCCCGAACAGTGCGCGGGCGTGCGCCGCGCCGCAGACCCGGGCGGCCACCGGAGCGGCGAACGCCATGGTGTCCCAGATGACCAGGTCTGGTCGCCACCAGCGGGCGAAGCCGACCAGATCATCGATGAGCGGCAGCGGCGACACACCCTGGAACATGACGGTCCAGGCGGCGTGCACGGCCTGCATGTAGTCGTGTGTCAGCCGCTCGGGCCGCAGTTCGGCGAATTCCAGGTCCTGGTCCCACGACGCCCAGGGAGCGGTGGCGCGCGACGGTTTCTCCGCCTCGCCGTCCCGGGGGATGTAGGCGCTCGGGTCGAAGGCCGGCCCTACGGGTACTGCCGTGAGCCCGGTCCGGGTGATCTCCGCCGCCATGTTGGGCCGATTGGCCATCACCACCTCATGACCGGCCGTGCGCAGTGCCCAGGCCAGCGGCACCTGCGCGTAGAGGTGCGCCTTGGCCGGCGGTGAGGTGAACAGCACTCTCATCAGATCTCCTCCGAGCCGCGATTCCGTGGCGGCCGTCCGTGCCGAGGATGTCGCCCTGGGCCGCGCCCGGGCGAGGGTCGGCTCCGGTCGCGGACGGCGTTCCTCAGGCCATCGTCAACTGGTTCCCGCTCCAGGGGTGGTGCTCACCGGCGGTCGGGCCGTCCCCCGTCCACGGGGCCCGCTGTCCACCTGCCAGGGCGGACATCAGCCGCTCCCGTGCGTAACCGAGCACCAGCGGAGGGAAGGCGTAGCCCAGGTGGCCGTCGGCTTGGCGCACGGCCTTGATCAGGTGTTCGTCCGCGAGCCGGTCGAGCACCCGGGCCACGTCGGACGGCTCCCAGCCGAGCAGTTCACTCGCCGCCTCCGTGGTGAAGCCCTCGGCAGGCAGCATGGCAAGCAGGCGGAAGACCCCTTGCTGCAACCGGTTGAGACCTGCGTAGCCGGTGTCGAAGCCCGATCGCACATCGAGGTCGCCGATGCGCATCAGCTCCAGTGGTGCTTCGGCGTCGGCCAGCTGGTCCACCAGCTCTGCGACGGAGAGCTCCGGGAGGGTGGCGAGCCGTCCGCCGAGACAGCGCAGGGCGAGCGGCAGACCGTCGCTCAGCGCGGCCAGCCGGTCGATCGCCTGCTGTTCGCGTTGGGCGCGATCGGGTCCCACCAGCCGGGTCAGCAGCCGTACGCTGTCCGCCCGTCCCATGGGGTCGAGATCCACACCGGCGGATCCGGCCGGTCCGTGGAACCTCCGCCGACCGGTGATGATGACGGCACACCCGGCGTCGCCGGGCAGCAGTGCCCGCGCATCGGCCCAGGACGCGACGTCGTCCAGGACCAGCAGCACGCGCCGCCCCGCAGTGGCGGAGCGAAGGGCCGCCCCGCGTTCCTCCAGGCCCTCGGGGATCCGCCGTGGCGCAATGCCCAGGGCGCGCAGAAAGCCGTCGAGCACGTCGGCGGGGTCGCGCGGGGCGGTGCTGGAGCCCTCCAGCCGGGCGTAGAGCTGACCGCCGTCGAACCGTGCGCGGATACGGTGCGCGAGGTGGACGGCGAGCGCGGTCTTTCCCACCCCGGGCAATCCGCTGATCGTCACGATGGGTGTGGCGGTGCGCTGCGTACCGGTTTCCGGCGGGGCCAGCCGGCTGGTCAATTCCTCGATCGCACCCTGCCGGCCGCAGAAGTCCGGTGTGTCGGCGGGGATTTGGGACGGGATGTGTTCAGGAGCCACGAGGGGCACCGGGGAGGTAGCCTGCGGCAAGGGTTCGTCGGACGCGGCGGGAGCGGGTACCGGTGGCAGGGTCGTGCGCTCCCGGTCGACGGGGTCGAACGCCGAGGGTCCCGGGGTGCGGTGGAGGGCGGAGTCGGACAGCAACGCCTGGTGGACTTCCTGGAGTTCGGCACCCGGCTCCAGGCCGAGTTCGTCGATCATGTTGCGCCGCAACGTGCGGTACGTTTCGAGGGCCTCGTGCCGCCGGCCGGAGCGATGCAGCGCGATCATCAGCGAGGCGTGCAGATGTTCGTGCAGCGGTTTGGTGAGCACCAGCGCCTTCAACTCGCTGATGAGTTCCCGATGCTGGCCGAGCCGGAGGTCCGCTTCGATGCGCAATTCCAGGGCACGGGAGCGGAGTTCCTCGAGCCGCGTGGCGTACGACGACAACAGCGCGCCCTGCACCACATCGGCCAGTGCCTGGCCGCGCCAGAGTGCCAGCGCGCCCGCAAGCTTTTCGGACGCTTGGGCCGGATGGTCGGATTCCAGCAGTGCTTGCCCCTCGCAGGCCGCCTGCTCGAATCGGCACAGGTCGAGTGCGGAGTTCGGCACTGCGAGCAGGTATCCACCAGGTCTCGTGCGCAGTACGTTTCCCGCCTCGTGCGCCACCAGAATTTTGCGGAGCTTGTAAACGTAGGTCTGCAGCGTGGTCATGGCGCTGGTGGGTGGGCCGCCGTCGCCCTCCCACAGTTCGTCGATGAGCTCCTCGGTGCGGACCACCGTGTTTCTGCGGAGCAGCAGAAGAGATATGACCTGCCGAGGCTTGGGAGCCGTCGGCACAATATTGCGTCCGTCGTGAATCATTTCCACCGGGCCGAGGACGCGTAAATCCATGTGTTCCCCCGCTCAACGATCGCTGTAGTCGGAGCTGAAACTAACTCGCTGATTCCGGCCCGGCCAAGACCACCAAGCCCAAAGTCCGGTGCCGGGATCCGGAAGGATCACGAGGCCGATCGAAAGGGATGGCCCGGTGATCCGGTGGGATCCGGTCCGGGCCGTCGCGCTGTGCCCGTCCGCCGCCCGGTCACCTGGCCGGGCGGCGGCCCGAGGGGAGCTGCGCCGGTGTCAGCCGCCGTCCGGAGGGGACGTCCCCGCGCAGCGGAGGGCCCGCCGGGCGCCATTGCTGGAGGACTGCTGGAGCCCCTCGTGACTCCCCTGATGCCCGTCCCGGAGAGAGGCGCCGGGGGATCCCGGGCCGGCCGTCGGCGGGTCCGCGGCCGTACCCGAGCCGTTCACGGCGATGAGGGACGCGCTGACGGCCTTGTTGACCGCGTCGATACGGGAGGCGGCACCGAGCTTGGTGAAGATGCTTCGCAGGTTCCGTTTCACCGTGGCCTCGGACAGTCGCAGTCGGGCCGCTATCTGCCGGTTGCTCAGGGCTTCCGCGGTGAGCTGCAGGATTTCCCGCTCTCGTGGGGACAGCGCGATGTCTCCGGGGCGTTGCACGAGCGCGAGGGTCTCGTGCGAGACGGAGAGCACCACGCGTTTGTCGTCGCCGGCGATGCTGCGGATGGCGGAGACCAGCTCCTGCCGGGTGGAGCTCTTGAGGAGGTAGCCGCGGATGCCGGTCGCCATCAGACTGCGCAGCAGCTGCGGTCCTTCGAACATGCTCAGGATGATGACGGCGGTTCCCGGCGACAGCTTCCGGACCCGCGTGATCGTGCTGGCGGCGTCCTCTCCCGGCATCTCGATGTCCAGCAGCATGATGCGCGGGCGCAGTTCGGTGGCGAGTTCCACGGCGCTCCAGCTGTCGCTGGCCTCCCCGACGACGGTCACGTCGTCCTGGGCCTCCAGCATCTCCCGGACGCCCTCGCGCAGCAGTGCATGATCGTCCGCGAGCAGGACGGATATCGGTTCGTTGCCGTTATGCATCGGTCTGCTCCTGGAGGGGGATGCAGATCTCCACCCGGGTCCCCCGGCCGACCGCGGAGGTCACCGTGCACCGCCCGTTGAGGGCTTCGGCCCGTTCCTGCATGGTCGCCAGTCCGACCCCGTCGGTGCTGTGCCGGACCTGGTGCGCGAAACCACGGCCGTCGTCGTCGACGTGGGCCCGCAGCTCGTGCGGCGCGATCTGTACGCCGACCACGACGAGCCCGGGGCTTCCGTGCACCACGGCGTTGCGGACCGCCTCGCGCACGATGAGGAAGATCTCGTCCTTGACGTCGGGTGGTGCCCAGGCTTCGTCCCCGGTCATCTGCAGCCGCACGGTGACCTCCGTGGACAGCGCGGCCAATGCGGCCTCCAGCGCCGTCTCCAGGCTGGTCACCGGTTCGGTCAGCCGAAGGCTCGTGGTGGTGGCACGCAGGCTGTGCATGGCTTCGAGGACGGCGGAGTGCGCCCCTTCCACCGCGTCCGCGGCGCGCGCCGGGAGCGGTGCCGGCGCACCGGGGGCCGGGGAGCACAGCTCCTCCATCCCGCGGTGGGCCACGCTCAGCCAGTAGCCCGCACGGTCGTGGAGCTCGCGCGCGAGCCGGGCCCGCTCGGCGGTCTGGGCGTCGTACAGCTCGGCGAGCAACTTGTCGTACCGGGCGGCGGATTCGGCGCGCAGGTCGTCGGTGAGCCTCCGGTAGAGGGTGCGTACGGCGTGCTCCAGGTGGTGGGTCTGTTCACCGTGGGGCGCGACGTGCTGGACCAGCTTGTGCAGCACCAGGTCGAAGATCAGGGTTTCCGCGGGCACGGCCTCGGGCCCCCGCTCGCGCTCCGCCGTTCCCGGATCGGGCGCGGAGTCGTGGGGACGGCCGGGTGGGGAGTCGCCCCGCGGTGGGGAGAAGCGCAGCTCGCCGATGACGTCGGAAATTACGCTACGGGAATGTACGGTGAGTTGCTTTTCTTTCGCCGCATCCTCGGCCGCCGGATGGCCCGTGGCCTTCAATGCTGTGCGATAGGCATGCAGGATTCCGTCTTCGTGATCTTCCAGGAACGACGCTAAATCGGATGACACTTACCATGCACCCCGTGGTTTCGGTTCGACGTACCTTTCCGTGCCGAGTGGCGCTGAACTGCCAGCTGATCGAAGGAATCTCGATGGGTGTCGATCAGGGAATGATGTCGCGAATAGGCCCCTAAATGGTGCCAAATGTTAACGGCGCTTGTCACTAGTACCGTGTGGCAGCTTTCGTCCTGACCGCTTGCTGCCAGGGGTGCCGAGCCCAGGGCCTTCCCGGGCCCGCCCTCCACCGAGATTTGAGTCCGTGCCGAGGGGTGCTGTTGACGCTGTCCGGCGTATGAGTTCACAGCATGCCGTTTGGGGGAGGACATGATGAAGGACGGGGTGACGCGGCGCGGCTTTGTCGGTGGAACTGCCGCTGTGGGCGGGTTATTTCTGGGTAGCGGGACATTTCCGGTAAACGCGGCGACGGTCGCCAATGTGGAATGCGACTCTCCGTTCGGTGGTGCCGAAGTCGTCGAAGGCGACATCCGCTATCAGGATCTGGCGAGCCGAGGTCGAAACAGCCGGTTCGTCGGGCATCCCGGCGTCATCCATGTGGTCGGCTCGGCCGAGCAGACGGAGCGGGTGGTCCAGGACGCGGTACGGGCCGGCCGGCGGATCGCGGTGCGCAGTGGGGGGCACTGCTACGAGAACTTCGTCGACGACCCGGCCGTCCAGGTACTGCTGGACGTGTCGGAGATGGCGGAGGTGCGCTTCGACGAGCGGCGGAGTGCCTTCGCCGTGGAGTCGGGCGCCACCCTCGGGCAGCTCTACCGGACGTTGTTCCTCGGCTGGGGCGTGACCGTACCCGGTGGCGCGTGCCCCGACGTCGGGGTCGGCGGGCATGTGACGGGAGGCGGATACGGGCCGCTGTCGCGGCAGTACGGGCTGGCGGTCGACCATCTGCACGCCGTCGAGGTCGTCGTCGTGGACGCCTCCGGGCGCGCCCACCGGGTGACGGCCACCGGCGCCGTCGACGACCCCAACAGAGAGCTGTGGTGGGCGCACACGGGAGGCGGCGGAGGCAATTTCGGGATCGTCACCCGCTATTGGTTCCGGTCCCCCCACGCCCGCGGTACCGACCCGGCCGCGCTGCTGCCCCGTCCGCCCGGGGCCCTGCACAACGTCGCCATCACCTGGGAGTGGGACAAGATGTCCCAGGAGGCGTTCCGCGCCGTCGTGCGCAGATACGGGCAGTGGCACCAAAGCCACGCGGGCAGTGACTCGCCCTACGCCGACCTGGCCAGCGGGCTGACATTGGGACACCGTGAAGCCGGGCCGATCACCGTGAACGCGTCCCTGGACGCCGGTCGGTCCGGGGCCGCCCGTCTGCTCGACCGCTACGCCGAGGAACTGACCCAGGACCTCGGCATACCGTCCCGCGTCGAGAGGTCCACGGTCAGCTGGCTGAGGAACACGCTCTCGGTGCCCCAGAGTCTGCAAAGGGTGGAGTTCAAGACGAAGGCCGGCTTCCTCCGCAGGCCCTGGACGGACGGGCAGGTCGACGTCATCTGGCGCTTCCTCAACCAGAGCGGCGGTGAACGCTGGGGCACGGCCGTGACGCTGACGTCGGTCGGCGGAAGGATGAACTCGGTGCCTTCCACAGCGACCGCGATGCCGCACCGCGACGCACTGTTCAGCGCGGTGTACGAGACGTGCTGGGGCGATCCGCGCGGCCGGGACGGCCAGTTGGCCTGGATCCGCGGTTTCTACCGGGACCTCTTCTCCGACAGCGGCGGAGTTCCGGTGCCCGACGACCGCAACGGCGGCGCCTACATCAACTACCCCGACACGGACCTGGCGGACCCGCAGTGGAACACATCAGGGGTGCCGTGGCACGCCCTGTACTACGGGGACAACTACCGACGGCTCCAGCGGGCCAAGAAGCGGTGGGACCCGCTGGACGTGTTCCGTCACGCACTGTCGGTCGAGCGGGCGGGGTGACTCACACACCGGCGAGCGCCTCCAGGTCGGCGACCAGCGCGGCAGGAGTCGGCCGGGACAGGACCTCCTCGCGCAGGGCGGCGGCGGAGCGCCGGTAGGAGCCTTCGTCCAGCAGCCGGCGCACGTCCTCGCGGATCACCGACGGCTCGGCGAGGTGGCCCAGCCGGTGGATGCCGGCACCGGCGGCCGCGGTGCGTTCGCCGGCCGCGGACTGCTCGGCGGCGAAGGTGAGGAGGAGCTGGGGAACGCCCGCCCACAGTGCGGTCAGGATGCTGCCGCTGCCGCCGTGGTGCACCACGACGCTGCTGGTGGGGAGCAGCAGCCGCAAGGGGACGTGTTCCATGACCCGTACCGACGGCGGCGTCCGGCCCAGCGTGGCCACGTCCTGGGCGGTGGCCGTGACCAGCACGTCACAGTCCAGGTCCGCCAGACCGTCAAGCACCGCCGGGAGCAGGTAGGAGTCGGGCCCGGAGACCTTTGAGAGCGCGGTCGACCAGGTCACGCACACCCGGGGCCGCCCCTGCCGCGGCTCGGGCAGCACGGCGGGAGCGGGCGTGCTGCCGTTGTACGGCACGAAGCGGACCGGCAGGTGCGCCGCCCGGGTGGGCGGCGTCAGCGCGGACGGGCAGGGATCCACCACATGCTCGATGAGGTCGAGGCGCATCTCGCCGAGGCCGTAGCGGGGGAACGACGCACTGTCGTCCGGGGGCACGATCCGCATGTGCTCCGGTTCGTGCGTCCCGACCGGGCCCCACAGGCACATCGCCGACGGCACCCCGATCACCCGCGCCGCCAGCAGCCCTTCCAGGGAGGCCGGGTCGTGCAGGACGAGCTGCGGCTGCCAGGCGCGGGCACAGCGGACGGCCTCGTCCATGCCGGCGGCCGTCCGCGCCGCCAGGCCGGGAGCGATGTGCCGGCGGAAGTGGTCGAGGTCGAAGTCCTCCAGGGCGCGGAGACGTTCACCGGTGAGCGGGTGAGGCGGCAGCCACGGGTAGGGCCAGATTCCGCTGTGGGCCTCCGCGTAGTACTGGAGTCGCAGCCGCGTCTCCACCTCCATGCCGTCGAGAACCGGAGTCGGATTGAGCCCCGCCGCGCTCACCGGGCCGGACTGCGAGGGTGCGCACAGCACCCGCAGCTCGTGCCCGGCCGCTTGCAGCGCCCAGGCGAGCGGGACCATCGCGGAGTAGTGCGTCGGCCATGAGGAAAGGGTCAGCAGTACGCGCACGGATGTCTCCTCGGTCCGGGAGCGGGGGAGGGGCGAGCGGCCGGGATCAGGTGTCGGTCGCTCCCAGCGCCTCCCAGGCGGCCTCGTTCATCCACGCGGGCAGCCCGTCCTCCCCGTTGACGCCCTTCTCGATGAAGACCACGTTGTGGTAGGCGTGAACTCCCGTCACCGCCGCCTGGGTCGGGCTCAGTGCACCCTGAACCGGCTGGTCGAACTCCTGGTGGTGCAGGTCGTCCAGCAGGCCCTTGACCAGACCGACGGAGGTGTGCGGCGCGGCCTGCCGGCCGGAACTGCCGCCGAAGCTCGGGAAGTAGGACGTCTGCAGATCCTCGATCACATAGACACCGCCGTCCCGGAGGAGCGGGAACAGCGTGTGGAACGAGGTGTGAACATGCTCGTTCATATGGCTGCCGTCGTCGATGATGATGTCGAACGGGCCGTGTTCCCTGGCCATGGCGACCAGGAACTCGGGGTCGTTCTGATCGCCCTTCAGCGCGGTGAGGCGCGGCTCGGTCAGCTCGGTCTTGTCGAAGATGTCGAGGCCCACGATCAACCCCCGGTGGAAATACCTCTTCCACATCTTCAGCGAGCCGCCGCCGATCTCTTCGTCGTAACCGCCGATGCCGATTTCCAGCACCCGCACGGCTTCCTCACGGAAGGGTGCGAAGTGCCGCTCGTAGTGCGGGGTGTACCAGTGGAAGCTGGCCCATTTGTCGGAGTCGTGGCGCAGCGACAAGGCGCCCAACTCTCCCTGGTACGAGGCACATCCGGAGATCACGGTGCCGGTCGCCAGGGCCGCCGAGCGCATGATCTCGGGAAGCTCGAAGAACATGCTTTCGGGCGACGGTGCTTCCTGCAGAAACGCGTTGTGGAAGTCGCCGTTGCGGCGGTGCGAGGTGCGCCCGTACAGACGCCGGATCATGTCCGTGACGCGGATGCGCAGGAGCGACCAGATCACCGGGTCGGGATCGTCGAGCACCCGGACGGGCTCCCCGCGCCGGGCCTGGAGGACGACCCGGGACTGCTTCTGTCCATGCGTCAGTTCCAGCGCCACATTGACCGGCTTGACGTTCTCGGGCCGCTCGCAGCGGAAGACGATCTCCGCGACGAGCGCCTGGACGACGGTGTCGAGGCCCGTCGCCTCGATCAGCTCGTCGATCTCGGCGTCCGGCGCGGTTCCGGCGTGGACGAGCCGTTCGGTCAGGTTGTCCCTACCCACACTGCCACCTCACTTCCGTTCGGGAGTTCACCGACGGCCGGCCCCGAAGGGACCCGGCACCGCATGGTGTCGGGTCGAGCGTCTCGGTACCGGTTCGGAATCGACTCAAGGAATGCTGGGTACGGGGGAGCGGCCCGGCCCACCCATTCCGCCGGGGCCGTTCGTCCGGCGGGCCGCTGAATTCCGCGTCCAGCGGTTCTAGAGCGTGCCGCGAGGCCCGCGGCCTAGTTTCGATCTTGGAACGGCGGCGTGTTTGCGTCGTGTCCGCGACGGGACGCAAGCGGAAGGGAGAGTGGCGAGTGCCGGCCAACGACCAGGGCATGGACAGGACCGCCGAAGTCACCTTCGTCAATCGATTTACCGTGCACGGAGAACCGGGGGAGTTCCAGCGGGCCTTTCAGCAGGCTGCCGCATTCCTGCGGGCGAAGAGCGGTTTCCTCGAATGCACTCTGTTGCAGCACGCGGAGGAAGAGACCGCATTCCTCAATGTCGCGCGATGGCGCGATGTCGGTGCCTTCCGGCGGGCGACCGTCGGTGACGATTTCGACCACCATGTGGCCGCCATGCGCAAGCTGGCCACGAGCGAACCGGGACTGTACCTGCCACGGCTCGCCTTTGCGGCGGAACGGCAGCATCATGGCGCGGGCCAGGACCGTCCATGACGCGACGGGCAGTCATCACCGGGATCGGAGTGGTCGCGCCGGACGCCATCGGCCTCAAGCGCTACTGGGAGTTGCTGTCCGAGGGGCGCACGGCGACCAGGCGGATCAGCTTCTTCGACCCCTCCCCCTTTCGGTCGCAGATCGCCGCGGAATGCGACTTCGACCCCACGCGGGAAGGGCTCTCCGCCCAGCAGATCCGC
Organism: Streptomyces nigrescens; assembly: GCA_024349765.1. GTDB lineage: Bacteria > Actinomycetota > Actinomycetes > Streptomycetales > Streptomycetaceae > Streptomyces > Streptomyces endophytica. Next base: position 5,188,912 of record AP026073.1, on the reverse strand, counting down.
CGGATGGACCGGGCCGCACAGTTCGCCGTGGTCAGTGCGCGCGAGAGCCTCGGCGACAGCGGCCTCGACCTCGACCGGCTGCACCGGTCGCGGGTCGGCGTCGTCATCGGCACCGCCGTGGGCAGCACGATGTCGCTCGAAGAGGAATACGTGGTGGTCAGCGACGGCGGTCGTCTGCGGTTGGTGGACGAGCAGTACGCCGTCCCCCACCTGTTCAACTCCTTTGTGCCGAGCAGCTTCGCGGCCGAGGTCGCCTGGGACGTCGCGGCCAACGGGCCCGTTGCCACGGTGTCCACCGGCTGCACCTCCGGGCTGGACGCCGTGGGCCATGCCGTGGACCTGGTGCGCGAAGGTTCGGCGGACGTGATGGTGACCGGGGCGACCGACGCACCGATCTCGCCCATCACCGTCGCCTGCTTCGACGCCATCAAGGCGACCACCCCGCGCAACGACGACCCCGCACACGCCTCCCGGCCGTTCGACCGGACGAGGAACGGCTTCGTGCTGGGGGAGGGTGCCGCGATGTTCGTCGTGGAGGAACTCCGCCATGCCCGTCAGCGAGGCGCACACATCTACGCGGAGGTCGCCGGGTTCGCAACCCGCTCCAACGCGTTCCACATGACCGGGCTGCGCCCCGACGGCAGGGAACAGGCGGAGGCCATCCGCGCCGCTCTCCGGCAGGCGCACCGGGCGCCCTCGGACGTCGACTACGTCAATGCGCACGGCTCCGGCACCAAACAGAACGACCGGCACGAGACGGCGGCGCTCAAACGCAGCCTGGGCGAGCATGCGCACCGGGTTCCGGTGAGCGGAATCAAATCGATGATCGGTCACTCGCTCGGCGCGATCGGATCGTTGGAGATTGCCGCCTGCGCCCTCGCCATGCGCAACGGCCTCATACCTCCCACCGCCAATCTGCATGAGCCGGACCCGGAGTGCGATCTGGACTATGTGCCGCTTCGTGCCAGGCGGAAGGAGCTGGACACGGTGCTCACCATCGGCAGCGGATTCGGCGGTTTCCAGAGCGCGATGGTGCTGTGCGGGGCCGGGGAGGTGGCCGGGTGACCTCCACGGTGGTGGTGACCGGGATGGGCGTGGTGGCTCCCACCGGGATCGGCGTGGACGAGCACTGGGCCGCCACCCTGCGGGGGACCTGCGCCATCGACCGGGTCAGCCGCTTCGATCCGACGCCCTATCGCAGCACGCTCGCGGCAGAGGTTCCGGGGTTTGTACCGGAGGAGCATCTGCCGAGCCGGCTGATACCGCAGACCGACCACATGACCCGGCTCGCCCTCGTGGCGGCGGACCAGGCGCTGCAGAACGCGGACCTGGATGTCCCCTCGCTCCCCGAGTTCGGTGTGGGAGTGGTGACGGCGAGTTCGGCCGGCGGCTTCGACTTCGGCCACCGGGAGCTGGAGAAGCTGTGGAGCAAGGGGCCGGAACACGTCAGCGCCTACCAGTCATTCGCCTGGTTCTACGCCGTCAACACCGGACAGATCTCCATCCGCCACGGCCTGCGCGGCCCCAGCGGCGTGCTGGTGACCGAACAGGCCGGCGGGCTCGACGCACTGGCCCAGGCCCGGCGCCAGGTGCGCCAGGGCACTCGGGCCATGATCGGCGGTGGGGTGGACGGCTCGCTCTGCGCATGGGGATGGGTCGCCCAGCAGACGGGAGGCAGGCTGAGCACCGCGCAGGCGCCCGACCGGGCCTATTTGCCGTTCGACGCGGGGGCCTGTGGGCAGGTGCCCGGCGAGGGGGGCGCCCTGCTCGTGCTGGAGTCCGCCGACGACGCCCGGGCGCGTGGCGCCGAGGTGTACGGAGCGCTCCTCGGGTATGCGGCCACCTTCGACCCGCCCCCCGGCTCCGCCGGCCCGTCGACGCTGCGCCGGGCCGCTGAACTGGCACTGCGGGACGCCGGTGTCGAGGCGCGGGACATCGATGTGGTGTTCGCCGACGCCGCCGGGCTGCCGGACCTCGACCGGGCCGAGGCGCAGACGCTGGCCGAGGTCTTCGGCGGGTGCGCGGTACCCGTCACGGCGCCCAAGACCATGACCGGGCGGCTGGCCGCCGGCGGTGCGTCCCTCGACGTCGCCACCGCCCTGCTGGCGATCCGGCACGGTGTGATCCCGCCGACCGTGAACGTGACGCGCCCGCTGCCCGATTACCGACTGGACCTCGTGACGCGGCCGCGGCGGGCGACGCTGTCGGCCGCACTCGTACTGGCCCGCGGCCACGGTGGGTTCAATGCGGCGATGGTCGTGGGCCGAGAACGCCGATGAGCGGCAAGACCGGAGGTGGAGCGATGGAAACGCTGACGCTGGACCGACTCATGGAGATCATGCGGGAGTGCGCCGGTGAGGAGGAAGGAGCGAACGCCGGCGGCGACATCGGGGATACGGAGTTCGCGGCACTCGGCTACGACTCGCTCGCGCTGCTGGAGACGGCGGCCCGCATCGAGCGGGAATACCAGGTGCGGCTCGGCGACGAGACGGTGACCGAGGCGAAGACGCCCGGGGCACTGCTCTCGTTGGTGAACCGCACCATCAGCGAGGTTGTGTGAGGGCCCCGGTACACGGTTTCACGGTCGGGTCCGCCGGACGTCCCCGCAACGGGGTTCCGGCGGACCCGACCCGGTGTTCACAGCGTGCTGAGCACCTCGCGCAGTGCGCCGATCACCTTGCCCTGGACCGTGGCGGGCAACGACGGGTACATCGGCAGCGAGAAGATCTCCCGGGCCAGGCCCTCGGTGACCGGGAGCGAGCCCGTCGGATAGGCGAAGCGTGCGAAGCCGGACATGGTGTGGACCGGCCACGGATAGCTGATGTTCAGTGAGATGTCCTGGGCGGCGAGCGCCTCGATGATCTCGTCGCGCCGTGGATGACGCACCACGTAGACGTAATGGACGTGGTCGTTGCCCGGCACGGTGGCGGGGAGCCGGAGTGCCGTGTCGGCGAGACCTTCCTCGTAGCGCCGGGCGATGGCGCGACGGCCGTCGACGTAGCTCGCCAGTCGCGGGAGTTTGCGACGCAGGATCTCCGCCTGCACCTCGTCGAGGCGGCTGTTGTGACCGGGCGTCCCGACCACGTAGTAGCGCTCCTCCATGCCGTAGTAGCGCAGGCGGCGCAGGGCGCGGTCGACACCGTCGTCGTTGGTGAGGACGGCGCCCCCGTCGCCGTAGGCGCCGAGCACCTTGGTCGGGTAGAAGGAGTAGGCGGCGGCATCGCCCCAGGTGCCGGCGAGCCGGCCGTTCTGCCGTGCGCCGTGGGCCTGCGCGCAGTCCTCCAGCAGCTTCAGGCCGTGCTCGTTCGCCAGTGATCGCATGGGTGCCATGTCGACGCATTGCCCGTACAGGTGCACCGGCAGCAGACAGCGGGTGCGCGGTGTGATGGCTGCCGCGACCTGTGTGGTGTCCATCAGGAAGTCGGTTTCGTTCACGTCGACGAAGACCGGGACCGCTCCCACCGCGTCGATGGCGACGACGGTGGGCGCCGCGGTGTTCGAAACGGTGATCACCTCGTCGCCGGGGCCGATCCCCAGTGCCTGGAGCGCGAGCTTGACCGCGTTCGTACCGTTGTCGACCCCCACGCAGTGCCGCACGCCGTGGTAGGCGGCGAATTCCTCCTCGAATCCCCGGACGCTTTCGCCGAGTATGAGCCGCCCGGAGCTGAACACCTTCTCGACCGCATCCAGGATTTCCGGACGTTCTTTTTCGTACTCCGCCAGATAGTCCCATACGCGAGTGGTCATTGTCGGGCCGCCTCCCAGAGGATCGGTCAGTGGTCGATGGAAGTTACGTTGCATCACACTGCGGTGGCCTCGCGAATTCCTCGAAATCCCGTCAATCCGGCCTGAACTCCCTTACCCGGCCGTCGCCGGCCGACCTAGTATGTCGTCATTCGCATTCTCGGAAGTGGGGAAATATGAAGGGGATCATCCTGGCCGGCGGGTCCGGCACCCGTCTTCATCCGGTAACCCGGGCCGTTTCGAAACAGTTGTTGCCGGTGGGCGACAAGCCCATGATCTATTACCCGTTGTCCGTGCTGATGCTGGCCGGAATCCGGGACATCCTCGTCATCACCGCCCCGACCGACCTCGACCCGTTCCGCCGGTTGCTCGGCGACGGCGCGGAGCTCGGGCTGCGGATCAGCTACGCGGAGCAGAATGAGCCGCGGGGCATCGCCGAGGCCCTGATCATCGGCGCCGACCATATCGGCAGGGACCAGGTCGCGCTGATCCTCGGCGACAACATTTTCCACGGCAACTCGTTCTCCGACGTCCTTGCCCGGGAGAGCCGGGACTTCAAGGGCTGCGTCCTGTTCGGATATGCCGTGCAGGATCCAGAACGCTATGGCGTCGGCGAGGTTGATGCGCACGGAAGGCTCCGGTCCATCGAGGAGAAGCCGGCCAGGCCGCGCTCCAACCGTGCCATAACCGGCCTGTACTTCTACGACAGCGACGCGGTCGACATAGCCAAGAACCTGAGGACATCGGCACGTGGGGAATTGGAGATCACCGATGTGAACCGTGCCTATGTGGAGCGGGGCACTGCCCGACTGGTGGATCTGGGCCGCGGCTTCGCCTGGCTCGACACCGGAACCCCGGAATCGTTGCTGGCGGCGGGTCAGTACATCTGGACGCTCGAGAAACGGCAGGGCGTACGCATCGCATGCATAGAGGAAATCGCCTTGCGCAGGGGGTTCATCGATGCCGAGCAGTGCCGCCGGCTGGGCGCACGCAGCGCCAACTCCGAGTACGGGAAGTACGTGGTGATGATGGCCGACGAGTTGTCGGAGGCCGGCTGAGCACGGGACGACCACGCGCGGTCCTCCCGTGCACCCGCCGGCCCGGTGGTCAGACCCGGGTACCGATGAACAGTCCCCGGCCCCATGAGCCGCCTTTGACGAACTCGGCCCGGCACCCCGCGTCGGCGAAGGCCGCCAGGTACTCCTCCTCTGTGAAGAGCGAGAGTTCGTCGATCTCGGTGAATTCGGTGATTCCCCGGGCGCTGCCCACCACGAAGCGCACCTCCATGCGGGTGGTGCGGCCCTGCCGTGTGGAGTGGGAGACCCGGGCCACCGTACGGTCCGGGCCGCGCGCCAGGTCCCCGGCGACATAACCGTCGAGGAACGTCTCCGGGAACCACCAGGGTTCCACGAGCAGCACACCGCCCCGCGACAGGTGGCCGGCCATGCACCGCACCGCTGCCCGCATGTCCTCCAGGCCGCCCGCATAACCGATCGCGGTGAACAGGCACACCACGGCGTCGAAGGACTGCCCCAGGGCGAAGTCGCGCATGTCCCCCGCGTGCACGGGCACGCCCGGCAGCCGCTTGACGGCCCGCTCCCGCATCGGATCGGCCAACTCCAGGCCCGCCACGTGCCCGAAGAGCGTACGGAACGTCTCCAGATGGGCTCCGGTGCCGCAGGCGACGTCGAGCAGCGAATCGGCGCCGGGGGAACGGGACTTGATGATGCGGGCCATGGTCCGCGCCTCGGCGGACCAGTCCTTGCCGCGACTCCGGTAGATCATTTCGTAGACGGTCGCGAGATCGTCGCTGAACATCGGCTCTCCCTGCCCTACGAGTTGGATTGTCCGGCCCGTCGCCGTCAGTCGTCGATGATGCCGACCGCCCGGGCCCAGCCCGCGCCGGCGCCGGTGATCTTCACCGGGAAACACGCGACCCGGAACCCGTGAGGGGCGGGAAGCGCTTCCAGATGGGCCAGCCGCTCGATCTGGCAGTACTCACGGTCGCGTCCTGCCACATGCGCGGGCCACAGCACGGAGCGGTCACCCGTCCTCCGGTATCGCGCCAGGATGTCGCCGAACGGCGCGTCCAGGCTGAAGGCGTCCGTTCCGATCACCCGCACGCCCAGGTCGAGCAGCAGATGAACCGCCGGCCCGTCCAGCCCCGCGAAGTCGGTGAAGTACTTCTGCGTCCCCAGGTGGCGGGTCGCTCCGGTGCGGAGCAGCACGATGTCCAGCGGAGCGGGCGTCCGGCCGATGCGGGCGAACTCCTTCTCCAGCCGGGCCGTACCGATCACCCCCGTCCCCACGTCGCTCACGTCGAGCAGGAGCCCCGGCCGGAAGAACCACTCCAGCGGCAACTCGTCGATGTTCCGCGGCGCACAGTCAGAGTAGGAGGCCCGGGTGCCGTAGTGGGACGGTGCGTCGACATGCGTTCCCGTGTGGGTGCTGAGGGTGAGTGTGTCGAGCGACAGGAACTCCCCGTCCGGCAGGTCGTCGGGGTCGAAGTCGATCCCGAAGTGCCGGGCCATCTCCTCGCTCATGTGCACGGCACCCTGCCGCGGGGTCAGGACGTGATGGGTCACGGGATCCGGCTCGTAGCCTGACGCATCCACGGGTGCGGACAGATCGATGAGGCGCATCGCCACCTCCGCTTTTCGGCCGTTCTGGGGAAGGACGTGGGAGAACCCTGGCCCGGGCCGCGGGAGAAGCATTGGAGGCTCACTCGAACTCTCCGGCCGTGCGGGCGCTCCAGACGTTCTCGATTCCCCGGTGGAAGGGTGCGGCCAGTGACGGAAGGAGAGCGCAGTGGCAGGGACAACAGTGCCGGAGGGCACGGAGAGCGCCGCGGCGGCGACACCGCTGTCGGCCGACGCCTACGCCGAGATCCAGCAGTTCTACGCACGGCACATGCAGCTCCTGGACGCGGGTGAGGCCGAGGCATGGGCAGCCACCTTCACCGAGGACGGCAGCTTCGCGCCGCCCTCGCTGCCCGAACCCATACGGGGACGGGCTCAGTTGGCGGCCGGTGTACGCCGTGCGGCAGCAGAACTGGCCGAGGCCGGGGAACGGCACCGACACCTGCTGGGCACCCATGCGGTCGACGTCGGCGCCGATGGCGAGCTGCTCGTCCGCAGCTATGCGCAGATCATCGCCACCCCGCGGAACGGGCAGCCCCGGTTGCATCTCATGTGCGTGTGCGAGGACGTACTGGTACGCAGGGACGGCACGTTGCGGGTGCGGGAGCGCAGGGTCACGCGGGACGACAGGGGCTGACCGGCCCGCGGACGCACCCCGCCACAACGCCTTTTCAGGGGTACCTGACCGGCCAACCGGCCCACGGCACATGCCAGATGCCGTGTTCCCATGAATGGCAAAGTTTTTGCCTTGGACCGAATGGGATGCCCAATCAGGAGGCGGCATGCTGGAGAACCTAGGTATCGACCCGGTGGCAGAACGTGTCTACCGCGCACTGATCAAGACCGGGCACGCGAACTCCACGGTCCCGGCACTCGCCAACGAATTACGGATGCCCCCGGATGTGGTCAGGAGCGCGCTGCACCGGTTGTCGCGGCTCTCGCTCATCCAGCCCGCCGATGTCTACGGGCGGCAGCGGCCGGTTCGTCCGGTGACCGGCCTGAACATGCTGCTGGCGAAGAAGCAGTGGGAACTGGCAGTACGCCAGAGGAACCTGGAGGAGACGCGGAAGGCCATCGAGCTGGTGGCCCGGGAGAGCGACGACGACCACACGGCGGAGCTCGAGACGATCCATACCCTGTCCGTCCCCTGTTCGGCGTTCGCCCGGCTGAAGGAGCTGGTGCAGCAGACACAGGTCGAGATGCTGCTGATCATCGCCGACCCGGCCGGCGAGCAGATCGCGCTGAACTCCCGCGCCGCGGACCGGTTCCTGTCCGGCAGAGACCTGGCCGCCCGGGTCGTCGGCCGCGACAGCATCCGCAACCGCGCCGGTGTCTCCCCGTTCGTCGACCGGCTGACCCGGAGCGGCGGCCAGATCCGGACCCTGGCCTCCGTACCCCCGTCGCTGCTCATCGTGGACCGGGCGATCGCCTTGGTCTTCGTGGACGACGGCGAGGCGCACGCGGGCGCGCTGGAGGTCCGCGGTACTGCGGTCGTCGGGTTCCTCACCTCGTGGTTCGAGCACCTGTGGGCCGCCGCGGAGCCCTTCGCCCTGGAGCCCGCCTACGACGACGACGGGCTCTCCGGACCGGAACGCAAGGTGCTGCGGGCATTGGCCGAAGGACAGACCGATCAGGTCGTGGCGCGCGAGCTCGGCCTGTCCGTGCGCACCATCCGGCGCATGGTGTCGGGACTGATGCTGCGCCTGGACGCCCACAGCAGGTTCCAGGCCGGCGTGCGCGCCGCCGCCCGGGGCTGGGTGTGGAACGACGGGAGGAGCCGGCGAGCCGGTGTCGAGCGAACTGCGAGCGGCAGGCTCCAGGCGTCGCCACGGTGCTGAACCCGCCCACCGGGCAACTGTTTTCATCCACGGACACCGTGAAGGGAGCACACCATGGCATCGAGCGTACGGACCGGCCTGGCAGCGGCCGAGGGCCTGCCGACCGGATTGCTCGTTGACGGAGCATGGCAGGCTGCGTCGGACGGTGGCACGCTCGACAACATCGATCCGGTGGACGAGCGCGTGCTGGCCACGGTCGCCGCCGCGACGCCGGCGGATGTGGACGCCGCCGTACAGGCCGCACGGCTGCGGTTCGACGACGGATCCTGGTCCAGGACACCGGGATCGCAGCGCGGCCTCTTGCTGTGGCGCCTCGCGGACCTCGTCGAACGGGACGGCGCGCTCCTGGCACGCGTCCAGGCCGCGGAGAACGGCGTGTCGGAGCAGGCCGCCCTGGCCTTCGACGTCGGTGGCGCCGTACGGACCCTGCGCTACTACGCCGGCTGGGCGGACAAGACCGAGGGAGTCGTCATTCCCGCGGAGTGTCACGGGCGGCCCACCCACGCGTATGCGGTGCGGGAGCCGGTGGGCGTCGTCGGAGCCATCATTCCCTGGAACGCGCCGCTGACGGCGGCCGTCAACAAGATCGCTCCGGCCCTGGCCGTGGGATGCACCGTGGTCGTCAAACCCGCGGAGGAGGCGCAGTTGACCGTGCTGCACCTGGGGGCGTTGACGGTCGAGGCCGGACTGCCGCCGGGCGTGGTGAACATCGTCCCCGGGACCGGCCCGGTGGCCGGTGCCCGGCTCGCCGGGCACCCCGCGGTCGACCACCTCTCCTTCACCGGCAGCCGGGAGGTGGGCCGGTTGATCCATCGAGCGGCGAGTGACCACTTCACCCGCACCACCCTGGAGCTGGGCGGCAAGTCGCCGCAACTCCTCTTCGCCGACGCCGACCTCGACGCGGCCGTCGCGGGGACCGTCGGCGGGCTGTTCGCCAACCAGGGCCAGGTGTGCGCGGCAGCGTCGCGGATTCTCGTCCAGCGCCCGGTCCACGACGCGGTCGTCACCGCGCTGGCCGGCGCCGCCGGGTCGGTGCGGCTCGGCGACCCCCGGCAGCCGGACACCGACATGGGGCCGCTCATCAGCCGGGCACAACTGGACCGGGTGCTGGGCTACGTCGAAACGGGACGAGAGGAAGGCGCACGGCTGGTGGCCGGCGGAGAGCGGGTGCGTGACCGCGGATACTTCGTCCGGCCCGCGATCTTCGCCGACGCGACCAACGACATGACGATCGCCCGCGAGGAGATCTTCGGGCCGGTCGGCACCGTCATCCCTTTCGACACCGAAGAGGAGGCGGTCGCCCTCGCGAACGACTCCAGTTACGGGCTGGCCGCGACCATCTGGACCCGGGACGTCTCCCGCGCCCACCGACTGGCCCGGGACATCAGGGCGGGTTCGGTGTGGGTCAACGGATGGGGAGCCATGGATGCCTCGCTGCCGTGGGGCGGCGCGAAGCAGAGCGGTCTCGGCCGCGAACTCGGCCGTCCGGGAATCGAGGACCTCACCGAGACCAAGGCCGTTACGGTCTTGCTGTGACCTACTGGCAAGGGAAAGGCGGGCCCACATGAGCGCGAACGGCACACTCACGGCCGATTTCTGGTTCGACCCTTCGTGCCCCTACACCTGGCTCACCTCCCGATGGCTGCTGGAAGTGGCAAAGGTCCGGCCGGTCACGGTCCGTTGGCGGGTGATGAGCCTGTCGATCCTCAACGAGGGACGTGCCGACGACCCCGAAGGTGACCCGGAGGGCTATCTCCGGGTGCCGGTGCGGGTCTGCGCCACGGTCATGGAGCGCTACGGGCACCAGTCACTCGGCAGGCTCTACACCGCGCTGGGAACCCGTATCCACGAGCGGGGCGAATGGAACTGGGAAACCGTACTCGCCGAGGCACTGGACGAGTCCGAACTGCCCCGCGAGGTGGGGGCCGTTGGTTCGGACAGCAGCGTCGACGACGCCGTCCGCGCCTCGCACGACCAAGGCGTGCGTCTGCTCCGGGGGCGCACGGGCACGCCGGTGATCGGGGTGAGCCACCCGGACGAAGCCGGGTCCGGGCCGCGCACGGCGTTCTTCGGCCCGGTCCTGTCCCGGGTCGCCACCGGCGAGGAGGCGGGGCGCCAGTGGGACGCGGTACTGCTCCTCGCCGGCACACCGGGATTCCACCAGCTGGCCGGGACCCCGCCCGAAGAACCCGATTTCACCGCGCACCACTGAGCCGGCGGTGCGCGGGGATCGATTACGTGTCGAGTGCGGGTGCCTACGGTGCCCGGATGACCTCCCACCACATCACCGCAGATCAGGCGGCAGGACCGCGGGGCGTGATCGTCACCGGCGGTGGCACCGGCATCGGCCGGGCCACGGCGCGCGCCTTCGCCGAACAGGGCGATCGGGTGCTCGTCGTCGGCCGCACCCCGGCCGCCCTCGACGCCACCGCCGAGGGCCATGACGGTATCCGGGTGCTGGCCGCCGACATCGCGGAACCGGACGCCCCTGACCGTGTCGTCGACACGGCCCTGCGCGCGTTCGGGCGGATCGACGTGCTGATCAACAACGCGGTCGCGCACGGCTACCGGCGACTGGCCGACACCGACCGGGAGCTGCTCGACGAGCAATGGGGGACCAACCTGCGCGCTCCCGTGCTGCTGACCAGAAGTGCGCTGGGCGCCCTCGAAGCCGGCGGCGGCACCGTGGTGAACGTGAGCTCTTCCGGAGCCAGGGGCGAGCGTGCCTGGCCCGAGAACGGCCTGTACGGTGCGGCCAAGGCGGCCCTCGACTTCCTCACGAGGACGTGGGCGGTGGAACTGGCGCCCCGGGGCATCCAGGTGGTCGGAATCGCTCCGGGCGTCACCGACACCCGCTCGGGTCCGCGGCTCGGCATGACCGAGCAGGCCTATGACGGTTTCCTCACCCAGCTGGCCGACCGCACCCCCGCCGGCCGGGTCGGCACCCCCGACGAGATCGCCTGGTGGATCTGCCAGTTGACGCGTCCGGAGGCACGCCACGCGACCGGTGTGGTGTTGCCCGTCGACGGCGGCCTGTCCCTCACTTGAGACCCGCTGGCCATGCGGTCCCCGCGCGGCTCCACTCTCCGTCGATCGGACGGCGAGCCGGTGCTGACACCGTGCCCGACAACACCCTCTTCCACCTTGGGGAATCCATGCGCGTACTCGTCATTGCCTCTCCGGGGCTCGGCCACCTCTTCCCGACCGTGCCCCTCGCTCACGCCTTCCGCGCGGCCGGGCACGAAGTGCGCTTCGCGACCGGCGGACTCGGGCTGTCGGCAACAGATGCCGGGATGAACGTCGTCGACGTCACCCCGGGGCTCGACTACGGCGAGATCTACATGTCCGTGGGCGGGGACGACAACCGCCGCCCCATCCACGCCGACGATCCCGAGGACGAACTGCTGGCCCGGCTCTTCGGCCGGGTGTCGAGCGTCATGGTCGACGGTGCGCTCGACGTGGCCCGGTCCTGGTCACCGGATTTGATCTTCTCGCCGGTACTCCAGGGCGCCGGACCACTGGTGGCCGCGGCCACCGGCACACCGCTCGTCGAGATGCCGGTCGGCGTCTACGACAGCCGGCACGACCTCGGCGACATGATCAGGGAGGCGATGCGTGCGGACTACGACCGGCACTCCGTCTCGGCCGATGCCCGGGCGACGGTGCGGCTCAGCATGATGCCCCCCTCCTTCGCCGAGCTGCTGCCGCCCGAACGCCGCAACGAGGGGGCCTGGCCCATGCGTTGGGTGCCGTACAACGGTGGCTTCGTGCTCCCCGACTGGCTGCGCCGCCGTCCGGACCGGCCGAGGATCGCCGTCACCCTGGGCACGATAGAGGCGCAGTGGGGAGGCATCGCGATGCTCTCCCCACTGATGACCGCCGCCGGCGGAGTGGACGCCGAATTCGTCGTCACCCTGGGAGGCGGGGACGTGGCGTTGCTGGGGGACCTCCCGGACAACGTACGCACCGTGGAGTGGGCCCCGCTCGATGCGCTGCTGGAGACCTGCACCGCCATCATCCACCACGGTGGGAGCGGCACGACGATGACCGCGATCGCCGCCGGAATTCCGCAGTGCGTCATTCCGCAGGGCTCCTATCAGCACACCGACGTCGGCGTGGTGGCACGGCTGGGGACCGGCATCGTCGCCGAGGCAGAGACCCTGGGCGCCCGGGAGTGCCGGACGCTGCTGACGGACGAGGGCATGCGGAAGGCGGCGGCACGCGCCCGCGAGGAACTTCTGACGATGCCCGCACCCGCCGAGCTCGTACCGCGGCTGGCCGCACTCGCCGGACCCCGGCCCGCCACCAGCGAAGAGGGGTGACACCCGGATGCCTGACCCCACCACACCCCCCTCGGCGGAGCCGCTGACGGACGACGACGTCCGGCGCTACCGCGAACAGGGCTACCTCCACCTGCGCCAGGTGCTCACCCCCCAGGAAGTCGCGGACCACCGCGCTGCCGCCGAGGCACTCCTGGAGCGCGAAGTCCCGGTGATCTGGGGCGAGTCGGAGTCCGTCACACAGGTGCACTACGTCGAGGAAGCCTGGCTCAAGAGCGAGGCGCTGCGCTCCCTGGCGCTGCACCCCGCGGTGACCGGGATCGCCCGGCGGCTGGCCGGTGTGCCGCTGCGCCTCTACAGCAGTGACATCCTGCTCAAGAAGCCGTACAAGGCCCTGCCGACCATGATCCACGACGATGAGGCGGGGCTGCCGCTGGCCGAGCTCTCGCAGACCCTGACGGCATGGATCGCACTCACGGATGTGCCCGTCGAGCGGGGCTGTCTGGAATACGTGCCCGGCTCCCATCTGCGGGCGGACGCCGAACGGCAGATCCACATGATGAGTTTCGACGAGTACCGGCCGATGGCGGAGATCTGGCCGGACTTCATCTGGCAGCCGCGGGTGGCGGTGCCCGTACGGGCGGGGGACGTCACCTTCCACCACTTCCGCACCGTCCACATGGCCGGCGCGAACACCACAGGCGAACCGCGGTTGGCCAACGGCGTCATCTACATGGACGACGGTGCCGCCTACCGGCCCGGGGTGCAGGACCACCACCTCTCCGGACTGCGCCCGGGACAGCCGCTCGGCGGCGATACGTTCCCGTCCATCGGATGAAGGAGGACGTGTGGCCACGACCACCCGCACCGCGGGACACCCCCTGCATCTGGCCCACGGAGAACTGTGGCTGCACCGCTGCAAGGGCGACCCGTACGCGAGAGTGCTCTGCGGACTCGGCGACCCGTCCCCGGCCCACGAAGAACTGCGCGGGCGCGGGGCGCTCTCGTCGAGCCGCACGGGTACCCGGGTCACGGTCGACCGCCGTCTGGCGGAGCAACTGCTCGGCCATCCGGCGCTCGGCCCCCAGAGATTCGCCGAAAGCCCCGGCACCAGCGGTCTGCGCCACCTTGACGCGGCATTCGACCATGCGGAGCGGGCCGCGCGTCACCGGCCGGGCGCGTTCGCCGCAACGGGACCGGGCACCGGGCCCCTCCATGCGCTGATGGAGTCGGTGTGCGAGGCCGTGCTCGACGGGCTCGGCCCGTCCTTCGACCTCGTCGACGACCTCGCGGCACCCGTTGCCACGGGATTTGTGGTCGGCTTGTTCGGGCTGACCGCGGCGCAGAGCTCCCGCCTGGCGGCCGGGGTCACCGCGGCCGGTGCCCTGCTCGACGCCCAGCTGTGCCCGCAGCGACTGGAGGTCTCGCGCCGCCTGGTCGCAGCGGCCGACGAGGTGGGTGCGCTGCTCGGCGAGCTCGCCGAGCAGCGGCTCCACGACGGGCTCGACGCCCTGTACCCGGTCGACCCCGGGGTCCCGGCGGAGGACGGGGAACTGCGGGCCCTGGCCGTGCTGCAGGCCGTCGTGGGCGTGCGCATCGGCACGGCCCTCATCGGGCGGGCGCTGCTCACTCTGGTGGACCGGCCCGAACTGTGGGCCGCGGCCGCCGACCCGCCCGGCGCCGCCGCGGTCATCGACGAGACCTGGCGACACGAGCCGCCCGTCCGCATCGTTCCGCTGGTGGCGCGGGAGGACTGTGAAGTCCTCGGCTTCCGGCTGACCGCCGGAGAACGGCTGGCCGTACTCCTGGCGGCCGCCAACCGGGACCCGCACATCCACCCGCTCCCCGGCGGTTCCCGTCCCGGCCGGCCGTCGTCGGTTCCGCGGCCGCTGCTGCCGGGATTCCCCGTCCGGCCGGCCGCTGATCTCTTCGGGACGCTGGCGGCGGTCGCGACACGGATCACGACGGCCCGCCTTCCCGGGCTGCGTTCCCGAGGCCCGGCCCTGCCGCACCGCCGGGCCCCCGTCACACAGGCGCTGTGGCGCTCCCCGGTGGCGGTGGTGTGATCGCCGCCCGCGGCCGTGCGCACGAGAGGAGGGGCACGGATGAAGGTCTTGTTCACGTCGCTGGAGGGCAGTCACTTCCAGCTCATGGTCCCGCTTGCCTGGTCGCTCAGGACCGCGGGCCACGAGGTCCGGGTGGCCTGCAAGCCCGACCTCGTCGACGGCATCACTCAGGCCGGTCTGACCGCGGTTCCGATCCCTTGCCCGCCGTGGCAGGAGGCCCTGGGCCGATTCCACGAGGAAGCCATCCCGCTGTGCAACCAGATCGAGACGACCGAACTGGAGCGGGGACAGCCGGCGTGGGAGACCCTGCTCGCCTACGAAAACCTCGTGGTACCCGCGCTCTGGGCACCGCTGAACCACGAGGAGATGGTCGACGGGGTGGTGGACTTCGCCCGCGCCTGGCGACCCGACCTGGTGCTGTGGGAGACCTTCTGCATGGTGGGCCCGATAGCGGCGGCGGTGGTGGGTGCGAGCCATGCCCGTCTGGTGTGCGGTCCCGACCTCGCCCTCCAGATGCGTCCGCGGGCGATGTTCACGCGCATCGGGCGTGAGCTCCCGCCCGAGCACCGAGAAGACCCCACCGCTGAATGGTTCGACTGGCACCTGGAGCGCCTGGGCTGTGCACGCCGCTTCGACGAGACCATGCTGACCGGCCAGTGGACGATCGACACCCGGCCGGCCCGCGTACGCGAGGACCTGGGAGTGGACTCTGTCGCCATGCGGTACGTGCCCTACAACGGTCGCTCCGTGGTGCCGGACTGGCTGCGGCGGCCCGCCGACCGGCCGAGGGTGTGCCTCACGTTGGGGACGAGCATCACCGCCGATTACGCGATGTTCGACCTGGACACGATGCTCGCGGGCCTCCTGGTGTCGATGGCGGAACTCGACATCGAGGTCATCGCGGCGATCGCCCCGGAACAGCGCGCACAGCTGCCGGACCTGCCGGAGAACGTCCGTACCGTGGACTTCGTTCCCCTCAACGACTTGCTCCCGACGTGCGCGGCCGTCGTCCATCACGGCGGCTACCAGACGAAGGCGACCGCTGAGCTGCACGGAGTTCCCCAGATCATCCTCACCGGCTGGGAGTGGGTCAGCGAGGGGATGGGCGAGACCTACGCACAGCAGAGCGCCCTGGTGGCGGTTCCGCTCCGGGAGTTCACCCCCGAGACCGTCCGCACCCACCTGGTGCGGGTGTTGCACGACCGGTCGTTCCGGGAGACCGCGCGGCGGCTGCGCAAGGAGATCCTCGCCATGCCCACACCGAACGACATCATCGCGACCGTCGAGGAGAGGACGGCACGCTACCGGCCCTCTCCGGCGGCCAAGGAGGAACGATGACCCAGCGACCAGCCACCGGCCACACGAGCAGCCTCCCCGAGCAGGTTCCGGACCACGAAGTGACCTCACTGGTAAGGGAGTTGAGCCGATACCTCGAACCCGACGCGCCCGCGGTCAGCATGCCGCCGTCCGCCTACCACTCGTCCGCCCTGTACGAGTTCGAGCGCTCCCGGATCTTCGGACGTTCCTGGCTGCTGGTCGCCCACGCCGACCAACTCGCGGTCCCCGGCGACTACGTGTCGCTGGAGGTGGCCGGCGAGCCGGTGACCGTGGTACGTGACCGGAGCGGCACCCTGCACGCCCTGTCACCGGTGTGCCGGCACCGCATGATGCCGGTGGTGGAACCGGGCGCCGGCCGCACCGACGCCTTCACCTGCCCCTATCACCTGTGGCGCTACGGGCTGGACGGCCGGCTTTCCGGAGCGACCCACATGCGCGGTAATCCCGCCTTCGACCCCGACACCTGCCGGTTACCGGAGTTCGCCGTCGAGGAGTGGCGCGGCTTCGTGTACCTCAACTTCGCCCCGCAGGCCGAACCGGTGTCAGCGCATCTGGAACGGCACATCGGCGGGGAACTCGCGGCCTACCGGCTCGAGGAGATGGTGCAGGTCGGCGCATATGTCGAGGAGTGGCAGGTCAACTGGAAGCTGGCGGTGGAGAATTCCCATGAGAACTACCACGTCATGGGATTGCATCCGAACACGGTCGCGCTGATCACCCCACGCGGTGCCGACATGGACGTACGCGTCGACACACCCTGGGTCCTGAGGCTGCGCAGTCCCTTCAAGGAGCCCCTCGACACCACGGCCCTGGACCTGAGCGAAGAACAACTGGCGTTCATGTACAACTGCTGTGTCTTTCCCTCCAGCAGTCTGGCGACCTTCGGCGACTCGGTCGTCTGGATCAGCTTCATCCCGCTGTCCGTCGACCGCACCCAAGTGCGGGGCGGCATCCTCATGCCGGCGTCCCAGGTCGCGGCAGCCGATCGTGAGGCGCTGCGCAAGCAGACCGAGGAGGACGCGGGGGTGGTCAACGGCGAGGACCGGTGGGGTCTGGAGCGCGTGCAGCGGGTGGTGGGTTCCCGGTTTGCCGGGCGCGGGCACCTCAGCCCCAAGGAACCCGGAGTCCTGGCGTTCTACCGAGGGCTGGCCCGCGCGTTCGTACGGGACGACGCCGACTGGCCGGGCGCCCTGTGAAGCGGGGGCCCGGCCCGGGACGGCTCACTTCCGGAAGGCCAGCGGGTCGAAGGCGTCCGGACGGGCGAGCGGGATGACCTCGAACCGCAGGTGCGGGCTGACCGGGTTGTCGTAGAGGAGCGTCAGCAACTGCTCGTGCGAATCAACCTCGTAGATGTTCAGCCCGCCGGCGGCACCGACACGGACCCAACTGTGCTTGATGAAGCCCTTGTCGACCAAGGTCTTGGTGTAGGAGAAGCCCTCGGGCAGCCGCTGCCGGAATTCGTCCCCGCTGATGCCGTGGGGTGCCTGTGTTGCGAGAACCGCGAACAGAGCCATGACGTGGCTCCTCTCGTGCCGGATGCCTGACAGGAACTCCGCAAGTGTCACGAGCCCCGATCGTCATCCCATGGAGAGCGCATGGAGCCGGTGCGCCGGGAGGGAACCGCCCTTCCAGCGATTCTCCAAGACAGCCCGGAAGGCTGCTCGGCATGAATGTTCTGGTCACCGGCGCGGCGGGTTTCATCGGGTGCGCCTATGTCCGTGCGCTGCTGGCGCAGAAGGAGCCGGGGCTACGGGTCACCGTGCTGGACAAGCTCACCTATGCGGGCAGCACCCGCAACCTCGACCTCAACCACCCCCGGCTGGAGTTCGTCCAGGGCGACATCTGCGATGGCGCCCTGGTGGACCGGCTGATGGCAGAGGCGGATCAAGTGGTGCACTTCGCGGCCGAGTCGCACGTGGACCGCTCGATCTCCGGCGCGGACCTCTTCGCCCGCACCAACGTGGTCGGCACCCAGACCCTGTTGGCCGCCGCCGTGCGGCACCGGACGGAGCCCTTCGTCCAGGTCTCCACGGACGAGGTCTACGGGTCCCTTGCCGGCGGTGCCTGGCAGGAGGACGCCCCGCTGCGCCCCAACTCCCCCTATTCCGCGTCAAAGGCGTCCGCCGATCTGTTCGCGCTGGCTTGCCATCGCACACACGGCCTGGACGTACGGATCACCCGGTGCAGCAACAACTACGGCCCGCGGCAGTTCCCCGAGAAGGTCGTCCCGCTCTTCATCACCCACCTGCTGGACGGGAGAAAGGTCCCGCTCTACGGGGACGGGCTCAACGTCCGTGAGTGGCTGCACGTGGAGGACCACTGCCACGGCGTGGAACTGGTGCGGACCCGTGGGCGGGCCGGAGAGGTCTACCACCTCGGAGGAGGCGCCGAGATGACCAACCTGGAGCTCACCGAGCGCCTGCTGGACGCCTGTGGAGCCGACTGGAGCCAGGTCGAATACGTCGAGGACCGCAAGGGACACGACCGCCGCTATGCGCTCGACGACAGCAAGGCCCGTACCGAACTCGGCTACCGGCCACGGACCGCGTTCGCCGCCGGGCTCAACGCCACCGTCGCGTGGTACCGGGAGCACCAGGAGTGGTGGCGGCAGCTGACGGACCGGCCGCGGGGCATCGACGGTCGTACGGACCGGGCCCCGGCATGAGGTGGCTGATCACCGGTGCCGGCGGCATGCTCGGCAGGGAACTCGTGGCGCGGCTCACCGCCGCCGGATGCGGGAACGACCGGGTGATCGCCCTGGACCGGTCCGCGCTGGACGTGACACAGCGGACGGCGGTCTTCGCGGCGCTGAACCGGTACCGACCGGACGTGGTCGTCAACTGCGCCGCGTACACCGCCGTGGAGGCCGCGGAGTCCGACGAGGCCGCCGCCTGGGCGGTCAACGGTGCGGGGCCCGGACACCTCGCAGCGGCCTGTGCCGAGTACGGCATCCGGCTGATCCACGTCTCCACGGACTACGTGTTCTCCGGTGACGCCCGTTCGCCGTACGGGGAGGACAGCCCGCCTGCGCCGCGCACCGCCTACGGCCGCAGCAAGGCGGCCGGGGAACGAGCCGTCCTCGCCGCGCACCTCCCCCCGTTCACCGTGGTCCGCACCGCGTGGCTGTACGGAGCCCACGGGCGCAGCTTCGTCCGCACCATGGTCGAGGCGGCCCGCCGAGGGAAGACCGTCAGGGTCGTCGCCGACCAGTACGGGCAACCCACCTGGGCCACGGACACCGCCGCACGGATCGTCGTGCTGGGCCGTGCGTCCGGAGCCGGCGGAGTGTTCCACGCCACCAACGCCGGAGTGGCGACCTGGCACGAGCTGGCCAGCGAGATCTACCGAGCGCTCGACGCGGACCCCGGCCGGGTGCATGCCATCTCCAGTGCCGAATACGCCGGGCCGGCACGTCGCCCCGCCTACACCGTCCTGGGACACGACCGCTGGCAGGAGTGGGGAATCGCTCCGCTGCGCCATTGGCGCACGGCACTGCGGCACGCCCTGGACCACCTCCGGTGATCGGTCGCCCCGACCGGGCACCGGCCGGCACCACCATGCCCCGCCCGGGCCGCCCGCCGGACGGCCCGGCCCGAGAAAGGACGAGCGGAATGACTGACACCTCAGCACCCCAGCAACAGGAGGTCGCGGACTTCTACGACGAGTCCAGCCGGTTCCTCGCCGAAGTCACCGGCGGAAGCCTGCACTTCGGTTACTGGACCGGTCCGTCGGACCGGTCCGCCATGGGGCCGGCGTCGCAGCGGCTCACCGACATGATGATCGAGCGGGTCCGGGTCGGGCCGGGCGACCGGGTCCTGGACATCGGCTGTGGCACCGGTGAACCGGCGATCCGGCTCGCCCGGGCCACCGGTGCTCAGGTCGTGGGCATCACCATCAGCGCCGTGCAGGTGGAGCGGGCGAACGCCCATGCGGCGGCCGCCGGGATGGCCGATCTGGTGTCCTTCCGGCATGCGGATGCGATGAAACTGCCCTTCCAGCCGGACTCCTTCGACGGTGTGTGGCTCTTCGAGTCGGTCTTCCACATGCCCAACCGGCTGGAGCCGCTACGGCAGGCGGCGGCGGTGCTCCGGCCGGGCGGCCGGCTCGCCCTCACCGACGTGCTGGACAACAGCGGGACCCCCGAGAGGGACGACCTTCCCTACGCCTCGCTCTTCGGCGAGTCGATGCGGATCGGTGACTACCAGGCGCTGCTGCAACGGGCCGGTCTGGTGGAGATCGAGGCGCTCGACATCACCGCGCACACCGTGCCGCGCTCCCTTGCGTCCATTCACCACGGGATCGAGAAACGGCGCGAGGAGCTGGTCGCGGCCTACGGGAGCAGGATGGTCGAGCAGGTGGAGGCGGCCACCACTTCGCTCGAGGCGGCCGGCCTGGGCTACTCGATCGTGACCGCCGAGCGGACCGGCGGGTCCTGACCCGCAGGGCGCGGCAAGGCCGGGCCCGGCTCGCGCGCGGTCCGGGCCCGGCTGCGGTACCGGGGTCAGGTCGGGGTGGTGGCCCGGGCACCGGCCGACAGCACGACCGGTTCCGGCACCGGCAGGATGAACCGGCCGCCGTTGTCGAGGAACCGTCGCTCCTTCTCCAGGATCTCGTCCGCGTAGTTCCATGCCAGGAGCAGGTAGTAATCCGGTGGTTCCGCCGCGGCGGACTGCGGGGAGCACACCGGGACATGTGTGCCGGGCAGCACCTTGCCCTGCTTCAGCACGGTGGTGTCGCTGCAGAACTGCAATTCGTCAGCGCCGATTCCGCAGATGTTGAGCAGCGTCGTGCCCTTCGCCGACGCCCCGTAGCCGGCGACCCGGGCGCCTTGGGCCACCAGGCCACGGACGAGCCGGGGGAGCTCCTGCCGTACTCGCGCCACCTTGTGCGCGAACTCCCCGTACGCGGCGTCCTGATGCAGTCCCGCGGCCTGCTCGGCGGCGAACAGCTCCGCCACCGAGCCCTGTTGCTCCCAGGGGCCTTCGCGCAGACCGACGAAGGCCAGGATGGAGCCGCCGTGCACGGGCAGTCGTTCCACGTCGAAGAGCCGCAGGCCGTGCCGGTCGAAGAGTTCGGCGAGGGTGCCGACCAGGAAGTACGACAGGTGCTCGTGGTAAACGGTGTCGAAGGCGACCCGCTCCACGAGGTCGAGGGCGTAGGGCACTTCGATGGCGAACACACCGTCCCGGGCGAGCAGTCGACGGACCCCGGCGGCGACGTCGGCCAGGTCGTCCACGTGCGCGAAGACGTGCCGTCCCAGGATCAGCCGGGCCTGACCGTGTCCGTTCCTGATGCGGGCCGCCGTGCGGTCGGAGAAGTACTCCGGCAGCGTCAGCACCCCGTGCGCGTTGGCGGTCGCGGCCAGGTTCAGTGCCGGATCAACGCCCAGGACCCGTTGCCCGCCGGGGCGGAAGGCGAGCAGCTGGGCCCCGGTGTTGCTGCCCATCTCGACGACGAGCTCGTCCTCTCCGAGTGCGAAGCGGCTGGTGCACGTCTGTGCCACGTACCGCATGTGGCGGGTGATGGACTCGGAGTCCGAGGTCACATAGAAGTAGGTCCGGTACATGACCTCGGGGTCGACCACATGTGTCAGGCTCATCAGCCGGCAGGAGCGGCAGGAGATCACCCCCAGGGGGAAGCGCGCCTCGTCCTCGTAGGACGTCGCGGGATCCAGAAAGGCATTGGCGAGGGGCACGGAGCCGAAGGAAACCACTTCCTGCCAATCGGCAGCGCCACACACCCGGCAGTGGGTGACCAGGCGAGAGCGTCCGCTCGTTTCCATGCACGGCCCTTTCTCTTCAGGCAGACGGTCGTCAGCGGACGGTGAGGGGAAGGTGCAGCACTGCGGCGGTGATCGGCGAGCGCAGGCGGCGCAACACCGGCTCCGTGCGGCTGAGGCCGGGGAACCGCGCCGCCAGGGCCCGCACCGCGCAGACGGCCTGGAGCCGGACCAGGGGTGCGACGAGCGCCAGGTGCGGTGCCGCGGAAAGCGGCAGGCCGGCCGATCCGGCGGCCGGGCGGCCGAGCCGGAAGCGCTCCGGGTCGGGGTACACGGCGGGGTCCCGCAGCGCGGCCTCCGCCGCGACCACCACTTCCGCGCCGCGCTCCACCTCGTGCCCGCCCAGCGCAAGGTCGCTCTGCGCGTACAGCCTGTGCAGACGTACCGGCGGCAGATAGCGCAGCGTCTCGTCGACCGCCTGGCCGGCGGTCTCCTCCGGTGCTTCGCACACCACGGCCCACGCTTCCGGATGGTCGAGCAGCACGGCCACCGTGTTGCAGATCAGGGTGGCGGTCAGCTCGACACCGGCGACCGCGGTGAGGACGCCCGCGGTCAGCGCGTCCTCGGGCGCAAGTACCGCTCCGGCGCCCTCCGCCGGCACCGTCCCGGCCAACAGCGCACGCAGCTCCGCCACGGAGCCCAGCAGGCGCCGGGCCACGTCGAGGCGGGGCGGACAGAGAGTGGCGTCCAGCGTGCCGGCGGCCCGCGCGCACAGGTCGGTGAAACGGTCCCGCTGCTCGGCGGGCAGACCGAGGACTTCCGCGGCGGCGTCCGCGGCACAGCGGTGGGCGTACTCGGCCATGAGGTCGAATCGGTCCGACAGGCCTCGCAGCCGGAGCGCGCAGCCGGCCGTGAGGCCCTCGGCCAGGGGGGCCAGGGCCGGCGCGCCGAGGATCGCCGCCCCCGCCGCGTTCACCCGCTCGTACTCCGCTCGCGGCAGGGACAGGCAGGCGTCGTCGAGCGGCAGCACATCGCGCAGCGCCGGGAAGTCCCAGGGCATCGGTTCGTGCTCTTCGTCCGGTTCGTGGCCCCCGCCCTCCGCCGGTGCGGCGTCGGGATGCCCGGGGCCGAGCCGGGGATCATTCAGGATCGCTTCGGCCATGGCGTGGTCAGCAGTGACCCACGCCTCGGCGTGACTCCGGTAGAGGGCACCACGTTCGCGTATTCCGCGGCCGAGTGCATGGGGGTCGTCATCGGCCCCGCGCAGCAGCAGCGCGTACGGGTCGTTCTTCGTACCCATGATCCACTGGACCCCGCGGAGTGCGAGGAGATCTCCACCCAATTCGGTGTCCGATTTGGTCATCACCATGATCGATAAGTTAGGCGAACGCCCTATAGCTTCCCTCAAACTCCCCTACACCCACGGGGCTGTCCACGGCGCGGTCACGGCCGGGCGGCCGGTCCCGACAGCAGGCTGTGCAGGCAGGCCACCAGAGAGCGGGCCTGGACGTTGAGGTAGTGGCTGTGCCGGAGCAGCTCAACCAACTGGTGAAGGGAACACCAGCGGAATTCGGGGTCGTCCGGCCGGACCTCGGCGTCCGTTTCGACGATCAGATAGCGGTTGCGCGCATGGTGGAAGCGGCCGCCCTCCTCCGAGAGGACGGTGTCGTAGCGGATGCTCTCCCGCGGTGCGCCCAGCACGGTGTCGAGGAAGCGCGGACGTGCCTCCGGCGGCAGCAGCTCGTAGTTCGCCGGCGTGCACTGCACCGTGGGCGCAAGCTCGATCACGTCGAGATAGCCCGCCTCGACGCGGGTGTGGGCCAGGATGTGCAGCACTCCGCGGAAGCGTCGGACCAGGAAGGCTGCGACACCGGTTCCGTACGGCGCGATCATGGGCTGTGACCAGCGGGCCACCTCGCGGCCGCCGGCTTCCACAGACACCCCGACGACATCGAAGAACCGGCCGCTCTCATGCGAGATCCGGCCGTCCCTGTGCTGCCAGCCCGGCAGCCCGGCCAGCGGGACCCGGGCCGTGCGCACGTCCGTCCGGGAGCGTGCCTGTGTGATCCAGCTCAACAGTTCACCCAGTGTGTGCAGGGTGCCGCTCGGTGCGCCGGCGGACCGCAGCAGCGCGTCCCGGAATCCTTCGTCCGGTCGCCCGTGTACCGAGGGCAACTCGGGGTGGGCGAGCGGCAGACAGGCCAGCACGGTGCGGGCATCCATGTTGAGCAGGTCGTCGAGGGCGAGCAGCCGGTGCAGCTGACCGAGGGTCAGCCATCGGAAGCCGTCCCGTACGTGGACGTCGTCGGCGGTCTCCACGACCATGTTGCGGTTCCGTTTGCGCAGGAAGGCCGATCCCTGCTCGGACTGGCGTACGTCGGCGACGATGTGGTGGTCCTCGGTGTCCAGGAAGTATTCGAGGTACGGCACCGGCCTGCCACCGTGCACCCGGGTGTAATTGCTACGCGTCGCCTGCACGGTGGGGGACAGCTGGAGTCCGCCGACGTTTCCCGGTTCGACCTTGGCCTGCATCAGGAAGTGCAGCACCCCGTCGAATTCCTTGGCCAGGATCCCGAGGATGCCGACCTCGGGCTGGTTGATGATCGGCTGACTCCAGTGGGCCACCGGGGCGCCCGGAACGTGGACCTCAACTCCTTCTATGGAGAAGAACTTTCCGCTGTGATGACTGATGTCCCCGGTGCCGGGGTCCTGCTTCCAGTCCTTCAGCTCTTCCAGGGGGACCCGTTCGGTGCGGGTGTAGGCCCGCTTCCCGTACTCGGCGAACCATCGGACCACATCGGCGGTGTCGGCAAAGGCGCCCGCCGCCGCCGACTCGGCGAGACGCAGGGCGATCGGGCGACGGCGCCGGAGGGCGAGGCTCGGCCGGTTCCGGAAGGTGTCCGTCATGAAAATGCTCCTGCCTGCTGCCGGTGCGGGAATCAGCGTCCTGCCGCTTCCCACATGTCCCGTACGGATTGCTGCAGGCCGATGCGCGGGGCCCAGCCGAGCAGTCGCCGGGCGAGCCGGGTGTCGGCCAGCGTCCAGTCGCCACCACGCGACGTCACCGGCTCGCCCCCTTCGTCGATCGTCTCCGCGTCCCGCCCGGCTGCGCGGAGCAGGAGCGAGAGGATCGTGCGGATACCGACGGCTCGGCCCAGGCCGATGTTGAGCACCTCCCCCGTGAGCGGGGCCTCGGCGGCCCGTACCGCCGCGTCGGCCAGGTCCCGGACATCGATGAAGTCCCGTTCAAAGTCGCCGATGGAGAGCGGCAACCGGCCCCCGGGAGGCAACTCGCGCAACCGGAGGACGACCGAACCGAGGAAGCTGGCGGTGGCCACGCCCGGCCCCAGGACATTGACGGCGCGCAGCACCACCGCGGGCACCCGGCCGGCTCGGGCCGCCTGGAGCACCAATCGGGAGCCGGCGAGTTTCGTCCGGGCGTAGGGCGTGGTCGGTCTGGGCACGACGGACTCATCGATCGCGCTCCCGTACGGCACCGGCCCGTACTCGTGGATGGAGCCGATCTGCACGACGCGCGGCACCGATGAGCAGAGCTCCGCGGCGGTGAGCAGACGTTCCACGAGCCGGACGTGATGGCGCTCGTTCCCGTCCTCCGACGTGAGCCAGCCCCCCGTGGCATTGACGACCACCTGTACACCGGCCCCGTCCAGGAGACCGGCGAGGCCGGCCGGGTCGGCCGTGGAGACGTCGAGCGGGACGAACATGTCGCCGACGGAACCGGAGGGACGGCGCCGGGCGACTGCGAGGACCTCATAGCCCGCGGACGCGAACGCCGCGCAGACACCGGTGCCGACACAGCCGGTGGCTCCCAGCACGGCGACCACCCG
This sequence comes from Streptomyces nigrescens, assembly GCA_024349765.1. Lineage (GTDB taxonomy): Bacteria > Actinomycetota > Actinomycetes > Streptomycetales > Streptomycetaceae > Streptomyces > Streptomyces endophytica. Next base: position 5,163,440 of record AP026073.1, on the reverse strand, counting down.
CCGGTGGCGCCGCGGCGGCCGTGGCGACGCCGCGGCCGCCGGGCGAGGCTGTCCGGGGCCGGTCACCGGTCACCGGCGTCCAGTGCCGCTTCGAGCTCCAGGCAGTGGGCGTACCGGGGCAGGGTCCCGGAGGCCTCCAGCTCGGCGAGCGAGGGTGCGCCGTCGTCCCGTTCGGACAGCACCGGTTCGATGCCCTTCGGAATCGGCAGGCCCAGGGTCTCGTCGAACACCGACAACGCCAGCTCGTTCTGCGGTACGTACTCGCCCGACAGCATGTAGGACATGACCGTGTCGTCCGCCAGCGCCACGAAGGCGTGCGCCACACCGACCGGGAAATAGACGGCGCGGAATTCCACCGGGTCGAGCGTGACCGCATCCCACCGGCGGTACGTCGGCGAGCCCACCCTGATGTCGATGACGATGTCCAGCGCCTTGCCCTGGGCGCAGTACACGTACTTGGCGCAGCCGGGAGGCGTCAGGGTGAAATGGGCACCGCGCACCACACCGCGGCGTGAGCGGCTGTGGTTGGTCTGTCTGACGGGGAACAGCGGCCGCCCGAGAGCGGTGTGCGCCGCGGTTTCCTGGAACGGCGAGACGAATATTCCACGGTCATCGGTGAATACCCGCGGCCGGAACTCGAAAGCGCCCGCGACGGCGAGATTCCGCGACTCCATGTTCATGTCCTCAGCACTCGTATGTGGGTGACTTCGCTGTCTGGTGCCACGGTCCAAGAGTCAGACGATGTGCACATCGGGCACATACAGGATCCAGCGGCCACCGGAATCCCGGAAGGCCCGTTCCTTGGTCATGATTTCCTCTGCGTGATTCCAGGCGAACAGCACCGCGTAATCCGGATCGGCGTCCGCCATTTCCTCGGGGGGCCGGACGGGGATGTGCGAGCCAGGCATCAGCCGGCCGCTCTTGGCCGGTGTGGCGTCGAAGACGACGGAGACCAGATCCGGTCCGATACCGCAGTAGTTGAGCAGGGTTGCGCTCTTGGCCGTCGCCCCGTAGCCCACCACCCGCTTCCCCTTCGCGCGCAACCGGTGCAGCAGCTCCAGCACATCGTCCCGGATCCGGTCCACACCGGCCGCGAAGCCGGCCAGCGTGGCCCGGTCCGACAGCCGCTGCTCGGTCGCCGCCAGCTCCGCGACCGCCGGACTCGGCTCCCGCCGGCCGGCCCGGGCGATCGTGTACCGCAGCTCACCCCCGTGCACGCCCAGGCGTTCCACGTCGACCAGTTGGAAGCCGAACCGCGCCGCGGCGGCACCTACCGAGCGCACCGTGAAGAAGAAGAAGTGCTCGTCGTAGATCTGGTCGAAGGTGTTTCGATCGATGATGTCGCCCAGGTACGGGTCCTCGAAGACGAACACCCCGTCCTCCGCGAGCAGCGCATCCACGCCCCGGAAGATCGACCCGATGTACGGGATGTGGCAGATCGTGTTGGCCGCGTAGATGAGGTCGGCGGGCCCTTCGGCCGCCACGATCTCGGCCGCGACGGAAGCCTCGAAGAAGTCGGTGCGCACCCGGACCCCTTGCGACCGGGCCAGTTCGGCCACGCCGCGGCACGGCTCGACCCCCAGGTGCCGGACTCCGGCCTTGCCGACCGTCTTCAGCATGACACCGTCGTTGCTGCCGATCTCGACGACGAACGGGTCGGGGCCGGTGAGCGCATCGGTGAGGAAGCGGTGGGCGGTCTCTTCGAAATGCCGGCGCATGTACACCGATCCCGAAGAGTGGTACGGGTAGGCGTCATGGAACATCCGGTCCCGGTCGACCTCTTCGACGAGCTGAGCCATCGTGCAGGATTCGCAGATCCCCACGGCGAGTCGGAAGAAGTATTCAGGACTCGTGTCCCGGGGGTCCCGAAAGGCATCGGACAAAGGCTGACGCCCAAAATCGAAGAACTCATGCACCGGCCCGCCGCAGACACGGCAGGCCCGGCCTTCCTCGGATTCATGGGGAAGTGACACAGCTGCACTCCATGGGATGGGTTGGCTCCGCCGGCACGATGTTTGTCGCGGACGCTTGAAAAACGTTGGAGTGCCGCTGGACCGCCCGCTTCTAGTGGATCTCGAAGCCGGCGCGAAAGTATGCGACTTGTCGGCCCCCAACCGGCCGGCATTGATGGATGATGACACGGAGAATGCGGGGAACGCGATGGCAGCGCACGGCGATGACCCGTCGTCGACGGCAGAACTCCGCGAACCGACGACTCCCGCCGGTCGCGCCTTGCTCAGCCTGATCGGCAATCACCTGGCGGCGATACGCGAGTGCGCCCGGGAGAACGATCGGGCGGGTGCCTTCCCGTTCGACGTCTTCACCGGATTCCGGAAGGACGGCGTGCTCGGCGCCACCGTGCCCCGGGAACTGGGCGGACTCGGCGTGACGAGCCTCTACGACGTGTGCCTGGCCCTGCTGACCGTCGCCGAGGCCGACGCGTCCACCGCGCTCGCGCTGCACATGCAGCTCAGCAGAGGCCTGACGCTCACCTATGAGTGGCAGCACGGTGACGCAGCGCGTCAACAGCTCGCCGAACGGCTGCTGCGGGGCATGGGATCGGGCGCCGCCGTGGTGTGCACCACCGTCAAGGACGCCGGTGCCGGGCCACCCACCTCGCTGACCCCGGACCCGGTCGGCGGCTGGCGGCTGACCGGCCGCAAGACCCTGGCCAGCATGGCGCCGATCGCCACCCACTTCGTGGTGTCGGCCCGGACCGAGGAGCCCGGCCGGCCACCCGCTCAGGCCGCCGCCGTGGTGTCCGGGCAGACAGCCGGCCTCACCGTCCTGGACAACTGGGACGGGCTGGGCATGCGGGCCTCCGGCAGCGTGGACATCGTGCTGGAGGACTGCCACGTCCCCGAAGGCGACGTCTTCCTCCGCGGGGCCGTCGACGCCCACGACGACGCCCAGCTCGCGGGCCGGACGGTCAGTTCGGTCACGATGCTGGGGATCTACACGGGCATCGCCCAGGCGGCCCGGGACTACACGGTCTCCACGCTTGCCAGGCGGGGGAGGACCCCGGCGGGAGCCAAGGCCCTCGTGGCGGAGACGGAGGCCAGGCTGTACGCCTTGCGCACCACGGTCGGCGCGGCGCTCGGCACCGCGGACTACCTCTCCTACGAGTACGCCGGTGACCCGGCGGTACGCGGGCGGCGCATGATGTTCGCCTTCCAGCGGGCGAAGTTGATGGTCAACAAGCTCGCGCCCGACATCGTCGCGGACTGTCTGACGGTGATCGGTGGCGCCTCCTACGCCGGCGCCAACCCCCTGTCGCGGCTCTACCGCGATGTGCGGGCCGGCAGCTTCATGCACCCCTTCACCTACCCGGATGCCGTGGAATACCTCAGCACCGAGGCGGTCGAAACCGGCCGGTACGACGGCTGAACGGCCTGTGAAGGCGGTGTGCGGCGGGTGCCGCCCCGGCACCCGCCGCACACCGCCCGGGAGTACGCCCCGACGCCCGTGGTCCCGCACCGATCCCGGTCAGTCGGCCGGCCGGTGCACACCGGGGCTCAGCAGCGGGAAACGGTCGTCGTCGAGCCGCTGTCCCGGTACGAGGAGGCCGGCGCCGGGCAGCTCGTCGAGCCCCTGGTTCCCGGTGGGGCGGTAGACGGCGCCGGCGTCCGCATAGACCGTGGTCGCCGAGATGCGCGGGGCGTCCGACGCATTGGCGCCGGCCGCATGGACCGTACGCGCGTGGTGGAAGGTGCAGTCACCGGCTCGCAGCGGGACCGTGACCCGGGGGAGCCAGGCCACCTCGGGCCGGTCGTACGCCGCCCAGGCATGGGCCGTCACCTCCGGCGGAGGCAGCAGATGGGAGCCCGGCACAAAGGTCATGCAGCCGCGCTCGACCGGCACGTCCACGAGTGCCACCCATGCCGTCAGCGTCGCCGGCGCCTCGTCCACGGGGAGTGCGAACGCGTCGAAGTGCGGCTCGGTGGGCTTGGACCTTCCGGTCCCCTTGCGCAGCAGTTCGAGCTTGAAGAGCCGCAGCGAGGTGCCTGCCAGGCGCTCCGCGAGGCTCGCCACACGGGGATGCAGGGCGAGCCGCAGCATCGCCGCACTGCGGAGCTGGGCATGCTCCACGAAGTCGAGAACGGTGCCGCTCCGGTCCCCCCAATGGGTCTTGTCGTCCTGGCCCAGGAGCTCCGTCCCGCCGGTGCGGAACTCCTCGACCTCTGCCGGGGTGAGCACACCCGGCACATGGACGAAGCCCTCGCGGCGGTACCGTTCGACGCATTCCGGGGACAGATCCTCGGCGCTGGTGGGCGCGTTGCCGTCCACAGTGGTGCCTCCCTTCGTGGCGGTCACCGCCCGGCTCTCCGGGCGGAAGGCCGGACCTCGGTGTGCGAACCGGGACGGGCTGCCTCCCACATCTCGCGCAGGGAGTCCTCGAGACCGATCTGCGGTCGCCAGCCCAGCAGTTGCTCCGCCAGGCGGATGTCGGTCCTGACCCAGTCCCCTCCCATGCTCGGTACGGGAAGCTGTTCTTCGTTGAGCGCGCCCGGTCGCAGTCCGGCGACCGCGAGGAAGCGGGCGACGAAGTCCCGGATCTCCACTGCCACCCCGCTGCCGATGTTGAGTGCCCGGCCGGTCGCCCCGGCGTCCGCGGCCCTGAGTGACGCCACCGCCACGTCCCGGACGTCGATGAAGTCGCGACTGGCGGCCGCGAGCGGCAGCGTGACCTCAGCTCCCGCACCCGCCGAGAGCACCAGGCGCAGCAGCTTCCCCGGGAAGGACGCGGGGGACGGGTGCGGGCCGCACACATTGGCCAGGCGCAGCACCAGACCGTCCACGGCTCCGCTGCGGGCCGCTTCCAGCACCGCTGTCGAGCCGGCGAGCTTGGTGGCTGCATACACACTGGACGGCCTCGGCGGCACGGTCTCGTCGATGAGCGTCCCCGGGGCGACCGGGCCGTACTCGTGAATCGTCCCGATCTGCACCAGGCGTGGCCGCCGGCGCAGCAGGCCGATTCCGGCCAGCAAGCAGTGCACCGCGTGCACGTTGACGCGGGCCAGGGCGCTCTCCGGCCGGTCCCAGCCGTCGTTCGTGTTGGCCCCGTCGGTGGCATTGATCACCACACCTGCCCGGGTGCGGCGCAGGAGGTCCGCGATCGTCCCGGGTGTCGCCGTGGCGAGGTCGAACGCCCTGAACATGCCCTCCGGAACGTGCGGGGCCCGGTGGCGGGCCACGACGAGGACGTGGTCCCCGCGTGCTCTGAGGGCATCGACGATGTGCCTGCCGACCCAGCCCGTGCCGCCCAACACCACGGCGTTCCTGGGCTGTCTAGGCCGATTTTGCATGGAATTCTCCGGAGACGTCGGGCGATCGCGGGGACCAGCATCCTGGTGACCGCTCGCAGCTCACTGGAACGGGGGCCGACCGCCGCCCCATCGGCCTGCGAGGGGAAGCCAAGTGCCGCGCTACTGCTCCGCCCTAGCGTGGCGCCCGACAGTCGGACCGGCATGGTGGGCGGCCATATGGAGATCATCGGGAATGGGTTCCTGGCGCGGCACCTCGCACCGCTGCGGGCCGCGTATCCGCAGGTGAGTGTGGTGGCGGCCGGTGTGCCCCGACACCACCTCCCCGACTCGGCGCACGAGCGCGAGGCCGCCCTGGTCCGGGACGTGGTGCGGGCATGCCGGTCCGGTGGCCGCACCCTGGTGTTCCTGTCGACGGTCAGCATGTACGGCGGGCCGGGCTGCCGCGGGCGCGAGGACGATCCGGTCGTCCCCTCCACGCGGTACGGACGGCACAAGTACGAGTTGGAGGGCGTCGTACGGGCTTCCGGGGTGGACCACCTGATCCTGCGGCTGGCCTACGTCATGGGGCCGTACGGTCCCGATTTCCGGCTGCTGCCTGCGCTGATCCGGCAGATCCGCAGCGGCCGCGTCGACGTCCATCGCGGGGCACGCCGGGACATGCTGCACGTCGCGGACTTCGTGATCCTCTTCGAACGCCTGCTGCGGGCGGGGATCCGCAACGAGGTGGTCAATGTGGCCTCCGGTGACTGCGCCGACATCGCTCAGGTCATCGACTACGTCGAGCGCTGTCTGGGCGTCGTGGCCGAGCACCGCATCGTCGAGGCGCAAGCGCTCTCCTACTGCGCCTCGGTCGCCAAGCTGAAGAGGCTGGTGCCGGAGGCCTGGGACCTGCGGTTCGGGCCCGGCTACCACCGGCTCGCGATCGAGCGCTACCTGCGGGAGACGGGCCAATGGGCCGCTGTCCCGGGCCCGGCCGGGTGATCAGGCCGGTCCCGCCGGCAGGCGGTGTTCCGCGGAGAGCCGCTCCAGTACGGGCACGATGTCGTGAGGGGCGGGGGTGGCCAGCATCTCGCCCCGCACGGCGGCGGCGGTGCGGGCGAACGCCGGCTCCTCCACCAGGCGGACCAGCATCTGCCGCAGATCTCCGGCCTCGCAGTGGTCCACGTCCGCCGCGCGCAGTCCCACTCCGCTGTCCTGTATCTGTTGTGCGCGCGGCACCGTGTCCCACTGCCCGTTGGGCAGACTCAGCTGAGGGACGCCATGCGCCAGCGCGGTCTGCACCTGGCCGAAGCCTCCTTGATGCACGATCGCCGAGCAGCTCGGCAGCAGCTCGTTGAGAGGGACGAAGTCGAACGCCCGGACGTTGTCCGGCAGACGGGACACCCCCGACAGCTGCTCGGCGTCCAAGGTCGCGACCACCTCCAGGTCCAGATCCGCCACGGCGTCCAGCAGAGTCCGTACCGAAGCACGGTCACCCCCCAGCACCTCGCGCAACGACAACCCGAGGGTCAGGCACACCCGGGGGCGTTCGGGGGGTTCGGTGAGCCAGTGGGGGATGACGGCGCGGCCGTTGTAGGGGATGTGGCGCATGGGGAGGTAGGGGAGGTCGACCGGTAGTCGCATGGAGGTGGGGACCGGGTCGATGGTCCACTGGCCGGTGACGACGTCCTCGCTGAAGGCGGTGTCGTAGCGGTCGAGGACCGGGGCGAGCCATTCCTCGACCGGGTCCTCGCGCAGCGGCAACGGCCGGGCATCAAGACCGTGGAGGTACTGCTCCCGCATGTGCCCGATCAGATCGAGCCCGTACAGCAACCGGGCGTGTGCCGCACCGACCGCCTTGGCCACCACCGGCCCCGCCAGCACCAGCGTGTCCCAGATGACCAGGTCCGGGCGCCACTCACGGGCGAAGGCCACCAACTCGTCCAGTGTGCGATCGGGCGAGTAGGTGCGGAACACCAAAGTGGTGGCCACGGTGAAGAGTCCCTGAAGCGCGGTGTGGTCCAGGGCGCCGGGCTCCAACTCGGTCCATTTCAACAGCTCTTCGGGATCCGGACCATCCCCGCTGAGTGCCGACTGCTCCCGCTCCCGCTCCTGGTTCCGCTCGACCATGCCCGCCTGGTCGAGCGCGGCCCCCACCGGCACCGCGGTCAGGCCGGTGCGGGCGATCTCCGCGGTCAGGTCGGGGTTGCCGGCGATGCACACCTCGTGCCCGGCGGCCCGCAGCGCCCAGGCCAGCGGTACTTGTGGATAGAGATGGGCCTTGGCCGGCAGGGTCAAGAAGAGGACTCGCACGTTGTTCCCTTCCGGCGGCCCCGGTCGCCGTGCGGGCGCCCACCGCCTCGGTGTTCGGCGGTCAGTTTCTCCAGTACGGGCACGAGGTCGCGGGGTGCCGGAGTGGCCACCATCTCGTCGCGCAGTGCGGCGGCACGGCGTGCGAACGCGGGATCGGTCAGGACCCGGACGACCATCTCGCGCACCTCCCCGGCCGTGACTCCCGCGACGTCCAAGGGCCGCAGACCGACCCCCGCCTCCTGCACCTGGTCCGCCCTCATGGGGATGTCCCAGAGGTCACCCGGCAGTACGACCTGCGGAACACCGTGCGCGAACGCGGTGTGGAGGGTCCACACATCGCCCTGGTGAACAATCGCCGAGCAACTCGGCAGCAACTCGTTGAGCGGCACATGGTCGACCAGCCGGACGTTGTCCGGGACGGCCCTCACCCCTGCCAGGCGCCCGGTCTCGGACACCGCGATCACTTCGGCGTCCACACCGGCCATCGCTTCCAGCACCGGCTCGACCGGCAGCCGGTCTCCGCCGGTCACTTCTGGATGCGGCAGCCCGAGGGTCAGGCACACCCGGGGGCGTTCGGGGGGTTCGGTGAGCCAGTGGGGGATGACGGCGCGGCCGTTGTAGGGGATGTGGCGCATGGGGAGGTAGGGGAGGTCGACCGGTAGTCGCATGGAGGTGGGGACCGGGTCGATGGTCCACTGGCCGGTGACGACGTCCTCGCTGAAGGCGGTGTCGTAGCGGTCGAGGACCGGGCCGAGCCATTCCTCGACCGGGTCCTCGCGCAGCTCCGCCGGCCGCTTGCGCACCGCGTCCAGGTAGTGCTCCCGCATGTGCCCGATCAGGTCGAGCCCGTACAGCAACCGGGCGTGGGCCGCACCGACCGCCTTGGCCACCACCGGCCCGGCGAACACGAAGGGATCCCAGAGCACCAGATCGGGACGCCATTCACGGGCGAAGGACACCAGCTCGTCGACTACTTCGGTGGGGCAGAAGGGACGGAAGACCAACGTCGTCATGGTGGTGAAGACGCCCTGCATGTAGGTGTAGTCGAGCAGCTCCGGCCGGAGCTCGTCCATGTGCATGAGCTGCTCCGGGTCCGGGTAATCCCCCTCGCCCCCTGCTTCGGCGAGCTGTCGCTCGCTGTCCGCGAGGTAGTCGTCCGGGTGGAACGGCGTGCCCACCGGCACCGCGGTCAGGCCGGTACGGGTGATGTCCTCCACGAGATTGGGACGGTTGGCCAGGCACACCTCGTGCCCCGCCGCTCGCAGGGCCCACGCCAGCGCGGTCCGGTGAAAGCCCGGAGCCTTCGTGGGGACCGTCGTGAACAGAACGCGCATGGTGCCGCCTTGCCCTTCTGTGGTGGACTTCCGAAGTGGGCGCCGAGTTCAGCCGGCGGGACGGCGATGGAGCGCGGTGAGCCTCTCCAGCACGGGCACGATGCCGGCCGGGGTGGGCACCGCCAGCGACCGCCTGCGCAGCTCCGATGCCGTCCGGGCGAAAGAAGGCTCCTCAAGCACCCTGACCAGCATGTCCCGCAGCTCCTTCGCGGAGATCCGGGACGCGTCGGTCGCCGCGAGGCCCGCTCCCGAGTCGTGCAGTCGTTGCGCCTTGAGCTTGGTGTCCCACAGGTCCCCCGGGACGATCACCTGGGGAACCCCGAGCGCGAGTGCCGTCTGCATCGTTCCGGTGCCTCCTTGGTGGATGACCGCGGAACACGAGGGCAGCAGCTCGTTCAGTGGCACGAAGTCCACCACCCGTACGTTGTCGGGCACCTGCGTCACCGAGCCCAGCTGATCGGCACTCAGCGTCGCCACCACTTCGGCGTCCACGTCGGCCACCGCGTCGAGCAGCGTGGCAACGGAGAGCCGGTTGCCGCCGAGCACCTCGCGGTGCGACAGACCGAGCGTCAGACATACCCGGCGCCGCTGCGAGGGTTGTTTGACCCATTCGGGCACCACGGCCCGCCCGTTGTACGACACATGTTGCACCGGCACGCAGCGCCGGTTGACCGGCAGGCGCATCCAGGACGGCCCCGGGTCGATCGTCCACTGGCCGGTGACGACGTCTTCGCCGAACGCACTGCCGTGCTCGGCGAGCACCGGGGCCAGCCACTCCTCCAACGGGTCCTCACGCAGCGGCGTCGGCCGCGCATGCAGGGCCCGCAGGTACCGCTCGCGCATCTGGCCGATCAGGTCCAGGCCGTACATGAGCCGTGCGTGCGCGGCGCCCACCGCTTTGGCGGCCACCGGCCCGGCGAAGCCCAAGGGGTCCCAGATGACCAGATCGGGGCGCCAGCGACGGGCGAACGCCACCAGTTCCTCGGTGAACCGGGGCTGGGAGTGGTTGCGGAAGACGAGCGTGGTCATCACCGTGAACAGCCCGTGCATGGAGTCGTACGTCAGCCGATCGGGGCGGGTCTCCTCGATCCGGAGCAGCACTTCGGGGTCCGGTGCCCCGTCCGGCTGCCGCTCGGCCGCCTCCTGCCGTTCCCGGATCGCGGCCATTGTCTCCGCGGGCGCCAGCGGCGGCCCGATGCCCACGCCCGGCAGACCCGCGTCGGTGATGTCCTCCAAGAGGTCCGGACTGCTGGCGACGCATATCTCGTGGCCCGCGGCTCGCAGCGCCCACGCCACCGGTACCCGTGGGTAGAGGTGCGCCTTGAAGGGCAGCGAGGTGAACAAGACGCGCACACTGTCCTCCTGGACGGCCGTAGGGCAGGGCTGATCACGACCGGTCGGGGCTGCCGGCCGGCCGGGCGAGGCGCTCGGCGTGCTCCTTCGCCAGATGCAGCGTGGCGGTGCTGTTGCGGCTCAGGGCGGCACGGACGAAGGCACGGGCATCGCCGACCGTCGCACCCTCCCCGAGGACCTGGGGAATTGCTTCGGGCCGGATGACCACCGTGTGCGCCGAGGTCACGACGAGCTGGTCCCGTTCCTCGCGGACCCGCCACTCACCGGTGTGCACGGACATCAGGGCCGGCGTCTGCAACTGCTTGTAGACGATCCGCTCCAAGGGGAAGCAGACCCGCACGGACTTCGTGGTGTGGATCGAGCCGTCCGGCGCGGCGGTGTCCATTTCCAGCGTCTGCACATTCGGGACGTCCTCCTGGAGCACGACCCGGCGGACATGCGGCAGCCGCTCCTGCCAGCCTTCTGCCGCGTGGAGGAAGGCATAGACGTCCGTGGCCGAGCCGGCCACGTGCACCGCGTCCTCGAACGAGAACTCCGGACCGTCCGGGCTCCCCGACCGCTCCGCCGCGGCACGCAGAGCGGCCAGTTCGGCCCGGCTGTTGCGGTCGACGGCACGCTCGATCCAGTCCACGTTGGCGGGGTCGTCGCCGACCGCTCGGTAGTCGTGCAGCAGCGTGACCTGGGTGCGGTCCGCGGCCAGCGGCTCGATGAGCCACTGCCCACCCATGCTCGCGACCGGCGGCTGGGACACCTCTTGACGAAACCCGATCACCAGCCGGTCACGGTCGAGCACGCGGTGCGAGGTCCAGGACTTGACCTCGTCATTGGCGGTGGCCCAGATCCGTATCCGCTCCTCGGTCGGGCCGTGCTCGGCGTACTCCACGTACACCGTCGGCGGGAATATCCGGGGCCAGTTGCCGACCTCCGCGATCAGGTCGAAGACCCGTTGCGCAGGAGCGGCCACCGAGATGCCGTGCTCGGCTCGGTGCGGTGCAGGGTGAGACATGGTCCTCCCGTCCGGGCGTCGAGGTGCGTGATCGGGTGTCAGTAATTCCCCAGCCCGCCACAGACGTTCATCGCCTGTGCGGTGATGGGGGCGGCGGCCTCGCTGATCAAGTAGCCGACCAGCCCGGCGACTTCCTCCGGAGTGCTGTAGCGGCCGAGCGGGATCTTCGCCTCGAACCGTTCGAGTACGGCGTCCTCGGTGGTGTTCCAGACCTTCGCGTACCCTTCCCGCACCCGTTGCGCCATCGGCGTCTCGACATATCCGGGGCATACCGCATTGACCGTGATTCCGGTCTTGGCCAATTCCAGTCCGAGGGCCTTGGTGAAACCGATGACACCGTGCTTGGAAGCGGAGTACGGAGCCCCGAGCACGACGCCCTGCTTTCCGCCGGTGGACGCGATGTTGATGATCCGGCCGTGCCCCCGGTCGAGCATTCCTCCGGTGGTGAGGGTTTCCCGGCTCACCCGCAGCACGCTGTGCAGGTTGGTGTCGATGACATCCAGCCACAATTCATCGGTGATCTGCGCGGTGGGCCCGCCACCGCTGCGGCCGGCATTGTTGACCAGCACATCAACGGGGCCGAACCGGTCCACGGCGGCCCGCACGAACGCGCCCACCTCACTGGTGGAACGCACATCGCAGGCCGTTCCCGACACCTCGTGGCCCGCGTCCCGCAGCTGCTTGACCGTGTCGGTCACGGCGTCGCCGTTGCGTGCGCAGATGAATACCCGCAGGCCGAGTGCGGCCAAGTGGCCGGCAGTCGCCCGCCCAATACCGCTGGTGGCACCGGTGACAATGGCAACCCGCCGGTCTCCGCCGGTCATAAGCCCTCCTCGAAACCATCGATGAGAATTCCGTGCGATGCCGCCACATCGCGCTTCGTTTCCCGGGTGCACCCTGGCACTTGCGCCTCGCGAGTCGCTTGATCTCCCGCACCGCCCCACGCCACGGCAGACCAGCGGAATTTGAGCGCTTCACGATCGCCTGCGACACACCGGCCAATAGACTCACCGACCGATGGCGCCCTGAATGGTCAGCAACAGTGGTGCGCCGGAATCCACACGGTCGGGACGATGAGGTGAGTGAGCGTGGCGGTCCTGGTGACAGGGGCGACGGGAACGGTCGGACGGCATGTGGTCGACGGCCTCGTGCGCGCAGGTGCTTCGGTGCACGCGCTGACCCGGACGCCCGAGCGCGCCGGGCTGCCGGCCGGTGTGACGGTGTTCCGCGGTGACCTGGAGGACCCGGACACCCTGCGGACCGCGCTGTCCGGGGTCGACCGTTTGTACCTCTTTCCGGTGCCCGAAACCGCGGAGGCCGTGGCCGGCATGGCCCGGGAGGCAGGCGTGCGGCACATCGTGACGTTGTCGTCGATCTCGGCCGGGTACAACAGCGGCGACTTCAGCGGCGACCATCATCGGGCGGTGGAGAAGGCGGTGGAGGCCTCCGGCCTGGAGTGGACCCATGTCCGTCCCGGCGAATTCATGGCCAACGTGGTGAACTGGGCGCCGGCCGTCCAGGACGAAAACGTGGTCCGCGAGCCGTTCGGAGAGGCCCCCTCGGTGATGGTTCACGAGGCGGACATCGCCGAGGTGGCCGTCGAGGCGCTGACGGGGGAGGGGCACGCCGGTGCGGTGTACTCCCTCACCGGCCCGCAGGTCCTGACCAAGAGGGACCAGGTGCGCACGCTGGCCGAAGTGCTGGACCGGGACATCGTGTTCGAGGAACTGACCCCCCAGCAGGCCCGGCAGCGCTGGCTGGACCGCGGCGTGCCGGCCGAGGTGGCGGACTGGCTGACCCAGCCCCCCGCGGAGCACGCTGTCGTGGGTCCCACGGCGACCGAGGTGACGGGCCGACCCGCCCGCACCTTCGCGCAGTGGGTGGCCGACCACCGTGCCGACTTCGCACCGGCGTGAGCCCCCGGTCGGTGTCCGTGTGGCCGAGCCGGTAGGTGGCGCATACGGGGTTGAACACGCCGCAGCAGGTGTCGCCGACTCCACGGTCCCGGCCACCTTCGTCGCCGCGCGGACCCGCCTCGTCCGGCCCGCCGCCAGGACCTCCGCCGCATTCCCGTGCAGGACCCGGCGCCGGTCTACCCGCACTCCCTGATCTGGCGCAGCGACAACCGACACCCGGCGCCCGCCACCCTCCGCAGCTACCTGCAGGCGAGGCGGGACGAACCCGACAGCGACGCCGAGACGTGGACCCCGGTCCGGGCCCGCTAGCGTGCCGCCATGCGTCCACCGAGCGAGCCCTATCCGCCCATCGAGCCGTACGACGCCGGGATGCTCGACGTCGGCGACGGCAACCTCGTGTACTGGGAAGCGTGCGGCAACCCGCGGGGGAAGCCCGCGCTGGTCGTCCACGGCGGGCCGGGTTCGGGGTGCAAGGCCTCGGCGCGCCAGTACTTCGACCCGGACCGCTATCGGGTGGTGCTCTTCGACCAGCGCGGGTGCGGGCGTTCCACCCCGCACGCCGGCGACCCGGCGACGGACCTGCGGCACAACACCACCCCCCATCTGCTCTCCGACATGGAACGGCTCCGCCGGCACCTGGGCATCGAGCGCTGGCTGCTGTTCGGCGGGTCATGGGGCTCCACGCTGATCCTGGCGTACGCCCAACGGCACCCGGAACGGGTCTCGGAGATCGTCATCCCGGGTGTCACCACGACCCGGCGCTCGGAGACCGACTGGCTGTACCGGGGCGTCGGCCGGTTCTTCCCCGAGGCGTGGGAACGCTTCCGGGACGGGGCGGCGCAGGGAGCGCGGTGCGGGGACCGGGTGGAGAGTGCGGGTGCCGGGGGCGGGGATCTGGTCGCGGCGTATGCGCGGCTGATGGACGATCCCGATCCGGGCGTACGGGAGCGGGCCGCCGCGGACTGGTGTGCCTGGGAGGACGCGGTGCTCTCCATGGAGCCGCACGGCTCCGCCAACCCTTACGGGGACCGGCCCACGGCCGCGCGGCTGGCACTGGTCCGGATCTGCGCGCACTACTTCTCGCACGGTGCGTGGCTGGAGGAGGGCGTGCTGCTGCGCGAGGCGGGGCGGCTCGCGGGCATCCCCGGGGTGCTCATCCACGGCCGCCAGGACCTGAGCAGTCCGCTGGACACCGCCTGGGAGCTGGCCCGGACCTGGACCGACGCCCGGCTTATCGTGATCGACGACGCCGGGCACAAGGGGAGCGGGCGGACCCGCGCCGAGGTGATCGGGGCGCTGGACCGCTTCGCGCGGTGAATCCCGATCGCCTCGTGCGGTGGGGCCCGATCGTTTCGCGTGGTGGGCCGGAGGCACAGGGTTCCGCGAGGGGCGAGCGATCTGCGGCGGTCCTGGTAGCCCGACGTTGATGTCGGATTTCCGCCAGCCCGGGCCTCCTCGCTGCGGAATCCTGAAGGCATGCACACCGACACCGAGCGCTGTGTGCGCGCCGTTCAGTCCAAGGACGCCCGCTTCGACGGGTGGTTCTACACGGCCGTGCTCACCACCCGCATCTACTGCCGGCCCAGCTGTCCCGTGGTGCCGCCCAAGCCCCGGAACATGCGCTTCTACCCGAGCGCGGCCGCGGCGCAGCAGGCCGGTTTCCGGGCCTGCAAGCGCTGCCGGCCGGACGCCAGCCCCGGGTCGCCGCAGTGGGACGAGCGGGCCGACCTCGTCGCCCGCGCCATGCGCCTGATCGCCGACGGCATCGTCGACCGCGAGGGCGTCCCCGGCCTCGCGTCCCGGCTCGGCTACAGCACCCGGCAGATCGAACGCCAGCTGCTCGCCGAGCTGGGTGCCGGGCCGCTCGCCCTGGCCCGGGCCCAGCGGGCGCAGACCGCCCGGCTGCTGGTGGAGACGACGCAGCTGCCGATGGCCGAGGTCGCCTTCGCCGCCGGATTCGCCAGCATCCGCAGCTTCAACGAGACGGTCCGGGAGGTCTTCGCGCTCGCCCCGACCGAACTGCGGCAGCGCGCCCGGCCGGACCGCCGGGCGGTCGTCCCGGGCACGCTCGCGCTGCGGCTGCCGTTCCGCCGGCCGCTCAACCCCGACAACCTCTTCGGGCACCTCGCCGCCACCGCCGTACCGGGAGTCGAGGAGTGGCGCGACGGTGCCTACCGCCGCACCCTGCGCCTTCCCTACGGGCACGGCATCGTCGCCCTCGCGCCCCGCCCCGACCACATCGACTGCCGGCTCGCCCTCACCGATCTGCGCGACCTGGCGGGCGCCATCGCCCGCTGCCGCCGGCTGCTCGACCTGGACGCGGACCCGGAGGCCGTCGACGGGCTGCTGCGCGAGGACCCCGGGCTGGCACCACTGGTCGACAAGGCGCCCGGCCGCCGGGTGCCGCGTACCGTCGACGCCGACGAGTTCGCCGTCCGCGCGGTCCTCGGCCAGCAGGTCTCCACCGCGGCCGCCCGTACGCACGCCGGACGGCTGGTCCGCGCGCACGGCACCCCGGTCGAGGACCCGGGCGGCGGGCTGACCCACCTCTTCCCGCCCGCCACCGCGCTCGCCGGACTGGACCCGGAGTCGCTGGCCATGCCGCGGACCCGCCGGGCCACCCTCCTCGGCGTCATCGCCGCGCTCGCCTCCGGGGAACTGCAACTCGGCGTCGGCAGCGACCGCGAGGAGGCCCGCGCCCGGCTCGCCGCGCTGCCCGGCGTCGGCCCCTGGACCGTCGAATGCATCGCCATGCGCGCGCTCGGCGACCCGGACGCCTTCACCCCCACCGACCTCGGCCTGCGCCGCGCGGCCGCCGGACTGGGCCTGCCGCACACCCCAGCCGCCCTCATCCGGCACTCCGCGATCTGGCGGCCCTGGCGCGCCTACGCCGTCCAGTACCTCTGGGCGACCGACGACCACCCCATCAACCACCTCCCGAAGGACTGAGCCCGCTGACATGACTGCCATGACCGTGCACGCCCCCGCGCCCGACGCGCCCCTGACCCACACCGTCCTCGACGACACCCCGGTGGGTCCGCTCACCCTCGTCGCCGCCGGCGACGCCCTCACCGGCCTCTACATGACCGACCAGCGCCACCGCCCGCCCCAGGAGACCTTCGGCGTGCCGGCGGACCCCGACGACCCGCCGTTCGCCGCGGCCGCCGCCCAGCTCCGCGCGTACTTCCGCGGTGAGCTGACCACCTTCGACCTGCCGCTGGCACTGCGCGGCACACCGTTCCAACGGCGCGTCTGGGCGGCGCTGTGCACGATCCCTTACGGGGAGACCCGGACGTACGGGCAGCTCGCCGCGCAGCTGGGCACGCCCGGCGCGGCCCGCGCGGTCGGCCTGGCCAACGGGCGCAACCCGGTCGGCATCATCGTCCCCTGCCACCGTGTGGTCGGCGCCGACGGCAGCCTGACCGGCTACGGCGGCGGCCTGGACCGCAAGCGACGGCTGCTGACCTTCGAACGGGCGGAGGAGGGACTCTTCCCGGAGGCGGCCTGCGGCTGACGGGGGCCGCGGCGGGCTCGGGAGGGTGACGGGGCCTTAGTTAGGGGGCGGGCGAACAGATCACCTACTAGGGGACGCAGGCACCCCCTGCGGGGCCACAACGCGGTGGGGGTGCGGCGCATTCCGTTGGCGGTGGTCCCTCCACGGCACCCGGCAACGGTCCCTGCGGCGCACCCGGCGGCGGGCCTGACGGTGCAGGCGGGGCCCTGCGGCGCACCCGGCGGTGGACCTGACGGTGCAGGCGGGGCCCTGCGGCGCACCCGGCGGTGGACCTGACGGTGCAGGCGGGGCCCTGCGGCGCACCCGGCGGCGGACCTTGCGGTGCACGTGGGGTCCTGCGGCGCACCCGGCAGCGGTTCCTACCGGGCACCCGGTGGCCGGAGGCCGTCCAGCAGTGCGCGGACGGTTTCGGTCGCGAACTCCCGCTCGTCCTGGGGGAGTAGCGCGCCGGCGGGCGCCTTGGCGTCGAAGAACAGGTCGAGGAAGGCGCGGTGGAAGCAGGCGCCAACGAGCAGCGTGGCGGCCGCGTGCGGGTCGATGCCGGAGGTGATCCGGCCCAGCTTCTGCTCGGCCGTCAGGTAGGCGGCCAGGTGCTGGACGGCGTTCTGCGGCCCGTCGGTGCCCAGTTCGTCCAGCTTGCGCCGGTGGGTGTCCAGCAGCTCGGGGCTGGCGAACAGCGAGGCGGCGATCGGGAACGAGCGCCGGTAGAAGTGCAGGGCCGTCAGCGCCACCTCCTCCAGGTGCCGGGCCGGGCCGCGGTCGTCCCCGACGGCGTCCGGCAGCCGCCGCAGCGCGTCCGAGAACCGTGGTGCGCGCTCGTGCAGCACCCGGACGAAGATCTCTTCCTTGTTGCGGAAGTGCTTGTAGAGCGCCGCCTCGGAGCAGCCGGCCTCCCGGGCGATCTGCTTCGTCGTCGTACGGGTCAGGCCCACGGTCGTCATCAGTGCGGCGGCGGCGTCGAGGATGCGGGAGCGCGTCAGCGCGCCTCCGGTCAGGGGAGCGGCGGCGTCGGAGGTCATGGGCCGAGCCTACCTTGACAGGTGGGTAAATACTCACTCACTCTGGTGGGTGAGTGCTCACTCACCCTCGCACGCCCCCTCACCACGGGGGGTGTGCGTCCGCTCGTGCCCGTTCTCCTGCTCGCTCCGCAGCCCTACTTCGTCCCGGGAGGGACCATGAAACTCACCGTGCTCGGTGCCTCCGGCGGTGTCGGCCGGCAGCTCGTCACCCACGCGCTGGCCGACGGCCACGAGGTGACCGCCGCGCTGCGCAGCCCGGAGAAGCTGACCGAACGTCACGAGCGGCTGACGGTCGTCCGTACCGACCCGCTGGACCCCGCCTCCCTCAAGACCGTGGTCGACGGCGCCGACGCGGTGCTCTCCGGCATCGGCCAGGCCGGCCGGCACGATCCGCTGCGCCCGGCGTCCACCTCGGCCCGGGCCGTGGTCGAGGCGATGACCGCCACCGGAGTACGGCGCCTCCTGGTGGTCAGCGCGGGCCCGCTCAACCGCACCGGCGCCGGTCAGCCGTTCCTCAGCCACCGGGTGTTCGGGCCCCTGCTGTGGGCGGTCCTCAAGGAGGTCTACACCGACCTGACGCGGATGGAGGCGGTGCTGCGCGACAGCGGACTCGACTGGACCGCGGTCCGCCCGCCCCGGCTGCTCGACACCCCCGGTGAGGGCCGCTACCGCCACGCCGTCGAGGCCGGACCGGCCGGTTCCGTCATCGCCCGCGCCGACGTGGCCCGGGCGATGCTCGACCTCGTCACCGACCCCCGCACCTACGGGCACGCCGTCGGCGTCAGCCGCTGACCGCGGGCCCGTACGGCTACGGCCGAGGGCTCACCCGCGCGCCGGAGAGGCGGTCGCGCCCCCGAGAGGTGGCCGCGCCCCGGAGAGGCGGTCGCGCCCCCGGGGAGGCGGTCGCGCCCCCGGGGAGGCGGCCGCGGCCCGGAGAGGCGGCCGCGCCCCCGGAGAGGCGGCCGCGCCCCCGGAGAGGCGGCCGCGCCCCCACCCCTCACCCGCGCCCCGGAGACTCCGCCCCCACCACGCCCCGCACCTCGTCCACCAGCCGCTCCGCCTCCGCCAGCGAGCCCCGCAGCTCCGCTCCCGTACGGCCGAGGCGGGCGAGCAGGGCGGTGGCGCGGTCGGCGAAACCGGGTGGGGTGTCCGGCAGGGCCGCGACGGCGGCGAGGGCGCCCTTCTCGTTGAGGCACCAGGCACCGTGGTGCGCGTACAGGGCCTGGACGAGCTGGCCGATCGCCCGGGACAGACACAGGGCCGCGTGCAGCACGTCCTGCGCCGCGGACGACTTGCCCGCCATCGCCACCGAGAACCCGGCGTCCCAGACCGCCGCGCCGGTCAGGGACGTCCGCAGCGCGGGAGGATAGGCGCGGGCCTCCTCCTTGAGGGCGGACAGCTCCCCGTCGGTGTCGGCGAGCACCCGGCCCAGTGCCACCTCGCCCGGGTACGCGGGCGACCAGAACCCGAGCGGATGACCGGGCTGCACACCGGTCTCGAAACGGCCCGCCCGGCAGTCCTTCCAGACCCGCCGCACCCGGTCGAGGTCGCGCAGGATCCAGTCCACGTGGCGGCCGTCGGGCAGGACGAGCCAGGCCCCGCCGTTCACCCACGGGCCCCACGCCCCCGGCCCGAACACCTCGACCGGCCCGCCGGTCACCTCGGCGGCCAGCGCCTCCAGCGCCGCCAGATCCGGCTCGCCGCGGTAGTACACCCCCAGGTCCCAGTCCGAGTCCGCCCGATGCGTCCCCCGTGCCCGGCTCCCCCCGAGCATCACCCCGACGACTCCCGGTACTTGCGCGATCTCCGCGGCGATCTCATCCATGCCGGCCACCCTAGGCAGACGGGCGGCCGGCGCTCACGTCATTTCCGGGCGGCGGCCGCTCCCGCGGGCGGGACGCCGTCCTCCAGTTCCGCCGGGCCGCCGCCGTCCGCGAGGGCCTTCAGGGCGGCGCCGATGCGCAGCGCCAACTCCTGGTTGACCAGGGTCCGGGCCTCCTCCCAGTCGACCAGGCGCCAGGACAGCAGCTCCTCCTCCTGGAGCCGGATCGCGGCGAACCGGTCCGCGTCCAGCACCCCGCCGTCGAAGAGGTACGACACCAGGGGCGGCCGCCCCTGCCCGCGGACCCAGTCGACCGCGAGCAGCGGGCCCAGCTCGACGTCCAGGCCGATCTCCTCGGCGGTCTCGCGGCGGGCGGCCTGGCGCGGCGACTCGCCGGCGTCCGACTCGACGGTGCCGCCCGGCAGGATCCAGGTGTCGCGGTAGTTGGGCTCCACGAGCAGGATGCGGCCCTGCGCGTCACGGAGGAGGGCGCCGGCGCCCGCGAGCACGCGGGGCAGGCCGGCGAGGTAACTGGCGTAATCCAAGGTCGTCACGGGCGCGAGCCTAGAGCCTGCCCGGGGGATCTTCGAGGCGCATTCCGGGGCGCTCGAAGCGTCCGCGTACCGGAGTGCTCTGTTCGCATCGCCGCGCGCCGGATAAGGTCACAGCGGCGCGACTGCCAGTTCGAAAGCAAGGGGAAACACGGTGGCGGACGCAGCAAGGACAAACACAGCACATGTGCTGATCGCCGCGGACAAGTTCAAGGGTTCGCTCACGGCCGTCCAGGTCGCCGAGCACGTCACGGCCGGTCTGCGGCGCGTGGTCCCCGGTCTGGACGTGGCGGCCGTCCCGGTCGCGGACGGCGGTGACGGGACCGTCGCGGCGGCGCTCGCGGCCGGCTTCACCCGCCACGAGGCGCGGGTCACCGGCCCCACCGGCACCCCGGTGACGGCCACTTTCGCGCTGCGCGAGGACGGCACCGCGGTGGTGGAGATGGCGGAGGCGTCCGGCCTCCAGCACCTCCCCGAGGGCGTCTTCGCGCCCCTGACGGCCACCACGTACGGCACCGGCGAACTGCTGCTCGCGGCCCTGGACGCGGGCGCGACCACGATCGTCTTCGGCGTCGGCGGCAGCGCCACGACCGACGGCGGCGCGGGCATGCTCGCGGCGCTGGGCGCCCGGTTCCTGGACGCGGACGGCAATCCGGTGGCCCCCGGTGGCGGCCCGCTGCGCGAGCTGGCCACGGCCGACCTGTCGGGCCTGGACCCCCGGCTGGCCGGGACGGAGGTCGTGCTCGCCAGCGACGTGGACAATCCGCTCACCGGCCCCAAGGGCGCCCCGGCGGTCTACGGCCCGCAGAAGGGCGCCGGTGAGCAGGACGTCGCCACGCTGGACGCGGCGCTCGCGCACTACGCCCAGGTGCTGGAGCGGGCGGTCGGCCCCAAGGCCGCCGAGTACGCGCTGGCGCCCGGTGCGGGCGCGGCGGGCGGGATCGGCTACGGCGCGCTGGTCGGCCTGGACGCGACGTTCCGGGCCGGTATCGACGTGATGCTGGAGGTGCTCGGCTTCGCGCCGGCGCTGGCCCGCGCCACGTTCGTGATCACCGGCGAGGGCTCGCTGGACGAGCAGACCCTGCACGGCAAGGCCCCGGCCGGTGTCGCCGCCGCGGCCCGGGCGGCGGGCCTGGACGTGGTCGCGGTCTGCGGCCGGCTCCAGCTGCCGCAGGAGGCCCTCACCCGGGCCGGTATCCAGCGGGCCTACGCGCTGACCGACCTGGAGTCCGACCCGGCCCGCTGCATGGCCGAGGCGGGCCCGCTGCTGGAGCGGGCGGCGGAGAACCTCGCCCGCGACTTCCTGCTCTGACCCGCGGCACGCGAGAACGCCGGGAGCCCCGGGCGAATCGTTCGCCCGGGGCTCCCGGCGTTCTGTGCGAAGGTGCGGCCCCGCTAGCGGAGCTGCGCGGCCCGCGACTCGGCGCGGGACTCGCGGCGGTTGTCGCGGAAGGTGTTGACCCGGCGCGCCGTGGCGAAGACCGGGATCATGGCACCCAGGACGATCTGCAGCGAGCAGCCGGTCTGCAGCAGCAGCTGGCCGCCGGGCGCGTCCAGCGCCCAGGCCGCGAGCATGCCCATGCTGAGCACGATCCAGCTGAGCATCGCCACCGCGAGCCGGCCCCGCGGCTTGGGGTACTCGACCCGGCTCACCATCAGCCAGGCCACCCCGATGATCGCCAGCAGCGTCGGCAGGAACGGCAGCTCCAGCAGCACGATGGCGACGACGGTCAGCGCGCCGAACGGACTCGGCATGCCCTGGAAGATCCCGTCGCGCAGGGTGACGCAGGAGAACCGCGCCAGCCGCAGCACCACCGCCAGCAGCACCACCACCGCCGCGACCACCGACACCCGCTGGTGCGCGTCCTGGGCGACCATGCCCCAGGTCACGACGAAGTACGCGGGCGCCAGCCCGAAGCTGATCAGGTCGGAGAGGTTGTCGAGCTCGGCCCCCATCGCCGAGGCCCGCAGCTTGCGCGCCACCAGCCCGTCGAAGAGGTCGAAGACCGACGCGAACAGCATCAGGATCACGGCCATGGCCGCGCTGTGCCGGGCCATCCCGCCGTCCTCGGTCCCCGTGAGGTGCGGGATGAGCACACCGGTGGTGGTGAAGTACACCGCCATGAAGCCGCAGATGGCGTTACCGAGGGTGAGGGTGTCCGCTATCGACAGCCGCGTGGACAGCGGCATGTCGTCCTCGTCCTCGTCCGTCTCGGGCGCCCAGCCCGCCTGCGTCTCGGGATCAATCACGGTCAAGGCGTGTCACCCCCGCGGTGGTGGCCTGGCCGACCTCGACCGCGACCTCGACGCCCGCCGGGAGGTAGACGTCGACGCGCGAGCCGAAGCGGATCAGCCCGATCCGCTCGCCCTGCTCCACCTTGGTGCCCTGGGGCACGTAGGGGACGATGCGGCGGGCCACCGCGCCGGCGATCTGCACCATCTCGATGTCGCCGAGCTCGGTGTCGAAGTGCCAGACGACCCGCTCGTTGTTCTCGCTCTCCTTGTTGAACGCCGGGACGAATCCGCCGGGGATGTGCTCCACGGACGTCACCGTGCCGGCCAGCGGCGCGCGGTTGACGTGGACGTTCAGCGGGCTCATGAAGATCGCGACGCGGGTGCGCCCGTCCTTCCACGGCATGATGCTCTGCACCACGCCGTCGGCCGGAGAGATGACGCGGCCCTGGGCGATCTCCCGCTCCGGGTCGCGGAAGAACCACAGCATGCCCGCCGCCAGTGCGGTGGTGGGCACGGCAACAGCGGCCCAGCGTCCCGACCGGCGGGACCGGGCCAGGCTGACCGCCGCCGTGGCAACGGTCGGCAGGAGCCACGGCGACGCTCCGCGCGCGAGGCGGACGCGACCGCGTTGTGCAGAGGATTGGCTGTGGGGCATGGATGACCTTCGTAGCGGAGGATGCCGCGTAGGGATACGGGGGACGGCGGCTTTCCCGGATGCTATCGGTTGCGAGCGGCAACTGGCCAAGAGCCAGAGCCAATCCGTGGCCGAAGAACAATGACGGGGTGTGATCTTCGTCTAGGCCAAAACGGCCCAAACCGGACGTTCACGCCTGGATTCGGTACTCCTCCAGTAGCCGGCGACCAATGATCATTTTCTGGATCTCGGCGGTACCTTCACCGATCAGGAGCATCGGGGCCTCCCGGTAGAGGCGCTCGATCTCGTATTCCTTGGAGAATCCGTACCCGCCATGGATGCGGAACGCGTCCTCCACGACCTCCTTGCAGTACTCGGAGGCGAGGTACTTCGCCATGCCCGCCTCCAGGTCGTTTCGCTGACCGGAGTCCTTTTTGCGAGCGGCATTAACCATCATTGCATGGGCGGCTTCGACCTTTGTCGCCATTTCGGCCAGTTTGAACTGGATCGCCTGGTGCTGGGCGATCGGCTTCCCGAAGGTGTGTCGCTGCTGCGCGTACGAAACGCCCAGCTCGAAGGCGCGCTGGGCGACGCCGCAGCCCCGCGCGGCGACGTTGACCCGGCCGACCTCGACGCCGTCCATCATGTGATAGAAGCCACGTCCGGTCTGGCCGCCGAGCACCCGATCGGCCGGGATGCGCAGCCCGTCCATGATCAGCTCGGTGGTGTCGACACCCTTGTAGCCCATCTTGTCGATCTTGCCCGGGATGGTCAGGCCGGGCCGCACCTCACCGAAGCCGGCCTCCTTCTCCACGAGGAAGGTCGTCATCGACTTGTGCGGAGCGGTGCCCTCCGGGTGCCCCTCGTCGGTACGGCACAGCACCGCCACGAGCGTGGACGAACCGCCGTTGGTGAGCCACATCTTCTGGCCGTTGAGGACGTAATCGTCGCCGTCCCGGACACCCTTGGAGGAAATGGCCGAGACGTCCGAGCCGAGCGCCGGCTCCGACATCGAGAAGGCGCCCCGGATTTCGCCGGCCGCCATCTTCGGCAGGAAATAGTCCTTCTGCTCCTGCGTGCCGTGCTGCTTGAGCATGTACGCCACGATGAAGTGGGTGTTGATGATGCCCGAGACGCTCATCCAGCCGCGGGCGATCTCCTCGACGGTCAGCGCGTACGTGAGAAGGGACTCACCCAGCCCGCCGTACTCCTCGGGAATCATCAGGCCGAAGACGCCGAGTTCCTTCAGGCCCTCGACGATCTGCGCCGGGTATTCGTCGCGGTGTTCCAGCTCCGTGGCGACCGGCAGGATCTCCTTGTCCACGAAGTCGCGGACGGTGGAGAGGATTTCCCGCTGGATGTCGGTCAGGCCCTCGGTCTGCGCAAGACGGGTCATGGCGGTCACTTCTCCTTCTTGGCCGCGGGGGCCGCCAGCTCGGGGCGGCCGGGCTGCTCGCCGCCGCGCTCCTTGATGTACGTGGCCGTGGGGACCATGACCTTGCGGCGGAAGACGCAGACCAGGGTGCCGTCCTGCTTGTAGCCCTTGGTCTCCACGTACACGATCCCGCGGTCCGACTTCGACTTCGAGGGCGTCTTGTCGAGCACCGTGGTCTCGCCGTAGATCGTGTCGCCGTGGAAGGTCGGCGCGACGTGCTTCAGCGACTCGATCTCGAGATTGGCGATGGCCTTTCCGGAGACGTCCGGCACCGACATGCCCAGCAGCAGCGAATAGATGTAATTCCCGACCACGACGTTCTTGCCGAAGTCGGTGGTCCGCTCCGCGTAGTTGCTGTCCATGTGCAGCGGGTGATGGTTCATCGTGAGCAGACAGAAGAGGTGGTCGTCGTATTCGGTGACCGTTTTCCCGGGCCAGTGCTTGTACACGTCGCCGACGGTGAACTCTTCATAGGTGCGGCCGAACTGCATCGCGCTCATGCCTCCGGGGCTTCGAACTTGGATGTACGGATCATGCCGGCGGCCCGGCCCTTGCCGGCGACGACCAGCGCCATCTTCCGGCTCGCCTCGTCGATCATCTCGTCACCGAGCATGGCGGATCCCTTCTTGCCGCCCGCCTCCGAGGTGTGCCACTCGTAGGCGTCCAGGATCAGCTCGGCGTGGTCGTAGTCCTCCTGGGACGGTGAGAACACCTCGTTGGCGGCCTCGACCTGGCCCGGGTGCAGCACCCACTTGCCGTCGAAGCCGAGAGCGGCGGCGCGGCCGGCGACCTCCCGGTACCCCTCCACGTTCTTGATCTGAAGGTACGGGCCGTCGATTGCCTGCAAATCGTAGGTCCGTGCCGCCATCAGAATGCGCATCAGAATGTAGTGATACGCGTCCGCGCCATAGCCGGGCGGCTGCTCGCCGACCACCAGGGACTTCATGTTGATCGACGCCATGAAGTCGGCCGGGCCGAAGATGATGGTCTCCAGCCGCGGCGAGGCGCCGGCGATCGCGTCGACGTTCACCAGGCCCTTGGCGTTCTCGATCTGCGCCTCGATGCCGATCCGGCCGACCTCGAAGCCCATCGTCTTCTCGATCTGCGTCAGCAGCAGGTCCAGCGCCACGATCTGCTGGGCGTCCTGGACCTTCGGGAGCATGATGCAGTCCAGGTTCGGCCCGGCGCCCTCGACGACCGTGATGACGTCCCGGTACGTCCAGTGCGTCGTCCAGTCGTTGACCCGCACGACCCGGGTCTTGCCGGTCCAGTCGCCCTCGTTCAGCGCCTCGACGACGGTGTGCCGGGCGCCCTCCTTGGCGAGCGGCGCGCAGGCGTCCTCCAGGTCCAGGAACACCTGGTCCGCCGGCAGGCCCTGGGCCTTCTCCAGGAACCGCGGATTGCTGCCGGGTACCGCGAGGCAGGAGCGCCTCGGTCGCTGCCGGTTCACCACCGTCATGCGGGGACCTCCAAGGGGTCGAGCTGGTTCGCCGTGCGGATCTCGTCGACGATACGGCCGATGATCTCCGTAATACCGAAGTCCTTCGGCGTGAAGACGGCCGCCACTCCGGCCTCCCGGAGCGCGGTCGCGTCGGCGGAGGGAATGATGCCGCCGACGATGACCGGGATGTCGTCGACGCCGGCCCGCCGCAGCCGGGCCAGCACGTCCGGCACCAGCTCCGTGTGCGAGCCGGACAGGATGGACAGGCCCACGCAGTGCACGTCCTCGGCGACCGCCGCCGAGACGATCTGCTCCGGCGTCAGCCGGATGCCCTGGTAGATCACCTCGAAGCCGGCGTCGCGGGCGCGTACGGCGATCTGCTCGGCGCCGTTGCTGTGCCCGTCCAGCCCGGGCTTGCCGACCAGCAGCCGCAGCTTGCCGCTGCCGAGCTCGGCGGCCGTCTTGGCGACCTTCTCGCGGACCGCGGCCAGCGGGCTGCCCTCCTCGGCCGGGACCGCCAGCGGGGCGCTGGAGACGCCCGTGGGTGCCCGGAACTCGCCGAAGACGTCCCGCAGGGCCCAGGCCCACTCGCCGGTCGTCACACCGGCACGTGCGCACTCCAGGGTCGCCGCGAAGAGGTTGGTGTCGCCGGCCGCCGCCTTCTTCAGCGCCGACAGCGCCTCCTGGGCGCGGCCCTCCTCACGGTTGTCCCGCCAGTCGTGCAGCCCCCGTACCACCCGCGCCTCGTTGGCCGGGTCGACGGTCATGATGGCGGTGTCGAGGTCCGCGGTGAGCGGGTTGGGCTCGGTGGACTCGAAGCAGTTCACACCGACGATCTTCTCCTCGCCGGCCTCGATCCGGCCCCGCCGCTCGGCGTGCGCGGACACCAGCTGCGACTTGAGGTAGCCGGACTCCACCGCGGCCATCGCGCCGCCCATCTCCTGGATCCGCTCGATCTCGGCCAGGCAGTCGGTGACCAGCGCGTCCACCTTGGCCTCGATGACGTGCGAGCCGGCGAAGATGTCCTCGTACTCCAGCAGGTCGCTCTCGTGCGCGAGGACCTGCTGGATGCGCAGCGACCACTGCTGGTCCCAGGGCCGGGGGAGGCCCAACGCCTCGTTCCAGGCCGGGAGTTGGACCGCCCGGGCGCGGGCGTCCTTGGACAGCGTCACGGCCAGCATCTCCAGCACGATCCGCTGGACGTTGTTCTCCGGCTGGGCCTCGGTCAGCCCGAGCGAGTTGACCTGGACGCCGTAGCGGAAGCGCCGCTGCTTGGGGTTCTCGATGCCGTACCGCTCGCGGGTGATGTGGTCCCAGATGCGGCCGAAGGCGCGCATCTTGCACATCTCCTCGATGAACCGGACACCGGCGTTCACGAAGAAGGAGATCCGGGCGACCACGTCGCCGAACTTCTCCGGCGGCACCTGCCCGGAGTCCCGCACCGCGTCGAGGACGGCGATGGCCGTGCTCATCGCGTACGCGATCTCCTGGACCGGGGTCGCCCCGGCCTCCTGCAGGTGGTACGAGCAGATGTTGATGGGGTTCCACTTGGGGATGTGGGCCACCGTGTACGTGATCATGTCGGTGGTGAGCCGCAGGCTCGGCCCCGGCGGGAAGACGTGCGTCCCGCGCGACAGGTACTCCTTGACGATGTCGTTCTGGGTCGTCCCCTGGAGCTTGGTGATGTCCGCGCCCTGCTCCTCCGCGACCACCTGGTAGAGCGCCAGCAGCCACATGGCGGTGGCGTTGATGGTCATCGAGGTGTTCATCTGGTCCAGGGGGATGTCCTGGAACAGCCGCCGCATGTCACCGAGGTGGGAGACCGGGACCCCGACCCGGCCGACCTCGCCGCGGGCGAGGACGTGGTCGGGGTCGTAGCCGGTCTGCGTCGGCAGGTCGAACGCCACCGACAGACCGGTCTGGCCCTTGGCGAGATTGCGCCGGTACAGCTCGTTCGACGCCTCCGCCGTGGAGTGACCGGCGTACGTGCGCATCAGCCACGGCCGGTCCCGTTCCCTGCGCCCCTGGGACTGAGGGTGACGTTCTGTCATGGGTGCCTCCCGGCCTCAGACGTTCCGGAAGCGGTTGATGGCGTCGAGGTGCTTGGCGCGCATCTCCTCGTCGCGCACGCCCATGCCCTCCTCGGGCGCGAGCGCCAGCACGCCGACCTTGCCCTGGTGCAGGTTGCGGTGCACGTCGTACGCCGCCTGCCCGGTCTCCTCCAGGGTGTAGGTCTTCGACAGGGTGGGGTGGATCTTGCCCTTGGCGATCAGGCGGTTGGCCTCCCACGCCTCGCGGTAGTTGGCGAAGTGCGAACCGATGATGCGCTTCAGCGACATCCACAGGTAGCGGTTGTCGTACTCGTGCATGTAGCCCGAGGTGGAGGCGCAGGTGGTGATGGTGCCGCCCTTGCGGGTGACGTAGACCGAGGCGCCGAAGGTCTCGCGGCCCGGGTGCTCGAAGACGATGTCGATGTCCTCGCCATCGGTGAACTCGCGGATGCGCTTGCCGAAGCGCTTCCACTCCTTCGGGTCCTGGGTGCGCTCGTCCTTCCAGAACTTGTAGCCCTCGGCGTTGCGGTCGATGACCGCCTCGGCGCCCATGGCACGGCAGATGTCGGCCTTCTCGGGGCTGGAGACGACACAGATCGGGTTGGCGCCGCCGGCCAGCGCGAACTGGGTGGCGTAACTGCCGAGGCCGCCGCTGGCGCCCCAGATCAGGACGTTGTCGCCCTGCTTCATGCCGGCGCCGTTGCGGGAGACCAGCTGGCGGTACGCGGTCGAGTTGACCAGGCCCGGGGCCGCCGCCTCCTCCCAGCTCAGGTGCTGGGGCTTGGGCATCAGCTGGTTGGACTTGACCAGCGCGATCTCGGCCAGGCCGCCGAAGTTGGTCTCGAAGCCCCAGATGCGCTGCTCGGGGTCGAGCATGGTGTCGTTGTGGCCGTCGGAGGACTCCAGCTCGACGGACAGGCAGTGCGCCACGACCTCGTCGCCGGGCTGCCAGGCGTTGACGCCCGGACCGGTGCGCAGCACGACGCCGGCCAGGTCGGAGCCGATGACGTGGTACGGCAGGTCGTGCCGCTTGGTGAGCTCGGAGAGCTTGCCGTAGCGCTCCAGGAACCCGAAGGTCGACAGCGGCTCGAAGATCGAGGTCCAGACGGAGTTGTAGTTGACGGAGGAGGCCATCACGGCCACCAGCGCCTCGCCGGGGCCGAGTTCGGGGACCGGGACGTCGTCGACGTGCAGCGACTTGCGCGGGTCCTTCTCCTTGCTGGGCAGGCCGGCGAACATCTCGGCCTCGTCCTTGTGCACGGTCACCGCGCGGTAGGACTCGGGGATGGTCAGCGCGGCGAAGTCGGCGCTGGTGGTGTCAGGCGCAAGGATTGCGTCCAGGATCTCGTTCACGGTGTGCCTCCGGCGGGTGCAGCCTCCCCTGCTCGAGCGGAGCCGAGAGCCAGGGGATTCGTTGAGAACGGCTTGAGGGAACGTCGGGGGTGGTGCGGGAGGTGGTGCCGTCGGTTCGGCCGGGGTGGCGCCGCCGCCGCCGTCTCCGCCGGTGTCGCGGAGGCGTCGGCCGTGGTGCCTGGCAGCGCCTTGGTGAGCGCGGAGCCCGGCGGGTGCCGGGCGGTGTGCCTGTGACGCAGGCGTCCGGGCGGCAGCCGGGGAGGGCTGTTGGGACAGCCGGCGCACGAGGATCGCCTCGTCCGCCGGTCGCCCGGACACCCTCAACGTATGACACCGCGTGCCAGTCGACAAGACACTGAGTGCCAAGAATTTCTCTCAGATGTCATTTGGCCGGCACGTATGAGCGGCAGATGGGCCGATAGGGGGCATGGCGGTGACACACCGGAATCACGAAATCACAGCAGGTGAGCAGTGGTGTGGTTACGCCGTTCGGGTGGGTCGTGTCCCGGTCAGGCCCGGGACCTCAGGCGATCCCGGGCGGCCGGCCACAGCTGCGCCGCGGTGTGCAGGGCCAGCAGCCCCGCGGCGACGGCACTGCCGCCCGGCGCACCGGCCCGGACCCCGGCCACCAGCAGCCCGGCCGCGCCCACCGCGTGGAAGCGGTGCAGGCCGACCGCGGCCAGATCGCCGAGCCGGCTGCCGCGGCTGCGCTGCCAGACCCGCCGGGCCGCCCAGGCCGTGCCGCCGGCCAGCGCCAGCTGCGCCGGCCACAGGGCCACCGGCCCGCCCTCCAGCAGCGCCACGGTCAGGCAGCCGAGCGCCCAGAGCGCCCCGCAGAACGGCAGGGCGAGCAGCCGCAGCAGCACCGGGCGCACATGGCGGGCCGCCTGCTCCACGGGCGGTCCCGGCACGGCGGGCGGCGGCTCCTGCGGGGCGCGGTCCGTCCCCGTACGGGGCGCGGCGGCGGCCTCCGGCTCCGCGGCCAGCTTCAGCCACGGCCACTTGATCGCCAGCAGGCGCTCCCGCAGCAGCGGCAGGTGGTGCGCCCCGGCCTCGCTGAGCGCCTCCCGGAGCAGCTGCTCGGCCGCCCCCGGCCGCCCCGCCTCCTGCTCCGCCTCCAACAGCAGCGCCAGCGCCTCGACCGTCACCCGGACGTCCCCCGACCTGCGCGCCACCTCCAGCCCGCGGCGCAGCAGCTCCAGGACCTGCCGCTGGTCGTGCCGGTACGCCGCGCACCCGGCCAGTCTCAGCCAGGCGTGCGCCACGACCGTGAGGTCGCCGTCGTGCGCCGTCGCCACCGCCCGGCGGTACGAGAGCGCCGCGTCCCGGGCGCGCCCCAGCCGCTCCTCCGCGTCCCCCCGCGCCAGCAGCGAGGCCGCCAGCCGGTGCCGGTCACCCCGCAGCGCCCAGCCGCGCACCGCCCGCCCGTGGTGGTGCGCCGCTGCCCCGTGGTCATCGTGCTCGGCCGCCTGCTCGCCGAGGTCGTCGTCCAGCTCCGGCGAGCGCACACCGGCCCGGATACGCGCCAGATGGCCCGCCTCCGCGCAGGACCGGGCCTCCGGCCAGCGCTCCAGCGCACGGTAGTGGCGCCGCATCATCCGCAGCAGCTCCGCCTCCCGGTGGTGGTCGGCGCGGTGCCGGGCCGCGAGGACGCCCTGCCGCAGCACGAACAGCGCGTCCACGGTGCGGGTGCGCCGCAGCAGATACGCCACCAGGTGGTCCACCACCGGCGCGACCCGCTCGTACCGGCCCTGGTCCACCGCCTCCGCCAGGGCCGCCGCCACCGCCCCGCGCTCCCGGTCGAACCAGGCGTCGTCGGCGGTGGCGGCCCGCTCGCCGTAGTGGGCCATCAGCCGCTCCAGCGCCGCACCACGCGCCGACTCCGGCTCCTGCGAGGCCAGTTCACCGACGAACAGCTGCAGCAGGTCGTGGAAGCGGACCCGGCCCTCGCGGCCGGTGGGGCGCAGCAACTGGGCCCTGACCAGGCGGCGCAGCGCACGGTCCGCCTCCGCCGGTGAGACCCCGGCCAGCGCGGCGGCCGACTCGGCGTCGATCTCGGTGCCCGGGTGCAGCCCCAGACGGCGCAGCATCCGCGCGTCCGGGTCGTCGAGCGCCTGGTACGAGGCCTCGAACGCCTGCCGTACCGGGTCGAGTTCGGCCAGCCGCTCACCGGGCGGGCGTAACGCGGCCAGGATGCGCTGCGCGCTGTCGTCGCCGTCCCGCAGACGGCCGGCCACCACGTCCAGCGCCAGCGGCAGATGGCCGCAGAGCGCGGCGATCTCGTCCAGCTGCGCCGCCGGGACCGGCTCGCCGGCGGCGGCCTCCAGCAGCGCCAGGGAATCCTTCGGGCTGAGCGTGTCCAGCCGCAGCACGGCGACCCGCGCGTCCTCCGGGGCGGTCCGGACGGTGACCAGGAGGCGGTGGCGGCTGTCGGGGGGTATCAGCGGCACGAGGTGCTCGTCCGGCGCGGCGTCGTCGAGCAGGATCAGCAGCGCCTCCTCCGCCTCCCGGAGCCGGCTGCGGAACTGGCCGAGCAGCCCGGCCCGGTGCGGCTGGAGCTGGTCGCCGGGGATGCCGAACGCCCGCAGCCAGGTGCCCAGCAGCTCCTCGATGCTCATCGGCTCCCCGCCGCCGTGCGCCCGGGCGTCCTCGTAGAGCACCCCGCCGGGGAACCACCTGTGCGCCTCGTGCGCGGCGGCCGCCATCAGGGCCGACTTGCCCACCCCGCCCTCACCGGTGACGGCTATCGCGGTGGGCGCCCCGGCGCGGTCGCCGGGCTTCAGCAGGGCCAGCAGCGTGGCGAGCGGGCCGGAGCGGCCGAGCAGGGCGGCCGGACGGGGCGGCAGCGCGTTCAGGGAGCGGACCGGGGCGGGCGCCGGGTAGATCTGGACGACGCCGCCCTGGATGACGTCGCGGGCCTGCCCGCCGCTGATCGTGTTGTGGGTGGCCGGAGCCGGCCCCGCCTCGCTCGCGTCCGCCACGCCGTAGTGGATAGCACGAGCGAGCCGGGCCCGTCAGGCCGTTACGGGATCATCTCCGGTCCTTGATCGCCTTGCGGATGGTGCGCATGACCTCCTCCAGCGGGGCGTCCGTGCGGGCCACCGCGACCAGCACCTCGCCCTCCCGGGAGACGGACGCCGGGGGCTGCTCGCCCGTCGTGGTGCGGCCCGCGCCGATCCCGGCGCCGAAGGTCTCCCGGACGATCTCGAAGGCGTGGTCCAGCTGGGCCTCCACGTCGCCCTCCGCGCCGGCCCGCAGCCAGCGGCGCAGGACGTGGTTGTGCGCGGTGACCACGGCGGACGCGGCGACCTCCGCCAGCAGCGGGTCGTCATCGCCCTCGCGGTGCGCGCCCTCGTCGAAGTGGCCCAGCAGATAGCGGGTGAACAGCCGCTCGTAGCGGGCCACCGAGGCGATCTCGGCCTCGCGGAGGGTGGGCACCTCGCGGGTCAGCCGGTAGCGGGCCACGGACACGGCCGGCGAGGCCGCGTACATCCGCATGACCTCCTTGATGCCGCGGCAGACCGTGTCGAGCGGGTTCTCGTGCGGCGGGGCGGCGTCCAGGACCGCCTCGGCGCGCACCAGGGTGTCGTCGTGGTCGGGGAAGATCGCCTCTTCCTTGGAGCGGAAGTGGCGGAAGAACGTCCGCCGGGCGACGCCCGCGGCGGCCGCGATCTCGTCGACCGTCGTCGCCTCGTAGCCCTTGGTCGCGAACAGCTCCATGGCCGCCGCCGACAATTCGCGGCGCATTTTGAGCCGTTGCGCGGCCGCGCGGCGGGTGCCGGGAGTGCTGCTGTCGGGGGCGTCGGAGGGCTGCGTACGAGCGGGCTGGGACATGTGGGGACGGTACTGCATATTTACCCGGCCTGCGGCATGAGGTCCCACCTCCGCCCTTGTGAGCGGGGGTGGACCGCCGTCCGGCTCCAGCAGTCCACCCCAGCCGGCCCCGTCCGGGCGGGGGCGCCCCCACGGGTCAGCGCCGGGCGTACTCACGGAAGCCGCGGCCCGTCTTGCGTCCGAGGCACCCCGCCGCGACGAGGTGCTCCAGCAGCGGCGCGGGGGCCAGCCCCGGGTCGCGGAATTCGGCGTGCAGGACCTTCTCGATGGCCAGCGAGACGTCCAGGCCGACCACGTCGAGGAGCTCGAACGGGCCCATCGGGTAGCCGCCGCCGAGCTTCATCGCCGCGTCGATGTCGTCCAGCGAGGCGTAGTGCTCCTGGACCATCTTGATCGCGTTGTTCAGGTACGGGAACAGCAGCGCGTTCACGATGAAGCCGGCCCGGTCGCCGCAGTCCACCGGGTGCTTGCGGACCTTGGCGCACACCTCCCGCACGGTCGCGTGCACCTCGTCGGAGGTCAGGACCGTCCGCACCACCTCGACCAGCTTCATCGCCGGCGCCGGGTTGAAGAAGTGCATCCCGATGACGTCCTGCGGGCGCGAGGTGGCCCGGGCGCAGGCCACGACCGGCAGCGACGAGGTCGTGGTGGCCAGGACCGCGCCCGGCTTGCAGACCTTGTCCAGCGTCCGGAACAGCTCCTGCTTGACGGCCAGGTCCTCGGCCACCGCCTCGACCGCGAGGTCCACGTCCGCGAACGCGTCCAGCGTCCCGGCCGGGGTGATCGCCGCCAGCGCCGCGTCCCGGGCCTCGGCGGTCAGCCGGCCCTTGTCCACGGACCGGCCCAGCGACTTGGCGATCCGGGCCTTCGCCTTCTCCGCCTTCTCCGGGCTGCGGGCGGCCAGCACGACCTGGTACCCCGCCTTGGCGAAGACCTCGGCGATGCCGCTGGCCATCGTCCCGGAACCGGCCACGCCGACCCGGGTGACCGTGCGCCCGGCCGCGGCCTCACCGGTGACCGCCGGGCTCTCCGCGTCCGGCACGACCGTGGCCGAACCCGGCGCCTCGTACGAGTAGAAGCCGCGGCCCGCCTTGCGGCCGGTCAGCCCGGCCTCGGCCAGCTGGCCCAGGATCGGCGCCGGGGCGTGCAGCCGGTCCTGGGACTCGGCGTACATCGCCTCCAGGATGGTCCGGGCGGTGTCCACGCCGATCAGGTCGAGCAGCGCCAGCGGGCCCATGGGAAGGCCGCAGCCGAGCCGCATCGCGGCGTCGATGTCCTCACGGGTGGCGTACCGCGACTCGTACATCGCGGCGGCCTGGTTCAGATAGCCGAACAGCAGGCCGTCGGCGACGAAACCGGGCCGGTCACCCACCGCGATCGGGTCCTTGCCCAGGTCGCGGGCGAGCTCGGTGACCCCGGCCACCGCGGCCGGCGCGGTGAGCACCGAGGAGACCACCTCGACCAGCTTCATGGCCGGTGCGGGGTTGAAGAAGTGCAGCCCGAGCACCCGCTCGGGACGCTGCGAATCGGCGGCGAGCCGGGTCACCGACAGGGCGTTGGTGCCGGTGGCCAGGATGGCGTCCGGCCGCACCACGGCGTCCAGTTCGGCGAAGACCTGCCGCTTGAGCTCGTAGTCCTCGGGGACCACCTCGATGACCAGGTCGGCCTCCGCGGCGGCCTGCAGATCGGTGAAGGTGCGGAAACGGGCCAGGACGTCCTGCCGCTCGCGCTCGGTGATCCGCTCGCGGCGCACCGCGCGGGCCGTGGCGGCCTCCAGCGCGGCGACGGCATGCCGGGCCGCGGCCTCGTCGACGTCGATGCCGATGACCTCGCGGCCGGCCCGGGCCAGCACCTCGGCGATGCCGGTGCCCATGGTGCCCAGGCCGACGACGGCCACGGTGGAGAGAGACAGTGGGGAAATGTCGGGGGAGACATCAGGGGTGGACGAAGGGCCCATCGCGAACTCCTGAGGGTGTTCCCCTGAAGGGCAGGGGAGAAGTGACGACTGAGGGGTGGCCGCGCGGACGCGAGGGGCAGCGGATACGCGGCGGCCGGGCGCGGCGGGGCCGCGGAGGCCGCAGCGCTGCTGGCAGCGCCGGCGGTGCGGGAGCTGCGGCGGGGCCCTGTCCCGGGGCCGTGCCGTGCTCCGTACTGATGTCGTGCTGTTGCGGTGCCGAACCGACTTCACTCTGTGGCGGCTGCGTCACCAGGCCGCCCGAGCAGGGGTGCTGCTCGTCCCAGCAGGTTAACCCGTGGGTAACCGCAGCGCCAGGGGTAGTCCGGGTCATTAGTCTGTGGTGCAGGCCACGTCTCGGTAACCGGGGCGCCCCGGCGGGAGGGAAGCGGCAAATGGAAGACGAATTCCACGAGTTGACGGACCGGGTGCGGGCCGAACTCCGCTCCCCACAGGATCTGGTCGCCTACGAGCGCCTGCTGGGCCTCGCCCGCAAGAACACCCCCGCCGGACGGGAGGAACTCGCCCGGATGCTGGTCGCCGTCGAACGCCCCCTGTGGGCCCGCGAGATCGCCGCCTTCATCCTCGGCTGCGCCGGCGACAAACGCGCCTTCGAGACGCTCGTCCTGCTGCTGAACTACCGCGATCCGGTGCGCTGCGCCACCGCGGCCCACGCCCTGAGCCGGCTCGGCGACCCGCGCACCGCCCGCGCCGCGGCCGCCCTGGCCACCAACCCGCTGCGCACCGCGTACGCCCTGCACCCGGTGCGGCTGCTCGCCGAGCTGCGCGCGCCGCAGTCCGTACCGGCGCTGGTCGCCACCCTGGAGCGGCTGCTGACCCCGCACAACCCCTACTGGCGGGTGGCACTCGCCTGCGTCGAGGGCCTGGGCGCCCTGGGCGACCGCCGCGCCGTGCCCGCACTCACCGCCGCCACCGGCCACCCCCGCCTGGCCGCCGCCGCGGCGGCCTCGCTGGCCCGGCTGGGGGTGCACGAGCTTCCGGGGGACGAGGGGCGGGGCGACGGGGGAGCGGGTGCCGCGAAGGAGGGCCGAGACGCCGCGAAGGACGGCTCGGGCGCCTGAAGCGGTCCGCCAGAGGCCAACCCAACTCCCAGAGGTCAACACAGACCCCAGGGGGCAACCCCGGGGGTCAAGGGGCGTCCCGGGCACATGGGACGTCCGACGTCGGGTCGGGAGGAGACGACGTGAGGTCCGGGGAGCACGGAGACAGCGGGCGCCAGTAGCGCAGCTCGGGGACGTTGCTGCCGCCCACCTTGTACGTCTCCTCCGCCCCGTCCGGTACGAAGCCGGCGCGCTCGTAGAACCGCTGGGCGCGGGCGTTGCCGCGTACCACCCACAAATACAGCGCGCGGTATCCGCTCTGCCGTGCGCGGTCCGTGCCCGCGGCCATCAGGGCGCGGCCGACGCCGGTGCCGATCCGCTCGGGCGCGACGTACAGCGCGAACAGCTCACCCGCGGTCGGGCGCGGGGCGGGCAACTCCTCGGCGCCCGGGGCCACATCGGGGTCCCGGGCCGGGCCGACCGACGCCCAGCCGACCACCTCACCGGCCGATTCCGCCACCAGGTCGACCACGTCCGGCGACCGCCGCCCGAACCACGACCGTCGCCGCTCGGCGTCCGCCGCCACGCTCATCCCGTCCAGGTACGCCTGCGGCATCAGCCCCCGGTACGCCGCCTGCCAGCCGCGGACCCGCACCGCCGAGACCGCCTCGACGTCGGCCTCGCCCATCTCCCGTATCCGGAGCGGTCCTGCCGGCCTCCTGTCCCTGCCCCTGCCCTTGTCCCTGCCCGTGTCCATGGGGGAGAGGGTAGGGGCCGGGTCAAGGGGGCTTCCGGGGTTTTTCCCGCTGCCGGGCTCCCGCGGTTCCGGCGCCGTGCGCTTGACCTTGCCCCTGGGGGCAGGGTTCGAGACTTCCGGCATGGCACACAGCACGCACAGCGGGCGGACCGCGCCCACGCAGCAGCAGCCCGGGACGAACGCCACCGGAACCGGCAGTCACCCCACGGACACCCCGCCCCGCCGGGTGGTGATCATCACCGGCGCCGGTACGGGCATCGGGCGGGCCGCCGCCCGGGCCTTCGCGGCGGAGGGCGCACGGGTGCTGGCGGTCGGCCGCCGGGCCGAGCCGCTGGCGGAGACGGCGGCGGGCGCCGAGGGGGACGGCGAGATCGTCCCGTACGCCGCCGACATCACCGCGGACGACGTCCCCGCGGCCCTCGTCCGCCATGCGATCGAGACCTACGGCCGGCTGGACGTCCTGGTCAACAACGCGGCCATCGTGGGCAGCGGAGCGCTCGGCAGCCACACCAAGGAGCGGATGGGGCCGCAACTGGCGACGAACCTCGTCGCGCCCGTACTGCTGACGCAGGAGGCGGTGCCCCATCTGGAGCGGACCGGCGGGGTGGTGGTCAACATCAGCACCTCGATCGGCCAGCGCGGCTGGCCCGGCAACGCGGTCTACGCCGCGACCAAGACGGGGCTCGAACTGCTCACCCGCAGCTGGGCGGTGGAGCTCGCACCGCGCGGGGTGCGGGTGGTCGCGGTCGCCCCCGGTGCCGTGGAGACCCCGATCGCACTCCACCAGGGCCTGTCCGAGGAGCAGCGGGCGGCGCACCGCGCGTGGCAGATCGCGCACACGCCGCTGGGCCGGATCGGCCGCCCCGAGGAGGTGGCCTGGGCCGTCACCCACCTGGCCGCCCCGTCCGCCTCGTTCGTCACGGGGGTGATCCTGCCGGTCGACGGCGGAGCGGTGGTCGGCTGAGCCCGCCCCGGCCCCCCGGCCCCCCGGCCCCCCGGCCCCCCGGCTCCCCTGCCCCCGCGGTCCCGGCCCGGACGAGGCGCGCGGCACAATGCGGGACGCGGCGCGGGAATCGAGCCGCGAGGCCGGAGTCGAGGGAGGGAACGGCCCGTGCGGATCGGGGAGTTGGCGGAGGCCACCGGGGCGACGCCGCGGGCGTTGCGGAACTACGAGCGGGAGGGGCTGATCGCCTCCGTCCGGGAGGCGAACGGGTATCGGGTCTACGACGCCGGCGCGGCCGTACGGGTGCGCAACATCCGCCACTTGCTGGCGGCCGGGCTCACGCTCGCCGACGTCCGCTGTTTCACCCCCTGCCTGGACGGCGACATGACCACCGCTCCGCCGTCCGCCGAGGGGCTGCGGATCGCCCGTGAGCGGCTCGCCGTCATCGACGAGCGGATCGCCGCCCAGACCGAGGCCCGCGACCGTCTGGCGAGGGCCCTGGAGGCCGTCCCGGCCGCCTCGGCGTGAGCGGCCGGTCCGGCCCGTTCAGATGAGGGTCAGCTGGGTCGGCCCCGAGGGCACGGGTGCAGGCGCGGGATCGTCCGCGGGCGGGGAAACCGCCACGGGCGCGGAGTCCCCGGCGGCGCCGGCGTCCCCGGACGGCGGCCGGATGCGGCGGGCCTCGCCCGAGCGGGCGGGGCCGATGCCGTACTCGGCGGCGAGTTCGTGGACCTGGCGGGTGATCCGGCGCTGGTACCACGTGGGGGCGTAGGCGCCGTCCGCGTACATCGTCGTGTAGCGCCGTACGAGATGCGGATGGTGGTGCTCCAGCCAGGACAGGAACCACTCGCGGGCGCCGGGGCGCAGGTGCAGCACCAGCGGCGTGACGGATCCCGCGCCGGCCTCCGCGAGGGCGCGGACCGTGGCGCGCAGCTGCTCCGGCGCGTCGCCGAGGAACGGGATGACGGGTGCCATGAGCACGCTGCAGGGAATGCCGTGTGCGGTGAGGGTGCGCACCACGTCCAGCCGGCGTTCGGGGGCGGGCGTGCCGGGCTCGACCGTGCGCCACAGCTCGTGGTCCAGGAAGCCGACCGAGACCGAGATGCCGACGTCGGTGACCTCGGCGGCCTGCCGCAGCAGTTCCAGGTCGCGCAGGATGAGCGTGCCCTTGGTGAGGATCGAGAACGGGTTGGCGTGATCGCGCAGGGCCGTGAGGATGCCGGGCATGAGGCGGTAGCGGCCCTCCGCGCGCTGGTAGCAGTCGACGTTGGTGCCCATCGCGATGTGGTCGCCGCGCCAGCGGCGCCCGGCCAGTTCGCGGCGCAGTAGTTCCGGAGCGTTGACCTTCACCACTATCTGGGTGTCGAAGCCGAGGCCGGTGTCCAGGTCCAGATAGCTGTGGGTCTTGCGCGCGAAGCAGTAGACGCAGGCGTGGCTGCAGCCGCGGTAGGGGTTGACCGTCCATTCGAACGGCATCCGGGAGGCGCCCGGGACGCGGTTGACGAGGGAGCGGGCGCGCACCTCGTGGAACGTGATGCCGCGGAATTCGGGGGTGTCGAACGTCCGGCTGACCACGTCCGCACCGAACAGTGCGGCCGGGCCGTCACCCAGGTTGTCCCAGCGCATCGGGCCTCCTTCTGCATGCTGCATGCCGTCGAGCCCCCGGGCACCATAATAGAACATGTGTTCCCTTCTCGTCCGTCAAGACGGGCTCGGGCGGATTTTGGGCGCGCCCCCCAGTGGTGGTTGGCTTGGCGGCGCACCGCAGGACCGGCAGCCGACTACTGGAGGAAGACACACATGGGTCAGGTCGAGGCCACCACGCAGCGCGAGATCGCGGCGGACCCGGAGGACGTGTTCGACGCGCTCGCCGACTACAGCGGCACGCGCCAGCAGCTGCTGCCCGAGCACTTCTCGGAGTACGAGGTCCGCGAGGGCGGCGACGGCAAGGGCACCCTCGTCCACTGGAAGCTCCAGGCCACGAGCAAGCGGGTGCGCGACTGCCTGCTGGAGGTCGACGAGCCCACCGACGGCCAGCTCGTGGAGAAGGATCGCAACTCCTCCATGGTGACCACCTGGGTCGTCACGCCGGCCGGCGAGAAGCGCGCCAGGGTCGTCGTCACGACCACCTGGCAGGGCGCGGGTGGTATCGGCGGCTTCTTCGAGCGGACCTTCGCCCCCAAGGGCCTCGGCCGGATCTACGACACCATCCTCGCCAACCTCGCGGCGCGCATGGAGAAGTGATCGGACGTCATACGTCCCCTGGGCGTCATGTGCGTCATGTGCGTCATGCGTGTCAGCTGCTTCCTGCGCTGAGCGCGGACGTCACATGCGTCACCCTGGGCGCGTTCCGTCACGCTCACCGGTTCGGGTGGTTTCGGTCGCACCGAGGCGCCCCGGCCGTCGGACCCGTTCCGCACGGAAAGCCCTGATGGGAGCCCAAGGGGCCTGCCCGACAAGGCACTTGACGTCCGTTCCGGCACCGCCCGACCCCTTTCGTCGCGCTTGAACGCTGTTGTCGCCCAATGCGAGAAATTGGGCGGCAACAGGCGTGACGAGGGGAGCAGTACGTGGGCGGGACCACCCTGAGCGACCCGGCCGGGCGGACCGGCCCACCGGCACCCGGCACGGCCCCGGCCCCGGCCACCGGGGGCCGGGCCGGTGCACCGGACGGCGCCGCGCCGGTGCCGCTCGGCACCCGCCGGACCCGTCTGGTCTTCGTCGGTCTGCTGCCGGCCCTGCTGCTCGCGGCCCTCGACCAGACCGTCGTCAGCACCGCGCTCCCGAAGATCGTCGGTGAGCTGCACGGCGTGGCCGCGATGTCCTGGCCGGTGACGTCCTACCTCCTCGCCGCCGCCCTCGGCCTGCCCCTCCACGGCAGACTCGGCGACCTCTTCGGCCGCAAACCGGTCCTCCTCTCCGCGCTCCTGGTCTTCACCGCCGGCTCGGCGTTGGCCGGCTGGTCGCACACCATGGCCGAACTGGTCGCCTTCCGGGCCGTTCAGGGCTTCGGCGGCGGCGGACTGATGATCGGCGTCCAGGCCCTCGTCGCCGACGTCGTACCGCCCCGGGCCCGTGGCCGCTCCACGGGCCTGATCGGCGCCGCCGTCGCCCTCGCCTCCGTGGCCGGACCGCTGGTCGGCGGCTTCTCCGCCGACCACGCCTCCTGGCGCTGGTGCTTCTCCCTCGACGTCCCGTTCGGTGCCCTGGCGCTCCTCGTCATCGCCTTCGCGCTGAAGCTGCCGCGGCCGCTCCACCGGCCCCGGCCCGACCTCGCGGGCGCCCTGCTGCTCGCCGCGTTCTCCCTCTGCTGTGTGCTGCTGGCCGGCTGGGGCGGCACGGAGTACGCCGGGGACTCGCGGGTCGTCCTCGGGCTGGGGGCCGGGGCGCTCGGCAGCGCGCTGCTCTTCCTCGCCGTCGAGCATTTCGCCACCGCACCGATCGTCCCGCTGCGGCTGGTCCGTGACTCGCTCTTCAGCCTCACCGGCCTGATCGGTGCCGCCGTCGGCATCGCCCTCTTCGGCGCCGCCGGCTGTCTGCCGGCCTTCCTGCAGAGGGCCGACGGTGCCTCGGCCACCGAGTCCGGACTGCTGATGCTGCCGCTGTTGGGCGGCCTCGCCCTCGCCTCCGGCGCCTCCGGCCGGCTCATCCGCCGCACCGGCCACCACAAGGTCTTCCCCGTCCTGGGCTGTGCGGTGGCCGCCGCGGGGATGTGGCTGCTGTCGAGGCCGGCGCCGGACACCTCCCGGGAGACCTACGGCCTCTGGACGGGCCTTGTGGGCCTGGGCCTCGGCCTCGTGATGCCGGTGCTGGTGCTCGCCGCCCGGAATTCCGTACGCGCCCGTGACCTCTCCACCGCGCCCGGCGCACACCACTACCTCCGGCACCTCGGCGGCAGCGTCGGCGTGGCCCTCTTCGGCACTCTTGCCGTCGACCGGCTGGCCCGCCGGTTCGCCGACCGGCTGCCGGCGTCGGGGCGGCTGCCCGGCCCGGAGTCGATCGCCCCGCAGCTGGTGCGCGTGCTGCCCGCCTCCCTGCGCGACGGCCACGTCGCCGCCTACGCCCACGCCGTGCCGAGGGTCTTCTGCTACCTCGTGCCGGTGCTCGTCCTGGGCCTCGTGCTCGCCTTCTTCCGGAAAGAGAAACCACTGGTGTCCCACGCCTCCCACGCCCCGCAGACCTCCCCGACGTCGGACCGGCCCACCTCCTACGGTGAGCCGACCGAACCGGCGGGACCTGCCGCATCCGCCGAACCGGCCGCCGTGCCGCAGGCCCGTTCCGCCGCCGACCCGGATCCCCTCAACTCGACGTACCCCACGGGGGGTTACCGCCGTGGTTCCCGTCTCTCCGGTGGCGGGCACCCGGGCATCCCGGTGTGCGGGGCGGTGCGGCACCACGACGGCTCCATCGTGCCGCGGGCCGCGCTCACCCTCATCGACGTCACCGGGCGGCAGATCGGCCGCGGCGCCTCCGGCGAGGACGGGCGGTACGCCCTGAGCACCCCCGGGGTCGGCTCCTACGTGCTGATCGCGGCCGCCGGCGGCCACCAGCCGCAGGCCGTGACCGTGACCGTCGGCGAACGGCCGGTCGAGCTGGACGTCGTCCTCGGCGGCGCCGGTCGGCTGGCCGGCACCGTCACCACCGCCGACGGCACCCCCGTACGCG
Organism: Streptomyces nigrescens; assembly: GCA_024349765.1. GTDB lineage: Bacteria > Actinomycetota > Actinomycetes > Streptomycetales > Streptomycetaceae > Streptomyces > Streptomyces endophytica. The sequence goes on along the minus strand of AP026073.1, from coordinate 5,121,003 downwards.
ATGCCATGGTCACCCTCACCGACGTGCGCGGCGAGGTCGTCGCGACCACCCGCAGCGGGCGTGAAGGAGGCTATGTCATCGGGGAGTTGGTGGCCGGGGAGTACACCCTGGCCTCCAGCGCACCGGCGTACCGGCCGGCCGCGCTGCCGGTCACCGTGCAGGCGTCGCGGGAGACCCGCCAGGACATCGAACTCGCCGGCGGCGCGGTGCTGCGCGGGACCGTACGGGCCGGTGGCGGGCGCCCCGTCGAGGACGCCCGGGTCACCCTGCTGGACGTCGCGGGCAACGTGGTCGACACCGCCGTCACCGGACCCGACGGGCTGTTCCGCTTCGTGGACCTCGCGGCCGGTGAGTACACCGTGGTCGCCGCCGGATACCCGCCGGTGGCCACCGTCCTCCAGGTGGCCGGCGGCGGCCGCACCGAACGCGACCTCCAGCTCGGACACGAGGACTGACCGCGCGCCAAGGGGCGGTGACCGGGCGCCCGTTGCACGGCCATACCACCTGTTCGGCCTCTTCGGGAAATGCCGCCCACCGCATCCGCCGGCGGCCGTACCGTGATGGCGGTGAGGCACGATCGGGGTACGAGGAAGCAACCGCCCATGGTGCGCGATCCGTTGGACGGCGCCGGCAGGTCGGGTACGGCAGCCCGGGTGGCCGCGTCGCGCCGCGCGCTGCCGGGACGGATTCCGCTTGCGGTCGTCCTGGTGGGCGCGGACGGCCGGATCTCCCACTGGAGCAGCGGCGCCCACCGGCTCTTCGGAACCGGCCGTGCAGAGGCGGTGGGCGCCCCCGCGCTCGACCTGATGCCGGTCACCGGCGCCCTCGGCGACAGCGGTGCGGAGGGGGGCGACGGGTGCGGCGGGCTGCACGCCTCGTCGGGAGGTCGGACGTCCTACCCCACCGCGGGCCGGGCCCGGATGGCGACCGGCGGGGCGGGCCCCGTGGAGCTGCTGTGGTGGGCGTACCCGCTCGCCGCCCCCGGCCCCGGGGCGACTCTCGTCCTCGCCGCGGACGCCGCCCTGTTGCCCGACGGCCCGTGCGGGCCGGGCGCCGCAGCGGAACGCTGGATGCCCGGCTTCGCCCGGCCCACCGACACCGACGTGACCGACACGGACCCCACCGACGCCGACGTGACCGACACGGACCCCACCGACGCCGACGTGACCGACACGGACCCCACCGACGCCGACGTGACCGACACCCTCGTGACCGACGCCGACTTTCCCGACACCGCTCTCCCCGGCGCCGTCGCCGAACCGGCCTGCCGGCTCCCCGAGTTCATGCCGGACCTGAGTCCCGTCCTGCGCGCCCGGATCGTCGCGCGGGTCCTGGAGCTGGGCGCTCCGGTGCTGGAGATCAGCCGTCGGGACGGCCTTTCCGCCGAGCTCGCGTAGGACAGGTGCCTCGGCTGCCCGTGGGCGGCCGGCTCAGCGCTGCAGGTCGCGGTGGATGACGCGGGCGGCGCCCTCGACCGTGGCGACTCCGTAGTCCATGGTCGCGTTGCCGGTGGAGAGGACGGCCATGCCGTAGTCGTGGCCGTGGCCGGTGAAGGTGCCGACGCTGTTGATCCGCCAGCCGCCGGTGTCCCGCGGCAGCCAGCCGTTCTTGACGTGGACGGTCGCGGTGGACGGTGCGCCGGCCGGTACGCCCCAGCGCTGGTCGGGCGCGACCCGGTGCATCAGGTCGAGCGCGTAGCCGCGGGAGGCCGGGCCGAGCACCGCCCCGTCCGTGGTGAGCAGCTGCATCAGGGTGAGCTGGTCGGCGGCGGTGACCTGGGTGAGGCCCCAGGACGCGCCGCTGCCCGGCACGGTGTCCCGCATCCCGGCGAGGTCCAGGAAGCGCCGCACGCCGGCCGGGCCGATCTGGTGCCACAGGGCGTTGGTCGCGTCGTTGTCCGACTTGGTGATCATGGCGGTGGTCAGCTTGACCTCGTGCGGGGTCAGCTTCCGGTGCGCCTCCTCGACCTGCCGCAGCAGCGCCCCGAGGACGGTGACCTTCACCACACTCGCCGAGTCGAAGTGGGTGCCGGGCCTGAAGGCGCAGCGGGTGCCGGTGGGGCGGTCGTAGAAGGCCAGCGCCGAGGCGCTCCGCCGGCCGTGCAGGGCGTCGGCGATGTCGTGGGACAGGGCCGGGGCCAGGCCGGGCTTCTTGGAGCTGCAGACGACCTCGGCGCCGGCCACCGGGGCGCTGGCGGTGCCGGCCGCGGCCGGGGTCGCCGAGGTGAGCACCGTGAGCAGTGATCCGGCGGCCGCCAGCGCGGCCAGCCCGCGGCGCGTGCCGGTTGCGAGGCGTCGTCCGTGGAGGCGTGATCCGTGCATGGGGGTGGTTCCTGTCCCGCTGTATCGGGGCCCCGCCGGTGGCGGTCGGCCTCGGGTGACCGGAGGCGGTCGGGCCGGCGCGGCCGCGCGCGGCGGCGTGTGCGCCCTTCATGGGTCACGGTGACGATACGGGGCAGGTCAGAGGGCACCCCGGCAATATGGGGCGCTATGTCCGTATTTGAAGGGGTGCGGCTCGGGTGTGAGATTCGCCAAACAGGGGCGGACGGGGCGGACAGGGCGGATGGCACGGATGGGGCGGACGGGGCGGGATACGCGGGGCGGCGGGCGCGGCGCCCCGGGGGCTGCCCCTAGGGGCCGGCCACCGGCTGCCGGAGGCGGCTGGGGCGGGGGCGGCGGGACGCGGCGGCCCGCCGCCGGTGGGTGCCCGCCATCAGCCGGCGGCCGCGCAGGGCCAGCTCGATCTCGAAGCGGGCCCGCGGATCGCGCAGCCGGGCGCCGAAGAGCTTCTCCAGCTGGCGCATCCGGTACCGCACGGTCTGCGGATGGATGCTGAGCGCCTTGGCCACCTCCGGTGCGCCCATCCCGCCCAGCCAGGCCAGCAGCGTCGCCTCCAGGCGCGCGCACCGCTCCGGTGACAGGCCGGCGAGCGGCCTGAGCCGGCGGGCGATGAGGGTGCGGGTGAGCGACTCGTCCTGGAGGAGCAGCAGGCTGGACAGGTGGTCGTCGACGAACGCCACGCCCGCGGCGGGGCCGTCGCACCGGGCGGCCAGCTCCAGCAGGCGGGAGGCGGCGCGTACCGAGGCGGCGGCGTCCTGTGGTGGCACGGCATGGCCGACCGCGGCGGCGCGGTGGCGCAGGACGCCCTTCAGCCGGGCCCGTCCCTCGTCGCCCTCGGCGAGCGCGCCGGGGATCAGCAGGCCCGGCGCCCCGTCCGGCAGGCTGACCAGGCAGTCGCCGAGCGCCGCGGCGACGAGGTGGAGGTCGGTGCCGGTCGCCAGCCGGACCGCCCGCACGGTGGTCGGCAGCGGCCGGCCGGCCCGCAGGACGTCCGCGATCAGCCGGGTGACCTGCGCCCCGTCGTTCCGCTCCAGGAGTTCTCGGAAGCCTGGATTGCGCTCGCAAAGGGAACGGATGACGAGTTCGGTGAGGACGGCCAGCTGGTCCTCGCCGCCGTCGGCCTGCGGGTCGCCGAGTTGCGCTAACGGGCTGGTATTGCGTGCTGTGCTCATGATTCTGCCTCTGTCTCCTCATGTGGGAGGCCGGTCCGGGACGTTCTATCCCACCGGGCTGGGGGCGTCGGCGGCTGACAGAAGTCCGTCGGAACTCCATCGGAATTCTGGCGGATGCCCTTCCGCTTTGCGACAGAAACTGTGTGGAATACGGTGCCACACGAGCGTGCCCGAGTCACCTGCGCGGTCTGCGGGGGTGCCACGGTGTTGCGGCCAACTCGGCGGTCCTGGAGGGTGCCGGACGAGGTGTCATGCGCTGCCGGGAGTGTTCGGTGCCTCGAAACCGTTGTGAACGAGTGATGTCCAAAATCGTGCATACCGCCTGCTGCCTGCGATAGGACTGGTGACCGTGAAGATCCTCATCTCCGCCGACATGGAGGGCGCCACCGGCGTGACCTGGCCCGCGGACGTGCTGCCGGGCAAGCCGCAGTGGGAACGCTGCCGCCACATGTTCACCTCCGACGTCAACGCGGCGATCGCCGGATTCTTCGACGGCGGCGCCGATGAGGTGCTCGTCAACGAGGCCCACTGGTCGATGCGCAACCTCCTGCTGGAGAAGCTCGACGAACGGGCACAGATGCTCACCGGCCGGCACAAGTCGCTCAGCATGGTCGAGGGCGTACAGCACGGCGACGTCGACGGCATCGCCTTCGTCGGCTACCACACCGGCGCGGGCACCGAGGGCGTCCTCGCCCACACCTACCTCGCCAACACGCTCACCGGCGTCTGGGTCGACGGCACCCGCGCCAGCGAGGGCTACCTCAACTCCCTCGTCGTCGCCGAGTACGGCGTGCCGGTCGTCCTGGTCACCGGCGACGACCGCACCTGCCAGGACGCCCAGGGATACGCCCCGCAGGCGCCCGCCGTGGCGGTCAAGGACTACGTCTCGCGCTACGCCGCGGTCTGCCGGCCACCGGCCCGTACGGCCGCCGACATCCGGGCCGCGGCCGCCCAGGGCACGGCGCTGGCGGCCCGTCACGAACCCGCCCGCCGGGGGCCGTTCCACGTCGAGTTGGAGTTCGACGCGGAGCATCTGGTGGGTGCCGCGACCTGCGTGCCCGGCGTGGAGCGCAGCGCGGCGCGCCGGGTCGCGTATACCAGTCAGAACATGTACGAAGCCATCCGGTGCTTCAAGGCGGTCACCACCGTCGTGTCGTCCGCCGTGGAGGAAGAATATGGCTGAGAAAGCCGAGCGAGAAGGCGCCGCGGGCCACGGGTCCGGGGTGGACCGGCAGGCGCTGGACGAGGTGGTGCGGTTCACCTCCGACCTGATCCGGATCGACACCGGCAACGCCGGCGACGGCACCTGCCGGGAGCGCCCGGCCGCCGAGTACGTCGCCGAGCGACTGGCCGACGCCGGCATCGAACCGACCCTGCTGGAGCGCACCCGGGGCCGCACCAACGTCGTCGCCCGCATCGAGGGCACCGACCCCGCGGCCGACGCGCTGCTGGTCCACGGCCATCTCGACGTGGTCCCAGCCGAACCCGCCGACTGGTCCGTGCACCCGTTCTCCGGCGAGGTCGTCGACGACGTGGTCTGGGGCCGCGGCGCCATCGACATGAAGAACATGGACGCGATGGTGCTCGCCGCCGTACGGCACTGGGCGCGCGCCGGCGTCCGGCCGCGCCGCGACATCGTGCTGGCCTTCACCGCCGACGAGGAGGCCAGCGCCGAGGACGGCTCGGGCTTCCTCGCCGACCGGCACGCCGGGCTGTTCGCCGGCTGCACCGAAGGCGTCAGCGAATCCGGGGCGTTCACCTTCCACGCCGGCGGCGGGATGCAGCTGTACCCGATCGCGGCGGGGGAGCGCGGCACCGCCTGGCTCAAGCTGACCGCCCGCGGCCGGGCCGGGCACGGCTCGAAGGTCAACCACGACAACGCGGTCAGCCGGCTGGCCGGCGCGGTGGCCCGGATCGGCGAGCACGAATGGCCGGTCCGGCTCACCCCGACCGTACGGGCCGCACTGCGCGAACTGGTCGCCCTGCACGGCCTGGACGTGGACGTCGACGCGCCGGACTGCGATGTCGACGCGCTGCTCGGCAAGCTCGGCCCGTCCGCCAAGCTCGTCGAACCGACCGTCCGCAACAGCGCCAACCCCACCATGCTGTCCGCCGGTTACAAGGTCAATGTGATCCCCGGCTCCGCCGTCGCCCACATCGACGGCCGGGTCGTGCCCGGCGGTGAGGCGGAGTTCCGCGCCACCATGGACGAGCTGACCGGCCCCGAGGTGGAGTGGGAGTACCACCACCGCGAGGTCGCCCTGCAGGCGCCGGTGGACGCGCCGACCTACGCCGCGATGCGGGCCGCCGTCGAGCGCTTCGACCCGGACGGCCATGTCGTCCCGTACTGCATGTCCGGCGGCACGGACGCCAAGCAGTTCTCCCGGCTGGGCATCACCGGTTACGGTTTCTCGCCGTTGAAGCTCCCCGAGGGCTTCGACTACCAGGCGCTCTTCCACGGCGTGGACGAGCGCGTACCGGTCGGGGGACTGCACTTCGGTGTCCGGGTCCTCGACCACTTCCTGCGCGCGGCCTGACCGGCCCGCGCCCCGCCCGACCGGTGGAGGAGAGGATCCGCACCATGGTGACCACGGCCCCCTACGGCAGCTGGACGTCCCCGATAGATGCCCGGACGGTCGCCGCGCACGACGGCCGGCCGGCGTTCGTCGGTGTGGTCGGCGACGAGGTGTGGTGGACCGAACCGCGCCCCGCCGAGGGCGGCCGCCGGGCGCTGGTCCGCCGGCGGGCGGACGGCGCCGAGGAGACGGTGCTGCCCGCGCCGTGGAACGTTCGCAGCCGGGTGCTGGAGTACGGCGGCCTGCCCTGGGCCGGGACCGTCACCGAGCGCGGACCGCTGATCGTCTTCTGCGACTTCGCCGACCAGCGGCTGTACGCCTTCGAACCGGACAGCGGCCGGGAGCCCCGCCCGCTCACCCCGCGCTCCGAGGTGGGGGAGGGCCTGCGCTGGGTCGATCCGGTGCTGCGCCCGGAGCTGGGCGAGGTCTGGTGCGTGCTGGAGGAGTTCACCGGCGCGGGACCGACGGACGTGCGGCGGGTGATCGCGGCCGTCCCGCTCGACGGCTCGGCGGCCGGACACCGGGAATCCGTACGGGAGTTGAGCGACGACCGGCACCGGTTCGTGACCGGTCCGCGGATCTCGCCGGACGGCGACCGGGCGGCCTGGCTCGCCTGGGACCACCCGCAGATGCCCTGGGACGGCACGCTGGTCATGCTCGCCGAGAGCACCGGCAAGGGCGAGTTCACGGCCGTCCGGCCGCTGGTCGGCGACCTCGGCCCGACCGCACCGGGCGGCGGCGCGACCGGTGAGTCCGTGGTGCAGGTCGAATGGGACGCCGACGGCTCGCTGCTGTTCGTCTCGGACCCCGGCGGCTGGTGGGAGCTCCAGCGCATCCGCCCCGGTGCGCTGGACGACGGCGTGGTGGCGAGCCGCGGCCTGTGCCCCGCCCGGGAGGAGGAGTTCGGCGGCCCGCTGTGGAACGTCGGCGAGCGCTGGTTCCTGCCGCTGGACAACGGCACCCTCGCGGTGCTGCACGGCCGCGGCGCCCTGAAGCTGGGCATCCTCGACCCGGTCAGCGGCGACCTCGTCGACGCCGCCGGCCCCTGGACGGAGTGGACGCCCACGCTCGCCGCGCACGGCAGCCGGGTCGTCGGCATCGCGGCCGGCCCGGACCGCTCGTACGAGGTCGTCGAGCTGGACACCTGCACCGGCCGCGCCCGGGCGATCGCCTGCCGGCACACCGACGCCGTGGACCCGGCCTACTACCCGCGGCCGCGGCACCGCACCTTCACCGGCCCCGGCGGCAGGGACGTGCACGCCCACATCCATCCGCCGCACAACCCCGAACACGCCACGTCGGACGGCGAGTTGCCGCCCTATGTGATCTGGGCGCACGGCGGCCCCACCAGCCGCGCCCCGCTGGTGCTCGACCTGGAGATCGCCTACTTCACCTCCCGCGGTATCGGCGTCGCCCAGGTCAACTACGGCGGCTCGACCGGCTACGGCCGCGCCTACCGCGAGCGGCTGCGCGGCCAGTGGGGCGTGGTGGACGTCGAGGACTGCGCGGCGGTCGCCCGGGCGCTGGCGGAGGAGGGCACCGCCGACCCCGCCCGGCTCGCCATCCGCGGCGGCAGCGCCGGCGGCTGGACCACCGCCGCCTCGCTGACCTCCACCGACCTCTACGCCTGCGGCACCATCAGCTACCCCGTCCTGGACCTCACCGGCTGGGCGAACGGCGAGACCCATGACTTCGAGTCCCGCTACCTGGAGTCGCTGGTGGGCCCGCTCGCGGAGGTCCCCGACCGCTACCGCGAGCGCTCGCCGCTGCACCGCGCGGACCGGATCACCGCGCCGTTCCTGCTGCTCCAGGGGCTGGACGACGTGATCTGCCCGCCCGCGCAGTGCGAGCGCTTCCTCGCCGAGGTGGCCGGACGCGGCGTACCGCACGCCTACCTCGCGTTCCCCGGCGAGGGCCACGGCTTCCGACGCGCCGAGACGCTGGTGCGCACCCTGGAGGCCGAACTCGCCCTCTACGCCCGGACCTTCGGCTTCCCGCGCGACGACGTCCCGCCGCTGGAGCTCCGCGACTGACCAGGAGGCCCCGTCCGCCGCACGCCCAACTCGGGTGCGTGCGGCGGACGGTGGCGAACTGACGTCCTTACGAGAAACCGCGTCAGGAACGTTGACACGTCGTTACTCGTGTCACAGCATGAACGCGCCGCTACCGACTGGTTGGTACGACGTGTCCCCGTTGGAGGTCCTGGTGCCCCGCGCGTCCCGCCCGCTGCTCCGCACGTCCCTCGCCCTGCTGGCCGGCACCGCCCTCGCCGCGCCCCTCGTCCTGACCGGTCCTCCGGCCGCGGCCGGAGATGCGTACACCGTCACCGCGCTGAAGGTCACCGTCCGCGCCGGCGACCGCAGTTGCACCCTCGACACCGATGTCTACCGCCCGTCCGGCGTGGACGCGGGCCACCCCGCGCCCGCCGTGCTGACCACCAACGGCTTCGGCGGCAGCAAGGCGGACGGTTCCACCGACGCGCTCGCCAAGGCGTTCGCCGCCCGCGGCTATGTGGCGCTGGCCTACTCCGGCCTCGGCTTCGGCAAGACCGGCTGCCCGATCTCCCTGGACGACCCCCGGATCGACGGCCGGGCGGCGAGTCAACTCGTCGACCTGCTGGCCGGATCGCGGACCGCCGACAACGGCACCCGCCTCGACTACGTCGCCATGGACGGCCGGGGCGATCCACGGGTCGGCATGATCGGCGGGTCCTACGGCGGGGCGATCCAGCTGGCGACGGCCGCCGTCGACCACCGCGTGGACGCCCTGGTCCCGCTGATCACCTGGAACGACCTGTCCTACTCCCTCGACCCCAACAACGCCGACCGCAGGCAAGGCGTCGGCGGGCCGGTGCCGGGTGCCTACAAATGGCAGTGGACCAACGGGTTCTTCCTGATCGGCGAGGCGCAGGGGCTGCTGCACCCCCGCATCGATCCGTCCCGGACCGGCGGCGCGGGCTGTCTGCACTTCGTCGCGCGGGCCTGCGAGACCAAGCGGCTGCTGGACTCCGGGAAATACCCGGCCGCCCGCACCGAGGCCATGCTCCGCTACGCGCGCAGCGTCTCCCCGGTCTCGTACCTGAAGTCCGTCACGGCGCCGACGCTGCTGGTCCAGGGCCAGGCCGACACCCTCTTCACTCTCAACGAGGCCGCCGCCACCTACCGGGCCCTCACCGCCCAGGGCACCCCGGCGAAGATGATCTGGCAGTACTGGGGCCACAGCGGCGGCATCAAGAACCCGCCCGAGGGTGAACTGAGCCTGGCCAAGGGCAACTTGGAGGACAGCTACGTCGGGCGCCGGATCCTGGCCTGGTTCGACCGCTATCTGCGGCACCGCACGCACACCGGCACCGGGCCGGCCTTCGCGTACTACCGGGACTGGGTGACCGGCGGGAACACCTACGCCACCTCCGCCACCTTCCCGGCGGGCGGCAGCCGGCGGCTGTATCTGTCCGGCGACGGCAAGCTCGTCGGCAACCGGGCCGAGGTGGTGCGCGGCAGCCGCGAGTACCGCAATCTGCGGATCGCCACCAGCCATTCGGAGAGTTCGCTGGCCGGGATGCTCGGACTGCCCGACCCGGCACCGTTCGACGCCCGCGGAACGCATCTGGACTGGACGTCCGGGCCGGTCACGGGCCGGCCGGTGGACGTGGTGGGCGCGCCCAGGGTGACCCTGAAGGTGGTCTCGCCGCGGACCGAGCGGGTGCAGCACTCCGCCGACGCGGCCGACAAGCTCGTGCTCTTCGCGAAGCTCTACGACGTCGCGCCGGACGGCAAGCAGACATTGGTGCACCGGTTGGTGGCCCCGGCCCGGGTGCCCGATGCGACCCGGCGGTTCACCGTGGAACTGCCGGGCATCGTGCACCGTTACGAGCCGGGGCACTGGTTGCGCTTCACCCTCGCCGCGAGCGACTCCGCCTACGCGGGCAATCGCGGGGTGAAGCCGGTGACGGTCACCAGCGCGCCTGAGGACACCGGGGTCCTCGAACTGCCGGTCACCCAAGGGGTGGTGCGGTAGCGGATGAGGTGGATGCCGTGGGAAACAAGAATCGGGGCGGTACAGTGCGGGCGCGCCGCGGGCACCGGAAGCCGTCCGGCCGCCGCGCGCGTCAGCCGCGCCGTCCGCGGGGAGGTCGGCTCAGTCGTCCGTGATCGTGATGGCCTGCACGGGGCAGGCCCGGGCGGCCTCTCGCACCAGCGGGTCGCCGGCGCCGTCCTCGCGGCCGGAACGCACCAGGCCGAAGCCGTCGTCGTCCTGGTCGAACACCGCGGGGGCGGTCAGGGCGCACTGGCCGGCGCCGATACAGACGTCCTGGTCGATGGTGATCCGCATGCCGGACCCCTTTCGTTCGTCCGCCGTCATGGCCGCTACCAGGACAGCGGCAGTTCGATCATGCCTTGGAGAGTGTCCCCCGGTTTGAACGGAATCTCGGCAGCCGGTACGGCGAGTCGCAGATCCGGGATCCGGGTGAACAGCGAACGGAGCGCGATCTCCAGCTCCGCCCGGGCGAGGTTCTGGCCCAGGCACTGGTGGATGCCGAAGCCGAACGCGACGTGGTGCCGGGCGGACCGCTCGAAGTCCAACCGGTCGGGCGCGGGATAGGCGTCCTCGTCGCGGTTGATCAGGGACGTCGGGAACAGCACGCCGTCGTCGGCGCGGATCAGCTGTCCGCCGACCTCGATGTCCTCCTTCGCCACCCGCAGCATGCCGTCGGCGATGGACAGGAACCGCAGCAGCTCCTCCACCGCGGCCGGGATCAGGCCCTCCTCGGCCTTCAACCGCGCCAGCTGCTCGGGGTGTTCGAGCAGCGTGAAGACGCCGAGCGAGATCATGTTGGCGGTGGTCTCGTGACCGGCCACCAGCAGGATCATGGCGAGCCGGACCAGTTCGTCGTGTTCCAGCGCGCCGGCCCGCAGCCGGTCCTCGATCAGCTCGTCCAGCAGTCCGTCGCCCGGGCGCTTCTCCTTGTCGGCGATCAGCCCGGTGAAGTACTCTTCCAGCCCGCTCCGGGCGGCCTCCGCCTCCTCGGCCGTGCGGCCGCGCAGGAGGCGGCGGGACTGCTCCTCGAAGAACTCGTGGTCGGCGTACGGGACGCCGAGCAGCGAGCAGATCACCATCGACGGGACCGGCAGCGCGAACGCGGAGACCAGCTCGGCCGGCGGTCCCTGCTCCAGCATCCGGTCGATCAGCTCGTCGACGATCCGCTGGATGTCCGGCCGCAGCGCGGCGGTCCGCTTGACGCTGAAGCTGGGGATCAGCATCCGGCGGTGGGTGTTGTGCTCCGGGTCGTCCACCCCGATCAGCGGGGTGCGGACCCGGCGGATCGCGGCGAACCGCTCGACGGGGATCGGGAAGGCCGGGTTCTGCCGGTCGGACGACAGCCGCGGATCGCTCAGCAGTGCCCGCGCCTCGGCGTGGCCGGTCACCGCCCATACCTTGCGGCCGTCGTAGAAGGTCACCTGGGCCAGCGGGCCGCCCTCCCGGAGCGGTCGGTACGCGCTGGGCGGGTGGTAGGGACAGGTGCGGTCCTGGAAGTAGGAAATGGCTTCGGTCACGACATGCCTCCCGTTACGAGGGGGTTCGAGCGAGCTCGAACCACCCGCGTGTGCGATGTCAACGCACAAGCGCGCCGTATTCGCCGCGCTGATCTCCACTTCATGCCTCGGACACATGGCGCGTCTACGCACAGTTCGGCCAACTTGGTTCATCTTCGGTCGAGTTCGGTCACCTGAACCTCCTGTCGCCGGTCGTCACAGCGGACGCATCAGCATGTCGATCACGCCGTCCAGATAGGGCTCGCGCGCGGACGCGTCCGGCAGGCTCCGCGGGACGGCGTGCGCCAGCTGGGTGTGCCCGAGGTAGGCGGTGTACGCCAGCAGTCCGCGCCGGCGCGCCTCCTCCTCGGGGAAGCCGAGCTCCGCGAAGAGCGAGGCGACATAGCCGATCCGCCGTTCGGTGACCCGGGCCAGGGCGGCCGCGACCCTGGGCTGGCCCGCGGTCGCGAGCAGTGAGACCTCCAAGGGGTCCTCGGCGGACCGGTTCGTGGCATGCAGCAGCAGCCGGCGCAGCCGCTTGCCGGGGTCCGGCTCGGCCTCGACCTCGGTGATCACGGCCTCCGTGCCGAGCTGCTCCCAGCGCTCCAGGGCGGCCTCGATCAGCGCCTCCCGGTTGGCGAAGTGCCAGTAGAAGCTGCCCTTCGTTGTGCCGAGCCGGGCGGCCAGCGGCTCCACGGCCACCGCCGCGAGACCCCCTTCGCCCATGGCCGCGAGGGCGGCGTCGGCCCAGTCCTGCGCCGTCAGCCGCTGCCGGGGGACGCCGCCGGATTCCTTCGTCCGCTGCTGTCGTGCCATATCCATACGGTACCGTACGGTCAAACATACGCCACCGTATGGAGGTGCTCCGTGCGTACCGTCCGCGACGTCCATTCCCGCACCGTCCAGGCCCCGGCAGAGGCCGTCGGCGCCCTGCTCGACCGGCTCGGCAGCGACCACGACCCGCTCTTCCCGGCACCGGCCTGGCCCCCGATGCGCTTCGACCGCCCGCTGGGTGTCGGCGCGGACGGCGGCCACGGCTTCGTCCGCTACCGCGTCGGCGCGTACGAGCCCGGCCGCCGCATCCGCTTCGACTTCACCGACGGCAGCGCCGGCCGGCACGAAGTCACCATCCGCCCCGACGGCCCCGACCGCTGCCGCGTAGAGCACCTTCTGGAGGCCCAACTGCCGCCGCTCCGACGGCTGTTGTGGTCCCTCGCGATCCGCGCGATGCACCGCACCGTCGTCCACGAGCTCTTCGACAACATCGAACGGGCCGCCACGGGACGGCAGATACCGCCGCCCCGCCGCTCCCCGTGGATCCGCCTGCTCCACCGCCTGGCGTGGGACCGCGCCCGGGCCGTCGAACTGCCCGCCGCCGCACGGCTCGCGCACCGGGCGTTCCCGCGCACCGACTTCGAGGACGCCTGGCAGATGGACCTCCGGCCCGGCCTGCCGGACACCCCGGAGGCGTGGCAGGGCGTCCTGCGCGGGGCGCCCTTCCCGGTCGTCGGCCGGACGGACCAGGAGCTGCTGCTCGGCGAGGACGCCCGGCACCTCGACTTCCGCGCCTCGCTCCTGGTCGCGGACGGCACCGTCACCCTCGGCACGGTCGTCCGCATCCACAACACGGCCGGCCGGCTCTACTTCGCCGTGGTCCGCCGGGTCCACCCCTTCATGGCCCGCACGATGCTCCGCCGCATCCACCGCCGCCTGGCCCTCGCCGCACCGACCGCGGCCGAGCGGGAGGCGGCGGTGCGGACCTGACCGGTCGGGCTACTTCTCCAGGAGCGTCAGCAGGAAGGTGACCACGACGACGCCGATGCCGAGGGCGGCGCCGAGCACCGGGTTGACGTAGGCGAGGTAGACGGCGAGGCCGCCGAGCACGAGGGCGAGTGCGGTGCGAGTGTCCATACCGTCAAGTCCCGCCGGGGCCGCCGGAATTTTCATCCCGGGCCCGATGAAAAACTTCCGGCCCCCACCGCGACCTTCCAGGGAGCCCGGGACCCCCGAGCGGTACCCGGTCAGCGGAGAGGGACGACACATGAGGCAGCTCTCAGGGGGCGGCAGCGACTCCGCGGAGTCACCCCGCCGGCTGTCCAAGGAGCGCGAGGCCGAGCTGATGGAGGCGCTGCGGACCGTCGAGCCGCGGCTGATCGCCTCGGTCACGCGGGTCACCCACGACTACCACCTGGCCCAGGACATCACCCAGGAGGTGTGCATCGCCATCTTCCAGGAGTTCCGCAAGGGCACGAGGTTCGAGAAGCCGGTCCTGGTCTTCGCGACCGTGGTGGCCCGCAACAAGCTCCGGGACCACTGGCGCAAGAGCTCCTCGGGCGAGCGGCCGTACGACGAACCGCCCGAGCACGGGCGGCGGTTCGGGCCGGACCCGGTCGCCGGCCTGGAGTACCTGGAGCTGCTGGAGTCGGTGAAGGCGGCGATCGCCGACGAGCGGCAGGCGGCGGTCTGGGAGCTCACCCATGTCTGGGGCCTGAAGGGCACCGAGATCGCGCAGCTGCTGGAGATCTCCTCGGCGACGGTGAGCCGGCAGCTGGCCGCGGCCGAGGCGAAGGCCAAGTTCTGGCGGGAGGACGAGGACCTGGAACCGGCGTAGGTCCCGGGCTCCCGGCGGCCGCACCCTCTGGCGGCCGCCGCCCGTCCACCGTCCCGGCGCCGCCTGCCGGGCTGGATCCCGCCCCGAGGCCGTGCGTCAACGCGGCTTCAGGGTGGGACCTATCCCGCCCCGGTCCTTCACATCCGAAATGGGGAGCATCCATGAGTGAACGTCAGTCCTCTCCGCACGAGAGGCTGCTGACCTACCTCCGAGAGGGGGACCGCCTCGTGCCGCCGGACACCCGCACCGTGCACGACTGGGACCTGCGATACGGGTCCCTCGCGGCGGCAGCCGACCTCCGCGGGGCCACCGAACCACCGGGGCCCGCCGACCTCTCGCCGGCGTCCTGGTACGACGACGGACGCGAGGCGGGCCTCGGCCGACCGGCGGCGAGCAGGTGACGGCCGGTCGCCCACCGATGGCCCTGAGTCCGTATGCGCACTCCACGGGGGGCGTGCGGGTGCGGAGTTGACGGCGCGGGCCCCGTCGGCGCCGCCCCACGGGGGTGGGCGGCGCCGACGGGGCCCGGAGCCGAACCGCAGCGCGTTCCGGCGGGGTGCCGGGGCCGTGGCAGACTGCCTGTATGGGGCAACGACAGGGTGGTGGGGGCGGGCGCGGCACCGCGTCGGCGTGGGCGGCGCTCGGGGGCGAGCCGGGGCTGATCGAGCGCGTTGCGTACCGCGGGCCGGACGGTCTGCTGCCGGCGCGGCTCCCGGTGGGCGCCTTGGCGCGGGGCACGGTGGCCGTGTGCGCGCTCGCCGCGGCCGAGCTGGCGGCGGCCCGCCGAGGCGGCCCGGTACCCGCCGTACGCGTCGACGAAGGGGCGGTCGCCACCGCCTTCGTCAGCGAACGGCACCTCCGGATCGACGGCCGTCCGATGTCGACGTTCGCGCCGTTGTCCCGCTTCTGGCGGGCCGCCGACGGCTGGGTGCGTACCCACGCCAACTACCCGCACCACCGCGCCCGGTTGCTCCGGGCGCTCGGCCTGCCGGACGGCGCCGGGGTGCCGGAGGTCGCGGCCGAACTGGCCGGACGCGCGGCCGAGGAGATCGAGGAGACCGTGTACGCGGCCGGCGGGCTGGCCGTCGCGGCACGTACGCCGGGGGAGTGGGCCCGGCATCCGCAGGGCGCGGCGGCGGCCGCCGGTCCGCTGCTGACCCTCGGCCCGCTCGGCGCCGGCGGTCCGCCGCGCGCACTCCCGCCGCTCGCGGGGCACCCGGTGCGGCCCGCCGCCGGTCTGCGGGTCCTCGACCTGACCCGGGTGATCGCCGGCCCGGTCGCCACCCGCACGCTCGCCCTGCTCGGCGCGGACGTGCTGCGCATCGACGCCCCGCAGCTCCCGGAGAGCCAGGACGCGCACAGCGACACCGGCTTCGGCAAGCGGTCCACCGCCCTCGACCTCGGCTCGGCCGCCGGCCGGGCCACCTTCGAGGACCTGCTCGCCCACGCCGACGTCGTGGTCACCGGCTATCGTCCGGGCGCCCTCGACCGCTTCGGCCTGGCCCCCGAGGAGCTGGCCGCCCGCCGCCCGGGACTGGTGGTGGCCCGGCTCTCCGCGTGGGGCGACGACGGCCCTTGGGGCGGGCGGCGCGGCTTCGACAGCCTGGTGCAGGTGGCGACCGGCATCGCCGTCGTCGAGGCGGGCGCGGACGGGACCCTGGGCGCGCTGCCCGCCCAGGCCCTCGACCACGGCACCGGCTATCTGCTGGCCGCCGCGGTACTCCGCGCACTGACCGAACAGACCCGCACGGGCGGCTCGTTCCTCGCCACCCTCGCCCTGGCCCGCACCGCCCACTGGCTGATGCACGGCCTGGCGGGCGGGGCGGGGGAGGACGGCCCCGTGAACGGGTTCATGAGCGAGCCCATGGGTGTGCCGGCCGATGCCGCCGCGCCCGGCGGCCGCGGGTACGACCCGGCGGACCACCTCCGGGAGACCGGCAGTCCGCTCGGGCGCCTGCGTCACGCCCTGCCGCCGGTCTCCTTCGAGGGCGCGCCGGACACCTGGGCGACCCCACCCGGCCGGGTGGCCACGGACGCCCCGGTGTGGCGCTGAGATGCGGCGCTGACCGTAATCGCTGGCCGTACCGCACGACCGTCCGTACGATTTGCCGGTGACGATCAACGACCGCTACCTCGCGCGCGGACCGCGGGTGGGCATCCGGCCCTTCACCGCCGCCGACCGGGACGAGTTCACCGCCGCGGTGCGCGCCAGCGCCGAGCTGCACCAGCCGTGGCTCTACCCGCCGGCCGAAGCCGCCGCCTTCGACGCCTACCTGCTCAGGCTGCAGGAACCCCAGCGCGAGGGCTTCCTGTTCTGCGAGCTCACCACCGGCCGGATCGCGGGCTACCTCACGATCAACAACATCGTGCACGGCGCCTTCCGCTGCGGTGCGATCGGCTACGGCGCCTTCGCGCACGCCGCCGGCCGCGGCCTGATGAGCGAGGGCCTGCGCCTGGTGCTCCACCACGCCTTCGGCGCGCTGGGCCTGCACCGGCTGGAGGTCAACATCCAGCCGGACAACGCCTCCTCGCTCGCCCTCGTCCGGCGCGCCGGCTTCCGCCGGGAGGGGTTCTCCCCGGACTTCCTGTTCATCGACGGCGCCTGGCGCGACCACGAACGCTGGGCGATCACCAGCGAGATGGTCACGGAGCCGGCCACGGACGCGGAGCCGGCCACGGACGGGACGGAGTGACGCCGGTGCCCGGCACCGACGTGACCTTCGGCCGCACCGTGCCGGTCCTGCGCATCTTCGACGTGGCCAAGGCCCATGGGTTCTACGTCGGTTACCTCGGCTGCACCGTCGACTGGGAGCACCACTTCGAGCCGGGCATGCCGCTCTACACCCAGGTCTCACGGGGCAACCTCGTGCTGCACCTGTCCGAGCACCACGGTGACGGGACGCCCGGCGGGGTGGTGTACACGGAGCTGACCGGGGTGCGCGCGCTCCACGCCGAGCTGACCGCGAAGGACTACCCGTATCTGCGGCCCGGGCTGGAGCACGACGAGACCGGGTGGTCCCTCACCCTCCTCGACCCCTTCGGCAACCGGCTGCGGTTCACCGAGCCGGAGCCGGAGCCGGAGCCCGAGCCCGAGGCGGAGCCGGCGCCGGAGCCCTGACCCGCTCCGGGCTCGCCCCCGGTCACCGGGACTTGCGGTTGATCTTCATGGTGTCCATGTCGGTGGCCGTGGACCGCAGGTCGCGCCAGCCGAGGCCGGCCGCGGTCAGCGCCGCTTCCGCCTTCTCCTCGCCGAGGGCGGCCGCCATCTCCTCGCCGTCCGCGGCGTCCGAGGCGATGACGCAGCGGTAGCTGAACGAGTGCAGCGCGGCGTCGTAGGCCAGTGCGCCCTCGGGTGTGAACCTGTACTGCGACAGCCCGTGTCGGTCGGCCTCGGCGAGCAGCTTCGCCCGGGACGCGGC
This sequence comes from Streptomyces nigrescens, assembly GCA_024349765.1. GTDB lineage: Bacteria > Actinomycetota > Actinomycetes > Streptomycetales > Streptomycetaceae > Streptomyces > Streptomyces endophytica. The sequence continues at coordinate 5,103,352 of AP026073.1, read as the reverse complement.
CGTCAGGCCGTCCCACTTGCCGCGGACGATCACCCGGTAGGTGTGCTGGGTCGCCATGGTCTTCGGGTCTCCTGTCGCTGTGTCAGCGGGCCGGGAGCGACAGGCTATGCCGCCGTGTCCGCCGGCGCCCCCGATTTTCCGATGCGCTTGCATCGCACCGCCCCCGGGGCGGCATCGCCACCGTTCCCCGGCCCGCAGCGCGCCGTTCCCCGGGACCTCCTTTGCGCAACCCTGACCCCACGGGCCGGAAGAAGCCCTGTTCAGACCGGCGGGGAGGCGGTTCCATGGTCAACAGGAGGCCGCCGTAGCCGAGGTGGCCGGTCCCCCCTTGCGAGGCAGCCGTGGCCACGAGCGTGCGACGCACCACCTTGACCCTTCCCGCCGCCCCCCTCGGTCCGGACAACCCCCTCCCCGCCCTCCAGGGCGGCCACGACCTCCACCGCGTGCGGATCCCCCGGGACGCCGGGCTGCCCGCCGACATGGCGCGCCAGATCGGATACCGGCCGCTGACCTCGATCCTGCCGGTCGCGCGGCGCGACGGATACGGCCGCGCCCGCCGCGGCACCGACCTCGACGCGCTGGTCATCGAGAACGACCGGCTGCGCGCCACCGTCCTGCCCGCTCTGGGCGGCCGGGTGTACTCCCTGCGCCACAAGCCCACCGACCGCGAACTGCTCTACCGGAACCCGGTGCTCCAGCCCGCCGCGTTCGCCCTCAACGGGGCGTGGTTCTCCGGCGGCATCGAATGGAACATCGGCGCCACCGGCCACACCACCCTCTCCTGCGCCCCGCTGCACGCCGCCCGGGTCCCGGCACCGGACGGCGGCGAGATGCTCCGGCTGTGGGAATGGGAGCGGCTGCGCGATCTGCCCTTCCAGGTGGACCTGTGGCTGCCGGACGGCTCCGACTTCCTCCACGTGGGCGTACGGATCCGCAATCCGCACCACCACACCGTGCCCGCCTACTGGTGGTCCAACATCGCGGTCCCCGAAGAGGAGGGCAGCCGCGTCCTGGCCCCCGCCGACGCGGCCTGGCACTTCGGCTACGAGCGGACCCTGCGCCGGGTCCCGGTCCCGGAGTCGGACGGCGCCGACCGCACGTACCCGCTGCGCAGCGCGTTCCCGGCCGACTACTTCTACGAGGTGCCCGACGGCGCCCGCCGCTGGATCACCTCGCTCGACGCGGCCGGCCGGGGCCTGGTCCAGACGTCCACCGACGCACTGCGCGGCCGCAAGCTCTTCCTGTGGGGCACGGGCCGGGCCGGGCGGCGCTGGCAGCAGTGGCTCACCGAGCCGGGCACCGGCGGCTACGCCGAGATCCAGGCCGGGCTCGCCCGTACCCAGCTGGAGCACGTACCCCTGGACGCCGGCGGTGCCTTCACTTGGCTGGAGGCGTACGGGCCGCTGGCCGCCGATCCCGCGGTGGTGCACGGCGCGGACTGGACGGCGGCCCGCGAGGCGGTCGCCGCCGGGCTGGAGGCGGCCCTGCCGCGCGCGGACGTCGACGCGGCGTACGCGGCCTGGCTGCCGTACGCGGACCGGGAGCCGAAGGAATCGCTGGCCACCGGTTCGGGCTGGGGTGCGCTGGAGGTGGCCCGGGCCGGTTTCGCGCTGCCCGGTACGCCGTTCGCCCCGGCCACCCTCGGGCCCGAACAGGAGCCCTGGCTGGCCCTGTTGCGGACCGGTGAACTGCCGCCCGGCGGACCGCTGCCCGGCCCGGCGCCGACTTCACCGGCCTGGCGCGACCTGCTGGAATCCGCCCCACCGGGCCCGGCCACCGACCACCACCTCGGCCTCGCCCAGTGGCAGGCCGGCGACCGGGCCCAGGCGGTCCGCAGTTGGGAACGCGCGGTCGGGCAGGGGGTCGGGGGTCCGGGCCGGGCCACCGACCCCGAGGCAGGAGCCGGGAAGCACGAGCGCGGTGCCACCGCTTCCGAGGCAGCCGCCCCGCCCGGCCACCCCGAGGCATCCGTCCTGCCGCTCTACTGCCTGGCCGTCGCCGAGTGGGCGGCGGGCGAACCGGCGCGGGCCGCCGACCGGTACGCGCAGGTCTGCGCCGCCGCGTCCGCGGCGGCCGTCGGGGACGGTCCGGCCGCCCGTACCTGGCGTGCCGCACTGCCCGCCCTCGTCCGGGAGGCGGTGCCCGCACTGCTCACCGCCGGACGTACCGAGGAGGCCGCGCGACTGCTGGCCGCGCTGCCGGAGCGCGTCGCCGCCGACGGCCGTTTCCGCTTGCTGACCGCCCGGGTGCTGCTCGCCCAGGACCGGCCGGAAGCGGCCCGGGAGGTCTTCGACGCCGGCTTCGAGATCGCCGATCTGCGCGAGGGCGACGAGACGCTCAGCGACACCTGGTTCGCGATCGCCGAGCGGCTGACCGCGGCCGGCGGGCCGGTCACCGACGAGGTACGTGCCGCGGCCCGGTCCGCGCATCCGCTCCCGGACCGCTACGAGTACCGGATGCGGCCGGTGTAGCCGGCCCTCCTACGGGTGCGCAGGACTCGTCCGCCGATCCGGTGAATGTGTGCGCGGGGTGGGAATCATCCCGGACCGCCCCGTGTTGTGCCCGGTCATGAAGGCAATCAGCACGCAGCGCTACGGCGACCCCGAGGTCCTCACCTACGCCGACCTCCCCGACCCGAAGGTGGCCCCGGACTCGGTCCTGATCCGGGTCCGGGCGGCCGGGGTCAATCCGGTGGACTGGAAGGCCCTCGCGGGCCATCTCGACCCGATGCTGAACGTCCACTTCCCGCTCATTCCCGGCTGGGACGTGGCGGGCGTGGTCGAGGCGGTCGGCGCGGACGTCCCCGAGTACGAGGTCGGTGACGAGGTCATCGGGTACGTCCGCAAGGACGACCTCCAGCACGGCACGTACGCCGAGCTGGTCGCCGCGCCGGTGCGGACCCTGGCGCGCAAGCCGGCCTCGCTCAGCTGGCAGCAGGCCGCCGGGCTGCCGCTCGCGGGCCTGACGGCCTATCAGGCCGCCGATCGGGTCGGCGCCAAGGCGGGCGAGACTGCCCTGGTGCACGCCGCCGCGGGCGGCGTCGGCTCGCTCGGCGTGCAGATCCTCGTCGCCCGGGGCCTCCGCGTCATCGGTACGGCCAGCGAGCGCAACCACGACTTCCTGCGGTCCCTCGGCGCCGAGCCGGTCAGCTACGGCGACGGGCTCGCCGACCGGGTGCGCGCGCTGGCGCCCGACGGCGTCGACGTGGCCCTGGACTTCGTCGGCGGCGGCGTGGTGGACGTCTCGCAGGAGCTGCTCAAGGACCGCGGCCGGGTGGCGTCCATCGCCGACGGCGAGGTCAAGGAGAAGGGCGGCCATCTGGTGTGGGTGCGCCCGGACAGCGACCGCCTGACCGCCCTCGGCGCCCTCGCGGACGCCGGGAAGCTGACCGTGGCCGTCGACGCGGTCTACCCGCTGTCCGAGGCGCCCGAGGCGCTGCGGCGGAGCATGGCGGGCCGGGCCCGCGGCAAGATCGTCCTGGAGGTGTCCTGAGAGACCCCGCGAGCGGCCGTCCCGAGCGGGCGCGCCGGACGGGGAACAGGCCGCCGGGGGAGTTCCGTCAGGCGCCGGCGGCCTGTTTGCGGTCGACGTACTCGAAGATCGCACCGTCCGGATGACGGGCCACCACGTTCCGGCCGATCGGCGTCGGCACCGGCCCGGCGATGATGTCCGCGCCGACCGCCGTCAGATCGGCCACCGCCTCGTCCACGTCCGCCACGGCGAGCGTCGCGGTGATCTTCCGCAGCACCGACAACTCCGCCTCGGGGCCGCTCATCAGGAAGAAGCAGCCGACGGCCGCGACCGACACACCGCCGCGCTGGAAGCGGATCGCCTCCGCGCCGGTCAGCCGTTCGTAGACGCCGATCGCGGCATTGAGATCACCGACGCACACCCGCAGCGAGGTCCCCAGAATGTCCATATGAACCACCCTAGTTGGGCCCCCGGCCGGTGCGCGATCACCTGACCGTGATCGGACCCTCCGCACCCGCACCGGGACAGCGCGGCCTCCCCGAGGCCGTCCCCGGCCCGGAGGCCGGGGGCGCGCTCAGACCCGGCACAGGAGCTCGCCGTGCAGGATGCCGAACCAGCCGTCCTCCTCGGCGCCCCAGGCCCGCCAGGCCTCCGCGATCCGCCGCAGTTCGGCCTCTGTGGCGTGCCCGCCGTCCACCGCGAGCCGGGCGTACGACGAGCTGACCGTGCGGTCCGCCCACAGCTCGCTCCACCAGGCCCGCTCCTCCGGCGTCCGGTAACACCAGGTGCCCGCGGTGGCGGTGACCGCCTCCGGGGCGAAGCCGGCCCGCCGGGCCCAGGCGTGCAGCCGGCGCCCGGCGTCCGGCTCGCCGCCGTTCGCCCGGGCCACCCGCAGATACAGCTGCAACCAGTCGGTCATGCCCGGGACCTCCGGGTACCAGGTCATCGCCGAGTAGTCCGAATCGCGGACGGCCACGATCCCGCCCGGCTTGGTCACCCGGCGCATCTCCCGCAGCGCCTGGACGGGGTCGCCCACGTGCTGCAGCACCTGATGGGCGTGCACCACGCAGAAGGCGTCATCGGGAAAGTCCAGTGCGTGGACGTCGCCGACCACGAACCGGACGTTGTCGACCCCGCGCGCGGCGGCGGTGGCGCGAGCCTGGTCCAGCACCTCAGGTGCCCGCTCCAGCCCGGTGACCTGGCCGTCCGGCACCAGCGCGGCCAGATCGGCGGTGATCGTGCCCGGACCGCAGCCGATGTCCAGGACCCGCATGTGCGGCTTCAGCGAATCCAGCAGATATCCGGCCGAGTTGGCCGCGGTGCGCCAGGTGTGGGAGCGCAGTACGGACTCGTGGTGGCCGTGCGTGTAGACGGCGGACTCCTGCGGCATGGGGGCACTCCTTCGCATGCGTCGGTGTGACACCCACACGGTACGCGTCGATCTCGTATCTTGAGAGCCCCGTCTCAGGATGCGGGCGAGCTGGGCGTTCGCGACCGCCCCGCCGGGTTCCGCTCAGTCGGGCAGCAGCCGATAGACCGTCAGTGCCTCGCGCTCCTTCTCCAGCGTCAACTCGCCGCCCGACATGGCCACTTCACCGTCGTACGCGACCGCCGCGGTGTCCCCGAGCCCGCCGATCCGCAGCCGCGGCAGCCGCGCCTCGCCGAGCACCGGCGAACGGCGCGGCGTGCCCATCAGGGCCGCGGCGAGCAGCCGGGTGCGGGCCAGCCGGCCGCCGTGCACCACCCGTACGTCCAGCACCCCGTCCGCCAGGTCGTGCCGGCGCACCGGTGCGAAACCCAGGCCCCGGTACTGGCAGTTGCCCACGAACAGCGTCCAGACCGAGCGCCGTTCGCCGCCGATCCGCACCGACATCGGTTCCGCGGAGCGCAGCACCTCCCACGCCGCCAGCACCCCCGCCGGCCAGGCACCGATCCGGCCCGCCCAGCGCTCCCGGATCCGCACCAGCTCCGGATAGACGCCCACCGAAAAGGTGTTGAGGAAATACCGGCCCTCCCGGTGCGGGCCGGTCCGGAAGCGCGCCACGTCGACCGCGACCGCCTCCCCGCTCTCCACGGCCCGCGCCGCCTCCGCGAAGCTCTCGATCCCCAGGTCGTAGGCGAAGTGGTTGGCGGTGCCGCCGGGCAGCACCGCCAGCGGCAGCCCGTGCCGCACCGCGACCGTCGCCGCGGCGTTGACCGTGCCGTCCCCGCCGACCACGCCCAGCGCGCCGCCCAGCTCCCGGGCCCGTTCCGCCGCGGCCTCCAGCGCCTCGTCCATCGGCTGCCCGTCCGGCCCGTCACACATCACGACCTCGGCCTCCGGCAGCACCGCGTGCACCTCGGCGGCCCGGTCCGGGCGCTGTCCGGTGCGCTGCCCGGAGCTCGGGTTCGCCACCACGACCAGCCCCCGGCCGCCGGGCAGCGCGGGCGCCTCCGCACGCGGCCGGGCCGGCGGTGCCAGCTGCGCGCGGGTCGGCGCCAGGCCCCGCACCGCGAACGCCGCACCCGCGCCCAGCGCGGCACCCGCCAGCACATCACCCGGATAGTGCACACCCGTATAGATGCGGGAGAACGCCACCGAGGCGGCGACCGGCGCCAGCGCCAGGCCCCACCACTTGTTCTCGAAGAACACCCCGGTCGCGAACGCCGCCGCCGAGGCGGCGTGCCCGGACGGGAAGGACGAGGTGAACGGCTGGCGGGTCAGCTGCCGGATCACCGGCACCGCGTCCAGCAGCGGCCGCTGCCGGCGCACCGAGCGCTTGCCGAGCGTGTTCACCGTGGCCGAGGCCACGGCCAGGGACGCCACCCCGCGCAGCGCGGCCCGCCGCGCCGGCCGCCCGCCCAGCGCCGCCGCACCCGCCGCGATGCCGAACCACAGCAGCCCGTGATCGGCGCTGCGGGTCAGCCGGGGCAGCACCCGCTGGGCCCCGGGCCACTGGCGGGTGGCGATCAGGTCGAAGGTCCGCCGGTCGAGGTTGCTCAGGAGCGTTCGCATGCGGCACCTCCTACCCCCTCCCGCCCGGAACTGTGCTTCCATCTTCCGGTGCTGAGAAGACGCAGGGCCACCGACCTCGACGCGTGCACGGCCGTTCTGGCCGAGGTCCACGCGTACAGCGGATATCCGCACCACTGGCCGGACGACCCGGCGCGCTGGTTGACCCCCGACGGACTGACCGCCGCCTGGGTCGCCCTGTCGGCCGGCCGGATCGTCGGCCACGGCGCACTGTGCGGACGCGAGGTCAGCCGGCTCTACGTCGCCCCCGGAGCCCGCGGCGCGGGCCACGGCGGACGTCTGCTCGGGGCCGTCGAGGACGCCGCGGCGGCCCGCGGCCTGCGCCCCGTGCTGGAGGTGAAGGCCACCGACACCGCGGCCATCGCCCTCTACGAGCGGCGCGGCTGGGTCCGCCGCGCCACCGAGCAGCAGGACTGGGGAGCGGGGGAGAGGGTGACGGTGCACCGCTACGAGCGAGCGGGCGGCACCGGCCATTAGGCCCGGTCGCTGACGTGTCGCCCCCGGGCGGCACCGGCGCGATCTGCGAAGGTGGACGGGGCCGCCCATCATGTGATGGGCCCACGATCGACCCGCCGTCGTGGAGTGGAGGTACGGATGCAGCGGACCGCCCCCGATCCGCGGCCTGAGCCGGACCCGGACCCTCCGGTGGGCCTGCCGGTCCTGCCGGACCTTGCCGCGCACCTCGCCGCGGCCGCCGGCCGTACCGACGCCGAACCCCCCGGCGGCGGCGCCCCGCTGCGCTCCGCCGCCGCCGGCTACTGGGAACGCCGCGGCCTGGCCACCGGCCCCGGCCAGATCCTCGCCGCGCCCGGGGCGGCCCCACTGCTGCTCGCGCTGTACGCCGCCGCCGACGGCGCCGTGGTCCTGCCCCGGCCCTGCTCCGAGTCGTACGCACCCCCCGCCCGGCTGCTCGGCCGGGCGGTGCACCGGGCGCCGGTGCCCGCGGAGTCCGGCGGGCTGCCCGACCCGTTCGCGCTGCTGGAGACCGTCCGCCGGGCCCGCGAGCACGGCGACTCCCCGCGGGTGCTGGTGCTCTCCGTCCCCGACGACCCGACCGGCACCTGCCCCGCGCCCGAGCAGCTGCACGAGGTGTGCGAGGCGGCGGCCGAAGAGGGGCTGTGGGTCCTCAGCGACGAGACCCGCCGCGATCTGCTGCACGAACCGCACGACACCGTGCTGCTCAGCCCCGCCGAGATGCTGCCCGGCGAGGTCGTGGTGATCAGCGACCTGCGGGCCACGCTGCTGCCCGCCTCCTGGCCCGCCGCGCTGGCCCGCTTCCCGGACACCGGCCCGGGCGCCGAGCTGCGCACCACGACCCTGGAGGCGCTCGGCGCGCTCCGCACCCCGCTGCCGGGGCCGCTCGCCTGCGCCGTGACCCATGCGCTCGGCGAGCCCGACACCGTACGGGCCCGGACGGCCACCGTCGCCCGGATCCACGGCGTGCTCACCGCCGCCCTCCACCACACCCTCACCGAGGCGGGCGCCCTCTGCCGGCCACCGCGCGCCGGCAGCCATCTCTACGCCGACCTGGAGCCGCTGCGGCGCCCCCTCACCACCCACGGCATCGCCGAATCCAGCGCGCTGGAACGGGCGTTGGCGCCCTGGGCGGCGCGCGGCGGGCACCGCTTCGGCGACGACCCGGGCGCGCTGCGGGTCCGGCTGGGCGCCGAGGCCCTGCTGGGCGCCGACCAGGAGTTGCGGCAACGCGTCCTGGACGCCCCCGACCCGCTGGAACTCCCGCACATCACCGAGGCGTTGACCGCCCTCTCGCGTGCCCTGGCCGCGCTCACGGCCGCCGGGGACGGCTGATCCGCCGCACCCGCGCGCCCCGACCCCGTTCCGAACCGCCCCGGTTCTGTCCACCGAATGGAGCCCCTCGATGACCGAACAGACCGAGCGCTCCCTCGCCGAGCAGTCCGCCGACCGGGACGGCACCGGCACCGGACCGGGCACCGGAGCCGGACCGGGCGGGGGACCGGACGGGGGAGCGGCCACCGGCATCGCCCCGGCCCCCGGCGCGGCCGCCGGCCGGGCACCGGTCACCGACACCCCGTCGCCCCTGTCCGAGCCCCGCCCGCTGGGCGAAACCCGCACCTGGCCCCGGGACTTCACCGACCGGCTGACCGCCCCGCTGCCCGGTGTCCGCGCGCTGGCCCGGATCGCCCGCGAGGGCAAGCTGCGCCCGGCCCCCGAGACCCTGCGGGAGATCCAGCAGCTGCCGTTCGAGCCCGGTCCGCTGCCGGCCGCCGGCCCCACCACCGTCGCCCTCACCTGGGCCGGCCACGCCAGCTGGGTCATCCGGATCGCCGGACTGACCCTCCTGACCGACCCGGTCTGGTCCCGCAAGATCCTCGGCACCCCGCCCCGGGTCACCCCCGTCGGCGTCCGCTGGGAGGACCTGCCGCCGATCGACGCCGTCCTCATCAGCCACAACCACTACGACCACCTCGACATCCCCACCCTCAAGCGGCTGCCCCGGCACACCCCGCTGCTGCTGCCCGCCGGACTGGCCTGCTGGGCCCGCCGGCGCGGCTTCGGCCACGTCACCGACCTGGACTGGTGGGAGGCGGTCGAACTCCCCGCGCCCGGCGGCCCGGTGCGCCTCGACTTCGTCCCCGCCCACCACTGGAGCAAGCGCACCCTCACCGACACCTGCCGCTCCCTGTGGGGCGGCTGGCTGCTCACCGCCCCCGACGGCCGGCGGGTCCACTTCGCCGGGGACACCGGCTACGGCCACTGGTTCGAGGAGATCGGCCGCCGCTACCCGGGCATCGACCTGGCCCTGCTGCCGATCGGCGCCTACGACCCGCGCTGGATGCTGCGCCCGGTGCACACCGACCCCGAGGAGGCGGTCCGGGCCTGCCAGGACCTGGGCGCCCGGGCCCTGGTGCCGATGCACTGGTCGACGTTCCTGCTCTCCGGCGAGCCGCCGCTGGAACCGCTGCGCCGGGTCCGCGCCGCCTGGGAGGCGACCGGCCGCCCCCGCGAGGACCTGTGGGACCTGGCCGTGGGGGCGTCCCGGGTACTGGCGGAGCGCTGACCGGGACGGTACGGCCGGGACCGCGGCGGGACGGCCCCCCCCGTGCGTCGCGGCGGTCATCGGCGACATGATCGCCGGCCGTACCGCGATCCACACCGACGTCTTCCCACGGCGCCACGGGACCGGCCCGGGCGACCTCGTGCGGGCCGGCTGCCGGCCGGCCCGGACGGTGCCACCGCGGACGAACTACGGCCCGACGTCCCGCCCCCCGAAGGTTTTGCCGCGCCGGACCACCCTCCGCCGCACAAATCCCGTTGATTTGGGCCCCGGCCGTTCGATCACCGACCATTACCGGTGCTCGGTAACCCCGGGTGAACCGCGCACGACGAGAGGCCCACCACGCCATGCACGACCGGCACACCCGCCGCTTCGGTCTCGGAACCGCCACCTGCCTGGTGATGGGCAACATCATCGGCGGCGGCATCTTCCTCCTCCCGGCTTCCGTGGCCCCCTTCGGCACCGTCAGCCTGGTCGCCTTCGGCGTGCTCACCCTCGGTGCGGTCGCCCTCGCCCTGGTCTTCGGCCGGCTCGCCGAGCGCCACCCGGACACCGGAGGGCCCTACGTCTACGCGCGCGAGGCGTTCGGCGACTTCGCCGGCTTCCTCTCGGCCTGGTCGTACTGGACGATGACCTGGGTCAGCAACGCCGCCCTCGCGGTCGCCGCCGTCGGCTATGTGCACGTCCTCGTCCCCGGCCACGCCTCCGCCGGCACCGACCTCCTGGTCGCGCTCGCCGCCCTCTGGCTCCCGGCCCTCGCCAACTTCGCCGGCACCCGCTACGTGGGCGCCGTCCAACTGGTCTCCACGGTCCTCAAGTTCGTCCCGCTGCTCTTCATCGCGGTCGTCGGCCTGTTCTTCTTCGACCCGCACAACCTGGGCCCGTTCCACGCCGGCCACGGCAGCGCCCTCGGCGGGATGTCCGCCGCCGCCGCGCTCCTGCTCTACTCCTACGTCGGTGTGGAGTCCGCGGCGATGAGCGCCGGCGAGGTCCGCGACCCGGAGCGCAACGTCGGCCGGGCCACCGTCCTCGGCACCGTCGGCGCCGCCGTCGTCTACCTGCTGGGCACCGTCGCGGTCTTCGGGACCGTCGCGCACACCAAGCTCGTGAATTCCACGGCGCCCTTCTCGGACGCGGTGAACGCGATGTTCGGCGGCCACTGGGGCGGCACGCTCGTCGCCGGCGCCGCCGTCGTCTCGATCATCGGCGCGCTCAACGGCTGGACGCTGATGAGCGCCCAGTCGCCGTACGCCGCCGCCAAGGACGGCCTCTTCCCCGCGCCGTTCCTGATCAAGCGCCGCGGCGTCCCCACCTTCGGCGTGCTCGCCGCCGGCATCCTGGCCAGCGCGCTGACCGTCGTCAACTACGTCCTCGGCACCGGCGGCGTCTTCCAGATCCTGGTGCTGATCACCACCTTCTCCGCCACCGTCCCCTACCTCCTCGCCGCCGGCGCCCAGGTCTACTTCCTCCTCACCGGCCGCCGCGACCAGGTCCGCCCGGCCCGCTTCGCCCGCGACCTGACCCTCGCGCTGGCCGCCTTCGGCTTCACCTTCTGGCTCGTCGCCGGCGCCGGCTACGCCGCGATCTACCAGGGCGTGCTGTTCCTCTTCGCCGGCATCCTCGTCTACGCCTGGATGGCCGCCCGCCGCACCGCCCGCCAGACCCCCACGGCCGATGCGGCGGGCCCCGAAGCCGCCCGCACGGACGACCAGGAGCCCGCGCGCCTTGCCGGGTGACCGCACCGGGGCCCCTGCCCCGGACGCCCCGACGGAGCGGACACCGTGATGCGCCTGCTGGTCACCGGTGCCGCCGGATTCATCGGCTCGCACTACGTGCGCGGCCTGCTGGGCGGGGCGTACCCCGGCGCCGGGGAGGTCCGGGTCACTGTGCTGGACAAGCTCACCTACGCCGGCAACCCCGCCAACCTCGCCCCGGTGCGCGACCACCCCGGCTTCACCTTCGTCCGGGGCGACATCTGCGACGGCCCGCTGCTCGCCGACCTGCTGCCCGGGCACGACGCGGTGGTCAACTTCGCCGCGGAGTCCCATGTCGACCGCTCCATAGCCGGCGCGGACGCCTTCGTCCGCACCAACGTGCTCGGCACCCACACCCTCCTGGAAGCGGTGCGCCGGGCCGGCGTGCCGCGCTTCGTGCAGATCTCCACCGACGAGGTGTACGGCTCCATCGAGGACGGCGCGTGGACCGAGGAGAGCCCGCTGCTGCCCAACTCGCCCTACGCGGCGACCAAGGCGAGCGCCGACCTCCTCGTCCGGTCCTACGCCCGCACCCACGGGCTGGACGCGAGCATCACCCGCTGCAGCAACAACTACGGGCCGTACCAGTACCCGGAGAAGGTCATCCCGCTCTTCGTGACCTCCCTGCTGTCCGGCGGGACCGTGCCGCTCTACGGCGACGGCCGGCACGTCCGCGACTGGCTGCACGTCGACGACCACTGCCGCGGCATCCAGCTCGTACTGGAACGGGGCCGCCCCGGCGAGGTCTACCACATAGGCGGCGGCGAGGAGTTGACCAATCTGGACCTGACCAAGCTGCTGCTGGACGCCTGCGGCGCCGGCCCGGGCCGGATCCGCCACGTCGCCGACCGGCCCGGCCACGACCGCCGCTACGCCCTCGACGACCGCAAGCTGCGCGCGCTGGGCTACGCCCCCGAGGTGCCGCTGCGCACCGGACTGCTGCGCACCGTCGCCTGGTACCGCGACAACCCCGGCTGGTGGCAGCCGCTGCGCGCCCCGCACCCCCGCTGACGAGGGCCATTACCTCGGACGTCATCGACCCCGGCCGCGCCGCCCGGCAAGCTGAGGGCATCGGTTCGCGGGCCGGCGCACTCCGGCCCGCGAACCGGGATCCCATTCGTGGTGCGAACGTGACGAGGAGCAGATCATGACGGAGCAGCAGCGGTACGCGGACGCGGTGGCACGCTACTTCGAGGCGTGGAACGCGACCGAGGAGGAGGCGCTCGGCAAGGCCGTCGCCGCCGCGTTCGACGAGGGGGCCACCTACACCGACCCGCTGGCCGACGTGGCCGGCCAGGACGGGCTGGCGGCGGTGATCACCGGGGCGCACGCGCAGTTCCCGGGGTTCGTCTTCCGGCAGCTGGGGGACGTGGACGGGCACCACGACGTGGCGCGGTTCGGCTGGGAGCTGGTGGCGCCGGACGGCACGGCGCCGGTCGCCGGGTTCGACGTGGTGCGGCTGGCCGACGACGGGCGGATCCGCACCGTGGTGGGTTTCCTGGACCGGGTGCCCGCCATGTGACGGGCGGGCCCGCTATCCGGCCTGTGTCCGCAGATAACTGACCGTTTCCGGGTCGGCGGGGAGGAAGGTCTCCACCGCCAGTTCGGAAACGGTCACATCCATCGGGGTGTTGAACGTCGCGATGGTCGAGATGAAGGACAGCACCCGGCCGTCGTGCTCGATCATCATCGGCAGGGCGAACGGGGCGTGACCGCCGAAGGACGCCCGCTCGCGGCCGCCCGGGGGCAGCGGATAGCCGCTCACCTCCTCGTAGAGGGCGCGCAGCGGGGCGGACCGCATCAGGGCCAGCTGGCGCTCCATCTGGCCGAGCAGATGCTCGCGCCATTCCAGGTAGTTGCGGATCCGGGGCGCCAGGCCGTCCGGGTGCATGGTGATCCGCATGGCGTTCAGCGGCGGCGTCAGGAGGGCCGGGTCGACGTCCGACAGCAGCATGGTGATGCCGCGGTTCGCCGCCTGGACGGTGTAGAGCCCGTCGACCACCAGCGCGGGGAACGGCTCGTAGCCGGACAGCAGCCGGTCCAGACCGGAGCGCAGGGCATCCATGGCGGGGTCGTCCAGCGGGGTCTCGGGGAAGGTGGGGGCGTAGCCGGCGGCGATCAGCAGCGCGTTGCGCTCCCGGACCGGCACGTCGAGGTGTTCGGCCAGGCGGAGCACCATCTCCTGGCTCGGGCGGGAGCGGCCGGTCTCGATGAAGCTGATGTGCCGGGCGGAGGAGTCGGCGCGCAGCGCCAGCTCCAGCTGGCTGATCCGGCGCCGGTCACGCCATTCGCGCAGCAGCGCGCCCACACCCGTGCTCGTCTCCGGCGGGGCCGGCGCGGCAACAGTCGTCATGGCGATGACCGTAATCGATCGGCGGTCCGACGTACGATCGAATTGTCAGGAACCGTCCGCGGACCGTGGTGACGGGACGTCATCGCGCCGGGCGGCGGCACGACGGCACCGGTGAGAGGGGAACGCGATGGGCGCCCAGGTGGAACCGCTCGGTGAGAAGGAGATCGAGGAGCGGCTTGCGGAGCTGCCGGGCTGGTCGGTCGAGGACGACCTGCTGCGCCGCAGCTACCACTTCCCGGGACACCTCCCGGCGGCCGTGATGGTCATGCACATCGCCCGTATCCAGGAGGAGTTGGACCACCACGCCGATCTGACGCTGGGCTACAACCGGCTGACCGTCGCGGTGAACACCCACAGCATCGGCGGCCGGGTCACCGACCTCGACTTCGGTCTGGCCCGCCGCATCGAGGAGATCGCCGGGGCACACGGCGCGCACTGACCGGCGCGGGCACCCGCGTGCCCCCCCGGGCGGGCCGCGCTCAGTCGCCCGAGCGCGGCTTCACCACCCGGCCCGCCCGGGCCAGCTCCACGTTGAACTGCGCGCCCGACAGCAGCGACAGGTGCGAGAACCACAGCCAGATCAGGAACACCACCGGCCCGGCCAGCGAGCCGTAGAGCCGGTTGAAGGTGCCGACGCAGTCGACGTAGACGGCGAAGCCCGCCGACGACACCAGCCACAGCAGCACCGCGACCACCCCGCCGGGAGCCGCCCGCCGCACCCCGCGCGAACTCGGTGGCCCGGACCGGAACAGCACCATGGCCAGCACGGCCGCCAGGACCAGCAGCAGCGGCCACTTCAGCAGGTTCCAGGTGGCCTCACCGGCATCGCCCAGCCCGAGCGCCCGGCCCGCCCAGGCCGCGATCGGCCCGCTCACCAGCAGCGCCACCGCACTGCTGATCAGCAGCGCCATCAGCAGCAGCGCGGTGGCCAGGATGCGCGGCGCCTTGCGCCACGGCGGCCGGTCGTCCTTCGTCCGGTGCATGGCGTGCAGCGCCCGGCGGAACACCGCCAGATAGCTGCACGACGACCACAACGCGCTGACCAGCGCACCGCCCACCACCACCCACGCCGCGGTGCGCTGCCGCGCCATGGTGGCCAGCGCGCGGTGCACGGTCCCGCCCGACCCGGCCGGCGCCAGCGAACTGATCTGGTCGACGAGCTGCTCGGTGGCCGCCGGATCGGCCAGGCCGATCAGGGACACCGTGAGGATCAGCGTCGGCAGCAGCGCCAGCACCGAGTAGTACGTCAGGCTCGCCGCCCAGTCCGTGACGTCGTCGTGCCACACCGACAGCGGTGTCCGGCGCAGCGCGTTGCGGCACTGGGCCCAGGTGGGACGGGTGGCCGGCTGCCGGGGCCCGGCCGCCCCCAGGGCCCGGTCCAGCAGTGTCCGGTCCATCCCGCGACGCATCCCGCTGTCGCCCATGTCGTCATCCGTCCTCTCCGTCGGTACGTCCTGCATCATCCCCCGGCGGCGGGACCGTCCACGCCACGGTGCCCGCCGCCCACCGGGCCGCGGCGCGGCGATGTTCCCGCCCGTACGGCTACTCCTGCCCGCGCGCCCGCCGGAACCGCAGCGCCGCGTCCGCCAGGTCCACCAGCGGCTCCGGGTAGTCGTACGCGGCGCGCGCGGGCGGGTCGAGCCGCCACGGCCGGTGCACGGCGGCCCCCTTGAGGTCCGCCAACTCCGGGACCCAGCGCCGCACATATTCACCCTCCGGGTCGAACCGCCGGGCCTGCACGAGCGGATTGAGCACCCGATTGGGCCGGGTGTCGGTACCGGTCCCCGCCATCCACTGCCAGTTCAGCTGGTTGTTGGCCACATCGCCGTCCACCAGCAGGTCCAGGAAGTGCCGGGCGCCCACCCGCCAGTCCACGTACAGGGTCTTGGTCAGGAAACTGGCCACCAGCATCCGGGCCCGGTTGTGCATCCACCCCTCGTGCCGCAGCTGCCGCATCGCCGCGTCGACCACCGGGATCCCGGTGCGGCCCTCCTGCCAGGCCGCCACCTCCGTGTCCGCCCGCCGCCACCGGTCGCCCCGGGCGCGGTAGTCGGCGGCCGCCGCGTCCGGGCGGGCGGCCAGCACCTGGTGATGGAAGTCCCGCCAGGCCAGCTGCCGTACGAAGGACTCGGGCCCGGCCCCGGAACGCCCGGACGCCTTGTGCACCAGCTCCACCGGCGAGAGACAGCCGAAGTGCAGATACGGGGAGAGCCGCGAGGTGGCATCGCCCGCGAGGTCGTCGTGCCGCTCCTCATAAGCGGCCAGACCGGACCGCTGCCAGGACGCGAACCGGCGGCGGCCGGCCCGCTCGCCGCCCTCGGGGAGCGCCGGCGACGGCCGCCCGCCCGGGCACAGCTCCTTCGCCGACGGCACCGCCCCGGACCGCACCCCGTCCGGGACCGGCACCGACCGCGGGGCCGGCAGCACCGCCCGCGGCCTCTCGGCCCGCCAGCGCCGGAAGTACGGGGTGAAGACCGCGAAGTGGTCCCGGCCCGGTCCGGTGGGCAGCACCGCACCCGGCGGCACAGCGGTGATCACCGCGTCGTGGACGACCAGCGCCCGCCCGTCCCCGGCCAGCGCCTCGGCCAACCGCCGCTCCCTGCGCTGCGCATAGCCGCTCACCCCGGCCGCGAGATGCACCTCCCCGGCCCCGGTCTCCGCTGCGACCCGGCAGGTCTCGGCCACCACGTCCCCCGTACGGATGACCAGCCGGCCGCCCCGTTCACGCAGCTGCGCATCGAGGTCCGCCAGCGCACCGGCCAGGAAGGCGGCCCGGTTGGGCACCACGAACCCGGCCCGCGCGATGCCGGTATCGACCACGAACAGCGGCACCACCCGCGTGGCGGCCCGCAACGCGGCCCGCAGCACCGGCTGATCGTGCACCCGCAGATCGGAACTGAACAGACAGATCGCCACATCCATGGCCCATCTCTACACCGGGCCGCGGCGGGATCAGGCGAACGGCAGGCCCCGCCACGGCGAGGACGCGTCCTGGGTGAGCACCCGGTGCAGATGCACCGTCTCCGCGTACGCGGCACCGAACCAGCCGTTGTCGAAGGCCAGCACCCGGCCCAGCGCGTAGCCCGCGGCGAACTCCTCCCACGAGCCGTACACCTCCCCGGCCCGTGCCGCGGCCCGCTGGACCGCCTGCTCGGCCTGCGGCGGCGCGCACAGCCGGGCGCCCAGGCCCCACCGGACCAGGGCCACGGCATGGGCGAGGTCCAGCGCCACCACGGACACCACCTGGCCGCCGGCCGGCAGCAGCCCGTCGGCGCGGAACCGCTCCTCGTACCGGGTCACCAGCTCGGGCAGGCCCGGCGCGGCAGTGAGGCCGGCGGCGGCCGGCGCGGAGTCCGCCGCCTCCCGTTCCCCGTGCCCGTCCCCGTCCCCGCCGTCCGCGCCGCGCCGGTCCGCCCGGGCGCGCAGCGCCGCCTCGGCGTCCGCCGGCGCGAACCGGCCCGCCAGCAGCTCCTCCAGGCGCTGCTGCCAGCCCACCGGATCGGTCACCGACCACTGCTCGCGCAGCGTCGCGGCATCCGCCGCCGGGTCGAGGAACGCGGTCCCCAGCTCGTTCCAGGGCACGCTGTGGTGCACCGCCAGCGGCGCGCCGCACGCCAGCCCCCGCGCCACCGGCCCGTGCAGCGGACCGCCGAAGTGCGTGACCAGCAGCCCGCCCGGCCGCACCCCGACCTGGGCCCGGATCCGCAGCCAGCCGGCCCGGTGGGCGGGCGTGGCCGCCAGGTACGCGGCGCACGGCGTGCCCGGATTGACCGCCAGCCGCCACTTGTCGTTCGGCCAGTCCTGCGCCAGCTCCTCCAGCGACACCCGGTCGAAGACCTGCTGCGGCTGCCACGGCGGCAGCATGCCGCGGGTCAGGACGGGGATGCACGTCCCGCCCACCGCCGGATCGTCGTAGACGGGCAGCGGGTCCTGACCCTGCTGCGGGGCCGCCAGATACAGGTCCTCGCCCGCGATCGCGGCGACCTGTCCGTCCCCGTCACCACGCGCCGTCGCTTCGCACAGCCGCCGCTCGGTGTCCGTCGGCGGCATCCATCCAGGAGTTGCCACGGCTCCGACCCTACGATCACCGCCGCGCGCCGTGGACTTCGGGGTTGCCGGCCCGGCAAGGCCGCTTGCGGCCCGGCCCGACGGCCCGGCCGGGGTCTTCAGCCCTGGTTCAGCGGATTCGGGGTGATCACGGCGAAGGTGGCGCCCTGCGGGTCCGTCACCACGGCCATCCGGCCGGCCATCATGTCGAACGGCTGCTGGAGCGCCGCACCGCCGGCCGCGGTCACCTTCTCGACCGTCCGGTCGGTGTCCGCGACCGAGAAGTACGCCAGCCAGTGCGACGGCGTATCGGGCGCCATCTGCTCGGACATCGGCTGCATCCCGCCCACGGCACGGTCGTGCACCTTGAGCGCGTAATAGTTGTCAGCCCCTTGCAGGGGGACGTCCTCGATGCCCAGCGCGGCCCGGTAGAAGGCGGCCGCGGCGGAACGGTCGGTGGTGTTGAGCTCGTTCCAGATCAGCGCGCCGTGCTCGTTGACGATGCCCGCGCCGGGGAAGTCGACGGCCTGCCAGACGCCGAACACCGCGCCCGTCGGATCGGCCGCGATGCACATCCGGCCGAGCGACATCACGTCCGTGACGGGCATCAGGATCGTGCCGCCGGCCTTGCTGACCGCCTCCGCTGCGGTGTCCGCGTCGTCGGCCGCGAGATAGGTCGTCCACACCGTGGGCGGCGGAGGCTGGTTGTCCATCGCGATCGCGGCCATGATGCCGGCCACCGGCCTGTCCTTCAGCCGGCACACCGCGTAACCGCCGGTCTCGGGAGGCCCGATCTCACCGGTCCAGCCGAAGACGCTCGCGTAGAAATCGATGGCGGCCTGCTGGTCGGGGGCCGCGAGGTCGACCCAGCAGGGGGTCCCGGGCTGGTAGGGAGAGGTGACGTCGGGCATCGTGGCCTCCTCGGGGGCAGGGGCGGTCCGGGCCGCGCGAACCGCCCGCCGGGTGCGCCCGGGAGACGCCGCACGCTCATCCCTCCACACTTCCTGCCGTCCGCCGACCCCGCCACTCGGGCCGGAGGGCACACACACACGGCGCCGCCCGGGAGTCCGGGAGGCGCCGTGTGCGCGGGGCTCAGGCGACGTCGAACGTGGCCGGGTCCGGGCCGAGGCGCTCGCCGGTGTCCAGCCCGGCCAGCGTCGCGAGGTCGTCACCGTCCAGCTCGAAGCCGAACACGTCGATGTTCTCGACGATCCGCGAGGGGGTGACGGACTTCGGGATGACGACGTTGCCGATCTGGAGGTGCCAGCGCAGCACCACCTGGGCCGGCGTCCTGCCGTGCTTGGCGGCGATCCGGCCGATGGTCGGGTCGTCGAGGAGGCCCCGGCCCTGGCCGAGCGGCGACCAGGCCTCGGTGGCGATGCCGTGCCGGGCGTGGAAGGCGCGGGACTCCTCCTGCTGGAGATGCGGGTGCAGCTCGATCTGGTTGACGGCCGGGACGACGGAGGTCTCGCCCAGCAGTCGCTCCAGGTGCCCGGGGAGGAAGTTCGAGACGCC
This sequence comes from Streptomyces nigrescens, assembly GCA_024349765.1. Lineage (GTDB taxonomy): Bacteria > Actinomycetota > Actinomycetes > Streptomycetales > Streptomycetaceae > Streptomyces > Streptomyces endophytica. The sequence continues at coordinate 5,084,162 of AP026073.1, read as the reverse complement.
GATGGCCTTGGCGCGGCCGTCGGCGAGGATCTTCTCGAACGCCTTGTACGTCTCGGTGTACGCGTCCTTGGAGGGGACCGGCCAGTGGATGAGGTAGAGGTCCACGTACTCCAGGCCGAGCTTGGTCAGCGAGGCGTCGAAGGCGCGGAGCGCCGCGTCGTAGCCCTGGTCGGAGTTCCACAGCTTGGTCGTGACGAACAGCTCGTCCCGGGGGATGCCCGAGGCGGCGAGCGCCTTGCCCGTGCCCTCTTCGTTGCCGTAGATCGCCGCGGTGTCGATGCTGCGGTAACCGGCGTCCAGGGCCTGGCCGACGGCGGTGAACGCCTGGTCGTCCTCGACCTGCCAGACGCCGAAGCCGAGCTGCGGCATGGCGATGCCGTTGTTGAGCGTGATGGACGGAACCTTGCTCACGGGGGGATCGGTCCTTACGTCGACGTTCGTGTTCCGAATCGTTCAACGATCATCCGCCCCGGCGCATTCCCGCGCACGCCGGCCGTGAGTTCGCCGAGAGTGAAGCTCCCCGCGCAGAGCACCACCACCCCGGCGAACAGCTCCAGCGCACCCACCAGGCCGGGCAGCCCGCCGGAGACCGCCGGCGCACCGGGGAAGAGGCCGTCGGCCACCGCCCGGCCCAGCCACAGGCAACCGCCGCACGCGAACGCCGACGCCCCGCCCGTCCAGGCCAGGGCGAGCGGCACCCGCACCCGCAGCCGGGGCCCGAGCCGCGGGAGGACCAGGAGCAGCAGCCCGGCCGCGCCGGCGAGCGAGAGCAGGCCCTGCGACCAGTCCGCCGCGGCGCTCAGCACCGTACGCCCGGCCGCGTCACCCGCCGGCACCCCGAGCGTCGAGCCCGCGCCCCACAGCACCCGCACCCCGCCCAGTACGGCGAGCAGCACCGCCGCGGGCACCAGGAAGATCCGCTGCAGCGCCCGGCTGCCGGTGTCCGGCAGCGCGTCCACCGGGCGCCGCAGCAGACCGCCCCACCGCTGGTGCGCGTACACCGCGAAGGCGCCGAGCAGGGTCACGCCCTCCACGAGGAAGCCGCCGTAGACCACCCCGAAGACCCACGGCGCGAGGAAGTCCCCGGCCGCCAGCGGATTCGGCCGGCCCGTCAGGAGACCGGCGACGCTGCCGCCCACCAGCCCCGTCAGCAGCGGCACCAGCAGCCCGGAGGCCATCCACAGCGGGAAGGCCAGCAGCCAGGCCGGGGCACGCCGGCCGCCCGGGCGGGTCAGGGTGTGCGCCACCGCCGCCGCGACCGCGTCGAGCAGGAAGGTGAAGAGGTTGGCCGCGAACCAGGCGGCGCGGCCGATGCGGTGGTTGTCGACCACACCGACGTCGAAACCCAGCACCCACAGCAGTTTGAGCGCCAGATAGGGCAGGCAGGCGACGACCGCGATCCGGCCGAGGAGGGGGAGACGGCGAGAGTCCATGCGGCGGAGTCTGCTGCGCCGCCGGCCCGCGGGTCCTCGTGCCCGGGACCGATCCGGCTCCGCCGCACGGGGGAGCCGGGCCGGGCCGAACCCCCCGGCCCGGGACGCCTCAGCCCTTGTACAGCGCGTCCACCTCCACCGAGTACGCCGTCTCGATCGCCTTGCGCTTGAGCTTCAGCGACGGCGTCAGCAGCCCGTGCTCCTCGGTGAACTGGTGGGCCAGTATCCGGAACGTACGGATCGACTCGGCCTGCGAGACCAGCGTGTTGGCGGCCACCACGGCGCGCCGGATCTCGGTCTCCAGGTCCGGGTCGCGCACCAGGTCCGACGGCGGCATCTCCGGCTTGCCGCGCATGGTCAGCCAGTGCGCGACGGCCTCCGGGTCGAGGGTGACCAGCGCGGCGATGAACGGCCGGTCGTTGCCGACGACGATGCACTGCGCGACCAGCGGATGCGCCCGCACCCGTTCCTCCAGGGACACCGGCGAGACCGTCTTGCCACCGGAGGTGACCAGCACCTCCTTCTTCCGGCCGGTGATCGTCAGATACCCGTCCTCGTCGAGGGCGCCCAGGTCACCGGTGGAGAACCAGCCGTCGTGCAGCACCGCGTCGGTCGCCTTGGGGTCGTTGTGGTAGCCGTGGAAGACCTGCCCGCCGTACAGCCAGATCTCGCCGTCCTCCGCGATGTGCACGGTCGTGCCGGGGACGGGCGTGCCGACCGTGCCGAAGCGGGTCCGCTCGGGCGGGTTGGCGGTGGCCGCCGCGGTGCTCTCCGTCAGGCCGTAGCCTTCGAAGATCCGCACCCCGGCACCGGCGAAGAACAGCCCGAGCCGGCGCCCCATCGCCGAGCCGCCGGACATCGCGTGCCGCACCCGGCCGCCCATCGCCGTACGGACCTTGCTGTAGACCAGCTTGTCGAAGAGCTGGTGCTGCATCCGCAGGGAGGCGCCGGGGCCCGGGCCGGTGCCGAACGCCTTGTTCTCCTGCGCCTCGGCGTAACGGACCGCGATCTCCACGGCCTTGTCGAACGGCCCGACCTTGCCCTCCGCCTCGGCCTTCCGCCGGGCCGCGGCGAAGACCTTCTCGAAGATGTACGGCACCGCCAGGATGAACGTCGGCTGGAAGGTCTGCAGGTCGGGCAGGAGCGCCCGGGCCGCCAGCTCGGGCTGGTGGCCCAGCTTGACCCGGCCGCGGACCGCGGCGACCTGCACCATCCGCCCGAAGACGTGCGCCAGCGGCAGGAACAGCAGGGTCGCCGCCTCGTCGTTCGGCTTCGAGGTGAAGACCGTCTCGTAGCGCATGACGATGTTGTCGGACTCGGCCATGAAATTGGCGTGGGTGATCACACAGCCCTTGGGTCGGCCGGTGGTGCCCGAGGTGTAGATGATCGTCGCGGTGGCGTCCGGGGTGACCGCCATCCGGTGGCGGTGCACCACGTCGTCGTCGATGTGCGCACCCGCCGCGGTCAGTTCGGCCACCGGGTCGGCGTCCAGCTGCCACAGCTTGCGCAGCTGCGGGAGCCGGTCGATGACCGAGCCGACGGTCATCGCGTGGTCCTCGTGCTCCACCAGGCACGCCGAGACGCCCGCGTTGTGCAGCATCCAGAAGACCTGCTCGGCGGAGGACGTCGGATACAGCGGCACGGACTGGACGCCGATCGACCACAGCGCGAAGTCGAACAGGGTCCACTCATAGCGCGTGCGGGACATGATGCCGACCCGGTCACCGAACCGGACGCCCTGCGCGAGCAGGCCCTTGGCCAGCGCGATCACCTCGTCCCGGAACTGGGCGGCGGTGACGTCCTGCCAGTTCCCCGCGTCGTCCTTGCGGGCCAGCGCGACGCGTCCGGGATCGGCCTCGGCGTTGTCGTACACGGCATCCGCCAGCCCGCCGACCCGGGGCGCGGTCGCCAGAGGGGGGACGGTGAACTCGCGCAATGACCTAGCTCCTCGTGGTGTTGCTCACAAGGCCGCGACCGTACCCCACGGGGACGAGGTCCGGCAGGCCCCTGCCATGGCGCGCAGGTGTCCCCGCGGGAACGCGCCAAGAGGAGAAAACGGATGACTTCGGAGAAGCAGGGACACGATCCGGGCTGTTCAACGCCGTACGATCACGACGCCGGGACCATATCTGCACCAAATCTCTGCACCTGACACCGGATCACCCGCGCTGTTCGCGGAACATCCGTGGTCAGGCCGTTACGGAAGCTGCAGCCGGTCGCCGCCGGCCAGGATCGCCTCGGCCAGTGCCTCCGCCGGACCCCGGGCCGCGCGATCGCGCCGCCCATGGAGAAGAGCGAAATCCACGCCTCCCAGTTCCGGCAGACCCGACCGTGGCGGAATCTGAACCAGGCCTGGCGGGATCATGCCCTTGGTATGCGCCATAACGCCCAGACCTGCCCGGGTTGCGGCGATCAGTCCGTTGAGGCTTCCGCTGGTGCAGGAGATCCGCCACTCCCGGCCCTGCCGCTCCAGCGCCTCCAGCGCCCGGGCCCGGGTCACCGCGGGCGGCGGGAAGACCACCAGCGGGACCGGCCGCTGCGGATCCAGCCGCAGCCGCTCGGCGCCCACCCACACCAGCCGGTCGCGCCACACCAGCCGGCCGCCGGTCTCCTCCGGTCGCCGCTTGGCGAGCACGAGATCCAGTCGCCCGGCCGCCAGCAGCTCGTGCAGCGTGCCCGACAGCTCCACGGTCAGCTCCAGATCGACCTCGGGGTGGTCCCGCCGGAACCCTTCGAGGACCTCCGGCAGCCGGGTCAGCACGAAGTCCTCGGACGCGCCGAACCGCAGCCGCCCGCGCAGCCGGGTCCCCGCGAAGAAGCTCGCGGCCCGCTCGTTCGCCTCCAGGATCGTGCGCGCGAACCCGAGCATCGCCTCGCCGTCCTCGGTCAGCTCCACGCCGTGGGTGTCCCGGACGAACAGCCGCCGCCCGGCCGCCTCCTCCAGCTTCCGCACGTGCTGGCTCGCGGTGGACTGCCGCAGTCCGATCCGCTGCGCGGCCTGCGTGAAGCTGAGCGTCTGCGCCACCGCCAGGAAGGTGCGCAGCTGCATGGGCTCGAACATGACACCTCCAGGGGACGGGGGCGGCGGGGGCGGCCGGCGCTCAGGGACCCAGACACCATCGGGCCACCCGACGCATCGCAATCCATGCCCATCGCCATTCATGATGACAGTGACCACGGTAAGAGGGCTTCCCGATCGCCGCACCGCCCGGCACCCTGGACGGGGCACCGTCCACCCCGCACCGCCCGCCAGCCGCCGGACCACCGAAGAGAGACCATGCGCCGCCCTTTGCCCAAGCCGCCCTCGTGGCTGCCCGTGGACGGTTACATCCTGGCGCTGGTCGGCACCGTCGCCCTGGCCGCACTGCTGCCCGCCCGCGGACCGGCCGCCACGGTCGCCGACGGCGCCTCCACCGGAGCCGTCGGGCTCCTCTTCTTCCTCTACGGCGCCCGGCTCTCCACCCGCGAGGCGATGGCCGGCCTGCGTCACTGGCGGCTCCACCTGACCGTCCTGGCCTGCACCTTCGCCGTCTTCCCGGTGCTCGGCCTGGCCGCCCGCGGGCTCGTCCCGTACGTCCTGCCGCCCGCCCTCTACACCGGGCTGCTGTTCCTGTGCCTGGTCCCCTCGACGGTCCAGTCGTCGATCGCCTTCACCTCCCTCGCCCGCGGCAACGTCGCGGCCGCGATCTGCGCCGGCTCCTTCTCCAGCCTCGTCGGCATCGTCGTCACCCCGCTGCTCGCCGGGCTGGTGCTGCACGGGGACGGCGGCGGGTTCTCGGCCGGCTCGCTGGTCTCGATCGTCTGCCAGCTGCTGCTCCCGTTCCTGGCCGGGCAGCTGCTGCGCCGCTGGATCGGGCCGTTCCTCACCCGCCGCAAGAAGGCCCTCGGCTACGTGGACCGCGGCTCGATACTCCTCGTCGTCTACAGCGCCTTCAGCACCGGGATGGTCCAGGGCATCTGGCACCAGGTCTCGCCGCTGCGGCTGCTGTGCCTGCTGGGCGTGGAGGCCGTGCTGCTCGCGGTGATGCTGACCGGGACGTCGTACGGCGCGCGCCGGCTCGGCTTCGGCCGCGCGGACCGGATCGCGATCACCTTCGCCGGGTCCAAGAAGAGCCTGGCGGCCGGTCTGCCGATGGCCAGCGTGCTGTTCGGCGCCCAGGCCGGCCTGGCGGTGCTGCCGCTGATGCTCTTCCACCAGATGCAGCTGATGGTGTGTGCGGTGCTGGCCCGGCGGTGGGGCGCGGAACCGGAACCGGAGCCGCGGCGGGAGGGCGATCCCGCCGCGGCGGCCGAGGGCGGCAGTTACCTGCCCGGCCCGGTCACCCGGTCCAACGACAGCCCCAGCACCAGCGGCGCGGGCACCGAGGCGTCGTCCTCGCGGACGCCGGACAGCTCCGCGTCGGTCAGCGCCCGGCGGTAGACCCGCACCTCGTCCAGCGCGCCGGTGAACTGCGCGCGGGCGTCCGGCTTCTGGCCGAGGTGGACGCCGAAGACCGAACCACGGCTGACCGACCCCGGGACGTCGGGGACGACGGTGGTCTCGGTGCCGTCGACGGTGAGCAGCAGGCGGCCGCCGGTGCGGCGCAGCGCCAGATGGTGCCAGTCGCCGTCGTTGTAGGCATCGTTGGTGAGGGCCTGGGCGGTGGCGGCCGGCTGGGCGCCGTCGACGGCGGTGAGCCGGGCGACGATCCTGCCGTGCGCCGGATCGCCCTCCAGCGCGACCTGGGGTGCCCTGGTGCCCACGCCGCCCATCCACAGCAGCGGCTGCTCCCCGGTCCCGGCCTCGTAGCGGAACCACAGGCTGCAGGTGAAGTCGTGCGTGCCCAGCGGGAGGGAGGTGCGGAACGGCAGGCGTACGGCGTCGTCCTTGCCGTCGAAGTCGAGCGCCCCGCCGAACCGGCCGTCGGTGCGCCGCGGACCGCCGAGGACGAGCGCGGGCCGGGCGCCGGGGGCGGTGTCGCGGGTCGTCGGGTCGGGGCCGCGGCGCGGGCCGAGCCACTCCTCGGTGAAGCGGACGAAGCGGATCTCGTCCCGGGCGTCGACCCGGCCGCCCTCGTACATCAGGCCGGTGACGTCGGGGGAGGCGGCGACCAGGTCCGAGTAGCCGGACCAGTCGGTGGTGACCCGGGCACCCCGGTCGACGCCCTCCCAGGTGCGGCCCTCGTCCCAGGAGGAGCGGATGGTCATGGTCCGGCGGCGGTCGGGGTCGGCGGGCGCGGCGAAGAGGGTGCGGCTGCGGCCGCCGGCGGCGGACGAGTGCGGCAGGCGCAGCGCGGAGGCCTGCACCATCGGCGTGTAGAGGTCGGGGAGGGCGCGGAACGGGGCGGCGAAGGAGTCGCCGCCGTCGCGGCTGACCGCCCACGTCCGATGTCCCAGGTCCGTGCCGTCCTGTTCGCGGCCGTTGACGTAGATCGCGCCGTCGGAGCGTTCCAGCAGCGTCATCTCCGAGGGCTTCTGCCGGAAGGTGCCGTCCGCGGCGATCGGCCAGGTGTCGAGCGCGCCGACCTTCCAGGTGTTCCCGTCGTCGTCGCTGTGGACCAGGGCGGCGTGGTTGGCGGTGACCCGGTTGCCCGCGTAGCTCTCGGCGTTGATGCCGAAGACCAGCCGGCCCGCGTGCCGCCCGCGGGTGAGCTGGATGCCGTGCACGGGGCCGGTGGCGTACCAGGAATTCCACTGCGCAGGTCGGATGTCGGACGTCAGATCACGCGGCGCGGACCAGGTGGCGCCGTCGTCGTCGCTGTACTGGAGGTGCGGGGTGCGATCGCACGGCACGTCGCAGCTGAGGCCGTCGGTACGGCCCTTGTTGTACGTCTCGGCGAGGACGATGCGGCCGGTACGGCGGTCCACGACGGGCGCCGGGTTGCCGTGGGTGTCGCCGCCGCCGCGGTTGACGACCTGGAGCGGGCCCCAGGTGCGGCCGCCGTCGGTGGAGCGTTTGAGGACGAGGTCGATGTCGCCGGAGTCGCCGCAGTCGTGCCGCCGGCCCTCGGCGAAGGCGAGCAGGGTGCCGTGGGTGGACCTGACCACGGCCGGTATCCGGAAGCAGAAGTAGCCCTGTTCCTGGGCGGCCTTGAAGAGGACCTGCTGTTCGAAGCCGCCGGCCGGCGGCGCTGCCACGGCGGAACCGGGCGCGTCCGACGCCGCGTCAGGCGCGGCCTGGGCGGGGGAGTTCGGCAGGAGGGAGAGGGCCGCGGCGGTCAGCGCGGAGAGCAGGAGGGCGGCGCGGCGGCGCCTGGATCTGCGGCGGGGGCTGGGGTGTGCGCGGAGAACTGACGTCATGGTCCGGCCTGCCCTTCGAGGGATCGGCGGTCGGGTCATCAGGACATCCCACGTCCTATGTGCATCCCTGACGGAAGCTACTGCCGCGTGCGGACCGCGACAAGGAGCGTGCGACGGTTCTCCCTGCCCCAGCCGGAATTCACCCGCCCGGCCGCACCTGCCCCGCTCTCCGCCCCGCCCTCCGGGCCGTGCATCCGCCGCCCTCCCGGCCTGCGAGCTCGCCGGTCGCCGGTGCTCACGGCCGCAGCACGACCTTGCCGAGGTTGGTCCGGCCCTCGATGATCTCGTGCGCCTTCGCGGCGTCCGCCAGCGGGAGTTCGGCATGGACCACGGCCCGCAGCCGCCCGGAACCGGCCAGTTCCCACAGCCGCTCGCGGTGGGCCTCGTACCGCTCCCGGTGGACGGTGGTGAACCGGCGCATGGTCAGCCCGATGACGGTCCTGGAACCGGCCAGCAGCTCGTACGCCGGGATCGTCCCGCCACCGGAGTTGAAGAAGACCAGCCGGCCGCCCTCGGCCACCGCGGCCAGCGCCCACGGCAGCACCTCACCGCCCACGCCGTCCAGCACCACGTCCACCGGTTCGCCCCAGGACTCCTGGTCGTACGTCACCACCTCGTCGGCGCCCAGGCCGTACAGGAACTCCGCCTTGGCGGCCGAACTGACGGCGGCCACCACGCGCGGCACCCCCTGCAACTTGGCCAGTTGGACCGCGAGGTGCCCGGTGCCGCTGGCCGCACCGGTGATCAGCACCGACTCGGCGCCCTGCGGGTTCGCGGTGCTCAGTGCGGCGAGCGCGACATGCCCGCTGCGCACCAGCGCCACCGCCTCCACCGCGCTCGCCCCGTCCGGTATCCGGCTCGCCAGGAAGGCGGGCGCCAGGGCGAGTTCGGTGTACGAGCCGGTGAGGGTGACCGAGGTGACGCGGTCGCCCACGGCGAAGCCGGTGACGTCCGGACCGAGCGCGACGACCTCGCCGGCGATCTCCCCGCCGGGCATCGAGGGCAGCGGATCGCCGCCGCCCTTGCCGTCGCCGCGCACCCGCCGCACGCACGGCAGCGTGACGCCGATCGCCTCGGTGCGGACCAGGAGTTCACCGGGACCGGGCACCGGCGCCTCGGCCTCCTCGACGCGCAGGACCTCGGGACCGCCGTAGGAATGGAATCGGACTCGGCGCATGGGCCGGCACCTCCAGGAGAGTCGGCCGACGAGCGCCGGCCGGTTTCATTGGGTGCCCCAACGATAACCACAAACCGTGGGGGGTGCCAACGTTTTTTCGTTGGTGCTCCCCATGGAATTCGCTACGGTGGTCCCATGTCCGACGACACCCCGTACGCCCCCAGCCGTATCCGCGCCCTCCCCAGCTGGCTGCTCGGCCGCGCCGCGGCCCGCGGCCACCGCCTGGTCGCCGACGCCCTCGCCACCGAGGGCATGCGGATGATGCACCACGCCGTCCTGTCGGCGGTCGACGAGCTCGGCCCGGTCTCCCAGGCGGAACTCGGCCGGACCGTCGGCATCGACCCCAAGGACATGGTCACGCTGGTCAACGACCTGCAGAAGGACGGACTGGTCACCCGCACCCCCGACCCCAAGGACCGGCGCAAGAACGCCGTCGAGATCTCCACCGCCGGCAGACAGCGGCTCCGCCGCACCCAGCAGCTCGGCGATCAGGCCAACGCGGAACTCACCGCGTCCCTGACCCCCGACGAACGCGCCCAGCTGATCACCCTGCTCGGCAAGATCGCCGTGCCGGACCGGTGACCGGCCTCAGCCCGTCGCGGCCGTCGCCGGCAGCGCGAGGCGGTGCTCACCCGCGTACACGTTCATCGACGCACTGCGCAGAAAGCCCACCAGGGTCAGACCCGTCTCGGCCGCCAGGTCCACGGCCAGCGACGAGGGCGCCGAGACCGCGGCCAGCACCGGAATCCCCGCCATCACGGCCTTCTGCGCCAGCTCGAACGACGCCCGGCCCGAAACCAGCAGAACCGCCCGGGAGAGCGGCAGTTGCCCGTTCTGCAGCGCCCGGCCGATCAGCTTGTCGACGGCGTTGTGCCGCCCCACGTCCTCCCGTATGTCGAGCAGCTCGCCGTCCTCGGTGAACAGGGCCGCCGCATGCAGCCCCCCGGTCCGGTCGAAGACCCGCTGGGCCGCCCGCAGCCGGTCGGGAAGTCCGGCCAGCAGCTCCGGCGCCAGCCGCAGCGGCGGGGCGTCGTCGATCGGCCAGCGGGCCGTCGTACGCACCGCGTCCAGACTCGCCTTGCCGCACAGTCCGCAGGACGAGGTCGTGTAGACGTTCCGCTCAAGGGTGATGTCGGGGAGGACCACGCCCGGCGTGGTCTTCACGTTCACCACGTTGTACGTGTTCGCGCCGTCCGCCGTGGCGCCCGCGCAGTAAAGGATGTTCTGCAGATCGCCGGCGCCGCCCAGCACCCCCTCGCTGACCAGGAATCCCGCCGCCAGCGCGAAGTCGTCGCCCGGGGTGCGCATGGTGATCGCCAGCGGCTTCCCGTTCAGCCGGATCTCCAGGGGTTCCTCGGCGACGAGCGTGTCCGGACGGGTGGAGACCGCCCCGTCCCGGATGCGGATGACCTTGCGTCGCTCCGTGACTCGTCCCATGTCGTCCTCAGTCCCGGTTCGGTATGTGCTGGTGGTCGATGCGCTTCACGACCTCATTGTCCTGCACGACGCACCCCGGCCGTGAACGCACGGACGCCTGGCGGCGACCGACCACGTCCCGGGTGGTCCGATCCGCGAGACCGTACCCGGCCGGCGCCCCTCGGCCGGGTAATCTGCATCCGATCACCAGCGAAGTACCGACGATGGCGAGAGGCACATGAGCGAAGGGACACCGGCGGCCGGCGAAGCGGCCAGCGTCGCCGACCAGGCAGCCCGTGAGCAACTGCGCTATCTGCGCGGCAGCATCGACAACCTCGACGCCGCGCTGGTGCATCTGCTCGCCGAGCGCTTCAAGTGCACCCAGCAGGTCGGCGAACTCAAGGCCCGGCACAGCCTGCCGCCCGCCGACCCGGCCCGCGAGGCGGCCCAGATCGAGCGCCTGCGCCGCCTGGCCGAGGACGCCCGGCTGGACCCGGCGTTCGCGGAGAAGTTCCTCAACTTCATCATCGATGAAGTGGTCCGCCACCATAAGGCGATCGCCCGACAGAACCACGCGTGACGTTGCGCGTGGCTTTTGCCGCCCACGTACCTGGCTTTCCCGCCGCGGGGCGCTGCGCTTTGCGGCGCCTCCCACGTACCCGTCTCTCCCGCCGCGGGTCTTGCTCGCCGTTGCGCCTGCGGCGGGCTGGGTGGTTGTTGGGTGCGGTGACGGGCCTCCGGGGCCGGTTGTGTGGACTGCTGACGCTTTACGTCCACACAACCGGCCCCTCCGGCCCGTCCCCTCCCGTTGGGGGGAAGTGAAGGACGGTGGGGGTGCACGTAATGCCCACGCGCCCGCAGGCAAAAGACAACGCACGCCCCCACCGGCCCCTCACCTCCCACTCACGGGAGGGGCTGGACCGGAGGACGAAGTCTGGAGGGCCGGCACCGCACCCGACACACAAACGCCCGCCGCCAGGCGCAACGGCGAACAAGCCCGACGGCGGGAGAGACGGGTACGTGCGGGGCGCCGCAAAGCGCAACGGTGAGCGAGCCCCGCGGCGGGACGGCCAGGTACGTGGGAGGCAAAGCCAAGCGCAGCGCCCCGCGGATCCGCAGGTGAAAGGCACTCCGAAACCTTGGTATGGTTGTCCACGTCGCCGCGGGAAACGCCCCGCGAAGATCACACCTAGTCCGGGTGGCGGAATGGCAGACGCGCTAGCTTGAGGTGCTAGTGCCCTTTATCGGGCGTGGGGGTTCAAGTCCCCCCTCGGACACCACTGAGAACCCCTGGAAACCCCTGGTTGACCAGGGGTTTTCTGCATTTCTGGGGCGTCTGGGAGGCGCGTGGAGGGATGGTCGCGGGGGATGTCGGAAATTATCCGAAAAAGAGGCTCCTGACCTGTTCCATACCCTTTCGTCGGGAGTATCCTGAAGACCGGCCTACGGGGCGAGCGAGGGAGTCCGATTGGAGCGGACCTCGCAACGAGGACTTCGGTTCTCGCCGAGGACGCGAGTGAAGGTCGGGCTGAGAGGCTGAAAGGTCATGCGGACCGGACGGCGACCCCCAAGCACCTGATCCGGACCATGCCGGCGAAGGGAGCCCACCTCGTAGGTCTTTGATGTGCGCGCAGGGGGTGGCACCCACGGGGTCATGTGGCGCGGATCAGGTCGGCGCACTTCTCGCCGATCATCATCGTGGTGATGCACGGGTTCACGGCCGGCAGGAACGGCATCGCGGAGCCGTCGGCCACCCGCAGTCCGCTGACGCCCTTGACCCGCAGTTCCGGGTCGAGCGGGGCGGCCGGGTCGTCGGGGGCGCCCATGTGGACCGTGCAGGCGGGGTGGTAGACGGTGTTGTGGGTGGCGCGGACGTAGTCCAGCAGCTCGGCGTCGGACCGGGCGGAGGAGCCCGGCGCGAGTTCCGGGCCGGCCCAGTCGGCCATCGGGGCCTGGGCGACGATCTCGCGGGCCAGCCGCAGGCCGTGCAGCATCACCCGGACGTCGTGCTCGTGGGTGAAGTAGCGCGGATCGACCCTCGGCTTGTCGCGGAAGTCCCGGGTGCGCAGGCGCACGGTGCCCAGGGAGCGGGCGCGGGTGACGTTCGGGGTGAGGCAGAAGGCGTTCTCCGAGGTGGGGTAGCCGCGGCGGTAGGTGTTCAGGTCGAACGGCACCGAGCCGTAGTGGAACATCAGGTCCGGGCGGTCCAGGCCCGGCTCGGTGTCGACGAAGATGCCGATCTCCCACCACTGCGTCGACGAGGTGACCATCGGCTGCTTGGCCTCCCACATGATCACGCCCTCCGGGTGGTCCTGGAGGTTCGCGCCGACACCGGGGGAGTCGAGCAGCACGTCCACGCCGACGTCGCGGAGGTGGTCGGCCGGGCCGATGCCGGAGAGCATCAGCAGTTTCGGGGTGTCGATGGCGCCGCAGGAGACGATGACCTCGCGGCGGGCGCGTACGCCGTGGGTGCGGATCAGGTCCGGGGCCAGGTAGTCCACACCGGTGCACCGCCGGTCCGGGTCGAAGGTCAGCCGCTTGGCCTGGAGCCCGGTGCGGACGTCCAGATTGCCGCGGGTGCCCATGACGGGGTGGAGGTAGGACACCGAGGACGAGGAACGGGTGCCGTCGGGGCGGCAGTTGATCTGGAACCAGTTGGCGCCGCGGACGACGGTCCGGCCGGTGTTGAACGGGGTGGTGGGGATCCCGGACGCCGCGCACGCCTCCAGCAGGGCCACCCCGCAGGGGTCGTGCGGCGGGACGGTGCGCAGGGTGACCGGGCCGGTGCGGCCGTGGTGGTCACCGGGTGCGTCATTGCTCTCCAGGCGCGTGTAGAGCGGGAAGGTGTCCCGGGAGTGCCAGCCCGTGCAGCCCAGCGCGGCCCACTCGTCGAGGTCCTCGGCGGGTGCCCAGAAGGCGATGCAGGAGTTGTGCGAGGAACAGCCGCCCAGCACCTTGGCGCGGGCGTGCCGCATGAAGCTGTTGCCGTTCTCCTGCGGCTCGACCGGATAGTCCCAGTCGTAGCCGGACTCCAGCAGGCCCATCCAGCGGTCCAGCCGCAGGATGTTGTCGTCGCCGACGTCGCTCGGGCCGGCCTCCAGCAGGCACACGGTGACCGCGGGGTCCTCGCTGAGCCGGGCCGCCACGACCGCGCCGGCCGTGCCGCCACCGACCACGACGTAGTCGAACTCGTCCGCAGGGATCTCTTGGGACATCGGGCCGTCTCCAGTCAGGGGGAGGAGGGAGGGGTGCCCGGGCCGCCCGGCAGGGTGTCGTCGGGGAGCTCGGCGGCGTGCATGGCCAGCACACCGGTCTTCTTGCGCTGGACGAACCAGTAGTAGGCGAAGCCGCCGAGCGCGACGACGCCGATGAACAGGAACGCGCCCCAGCGCAGGTACCAGTGCTGCGGGCCGGTCGCGTTGTAGACCGCGGCGCGCGGCCAGGCGAGGTTGAGGGACATGCCCGCGCCCCACAGCACCGCCAGGACGTTGACCGGGAGCCCGAACCTGCCCAGCGAGAACTTGCCCTTGAGCGGCGTCCAGTTGCCGCGCAGCCGCTGCACCAGCATCGGCAGCGTCACCGCCAGGTACGCCAGGTAGATCATGATGATCGCGATGCTGGTGATCACCGAGAAGATCTGCGGCTGGTTGACGTTGAGGAACAGGATGCCGACCGCCACCAGCCCGATGATGATCGCGGGCAGCACCGGCGTCTGGAACCGCGGGCTGACCTTGGCCAGCAGCGAGGCGGCCGGCAGGTTGTTGTCCCGGGCCATGGCGAACGCCAGCCGGATGCCCGCGGTGTGCACCGCCAGCTCGCACACCGTGATCGCGATGACCACGCACCACAGCACGATCTGCCCGATCGTCGAACCGAGGGTGGCCAGTACGACGTACTGGAGGCCGTCCACCGACAGCTCCTTGGCGTGCAGGTCCGGTACCGCCAGCAGGGCGAAGAGCAGGATCAGTCCGCCGATCAGGAAGGACGCGATCAGGGCCCGCAGGATCGCGCGCGGGGCGTTGCGGCCGGGGTCCTTGGACTCCTCGCCGAGCGACGAGGCGGTGTCGAAGCCGTACATGACGTACGCCGAGGCCAGGGACGCGGTGAGGAACGCGCCGAAATAGCCGAGGGTCTCTCCCTGGCCGAGGCCGAAGGTGTCGGTGACCGCGCTCGGGCCGCGGGTGACGTGCGCGGCGAGCAGCAGCACCAGGACGACCGCGGCGATCAGCTCGATCGCCACCCCCGCGGAGTTGATCCGGGCCATCAGCTTCACGCCGAAGGCGTTGACCAGGGTGGTGAAGGCGACCAGGACGGTGCCGAGCAGGACGGCGTTGGCGGCCGCGGACTTCCCGGTGCCGTCACCGATGAACTGGAACCACGAGGAGATCTGCGGCAGCGTGACCTGGTAGGCCAGCGCCACCGCGGACAGCGACACCATCGACGCGGTCAGCATCAGCCAGCCGCCGAGCCAGCCGACGTGCGGACCGCCCAGCTGCTTGGACCAGTTGTAGATCGAACCGGCCACCGGATACCGGGCGGCCAGCTCGCAGAAGCACAGCGCCACCATCAGCTGGCCGACGAACACCATCGGCCAGGACCACCAGTAGGCCGGGCCGCCGTGCGCGACACCGAAGTAGAACAGCTGGAAGGTGCCGGTCAGGATGGAGATGTAGCTGATCCCGGCGGCGAAGGTGTGGAAGTTGCCCAGTGTGCGCTTGAGTTCCGGCTTGTAGCCGAGCTCGGCGAGCGAGGCGTCGTCGTGCTCGTGCTCGTCCCCGTGCGCGGGGTCGTTCCCCTGGGCGTGGTCGTTACCGGGTTCCGGGCGGGACGGGCCGGGGCCGGTCATTCGAACCACCTCTGCGGCCGTGGCGCGGTATTGCGCCAGACGTGCTTGGCCTCCTGGTACTCCGCCAGCCCCGCCGGCCCCAGCTCCCGGCCCACACCGGACTGCTTCATCCCGCCCCACTCGGCCTGCGGCACGTACGGGTGGAAGTCGTTGATCCAGACCGTCCCGGCGCGCAGCCGCGCGGCGACCCGGTGCGCGCGCTCGCCGTCCTGCGTCCACACCGCCCCGGCCAGGCCGTAGACCGTGTCGTTGGCGAGCGAGACGGCCTCGTCCTCGTCCCGGAACCGCTCGACGGTCAGCACCGGGCCGAACGACTCGTCGCGGATCACGGACATGTCCGGCGTGCACTCGTCCAGCACCGTCGGCAGGTAGTAGTAGCCGTTGGACAGCGACGGGTCGTCCGGCGCCGAGCCGCCGCAGAGCAGCACCGCGCCCTCGTCGAGCCCGGCCGCCACATACGCCTCGACCTTGGCCCGGTGCTCGGCCGAGATCAGCGGACCGGTGCGGGCGTGCTCGTCGAACGGCCCGCCCAGCCGGATCCGCTGGGCCCGCGAGACCAGTTCGTCCACGAACGCGTCGTGCAGGGTTTCCTGGACCAGCAGCCGGGCGCCCGCCGAGCAGACCTGTCCGGAGTGCAGGAAGACCGCCGTCAGGGCGTAGTCGACCGCGGTGTCGAAGTCCGCGTCCGCGAAGACGATGTTCGGGTTCTTCCCGCCCAGCTCCAGGGCGATCTTCTTCACCGTCGGCGCCGCCGCGGCCATGATCCGCCGCCCGGTGAGCAGCCCGCCGGTGAACGACACCATGTCCACCCGCGGGTCCTCGGTCAGCGGCGCGCCCACCACCGGACCGGTGCCCAGCACCAGATTGCCGGCACCGGCCGGCAGCCCGGCCTCGTCCAGCAGCCGCATCAGGTGGACGGCGGTGTGCGGGGTGAGCTCGCTGGGCTTGAGCACGAAGGTGTTGCCGGCGGCCAGTGCGGGCGCGACCTTCCACGCGGTCTGCAGCAGCGGGTAGTTCCACGGGGTGATCAGCGCGCACACCCCGACCGGCTCGTGCCGCACCGTGCTGTCGGTCTCCGCCATCCCGGTGTCCACCACCCGGTCGGTGCCGCCGGCCGCGGCGAGGTTGCCGAAGTAGCGGAAGCAGTTGGCGATGTCGTCCATGTCGTACTCGCTCTCCACCAGCCGCTTGCCGGTGTCCAGCGATTCCGCCCTGGCCAGCGCGTCCTTGTCGCGCAGCAGCAGCTCGGCGACGCGCAGCACCAGCCGGCCGCGCTCGGCCGCCGGTGTGCGCGGCCAGGGGCCGTCGTCGAAGGCGGTACGGGCCGCGCTGATCGCCGCCGCGGCGTCCTTCGGCCCGCCCTCGTCGACGGTCGCGACCAGCGTGCCGTCCGCCGGACAGCGGATCTCCCGCACCTGTCCGTCGGCCGCTGCGGTCCACTGACCGCCGATGAACAGCTCCGGCATGGTGGTGCCTTTCGTTCTCCGGGCGCTCACGGGGCGGCAGCGCGGGGCACGGCGGACGGTCCGGGGGCGCCCGGCCACCGTCCGGCCGCCGTGCGCACCTCCGTGACGATCACTGCACCGAGCGTAAGACCGCCACCGCGGGTCCGCACGGTACGGAGGGCCGGCGGAGAGCGGCGGGGCCCCGGGTGGGGCCGATGGGGTGACGGGCCGCGCGGACGGGAGAATGGGGGCATGTCCAGCGCGCAGTCAGCAGACGCGGAGCGGCAGGCTCCGGACCCGCACGAGGCGGACCCGCACGAGGAGGCGCACGAGGCGGACCCGCACCAGGGGTCGCTGCACCCGGTCCCCGACGTCGCCGGGTACCTGTCGGGACGCTGGAGCATCGAGCGCACCGTGCACGACCTGCGGACCGGCACCGAGGGCCGCTTCCACGGAACCGCCGACTTCCGGCCCGACCCGGCCGGCGGCGCGCTGCTGCACGTGGAGGAGGGCGAGCTGACCTGGGACGGCACGGCCTACCCGGCGAGCCGGACGCTCCGCCTGCGGCCCCGCCCCGACGGCAGCGCCGAGATCGACTTCGCCGACGGCCGGCCCTTCCACGACCTCGACCTCACCACCGGCCGCTGGACCCCCGTCCACCCCTGCGCCGAGGACCGCTACGAGGGGACCTTCACGGTCCGCTCGGCCGACGAATGGCACCTGGAGTGGCGGGTCACCGGCCCGGCCAAGCGGCAGCTGCTGCGCACGGTGTACCGGCGGCGGACGGACTGAGAACGGCGGTCAGGGCGTACCTCGCGCCCCTATCCTGAGGGCAAGCAGCCGTCCCCCGTAGTTGCGTTACGGGGGACGGCTGTGGGGCGGTGGGTGTCAGAGGCAGGCCTTCAGGCTGCCGGTGGCGGTCACCCCGCCGCTGGTCGCGGTGTAGCTGGAGGCCAGCACCTGCGTGACGCTGAGGTTGCCGGTGCAGGAGGCGTTGCCGTACGCGTCGGCGACGGCCGTGCACACCGTGCCTCCCAGCACGGAGAAGGTCACCGTCGATCCGGGGGTCGCGCCGCTCACGCTGAACGTGGCGTGCGCGAACGCCCAGGGCACCGGCGGGAAGTTCAGCACGTAGCAGGCCGGCTTCGCGGTCAGCACGGGGGTTCCCACGCCGACGTTCACCGTCACGGTGCCGGAGACACCGGTGCAGGTGCAGGCGCCTGAAGAGGAGATCACCGTGGCGGTGACGACGTTGGCCCCGGCCGGCAGCGCACTCGTGGTCACGCTGGCCTGTCCGGAGGCATTGGTGGTGCCGACCCCCAGGGCACCGCTGGAGGTGGAGAAGAGCACCATCGCGCCGGGAACCGGGGCCCCGTTGCAGGTGACGGTGGCGGTGAGGGTGACGGGCTGGCCGGCGGTCGGGTTGGCGGGCGTCGAGGACACGGTGACCACGCAGGTGGGCGCCGCACCGACGTTGACGGTCGCGGTGCCGGCGACGCCGACGCAGGTGCAGGTGGTCTCGGCGGAGACCACGGTGGCGACGACGACGTTGGCGCCGGCCGGGAGCGCGCTGCTGGTGACGCTGGCCTGGCCGGAGGCATTGGTGGTGCCGGCGCCCAGATTGAGGCTGCCGCCGCCGGAGGTGAAGGTGACGACCGCGCCGGGGACCGGGGTTCCGTTGCAGGTGACGGTGGCGGTGACGGTGACGGGCTGGCCGGCGGTCGGGTTGGCGGGGGTGGAGGACACGGTGACCACACAGTTGGTCGCCGCTGCGACATTGACGGTTGCGGTGCCGGTGACGCCGACACAGGTGCAGGTGGTGCTGGCGGAGACCACGGTGGCGACGACGACGTTGGCGCCGGCCGGCAGTGCGCTGCTGGTGACGCTGGCCTGGCCGGAGGCATTGGTGGTGCCGGCGCCCAGATTGAGGCTGCCGCCGCCGGAGGTGAAGGTGACGACCGCGCCGGGGACCGCGACTCCGTTGCAGGTGACGGTGGCGGTGACGGTGACGGGCTGGCCGGCGGTCGGGTTGGCGGGCGTGGACGACACCGTGACCACACAGTTCGATGTGGTCACGGTGAGCGTTGCCACGCTCGTTCCACTTGTCGTGCCGGTGGCAACCACCAGCCCCGACGTGGTCGCGGTGAACGACACGGTCGCGTTGCCGTTGACGTCGGCGACCACCGTCTGCGCCGGTTGCGCGTCGTACGTGATGGTGAGCGTGTCGCCCGCGTTGGCACCGCTGATCGTTGCCGTGAAGGTCTGGCCCGCCGCGACGGTCGACGGGGTCAGGGTGATGATGAGTGCCATGTTTGGACAGCCCCTTTCGAAGGCTCCGCTGGGGAGGTGGGGCCGTCGCGCCGCACAGCCAGAACCCTGTGCCGAGCGCGCTCTCCTGCCGGGGGTGCCCTGAAGAAGCACAGCGGACTGCATCGTGCAGGCAGCCGTCCGTGGTCCCCGCCAGGGGATGGGCACCCACCGTCGGTACCACTCATTGAAGCGAGCGGCCGCACGCGGGACCACGGACGGGACACAAGGCCACCCGATTGGCGGAGCGTGTGTCGGCGTGTCCGTGACGACGGCAGGTGCATATGTGAGGTAAGGGGATTCGGCTCCGCGACCGCCGCTAGTCGTGCGGCTTGACCGCCCGCAGTGCGTACAGCAGCGGAATGAACGGCTCCGACGGCGGCAGCCGCCACCAGCCGTTCTCGGTGGGCACCATGGCGTCGAACCGCTTCCAGGGCAACAGCTCGGTCTCCCGCACCAGTTGGACGGACAGACCGGCTCCGGTCACGGCCGTGATCGCCTCGCCGATACCGTGCCGCCACTCGTAACTGGTGGTGGCGCCGCGCACCGGCGGCCCGTCGGTGTAGGTGTGCGGCGTGTCGCTCCGGAGGGCGCCGCGGCCGCCCAGGTAGTCATGGCGCAGCCGGAGGTCCTGCCGCTCCGGGTCCGGCGTGGGGCCGAGGGCGTCCAGCAGCGGATGGAACTCCACCAGGTAGAACGTCCCACCGGGCCGGAGCAGTTCGCTGACGATCCCCGCCCACGCGGCGAGGTCCGGCAGATAGCACAGTGCGCCCTTGCCCGTGTAGACCACGTCGAAGCGGCGGCCGCCCAGCGCGGACACCGCGTCGTGCACGTCCGCCCGCACGAACTCCATGTCCCGGCCCGCCTCACCGGCCAGCCGCCGGGCCTCCCGCACCGCCGCGGCCGAGAAGTCCAGGCCCACGGTGCGCGCCGCGCCCCGGTCGGCGAACGCGGCCGTCTCGGTGCCCAGATGGCACTGCAGATGCAGCACGTCCCGCCCGTCGAGCTCGCCCAGGTCCGCCCACTCGAACGGCGCGAACCAGTGCTCGGCGGTCCGCGAACCGTCCAGCCCGTAGAACTCGCTGGCCACATGGACCGGGGTGCGGGCGTCCCAGTTGGCCTGGTTGGCGCGGATCATCTCCTCGACGCCGGGAGCTGCCGGCCGCGGCGGTATCCGCCCGCCGTCCCCCTGCTCACCGCTGTCCCCGGATGTACTCGTCACGACGCTCATCCCTCCCTTCTACCGGCCGTGCGGAAGGGCCACCAGAAGGGACGGCCGGAACCGTGCGCCGGTGGCCGTCGAGGACGGTCACCCGGCCCGCGGTGAGCGTCGCCAGCCGTGGCGCCCGGCGGGCGAGCGCGGCGTCCGTGGTGGTCACGACGCAGCAGACCCGCCGCTCGCCCCACAGCCGTACGAACAGCTCCACCAGCCCGGTGCGCTCCCGGGCGTCCAGACCGGCGGTCGGCTCGTCCGCCAGCAGCACCGACGGCCGCTTCACCAGGGCCCGCGCCAGCGCCACCCGCCGCCGCTCCCCTTCCGGCAACTCGGCCGGAAACGCATGGGGTTGAGCTCCGAGACCGACCTCCGCCAGGGCCTCCGCGGCGAGCTCCTGACGGTCGGCGGGCCGCAGCCGCAGCGGGACCAGCGCGCTCGCCACGTTCTGCCACGCGGTGAGCCCCGGGACCAGACCGTCGTCCGCGCCGCGGACCACCCCGATCGACTCGGTGCGGATCCGGGCCAGCCGGGACTCGGCGACGGTGGCCAGATCCGTGCCGTCGAGGACCACGCTGCCCCGGACCGGCCGCTCCCGCCCGCCGAGGACCCGCAGCAGCGACGCCGGGCCCGCCTCCGCCGGACCGTGCACGACCAGCGCACCGCCGTCCTCGACGTACAGCCGGGCGCCGTCCAGGGCGCGCACCGCCACCCCGTCCCGGCCGCTCCGGCAGCGCGTGGTCACGCCGGTCAGGTGGTACATGGTGCGCTCTCCTCCGGCCGCCGGGTGGGCCCGCGACGCGCCTTCGCCGACCGTAGGAAAGGGGTGTGACCGGACGATAAGCGGTGGGTGAGAGCGTGATGAGAATCGTCGGCGCGGCGTGCGCCCGCTGCCGGGGCCGGGCGTCGCTGACGAGACGTAAGAACCCTCGTCACTCACCTGCAACAGCCGCCACTCATAGGTATGTTGGACTGCGCGGCGTGGTCGTTCCGACACGGAACGGCGCCGTTGCCGCGCCATGGCCGAGGGCTGTCGAAGCGACGGGGAAATGTCGAATGAGCCAAGAATCAGCACCGCAGTCCAGCACCGTCGATGTCACCGTCCCGAGCGTCGCGCGGATGTACGACTACTACCTCGGCGGCAAGGACAACTACGCCGTCGACCGCGAGGCCTGCGAGCAGCTGAGCAAGGTCGTGCCGAGCACCCAGGTGCTGGCCCTCAACAACCGCCGCTTCCTGCAGCGGGTGGTGCGCTGGCTGGCCACCGAACACGGCATCCGGCAGTTCATCGACCACGGTTCCGGCCTGCCGACCCAGGACAACGTCCACCAGGTCGCCCAGCGCGTCGACCCGGAGACCCGGGTGGTGTACGTCGACAACGACCCCATCGTGCTGGCGCACGGCCGGGCGCTGCTGGAGGAGAACGCCAACACGGCGGTCATCCAGGCCGACATGCGGGACACCGACGGCATCTTCGGCAGCCCGGAGGTCGAGCGGCTGATCGACTTCAGCCGGCCGGTCGCCGCGCTGTTCGTCTCCGTGCTCCACTGCATCCCGGACACCGACGATCCGGGCGGTCTGATCAAGCGGGTCGCCGACCGGCTGGCCCCGGGCAGCTTCCTGGTGGTGTGCCAGCTGGTCAGCGAGGACGCCGCGACCCGTGACTTCGTCACGAACTTCATGGCCGAGCAGACCCACGGCCAGTGGGGACGGGTGCGCCAGGCGCACGAACTGGCCGGATTCCTGGAGGGGTTGGAGATCCAGGAGCCCGGGCTGGTGGAGGTCTCGACCTGGAAACCGGACGCGGACATCGGCCCCAAGCAGCTGACCCTGGAGTGGATCGAGTACGGCGGGGTCGCCCGCAAGGTCTGACGCACCGGGCCCGGACGGCGACGAGCGGCGGGGCGCCCACCGGGCCCGGACGCCGCTCGTCGCCGCATCAGACCTGAGTGACTCGTCGCCGCATCAGACCTGAGTGACCGGTATCAGATCTCCTTGAGCATGCGCTCCAGCATCGCCAGCGACTCGCGCGGCGATTCCGACTGGGCGCTGAGGCGGTCCATCACCGCCAGGTAGTGGTCGACGTCATCGCGCTTGTCCAGATACAGCGCACTGGTCAGCTGCTCCAGATAGACGATGTCCGGCAGATCCGGCTCCAGGAAGCGCAGGATCGTGATCGGACCACCGGCCGCCGCCAGGCCGCCGAGGCTGAACGGCGCGATCTGCAGCGTGACGTTCGGCAGCTCCGACATCGTCAGCAGATGTCTCAGCTGGCCCGCCATCACCTCCCGGCCGCCCAGCGGACGGCGCAGCGCGGCCTCGTCGAGCACCGCCCACACCCGCGGCGCGTCCGGCAGCGTCAGCAACTCCTGCCGCTGCACGCGCAGCCGCACCCGCCGATCGATCTCCTCGGGCGTCGACCGCGGATGGCCGAGCTGCGCCACCGCACGGGCGTAGTCGGCGGTCTGCAACAGGCCCGGCACGAACTGCACTTCGTACGTGCGGATCACCGACGCGGCCTCTTCCAGGCCGAGATGGGTCTCGAACCAGCCGGGCAGCACATCGCCGTACTGGTGCCACCAGCCCGGACTGCTGGTCCGCCGGGCCAGCTTGAGGAAGTCGTCGCGGACCGTGTCGTCCGTGACGCCGTAGAGCGTCAGCAGATCGGCGACGTCGCGCTCCTTGCAGCTGACCCGGCCGAGCTCCAGGCGGCTGATCTTCGCGTGGGAACCGCGGATGGCGTCCCCGGCGGCCTCGCGGGTGACGCCGGCGGTCTCACGCAGCCGGCGCAACTGCGTGCCCAGCACGATCCGCAGGACGGTCGGCCCGCCCCTCGGATGGTCGAGATACCGGCGCAGGGACGCACCGCTGCTCGGCTGCGCCTCACTCATGCTGACTCCCTGACTCCCCTGAGTGGTCGGGCGAACGCCCAGTGTCCCATCGCGCCACGTGTTCGTACAGTCAGGGCGACTATCCGAACGACATATGCGCCAATCTCTGCGGCATATGCCGCCGATGCGTCAGACGAGGTCGTCGAAGTCGCCGTCCTTGGCGCCCTGGACGAAGGCGGCCATCTCGTCGCGGGTGTAGATCAGAGCCGGCCCCGAAGTGAACCGGGAGTTGCGCACGGC
The DNA here is from genome assembly GCA_024349765.1 of Streptomyces nigrescens. GTDB lineage: Bacteria > Actinomycetota > Actinomycetes > Streptomycetales > Streptomycetaceae > Streptomyces > Streptomyces endophytica. The sequence continues at coordinate 5,060,915 of AP026073.1, read as the reverse complement.
CACCCCGCCGTCCGAAAGAACGGCCAGCTCAACGCAGTTGCCGCTGGGATTGCTGCGGCGGCTCTTGCGCCACACGACGCCCTCGATGCGGGTCGCCTGCATGCCGTTGGTCACCGACTCCATCAGACCTGCTCCCTTGCTGGAGGACATCCCTCCGACCGATCCCGAGCCCGCGATCACGTTGGCGTGAACGAGCCCCTGAGCGACCGTCCTTACCGATGTAATTGCAGATGCACTTGCATCGAGCGACGGCTGCCGAGGATATTAACTCTCCGAGGCAGTCCGGCCCAGCCCCGTAAATCGCCCTCGCGGAGACGTTGATGACCGCTCATCCGGCAGAGACCGTGTACGACGCCCTTGGAGAGGAAGCGTTAGAGGAGAGCTGGTGGATGCCCGCCCCCGACGGATTCGCCGCCTGTGCCCTCAGCAGCTCCGCGCAGACCGTGGCGGAGGCCCGCCGCTTCACCCGCTCGACCCTCACCGGCTGGCGACTCGCCGCGGACGTGACCGAGAACGCGGCACTCGTCGTCACCGAACTCGTCAGCAACGCACTGCGGCACGGCCTCCGTACGGGGGAGCCGGACGCGGCGCCGGTCGCCCGCGGGTTCTGCGTGGTGCCCGCGCCGGTCTGCCCGGCCTGGCTCGCCCTGACCCGGCAGGAGACCGCCGTGCTGTGCGCCGTCTCCGACGCCGGCACCGACGCACCCGTCGTGCGCACCCCCGACCCGCTGGCGGAATCCGGCCGGGGGCTGCACCTCGTCGACCGGCTGAGCGACGCCTGGGGCTGGACCCCGCCGGACCACTCGGGCAAGACGGTGTGGGCCACGGTGTCGCTGCGCGGCTGAAACACCGTCACCCGGGCCCTCCGGTGCGCCCTGTGTGACCATTTCCGGGTCGCCGTCATCCGACCCGAAGGCCCGAGGCACCGATGGATCTGCTGTCCCTGCGGTACTTCCGGGTCGTCGCGCGCCGGGAACACATCAGCCGCGCCGCCGAGGAACTCCGGGTGGCCCAGCCCTCGGTGAGCCGGACCATCGCCCGCCTCGAAGCCGAACTGGGCCTGCCGCTCTTCGACCGGCAGGGCCGCACGATCCGGCTCAACCGCCACGGCGCCGCCTTCCTCACCCGGGTGGAACGGGCCCTGGCCGAACTCGACGACGCCCGCCGGGAGATGGCCGACGCCGCCGGACTCGACAACGGCAGCGTCACCATCGCCGCGGAGACCCTGCTGCCGCTCACCGAACTGCTCGCCGGCTTCCGCGCCGCCCACCCCGCCGTCACCGTCCGCTGCTTCCAGTCCACCCCCGACCTGATGCGCGAGCACCTGCGCACCCGCGAAGTGGACTTCTGCGTCGCCTCGCAGCCGCTGACCGGGCCCGGGCTCGGCGCGGTGCGACTGCTGCACGAGGAGGTGCTGCTCGCGGTCCCGACGGCGCATCCGCTGGCCGGCCGGGAACGGGTGACGGTGGCCGAACTCGCCGACGAGCCCTTCATCACCACCCGCCCCGGACACTGGCAACGCGCCCTGCTGGACCGGCTGTTCACCACCATCGACCGGCGCCCGGTCATCGGCTGCGAGGGCGACGAACCCGGCGCCACCCACTTCCTCGTCATCGCCGGCCTCGGCATCGGCCTGATGCCCTCCATCGCCCGCGCCGACCTGGCCGCCGCCCCGCTGGCCTGGCTGCGCATCGACGCCCCCGACTGCGCACGGGTCCTGAGCCTGGTGCGCCGCGAGGACGGCTACCTCTCCACGGCGGCCACGCGGTTCCGCGACCTCGCCGTCACACACTTCGCCGAACGGGCCCGGCGGGCGCGCGGGATGCTCTAGGGGGCGAACGGCCCGGTGCCGTACCCGTGCAGGGTGATCGCGACCTCGTGGGCCGAGGGGCAGTCCGCCGGCGAGGGGAGGAAGTCCCGGCAGCCGGCGGCCAGTTGGCGCAGCACGCCCTGCTGGCAGGCGAGCGCCAGCCGGTCCGCCTCGACGGCCGACAGCCGCACCCCCGGCCGCAGCTCGACATGGACGACCGGCCGGGACTCCAGCTCACCGCCGGCCGGCGCCACACAGAACCCCTCGATCAGCCCGGCCAGCGGATTGTCCTCGTACAGCCCGTGTGCGACGTCCTGCGGATTGATGATGGCCCCCAGGGAAGATGCCGAAAACGTCCGTCCATGCGTCATCGACATACTCGGGGCCCGGCGCGGGGCCGTCATGAGCTGAGCTACTCAGGTGCCCGGGTGAGTACCCCGGCCGGACACCGCTACGCCTCCCCGGCCGCCGGGTCCGCCAGGCCGAACGCGGACAGCAGCCGTTCGGCCGCCAGCGTCGCGGTGATCTCGCCGTCCCGCACCGCCCGCTCGACGTCCGGACCCAGCCGGCGCACCTCGGGATGCTCCTGGAGGCGGTCGATGAGCCGCTCGCGGACCATCGACCAGGTCCAGTCGACCTGCTGGGTACGGCGCCGCTCGGCCAGCGCACCGGTCGATTCGAGCAGCGTGCGGTGCTGCTCGACGCGTTCCCAGACCGCCTTCAGGCCGGTGCCCTCGCGGGCGCTGCAGGTCAGCACGGGCGGCGTCCATGCCGCGTCCGCCGGCTGCAACAGCCGCAGCGCACCGGCCAGTTCGCGGGCCGCGGACCGGGCGTCCCGCTCGTGCGGCCCGTCCGCCTTGTTCACCGACACCAGGTCCGCCAGCTCCAGCACGCCCTTCTTGATGCCCTGGAGCTGGTCGCCGGTGCGGGCCAGGGTCAGCAGCAGGAACGTGTCGACCATGTTGGCCACGGTCGTCTCCGACTGGCCGACCCCCACCGTCTCCACCAGCACGACGTCATAGCCCGCGGCCTCCATCACGACGATGGACTCCCGGGTGGCGCGGGCCACCCCGCCCAGCGTCCCGGACGTGGGGGAGGGGCGGACGAACGCCGCCGGGTCGGTCGCCAGCCGCTCCATCCGGGTCTTGTCACCCAGGATGGAGCCGCCGGTCCGGCTGGACGACGGGTCGACGGCGAGCACCGCCACCCGGTGCCCCATCCCGGTCAGCAGCGAACCCAGCGCGTCGATGAAGGTCGACTTGCCGACACCGGGCACCCCGCTGATGCCCACCCGGCGGGCCGCACCGGAGTACGGCAGCAGCTCCACCAGCAGCCGCTGGGCCGCCGCCCGGTGGTCCGCACGGGTGGACTCGACCAGGGTGACGGCGCGGGCGATCCAGGCCCGGGAACCCGCCCGGACCCCCTCGGCGTACCGTTCGACGTCGATCGTCGCAGGCATGACCCCCCGCTCTACAGCTCGTGGCCGAGGACCGACGCCAGGTCCTGCACCAGGTCGTGCGCGGCATCCGGGATGACCGTGCCGGGCAGGAACACCGCGGCCGCACCCATGTCGCGCAGCGGCTGCACGTCCTGCGGCGGGATCACCCCACCCACCACGATCGTGATGTCCTCCCGGTCCTCCGCCGCCAGCGCCTCCTTCAGCGCCGGCACCAGGGTGAGGTGACCGGCGGCCAGGGAGGACACCCCGACGATGTGCACGTCCGCCTCGACCGCCTGGCGGGCCACCTCGGCCGGGGTCTGGAACAGCGGGCCGACGTCCACGTCGAAGCCCAGGTCGGCGAAGGCCGTGGCGATCACCTTCTGGCCGCGGTCATGGCCGTCCTGGCCCATCTTGGCCACCAGGATGCGCGGCCGGCGCCCCTCGGCGCGCTCGAACTCGGCCACCAGCGCCCGGGTGCGCTCCACACCGGAGGAGGGGCCCGCTTCGTCTCGGTACACACCCGAGATCGTACGGATCTGGCCGGAGTGCCGGCCGTAGACCTCCTCCAGGGCGTCCGAGATCTCCCCGACGGTCGCCTTGGCCCGGGCCGCGTCCACCGCCAGCGCCAGCAGATTGCCCTCAAGTCCCTTGCCGGGACCGGACTTCGCCGCCGCGGTCAGCGCCCGCAGCGCGTCCTGGCAGGCCGCCTCGTCGCGCTCGGCCCGCAGCCGCTTCAGCTTCTCGATCTGCTGCGCGCGGACCGCGGAGTTGTCGACCTTGAGGACCTCGATCTCCTCGTCGCTGGCCACCCGGTACTTGTTGACGCCGATCAGCGCCTGCCGCCCGGAGTCGATCCGCGCCTGGGTACGGGCCGCGGCCTCCTCCACCCGCAGCTTCGGGATGCCCGCGTCGATCGCCTTGGCCATCCCGCCGGCCGCCTCGACCTCCTCGATGTGCTGCCAGGCCCGGCGCGCCAGGTCGTACGTGAGCTTCTCGACGTAGGCGCTGCCGCCCCACGGGTCGATCACCCGGCAGGTGCCCGACTCCTGCTGCAGGAACAGCTGGGTGTTGCGGGCGATCCGCGCCGAGAAATCGGTGGGCAGCGCCAGCGCCTCGTCGAGGGCGTTGGTGTGCAGCGACTGGGTGTGGCCCTGGGTCGCCGCCATCGCCTCCACACAGGTACGGGTGACGTTGTTGAACACGTCCTGCGCGGTCAGCGACCAGCCCGAGGTCTGCGAATGGGTGCGCAGCGAGAGGGACTTGGGGTTCTTCGGCTCGAAGCGCTGGACCAGCCGGGCCCACAGCAGCCGGGCCGCGCGCAGCTTGGCGATCTCCATGAAGAAGTTCATGCCGATCGCCCAGAAGAACGACAGCCGCGGCGCGAACGCGTCCACGTCCATCCCGGCGGCCAGCCCCGCCCGCAGGTACTCCACACCGTCCGCGAGGGTGTACGCCAGCTCCAGGTCGGCCGTCGCGCCGGCCTCCTGGATGTGGTAGCCGGAGATCGAGATGGAGTTGTAGCGCGGCATCTTCTGCGAGGTGTACGCGAAGATGTCGGAGATGATCCGCATCGACGGCTGCGGCGGATAGATGTAGGTGTTGCGGACCATGAACTCCTTGAGGATGTCGTTCTGGATGGTCCCGGCCAGCTTCTCGGGCGGTACGCCCTGCTCCTCGGCGGCCACGATGTACAGCGCCAGCACGGGCAGCACCGCGCCGTTCATCGTCATCGACACCGTCATCTTGTCCAGCGGGATGCCCTCGAAGAGCTGCCGCATGTCGTAGATCGAGTCGATGGCGACGCCCGCCATGCCGACGTCACCGGTCACCCGCGGGTGGTCGCTGTCGTAGCCGCGGTGGGTGGGCAGGTCGAAGGCGACCGACAGGCCCTTCTGACCGGCCGCCAGATTGCGGCGGTAGAAGGCGTTGGACTCCTCCGCGGTGGAGAAGCCGGCGTACTGCCGGATCGTCCAGGGCTGGTTGACGTACATCGTCGGGTACGGACCGCGCAGGTACGGCGCGACGCCCGGGTACGTGCCCAGGAAGTCCACGCCCGCCAGATCGTCCTCGGTGTACAGCGGCTTGACGTCGATGCCCTCCGGCGTCTCCCACGTCAGGTCCGCGAGTCCCTTGCCGGTGGCCGCCTCCACGGCCTGGGCCCACTGCTCCGCCCCGGCCGCGCCGTCCGCCGCGGCCGCATCGCCCAGCTCGACGGTGCTGAAGTCCGGGATGGCGCCGGCCTGTTGCGTTGCTTCCTGCATCTCGGTCATCCCGCCACCTCCATGACGTCCAGGGCCGAGGACAGCACCTCGACCGCGTCGCAGCCCGCGAAGACGAACGCGTCCACCCCGGCCGCCTCGAATTCCTCCCGGCGCTCGCCCGGCCGGCCGGCCAGGAACACCCGCACCGCACCCGCCGACGTGAGCGCCGCCGCCACCGCGGCCGCCTGCTCGCCGTAGACCGCATCGCTCGAACACAGCACGGCGGTCCGCGCGCCGCTCCGGGCGAACGCCTCCGCCACCGACTCCGCGTCCACCGCCGCCGGCTCCTGCACGGTCTCGATGCCGCCCGCCTGGAACAGGTTGGCGGCGAACGCCACCCGCGCGGTGTGCGCCGCGACCGGGCCCAGCGCGGCCAGGAACACCTTCGGCCGGTCCCCGGTCGCCGCCAGATGGGCGTCCGAACGGGCCCGCAGCGCCTCGTACGCGTCGTCCCTGCGCACCCGCGGCAGCCCACCGGACACCGGCGCGGGCGCCGGCTCGCGCTCCACCGGCGCCTCGGCGAGGAACGGGAACTCGCTGACACCGGTGATCGGTTCGCGGCGGTGCGCCAGGTCCTCGGTGCGGCGCGCCCAGGTCGTGGCCAGCCGCTCGCGGAGCATCCCGGAGCGCAGCGCCGCGGCCTGACCGCCCGCCGCCTCGATCTCCTGGAAGAACGCCCAGCCCGCCCGGGCCAGCTCGTCGGTCAGCCGCTCCACGTACCAGGAGCCGCCCGCCGGGTCGATCACCTTCGACAGGTGCGACTCCTCCAGCAGCACCGACTGGGTGTTCCGGGCGATCCGGCGGGCGAACGCGTCGGACAGGCCGAGCGCCGCGTCGAACGGCAGCACCGTCACCGCGTCCGCACCCCCGACCCCCGCCGACAGCCCGGCGACCGTGGTGCGCAGCATGTTCACCCACGGATCCCGACGGGTCATCATCACCGGTGAGGTCACCGCGTGCTGGACCTGCGCGGACCCGCCGGGCGCGGCCCCGCACACCTCCGCGACCCGCGCCCACAGCCGGCGGGCCGCGCGCAGCTTGGCGATGGTCAGGAACTGGTCCGCGGTCGCGGCGTAGCGGAACTCCAGCTGCCGGCAGGCGTCGTCGACGCCCACCCCGGCCGCGGTCAGGTGCCGCAGATAGGCCACACCGGTGGCGAGGGAGGCGCCGAGCTCCTCGGCCGCCGAGCCGCCCGCCTCGTGGTACGGCAGCGCGTCGACCGCCAGCGCCCGCACCCCGGGCGCCTCCGCGAGGCAGCGGCCGGCCAGCCGGGCCGCCGCCTCCAGCTGCACCCGCAGCTTGCTGTCGTCGCCGGTGCGGGCCAGCAGCCCCAGCGGATCGGCGCCCAGCGCGCCGGTGGCCTCGGCCGCCGGCACACCGGCCGCCGCGTACAGGCGCAGCAACTCCTCGGCGGCCGGGGCGAAATCGGCGCCCGCGTCCAGCACCACCGCGGCCAGGTCCAGATAGACGCCCTTGAGGGCCTCCGCAAGACCGGACACCGGCACCCCGCCGTGCCCGACGGTCAGCCAGACCGAGGTGACGCCGTTCTCCAGATCGGCGAGCACGGCTTCGTTGGCGCGCCGCGGATCGGTGTGCACCTGGCGCTGGCGTACGTCCCAGCCGGCGACGGTCGTGCCCTCGGGCCGGCCGCCCCGTACGAAGGGCGGGAAGCCGGGGCGGCCCGAAGCGGCCGTGCCGTCCTCGGCGGTGTAGAGCGGGCGGACGCGGATCCCGTCCTGGAGATCCGTGGCGAGCGCGTCCTCGGCGGCGGCGCCCGTTGCCTCGGTGGCGCCCGATTTGCGCAGCACGCCTTCGACAAGGCGCTGCCACTGCTCGCGATCGGCATCCGGGAAGGCCGCGGCCAGGGGGAGTTCGGTGGACTCGGCGGTCATGGCAGCAGGCTAGGCGAACGACCGTTAGCTGGAGCAGGGGCTCCCGCTGTGACGTTGCACTCGTTGACCACCCCCGCATGTTCATATCTATGCGTGGCTGACCGGTTCTGTACGGTGATCTCGGACACCCGACCACTTCGGACACCGACCGAGGAGCACGATGGCCAGGGCGCCGCACCGCCGCACCACGGCCGCCGCCCTGCTCCTGGCCGCCGTCGCGCTGCTGTGGGCGCTGCCCGGGGCCGACGGCCCCGGCCGGACGGCCGGCTGCACCGGACGCCGGATCGCCTCCTGGTCGGTCGATTCCCGGCAAACCGCCGCATTCGCCCGCTACGGCAACGACAACGCCCGCACCGACGACTGGACCGGCGGCGACGGCACCCACTCGGTGCGCCTCCCCGACGGGCGCACGCTCTGGCTCTTCTCCGACACCTTCCTCGACCGCATCCAGCCACCCCCCAACCCCCAAGGCCAGCGGCACCGTTGGCGCACCGCCGACCACGGCGGCACCCCGTACCTCCGGCACAACTCCCTGGTGGTGACCTCCCGTTCGGGCCGCCCGGAGCGCACCCTGACCGGCGGCACCCCGGACGCACCCGGCCCGTACTTCCCCGACCCGCCGGGCGGCGGCTGGCGCTGGCCGGTCCAGGCGCGGGTCGAGCCCCGGTCGCCCGGCGCCGCCGAGCGGGTGGTCCGGGTACTGCTGTGGCGCCGGGCGCCCGGCACCGGACCGTGGATCTTCGGCATGCCGTACGCCACCGAGGTCGCCACCCTCTCGCTGCCCGGCCTGCACCTGGAACGCATCGACGAGACCGTCGGCCCGGACGCCGCCGCCGACCCCGGGCGGCGCGTCCTCTACGGCGCCGCGGCGGTCCGGGACGGCCACTGGACCTACGTCTACGGCGCCGACGACCCGCCCTCCGCACCGGCCTCCCGCGCCTACCTCGCCCGGGCCCCCGCCGGCCGGCTCGCGGACCGAGCCGGCTGGCGCTTCTGGGACGGCACCCACTGGCAGCCGCACGCCGACAGAGCCGCACCGGTACTACGGGACGGCGGCCGCCGCGGCGTCGGCAGCGCCTTCACCGTCGTCCGCGACGGCGCGGGACCCTCCCGGTCCTGGCTGCTGTTCACCATGGACACCGGCGGCAGCGGCACCGCCGGGCTGCGCACCATCACCACCTACCGGGCCTGCGCACCCGAGGGCCCCTGGCACGGCCCGCACGGCCGGATCACCCCGCCCCGGCCACCCGCCCCCGACCCGCAGTACGTCGTCGCCTACAACCCGCAGGCCCACCCCGGATCCAGCGCGGACGGCACCCTGCTGCTCAGCTACGACATCAACTGGCTCGGCCCGCCCGGCGCCCCGGCCGACCCCCGCGTCAACGGCGACGTCGACCTCTACCGGCCGCGCTTCCTCCGCGTACGGACGGCCGCCGCCGCGCCCTGACGTCCGACGCCGCGTGCCTCAACTGCCGTGCCGCTCCCGCCACTTGCGGGCCTGCTCGTCGATGTCGAAGGGCACCAGATTCAGCGGTGGGCCCTCCAGGGGAGTGCGCAGCGCCGAGCGGATCCGCTCGTTGACCGCCGTCAGGATGCGCCGCAGCGCGGCCTCGCTCGGGGCGTTCGCGGCCGCCTTGAGCGCCTCCTCGGCGTCCTTGCGCAACACCAGGCTCGGCGGCAGGTAGGAGAGGTGCTCGCGCTGCATCTTCTCCCTGATCCACCACATCTCGTCATACGGCTGATCGAGATGTGGAAGGGGCTTGCCGGCACCGGGGAGGTCGGCGAAATCGCCGCGCTCCGTCGCCTCGCGGATCTGCTTGTCGACCCAGCTCTCGAAGCTGACTCCTGGTGGCTTGCGCTCGGACATCGCGAGACTCCCCACGTCGCGGCTTGCGGCCCTGGCCCTGTGATCAGCCTACGCCGCCGGCCCCCGTACCGCCGGTGCCGCCCGGCGTGGTCGGGCTGGGCTGGACGATCGGGAAGGCGTTGTTGCCGCCGCACACCATGGGGCCGACCCGGACCGAGTCGCCCGCCAGGGTCACCATCACCTGGCCCGGCGGCTTGTTGCCCGGCACCCGGGCATTGGCGGCGGTGCACACCAGCTGGTTGAGCGAGGCGGAGTCCAGCAGCTTGGCGTTCATCGGCAGGTTGATCACGACCGTGCCCTCGCCGGTGGTCGCGGTCAGCGGGCCCGGGAACTTCGGCAGCACACTGGACAGGCCGCGCATCCGCTCGGCGTGGTTCGGCCCCTCCATCAGCAGCGACAGCGCCTGGTCCGGGTCGACCGGGGCCTTCGCCGGCCGGGTCGCCGAGCGCAGCCCGGACGGTCCGTAGAAGAACAGCTGGACGTCGGCCGCGGGCTGGCCCGGCGACTTCACCCCCGAGGCCGGCTCACCCGCGTCGATCACATCGGTGGGCGCGATCCCGCAGCCGGCCAGCGCGCCGGCCAGCGCGCCGCTGACCACGCCGCCCAGCACGCGCCGCCGGGCCCTGGGCGTCCGCGCCGCGTTCCGGCCGTTCATGGCGCTCATCCGTCGTTCTCCTCACCGGCCGCCCGGGTCCCTTCGGCCCCGCCCGCCCCGTCCGTCCTGCCCGGACCGTCCGCCGCGGCCGCCCCGCTCACGTCGGACCTGCCGCCGGGCTCGCCCGGCTCGTCCTGGCGCAGCGGGAGGTCCACGGTGAACACCGCGCCGCCCTCCGGGGAGTTGGCCGCCCGCATCGTGCCGCCGTGCAGCCGTACGTTCTCCATCGCGATGGCCAGGCCCAGACCGCTGCCCTCCGAACGGGCCCGGGCCGAGTCCGCCTTGTAGAAGCGCTCGAAGACGTGCGGCAGGACCTCGGGGTCTATCCCCGGACCGCTGTCGTGGACCTCGATCAGCAGCCGGTCCGCGCCCGGCTCCGGGGCGTGCAGCACCACCCGCACCGGCTCGCCACCGTGGTGCAGCGCGTTGCCGACCAGGTTGGCGACCACCACGTCGAGCCGTCGCGGATCGAGCTGGGCCCGGACGTCCTCGGGCAGGTCCGCGGTCACCCGCTTCTGCCAGGCCCGGGCCTGCAGCGTCTTGCGGATGGTCTCGGCGACGTCGACCTCGTCCAGATGGAGCGCCGCGGCGCCGGCGTCGAACCGGGAGACCTCCATCAGGTCCTCCACCATCCGCGCCAGCTTGCCGGTCTCCTGGCTGATCAGCCGGACCGCGGAGGCGGTGTCCGGGTCGAGGGAGTCGGCGTCCTCGTCGAGCACGTCGGTCACCGCGGTCATCGCCGCCAGCGGCGTGCGCAGCTCGTGCGAGACATCGGCCGCGAACCGCCGGGAGTTGGCCTCCAGGCGGCGCAGCTCGGCCATGCTCTCCTCCAGCCGGGCCGCCATGTCGTTGAACGTGCGGGAGAGGTCGGCGAGTTCGTCGCCGCCCTTGACCTCCAGCCGGGTGTCCAGCTTGCCCTCGGCGATCCGCCCGGCGGCCTGCCGCAGCCCGCGCACCGGCCGCAGCACCCCGCGCGCGGCGAGCAGCGCCGGGATCACCGCGAGGATCAGCACCGGCAGGGCGCCCCGCTGGGCCGCGGTCACCAGCGCCTCGACGTTGGACTCCTCGGCGCTGAGCGGCAGCTGGGCGTAGACGGACAGCGCGGACGCCTGGCCGTCGGACTGCCGGACCGGCATGCCGATCAGCAGCCAGGGCGACCCCGCGCGGTTGATCCGCTGGAAGGCCGGGACGTGCCGCTTCTCCACCGAGGCCTTCAGGTCGGCCGGGATCACCACACTGCGCTGCAGCCCGCCCTCGTCACTGTCCGGAACACCGCGGTAGTGGACGGAAATATCCCATTCGCGGGATTTGCCGGAGCGTTCCAGCTGCACCCGGAAGTTGTCCAGGTCCGCCTGCGTCGGCGGCACCATCAGCTCCGGCGCGAGCGAGTTGACCTGCGCCCGCAGATCGTTCACCGCGATGTCCTGGGACCGCTGCAGAATGGCGTTACGGGCCTCGCGATACGTCAGCAGCGCCGTGGTCAGCGCACTGACGGCCGCCACCACCAGGAACCCCACGACGAGCCGCGCCCGCAACCCACGCAGCAGGGTGCGCGACGGCACCTTGCCGGCGAGGCGGTTCACAGCGGACCGAAGCGGTAACCGAAGCCGCGCACGGTCTGGACGTAACGGGGGCTGCGCGGGGTGTCCTCTATCTTCGTCCGCAACCGCATCACACAGGCGTCCACCAGCCGGGAATCGCCGTGGTAGCTGTGCTCCCACACGTGCTCCAGCAACTGCTGGCGGCTGAAGACCTGCCCCGGCGTCGCGGACAGGAACAGCAGCAGCTTCATCTCCGAGGGCGCCAGCGCCAGGTCCTTGCCGCCCTTGGCGACGACCAGACCGGCCCGGTCGATGGCCAGTTCGCCGTAGGTCTCGACCGGCGCGGGCCCCGGCTCCACGGCCGGGGCCCCGTCGGCGGGCAGCGCCGTACGGCGCAGCACCGCCCGGATGCGCGCCTCCAGCACCTCACCACGGGCCGGTTTGACGATGTAGTCGTCGGCCCCCGCCTCCAGCCCGAGCACCACGTCCAGATCGTCGCCGCGGGCGGTGAGCATGATGATCGGCAGCTGCCGCTCGGCGCGGATCAGCCGGCACACCTCGAAACCGTCCTTGCCGGGGAGCATCAGATCCAGCAGCACGATGTCCGGGCGGAACCCGGGCAGCACCGTCAGACCCTCCTCGCCGCTGGCCGCGGCCGCCACTTCGTGGCCGCGCCGCCGTAGCGCAAGGGACACCCCGTCCCGTACGGCGGCGTCGTCCTCGATCAGAAGTACTCGTGGCATGGCACCAGTATCAATAAGTTTCATGATGGATCCGTAACAGGAGCAGCCTCCCCGGCCCGGGGCGCATCTGTCGTGGTGGAAGACGGCGGACGCCTCCCGCGCCCGCCGTCGGCACGGACACCGGCACGGCATAGGGGACGGGATCGGGATGGCTCGGCGCTTCGGTATCGAGGGCGGCATCATCACAGTGGTGGCGGCGGCGGTGGTGTCGCTGGGGATCGTCGGGGCGGTCGCCTCCGGCCAACTCGGCGGCCCGTCCAAGGCCGAGGCGGACACCCTCAACTCGGGCCAGCAGAGCATGCGGGCGCCGCAGAACGTCAGGGTCGACCCGTCCATCGCGCACGCCTCCGACCGCCCGGGCCGCAGCCTGAACATCACCATCGACGACGGCCCCAGCCCGGTCTGGACCCCCAAGGTCCTCGAAGTGCTGAAGAAGCACGACGTCAAGGCGGTCTTCTGCATGATCGGCCCGCAGGCCAGGGCCCACCCCGACCTGGTCAAGCAGGTGGTGGCCGCCGGCCACAAGCTCTGCGACCACACCGTCAGCCACAACACCGGCATGGACCACCAGCCGGAGCGCTACCAGTCGCAGCAGATCCTCGACGCCCAGAAGATGATCGAGGACGCGGCGGGCGGCGCCAAGGTCGAGTACTACCGCGCGCCCGGCGGCGCCTTCACGCCCTACAGCCGGAAGCTGGCCGCCGACCACGGCATGCGCCCGCTCGGCTGGAACGTCGACAGCAAGGACTTCGAGAGCGGCAGCGTCGAGGCGATCGACGCCACCGTCCGCGGCGAGATCGGCAACGGGCCGACCGTCCTCTTCCACGACGGCGGCGGCAACCGCGCCCTGACCGTCGCGTCGCTGGACCGCCTCCTGCCGTGGATGAAGCAGCAGGGTTACGGCTTCGGGTTCCCCAAGCGGTAGCCGGGGCAACCGCCTGCTCACCTACGGAACGTCGATGCGTAGCGAGCTGCGCAGAGGGTAAGCGGCCGTCGCCCCCGGGAACCCCCGGGGGGCGACGGCCGTTCTGCGGGCCGGCGGCGCCGGTCACGTCACGGCGCGGTCGGCCCAGTCCGTGGCCGCCTGTCGGCGCTGTCTGCGGCCATCTGTCGGCGTTCGGCGCTGGGCGTTCGTGGGCGGCCGTCGCCGCCCATCGGCCGTCTTTCCCCCGCGGCCCTACGCCGCGCCGAACAGCTCGGCGAGTCCGCGGTCCATGCCCAGGTGGGCGAGCTCACTGCCGGCCGGCACGGCCTCGTACGACCGGTCCAGGAACCGCCGCACGTCCACCGTGTTCAACTGCACCATCGCGATGCCCTCGTCCGCGTGGAACTCCATCACCGTGCGGTCCGGGCCGCACGGCCGCACCCGTACGTCGCCCCGCCCGGCCGGCGCCCGCACGCCCTCCGCCAGCAGCTCGCGCGCGAACGCCCAGTCCACCGCCGAGCCGTCCAGCGAGATCTCCGGCGGGAAGGACATCCGTACGGCCAGCGGGTCGGCCGGCTGGTAGTGCAACACCGCGGGCACCCCGTACGGGCCGGGAGTGGTGGCGATGAGACGGACCTGGACGGCGTGGTCGATGACGGTGTTCATCGCGCTGCTCCCTCACGGCTGTTTGGGCAATGGCTCGTCCAGTAGGACGGTGTGCCCGCTCTCGCCGTGCACGCGACAGGGGTGTGATGTATCTCATGTTGCGGGGTCCTTGTCGGAACGCTGTCACCCCTGCTGCGTTCCCCCCGAACTCCCCGGGAACGTCCGGGAATCCACCGATGCCACCGGGGATTGCCCGGCCGGAACGAGGAACTCCGCCAGAATCCCCGGCCCCGCGGCCGCCGCGAACCCGGCCGCCTCGCCGGCCGCCAGATCCCGGATGCGATAGCCGTCCTCACCCGCCGCGACCGCCGCGGTCAGGGTGACCAGACCGGACCGGCGGGTGAACGGCGAATCCGTGAACGTCCACGCCGCGATCGCGGACCGCTGGAGGACGAGGGTGTCGCGGCTGAAGGTGCCCGACCGGGCGACCAGAAAGCCGCCCTGGAGACCGTGCCCCAGACTGCGGTACGCGTCCCGCGCCAGCCACAGCACCAGCGGCGTGGCCACCACCGCGAAGACCCAGGCGCAGTGCAGCAGTACGGGGGTGAGGGCCGCCCCCAGCCCGGCGAGCAGCGCGGTGCCGGGCAGCACGACGCACAGCATCCCGCGCATCCTGCGGCGCCGGAGGGCCGCGCGGGGGTGGGGGGCCAGGGAGGCGGAAGCGGCCGGCAAGGGTGTGCGGAGGGCGCCGGCCGCCACCCGCAGTGCCTCCGCGCGCGGCGCCGGCGGCAGCAGCCCGCTCCGCTTGCGGTTCTCCTCGCGGTTGCCCAGACCGCCGGCCACCGCCCTGACCAGCGCACCACCGCCGGCCCGCAACATCAGCGGCTCCCGCAGCAACACCCCGCGCAACCGGGCGCGTTCGATGGCGACCGACCGGGTCGTGAACAGCCCGCGCCGCACCTGCAGCGTGCGGCCGTCGGTCCACTCCAGGCGGTAGTTCCACCAGTTCTCGACGTAGAGCGCCAGGGCACCGACCGAGCCCAGGGCGAGGACGGCCAGCAGCGCCACCGGGACCGTCACCCACAGGGCGCTCGTGCCGAACTCGGCGAACGCCTCCCGGACGATGCCGAGTTTCCACGGCTCGATGCCGATGCCGTCCAGCACCCGGTAGACCGAACCCGCCGCCGCGAACACCCCGCCGACGACCCAGAACGTGAGCGGCGCGTACCGCAGCCAGCGCCAGTCGACACGGGCCAGCACCGGGTCGCCGTCGGCCGCCGCACTGCCGGCCCGGGCCAGTAGTTCCGCACGCAGCCGCGCCGCTTCCGGGGCCGCCAGCGCATCCAGCGACAGCGCCCCGCCGCCCTCGCCCGAGCCGGCCGTACCGGCCCGCAACACGGTGACGCCCAGCAGCCGGTGCAGCGGTGACGCGGTCAGATCGACGGTGCGGATGCGGTGCAGCGGGATGCTCCGCAGCCGCCGGTTGAACAGCCCGCTGCGGATGTCGAGGGTGGCGGCGTACTGACCGGGCGCGGCGCCGCCTGCGGGGTCGGGCCGCACGGTCGCGTGGCCCGCCGCGTCGGCACCCCCGTCGAGGCTCACCCGGAACTCGGTACGGGCCCAGCGGATCAGACCGAGGGTGGTGACGACGGCGAACGAAGCGGCGATGACGGCCAGGGTGATCCAGCCGCGGGCGCTGATCCGGCCCCCGGTGGCCAGCGCCGTCAACGCCAGCGAACCGAGCGGCGCCGCCATCCAGCCGCAGTGCACCAGCAGCGTCCGCGGGTCCAACCGCCGCCACCGGGGCGGGGGCGAGGGGTGGTCCCACCGCACCGGCCGCGCCGGGTGTGAGGTGCTCATACGGCATCACCCGGCACCTGCTGCGCGGCCTCGCCGATCCGCCGCGAGAGCTCCTCGGCGTCCGCGTCCGACAGCCCCGCGATTTTTATGTCCCCGGCGGTCGAGGCGGTGGTGACGGTCACCGTCGCCAGCCCGTACCGCCGCTGCAACGGACCGCGCACGGTGTCCACCGTCTGCACCCGGGACAGCGGGGCTATCCGCCGCTTCTGCCAGAACCAGCCGCCCGCCGCGTACACCGCCCGCTCGCCGAGTTCCCAGGCGTGCACCGCGTACCGCCACCGCGGCATCACCACGAGATAGCCGAGGCCCGGCACGACGAGCACGACCAGCAGCAGGGGCCCCAGCCACGGCAGGGCGCCCGGGAAGAACAGCACGGACAGGACCGCCATGACCAGTGCGGTCAGCAGCATCGGACCGCTGAGCGTCAGCAGCGCCTGCGCCGCCCACCAGCGGCGGGCGCGGGGATCGACGCGATGGCGGGGCGGGCGCAGGACGAGGGCGGCGTGCGGCTCGGCCTCGGGCTCGGACATGCGGAGTCACCGTTTCCAGGTCAACTGTATTGGATAGCGATAGGTTATAACGGTACAAGCGACTTGCAAAAACGAGAAGCGAGAAGCAAGAAGCGCGAGAGAAGCAAGAAGCGCGAGGAGCGCGAGAGAAGCAAGAAGCGCGAGGAGCGCGAAAGGAAGTCCTCCGCCGTGCCCAAGAAGGTGGACCACGAAGCCAGACGGCAGGAGATCTCCGCCGCCCTCTGGCGGATCGCCGTCACCCGCGGCCTCGACGGCGCCAGCCTGCGCGATGTCGCCGCCGAGGCCGGCATCTCGCTCGGCCGGCTGCAGCACTACTTCCGCACCAAGGACGAGATGCTGCTCTTCGCCCTCCGGCGGATCAACCAACTGGCCGCCGACCGCGTCCGCGAGCGCATCGAGGCCCTCGCGGGCGAGCCGACGCCCCGGGAGGTGCTGCGCGCCTGCCTCTCCGGAATGCTGCCGCTGGACGAGAAGAGCCGCACCGGCCTGCTGGTCGGCGCCGCCTACTACGTGCGCGCCGTCCACGACCCCGCCCTGCGCGCCGAGGCCCAGCAGGGCATCCCGGAGCTCCGCGACTTCTTCGTCAGCCAGCTCCAACGCGCCGTGGAGCGCGGTGAGTTGGACCCCGGGCGGGCCACCGCGGAGGAGGCCATGCTGCTGATCGGCACGGTCGACGGGCTCGCCACCTACGTCCTGCTGGACGTCCACGAGCCGGAAACCGCCCTCCGGCTCCTGGACCGCTGTCTGGACAACCTCTTCGGGAAGGGGTGAGCGAGGGGCCCCGGGGGGCTGGGCACTTACGGGGGGCCTACGCCTCGCGCAACAGGGCGGCGAGATCCGCCTCGACGTCCAGATGCCGCGCCTCATCTCCCTGCGCGACGACCCCGTACGACAGCTCCAGGAACTCCCGCAGCTCCTGCGCCATGAACTCCACGACCGCCATCCCACCGTCGGTGCGCAACTCGACCATGATCTCCTCGGACGTACACGGCCAGACCTGCACGTCACCCGCCCCGGCCGGCCCGTACAGCCCCTCCTCCAGCAGCTCCCGGCCGAACGTCCACACCACCTCGGCCCCGTCCAGAGAGGCCGCCGGCGGAAAGACCAGACGCACCGCGAACGGGTCGGTGCGGTCGTACCGCAGGCTCGCCGGAATCACCCGCGACCGGGGAGCGGTCGCGATGAGGCGGGCCTGAACGGCATGGTCGATGACGCTGGACATCGCGTGACTCCCTAACGGTGGTGACGGTGGTGCGGACGTGCGGACACCGCGCCTCGCCGGCGCCGCGCATCGCTGACACGGCGCATCGCGGACACTGCGAAGTGCGGTGGTGCAGTGGTGCGGTGGTGCAGGAGTGCGGATGCGGCCCCCGTCCATTAGGACGAGCGGGCGGCGGGACCGGGTGCGCCGGTGACCGCGGGATTAAGCGTGAGCTGCGTCACGAGGGGAGGGCCCGGAGTGGGGAGGGAAGGGCAGGCCGCATGAAGTGAGCCTTGGCATATGGCGATGTGTCGGCACATCGCCCAGGTCGGCCGGCCGACGGTCTGGACGTGACCACCCGGCTCGGCTAGCTTCCACGCACTGACGTGAGCGGGGTGGGGCGTGAGCGGGGTGGGGCCGATGCGGCGCACGGTGCGCAGGGGGAACGGGGGCAGGGGCATGACTCAGGACGTTGGTGTCGGTGCTGGCGTCGGTGCTGGCGTCGGTGTTGGCGTGGGCCGAGCCGTCGGCGGTGGCCGTGGCAGGCGAACTCGCCTGCGCGAGCTCGCAGTTGCAGTGACCGCACTCGCGGCCGCGCTCCTCTCCCTCGCCGCCGGCCCGGCCGCCGCCACGCCCGCCCCGCCCGACCCGACTGCCGTCCGCGAGCCGGTGCCGGCGGCGGCGCTCACCGGCCCGCACGCCGGCTGGCACCTCAAGGACAGCGGCAGCACCGCCCGCTTCCGCGGTCTGGCGGCCGTCAGCCGCAGCACCGCCTGGGTGGCCGGTACGTCCGGCACCGTGCTGCGCACCCGCGACGGCGGCCGGCACTGGACCGATGTGTCGCCGCCGGGCGCCGCGACGCTGGAGTTCCGCGACATCGAGGCGTTCGACGCGCGCCGTGCGGTCGTCCTGGCGATCGGCGAGGGGGAGGCGTCCCGCGTCTTCCGCACCGACGACGCCGGCGCCACCTGGACGGAAAGCTTCCGCAACACCGACCCACACGCGTTCTACGACTGCCTCACCTTCTTCGACCGGCGCCACGGCATCGCCCTCAGCGACCCCGTGGACGGCAGGTACCGCGTGCTGTCCACCGCGGACGGCGGCCGGAGTTGGCGCGTACTGCCGTCGGACGGTATGCCTCCGGCGCAGCAGGGCGAGGCGGCGTTCGCCGCCAGCGGCCAGTGCCTGGTCTCCGCCGGCAGCCATGACGCCTGGATCGCGACCGGCGGCGCGGCCACCGCCCGCGTACTGCACTCCGCCGACCGCGGCCGCACCTGGTCCGTCGCCGACGCCCCGATCCCCGCGGGCGACCCGGCCCGCGGCGTCTTCGCGCTGGCCTTCCGCGACCGCGCCCACGGGCTGGCGGTCGGCGGCGACTTCCGCGCCGACCAGCCGTCGCCCCACGCCGCCGCGGTCAGCGCCGACGCCGGCGCCACCTGGTCGGCGGCCGCCCGTCCCCCGCAGGCGTACCGCTCGGGCGTGGCCTGGCTCCCGCACTCCCGCCGGCTCGCCCTGGCGGTCGGCCCGTCCGGCAGCGATCTGACCGCCGACGGCGGCCGCACCTGGCACCCGTTCGACACCGGCTCGTACGACACCGTCGACTGCGCCCCCGACCTCGGCTGCTGGGCCGCGGGCGAACGGGGACGGATCGCACGGCTGGAGTGGTGATCAGGCGCATGGCTCCGGCTGCATGGCTGGGGCGGTGATCAGACGCATGGCTCCGGCTGCACGACTGGGGCGGTGATCAGACGCATGGCTCCGGTCGCACGATTGGAGTGGTGATCAGACGCAGGGCTCCGGCCGCACGCCTGGAGCCGTGAGAAGCGAGTCGGCCGCATTTCGCGCGCCGCGTCAGTCCAACAGGCTGCCGAGCCGCCCCTCCAGTACGACCAGCAACTCGCTGAGCGCCGCGGAGAGTTCCTCCTGGCGCTGATCGCCGATGCCGTCGAGCAGCGAGGCCTCGTACCGCAACTGCTCCGGCAGCAGCCGGTCGATGATCTCGCGTCCTTCGTCGGTCAGCGACAGATGGGCGACCCGGCGGTCGCGGTCGTCGGGCCGACGGGCGATCAGCCCCCGCTCCTCCAGTTGCCGCACCCGCTTGGTCACCGCCGCACCGGACGCGAACGTCTCGCGGGCCACCCGCCCGGGCGTCAGCTCGCGGTCCATCCGGCGCAGCGTGCCGAGGATGTCGAATTCGGGACGGGTCAGCCCGGCCCGCCGCAACGGCGCATCGGCCGCCTGCTGCAGCAGCGCGGAGCAGCGGTTGAGCCGTCCGATCACCGCCATCGGGCCGGTGTCCAGCCCGGGGTGCACCTGCTGCCACTGGCGCAGCACCCCCGCGACGATGTCCTCGGTCACCCGCACTCTCCTCTCGGCCATTGCGTACGCCTTCAATTGTGCCTGCTCATACGGCACCGGACGCGCGCCGTGGGGCCGGGGCGCGGACCGGGGGAGGAGTACCGGGGGAGCACCGGGGGAGGAGTACCGGGGGGGAGCACCGGGGGAGGCGCAGACCGAAGCCGGAATCGAGGCGGGAGCGGGAGCGGGAGCGGACGCCGGAGCCGCGGCAGCGGCAGCGGGGAAAGTCGAAGCCCGCGACGAAGCCGCTGCAACGGGGGAAGCCGACGCCGGAGCGGCGGCGCGAGCCCGCAGCCCAGGGCAGCCTAGGGCGGAGCGGACGCGGCAGCCGCAGCGTGCGCAGACGCGGAGGCCGACACCGAAACGGATGCCGACACCGAAACGGATGCCGACGCCGAATCGGAAGCCGGCGCCGACGCGGAAGCCGGTTCCGAGAGGCGCCGTACGAGGCCGGCCAGCGTACGGTGCCCCTGTTGCTCGGCACGGGCGATCCGTTCCTCCGGGAGCGCACGCTGCCACCACTCCCCGGACGCCACTTCCACCGCCTCCCGCAGCTCGACCAGCCCCCCGGCCAGCCGGTCACGCGCCCAGCCGACCTTCCGCACGTCGCCCTCCGACCCCCGTGGCGACGGCTCGCCCGCGCGGGCGAGCAGCTCCCGCGCGGCGCCCTCCGCCGCCACGACCCGTTCCAGCGCGGATTCGATCCGGTCCGCGGCCCGTCGATTGGTGACCAGCATGCAGCAGGCCACCCCCAACGCCGCGCCCACCACAGTGTCGATCCAGCGGTCCGCGATCAGGGTGTGCGCCGGCAGAGGATTGCCGAATGCGGTCAGCAGCAGCGCCATCGGCGTCACGCAGACCGACCCCAGCCAGTAGTTGCGGGTGATGCACGCCTCCGCCCCGAGCTGGAAGGCCAGTGCCAGCACGATCATCGCGAGCTGGCCCGTGTGGATCAGCGGCAGCAGCACCGTGAACAGCAGCAGCCCGAGCAGATTGCCCAGCGTGCGTTGCAGCGCACGCTGCCAGGAGAGCGTGGTGTTCGCCTGGTAGATGGAGGCCGCCGTGACCACGGCCCAATACGGATGCCCGACACCGACAGCCATCGACGCCCAGCCCGCCAGTACACACCCGACGGCGACCCGCGCACCTATGGGCAGCAAGGGTGACCCGGGGGCGAGGCGCGCCAGCACCGCCCGTACTGCACCTGCGCCCCGCGGATGCCCCGGCCCGGGCCGGCGCAACCCGGCTGCCCCCTCGTCACCGACGACGGCCGCGTCCTCCGCCGCGACCCCCGCCGTTTCCTCGGCCTCCGCCGCCGAGAGCGTGACCCGCGGCATCGACCGCCCGCTCCGCAACACACGAGCCCACCCACCGAGCCGCTCGGCCTCGGCCACCCGCCCCAGCCACCCCGACGCCGCCGCGCCTTTCGGTGCCGCCCCTGCCGGTGCCGCCGCTCCTTCCCCTGCCGCTGTCCCGCCCCGTGCCGTCGCCCCGCCCAGCGCCGACTCCGCCCGCACCAGCAGTCGTTCGAGTGCGGCACGCACCGCAGCCCTCTCCGGGGTACGAGCCGGCACCAGGAACAACGTGTGCCAGGCCGCATCAACCGCGGCCGCAGCCCCATGCCGAGCCTGCACCACACCCGCGGGCACCACACCCGCGGGCACCACACCTGTGTGCCCCGCGCCCACCTGTTCCGCTTCCGCGTGCACCGCTTCCGCGTGCACCGCTTCGATGAGGTTCCTCTCTTCCGCGCGCAGCAGCCCCGCCGCGGCCTCCAACGCCCGGGCGACCGCGATCCGCTCCGGACCGTGCGGCCGTACGAGCGCGGGCGCCATACACACCAGCCACGCCAGGACGCCGGTCCCGAGCGCCAGCGCGAGGTGGAGCGGCACCTGCCCGAGGCGCTGCGGCACGAAGAAGGCGGACGCCGCGATGAACGTCAGGATGAGGTTCCCCGGCGGCCCGATGCGCGTGGCGTCGCAGAGCATCTTGTGCACTGCCGCGACCAGCGAGGCGAGGACCACGAGCAGAGCGGTCGAGGTGATGAGCGACGCCGCGGTCAGGGCGACACCCACGCTCGCGACCATGCCGAGCACGACCCACGGCAGCGTGCGGGCACGAGCGGCGTACGGCAGCCCGTGCGCGTACAGCGCACACATCGCCCCGGCCGAGGTGTAGAGGACCAGATCCAGCCGGCCCAGCGCGAACAGTATGAGGTCGGGGATCCCGAGAGCCACGACCGCGCTGAGCGCCGGCTTGTGCCAGATGTCGACGGGACGGCGCAGCCGCACGGTGCTCTTGATCGGCAACGGCCGGACGCGCACCACGACGCTCCCGGGCCCGGCGTTCCGGCGCCCTGTCGTCCACATCCCGGCAGGTCTGGCGTGCTTCCCCATACCTTTGAGGCTAGCAGAAGATTCTCAAGTGTTTTACTCGCGAAATACAGGCCTGCGGCTCCGGCGCAGCCGCAACGGGAGTGACAATGGCCGGGTGCCAGCCGCCAAGAAGAAGACCATGACCGCCCCGGCGTCACCGGAGCGCCGCAGCGAACTGCTCAACACCGCGGCCGAGGTGTTCGCCGCGCAGGGTTACAACGCCACCACCGTCCGCCGGATCGCGGACGAGGTCGGAATGCTCGCGGGCAGCCTCTACTATCACTTCGACTCCAAGGAATCGATGCTGGACGAGATCCTGTCCACGTTCCTGACCGAGCTCTGGGACGGCTACGACACCGTACTCGCCGCCGGACTCGGCCCCCGGGAAACCATCGAGGCCCTGGTCACCGAGTCCTTCCGGGAGATCGACCGGCACCGCGCCGCCGTCGCCATCTATCAGAAGGAGGCCCGGCACCTCGCCGACCAGCCCCGCTTCGGCTATCTCGCCGACTCCCAGCAGAAGTTCGAAAAGGCGTGGCTGGGCACCCTGGAACGAGGCGTGGCCGACGGCGTCTTCCGCGCTGACCTCGACATCCGGCTCACCTACCGCTTCGTGCGCGACACCGTCTGGGTCGCCGCGAGCTGGTACCGCCCGGGCGGCCTGCACAGCCCCGAGGAGATCGCCCGCCAGTACCTCTCCATGGTCCTGGACGGCATCGCCGTACGCGTCTGACCGCAAGCCCGTACGCGTCTGACCGCAGCGCCGTGCGCAACCGACCGCAACGCCGTGGGCGGCTGCCCGCAATCAAGTACGGCCGGCCTGACGTGCAAGCCCGCGCGCCGTGCGTCCACGCGGCGGCGGACGGACGAACGAAGGGCCGCCGATTCCCTCGACGGCCCACCGCTCACTTCTCACTACTCACTGCTCGCAGCGCACCGCTCACTGCCCACGGCTCACTGCTCACTGCTCACCGCTCAAGTCTCACCGCTCAAGACTCACTGTCCTCAGCAGGAAACGTTCTTCACATACAGCGCTCGCGGAATCCCCGTCGTGCCGTACCAGACGTCCCTCGTCGCCCCCTTGGCAAGGCGACCACTCGGGTCCTTGTGGTGAGGAATGACGATCTTGTAGCACGACACGCGCTGGGTGCACAGGTTCGCCAGGCGCACGTATCGCTGCTGGCCCTTGTTGAAGAACTTCCGGACCTTGACGCACTGCGGTGAGTGGTCGGCCGCCGCCGCCGGCGACGAGGCGACAAGGGTGAGCGAGGCGCTGCACGCCACCGCTGCCAGCGATATGGCCATGATCTTCCGCACGTGATCTCCCCCGTGGAAACTCAGGTTCAAATGCAATCCCCCGCGAAGCACACGACTGGCTTCGCACGTTCATTCCCCATTGTCCACACGCGCCCCGGGAAAACAGCCTCGGGGGTCTCACAGGGACACGAGCGCGACACAAGAGCGCCCCTTTAGGAACCAGCCCCATCCCTCCCCGACCCCGCCGCCTGCCCGAAGGTGCCACGCCAGCTCGGGCCGAAGGCACTGCGCCGGCTTGGGCCTAAGGTGCCGCGCCAGCTCTGACGGAAGATGCCTTGCCACCTCGAGCCGAAGGTGCCGCGCCAGCTCCGACGGAAGGTGCCTTGCCATCTCGGGCTGAAGGCAGGGTCAGCCCCGGCGAGCTCGACAACCATCCCGTCCTCGACCCCGGCCGACTACAGCTCGTCGATCCGCCGATACTCCAGGTCATGTCAAGTCAGTTCGGCCCGCCGAGTCGGCTCGGCCATGTCACCCTGCTCGGCCTGCCACGCCACGTACTCCCCACCGCCGGCCTCCCCGCGCAGTTGCCCCCGGCCTTCCCAACCACAGCCTGGGGCCGACCGCAGCTGCCGCCCGCAGCTGCCGTCCCCGGGGGCCTCTCCCCCCGGGCCCCCGGCCCCCGCCCGCCCCGCCCACCCCAGCCCACCCGCGTCCCAGCCCTCGCCCCACCCTCACCCAACGAGAGGCAACCCAACGAGAAGCAATCAACCTCGCCACCCGCTCGCACTACCTACCAACTACCTACCAACTACCTACCTACTCACTCACTCTCACTCACTCGCTCGGTCGCGGGCGGGCGTGCCGTCACCACCCGCAGCCCTCGGTCTGCGAACTCCCGGCGAGTGGCTTCCTTGGCGCTCGCATCCGTGATGAAGGTGTCAAAGACGTCCGTGTCACCGACCCGGGCGAAGCACCGTTCGCCGATCTTCGACGAGTCCGCGACGATCACCGCACGCCGGGCGCGCTCCGCCATGAGGCGGTTGACCCGGGCCTCGGCCTCGTCGTGAACGGTGGCCCCCATCACCGGGTCCATGCCGTTCGCCCCGATGAACGCGATATCGATCGAGATCTGCTGGAGCACCAACTCGCTGAAGGGCCCGACCAGTTCGAACGACCGCGAGTGCGCCACCCCGCCAGTGAGCACAATCTTGATCTGCGGCCGCACGGCCAGCTCATTGGCGATGTTCAGCGAATTGGTGACGATCGTCAGATGCGGCTGCGGGCCCGCCTCCGCGAAGTCCGGACGTGTGGCGAGCACCCGGGCGATCGCCGTGGTCGTGGTGCCACCACTCAGCCCGACCACATCACCACGCTCGACCAGCTTCGCCGCAGCCTGTGCCACCGCTTCCTTCTCCGCCGACCGGTGCGCATGCTTGTAGCGGATCGGCAGGTCGTACGCCACGGAGCTGAGCACTGCCCCACCCCGGGTGCGGGTCAGCAACTGCTGCTCGGCGAGAGCATCCATGTCGCGCCGCATCGTGGCGGCCGAGACCTCCAGTGCGGTCGCTGCCTCCTCGACATCCACCCGACCCCGCTCACCGAGCAGCTCGAGCAGTGCGTTCATCCGTTCATGGCGCTTCATAGCGCGAGCCTAATTCGTTTCAATCGACCACGATGACGCCCGGTCGGCCCCCTCGTTCGCCGCATCTCTTGCTCTTCTCCTCCCTCTCTTCTCCGTCCGCCTCCTCTCTTTCTCTCTATCTCTCTATGTGGCACCGTCTCCTTGCCTCCTTGCCTCCTTGCCTCCTTGCCTCCTTGCCTCCTTGCATGTCTGGCCCCGCTGAGCCGCGGGCCGGTGCTCAGCCGCGCGCCGGCGCCTGGGCCGCGTACTGCCCCGGCACCGTCGCCGGAGTGGCCAGCACGCCCAGCAGTCGTGCGGCCTCTTCGGCCACGGCCTCCCGGGCCGGCTTGACGTACTTCCGGGAGTCGACCAGTGACGGGTTCGCGTCCAGCGTCCCGCGTATCGACTGGGTGAAGACGGAGACCAGATGAGTGGAGATATTGATCTTCGTCATTCCGGCGGCGATGGCCCGGCGCAACTCGTCGTCCGGCACGCCGGAGGACCCGTGCAGGACCAGCGGCACCGGCAACGTGGCACGGAGCGCCGCGATGAGCTCCTTGTCCAGGACGGCCGTGCGCTCGTGCATCGCATGGGACGAGCCCACGGCCACGGCGAGGGCATCCACGCCGGTCGCGCTGACGAATGCCAATGCCTCGTCCGGATCCGTGCGCACGCCCGGCGCGTGTACGCCGTCCTTGCCGCCCACCTCGCCGAGCTCCGCCTCGACATAGGCCCCACGGTCGTGGCACCAGGAGGTGAGTTCGGCGGTGGTGGCGACGTTCTCCTCGTAGGGAAGGGCGGAAGCATCCACCATGACCGAACCGACCCCTGCGGTGATGCCCTCGCGGACCAGTTCGGCATCGGTGATGTGGTCGAGATGGACCGCGATCCGGGCGCTGGAGCCCTCGGCAAGGGCCAGCGTGGCGCGGGTGATGGGGAGCAGGCTGCCGTGGTAGCGGATGCAGTTCTCGCTGATCTGCAGGATCAGCGGAATGCCGGTGCGTTCGGCGGCCGTGACGAGTGCCTCGGCGGTTTCCAAATGGATGACGTTGAAGGCCGCTGCACCGACGTGCGCCTCACGTGCGGCGTCGATCAGTGACGAGGTGGGGACCAGGGGCATGGGATGTGAACTCCCTTGCAGAGCAGGTGAGATGGGGAGGGAAGGGAGGGCGGCGCGGAGGAGCGGCGGGCTATGAGGCGGCCGGGGCCCCGAGCATCACCGAGCGGGTCAGGCTGCGCGGGTTGTCCGGGTCCAGGCCACGGGCCCGGGCACGCTCCAGCGCCACGCGCTGGACCAGGACCAGATCCGCCAGCGGATCGCGCGTATGGCGCACGAAACGCGCACCCGTCCGCACCACATCGGCCTCCAGCCCCTCCGGGGCTTCGCCGAACAGCCAGGTCACCCGACCGGGCGCGGCTATCGAGATGGGGCCGTGGCGGTACTCCATGGCGGGGTAGGACTCCGTCCAGCTCTGCGAAGCCTCCCGCATCTTGAGGGCCGCCTCGTTGGCCAGCCCGAACGTCCAGCCCGTGCCGAGGAAGGAGAACTGCTCGGCGTCCACCCATTCCTTCTCGACCATTGCGGTCAGGGCCTCTTCCGCGTCGGTCACGGCCCGGGAGACGTCCTCGCCCAGATGTGCGCGCAGCAGCGTCAGCGCCGTGGTCGCGAAGCGGGTCTGCACCACCGACTTCTCGTCGGCGAACGGAAGCTCGACCGTTTCGTCGGACAGAGCCACGGCCGGCGTCTCGGGGTCGCCGAGGATCGTCACCGTTGGAATACGTCCCTGGACCGCGTCGAGTACCCGCAGCACTTCGGTCGTGGTGCCCGAGCGGGTGATCGCCACCACCGCGTCATAGCCGCGGTCGCCGCCGAGGAAGGCCTCGGAAGCGGCGAACGGGTCCGTCACGCCCAAGCCGGCGCTCTCGCGCAACGCCGCGTACGACTGCGCCATGAACCATGAGGTGCCGCAGCCGATGACGGCCACTCGTTGCCCCGCCTTCGGCAGCGGGCCGGCGGCCGCTCCGATCCGTGCGGCCTGCCGCCAGGTCTCCGGCTGGCTGTGCAGCTCCTGCTCCATGTACGAGGTCTCGCTCATGGCCCACCCTCCCGTGATGTGTGAAGCGGTCTTGCTCCGTTGCGGCCGGTTCCCTCCGGCCTCGGCTGGATACTCTGCGATCGGATTGCTCGAAACTGCAACTTTCTCGCCTGCTGCAATCGACTGTACGCAACATCGCTCCAGCGATCCATCCCTCGAATGGGTGGCTGTGCCGGAGGGAAAGGGGATGTGTGGGGGATGGCTGTGCCGCGCTGTGAGGTTCTGAGGCGACACGTGGGTGTTGACAGTTGCGCGAAGAGCGTCAAATACTCGCATGATCAATCACTGACGCAATCACTGACGCACGCGCTGACGCACTCACCCGCGCAGCAAGGCCGCCCCGCCGCACAAAGGACTCCCCATGTCCACTGCCACGATCTCCGCGACGCCTCCGCCGCCGTCCGCCGGGACTTCCGGTCGCACCGGCAGGCTGTTCGCGCTCACCGGCGCCATCGTTGGCGTCATCTACGGCTACGACACCGGCAGCATCTCCGGTGCCCTGGTGTTCCTGAGCAAGGACTTCCACCTCACCGAAACCGAAAAAGGGCTGGTCAACAGCATCTTGGTGTTCGGCTCCATCGTGGGAGCACTGATCGGCGGCAAGCTCGCCGACGCGTTGGGGCGAAAGGCGGCGATGCTGATCGTCGCCGGCTCGTACGCGGTGTTCGTCGCGCTCTCCGCCGCCGCGCCCAACGTCGTCGTGCTGGACGTCGTCCGTTTCCTGCTCGGCGTCGCCATCGGGATCTCGATCGTCGCCGCGCCGCTCTACATCGCCGAATCCACCCCGGCCCGTATCCGGGGCGCCTCCGTCGCCGCCTATCAAGTGGCCACGGTCGCCGGCATCGTCCTCACGTACTTCGTCAACTGGGGCCTGTCCGGTGGCGGGCACTGGCGCTGGATGCTCGGTCTCTCCGCGATCCCTGCCGCGCTCGTCCTGATTCCGCTGTTCCGGTTGCCGGACACCCCGCGGTGGTACGTCCTCAAAGGGCGCACGGAACGGGCCGTCGAAGTGATGGCCATGACCGACCCGGACGTCGACCCTCACGCGGAGGTCGCGGCCGTCGGTGCCGCGCTCGCCGAGGAGAGCGGCGGATCGGCGCGTTCCCTGCTGCGCAAGCCCTATGCCCGCGCGGCGCTCTTCGTCATCGGGCTGGGGTTCTTCTGTCAGATCACCGGCATCAACGCCGTGACGTACTACAGCCCGCAGATCTTCGAGGAGATGGGCTTCACCGGCAACGGGCAGAACTTCCTGCTGCCGTCCTTCGTCCAGCTCGCCTCACTGGCCGCCACCGTGCTCGCCATCCTCATCATCGACCGGCTCGGCCGCCGGGTGGTGCTGCTCTGCGGCATCGGCACCATGGTCGTGATGCTGGGCGTGCTGACCGCGGTCTTCGGCTCGGGAGAGCTGCACGGCACGATGACGTGGGTCGGTTTCGGGGCGATCCTGCTGTTCACCGCGGCCTTCAACTTCGGTTTCGGGTCGCTGATCTGGGTTTACGCGAGTGAGGCGTTCCCGGCGCAGCTGCGGTCGACCGGGGCTTCGGTGATGCTCACCGCGGATCTGGTCGCTAATCTGCTGATCGCCCAGTTCTTCCCGTCGCTGATGGCCTGGGCAGGAGCGGCGCGGACCTTCGCGGCGCTCGGCGTGCTCGCCGTCGCCGCGCTGGCCTTCGCGACCGTCACCGCACCGGAGACCAAGGGGCGCCAGCTGGAGGAGATCCAGGGGTACTGGCGGAACGGCGGCCGCTGGCCCGTGGCCGGCGTGCCCGAACCGGTGGGCGCCGCCCCGCTCGGCAAGTCGGCGGTGCCGCCTACTACGTCTTCCTAGCCTTCTCGCCAGGCCGGCGGGCACCCGGTAGCGGGCGGGGCCGGGCGCCCGCTACCGGGTGCCCGCCACGCCATTACCCCCGTTACCCCCAGTCACCGCCTCAGGTCGGCAGCTGCTCCCGGTACGCCTCCAGGGCCGGGGCGGTCGTCGTCGCCACGAATTCCGTGATGCGGTACTCGCACACACCGGCGAGGGTGAACGGGTCCTGGGCCACGATGCCCTCCACGGCCGCCCGGTCCACGCCGGCGGCGAGGATCACGCCGCCGTCACGCGGGACCTTGCGCCCGGCGGCGATGAAGTGCCCGGCCGCGTACTGCTGCTGCAGCCAGGCCACATGCTCCTCGAGGACGGCGTCGACGCGTTCGAGGGGTGCGGTATAGGTCAGTTCCAGTACGAACATGGTTGCAATATATGCACTGCCGGATTCCTCGCTCTCAGGTGGTGGGCAGGTCCGGGCGCCGTCGCCCGTGGCGGGTCGCGGTCTCGTAGGCATGGCCGGCCTGCAATACGGCGAGGTCGGCCCTCGGCGCACCGATGAACTGCAGGCCCACGGGAAGGCCACCGGGCGTGAAGCCCGCCGGAACCGACAGGGCGGGCAGCCCGAGGAGCGAGATCAGGTAGGCCGAGCGCATCCAGTCCAGATAGGTCTCCGTGGGGCGGCCGGCGACCTCCGTCGGGTACTCCAGTTCCGCGTCGAACGGCGTGACCTGACTGACCGGGGCGAGCAGCAGGTCGTAGCGGGAGAAGAAGTCCACCGCGCCGAGGTGGAGCCGACTGCGGACCGTCGTGGCGGTGATGAGATCGGCCGGGGTGAGCCGGCGGCCCTGCTCGATGTTCCGGGCAAGGCTGGGCCTGAGGGCCTCCCGGTCGGCGTCGAGCAGCACGCCCAGCGTCAGGTCGAAGCTGTGCGCCCGCAGCGTACGGAACGCCTCGTCGGCCCCGGCCAGGTCCGGGCACGCCGTCTCCACATGGCAGCCGAGCGCCTCCAGGACGCTCAACTGCGGCTCCAGCACGGCGAGGACGTCCGGGTCGGCCGGTGCGTGTCCGCCGAGGTCCGGGGACCAGGCGACGCGCAGACCGCGCAGCTCGCGGTCGAGCGGCACCCGGAACGCCGCGCCGGGGGTCTCCAGGCTGAAGGGGCAGCGCGGATCCGGACCGGCCATCGCGGACAGCAGCAACGCGGTGTCGGAGACGGTCCGCCCCATGGGGCCCGGGACCGCAAGGGTGTCCCAGATATTGCCGCCGGGGTGGGGAGGCACCCGCCCCGGGGTGGGCCGCAGCCCGACCACGTTGCAGAAGGACGCCGGATTGCGCAGCGAGCCACCCATGTCGCTGCCATCGGCGAGGGGTTGCAGCCCCGCCGCCAGGGCCGCAGCGGCACCGCCGCTGCTCCCGCCCGCCGACCGGCTCGTGTCGTACGGATTGCGGGTGGTGCCGAAGACCGGGTTGAAGGTGTGTGAACCGGCGGCGAACTCGGGGACGTTGGTCTTGCCGAGGCGGATGACGCCGGCCCGCTGGAGGCGGTCGACCACCAGGTCGTCCTCGGCGGGCACATAGTCGGCGAAGAGCGGCGAGCCGAACGTGGTGCGCATACCGCGGGTGAGGTGGGTGTCCTTGAAGGCGATCGGCAGTCCGTGCAGAGGCGGCACCTCGGCGCCCCGGGCCAGACGCTCGTCGGCTTGGGCGGCGGCGACCAGGGCGCCCTCGGGATCGAGCGTGACGACGGCGTTGACGGCGGGATTGACCTGTTCGATCCGGTCCAGATGAGCCTGCACGACCTCCCGGGCGGACAGCTCGCGGCGGCGTAACCGGGCGGCGAGATCGGTGGCGTCGAGCTCGTGGAGTGCGTCGGACATGGCGGGCCTCTGCTGGTGTCTGGGACGTGTGTCGAGGGCGGAGGGAAGGGCGGCGGCGTGCGGTGCCGCGACCACTCTCCTCACCGTACCGAGGGGTACTGACAGTCCGTCCGGTCGCCGTTCCGCCCGGCGAACGGGCCGGTCAGCCGTTCGGTAGCGTGGCGGTCATCATGGACACTCCCGGAACGATCTCCCGCGACGAGGAACTGCGGCGCTGGCCGGCGGACGAGGACCGGGCCCGCGCGGTTCAGGACCGGCTGCGGCCCTACGTACTGCTCGACGAACCCGGCCCGGAACCAGGGTTCGAGGGCACGGTCGTGGGCGTGGACGTCGCCTACGACGACGCCCGCGATGTCGTCGCCGCGGCCGCCGTGGCGCTGGACGCCCGTACCCGCGCCGTCGTCGACGAGGCCACCGCCGTCGGCCAGGTCTCCTTCCCGTACGTGCCGGGGTTGCTGGCCTTCCGGGAGATCCCCACCGTGCTCGCCGCACTGGACCGCCTGGCCCGCACTCCCGACCTGGTGATCTGTGACGGCTACGGGGTGGCGCACCCACGCCGCTTCGGGCTCGCCAGCCACCTGGGAGTGCTCACCGGCCTGCCCACCATCGGTGTCGCCAAGAACCCCTTCACCTTCCGGTACGCCCCTCCGGGCCCGGAGCGGGGCGCCACCTCTCCGCTCCTGGATGGCGACGAGGAGGTGGGACGAGCGCTGCGGACCCAGACGGGCGTCAAACCGGTCTTCGTCTCCGTGGGACACCGGGTCAGCCTCGACCGGGCCTGCGCCCACACGCTGCACCTGGCGCCGGACTACCGGATTCCGGAGACCACCCGGGCCGCCGACGCGCTGTGCCGCCGCGCCCTGGCCGGCATCTGACACCGGAACTCCTGCTGGCGGGGCGGCGGTCCGGCTATCCCTCCCGGACGACCCGGAAGGTGATGCCCGCCTTCTGGAGCCGCGTCGTCAGCGCGTCCCCCATGGCCACCGCGGGCGTCACCTGACCGGCCGTCCGCGGCAGATCGTCGAACGCCAGGCTGAGCGCCGACTCGGCGAGCATCTTCGCCGTCTCGTCGTAACCGGGGTCGCCGCCCGCGACCTCGGTGATCAGGCGCTTGCCGCCACCGGAGGCGACGAACCGCACCGTGAACCAGCTCCGGGCGCGCCGCTCCGGGCTCGGCCCCTGGCCCGGCTCCAGACGGCCCGACAGCCACCGCCGGGCGGGCGGCACCTGCGCGGCCGCACACAGCGCCCCGGCGCCCAGGGCCCCGCCCACGGCGATCGGCAGCCGCCGGACGCCGGCGTAGTGGCGGTAGCGGAAGTCCGGGCCGTAGCGGTCCAGGGCGGCGGCCGAGCGGGCGATGATCTGCGGGTCGAGGGTCGGCAGCGGCACGCCCCACGTGCCGGTTTCCGCGCTCCTGAGCGGCGGGCCGAAGGGGGCCCGGATCCGGCGCCCGGCCGGCCGGGGTTCGGCCCGCTGCCGCTCGCGGGCCGCCCGTGCCATGGCGACCGGCCGCGAGGCGACGGTCAGCGCGGAGGCCAGCGTGCCGCCGGAGAACGTCGCGTTGGTGCGGACGAAACCGTCGATGCGCAGTGGGACGCCCTCGGGGAGCAGGCCCACGGTGTAGTGGACGCCGAGGTCGTGGGGGACGGAGTCGAAACCGGCGGCGTGGACCAGGCGCGCGCCCGAGGTACGGGCCGTCGCGTCGTGCCGCAAGAACATGCGGTCGATGAATTCCGGCTCGCCGGTGAGGTCGACGTAGTCGGTACCGGCCGCGGCGCACGCGGCGACCAGCGGCTCGCCGTGCAGCAGATACGGGCCCACTGTGGTTGCCAGCACCCGGGTGTCGGCGGCGAGGGCGTGCACGGCGTCCCGGTCGTCGCTCTCGGCCCGCAGCAACGGCAGATCACCGCAGGCCGGGTTGATCTCCGCCAGGCGGTCCCGCAGACGCTCCAGCTTGGAGAGATTGCGGCCGGCCAGCGCCCAGCGGCAGTCCTGGGGCGCGTGCTCGGCCAGATAGGCCGCGGTGAGAGCGCCGGCGAAGCCGGTCGCCCCGTAGAGGACGAGGTCGTGGGCCCGTCCCTCGGTGTTCTGCCGTTGCATGCTGCGCGTCCTCTCGACCGCCCTGGTGAGCTGGTGTTCGGACCCTAGGCAGTCGCCGTCGTCCCGTCAACGCGGCCCTGACGCCTCCCCGTTGGGGCCGGGGCGGCCGGAAGTGCCGTGCGGCGGTGGGGTGCGGCGCGCACCCTTGACAGGGTGGGGTGGCCGGGCCACATTCACCGTGAGCGCGGCGACGTAGGACGTCCCATGTCTCCGCTCCCCGTCGTTGCCGACTCCAGGATGAGGCCGGTTTGCCGTGACGACGCGCCCCTTGGACGATCACCATGACGACCGCCGACCCGGACCAGCCCCTCAGGGAACACGGCGCTGGTACCAGGAGGTCACGCCACGGCAGTGGAAGGCGGTGTTCGCCGCCTGGATCGGCTATCTCCTCGACGGCTTCGACTTCGTCCTGATCACCCTGGTGCTGACCGAGATCGCCGACGAGTTCCACCTGAGCACCGCCACCGCCGCCTCGCTGATCTCCGGTGCGTTCATCACCCGGTGGCTGGGCGGCGCGCTCCTCGGTGCGCTGGGCGACCGCTACGGCCGCAGGGCCGCCATGGTCGCCAGCATCCTGCTCTACTCGCTCGGCACCTTCGCCTGCGGCTTCGCCTGGGACTACAGCAGCCTGTTCGTCGCCCGTCTGGTGATCGGCCTGGGCATGGCGGGGGAGTACAGCGCCAGTGCGACCTACGTGCTGGAAACCTGGCCCACCCGGTGGCGCAACCGGGCGTCCGGGTTCCTCATCTCCGGGTACGCGGGCGGCACCGTCGTCGCGGCCGAGCTCTACAAGTGGGTGGTGCCCCACTGGGGCTGGCGCTGGATGTTCTGGATCGGAGTACTGCCCGTCCTCGTCGCCCTCTGGGTGCGCAGATCGCTGCCGGAGGCCGGGGACTGGCACCGGGAGATCGGCGCGTCCGCTACGCGCCCCGAAGAGGAACGTCCGCATCCGTTCCGGCCGTTGTTCACCGGGCGCCGCCGCTGGCTCAACGCCGTCCTCGCCGCGACCGCCTCGGCCGCCCTGTACTGCGTCTTCACACCCGCAGGAACGGGGTACGTTCCCTGGCTGTCGGGTGTCGCGGCGCTGTGCCTGGTCGCCTTCGCCGTGCAGCTCGGCGGCCGCCGCGGATGGCTGCTGTACGTGTCCCTGATGGCGACCGTGTTCTGCGCCTTCCTCTACAGCTGGCCCGTCCAGGCCCTGCTGCCCACCTACCTCAAGACCGACCTCGGCTACGCGCCCGGACAGGTCACCGACGTGATGTTCTACGCGGGCTTCGGCACCATGGCGGGATGCTGGCTCGCGGGCTACACCGGCGACCGGCTCGGGACCCGGCGCGCCTACGCCTGCACCCTGCTGGCCTCGCTCGCCTTCGTCTTCCCGGTCTTCGCGGTCCGCGACAACCTGCCCCTCCTCGGTGTGCTGGTCTTCGGTCTGCTCGCGCTCAGCCAGGGCATCTCCGGCATCCTGCCGAAATACCTCGCCGGTCACTTCCCCACCGCGAACCGCGCCGCCTCCCTGGGCTTCGTCTACAACGTCGGCGCCCTGGGCGGCGCGGTGGCGCCCGTCCTCGGAGCCCATCTGGCCGAAGGCATGCCCCTGGGACGCGCACTCGCCGTGCTCACCTTCGGGCTGACACTGCTCGTCATCCTCCTGGTGGGCGGCAATGTGCCGCAGCGCCTGGGAAGACTGCTCGACCGTCAGGCGCCCGACGACCACCTCGTACCGCAGCCCGATGCGGGGGCAGGCGTCCCCAGGGGCGCCTCACCGCGTCCGGCCGCCGAAGAGACGCCGGGCTGAACCGGCCTCGCCCCGTACCGGCCCGCCGCGGCCTGTTCACTCCGTACGGTCGTCCTGCCGCCCCAGCGTCACCCCGCGCACCCCCTCCAGCTCGGACAGCTCCTCCACCAGGGGATGGGCCGCGGCGGCGCCCTCCAGACGGAGCAGCACCTCGGCCGCGAACCGCCGCTCGTCCACGCCGGTCTCCACCTGGACGTCCGTCACCCGGAACCCCCGGCCGGTGCATATCTCCAACATCCGCCCCAGCAATCCGCGTTGCGTGCGATAGGCGACGCGCAGATCGACCCGGGTGAGGGAGGGCTCCTTCGCGATCCGGTCGGAGATTCTCGTGAAGCCGCGGACGATGAGGAAGTGCACCGCGGTCGCACCGATCGCCAGCAGCGGCAGCCCACCCCCGCACGCCATGCCGATGGCGCAGGTCAGCCAGATGGTGGCGGCCGTCGTCAGCCCGCGGACGGCGTCCTTCCGGACGAAGATCAGGCCGCCGCCGATGAAGCCGATGCCCGAGACGACCTGGGCGGCGACGCGGGACGGATCGAACGCCACACCGTCGGCTCCCAGCAGCGCCCCGAAGCCGTGGATCGACACCTCCATGAACAGCGCGCTGCCCACACCGACCAGCGTGTGGGTGCGCAGTCCGGCGCTTTTCTGCCGGGCCTCCCGTTCGAGGCCGATCAGCGAGGACAGCAGCAGCGCCAGGGCCAGTTCGGTGAACTGGCGCAGTCCCTGACCGGCATGGAAGCCGAACAGCGCGGCGGCGAGTTGCGGATCAGACATGGCGGCAATTGTCCCTCTGTCGGCCGGGCGACCGGCGCTGCGCGGGCCGTTGTCAGTGCCCGCGGTTAGCGTGGGATGCGTCGGTCGGCCCGTGCGCGAGACGCGCGGTGCCGGGGCGGTGCCGCAGCGGTGCCGTACGGGGGAACGGACGTGGAGGAGCTCATGACGAAGGCGGCGGGTCCGGAGGCGGTCCGGAAGCGGGTGCGGGCGTTCGCGCTCGGACTGCCCGGGGCGGTGGAGGAATTTCCCTGGGGCGAAAGCGTCATCAAGGTGAACAAGAAGGTCTTCGTCTTCCTCGGAGTCGATGACGGCAGCCATCCGCCGGGCGTCACGGTCAAGCTGAAGGATCCCGAGGCGCATGCCCATGCCCTGACCTCGCCCGGCGCCGAGCCGGCGGGCTACGGCCTGGGCAAGGCCGGCTGGGTGCGGATCCCGCTCGACGAGCAGGGGGCGCCGGCGGCCGAGTTGCTCTGTGACTGGGCGGAGGAGTCGTACCGCGTCATAGCCCCCAAGAAGCTCATCGCCGAGCTCGACGGGGGATAGCGGCGCAGCGGCAGCAGGCGCGCGAAAGGCCCGTGGCGGCGAGGGCAGTTGAGCCTCGTCGGCACGGGCCTTTCCGCGTGGTCGCCACGTGGCAAGGGGGTCTTGTGGAAAGTGGAACACGTTCTTAACATCACGAGTGTTACATCAGAAGTGTCACAGTGCGGAAGGGCATGGGGCGCGATGACGGAGTCAGACAACGGCCCGCTCCACGGCGTACGGGTCGTCGAGCTCGCGGGCATCGGCCCCGGGCCGTTCGCAGCCATGCTCCTGGCCGACCTCGGCGCCGACGTCGTCCGCGTCGACCGCCCCGGGGGCGCCGGGCTGGCCATCGACCCCGCCTACGACATCACCAACCGCAACAAACGCTCCGTGCTCGTGGACCTGAAGACCCCCCACGGCGTCGCCCAGGTCCTCGACCTGGCCGAACGCGCCGACGTACTGCTGGAGGGCTACCGCCCGGGCGTCGCCGAGCGACTCGGCGTCGGCCCCGAGGAATGCCTGGCACGCAACCCCCGGCTCGTCTACGGCCGGATGACCGGCTGGGGCCAGCAGGGCCCGCTCGCCGACACCGCCGGCCACGACATCGGCTACATCGCCATCACCGGCGCCCTGGGAATGATCGGCCCGCCCGACGGCCCGCCCGCCCTCCCCGCCAACCTCCTCGGCGACTACGCCGGCGGCTCCCTCTACCTCGTCATCGGCGTCCTCGCCGCACTCCAGCACGCCCGCACCGAAAACGGCCGGGGCCAGGTCGTCGACGCCGCGATCGTCGACGGCACCGCCCATCTGACCGCGATGATCCACGGCATGCTGGCGGCCGGCGGCTGGCAGGACCGGCGCGGCGCCAACCTGCTGGACGGCGGGACACCGTTCTACGGCACCTACCGGACCGCCGACGGCGGATACATGGCCGTCGGCGCCCTGGAAAAGCGCTTCTACGGCGAATTCATCCGGCTGCTGGGCATCGAGGACGAAGCCCCGGCACGAGACGACCTCGCCGCCTGGAACGAACTGCGCACCGCCATCGCGGCCCGCTTCAAGACCCGCACCAGGGACGAATGGACCACCGTCTTCCAGGACTCCGACGCCTGCGTCGCGCCGGTCCTCTCCCTGCGCGAGGCACCACACCACCCCCATCTCGCCGCCCGCGGCACCTTCGTCGACCACGGCGGCATCACCCAACCCGCGCCCGCACCCCGCTTCTCGCATACCCCGGGCACGGTCCGCACACCACCCGCCCGGCCCGGCGCGGACACCGAGGACATCGCCCACGACTGGCAGACCCCCAGCCTCCTCACCCCACCCCCCGAAGGCCCCGCCCACACCCCGGGCCGCACCGAACAGAAGGACGCGGCCCACTGATGGAACCCACCACCACACTCCGCCACGCGGCCGACCCACCCCCGACCACCGAAGGCACCGTCGCCCCGGAACCGGCCGCCCCGGCCACCACCCGGGCCGCCCGGCCCATCGAGACCGTCAAGAACTGGCTCTGAGGAGGGCCCACCGAGATGACCGCCCCACTGCCGCGCCAGATCTTCACCGAGGACCACGAGGCCTTCCGGGAAACCGTCCGCACCTTCCTCGCCAAAGAGGTGACGCCCCACTACGAACAGTGGGAGAAGGACGGCATCGTCAGCCGGGACGCCTGGCGCGCCGCCGGCCGACAGGGCCTGCTGGGCATGGCCGTGCCCGAGGAATACGGCGGCGGAGGCAACCCCGACTTCCGCTACAGCGCCGTCCTCGCCGAGGAGTTCACCCGCGCCGGCACCCCCGGACTCGCCCTGGGCCTGCACAACGACATCATCGGCCCCTACCTGACCTCCCTCGCCACCGACGAACAGAAGCAACGCTGGCTGCCCGGCTTCTGCCGCGGCGAGATCATCACCGCCATCGCCATGACCGAACCGGGCGCGGGCTCCGACCTCCAGGGCATCCGCACCACCGCCGAGGACAAGGGCGACCACTGGCTGCTGAACGGCTCCAAGACGTTCATCTCCAACGGCATCCTCGCCGACCTCGTCATCGTCGTCGCCAAGACCACACCCGAAGGCGGCGCACACGGCCTGTCGCTGCTCGTCGTCGAACGCGGAACGCCAGGCTTCGAACGCGGCCGCAACCTCGACAAGATCGGCCAGAAATCCCAGGACACCGCCGAACTGTTCTTCCACGACGTACGCGTCCCCAAGGACAACCTCCTCGGCGAGCTCAACGGCGCCTTCGTCCACCTCATGACCAACCTCGCACAGGAACGCATGGGCATAGCCGTCGCCGGCATCGCCGCCGCCGAACACCTCCTGGAGATCACCACCCAATACGTCAAGGAACGCGAGGCATTCGGACGACCGCTGGCCAAGCTCCAGCACATCCGCTTCGAGATCGCCGAGATGGCCACCGAATGCGCCGTCACCCGCACCTTCCTCGACCGCTGTATCGCCGACCACTCCGACGGCACCCTCGACGCCGTACACGCCTCCATGGCCAAGTGGTGGGCCACCGAACTCCAGAAACGCGTCGCCGACCGCTGCCTCCAACTCCACGGCGGCTACGGCTACATGACCGAATACCGCGTCGCCAAGGCCTTCACCGACGGCCGCATCCAGACCATCTACGGCGGGACGACCGAGATCATGAAGGAGATCATCGGCCGCTCCTTGCTCGGCTAACCCTCCCCGGAAAGGCTTACCAGTGAGTTCCGAAGCGTACGTATACGACGCGATCCGCACCCCGCGCGGCCGCGGCAAGGCCAACGGCGCGCTGCACGGCACCAAGCCCATCGACCTCGTCGTCGGCCTGCTCCACGAAGTACGCCGCCGCTTCCCCGGCCTCGACCCGGCCGCGATCGACGACATCGTCCTCGGCGTCGTCGGCCCCGTCGGCGACCAGGGCTCCGACATCGCCCGCATCGCCGCGATCGCCGCCGGCCTGCCCGACACCGTCGCCGGCGTCCAGGAGAACCGCTTCTGTGCCTCCGGCCTCGAAGCCGTCAACATGGCCGCCGCCAAAGTCCGTTCCGGCTGGGAAGACCTCGTCCTCGCGGGCGGCGTCGAATCCATGTCGCGGGTCCCGATGGCGTCCGACGGCGGCGCCTGGTTCGCCGACCCGATGACCAACTTCGACACCGGCTTCGTCCCCCAGGGCATCGGCGCCGACCTCATCGCCACCATCGAGGGCTACAGCCGGCGCGACGTCGACGAGTTCGCCGCCCTCTCCCAGGAACGGGCCGCCGCAGCATGGAAGGACGGCCGCTTCGACCGGTCCGTAGTCCCCGTGCGCGACCGCAACGGCCTCGTCGTCCTCGACCACGACGAACACATGCGCCCCGGCACCACCGCCGACTCCCTCGCCTCCCTCAAGCCGTCCTTCGCCACCATTGGGGACGCCGGCGGCTTCGACGCGGTCGCCCTGCAGAAGTACCACTGGGTCGAGA
The DNA here is from genome assembly GCA_024349765.1 of Streptomyces nigrescens. Classification (GTDB taxonomy): domain Bacteria; phylum Actinomycetota; class Actinomycetes; order Streptomycetales; family Streptomycetaceae; genus Streptomyces; species Streptomyces endophytica. The sequence goes on along the minus strand of AP026073.1, from coordinate 5,021,544 downwards.
AGATCGACCACGTCCACCACGCCGGCAACTCCTCCGGCATCGTGGACGGCGCCGCCCTCGTCGCCATCGGCAACAAGGAGGTCGGCGAGCGCTACGGCCTCACCCCCCGGGCCCGGATCCTCTCCGCCGCGGTCTCCGGCTCCGAACCGACGATCATGCTCACCGGCCCCGCCCCCGCCAGCCGCAAGGCGCTCACCAAGGCCGGCCTGACCATCGACGACATCGACCTGGTCGAGATCAACGAGGCCTTCGCCGCCGTCGTGCTCCGCTTCGTCAAGGACATGGGCCTGAGCCTCGACAAGGTCAACGTCAACGGCGGCGCCATCGCCCTGGGCCACCCCCTCGGCGCCACCGGCGCGATGATCCTCGGCACCCTCGTCGACGAACTCGAGCGGCAGGACAAGCGCTACGGCCTGGCCACCCTCTGCGTCGGCGGCGGCATGGGCATCGCCACCGTCATCGAGCGCCTCTGACCCCTCGTCCCACCCACCACGGAGTACGCACCATGAGTGAACCCGCAGCTTTGTCGACCATCCGCTGGGAAAAGGACGAGACCGGCGTCGTCACCCTGGTCCTGGACGACCCCGACCAGTCCGCCAACACCATGAACAACGCCTTCAAGACCTCCCTCACCGCGGCCGTCGACCGCCTGGAGGCCGAGAAGGACAGCATCCGCGGCATCATCATCACCTCCGCCAAGAAGACCTTCTTCGCCGGCGGCGACCTCCGCGACCTGATCGCCGTCACCCCCGCCCAGGCCCAGCAGGCCTTCGAGGCAGGCAACGGCATCAAGCGCGACCTGCGCCGCCTCGAGACACTCGGCAAGCCCGTCGTCGCCGCCGTCAACGGCGCGGCGCTGGGCGGCGGTTACGAAATCGCGCTGGCCTGCCACCACCGCATCGCCCTCGACACCCCCGCCACCAAGATCGGCCTGCCCGAGGTCACCCTCGGCCTGCTGCCCGCCGCCGGCGGCGTCACCCGCACCGTACGACTGCTCGGCATCGCCGACGCCCTGCTCAAGGTGCTGCTCCAGGGCACCCAGTACAACGCCACCCGCGCCAGGGACGCCGGACTGATCCACGACGTCGCGGCCACCCCCGACGAACTCCTCACCAAGGCCCGCGCCTTCATCGACGAGCACCCCGAGTCCCAGCAGCCCTGGGACGCCAAGGGCTACCGCATCCCCGGCGGCACCCCCGCCCAGCCGAAGTTCGCGGCCAACCTCCCGGCGTTCCCCGCCAACCTCAAGAAGCAGCTCAACGGCGCGCCGTACCCGGCCCCGCGCAACATCCTCGCCGCGGCCGTCGAGGGCTCCCAGGTCGACTTCGAGACCGCGCAGACCATCGAGGCGCGGTACTTCGTCGAACTGGTCACCGGCCAGGTCTCCAAGAACATGATCCAGGCCTTCTTCTTCGACCTCCAGGCCGTCAACTCCGGTGCCAACCGCCCCAAGGGCATCGCACCCCGCACGGTCGAGAAAGTCGCCGTGCTCGGCGCCGGCATGATGGGCGCCGGAATCGCCTACGCCTGCGCCAAGGCGGGCATCCAGGTCGTCCTCAAGGACGTCACCCCGGAGGCCGCACAGAAGGGCAAGGCGTACTCGGAGGGGCTGCTCGACAAGGCGCTCTCCCGGGGCCGCACGACCGAGCAGAAACGCGACGAACTGCTCGCCCGGATCACACCCACCGCCGATCCCGCCGACCTCGCCGGCTGCGACGCCGTCATCGAGGCGGTCTTCGAGGACGTCGCCCTCAAGCACAAGGTGTTCAAGGAGATCCAGCACATCGTCGCGCCCGACGCGCTGCTGTGCTCCAACACCTCCACCCTCCCCATCACGCTCCTCGCCGAAGGCGTCGAACGGGACCAGGACTTCATCGGGCTGCACTTCTTCTCACCGGTCGACAAGATGCCGCTGGTCGAGATCATCAAGGGCGAACGGACCGGCGACGAGGCGCTGGCCCGCGCCTTCGACCTGGTCCGCCAGATCAAGAAGACGCCGATCGTGGTCAACGACTCGCGCGGCTTCTTCACCTCCCGCGTCATCGGCCAGTTCATCAACGAGGGCGTGGCGATGATCGGCGAGGGCCTGGAGCCGGCCTCCGTCGAACAGGCCGCCGCCCAGGCCGGCTACCCCGCCAAGGTGCTGTCCCTGATGGACGAGCTGACCCTGACGCTGCCGCGCAAGATCCGTGAGGAGAGCCGGCGGGCCGTCGAGGAGGCCGGCGGCACCTGGCAGCCACACCCGGCGGACGAGGTCATCGACCGGATGGTCGACGAGTTCGGCCGCCCCGGCCGTAGCGGGGGCGCCGGCTTCTACGAGTACGGCGACGACGGCCGGCGCGCCGCCCTCTGGCCGGGCCTTCGCGAGCACTTCGCCCGCGAAGGCGCCACCATCCCCTTCATCGACATGCAGGAACGCATGCTCTTCTCCGAAGCCCTGGACACCGTCCGCTGCTTCGAGGAAGGCGTGCTCACCTCGGTCGCCGACGCCAACATCGGCTCCATCTTCGGCATCGGTTTCCCGGGCTGGACCGGCGGCGTGATCCAGTACATCAATGGCTACCAGGGCGGCCCGGGCCGCGAGGACCTCGTCGGCCTCCCCGGCTTCGTGACCCGCGCCCGGGAGCTCCAAACGGCCTACGGCGACCGCTTCGCGCCCCCCGCATCGCTGGTCGAAAAGGCCGAAAGGGGCGAGAAGTTCAGCGACTGACGCACCGAGGGGCGGGCACGACCGATGCCCGCCCCTCTCCTTCCGCCTACTCCGCCCCCTTGATTACAGTAAGTAGCGAACACCGGAACAAATAACTCTCCGTAACCGTTGCCGTAATACGAAGGGTCGGCGCACAAGGCACCGGAGGGGCGACGTCGGAGGAGCGATGGTTCAAAGGACGACGTCGGAGGAGCGCTGGTTCAAGGGACGACGTCGGAGGATCGATGGTTCAGCGGTGTAGGGGCTAGGGGGTGTAGGGGGTGCAGGGAGGGCCGGCCCGCGTGGCCGGCCACTGGCTCCCGTGGGCCCGTTCCCCGCCGCGGGGTCGGTCGCTCCCGCGGCCCCGGTCCGCTTCTGGGCTCACTCCTCCGGCTCCTCCGGGGCTCCCTCCCGCCGCTCCGGGGCGCCCTCCGCGCCGAACCACTCCCGCAGTTCCTGCTTCATCGATCGCTGGAAGGCGGTGACCAGTGCCTGCACCACCATCGGCTGCATATGGGCCGAGAGCGACTTCATCCGCGCCATCTCCTCCGCGTCCGGCCCGCCCTCCCGGTGCGGCCCCCATACCTCGTCCTTGAACAGCCGGCTCAGCTCGCGGGCCGCCGAGCGGGTGTGCTCGATGACGACGGTGCGCGCCCCGAGGATGGTCTCCAGCGCGATCGGTACGTCCAGCAAGCGGGTGCCGAGATGCAGCAGCCCGGGGTCCACGCGGAAGACCTGCGGGTCCTCGGTCCGTACGAGCACGCTCATGGCCGCCAACCGGTCCAGGTCCTCCTCGGTCAGCTCCCGGCCGACCCGCCGCTCCAGCTGGTCACGGGTGGCGTCCTCGGCCTTGTCCGGGACCCAACTCGCCACCAGCGCACGGTGAATGGCGAGATCCTGGGCGCTCAGGTCGGGCGGCAGCTGCTGCAGGTAGCGCTCGATGGCCGACAGGGTGAGGCCCTGGTGCTGGAGTTCCTCGATGAGGGCGAGCCGCGAGAGGTGGTCCGGGCCGTAGCGGCCGACCCGGCGGGGGCCGAGCTCCGGTGGTGGCAGCAGGCCGCGGGTGCTGTAGAAGCGGATCGTGCGGACGGTGACGCCGGCGCGAGCGGCCAGTTCGTCGACCGTCAGATCGGTGGCGGACTCCATGTTCAACAGTATTGCTGTCTCACCACTCTTGTGAAACCTTGGGGAATCTTCTGACGCCGGGAGCGGGAGGAAGGTTCGCTAGAAGTCTGAAGGCTGGCGGAATCTGCGGGACCGAGCGACGGGACCGAGCGAGGAGCCTGCGTTGACCACGATCCTGCGCATGCCCGGTGAACCGGGCCACCTGACCCTCCCCGCACTGCTGTTGCGCAACGCCGAGGACCACGGCGAGCGGCCGGCGCTGTCCTGGCGCGACACCGGGACTGCCCGCGACGCCGTGACTGGCCGCGACAGCGGGGGTGCCCTCGACACCGTCACTGACCGCGACCCCGTGACTGACTGCGCCCCCGTGACTGGCCGCGACACAGGGGGTGCCTGCGGCGCCGTGAGTGGCTCCGGTGGTGACACCTCTGGTGGCGTCGTCGGTTGGCGCACCCTGAGTTGGGCCGAGGTTCGCCGTCGGGTCGCGGAGCTGGCCGTCGGTTATCGCTTGCTCGGCGTACGGCGCGGGGAGATCGTCCTCCTCATGATGGGCAACCGCCCCGAGCACTGGCTCAGCGACCTGGCGCTGGTGCACCTGGGTGCGGTGCCGGTGACGGTGTACGGCACCGCCGCCCCCGAACAGATCGCCCATATCGCTCGGCACAGCAGGGCCCGCTTCGCCGTACTCGAGGGGCCGTCGGAAGTGGCGCGCTGGGAGCCGCTGCTGGACGACGAAGCCGCCCGGCTGGAGAAACTGGTGTTCGTCGAGGCGCCGGACCCCGCTGGGACGGGCCCGCAAACCGGGACGGGCCCGCAACCCGGGCCGGAGTCCCAAGCCAAGGTCGCCCCGCCAAGCTCTGCAGACCCCCGCCACCTGCCCTACGCAGCCCTGGCGGCCAGGGGAGCCGATGGGTACGCATGCGACCCGGAGGTGTTCGAGGAGGTCTGGCGGGAGGGGGAGGCGGGGGAGGCGCTGACCGTTGTCTTCACCTCCGGGACCACGGGGGATCCGAAGGGGGTGGTGGTCAGTCACCGCAATGTGTTGCTCAACGCGGTGGCGCTGGACGCCGTGGTGGAGCTGCCGGAGCATGCCGCGCACCTTTGCTACCTCCCCTTCGCGCACATCGCGGAGCGGATGCTGGGGCTGTATCTGCCGGTGTTCCGGGCCGGGCACGTCTGTCTGTGCGCGGATCCGGCGGCCGTCGCGGACGCCGTGCGTGAGCTGCACCCGGTGGAGTTCTTCGGTGTTCCGCGGGTCTGGGAGAAGCTGGCCGCCTCGGTGCGCGCGGCGCTGGCGCGGCTCCCCGAGGAGCGCAGGGCGGCGGTCGAGGCGGCGGGGGAGACCGCCCGGGCCCATGTCGCGTGCCGGGAGCGCGGGGAGCGGCCGTCCGGCGAGCTGGCGGCGGCCTACGCCCGGGCCGAGGCGGAGGTGCTGGATCCGCTGCTGGCGGCTGCCGGCTTCGACCGGCTGGTGTGGGCGGCGAGTGCCTCCGCGCCGATGCCCCCGGACGTGGTGCGGTTCTGGGCCGGTCTCGGGGTCGTGATCATGGACGCCTGGGGGCTCACCGAGACGACCGGCGTGGCCACGGCGAACGGGCCGGCGGCGTTCCGGCTGGGCTCGGTCGGCCGCCCGATCGACGGCGTGGAGCTGCGCACCGCCGAGGACGGGGAGATCGAGGTCCGGGGGCGCACGGTGTGCGCGGGGTACCTGCGGGCCGACGGGACCGTGGAGCCCGCGGCCGGCCCCGACGGCTGGTTCGCGACCGGTGACGTCGGGCGGATCGACGAGGACGGCTTCCTCTGGCTGACCGACCGCAAGAAGGAACTGATCGTGACCTCCACGGGCAAGAACGTCTCGCCCGCGCTGGTCGAGAACGCCCTCAAGGAGCATCCGCTCATCGGGCAGGCGCTGGTGTACGGCGACAGTCGGCCATATGTGGTCGCGCTGCTGGTCCTTGATCCGGAGCTGGCGCCCGCCTGGGCGGCGCGGCGCGGCATCGAAGGCACGCTGCCGGAGCTGGCCGGGCATCCGAAGGTGCGGGCGGAGGTCGAGCGGGCCGTCCTGTGGGCGAACGCGCGTCTGAACCGAACGGAACAGGTGAAGAAGTTTGCGTTGCTGGGCGAGGAGTGGGGTCCCGAAACGGGCGAACTGACCCCGTCTTTGAAAATGCGCCGCCGGATAATTCAGGCCAAATACGGACAAATCTTGGATGGCCTATACACGCTGTGATCTTGCCCACAGACGGAGGGGCGCTCTTCGGGGAAGGTGTGCCGTCGGCCGTCCGCGCGATCCGCGGGACCTGGCCATCGCTCAAGCGCCTGCCCGAAAGCGAGATGCACCAGCAGTGAGCACAGAAACCGTCACCGAGACAGCCCACAGGTCACCTGACGGGGGGAGCGGCTCGCAGCAGGACGCGGGCGACGCGGGGTACAGCAAGGGCCTCAAGGGCCGGCACATCAACATGATCGCCATCGGCGGCGCGATCGGCACCGGCCTGTTCCTGGGCGCCGGCGGCCGTCTGCACTCCGCCGGTCCCGCGCTGGCCGTCGCGTACGCGGTCTGCGGTCTCTTCGCCTTCTTCGTGGTGCGCGCGCTCGGCGAGCTGGTGCTGCACCGCCCGTCCTCCGGGTCGTTCGTCTCCTACGCCCGTGAGTTCCTTGGCGAGAAGGGCGCCTACGTCGCCGGCTGGATGTACGTCGTGAACTGGTCGACGACCGGTATCGCCGACATCACCGCGATCGCGCTCTACACGCACTACTGGAGCCTGTTCACCGACATCCCGCAGTGGGTGATGGCGCTGATCGCGCTGGCGGTCGTGCTGACGGTGAACCTGATCTCCGTGAAGATCTTCGGTGAGCTGGAGTTCTGGTTCGCGATCATCAAGGTCGCCGCGCTGGTCGTCTTCATGTTCATCGGCATCTTCCTGCTGGCCACCCACCACCCGGTCGGCGGCCACTCGCCGGGCCTCAGCCTGATCACCGACCACGGCGGCATCTTCCCGACCGGTCTGCTGCCCGTGGTGATCGTGCTCCAGGGCGTGGTCTTCGCCTACTCCGCGGTCGAGCTGGTCGGCGTCACCGCCGGTGAGACCGGTGAGCCGCAGAAGGTCGTGCCGAAGGCCGTCAACTCCATCATGTGGCGGGTGGGCGTCTTCTACGTCGGCTCGGTGATCCTGCTGGCGATGCTGCTGCCGTGGAACAAGTACACCGCCGGACAGAGCCCGTTCGTCACGGTGCTCTCCAACGTCGGTGTCCCGGCGGCCGGCGACGTGATGAACCTCGTCGTGCTGACCGCGGCCATGTCCAGCCTGAACTCCGGTCTGTACTCGACCGGCCGGATCCTGCGCTCCATGTCGATGGCGGGCTCCGCGCCCAAGTTCGCCGGCCGGATGAACCGCAACCAGGTTCCGTACGGCGGCATCATGCTCACCTCCGCGGTGTGCGTGCTCGGTGTCGGGCTGAACTACTGGCTCCCGGGTGAGGCGTTCGAGATCGTGCTGAACATCGCGGCGCTGGGCATCATCAGCACCTGGTGCACGATCATGATCTGCCACATGGTCTTCGTGCGCCGCTCGAAGGAGGGGCTGGTCGAGCGCCCGCGGTTCCGGCTGCCCGGTACCCCGGTCACGGACATCGCCACCATCGTCTTCCTGCTCGGCGTCATCGTGCTGATGTGGTTCGACGACGGTGTCGGCCGCAAGACCGTGCTGCTGATTCCGGTCATCGCCGCCGCGCTGGTCGCCGGCTGGTTCGGGGTCCGCGGCCGGGTGGCCCGGATCGCCGAGGAACGCGAGCTGAACGCGGCGGAGTAGTCGCGCACCAGCGGCGCCTGAGTACGACAGGGCGGTCGCGGCGGGCCGGAAGGTCCCCGCGGCCGCCCTCGCGCATGCCCGGGCGGCCGGGCCCGTGCCCCGCCCGGCCGTCGTGCGGTCCGGTGGATTGTCAGTGGTCGGCTCTACTGTGAACACATGACCGAGAACACGGGGATTTCCTACGTCAAGGGGGACGCCACCGCACCACAGGGCAAGGGCGTCAAGATCATCACTCATGTCTGCAACGACCTGGGCGGCTGGGGCAAGGGCTTCGTCCTCGCGCTCTCCCGCCGCTGGCCGGAGCCCGAAGCGGCCTACCGCAGATGGCACCGCGAGCGCGCGGGCAACGACTTCGGGCTGGGCGCCGCCCAGTTCGTCCAGGTCGGCGAGCGGCTGTGGGTGGCCAACGTCGTCGGCCAGCGCGGCATCAGGACGGGCAGCAAGGGCGTCCCGGTGCGGTACGAGGCCATCGACGTCGGGCTCGGCCGGGTCGCGGACCAGGCCGCGGAGCTCGGTGCGTCGGTCCACATGCCGCGGATCGGCTGCGGGCTGGCGGGCGGGAAGTGGTCCCGGGTGGAGCCGCTGATAGCCGAGCGGCTCACCCGGCGCGGCATACCGGTGACGGTCTACGACCACTGACTCCTCGCCCGCCGGCCGCGGGAGGGCCCGGGCTCAGCCGCCGATCAGCGGATAGTGATCGCTGAGGTTGGTGTAGGTGTAGTCCTTGCCCCAGCTGGAGACGGTCCAGGGCGCCGACTCCTCCTTGATCACTTCGTTCCGCCAGTCGGCGGGCCGGGCATGGCCGTTGCGGTGCAGCACGTAGTCCAGGTCCTCGCGGGGGTCGTCGGGGTAGCGGTACTTCGCGATCGAGTTCTCCTGGGTGTCGAAGGAGTACGGGTGCCCGGTGCGGCTGTCGGCCGGGGCCAGATCGCCGTTGCTGAGCAGGGCGTTGTACTCCGCGCTGTGGGAGTCGACGTTGAGGTCGCCGGCGACCATGACCTCCTCGTCCGCCGGGATGTTCTTGGCGTCCAGGAAGGCGTCGATCTCCTTGAGCTGCTTGGCGCGGTCCGCGGCCGCCTCGCCCGCCTTGCAGCCCGAGTCGGTGGACTGGGTGTGGGTGCCGACGACGTGCACCTTGGTGCCGTTGACGTCCAGCACCGCATAGACGAAGCCCTTGTTGGAGAAGGAGTCCGAACCGCAGGCGTCCCGGTAGATGTACTGCTCCTTGCGCAGGATCGGCCACTTGCTCAGCAGGGTCACCCCGCCGTCCTCCGGGGTGACGGCCGAGTAGGCGCCGCCGGTGGCGTCCCAGCCGTTCTTGCTCCGGCCCACCACCGGAGTCTGGTGCGGATACTGCCCGGCGGCCCGGGACTTCAGCGCATCGGAGGAGGAGTTGTCGAACGCTTCCTGGAGCACGACGACGTCATTGCCCTGGAAGAAGTCCGCGGCCGCGATCGCCTGCGCGCGGTGGTCCTGGCCCCAGTTGGGATAGAGGTTCTTGCTCATCAGGAAGGTGTTGTAGCTCAGCACCTTCAGATGGGGAGCGGTGGCGGCCGAGGCGGTGGGGGACGCGGCGGTCACGGTCGCGGCGGCGAGGACCGCGGCGAGTGCGGCGGTCCGAAGGCCCGCTGCGGACGGCGTGCGCGGCGCTGGGTTCGACACTGAATCTCCCTATGGGGGTGGGGATTTGGTCCGGCGGCGCCATCCAACCAGCTGACATTACTTCTAGGTAACCGTCCGGGAGGTATGAGATGTACAGACAGGGCCGGGTACACCCGGCAGGGGCAGAGGTTCCGCTGCCGCCATGTCACCGGCAGGCGCCGTATCATGAGAAATGCCATGAATACGGAGAAAAACCAGCCAAAGCCCCCGCCGGCCGGCGGCGTCCTCTGGTCGTTGGCCGGGGACATCCGCATGCTGCTCACCCTGCCGCCGGCCCTGACCATGCAGGTCGCACATCCCGCGGTGGGCGCCGGCGTGGACGACCACTCCGTCTTCCGGACCGACCCGTGGGGCCGTGGCGAGCGGTCGCTGGTCTCGCTGCAGCTGTGGGTCTACGGTGGCGACGGCGCGGCCGAGGAGGGTCGCCGGCTGCGCCGGCTGCACCGCATCATCGAGGGTACCGACGCGCACGGCCGGCCGTACCACGCGCTCACTCCCGCGAACTACGCCTGGGTGCACGCCACCGGGTACCCCGTCTTCCGGCACGCCCAGCGTTACCTCGGCCGCCCCTTCACCCCGGCGCAGGAGCGGCAGCTGTACGCGGAATGGCTCCAGGTCGGCCGGGTGCTGGGCATCCAGGACCGCGATATGCCGCAGACCATCGAGGAGTTCTGGCCGTACTACCGCCGGGTCCTTGGCACCGAGCTCGAAGCGACCACGGTGGTACGGGAGTTGACCGACCCCGACCCGCCGCTTCCGGTGCCCGACCGCGGGCCGCGCTGGCTGCGGCTGCTGTTCCGGCTGGTGTGGCCCTGGCTGCGCCCGCGGTTCGCGCGCTTCCGACGGTTCGTCACGATCGGTCTGATGCCGCCGGACGCCCGGCGCGCCATCGGCCTGGAGTGGACCGAGGCGCAGGAGCGCCGGCTGCGCCGCTTCGGACGCGTGGTGCGCGTGGTGGTACCGGCCCTTCCGGAGCGGTTGCGCTTCATGCCGATCGCCCGCCGCGCCCGGCGGGCGGCGCGGCAGGCGGCGGGCCGGTAGCGGCGTCCGGTGGACGACGGGCGGCGGCGGAGCCGGGGGACGACGGCCCCGGCTCCGCCCCGTTCAGCGCCCGGCGGCCGCCGGGCGGCCGGGCGTCAGTGCCCGTGCGCGTCGTGCGTGGCCGCGATCTGCTTCCAGGACTTCGGCTGCGCCACCGGCCCGCGGGGCGCACCCAGGGACCGCTTGGCCGCGCCCGCCGCGGGCTTGGACGGCTGGAACAGCCAGGTGTCGAAGAAGCCGGCCAGCTTCTTGCCGGACTTCTTCTCGGCGAACGTCACGAAGTCGGCCACCGAGGCGTTGCCGTACTTGTGCTCGGTCGGCCAGGACTTGAGCAGGTCGAAGAAGACCTTGTCGCCGACCTTGGTGCGGAGCGCCTGCAGGGCCAGTGCGCCACGGTCGTAGACGGCGGCGTCGAACTGGTTCTCCGCGCCCGGGTTGCCCGGCTTGACCTTCCAGAACGGGTCGTCGGCCGGGTGCTGGGCGTAGACGTAGTCCGCCAGCTCCTGCGCCGTGCCCTCGCCCTCCTTCTCCGACCACAGCCACTGGCTGTAGGCGGCGAAGCCCTCGTTGATCCAGATGTCCTTCCAGTCCTTGAGGGAGACGCTGTCGCCGTACCACTGGTGCGCCAGCTCGTGCACCACGACCGAGACGTTGGTGCCCCTGTCGAAGGCCTTCTTGCCGTAGAACGGCCGGGTCTGGGTCTCCAGGGCGTACCGGGCCGGCACGTTGGGGACGTAGCCGCCGACCGCGTTGAACGGATACGGGCCGAAGACGCTTTCCAGCCACTCGGTGATCTCGGTGGTGCGCTCGATGCTCGCCCGCGCCGACCCCTCGTTCGCGCCGAGGTCCTTGCTGACGGCGTTGATCACCGGCAGGCCGTTGGCGGTCGTATCGGTGGTGATGTCGAACTTGCCGACCGCCAGCGTCGTCAGATACGTCGCCTGCGGCTTGTCCGAGCGCCAGTTGTAGCGGGTCCAGCCGAGCTTGGAGGTCTGCGAGGCCAGCACGCCGTTGCTGAGCGCCTGGGTGCCGTCCGGGACCGCGACCGAGACGTCGTAGGTCGCCTTGTCGGTGGGGTGGTCGTTGCTCGGGAACCACCACACGGCGGAGTCCGGCTCCTGGGCGATCACCGCGCCGTCGGGCGTACGGGCCCAGGCGGTGAAGTCGTCGATCTTCAGCTCGGAGGGCTTGCCCGCATAGCGCACGACGACGCTGATCTGCCGGCCCTTCTCCAGCGGCGTGGCCGGGGTGACCTCCAGCTCGTGCTTGCCGGACGTGGCGAAGGTGGCCTTCTTGCCGTTGACCCTTATCTCGCTGACCTTGAGGCCGAAGTCCAGGTTGAAGCGGGAGAGGTCCTGGGTGGTCGTGGCGAGCAGCGTCGCCGTGCCCTCCAGCAGGTCCGTCTTCGGCTGGTACTTGAGTCGCAGGTCGTAGTGGGAAACGTCGTATCCGCCGTTTCCGCTCTCGGGGTAGTAGGTGTCGCCCACGCCCGGAGCGCCCGGAGTGAAGTCAGCCGCGGAGGCCGGGATCGCCAGCAGCAGACTGAGCGCGGCCGCGCCCGGGACGAGGAGTCTGTGACGCACGAGTCCTCCAACTCGTAGGGGGATGGCTCTGGTTCAGACCCTAGACAGCAACCCGGGCGGCGTCATGGACATGGCCGGATCTGACACATGACCGACATGAACCACTAACTGCCCCGTCCGGGGCCGTTCGCCCCGCCGGACCCGGCGCCCCGGCCGGTCCCGCACGCACCCGGAGGCGCCGGCCGCCACCGACCGCACAGCCGTCGTCACCCGCACCCTTACGCGCGGGAGTTGAGCCGCGCTACGGTCCGCCCGTGACGAATCCTGCGCGGTTTCCCCGCATCCCCTTCACAGCGCTCGTGCTGGCGGCCGTCGCCGCCCTGCTGTCCGCACTGATCGGGCCGGCCGCCGCGCAGGCGGCGCCCGGCGAGAGCAGACCCGTGTACTCCTACGACCACGCGATACGCGAGTCGGTCTGGGTCGACACCCGCCTCGACGGCGATGCGGACGGACGGACCGACCGCGTCGCCGTCGACATCGTGCGGCCGTCCGAACCTGCCCGGCAGGGCCGCCGAATACCGGTGATCATGGACGCCAGTCCCTACTACTCCTGCTGCGGACGCGGCAACGAGAGCCAGAAGAAGACCTACGACGCCCACGGCCGGCCGGTCCAGTTCCCGCTCTTCTACGACAACTACTTCGTGCCGCGCGGCTACGCGACCGTCCTCGTCGACCTGGCCGGCACCAACCGCTCGGACGGCTGCGTCGACGTCGGCGGCCGCTCCGACATCCAGTCGGCCAAGGCCGTCGTCGACTGGCTGGGCGGCCGGGGCCGCGCCTACACCGCCCGCACCGGAGGCAGACCCGTCACCGCCGACTGGTCCAACGGCAGCACCGGCATGATCGGCAAGAGCTGGGACGCCACCATCGCCAACGGTGTCGCGGCCACCGGGGTCAAGGGGCTGAAAACCATCGTCCCGATCGCCGGCATCTCCTCCTGGTACGACTACTACTTCGCCAAGGGCGCCCCGCTCTACGACTCCGGCCCGGACGCGCTCGCCCACGCGGTCGACAGCCCGGACGCGCAGAAACGATGCGCCGCCGTCCAGAAGAAGCTCGTCGACGGGGCCCCGCGCAGCGGTGACTGGACCGCGCTGTGGACCGAACGGGACTACGTCCGCAACGCCGGCAAGGTCCGGGCCAGCGTCTTCCTGGTGCACGGCATGCAGGACCTCAACGTCCGCACCCGGCACGCCAGTCAGTGGTGGGACGCGCTCGCCCGGCACGGCGTCGCGCGCAAGATCTGGCTCTCGCAGACCGGCCACGTCGACCCCTTCGACTACCGGCGGAGCGACTGGGTCAAGACCCTGCACCACTGGTTCGACCACTATTTGCTGGGCTACGACAACGGCATCGACCGCGCCCCGATGGCCGATATCGAGCGTTCCCCCGGCGTCTGGTCCACCGACCCGCAGTGGCCCGCGCCCGGCACCACGGCCACCACACTGCGCCCGCGCGCCGGCCAGCAACCCGGCGTCGGTGTCCTCGGCACCCAGAAGGCGTCCCAGGGCACCAGCGAGACCTTCACCGACGACCCCCGGCTCAGTGAGGCCGACTGGGCGTCCGACATCGACCGGCCGACGCCCGCCAAGGCCGGGTTCAGCACCGGACCGCTGCGCGCGCCCCTGCGGCTGTCCGGCTCGGGTTCGGTGACCGTCACCGTCACTCCGAGCACCTCCACCGCCCACCTCTCCGCCGTCCTGGTGGACCTCGGGCCCGACACCATCCGCAACTACGGCGCCGACGGCGAGGGCATCACCACCCTTGACCGGCGCACCTGTTGGGGCGCCGGCACCAAGGGGGACACCGGCTGCTTCCAGGAGACCGCCGCCGACACCGAGAAGGTCGCGCACACCGTCTTCAGCCGCGGCTGGGCCGACCTCGGCAACTACGCCGACCCCCACAAGGGCCGCCCGCTCACCCCGGGAAAGCCGTACACCCTCACCCTCGACCTGGCCGCCACCGACCACATCGTGCCCGCCGGGCACCGCCTCGCACTGATCGTGGCCGGGACCGACGCCGGGCTGATCGACCCGCCGCCGTCCCGGCCCAGCCTCGCCCTCGACCTGTCCCGCACGTCCGCACGCCTGCCGCTGACCGGCGGCCCCGCAGCCTTCGCACGGGCCACCCCGCACGCGTCCGCCCCCGGCCACCCGACGGCTCCGCTGGACGGGATCGCCCCGCCGCGCTCGCTCAGCCGGATGCCCGGCGCGCAGTGACCGCGCAGGGGTGTCTCCCCGGTCACGCCGATCGCCGTGGTGACACCAACCTTCCCGGCCACGTCGGCTTCCCCGGTCGCGTCGGCCTTCCCGGCCATGTCGGCCTTCCCGGCCCCGCCGGACCAGGGAGACACCCCTCACCAGGGAGACACCCCTCTACGAGGAGACACCCCTAGGGGCCGCCCCACCGCGGGCGGCCCCGCAACGGCCCACCCGGCCCGGCATCCACCCCGGCCGGCACCACGCCGCACCCCGCACCCCGGCCCCGCACAGCCGGCCCCACCGCCCCGCCCCCACCGCTCCGACGACCCCCACCGCTCCGCCCCCCCCACCGCCCCCGACGACCCCCACCGCTCACCCAAGGGAGGCACCCGCCCGTGATGCTCCGTACCCGCCGCCTCGTCCTCGCGACGCTGGCCTTCGGTCTGACCGCCACCCTCGGCGCGACCCTGCCGGCCTCACCCGCCCGCGCGACCGGAACGCACCTGCCCCGTACGGGATTCGAAACCAGCCATGGCGCCCGCTGGACCAGCGAGTTCGAGGAACAGCGCTTTCTGGCCACCGTCGACCGCGCCACCCCACGCGTCCGCATCGACCGGATCGGCACCACCGCGCAGGGCCGCCCGCTCCGGCTCGTCCGCATCGGCGCCCCGGCCCCCGCCTCCCCGGCCGCCGTACGGCGCGGCAACTCCGTACTGCTCATCTGCTCCCAGCACGGCGACGAGCCCTCCGGACGCGAGGCCTGCCTCGCCACGATCCGCGACCTCGCCTACGCCACCGACCCGGCCACCCGGCGCTTCCTCACGCGGACCAGCGTGCTGGTCGTCCCCACCGCCAACCCCGACGGCCGGGCCGCCGACACCCGCGGCAACTCCGAGGGCACCGACGTCAACCGCGACCACCTCGCCCTGAAGACCGCCGAGGCCCGCGCGATGGCCCGGGTGCTCCGCGACTACCGCCCCGACACCGTCTACGACCTGCACGAGTACGGCCCCACCGTGCCGTACTACATGAAGGACCTGCTGTCGCTGTGGCCGCGCAACCTCAACACCGCGGACCCGGTGCACCGGGAAGCCTCCTCGCTCTCCCAGGACTTCGTCGCCCCCGCCGTACGGAAGGCCGGCTTCAGCACCGGCGTCTACGGCATCTGGACCGACCCGGAGACCGGTGACCCCGTCAAGCAGGTCGCGGGCGACGGCCAGGAGCGGATCCTGCGCAACACCGCCGGCGTGAAGGGCTCGGTCGGGCTGCTGGTCGAGACCCGGGTCGATGCCCTCACCGCCGCCGAGAAGGCCGACCCGGCGCTCAACAACAGACGCCGGGTCACCTCCCAACTCGCCGCCCTGAAAGGCGCGTTCGACTTCCTCGGGCAGCACCGGCGGCGCATCGAGGCGGCCACCACCGCTGCCCGGCTGACCGGTTACGCCGACCGCGGCCCGGTCTACCTCGGCGGCGCGGACAACGAGTCCCCCGCCCCCGGCCAGGTCCTGACCGACCCGCCGTGCGGCTACCGGCTCACCCCGGAGCAGTTCGCGCAGACCGGGGACGAGCTGGCGCTGCACGGCGTGACCGGCATCCGGGACCGGGACGGCTCGGTCGTCGTCCCGCTGCGCCAGTCCCTGCGCCGCCTCGTCCCGCTCCTGCTGGACGGCCGGGCCGCCTACCACCTCACCTCGGCCACACCACTGGCCGACTGCCCCCGGTCGGGCCGTACGGCGTAACGCCGGACGTCCCCGGGCGGGCCGTGGGGCCGGGGCCGCGCAGGAGGAACCGCTGCTCCGCCCCACGCCGGCCGCCTCCTCCCGCCCCGGCCTCCTTCTCCCGCCCCGGCTGCCTACCCCGGCCCCGACTCAGCCGCTCCCTCCCGCCCCGGCCCGCCCGGCTGTTCCCGCCCCGGCCCGTCCGCTTGTTCCCGCCCCGGCCCGTCCGCCTGCTCCCGTCCCGGCCCGTCCGCCTGTTCCCGCCCCGGCCCACCCAGGATTCGCCGCACCCACCCCACCACTTCGTCGGCGCACCCCCACGCCACCGTCACCCCCGCGCCCCCGTGTCCGTAGTTGTGGACGCACCACGTGCCGCCCGGCAGGCGCTCCGCCTCCAGCCGGACCGCGGAGCGTGACGGGCGCAGGCCCACCCTGTGTGCCAGGACCCGGGCCCGCGCCACCTCCGGGAAGGGTCCGGCGCAGCGCGCCACGATGGCCTCCGCCACCGCCGGATCCGGCTCCCGGGACCAGGCCCCCTCCCGCGCCGTACCGCCCAGCACCAGCCCGTACGGCTGCGGCAGCAGATACGTGGTGTCCGCCGCGCCGCCGTCCGCGGCCACGAACCACTCGCGCACGCCCGGGTTCGCGACGATGACCAACTGGCCCTGGACAGGCCGCACTTCGGGATCGGGGACGAGCTCGCGCGCGCCCAGGCCGGAGCAGTTCACCACCACCGAGGCGGTCCGCCCGGCCTCCTCCAGAGAGGCCGGCGCACGGCGTTCCAGCGTGCCGCCGGCCGCGGTCAGCCGCCGCTCCAGATAGCGGAGATGGGCCGGCATGTCCACCAGGGGGGTGCGTGCCCGCCATCCGGCCGCGGTCCCCGGGGGGAGTTCGTCCGGGCGGGCCGGCCGCAGTCCGGGAACGGCCGCGTACCAGGCGGAGAGGCCGTCGTCGTCGCCGGGCGCGGCCCCCGCCATCGTGCCCGTCACCAGCCGGGCACCGGTCTCCTCGGGCCGCCGCGCCAGGCCGGACAGCACCTCGAAGGACCGCACGGACCAGGCCACCGCCCGCTCGTAGGGCCGGATGCGGTACGGCCAGCACAGTCCGCCGGCCACCGCGGACGTCGTCGCGTCCGCCGCGTCCCGGCTCACCACCCGCACCCGGTGGCCGTCCTCCGCCAGCGCCACCGCCGAGGTCAGCCCGATGACGCCGCCGCCGACCACCCACACCTCGTCCGTGCCCGTGTCGCTCGTCATGGCGGGATGGTAGGAGGTGTCCCGCCGGGCCGGCATCCGGCGGCCGCCGCGGAAGCCGGACTTCCGCCATTGGTGATCTTGCGGTAACCCTCCGGCAGCGGGGCGGACGAACCAGGACCTTAGGCTGGGAGCAGCACCGTCGGCCGATGTCGCCCCTCGGATCCGCCCGCCGTCCGTACGCCGTCGACTGAGGAGGCCCATGCTCCGCGCGCAGCGCGCCGTGCCCGCCTGGCTCGCCCATCCGTTCCGCTGGCAGCGGCTGCCCGTGCCCTGGGCCGCCGTCGCCCGCGGCGCGCTCTGCGCCGGGCCGCTGCTCGGCGCGGGCATCGCCACCGGCCACCCGGCGCCCGGAGTGCTCGCCGCGCTCGGTTCCATGCTGGCCGGCGTCAACGACCGCCCCGGCACCCGCCGCACCGGCGTCGTGCACATCGGCCTGCCCGCGCTCGCCTCGGCGCTCGGGATGCTGGTCGGAGCCTCGCTGCGGGCCGTGGACGCGGGCTGGTGGGTCGTACCGGCGCTGTTCGTGGTCGGTTTCGTCTCCGGCGCGGGCAGCGTCGCCGGGCCGGTCCGCTCGAACGCGGGTATGCAGATGCTGGCCACCACGGTCCTGGGCGCCGGGATGCCGCTGCCCGGCGCGCCGTGGGCGAAGGCCCTGACCCTGCTCGCCGGCTGCCTGTGGCTGCTCCTGTTGCGCCTGGTGCTGCGCCCGCCGCGCCCGGCAGGCGGTGCGCTCAGCGGTGAGCGGGCCGCGGTCGCCACGGTCTTCGACGCGCTGGCCGACGCCCTGGGCGCGGCCGGCGGGCCCGGCGCCGAGCCCGCCCGGCGCCGGCTCAGCGCCGCTCTGGACCGCGCCGACGAGGCGCTGCGGCTGCGCCTGCTGACGGACCGGTTGCTGCGCCGTCCGGCCGGCCCGGACGAACTCCTGCTGGCCGAACGGTTCGCCGCGGCCACCGCGTTGTGCGAGGCCAGCGTCGCACTGCTGTGGGAGGCCCGGCCGCTGCCGGCCCGGGTCGCCGAGAGCCCCCGCCGGTTCGCCACCGCGCTGCGCACCGGGCGGCCACCGGGCCGGCTGTCCGCCCCCGAGACCAGCACGCCCGGCCGCGGGGCCTTCGACCAGGCGCTGCTGGACGCGGCGGTGGCGTTCGCCCGCAGCGAGCCGCTGACCAGGACCCGGCCGCGTGCGGGGCGGCCGGAACCGGCGCGGCGCGGGCACGAACTGCTCGGGCCGGCCGGGCGGGACTACGGCCTGCGGGTCGCGCTCTGCATCGCGGCGAGCGCGGCGGTGGCGCTGCTGCTGCGGGCCGACCACTGGTACTGGCTGCCGGCCACCGCCACCTTCCTGGTCAAGCCGGATCTGGGCCCGCTGTTCTCCCGTACCGTCAACCGCTTCGCCGGGACCGTCGCCGGGGTGCTGGTCTTCGCCGGGGCCGGTCTGCTGCTGACGGGGGAGTGGTGGCCCGCGCTGGTGGCGGGGGCGGGCGGGGCGCTGCTGCCGTTCGCCACCCGGCACTTCGCGCTGCAGACCGTGGCGATCACCCTCATGGTGCTGTCGTTCGTGTACGTCAGCGGCGCCCGGGAGGCGGCCGCCGAGCGGATCGTCGACACCTCCATCGCCTGCGGCATCGTGCTCGTCGTGGGGCATCTGCCGCGGCTCGCCGACCCCCGCCGCCGGGTCGGGCAGCGGGTCACCGCGGCGCTGCGGGCCACCGAACGCTTCCTGCGGCACGTCCTCGCGGCCCGCCCCGGTACGGACCCCGCCGAGCGGCTGGCGCTCCGCCGGGCCGCGTACCGGGCACTGGGGGAGGCCCGGGCGGCCGCGGAGACGGCCGCCGCCGAACTCCTGGCCGCCCGGGACCGCAACCCCGACTGGCCGGCCGTGGTCACCGCCGCCGAACGCATCGTGGACGCCGCGACCGCCTGCGCGGTACGGCTCGACCACGGCGCCCGCCGCCCGGGCGCCGAGGAGGCCGAGCGGCTGTGCCGGGCGCTCTCCGCGATGGCCGACGCCCTGGAGGACCCAGGGCGCCGGCCCGGCACGGCCCTGCCGGACGTCGAACTGCGGGCCGACCCGGACTGCGCGACGCTCACCGACGTCGCGGCGGAACTGGAACGCATCCGGGGGCACGCCGGGGCGGGCTGAGCCGGCGGGAGGCGGCGAGGGCCACGCCGCCCACCGCCAGCGCGAGCGCCACGAGCAGGGCGCTGACCCCCACCGGAGCCCGGTAGCCGAACCCGGCGGCGAGCGCGGCGCCGCCCAGCCACGGGCCCAGCGCGGCGCCCACGTTGAGCGCCGCCGTGGCGAACCCGCCGGCCAGCGTCGGTGCCCCGGTCGCCGCGTAGAGCGCCCGCGCGACCAGGGTGGAGCCGACCCCGAACGACAGAGCCCCCAGGGCGGGGACGAGCAGCAGGGCCGCCACCGGACTGCCGGCCGTCAGCGCCAGCAGCGTCCATCCGGTGAGCAGCGCCGCGCCGCCGGCGAGCAGCAGCGGGACCGGGCGGGTGTCGGCCAGCCGCCCGCCGGCGCTCACCCCGGCGAACGCGCCCAGCCCGAAGAGCGCCAGTACGGCCGGCACCCAGCCGGTGCCGATCCCGGCGACCTCGGTGACCAGCGGCGCGAGATAGGTGAAGGTGCAGAAGGTGGCGCCGTTCACCAGCGCGCCCAGGAGCAGGGTCAGCAGCAGCCGCGGTGAGCGCAGCGTCCGCAGCTCGCCCCGCACCCGCACCGGCTCGCCGTCCGGCGCCCGTCCGCCGTCGGCCGGGACCGAGCGGACGATCGCCACCAGGGCCGGCACCGAGACCGCGGCGACCGCCCAGAACGCCGAGCGCCACCCGCAGGCCGCACCGAGCAGCGCACCGGCGGGCACGCCCGCGACGCAGGCCAGGGTGGTGCCGCCCAGCAGCACGGAGGTGGCCCGGCCCTTGGCGTCCGGGGCGACCACGGAGGTCGCGGTGGCCAGGGCCACGGCCAGGAACCCGGCGTTGGCCAGTGCGGCGACGACCCGGGTGGCCAGCAGCACCGGAAAGCTGGTGGTGACCGCGCCGACCACATGGACCAGCAGGAAGGTGACCAGGAACGCCGGCAACGCCCGGCGGGGCGGCCGGCGCCGGGCGAGCAGCGCCATCAGGGGCGCCCCGACACCCATTCCGACGGCGAACGCCGAGGTCAGTGCGCCCGCGGCGGACAGCGGGACGCGCAGATCGGCGGCGATGTCCGGCAGCAGACCGGACAGCATGAACTCGGAGGTGCCTTGCGCGAAGACGGCGAGTCCGAGCAGATACAGGAAGAAGGGCACAGCAACACTCCGCAACCACGGTGTGGATCGACGCGCGTCACCTCACCGGGGCGCAGCGGAACGCCCGGGCACCTGAGGGTTCGACGCGGATCCTGACGGGACATCAGGACGGGAAGGCCGTGCGCACGACGGCGCTGACGGCAGGGGTGACGATCCGGTGGCGGCGGAGCACAAGGAGGCGACGGCGCGACGGCGGAAATGCCGGGCCGGCGGGGCAACGCGAAAAGCCACCGGACGGCCGGTGGCTAGCGTCTTGATGCCTCGGGGCTGGACATGGGCGCAGACTAACGGCGGCCCGCCGGTCCGGTCCACGCAATAAATGCGCTACGCGCAGGGCGAGGCCCCGGGGGTCAGGAGACTCCCCGGGGCCCGTCCGTATCCGGCGGTCCGGTCAGCGGCCGCCGCCGTCCTTGCCCAGCAGCCCGGCCCGGCGCAGCGCGTCCGCCATGGCGTCGTTGGCTGGCCCGGCGTCCCGGCCGCCTCCGCGGCGGTCACCGCCCCGGCCGCCGCCCTGCCGGCCGCCGCCGCCCTGGCGCTGCCGCGGCGCGCCGCCCCGGCCGCCGTCGCGCGGTCCGCGTCCGCCGTCCGCACCGCCGCGGCGCTCGCCGCCGCCCGCGGGGGCGCCCTTGCCGGGCTCGTCGTCCAGTCGCAGGGTCAGCGAGATCCGCTTGCGCGGGATGTCGACGTCGAGCACCTTGACCCGCACGATGTCGCCGGGCTTCACCACGTCCCGCGGGTCCTTGACGAAGGTCCGCGACATCGCCGAGACGTGGACCAGGCCGTCCTGGTGGACACCGACGTCCACGAACGCCCCGAAGGCGGCGACATTGGTCACCACGCCCTCCAGGAGCATCCCCGGCTCCAGGTCGCCGATCTTCTCCACGCCCTCCTTGAAGGTCGCGGTCTTGAACACCGGACGCGGGTCCCGGCCCGGCTTCTCCAGTTCCTGGAGGATGTCGGTCACCGTCGGCAGCCCGAAGGAGTCGTCGACGAACTCGGCCGGCTTCAGGGTGCGCAGCACCGCGGTGTTGCCGATCAGCGAACCGACCTCGGTGCCCGCCGACTTCACCATCCGGCGCACCACCGGATACGCCTCCGGGTGCACGCTGGAGGCGTCCAGCGGGTCGTCGCCGCCCCGGATCCGCAGGAAGCCCGCGCACTGCTCGTACGCCTTCGGGCCGAGCCGCGCCACGTCCTTGAGGGCCTTGCGGGAGCGGAACGGGCCGTTGGCGTCGCGGTGCGCAACGATGTTCTCGGCCAGGCCGGAACCGATGCCCGACACCCGCGACAGCAGCGGCGCGGAGGCGGTGTTGACGTCCACGCCGACGCCGTTGACGCAGTCCTCGACCACCGCGTCCAGCGAGCGCGAGAGCTTCACCTCGGACAGGTCGTGCTGGTACTGCCCGACGCCGATCGACTTCGGGTCGATCTTGACCAGTTCGGCCAGCGGGTCCTGCAGGCGGCGGGCGATGGACACCGCGCCGCGCAACGACACGTCCAGGTCCGGCAGTTCCTGGGAGGCGAAGGCGGACGCGGAGTAGACCGAGGCGCCGGCCTCGGACACCATCACCTTCGTCAGCTTCAGCTCCGGCTGCGCCGCGATCAGATCGGCCGCCAGCTTGTCGGTCTCACGGGAGGCGGTGCCGTTGCCGATCGCGATCAGCTCGACCCGGTGCTCACGGGCCAGCTTCGCCAGGGTGGCCAGCGAGGCGTCCCACTTCTGCTGCGGGACGTGCGGGTAGATGGTGTCGGTGGCGGCCACCTTGCCGGTGGCGTCCACCACCGCGACCTTCACACCCGTACGGAAGCCGGGGTCCAGGCCCATCGTGGCGCGGGTGCCGGCCGGCGCCGCGAGCAGCAGATCGCGCAGGTTCGACGCGAAGACCCGCACCGCCTCGTCCTCGGCGGCCTGCCGCAGCCGGAGCCGCAGATCGATGCCCAGATGCACCTGGACACGGGTGCGCCAGGCCCAGCGGACGGTGTCCAGCAGCCAGGAGTCGGCCGGGCGCCCGCGGTCCGCGATCCCGAACTTCCCGGCGATGGACCGCTCGTAGGAACTCGGCCCCTCGGTGGCCGCCGACGGGTCCTCCGGCTCCAGGGTGAGGTCGAGGACCTCCTCCTTCTCGCCCCGGAACATGGCCAGCACCCGGTGCGAGGGCAGCTCGGTGAACGGCTCGGCGAAGTCGAAGTAGTCGGCGAACTTCGCGCCGGCCTCCTCCTTGCCCTCGCGGACCTTCGCCGTCACCTGACCGCGCGACCACATCCGCTCCCGCAGCTCACCGATCAGGTCCGCGTCCTCGCCGAACCGCTCGGTCAGCACGGCCCGCGCACCGTCCAGGGCGGCCGCCGGATCGGCCACGCCCTTGTCCGGGTCCACGAACGCCGCGGCGGCCGCGGCCGGCTCCACGGAGGGGTCGGCGAGCAGCCCGTCGGCGAGCGGCTCCAGACCGGCCTCCCGCGCGATCTGCGCCTTGGTGCGGCGCTTGGGCTTGAACGGGAGGTAGATGTCCTCCAGCCGGGCCTTGGAGTCGGCGCCGCGGATCTGCGCCTCCAGGGCGGCGTCCAGCTTGCCCTGGGACCGTACGGACTCCAGGACCGCGGTGCGCCGCTCCTCCAGCTCCCGCAGGTAGCGCAGCCGCTCCTCCAGCGAGCGCAGCTGCGCGTCGTCGAGCGTGCCGGTGGCTTCCTTGCGGTAGCGCGCGATGAACGGGACGGTCGAGCCACCGTCGAGCAGTTCGACCGCGGCCTTCACCTGCCGCTCCTTGACGCCGAGCTCCCCGGCGATCCGCGCTTCGATGGACCCGAGGGCCCCGATGGGCTCAGTGGCTGCCGTCACGTTGATCCTGCCCGCCTTCCAGCTCTTGCTTGAGCCTGCATTGTGCCGGGTGACCGAGCGGACTGTCGCGCCGCCCAGCCGGTGGGCGGCACCGGGGTGCGCGCGGTGCCGGCACACCCCGGTGGCCGCGCGCGGCCTACTTGCCGAACAGGGCGGCGGGGAACGCACCGGCGTTCATGACGGCGGTGGTGAAGCCGGTCGCCAGCTCGGTGAGCCGGGCCACGCCCGCCGCGCCCAGGTGCTCGTACGGGGCCCGGTCCAGGCGGTCGGTGGCCTCCTCCAGGTCCTTGCGCAGCGCGACGCCGGCCTCGGTCAACTGGCCCTCGCCGTCCAGCAGACCGCGCGACCGCAGCCGCTCCTGGGCGGCCTGCCAGTCCTCCTCGGACCAGCCGCGGGTCGCCAGGACGCCCCGGTGGCTCATCCCGCGGCCGGTCGCGGTGTGGCTGACCAGGGCCTCCAGCCCGTCCAGTTCGGCGTCCAGCAGTGCCACCAGGTGGCCGTCGCCGCGGTGTTCGCGCAGCAGGGTCGCGGCGTGCCAGTAGGCCAGGTGCGGGGCGTTTGGCACCGGGAGGTCGGCGTGCGCGGCGTACAGCGGCCGGGCCCGGCGGGTACAGGCCTCGGTGGCGCGCAGTGCCAGCTCGGCGGCCTCCGCCATCTCCGGCGACGCCAACGCCTCGTCACCGAGCAGCCGGCGCAGGGTCGCGTCGGCGGCCCGCAGCCGGGCGTCGAGCACGTCCTGCGGCGTGGTCTTCGTCCACACCTCCGGGAGGTGCCGGGCGATCAGCTCGTACTTGAAGTTGTAGAAGGTGGCCGCGACGGTGCCGGGGCCGACCGCCCCCATCGCCGCGCTGCGGCAGACGAAGTAGCCGGCCCTGGAGTCCTCGACACCGACCTCGGCCATCTCGGCGGCCAGCTCCGGCGCGAAGTAGTGCGTGGAGTGGAAGGGGTTGATGACGTTGTGGCACGTGCGGCCGGCCCGCTCGGGCAGTGCGCTGTGAGAGGTCATGCGGGCAGGGTACCGACCCGTCGGTATGGCGTCGGCGGCAGGGCCGCGACGGCCGCCCCGACGGCTTCCGCGGTGGCCCTGACCAGGCGATGGCAGGAAAGGTGGGAAACCCGTCATTGCCGCCATCGGCGCCGCTGCCGAGGATGGGCGGTATGGAACAGCGCGAGGTGCTGGTCGTCCTCTTCGACGGCGTGCAGGCCCTGGACGTCACCGGGCCGGTGGAGGTCTTCAGCGGCGCGGCGCAGGCCGTCCCCGGCGCCTACCGGATCCGTACGGCCGCCGTGGACGGCGCCCCGGTGCGCACCACCAGCGGTCTGACCCTGGTCCCCGACACCACGCTCGCCGCCGCCGGGCCGCCGCACACCCTGCTGGTACCGGGCGGCCACACCGACGCCCCCGACCCGCGGCTGGTCGACTGGCTGCGGAACAACGCCCACCGGGCCCGGCGGAAGGTCTCGGTGTGCAGCGGGGCGATGCTGCTGGCCGAGGCCGGGCTGCTGGACGGCCGGCGCGTGACCACCCACTGGATGCTGTGCGACCTCCTCGCCGAACGGTTCCCCGCGGTACGGGTGGAGGCCGACCCGATCTACGTGCGCGACGGCGACCTGGCCACCTCCGCGGGCGTGACGGCCGGCATCGACCTGGCGCTGGCCCTCGTCGAGGAGGACCTCGGCCGGGACCTCGCGCTCACCATCGCCCGGCACCTGGTGGTGTTCCTGCGCCGGCCGGGCAACCAGAAGCAGTTCAGCGCCCAGCTCGCCGCCCAGACCGCGCAGCGGCGGCCGCTGCGCGACGTCCAGCAGTGGATCACCGAGAACCCGGCCGCCGACCTGTCCGTCGACGCCCTCGCCGCCCGTGCCGGGCTGTCCCCGCGCCACTTCGCCCGGGCGTTCCGCGACGAGGTCGGTATGACGCCGGGTCGCTATGTCGACCGGGTGCGGCTGGAGGCCGCCCGCCGCTGCCTGGAGGACACCGCCGACGGCATCGCCCAGGTGGCCCGCCACTGCGGCTACGGCACCCCCGAGGCGATGCGCCGCGCCTTCCTCCGCGCCCTGGCCGCCTCCCCGGCCGAATACCGCCGCCGCTTCCAGCCGGCCATCGCGGCCCGCTGAACGGCCGCCCCTCTCCCCGACCCTTCCGAGCCACTCCTCCCGATGGGAAACACCATGCAGATCGCGATCCTCCTCTACGACCGCTTCACCACCCTGGACGCCATCGGCCCCTACGAGACGCTCAGCCGCATCCCCGGCGCCGAGACGGTGTTCGTCGGCGAGCGCGCCGGGACGTACCGCAGCGACCTCGGCGCCGTGGGGCTGGTCGCGGACGCCGCGCTGGACGAGGTCACCGCGCCCGACATCCTCGTCGTCCCCGGCGGCCCGGGGCAGACCGCGCACATGGCGGACGGGCCGCTGCACGACTGGATCCGCGCCGTGGACGCCGCCACGACCTGGACCACCTCGGTGTGCACCGGCTCGCTGCTCCTGGCGGCAGCCGGCCTCCTCAAGGGGCGCCGGGCCACCTCCCACTGGCTCGGACTGGACCACCTGGCGGCCCTGGGCGCCGAGCCGACCGGGGAGCGGGTGGTCTTCGACGGCAAGTACGTCACCGCGGCCGGGGTCTCGTCCGGCATCGACATGGGCCTGCGGCTGGCCGGCCGGATCGCCGGGGACACCGCGGCCCAGATCATCCAGCTCGGCATCGAATACGACCCGCAGCCGCCCTACGACGCGGGCTCCCCGGAGAAGGCGCCGGCCGAGGTCACCGCGGCGCTGCGGGACCACGGCCGGTCCCTGCTCAGCGGAGGGCGGGAGCCGAACGCGTAGCGCCGCTCACTCGGCGGGCCAGGTGAACCGCGGCGGCCTGCGCTCCAGGAAGGCGGCGGCACCCTCGGCGGTGTCGCCGCTCGCCCGGGCCTCGGCGGCCCAGTGGGCGCCGCGCTCCTCCGCCTCGTCCGGCGGCACGTCCCAGGTGCCGTTGGCCAGTTCCTTCGCCGCCGTCTGCGTCAGCAGCGACCGGCTCGCCAGTACGGCCGAGAACTCCGCGACCCGCTTGCCCAGCTCCCCCTCGGCCAGCACCTCGTCCACCAGCCCGGTCCGCAGCGCCCGCGCACAGTCGATCAACTCGCCGGAGAACAACAGGTACTTGGCGGACGAGAGCCCGACCAGGCGGACCAGCCGCCGGGTGGCGGACGCCGGGTAGACCACCGCCAGCTTGGCCGGCGTCACCCCGAACAGCGCCCCCTCCTCCGCGAACCGCAGATCGCAGGCGGCCGCCAACTGGGCGCCGCCGCCCACGCAGTAGCCGCGTATCGCCGCCAGCGTCGGCTTCGGGAAGGCGGCCAGCGCCTCCTCGGCCGCCACCGCCAGCCCCTGCGACTCCTGGGCCGTCCCGCGCAGCGAGGCGATGTCCGCGCCCGCGCAGAACGTCCCGCCGGCGCCGGTCAGCACCAGCGACCGCACCGCCCGGTCGGCCGCCAGCCGCGCCAGCAGGGGCGGCAGATCCCGCCACATCTGGACGGTCATCGCATTGCGCTTGCCGGTGTTGCTGATGGTGACGGTCGCTGTGCCGTCGCTGACGTGCGTCGTGAGGCCCGGTTCCATGCCCGGATATTAGAGCGACCGCGGCCCGGGCGGCCGACTACGATCGACCGCCTGATGTCAGCAACCCTCGTCGCCAAAGACCTCGCCGCCGGCCACGGCGAGCGCATCCTGTTCTCCGGTCTCGATCTGGTCGTCGCCCCCGGGGACGTGATCGGCCTCGTCGGCGCCAACGGCGCGGGCAAGTCCACCCTGCTGCGCCTGCTGGCCGGTCTGGACACCCCCGAGGAGGGCGCGCTCTCCCTCAGCCCGCCCACCGCCACCGTCGGCCACCTCCCGCAGGAGCCCGACCGCCGCCCCGGAGAGACCGTACGGGCCTTCCTCGCCCGCCGAACCGGCGTCAGAGACGCCCAGCGGGCCCTGGACGACGCCACCGAGGCCCTGGCCGAGGAGCGCCCCGGCGCCGACGACGCCTACGACACGGCCTTCACGCGCTGGCTCGACCTCGGCGCCGCCGACCTCGACGAACGCGCCGAGGAGACCGCCGCCCAGCTCGGCCTCACGGTCGGCCTCGACCAGCCGATGACCGCCCTCTCCGGCGGACAGGCCGCCCGGGCCTCGCTCGCCTCCCTGCTGCTCTCCCGCTACGACGTCTTCCTGCTGGACGAGCCGACCAACGACCTGGACCTGGACGGTCTGCACCGGCTGGAGGAGTTCGTCACCGGCCTGCGCGCCGGCACCGTCCTGGTCAGCCACGACCGCGAGTTCCTGGCCCGCACGGTCAACCGCGTGCTCGAACTCGACCTCGCCCAGCAGCAGGTCAACAGCTACGGCGGCGGCTACGCCTCCTATCTGGAGGAACGCGCCCGGGCCCGGCGGCACGCCCGCGAGCAGTACGAGGAGTACGCCGATACCAGGGCCGCCCTGGAGACCCGCGCCCACACCCAGCGCAACTGGATGGAGAAGGGCGTCCGGAACGCCCGCCGCAAGGCCCCCGACAACGACAAGATCGGCCGCAAGGGCCGCGTCGAGGCCACCGAGAAGCAGGCCGCCAAGGCCAAGCAGACCCAGCGCCTGATCGAGCGGCTGGACGTCGTCGAGGAGCCCCGCAAGGAGTGGGAGCTGCGGATGGAGATCGCCGCCGCGCCCCGGGCCGGCGCGGTTGTCGCGACCCTGCGCGACGCCGCCGTCCGGCGCGGGGACTTCCGCTTCGGCCCGGTGGACCTGCAGATCGACTGGGCGGACCGGGTCGCCATCACCGGCCCCAACGGCTCCGGCAAGTCCACCCTGCTGGCCGCCCTGCTCGGCCGGCTCCCGCTGGACGCCGGGCAGGCCTCGCTCGGCCCCGGCGTGGTGGTCGGCGAGATCGAGCAGGCCCGCGGCCGGCTCTTCGGCGGGCAGCAGCTGGGCGACCAGCCGCTGATGGACGCCTTCCGCGCCGCCGTGCCGGACCTGCCGCCCGCCGACGTCCGCACCCTGCTCGCGAAGTTCGGGCTGAAGGCCGCCCATGTGCTGCGCCCGGCGCACACCCTCTCGCCGGGTGAGCGGACCCGGGCCGCGCTGGCCCTCCTCCAGGGACGCGGGGTCAACCTCCTCGTCCTGGACGAGCCGACCAACCACCTCGACCTGCCGGCCATCGAGCAACTGGAGTCCGCGCTCGCCTCGTACCCGGGCACGCTGCTGCTGGTGACGCACGACCGGCGGATGCTGGACGCGGTGCACACCACGCGGCGGATCGAGGTCGAGGCCGGGCGGATCACCGACCGGGCGGTGTGACCCGGGCGGGCCGGGGCGAGGCGCCGCGCCGGCCCGCGGTCGGTCGGTTTATCGATTTGGATCTGCAGCGGGCGACCCGTAAGGTGAGGGCAACCGACGCGGGGTGGAGCAGCTCGGTAGCTCGCTGGGCTCATAACCCAGAGGTCGCAGGTTCAAATCCTGTCCCCGCTACTGCACACACAGCAGGCCCGGTGCCCCGGCACCGGGCCTGCTGTGCTGTCCGCCCCTGCCGCCGGGCCGGGCGAGCCCGATGGCGGGATCGCAGGGGTGCCGTTCCCGGGGAAT
Source organism: Streptomyces nigrescens (assembly GCA_024349765.1). Taxonomy (GTDB): domain Bacteria; phylum Actinomycetota; class Actinomycetes; order Streptomycetales; family Streptomycetaceae; genus Streptomyces; species Streptomyces endophytica. The sequence continues at coordinate 4,992,724 of AP026073.1, read as the reverse complement.
CCACGAACCCGGCACAAAGAGAACAGGGCCGGTCCTCAGCCCGCGGGAAACTCTCGGAATCCGCCAAAAGCCGTCGATAGGCGCTGACTTGTGTTCAGCAGGCCGGTACGGACCAGCGCATTCTCAACACTCTTCCTGTGAGGATGCCTTCCGGACCCCCCGCAGAACCCCCCGACGAGCTGACCTCCCCGCTCGCGTACGAAGGTGTCTGGCGCTTCACCGCACCGGCACTGGAGTCCTCGGTGCCGCAGGCGCGCCACGCGGTCCGGGACCTGCTCGCCGAACAGCACGTGCCGGTCGCCGCGGACATCATGGACGGCCTGCTGCTCATCGTCTCCGAACTGGTCACCAACGCCGTCCGGCACGCCGCCCTGCTCTCGCCCCAGATCGCCGTCCAGGTCACCATCGGCGCCAACTGGCTGCGGGTCGCGGTCGAGGACGACCACCCCTACCGCCCCAAGGCACTGGAGGCGGACCAGGGCGACGTCGGGGGCCGCGGGCTGTGGCTGGTCAAGACCGTCACCGCCGAGGTGGGCGGCAAATGCGACGTCGAGCACACGACCGGCGGCGGCAAGGCGATCTGGGCCGAGCTGCCGCTCACCCCGCTGGCTACCAGCCCGCCGACCGCCCGGTGAGCTCCCGCACCGCCGGGCGCGCCGCGTCCAGCACGGTCATGAACCACGCGGAGAACGGCGCCTCGGCATGCCGCTCGGCCAGCTCCGCCGGCGTCACGAACGCGATCTCGCCGATCTCCTCCGGGTCCGGCGCCGGCTCGGCCCGCACCAGACCCACGAACAGGTGGTTGTACTCCTGCTCCACGAGCCCGGAGGACGGATCGGGATGGTTGTAGCGCACCGTGCCCGCCTCGGCCAGCAGCGCCGGCGCCACACCCAGCTCCTCCGCGGTCCGGCGGGCCGCCGCCGCGAACGGCGCCTCACCGGGATACGGATGACCGCAGCAGGTGTTGGACCACACACCGGGGGAGTGGTACTTCCCCAGCGCCCGGCGCTGGAGCAGCAGCCGGCCCTTCTCGTCGAAGAGGAAGACCGAGAACGCCCGGTGCAGCTGCCCGGGAGGCTGGTGCGCCGCGAGCTTCTCCGCGGTGCCGATCGTCGTACCGTCCTCGTCGACCAGCTCCAGCATGATCGGTTCGGCGGCGCCGCCCGGCGTGCGCACCGCCGCGTCCTCGGCGGTCTGTCCGTTGGCAGGTGTGATCGGCATGCCCATCCTTGTCGTCGGTCTTCGACGTCAAGTCTGCCCTAGCCGGGTCCGCATCACCGGCACAGCGGGTGCGCGGCGCCACACCTCCCGCGCGTCCGGTCACAAGTGCGCCCACCTGGCATCCACCGTGAGAGGGGCCACACCAGGGGGCCGCCCGCGGACACCGCCCGAGGCGGTCCCCGGGACTCCGGAACGGCCGCCGCACCGGCCGCGGGCGCTCCCCGCCCGGCGGCATGGCCCTGGCCACACCGCTCACGGCACAACCCGCCCGCCCCGTGACCAGCCCGCTCATAACCGGCACCTGGAACGGCAGCCGCGATCGCGGCCCAGTTGTTCATGCGCCACCCCATCCACCATGATGATCGCGGCAGGCGCAGCCGTCGGTCACTCGATCGTGCGGTGAATGCGCGGTGAACGGCCGCATCCGGCGATCCGATAGCCTCTGCCGACGTGCCACCCGGCCCTCCGGGCGCCCGGTGTGCCACGCCCGCTGCCCGGGTAGTCCGTATCGAATGCGGTCGACCGGCGCTGCCTTGTCAGCCTCCAAGGAGTGAGTTCGTCTGTCGACCGCCATCCTCACCGGTCCGCCGGTCGCCGGGTCGCCGCTCGAAGCCGACCTGCGCACGCTCGGCTTCGACGTCCGTACGGCGGACGACGCCGCCTCCGCCGCCGCGCTGCTCGCCGAGGTGCCCGCACAGGAGCGGGTCGCCCTCGTCGACCCCCGCTTCGTCGGCCACCTGCACGCCCTGCGGCTCGCGCTGACCGACCCGCGCTTCCCGGCCGCCGCCGTGCCGGGCGCGCTCACCGCACAGGCCGCGGCCCGCCCCGCGCTGGCCCGCGCGGTCGGCCGGATCCCGGTCGGCGCCGGCACCGCCCACCTCACGGACGTCCTCACCGAGACGCTCACCGAGTCCCTGGACCGCGACGACACCGGTCTGCACCGCGTCGAGCTGGGCAGCCTGGTCGCCACTGTCGCGCTCACCCCCGCCCAGCGCGAGGAGGCCCGCGAGGCGGTCGCGGCCGTCGACGACGAGGCGGTCCGGCTGCGCACCGCGGTGAAGTCCCGCGACGGCTTCTTCACGACCTTCTTCATCAGCCCGTACTCCCGCTACCTCGCCCGCTGGTGCGCGCGCCGCGGCCTCACCCCCAACCAGGTCACCACCGCGTCCCTGCTCACCGCGCTGATAGCGGCGGGCGGCGCGGCCACCGGCACCCGCGCCGGCTTCGTCGCCGCGGGCGTGCTGCTGCTCCTCTCCTTCGTCCTGGACTGCACCGACGGGCAGCTCGCCCGCTACTCCCTGCAGTACTCGACGCTGGGCGCCTGGCTGGACGCCACCTTCGACCGGGCCAAGGAGTACGCCTACTACGCGGGCCTGGCGCTGGGCGCCGCCCGGGGCGGGGACGACGTATGGGCCCTGGCGCTCGGCGCGATGGTCCTGCAGACCTGCCGGCACGTCGTCGACTTCGCCTTCAACGAGGCCAACCACGACGCCGCCGGCAACACCAGCCCCACCGCGGCGCTCTCCGACAAGCTCGACAGCGTCGGCTGGACGGTCTGGGTCCGCCGCATGATCGTGCTGCCGATCGGCGAACGCTGGGCCATGATCGCCGTCCTCACGGCGCTGACCACCCCGCGCATCGTCTTCTACGCCCTGCTCATCGGCTGTGCGCTGGCCGCCTGCTACACCACGGCCGGCCGGGTGCTGCGCTCGCTGACCCGGCGGGCCCGGCGCACCGACCGCGCCGCCCGGGCCCTGGCCGACCTCGCCGACTCCGGGCCGCTCGCCGAGCTGATCGCCCGCGGCGCGCACGGCCGCGGCCGGACCGGGTCCTTCCTCGCCCCGGCTATGGCATTTCTCTCGACCGCGGTGCTGCTGGTCTGGGTGATCTTCGAGAGCGACCCGGCGTCCTGGCTCACCGTGGGCGTAGCCGCCTGCTCCGCGCTGCTGGCCGGTGCGGCGGTGTCCCGGCCGCTCAAGGGCGCCCTCGACTGGCTCGTCCCGCCCTTCTTCCGGGCCGGCGAGTACGTCACGATCCTGGTGCTGGCCGCCCGCGCGGACGTGCCCGGAGCGCTCCCCGCGGCGTTCGGGCTGGTCGCGGCCGTCGCCTACCATCACTACGACACCGTCTACCGCATCCGCGGTGGCACCGGGGCCCCGCCGCGGTGGCTGGTCCGGGCAACCGGCGGCCACGAGGGACGCGTCCTCGTAGTGACCGTCCTGGCAGCCGCGCTGTCCCCTGAAGGTTTCACAATCGCGCTCACGGCCCTGGCCGTGGTCCTGGCGCTGCTGGTGCTCATCGAGAGCATCCGCTTCTGGGTCTCCTCCGGAGCACCCGCCGTACACGATGAAGGAGAACCCGCATGATCGGCCTCGTGCTGGCTGCCGGCGCCGGACGGCGTCTGCGCCCCTACACCGACACCCTGCCCAAGGCCCTGGTGCCGGTTGACGGGGACACCACCATCCTCGACCTGACCCTCGGCAACTTCGCCGAGATCGGCCTGACCGAGGTCGCGATCATCGTCGGCTACCGCAAGGAGGCCGTGTACGAGCGCAAGGAGGCCCTGGAGCAGAAGTACGGCCTCAAGCTCACCCTGATCGACAACGACAAGGCCGAGGAGTGGAACAACGCCTACTCCCTGTGGTGCGGCCGTGACTCCATCAAGCACGACGTGATCCTCGCCAACGGCGACACCGTGCACCCGGTCTCCGTCGAGAAGACCCTGCTCGCCGCCCGCGGCAACGGCCAGAAGATCATCCTCGCGCTGGACACCGTCAAGCAGCTCGCCGACGAGGAGATGAAGGTCGTCGTGGACCCCGACAAGGGCGTCCAGAAGATCACCAAGCTGATGGACCCGGCCGAGGCGACCGGTGAGTACATCGGTGTCACCCTCATCGAGGGCTCCGCCGCCGACGAGCTGGCCGACGCCCTGAAGACCACCTTCGAGCGGGACCCCGACCTCTACTACGAGGACGGCTACCAGGAGCTGGTCAACCGCGGCTTCAAGGTGGACGTGGCCCCGATCGGCGACGTCAAGTGGGTCGAGATCGACAACCACGACGACCTGGCGAAGGGCCGTGACATCGCATGCCAGTACTGACCCGCCTCATTCCGTCCCCGGTCGTCGTCGACATCAACGCCGGCGCCCTGGACGACCTGGCGGGCCTGCTGGCCGATCAGCGCATCTCCGCGTCCGGCAAGCTCGCCATCGCGATCAGCGGCGGCTCGGGGGCACGGCTGCGTGAGCGGCTGTCCCCCGCGCTGCCCGGCGCCGAGTGGTACGAGGTCGGCGGCGGCACCCTGGACGACGCGATCAAGCTCGCCGACGCCATGAAGAAGGGGCACTACGACGCGGTCGTGGGCCTCGGCGGCGGCAAGATCATCGACTGCGCCAAGTTCGCCGCCGCGCGGATCGGCCTGCCGCTGGTCGCCGTCGCGACGAACCTGTCGCACGACGGCCTGTGCTCGCCGGTCGCCACGCTCGACAACGACGCCGGCCGCGGCTCCTACGGTGTGCCGAACCCGATCGCCGTGGTGATCGACCTCGACATCATCCGCGAGGCCCCGGTCCGCTTCGTCCGCTCCGGCATCGGCGACGCGATCTCCAACATCTCCGCGGTCGCGGACTGGGAGCTCTCGCACCGCGAGACCGGCGAGGCGATCGACGGACTGGCCGCCGCCATGGCGCGCCAGGCCGGCGAGGCCGTACTGCGGCACCCCGGAGGAGTCGGCGACGACAACTTCCTCCAGGTGCTCGCCGAGGGCCTGGTCCTCACCGGCATCTCGATGTCGGTGGCCGGCGACAGCCGCCCGGCGTCCGGCGCCTGCCACGAGATCAACCACGCCCTGGACATCCTCTACCCCAAGCGCGCCGCGAGCCATGGCGAGCAGTGCGGCCTCGCCGCCGCCTTCGCCACGCATCTGCGCGGGGACAAGGAGACCCGGGACCTGATGGTCGAGGTGCTGCGCCGGCACGGACTGCCGGTCACGCCGGGTGAGATCGGCTTCACCGACGAGGAATTCGTCGAGGCCGTCGCGTACGCACCCAAGACCCGCCCCGGGCGCTACACGATCCTGGAGCACCTCGACCTGTCCACCGACCAGATCAGGGACGCTTACGCCGACTATGCACAAGCCATCGGTAGCTGAGCTCCGCCCGGTCGTTCACCCCCCGGGGGTGAAGGACCGGCGGAGCGGCGAGCACTGGGCCGGCCGGCTCTACATGCGCGAGATCTCGCTGCGTATCGACCGCCACCTGGTGAACACCCGGGTCACGCCCAACCAGCTGACCTACCTGATGACCCTGTTCGGCGTCCTCGCCGCCCCGGCCCTGCTGGTGCCGGGGGTCTGGGGCGCCGTGCTCGGCGTGCTGATGGTGCAGCTGTACCTGCTGCTCGACTGCGTCGACGGCGAGATCGCCCGGTGGCGCAAGCAGTACTCGCTGGCCGGTGTCTGGATGGACCGGGTCGGCGCGTACCTCACCGACGCCGCCGTGCTCGTCGGCTTCGGCCTGCGCGCCGCCGATCTGTGGGGCTCGGGCCGGATCGACTGGCTGTGGGCCTTCCTCGGCACGCTGGCCGCCCTCGGCGCCATCCTGATCAAGGCGGAGACGGACCTGGTCGGCGTGGCCCGCGCGCAGAGCGGCAAGGAGCAGGTCAAGGAGGCCGCGTCGGAGATGCGCTCCTCCGGCATGGCGCTGGCCCGCAAGGCCGCCGCCGCGCTGAAGTTCCATCGGCTGATCCTCGGCGTCGAGGCGTCCTTGCTGATCGTGGCCCTGGCGATCGTCGACCAGATCAGGGGCGATCTGTTCTTCTCCCGTCTGGGCGTCGCCGTGCTCGCCGGCATCGCGCTCGTCCAGACGCTGCTCCACCTCGTGTCCATCCTCGCCTCCAGCAGGCTCAAGTGACGGGGGCGTCCCAGATGCGCGTCGGTGCGGTGATCATCACCATGGGCAACCGCCCCGAGGAGCTGCGTGCGCTGCTGGACTCGGTGGCCAAGCAGGACGGCGATCCGATCGAGGTCGCCGTCGTCGGCAACGGTTCGCCGCTGCCGGAGCTGCCCGAGGGCGTGCGGACCGTCGAGCTCCCGGAGAACGTCGGCATCCCGGCCGGCCGGAACGTCGGCATCGAGGCGTTCGGGCCGGCCGGCCGCGAGATGGACGTCCTGCTCTTCCTCGACGACGACGGGCTGCTGGCCCGGGAGGACACCGCCGAGCTGTGCCGCGAGGCGTTCGCCAAGGACCCCGAGCTCGGGATCGTCAGCTTCCGGATCGCCGATCCGGACACCGGCGAGACCCAGCGCCGGCACGTTCCCCGGCTGCGCGCGTCCGACCCGATGCGCTCCTCGCGGGTGACCACCTTCCTCGGGGGCGCGAACGCGGTGCGCACCAAGGTCTTCGCGGAGGTCGGCGGGCTGCCCGACGACTTCTTCTACGCCCATGAGGAGACCGACCTGGCCTGGCGGGCGCTGAACGCCGGCTGGATGATCGACTACCGGTCGGACATGGTCCTGTACCACCCGACGACGGCACCGGCCCGGCACGCGGTCTACCACCGGATGGTGGCCCGCAACCGGGTCTGGCTGGCCCGCCGCAACCTCCCCGCCGCACTGGTTCCGGTCTATCTCGGTGTCTGGTTCCTGCTCACCCTCGCCCGTCGCCCCTCGCGACCGGCGCTGCGGGCCTGGCTGGGCGGCTTCAAGGAGGGCTGGGCCACCCCGTGCGGTCCCAGGCGTCCCATGAAGTGGGCTACCGTTTGGCGACTGACCCGGCTGGGCCGCCCTCCCGTCATCTGACAAGCTCGTATCTGAGAGCATCAGGCGCGAACCGGGGCGTGGCCCCGGCAGCGCACCTTGAGGACGAAAGTGTCAACTGTGAGCGAGACCACGCACGACAGTGCGGTCGCCATGAGTGCCCCGGCAGCTTCCGACGAAGGGCTGACCGCGGCGCAGCGGGCCCAGAAGTACGGGCTCGCGCAGAGCGGGGCGCGTCCGAGCCTCCCCGAGTACGTCCGGCAGCTGTGGCACCGGCGGCATTTCATCTCCGCCTTCGCCAGTGCCAAGCTGACCGCACAGTACAGCCAGGCCAAGCTGGGCCAGGTCTGGCAGGTGGCGACGCCCCTGCTGAACGCGCTCGTCTACTACTTGATCTTCGGCCTGCTGATCGGCACGCGGAAGGGCGTCCCCGACTTCGTGCCGTTCCTGGTGACCGGCGTCTTCATCTTCACCTTCACCCAGAGCTCGGTGATGGCCGGTACCCGGGCGATCTCCGGCAACCTGGGCCTGGTGCGGGCGCTGCACTTCCCGCGGGCCTGCCTGCCGATCTCGTTCTGCCTGATGCAGCTGCAGCAGCTGCTGTTCTCCATGGGCGTGCTGGTCCTGATCCTGCTCGGCTTCGGGCAGATGCCGACCTGGTCGTGGTTCCTGGTGTTCCCGGCGCTGCTGCTGCAGTTCGTGTTCAACACGGGTCTGGCGATGGTCATGGCGCGGCTGGGTTCCAAGACCCCGGACCTGGCGCAGCTGATGCCGTTCATCATGCGGACGTGGATGTACGCGTCCGGCGTGATGTTCAGCATCGACCTGATCCTGAAGGGCAAGCACGTCCCGCAGTTCGTGGAGGTGCTGCTCAACGCGAACCCGGCGGCGGTCTACATCGACCTGATGCGCTTCGCGCTGATCGACAGCTTCACGGCGAGCAAGCTGCCCCCGCACGTGTGGGCGTTCGCCGGCGGCTGGGCGCTGCTGATGGGCGTCGCCGGCTTCGTGTACTTCTGGAAGGCTGAGGAGCGGTACGGACGTGGCTGAGCAGAACAACGGAGTGCAGCCGACGGCGGCCGCCCAGGAGCGGATCCCGACCGTGATCGCGGACGATCTGCACATCGTCTACCGCGTCTACGGCACGGGCGCGGGCAAGGGCAGCGCCACCGCGGCGCTGAACCGCATCATCCGCCGCAAGCCCTCCACCGGTGTGCGCGAGGTGCACGCGGTCAAGGGCGTCTCCTTCACCGCCTACCGCGGGGAGTCGATCGGCCTGATCGGCTCGAACGGCTCGGGCAAGTCCACCCTGCTCAAGGCGGTCGCCGGCCTGCTGCCGGCCGAGCGCGGCAAGGTCTACACGCACGGCCAGCCCTCCCTGCTGGGCGTCAACGCGGCCCTGATGAACGACCTGACCGGCGAGAAGAACGTCGTCCTCGGCGGCCTGGCCATGGGTATGTCGCGTGAGCAGATCCGGGAGCGCTACGACGGGATCGTCGACTTCTCCGGCATCAACGAGAAGGGCGACTTCATCTCGCTGCCGATGCGCACCTACTCCTCGGGTATGGCGGCGCGGCTGCGGTTCTCCATCGCCGCGGCCAAGGACCACGACGTGCTGATGATCGACGAGGCGCTGGCCACCGGCGACCGCGCCTTCCAGAAGCGCTCCGAGGCCCGCATCCGCGAGCTGCGCAAGGAGGCCGGCACGGTCTTCCTGGTCAGCCACAACAACAAGTCCATCCGCGACACCTGCGACCGCGTGCTGTGGCTGGAACGCGGCGAGCTGCTGATGGACGGCCCCACCGACGAGGTCATCAAGGCCTACGAGAAGGAGACCGGCAAGTAGTCCTCCTGGCACCTGGAAGGCCCCCGCGGGTCCGCCCGCGGGGGCCTTCGACGGTGAAGAAATGGTCAACTCCGCGGACAACGGGAACAGTTCGCCCGAAGTGGATGTTGACCGGATCGTTGCCGCGGGCTTCGGTACCCACTCGGACGCAAGGGAGATGTACGGCGTAAGCTGTACGGGTGCCGAACAGCACAAGTGGCACAAGTCGGGCAATACTCACCCAAGAGGGCGATGAGGCTCGATCGGGGCGCGTCGTCGGAGGCGGCGTGTCCGAAATAGGATGTTTTAGCTTGGCGGTGTAGAACGGGAGACGTGACGGCAATGGCTACTGGTTCGCTCCGGCACCGAAATGCGCCGGGCAGCCCACGGTGAGCCGAGACAACGAGCGGGCGCCTCGCGCCTTCCTCCGAAGGGTGGCGGCGGGTGACGGGCGGGACCAGACGCGCACCGTGCTCGATCAGGCCGCACACGAGAACTTCCCGGTCGCGCCGTTCTTCCTGCCCCGCGCCTGGCGGGCCGACCTGATGGCCGTGTACGGCTTCGCCCGGCTCGTCGACGACATCGGCGACGGCGACCTCGCGCCCGGTGGCGGCGACGCCGTACTCCTCGGGCTCGACCGGGCACAGTTCGACGACCGGCCCGCGCTGCTCGACGCCCTGGAGGCGGACCTGGCGCGCGTCTTCAGCGACCGCGCGCCCGGCCCCAAGCACCCGCTGATGCGCCGCCTCGGCCCGACCGTCCGCCGCTGCGAGCTGACCCCCGAACCGTTCCTCGGCCTGATCGAGGCCAACCGCCAGGACCAGCGGGTGAGCCGCTACGCCACGTACGACGACCTGGCCGCCTACTGCGAGCTGTCCGCCAACCCCGTCGGCCGGCTCGTCCTCGGCATCACCGGCACCGCCAGCCCCGAGCGCCTCCGCCGCTCGGACGCCGTCTGCACCGCCCTGCAGATCGTCGAGCACATCCAGGACGTGGCCGAGGACCTGGGGCGCGACCGCATCTACCTCCCCGCCGAGGACCTGAAACGCTTCGGCGTCTCGGAAGCCGATCTGGCCGCCCCGAGCGGGGGCGCATCGGTGCGCGCACTGATCGCCTACGAGGCGGAACGCGCCCGTGACCTGCTGGATGAAGGCACCGCGCTGGTGGGTAGCGTCCACGGCAGACTCAAGCTGCTGCTGGCCGGTTTCGTCGCCGGCGGACGTGCCGCACTCCAGGCGGTCGCGGCCGCCGAACACGACGTACTCCCTGGACCGCCCAAACCGACCAAGCTCAGCCTGCTGCGCGAGGTGGGGGCGACATTGCGAAGAGAGGGGTGAGTCGGACCGTGGAGGCAACCGCACACGCGTCCGCGCCGGTGCTCGCTGCATACCGCTACTGCGAAGCCATCACCGGGCAGCAGGCGCGCAACTTCGCCTACGGCATCCGGCTGCTGCCGACCGACAAGCGCCACGCGATGTCGGCGCTCTACGCCTTCTCCCGCCGGGTCGACGACATCGGCGACGGCAATCTGGAGCCCGCCGCCAAGCGGCAGCGCCTGGAGGACACCCGGGCGCTGCTGGCCCGTATCAAGGACGGCCGGCTCGACGAGGACGACACCGACCCGGTGGCCGTCGCCCTCGCCGACGCCGCCCGCCGCTTCCCCGTCCCGCTCGACGCGCTGGACGAGCTGATCGACGGCGTGCTGGCCGACGTGCGCGGCGAGACCTACGAGACCTGGGACGAGCTCAAGGTCTACTGCCGCTGCGTCGCCGGCGCCATCGGCCGGCTCTCGCTCGGCGTGTTCGGCACCGTGCCCGGCGCACAGGACCCCGAGCGCGCTGCCGAGTACGCCGACACCCTCGGTCTCGCCCTCCAACTCACCAACATCCTCCGGGACGTTCGGGAGGACGCCGGCAACGGCCGGACCTACCTCCCCGCCGAGGACCTCGCCAAGTTCGGCTGCGCGGCCGGGTTCGCCCATCCCGTGCCGCCGCCCGGTTCCGACTTCGCCGGTCTGGTCCACCATGAGGTGCAACGCGCCCGCGCGCTGTTCGCCGAGGGCTTCCGGCTGTTGCCGATGCTCGACCGGCGCAGCGGCGCCTGCGTGGCCGCGATGGCCGGCATCTACCACCGCCTGCTCACCCGGATCGCCGCCGACCCCGAGGCGGTGCTGCGCGGCCGGGTCTCGCTGCCCGGCTGGGAGAAGGCGTTCGTCGCGGTGCGCGGCCTGTCCGGGCTCGACGCGCGGGCGATCGGCCGCCGGCAGGCCGTGCGGAGGCGCGGATGACCGGCCGGGCCACGCACGACAGCGGTGGCCCCGCGTCAGCGCCGCGGGCAACCCTCCCCCGGGCGGTTGCGTCCATGACCCACGTACGGGGGGAGCACACATGACATCCACAGCCACCGCGGTGGTCGTCGGCGGCGGGCTCGCGGGCACCACCGCCGCCCTCGCGCTGGCCGACGCCGGGCTGCGGGTCACCCTCGTCGAGGGCCGCCCCCGCCTGGGCGGACTGGTCTTCTCCTTCCGCCGCGACTCGGCCGCCGGCGAGCTGAGCGTCGACAACGGCCAGCACGTCTACCTGCGCTGCTGCACCGCGTACGGCCGGATGCTGGACCGGCTCGGCGCGGCCCGTCTGGTGCCCCTCCAGGACCGGATGGACGTGCCCGTTCTCGACGCCGACCGGATGCGGCTCGGCCGGCTGCGGCGCACCGCCCTGCCCGTCCCGCTGCACCTCGCCGCCAGCCTCGCGCGCTATCCGCACCTCTCCCCGGCCGAGCGGGCCGGCGTCGTGCGCGCCACCCTCGCGCTCCAGGGCCTCGACCCGGCCGACCCGGTCCTGGACGGCGTCGACTTCGGCAGCTGGCTGCGCCGCCACGGCCAGTCGTCCCGGGCCGTCGAGGCACTGTGGGACCTGGTCGGCATCGCCACCCTCAACGCCCGGGCCGGCGACGTCTCGATGGGCCTGGCCGCCAAGGTCTTCAAGACCGGGCTGCTGTCCGCCCCCGGCGCGGCCGACATCGGCTGGTCCCGGGTCCCGCTCGGCGACGTGCACGACGCCCTCGCCCGTACGGCACTGGAGAAGGCCGGGGTGCGGATCGCGCTGCGCACCCGCGCCGCGTCCGTCACCCGGACCGACGGCCGCTGGCAGGTCGCGGTGGAGAGCGGCCCGCACGGTGGCGAGCGGCTCACCGCGGACACCGTCGTCCTCGCCGTACCGCAGCGCGAGACGCACGGGCTGCTGCCCGCCGGGGCGCTGGCCGACCGGGACCGGCTGCTGGACATCGGCACCGCCCCGATCCTCAACCTCCACGTCGTCTACGACCGCAAGGTCCTGCGCCGCCCCTTCTTCGCCGCCGTCGGCTCGCCCGTCCAGTGGGTCTTCGACCGCACCGACGCCTCCGGACTGACCAGGACGCCGGGGAACGAACGCTGCCAGTACCTCGCGGTGTCGCAGTCCGCCGCGCAGGAGGAGATCGACCAGCCGGTCGCCAAGCTCCGCGCCCGCTACCTCCCCGAGCTGGAACGGCTGCTGCCGGCCGCCCGGGGCGCCCGGATCATCGACTTCTTCGTCACCCGCGAGCGCACCGCGACCTTCGCGCCCGCCCCGGGCGTCGGCAGGCTCCGCCCCGCCGCCCGCACCCAAGCCCCCGGCCTGTACCTGGCCGGTGCGTGGACCGCCACCGGGTGGCCCGCGACCATGGAGAGCGCAGTTCGCAGCGGCACCGCCGCCGCTCGCGAGGCACTCAACGAACTCGGCTTCCCCCAGGGCCAGTTGCCTCAGGAGGCGGCATGACTACGAGTACGAGCGCTCGCACGAGCACGAGCATCGGAAACAGAGGAGAAACCGTGAATCCGGCTTCCCCAGCTATCGACACCGAGAGCGTCACCGCGCTGCTGGAGCGCGGACGGACACTCGCCACTCCCGTGCTGCGTGCTGCCGTGGGCCGGCTCGCCCCTCCCATGGACACCGTCGCCGCCTACCACTTCGGCTGGATCGACGCGACCGGCAAACCCGCGTCCGGCGACAGTGGCAAGGCCGTCCGGCCCGCGCTCGCCCTGCTGTCCGCCGAGGCCGCCGGCGCGGCCCCCGAGGTCGGCATCCCGGGTGCGGTCGCCGTCGAGCTGGTGCACAACTTCTCGCTGCTGCACGACGACCTGATGGACGGCGACGAACAGCGCCGGCACCGCGACACGGTCTGGAAGGTGCACGGTCCGGCGCAGGCCATCCTCGTCGGCGACGCGCTGTTCGCGCTGGCCAACGAAATACTGCTGGAGCTCGGCACGGTCGACGCCGGCCGCGCCACCCGCCGGCTGACCCTGGCCACCCGCAAGCTGATCGACGGCCAGGCCCAGGACATCTCCTACGAGCACCGCGAGCGGGTCACCGTCGAGGAGTGCCTGGAGATGGAGGGCAACAAGACCGGCGCGCTGCTGGCCTGCGCGGTCTCCATCGGCGCGGTCCTGGGCGGCGCCGACGACCGCACCGCCGACACCCTGGAGAAGTACGGCTACCACCTCGGCCTCGCCTTCCAGGCCGTCGACGACCTGCTGGGCATCTGGGGCGACCCGGAGGCCACCGGCAAGCAGACCTGGAGCGACCTGCGGCAGCGCAAGAAGTCGCTGCCGGTCGTCGCCGCGCTCGCCGCCGGCGGCCCGGCCTCCGAGCGGCTGGCCCAGATCCTGGCCGCCGACGCCAAGAAGAGCGAGACCGAGATCGCCGACTTCACCGAGGAGGAGTTCGCCTCCCGGGCGGCCCTCATCGAGGAGGCCGGCGGCCGCGAGTGGACCTCCCAGGAGGCCCGCCGCCAGCACGCCACCGCCATCGCCGCGCTCGACGAGATCGACATGCCGGAGAAGGTCCGGGCACAGCTCGTCGCGCTCGCGGACTTCGTCGTCGTACGAGAAAGATGACTCCCTACCGCCGACGAATAGATCGCAGTCGCCGGCCGGTGCCCCGCCGGGCGCCGGCCGACGGAATCCCTGAGCACGCTTTGACAGTTCACTGCAGAAGGGGAAGCCATGACAGCGACGACCGACGGAAGCACCGGGGCGCTGCCGCCCCGGGCCCCTTCGGCCAGCGATGCCACCGCTGAGAAGACCACCACCACCGCACCGGCCCGCAAGACCGCCACCGCCGTCGCCGAGGACACGGCCGAGGCCGCCCGCCGCGCGACCGCCCGCGCCACCGACCATCTGCTCTCCACCCAGGACCCGGCCGGCTGGTGGAAGGGCGACCTCGAGACCAACGTCACGATGGACGCCGAGGACCTGCTGCTCCGTCAGTTCCTGGGCATCTCGGACCCCGAGATCACCGAGGCCGCCGCCCGCCACATCCGCGGCGAGCAGCGCACCGACGGCACCTGGGCCACCTTCCACGGCGGACCCGGTGAACTCTCCACCACCATCGAGGCCTACGTCGCCCTGCGGCTCGCCGGGGACGCACCGGACGCCCCGCACATGGCCGCCGCGTCCGCCTGGGTCCGCGAACGGGGCGGGGTCGCCGCCTCCCGGGTCTTCACCCGCATCTGGCTGGCGCTCTTCGGCTGGTGGCGGTGGGAGGACCTGCCCCAGCTCCCGCCGGAGCTCATCTTCTTCCCGAAGTGGTTCCCGCTCAACATCTACGACTTCGGGTGCTGGGCGCGGCAGACCATCGTGCCGCTGACCATCGTCTCCGCCAAACGCCCGGTCCGCCCGGCGCCGTTCGCCCTCGACGAGCTGCACACCGATCCGCGCCGCCCCGCCCCGCCCCGCCCGCTCGCCCCGGCCACCAGCTGGGACGGCCTCTTCCAGCGCCTCGACAAGGCGCTGCGGGTCTACCACAAGGTCGCACTGCGCAAGCTGCGCGGCACCGCGATGCGCTCGGCGGCCCGCTGGATCGTCGAACGGCAGGAGAACGACGGCTGCTGGGGCGGCATCCAGCCGCCCGCCGTGTACTCGATCATCGCCCTGCACCTCCTCGGCTACGACCTCGACCACCCCGTACTGCGCGAGGGACTGGCCTCCCTGGACCGGTTCGCGGTCTGGCGCGAGGACGGTTCGCGCATGATCGAGGCCTGCCAGTCCCCGGTCTGGGACACCTGCCTCGCCACCATCGCGCTGGCCGACGCCGGACTGCCCGCCGACCACCCGCAGCTGGTCAAGGCCGTCGACTGGATGCTCGCCGAGCAGATCGACCGGCCCGGTGACTGGAGCGTCAAGCGTCCCCAACTCCCGCCCGGTGGCTGGGCGTTCGAGTTCCACAACGACAACTACCCGGACATCGACGACACCGCCGAGGTGGTGCTCGCACTGCGCCGGGTCGAGCACCCCGACCCGCAGCGGGTGTCCGCCGCGGTGGACCGCGCGGTGCGCTGGAACTTCGGGATGCAGTCCCGGGACGGCGGCTGGGGCGCCTTCGACGTCGACAACACCAGCCCGTTCCCCAACCGCCTGCCGTTCTGCGACTTCGGTGAGGTCATCGACCCGCCGTCGGCCGACGTCACCGCCCACGTCGTGGAGATGCTCGCCGAGGTCGGCCGGGCGCACGACCCGCGCACCCGCCGCGGCATCGCCTGGCTGCTCGCCGAACAGGAGCCCAGCGGCGCCTGGTTCGGCCGCTGGGGCACCAACTACGTCTACGGCACCGGCTCGGTGCTGCCCGCGCTCGCCGCGGCCGGCATCCCCGCCTCCCACCCGGCCGTGCGCCGCGCCGTCGGCTGGCTGGAGCGGGTGCAGAACGACGACGGCGGTTGGGGCGAGGACCAGCGGTCGTACGCGGAGAAGGACGCCTGGGCCGGGCGCGGCGCCTCGACCGCCTCGCAGACCGCGTGGGCGCTGATGGCGCTGCTCGCGGCCGGTGAGCGGGACGGCGAGGCGGTGCGGCGCGGGGTGCGGTATCTGGCCGCGACCCAGCGCGAGGACGGTTCCTGGGACGAGCCGCACTTCACCGGCACCGGCTTCCCCTGGGACTTCTCCATCAACTACCACCTCTACCGCCAGGTCTTCCCGCTGACCGCCCTGGGCCGCTACGTCAACGGCGGACCGGCCGGAGTACCGGTGGGGGCCTGATGCCGAGACGGCCCCCCGCGAGTGCGGACCCCCCGCTGCTGGTCGCCTGTGCGCTCGGCATCGAGCGGTTCGCGCTGCGCGGGGGAGACCGGGCGGCGGGCCCCGGCGGGAGCCGCCCGGGGCTGGTCGTGCTGCGCACCGGCATGGGCCCCCAGGCGGCCGAACGGGCCCTCGCCGATGCGCTGCGTGACGGCGCGGACACCGCCCGTTCGCCCGTCGTCGCCAGCGGCTTCTGCGCCGGCCTCGCGCCCGGCATGCGCCCGGGGGACGTGGTCGTCGCCGAGGCCACCCGGGACCACCGCCCGGGCCTGCCGGACGTGCCCTGCCGCGACAACGGGCCGCTGGTCGGCGCGCTGCGGCAGCGCGGCCTGACCGTGCACCGCGGGCTGCTGCGCGGCTCCGACCACGTCGTACGCGGCGCGGAACGGGCCGAGCTGCACGCCTCCGGCGCCATCGCGGTGGACATGGAATCCGCCGCCACGCTCCGCACCGCACGGCGGGCCGGCGCCCGTCCGGTTGCGGCCGTCCGGGTGGTCGTGGACGCTCCAGAACATGAACTCGTCCGCATCGGCACGGTACGCGGGGGAATATCGGCCTTCCGCGTGCTGCGCAGTGTGCTTCCTGTTTTCTACGAATGGCACCGTTCTTTGCTGCTCCCCAGGAGGTGAGCCAGATGGCCATGCCGCTCCGTCAGTCCATCCGGGTCGGGACCTATCTTTTTGAACAGAAGATGATCCGGCGACGCGAGAAGTTCCCCCTCATCGTCGAGCTGGAACCGCTCTTCGCATGCAATCTGAAGTGTGAGGGCTGCGGAAAGATCCAGCATCCGGCCGGGGTGCTCAAGCAGCGGATGCCGGTGGCGCAGGCGGTCGGCGCGGTCCTGGAGTCCGGTGCCCCGATGGTCTCCATCGCCGGGGGAGAACCCCTGATGCACCCGCAGATCGACGAGATCGTACGGCAGTTGGTGGCCAAGCGGAAATACGTGTTCCTGTGCACCAACGCCATGTTGCTGCGCAAGAAGATGGACGAGTTCACCCCCTCGCCCTATTTCGCGTTCGCGGTGCACATCGACGGAATGCGCGAACGGCACGACGAATCCGTCGCCAAGGAAGGCGTGTTCGACGAGGCGGTCGCGGCGATCAAGGAAGCCAAGCGGCGCGGATTCCGGGTCACCACCAACTCCACCTTCTTCAACACCGACACCCCGCAGACCGTCATCGAGGTCCTCAACTTCCTCAACGACGACCTCCAGGTCGACGAGATGATGCTGTCGCCCGCCTACGCCTACGAGAAGGCCCCCGACCAGGAGCACTTCCTCGGCGTCGAGCAGACCCGCGAGCTGTTCCGCAAGGCGTTCGCCGGCGGCAACCGGCGGCGCTGGCGGCTCAACCACAGCCCGCTCTTCCTGGACTTCCTGGAGGGCAAGGCGGACTTCCCGTGCACGGCCTGGGCGATCCCCAACTACTCGCTGTTCGGCTGGCAGCGCCCCTGCTACCTGATGAGCGACGGATACGTGCCGACGTACCGGGAACTCATCGAAGAGACGGACTGGGACAAATACGGCCGCGGCAAGGACCCGCGCTGCGCCAACTGCATGGCGCACTGCGGCTACGAACCCACCGCCGTCCTCGCCACCATGGGCTCCCTCAAGGAATCCCTCCGCGCGGCCAAGGAGACCGTCGCCGGAAACCGCGGCTGACCTGTCACCTCCGGGGGAGCCCGCCGCCGCGGCGGGCTCCCTCCGCCACGGCCGCCGAACGACCCGAGGGGGACCGAACATGACGATGCTGGAACACATCAGCGGCCCGCGTGACCTCAAGGCGCTCCCCGCCGACCGCCTGCCCCGACTCGCCGAGGAGATCCGGCACTTCCTCGTCCACGCGGTGACCCGCACCGGTGGACATCTGGGCCCCAACCTGGGCGTGGTCGAGCTGACCCTCGCCCTGCACCGGGTCTTCGACTCACCCGCCGACCGCATCCTGTGGGACACCGGCCACCAGTCGTACGTGCACAAGCTGCTCACCGGCCGCCAGGACTTCTCCAAGCTGCGGGCCAAGGGCGGTCTGTCGGGCTACCCCTCGCGGGCGGAGTCGGTACATGACGTCATCGAGAACAGCCACGCCTCGACGGTCCTGGGCTGGGCGGACGGTCTGGCCAAGGCCAACCAGGTGCGCGGGAAGAAGGACCACGTCGTCGCGGTCATCGGCGACGGCGCGCTGACCGGCGGTATGGCCTGGGAAGCCCTGAACAACATCGCCGCCGCCAAGGACCGCCCACTGATCATCGTCGTCAACGACAACGAGCGCTCCTACGCGCCGACCATCGGCGGCCTGGCCGACCACCTCGCGACCCTGCGCACCACCGACGGCTACGAGCGCTTCCTGGCCCGCGGCAAGGACCTGCTGGAGCGCACCCCGGTCGTCGGCAAGCCGCTCTACGGCACGCTGCACGGCGCGAAGAAGGGCCTGAAGGACTTCATCGCACCGCAGGGCATGTTCGAGGACCTGGGCCTGAAGTACCTCGGCCCGATCGACGGGCACGACATCACGGCCGTCGAATCGGCGCTGCGCCGCGCGTCCGGATTCCACGGCCCGGTCCTGGTGCACTGCCTGACGGAGAAGGGCCGTGGCTACCGGCCCGCCCTGGAGGACGAGGCCGACCACTTCCACACCGTCGGCGTGATGGACCCGCTGACCTGCGCGCCGGTCGCCCCGCCCGGCGCGCCGTCCTGGACGTCCGTCTTCGGCGACGAGATGGTCCGCATCGGCGAGGAACGCGAGGACGTCGTCGCCCTCACGGCGGCGATGCTGCAGCCGGTCGGCCTGCGGAAGTTCGCCGAGGCGTTCCCGGACCGGGTGTGGGACGTGGGCATCGCCGAGCAGCACGCCGCGGTGTCCGCGGCCGGGCTCGCCACCGGCGGCCTGCACCCGGTCTTCGCGGTCTACGCCACCTTCCTCAACCGCGCCTTCGACCAAGTGCTGATGGACGTCGCGCTGCACAGGTGCGGCGTCACCTTCGTCCTGGACCGGGCCGGCGTCACCGGCACCGACGGCGCCTCGCACAACGGCATGTGGGACCTGTCGGTGCTCGGCGTCGTCCCCGGCCTGCGGATCGCCGCCCCGCGCGACGCCGACCAGCTCCGCGCCCAGCTGCGCGAGGCCCTCGACGTGGACGACGCGCCGACCGTGCTGCGCTTCCCCAAGGAAGCGGTGGACGACCCGATCCCGGCCGTGGACCGGATCGGCGGGGTGGACGTCCTGCACCGGGCACCGCACCCGGACGTCCTCCTGGTCGCGGTCGGCGTGATGGCACCGGTCTGTCTGCGCGTCGCCGAACTGCTCGCGGCGCGCGGCGTGGACGCGACGGTCGTCGACCCGCGCTGGGTCAAGCCGGTCGACCCGGCCCTCGCCGAACTCGCCGCCGACCACGCGCTGGTGGCCGTGGTCGAGGACAACAGCCGTACCGGCGGCGTCGGCTGGGCGGTCGGCCAGGCGCTGCGGGACGCGGACGTCGACGTACCGCTGCGCACCTTCGGCATCCCCGAGCAGTTCCTGCCGCACGCCAAGCGGGCCGAGCTGCTGGCCGACCTGGGCCTGACCCCGGCCGAGATCGCCGGCCGGATCAGCGCCGCGCTGGCCCGTAAGGAGAGCGTCTCATGACCGGATTCGACCTGACGCGGCTGCTCGCGGAGCGCGGCGGCGAGCGCTACGACCTGCACACCCGCCATCTGAACCACCAGCTGCCGCGGATGCTGCACACCATCGGCTTCGACAAGGTCTACGAGCGGGCCGAGGGCGCGTACTTCTGGGACGCGGAGGGCCAGGACTACCTCGACATGCTCGCCGGCTTCGGGGTGATGGGGCTGGGCCGGCACCACCCCGTGGTCCGCCGGACGCTGCACGACGTCCTCGACGCCCAGCTGGCCGACCTCACCCGCTTCGACTGCCAGCCGCTGCCCGGGCTCCTCGCCGAGCAGCTGCTCGGCCACGCCCCGCACCTCGACCGGGTCTTCTTCGGCAACAGCGGCACCGAGGCCGTCGAGACCGCGCTGAAGTTCGCGCGGTACGCGACCGGGAAGCCGCGCATCCTGTACTGCACCCACGCCTTCCACGGCCTGACCACCGGATCGCTCTCCGTCAACGGCGAGGACGGCTTCCGCGACGGCTTCGCCCCGCTGCTGCCCGACACCGCCGTACCGCTCGGTGATCTCGACGCGCTGGCAAGGGAGTTGGCGAAGGGCGACGTCGCCGCGCTCATCGTCGAGCCGATCCAGGGCAAGGGCGTGCACGAGGCGCCGCCCGGCTATCTGCGGGCCGCGCAGGACCTCCTGCACCGGCACAAGGCCCTGCTGATCGCCGACGAGGTGCAGACCGGCCTCGGCCGCACCGGCGACTTCTTCGCCTACCAGCACGAGGACGGCGTCGCACCGGACCTGGTGTGCGTGGCCAAGGCGCTGTCCGGCGGCTACGTCCCGGTCGGCGCGACCCTCGGCAAGGACTGGATCTTCAAGAAGGTCTACTCGTCCATGGACCGCGTACTGGTCCACTCCGCCAGCTTCGGCTCCAACGCCCAGGCGATGGCGGCCGGTCTGGCGGTCCTCGCGGTGATGGAGGACGAGCAGACCGTCGCGCACGCCCGGCACACCGGCGATCTGCTCCGCGGCCGGCTCGCCGAGCTGATCCCCAAGTACGAGCTGCTGCACGACGTACGGGGCCGCGGCCTGATGATCGGCATCGAGTTCGGCCGGCCCACCTCGCTCGGGCTGCGCAGCCGCTGGACGATGCTGCAGGCCGCCCGCAAGGGGCTGTTCGCGCAGATGGTCGTGGTGCCGCTGCTGCAGCGGCACCGCATCCTCACCCAGGTATCCGGCGACCACCTGGAGGTCATTAAGCTGATCCCGCCGCTGATCATCGGCGAGCGGGAGGTGGACCGGTTCGTCGACGCCTTCACGGCCGTCATGGACGACGCCCACGGTGGCGGCGGCCTGATGTGGGACTTCGGGCGGACGCTGGTCAAACAGGCGGTCGCGCACCGCTGACAGCACTGGGGGAAACGTGATGGTGGCCGCGACGACGGTGCGGTCCGTGAACGGCATGACGGCCCGCTGGGCGCGGGAGGCGGTGGGGGAGGCCGGCACGGTCCTCACCGCGGCCGGCGTCTGGCCGCTGCTGGCGCTGCTCGCGGGCCCCTCGGCGGGCCCGGCCCGTGCGGAACTGGCCGAGGCGCTCGGCACCGACCCGGAGCGCGCGCCGGCGGAGGGCCGGTCGCTGCTCGGGGCGTTGGACGCGGCCGACGGGGTCGGTGCCGCGGCCGCGGTGTGGGCCCGGCGCACCCTGGCGCTGCGCCCCGAGTGGCGGGACGGCCTGGCGCCCGGCACGCTCGGCGAGCTGACCGGCGCCGCGGCGGCGGACCAGGAGGCGCTGGACGCCTGGGCGCGGCGCCACACCGACGGACTGATCGAGCGGATGCCGGTCGAGGTCACCCCGGACCTGCTGCTCGTCCTCGCCAGTGCGCTGCTGGTGCGGACGACCTGGGCGGAGCCCTTCGGGGAGTATCCGCTGCGGCTCACCGAAGGCCCCTGGGCGGGGCGCGAGGTGACCGCGCTGAGCCGCTCCGGGCCGGCGGCCTCGCAGGTCCGGGTGCACGGCACCCCGGCCGGCCCGCTGACCGCCGTACGCGTCGAGGGCGACAACGGCCTGGACGTCCATCTGCTGCTCGGTGGGCCCGGCGTACCGGGCGGCGAGGTGCTGGGGCACGGCGTCGAGGCGCTGGCCGGGCGGTACCCGGCGGTGTCCGGTGCGGCGCCGGCCGACGGCGCCGGGCCGGGGCTGCGGGTGACGACGGTGCCGAGCTACGACGGGGTGCCGCGCCTGGACCTCACGACCGTGCGGTTCACCGTCGATGCCGCACACGATCTGCTCAAGCGGCCGGAGCTGTTCGGGCTGACCGCCGCGGCGGACACCTCCCGCGGGCACTTCCCGGGCATCAGCGACCAGCCGCTCGCGGTGTCGGCCGCCCGGCAGCAGGCCACCGCGACCTTCGGGGCGCTCGGTTTCCGGGCGGCGGCCGTCACGGTCATGCCGGTCGCCGCGGGGTCCGTGCCGCCGCCCCCGCCGTACGAGGCGCCGCGGATCACGGCCCGCTTCGACCGGCCCTTCGGCTTCCTCGCCGTGCACCGGGCGTCGGGGCTGGTGCTGGCGGCGGGTTGGGTCGCCGAACCCTAGGGGCCGGGGGCCCGCGGTCCGGTCAGTCGGCCAGCAGCGCGTCGCGCAGCCGCTCGCGGGTCTCGGGGGCCAGCTTCAGGCCCTCGGACAGGTACTTCTCCGTCGAGCCCCAGGTCCGCTCGATCGCGTCGTAGGCGGCCGCGAGGTAGTCGGTGTGCGCGCCGAACAGCGGCGAGAGCAGCTCCATGACCTCCTGCGACATGCCGACCGCGGAGTTGTCGGAGCGGCGGATCTTGTAGCGGCGGTGCGGGTCGTTGGACTTGAGGTAGTCGGCCTCGATGGCGTCCCGCTCCACCCCGACCGCCAGCAGGGTCACGGCCACGGACAGGCCCGCCCGGTCCTTGCCCGCCGCACAGTGCATCAGCGCGGGGACGCTGTCCTCGGCGAGCGCGTGCAGCACCCGGCTGTGGTCCTCGGTACGGGTGGTGATGATGTGCCGGTAGGTGGCGGCCATCCGCGCCGCGGCCTTGCCGTCGCCGAGCGCGGTGCGCAGCTGATCCAGCTCACCGTCGCGGACCATCGTCCAGAACTCGGCGCCGTCGGCCGGGTCGGTCAGCGGGATGTTCACGTTGCGCACGCCGGGCAGCGCGACGTCGGGGCCCTCCAGCTTGATGTCCGAGGCGTTGCGGAAGTCGAAGATGGTGTGCAGCCCGAGGCCGGCCAGGAACGCCGCGTCCTCCGCCGTGGCGTGGGCGAGGTGTCCGCTGCGGAACAGCCTGCCCTCCCGTACGCGACGCCCGTCCACGGTCGGCAGCCCGCCCACGTCGCGGAAGTTGCGGACCTCCGCGAGCTCCGGCTGGGCCTGCGGGACCTGCGGCGTCTGCTGCGTCACGGGCGCTCCTCTGGTTCGGTCGCCGACGCTGCTCGTCGACGAGGCGGGGCAGTCCCGACGATACGACATTGATGCAATAGGAAATCAGGCCGCAATCGGAGCGCCGCAGGGCGCGAGGAAGCGCTCGAGAAGCAACCCATGCCCGATTCTTATTCCAACTTGAGCAGAATTTGACCTGGTGGCATTAATCACGCCTCGTCAACCCCTGGTTACGGTGGCGTAGGTCACTTCTTGAGGTGAAGTATGTCCTGACGTGGCAGACGATTCGAAGAACATCAGCAGCGGCGCCAGGAGCGCTGCAGATGAGTCGAAAGACCTCATCACGGGCGCCACGGGTGCCATCGGGTCGTACGCAGCCGTCGGGGACAGCTTCACAGAGGGGGTCGGGGATCCCGGCCCTGACGGGGTGTACATCGGTTGGGCGGACCGGCTCGCGGTCCTGCTCTCGGACCAGCAGGCGGAGGGTGCCTTCCGCTACGCCAACCTCGCCGTCAGGGGGCGGCTGCTGGACCAGATCGTCGAGGAACAGGTGCCGCGGGCCAAGGAGCTCGCCCCTGACCTGGTGACGTTCTGTGCCGGCGGCAACGACATCCTGCGGCCGGGCTCCGACCCGGACGCGGTCGCCGAGCGCTACGAGGCGGCGGTGGCCGATCTGCGCGCCTCGGTCGGCACGGTCCTGCTCTGCACCGGCTTCGACACCCGCGGGGTCCCGGTGCTCGGTCTCCTGCGCGGGAAGATCGCCACCTACACGGCGCACGTCCGGGCCATCGCGGACCGGCACGGCTGCCCGGTGCTCGACCTGTGGTCGCTGAAGTCCGTACAGGACCGGCGGGCCTGGAGCGAGGACCGGCTGCATCTGTCGGCCGACGGTCACACCCGCGTGGCGCTGCGCGCCGCCCAGGTGCTCGGCCTGCGGGTGCCGGCCGACCCGGACCAGCCCTGGCCGCCGGAGGCGGAGCGGTCGGCCGCCGAGGCGCGGCGGAACAACATCCACTGGGCGCGGGAACACCTCGTGCCGTGGATCGGGCGCCGGCTGCGTGGCGAGTCCTCCGGCGACCACGTCGAGCCCAAGCGGCCCGACCTGCTGCCGCTCTGAACCATTGACGAAGGCCCCGTCCGCCGACGGCGGAACGGGGCCTCAGTGTGCCGGAGCGCTGGAGTAGGGCAGGTCCGCCCAGACCACGCGGCCCCGCCCGCTGTCGGCCGGGCGCGAGCCCCAGCCGTCGGAGAGCGCGCCGACCAGGAACAGCCCGCGGCCGCACTCCTGGTCCGGGCTGCCCGGCTGGACCTGCGGTGCCGAACCTCCCGGGTCGCCCTCGTCCGTGATCTCTATGCGTATGTGCGCACCGATGAGGGCGATTTCACAGCCGACCTTCTCGCTGCCGGTGTGCCGCACGGCATTGGTGAACAGCTCGGAGACCACCAACTCCACGTCGTCGCGGACCTGTTGAGCCGCGCCCCACTCGGCGAGCAGCGTCTGGACGCGTCTGCGCGCCTCGGGGACGGACGTGCGTCGCGCCGGCAAGTGGAACGCGTCCTGCGGGTGCTGGGCGACGAAGCCGCCGCAGCGCCCTAACAAAGGAGCGTTGTTGGAGGAAGCCACGCCGTAACTATGTGCGATGTTGGTCACCGATGGCAAGGATCACTCTGTAATTTGCAGAATCGTCAGTGCAGTCTGTTCGTCCTGCTGACGGCATGACACACTGCTGAACACTGAAGTCAGTTGGAGGCGATCGGACGTGGCGGACCCACGGTCGGCAGGCGCACCGACCGTCCTGCGGGTGGTGCTCGGCAAGCGACTGCAGGACCTGCGCGAGAAGGCGGGGCTCTCCTACGAGCAGGCCGCGGCGGCGCTCGACGTGACCCACGCCACGGTCCGGCGGATGGAGAAGGCCGAGGTCGGCCTCAAACTCCCCTACGTCGAGAAGCTGTTGGCGACCTACGGCGTCACCGACGAGGAGGAGATCGAGGGCTTCCTGGGCCTGGCCCGCGAGGCCAACAAACCCGGCTGGTGGCACCGCTTCCGGGACGTCCTCCCCGAGTGGTTCAGCGCCTTCGTCAGCCTGGAGGGCGAGGCCAACCTCATCCGCGCCTACCAGCCGCACTACGTCCCCGGACTGCTGCAGACCGAGGACTACGCCACCGCCGTGCTCCGTGCCGGGATGCCGCACGCCTCCGGCGCGGAGATCGACCGCATCGTCGCCCTGCGCATGGAACGGCAGTCCCTGCTGACCCGCGACAACGCGCCGATGCTCTGGGTGGTCATGGACGAGACCGTCCTGCGGCGCCCGATCGGCGGACCCAAGGTGATGCGCGACCAGATCACCCGGCTCATGGAGGCCACCGCGCTGCCCAACGTGCGGCTGCAGGTGATGCCCTTCGCCGCCGGCCCGCACCCCGCCATGTACGGGCCCTTCCACATCTTCCGTTTCCCGATCCCGGAACTCCCGGACATCGCCTACACGGAGAGCCTCGTCGGAGCCGTGTACTTCGACCAGCGCAACGACGTTTCGCAGTACCTGGAGGCCCTGGACCGGATGTGTGCGCAGGCCGCGCCGGCACACACCACCGAGGCCATTCTGGGTGGCTTTCGCAAGGAGATCTGAACCCCCCATGGATCGCATACGCATCTACAACGGCATGCCCGCCAAAGAACTGGGCACAGAGGGCTGGCACAAACCGTGGAGCGGCGGAAACGGTGGCGAGTGCGTCGAGGCCATGCGGCTGGGGGACGGCCGGATCGCCCTGCGCCAGTCCACCGACCCGGACGGCCCGGCGCTGATCTACACCCACCGCGAAATGGTCAGCTTCATCGAGGGCGCCAAGGCCGGCCACGCCGACTTCCTGCTCACCGCGGCACCGGCCGGCCGGTGCGCCGAGCGGAGGACGGCATGACCGGGCAGCAACTCCCCCCGGAGAACGAGGAGTTCGAGGTACCGGAATTCGGGCCGTACGCCCCCGGCCCGGAGCACACCGGCTTCTCGGCCGAGGAGATCGACACCAGCCGGCCGCACCCGGCCCGGATGTACGACTACTACCTCGGCGGCTGGGACAACTACGAGGTCGACCGGGTGGCCGCCGAGCGTGTCATCGAGGTCCACCCCCAGGTACGGCTCAGCGCCCGCGCCAACCGCGCCTTCCTGCGGCGCGCGGTGCGCACCGTCGTCGGCGCCGGCGTCCGCCAGCTCATCGACCTCGGCACCGGCATCCCGACCTCGCCCAACACCCACGAGGTGGCCCGCGAGGCCGCCCCCGACTGCCGGGTCGTCTACGTCGACAACGACCCGATCGTCGCCACCCACGCCGGGGCCCGCCTCACCAACACGGAGCGGACCGGCTTCGTGCTCGGCGACGTCCGCGACCCCAAGGCGATCCTGGACCATCCCGTGGTCCGTGAGCTGATCGACTTCGACGAACCCGTGGCACTGCTGCTCGTCGCCGTCCTGCACTTCCTCCGGGACGCCGAGGACCCGGGCGGCGTGATCGCGACGCTCGCCGAGGCGCTCCCCGCCGGCAGCCACCTCGTCCTGTCGCACGCCACCGGCGAACCCTACGAGGGCTACCCCGGCGGCCGTACCGACGAGGTCGCCCGGGCGGGCGTGGAGGACGTCTACAAGAGCGCCACCGCCAGCCTCAACCTGCGGTCCAAGGCCGGCATCGAGCCGCTCTTCGGGCCGTTCACCCTCCTCGACCCGGGCGTGGTCCGCGTCCCGCTGTGGCGGCCGGACGGACCGGTGCCCGATGCCGAGGAACTCAACAACACCATCTTCTACGGCGGGGTCGGCCGCAAGGGCTGACCGGCCGGCTCGGCCGCCGCCGCGGGCTCGGGCACGACACCGCGCAGGCCCTCCGGGCCGATGAGGGCGGTGTGGGTGCCCGGCGAGGTGCACGCGTACGCCCCCGCGACCGCGCCCAGGCGTGCGCAGTCCTCCAGTTCGCGGCCCGCCAGCCGGCCGTGGAGGAAGCCGCAGACGAAGGCGTCGCCGGCGCCGTTGCTGTCCACGACGGGGCCCGGCGGCACGGCGGCCGGCACCGGCCGCGGGGTCCGGTCGTCGGGCGTGAGCAGATACGCCCCGCCCGCGCCGGCCGTCGCCACGACCGCCCGGGCCCGCCCCTGCCGGAGGATGTCCCGCATCACGTCCCCGATCCGCTCGCCCGCCCCGGCCGTGCTCAGGAACACCAGGTCCGAGCGGAGGGCGAACTCCCGGTGGTGGTCGGTCAGACCGTCCCAGTCGTGCAGATCGGTGGAGACCGGAAGGCCGAGCGCCTCGATGTCGTCGTAGAGGAAGCGGGCGAAGTGGGTGATCGACAGGTGCACGTGGCGGGCCCGGCGCAGTACCGGCAGATAGTGCTCCGGCGGCATCCGCAGGTCGAGCGGGTCACGCCCGTCGTAGAAGGACATCCGGCGGCCGTCGGGCGCGACGAGGTTGACCGCGCGCCGGGTGCCGTGCGGGGAGACCAGCGGGCGGAAGTCCACACCGGTGCCGGCCAGCCGCTCGCGGACCAGGGTCCCGGGATGGTCGTCACCGATGAAGTCCACGAATCCGGTGGTCAGTCCGAGCGCCGCACAGCCCAGCGCGACACCGGTTCCGGTGTGGCCGGCCCATTCCCTGATGGGCGGGACCGGATGGGAATCGGCGGGCGGCACGGGCAGCGCACCGACCGGCACGACGGTGTCCACGCCCGACCCGCCCACGACGAGTACGTCATATGCGTCATACGGCTCAGATACCTGCTGGAATGTCACAAGCGTCCCTGCATCCCTTGCTGGTGAGACGAATCCCTTGCTGGTGAGACCGTTTGCGGACCGGGTGCGTCCGCTGCCGGGAGTCTAGACGCAGCCCCGCCCGAAATCGGGATGTCAGGGACGGGGGTGGCACGAGGGGGAAACGACGTGCAAGGCGCCCGCCGGTGCGCCGTGACCGGCGCGGAACGGGTGCCGGCGGCGGCTCGGCGCAGGGCTCCCGTGCGGTGCCGCGGCGGCCCGACTGCCCTGGCGGCAACGGTGGTTGACACGGCCGACGGCCGCACCGAAGTCTGAGGGACGGACATGATCGGGACCCGCGGACGGTGCTCCGTCGCGGGCACGAGCGAGCCGTGGCCGGGTCCGGCGAACGGGTTCCGGGCACGGCGGCGAGCGGACCGGGCGGCGGCCGGCACGGCCCGGCGGGGGAGTGAGGCGGGAATGGCAGAGCACTCCAATGGCGGGCGGACCGCGCTGGTCATCGGCGGCGGCCTCGCCGGCATGCTGGCCGTCACCGCCCTCACCGGACACGTCGACACGGTCACCGTCGTCGAACGCGACCGCTACCCGCACGGCCGCGCCTTCCGCAAGGGCGTCCCCCAGGCCCGCCACCTGCACATCCTCCTCAGCGGCGGCCGGCACGCCCTGGAGGAACTGCTGCCCGGCACCGTCGCCGCGCTCACCGAGGCGGGCGCCCGCAACCTGTATCTGCCGCGCGATCTGCTCACCCGTACGCCCGCCGGCTGGCAGCGCCGGTTCGACGAGCGCCGCCATCCGACGCTCAGCGTCACCCGGCCGGTGCTGGACGCCGTGGTCCGCGAGCGGGCGCTGCGGGCGGCCGCCGGGTCGCCCACCCGCGTCGAGGTCCTGGAGGCCACCGAGGTCATCGGCCTCACCGGGAACGCCGACCGGGTCACCGGGGTCCGCATCCGCGCCCGGGACGGCGCGGCCGGCGCCCGCGCCGAGCGGGAACTGCCGGCCGGCCTCGTCGTGGACGCCTCCGGCCGCGGCTCCCGCACGCCCCAGTGGTACGCCGCACTGGGCCGGCCCGCCCCCGAGGAGGAGACCGTCGACTCCGGGCTCGCCTACGCCACCCGGATGCACCGCCCCGAGGACCCGGACGCCGCGCCCGACGTGGGGGTCAACGTCCCCGGCCGGCCCGGCTGTCCGCGCGGTGCCGCCTACGTCCCCGTCGAGGACGGCAACTGGCTGCTGACACTGTCCGGGGTGCGCGGGCACCACCCGCCCACGGACCCGGCGGGGTTCACCGCCTTCACCGCCACCGTCGGCGACCCGTACGTCCACGAACTGCTCGCCCGGGCCGAACCGCTCACCCCGGTGCACGGCTTCCGCGACACCTGCAACCGCCGCCGGCGCTTCGAGCGCCCCGGCGCCCTCCCCGAGGGCCTGCTCGTCCTGGGGGACGCCGGCTGCACCTTCAACCCCGTGTACGGGCAGGGCATGTCGGTCGCCGCACTGGGCGCGCTGGCGGTGCGCGGCACGCCGGCGGCCCGCGGCGGACCGCGGCCCGGCGTCGCGGCCGAGGCCCAGCGCGCGGTGGCCCGCGCCGCGGACACCGCCTGGCTCGCCGCGGTGGGCGCGGACCGCCCGTACGCCGACGGCGACGGCGCCCGCGCGGGCCTCGGCGAGCGGCTCGGCACCTGGTACCTCGACCGGCTCACCGTGCGTGCCGCCATCGACCCCGTGGTCGGCGCGGCCTTCCGGGACGTCGTCTGCCTCACCGCCCCGCCCGCCCGGCTGGTCACCCCGCGGGTCCTGCTGCGCACGGTCCTGCTGCCCCGCCGCCCCGCGCTGCCCGCCCCGCCGGCGGTCGTCGAACCGCTCTGACGGGCACCCGCCGGCACCCGCCGGCCGGCACCGAAAACCGGCCGCACCGGCGGCCGCCCGCACGCCAAGCTGAGGCATGACGTGGACCACGACCCGGGACCTGTGGGAGGACCGCGGCCGCCCGGTCTCGATGGCCTGCGTCACCCGCACCCTGGCCGGCATGGCCCGGGTAGCCCCCGTCCGCACCCCGCCCGAGCTGCGCGGACGCGGTTTCACCGGGGCGGTCACCGCGGCGGTGTAGGCCGCCGCCCGGTCCTTCGGC
This sequence comes from Streptomyces nigrescens, assembly GCA_024349765.1. Taxonomy (GTDB): domain Bacteria; phylum Actinomycetota; class Actinomycetes; order Streptomycetales; family Streptomycetaceae; genus Streptomyces; species Streptomyces endophytica. Next base: position 4,962,969 of record AP026073.1, on the reverse strand, counting down.
GCCCAGGAGGTGGTGCTGTTCACCGACCTCGCCAACGCCACCGGTAACGCCCTCTACCGGCGGGTGGGGTGCCGGGCGGTGGAGGATCATGTCGTACGGGAATTCGACGCCGGGGAGGCGGCCGATCACGGAATGTGAGCCGCGGCCACGGCGTTGAGGTGGAGGCCCGAGGTGGCCGGGGCGCCGGCGGAACCCACCGGTCCCGTGGCCCGTTCACTTCGCGACCGCCCCGACCATGGAGGTGCCGTGCCCGGTTCCCGTTCCCGCCGTAGCCCCCTGTCCGCGCTGCGTCCGGCGAGCTTCGGTGCCCGGCCCACGGGCGAGCGGCTGGCCCGGATACGCAGGTCACCGCAGTTCGTGGACGGCCAGTTCCGCAATCCGGCGCAGACCCGGCAGCTGCTCGACGGCTCCGCGCTGCCGATGGCGCGCACCCAGCTGAACCGCGAGGGGCGGCTGCGCCGGGCCCCGATCGGCCGGATTCCGGTCCACCGCGAGACCGCGGCGGACCTTCGCGTCCCGCCCGTGTCCGGACTGCGGCTGACGTGGCTGGGGCATTCGACCGTACTGGCGGAGATCGACGGGCGGCGGGTGCTCTTCGACCCGGTGTGGGGGGAGCGCTGTTCGCCGTTCACCTGGGCGGGCCCGAAGCGGATGCACCCGATGCCGGTCGAGCTGGCCGAGCTGGACCCGGTCGACGCCGTGGTGATCTCCCACGACCACTACGACCACCTCGACATGACCACGATCCAGGGGCTGATCCGCACCGGCGCGGTCTTCGTCGTCCCGCTGGGCGTCGGCGCCGACCTGGAATTCTGGGGCGTGCCCGCGGCGCGGATCACCGAGCTGGACTGGCACGAATCCACCCGCGTCGGCGACCTCACCCTCACCGCCACCCCGGCCCAGCACTTCTGCGGCCGCGGCCTGCGCGGTCCGCAGCACACCCTCTGGGCCTCCTGGGTCGTCGCCGGTCCCGCACACCGGATCTTCCACAGCGGCGACACCGGATACTTCCCCGGCTTCGCGGAGATCGGCGCGGCGCACGGCCCGTTCGACGCGACGATGATCCAGATCGGCGCGTACAGCGAGTTCTGGCCCGACATCCACATGGATCCCACCCAGGGCGTCCGGTCCCATCTGGACCTCCAGGGCGGCGCACCGACCGGCGTCATGCTGCCGATCCACTGGGGCACCTTCAACCTCGCCCCGCACCCCTGGGCCGAGCCGGCCGAATGGACGCTGAGCGCCGGCCGGAAGGCCGGGGTGGCCACCGTCCACCCCAGACCGGGCGAGCCGTTCGAGCCGGCCGATCCGCCGGCCGGCTATCCCTGGTGGCGGGCGATCGCGGTGCCGCCGGTCCACGGCTGGCCCGCCTGGCCGCCGGTGGCGCCCCCGGCCGTGGAGGCCGATCTCGCGGCGGACCGCTGAGCGGGACGGTCCCACGGCACCGGGCGCCGGTCAGTCCGCGCGTCCGGTCGCCGCCACCGTCACCCCGAGGCCGATCATCGCGAAGCCCCCGGCGCCGCCGATCAGCGACAGCCGGCGCTCGGACCGGGCGAACCAGCCGCGGGCCGCCGAGGCGGTGAGCCCCCACACCGTGTCGGTGATCAGACCGATGCCGATCGGCACCAGGCCCAGCACGAGCATCTGGGCGGGCAGCCCGCCCGCCGCGTGGTCCACGAACTGGGGGAGTACGGCCGCGAAGAAGACGATCCCCTTGGGGTTGGTGCAGCCGACGAGCACGCCGTCCGCGACCGTCCGCAGATCGCCGCGGGCCCGCCGCCCGGCCGGCCGCACGGCGGTGATCTTCATGTCCTTGCGGTGGCGGAACGCCTGCACGCCGAGGAACACGAGGTAGGCCGCCCCGGCCAGCTTCACGACCAGGAAGACCGTGACGGACCGCTCGACCAGCGACCCGAGACCGAACGCCACGGCGGCCACCAGCAGGTACGAGCCGACCACATTGCCCAGGACCGTGGCCAGCGCGGTACGGCGGCCGTGCGCCAGGGCCCGGCCGATCACGAAGAGCACGCTCGGCCCCGGAATCACGATCACCAACAGCGACATCACCGCGAACGCCAGCAGCCGGTCGGCCGACACCATATCCCTCACCTCGGCGGCCATTGAACCAGCCGGACCGGCCCCGCACGAGGCCCGGGGGCCCCGAAGACCCCGCGTTACTCGGCCGCTTCCTTGGGCGGGCTCATCCACACCGTGTCGTCGCAGACGTTCAGCAGCGAGCGCCGGCCGGACTCGTCCCGGGCGGTTATGGACCGCAGGGCACGGTCGTGCGGGGCGGCCACCGTCGCCTCCACATTGCTGACCAAGCACTCGTCGGACGGGGTGCCGGGCCAGGCGTCCTGGTAGCGCAGTGCCGTCGTCACCGTGCCGCCGGCGCGCAGGTCGATGGGCGTCGGGACCGCGCCGCGCCCCTTGCCGCCGGCCATCGGCCCCTTGCCGACGTGCACCTCGAAGAGCGGGTAGCCGCCGAAGACGCACGGCCGGGCCGTCTTGTTGACGATCGTCAGACGGGCGTCACGGTGCGTGCCGTGCGCCGGCTTCTTGAGCACGGTGAGCTTCCACCGCAGGCCCTTGGTGGTGCAGTTGGCGTGCAACGCCGCCATCCGCGGCGAACCGCAGCCGGTCAGGCCGAGACCGGCGGAGACGGTCAGTACGAGCGCGGCCGATGTCGCCGCGAGAAGTGAACGCCGCCGCACGGCTCCCCCATCCCTCACGAATTCGTTCCCTGTCGTGTAAGGAGGGGTTTGACGCACGGTCGGTTGCCTGGGACCGCGGTGCTCGTGGAGGCGCGCCGCCCGACCGTGCAAGCCGCGGGAGCCGTGCGTCCCGGGAATAGCGTGTCGCCATGGTGCGTGCCGGTGGTCCTCAGGCCGACCGACCGGACCGGTCCGCGGGTCCGGGCCGGTCCCCGGCCCCGCTTCTCGCGGTCTGTGCGGGCTACTTCATGGTCATCCTGGACGTGACCGTGATCAACGTCGCGGTGCCGGTGGTGGGGCGGGAGCTGTCGGCCTCGCTCACCGGCATCCAGTGGATCACGGACGGCTACACCCTGGTCTTCGCCGGTCTGCTGCTCACCGGCGGCGCGCTGGGGGACCGGCTGGGCAACCGCCGGATCTTCTGCACCGGGGTCGTGGTGTTCACCGTCGCCTCGGCCGGCTGCGGACTGGCCCGGAGCGCCGGGTTCCTGGTCGCCGCCCGGCTGTGCGAAGGGCTCGGCGCGGCACTGATCGTGCCCGGCTCCCTCGCGCTCCTGCAGCAGGCGTACCCCTCACCCGCCGCCCGCTCCCGGGCCTTCGGCCTGTGGGGCTCCATGGCCGGCATCGCCGCCTCCGCGGGGCCGCTGCTCGGCGGTCTGCTGGTGACCACCGTGGGCTGGCGCTGGGTGTTCTTCATCAACCTGCCCGTCGGATGCGTCTGCCTGCTGCTGACGCTGCGTCATGTGGCGGTCTCGGACCGGCGGCCGGACCGCCCCCTCGACTGGCCGGCGCAGTGCGCGCTGATCGCGGCGGTGGCCCTGCTCACCGCCGTCCTCAACGAAGCGGGACGACGCGGCTGGACGGCCCCCCTGATCCTCACCGGGGCCGGCCTGTGCCTCCTGGCAGCCGCCGGATTCGTCCTGCGCGAACGCCTCGCCCGTACCCCCGTGCTGCCCCTGCGACTGCTGCGCTCCCGCTCGATGAGCGGGGCGGCGGCCATCGGCCTGCTGTTCAACTTCGCCTTCTACGGCATGATCTTCACCGCCAGCCTGTACTTCCAGCACCACCGCGGCCTGACCGCACTGCGCACCGGGCTCGCCCTCTTCCCGGCCGTGGCCATGACGATGTTCGCCTCCGTCCTGTCCGGGCGACTGGCACGCCGCACCGGACACCGGCCGCTCGTGGTGACGGGCATGCTCCTGGGCTCGGCGGGTCTGGCCGGCTGGGCCGCCGCGGGGCAGGACCCGGACTACGTCCTGCTGGTGGCGCCGATGATGGCCGCGGGCTTCGGCACCTCCTTCGCCCTCACCGGATCGACCGCCACCGTGATGTCGGCCGCCCCGGACACGTACGCCGGCACCGCCTCCGCCCTGTTCAACACCACCCGCCAGATCGGCAGCGCCGCAGGCGTCGCGCTGGGCGGCTCCCTGCTGGCCGGCGCCGCCACCTTCCCCACCGGGCTGCGCCTCGGCATGGCCATCGGCGCGACCGCGTACCTGACGGCCGCCGCCCTCGCCCTCTTCTGCGTCCCCCGCAAGGGGGGTCACGCGTAGCGCCGTGCCGCCGTGGTGAGGGTGACGGCGTAGAGGGCGAGGACCGCGGCGAGGAGGGCGTAGTAGAGCGGCGGCGGGGCGGACATGTCCAGGGCCGGGGCCAGGGGGGACAGGGGGAGCAGGAGGCCGAGGACGGCGAGGGCGGTGACGGCGAGGTGGACCGGGCCGATCGTGCGGCGTCCGGGGGCGGACCGGCCGGTGCGCAGGAGCAGCATCATCATGGCCTGGGTCAGCAGGTTCTCGGTGAACCAGCCGGCGTGGAACACCGCCGGGCCGCCGGGCCCGTCCGTGAGGTGCACGGCGAGCGCGAGCACCCCGAAGGTGGCCAGGTCCGCGGCGGCGTTGAGGAGGCCGAAGACCGTGACGTAGCGGAGCACGGCGCGCGGTCGCAGGACGGCCGGGCCGCTGACCGCGGCGGGCGCGGGCCGGTCGTAGGCGTAGGCGAGTTGGGCCGCGTCGAAGCAGAGGTTCTGCACCAGGACCTGGGCGGGGAGCATCGGCAGGAACGGCAGCAGCAGGCCGGCGGCGAGCATCGCGAGGACGTTGCCCAGGTTGGAGGAGAGCGTGATCCGCAGGTAGCCGGCGATGGTGCCGCTGCTGTGGCGGCCCGCGGTGAGCGCCCGGTCGAGGGCGGTCAGGTCCTTGTCGGCCAGGACGACGTCGGCGCCCTCGCGAGCCACCGCCACCGCTCCCCGGGGGCAGACGCCCACGTCGGCGGTGAGCAGCGCCGGCAGATCGTTGACGCCGTCGCCGAGGAACCCGGTGGTCCGGCCGCTCGCACGCAGCGCGGCCACGATCCGGGCCTTGTCCTGGGCGGTGCAGCGCGCCACGACGGTGGCCCGCTCGACGGCCGCGGCGAGCGGCGGCCCGTCGAGCGAACCGAGCTGATCGGCCGTCAGTACCTCGCCGGGCTCCAGGCCGAGATCGCGGCAGGCCCGGGCGGCGGTGCCGGGGTGGTCGCCGGTGAGCACCTTCACCGTCACCCCGCGCCGGGCGAGACCGGCGAGCGCGGCACCGGCGGTGGGGGCGAGCGCGTCGCGGAGGGCGACCCAGCCGAGGAAGGTGAGCCCCCGGACGTCCCGTTCGCCGTACGGGCCACCACGGGCGGGGCGTTCGGCGTGCGCGACGGCGAGCAGCCGCAGACCGCCGGCCGCCTCCGTGGCCGCGAGGTCGAGCAGCCGCCGGCGTTCCCCCTCGGTCAGTTCGGCCTCCGCACCGTCCAGCCGGACGCGCCCGCAGCGGCCGAGGACGTCCTCGACGGCGCCCTTGACGACGAGCGTGTGCCGGCCGTACCTCCCCGGGCGGCGGACCACGGCGGTGGCGAGCCGGTGGGCCGGGTCGAAGGGCAGCGCCGCGATCCCGTCGTAGGCGAGCGGATCCGCGCCGTACGCCGCCGAGGCGTCGAGGACCGCCTCGTCGAGGGAGTCCGGGGCGGGCAGTTCGGCGAGCTCCAGGGTCCAGAAGCTGCCCACCGACGCCCAGTTGAGCACGTCCGGATCGTCGGCCCCGCGGGCGTCGACCGACCGCGCCACGACCGGCCGGTCCTGCGTCAGGGTGCCGGTCTTGTCCAGGCACAGCACGTCGATCGCCCCGAGGTCGTGCAGCGCCGGGAGCCGTTTGACGATCACGCCGCCGGTGCGGGCGAGCGCCGAGGCACCGCGCGCCAGCGTCGCCGTCACGATCACCGGCAGCATCTCCGGGGTGAGGCCCACCGCCACCGCGATCGCGAACGGCAGCGTCGTCAGCCCCCGTCCGCGCAGCGCGGCGTTCGCCAGCAGCACCAGCGGCGGGGTGAGCAGCATGAAGCGGATGAGCGTCCAGGCGATGCCGTGGACCGAGCGGTCGAAGGCGCTCTCCGTCCGCCGCCGGGCCGGTCCGGGGTGCGCCGCGGCGAAGCGGGTGTCCGCGCCGGTGGCGACGACCAGGGCCGTTGCGCTCCCGGACGCCACGCTGCTGCCCTGGAAGCAGAGGTGGGGCGGTTCGGCGGCCCCGTCGTCCGCAGCGGGCGGTGCGTCGAGGGCGTACTTCGCCACCGGCGCGGACTCGCCGGTCAGCGCGGCCTGGTGCACGGTCAGCCCAGTGGCGCGCAGCAGCCGGACATCCGCGGGTACCAGGTCGCCGGGCCCGAGCCGGATCACGTCCCCGACGACGAGCTGGTCGACGGGGAGCTCGCGGACCACCGGCGCGGCGCCGTCGTCCGCGCGGCGCTGTACGGACGCGGTGGTGGCGACCAGTTCGCGCAGGCCGGCCATCGCCCGGCCGGCCTGGTGCTCGCCGCCCGACCGCAGCAGACAGCTCACCACGACCAGCACCATGATCACGCAGGCGGTGCCCCAGGACGCGATGGCCGCCGACACCAGCCCGAGACAGAGCAGCACCGCGGTGAACGGATCCCGCAGACTGCCGAGGAAGCGCCGCGGCCAGGAGACCGGCCGCCAGGCGGGGGCGACGTTCTCGCCGTACCGGACCAGGCGCTCCTCGGCCTGCTCCGCGGTCAGTCCGCGCGGCCCGGCAGCCAGCCGGCGCAGCAGCTCCAGCGTCGTCAGCCGGGCCGGATCCGCGCCGCCGTGCCCGGCGCGCGGATCACCGTGGGAGCGTACGGCCGCCGCCCGCGAGGGAGTGGCGCCGCCGCCCGGTGTCGCGGTGGTCTCGGGCACGTGGTCTCAGGCGCCGTAGGAACGGAGGTCCGCCGGCGCGGCCGCGGACCGTCCGCCGCGGCGGGCGTCCAGCCGGTCGAACAACAGGCGCACCACCGCCACGACATCGGGGTCGTCGACGAAGTACACCACCCGGCGGCCCTCCCGGCGCGAACGCACCAGACCGGCGAGCTTCAGCTTCGTCAGATGCTGGCTGACCGCCGGCAGCGCCCCGCCGATCCGCTCCGCGAGCCCGCTCACATCGCGTTCGCCCTGCGTCAGCAGCCACACGATGTGCAGCCGCGGGGGAGCGGCCAGCAGTCCGAACACCGCGGCCGCCTCGCCCAGCACCTCGGCGGACGGGTCGTCCGCCGCGCCGCCGTCACCCTTGCCGCGTCCGACCACTGCCGTCTCCGTCCCCCTGGTGGGACGCCGTTCCCGTCCCGACCGGGTCAGTGTAGGTGCCGCCGGCCAGGGGGCCGCGGCGACCTGGTGGCGCCTCACCTGCGGTCCCGCTCAGGCCTGGGGCGCCGGGCCGCGGGCCAGCAGACGGTGGCCGATGGTGCCCGCCAGCAGCAGCCCGGCGACCATGGTGACCAGGGACAGCGCGGGACCCGACGACCAGTCGACCTCCGCGGCGCGCACCCCCAGGACGACGGCCAGGGCGAGCGCGATACCGGGGAGGGCGAGCAACGCCGGGCGGGTCCGGGTCAGATCGTCCTCGGCCAGTGCGCCGAGGACGCCGACGCCGAGGGCGATCGCCCAGACACCGAGCGCCTGGGCGTCCGGCCGGTTCACCGCCCATGGCACGAAGTCGGCCCAGAACCGCGGGCTGACCAGCAGGCCCGTACCGATGCCGAACCACGCCGAGCCGAGCACGGCCAGGAACGGCTTCGACCACCCCGGCAGCGGGGCGAGCCGGGCCGCCGGCGGCCGGACGGGCTTCAGGTACTGCCGCACCAGCGCGGTGAGCGCGCACACGGCCAGCACACCGAGCACGGCGACCCAGCCGAGACTGAACAGCACCAGGACCACCGCACCGCCCGCGGCCGCCTGCAGCCGGCCCGCGTTGAGCAGGCTCACGGCGAACAGCCCGACGAGCACCACGGCGAGCGGCAGGACCAGCGTGCGGACCTCCTCCCAGACCCGCGCCCGGCCGACGGTGAACAACCCGGGCGCCACACCGAGCATCGCCGCGCCGACCAGCGCGGGGCTCAGCGGCCCGGCCGACTTCCAGGCGCTGAACACCTGCCCGGTGAGGCCGGCCATCGCGAGCAGCGCCCCGACCAGGACGCTGATCACGCCGACGGTGTACGCGAGCACCGTCACGCCCACGGTCAGCGCACGGCCTCCGTCCGCCACGGCCGACGGGCCGTCACCGGCCTGCCCCGCCTCCCCGGCCCCGGCCGCTTCGGCCGTACCGGGCACCTCCGCTTCCTCAGGCATCCGCGCTCCGCCTCCCTCTCCGGCTCGATCCCTCAACTGGCCTGGTACGTAAGGGCATTGACTACGCCGGTGACGGCGTCCGGTGCGGGCGGCGGGGCGCGGCAAGCCCCTCCCGCTTGACCAGCTCCCGCGCGAACATGATCCGCAGACTGACCACCGTGGTCGCCGCGAACGCCAGCACACCGCAGCCGATGGCCACCCCCGCGGACAGCGCCGTGCCCCGATCCAGCCCCGTGTAGCGCTCGAACAGCAGCGCCGCGCCCGCCGAGAGCACCGGCGCCAGGCACAGGGCGGCCAGATGCAGGCGCCACTCCTCGCGCGCCCAGCTCCGCCCGTCCCGCCCCGCCCGCCGCTGGCGGACGAGCAGCACGGCATAGCTCACGGCGTACGGGACCAGGTACGCGACCAGCAGGCGCAGCCCTTCGGTGCCCCGGCCCAGGTACGACCGGACGATCCAGGCCAGCGCGGCCGCGCCGGCGAGATGCGCCACGGCGAGCACCGGCATCGGCACCCACGTCCCCCGCACCCCGGAAACCGACCCCCGCCGGTCCATCGCCCGCGAGGCGAGCAGCGCGCCGAACGCCACCACGGACCCGAGGTGCATGACCGCGACCCGGTTGATGTCCGCCATCGACAGCCCGGGAAGCAGCCACGGCAGCGCACCCCACTCCAGGCGCAGCAGCGGCGCGGTCATCAGGAAGCCGTAACACAGCAGCAGCCACCGCTGGTGCAGATCGGGGAAGCGTCCCACGGCGGCGAAGATGCCGAACGTCACGCTGAGCACCGTGCCCACCAGGATCGTGGTGAGCGCGATCCAGAACGCCGCCCCGCTGAACGCGTCCTGGGGCGCGGTGCGCACCAGATAGGCCGCGGCGCCCGCCATCGACGCATACACGGTCAGGGCGAACACCACGCCCACCACCCGGTGCAGCCGGATCCGCCGCCGCACCGCCGAGAGCAGCTGGACCGGGCCGAGCAGCATCAGCGCACCGCCCAGCACCGAGTGCACGATCAGCGCCACCAGGCTGCGCCCGTACGGCCCGAGCCGGTCCGCGACGGCCTCGGCGACATAGCGCGGTGACACCGCACGCGCCAGCACCCATTCGCCGAGCGCCGGTGCCCCGCGCTGCGCGTACGGCCACAGCTCGGTCATCGCGATCGGGGCGTAGCTGACGCAGACGGCCACGACGGCGATGGTGGCCACGCGGCGCCAGGCGACCCTCCTCGGACGGTTCACGGCGACTCCCTCGCTCCGGCCCGCCGCCACCCCGCTACCCCGCGGCCCACGGCGCCAATAGTCCCGTCTGGACTATCGAGAAGGTAAGGGCGATCCGTCGCCGTGGTCAACGGTCGCGCGGCGGCCTCACTCCCCGCGCCGCTCCACCCACTGCCAGAAATCCACCATCATCCGCTCATAGCGGATACCGAACTCCAGCGCCTCGCGCTGCCCGCGGGTCAGCAACTCACCCACGCCCTCGGCGAGTTCCTCGTAGCCCGCGAGCGTGCGGTGGTGCTCGGTGAGCTGCACCGGGGCGAGCACCTCCGGCCGCGCCCCGAACCACAGCTTCAGAATGCCGCGTTCGCGCGCCTCGACCGGCACGAACGCCGGGTCGGCGAGCCAGTCCGCCAGCGCCTTCCGGCCCGCCTCGGTCAGCCGCATCAGCCGCCGGTTCCGCCCGCCCGACTGCCGCACCTCCGACAGCAGCCCCGCCTCCACCAGCCGGTCGCACTGCGCGTACACCTGCGCATGCGGCATCGACCAGAACGGCGCCACCGTGCGCGCGGCCTCGACCTTCACGTCGTACGGACTCGCCTCACCCAGCTTGTCGATGATGCCGAGCACGAGGAACGAGGGCGTGGTCAACCGGGCGACATCCATGCCGCGACCGTACCGGTTCGGGGCGGGAGGACGGTGACGGGTCACCACGGCCGCCCTGCCGGCGGAAGCTGGCACACTCCTCCTCCATGAAGACGGGAACCGGCATCCTGGACGAGGTGGACCACCGGCTGGTGCACGCGCTGCGGATCGACGGGCGGGCGCCGTTCCGGCTCATCGGGGAGGTGCTCGGGGTGTCCGAGAGCACCGTCGCCCGTCGCTACCGCCGGCTGCGCTCCGCCGGCACCCTCCGCGTGGTCGGCACGCTCAACGGCGCCCGGCTCGGGCACCACGCCTGGACGATCCGGCTGCAGTGCACACCGGACGCGGCCGGACCCATCGCCACGGCACTCGCCGCCCGCGCCGACACCTCGTACGTCTACCTGCTCTCCGGCGGAACCGAGATCTCGTGCAGCGCCCGGACGCCCACCGCCGACGAGAGCGAGGCCCTGCTCCTGCACAAGCTGCCCAGGACCGCCCGGGTCACCTCCGTCTCCGCCCATCTCCTGCTGGACCACTACGCGTTGCCCAACGACTGGACCGGCCCCGCCCGCCTCACCCCCGAGCAGACGGCGCCGCTGGCCCCGCCCGGGCCCACCGCGGACGGCACCGGGGACCCGGCCGGCGAGGCCGGCGTCTCCGTCGGGCCGGACGACCGGCCGCTGTTCGACGCCCTGGCGCAGGACGGGCGGGCCGGCCACCCCGAACTCGCGGCCGCCACGGGATGGTCCGAGTCGACCGTGCGCCGGCGGGTCGCCGCGCTGCGCCGGGCCGGTGTGCTCACCTTCCTCGTCGACGTCCCGCCCGCCGCCCTCGGCTTCCGCGCCGAAGCGCGCCTGTGGATGTCCGTACGGCCGTCCCGGCTCGCCGCGGTGGCCTCGGCGATGGCCGAACACCCCGAGGTGTCCCTGGTGGCGCTGACCACCGGGCCGACCAATCTGCTCGCGGCCGTGAACTGCCGGGACTCCGTGGACCTCGCGCGCTATCTGACCGAGCGGATCGCGGCACTGGACGCGATCCGCTCGATCGAGACGGCGCCGGTCATCCGCACCGTGAAGCGGGCCGGCGCGCTGCTTCCCCGGCCCGCCCGCTGACACCGCAGCGGGCGGGCGCCTTCAGGTGGAGTCCTTCAGGAGACGCGCAGTCCTTCAGGAGACCTGGAGGGACGTGTCGTCGAGGACGAAGCTGGTCTGCAGGCTGCTGTCCTCGGTGGCGGTGAAGGTGAGCGTGATCCGCTGACCGACGTAGGGACTGAGGTCCAGGGTGTGCTGGGCGTAGCCGGGTGCCGCGTCGGTGTTGGACAAGGTGGTCAGGGTGGTGTTGCCGACCTTGACCCGGAAGGTGTCATAGGCGGTGCCGCCGGACTCCGCGGTGTCGATGTGCAGCCAGTACGCCAGCGTCGCCTTGGCGCATCCGGCGGGCACGGTCAGCGACTGGCTGAGCGTGTCGGTGGCGGTGGAGCCGTAGCCGCCGAGCCAGGCGAACCGGCTGCCGCCGTGGGCGGACTGCCCCGTGTGCGCGCCGATCGTGCCGGTGTCGCCGGTCCAGGGCGATGTCCCGTTCTCGAAGCCGCCGTTGGCGAGCAGCTGCCCGGCGGCGCATCCGCCGGCGCCCTTGACCGTCAGCGAGAAGGACGTGGTGTGGGTGACCGCCCCGGGCCCGGAGCCGGTGCCGGTGACCGTGAGCGGATACGTGCCGGGGGCGGTGGACGCCGCGGTGGCGACGGTCATCGTGGCGTTCGCGCCGCTGGTCACCGAGCCGGGGCTGAACGAGACGGTCACGCCCGCCGGAGCGCCCGATGCCGACAGCGCCACCGTCTGGGCGGAGCCGCTGGTGGTCTGGGTGGCGATCGTCGTGGTGAGGGACTCGCCCGGGGCGACGCCGCCGGAAGCGGGCGTGGCGGTCAGCGAGAAGTCGTTCGCCGGGGTGGAGCGGGCCACGGCGAGCTTCCAGAGCGTGGACGCGATGCCGTCGACACTGCGGTCGAGTCCGGTGACGTTGATGTTGGCGGTGGTGTCACAGGACTGGTGGTAGCAGGAGTCATAGGCGCGGTTGGCGGTGCCGCCCCACTTCGCCGCCTGCGCCGAGGTCTTCCGGGCGCTCGCGCCCATCGCGTACCCGGAGGTCGGGATGCCGGCCTGCTCGAAGGAGTAGTCGTCGGACCGGCCGGCGCCCTCGGTGTTCTCCTCCGGCTGGAGACCGAGCGAGTCCCAGTACGCCTTCATCGGCTGGGCGGCGGCGGAGGTGAGGTGGTTGATGAAGTAGCCGCCGTTGGGTGAGGCGATCATGTCGAAGTTGTAGTACGCCTTGATCCGGGACCGCTCGGTGGAGGAGAGCGAACCGACGTAGAAGTCCGAGCCGTTGAGGCCCTGCTCCTCGTCCGTCCACCAGGCGAACCGGGCCCGCGCGGCCATCGCGGGGTGGCGCTCTGCGAGGGTGAGGGCGGTCTCCAGGAGGGCCGCCGAGCCGGAGCCGTTGTCGTTGATGCCGGGCCCGGCCCCCACGCTGTCGAGGTGCGAGCCGAACATGTACACCGACGAGGTGTCCCCCTGGGGCCACTCGGCGATCAGGTTGGGCCCGGCCCCACTGGCGCAGCCGGAGGTGCAGGGCTGCTCGGTGACGGTGTAACCGGCCGCCTGCAGACGGCCTTTGACGTAGGCGATGGAGTCCCGGTAACCCTGACCGCTGGATTTACGGGTGCCGCCGTTGCGGTTCGCGATGGCGTTGAGCTCGGTCAGATGCGCCTGGACCTTGGTGACGTCGACGTCGGGGGCGTCGTCGGCGGCGAGGGCGTGCCGGGCGGGGCCGGGGGAGGTGGCGGTGGCGGGGGTTGCCGTGACGTGTGCTGCCGCGACGGGGGCGGCGGATGCGGGGGCTGTGGTGAGCAGCGCGGCGGCGAGGGTGACGGCGAGCGACGCGCCGGTCACCGCGAATCTTCGTAACACCAGGGCTCCTTGAGGGGGTTGGTGAGGGGTCGGCCGGAGGCATGGGAGTGCGCCGGGCCCGGTCGGGCGGCGGGTTGCCCAGTGGGGGATGGGCATGTCCATGCCCTGCATGGCGGCCGTACCATCACACCGCCGACGCCCTGACGTCAACGGATGTCCCGCGGCGGAGCAGTGTTTGTCGGAAAACAGCAGGCGATGCCCGATATCCGGGCACTTTTCGGAGCGCGGTGGAGTGGCGGAGTGCCGAAACGCCGGAGGGGCGGCCGCTGCCGCCCCTCCGGGAGATGTTCGTTTCGTGTCGCGTCAGTTCGTGCAGTGTCAGGTTCGTGCCGCGGCAGCTCGTGTCGCGTCAGTTCGTGTCGCAGCAGCTCGTGTCGTGTCAGTCCGTACCGCGTCAGGTGACGGGTCCCGAGCCGCCCGGCCGGATACGGCCGCGCCAGGCGCCGGTCTCCCTCTCACGCTGCTCGATGTAGGCCTTGAAGCGCCGCAGATCGCCCCTGGTGCGACGGTCGATCAGCCCGACCATGTCCGCGGTCTTCTCCGCGGCCCCGGTCGGCTCGACCTCCATCACCAGCTGCACCCGGGTGTGGCTGTCGTCCAGGCGCTGAAAACTGACCACACCCCTCTGGCGGGTGTCGCCGCCGGTGGTCCGCCAGGCGATCCGCTCGTCCGGAAGCTGATCGATGATCTCGGTGTCGAATTCCCGCCGGATGCCACCGATCTCGGTGGTCCAGTGGTTGTGCCGGTCATCGAGTTGCCTGATCTCCTCGACGCCCTCCATGAATTGCGGGAACTCCTCGAACTGCGTCCACTGGTTGTAGACGGTGCGGACCGGGACCTCGACGTCTACCGTCTCCTTCACCGTGCTCATGTCCACTCCTCCTCAGTGGTTGCCATTCCTGCTCGCGACCCGGTGCGCGTGATCCGCGGCGGGCCGGCGCTCCACCGGGTACCCGCCTCCACCGCCGGTATCCATGGCGGTGGAGGATCTCGCGGATCTTGAGGGTTTCGAGGCCCCGAGGATTGCGAGGAGGAGCGTGAGAAGTGTGAGGACGGCGAGAGGCGCGGAGGACGGAATCGCCGCCGGAGTCAGCGCTCGGTGAGCATGCCGGTGCGCAGCCGGGAAAGAATGCGGGACAGCAGTCGCGAGACGTGCATCTGGGAGACGCCGAGTTCCGCACCGATCTCCGACTGGGTCATCTCCTGCCCGAATCGCAGCTCGATCAGCCGGCGTTCACGCTCGTCGAGCGTCTGCAGCAGAGGCGCCAGGGTGTGCAGGTCCTCGACCGTCTCCAGGCCCGGGTCCTCCTCCCCGAGGACGTCGGCCAGCGGGCGGCGCTGGTCGGCGGGATCGGGATCGGTGGGGGTGTCGAGCGAGCCGGCGGTGTAGCCGTTGGCGGCCACCAGGCCCTCGATGACCTCCTCCTCCGAAAGCTTCAGATGCGCGGCGAGTTCACGGACGGTGGGCTCCCGGTCGAGCGCGTTGTGCAGCTGTTCCTTGGCCTTGGCCAGTTCGCTGCGCAGCTCCTGGAGGCGGCGGGGGACGTGCACCGCCCAACCGGTGTCGCGGAAGAAGCGCTTGATCTCGCCGAGGATGTAGGGGACGGCGAAGGTGGAGAATTCCACCCCACGGACGAGGTCGAAACGGTCGATCGCCTTGATCAGACCGATGGTGCCGACCTGGATGATGTCTTCCATGTCGTCACCACGGCTGCGGTAACGGCGGGCCACATAGCGCACCATCGACATGTTCATCTCGATGAGCGTGTTGCGCACGTATTGGTACTCGTGCGTGCCCTCTTCGTATTCCTGGAGACGCGCGAAGAACAGTTTGGAGAATTCGCGCGCGTCACGGGGGGCCACCGCGCTCGGGCACGGCACCTCCGGCAGATCAGCGCTCAGTTCGGTGTGCTGCTCGGTCGCGGTGTCATTCACGACGGTGGTCATCACGCCTTCCTGCGGCCCGACACGCTCGGGCGCCGCAGCGGCCGCCTACCCCGACGTACAGAAGTCATGCGTCCTTTCCGATCTGGCGGCATGTCATGCGCCGACGGCACGGGAGCTTCGGAGGAGTCTT
The DNA here is from genome assembly GCA_024349765.1 of Streptomyces nigrescens. Classification (GTDB taxonomy): domain Bacteria; phylum Actinomycetota; class Actinomycetes; order Streptomycetales; family Streptomycetaceae; genus Streptomyces; species Streptomyces endophytica. The sequence continues at coordinate 4,947,722 of AP026073.1, read as the reverse complement.
GCGGAGCTTCGGAGGCCGGCCGGATCACCCAGGGCCCCCAGCCGTGCGGGGCGGCGGGCGCGGCGGGCGCGGCGGGCGCGGCGGGGAATACCGCCCCCCGCCTCCGCGTTGTGGCCCCGCAGGGGGCGCCCGTGTCCCCTACGGGATCTGTTCGGCCACCCCTAGGAGCGCCCACCCCCTAGGAGCGCCCATCCCCTTGCGCCCCCCGGGCGAGCCCCGATCCACCTGTCGCCCGCCGCCACCCCACGCGCTCCCACCCCACCCGCTGGCGCCCCTCCGCTGCCACCCGCTGCCACCCGCTGTCACCCGCGAGGGTGAGAAACCGATTCGCCGTCCTCCGGGCAACTGGCGTCCCGCGCAACGGGGCAGGCTGAGGAGCGGGGTCTCCGTGTGGCGACACGCCGGGTCGGCCACCGGCGCGCGGAAGGTCGGTGCGCGCTGGTCGTGAGCCTCGGTGGGGGCGCCTGAGAGGGGTCAACTCGCCTTTTCTGGACGGTAGTTCGGATTGGTTCGCACTGGCGTGCGTGCGACGTCCACTCAAGGAGGTGGCGCGGGGTAGCGAAACCTCGAAGTGGGTCCGAACCCCACCCCCGCAACAACTAGCGTGCGTGCTCCGCGACTGCCAACGGCCGATCCGGAGGGCGCCGATGCCTACTGCATTCCCCCAGGGGACCCAGACGTCCCAGGAGGCTCCAACATCCGCAGGGACCCAGGGCTCCTCAGGGCCCGCCCCCGTACCCGTGGCCGCTACGGCGCCCGTCGCCGCCCGGCGCCGCGAGCGTGAGGGCGGACGGCACGGCCGGGCCTCCTTCCCGGAGTCGGCCGCCGACTCGGCGATACGGTCCCGCCTGGTCCGGCTCGCCGCCGTACCCTGCCTCCTCGTCGCCGTCATCTGTACCGCCGTCGCCGCCTTCGTCGTCCAGGCCGGCGGAGCGCGGCTCACCGGACGCGAATGGGTGGTCCTCTCCGGCGGCCTCGTCGTGGTCTGCGTCATCGTGCTCACCGCGGGCGCCGCCGCCAACTCCGAGGCCCGCGCCGCCGTCGCCCGCTACGCCCGGCTGCGCCAGGTCTGCGCCCGCAGCCAGTCCGACCTCTACGACCTGCTGGACCGGGTCCGCCAGGGCGAATGGCTCCCGCGCCGGGAACCCGAGAACGGCCCCGAGCCCACCGGCGACACCCTCGACCTGCTCGCCCACGAAGTCGCCGCCGCCGGCCGGGCCGCCGAGTCCGCCGTCATCGACGCGGTCGCCATCGCCCGCAGCAACGCCAGCGGCAGCGAGCAGAAGGTCGAGGTCTTCGTCAACCTCGCCCGCCGGCTGCAGTCCCTGGTACACCGCGAGATCGAGCTGCTCGACGAACTGGAGAACCAGGTCGAGGACCCCGACCTGCTCAAGGGCCTCTTCCACGTCGACCACCTCGCCACCCGCATCCGCCGGCACGCCGAGAACCTCGCCGTCCTCGGCGGCGCCATCTCCCGCCGCCAGTGGAGCCGCCCGGTCTCCATGACCGAGGTGCTCCGCTCCTCGATCGCCGAGGTCGAGCAGTACCCCCGGATCAAGCTCGTGCCGCCGATCGAGGGCACCCTGCGCGGCCACGCCGTCGCCGACGTCATCCACCTGCTCGCCGAACTCGTCGAGAACGCCACCATCTACTCCGCCCCGCAGACCCCCGTCCTGCTGCGCGCCCAGCTCGTCACCGCCGGCCTCGCGGTCGAGGTCGAGGACCGGGGCCTCGGCATGTCGGCGGACGAGCAGACCCGGATGAACGCCCTCCTCGCCGACCCCGACCACATCGACGTGGCCGAGCTGCTCAGCGACGGCCGGATCGGGCTCTTCGTCGTCTCCTCGCTGGCCCGGCGGCACGGCATCGTCGTCCGTCTGCAGAGCAACATCTACGGCGGCGTCCAGGCCGTGCTGATCGTCCCGCAGGCCCTGCTCGGCGCGGAATCCGCCGAGGAAGCGGACGCCGCCGCCGGCCCGCGCGCCGCCGTCTCACCGGACAGTGACCCCGCCCGCGACCACGGGGACTACGACATCTACGACAGCTACCACCCCGACGAGGGCGCGGCGGACGCGGCGGACGGCGGCCGGGACCGCGGATACGACCGGTACGACCGCCACGAACCGCACGCCCGCCCGAACCCGGTCGACGCCGCCCCCCGGACCGTGACCATCCCCGCCCCCACGCCCGACCCGGACTCGCCCGCCGCCCGCCGCCGGCTGGTGCGCGCCGCGGACGTCCCCACCCCCGACCTCCCCCACCCCGAGGCGACCGCCGCCGAACGGCACACCGCCACCCCCTCCGTCGAGAGCGGCCCCGCCGAACGGCCCGCCGCCCCCGGCCCGGTGGTCCTCCCGCCCGCACCGGCCCCCGTGGACAACAGCGCCCGCCCCCGGCTGCCCCGCCGGCGCAAGCAGACCCATCTCGTGCCCGAGCTGCGCGGCGACCCGATCCTGCCGTCCGCCGCCCGCCGCGACGGCCCCGAACCCGAGCACGACCCGGGTCTGATGGCCGCCTTCCGGCGCGGGTTCAGCCTCGCCGACGACAGCTACGCCGACACCAACGGCACCGCCCTGGATCTGCCTGACGCCCTCGGCACCCCGGGCGGCAACGACCTGCAACACCACGACCGTGACCACGACGCCCCGATGGCGCGCCCCCGAGGAGACGACCACAACCATGGTGAGTGATGTGCGTACGCAGGCGCATTTGCAGCGGCAGGCCGGCCAGCAGACCGATCTGTCCTGGCTGCTGACCGGGCTGGTACAGCGCGTACCGCACGCCCGCAGCGCGCTGCTGCTGTCCTCGGACGGCCTGGTCAAGGCCGCCCACGGCTTCGAACCGGACAGCGCCGACCACATGGCGGCCCTGGCCTCCGGCCTCTACTCCCTCGCCCGCAGCGCCGGGGTGCGCTTCGGCGACGGCGACAACGTCCTGCAGGTCGTCGTCGAGCTGGAAGCCAGCTTCCTGTTCGTCTCCACCGCCGGATCGGGCGCCTGCCTGGCGGTGCTCGCCGGGCGCGAGGCCGATGTGGCGGTGCTGGGCTACGAGATGTCGATGCTGGTCAAGAGCGTCCGGCCGTATCTGTCCACCCCCGCGCGCCACCAGGCGTCCGCGGGCGGTCGTTGACCATGACCGTGCGTCGCCGGCAGCGGCAGGGCGGGGACCCGTGGTACGACGACGCGGCGGGCCGGCTGGTCCGCCCGTACACCGTCAGCAACGGCCGGACCCGTCCCACGGCGCACTTCGACCTGCTGACCATGGTGATGGCCACCGGCCGGAAACCCGTCGCGTGCCAGGGCCCCGACTACGCCCAGGTGCTCGGGCTGTGCTGCGGGCCGGTCTCGGTCGCCGAGATCGCCGCCCACATACGGTTGCCCGCCGTGGTCACCAAAGTGCTCCTCGCCGACCTCGTCGACTGCGGGGCGCTCACCGCGCGGGCCCCCGCGGCCGTTTCGGCCGGGCCCGCGTCCCGTACCGACCGAGCCCTGCTGGAGGCGGTGCTGAATGGACTTCGCAAACGACTGTGACCCCCACGCCCAGGGGGACGACGCGCCCGGCCGCTTCCCGACCGCGCTCAAGATCCTGGTCGCGGGCGGCTTCGGGGTCGGCAAGACGACCTTCGTCGGAGCGGTGAGCGAGATCGAGCCGCTCAGCACGGAAGAGCTGCTCACCCAGATCAGCGTCGGCACCGACGATCTGGCGGGCGTCGAGGACAAGAACACCACCACCGTCGCCATGGACTTCGGGCGGATCACGCTCAGCCCCGAACACGTGCTGTACCTCTTCGGGACGCCGGGCCAGCAGCGTTTCTGGTTCATGTGGGACGAGCTGTCCAACGGTGCGCTCGGCGCGGTGATCCTCGCCGACACCCGGCGCCTGGACCAGTGCTTCGCCGCCGTCGACTTCTTCGAGCGGCGGGGCATCCAGTTCATCGTCGCGGTCAACGAGTTCGACGGCTCCTTCCACTACGAGCCGGACGAGGTCCGCGCCGCCATAGACCTCTCCCCCCAGACCCCCGTCGTGCTCTGCGACGCCCGACAGTGCAGCTCGGCCACCCACGTCCTGGTTTCGCTCGTCGAGCATCTGCTCACCCCCGTCCTCGCCGCGACCCCGGAGCTGCCATGAACCACCCCGCCTCCCGTGTCCCGTACGTCTCCTACGACCCGACCCGCCATCTCCTGCTGACCCCGCAGGACGACGAGGCCCCGGCGCGCGTGGCCCGGCTGCGCGCCCTGGGGATCGGCACCGCCCCGCTGCCCGCCTTCGACGAGTTCGCGCGCAAGCTCGCCCGCACCACCCGGGCGCCGTATTCGATGGTCAATTTCATCGACGAGCACCGGCAGTACTTCGCCGGCCTCTACACCCCTGCCCAGGACCAGGCCGTCGAGCTGGGGCCGGCGCCGGCCAGCGCCCAGCCGGGCCGGGTGATGGACCGTGACCACGGCTACTGCCCGCATGTCATCGTCCGCCGCAAGGCCCTGGTCCTGGAGGACGTCTGCGATTACCCGCGGTTCGCCGGCAACCCCGTGGTCGACGAGATCGGCATCCGCTCCTACCTCGGCGCGCCGCTGATCGACCGTACGGGGATGGCGCTGGGCACCGTGTGTGTGGTGGACCTGGAACCGCGTCCCTGGGGGCGGGAGGGATTGGAGACCATCAAGTCGATGGCCGCCGAACTCGTCGAGCAGATCCACCGGATGGAACAGCGGCAGCAGGAGAACCCCTGACCGTTCCTTGATACAGGAAAAGCCCTGACCGTTCCCTGATCCCTTTCCTGAACTTTCCCCGATCCGCGTCCTGATCTTTTCCCGATCCGTGCCCTGATCTTTTCCGGATTTCCCCGTGCCGCGGCCCCGGCGTCCTGCCGGTGGCCGCGGCGCCGTCTCCGGGCCCCGCCCCCGTCGGCCGGGCTTCGGCGACCCGGCCCCGGCGACCCGCGCTCAGCGCGGCCGGGCGAACCAGGAGCGCTGGCGGGAGGAGCCGGTGCGCTGGCCCGGCACGGTGGGCGGCGCGCCCTCACCGGAGTCGACGGCTTCGGCAGCCTCCTCTTCGTCCGGCCACTCCGAAGGCGCCAGCCGTAGCTGCTCGGCGAGCCGGCTGGACCATTCGCCCTTCGCCCGGCCCAGGGCCAGTTCGCCCAGGCGCAGCAACTGGATGTCGGTGGTACCGGCCGGCGCGAAGATGTGGTGGGCGTCCCGCAGGAAGCGCTCGATCGGCCGGTCGGTGAACAGCCCGCACGCGGCGTGGATGTCCATCGCGTCCCGCGCGGACTCCAGCGCCGACTCCACGTTGACCAGCTTGGCGTTCATCAGCTCCGCATCGCACGGCAGCCCCTGGTCCAGCAGGTGCACGGCGTGGTACGCGGCGAGCCGGGCCAGCAGCAGCCGCGACTGGATGCGGCCGAGCTTGAGCTTGATGTTGCCGAGGTCGGCCAGCGGTCTGCCGTAACGCTGCCGCTGCGCGCAGAACTTCGTGGTCTCGTCCAGCACCGCCTGGTGGATGCCGAGTGAGACGGCGGTGAGGTTGGGGCGCCCGTACAGCACGCTGGAGGAGTACGCCACGGGCAGCCCGTCGCCCTCCCGGCCCAGCAGATTGGCCGCCGGGACCCGGCAGTTGTCGAAGAACAGCTCGCCGAAGCTGAAGCCGTGCAGCCCCATCGTGGGCTGCTGCGGCCCGAGGCGGAACCCGGGGCGGTCGGACTCGACGAGGAACGCGGACAGGCCCTTGGAGCCCTCGCCGGTGCGGACCACGACGCCGTGCAGATCGCCGACGTGGCTGTTGCCGACGTAGATCTTGCGGCCGTTGAGGACGTAGTCGTCGCCGTCCCGGACCGCGGTGGACGTCATGCCGAGCACATGACCGCCGGAGTCCGGTTCGGTCACGGCGATGGTCGGCAGGCAGTCGCCCGACGCGATGGCCGGCAGCCAGGTCTTCTTCTGCTCCTCGTTGCCGAAGTGGACGATCTTGGCGACGCCCAGCTGGGACGCCTGCGCCATGGCGCCCATCGCCGCACTGACCCGCGACAGCTCCTCGATGATGAGGGTCTTGGCGACGTGCCCGGCACCCATCCCGCCGTACGCCCGGTGTACGGTCACGCCGATCCACCCCTGCCGGGCGATCAGCCGCGAAAGGTCGTGGCAGACGGTACGGCTCGCCTCCATCTCCGCAATCCGGGGACGGACCTCCCTCTCGGCGAAGTCCCGTACCCGGAGCCGGAGCGCTTCGTGTCGCTGGTCCGTGAAATGGCGATGCAAGACAAGCCCTCCTCCGCGATCTTCCCCGTGCTGATCGCACCCCGCCTCGGGACGGCGCCGGCGGCACCGTCTGCAGTGGTCGTTCCGGAACGTGATCCGTCGCTTACCGCGTGCAATACCCGTTGGCATACCTACTCCGGCCCCCCCAAAACATCAACTGGCCGGTATTGCCGGAGGAGTTGGAGTGCAGAGCGCCGGCGCACAACCCCTTGGGCGGCGAAGGGGTGGCGTGGTGTCCCGGGGCCCCGGGACACCACGCCACCCCACACCACCCCGCTGTGCGGCGGTCGTCGACGGGTCAGTGCGCCGGATCGCAGCAGGACTCCCGGCGCTGCTGCCGGCCCACCTCCAGCCAGTCCGTCCCGGCCGACCGCAGCGAAGTCCGGCCGGCCGGTGCGGGGAAGGATTCGGTCAACTCCCGCTGGGTGACCACCCGTCCGCCGCGCAGCACCGCCGAGGTCCGCACCAGCGTGTCGAAGTCCTCGAACGGATTGCCGTCCACCACCGTCATGTCACCGAGCTTGCCGACCTCCAGCGTCCCGAGGTCCCGCTCCGCGCCGAACACCCGGGCGGGCAGCGCGGTCGCGGTGCGCAGCGCCCGGGCCGCACCGAGGCCACCGCGGTGCAGTGCCCGCAGCGACAGGTGCAGCCCCAGTCCGACCGGCACCAGCGGCTGGTCGGTGCCCAGCGCGACCAGCCCGCCGCCGTCCAGCACCCGCCGGTAGAACCCGGTCTCGGTCGCGATGTCGGACAGCTGGGCCGGCGTCGGCCGGTGACCGGCGTTCTCCCGTACCACCGCGGTGTCCCAGGGCGGCATCAGCCGGGTCACCCGTACGTCCTCCGCCAGCGCCGGGTCCTCGCCGAGCAGCGCCGCCGACGAGAACGGGGTCGCGATCAGATGGAAGTCGCTGCCGGTGTAGATCTCCTCGACGTCCTGGTAGGCGTGCCCGGAGCCGGACACCGCGTGCCCGAACTCCATGCGCTGGGTGGCCTGCAGATGGGTCGTCAGGTCCTGGCCGAGCTGGACGCCCGGGGTGAGCAGATGGCTGCCGGCCCGCACCCCGAGCCGCCGTTGCGCGAAGCGCGCCGCCTCCGCCATCACCCAACCCGACGCCCGCACATAGGTCTTGACGAAATCCCAGTCCAGGGCCGCACCGCGCTCCAGCGAGCGCCGCAGCCCCTCCCGGGTGCGGTGCGCCCGCCCCATGCTGTACGCGACCCGGCCGCCGTCCAGCAGCTCCCCGCAGGTCAGCAGCCGTGGCCCGGTCAGCACCCCGGCCGCCACCGCCTCGCGGATCCGGGCCTGTTCGTAGGAGAAGCCGCCGCAGGAGACCGCGGTGGTGATCCCGTACGCCAGCTGCAGCGCGGTCTGCCGGCCGCCGTACGTGATCTGCCAGGGGTGGGTGTGCGCGTCCCACAGGCCCGGCAGCACGGTCCGCTCCGAGGCGTCCACCCGCCGCGCGGCACCGGACCGGGCGGTGCGGTGCGGGCGCACCTCCGTGATCCGCCCGTCGCGCACCACCACGTCGACGTCCTCCCGCACCGTCTCGCCGGTGCCGTCCCAGAACGTCCCCGCGTGCACGACGGTGTCCCGGGCGCGGGCCGGCCGGTGGGTGAGGGACAGCGGGACCGTCCGTGCCGGGCCGCCGGACACCGGGATCAGCCGCAGCCGCCCCGCCGAGAGGTAGAGGAGCGTGCCGGAGTCCCCGGACCACGACGGATGGTCGGCGCTCTCGTCGGTCAGCTGCCGCGGCGGACCGTCCGGCGTGCCGTCGGGCCGCACCGGCAGCACCCAGAGCGCGGACTCGGCGATCACCGCCATCCAGCGGCCGTCGGGCGACCACACCGGCCCCGAGTCGTAGCGGTCGGCGATCGAGACATGTGCGGCGACCGTGAACACCCGGCCCCGGCCGGTCCCGGTGTCGAGGACCCGGATGACGTTGTAGCCCTCGCGGAAGCGGCGGTTGAGGCGGTTGCGGTCGCAGTACGCCAGATAGCGGCCGTCCGGCGACCAGCTGGGACGGCCGGGCAGCCCGCCGGCGCCCATCGGCGCGGCCAGCACGGTCTCCGTGCCGTCGGCCAGCGTCCGTACCACGAGATTTCCTGACATGTCGAGCGCGGCCAGCCGCCCGCCGTCCGGGGACAGCGCCGGCTGCACCCGGCCGCCGGTGGCCAGCACAGTCTCCTCGCCGGTGGCGACCTCGCGCCGGCGCACCGCGAACAGCCCGTCCCGGTCGTCCGCGTAGAGCAGTGCCCGGCCGTCGCGCGACCAGCTCGGCGCGGACACGTACCGGGTGGCCCCGGCCCGGACGATCCGGCGCGGTGCGCCACCGCCCGAAGTGGGCGCCAGCCACAGGGAGTTGAGCGCGGCGAAGGCCACCGTGCGGCCGTCGGGGGAGAGCGCCGGGAGATGCACCCCGCGCAGCGGGCCGGCGGCGGTCCGCTCGAAACCGTAGTCCTTGACGCGGTAGTCGGGGCGGTCCAGCGGCAGCCGTGCGCTGAACGGCACGGTCTCGGTGTGCTGCGGTTCGTCCGGCCGGACGATCCGGAACTGCCCGCCGGCCGTCAGCAGCAGCTCGTCCCGGGAGATCCAGCGCGGCGGCACCGGCTCCACGTCCCCGTCCACCGCGACCGCCCGGCCGTCGACGACCAGCGCACAGGTCGGCCCCGGGTAGTCCGTGGTTCGCAGATAGGCCAGCCGGCCCGCGGGGGAGAGCGCCGGCACCAGTACCTGGGCGGCCGCCGTCTCGGTGTGCTCGGTGCGTACCGCGCCGCTGCCGTCGGCCGCCACCGAGGCCACCGTGCGCGAGACCAGCGCGGTGCCGGACACCGTGCCCCGTACGAAGAAGAGCCGCGTGCCGTCCGGCGACCAGCAGGGGTCGAAGTCCTCCCAGGCGCCGTCCTGATGCGGCCCGTCCTGGCCGGGCAGCCCGGTCACCCGGGTCAGCCGCCCGGTCCGCGGCTCCAGCACCCATAACCGGTACGGGCTGCCGGCCACCGGGTCCCCGCCGCGCTCGGAGGCGAACGCGATCCGGGTCCCGTCCGGCGACCAGGCGGGGCCGCGGTCGTCCCAGGGCCCGTCGGTGAGCTGCCGGAGGTCCGAGCCGTCGGTGGCCAGCGTCCACAGGTGGAAGTTGCCGCCCCGGTAGGCGCAGACCGCGATCCGGCGGCCGTCGGGGGAGTGCACCGGACGGGTCGGCTCCAGATCGGGCGGGGTCAGCGCCACCGCCTCGCCGCCGGCCCGGGGCAGCGACCACAGGACGTTCTGCACCTCGGCGACGAGCCGGTCGCCGGCCGGGGCGAGCGAGGCCGCGCCGTTGGTGGCGGCCGTGAAGGAGAGCGCGCCGCCGGACGCGCCGGCGTCCTGGGCCGCGGCGGCCGCGGCGGCCGGGGCGCCGACGGTGACCCCGGCCAGGCCCGCCGTGGCCGCGGCCGAGGCCGTGCCCTGCAGGAACCTGCGGCGGGAGAGCGGTGCGGCCCGAGGGGGCGCGGGGGTGGGCGCGTCGGGGGTGTTCCCGAATCCGTCCGTGGTGTCCAACGATCCTCCTGTGAACGGGAGTTGCGGCACTGGCGCCAGGAAAGAACCGGCTGATCGTGCCATGGCCCGCACCCGCCCGGCCAACCCCGCCACGCGCGCCCCCTTGGCGCTCGGCGGCCCGGACGCGAGAGTGGACGCCGACGACTCGTCAGCCCCGCCCCGGCAGTCAGGAGACGACGCCATGCAGCAGGACTTCCACCAGGCCCCGGACGGCGCCCGCATCGCCACCTACACCTGGCTGCCGGAGTCCGGCCGGCCCCGGGCCCTGGTCCAGATCGCGCACGGCGCCGCGGAACACGGCCGGCGCTATGACCGCTTCGCCCGTTTCCTGACCGGCCATGGCTACGGCGTCCTCGCCTCCGACCACCGCGGCCACGGCGCCACCGCCGCCTCCACCGGCGGCCGCGGCGTGGTCGGCGAGGACTCCTGGCGCGCGATCGTCGCCGACCTCAAGGCCCTCGGCGACCACGCGGCCGCCGGCCATCCCGGCATCCCGCTGGTCCTGCTCGGCCACAGCCTGGGCTCGATGCTGGCCCGCGACTACGCCCAGGAGTACGGCGCCGACCTCGCCGGCCTCATCCTCAGCGGCACCTTCCGCACCCTCCCCGGCCTGGACATCGAGGCCGCCACCGCCGAACTCGACGAGGAGATCGCCCGGCACGGCCGGACCGCGCTCTCGTCCTTCATCCCCCGCACCTTCCGCTCGTTCAACGACGCCTTCGAGCACCGCACCGGCTACGAATGGCTCTCCCGCGACCCGGCCGAGGTGGACGCCTACGTCGCCGACGAGAACTGCGGATTCCCGTTCTGCGCCGGCCTCGCGCGCGACTGGGTGCGCGCCATCCGCAAGATCAACGACCCGGCGCACCTGGCCCGGATCCCCCGCGGGCTGCCCGTCCACCTCGCCGTCGGCGAGCAGGACCCCTGCCACGCGGGCATGACCCTGGTGCACGAACTCCTGGAGGACTTCCGCTATCTCGGCACCCGCGACCTGACCTGGAAGGCCTACCCGCACGCCCGGCACGAGATCCTCAACGAGACCAACCGCGACGAGGTCCAGCACGACCTGCTGGCCTGGCTCGACAAACACATCTGAACCGGTCAGGAGCCGGACGGCAGGAACCCCACGATCCGCTCCCGCAGCCCGTGCGGGTCCAGGCCGTGCGCCGCCAGGTGCTCGTCGAGCTGTCCGTACCGGCGCAGCTCCCGGCGGCCGACGCCGAGCCCCAGCACCCGGTGCGGCCGGTCGGCCAGCGCGTCGTTGGCGAACCGGGTCGACGTCCCCGCCAGACAGGGCTCCACGATCACCACGTCCGCGGCGTCCGCGGCCCCGGTCGCGGCACGCAGCGCCGCGCCGTCGAAGGGCCGCACGGTCGTCGCGTAGAGCACCCCGACGTCCAGGCCCTCGGTCGCGGCGAGCACGTTGTCCAGCATCGGGCCGACCGCCACGACCACGCCCCGGCGGCCCTCCCGCAGTCGCTGGAACCGGACCCCGTCCACCGCCCGCGGTGCCTGGTTGACCTGCACCGACAGTCGCACGTACACCTTGTCGTCGCCGGCCGCGGCGGCCTGCCGCAGCAGCGTCTCGGCCTCGTCCGGATGCCCCGGGACGTGCACGGTCCAGCCGTCGAGCGTGTCGAGCAGCGCGATGTCACCGGGCGACATGTGGGTGTAGCCCCCGCTGGGCCAGTCGTACGAGCCGCCGGCGCTCACCAGCACCCCGCCCACGCCCTGGTGGCCGAAGTCCAGCTTCACCTGCTCGAAGGGGCGCTCCACGAGGAAACTGGCGAAGGTGTGCATGATCGGCCGCAGCCCGGTGAGCGCCAGCCCGCTGCCCACGCCGATCAGCAGCTGCTCCCGGATGCCGACGTTCACCACCCGGTCCGGGTGCCGTCGCGCCGCCCCGGTGAAACCGTCCACGCCGATGTCGGCGAGGACGACCGCCAGCCGGGGGTCGTCGTCCAGCAGGTGCGAGGTGACCGAGGCGAAGCGCTCACGCATGGTGTCCATCACGGAAAGCCTTTCTCGAAGCTCTGGTGGGGAGGAGGAGGGGACCGCCCGGTCAGGCGCCCTTGGGCTCGACCCGGGCGACCACGGCGTGCGGACGGCCCGGGTGCGGTGCGGTGAACGCCTCGTACAGGGCCCGGTGGTCGCGGCCGTCCACGGTGGCCACGGACCAGCCGGCGGTCTCGAACCGGGCGGCGATCCCGCCGCGCCAGCCGTGCGTGGCCGAGGAGTTGTCGATGACCAGCGTGTGCAGCCGGTCCAGCCCCGCGGCGCCCGCGTAGGCCAGTGCCTCGTGGTTGCTGCCCTCGTCCAGCTCGGCGTCCCCGATCAGCACCCATACGGCCGGATCGGTCCGGCCCTGCGCCCGCAGCCCGAGCGCGGTGCCGACGGCCAGCGGCAGCCCGTGCCCCAGCGATCCGCTGCCGATCTCGGCACCCGGCACCAGCAACCGGTCCGGGTGGTGGCCGAGCGGCGAGTCGTACGAGCCGAAGCCCGGCAGCCAGTCGACGGGGAAGAAGCCCTTGGCGGCCAGCACCGCGTAGTAGGCCATCGGGCCGTGGCCCTTGGAGAGGAGGAAGCGGTCGCGCTCGGGGTCGGCGGCGCGCTCGGGGGAGACCCGCAGCACCCGGTCGTAGAGCACCCACAGCGCGTCCAGCGTCGAGGTCGCGGCCGGCCCGTGCTTCTCATCCCCCGTCATCAGGCTCATCAGGCCCGGCAGTTGGGCGAAGCCCGCACCTGTTGTTGTCGTCGTGTCCGTGCCGGCCGCAGGCGTCGTCCGCGGCGGCTTGTCGTGCGTCGTCTGCGTCATGCCACCGAGCGTGCAACCTCAAGCGCGCTTGAGGTCAAGCGCCGGACCGCCACCCGGGGCCGGGGTGGGGCCGGCGCGGGTGGAATCAGACCTGCCCCGGCTTGAACACGTCCTGCTCGATGAGGAGCTTGTCGATCCGGGCCTTGTCCACCCGGTTCGTCACCTCGGCCACCTCCTGCCGGTCGCGCACGCACTTGGCCAGCGTGAACGCCGAGGACACCACGAAGATCAGCCCCAGCGCGAGGAACCCGCGCTCCCAGGGCCCCACCGGCAGCTTGAGGATCCCGATCACCAGCGCCGCCAGCGACAGCCCGAAGGAGATCGCGGCCTGCACGAAGAAGGCCGTCGTGGTCGGCCGCTGAATCGATGGAGTAGTCATGCGCGTAGCGTGGCGGCGCGGTGACACCGGCGCATGAGTACGGGTACTCATCCGGTCCGGCCCGCCGCCCGCGGCGTTCCGCCGCGAAGTGGCAGCAGCGACCCTCTGACATGCGGTATTGTTCTCGTGCGCGGTCAGCCGGGACATCCCGGCCGGAACGGGCACCGGGACGTGGCGCAGCTTGGTAGCGCACTTGACTGGGGGTCAAGGGGTCGCAGGTTCAAATCCTGTCGTCCCGACCAGCGAATTCTCGTAGGTCGGAAGCCGTCTTCTCTTCGGAGGAGGCGGCTTTTGCGTTGCCCGGGAACAGGGCGGGGCCGGGCGGTTCCGTCGTCCTGTCCTCCGGACGCTTGATCCGTCACTCAACTCCCGGTTAAGCCCGAGCGTCCTCACTGTCCGTAAGGGGACTGGTGCGGCGCGTTCTTCGCATGACAGGATAAGTGCTGCGAGCCCGGCGGCTTAACCAACCGTTGGGACGTTCGTCGGTGCTGTCGATGGGGGGACGGTAGGCATGGCCATGGGGGGCGACGGCCGGTCCAAGGGGGCGGGCAACACGCTCGCGGAGCGGCTCAACCACCTCTTCGCCAACATGCATCCGCCCGGCGCCCCGTACACCAACGCCTTCGTCGCCGAGGAGATCAGCGCCGGGACGAAGGAGTACGGCGGGGTCCGGGTCACCGAGCAGTACTTATCGATGCTGCGCAACGGCAAGCGGACGAATCCGAGTCCGGAGCTGCTGCGCGCGCTGGCCAAGTTCTTTGCGGTACCGGTGGGTTACCTCCTCGGTGACCTCTCCCAGCCGCAGGCCGCGCGGGTGGAGGAGGAGGTCCGGTTCCTCGCCGCGATGCGGGACCAGCGGGTGCGGGCCATCGCGCTGCGCTCCGTCGGGCTGCCGCCGGAGGTGCAGGACAGCCTGACCACGATCATCTCGCAGTTCCGGCAGCAGATGAACCTGCCGGCCGACCCGCCGGAGCAGGGCGGTGACCGGCGCGGTGAGTGACACGGTGGGCACCGTTGAACGCGGCCAGCTCTTCGCCACCTGGCGGCAGGCCGGACACGAGGACGGGACGAGCATGCGAGTGGGGCAGATACGCAGGCGGTGCAAGCGGCTCATCAAGGAGCTCGCACTGCCCGCCGTCACCGATCTGCGCGGGATGTGCGATGTCGTCGCGGCCCGGGTGGAGCGGCCCGTGCATCTGGTGCCGATGAGCCTGGGCGGCGTGGTCTCGGGCATGACGGCCGTCACCGACGACGGCTACTGGGTCTTCTACGAGCTGCGCACCTCGCCCTGGCACCAGGCGCACATCGTGCTGCACGAGCTGAGCCACCTCCTGCTGGGGCACGGTCAGGACCCGGCCGTCACCGAGGACGCGCTGAAGATCTGGACCCCCTCGGTCGACGTCGCCACCGCCATGCGCCGGATGGGCCTGACCATGGGCTTCGCCCGGCACCACGGCTACGACAACCTCGCCGAGCGGGAGACCGAGGTGCTCGGCACGCTGCTGATGGAACGGGTCGCGCCCTCGGCCGCGGAGGGCGAACTCCCGCTGGCGGGACAGGCCGCCGAGCTCGCGGCGGCGCTCGGGCCCGCGCTGCAGCACGTACGCCGGGAGCGCGAGGGTACGGCAGACCGGGGCGAGCGGGCCGACGGCGACGGCGCGGTGCCGGCCGGGGGCGAGGACGGGGGACCGCGTGTTTGACGTCATCTACCTGTCGTTCGGGCTGGCCGCCTGGGTGATCGTCGGCTACAAGTCCGTCGCCTGGTTCCGCGACCGCAGCAACACCGACCTCGGGCTGGCCTGTCTGATGACCGGCGGGGTGGCGACGGTCTTCCTGTTCTCCGCGCCCAGCCTCTACCGCGCCTTCGACCGGCTGGTCGGCGTGGCCAACCTGGCCATGGTCTTCCTGTACTCCTCCGTGGTGGTCTTCGCGGCGGGCGCGCTGGTCCTGCTGCTGCGCTGGACGGCGGGCGAGGGCCCGGCGGCCAGGGCCCGCGCCCGGGCCAGGGCACGGGCCGCGGTCGGCGGAGTCGCGGCGCTGTGGGCGGTGGCGATCGCCGGGTTCGCGGTCGGCCGGCCGGACGCCGTCGAGCACCCCCGCGACTTCAGCACGGCCTACACCGACTCGCCGGGCGTCATGCTCTTCCTGGTGCTGTATCTGGCCATCTTCGGATCGAGCCTGGCCGGCCTGGGGACGCTCTGTCCCCGCTACGCCGCCCGGCTCGGCGGTACGCATCTCGCGCGCGGGCTGCGGGTGCTGGCCGCCGGCTGCTGGCTCGGCCTGGTCTACTGCGGCTGCAAAGTCATCGGCTTCGTCCTCTCCTGGGCCGGCCACCCCGCCCTCTGGCTCTCCAACGGGGTGGCACCGCTGAGCGCCTCGGTCGCGGCGATCCTGGTGCTGGCCGGGTTCGCGCTGCCGGCCGCCGGGCCCCGGGTCGCCGCCTGGCGGCGGCTGCGCCGGCTGTCCCCGCTCTGGCGGACCGTCACGGCCGAGACCCCCGAGGTCACGATGGAGAACTCGGCGTGGTCCGTGCGCTGGCCGTTCGCCGATCTGGAGTGGCGGGCCAACCGGCAGATGGCGGAGATACGGGACGTCCAGCGCGGGATCCGCCGCCATGTGGAGTCCGACGCGGTCGACATCGCCCGGGAACGCGCCCGCGCGGTCGCCCTCGACGACCGGCAACTGGCCGCCGTCGCCGAGGCCGCCGCGCTCCGCCGGGGCCTGGAGAACCGCGCGGTGGGCCACGTCCCGGTACACGGCGCCGACAGCGTGGTGGTCGCGAGCAGCAGCGAACCGGCCGAACTCGGCGCCGAATACGAGCACTTGGCGCTGGTCGCGGACGTCTACCACTCACCGCTCATCGAGACCGTGCTGACCGAGCTCCGGCAGCGCAGCGCGGCGGCGCGCGGCTGAGGCGGCGCGGCGGCACAGAGACGGGGTGGCCCGGCACGGGGGTCCGGGCCGCCCGGCACGAAGGAGGCGGCACCGGTCCGTGCGGACCGGTGCCGCTGTCCGTTCGCCCACGCGCACGGATGCGGCGCCCTTCGCGGGCCCTTCGCGTGCGGGACCGCTCGCGCACCGGGTCCCGTGCGTACGCCGGTGCCGCCGGATGGCGCACAGCAGCGGGTGGCCCGCCCGCAGCGCCCTACAGTCGGATCATGCAGAACACCGCCGAGACCGCCCCCGACGCGCCCATCGACGTCACGCTCCTGCTCGACGACCCGCACGCCGCCTACGCCGCACTGCGCGAGGCGGGACCGGCGCACCGGATCACCGGTGCCGACGGGCAGCCCGCCTGGCTGGTCACCCGCTACGACGACGTCCGCCGGGCCCTCGCCGATCCGCGGCTCTCCCTGGACAAGCGGCACGCGGCGCCCGGCGGCTTCCGCGGCTTCGCCCTGCCGCCCGCCCTCGACGCCAACCTCCTCAACATGGACCCGCCGGACCACACCCGCATCCGCCGCCTGGTGGGCAAGGCGTTCACCCCCGGCCGGGTGGACGCGCTGCGGACGCCCGTACGGCAGGTCGCGGAGGAGCTGCTGGACGCGATGGAGCGGCGCGGCGGCCCGGCGGACCTGATCGCCGACTACGCGGGACCGCTGCCCATCACCGTGATCTGCGATCTGCTCGGCGTCCCTCACCAGGACCGCCGGGACTTCCTGGCCTGGTCCGACGCGCTGATCACCCCGGACCCGACCCGGCCGGAGCTGATGCGGCAGGCGATCGGCGCGATGCTGGAGTTCTACACCGCGCTGATCGCGGCGAAGCGCGCCGAGCCGGGCGACGATTTGCTCTCCGACCTGGTCGCGGTCCGGGACGACACGGACGGCAGCGGCGGCGGAGGGGGCGGCGACCGGCTCACCGAGGACGAGCTGACCTCGCTCGCCTTCCTCATCCTCTTCGCCGGGTACGAGAACACCGTCCACCTCATCGGCAACGCCGTGCTCACCCTGCTCGACCACCCCGAACAGCTTCAGGAGTTGCAGCGGAATCCGGCCGAACTGCCGGCGGCCGTCGAGGAGTTCCTCCGCTACGACGGACCGTCCCCGATCGCCATCCGCCGGTTCCCCAAGGAGGACGTGGAGATCGGCGGGGTGCGGATCCCGGCGGGCGAGAGTGTGCTGCTGGCGATCGCGTCCGCGAACCGCGACCCGGCCCGCTTCCCCGACCCGGACCGGCTGGACCGGGGCCGGGAGCTCTCCGGGCACCTCGCGCTGGGGCACGGCATCCACTACTGCCTCGGCGCGCCGCTCGCCCGGATGGAGACCGTCACCGCGCTGGAGGCGCTGCTCGCCCGCTTCCCCGAGCTGCGGCTGGCCGTCCCGCGAGGGGATCTGCGGCACCGTCCGGCCCTGCGTTCGCGTGGCCTGATTTCGCTGCCCGTCGCCTGGTAATCGAGAAACGAACACCTTTTTGAGGCGTAACCGTTCGCTGATGCGGTAGAAAGGTTCTTGAGCCCGCCCGGTGTGCATCCCCCGTCGCACCGGGCGGGCCTTCCTTTGCAGCTGTTGCAGATGCGACCCGACCGGCCCGCGCCACGCCGGGATGGCCCGACTGGCGCAACTACGCTGCGCACCGCCGCCGCCCTCCGTAGCGTGACGGCATGGCATGTGACGCACATGTACCGAAGAAGGCAGCCGCGCTGGCGCTGCTCGCCGCCGCCGGTGTCGCGCTGACCTGCATACCGGCCGCGGCGAAGGGGCCGACGTACCGTCAGCCCGCCGGGGCCGCGACCGGGGTGCGGGCCGTCTCCGCCCCCGGCACACCGCAGCTGCCCGGCGGGCTGTCCGCGCTGTCGTGGATGGTGGCCGACGCGGAGACCGGCGCCGTCCTGGCGGCCAAGGACCCGCACCGCAAACTCGCCCCGGCCAGCACCCTCAAGACGCTGTTCGCGGTCACCGTGCTGCCGAAGTTCCGGTCCGGCGCGGTCCGCCGGGTCAGCTCCGCCGACCTCGCCGGCGTCGGCGCCGGCAGCAGCGTCGTCGGCGTCCAGCAGGGCCGCAGTTACACCGTGGCCGACCTGTGGCGCGGCGTCTTCCTGCGCTCCGGCAACGACGCGGTGCACGTCCTGGCCGCGATGAACGGCGGCTGGCAGGCCACCGCCCACGAGATGCAGCAGACCGCCCGGAAGCTCGGCGCGCACGACACCACCGTCAAGTCCCCCGACGGCTACGACACGCCCGGCCAGGTGTCCTCCGCGTACGACCTGACCGTCTTCGCCCGCGCCGGACTGGCCAACGACGACTTCGCCCGCTACTGCGGCACCGCCCGCGCCACGTTCCCCGGCACCGGCGGCACCGTCCCGATCGAGAACACCAACCGCCTGCTGTCCGGCTCGCACGGCGTGACCCGCTACCCGGGCATCATCGGCGTCAAGAACGGCTACACCAGCAAGGCCGGCAACACCCTGATCGCCGCCGCCCGCAGGAACGGCCGCACCGTGCTGGTCACCGTCCTCAACCCGCAGTCCCAGGTGGCCAACGGCGTCTACAAGGAAGCCGGTTCGCTGCTGGACTGGGGTTTCCGCGCGGAGGGCGGCGCCCACCCGGTGGGCACCCTGCACGCCGTCCGCGCCGCCTACGACGGCCCCGCCCCGCTCCGTCCGGTGGCCGCCCAGGTCACCGGCCCCGAAGGCCGCGGCGGATCCCCGGCGCCCGCCGCCCTCGTCCTCGGGGCGGGCGGCGCCGGCCTCGCGTCCTTCGGGCTGAGCGCGCTGCTCGCCCGGTGGCGGCGGGTGCCGGTCCCCGGCGGCGGTCGCCGCCGGAGGGGCGAAGGGACCGGCTAGCCGGTCCCGGCGGTCCCGGCCTAGCCTCTGCCGGTCCGCAGCCGGGGTGCGGTCTCCGCCGCCGGTACGGGCCCCGGACCGGCCGCCCCGTCCCCGGCGGCCGGCCCACCGGCCAGCCGGCCGGTCAGCTCGGCCGCCCAGGCCAGCAGCCCCGCGACGTCGATCCCGTAGGGGGCGGCCGCCGCGTACGGCGTGAGGGCCGCCGCTCCCCGGTCCAGCAGGGCGGTCCCGCCGACGGCGTTGCCGCGCGCCGCGTGGGTGAGGCCCACCGCCAGCTGGGCGAGCCCGCGCCACAGTTCGCGTTCCGTCTCCGGCGCCGCCTTCCAGGCGTCCTCCAGGACCTCGTGGGCGTGGAACGGCATCCCGCCGTCCAGCAGCCGCTGCGCCTCGGTCAGGGTCTCCGCGGGCGTCCGCGACACCCCCTCGGGCTGGCGGGCCACGCCCGGCGTCCCGTACGGCAGCGGCCGGCCCAGACCGTCCCGCGGCCGGGCGTTCCGGGCCCGGCCCTCCCCGTCCCGGTCCCGGTGGCGGGCCTCCCCGGCCCCGGAAGCGGCAGGCGGATCCGCCCGGCTCTCCTCGTCGGGCCCGTCCGCACCGGCGCCGCAGTGCTCGCACACGTCACTGCCGGCCCGTTCGCGGATCCGGCCGCAGGCGTCGCACACCCGGTCCAGCCAGCACGCCGGGTCGCCGCCCTCGTCATGGGTGTCGTTCACGCTTCGATTGTGCGCCGGGCGGACCCGGCGCGTCGTGGCGGGGTACGGGCCGCGCGCCGGGACCCCGCCCGCACGCGTCAGACCACCTCGGCCTCGTAGAAGCACAGGTGGTCCTTGATCTGCGCCACCTCGTCGTGCGGCTCCGGGTAGGCCCAGGCGATGTCCTCGGGGCCGTCGGCGAGCGACCAGTAGGAGGCGGTGCCCTTGAAGGGGCAGACCGTGTGCGTCCCGGACGGGGTGAGCAGGTCCATCCGGACGTCCTCGGGCGGGAGGTAGTACCGCACCGGGTACCCCGTCTCCGCGAGCCGCAGCGGCCGGTGGCTCTCGGCGACCAGCCGGCCGTCGATCTCCACGCGGACGTGGTCGGTGCCCTGGGTGACGTCGATGCGGTGGCCGTGGGTGGCGCTCATGACCGGCTCTCCTTCGTAGGGGCCTGCACGGGAGTGGTACGGGTGCCCGCACGGGTGTGGGCTCCCCTGCCGTCCAGGATCGCACCGCGGCCGCGCGGCCGGACCCCGGCGCGCCCCGCTACACCTGCCGGATCCCGCGCCCCGCCCACTCCGGCTCCGGCACGGCGAGTCCGGCCAGCCGCTCGCGGGTCGCGTCGGGCAGCGGCGCCGCCCGCCCGCCGGACCGGTCGACGTGCAGCACGAACAGCTCCTCCGTCGCCACCGGGTCGCCGGCCGGCTCGCCCACGAACATCTCGTGCAGCAGCCGCAGCTTCCTGCCGTCCACGCCCAACACCGCTGTCCGGACGGTGAGTTCACTGCCGCGGGCGACCTCCCGGAGGTAGCGCACATGGGCCTCGACCGTGTACAGGGAGCAGCCGGTGCGCTCCCGGTAGGCCGCGTCGAGACCGGACGCGTCCATCAGGGCGTCCGTGGCGAATCCGAAGACCAGGACGTAGTAGGCCTCGCTGAGGTGGCCGTTGTAGTCGATCCAGTCGTCCCGGACGGTCTGCCGGAAGAGGAGCGGCGCGGTCAACGAGGGCCTCCCAGACGGCCGGTGGCCCGCAGCACGTCGATGACGCCCTGGTCGCGTTCGGCCACCAGGTCCGCGTACGTCCGCCCGCCCGCGGCCGCCGCGCAGCCGTCGACCATCGCGTCGCGCAGCGCCGGGTCCAGCTCGGGCGCCGCCAGCCGGGTCCACGGCGATTTCAGGGACGGGCCGAAGTGGTCGAGCATATGGGCCATCCCGCCCTCGCCGCCGGCCAGCGCGAAGGTCAGGCAGGGGCCCATGAACGCCCAGCGCAGGCCCGGCCCTTCGGTGATCGAGGCGTCGATGTCCTCGACGGTGGCCTCGCCGGCCGCGACCATGTGCAGGGCCTCCCGCCACAGGGCTTCCTGGAGGCGGTTGGCGATGAAGCCGGGCAGTTCGCGGTCCATGGTGATGACGGATTTGCCGGCGAGGTCGTAGAAGCGGGCGGCCCACTCGACGGCGGCGCGGTCGGTCCGCTCGCCGCCGACGACCTCGACCAGCGGGATGAGGTACGGCGGGTTGAAGGGGTGGCCGACGACCAGGCGGCCGGCGTCGTCCGGGCCGGCCGCCTCGGTCTGCATGTCGGTCATCGGGTAGCCGGACGTCGAGGAGGCGATCACCACGCCGGGACGGGTCGCCGCGGCGAGCCGCGCGAGCAGCGAACGCTTCAACTCCAGCTTCTCCGGGGCACTTTCCTGCACGAAGTCGGCGTCCGCGACGGCCTCGGCGAGGGTGGGGGCGACGGTCAGCCGGTCCGGGGAGGCGCCCGCCGCCAGGCCTATCCGCTCCAGTGCGGGCCAGGCGGCGGCCACCAGGCGGCGCAGTTTCGGCTCGGCGTCGGGCGCCGGGTCCCAGGCGGTGACGTCGTAACCACGGGCGAGGAAGTGCGCGGCCCAGCCGCCGCCGATGACGCCCGCACCGATGCAGGCGATGCGGCGTACGTCGTCGGGGGCACAGGGCGCGGGGGTGGTGGAGGGCATGGCGGGGCGGCTCCCGGGGGAGGGGGACGGTGGTCGGGGAGGGGCCGTCCGGAAGGGACGGCCGGGCGGTCAGGGGCGCGGCGTGAGGCCCAGCCGGGCCCGCGCCCGGTCCGGGGTGGCGACCGTGGCGCCGAGGAGCTCGGTGATCTGCACCGCACGCTCCACCAGCTGGCCGTTGGTGGCCTGCACGCCCCGGCTCAGATAGAGGTTGTCCTCCAGGCCGACGCGGATGTTGCCGCCGAGCAGGATGGACTGGGCGACCCACGGCATCTGCATCCGGCCGAGCGCGAAGCTCGCCCATTGGGCGCCCTCGGGCAGCAGGTTCACCATCGACTGCAGCACGCCGGGATCGGCCGGGGCGCCCCAGGGGATGCCCATGCACAGCTGGAAGACGGTCGGGTCGTCCAGCAGGCCCTCGGCCAGCAGCTGCTTGGCGAACCACAGCTGACCGGTGTCGAAGATCTCCAGCTCGGGCCGCACGCCCAGCTCCTGGATGCGCTTCGCCCCGGCGCGCAGCATGTCGGGCGTGGAGACGTACAGGTTGGAGCCGTCGCCGAAGTTGAGCGAGCCGCAGTCCAGGGTGCAGATGTCGGGGAGGAGTTCCTCGACGTGCGGCAGCCGCTCCAGGCCGCCGACCAGGTCCGTGCCGGGCAGCTGCCGCAGTGGCTCGTCCGGGTCGATCACCAGGTCGCCGCCCATCCCGGCGGTGAGGTTGATGACGACGTCGGTACCGGTCTGCTTGATGCGGTCGACGACCTCGGCGTACAGCCGCGGATCGCGGGACGGGTCGCCGGTCTCGGGGTCGCGGACGTGGACGTGCACCACCGCGGCGCCCGCGGCGGCCGCCTCGACGGCCGAGGCGGCGATCTGCTCGGGCGTCACGGGGACGTGCGGGGAGCGGCGGACGGTGTCACCGGCGCCGGTCAGCGCACAGGTGATGATGACCTCGTGGTTCACGGGGATCCCTTCGGATGTCCGAGGCGGCCGGGGCTTTTGGGGACGGTGAGTTCGCTCTCCACGAAGGCCAGGAGAGCGGCGTGCATGGTGTCCGGGCCGGTGCTGTCCGGCGCGGTGGCCAGCACCTGCGTGGCCAGCCCGTCGATCAGCGCGGTCAGCCGCAGCGCGGTGAACTCCGGATCGACCGGACGGAAGACGCCCTGTGCGACGCCGCGCCGCAGCACGTCGGCGACGGTGGTGCGCCACTGCCGGTAGTAGTGCTCGTGCAGCCGCCCCACGGCGGTCGAGCGGGCCGCCTGCGCCCACAGGTCGAGCCAGACCAGCCACTGGCGGCGCTGCTGCTCGGTGCGCGGGGTCTGCAGAGCGATCAGGTGCAGCAGCTCCGCGCGGGCGTCCGGGGCCGCCGCCAGGCCCGCGGCCCGGCGCTCGGTGTCCTCGTCCATGCACCACCGCACGGCCGCCTCCAGCAGCTCGTCACGGCCCGGGAAGTGGTAGTGCACGGCGGCCGGGCTGGTGCCGCAGGCGGCGGCGATGTCGGCGACCCGTACGCCGTGGAAGCCGTGCTCGGCGATCAGCCGGACGGTCTCCCGGACGATCTGCAGCGGCCGGCCGCCCTCGGGGACGGCCGCCGGCGCACGCTCCGCCGCGGCGGCGGGCCGCTCCGGGGCGCCGAGCAGCCAGCCGGTGTCGACCCCGCCGATGTCGGCGATCCGCACGATCTCGGCGAGCGTGAAGCGCCGGGTGCCGCCCAGCGACCGGGACAGCTTCGACGGGTCCATCACGATCCGGCGGGCGAACTCCCGGTGGCTGACACCGAGCCGGCCGATCACCTCGCGGACACGGTCGGTGACCGCGCCGGCGGCATCGGTGATCCGGTCCGCGGCGTCATCGGGGTCCGGGCCCCCGCGGGCGTCGTCCATGGTCCGGGACCGTAACAGGCGTGTTGAGAACATCGCAATGCCCAGGAAGGCGGCGGGAAGTGGAAATGCACAGTTCGCAGCCGCTTTCGCGGGTGAAGTGATGAGACAACTGATGAGTGAGTCAGTGGTGGGGCGGATGATGCCGGCCGGAGGGCGGGAAAAAGGGCTGGACGCGCCGTAAACCGGGTGAATGTGGCAAAGTGACGACATGGCTGACCGGGGAGCGAAGCGCCCCACCGTGTCGGTGCCGGACGACTGGCCCGCCCACCCGGACCTGACCCTGGCCCTCAACGGCATGGGCGGCTTCGACTGGGACCTCGACAGCGGGCTGATGCACATGGACCCGCCCGCCCTTGAGGTCTTCGACATGCGCCCGTCCGAGTACGACGACCGCCCGGAGACGCTCAACGCCCGCGTCCCCGCCCACGAGGCCGCCCGCCTCGACGCCCTGGTCGCCCGGGCACTCAAGGACGGCAGCCACTCCTACGGCGCCTACTTCCGGGTCCGCCTCCGCAACGGCGAACTGCGCTGGACACACAGCCAGGGCAGCATCCGCCGGGACGACACCGGCCGCCCCCGCCGCATCATCGGCGTGGTCCGCGACGCCACCCACGAATACACCCATGCGGCCGAGCGGCTCGCCGTCGACGAGGAGCACCGCCGGCACACCAGCGTCGTCGAACGCACCACCGCCGCCCTGGCCCACGCCCGGACCGTCGGCGAGGTCATCGCCGCCCTCGCCGGCGAAGAGGGACTCAGCCGGCTCGGCGCGGAGAACATCATCCTCGGCCTCGTCGAGGCCGGCCGGATCCGGCTGGTCTCCGAGGGCAAGGCGGGCAGCTACGTCCCCGACCTCGAATACACCCGGGTCGGCGACGAATTCCCGATGAGCGAGGTCGTACGCACCCTCAACCCGCGCTACGTCCGCAGCCGCGACGAGTTCAAACGCGGCTACCCCCGGCTCTGGCCCGCCATCGAACCCCTCAACGTCAACTCCGCCGCCTACCTCCCGCTGATCGCCCAGGGCCGCCCCATCGGCGTCATCGGCCTGTTCTTCGAGCGCGAGAGCGACTTCCGCGACCAGGAACGCAACGTCCTGGTCGCCCTCGGCAGCAGCATCGCGCAGAGCCTGGCCCGCGCCATGCTCTACGACCAGGAACACGACCTCGCCGCCGGCCTCCAGCAGGCCATGCTGCCGCGCCGGATCCCCGGCGTGCCCGACGCCCAGATCGCCGTCCGCTACCGCTCCGCCCGGATGGGCCGGGACATCGGCGGCGACTGGTACGACGTGATCCCGCTGCCCAACGGCCGGGTCGCCGCCGTCATCGGCGACGTCCAGGGCCACGACACCCAGGCCGCCGCCCTCATGGGCCAGCTGCGGATCGTGCTGCGCGCCTACGCCGCCGAAGGGCACACCCCCGCCACCGTCATGGGCCGCGCCTCCGCCTTCCTCAACGAACTCGACACCGACCGCTTCGCCACCTGCACCTACGTCGACGCCGACCTCAGCACCGGCGTCGCCAGGATCGTCCGCGCCGGCCACATCGACCCCCTGCTGCGGCACGCCGAGGGCATGTGCCGCCTGCTGCCGGTGCCCGGCGGACTGCCGCTCGGCATCTCCTCCGAATTCCGGCGCCTGGACTACCCCGTCACCACCGTCCAGCTCGCCGCCGGCGACACCCTCGTCCTGTGCACCGACGGCATCGTCGAACAGCCCGGCACCGACCTCGACGACGGCATGCGCCACCTCGCCCGGGAGATCCGCGACGGCCCGCAGGACGTCCAGCAACTCGCCGACCGCCTCTGCGAATCGGCCGGCGAACGGACCAACGAGGACGACATGGCGCTGCTCCTGCTGCGCCGGCTCGGCGCCCCCGAACACGACACCGTCGGACGGTTCCGGCAGCACATCGCCCCCGCCGACCCCGACGGCCTGTCCGCCGCCCGGCACATGATCCGGTCCGCGGTCCGCGCCTGGGGAGCGGCCGAACGCGCCGAGGAGATCGAGCTGGTCGCCGACGAACTGATCACCAACGCCCTGCTGCACACCGACGGCGAGGCCGTCGTCAACATCCGGATGCCGCACAGCGTCGGACGCCGGCTGCGCCTGGAGGTCGAGGACCGGTCCAGCAGCCTGCCCCGACGCCGCGAACCGGGCGAGGCCGGCGTCTCCGGCCGCGGCCTGCTCCTCGTGGACCGGCTGGCCGATGTCTGGGGTGTGGAACCGCGCGGCGGCGGAAAGTGCGTATGGTGCGAGTTCAACTGCCCCTGACCGGGACGGTGCCCCTCCCGGCGTGAGCCGGGGGAGCGCCCGGCCGCCCCGGTCAACCGACGGGGAAACGGTCGCCGAGCGATCGGCACGGTCGAGTGAGGACGGCTCTATGACATCGCGGGCTGCACAACAGCAGGAGGAAGCCCGGCAGTTGACGGCGCGCCTGGAGACCGAAGGCGTCCGCAACATCGCGCTGACCTGGGTGGACAACGCGGGCGTCGCACGCGTCAAGACCGTACCGGCGCAGCGGCTCGCGGACACCGCCGCCCGCGGCGTCGGCATGTCACCGGTCTTCGACGTCTTCACCTCCGACGACACCATCACCGAATCCGACGACCTCGGCGGACCCGACGGCGACCTCCGGCTCTTCCCCGACCTGGACCGCGTCACCGTCCTCGCCGCCCAGCCCGGCTGGGCCTGGGCCCCGGCCGACCGCTACGACCAGCTCGGCCGGCCGCACCCGGCCTGCCAGCGGCAGTTCGCCCGGCGGATGACCGAACGCGCCACCGCCGCCGGCCTCGAGGTGCGGATGGGCTTCGAAACCGAATGGGTGGTCACCCGCGCCCCCGAAAGCCACCACCCCGGCACCACCGACACCTTCGCCCCCCTCGACTACCCCTGCGCCGGCCCCGCCTACGGCATGACCCGCGTCGTCGAACTCTCCGACTACCTCCGCGACGTCACCGAGGCCCTGACCGTCCAGGGCGTCGACGTCCTCCAGCTCCACCCCGAATACGCACCCGGCCAGTTCGAGCTCACCACCGCACCCGCCGACCCGGTGCGCGCCGCCGACGACGTCGTCCTGGTCCGCGAGACCGTCCGCGCGGTCTCCGCCCGGCACGGCCTGCGCGCCTCCTTCGCCCCCGCGGTCGTCGCCGGCCAGGTCGGCAACGGCTGCCACCTCCACCTCGGCCTCTACCGCGACGGCCGCAGCCTGCACCGCACCCCCGACGCCGCACACGGCCTCGCCCCGGACGCCGAGGCCTTCCTCGCCGGCATCCTCGCCACCCTGCCCGCCCTGCTCGCCATCGGCTGCCCGTCCCCCGCCAGCTACCTCCGGCTCCAGCCCTCCCGCTGGGCCGGCATCTACCAGTGCTGGGGAGTCGAGAACCGCGAGGCCGCCGTGCGGCTCATCACCGGCGCGCCCGACGACCCCGACGGCGGCCACGCCGAGGTCAAGACCTTCGACGCCGCGGCCAACCCCTACCTCGCGGTCGGCGCGGTGATCGCCGCCGGACTGCACGGCATCGACTCCCGGGCCGGCCTCCCGGAACCGCAGAGCGGCGACCCCGGCGTCCTCGGCGTCCGCGAACGCGCCCGGCGCGGCATCGTCCGCCTCCCCGCCACCCTCACCGAGGCCACCGACCGGCTGGAGAAGTCCGCACCGCTCCACGAGGCGCTGGGCAAGGTCCTGCACGGCGCCGTCCTCGCCGTCCGGCGCGCCGAGGAGGCGCAGTTCGCCGAGAGCACCGACGAAGAGATCGCCGCCGCCACCCGCTGGCGCTGGTGATGCCCGCGCCCGCCCCGGGGAACGGCCCCCGCTTCGACGACGTCCTGCCGCCGCTGGTGGACCACCACTGCCACGGCGTGCTCCGCCACGAACCCGACGCCGCGACGTTCGCCTCGTACCTCACCGAATCGGACCGGTCGCCAGCGGCGGGCACCACTCACTTCGACACCCAGACCGGCTTCGCGGTCCGCCGCTGGTGCCCGCCGTTGCTCGACCTGCCCGCCCACTGCCCGCCCGAGCGCTACCTCGCCCGGCGCCGCGAACTGGGCCCCGACGAAACCCGTCGGCGGCTGCTCGGCGCCACCGGCATCGGCGCCTACCTCGTCGACACCGGACTGCCCGGCGACCTCACCGGCCCGGACGAGACGGCCGCGGCCGGCGGCGGCACCGGCCACGAGGTCGTACGGCTGGAAACCCTCGCCGAACGCACCGCCGCCGCGGCCGCCGAGGGGGGCGGTGACGGGGGCGCGGGCGCCGACCCCGAGGAGTTCACCGACGCCCTGGCCCGCGCCGTCCAGGAGGCGGCCCGTACCGCCGTCGCCTTCAAGACCGTCGCCGCCTACCGCCACGGACTCGCGCTCGCCCCCGAACCGCCCGCGGCCGGCGCGGTGCACACCGCCGCCCGCGCCTGGCTGGCCGCCGGCGCCGGCCGCCTCACCGACCCGGTCCTGCTCCGCCACCTCGTCGCCCTGGCCGTCGCCACCGGCCGCCCGCTGCAGATCCACACCGGCTTCGGCGACCCCGACCTCCGGCTCGACCACGCCGACCCGGCTCTGCTCACCGACCTCGTCCGCGCCACCGCCGGCACCGGCACCGACCTCGTCCTCCTGCACTGCTACCCGTACCACCGGCAGGCCGCCTACCTGGCGAGCGTATTCCCCCACGTCTACGCCGACGTCGGCCTCACCCTCACCCACACCGGCCCCCGCGCCACCACCGTCCTCGCCGAATTCCTCGAACTCGCCCCCTTCGGCAAACTGCTCTTCTCCACCGACGCCTACGGCCTGCCCGAGCTCTACGTCGTGGGCAGCGCACTGTTCCGCACCGCACTGACCGAGGTGCTCGGCGGCTGGACGGCGAGCGGCGCATGGTCGGCGGACGACGCCCACCGGGTGGGCGCCCTGCTCGCCGCGGAGAACGCCCGCCGGGTGTACGGCCTGGGAGCGGCGGGGCGGAAGCGGGAACGGGAGCGGTGTCCACGGAGCCGGTAACGGGCGCACCGCTCCCGGGACGGGGCTCCCGGGACGGGCAGGGCGGGACGGGGTGAGGGGCGCGGCTGTCGCCGGACACGTGCGGCAGGCCGGACAAGGGCGCGGCTGTGCCCGGACGCGCGGGGGCGGGACGGGTAAGGGCGTGGCTGTCCCCGGACGCGCGGGGGCGGGACGGGTAAGGGGGCGCACGGCCCGGGGCGCCGGGTAAGGGGTGTACGGCCCGGGCGCCTGTTCCCGCCCCGCCGTCGGCCGCCCGTCATGCTCATGCTTTACTGCGCCGCGTGGCCCCTACAACGACCTCGGGCGAGACGTCCGACGAGACCTCCGGCGAGACCTCCGGCGAGACGCCCGGGCAGCCCACCGGGCGGACCACCGGCGCCCGTCCGGACAAGAGCGGAACGCCCTGGCATTCCCGCATATTCGCCGACCTGACACCCCTGCGCACCTCGCCCGACTACCGCCGCCTGTGGTGCGGCAACACCATCTCCTGGATGGGCCAGCAGATGACCGCCCTCGCGGTCTCGCTGCAGGTCTACGCCATCACCCGGTCCACCTTCTCGGTCGGACTGGTGGGCCTGTGCTCGCTCGTCCCGCTGGTCGTCTTCGGCCTGTACGGCGGCGCCATCGCCGACACCGTCGACCGCCGCAAACTCGGCCTCTACAGCGCCGCCGGGGCCACCGCCATGTCCGTCACGCTGGCCGGCGCCGCGCTCGCCGGATACCACCGGGTCTGGCTGCTCTACACCGTCGTCGCGCTCCATGCCGTCTGCTTCGCGATGAACTCCCCGGCCCGCACGTCGATGATCCCCCGGCTGCTGCCCACCGAACAGCTGCCGGCCGCCAACGCCCTCAACTCCCTGACCAGCAACCTCGGTCTGATGGGCGGCCCGATGCTGGGCGGCGTCATCGTCGGCCTGTGGGGCTACCAGGCCGCGTACCTGATCGACGTCGTGGCCTTCAGCGGCTCGCTCTACGCGATGTGGCGCCTGCCGTCCATGCGCCCCGACCAGGGCGAGGGCCCGCGGCGCCGTGCCTCCGTCCTCGACGGCCTGCGCTTCCTCGCCACCCGCCCCAACCTGCGGATGACGTTCTTCTCCGACCTGGCGGCCATGGTGCTGGCCCAGCCGCGCGCGCTGTTCCCCGCGGTCGCGGCGCTCTGGTTCGGCGGCGACGCCAAGACCGTCGGCCTGCTCGTCGCCGCGCCCGCGGTCGGCGCCGTCCTCGGCGGACTGTTCTCCGGCTGGCTCGGCGGCATCCGCCTGCACGGCCTGGCCATCCTGCTCGCGGTCGCCTCCTGGGGTGCGGCCATCGCCTGCTTCGGGCTCGCCCGGAACCTGTGGCTCGGCCTGTTCTTCCTCGCCGTGGCCGGCTGCGCCGACACCGTCTCGATGGTCTTCCGCAGCACCATGCTCCAGGCCGCCACCCCGGACGCGATGCGCGGCCGTCTCCAGGGCGTCTTCATCGTCGTCGTCGCCGGCGGCCCCCGCCTCGGCGACTTCCTCGCCGGCTCGGTCTCCGACCTGACCTCCCCCGCCACCGCGATCATCGGCGGCGGCCTGGCCTGCATCCTGACCGTCACAGCCCTCGGCCTCGGCCGCCGCGCCTTCGCGAGGTACGACGCACGCGATCCTCAGCCGTAGCAGCGGGGAGCGGCGGTCTGTGGCGGTGGTCCGTGCGAGTGCCTGCGGCTGGTGGTCCGTGTGAGTGCCCGTAATCGGTGGCCCGTACGAAAGCCCGCAACCGGTGGTCCGTGTGAGTGCCCGTAATCGGTGGTCCGCCCGAAAGCCCGCAACCGGTGGCTCGTCCGAAGGTCCGCAACGGTAGCCCGTAGCGGCGAGGGGGTAGGGAACGGTCTGGGGCGATCCAGACCCGTAGGGGGCAGGCGAACAGTTCCCGTAGGGGATGCCTGCGCCCCCTGCTGGGCCACAACGCCGGGGTACGGGGGCGGTATTCCGTGCCACAACGCTGGGATACGGGGGCGGTATTCCGTGCCGGAACGCCGGGGCACGGGGCCGAATTCCGTTGGGGCACGGGGCCGTATTCCGCCGGAGCAGGGAGCCGTGTTCCGCCGGGGTGGGGCCCGTATGTCGGTGACGTTCCGCCGGGGTGGGGCCCGTATGCTCGCGACGTTCCGCCGGGTTGGGGCCGGCATGCCCGCGACGTTCCACCGGGGTAGGGCCCGTATGCCCGCGACATTCGCCGGGCTAGGGGCCCTACTCCCGTGCCGGGTCACAGCAATTGGGGCGTCAGGTCCGGGGCGTCGAAGTCCTCGTCGTCGAACGGGTACAGGGGGCGGCGGATCCTGTGGTGGCCGAGGCGGAGGAGGTCCTGGTCGACGCCGCCGGGGGTGAGGGCGAGGAGCCAGTCGGCGGCCATGGCGTACAACTCCGGTTCCAGGTAGCCGATCTTGACGACCACCAGGTCGTAGTCGAGCGGGTCCAGCGAACCGAAGTCGGCGCGGGTGTGGAACGGGGTGCGCCGCTCGGTCAGGATCACCGTCACCCCGCCACGGGTGACCGCCGCGCGCCGGCCGCCCCCGTCGTACGCCGGATTGCCGCGCCGCGCGCCCGGGGCGGTCCCCGGTTCCTCCAACGCCGTGACCGTGCCGGTCAGTTCGTACGGCGCGGTGTGCGGGCCGGTGCCCGCGCTGAAGCAGCCGCCGACGTGCAGGGTCACCTCGGCGCCCGGCCCGGCGGCGAAGCACGCGGCGACCGCCGCCGGATCGGTGAGCCCCGGGTGCAGCGCGGTGCGCCGGCCGCTCGCCAGGTCCTCGTGGGCCAGGAGCCGGCCGAGCATGTACGCGAGATCGCCGGCTCCGCCCGCGGTGGGGTTGTCGCCGGAATCGCTGATCAGGAACGGCCGGGCGGGCGAGGCCACCGCGCGGGCGATGCAGTCGTCGGCGTCGCCGGTCGGGCCCACGAAGGTGAAGTCCCGGCGGGCGTCCCAGTACGCGCGGGCCAGCGCGCCGGCCTGGTCGAGGGCGAGCCCGGGATCGTCCCCGGTGACCACCACCGCGGCCCGGCAGCGTTCCTCGTCGGCCCAGGCGTACCCGACCCAGAGCGCCGCGTCGACGATCCCGTCGAGTGCCTCCACGGCCGCCAGCCGGCCGTAGAGCGACGCGGCCGGTTCGAGGCGGGTGCTGGTCTTCTCGCCCGGGAGGAGCACCGGGATCTGCACCCAGGCGCGGTGCGGGCGGCCCTTCCCGGAGATCAGCCGCGCGACGAGGTTGCGGGCGGCCCGCTCCCGGGTTTCCCAGGCGTCCTCGTGCGGCGCCATCCGGTGCGCGGTCAGCAGATCGAGGTGCTCGGCGAAGCGGCGCGAGACATTGCCGTGCAGGTCCATGGCGGCCGAGATCAGGGTCGCGGGGCCGGTCGCCGCGCGGACGGCTCCGGTCAGGTCCGCCTCGGCGTCGTCCAGCCCGACGACGCTCATCGCGCCGTGGATGTCGTGGACCAGACCGTCCAGCGGGCCGGATTCCCTTATGCGGTCGGTGAGTTCGGAGCGGATGCGGTCGTAGGTGGCGCGCTCGACCGGGCCGCCGGGCACCGCGACGGCATGCACCAGCGGGACCCACTCGACCGTCCCGGAGAGGTCCCCGTCCGACCGGGTCCAGGTGTAGCGGTCGAGCAGTTCGCGCCCCCGGGTGACGCGGAAGTCGTCGTACGTCGAGCGGTGCGGGCAGAACTGGCTGGACTCGATGGCCATCCCGCCGATGCCGATGCGCAGCGGGCGACCGGTCGTCGCTGGGAGCATGCGGGCTCACTTCCCTGGTGGAGGGGGAGGGGGTCGGGGATCCCTGGAGGGGTTTCGTTTCCGGGAGCGTTCCTATGAGGTGGGCGTTCCTATGAGGTGGGCGTTCCTATGGGGTTGGGGTTCCTGTGAGGTGGGCGTTCCTATGGGGTTGGGGTTCCTGTGAGGTGGGCGTTCCTCTGGGGTGGGCGTTCTATGACGTGGGGGTTCTCCGGGGTGTGGGTGCTCCCCGAGTGGCGGGGCCTCCCGGGGAGCGGGGCGGGGTGGGTGCTGTCGTGCTCAGTACGGCGTGGCCGGCGCCCAGCAGTCCCGCGTCCGGGCCGCAGACCGCGGTGTCGATGGTGAGTTCGCTGGTGGCCATCGGCAGGCAGCGTTCGTAGAGCATCCCGCGCACCGCGGCGACCAGCGGCTGGGCGCCGGCCAGCGCGCCGCCGAGGACCACCGCCTCGGGGTTGAAGAAGTTCACGACGACGGCGAGCACCGCACCGATGTCCCGGCCGGCCTGCCGCACCAGGGTGGTGGCCCGCGCGTCGCCGTGTTCGACCAGCCGCAGGATGTCGGCCGCGGACTCGGCGTCGATGCCCCGTTCGCGCAGCGCGGCGGCGATCGCGGCGCCGCTCGCCACCGTTTCCAGGCAGCCGATGTTGCCGCAGGAGCAGGGGAGTCGGGCGGATTCGTCCACCCGGACGTGGCTGATGTCGCCGGCCGCACCGTGCGCCCCGCGGTGCAGCCGGCCGTCGCTGATGACGCCGGAGCCGATGCCGCGGCCGGCCTTGACGACGACGAGATGGCGCCGGGCGGGGTGGGCGGCGCGGTGTTCGCCGAGCGCCATCATGTTGGCGTCGTTGTCGAGCAGCACCGGCAGCCCGAGGCGGTCGGCCAGCCGGTCGCGGAGCGGGAACAGGTGCCAGCCGGGCATCCGGGACGGGGCGACGACCCGGGCGCCGTCGGCGTCGACCGGGCCGGGGAATCCGATGCCCACGCCGCGGACCGTCCGCCCGGCCGCCCGCTGCCGTTCGGCCAGCGCGCCCAGCCGCTCGGCAAGGACGTCCAGGGCGGGCCCGGGCCCGGTGGTCAGATCGGTCGCGTGGTCCTCGGCGTCGAGGACGTCGCCGGTCAGGCCCACCGCGCCGGTGCGGATGTGGTGGCTGCCCAGGTCGGCGGCGAGCGCCACCGCGCCCTGCCCGGCGACCCGCAACAGCCGTGGCCGCCGGCCGCCGCGCGAGGCGCCTTCACCGGATTCGGTCAGCAGCCCGGCCTCGACCAGTTCCTGGACCCGGGCGGACACGGTGGACGCGGCGAGCCCGAGCTCACGGACGAGGTCCGCGCGGGAGGTGGCGGAGCCGTTCGCGACGAGGGCGAGGACGTGAGCGGCGGAACCGGGCGGCTCGTCGGGGCTGGTCATGGGCACGCGCCTTTCGCCGGGCGGTCGAGGCAAGGGGAGTGGCCGGCGGTCGGAGCGCGGGTTTCGTACGGAACGGGCTCCGGACTTCCTTCGGCTCGGTTCCTTCGGCTCGGTTCCTTCGGCTCAGTTCTTTCGGTGTCGAAGGAAGTCTCCGTCTCAACTCGCTTCCAGTAGACCGGAGTCGGGCCGGTTTCGCCAGGGTCTTGACTTCTTTTCGCGGCCGTCCGTACGTTGCTCGCACTCTTCCACCGGCCCGACCTTCCCGGAGGCAGCATGGGCCTGTACAGGACTCGAACTCCCGGGCCCCTGAGGCGAGTTGTCCGCGTGGGCCGAGTTGACCCCGTCGGCCGCGGCGGCCGAGTGATCGCCGCGGCCCTGATCGGTGCCGCCGCACTGGTCGGCTGCGGGCCGCCTGGCAACGTTGTCACAGAGCTGGGTGCCACCGGTGGCGTGCCCGTCGAGGGCGGGACCGCCACCATGGCGCTGCCGCCCGCCTCCACCCCCAACTGGATCTTCCCCATCGGCGCCCCCGGCTATCTGGCCTCCTACAACAGCGCCATCCAGGACCTGCTGTTCCTGCGGCTCTATCTCCCCGAGAAGAAGGGCGCCGC
The DNA here is from genome assembly GCA_024349765.1 of Streptomyces nigrescens. Taxonomy (GTDB): domain Bacteria; phylum Actinomycetota; class Actinomycetes; order Streptomycetales; family Streptomycetaceae; genus Streptomyces; species Streptomyces endophytica. The sequence continues at coordinate 4,913,641 of AP026073.1, read as the reverse complement.
GCTGACCCTGGACTCACCCCGCGGCCTCGCCGAAAAACCCCGCTACGGCGAGGGCAACCGCACCGTCACCATCACCCTGAAAAAGGGCTACCGCTGGTCCGACGGGCGCCCCGTCACCACCCGCGACGTGAAATTCTGGTTCGATCTCATCAAGGCTAACAAACAGGAATGGGCGGGATATTCACCGAAGCTGATGCCGGACGACGTCAAGGAATTCAAGGTCCTCGACGACCACACCTTCCGGCTCCGGCTGGACCGCGCCTACAACCCGGTGTGGTTCACCGCCAACGAACTCCAGGACTTCGTGGCCCTCCCCGCACACGCCTGGAACCCGCACCACGAGGACCCCCGGCGGGCCTTCGCCCGGCTGATGCGGCACGCCCGGCAGTTCTCCACGTTCGCCACCGACCCGCTCTGGAAAACCGTCGACGGGCCCTGGCGGATCGCGAAGTGGACCACCTCCGGGCAGGTGGAGCTGATCCCCAACACCCACTACAGCGGGCCGGACAAACCCCATCTCGACCGGGTCGTGCTCAAGCCCTTCACCACCGCCGACTCCGAATTCAACGTACTGCGCGCCGGCGGCGTCGATTACGGCTACCTGCCGCCCTCCGTCATGGCCCAGTCGGCGAAATTCCGGGAGATGGGCTATCGCATCGACCCCTGGGAGGGCTGGGCGATCACCTATATCGTGCTCAATTACCACCACCCCACCGCCGGGCCCCTGCTGCGGCAGACCTATCTGCGCCAGGCGCTCCAGCACCTCATCGACCAGAAGGCGATCTCCCGGGTGATCTGGCACGGCAGCGCCGCGCCCACCCTCGGCCCCGTGCCGGCCGGTCTGCTCGACACCGACCCGTATCCGTACGACCCGAAGCGGGCGAAGGCGCTGCTGGCGGGCCACGGCTGGGCCGCCCGGGGCGGCGTGCTGCGCTGCGTACGGCCCGGGCGCGGCGCCGGCACGTGCGGCGCGGGCATCGAGGACGGGCGCGAGCTGCGGCTCTCGCTGCTCTCCCAGTCCGGCTCGACCGAGACCTCCAACACCATGCAGGTCCTCAAGTCGGAGTTCGGTAAGGCGGGCGTCGCCCTCGACGTCCGGCAGCAGCCGCTGAACACGGTCCTGGGTACCACCGTCCCCTGCAAGACCGGCGACCCGGTCTGCTCCGCCTGGCAGCTCGGCTTCTTCGGTACCCAGGGCAGCTGGTACTTCCCGCCCGACCCCAGCGGGGAGAAGATCTTCGCCAGCAACGCTCCGTCCAACATGGGCAGTTGGGCCGACCCGCGGACCGACGCACTGATCCGGGCCACCGAGTACTCCGACGATCCCGCCGCGCTGCGCGCCTACGGACGCGAGGTCGCCCGCCGCCTCCCGGTCCTGTGGACCCCCAACCCCGCCTACCAGGTCTCCGCCCTCCGCAACGACCTGCGCGGCGTCGAGCAGAACCCCACGCTGTCGCTGACCCCGCAGGACTGGTACTACGTCAAGAAGGGCGGTGCCGGCCGGTGATCGGCTTCCTGGCCAAGCGCCTCGCCCAGGCCCTGGTCGTCCTGCTGCTGGTCTCCGTGATCGTCTTCGTGCTGCTGCACCTGCTCCCCGGCGGCCCGGCCCGCGCCATCCTCGGCGTGCAGGCCACACCGCAGGCCGTCGCGCACTTCAACCACCAGCAGGGATACGACCGTTCACTGCCCCAGCAGTACCTGATGTACCTCGGCCGGCTGCTCACCGGCGACCTGGGGGAGTCCTACAGGCTCAACCAGAGCGTCGGCTCGCTGCTCGCCGAACGGCTGCCCAGGACCGCCCTGCTGGCCGGGCTGTCGCTGGCGCTGGCCGCCGTCCTGGCCGTACCGCTCGGCATCCTGCAGGCGGTGCGCCGCGGCCGCGCCGCCGACCACGTCCTCACCGGCCTGGCCTTCCTCGCCTACGCCACCCCGGTCTTCTTCCTCGGGCTGGTCCTCGTCCTGGTCTTCAGCCAGCAGTTGCCCCTGCTGCCCGCCGAGGCGCCGCAGGCCGACACGGTCGGCGGGATCCTCGCCGAGCCGGCCGGCCTGGTCCTCCCGGTCGTGACCACCGCCCTGGGAATCGTCGCCGCGTTCAGCCGCTATCTGCGCTCCGCGGTCCTCGACAACCTCGGCGAGGACTACGTCCGCACCGCGCGCGCCAAGGGCCAGTCCGGCACCCGGGTGCTGGTCCGGCACGTGCTGCGCAACGCGCTCCTCCCGCTGGTCACCCTCCTCGGCCTCTACCTGCCGACCCTCTTCAGCGGCACCCTCGTCGTCGAGTCGATGTTCAACTACCCGGGCATGGGGCTGCTGTTCTGGAACGCGGCCCAGGGCTCGGACTTCCCCGTGCTGCTCGGCGTGACCCTCGTCGTGGGCGTCGCCACCGTCCTCGGCTCCCTGCTCGCCGACGTCGCCTACGCCGTCCTCGACCCGCGCATCAGGAGCGTGCCGTGACGCCCACCGCCCCCGCCCCGCGCATCAGGAGCGTGCCGTGACCACCACCGCCCCCGCACCGCAGGACGCCGCGCCCGCCGTCCCCGGGCCGGTCCGCCGCGTCCTGACCGGCTTCCGCCGCAACAAGCTCGCCCTGACCGGCGCCCTGATCCTGCTGGCCCTGCTCGCCTTCTGCTTCCTCGGCCCGCTGCTGCACCCCACCGACCAGATCCACACCGACCTCACCCAGGCCAACCGCGCCCCCGGCGCCGGCCACCCGCTCGGCACCACCGACCTCGGCTACGACCTGCTCGGCCGGCTGATGTACGGCGGCCGCACCTCCCTGGAGGTCGGACTGGCGGCCGGGCTGCTCGCCACCCTCGTCGGCACCGTCTACGGTGCGGTCGCGGGCTACTTCGGCGGCTGGCCGGACGCCGTGATGATGCGGGTCACCGACGCCGCGCTCGCCATCCCGGCGCTCTTCCTCCTCGTCGTGGTCGCCACCCTCGTCACCCCCAGCAAGCCCGTCCTCATCCTGGTCATCGCCTCCGTCGCCTGGCTCTCCCCGGCCCGGCTGCTGCGCGGCGAGGCGCTGGCGCTGCGCAGCCGGGACTACGTCCACGCGATGCGGCTGATGGGCGGCGGCGGGACCCGGGCGGTGTTCCGGCACATCCTGCCCAACGCCCTGGGCACCGTCGTCGTCAACGCCACCTTCCAGATCGCCGACGCCATCCTCTACGTCGCCTACCTCTCCTTCCTCGGCCTCTCCCTGCCGCCGCCCGCCGCCGACTGGGGCTCGCTGCTCTCCGCCGGCATCACCTACACGCAGGTCGGCCACTGGTGGCTGATCTTCCCGCCGGGCATCGCGATCGTGCTGGTCGTGGCGGCCTTCAACTTCCTCGGCGACGGGCTGCGGGACGCCTTCGACGTACGGCTCGACACCGGACGGGGCAGCCACCGATGACCGAACCCCTGCTGCGCATCGACGACCTGCACGTGGACATCACCACCCGCGACCGGACCGTGCACGCCCTCGACGGCATCGACCTCGACCTCGCCCCCGGCGAAGCGCTCGGCCTGGTCGGCGAGTCCGGCTGCGGCAAGACCCTCACCGCCCTCTCCGTCCTCGGGCTGCTCCCCGCGGGCGGCCGGATCACCCGCGGACGCATCCTCTTCCACGGCACGGACCTGGCCGCCGCCCCCGAACCCGTCCTGCGCGGCGTCCGCGGCCACACCGTCGGCATGGTCTTCCAGGACCCGCTGACCTCCCTCAACCCCACCATGACCATCGGCGCCCAGGTCGCCGAACCGCTCCGCCTGCACACCCGGCTGACCAGGGCCGAGGCCCGCGCCAAGGCCGAGGAGATGCTCGGCCTGGTCGGCCTGCCCCGCCCCGCCGAGCGGATGACCCACTATCCGCACCAGCTCAGCGGCGGCATGCGGCAGCGCGTCGCGATCGCCATGGCCCTGGTCTGCGAACCGGACCTGCTGATCGCCGACGAGCCCACCACCGCCCTCGACGTCACCACCCAGCACCAGATCCTGGAACTCGTCGACGCACTGCGCGCCCGGCTCGGCATGGCACTGATCCTCGTCACCCACGACCTCGGGGTGATCGCCCGCCGGGTCGACCGGGTCGCGGTGATGTACGGCGGCCGGATCGCCGAACACGCCCCCGTACGGCCGCTGTTCGCCGCCCCGCGGCACCGCTACACCCAGGCCCTCTTCGCCGCCCTCCCGGAACGAGCCCCCGACCCCGCGCGCCCGCTCGCCACCGTCCCCGGCCGCCCGCCGGTCCTCACCACCCGCCCCACCGGCTGCCGCTTCGCGCCCCGCTGCGGCTTCGCCACCGACCTCTGCCGCACCGCCGAACCGGAACTCACCGACGGCCCCGACGGCGGCCGGCCGGCCGACCGCACCGCGCACACCTTCGCCTGCTTCCACCCGGCCGGCCCGGCCCCCGGCGCCGACCCGGTCGCCGAGATACGTCCGCCCGCCCCCGCCACGGCCCCGCCCCGCGCCGACGCACCGCTGCTCCGCCTCACCGACCTGGCCAAGAGCTACCCGCTGCACGGCGGCCCGTTCGCCCGCCGCCGGGGCGCCGCCGGGATCAGCGCGGTGGCCGGGATCTCGCTCACCGTCCGGCGCGGCGAGACCTTCGGCATCGTCGGCGAGTCCGGCTGCGGCAAATCCACCCTCGGCCGGCTGGCGGTCGGCCTGGAGGCGCCCACCACCGGCACCGTCGAGGTCGCCGGGCGCGACCTGGCCACGCTCCGGGGCGGCGAGCTGCGCGCCCACCGGCGCGAGGTCCAGCTGATGTTCCAGGACTCCGCCGCGGCCATGGACCCCCGGATGCGGGTCGGCGCCGTATTGACCGAACCCCTGGTCATCCAGGGCATCGGCGACCGGGCCGCCCGGCAGCGGCGGATCGCCGGACTCCTGGACGACGTCGGGCTGCCGCGCGGCGCCGTCGACCGCTACCCGCACGAATTCTCCGGCGGCCAGCGCCAGCGCCTCGGGCTGGCCCGCGCCCTCGCGCTCGCCCCCTCCCTCGTGGTCGCCGACGAACCGGTCTCCGCGCTCGACGTCTCCGTCCAGGCCCAGATCCTCAACCTGATGCGCGCGCTGCAACGGGAGAAGGGCCTCAGCTACCTCTTCATCTCGCACGACCTGGCGGTGGTGCGGCACGTCGCGGACCGGGTCGGCGTGATGTACCTCGGCAAACTCGTCGAGACCGGCCCCGCGGAGGCGGTCTTCGACCGCCCGCTCCACCCCTACACGCGCGGGCTGCTGGACACGGTCCGTCCGCCCGACCCCGCCTCCCGCCCCCTCGGCGGCGAGACCCCGTCGGCCGCGGCCCCGCCGTCGGGGTGCCGGTTCCGCACGCGGTGCGCCTTCGCGACGGAGCGATGTGCGGCGGAGCCGCCACTCGTGGGGAGGGGGGCGGGGCACGTCGCCTCCTGCCACTTTCCGCTTCGCGGCTGATCCCCACGTTTTTGGCTTTCCCGCCGCGGGTGTTGTTCGCCGTTGCGCCTGCGGCGGGCTGGGTGGTTTGTGGGTGCGGTGACGGGCCTCCGGGGCCGGTTGTGGGGACTGCTGACGCTTTACGTCCCCACAACCGGCCCCTCCGGCCCGTCCCCTCCCGTGAGAGGGAAAGTTAAGGCTGGTGGGGGTGCACGTAACGCCCACCAGCGCGCAGGCAACAGACAACGCCCGCCCCCACCGGCCTCTTACCTCCCACTCACGGGAGGGGCTGGACCGGAGGACGAAGTCTGGAGGGCCGGCACCGCACCCGACAAACCAACGCCCGCCGCCAGGCGCAACGGCGAACAACACCCGCGGCGGGACAGACGGCTACGTGCGGGGCGCCGCAAAGCGCAACGGCGAGACGCCCCGCGGCGGGACAGCCAGGTACGTGGGAGGGCCAACCCACCGTGCGGCGGGGCCATAGAGACGCCAGACTCGGGTACGGGGGCCATGTGGTCACAAAACCTCTCATTGGAGGCCCGCCGTGCAGCGGCAACCGCATCTGCGCCGTGAGCGCACGCTCGACCGCGATCCGGAGCCCACGCGGCCGCCGGATCCGGGAGGCCCGCCGCCGAATCCCACCCCGGACCCGCTTCCCGGACCGCCTACCCCGCCCGGGCCACCGGATCCCATCCCTCCGGAACCGTCGCCGATACCGCGTCCGCCCGGACCCGACCCGGTCCCGGACCCGTCCCCCGCTCCCTCACCGCTTTCCTAGGAGGTGCTGACCATGGCCATCGCCACGGTCAACCCGGCCACCGGAGAGACCCTGAAGACCTTCGACGCGCTCAACGCGGGCGAGATCGAGGACCGCCTGGTCAGGGCGGAGCAGGCGTTCCAGATCCACCGCACCACCAGCTTCGCCCGCCGTACGGAACTGCTGCTCAAGGCCGCCGACCTGCTGGAGGCCGATCAGGACGGCATCGCCCGCACGATGACCACCGAGATGGGAAAGCCGCTGGTCCAGGCCCGTGCCGAGGCCGCGAAGTGCGTCAAGACCATGCGCTGGTACGCCCGCAACGCCGAGGGGCTGCTGGCCGACGAGCACCCCGACCCGGCGGACGTCGGCGACTCCGGGGCGATGCGCGCCGTGGTCCGCTACCGGCCCCTCGGCCCGGTCCTCGCGGTGATGCCGTGGAACTTCCCGCTCTGGCAGGTCGTACGGTTCGCCGCCCCGGCGCTGATGGCCGGCAACACCGGGCTGCTCAAGCACGCCTCGAACGTGCCGCAGACCGCCCTCTACCTCGAGGAGCTGTTCCGCCGGGCCGGCTATCCCGAGGGCTGTTTCGAGACCCTGCTGGTCGGCTCCGGCGCCGTCGAGGAGATCCTGCGTGACCCGCGGGTGGCCGCCGCGACGCTGACCGGCAGTGAGCCGGCCGGGCGTTCGGTGGCGTCCATCGCCGGTGACGAGGTCAAGAAGACCGTGCTGGAGCTCGGCGGCAGCGACCCGTTCGTGGTGCTGCCCTCCGCCGACCTCGACAAGGCGGCCAAGGTCGCGGTGACCGCCCGGGTGCAGAACAACGGGCAGTCCTGCATCGCGGCCAAGCGGTTCATCGTGCACAACGACGTCTACGACGCCTTCAGCGAGCGGTTCACCGAGCGGATGGCGGCGCTGACCGTCGGCGACCCGATGGACGAGAACACCGACGTCGGACCGCTCTCCAGCGAGCAGGGCCGCTCCGACCTGGAGGAACTCGTCGATGACGCGGTCCACCAGGGTGCGACCGCGCTGTGCGGCGGGCGGCGGCCGCCCGAGCACCGGGCCGGCTGGTTCTACGAGCCCACGGTGCTGGCGGGCATCACCCCGACCATGCGCATCCACCACGAGGAGGCGTTCGGCCCGGTCGCCACGCTCTACCGGGTCGCCGACCTCGACGAGGCGATCGAGCTCGCCAACGACACCCCGTTCGGGCTGAGTTCCAACGCCTGGACCCGCGACCCCGACGAACAGGCCCGGCTGGCCCGGGACATCCAGGCCGGCGGTCTCTACTTCAACGGCATGACCGCCTCCCACCCCGGCCTCCCGTTCGGCGGCGCCAAGCGGTCCGGCTACGGGCGGGAACTGTCCGGCCACGGCATCAAGGAGTTCTGCAACATGACGACGCTCTGGTACGGCCCCGAGGAGTGAGCGACCCGGAGGGGGAGTGAGACGCGGCTCCGGCCGGGGCGCACGTCGGTGCCGGCCGGGGCCGCGTCACCGCCCCGGGCCCGCCGGCACCAGGAACTCGCACCACAGCGCCTTGCCGTTGCCCCGTGGCTCCGCGCCCCAGCGCTCCGCCAGCGCCTCGACCAGCAGCAGGCCCCGGCCCGAGGTCGCGGTCTCGCCGGGGCTGCGGCGGCGCGGCCACTGGCTGGAGCGGTCCTCGACCTCCAGCCGGATCCGGCGCGGGGCACCGGGCAGGAGCTCCACGGTGACCAGCGCGCCGCTCTCGGTGTGGGTCAGCGCGTTGGCGATCAGCTCCGAGGCCGCCACCTCGACGTCGTGCAGGACGGCGCCCGCCCGCCACTGGTCGAGCGCGCGGCGCAGCGCCGAGCGGACCCCGCCGGTGCCCGACGGATCGGCCTGGTGGACGTGGAGCCGCAGCCGAGGCGTGGTCGCGGCCCCCGGGCCCGGCTCCCGGCGCAGCAGCAGGAGGGCCATGTCGTCCTCCGAGCCGGGGTCGGCCCACAGCTGGGCCGACAGGTGGTCGGCCAGCTCCTCCAGGTCCGCGGGCCCGGTGCGGACCGCCTCGGACAGTGCCTCGATGCCGGTCGAGATGCCCCGGCCGGGCCGCTCGACCAGGCCGTCGGTGCACAGCAGCAGCGTCGACCCGGGCTCCAGGAAGAGCTGGGTCTCCGGGAAGTGGTCCGGCCCGAAGTGAGTGGCCGGCCCCAGCGGCAGCCCGCCGCGGACCTCCGGCCAGTCGATGTGCCGGGAGGCGTTGCTGATCAGCGGGCCGAGATGGCCGGCCCGCGCCACGTGCAGCGCCCCCGACTCCAGGTCGGCCTGCACGTACGTGCAGGTGGCGAACCGTTCGGTGTCCAGCTCGGCCAGGAAGCGCGAGGCCCGCACGAGCACGGTCTCCGGGGCGTGCCCCTCGCTGGCGTAGGCGCGCAGCGCGATCCGCAGCTGGCCCATCACGGCGGCGGCGTGCGTGTCGTGTCCCTGGACGTCGCCGACGACGAGCCCGGTGCGGCCCTGCGGCAGCGCGATGACGTCGTACCAGTCGCCGCCGACGTCCCGGCCGACGCTGGCCGGGTGGTAGCGGACGGTGACCGCGCCGCCCGCGAGGGGCGGCAGCCGGCGCGGCAGCATCGTCGCCTGCAGCCCGGTCGCGAGCTCCCGCTCCTGGTCGAACAGGGTCGCCCGCTGCACCGACTGCGCCACCACGCCGGCCAGCGCCAGCGCCAGGTTCCGGGCCTCCGGCGACTGCACCGTCGGCTCGGCGTTGAACAGTCCCAGCGCCCCGATCACGGTGTTCTGGGCGACCAGCGGCAGGAAGGCCGAGCTGCCCGCCGGCAGCAGGTCCGTGTACGGGCGCAGCCGCGGGTAGCGGGCGATCAGCTCGCCGCGGGTGCCGAGGAAGACGGGCCGCCGCACGCGCGCCGCGTCGGACAGCGGCAGGGTGTCGTCCAGCCGCGTGGTCATCATGTCGTCGGGGACCTCGCCCGGCATCCCGGCGGTCGCGATGACCTCGAACCGCTCGTTCGCGACCAGGCCGAGCACCAGCCCGTCCGCCCCGAACCGCCGCGCGCCGCCGGTACCGGTCAGCACCCGCGTCACGTCCCGTACGGACAGCGCCCGGGACAGCGCGGCGGTGGTCTGCTGCACCATCACGGTCTGCCGCTGCCGCTCCTGCTGCAGCGAGCGCAGCAGCGCGGAGTCCGCCAGCTCGCCGGTCGCCTCCCGGACGATGCCGACGACCCGGTACGGCGTGCCCTCCGGGTCGTGCAGGATCCGCCCCTGCGAGTGCGTCCAGCGCCGCGTCCCGTCCCGGCACCGGACCCGGAAGTACGCGCCGTACGACGAGTGGCCGTCCTGGAGCGCCTGCGAGAGCGCCTCGTCCAGCCGCAGCCCCTCCTCCGGCGGTACCCGCACCACCAGGGACAGCGGGGCGCCGTCGTATTCCTCCGGGCGCAGGTCGAAGACGTCCAGGGCGCCGGGGTCCAGGTCCATGAACCCGCGGTCCAGGTCCCAGTCGAAGGTGCCCATCCGGTTGAGCGAGAGCCGCTCGCGCAGCTCGATCGGCTCGTGCCGCGAGACGCCGGGAGCCTCCTCCTCGACCTGGCGCCAGTCCCGGTCGGTCCGGGGGTCGTAGCCCCCGTCGGACGGTCCGGCCGGTCGGGCCGTCATCGGGTGCCCCACCTCGTGGCCCGGGGGCGCGCGACGTGTGGGCTCACCATGCGAACACCTTAGGCGGGGCCCGCGCACCCCGCATTTCCGGCCGGTTCCCCACGTTTCGGGAAGCGAAGGCGAGCGCACCACGCGCCCCGGGCAACTCCCCTCGTCCCCACCGTCCTTGACGCAGGACGTTCACCTCCCGAACCATGGGACCGGGCAGCCGTCGGGCGTACGCCTGACTGCCCGCGGCACAGGAAGGCCCCGCCATGAGAGCGCGAGCCGTACGAGCGCGACGCCTCCGGCGCGTCCTGGCCACGTCCGCGGCCGGGGTGGCCAGCCTCGTGGTGCTGTGGGTGGCCGGCGGGGCACCGACGCCCCGGGGCCCCGCCGGCCCGGCGCCGCACCGGATGCAGGTCTACCTCACCACCACCTCCGACCCCGGCGGCCGGCACGTCGTCCAGGGCCTGCGGCGGCAGGCACCGCTCACCTTCCGGCCGGGCCGCGGCGGCACCCTCACCGTCGACCCGTCCCGGACCTACCAGCGGTTCGAGGGCGGCGGCGCCTCGTTCACCGACACCGCCGCCTGGCTGATGAACAGCAGTGGCGCGCTCAGCGACGCGGCCCGCGCGACGGTCCTGCGCAAGCTCTTCGACCCGGACGACGGCATCGGCCTGGGCTTCCTCCGCAATCCGATGGGCGCATCGGACCTCGCCCGCTCCGGCTACACCTACGACGACCTGCCGGCCGGCCGGACCGACCCGGACCTCCGGCACTTCTCCGTCGCCCACGACCTCGCCGACGTCCTGCCACTGACCGCCCGGGCCCGCCGGCTCAACCCGGCGCTGAAGGTGATGGCCACGCCCTGGACCGCGCCCGCCTGGATGAAGGACAACGGCCGGCTCGACCAGGGCCGGCTGCGGCCGGAGTACTACGCCGGCTACGCCCGCTACTTCGTGAAGTACCTCCGGGCCTACCGCGACCACGGGGTGCCGGTCGACTACGTCTCCGTCCAGAACGAGCCCACCTGCTGCGCCGGTTACCCGTCCATGCGGTGGACCGGCACCGACCTCGCCCGCTTCACCAAGCACGACCTGCTGCCCGCGCTGCGCCGGGCCGGACTGCCCACCAAGGTCCTCGCCCTGGACTGGAACTGGGACCGCTACGACGCCTTCGCCCGGCCCACCGTCGACGATCCGGCCGTCCGCCGCCACCCCAACTTCGGCGGGCTGGCCTGGCACGGCTACGCCGGCGCGGTCACCCGGCAGACCCGGGTGCACGACCGCTACCCGGGCCTGGCCGTCCACGACACCGAGCACTCCGGCGGCCGGTGGATCGCCGACCAGCAGAAGCAGGACATGCACGACCTCATCGACTACACCCGCAACTGGGGCAGCAGCTGGACGAAGTGGTCGCTCGCCGTGGACCAGAACCACGGTCCCCATCAGGGCGGTTGCTCCGACTGCAGCGGGCTGGTCACCGTCCACCACGGCGACGACCGCAGCGGCCGGGTCGACTACACCGTCGAGTACTACACGATGGGCCACCTCACCAAGTTCGTGAAACCCGGCGCCCGCCGCATCGCCTCCACCGGCCCGTCGGCCCTCCCCAACGTCGCCTGGCGCAACCCCGACGGCTCCACCGTCCTGATCGCCTACAACGACACCCCCACCGCCCGGCCCGCCGGCATCAACTGGGCGCACCGGCACACCCGTTACGTCCTCCCTCCCGGCGCCTCGGCCACCTTCACCTGGTAGAGGGCCGGGAGGGCTTCAGCCGTCCGCGGTACCGGAGCCCGCGGTCAGGCGTGCGCCGCCGCCGGGGCGGCGACCGGGCGGGTGTGGTGGGTGCGGTGCGCCAGGGTGGCCTTGCGGGTCGCCACGTCGACGGTGTACGCGTCGATCGTCAGCCGCGCGCCGGACACCTTCAGCAGCATGAAGCCGTGGTCGGAGAAGTTCTGCCAGGCCGCCGGGTTGGCGAAGTGGGCCTTGCCGTCCTCCGTCTTGGCGGACGCCCCGCACACCACCTGGCGGGTGCCGCCGGTGCGCGCGGTCGGCTCCAGGATCTGCAAGGTGTGGTCGTGCCCGGACAGGATCAGATCGGCCCGGCCGCACACCACCTTCTCGTACATGTCCTTGAGGTGGACGCCGCTGGTGTAGTTCCCGATCTCGAAGCCGTCGTACGAACCGGCGCTGCCGTGCTTGCCGTTGTTGAGGTACGGGTGGTGGCCGATCACCACCTTCCAGCGTGCCCGGGAGGTCCGCAGCGCCTCGTCCAGCCAGCTGCGCTGGGCGCGCATGTACGGGCCGTCCCAGCGGTAGTACGGGTCGAGCTGGGCGACGTACGACGACCAGGGGATGGTGTCCAGGGCGAAGAACTCCACCAGCGGGTCGGCGGCGGGCAGCGGCACGCGGTAGTAACGGGAGGGCATGTACCAGCGCTTGGACGTCCTGGCGTAGGAGACCTCGCGGTCCCCGCGCGAGGGGTCGCCGCCGCTGCCGGGTATCAGCCCCGAGCAGTCGTGGTTGCCCAGCACCATCAGCCAGGGCACGTCGATGCCGCTGTTCGGCTTCTCGAACTTGTCCTGGAACTCGGAGTCGTGGTCGGACTCCGGCCCGTTCTCGTAGATGTTGTCGCCGAGCCCGACCGCCAGGCCGACCCCCGCACCGCGGCAGATGTCGCGCGCGGCGGCCGCCACCGCGTACTGCGCCTCGTCCCCGGTCCCGGCGTCACCGGTCACCAGGATCGCGAACTCGCCCTTTCCGTTCGGTCGTTCGGGGAACGGAAAGGCTCCCGGCGCACCGAGGCGGGGCGCGGCCGAGGCGGGGGACTGGGCCGGCGAGGGCAGCACCGCCAGCGCGGCACCGGCCATCGCGCCGCCCAGCAGCGTCCGCCGGTTCACCCACTGCGGCACCCGGCCCGTCGTCGGCACCGGCGCCGCCCCCGCGCCCGCCGCCCCCGCGCCGGCCCGCAGCCACTCCCGCTCGGTCATGTCCGCCTGCGGCGGGATCAGTTCGTCTTCACACATGCCTGGTTTTTCTCACGGCCGGCAGGGGTGATGGTGGCGAAAAGATGAAGCGGAGGTGGACGTATGGCGATCGGCAGCGCTTTTGCTACGCGTCGGTAACTACCCGTTCCCGTACGGCATCAGGCGGTGAGAAAAGCGGACGCGGTGACCCCCGTCAGGCGCCCGCGAGCCGGCGCAGGGTGCGGCCGAGGCGGCGGAGGTAGGCCCGCTGGAACACCGGGACGAGCGGGCCGGCGAGCCGGGTGAGGGGCTGCGCGGGGCGGCTGAACGCGGTCACCGTGAACCACACCGTGCCGTCGGCGCGCAGCTCGGCCAGGAACGCCTCCTCGCCGCACTCGGGGTGCCCCTCCCGGGTGCCGTACGCGAAGCCGATCCGGTCCGCCTCGTCCGCCGTCCACACCACCCGGCAGGGCGCCCGCAGCCGCAGCGGGCCGACGCCCAGGGAGACCTCCACGGCCACGCCCGGGGCGGCCCGCGGGGCGTCGGACCGGATGCCGGTGCCCGCCGCCCGGTGCATCCGGAAGGTGGTGAGGGCCTCGCCCGCCGCGGTGAGCACCGCGCGGCCCCGGCCGATCGGCAGCTCCTGGTGGAGGTGGTCGTAGCCGGGCGGCAGCGGCGAGCGGGCGGTGGCGCCCACCTCGGGATAGGTGAGGTCGGTCAGATCGGTCATGAACGGCGACGCTACGCGGAGCGCCGCAGGTGATCAACAACGCTCGGTGAACCTCATGGTGCAGGCGCACCGGGGTCTTCCGGGTGGCGCCTCCGGTGCCGGTCAGGCCGCTGACGAGACGATCGAAGGCTTCGGCGATCGTTCGCTCATGAACGCACAGGTCGATCAGCCGGCAGCCGGGAGGTGGGCCCGTCCCGCCCGGCGGAGGAACGCCGCCACGGTCCGGACGAAGAAGTCCGGGTCGTCGAGCCAGGGGAAGTGGCCGGCGCCCGGCTGGACGGTCAGCTCGGCGGTGGGGAGCAACCCGGCGATGTCGGCGGCGACCCGGGGCAGCGGGGCGCCGTCCAGCTCGCCGGCCAGGAACAGCACCGGCGCCCGCAGCGCGGCGAGGGCGGCACGGGTGGCCGCCGGCTCGAAGGCGCCGGCCGCCGCATAGCGCTCCGCCGCCTCGTCGTTGGTCTGCGCCACCTCGCCCGCCGCATGCGCCTGCGCGGCCGCGTCCCACCGGCCGTAGAAGAACGGCGTGGCGGCGTCCCACTGCGCGTCGGTCGCCGTACCGGCCCAGATGGCCTCGAAGGCGTCGCGCGCGGACTCGTACCACGGTTCGGCCTTCCGCAGCGCGGCGGCCTCCAGGCGGTGCTCGGTGGTGAAGTCGACGCCGAGCGCCCGGCCCCGTGCGTGGACCAGTACCAGCGCACCGATCCGCTCGGGATACCGCGCCGCGTACGAGTGGGCCAGGTCGCCGGCGGCCGAGTGCGCCAGCAGATCCACCCGTTCCAGGCCGAGGTGCCGGCGCCACGCCTCGACGTCGTCGACCAGCCGGTCGCAGCGGTAGCCGGCCGGGTCGGCCGGGACGCCGGAGTCGCCGGTGCCGCGCAGGTCGAGCAGCACCAGTTGCCGGTGCGCCGACAGCCCACCCAGGTCACCGAGGTAGGCGGAGGCCCGCATCGGGCCACCGGGCAGGCAGAGCAGAGGCTCTCCGGTACCCCGTACGTGGTAGGCGAGCTCGGTCCCGTCGGGCGCGGTGAAGGTGGCGGCAGGCATGCCGTCATCCTCGCGGCCATGGAACGATCACGACAAGGGAGTTACGGACCGGAGCCGCCGGGCCCTTCCGGTCACCCGGACCCGCCCGTCTCCCCGAGGGCGCCCGGTCCCGCCTCGTCTCCCGTCTCCGCGGCCGGTACGCCGTGCCGTCCTGCGCCCGCGGCGAACCGCGCCGCGCCCTCCAGCCCCTCGGCCAGCACCGCCTGCCCGTAACGGAGTTCGGCGGCCATCGCGGCCGCCTCGTCCCGGCCCTCCTGGTCCAGCAGGGACGCCCGGTCGCTGCGCAGACACGCCTGCGGGAAGCGGGCGAGCTCCGCGGCCAGTGCCTCCGCCTCCGCGCGCGCCGTGCCGGTCGGCACCACGCGGTTGGCCAGCCCGATCGCCAACGCCTCCGCGGCCGGCACCGGCCGGCCGGTCAGGACCAGGTCCATGGCCCGGCTCGCCCCGATCAGCCGGGGCAGCCGCACCGTACCGCCGTCGATCAGCGGCACGCCCCACCGCCGGCAGAGCACCCCGAAGACCGCGTCCTCCTCGGCCACCCGCAGATCACACCAGAGCGCCAGCTCCAGCCCGCCGGCCACCGCATGGCCCGCCACCGCCGCGATCACCGGCTTGCTCAGCCGCAGCCGGGTCGGCCCCATCGGCCCGTCGCCGTCCGCCGCCACGCGATTGCCCCGCTCGGCGCCCACCTCCTTCAGGTCGGCGCCCGAGCAGAACGTCCCGTCCGCGCCCCACAGCACCGCCGCCCGCGCCCCGTCGTCCGCCTCGAACTCCCGGAAGGCGTCGGCGAGTTGGCGTGCGGTGGCGCCGTCCACGGCATTGCGGCGGTCCGGCCGCGACAGCACCACCGTCGTCACCGGCCCGGCGCGCTCCACCCGTACGGACATCAGGCCGCGCCCCCGACGGCCGCGACCCCGGCCGCCGTGCGCTCGGCCGCCCCGCCCCTGGTCGCCGTGTCCGGCGTCCACGGCCGGACCCGTTCGAGGATCGCCGTCAGACCGGCGCCGGCCGGCAGCGTGCCGTACGCATGCCCCCACTCGCCGCCGAGCCGCGTCGCGCAGAACGCGTCGGCCAGCGCCGGATCGCTGTGCCGGACCAGCAGCGACCCCTGCAGCACCAGCGCCATCCGTTCCGCCAGCGAACGCGCCATCAGCTGCGCCCGCTCCGGGCCGGAGAGTTCACCGAGCAGCTTGCGCAGCCCGGCCACCGCCGCGTCCAGCCGCCGGTCGGCGCCCGCCGCCTGCTCCACCTCGGCGAAGAACGCGTCCAGCGCGGCCGGTTCCCGACCCAGCGCCCGCAGCACGTCGAGGGCGGCGACGTTGCCCGAGCCCTCCCAGATGGACAGCAGCGGCGCCTCCCGGTAGAGGCGCGGCATGCCGGAGTCCTCGACGTAGCCGTTGCCGCCCAGACACTCCAGCGCCTCCGCGGCGTGCGTGCTGCCGCGCTTGCACACCCAGTACTTGCCGGCCGCCAGTGCCAGCCGGCGCAGCGCCGCCTCCTGCGCGTCCCCGGCCTGCGCCCCGTCCACCGCCGCCGCCAGCCGCAGGCCCAGCAGCGTCGCCGCCTCGGACTCGATCGCCAGGTCCGCGAGCACCGAGCGCATCAGCGGCTGCCGGTCCAGCTCCCGCCCGAACGCCCGCCGGTGCGCGGTGTGGTGCAGCGCCTGCCGCAGCCCCGCCCGCATTCCGGCCGCCGAGCCGAGCACACAGTCCAGCCGGGTCATGTTCACCATCTCGACGATGGTCCGCACCCCGCGGCCCGGCTCGCCGACCGGCCAGGCCACCGCCTGCTCGTACTCGATCTCGGACGACGCGTTGGAGCGGTTGCCCAGCTTGTCCTTCAGGCGCTTCAGCCGCATCCCGTTGAGCGCGCCGTCCGGCAGCACCCGCGGTACCAGGAAGCAGCCGAGCCCCTCCTCGGTCTGCGCCAGCGCCAGGAACAGATCGCTCATCGGCGCCGAGGTGAACCACTTGTGGCCGGTGAGGCGGTACGTGCCGTCGCCGGCCGGCACCGCGCGCGTGGTGTTGGCCCGCACGTCTGAGCCGCCCTGCTTCTCCGTCATCGACATGCCCGCGATCAGGCCCGACTTGGTGAGCGGGGCGCGCAGCCCGAAGTCGTACGAGCGGGCGGCCAGCAGCGGCTCGTACCGCGCGGCGAGCTCCGGCGCGGCGCGCAGCGCGGGCACCGCGGCGTACGTCATCGAGATCGGGCAGCCGTGCCCCGGCTCGGCCTGCGACCACACGTAGAACTTCGCGGCCCGTACCAGATGCGCCCCCGGGCGGTCATCGGTCCACGGCGCGGCGTGCAGGCCCTGCTCCACCGCCACGGTCATCAACTGGTGCCAGGCCGGATGGAACTCGACCTCG
The DNA here is from genome assembly GCA_024349765.1 of Streptomyces nigrescens. Classification (GTDB taxonomy): domain Bacteria; phylum Actinomycetota; class Actinomycetes; order Streptomycetales; family Streptomycetaceae; genus Streptomyces; species Streptomyces endophytica. Next base: position 4,896,755 of record AP026073.1, on the reverse strand, counting down.
TCGACGCGGTGCCCGAACCGGTCGTGGGTGTGCAGCCGGGGCGGCTGCTGCTCCGCCCAGCGGGCCTGGTCCTGCACCGCCGCCGAACCGGCCAGCGCCCCGAGCGCGGTCACCTCCGGCTCGCCCCACTCGGCGCCGTACCGCCGGAGTGCCTCCAGCAGGGCCGGCTCGTCCGCCGTACTGAACCCGGTCAGCGGCGGGGCCTGATTCACGACTTCATGGGTGACGGTCATACCCTCGACATTACAGAATCCGAACACCCGAGAGAAGTGTGTAATACCGGCCGCGGCGTCGGCCACCGGCCACCGGGCCGCCGACCGCCGCCCCGTAAACTCCAGCCACCCATGAACCCCCAGCCACCCATGAACCCCCAGCCACCCATGAACGACAACGGCCCCACCCCCCTCGACCGGCTGCGGCCGCTCACCGCCCGCTCGATCGTGCTGAGCACCCTCCTCGGCCACCATCCGCCCCGCCTGCCCGCCCGCGCCCTGGTGCGGGTCGGCGAGCTGTTCGGCGTCGCCGAGGGCACCGTCCGGGTCGCCCTGTCGCGCATGGTGGCCGCCGGTGACCTGCGGCAGACCGGCGGCACCTACGCCCTCACCAGCCGCCTGCTGGCCCGTCAGGCCCGCCAGGACGAGAGCCGCACCCCGCGCACCCGCCGCTGGCACGGGGACTGGGAGATCGCCCTCGTCACCACGGCCGAACGCCGCCCCGCCGCGGAGCGCACCGCGCTCCGGCAGGCCATGGCGGGCCTCCGGCTGGCCGAACTCCGCGAGGGCAGCTGGCTGCGCCCGGCCAACCTCGACCGGCCCCGCCCGGCGGTCGTCACCGAGCAGTGCACCTGGTTCACCGGCACCCCGGACGACGACCCGGCCGCCCTCGCCGCCCGGCTCTGGGACCTCGACGCCTGGGCGGCCCACGCCCGCGCCCTGATGGCCGCGCTGGACCGCGCCGACACCCTCGCCGACCGATTCACCATCGCCGCGGCCGCCCTGCGCCACCTCCTCGCCGACCCCCTCCTCCCCGCCGCCCTGCTCCCCCCGGACTGGCCCGGCACCCCGCTCCGCACCCACTACGCCCGCTTCGAAGCGGACCTCAGGGAAGCGCTCCGTCCCTACGTGTCCGACTAGCGGAGGTACCTCCTAGGAGGCCGGCAGTTCGATCCGCAGGGTCAGGCCGCCGCCCTCGCGGGGTTCTGCGGTGATGGTGCCGTCGTGTGCGCGGACCACCGAGCGGACGATGGACAGGCCCAGGCCGACGCCCTTGTCGCTGCCGGTGCGCTCGGTGCGCAGCCGGCGGAACGGTTCGAAGAGGTTCTCCACCTCGTAGGCGGGGACCACCGGCCCGGTGTTGGTGACCACCAGCACCGCACACCCCGGCTGCGGCTCGGTGCTCACCTCCACCCACCCCTCGGGCACGTTGTAGCGCACCGCGTTCTGCACCAGATTCAGCGCGATCCGCTCCAGCAGCACACCATTGCCCTGCACGAAGACCTGCTGGCGCACCCCACGCAGCACCACGCCCTTGGCCTGCGCCTCCTCACGGAGCTGGTCCACGGCCTGAGCGGCGACCTCGGACAGATCCACCGGCTTCTTGTCCACGACCCGGTTCTCACTGCGCGCCAGCAGCAACAACCCCTCCACCAACTGCTCACTGCGCTCGTTGGTGGCCAGCAGCGTCTTGCCCAGCTGCGCCAGCTCCGGCGAGGCGTCCGGATCGGCCAGCTGCACCTCCAGCAGCGTCCGGTTGATCGCCAACGGCGTCCGCAGCTCGTGCGAGGCATTGGCCACGAACCGCCGCTGCGACTCGAACGCCCGGTCCAGCCGGTCCAGCATCTCGTCGAAGGTGTCCGCCAGCTCCTTGAGCTCGTCGTCCGGCCCCCCCAACTCGATCCGCCGGTGCAGATCCGACCCCGCCACCCGCTGCGCGGTCCGCGTGATCCGCCCCAACGGCGACAGCACCCGCCCCGCCATCGCATAACCGAACGCGAACGCCACCACCGTCAACCCCAGCAACGCCAGCAACGAACGGTGCACGAAGTCGTCCAGCGTCAGCGCCCCGTGCGCCCGGAGGCAGTCACCGATCAGTGCGTCGATCACGACCCCGGCCACCAGGAACATCCCGCCGTACAGCAGCGTCAGCCGTACCCGGATCGTCGGCCGCAACCACGGCACCGGCCGACGGGGGTGCTCGGCGGCGGGTGCGCGCACGACTGGTCCTCCCTCAGATGCCCCACGGCGCGGGGCAGTTGCCTTCTCGCCCCCATCCTGCGCAAATGAGTGGTAAACCGGCGGTAAGGAAGGAATCCCGTTCCCCGGGTTCAGGCGGTGTCCCGCGTCCCCCGGCGGCGGACTTCGTAGGCGGTGAGGACCACGGCGACCGTCAGCAGGCTGAGCCAGAACTGGGGGCGGGTGGTGGGGAGGAAGGCCATGGTGAGGATCACCAGGGTGAGCAGGGCGACCGTGAGACGGCTGAGCCAGGGGAAGAGCCACATCTTCAGGGTGAGGCGGGACGGCTCGGTGCGTTCCAGGGTGCGGCGCATGCGGAGCTGGGCCACGGCGATCGCCAGATAGACGAACAGGGCGATGGCGCCGTAGGAGTTGATCAGGAACGTGAAGACGACGTCGGGGGAGATCCACGCGGCGATCACCGAGAGGTAGCCGACCGAGGTGCCGGCGAGCAGCGCCCGGTGGGGCACACCGCTCGCGCTGACCTTGCTCATGCCGCGGGGCGCGTCCCCGTTGCGGGTGAGGGCGAACAGCATCCGGGAGGACGTGTAGAGCGCGGAGTTGAGGCAGGAGAGCACGGCGACGAGGACCACGGCGTTCATGACCGTGCCGGCCGCCGGTACCGCGAGCCGGTCCAGCACCGCCGCGTACGGACTGACCTCGATCGCCTTCGAGGTCCACGGCACCACCGCCACCACCACGAAGACCGACAGGACGTAGAACGCCACCACCCGCAGGACGATCGAACGGATCGCGTCCGCCACCGCCCGCTCCGGCTCGACCGACTCGGCCGCCGCGATGGTCACGATCTCCGCGCCGGTGAAGAAGCCGATGCAGGGCACCACGGCGGTCAGCACCGCGCCGAGCCCTGCCGGGGCGAACCCGCCGTGCGCGGTGAGCAGGGCCAGCCCGCCGTGCGCGTGCGGCCAGAGCCCCAGTACGTACAGCGCGCCGAGGAAGAGGAAGACGACGATCGCGAGGACCTTGACGGACGAGAACCAGTACTCGAACTCCCCGTAGGAGCGCGCCGACACCATGTTGGTGGCGGTCAGCAGCGCCATCAGGACCAGGCTGATCGCCCACAACGGCGCTCCGGGCAGCCAGAGTTGGACGATGCGGCCGCCCGCCACCGCCTCCACGGCGACCACGATCACGAAGAAGTACCAGTACAGCCAGCCGACGGCGAACCCGGCACGCGGTCCCAGGGTCTCGCGGACATGGACGTAGAAGGACCCCGGCACGGGGCGGGCCACGGTCATCTCGGCCAGCATCCGCATGATCAGTACGGTCAGGGTGCCGGCCGCCAGGAAGGAGAGCACGGCGGCCGGGCCGGTGGACCGGATGACGACCCCGCTGCCCACGAACAGCCCGGCGCCGATGACCCCGCCCAGCGCGATCAACTGCATGTGGCGGCGCTTGAGGGTGTGCCGGAGACCGCTCCGCTCCGTCTGTTCCGTCCGGTCCGTCCGTTCCGCCGGGGTGGTGTGCGGTGTCGCTTTCCCTGCTGCTGCCTTGGCGCTCATGGGGGGCGACGCTAATCGGCCAACCCTGCGGGACTGTTGCCGCGGTGTTTCGGAGCGGACGGGCGCGAGAACGCGGGGCGGGGCCGGGCGTTCAGAGGGGGAGGGCGCAGACGGGGAGGGGCGCGGCGAAGGGTTCCCCTACGGGGGTCAGGGTCCCGGTGCGGGCCGTGACGGAGAAGACCGTGACCGTGCCGGACTTCTGGTTGGCGGCGAAGAGCCACCGCTCGTCCGGGGAGAAGGCGATCTGCCGGGGGAAGTCGCCGCCCACGGGCACGGTGTCCAGCAGCACGAGCCGCGCGCCGCCCGCCGCCACGGCGTAGCGGGTGAGGCTGTTGTGGCCGCGATTGGCGAGGAACGCGTATCGCCCGTTGGCGGTGACCAGGATCTGGGCCGGATAGCTGGTGCCCGGGCCGGTCCCGGTGGACTGCGGTGCGCCGGGTGTCAGCCGCCCGGTCCGGCGGTCGTAGCGGCAGACCACCACCGTGTTGTCCACCTCGTTGGCCAGATAGGCGAAGTCGCCGGTGGGGTGGAAGGTGAGATGCCGGGGGCCGGCGCCGGGGCGCAGGGACGCGGCCGACACCTGGGTCAGTTTTCCGGCCGTGGGATCGAGCCGGTAGCTGTAGACGGTGTCGTTGCCGAGGTCGACGGCGAGGACGTGGCGGCCGTCGGGGCCGGTGATGATCTGGTGGGCGTGCGGCCCGTCCTGTCCGGGGCCGGGCGGGGGAGCGCTGTGGGTGACCAGGTCCGTGCGCGCGCCGAGGGCTCCGGTGGCCCGGTCGATCGGGTGGACGGCCACGCTGCCCGAGAGGTAATTGGCGCTCAGCAGCCAGCGCCCGCCGGGGTGCACCGACAGATGGCAGGGGCCGGCCCCGCCGGTGGACCGGGCGCCCAGCACGGTGGGCGGGCCGTCCGGTGCCAGCGCGAGGGCGGTCACCTGGCCGTCCTGCTGCTCGTCGACCGCGTAGAGGGTGCGGCCGGACGGGGCGAGGGCGAGGTAGGACGGGTCGGGGACGCCGGTGACCACGCCGGTGGCGGTGATCCGGCCGGTCGCGGTGTCGTACGTGGCCAGGCCGATGCCGGTGCCGCCGCCCTCCTTCGACGTGTAGGTGCCCAGGAAGAGCGGGCGGGGGCCGTGCGGACGACGGGCGGCAGGGCGTCCGGCCCGGGCGGGCGCCGCGTCGCCGACGGTCAGCACCCCCGCACCGGCGGCCGCGGTCACCCCCGCCGCCACGGTCCCGAGGAACCGGCGGCGGCCGATCCCGGGTCCGGCCGCCGCCCCTGTACGCGAATCCGTGCGCGCTTCCGTCATGGGAGCAGGGTGGCCCGCCCCGCCCGCGTCGGCAAGAGCTGCAACCCGAATTGCGCAGGGTGCAACGGCTCGGAGCGCGTCTGCGCCTTGCCCTCTCAGGGTTCGACCCTGAGAGACCCCTACATCCGCAAGATGACCAGGTACCCCTTGCGTAGCACTCCAGTTGTACGGAAGGACCCATACGTGGGTTGATTCGCCGGACCCCCGATCGCTCGTACTTTCGTGATCAAGCACGGAAATGATCGAGAGGTCCCGGATTGATGTACGGCAAGGCGTTCGCACCGGAATACCAGGGCGAGCTGGGCGCGGCACTGGGCGTGAATTCGTCCTACGAGGAGGTGCTGGCCACGGCGAGCCGGGCGCGCACCGAGGCGGGCACGGCGCTGGAGCGGGCCCGGGCCGGGCTCGCGGTCGCCGAGGCCAACCGGCGGCTCGGCCGGGTCGCCGAGGCCAACGACGCCTGGCGGGAGAGCTACCGCAGCGCCCGGAGCGCGGGTGACGCCGGCGCCATGGCCTGGGCGCTGTGGAGCGGCGGCACGCTGGCCCGCCAGTGCGGCACGCTGCCGCTGGCCCGCCGGCTGCTCACCCACGCCGTCGCGCTGGCCGACCGCGGCGGCGACCGCCTCGCACACGGCTACGCGCTCGCCGGACTCGCCGAGACCGGCCGCATACAGGGCGATTACGCCGCGGTCGCCGAGCTCCACGAGCAGCTCCTCGCCCAGGCGCGGGCGCACGGCGAGACCCGGCACACGGTCTGGGCGATGTCCGGCATCGCCCAGATGCACCGCAACACCGGCGACCACGACAAGGCCCTGGAGCTGTTCGAGGAGTCCGCCCGGATAGCCGAGGAGGGCGATGACGCCCGGGGCCGCGCCTGGTCGCTGCGGGGGGTCGCCGATGTGCTGTCGGTGCGGGGCGAGACCGAGCGGGCGCTCACGCTGCTGTCCGAGGCGGAGGCGGTCTGCCGCCGGATGGACCTGGCCAGCGCGCTCGCCTACAACCACAAGATGCGCGGCAACGTGCTGTACCGCGCGGGCCGTTACGCCGCGGCCCGGGACACCTACACCCTCTCGCTGGGGGAGTTCCGCGCGATGCAGGAGCCGCGCGGGGAGGCGCTGTCCCGGCTGGGGCTGGCCAAGTCCCGCGCCCGGCTCGGCCACGACCTGGACGAGACGCTGTCCGAACTCGCCGTGCTGGAGCAGGAGTTCGCCCGCATAGGACTGCGCCATGCGCGCGCCATGGTCATCGCCTTCCGGACAGAGCTGACCGCCCGATCGGCGCCAGGAACTCCCGCTCCTCGGTCCGGTGCCACCACGCTCCGGTCTCCCGCCGTTCCCGCCAGGTCGTGAAGCGGTAGCGGAAGACCCGGGCCCGGATCCGGGCCGGCGGCAGGTCGGGGAACGGATTGGTGCGCAGCAGCCGCAGGGTGTCCCGGTCGTTCTCCAGCAGCCGCGCCACGAGCGGTACGAACCAGGACCGCGCGTAGGCGGGGGACAGCGCGGCGAACCACATCAGCCAGTCCAGCCGCAGGTGATACGGCGCGAACTGACGCGGCACCCGGCGCACGTCGCCCGGCTTGCCGTGGAACTCGTACGCCTGCCAGGTCGTCCCGGGCCCGGTCACCGCGTCCGCCGTGCCCTCGATGACGATCTCCCGGCGCACCCGGGTGATGCTGCCGAAGGCACCGTAGGAGTTGACCAGGTGCAGCGCCTCGTAGGAGGTGTTCATCATCTGCTGCCGGGTGAGCAGGTTGCGGGCCGGGCGGTAGCTGAGCCAGGCGACGCCGGCGGTGGCGATCAGGACCAGGACCTCGAACCAGAGCGGAGGGGTGGGCAGCGGCACATCGGGCCGCGCCCACAGGGGTGCGGCGACCGACGCGGCGAGCGCGATGGTGACCCAGTTCAGCCAGGCGAAGTTGCCGGACAGCACCAGCCACAGCTGGGTGACGACCATCGCGGCGGCGGCCCAGCCGGCGATCGGCTGCGGGGTGAACAGCAGCACGGGCAGGCCGAGTTGGGCGACGTGGTTGGCGGCCACCTCGACCTTGTGCAGGGGCTTGGGCAGATGGTGGAAGAACCAGCTCAGCGGGCCGGGCATCGGCTGGGTCTCGTGGTGGTAGTAGAGGCAGGTCAGGTCCCGCCAGCAGCGGTCACCGCGCATCTTGATCAGGCCGGCACCGAATTCCACCCGGAACAGCACCCAGCGCAGCAGCCACATGATCAGCACCGGCGGCGCGGTGTCGGCGTTGCCGAGGAACACCGCCAGGGAGCCCGACTCCAGCAGCAGCGATTCCCAGCCGAAGCTGTACCAGGTCTGCCCGACGTTCACGATGGACAGGTACAGCGCCCAGAGCACGGCCCACAGCACCATCGACGCCCAGAGCGGCACGGCGTCCGCGGCACCCGCCGCCACCGCCGCCGACAGCACCAACCCGCACCGGCACCAGCCCGCGAAGAGGCGGTCCGAGTAGCGCCAGTGGAACACCGAGGGCGCCGAGCGGAACGGCACCCGGGCCACGTACTCGGGCACCGGGAGCATCCCGCGCGCCCCCATGAGCGCCCGGAACTGACGTAGCGCCGCGAGGAACGCGAGCAGGTAGAGAACGGCCAGCAGCCGCTGGAAGACCAGCCGGCCGAGCCAGTAACCGGAATCCGAGAACCATGCCACCCGCCCATGGGTAGCACTGCCGCCGCGCACCCGGGAACACTCCGTCCGCGCGGTCTCTCGCCAGTCACTCTCCAGCGTACGGATCGGGGCAAATGCAGCAACCCGGGAGCCATTCGGGTGTATGAGGTGCATCACATTTCCGCGGCGCCGTCCCGTTTTCCCGAGGGCGCCGTCCCCGTGTCCCAAGGGCGCCGTCCCGATTTTCCGAGGGGGTGCTATTCCCGCCTTCCGGCGACATGACCATCTCGCCGGAAAACGTCGAGCGCGGCGCGAGCGCCGTAGTTACTCTGAGGGTCGACGGACGACCTATCTGGGAGACGCCAACACCATTGGCCCGTCGCGGGAACGCCACAAACCTTGGTCGACTTCCCGCTCTGTGAAGCGAGGCGCCACCGCGTCGGACCAATACCTCGATGAAGGAGTGCGTGGTGGCTGTGCACAAGGTTCAACCCAAGCAACCCCGGCTGAAGCGGGCGGGCGAGCGACCAGGTCGGATCAAGGAAGTCCGTAACCTCGAAGTCTGGGACCGCTGCGGGCCGGTGCGGCTGGCCGGCTGTGACGACGATCCCGGCGAGCCGCACATCTTCCGCGGCATCGACTGACCGCTCGGACGTCGGCCCTGACCCTTGGGGTAGCCCCCTCCAGGGTCAGGGCCGACGCCCGGTCAGGCGCCGCGGACGGCGGGTGCACCGGCGTCGCCCGGGCCGCGCGGCCGGCGATCAGTCCGGGTAGAGCCGGCGCTGCGGCACGATCTGCTGGGACTGGCTCGGGCTCGACCACAGCAGTTTCATGTGCGCCTCGCCGGTCCGCTCCGCGTAGTCGATCCGGATGCGGTGCCGGTGACCGGCCTTCAGGGCGACGGTGGCCTTGTCCACCTTCGGGCCGTGCGGCGTCGCGCTGTCGATCAGCAGCCGGCCGTCGAGCCACAGCCGCACGGTGTCGTCCGAGACGGTGGTGAGGGTGTACGTCTCGTCGAAGCGCGGCTGCAGGGAGCCGGTCCAGCGGGTGCTGAAGTGATCGGCGGGGATGCCGGGATCCGGTGAGCCGTCGAAGCGGTAGGACTTGTTCACCGTCGGGTCGACGCCGGTCACCGCGGGCGGGCCGGTGAAGGAGTCGTTCGCCCAGCTCTGCGCGGTCAGTCCGGTGCCGGTGCCGGCCGGCGCCTCGGGCGGCGGCTCGATCGTCAGCCGGAGGACGCCCGCCGGCGGATCGGGGGCCGGTCCCGACGGTGTGAGGTCGTAGCCGTCGCCGGCCGGGACCACCGTCACCCGCCGGTCGCTGCCCAGCACCCGGGCCGCCGTGATCCGGAAGGGCGCCCGCGCGGTCAGGTGGAGGGCCGCACCGGCCGCGGGCCACGACGTGACCGAGGCGTACAGCTCGTCGCCGCGCCGGGAGACCGCGCCCCACGACGGCGCGGCGACCAGTCCGGTGTGCCCGGCGCCGTACACCGCGGCGCCCTGCCCGTGCGCGGCCAACCAGCGGCCGGTCTCCCGCAACCGGTCGACGGCCGGCTGCGGGATCCGGCCGAGCCGGTCGGGGCCCACGTTCAGCAGGTAGTTGCCGCCCCGGCTCGCCACGTCCAGCAGATTGCGGACGACGGTCGCCGGCGACTTCCAGTTGCCGTCGTAACGGGCGTACCCCCAGTGGTCGTTGAGCGTCATGCAGCTCTCCCACAGCTGGCCGTCCACCGGCTCGGCGGGGATCTCCTGCTCCGGCGTGCCGAAGTCACCGTCGACCACGTCGCGCTTGCCGACCCGGTTGTTGACGATCAGGTCCGGCTTCAGCCGGTGCAGATACGCCTGGAGTTCGGCGCCGTCCTGTCGGGACCAGCGGTTGGTGGGGCGGTCCGCGTCCCACTCGCCGTCGAACCACAGCAGCGCCGGGTCGTAGTTCTCGATCAGCTCCGCGAGCTGGCCGTACATCCGCTTCTTGTACCGCGGGAAGGCCGCCGGGTCGGCGAAGTCCGGGTCGTGCCAGTCCCAGATCGAGTAGTAGAAGCCGAGCCGGATGCCGGCGGCGTCGGCGGCCCGCTTCAGCTCGGCGAGGAGGTCGCGGCGCTTGTCGAACGCGGAGTGGTCCCGCAGGTTCCAGGTGTTCTGCCGGGTCGGCCACATCGCATAGCCGTCGTGGTGCTTGGCGGTGATGACGAGGTAGCGCTGCCCGGCGTCCTTGGCGGCCCGGACGATCGCCTCGGCGTCGAAGCCGGACGGGTTGAAGGCGGCGGCCTGCTTCTCGTACTCCGCCCGCGGAATGCCGCACTCGCGCTCGATCCACTCCGCGTTGCGGCAGACCGAGCCGTCCGGCCGGGTGTACTCGCCCTCCAGGTTCGAGTACGCGCCGAAGTGGATGAACATCCCGAAGCGGTCCGTGCGCCACCACGCGGTGCGCGGCGCGGTGAACGGGTCGTCGGTCGCGTGGTTGGTCCCGGGCCCCTCGGCGGGGCGCGGCGGGGGCGCGGCGGCGGCCCCCGAACCGCCCACCGCCGCCAGCAGCAGCGCAGCCAGCGCCACCACGACTCGCGGTCTCCGGAACGGTCTCCTGCGGCTGTGCATCGCTCGCTCCCTCGGGTCGGATGGTCCCGTCGGCGAACCGGGCGCGCGCCTCCCGTGTCCTCCCGCATGGTGCAGGCCCGGCCCCGCGACCGGAAGCCCCCGAACACGACAAACATCGGAGCACTGAAGGGACGCAGGTGCTCCTGAAGGCTCCGAGGGGTCCGGATGGACTCATTGATCGGAGCAAAGTGGTCGTCGGTGATTGGCCGAGATACGTACGGTCGGACGTCCCGCCGGGCCGCTCGGGCGCCCCGCGACCTGGTGAACCACCGCGGTTGGCTGTTCAATGAGCCGACCGGCCGCAGCCACTGGAGGTCCCATGGAAGCCGTCGCCCCGCCCGCCGCCGGTACCCCCGCGATCCGCTGTGCCGGGCAGGAGCGCGGCTACCCGGAGTTCGCCGACCGCGCGGCGCGGATCGCAAGTGGCTTACGGGAGGCGGGAGTCGGGCCGGGCGACCGGATCGCCGTGGTCCTCCGCAACGAGCCCGCGCATCTGGAGATCACCGCCGGTGCCGCCCTGCTCGGCGCTTCCGCGGTCCCGGTCAACTGGCACTTCCGCCACGACGACCTGCGGCACGTCCTCACCGACAGCGGCAGCAAGGTGGTCTTCGTCCACACCGACCTGCTGGACCGGGTGGCGGCCGTGCTGCCGGAGAACGCCCGCCTCGTCGAGGTGGCGGTGCCCGCCGGGGTGGCGGCCGCCTGCGGCATCACCGCGTGCCCGCCCACCGGCGCGCACCCGCTGCTCGACGACTGGTTGGCCGGCCACGACCCGCTGGACCGGCCCGCCGCGGAACGCCCGCCCACCGTCATCTACAGCTCCGGAACCACCGGGCGCCCCAAGGGAGTTCTGCGCGCCCCCGTCGCACCGGACCGGCTCGAGCAGGGGGTGCAGCGGTTCCTGGAGTACTTCGCGGTGGCCCCCGGCGGCCGTACGCTGATCCCCGCGCCGCTCTACCACGCGTCCCCCAGCCAGCACGCCGTCCTCGCACTCGCCGCCGGCCTCGACATCACGCTGATGCCGCGCTTCGACGCCGAGGAGTTCCTGCGCCTGGTCGAGCGGCACCGCATCGAGCAGGTACAGGTCGTGCCCACGATGTTCGTACGACTGCTGCGGCTCCCCAAGGACGTCCGCGAGCGCTACGACCTGTCGTCGCTCACCTCCGTGGTGCACGCCGCCGCGCCCTGTCCGCCGCATGTGAAACACGCCATGATCGACTGGCTGGGACCGGTCCTGCGGGAGTACTACGGCGGCAGCGAGACCGGCGCGGTGACGTGGTGCGACAGCGCGGAGTGGCTGGCCCACCCCGGCACCGTCGGCCGGGCGAGCGGGACCGGCGAGGTCGCCGTCCTCGACCGCGTCGGGCAGCCGCTGCCGCCCGGCGCCACCGGTGACATCTACCTCAAACCGTCCGAGGACTGGCCGCAGTTCACCTACCTCGGGGACCCGGACAAGCGCGCCGCCATGGAGGCGCCTGGCCTGCCCGGCTACGTCACCATCGGCGACATCGGCCATCTCGACACGGACGGCTACCTCTACCTGAGCGACCGCCGCAACGACATGGTCATCTCCGGCGGCGTCAACATCTACCCCGCGGAGATCGAGGCCGCGCTGCTGGCGCTGGACGGGGTGCGGGACGCCGCGGTGTTCGGCATTCCCGACGAGGAGTTCGGCGAGGTCCTCGCCGCGCACCTGGAGACCGAGCCGGGCGTACGGCTCACCGCGGAAGCGGTACGCGGCCACGTCGCCGAGCGGCTCGCCGGGTACAAGGTCCCGCGGGCCGTCGTCTTCGAGCGGCGGCTGCCGCGCGACGAGTCCGGCAAGCTCTTCAAACGCCGGCTGCGGGACCCGTACTGGGCGGAGCACGGGGGAGCGATCTGAGGGCCCCGATGCGCTCAATACCCCTTCTCCGTACGGGAGTTGGTGCCACGAAGTCCTCGCGCCGCCCCAGGGCGCGATTCCTTCGGGGCGGCGGCGGGCCGGGGCCGGCAGGCGGATGACCCCCGAGGTAATCGACCCCGCCGCGGCGGCCTGGAAGCGTGGGTGGCGCCCTCACCTCCGCTTCCACGGGAAGGCCGTCCCATGAGCGCATTCGCCATCGCCCACCTCCGCCCCACCGCCCCGGCACCCGCTCCCGCTAGAGTCGACTGCGACGGTCAGCCGCAACAGCGCTGGTGAAACCGCTTCCACAGGGTTCCGGGGGGCCGCCGCCCCGGGGGGAGGACGAAGAGTCGACATGAGCCGCCGTTCCCATGGATTAATGGCCGTCTGGGCCGAGGCGCAGCGCCAGCAGCAGCGCCGGGAGGAAGCCCAGCGCCGCGCGTACGCCCAGGCGCAGCGCGACCAGGAACGGCAGGCCCGGGACGCCGAACGGGCCATGGCGCGGCTGCACCGGGAACGCCAGGCGGCCTACCGGCAGCAGCGCGAGGCGGACGCCCGCCGCCGGACCGAGGAGCTGGACGCCCGGGTCGCCGCGCTCACCGGCCTGCTCGCCGACGGCTGCCGGGCCCCGGCGTTCACCGCCGCCGCGCTGCTGCGCCCCGAGCGCATCGAGGAGTTCGCGCCGGGCGCCCTCGCCACCCCCGTACCGATGCCCGACCCCGCCCGCTATCAGGCGCCCCCCGGCGGCTGGCACCTGGGCGCGGCCCGCCGCGACCGCGCCCAGGAGGAGGCCCGCGCCCGGTACGAACAGGACTGGTACGCCGCGCAGTCCGCCGAACACCAGCGGCAGAACCAACTCGCCGCCTACCGCCGGCAGTACGACCAGTGGGCCGCCGGTGCGCTGGACGGGATCCGGCAGCACAACGCCGGCATCGAGGAACTGCTGACCGGCCTGCGCAACGGCGACGCCGAGGCCGCCGTCGAGTACTTCTCCGCCGCGCTCTACGCCTCCACCGCCTGGCCGGAGGGGTTCCCCCGCCGGGTCACCGCCGCCTACGAACCCACCGCCCGCCAGCTCGTCCTGGACTGGGAACTGCCCGGCTACGCCGTCGTCCCCGAGACCAAGGCCGTCCGGTACCAGGCCGGTGCCGACCAGGAGAAGGAGACCGCCCGGCCGGCCGCCCAGCGCCGGGCGCTCTACCGCGACGTCCTGGCCCAGAGCATGCTGCTGGTCCTGCGGGACCTCTTCGCCGCCGACACCTACGGCGCGCTGGACTCGGTGGCGCTCAACGGCTTCGTGGACGACGTCGACCCGGCGACCGGCCGCCCCGCGCAGGTGTACCTCGCCACCGTCATGGCCCCGCGCGGCGCCTTCGACGCCCTCCACCTCGACCGGGTCAGCGCCGTGGAGTGCCTGACCGACGGCCTGCGCGGGCAGCTCGCCGCCCGGCCGGACCAGCGCACGGCGGTACGGCCCGGACGGCTGCCGGACGACGTCGGCGGTGCGGGCACGGTCGTCTCGCACGGCGGCGAGACCGAGCCGGACCTCTACGAGATGGACCCGATCGCCTTCGAGAACCTGATCGCGGAACTGTTCCGCGCGATGGGCATGCAGGCCGTCACCACCCAGCGGTCCGGCGACGGCGGGGTGGACGTGGACGCGCTGGACCCCGACCCGATCCGCGGCGGCAAGATCGTCGTGCAGGTCAAGCGCTACCGCAACACCGTCCCGCCCACCGCGGTCCGCGACCTCTACGGCACCGTCCAGTCCGAAGGCGCCAACAAGGGCGTGCTGGTGACCACCTCCCGCTTCGGCCCCGGCGCGCACACCTTCGCCAACGGCAAACCGCTCAGCCTGATCGCCGGCCCCGAACTCGTCGACCTGCTCGGCCGCTACGGTCTCCGCGGCCGCCTCGGCACGCCCGCCCCCGGCACCGACACCGACCCCGACGGCGCGCCCGCCCCCACCGCCTCCTCCGGCGGAACACCGGACCACAACGTCCTCGGCATGACCTGGTCCGGGGACGTGGCCCTCGACGTCTGCGCCCTGGTCTGCAAGGGGACCACCGTGCTCAGCGACGACCACTTCGTCTTCTACAACAACCCGTGCACACCGGACGGTTCGGTACGGATGCTGCCCGGCACCGCCCCCGACCGGGCCGCGGTGCGGGTGCACTTCGAGGGGCTGCCACCGGACGCCGACCGGCTGGTCCTGGTCGCCGCCGTCGACCCCCAGGCCAACCCCGACGCCGACCTCGCCGGCTTCACCGACGCCCGGATCCGGCTGCTGGACGCCGCGGGGGAGGAGCAGGGGCAGCTGGTGGTCTCCGACGGGCGGCGCGGCGAGACTGCACTGGTCCTGGGTTCCTTCCGGCAACGGGCCGGCGGCGACTGGGACTTCGTCATCGGCGGCAAGGGCTACCCCGGCGGCCTCACCGCTCTGGTGCAGGAGTACGGCATCGAGGTCGCCTGAGCCGCCCGCGGCACCTCCGTGGGCCGCCCTCCCGTGCGGGAGACCTCCCGGTCAGCTCTGCCACAACCGGGTGAGCACCGCGTTCACCTCGTCGGGACGCTCCTGGTGCGGTGCGTGCGCGGCGCCGCTCACCTGGACGTGGCGGGCGCCGATCGCCTCGGCGAGGTACTCCCCGCAGGCCGCCAGCGCCGCGCCGGTGAACTCCCGGTACTCCGGATGCGCGGTCTCCCAGGTGCCGTTGATGACGACCTTGGGCAGCGTGGCCGCGGTCAGCGGGCCGAGCGGCAACTCGGCGTCCCATACGGGACGTTCGCGCATCGCCGACCGCGCCGCGCGCAGCATCCGCGGGGTCGGCTCGGGCACCGGCAGCCCGTACGGCTCGGTGGACACCCGCAGGTACACCTCCGGGTCCATCCGGGCGGTGTCGAACGCGCCGAACGCCTCCCGGATCCGCCGCACCGCGGCCGCCACGGTGGGATGTCCGGCCGCGGTACGGAGCGGGGCCGGCTCGATGAGGGTGAGCGACTGCACCGCCTCCGGGCGCGCGGACGCGGCCAGCATCACGGCGGCCGCGCCGTACGAATGCCCCACGAGGTGCGCCCCGTGCCCGAGGAGCCGGAGAACGTCCTCGGCGTCCGTCTCGTAGTCGCTGCGGGCGATGTCCGGACTGTCGCCGAAGCCGCGGCGGTCGACCAGTTCCAGCCGGAACATCTCGGCCAGCGGCCGCTGCCCGGCGAAGCACTCCGTCCCCCAGGTCATGGTGCCGTGCACCAGCAGCACCCGCGGCGCCCCGGGCGTCGCCTCGTCCCACACCGTCACATGAACCGGTTCCCGCTCCCCGCGCGCACTCATACGTCCGACCCTAGAGGCTGTCGGGCACCCGATGGCCGGATCGCTCCGTCACGATTCGGCCAGCTCTGCCAGTACCTGAGTGTTCGTCAACTCGCTCTGGCCGCCGCGTACATCGTCGTGGACGCTCCCTCCCACGTACTTGGCTGTCCCGCCGCGGGGCGCTGCGCTTTGCGGCGCCTCCCACGTACCTGTCTGTCGCGCCGCGGGTGTTGTTCGCCGTTGCGCCTGCGGCGGGCTGGGTGGTTTGTGGGTGCGGTGACGGGCCTCCGGGGCCGGTTGTGTGGACTGCTGACGCTTTACGTCCACACAACCGGCCCCTCCGGCCCGTCCCCTCCCGTGAGGGGGAAAGTTAAGGACGGTGGGGGTGCAGGTAATGCCCACCTGCGCGCAGGCAACAGATCAGGCCCGCCCCCAACCAGCGCTCACCTCCCACTCACGGGAGGGGCTGGACCGGAGGACGAAGTCTGGAGGGCCGGCACCGCACCCGACAACACCACGCCCGCCGCCAGGCGCAACGGCGACCAAGCCCCGCGGCGGGACAGACGGCTACGTGCGAGGCGCCGCAAAGCGCAACGGCGAGCAAGACCCGCGGCGGGACAGACGGGTACGTGGGAGGGATAGCAATGGGCATGATATCTGTCGGGTATGGGCAGATATGGGCGGTATGCGGCTATCGGTCGGGCGGGCGTGGCCGGTGTGCTGGCCTGTGCGCTGGCCGCGGGCTGTGGGGCCGGGCGTTCGGTGACGCGGCGCGGCGCCGGTGCGGAGGCGCCCGGCTCGGGGGCGCGGACGGGTGGGGAGGTTCGTCCGTCCGCGCGGGCCCGCGTGGTCGAGCGCGCGGCTCCGCGGTCGTTCACGCTCGTCGCCGCGGGGGACGTGATCCCCACGCACCCCGAGGTGCTGGACACCGCGCAGGAGGACGCGCCCCTCGACGGCTACGGCTACGACTTCCGGCCGATGCTCAAGGGTGTGGCACCGGTCGTCTCCGGGGCCGATGTGGCGCTGTGTCATCTGGACGCGCCGCTCGGGCCGCTCGACGGGCCGTTCACCGGGTACCCGCTCCTCCAGTCGCCGCCGCAGATCGCCACCGCGCTCAAGGCGGCCGGCTACGACTCCTGCGGGATCGCGTCGAATCACGTCCTCGACCAGGGGCTGCCAGGGATCCGCCGGACCCTGGACGCGCTGGACACGGTCGGGCTGCGGCACCCGGGGGCGGCCCGGGACGGTGCCGAGGCCGCGCGGCCGGTGCTGCTGCGGGCTCCCGGTGGGGCGCGGGTCGCCCATCTGTCGTACACCGACGGCATCGAGGGCGACGGGCCGCCGGACGACGCGGCCCGGGCGGTGAATCTGCTGGAGGAGAAGACGATCGTGTCCGATGCCCGGGCGGCCCGCCGGGCCGGTGCGGACGTCGTGGTCGTCAGTCCCGCCTGGGGCACCGAGTACCGGACCGCCCCGGACGAGGAGCAGCTCGCGCTGGCCCGGGCGCTCACCGCCGCCGAGACCGACGGCCGGCCCGACATCGACCTGATCGTCGGTACCCATGCGCACACCCCGCAGCCGTACGAGAAGGTCAACGGCACCTGGGTCGTCTACGGACTCGGCGACCAGGTCTCCGGTGCGATGAGGCAGCCGCGCGGCAACTGGGGCACCCTCGCCCGCTTCCGGTTCGCGCCGCCCGAGCGGCCCGGCGGGCGCTGGCGGGTCACCGAGGCCGCCTACGTTCCGCAGCTCGCCGAACAGGGCACCCGGGTCCGGGTGCGGAACCTCGCCCGGACCGGCGCGCACCGCGACGTCCGGGACCGGATCCGCGCGGCGGTGCTGAGCCGGGGCGCCGCCGAGGACGGGCTGACGATGGGGCGGTGAGGCCGCCCTGTCCCCGCACCGTCACCGACGACGCACGCGAGGCCGCGTGACGTGAACTGCCCGGCTACCACGACCGGGTGGCCGCCTTCGCCGCCCTGCTGCTGATCGCCGGGCACGAGACCACCGCCAACATGATCGGGCTGAGCGCCGACCGGCTCGACATCGCCCGCCCCGATTCCCGGCACCACGTCGCCTTCGGGTACGGCATCCACCGGTGCCTCGGGCAGGCCCTGGCCCGGGTCGAACTCCAGGTGGTCCTCGGCCGGTTGCTGCGCCGTTTCCCGGCGATGCGGCCCGCGGTTCCGGTCGAGGAGATCCCGTTCCGTACCGACATGTCGATCTATGGCTGCCACGCCCGGCCCGTCACCTGGTAGACCGGCAATCCGTTCCACCCGTAACTCACCCATCCCCACGGAGAATCACCATGAAGATCACCGTCGACGCCGACAAGTGCTGCGCCGCCGGCCAGTGCGTACTGATCGCCCCCGAGGTCTTCGACCAGCGTGACGAGGACGGCGTCGTGGTGCTGCTCGACGCCGAACCGCCGGCCGACCAGCACGACGCGGTCCGCGAGGCCGCCGCCATCTGCCCGGCCGCCGTCATCGAGGTCCAGGCGTGACCACCCGCCCGATAGCCGTCGTCGGCGCCTCCGCGGCCGGCCTCGCCGCGGCCGAGGCGCTGCGCCGCTTCGGCTGGACCGGCCCGCTCGCGCTCATCGGTGACGAGCCCCATCTCCCGTACGACCGGCCGCCGTTGTCCAAACAGCTGCTGCACGGCACCTGGGACCCGGAGCGGCTGCTGCTGCGCACCCAGGAACAGCTCGACCCGCTCGGCCTCGACCTGCGGCTCGGCACCCGGGCCACCGGTCTCGACGTGGCCGCCCGCACCCTCACGCTGGACGACGGCGAACGGCTCGACTGCGCCGGCGTGATCATCGCGACCGGGGTCGCGGCCCGTACGCTGCCCGGCGCCGACGCGCTCACCGGCGTACACACCCTGCGCACCCTCGACGACGCGCTGGCGCTGCGCGGCCGGCTCGCCGGCGGTGGCCGCCGCCTGGTGGTCGTCGGCAACGGCGTGCTGGGATGCGAAGCGGCTGCGGTGGCACGGGAGTTGGGGCACGAGGTGACCCTCGTCGGCCAGGACCCGGTACCCATGGCCGCCGCCGTCGGCACCGCGGTCGGGGAACTTCTCGCCGAGGAGCACCGGGCCCGCGGCGTCACCCTGCGCACCGGCGTCGTGGACGGTTTCGACACCGAGGGCACCACCGTCAGCGCGGTCCGGCTGGCCGATGGGGGAGGGGGAGGGGGAGTCACCCGGCTGGCCGCCGACACCGTGCTGCTCGCCATCGGGTCCACCCCCGCCGTCGGCTGGCTGGGCGACGACCCGGCCCTGGACACCACCGACGGGCTGCGCTGCGACGCGTACTGCGCCGCCGCCCCCGGCATCTACGCCGCCGGTGACGTGGCCCGCTGGGAGCACCCGGTGCACGGGCGCCCGCTGCGCATCGAGCACCGGATGAACGCCACCGAACAGGGCATGGCCGCCGCCCGCAACCTGCTCGCCGAACTGGCCGCGGACGGCGCCGACCCCCAGGAGCGCCGCCCGTTCGCCCCGGTCCCGTACTTCTGGTCGGACCAGTACGACCTCAAGATCCAGGCGTACGGGCCGACCGCGGGGGCCGACCGGGTCGAGACCCCGGTGCTCGACCGGGCCGGGCGCCGCGTCCTCGCGCTCTACGGCCGGGAGGGCCGCGCGGTCGGCGTGCTCGCCGCCGGGCTGCCGCCGCGCCGGATCCGGGCGCTGCGGGCCGTCGTCGCCACCCCGCTGCCCTGGGAGGAGGCCCGCGAGCGCATCGACGCCGCGACGGCCACCGGCTGACGCGTCGCCGCTCACCGCGGACCGTGCCCGATCATGGACGGATGGCCGACTCGTACGTACGGGTGCGCGGCGCCCGTGAGCACAACCTCCGCACCATCGACGTGGACATCCCGAGGGACGCGCTGGTCGCGTTCACCGGGGTGTCCGGATCGGGCAAGTCCTCGCTCGCCTTCGGCACCCTCTACGCCGAGGCCCAGCGCCGCTACTTCGAGTCGGTGGCGCCCTACGCCCGGCGGCTGATCCACCAGGTCGGCGCGCCCAAGGTCGAGGACATCACCGGGCTGCCGCCGGCCGTCGCACTGCAACAGCGGCGCTCCGCGCCCACCTCCCGCTCCTCCGTCGGCACCGTCACCACCCTCTCCAACACCCTGCGGATGCTCTTCTCCCGCGCCGGCGACTACCCGGAGGGCATGACGGAGCGGCTTGATTCCGACGCCTTCTCGCCCAACACCGCGGCCGGCGCCTGCCCCGAATGCCACGGCCTGGGCACCGTCCACCGCGTCACCGAAGAGTCCCTGGTCCCCGACCCCGCACTGTCCGTCCGCGAGGGCGCCATCGCCGCCTGGCCCGGTGCCTGGCAGGGCAAGAACCTCCGCGACATCCTCGCCACCCTCGGCCACGACATCGACCGGCCCTGGCGCGAACTCCCGCAGGCCGACCGCGACTGGATCCTGTTCACCGACGAACAGCCCGTCGTCACCGTCCACCCGGTCCGCGAGGCCGGTCGCATCCAGCGCCCCTACAAGGGCCAGTACATGAGCGCCCGCCGCTACGTGCTGCACACCTTCGCCGACTCCAAGAGCGAGACGCTCAGGCGGCGCGTCCAGGGCTTCATGGTCGCCGAGCCCTGCCCGCGGTGCGCCGGACGGCGGCTGCGCCCCGAGGCGCTCGCCGTCACCTTCGAGGGCCGGGACATCGCCGACCTCGCCGGCCTGCCGCTCGGCGCCCTCGCCGCACTGCTCCGCCCCACCGCCGCCCGCACCGACGACGAGGTCGCCCCGGCGCTCGCCCGCGACCTCGTGGCCCGCATCGAGGTCCTCACCGAACTCGGCCTCGGCTACCTCAGCATGGACCGGCCCGCACCCACCCTGTCCGCGGGCGAGCTCCAGCGGCTGCGGCTCGCCACCCAGCTGCGCTCCGGCCTGTTCGGCGTGGTCTACGTCCTCGACGAGCCGTCCGCCGGACTCCACCCGGCCGACACCGAGGCCCTGCTCACCGTCCTCGGCCGCCTCAAGGACGCCGGGAACACGCTGTTCGTGGTCGAGCACGACATGGACGTGGTGCGGCACGCCGACTGGATCGTGGACATCGGCCCGCGCGCCGGGGAACACGGCGGCCAGGTCCTGCACAGCGGCCCGGTCGCGGCCCTCGCCGACGTCGAGGCCTCCGCCACCCGCCGCTACCTCTTCGCCACCGAACCGCCCCCGCGGCGCACCCCGCGCACCCCCTCCGGGACGCTGACCCTGCGCGGCGTCACCCTGCACAACCTGCGCGGACTGGACGCGGCCTTCCCGCTCGGCGTCTTCACCGCCGTCACCGGAGTCTCCGGATCGGGCAAGTCGACGCTGGTCACCCGGGTCCTCGCGGAGACCGTGGGGGACCACCTCGGTGCCGGCCGGCCCGACGCCGAGGACGGCGCCGACGCCGGGACCGAGGCCGGACCGATGGCCCGCGCCCGGCTCTCCGGCGCCGACGGCCTGGCGGCGATCGACCGGCTGGTCCGGGTCGACCAGAAGCCGGTCGGCCGCACCCCGCGCTCCAACCTCGCCACCTACACCGGGCTGTTCGACGCGGTGCGGAAGGTCTTCGCCGCCACCGACGAGGCCCGGGCCCGCGGCTACACCGTCGGACGGTTCTCCTTCAACGTCGCCGCCGGCCGCTGCGAGACCTGCCAGGGCGAGGGCTTCGTCGCGGTGGAACTCCTCTTCCTCCCCGGCACGTACGCGCCGTGCACCGCCTGCCACGGCGCCCGCTACAACCCGGAAACCTTGCAGATCACCCACCGGAACCGCACCATCGCGGACGTCCTCGACATGACCGTGGACACCGCGGCGGACTTCCTCGCCGACGTCCCGTCCGCCGCCCGCAGCCTGCGCACCCTCCAGGACGTCGGCCTCGGCTACCTCCGGCTCGGCCAGCCCGCGACCGAACTGTCCGGCGGCGAGGCCCAGCGCATCAAACTCGCCACCGAACTCCAGCGCACCCGCCGCGGCCACACCCTCTACCTGCTCGACGAGCCCACCACCGGGCTGCACCCGGCCGACACCGAGGTGCTGCTGCGCCAGCTGCACGGCCTGGTCGACGCCGGCCACACCGTCGTGGTCGTCGAGCACGACATGGGCGTGGTCGCCGGCGCCGACCACGTCATCGACCTCGGCCCGGGCGGCGGCGCCGAAGGCGGCCGGATCGTGGCCGAGGGCACCCCCGCCGCGGTCGCCGCCGCCCCGGGCAGCCGCACCGCCCGCTATCTGGCCCGGCGGAGGGGGCACCCGGACCCCTCTTGACGGTCCGCTAATGTACGCAGGTCAGATCACCAGGCAACACCACCGCGCAGCACTGCGCAGCACCACGAAGGGGGCACCTCTCATGGCAGACATCAACGAGGCCAGGGCGACGTTCGACCGGTACGACGCGGACGGCGACGGCCAGGTCACGCCGGACGAGTTCAAGCACGCGATGGCGGAGATGGGCGACCCGTTCGTCACCGGCCCGGTCGCCGAGGCCGTCATCAAGGCCAAGGACACCGACCGGAACGGCACCATGTCCTTCGACGAGTTCTGGCAGGCCCTGCAGGGCTGACGCCCGCACCCGCCGCGGCACGCACACCCCCTTCGCCGCCCGTTCGCCCGCGACCGTGCGCCGTGCCGCCGGCCGCGGGCGAACGGGGTGCCGTCACCGCCGGCCGGCCGCACCACCCGGCGCCGCGGTGCCCACCGGCGGCGGCGCGGCCCGCTCGCCGGTGCCCCAGCCGGACGGCTCCGCACCGACCCGGAAGGCCAGTGCGCGGGCGCTCCGCAGCTCACCCGTGGTCAGGTACGTACGGTCCCGGTCGGTGCCGTCCAGACGGACCGACTGGACATAGCGGTTCGACGCGGACGTACCGGGTGCCGTGATGGTGAAGTGCCCCGCGGGGTAGTAGCGCCGGTCCAGCGTCAGCTCCACCCGGTCGAAGACCGGCGTGCTCAGCCCCCAGGTGTCGGTGCCCGGCTGCACGGGGAACACCCCGATCGACGACAGCACCATCCAGGCCGACATCGTCCCCAGGTCGTCGTTCCCCGTCATCCCGCTGGGCGTGTCGGTGAACAGCGTCAGCGCCGCATGCACCACGTCCGTCGTCTTCCACGGCCGGCCGGTGGACAGATAGGTGTACGGAGCGATCAGGTCCGGTTCGTTCTGCGGGTTGTACTTGTCCGCGTTGTAGTAGTCGTACGGCCCGTTGACCCACACCTCACGGGCGGTCCTCTCCGGATCCGCCAGCAGCTTCCGGTACGCGAAGAACGCGTCGAGCCGCTCGTCCGCCGCCTCCCGGCCGCCGATCAGCCGCAGCATCCCGGGCAGGTCCTGCGGCACCAGCCACTGGTACTGCCAGGACGTGCCCTCGTGGAAGCCCTCGCTCTTGGCCGGATCGGCCGGGCCGGTGAACGCGCCGTGCTCGTCCCGGGCCCGGAAGAAGCCGGTCGACGGGTCGAAGATCTTCCGGTAGTTCTGCGCGCGGGCCGCATAGCGGTCGGCGTCCGCGGTGTGCCCCAGGTCCCGCGCCATCTGCGCCAGCATCGCGTCCGACAGGGCGTACTCCAGGGTCGCCGAGGCGCCGTGGTCGAAGTCCGAGTCGCCGGGCTTGCGGTGCGGGCGGCCCTTGACGTACGGCGCGAAACCGTTCCTCAGGTACTCCGCGTTCGCCTCCCGCCCGACGGCCGGGGACGCGGCCGGGGGCACCCCGTCGGCGTTCTTCCTGAGCGCCGCGTACGCCTCCTCCTCATGCCCCTTCAGCAGCCCCTGCTGATAGGCGTTGGTGAGGAACGGGGTGACCGGGTCGCCGGTCATGATGTTCGTCTCGACCGTGCCGTAGCCCCACTTGGGCAGCCAGCCGCCCTCCTTGTCGATCCGCAGCACCGACAGCGCCATGTCGCGTGATTCGCGCGGCGCCAGCAGCGCGAGCAACTGGGCCTGGGTGCGGTAGGTGTCCCACAGCGACCAGTTCTGGTAGTAGGCGGAGCCGCCGAACTCCGAGACCCGGTGCACCGTGCGGTCCCAACCGGTGTAGCGGCCGTCCACGTCGCTGCCGAGGTTCGGCGCGAGGAACGACCGGTAGAGCGAGGAGTAGAACGTCCGGCGCAGCGTCCGGCTGCCGCCCTGCGCCCGCACCAGGGCCAGCCGCCGCTCCCACGCGGCATCGGCCGCGGCCCTGGCCCGGTCGAACGAACTCCCGCCCTCCGCGCGCAGGTTGCGGGCCGCGCCCGCCGCGTCGACGTAACTGAGGGCCGTGGTCGCCTCGACCGTACGGTCCCCGCGGGTGTCGAAGCGGACGTACGCGCCGTGCCGGCCGCCCGCCGTGGACCCGCGTGACCCGGGCGTGACGGTGTCGCCCTCCCAGGTGCCGTACGAGGTGAACGGCCGGTCGAAGCGGGTGATCGTGTAGACGGTGTACGGCGCGGTGTCCTGGCAGAAGCCGCGGCCGGTGATGGCGGTGCGCACGGTGCGGGAGTCCAGCACCTCGACCTTGGTGGAGACCGTCCGGTGCAGCGACTGCCCGGCGTTGAGCAGCACATTGGCCTTGTCGGTGGCCGGGAAGGTGTAGCGCTGCCGGCCGGTGCGGGCGGTGGCGGTCAGCTCGGCGGTGATCCCGCCGTACGAGGTCAGGCCGACCCGGTAGTAGCCGGGCCGGGCCGACTCGTCGTCATGGCGGAAGGCGGCCGCGTACGCGGCGTCGTCGGTCGCGGTGATGTCGCCCGTGGTGGGCAGCACCGGCAGGTCGCCGCCCAGCCCGCAGCCGACGCCGGAGACGTGCACCGAGCTGAAGCCCCGGATGTGGTCGTCGTCGTAGCCGTAGCCGGTGGTGTGGCCGGTGTCGGGGGAGAGCTGCACCATGCCGAACGGCACCGCGGCGCCCGGGTAGGTGTTGCCGTCCTTCTGGCTGCCGATGAAGGGGTTGACCAGGTCGGTGAGCGTGCCGCCGGGCGGCGCGGCCTGTGCGGCGGGCGCGGTGAGCCCGCCCCCGATCAGCGCGGCCGCCAGCACCGCGCCCGCGGTACGCAGCCGGTTGCGACTGGGCCATGGCATGAATCCGGACCTCCGGTTCGACCGACAACGTTGTCAAGGCGCGCTCATTCTTGGGGTACGTCAGGTCCGCGTCAAGAGTGCCCGCGACGGCAACTGCGATACGCCGCAGGCATCATGAGGGCGACCACGGCGCGGCACGGGCACCTCGTTAGGCTCACCCGGTGCACGCCATCCCCGCCGAGGTCGTCCGCTACGCGGCGGCCATCGAACCGTCCGAACTCGCCTGGGGCAGGCTGAACGGACGGCTGACCGCCGCCGACACCGTCCGGCTCGCCTTCCTCCGCCGCTGCGACCTGGGCGCCCCCGGTGAGGCGTTCGCCCGGATCCATGCGCAGGGGCCGTCGGAGCCTCAACTGGACGCGGTCTGCCGGGAGATCCCGGGCGCGGGGACGGACGCCGCCGGACGGATCTGGGACTACCTCGCGCTGGTCGCGCGGAGCGCGTCCGAAGGTGCGGGCGATGCGGAGCCGGCCGCGCGCCAACTGGCCGCCGGTCGCGCGGAGTTCCTGCTGGACCGCGCCGCGTCGGGCCGGGGCATGAACTGGCGGGAGAGCGGGGCACTGCTCGGGACCGACCGGCCGGAAGAGGTGGACGCCGCCTTCGAGCGCGGCGAGGAGCTGCGGGGCGTGGCGGTGATCGGGCTCGCGCTGACCCACCCCGACCCGGCGGCGATCCTGCCCAGGGTCGCCCGGACCCTGGAGTGCGCCCTGGAGTCGTCGGACCACGGGCTCCGCCACCAAGGACTCGTCGCCCTGGCCCACACCGCCCGGCTGCACGGCACCGTCGACCGCCGCTGCCTGGACCTGCTGCGACGCTGCCCGCGCGACAGTGAGGCGGACGACGACCTGTGGGGGTACGTGCCCCGCCACCGGCTGCCGTGGTGGCTGTGGCGGCACCGGCTGGGCGGGTGGCTACGGAGGTCGCTGCCGGGCGGGTGAGGGGGCGCGGAAGCCCGGTGGTTTGGTGCGGGCAGGTCAAAAATCATGGCGTGCGTGCCTTGCTCTCTTCAGGGCCGCGTGCCTCAATGGTCCGCGATTCCAGGTCGCTGACCACCCGTCAGTTCCCCGGCCGGAACGTGCGGGGACGACCTGTCACCCCCCTCACGAAGGCGGTTTCCCCCCATGAAGCAGCGCAGATCCGGCACGTTACGCACAGGTACGGGCATACGTACCGCCCTCGGCCTCGCGATCGCCGCCGCCGGCACCCTCGCGATGGCGCCGGCATCGACCGCGGTGACCCCCGGCACCGCCACCCTCTCCTTCGACTGCGGCTCGTACGGCTCCGGTACGGCCACCCTCACCGCCACCCAGGACGGCACCGCCGCCACCATCAGCGTGTCGACCTCCGCCATCACCTCGCCGATCAACATCGGCGCGAATTCGGTGCGGTCCACGCTGACGCTCACCAAGAACGGTTCCGGCACGACCGAGTTCGCCGGCAACGCCAACCCGGCGATCCCGGCCGGCGGCCAGGTCTCCACCGGGCCCCTCAAGGGCACCGTCGCCTCCGGTGACAGCCTGGAGGCCGCCTCCCTGAAGGTCGTCGTCCTCGGGATCACGGCTACCTGCAAGGCCACGTCCCCGCAGTCACCGGGCCCCTTCGTCTTCTGACCTGAAGAGGCCGGTCCCGGGGCCGGTGGCCGATGCGGCCACCGGCCCCGGCAGTTCAGCGCGCCTCGCCCCCGGCATCCTCGTGCTCCGCGCGTTCCAGGTTCGAGTGGCGGTAGGAGTAGCCGAAGTAGATGACCATGCCGATGAGGAACCAGACCACGAACCGCACCCAGGTCTGCCACGCCAGGAACGTGATCAGCCAGAGGGAGAACACCACCCCGAGCGCCGGCACCACCGGCATCCCCGGCGTGCGGAACGTGCGCGGCAGTTCGGGGCGCTTGTAGCGGAGCACGATGACGGCCACGCAGACCACCACGAACGCCAGCAGGATGCCGATGTTCGTCAGCTCGGCGGCCTCGCCGATCGGCAGGAAACCGGCGATGACGGCGGAGGCCGCCCCGACGATCCAGGTCACCCGGGTCGGCACGTGGTGGGTGGGGCTGGTCTTGGCGAACCACTTCGGCAGCAGGCCGTCCCGGCTCATCGAGAACCACACCCGGGTCACCCCGAGCATGAAGGTGAACATGACGGTCAGGATGCCGATGATCGCGCCGACCGCGATGACGTCCGCGAGGCCGTGCAGCCCCACCGACTTGAACGCCGACGAGAAGCCGCTCTCCGGGTCGATGTCCTTGTAGTTCTGCATGCCCGTCAGCACCAGGCAGGCCAGGACGTACAGCACCATCGAGATCGCCAGCGAGTACATGATCGCCCTCGGCATGTGGCGCTGGGCGTCGGTGGACTCCTCGGCGGCGGTGCTCATCGCGTCGTAGCCGAAGACCGCGAAGAAGACGGTGGCCGCACCGGTGAAGGCGCCGCTCACCCCGAACGGGAAGAACGGGTGGTAGTTCGCGGTGTTGATGTGGAAGAAGCCGACCGCGATCACGACCACGACGACCAGGACCTTCAGCCCCACCACGATCGTCTCGAAGCGCGCGGCGTTCTTGATGCCCAGGGTCAGCAGAAAGGCGATCAGGAGGCAGAGCGCCGCCGCGAAGAGGTCGACGCGGTGCCCCGGCCCGGTCCCCGGTGCGCCGAGCATCCAGGCGGGCAGATGGACCCCCAGCTCACCGAGCAGAAAGCTGAAATATCCGGAGATGCCGATCGCGACGACCGCGACGATCGCGGTGTACTCCAGCAGCAGGTCCCAGCCGATGAACCACCCGGCCACCTCGCCGAGCACCGCATAGCCGTAGGTGTAGGCCGACCCCGCCTTCGGGATCAGCCCGGCGAATTCGGCGTACGAGAAGGCGGCCGCGGCGCTCGCGATGCCCGCGACGAGGAAGGAGACCAGGACCGCGGGTCCGGCCTTGCCGTTCGCGACGGTGCCGGCGAGCGTGAAGATGCCGGCGCCGATGATGCCGCCGACGCCGATGGCGGTCAGCTGCCACAGCCCCAGCACCCGGGTGAGCTGCTGGCTCGCCGGGCCCTCCGCCTCTTCGATGTGTTCGATCGGTTTGCGGCGCAATACGCCCTGTCCCGCGCGCAGCCCCATCTGGGATCCCTCCGTAGGCTCGCTCCGTCGTGGTCCGACGGCGGATCATCATGGACCCTCGAAGGCGCCTAAGGAAGGCGACTCCCTAGTACGGTGGCGACTCGCCGGGAGACGTACCCGGGAGGGGTGTCATCAGGGCGTCAATCGGCGTCCTCCAGCCGGAACCCGACCTTCATGCCGACCTGGTAGTGGTCGATTTCGCCGTCGACGAGGTGTCCGCGCACCTCGGTGATCTCGAACCAGTCGAGATTGCGGAGGGTCTGCGAGGCGCGCTTGATGCCGTTCCTGATCGCCGCGTCCACGCTCTCCTGGGACGTCCCGACGATGTCGGTCACACGGTACGTGCGGTCGGTCACGGTGGTCTCCCTCGGCCGGGGCGGCGCTCCGCCCGTCCACCTCCCACCGTGCCTCAGGGCGGCCGGCCCCACCAGCGGAGCGGTGCGGGCCGCTACGGGACGACGGTGACCGGCCAGCGCCCCGCCTTGACCAGGCGGACCGCGACCGAGCCCATGATGCGGTGCCCGGCCGACTCCGAGGCGCCGACCACCACGGCGTCGGCCTTGAGCTCGTCGGCCATCTGCACCATGCCGTTGTACGGGTCGCCACGCAGCGTGTGGAACTCCCAGCGCACGTCGTAGATCCCCTGCAGCCGGTCGGTGGCCTTGCGGATCTCGGCCATCAGCTCCTCGGCCACCTCGTTGGTCGCGTCCACGACCGGCGCGCCCATCGACGCCCCGGCCGGCAGCACCGGCTGGACGTAGACCAGGACGAGCTTCGAGCCCTGGCGCCGGGCGAGTCCGGCCGCGTACGCGGCGGCGCGCCAGGACGAGTCGGAGCCGTCCACGCCGACGACGATGACCTTCGGGCCGTCCGTTCCGCGCTCGAACTGCGCGGCTGCGTTCTCCTCCACACCACGGAGGTTAACCGCACACGCGTGCTGATGGTCAGGCCGGGGCCGGTGGCCAGCTGTCCGCCGCCAGCACGCCCAGCACGTACGCCTTGGCGACCAGCGCGGCCCGGCCCTGCACCCGCCAGCGGCGGGACAGCCGGGCCAGGTGGTAGTTCACCCCGTCGACGGTCAGCCCCAGGGACGCGCCGATCGCCGCCGTCGTCGCGCCGCCGGCGGCCAGGGCCAGGATCCGCGACTCCACCGGGCTCGCCGTGGCCCGCGGGGCCGGCGGCGGGGCGCTCTCCGTGACCCGCAGCAGCGCCAGCAGGGCCGGCGGCCGGACGGACCCGACCGGGTCCACCGTCAGTTCCCCCTCGCGCTCGGCGCCGTCCGCGGCCGACCGCCAGTGCACCTCGACCGGATAGCGCGACCGGCGGCCCAGCCGCACCGCCTCGGCGATCCGCCGCAGCTGCTCCTTCGCCCGGGGCCGGAACAGGTCCAGCAGATTGCGGCCGCGCAACTGACCCGGCGCCACCCCCCACAGCGTGGCCATCGCCGGATTGGCGATCAGCACCTCACCGTCCGCCCGGCACACCGCGATCGGCGTCGGGATGCGGTCCAGCAGGATGAGGAAGTAGTTGCGCCAGGGTCCGTCCGCGTACGGTCCCGCCGGATCGACCGGGCCGGGCCCGGCGGGCGGCGGGTGGGCGCCGGGGGAGTCCCCGTCCGGCGCACTGTCGGCGTGCCCGATGTCCATTGCCCCATCTCCGGTCCGCGCGCAAGAGCGAGCAGCGAAAAACCACTGCACAATCATGCAGTTGCCCGGGCCCGAACTGCCCACCGGGCCCCTCACGCTGGAGACATGACCGACACCATCGCGCTCCACAGTGACGAACGCGCCGCCGATGACGGCATCCCGGTCGTCGACATCACGGCCGACGGGATGACCTCGACGCCCATCCAGCAGACCATGGACCTCGCCCGGACCCACGGACCGGTCTTCAAGCGCAGGCTCGGCGAGCGCGAGACGCTCTTCCTCACCTCGCTGGACCTGGTCACCGAGGCCGCCGACGAGACCCGCTTCGCCAAGGGGGTCTCGGTCGTCCTGGAGAACGTCCGGGAATTCGCCGGGGACGGTCTGTTCACCGCCTACAACGACGAGCCGAACTGGGCCAAGGCGCACGAGGTCCTGATGCCGGCCTTCGCGCTGGGCTCGATGCGGACGTACCACCCGGCGATGCTGAAGGTCGCCCGCCGGGTCATGGCGAGCTGGGACCGTCGGGTGGCCGACGGCACGCCGGTGCACATAGCCGAGGACATGACCCGGATGACGCTGGACACCATCGGGCTGGCCGGCTTCGGCTTCGACTTCGAGTCGTTCTCCCGTGGCGACTCGCAGCACCCGTTCGTCGAGGCGATGGTGCGCTGTCTCGAATGGAGCATGAAGAAGTTCGCCCGGGACCCGCACGCCGACCACTCCGCGGCGGACGCGGCGTTCCGCGCCGACGCGGACTACCTCGCCTCCGTCGTCGACGAGGTCATCGCCGCGCGCACGGCGAGCGGCGAGACCGGCGAGGACGACCTGCTCGGCCTGATGCTCGGCGCCCGCACGCAGGAGGACGGCACCGGGTCCGGCGGCCCCTCCCTCGACCTCGCCAACATCCGCAACCAGGTCATCACCTTCCTGATCGCCGGTCACGAGACCACCTCGGGCGCCCTCTCCTTCGCCCTCTACCACCTGCTCAAGGACCCGCTGGCGCTGCGCATGGTCCAGCGCGAGGCCGACGAGCTGTGGGGCGACCAGGCCGACCCCGACCCGGCCTTCGAGGACATCGGCCACCTGCCGTTCACCCGGCAGGTCCTCAACGAGGCGCTGCGGCTGTGGCCCACCGCCGCCGCCTTCACCCGCCAGGCCCGTGCGGACACCGTGCTCGGCGGCCGCTACCCGGTCAAGGCCGGCCAGCTGGTCACCGTGCTCACCCCGATGCTGCACCGCGACCCGTGCTGGGGCGACAACCCCGAGCTGTTCGACCCGTCCCGCTTCAGCCCGGAGGCCGAGGCGGCCCGCTCGCCGCACGCCTACAAGCCGTTCGGCACCGGTGAACGCGCCTGCATCGGGCGGCAGTTCGCGCTGCACGAGGCGACCATGCTGCTCGCCCTGCTCGCCCACCGCTACCGGCTGATCGACCACGCCGACTACCGGCTGCGCATCAAGGAGACCCTCACCCTCAAGCCGGACGGGTTCACCGTCGAACTGGCCGCCCGCACGCCCGCCGACCACGCCGCGGTGCGCGCCGCCCTGGACGTCCTGCCCGGCACCGCCGGCCCCGCGGACGACGCCGCCGCCACCGACGACGCCCTGCCCACCCGCGTCGTCCAGGGCACCGGGCTGCTGCTGTTGCACGGCAGCAACTACGGCACCTGCCGCGAGTTCGCCGAGCGGCTCGCCGACGAGGCCACCGGCCTGGGCTGCGCCACCGAGGTCGCCCCGCTGGACACCTACGCCGACGGGCTGCCCGCCGACCGGCCCGTCGTCATCGTCGCCGCCTCCTACAACGGACAGCCCACCGACGACGCGGCCGCCTTCGTCGGCCGGCTGCGGACCGCCGGGGACGGCGCCGCCGCGGACCGCCCGTTCGCCGTCCTCGGCGTCGGCGACCGCAACTGGGCCGCCACCTACCAGCACGTCCCCACCCTCATCGACGACCGGCTGGCCGCGCTCGGCGGTGACCGGATGCTGCCGCGCGCCGAGGCCGACGCCTCCGGCGATCTCAGCGGCACCGTCAAGGAGTTCACCGCCGCGCTGCGCACCGAACTGCTGGCCCGCTACGGCGACCCCGCCAGCATCGGCGCGGGCGCCCCGGCCGCCGAGGACACCGGCTACACCGTCACCGAGCTCACCGGCGGACCGCTCGACGCCCTCGCCGCCCGGCACGAGCTGACCGAACTGACCGTCACCGAGGCGCACGACCTCACCGCGGCGGGCTGGCCGCGCCCCAAGCGGTTCCTGCGGCTCGCCCTGCCGGACGGCGTCAGCTACCGCACCGCCGACCACCTCGCCGTGCTGCCGGCCAACGCCCCGGCCGCCGTCGAGCGGGCCGCCCGCGCCCTCGGCGCCGACCTCGACACCGTGCTCGCCCTGCACCCCGGCCGCCGCCCGGCCCGCGACACCCTGCCCGTCGACCGGCCCCTGACCGTACGCCAACTCCTCACCCACCACGTGGAGTTGGGGACCCGGCCGACCTCGGGGCAACTCGCGGTGCTGGCCGCGCACAACCCGTGCCCGCCCGAGCGGCAGGCCCTGGAACACCTCGCCGAGGACGACCCGCGCACCCTGATCGAGCTGATCGAGGCCCACCCCGCGCTGCGCGGCCGGCTGCCCTGGCCGGTGGTCCTCGACCTGCTGCCGGCGCTGCGCACCCGGCACTACTCGATCTCGTCCTCGCCCGCCGCCGACGCCCGGCACGCCGAGCTGATGGTCTCGCTGCTGCCCGGCGGCACCGGCTCGACGTATCTGCACGGCCTGCGCCCCGGCGACACGGTCCTGGCCCGGGTCCAGCCCTGCCGGGAGGCCTTCCGCCTCGACCCGGCCGACGGCACCCCGGTCATCCTGGTCGCCGCCGGCACCGGCCTCGCCCCCTTCCGGGGTGCCGTGGCCGACCGGGTCGCGGCCGGCCAAACGGCGCCCGCCCGGCTGTACTTCGGCTGCGACGATCCCACGGCCGACTTCCTGCACGCCGCGGAGTTCGCCGCCGCCGAAGCGGCCGGGGCGCTCTCGGTACGACCCGTCTTCAGCGAGCGCCCCGAGAACGGCCACCGCTTCGTCCAGCACCGCATCGCCGCCGAGGCCGCCGAGGTCTGGGAACTCCTCCAGGCCGGCGCCCGGGTGTACGTCTGCGGCGACGGCAGCCGGATGGCCCCCGGCGTACGGGCCGCCTTCCGCGAGGTGCACGCCGTGCACACCGGCGCCTCGGCCCAGGAGTCCGAGGCCTGGCTGCGCGAACTCACCGCCTCCGGCCGGTACATCGAGGACGTGTACGCGGCGGGCTGAGAACGCCCGGCGGCACGGCCGTACGTCCCCCGGCGGGCTGGATCTTCCGGCCCGCCGGAGGCAAGGTGGACGGTGCGGCCACAGGGCCGCACCGCCGGCCACGACCCGGACGGCGGCACCGAGCGGGGGCACACCCGGGGGGACCACGGCATGAGCAAGGCCCTGATCATCGGCGGCGGCATCGCGGGCACGGTGACCGCCATGGCGCTGCACAAGGCGGGCATCGAGGCGGAGGTCTTCGAGGCGTACCCGAGCGGCGCGGACGACGTCGGCGCCTTCCTCGTCGTCTTCGCCAACGGCCTCGAAGCGCTCCGGGTGATCGACGCCCACGACCCGGTCGCCGCACACTCCTTCCCGGCCCGGCGGATCGCGGTGTTCGGCCACGACGGCACCAAGGTCGCCGAGCGGCCCATCGCCGGCAGCGGCACCGGGCCCGGCCCGCGCACCCTCCGGCGAGCCACCCTCTACCAGGTGCTGCACGCCGAGGCCGCCCGCCGGGGGATCCCCGTGCACCACGGGAAACGGCTGGTCGGCGCCGAGACGGTGGCCTCGGCCGGCGGGAAGCGGGTGGTCGCCGCGTTCGCCGACGGCAGCCGCGCCGAGGGAGACCTGCTGATCGGCGCGGACGGACTGCACTCCGTCACCCGCACCCTCATCGACCCGGCCGCGCCCCGGCCACGCCACACCGGCCAGCACACGGTCTGCGGCTACACCCGCGCCACCGGCGCCGAGCCGGCCGCGGAGACCTACACCATGATCCGCGGCGACCGCGCCGTCTTCGGCTGTACCCGCGCCCCCGACGATGAGATCTGGTGGTTCGCCAACATCCCCGGCGCCGAGAGCGACCGCACCGCCCTGCAGGCCGTCGGCCCCGGCGAGTGGCGCGACCGGGTCGCCGCGCGGTTCCCCGGCGACGCCACCCCGGCCGCCGCCCTCGTCCGCGCCACCGGCGACCGGGTCATCGTCTCCAGCGCCTACGACATCGCCACCACGCCCACCTGGTACGACGACACCAAGGTCGTCCTCGGCGACGCCGCCCACGCGGCCGCGCCCAACGCCGCCCAGGGCGCCTCGATGGCCATCGAGGACGGCATCGTGCTGGCCCGCTGCCTGCGCGACCACACCGACCCGCGCACCGCCTTCGCGGCCTACGAGAAGCTGCGCCGGGAACGGGTGGAGAAGGTCGTCGCGGCCAGCGCCGGCCTCGCCGCCCGCACCGGCCCGCAAGGCCCCGGCCGCCCCGCCACCGGCCCCGCGGGCGGCGGCGCGGACGGCAGCGACTGGCTCACGGACTACCGGATCGAGTGGTGACCCACCGGCGCCCGCCGCGCGCGGGACGGCTCAGGGCGCCGACGGCAGCCGGACGGCCAGCAGCGCGACTCCCGCGAGCGTGACGTTGCGGGTCGCCGCCTCCAGGCCGTTCCAGGTCTTCGACTGCCACATCGAGAACCACTCCCCGCCGATCGCCAGGAAGCCCGCGCCGAACAGCAGCAGCATCATCAGCAGACCGACGGTGCTCAGCATCCGCGCGCGGGCCACGTCGCCGCGCCGCAGACCGAGCGGCCAGAGCACGGTGGCCACTATCAGCACCAGCGCGGTGACGCTCTCCCAGGCGATGATCGCCACGTACGCGGCGTCCTGGAGCCCCTGCGAGGTGATGGCCCGCCACATCAGGTCCGGGTCCTTGAAGGTGGTGTCCATCGCCAGGACGTGCCGGACGAACTGCTGATTGGTGCCGAAGTCGGTGATGTTGCCGAAGGCGACGAGCGCCAGATAGAGCGCGACCGTGCCCGTGAGCACCGTCGCGACGAGTGGCTGTCCGGTACGCGGCAGCCGGCCGGTTGCGTGATTGTCGGCCATGGGCCCTCCCCAAGTCGGTCAAGTAAGGGGAGTTTCCCCTATCGTCACCGACCCCGTGGTCCCCACCCGTCCCAACTCCCCGTACGCTGCTCCCCGATCGACCGGCCGCCCGGCCGGCCGAACGGCGTCCGGGCTGACCGGCCGGGCGCCGCGGGACCACGGAAAGCGGGGAACATGAACGGGAAGCGGTGTGTGGGGACGGTCGCCGCGGCGGCGGCCGCGGTGGTGGCGGTGTCCGCGCCGGCGGGCGCCGAGCCGGCCGGTCTGACGTACGGCACCAGCACGTCCGTGGGCGTCCACAACGCCTACGACAAGGAGAAGTACCCCTACTTCGCGGACGCGTTGGACTCCGGCGCCGCACTGGTCGAACTCGACCTCTGGACCAACGGGCTGGGCCGGTCCTGGCGGGTCAGCCACAGCAACCCGTTCGGCAGCAACAGCAACTGCGAGGGCGCGGCCAGCGCTTC
Organism: Streptomyces nigrescens; assembly: GCA_024349765.1. Lineage (GTDB taxonomy): Bacteria > Actinomycetota > Actinomycetes > Streptomycetales > Streptomycetaceae > Streptomyces > Streptomyces endophytica. The sequence goes on along the minus strand of AP026073.1, from coordinate 4,861,870 downwards.
CGAGCTGCGGACCAAGGACGTCAACAAGGACTTCGCCGGCTGCCTGGCCGACATGAAGGCCTGGCACGACGCGCACCCCGGCCACCGCCCCATCCTCGTCAAGGTCGAGCTGAAGGACGGCTTCAACGCCAAGGGCGGGCGCGGCCCGGCCGAGTTCGACGCGCTGGTGCGGCAGAAGCTCGGCGACGCCGTCTACGGCCCCGGCGACCTCACCGCGGGCCACGCCACGCCCGACGAGGCGGTCCGGGCCGGCGGCTGGCCCGCGCGCGCCGCCCTGGCCGGAAAGTTCCTGTTCGAGCTGATACCGGGCACCGTCGAGGAGAACAACCCGCTCGACAAGCTCTGGACCGACGTCGAGTACGCCGGCCACCTCAAGGACCTCGCCGCGCAGGGGAAGCTCGCGCAGTCGGTGGCCTTCCCCGCGGTGCACGGCGCGGCCGCCGGCGACCCCCGCGACCGCTACCAGGACCCGGCGCTGCGCCCCTGGTTCGTGGTCTTCGACGGTGACGCCGCGACCTACCTGAACGGCACCATCGACACCGCCTGGTACGACCGCCGGCACTACCTCCTCATCATGACCGACGCGCACAACGTGCCGCCGGCCATCGACGCCACCCACCCCACCGAGGCACAGGCGCTCGCCCGGGTCGGCCAACTCGCCGCCGCGCACGCCAGTTTCGCCACCGCCGACTGGTATTCGCTGCCGTCCGTCCTCAAGACCGTGGTGTCGCGCGGGGCCTGACGCCCGGCGTGGGGCCCGGCTCCGCGGTGGCCCGCCGGTACAGCGCCGCCACGTCCGCACCGAACCGGCTGCTGTACGAGACGAAGTCGTCACCGCCCTCGTCGAGCCCGCCGATCACCCCGATCAGCGCCCCGGTGCCGGTGGCCGGATCGACATCGGTGAGCAGCGGGCCACCGCTGGTGCCGTTCGGGAACCCGGGGCAGTCGAAGCGCAGTTGGGACGGGCCCTGGGCCGTCGCGGTGTGCCGGCAGCTGACCGGGGCGTCCCGGTCGGCGGGGTAGCCGGTCAGTAGCGCCGGGCGCCCGGCCGGCGCGCCGAACCGGATCCGTTCGGCGCCGGTGAGGTCCGCTATCCGGCCGCCGCCCTGCCCGGCCCTGCGCACCCGCAGGAACGCCACGTCGTGGTCCGGGTCCCGGTCGCTGATCCACCGCGGATCGACGTGGATGCGGGTGGGCACCCACAGCCCGTACGGCGCGATCCCGTCGTGCAGGCCGGGCACGAACACCAGCCGGGTGCGGAACCCGCCGTCGTGCACGCAGTGCGCGGCGGTGACGATCAGGTCGGCGGCGGGGGAGCGCACCACGCTCGCCGTGCAGTGGTGCGCCGGGTCTCCGTCGTCGCCGGGCGAGAAGAGCGCGCCGATCGCCGGGGCCGGGGCCGCCGGGGCGGCCACCAGCGGCCGGGACTCCGGCAGCGCGGCCGTCGCCCCGCCGCCGGTCCGGCCGCCGCGCGGTAGGGCCGCCGGCGGGCCCGGCCGCTCCCGGTACGGACCGGCGAGCAGCGCGGCGGCGGCCAGGTCCCCGTCCGCGCGGGTGGCCAGGTACGAGCCGGTGGCGCTGTCCCCCGCGGCCAGATACGGATCGCGGGCGGGCAGGCCCAGCGTCAGCGCCGTACTGCCCACGACCACGGTGAGCAGCCCGAGAGCCACCGGCAGCCGCTGCGGGACACCGGGCAGTCCGGAACGGGGCATGCACCCCAGTCTGCGGCAGGACCGCCGGCCGGACGCCTACCGCGGGGCCGGTCGGGTGAACCGCGGGCCCGGGTTGTGCCGGATCAGCGTTTCGGCCAGGCCGAACTCGTTCGGGAAGTCCATCGGGACGATGCCCAGGCCCGTCCAGCCGCTGCCCTCCGTACCCTCCAGCAGCGTCTTGACCTGCGGGTTGAGGCGGTCGGCGTTGGAGCGCGGCGGGAGCAGCGCGGCGGTGCTGACGTAGTTGACGAAGAGCTTGCCGGGCTGCGCGACGGCCTTGCGGAACTGCGCCTCGATCTTCGGGTACTTCCCGAACGGCTCGGCCATGTAGTCGTCCTGGATGTCGAAGACCTGGGGGTCGCCGTAGCGGACCCCGCCGAGGCCGTCGGAGTCCGCCAGCAGGACGACCCTGCCCCGTGCCTCGCCCAGCGCGGGCAGCCCGGCGTCCAGCCGGAACAGCGGGCGGTAGCCCTTGTCGTCCAGGTAGCTGCCGAAGATCCGGCGGAACTCCTCGGCGGAGACCTCCGAGTACTCCTGCTTGACCCGCATCAGCACCGTCTCGGACGGGTGGGCCGCGAGGAAGGCCCGGCAGGCGTTGAGCACGTCGCCGAACATCAGCTGCTGGTAGAACGCGCCGTGATGGATCGCGAAGACGTTGTCGACCGCCCGGCAGCGGACGTCCAGGAAGCGGATCCCGGCGGCCAGCTGGGCGTCGACCGCGGTGTTCTGGCAGGCCACCCAGGGGCCGCCGATCCGGGCCCCGGAGTCGTGCGTGCCCGGGATCGTCAGGCGCGTCAGGGGAGTGGCGTCGGGGAGCGCGGACATCCAGTCCTGCACGGAGAGCGCACGGCTCCTGGCCGGCCTCCGCTCGGCCGCCCCGGCCGTGAACCGTCCGCTGCCGGCGCCCGCCAGGACCCCGGCGGCCGACAGCCCGGCCGCGCCCCTGAGAAACCCCCGCCGATCGAGCCCCAGCCCCATGCCGCCACCCCTGCCCGTCGAATACGCACGTGCGTCCGGGGCATGGAACCACACCGCCCGCGCGGACGGCACCCGGCCGGCGCGCCCAGGGGCACACCGGCCGGATGTGTCCTCGTACGTATCCGTCCCTACCGGGCGGTATCAGGCACGGAACGCGAGCGACAGCGCGAAGCGATCCGCGCTGTCCGTCCACCAGTTGGTCAACTCCAGCCGGGCGGCGGCGAGTTCGGCCCGCACCCCCTCCTGGCGGAACTTGGCCGAGATCTCGGTGCGGATGTCCTCACCGGCCGCGAACGGCACGGCCAGGTCCACGCCGGGGATCTTCACGGTCACGTCCCGGCGCGCCCGCAGCCGCATCTCGATCCACTCCTCCGCGGCGTTCCACACCGCGACGTGGTCGAAGTCCGCCGGATCGAAGTCGCCGTCGAGCTCGCGGTTGATGACCTGGAGGACGTTCTTGTTGAACGCGGCCGTGACGCCCTGCGGATCGTCGTACGCGGCGACCAGCGTCGCCTCGTCCTTGACCAGGTCGGTGCCGAGCAGCAGGGCGTCGCCCGGGGACAGCAGGTCGTGCACGGAGGTGAGGAACGCGGCCCGCTCCTCGGGGAGGAGGTTGCCGATGGTGCCGCCGAGGAACGCCAGCAGCCGCGGGCCGGGCGTCTCGGGCAGCGTCATGTCCTGCTGGAAGTCGGCGACCAGGGCGTGCACGGTCAGGCCGGGGTGCCCGGCGAGCAGCGCCTCGCCGGCCGCGGTCAGCGCCGACTCGCTGACGTCGATCGGCACGTAGGTGTGCAGGCCGGTCAGCGCTCCGATGAGGTGGCGGGTCTTGTCGGACGACCCGGAGCCCAGCTCGATCAGGGTGCGGGCGTTGGTGGCCGCGGCGATGTGGTCGGCGCGGGTGAGCAGGATCTCCCGTTCGGCGCGGGTCGGGTAGTAGTCGGGCAGGGTGGTGATCTCTTCGAAGAGTTCGCTGCCGCGGGCGTCGTAGAACCACTTGGGCGGCAGCGCTTTGGGCGTGGCGGACAGGCCCTGGGCGACATCGGCGCGCAGCGCGGCCGTGGTGGCGTCGGCAGGGAGGTTGCGGGTGATGCGATGCGGGCTCACGTGGCGGGCTCCTTGAGCGGGGTGAGGTGGACGTCGGTCCGGGTGGCGCGCAGCAGGGTGCGGTCGGGGACCTCGGCCCAGTGGGGGGAATCGTCGTAGGGTTCGGCGGCGACCACCCGGCCGCCGCCCGGAAGGGCCAGGTGGTAGAGGGTGTCGCCCCAGGAGGTGGCGGCGATGGTGGTGCCGTCGGTCAGCAGCAGGTTGAGCCGGGAGCCGGGCGCGGCCCCGGCGACGGCCGTGACGGTGTCGGCCAGCGCGTCCCCGAGTTCGTCGCCGCGGGTCAGCCGGTGCCGCACCAGCGCCCAGACGAACGCCGCGTCACAGCGGGCCTGGAGGCGCAGCAGCTCCTCCGGCGGCAGCGCGGCGGCGAGCGGCGCGAGCGAGTCCGGCCAGCCGGCCACCGCGCCGTTGTGGCTGAACAGATGGCCCTCCCCGGCGAACGGCGCGGCCGCCGCCTCGGCGTCCGGCCCGGCCACGGTGGCGTCGCGTACCGCCGCCAGCAGCGCGCCGGTGCGCACCACCCGGGCCAGGTCGGGCAGTTGGTCGTCGGCCCAGATCGGCCCGGCCCGGCGGTAGCGTGCCGGGACCGGGTCGTCCGGTGCGTACCAGCCGACGCCGAAGCCGTCCGCGTTGACCGTGCCGTGCTTCTGGTGGCGCGGCGCCCACGACTGCCGGTACAGGCCGTGCGGCGGTTCCAGCACGATCTGCCCGAAGGGCACCGGCGGCCCCACGTAAGCGATATGACGGCACATCAGGCGTTCGCCTCCCCGGCCGTTCGCGGTGCCGGCCTCATGCGTCCCCCTCCGGGCCGGCGTCCCGGGCGGTGCGGAACCCGGAGAAGATCTGCCGCCGGACCGGCAGGTCCCAGTTGCGGAAGGTGCCCCGGCAGGCGACCGGGTCGACGGCGAAGGAACCGCCGCGCAGCACCTTGTGCCCGTCGCCGAAGAACACCTCCGAGTACTCCCGGTAGGGGAAGGCGGCGAAGCCCGGGTATGGCAGGAAGTCGCTCGCCGTCCACTCCCACACGTCGCCGATCAACTGCCGCACGCCGAGCGGGGACGCGCCCTCGGGATAGCTGCCGATGGCCGCGGGGCGCAGATGCCGCTGGCCGAGGTTGGCGCGCTCCGGCGTGGGGTCCTCGTCGCCCCACGGGTAGCGCATCGACCGGCCGGTGGCCGGGTCGAACCGGGCGGCCTTCTCCCACTCCGCCTCGGTCGGCAGCCGCCGGCCGGCCCAGCGGGCGTAGGCGTCCGCCTCGTACCAGCTGACGTGCAGCACCGGCTCGTCCGGCGGGACCGGTTCGGTCACCCCGAACCTGCGGCGCAGCCACTGGCCGCCGTCCCGCTTCCAGAACAGCGGGGCCCGCAGCTTGTGCTGCTGGACCTGCGCCCAGCCCTCGGCGGCCCACCAGCGCGGCTCCTGATAGCCGCCGTCCTCGATGAACCGCTGGTAGGCGCCGTTGCTGACCGGTGTGGTGTCGATCAGGAACGCCGGCACGAGGCGGCGGTGCGCGGGCCGCTCGTTGTCCAGCGCCCAGGGTTCGGCGGAGGTCCCCATGCTGAACGGCCCGCCGGGCACCAGGACTTCGGACGGCAGCAGGTCATCGGGGGCGGGCGGCGGTTCGGGCGCGGTGAGCACGGCGGGGCCGCGCCGCAGCTGGTGCGTGATCAGCATGGTCTCGTCGTGCTGCTGCTCGTGCTGGGCGATCATGCCGAACGCGAAACCCGCGTCCAGCAGCGGACCGCCGTGCAGCGGGGTGCGCTCCAGGACGTCCAGCACCCGGCCGCGGACCTCGGCGACATAGCCGTGCGCCTCGTCGGGCGGCAGCAGCGGCAGGGAGGGGCGTTCGGCCCGCGGATGCTCGAAGGCGTCGTAGACGGAGTCGATGTCCGGGCGCAGCGCCTCCCGGCCGCCGACGGTGCGCAGCAGCCACTGCTCCTCCTGGTTGCCGATGTGGGCCAGGTCCCACACCAGCGGGGACATCAGCGGGGAGTGCTGGGCGACGAGGTCGGGGTGCTCGACGCAGGTGGTGAGCAGACGGGTGCGGTCGCGGGCGGCGAGCAGCGCCGCGGCCGCGCGTTCACGAAGGAGCTCCGGATCGGTCGTCACTGCTGGCCTTCCTTCCCCAGGAGGAGTTCGCCCTCCGCGGCGTACAGGGCGTCGAGATGGTCGTCCGCGGGGCACCGTCCGCGTGCCACGTACCGCTCGGTGAACGCCGCGACCGCGGCGCACACCTCGGGCGGGGCACCGATCCGGGGCAGCGCCTCCTGCGCGGCGGCGAAGCAGGCCACCGCCGCGGCATGCAGCTCCGGGTCGGTCAGTCCCGCGCGGGCGGCCCGCCGCCACAGCGGATTGCGCGGCGCGGGCCGCGAACCGGCCGTCTCGGCCAGTGGTTTGACGATGCGGTAGGCGCGCTCGGCGGCCTCCGGGTCGTCGAACAGCGCGACCGTGACGGCCAGCGGGACGGTCCACCCGGTCTCCCCGGGCTGGGCGTCGATCATGCGCAGCTCCAGATGGCCGCGCGGCCGGACGGGCGGGAAGAGGGTGGTGACGTGGTAGTCGAGGTCCTCTTGTGTCGGGGGTCTGGGGACCCCGGTGCGGACCCATTCGCGGAAGGTGAGCCCCGCCGGTGCGTCCCAGGGCCCGTGCTCGGCGCGGATGCACATCACCGGCGCGTCCAGGACGTACGCCGCCCACGCGGTGCGCGGGTCGGGGCCCGGCGGCGGGGCGAGGGTGCGGGCCGGGTCGAGCTGGGACCACACGACCTGGCGGGTGGTGCGGTAGCCCGTGGGACACCCTTCGCTGGTCGGCGAGTTGGCGAACGCCGCGGTGAGCACGGCGCCCAGCAGATGGGCCAGCAGCCAGCGCCGGCCGAGCCCGAGCGGGCCCGGCTCCTCGTGGCCGGCGTCCACGCACACCTGCACGGAGGCGGTGCCGCACATCATCGAGCGCCCGGCCGGGCCCCAGCGGTCGAAGTACGCCTCCATGGCGTTGTAGCGGGGGTCGGTCAGGATCCGGCGCGGGGGGTGCCAGGGGTTGTGGCCGTGGCCGGCCAGCCCCAGGCCCAGGGCCCGCACGGCCGGGCGGACCAGCGCGAGATCGGCCGACACGGCCTCGATGCAGGCGCGCAGGGAGGTGGCGGGCAGCGAGCTGAGCTCCAGCTGGCCGCCGGGTTCGAAGGTCAGGAGCGAGGAGAGGGGGAGTTGGCGCAGGACGGTGGCCGCGTGCCGCAGCCGGTCGGGTTCGACCGGACATCGGGGGTGGTACGCGTCGTGGACCAGCCACTCCAGCTCCACGCCTATCCGGCGAGGTGGACCCGTCTTGAAGCAAATGCCGTGCAGATGCGCTTCAAGCTCCGCTTCCGAGAGTGCGGGCCGAACGGGCATGGAATCCCCTCCCTTGTCGGGTGGCGGCGTGATTGCCGCCCTCCACCTAATCGGCTGCGGCCGACGGGCTCAAGGGCGCGTTCGATTCCGTGCGGTGGTCCCGCGGGGCAGGACGGCCCGTCGCCGGGCGTCCGGGCCGTCCGGACCGAGGGGCCGTCGGACGGTGCCGGGCCGCCCGGGGGGCGCCGGGAGGCCCTTCCTGACGCTGGCCACGGCCGCGCGCCGGACCGGCGGGCGGTGGACGGCGGCGGGGGAGGGGTGCCGCCGTTCGGGTGAACCGGGGGCCGCTGCCGGCCCCGGGCGTCACTGGCGGTATCCGGCCAGGAATCGGCCGATCCGGCGGATCGCGGCGTCGAGGTCGTCGGCGTGCGGCAGGGTGAGGATGCGGAAGTGGTCCGGGCGCGGCCAGTTGAAGCCGGTGCCCTGGACGACCTGGATCTTCTCCCGCAGCAGGAGGTCCAGCACGAACTTCTCGTCGTCGTGGATCTTGTGGACGGCCGGGTCGAGGCGCGGGAAGGCGTAGAGCGCGCCCCGGGGCTTGACGCAGGAGACGCCCGGGATCTCGTTGAGCCGCTCCCAGGCCACGTCGCGCTGCTCGCGCAGCCGGCCGCCCGGCAGCACCAGGTCCTTGATGGACTGCCGGCCGCCCAGCGCCGCCTGGATGGCGTACTGCGCGGGCGCGTTCGGGCACAGCCGCATCGAGGCGAGGGTGCCCAGGCCCTCCAGGTAGTCGGCGGCGTGCTGCTTGGGGCCGGAGACCACCAGCCAGCCGGAGCGGAAGCCGGCCACCCGGTAGGACTTGGACAGACCGCTGAAGGTCAGGCAGACCAGGTCGGGGGCGAGCACCGCGGCGTGGTGGTGGACCTCGTCGTCGTAGAGGATCCGGTCGTAGATCTCGTCGGCGAAGACCATCAGCTGGTGGCGCCGGGCGAGGTCGAGCATGCCCTCCAGCAGCTCGCGCGGATAGACCGCGCCGGTCGGGTTGTTGGGGTTGATGATGACCATCGCCCGGGTCCGGTCGGTGATCTTCGAGGCGAGGTCGTCGAGGTCCGGCAGCCAGTCCGCGGACTCGTCGCAGAGGTAGTGCACGGCCTTGCCGCCGGCGAGGGTGGTGACGGCCGTCCAGAGCGGGAAGTCGGGGGCCGGGATGAGGACCTCGTCACCGTCGTCGAGCAGCGCCTGGACCGCCATCGAGACGAGCTCGGAGACGCCGTTGCCGAGGTAGATGTCGTCGACGTCGACGTCCGGCAGGCCGTTCTGCTGGTAGTGCTGGGCCACCGCGCGGCGGGCCGAGAGGATGCCCCGGGACTCGGTGTAGCCGTGTGCGCGGGAGAGGTTGCGCATCACGTCCTGCAGGATCTCCTCGGGGCACTCGAAGCCGAACAGCGCCGGATTGCCGGTGTTCAGCCGCAGCACGCTGTGCCCGGCCTCCTCCAGCGCGTCCGCGTGCTCGATCACCGGTCCGCGGATCTCGTAGCAGACGTCGGCCATCTTGCTGGACTGCTTGAACTGCATGCGGCGGCCTCCCGGTCCTCGCCCGCCGCGCGGCGCGGCAGCACTCGTCGTCATCACACCGTACTTGGTTTTACCAAGTCGCGACTTGGAAAGTCCAACTTCTGTCTATGCTGGAGCCATGCCGCGCCGAAGCTATGACCAGTACTGTGCCGTCGCCCGGGCCCTGGACGCCGTGGGCGACCGCTGGACGCTCCTGATCGTCCGGGAACTCCTGGGCGGCTCCCGGCGCTACACCGACCTGCACGCCGACCTGCCCGGCGTCAGCACGGACATGCTCGCCTCCCGCCTGAAGGACATGGAACGCGACGGCCTGGTCACCCGCCGCCGGCTCGCCCCGCCCGGCGCCGCCTCCGTCTACGCCCTCACCGACCGCGGCCGCGCCCTGCTGCCCGCCCTCACCGCCCTCGCCGACTGGGGCGCCCCCGCCCTCGACGAGAAGCGGCCCACCGACGCGGTCCGCGCCCACTGGTTCGCGGTCCCCCTCCTGGCCCGGCTCGCCGCACACTTCACCGACGGCACCGACGTCGTCGACATCACCCTCGACGAGGGCCGGTTCCATGTCCTGCTCTCCGGCGACACCGGCCCCGGCTACGCCGACGGCCCCGCCGAGCACCCCGACGTCCGGCTCCGGACGGACGCCGCGACCTGCGCCGACCTCGCCCACGACCGCCTCTCCGTCGCCCAGGCCATCGCCGCCGGCCGGATCGCGGTCACCCGCCCCGAAACCGGCGAAACCCACGGGACCGCCGCGGCCCACCGACCGAAGGCACCGACGGCATGACGCATCGCCCCCTGGCCCTCTTCGACCTCGACAACACTCTCGCCGACACCGCCCACCGCCAGCACTGGCTGCGGCGCACCCCGCGTGACTGGCCGGCCTTCTTCGCCGCGGCCACCGACGACCCGCCGCTCGGCGAGGGCGTGGCGCTGGCGCTGCGCAGCGCCGAGGACGGCGACGTCGGCTACCTCACCGGCCGCCCCGAGCGCTGCCGCCGCGACACCCTGGACTGGCTGGCCCGGCACGGCCTGCCGCCGGGCGAGGTGTGGATGCGGCCCGACCACGACCGTCGCCCGGCCCGGCACACCAAGCTGGAGACCCTGCGCCGGATCGCCCGGCACCGCGAGATCCGCCATGTCGTCGACGACGACGAGCAGGTCTGCGACGCCTTCGAAGCGGCCGGCTTCACGGTCGTCCGGGCCCGGTGGGCCACCCCGTCCGCCACCCTCCGCGACGCCCAGCAGCGCGCGGGACGCACCTGACCGGCGGCGGGGCCGCGCGTCACGACAGCGGGGCGGACCCAACCCGGCCCCGCCCCGCTCCCGTTCGCCACCCGGCCGGGCCCCGCCCCGCTCCCGTTCGGCCGCGCTGACGGTGCGTCAGCAGTCCCGCGGGGTGACGCTCGGGGCATGGACCATGTCTCCGGAAACCGGGCGCGCGGCTGGCTCGCGCTCCTGCTCGCGGCGGTGACGCTCACCGGCCCGCTCACCCCCGCGGCCGCCGCCACCCCGGACACCACCGAGGCCCGCCGCCGCACCGTCTCGGCCTGGCTGCCCTACTGGGGCGACACCGACGCCGCCTACCGCGACGCCCTCCGGCACGCCTCCCAGCTCCACACCGTCAGCCCCTTCTGGTACCAGGCGTCCGACGACACCACCCTCACCGGACACCACGGCGCCGGCCGCCGCCGCATCATCGACGGACTGCACCGCGCCGGCATCAAGGTCGTACCCACGGTCACCGAAACCCTCGGCGCCGACCGGATGGCCGCCCTGCTGCACGACCCCGAGCGGCGGCGGGCACACCTCGACACCCTGCTCGACCTCGCGGCGAGCCGTTCGTACGACGGGATCGACCTGGACTACGAGGCCATGGCGGTCACCGGCGACCGGCACGCCCGGGACCGGGTGCGCACCGGATACCGCACCCTGGTCCGGGAGTTGTGCGCGCGGCTGCACGCCCGCGACAAGGAATGCGTGGTCACCGTCCTCGCCCGGGCCCGCGGCACCGGCACCGCCTTCGACTACGCGCACCTCGGCCGCTCCGCCGACCGCATCCGCATCATGGGCTACGACCTGCACTGGTCGGGCGGCGACGCGGGACCGCTGTCCTCCACCGACTGGTACGACGAGTTCCTGCGCTACGCCACCGACACCATCCCGCCCCACAAGATCGAGGTGGCCTTCCCCGGCTACGGCTGGGACTGGGTCACCGGCACCACCGGCCACGCCGCCCACCTGACCTGGAAGGAGGCCGAGGCGCTGCGCGCACGCGAGGGTGCCGACTACCTCTTCGACACCGCCTCCGGCACCCCGCACTTCACCTACCGCAAGGACGGCGAGGAACACCAGGTCTGGTACCAGGACGCCCGCGGCGTCCGCGCCCACCTGCCGCTCCTGCGCGCCTACGGGGTGCGGGGCACCGGCCTATGGGCGCTCGGGTTCGAGGACCCGGACGTCTGGGCCGCACTCCGCGGCGAGTAGCCGCAGCGCCGCCTCGGACGGCGACCCCTCCTCGGCCGTGTACATCAGCACGCCCTGCCCGGAACCGTCCGGCGTCTGCATCATCTCGAAGTCCAGCACCAGCTCACCCACCAGCGGATGGTGGAACCGCTTGGTGCCGAAGGTGCAGTTGCCCACGCCGTGCCGGGACCACAGCGCGCTGAACTCCGTGCTCTTCATCGACAACTCACCGATCAGCGCGGTCAGTTGCGGATCGTCCGGTCGCTGCCCGGCGGCCACCCGCAGCGAGGACACCGCGTGCCGCAGCGCCTCCTCGCGGTCCGGGTACAGCTCACGGGTGTGCGGGTCGAGGAAGAGCATCCGCTGCGCGTTGGGGCGGTCCAGCGGGCGGTCGGGGCTGTCGACGTCCAGATGCCCGGCGATCAGTGCGTGCCCGAGGCGGTTCCAGGCCAGGATCTCGAAGCGCGGGCCGAGCGCCACCGCCGGCACGTCCGCCACGGCCGCGAGCAGCCGCCGCACCCCCGGACGGACCTTGTCGTGGCGGACCGCCGGCCGCCGGCGCACCCGGGCCGGCCGGGCCAGCTCCCGCAGATACGCCTGCTCGTCGGCGGACAGCCGCAGCGCACGGGCCAGCGCGTCCAGCACCCCCTCCGAGGCCTGATGGCTCTGCCCCTGCTCCAGCCGCGTGTAGTACGCCACGCTGACACCGGCCAGCTGCGCCAGCTCCTCACGGCGCAGCCCCGGCACCCGGCGCCGCCCTCCGTAGGACACCAGGCCGACGTCCTCCGGGCGGAGCCGGGCGCGGCGGGTGCGCAGGAAACCGCCCAACTCGGCGGGCTGGTCCATCGCGGGGGTGTCGCTCGCGGGTATGTCCATGCCCGCCAGTCTCCGCCCTCGCACGGGCCGCAGCCTGACCCTGCGAGTACCAGGCTGAGACCGTTCCCTCACCGGGCCGATTTCCTGTTCCCCCGGCGTATACCGACCGCTTAGTATGCCCGTGGCGAGGGGGCCGGTGCGTTCCCCCGCCCCACCCGCGTACCCACATCTTTCGGAGGCACCAGGTGAAGGCATGGCGCGTACACGCGAACGGCGAGCCGCGTGAAGTGATGCGGCTGGAGGAAGTGCCGGACCCCCAACCGGGACCGGGGCAGCTGCTGCTGCGGGTACGGGCCGCCAACGTCAACTTCCCCGACGCACTGCTCTGCCGGGGCCACTACCAGGTGCGGCCGCCGCTGCCGTTCACCCCCGGCGTGGAGATCTGCGGCGAGGTGCTCGCCGCCGGCGAGGGGGCCGACGCGGAACCCGGCACGCGGGTGCTGGCCCAGCCGCCGCTGCCGGCCGGCGGCTTCGCCGAACTCGCGGTGGCCGACGCCGCGACCGTACGCCCCGCACCCGAGGCACTGGACGACGCCGAGGCCGCCGCACTGCACATCGGCTACCAGACCGGCTGGTTCGGCCTGCACCGCCGCGCCCGCCTCCAGGCCGGCGAAACCCTGCTGGTGCACGCCGCGGCCGGCGGCGTCGGCAGCGCCGCCGTACAGCTCGGCAAGGCCGCCGGCGCCCGGGTCATCGGCGTGGTCGGTGGCGCCGACAAGGCCCGCACCGCCCGGGAACTCGGCTGCGACCTGGTCCTCGACCGGCACACGGACGACATCGTCGCCGCCGTGAAGGACGCCACCGGAGGCCGCGGCGCCGACGTCGTCTACGACCCCGTCGGCGGCGACGCCTACACCAAGTCCACCAAGTGCATCGCCTTCGAGGGCCGCATCCTCGTCGTCGGCTTCGCCGGCGGCACCATCCCCTCCCCGGCCCTCAACCACGCCCTGGTCAAGAACTACGCCATCCTCGGCCTGCACTGGGGCCTCTACAACACCAAAGACCCGGCCGCCGTCGACGCCTGCCACAAGGAACTCACCGAGCTCGCCGCCCAGGGCGCCGTCAAGCCGCTGATCGGCGACCGGGTCCCGCTGGCGGACGCCGCCGACGCCGTCCAGCGGGTCGCCGACGGCACCTCCGTCGGCCGCCTCGTCGTCGTCCCCACCACCGAGGAGGCACGATGACCGACGCCGCAGACCTCCGCCGCCGCACCGCCGACCTCCTCGCCGCGCACCCGCCCGCCACCACCGACCGGCTGGACTTCCTGCGCGCCCGCTTCGACGCCGGACTCGCCTGGGTGCACTTCCCCGAGGGCCTCGGCGGCCTGGACGCGCCCCGCTCGCTGCAGGCCGTCGTGGACGCCGAACTCGCCGCCGCCGGCGCTCCCGGCAACGACCCCGGCCGGATCGGCATCGGCCTGGGCATGGCCGCCCCGACCATCCTCCGCTTCGGCACCGACGAACAGAAACAGCGCTTCCTGCGCCCCCTGTGGACCGGCGAAGAGGTCTGGTGCCAGCTGTTCAGCGAACCCGGAGCCGGCTCCGACCTCGCGGCACTCGCCACCCGCGCGGTACGGGACGGCGAGGACTGGGTGGTCGACGGCCAGAAGGTGTGGACCTCCAGCGCCCACCTGGCCCGCTGGGCGATCCTCATCGCCCGCACCGACCCCGACCTGCCCAAACACCGCGGCATCACATACTTCGTCTGCGACATGACCGACCCCGGCGTCGAGGTGCGGCCGCTGCGCCAGATCACCGGCGAGGCCGAATTCAACGAGGTCTTCCTCACCGGCGTCCGCATCCCCGACGCCCACCGCCTCGGCGAGGTGGGCGAGGGCTGGAAGGTCGCCCAGACCACGCTGATGAACGAACGGGTCGCCATCGGCGGCAACCGCATCCCCCGCGAGGGCGGCATGATCGGCGTCGCCGCCGCCGACTGGCGCGCCCGCCCCGAACTGCGCACCCACGACCTGCACCAGCGGCTGCTGACCCTGTGGGTGGACGCCGAGGTCGCCCGGCTCACCGGCGAACGGCTGCGCCAGCAGCTCACCAAGGGCCAGCCCGGCCCCGAGGGCAGCGGCATGAAACTGGCCTTCGCCCGGCTCGCCCAGGACATCAGCGGCTGGGAGGTGGAGTTCCTCGCCGAGGACGGACTGACCTACGACGACTGGACGATGCGCCGCCCCGACGGCGTCGACTTCACCGGACGCGAGGCCGGCTACCGCTATCTGCGCGCCAAGGGGAACTCCATCGAAGGAGGCACCTCGGAAGTGCTGCTCAACATCGTCGCCGAACGCGTACTGGGGCTGCCGCCCGAGCCGCGCACCGACAAGGACGTCGCGTGGAAGGACCTCCCCCGATGACCACCGAGACCCGCTCCACCCCCACCCCGGCGCCCGACCCCGACCTCCTCTACTCCGAGGATGAGGAAGCCCTGCGCGACGCCGTACGGGCCCTGCTCACCGACCGCAGCGATCCGGCCACCGTGCTCGCCGCCGTCGAGTCGGACGTGCCGTACTCCCCCACCCTCGGCTCCGCTCGGGCGGGAGGTGCCCCCAGCGCGCTGTGGCGGTCGCTCGCCACCGAGATCGGCACCGCCGGGCTGCTGGTCCCCGAGAAGCTCGGCGGCGCGGGCGCAAGCACCCGGGAGACCGCCGTCGTCCTGGAGGAACTGGGCCGCGCCGTCGCGCCCGTCCCCTACCTGACCAGCGCGGTCCTCGCGGTGACCGCCCTGCTCGGCTGCGACCACGAGGACGCCGAGGTCGCCGGGGCACTGACCGCGCTCGCCGCCGGCACCACCGTCGGCGCGCTCGCCGTCCCCCTGACCACCGCACCGGGCGGCCCGCCCGAGCCGACCGTACGGGCCGCCGCGGACGGCACGCTCACCGGCCGGGTGACCTCGGTCGCCGACGCCGCGGCCGCCGATCTGCTGCTGGTGCCCGCCCAGGGCTCCGACGGTCCGGCCCTGTTCGCGGTCGAGGCCGCGGCGGACGGCGTACGCACCGAGCGCGTCACCCCGCTCGACCTCACCCGCCCGCTGGCACACCTCACCCTCGACGGCGCCCGCGGCCGCCTGCTGGCCACCGGCGACCGGGCCCGGGAAGCCGTCGACCGGGCCCTGCTCACCGGGGCCGGGCTGCTCGCCTCCGAACAACTCGGCGTCGCCGAGTGGTGCCTGGCCGAAACCGTGCGCCACACGGCCGAGCGCACCCAGTTCGGCCGCCCGATCGGCTCGTTCCAGGCGCTGAAGCACCGGATGGCCGCCCTCTGGCTGGAGGTCGCCTCGGCCCGCGCCGCGGCCCGCAACGCCGCGGACGCGCTGGCCACCGGCAGCCCGGACGCCCCGGTGGCGGTGGCCGTCGCCCAGGCGTACTGCGCGCCGGTCGCGGTCCGCGCCGCCGAGGAATGCGTCCAGCTGCACGGCGGGATCGGCATGACCTGGGAACACCCGGCCCACCTCTACCTCAAGCGGGCCAAGGCCGACGAGCTCACCCTGGGCACCCCGGGCCGCCACCGCGAGACCCTGGCGGGACTGGTGGATCTGGGGGCGCCGTAGAGGGGGACGTGGGGGCGCGGGGGCGTGGCGTGGGACCCGCGCGGTGCGCGCGGCGCGGGGCCCGTGGGGGCGCGGTGCGGGGCCCGTAGGTGTGCGCGGCGCGGGGCCCGTAGGGGGTGGGCGAACAGATCCCGTAGGGGAGGGGCGCCCCCCTTTGGGGCCCGCAACGCCGGGCAGGCGGGGGGTATTCCCGGGTCAGCCGGTGGCTCCAGTCAGCCGGTGGCCCCGGTCGGCCGGTGGCCCCGGTCAGCCGGTGATGGCGAAGGTCTTGCTGAAGGCGTGGACCGTGCCGTCGCCGGCGGTGGCCACCTCCAGGAAGTAGTGCGGCCCCGGCGGCACCTGTGGCAGCGTCACCAGGGCCTCGCCCGTCGGCCCGTCGCCCGCCTTGGGCGCCACCACGGCCAGCCGCTGCGGCGGCCGGCCGTGGCCCATACCGGCGTTGAGCCAGACGTCCACCTGCTGCCCGGTGCTGTTCCTCCAGGCGACCGGGAGGCTGCCGTGCGGGCGGTAGCTGAGACCGGCCGGCGGCGCGGTCACCTCGATCCGCCCGCCCATGGTCTCCGCATCCGGTTCGGCCTCCGAGTCCGGTTCGGTCACCGCGTCCGGTTCGGCCACCGCGTCCGGTCCGGCCGGACCGGAGGTGCCCGGGCGGCCGGAGCGGATGCCGAGGGCGGAGGTGGCGGCCCGCGCCGCCGAACCGTCCGGCCCGGCCGCCGCGGCCGGGGTGCTCGCGGCCCGGAACCGGCTCGTCCCGTCGTCCGGGTTCCCCGGCGCCAGGGTGACCACCGTCATGCAACCGACGGCGGTGGCGGCAACGGCGACGGCGAGGTTCGTGGCTATCGAGATCGCCCTGGACATCGTCTCCTCGTTTCCTCGGGGGAGGGACGAGCCGGAGCATCCCCGGCACTCCGACCGCCAAAAACGACGCGCGGAGCGACCACCCCGATGGCCATTTCCGGCGCGACAGACCCCCGGCGACGCAGGAAAATCCCCCCGACCGGCCCCCGCTCACGGCACCTCGACCGGCGATGCCCGGGCCCGGCCGACGACATCTCCGACCCGGGCCGGAGATGTCGTACCGGGCCCGGTCGGCGACGTGCCGAACCCGCTCGGCGATGTCGTGCCGGACCCGGCCGGGGATGTCGTCCCGGACCCGATCCGCGAGGTCCCGGGCCCGACCGGCGGGGTACCGAACCCGACCGATGACGTCCCGAAGCTGACCGGTGATGTCCTGAAAGTGTGGTTCGGGTAGCGTCGAACCCATGAACACCGCAACTCGTCGTGCGCTGATCGGACCCGTTCTGCTGCTGGTGGCCGCGCTGCTGGCGGTGGCCGCCGTGCTGGCGCCCGGCGCGCACGCCGCGGGCGGTCTGGACGATGCCGCGAGCGCCCTGAAGAAGGGCCCGGTCTACGTCGATCCGCGCGCCGCGGGGCAGTTCTCCACGGCCGACGCGGACGCCCTGGCCAAGAAGATCAAGGACGCCGACAAGCCGGTCTTCGTGGCCGTGCTGCCGCGCACCGCGGACTACCCGCCCAGCACCCTGCTCCGCGATCTGCGGACCAAGGTCGGCATCGCCGGGGTCTACGCCGTCGAGCTCGGCAACGGCTTCAACGCCGGCGCCGACCCGCGGGTGATGTCCCGCAGCGCGGTGCAGAACCTGGTCGGCTCGGTGAAGCGCACCACCTACCCGACCGTCGGCGAGCGGCTGAACAGCTTCGTCGACACTGCCAACCAGTCGGCCCGCGGCCACGCCCCCGACTCCTGGGGCGGCACCGGCGGCTCCGGCTTCGACTCGGGCACCGCGATCGGCCTCGGCGTGCTGCTGGTCGTCGGCGGCGGCGGCGCGTACGCCATCTCCCGCCGCAACCGCCGGCGGCGCCAGGAGGAGGAGCGGGCCGCGCTGGAGCAGCTGCGGACCGTCGTCGACGAGGACATCACCGCCTTCGGCGAGGAACTGGACCGGCTCGACTTCCGGCCCGACGAGCCCGGTGCCGACGACGCGATGCGCGCCGACTACAGCCATGCGCTGGACGCCTACGAGAACGCGAAGTCGGCGATGGCGGCGGCCCAGCACCCCGGCGACGTGCAGGCGGTGACCAAGGCGCTGGAGGACGGCCGGTTCTCGCTGGCCACGCTCGCCGCGCGCCGCGAGGGCCGGCCGCTGCCCGAGCGCCGGCTGCCCTGCTTCTTCGACCCGCGGCACGGCCCGTCCGTCGTCGACGCCGCCTGGGCCCCGCCCGGCGGCGCCGAGCGCGTCGTCCCGGTCTGCGCCGCGGACAAGAGCCGGCTGGACGACGGCCGCGAGCCGCTGACCCGCACGGTCCGCACCGAGAGCGGCGACCGCCCGTACTGGGACGCGGGCCCGGCCTACGCCCCCTGGGCCGGCGGCTACTTCGGCGGCGGCCTGCTGCCCGGTCTGCTCGTGGGCACGCTGCTCGGCAATGTCATGATGTCGTCCCCCGCCTACGGCGCCGACTTCGGCGGGCCCGCGGGCGTCGAGGGCGGCGACTACTCCGGCGCCGACTTCAACCCCGACGACTTCAGCGGCGGCTTCGGCGGCGGCGGCTTCGGGGACGGCGGCGGGTTCGACGGCGGTGGCTTCGGCGGCGGGGGCGACGGCGGGTTCTGACGGGCCGGGGGAGGGGCCTCTTCCCGGCCGGTCCTGATCCGCATCGTAGGGTGCCGGTCCGGGCGGGCGGGACCGGCCCCGCCCGGCGCCCCCGGGCCCTCACCGGTCCGGCGTCGCGCCCCGCACCCGCTTGGCCCCGAGGAACCGCGCGTACCGCGCCCGCGCCGCGAAGTCCGCATAGCGCCAGACCGCGGGCCGGCCCACCTCGCGGCAGAGGTGCAGCACGGCGTCGGGTCCCAGATGCACGCCCACATGGGCGCCGTACCCCTCGGGCCGGTCCTGGTCCGGCCCCGCGTCGAAGAGGACCAGGTCCAGCGGCCGTGGACGCCCGGCCCGCCGGGTGGTCCGGGTGTCCGCCCACAACTCCGCCGAGCGCAACGGCGGCACCCACAGCCCGAAGTGGCGCAGCACGGCGTAGGCGTAGCGCTGGCAGTTGGCGCCCCCGGCCAGATCGGCGAAACCGTCCGAGCCGCCACGGCCGTCGAAACCACCCGGGCCGCCCGCCGCGCTCCCTCCGCCCGCCCCGGACCCCGCGCCTGACGGGCATTCAGGTGCCGTCGCTCCCGGATGGCGGGCGCCCGAGTAGGTCACGTTGCGCAGCGCGGGCGGCAGGTCTCCGCACGCCACCGGGCCGTGAACAGCGGGGACTTGGCGGCGGGGATCGGTGGTCATCCCACCATGATGCGGGCGATCTCCTCGTGCCGCCCGCGCCGGTGTCCCGCACGCTCGCCCCATCGGATCCGACGTGCACCCGACACCGCGAGGAGATCCCCGATGGAACCCCGCCTCCGCAAGGCAGCACTACGGTGCGCGGCCGTCGCCGCCGTCATGGCGACCGTCGGCCCGCTCGGCCCTGCGCACTCCGTACCGCTCCCCACGCCCGCGCCCCAGCCCGCCCCGCGCGGTCTGCTCGACGCGATGCGCCGGGACCTCCGGCTGACCGCGGAACAGGTGCGCACCCGGCTCGCGCAGGAGGCCGACGCGCACCGTGCCGCCGCCGCGGTCCGCCGGGCGCTCGCCACGCCGCCGGCCGGGATGTGGTTCGACAAGGCGAGCGGCAAGCTCGTCGTCGCGGTGACCGGCCCCGCCGACGCCCAGCGGGTGAAGGCGGTCGGCGCGATCCCCAAGACGGTGCGGCACAGTCGCGCGGTGCTGACCGCGCTGGTGCGGAAGGTCGCGGTCCGGGTCGGCAAGGGCGTCCCCGGGGTCACCGGCTGGGGCGTGGACGAGCGGGCCAACGGTCTCGTGATCCGTATCGACCGCACCAAGCACACGGCCCGGACGGACGCGTTCGAGAAGGGCATCCGCGGCCTCGGCACCCGCGCGAAGGTGAGGGTCACCGTCGAACGCAGCAACCAGACGCCGCGCCAGCAGGGCGGCACGGTCGTCGGCGGCGAGCGCTGGATGCCCGGCAACGAGGGCATCTGCTCGATCGGCTTCTCGGTGACCGGTCCGCAGGGGTTCGAGGGCTTCCTGACGGCCGGCCACTGCACCCTGACGCCTGATCAGGCCGCGTACGGCAAGGACGGCACCCGGATGGGCACCTCCAATCCGGGCGGCAACCACAGCGTCAACGGCCACGAGGGCGACTTCGGGCTGGTCCAGGTCGACCAGCCGGGGTGGACCGTCGGCTCGGCGGTGGCCGGGCAGGGCGGCACGCCCGTCGCCGTCACCGGCGCGCAGGAGGGCCTGGCCGGCATGTCGATCTGCCGCTCGGGGCAGTCCAGCGGCTGGCACTGCGGGGAGATCACCCGGGTCGACCAGACCGTGGACTACGGCACCACGATCATCGACGGGCTCGCCTACACCAACGCCTGTTCCGCGGCCGGGGATTCGGGCGGCTCGTACGTCACCCAGCCCAACGCCCCGATGGCGGTCGGCGTGCACTCCGGCGGCGGCGCCGCGACCTGCGGCAACTTCGGCGGCGACACCGTCACCATCTTCCAGCCCATCACCAAGCCCCTGGCCAAATGGAACCTCCGCCTGAAGACGGGGAGCCCCTGACGGATCGCCGTCGGCGCGGGAGGCGTCTCCCGGCGTCCGCCGGTGGGCTGGTGCTGCTGGTGCTGCCGGTGCGATCGGTGCCGCCGGTGCCGCAGGTGCCGGAGAGAAAAGCCCCCCGTGCCGATCACCCGCGCCTACGATGGGACACCGATGGCCATGGCCATGGCCAAGGGATCGCGGGGAGTGGCAGTGGGAGTGACGGTGGCGGGAGCGGGGGAGCCGGTGGGCGAGGTGGAGACGGCGGAGCCGTTCGCCGTGCGGGTCACCGTACGGGGATACGAGACGGACACCCAGGGCCATCTCAACCAGAGCGTCTACCTCCAGTACGCCGAGCACGCCCGCTGGTCGCTGCTCCAGGCGAGCGGCATCCGGCAGAGCGCCATGGTGGACCGGCGCATCGGGCCGGTGACCCTGGAGACCACCATCCGCTACCGGCGCGAGCTGCGGGCCGGCGACGAGGTCGAGGTGAGCTGCGCGTTCGTTTGGGGCGAGGGCCGGACCTTCCGCATCGAGCAGACCGTCCGCAAGACGGACGGGACGGTGGCCGCCGAGGTGAGCGCGGTCTGCGGAGTGCTGGACCTCGCCGAGCGCAAGCTGCTGCCGGACCCGCGGGCGGCCCTGCGCGAGCTGGCCGAGGACCCGGCGCCGTTGGGCCTGACCGGGCAGTGAGCCGTGGGCCGTCCACCGGCCGGGCGGTGCTCCGGTCCGCCGGGGGCGGCCCGCCGCGCGGGTAGGGTGACCGTGTGGACATGCTGCACCTGCGCTACTTCGTAGCCGTGGCCGAAGAGCTGAACTTCTCCCAGGCGGCACGCAAGTTGCACATGGCGGCCTCTCCCCTGAGCCAGCGCATCAAGGACCTCGAACGCGAGCTGGGCCAGCCGCTGTTCGAGCGGACCACCCATCGCGTCGCGCTGACCCCGGCCGGTGCGGCCCTGCTGCCGATGGCCCGGGACGTGCTCGACCGCGTCAACTCCATTCCCTGGCGGCTGCGCGAGGCCGTCCGCCCGCAGCGCGCCACCCTGCTGATCGGGATGCCATCCGGGGTGCACCCGGCGCTGCGTGACCGGGTCCGGCAGCTGGCGGACGCCGGCCGGGAGGCGTACGAACTCAAGCGCTGGCCCGGCAGGTCGACCGGGCTGGCCGAGGCGGTCCGGGACGGCCGGCTGGCGCTGGCGCTGGTCCGGCTGCCGGTCGCCGATCCGGCGCTCGGGATCATCGAGGTGATGCGGGAACGGCTCGGCGCGGCCGTGCCCGCCGACCGGTTCGCCGGCCGGGAGTCGCTCACCCTCGACGACCTGCGGGACCTCCCCTATGTGGCCACCGCCCCCGAAGCCCTCCCCGCATATTTCGACGAAATCGACGCCCGGCTGAATTCCGCGGGCGTGCGGAAAAGAATTCGCCTCAACAGTTCCGATTATGCGGGGGCCTCGGAACTCGTTTCCGGCGGTCTCGCCTTCTCCCTGACGATGCTCTCCACCGAAAGCCCGATGCACAATTACCGGCTGGAGAACGTGATCGTGCTGCCCGTGGCGGATTTCCCGGCCGAGCTGGTCACCGGGCTGCTGTTCCGCAAGGACCGGGCGGAATCCGGCGGCGACCTGGCGGGCCTGGTGGCCGAGGCCCGCCGCGTTTTCGCCGAGGAGCTTTCCGCCTGAGCGCCGATTCGGCGCACCGGCCTGCACGCCGATAAGCGGCACTCCGACCTGCCCTTCGACAATCAGTCATGTCAGGGGTATGACCGCTGTGGTCATACCCTTCTTCGTTTCTTGATCGTTCTCATTTCGTGGCGTCTCACCTACCGTCGACAACGGAAACATTCGCAGTACACCTACTTTCCGCGGGAGCGACAATGGACGCCACGACCGAGACCGCCGGAGGACCGCTCGCCGGCGTGCGGGTGATCGACCTGTCCACGGTGGTGATGGGCCCCTACGCCGCCCAGATCATGGGCGACCTCGGTGCCGATGTCATCAAGATCGAGTCGCCGTCGGACACCATCCGGGCGGGCCGGTACCGCACCACCCCCGGAATGACCCCGCTCCACCTGAACGTCAACCGCAACAAGCGCAGCGTCTCGCTCAACCTGAAGGACGACGCCGACCACGCACGGGCCCTCGCCCTCATCGGCACCGCCGACGTCCTCATCACCAACATGCGCCCCGGCCCGCTGGCCCGCCTCGGCCTCACCTACGCCGACCTCGCCGCACACCACCCCGGCCTGGTCTACGCCCACGCCCAGGGCTTCCGCAGCGACTCCGAACGGGCCGGCCACGCCGCCTACGACGAAACCGTGCAGGCATCCTCCGGCCTGGTCGACATCGCCCACCGCGCCCTCGGCCGGCCGGTCTACCTGCCGACCATCATCGGCGACAAGGTCGCCGGACTGACCATCGTCCACTCGGTCCTCGCCGCCCTGCTGCACCGCGACCGCACCGGACAGGGCCAGCACATCGAGATCCCGATGACCGACACCCTCCTCGCCTTCAACCTCGTCGAGCACCTCTCCGGCCACGTCTACGAGCCGCCCACCGGCGCCACCGGATTCCCGCTCTCCATGAAGCGCGGCCACCGCGCCGTCCCCACGGCCGACGGACTCGCCTGCATCGTGCCGTACAACGCCGCGAACTTCCGGGACTTCTTCGCCGCGGCCGGCCGTCCCGACCTCGCCGAGGACCCGCGGGTGGCCGGCACGGTCATCGACGACGCGGACGTCGACCCGCTGATGGACCTCGTCGCCGACTGCGCACCCGCCCTGACCACGCAGGAATGGGAAGAGATCTGCGCCAAGCACAGCATCCCCATGGCACCGGTGCTCGAACTGGACCGGGCCGCCGACGACCCGTACGTCCAAGACGGCCACCTCCTCGACGTGGTCGAGCACCCGAGCGAGGGCCCGATCCGCTCCATCGGCCTGCCCGTGCGCTTCTCCGCCACCCCCGGCACGGTCCGCCGGCTCGCCCCGCTGCCCGGCCAGCACACCACCGAGGTCTTCGACGAACTCGCCGCCGGCGGACGGTGACGAACCCGCCGCCGGGCGGCGCGGCGACCGGCCACCGCGCCGCCCCACCTCCTCCCGGTGAATGCCTCTCCCTCTCCCTCTCCCCCTCCCTCTCCCTCCGCACCCGAAGGGCCCCGTCATGACCCCCACCACGCACGACCCCGCCCCCGTCGTACGCACCGAACGCATCGGCCGCACCCTGCTCATCACCCTCGACCGGCCCGCGGCCAGGAACGCCGTCAACGCCGCTGTGGCCTCCCAACTCGCCGCCGCGATCGACCAGTTGGAAGGCGACGCGGAACTACGGGCCGGCGTCCTCACCGGTGCCCAGGGCACCTTCAGCGCCGGGATGGACCTCAAGGCCGCCCTCGCCGGTGAATCGCCCGAGATCGCCGGCCGCGGCTTCGGCGGACTCGCCGAAGCCGTCACCACCAAACCGCTGATCGCCGCCGTCGAGGGCTGGGCCATGGGCGGCGGCTTCGAACTCGCCCTCGCCTGCGACCTCATCGTGGCCGCCGAGGACGCCCACTTCGGCCTGCCGGAGGTCACGCGCGGGCTCATCGCGGCCGGCGGCGGCGCCGTACGACTGCCCAAGCGGATCCCGTACCACCTGGCCATGGAACTCCTGCTGACCGGCGAGCCGGTGACCGGAGCAGGCGCCGGTGCGCTCGGCATCGCCAACCGGGTCGTACCGGCCGGCCGGGCCACCCCCGTGGCACTGGAACTCGCCGCACGACTCGCGGCGAACGCCCCGCTCGCCCTCGCCGCCGTGAAGAAGATCGCCCGCGTCGCCGACGGCACCCCCGAACCGGCCGCCTTCGCCGCCCAGCGCGAGGAGATGACCGCGCTGGCCGCCTCCGCCGACGTCCGCGAGGGCATGACGGCCTTCGCCGAGCGCCGCGCGCCCGTCTGGCAGGGCAAGTAGCGGCACCACAGAGGCAGAAAGGAAACGACGAAACGCCATGGAACAGCACGACATCGGCCGGCGCCTCGCCACCCCGCTGATGAATCCCGCCTACCCGCCCGTCGTCCCGCGCTTCACCGACCGCGAGTACCTCACCATCGTCTACCGCACCGACCGCGACGCGCTGCGCGCCGTCGTCCCCGAACCACTGGAGATCGACGAACCCCTGGTCCGCTTCGAGGTGATGCGGATGGGCGACGTCACCGGATACGGGCCGTACACCGAAGCCGGCCAGGCCATCCCGGTCCGCCACCGGGGGGAGCGGGGCGAATACCTGCACGCGATGTACCTGGACAACTTCCCGGCCACCGCGTCCGGCAGAGAAGCCGGTGCCTACCCCAAGACCATCGGGGCGCCCGCACTGTACGTGGACCACGGCGCGCTGGTCGGCGTCCTCGACCACGGCACGCTGCGGGTGGCCACCGCGACGATGGGCTACAAGCACCACGAGCTCGACCCCGACGAGGCGGCCGCACAGATCACCGTGCCGACCTTCATGCTCAAGCTCGTCCCCGGATACGACGGCACGCCGCGGACCGCCCAACTGGTGCGCACCGAAATCAGCGACGTGGTGGTCAAGGGCGCCTGGACCGGCCCCGCCCGGCTCCAGCTCTTCGCCCACGTCCTCGCGCCCCTGGCCGACCTGCCGGTCCGTGAGGTCGTCTCCGCGAGCCACGTCGTCACCGACCTCACGCTGTCACCGGTCACACCGGTGCACGACTACCTGGCGCACTGACCCCGGGCCGGGCGCCGGCCGAGGGCCGACCACCGTCCGACCGCCGGCCGACCGCGCGCCGGATACCGGACGGAGCGACGGCCGACAGCCAGCTGACGAAGAGAAACGGACACAAGCAGTCATGACCACAACCCACCCCACCGTGGCGGTGATCGGAGCCGGGACCATCGGGCTCTCCTGGGCCGCCCTGTTCGCCGGCCACGGCATGCGGGTACGCGTCAGCGATCCGCGCCCCGACCTCGCGGCCGCCCTGGACGGCGCACTGACCGAGGCCGCCCCGCACCTGGCCCGGCAGGGCCTGGACGTCGGGAACCTCGCCGAACGGGTCGAGCCGGTCGGCGACCTCGCCGCGGCCGTGCGCGACGCCGACGTCGTGCAGGAGAACGGCCCCGAGAACACCGCCTTCAAGCAGGAACTCTTCACCACCCTGGTGCGCGAGGCACCGCCGCACGCGCTCCTGCTGAGCTCGTCGTCCGCCATCCCGTCCAGCGCGTTCACCGGGGACCTCGACGACGCCGGCGCCGGACGCGTACTGATCGGCCATCCGTTCAACCCGCCGCACCTCGTACCGCTGGTCGAGGTGGTGCCCGGCGCGCGTACGTCGAAGGACGCGGTGAGCCGTGCGGTCGCGTTCTACCGGTCGGTGGGCCGGGTGCCGGTGGTCGAACGCAAGGAGATCCCCGGGTTCGTCGGCAACCGCCTCCAGAACGCGCTCAGCCGCGAGGCGATCCACCTCGTCGAACAGGGCGTGGTCGGCCCCGCCGAGCTGGACACGATCGTGGTCAACTCGCTCGGCCTGCGCTGGTCGACGGTGGGCCCGTTCCTCGGCGCCCACCTCGGCGGCGGCCCCGGCGGCTACCGGCACATGGCCGAGCACATCGGCCCCTCGATGCGGCGGATGTGGGACTCCCTGGGCAGCCCCGGGCAGAGCCCCGAGCAGACCGAACGACTCATCGCCGCGGTCGAAGGCGCCTACGGCTCCCGCCCGTACGGCGAACTCACCCGGGAACGCGACCGCAGACAACTCGCCGTCCTCGCCGCACTGAACACCGACACCACCACCGCACCGAACCAGGAGACCCGGTCATGACCGACCAACTCGCCGCCGACTTCTACGGCTACGAGGACCTGCTGCCCGACGACGAGCGCAAGCTGCTGCTGCACGCCCGCGACTTCCTCGGCCGCGAGGTGAAGCCGCTGGTCAACGACGCCTGGGCGAAGGGCGAGTTCCCCCGCGAACTGATCGGCAAGTTCCGCGAGTTGGGCCTCGCCGGGATCGCGTACGAGGGCTACGGCGACCCGCTGCCCGCGGCCAGCCATCTGCTGGTCGGCATGCTCGCGATGGAGTACACCCGCACCGACGCCTCGTCCGCGACCTTCTACGGGGTCCACAACGGACTGGCCATGTACAGCATCTTCCGCGGCGGCGACCAGGAGCAGCGGGACCGCTGGCTCCCCTCGATGGCGGCCCTGGACACCATCGGCGCGTTCGCCATGACCGAGCCGCTCGGCGGCTCCGACGTGGCCGGCGGGATGCGCACCACCGCCCGGCGGGACGGCGACCACTGGATCCTCAACGGCGCCAAGCGGTGGATCGGCAACGGCACCTTCGCCGACCTGGTGATCGTCTGGGCGCGCGACGAGGCCGACAACCACGTCAAGGGCTTCGTGGTGGAGAAGGGCACGCCCGGCTTCACCGCCACCAAGATCCGGAACAAGACCGCGTTCCGCATCGTCGAGAACGCCGACATCACCCTCACCGACGTACGGGTCCCGGAGGCCAACCGGCTCCAGCGGATCGACGGTTTCCGCGACGTCGCGGAGATCCTGCGGGCCACCCGCAGCGGGGTCGCCTGGCAGGCGCTGGGCGTGATGACCGGCGCGTACGAACTCGCGCTCGCCTACGCCAAGGAGCGCGAGCAGTTCGGCCGGCCGATCGCCCGCTTCCAGATGGTGCAGGACCTGCTCGTGAAGAGCCTCGGGAACATCACCGCCTCCTGGGGGATGCTCGTCCAGCTCGCCCGCCTCCAGGAAGCGGGCATCTTCCGGGACGAACACTCCTCGCTGGCCAAGGCGTTCGTCACCAGCCGGATGCGGGAGGTGGTGGCCTGGAGCCGGGAGATCTTCGGCGGCAACGGCATCGTGCTCGACTACGACGTCGCCCGCTTCTTCGCCGACGCCGAGGCCATCTACTCGTTCGAGGGCACCCGCGAGATGAACACCCTCATCGTGGGCAAGGCCATCACCGGCCAGAGCGCCTTCGTGTGACCCTCGCGCCCCCGCGCGACCCCGTGACCGCCCCTCCTCCTGCCTTACGGCGGGGGAGGGGCGGAAGGCGTGCGGGGGGTCGGCTACCCCCTCCCCTCCACCACCATCACCTCCGTGCCCGCCGCCCGCACATGCCGGATCTGGTCCGCCGGGAGGCCGTCGTCGACGATCAGGAGGTCGAAGTCGGTCAGTGGGGCGAGGGCGTACAGGCCGCCCTTGGCGAACTTGGTGTGGTCGGCGACCAGGATGCGGCGGCCGGCGCTCTCCATCATGGCGCGCTTGACCTGCACGGTCTCCGGTGAGGTGTGGTAGCAGCGGCCGTTGGTGACCGCCGTGGTCGACAGGAAGAGCACATCGGCGCGGAAGGCCCGTACCGCGTCGGCGGTGTACGGGCCCATGAACGCGTCGTAGGCGGGGAAGTAGGCGCCGCCCAGTGTGATCAGGGAGATCCCGGGTTCCTTCGCCAGGGTGGTGATGGCCGGCAGCGAGTTGGTGATCACGGTCAGCGGGGTGTGCTCGGCGACCTGGTGGGCCAGCAGCAGACAGGTCGTGCTGTCGTCGAGCAGCACCGTCTGCCCGGGCACCAGCAGCGTCGCGGCGGCCCGCGCCAGCTGCTGCTTGGTCTGCGCCATGGTCGCCATCCGCTCCGCGACGCTGCCGTGGAACTGCGCGGACGGCAGCCCGGTCGCCCCGCCGCGCACCTTGCGCAGCCAGCCCTGCGCCTGCAGCGCGTCCAGATCGCGGTGCGCGGTCATCAGGCTGATGCCGTACTCCTCGGCCAGGTCCGCGGTGCGCACGAACCCGCGGGCGATGACGGTGTCGCGCATCCGGCGGCGCCGCTCCTCCTGGGCCTCGACCCGGTCCATGGCTCCGCTCCCTCCGTGCCGGCTGCGTCCCCGCGGGCACCCGCCGGGTGAATTCGCCGCGTTATGTTCGCACGGATTTCACACTGCACGCGCGCCCGGCACGGTGTCCACATGCGGTTCCGCAAGGACGCAACACGGCTGGTCGGAGCGGTGATGCGAAGATTCCGGCGGCCATTGACGGCCCTTTCCGCACGGCGGTTCCATCGCTGCGTCCACCCCCCTTCGCCCTTCTGAGCCGCCGCAGAAAGGGAGATTCGATGACGAACTCTCCGCCGCGTTCACTGATCACCCGCCTGGGCATTCCGCCGACCCTCGCCTGGGGCTACCTCGGGCTGCTGCTCTTCATGATCGGAGACGGGGTCGAGTCCGGGTACCTCTCGCCGTACCTCCTGGACCAGCACCTCTCCGAGTCCCGGGTGGCCCTGCTGTTCACCGTCTACGGGATCGCCGCCGGCATCGCCGCCTGGCTCTCCGGAGTGCTCTCCGACCTGTGGGGCCCACGCCGTGTGATGTGGGCCGGCCTGGGCATCTGGGCGGTCTTCCAGCTGGTCTTCCTCGCCGTCGCCCTCCCGCTGGGCAGCTACCCGCTGATGATGGCCGGCTACGGCCTGCGCGGGCTGGGCTATCCGCTGTTCGCCTACGGCTTCCTGGTCTGGATCGCCGGGGTGGCGCCGCGGGCCCGGCTCGGCACCGCCATGGGCTGGTTCTGGTTCGCCTTCACCGGCGGGCTGCCCACCCTCGGGTCGCTCGTCGCCAGCGGTCTCATCCCGCACATCGGCTCCTACGCCACGCTGTGGGCCGCGCTGGCGCTGGTCGCCGCGGGCGGGCTGATCGCGCTGCTGCTGGTCCGGGACGACCACGGCGGCAGACGGCCGCGCGGGGACGGCGAGGGGCCGGTGGCCACCCTCGTCGGCAGCGTCACGATCCTGTGGCGCAACCCCCGGGTCGGGGTCGGTTCGGTCGTCCGGGTCATCAACACCGCGTCCCAGTTCGGCTTCTTCGTGATCCTGCCGATCCACTTCACCCGGACCGTCGGCTTCACCCTCACCCAGTGGCTGCACCTGCTCAGCGCGATGTTCGCCACCAACATCTTCGCCAACCTGCTGTTCGGCGTGGTCGGGGACCGCTTCGGCTGGCGCCGCACCATCGCCTGGTTCGGCGGCGCCGGCTGCACGCTCAGCACCCTGCTGCTCTTCTACGTCCCGCACGCCGCGGGCGCGAACTTCCCGCTGGCCCTCCTGGTCGCCGCGTTCTACGGCGCTACGCTGGCGGGTTATGTACCGCTTTCGGCGCTCGTGCCCACTCTGGAGCCGCGGCACCAGGGCCAGGCACTGGCCGCCCTGAACCTCGGCGCCGGCGCCAGCACCTTCGTCGGCCCGGCGGTCGTCGCGATCTTCGTCGGCCCGCTCGGCGTCGAAGGAGTGGTCTGGATCTTCGCAGGGATGTACGCGGTGAGCTGGGCGCTGGCCCACTTCCTGAAGCTGACGGACGAGCCGGATTCCGCCGACGCCGCGCGGCGGGGCCCCGAGCCCGCCGCCGCCTCGGCCCCGGCATGAGAGGGACGCACTGATGTCCGTACTGACCATCGACGTCGGGACCACGGTGATCAAGTCCGTGGTCTTCGACGACCAGGGCACCGAGATCGCCGTCGCCCGCCGCGCCACCGAGGTCCTCCGCCCGCACCCCGGCTGGGCCGAACAGGACATGGACGGCGTCTGGAGCGCGGTCGTCGACACCGTCCGCACCGTGCTGGACGGCCTGGCCGACCCGGTCCGGCTGGTGTCCTTCACCGCGCAGGGCGACGGCGCCTGGCTCGTCGACGACCGCGGCCGCCCCACCGGACCCGCCGTCCTGTGGTCCGACGGCCGCGCCGGGGACCAGCTCACCGCCTGGCAGCGGGACGGCGTCCTGGAGGCCGCGTTCCGCCGCAACGGCTCGCTGACCTGCGCGGGCATGCCCAACGCGATCTTCAGCTGGCTCGCCGCCCACGACCCGGACCGGCTGGCCCGCTCGGCCACCTCGCTCACCGCCGCCGGCTGGCTCTTCCTCCGCTTCACCGGCGTCCGCGCCAGCGACGAGTCCGACGCCTCCGCCCCCTTCCTCGACCACGCCACCGGCACCTACGACCCGCAGATCATCGACCTGTTCGGCCTCGGCGCGTACGAACGGCTGCTGCCCACCGTGCTCGCCGAGGACCGGCGGATCGCCGAACTCACCACCACGGCCGCGGACGAGCTCGGGCTGCCGGCCGGCCTCCCGGTCGTGATGGCGCCGTACGACATCGCCGCCACCGCCCGCGGGGTCGGCGTGGTCAACCCCGGCCAGGCCTGCAGCATCCTCGGCACGACCCTGTGCACCGAGATCGTCACCACCGGAATCGACACCACCGGAGAGCCGTCCGGCATCCACATCGCCTACCGCGGCCGGGAGCGGGTGCTGCGCGCCTTCCCCACCCTCAACGGCGCCGAGGTCCTCGGCTGGGCGGCCCGGCTGCTGCACCTGCCGGGCCCGCCGGAACTGGCCCAGCTCGCCTTCGAGTCGGAGCCGGGGGCGCGCGGGCTGATGTTCCTGCCGTACCTGTCCCCGGCGGGCGAGCGCGCCCCGTTCCTCGACCCGGGCGCCCGCGGCTCGTTCTGGGGCCTGTCCCTGGAACACACCCCCGCCGACCTGGCCCGCGCGGTCTTCGACGGGCTCTCGCTGGTCCTACGGGACTCGCTCGCCGCCGCCCGCACGGACGTCCAAGAACTGCGACTGTGCGGCGGCGGCGCCAACAGCGACGCCTGGTGCGCCCTGATCGCCGACGCCACCGGCGTGCCCACCGCCCGCTCCGGCGACACCGAACTCGGCGCCAAGGGCGCCTTCCTCACCGGCCTGGTCCGCACCGGCGCCGAGAGCAGCATGCACAGCGCCGCCGCCAAGTACGTCCGGATGCAACGGAGTTGGCAGCCCGAGCCGGCGCGCGCGGAGTTCTACGCCGGGCTGTACGAGGACTTCCTGCGCTGGCGCGACCTGGCCCGCGAGGCCGGCTGGCGCGGCACCGCGGCCTGGCACGGCGGCGCCACCCGCCCCGCCGAGGCCCCCGGCCGCCCGACCGAGGCCCCCGCCCGCCCCGCCGGCCGGACCGACGCCGCCCCTGGAGGAACCCTTGTCTGACCCGCATCACCCCGGCCAGGTCCCGGCCGCGGCCCCCGACCCCGACGGCGTCTGGCTCGGCCTCGACCTCGGCACCCAGAGCGCCCGCTGCGCCGCCGTCGACGGCACCGGACGGGTCCTCGCCACCGCCGCCCGCCCGCTGACCAGCCGGCGCGACGGCAACCGGCACGAACAGGACCCCGAGGAGTGGTGGCAGGCGCTCGCCGCGGCCTGCCGGGAGGCGCTGACCGGCCTCGACCCCCGCCGGATCCGCGGCCTGGCGATCGACGGCACCTCGGGCACCGTCCTGCTCGCCGACGCCCACGGCACCCCGCTCACCCCGGGGCTGATGTACGACGACGGCCGCGCCGCCGACCGGGTCGCCGCCGTCAACACCGCCGGCGCCGCGGTCTGGCAGGAACTCGGGTACCGCAGCATGCAGCCCTCCTGGGCCCTGCCCAAACTCGTCGCGCTGCTGGCGGACGGTCCCGAACCGCCGCCCGGCGCCCGGCTGCTGCACCAGGTCGACCTGATCACCTGGCGGCTGGCCGGCCACCAGGTCGCCAGCGACGCCAGTCACGCCCTGAAGACCGGCTACCACCTCGTCGAGGAACGCTGGCCGGACCGCGTCATGCAGCAACTCGGCGTGCCCGCCGGGCTGTTGCCCCGGGTCGTCCGCCCCGGCACGGTGCTCGGCACGGTCTGCGCCCGGGCCGCCGCGGCCACCGGCATCCCCGAAGGCGTCCCGCTCGTCGCCGGGATGACCGACGGCTGCGCCGCACAGATCGGCGCCGGGGCGCTGGCACCGGGCGCCTGGAACTCGGTGCTGGGCACCACCCTCGTCCTCAAGGGCACCAGCCCGCACCTCGTCCGCGACCCGACCGGCGTCGTCTACTGCCACCGCGGCCCGGACGACACCTGGCTGCCGGGCGGCGCCTCCAGCAGCGGCGCCGGCGTCCTCAGCCGGCACTTCCCCGGCGAGGACCTCGACGCCCTCACCACGCGGGCCGCCGTCCTGGCCCCGGACGCCGCGGACGCGGTCGCCTACCCCCTGGTCTCCACCGGCGGCGAGCGCTTCCCCTTCCGCGCACCGGACGCCCGGCCCTTCCTCCTCGGCCACCCCGCCACCCGGGCCGAGGAGTTCCACGCCCACCTGCTCGGCGTGGCCTGCCTGGAACGGCTCTGCTTCGACTACCTCGACCACCTCGGCGCGCCGGTCGACGGGCCGCTCACCCTCACCGGCGGCGGCGCCCGCAACGCCTACTGGTGCCAACTGCGCGCCGACGTCCTGGGCCGTCCCGTACGACTGCCGGAGCAGGCCGAGGGAGCCGTCGGGATGGCCGTCCTCGCCGCCACCGCCGACGGCACCCGCCTGGTGGACGCGGCCGCCGCGATGGTCCGGATCGACCACGAGCTCCGCCCGGACCCGGCCCGCACCGCCCGCCACCTCCCCGTCTACCTCCGCTTCGTCGACGAACTCACCCGCCGTGGCTGGCTCGGCCAGACCGTGGCCGACCATGCCCGCAGGAGGGCCGCACCGTGACCCACTTCATCCTCGTACGCCACGGCGAAACCGTCTGGCACGCGGAGAACCGCTACGCCGGCCGCACCGACGTGCCGCTCACCGCCCTCGGCCGCGAACAGGCCGCCACCCTCGCCACCTGGGCCACCACCGCCCACCTGACCGGCATCTGGAGCTCCCCGCTCTCCCGCGCCCGGCTGACCGCCGCCCCCGCCGCCGCGGCCTGCGGGCTCACCCCGCACGTCGACGAGCGGCTCTACGAGCTCGACTTCGGCCGGGGCGAGGGCCTGACCCGGGACGAGATGCGCACCCGCTTCCCGGAGCGGGTCGCCGCCTTCCTCGCCGACCCGGTCGCGCACCACCTGCCCGACGGGGAACACCCGCGGCACGCCGCCGAACGCGCCGCCGACTGCCTGGCCGACCTCGCCCGGGCCCACCCCGACGGCCGCATCCTGGTCGTCGCCCACTCCACCCTGCTGCGGATCCTCCTCTGCCACCTGCTCGGCATCCCGCTCGCCGACTACCGCCGGGTCTTCCCCCGGCTCCACAACGGCGCCCTCACCGAGATCCGCCACGGCCACGGACGCACCGCGCTGCTCAGCCTCAACACCCCGGCGCTCGCCCAGGCCCCCGCCCTCCCCTGACCACCCGCCGTACGCACACCGCCCGTGCACACACCGTCCGTACGCACACCGCTCCAGGAGAAGAAGACCCCATGAGCACCACCGTCCTCGCCGCCGGCAACCACTTCATCCGCCCGGGCCTGTTCGCCGAGGCCGTGCGCGCGGCCGCCGGGGACACCCCGCTGGACATCCGCGAACTCCGCTACGACTGGCCGCACACCCCCTTCGGCCCGGTCGGTGAGGTCATCGAGGCCTCCGGCACCGAGGACGAGATGATCGAGGCGCTGCGCGGCGTCGAGATCTGCGTCACCGAGCACGGCCCGCTCACCGAGCGGATCCTCGCCCACTGCCCCGACCTCAAGCTGTTCTGCACCAGCCGCGGCGGCCCGGTCAACGTCAACCTCGAAGCCGCCACCCGGCACGGCGTCCCGGTCTGCTACGCCCCGGGCCGCAACGCCACCGCCACCGCGGAGCACACCCTCACCCTGATGCTGGCCGCTGCCCGCGGCGTCGGCGACACCCACACCGATCTGCGCCGCGGCGTCTGGCGCGGCGACTACTACGACTACGACCGCTGCGGCATCGAGATCGACGGCGCCACCGTCGGCCTGATCGGCTACGGCGCCATCGGCAGCCGGGTCGCCAAGGTCCTGGCCGCGATGGGCGCCCACGTCCTGGTCCACGACCCGTACGTCCGTCCGGAGGCCCTCGCCGGCGTCGCCGAGCAGGTCACCCTCGACGAACTGCTCGGCCGCTCCCGCATCGTCTCGCTGCACGCCCGGGTCACCGACGAGACCCGCGGCATGATCGGCCGCGAGCAGCTCGCCGCGATGCGCCGCGGCGCGATCCTGGTCAATTGCGCCCGCGGCGCGCTCCTCGACTACGACGCGGTGTGCGACGCCCTGGACGCCGGGCAGCTGGCCGGCGCGGCCTTCGACGTCTTCCCCGAGGAGCCGCTGCCGGCCGGCTCCCGGCTGCTGACCGCCCCCGGCGTGGTCCTCACCCCGCACATCGCGGGCGGCAGCCAGGAGGTCGCGCACAAGGCGGCCCGGATCGTCGCCGAGGAGGTCGGCCGCCACCTGCGCGGCGAGGCGCTGGTGCACTGCGCCAACCCCGAGGTATTCCAGGGGAGTTGAGCACACCCGCGGTATGCGAGAAGGCCACCACCCGAGGGTGGTGGCCTTCTCACGGTCCGTCCCGCGCCGGGTCCGGCTCAGCGCCGCCGGACCAGCGGGAACGGCAGCGTCTCGCGGATCGACAGACCGGTCAGGAACATCACCAGCCGGTCCACGCCGATGCCCAGACCACCGGTCGGCGGCATCGCGTACTCCAGCGCCTGGAGGAAGTCCTCGTCCAGTTCCATCGCCTCCGGGTCACCGCCGGCCGCCAGCAGCGACTGCGCGGTCAGCCGCCGCCGCTGCTCGACCGGGTCGGTCAACTCCGAATAGGCGGTGCCCAGTTCGGTGCCGAACGCGACCAGGTCCCAGCGCTCGGCGAGCCGCGGGTCCTTGCGGTGCTGCCGGGTCAGCGGCGAGACGTCGGTGGGGAAGTCCTTGTAGAACGTGGGGAGCTGGGTCTTCTCCTCCACCAGGCGCTCGTACATCTCCAGCACGATGTCGCCGCGGCCCATCTCCGGCTTCACCGGTACCGCCGCGGCACCGCACAGCCGGCGCAGCCGGTCCACCTCGGTGTCCGCGTCGACCTCCTCGCCGAGTGCCTCGGAGATCGCGCCGTAG
Source organism: Streptomyces nigrescens (assembly GCA_024349765.1). Lineage (GTDB taxonomy): Bacteria > Actinomycetota > Actinomycetes > Streptomycetales > Streptomycetaceae > Streptomyces > Streptomyces endophytica. The sequence continues at coordinate 4,826,805 of AP026073.1, read as the reverse complement.
ACCGTCTTGACCGGCCAGATCCCCGAGATGTCGTGTTCGACGAGCTTGCCGTGGGCGTCCGCCTTGCGGGCGGTGGCGCTGCCGAACGCGGCGATCGCGGCGCCCTGGATCAGCTCCCGGGTCAGGTCGAGCATCACGTCGTAGTCGGCGAACGCCTGGTACGCCTCCAGCATCGTGAACTCGGGGTTGTGCTTGTACGAGATGCCCTCGTTGCGGAACGTCCGCCCCATCTCGAAGACCTTCTCCATACCGCCCACGCACAGCCGCTTCAGATACAGCTCCGGTGCGATGCGCAGGTACAGGTCGAGGTCGTAGGCGTTGATGTGGGTGTGGAACGGTCGGGCGTTGGCGCCGCCGTGGATCTGCTGGAGCATCGGCGTCTCGACCTCCAGGTAACCCCGGTCGATCAGCCCCTGGCGCAGTGCCTGCACGGCCGTGCTGCGGGCCCGTACGGTCTCCCGGGCGTCCGGCGAGACGACCAGGTCCACATAGCGCTGGCGGACCTTGGCCTCCGGGTCGGACAGTCCGCGCCGCTTGTCGGGCAGCGGCCGCAGGCACTTGGCGGTCAGCCGCCACTGCGTGACGAACACGGTCAGCTCACCGCGGTCGCTGGCGCCGATCTCGCCCTCGGCCTCGACGTGGTCGCCCAGGTCGATGTCCGAACCGAACCGGTTCAGCAGCTCCTTGCCGGCGCCGTCCCGGGTCAGCGCGATCTGCAGATCGCCGGACCAGTCGCGCAGCTCCGCGAAGAGCACACCGCCGTGGTCGCGGGTGCGCAGCACCCGGCCGGCGATGCTGACGGACTTGCCGGTCCGGACCCCGGCCGCGAGCTCCGGGTACTCGGCGCGGACCTCGCCCAGGGTGTGCGTGCGCGTCACGCCCACCGGGTACGGGTCGGTGCCGTCCGCCCGCAGCCGCTCCAGCTTGCGGTGGCGCACCCGCACCTGCTCGGGCAGCGCGGCCAGTTCCCGCTCGTGCAGCTCCTCCTCGGTGGCCGGCGGCGTCTGCACCAGACCGAGCTCGTCCAGCGACGGCAGGCCGGCGGTGCTCGCCGGGGCCAGCATCCGCTTCTTGTGGCCCTTGCCCCACAGCTTGCCCAGGCTCGGTACGGCCACGAAGCCCTCGGCGATACCGGAGGCCAGGCCGATCCGGGCCAGCGCGCCGGCGTCCGCGTAGCACAGGAACCGCGGGTACCACTCGGGGTTGTACTTGGCGTTGGAGCGGTAGAGCGCCTCCAGCTGCCACCACTTGGAGAAGAACAGCAGCAGCCGGCGCCAGAACTTCAGCACCGGGCCGGCACCGATCCGCGCGCCCTCCTCGAAGGCGGAACGGAACACCGCGAAGTTCAGCGAGATCCGGCGCACCCCGAACGACCCGGCCTGGGCGCACAGCCGGGCCACCATGAATTCCATGACGCCGTTGGGCGCGGTGCGGTCGCGGCGCATCACGTCCAGCGAGATGCCGTCCGGTCCCCAGGGGACGAAGGACAGCAGCGCGATCATGTTGCCGTCGCCGTCGAACGCCTCGGCCAGCAGGCAGTCCCCGTCCTCCGGGTCGCCGAGCCGGTCCAGCGCCATCGAGAAGCCGCGCTCGGTCTCGGTGTCCCGCCAGGCGTCCGCCCGGTGGATGACCTCCTGCATCTCCGCGTCGGTCAGCGCGGAGTGCCGGCGCACCCGGAAGGTCGCGCCGGTCCGCTCGACGCGGTTGACGGCCTGGCGGGTCACCCGCATCTCCCGGCCGTCCAGGTCGAAGTCCTTCACGTGCAGGATCGCCTCGTCGCCGAGCTGGAGCGCGCCCAGCCCGCTGCGGGCGAACGCCTTGGCGCCGCTCTCGCTCGCGCCCATCACGGCCGGCTGCCAGCCGTACCGCCCGGCGACCTCCAGCCAGGCCTCGATCGCCTGCGTCCACGCCTCCCGGTCACCGACCGGGTCACCGCTGGCCAGGCAGACGCCGGCCTCGACGCGGTAGGTGACGGCGGCCTTGCCGCTGGGGGAGAAGACCACGGCCTTGTCGCGGCGGCTGGCGAAGTAGCCGAGCGAGTCCTGGCTGCCGTAACGGTCCAGCAGCGCCCGGATCCGGGCCTCCTCGTCGCCGTGCAGCGCGGCCTCCATGCGCTGCGAACGGAACAGCGCGGCCGCGGCGTTCAGCAGCGCCAGCGCGCCGAGCAGTCCCAGGACCGTGCTGGTCCAGTGCGGCGGATGGCCCTCGACCAGCCGGCCGCCTACCAGCCCGCCGCAGACCCGGTTCGCGGCCCACAGCAGGCGGTTGCCGCCGCCCGTCTCCAGCGTGCCGGGCGCCAGGGTCACCAGGCCCCAGCCGAGCAGCACCGCCACCACGAGCCCGCCGATCAGCACCCCGATCGCGCGCAGGAACGCACCGCGCCGGGTGATCGCGTAGAACTCGCGGTGCGAGACCAGCAGCAGCACCAGGGCGCCGGCGCACAGCACCAGCGAGATGGCGAACTCCCAGTAGCCCGCGGCCAGGAACAGGGCGTCGGCGAGGGTGACCAGCACCATGTACGCGACGACGAACCACAGCGCCACGCGTTTGCGCGCGGTCATCGCCGCGCCCAGGAGGAAGAGGAACGCCGCATAGGCGAAGTTCGGCGCCACCGGGATCGTGAGCGTGTCCAGCCAGTAGATCACCGGATGGAGTCCGCGCCGGAGGGGCCCGATCAGCGCCGTCAGGGCGCAGAAGAGCCCCAGCACGCTGAAGATGATGGCGAAGCCGTTCGGGACGCGGCGCCGGAAGCGCCGCCATCCCGTGAGTTGATCCTGGTCCTGCACGGTGCTCATTCCGTCACACTAGGCTCTGAAAGGGGTCAGCTGCTCGACGCGAGGGTGCGGTTTCCCGCCCACCGGGCACGGGCTCGGCATTCCAGTCTCCGATCCCGATGGTCGTATCGTCTTTCCCTCGTACGGAGGATGCGGTGACTGTACTGGGTTCACCCACCCGGACCTTGCCACAATCCCGCCCCGGAGCCGAGTCGGTGCATGTCCGGCCGATCGTGAGGTTCGGGTCATCGGCCTTCGCGAGGTGACGGCCGCCGCCCGGGGCCACCCCGTCCGCCGCGACCGCCGGTTCGTCGAGCCGGGCCGCCGTCGCCGTGGTCAGCGACTCCTTGGCCGCGCCCTCGCCGCCCCGGTCGTCCTTCGTCCGGGCGAGGACGGAGTACCGGGTGTCCGGCGCGGCCGGCTCGCTGGCGGTCCATACGGTTCCGCCGCCGCCGAGACCGCCGGGCAGCCGCCGCCCCCGGGGGTCGGCGACCGTCACCTCGGTCAGCACCCCGCCCTGTGCGGTCACCCGCAGCCGGTCGCCGGCCTGGACGGTCCGGGTCCCGTTCGCCGCGCCCAGCGTCACCCGCACCGGCGTGCCCTGGGCGCCCGGCGCCGCGCCGCCCCCGCACGCGGTGAGCGTGCCCGCGCCGACCACCCCGGCCAGGGCGAGTGCGGTGCGCCAGGGCCTGCGGCGGGGGGAGGGGCGAAGGGGCATGGGGTCCGTCTGAGGTCAGGGAGGGGCGGCGATGTTCGGCCGCTAAGACGGGCAATGCCGCGACTCCGTTGCGGGGAGTGAGGTGATCCACGTCACTGTCCCGGGCGTCCTTCCTGGTCGGTGACCCGTAGTGAACACCCGGATGGAGTATCGGGCCTCGAACCGGACATACCCCGAAATACGCCAAACTGGCCACCCCTTGCCGTCCGTTCGGGCGGCGGTTGAGGAGGTGTGCGTGCCATGGCGATTTCCATCTCGGTCGTACTGCTGCTGCTGACCCTGACCGTGATCTTCCTGCGCAGCGGAAAGCTCAAGTTCTCGCACGCCCTCGTGTGCGCACTGCTCGGCTTCTACCTCGCGAGCAGCAGCCTGGCCCCGGACATCCATCAGGGGCTGGCCGGCGCCGCCGACGTGGTGAGCAGCGTGCGCCCGTGACCCTGGCGGCCTACCGGAACCTCGCGGTCGCCACCCTCGGCTTCACCGTCACCTTCTGGGCGTGGAACCTCATCTCCCCGCTCGGCAACACCTTCAAGAGCAGCCTCGGCCTGACCGACGTCCAGGTGTCGGCCCTGGTGGCGGTGCCGGTGCTGGTCGGCTCCCTGGGGCAGGTCCCGGTCGGCGCGCTCACCGACCGCTATGGGGCCCGGGTGATGTTCCCGCTGGTCTCGACGCTGACCATCGTGCCCGTGCTGCTGCTGATCCCCGCCAAGCACTCCTACGGCGCGATGCTCGGCACCGGCTTCCTGCTCGGCCTGGGCGGCACCACCTTCGCCATCGGCATCCCGCTCGTCAACGCCTGGTTCCCGCCCCGCAAGCGGGGGCTGGCCCTGGGGATCTACGGGATGGGCATGGGCGGCGTCGCCCTCTCCGGCTATCTGACCCCTCGGATCCACCGCTACGACGAGAACCTGCCCCACCTCGTCGTCGCCGTGGGCCTCGTCCTCTTCGCCGTCGTCGGCGCCCTGATGATCAGCGACCACCCGAGCCGGCCGGTGCCCGAGACCTCGCTCGCCACCCGGCTCGGCCGGGCCGGCCGGCTGCGCGCCACCTGGGAGCTGGCCGCGCTGTACGCGATCGGCTTCGGCGGCATCGTCGCGTTCGGCGTCTACCTCCCGACGTACCTGCAGACCTGGTACCACCTCGACGCCACCGACGCGGGCACCAAGGCGGCCGGCTTCGCGCTGGTCACGGTGGCCTTCCGGCCGATCGGCGGCTGGTGCTCGGACCGGGTGCACCCGGCCGTCGTCACCGCCGGGGCGCTCGGCACGGTCGCCGTGCTCGCCGTCGTCCAGGCCTTCGACCCGCCGCTGGACCCGGTCGGCACCTTCGACTTCCTGGTCATGGCGGCCGGCCTCGGCGCGGCCAGCGGCTCGGTCTTCGCGCTGGTCCCCCGGGTGGCGCCGCAGGCCGGGGTCGGCAGCGTCACCGGCATCGTCGGCGCCACCGGCGGCCTCGGCGGCTTCGTCCCGCCGCTGGTCATGGGCGCCGTCCACAGCGCCAAGGGCAGCTACGCGATCGGCTTCATGCTGCTCTCCGACCTGGCGCTGGCCGGCTGTGTGTACGCCGTCGGCCGGATGCGCACCGCGGGAGCCGGGCGCGCCGGGAGGACGTGACCACCGGGCGGGCCCGGGCGCCGCCGCTCATCCGAGGGAGAAGATCCCCACGCCGTTCGCCACCGGGCGCTCCGCCCCGCCCGACGGATGGTTGCGCACCACGACCCCGTCACCGGTGCCGTCATCGGTCACCAGCGTCGAGGACCCCCCGCCGTCCAGGTTCATCGCCTCCTCGGACCCCAACTGCGCCATCAGATCGCCGAGTTCACTCACCGTCAGGCCGGTCTGGCCGCGCGCGCCGTCCAGCGCCAGCAGATACAGCACCCGCCCGCCGGGCGCGATCCCCACGGCGGTCCGCACCGCCACCGCGACGGTGTCCAGCCCGGCCACCGGCCGCGCGTCCCGGACGATCGGGAAACCGCCCACCGCGAACCGCAGCGGCACCGGCCCCTCGCCGGCCAGCCGGTAGCCCACCCGCAACGGCTCCCCGAGGTGCAGCTTGCGCAACTGCCGCGCGCCCTCCTCCCGGCCCACCAGCACCACGCTCCCCGCGGCCACCCCGCCGGCGCCCGGATCGTCCTCGATCGCCGTCACCCGGCCGTACCGGACCGTGACCTCCGCGGTGTCCGTGCTGCACGGCGCGGCCCGCTCAATGTCCGTCCCGCAGACGGCCCGCTCCCGGGACGCCGGGCCCCACTGCGGGGTGTACGCGCCGATGCCGTCCTCCGGCAGCGCGTACTGGTTGAGCCCGCGCAGCGGCAGCCCGCCCTCGGGGGTCAGCACCACGCCGCGCAGGGTGAGCCGGTCCAGCCGCGCCCGGCGGTCGTAGCCCACGCCGAGGACGTCCTCGGTGCTGGCGCCCGGCGGCAGTACGGGCCCGAAGCGCTGCCCGTCGGGGACCGCCGCCTTCAGCTGCCGGCCGGAGACCACGGCCGGTCCGTCCGGGGCGCCGGTCGCCTCCACACCCGGATGCTGGGTCTCGGTGATGTGGAAGAAGTCCCCGTTGACGGCCGCCACCGCACCCCGCGCCGCGGCCAGCCGGGACACCGGCGCCCGGGCCCCGACCGCGCCCGGGTACAGCAGGTCGACCGACACCCGCGGATCGCCCAGATCGACCGTCAGCAGATGCCCGTGCACCACCCCGCGCGGCACCGTCATCCGGAATTCGCCGTACGCCACACCGGGCGCCACCGACAGGGCACCGGAGCGGCGCAGGCTGGGGCCCGCTGCGGTGGCCGGGGCCCCGCCCGCCATTCCGCCGGCCAGCACGCCCCACACCGCCAGCACCGTCAGTACCGCGCGAACCCGACCGAATCGCTGCTTCACGATTGCCCCTGACGTCACGTCAACTGCACCGGGTACCAGAGACGTTCACCGCGCCACGCGCACGCGGCACGCCCCACTATGGACCGCTCACTATGACCTGGAGATGTCATGAATCCGTACACCCGCAGAACGGCCGTCGTGTCGCTGGGCGCCGCCCTGGTGGCGGGTCTGACCGCACCGGCCGCCGCCCGTGACACCACCGCCCGCGGTCCCGCCGTACGTCCGGCCGCCCCGGTGCCGCTGCCGCGCGCCCACGCCCACAACGACTACGCGCATCCGCGGCCGCTCCTCGACGCCCTGGACCACGGTTTCGGCAGCGTGGAGGCGGACATCTGGCTGGTCGACGGGCGGCTGCTGGTCGGGCACGAGGAGGGCGACCTCGACCCGGCCCGCACCCTCCAGTCGCTCTACCTCGACCCGCTGCGCCGGCGGATCCGCGCCCAGGGCGGCACGGTCTACCGCGGGTCGCGGCTGTCCCTCCAGCTGCTCATCGACATCAAGACCGCCGGCGACCCCACCTACCGCGCGCTGTCCCCCGTGCTGCGCCGCTACCGGGACCTGCTGAGCGTGTGCCGGGCCGGCCGGGTGCGGCGCGGCCCGGTCACCGCGGTGATCTCCGGGGACCGCGCCGCCCGGGCGCCCATGGAGGCCGAACGGGAGCGCCACGCCTTCTACGACGGGCGCCCCGAGGACCTCGGCACCCCCGCCCCGGCGTCCTTCGCCCCGCTGGTCTCCGCCTCCTGGACGGACACCTTCGGCTGGCAGGGCGTGGGGCCGATGCCCGGTCACGAGCGGGAGCTGTTGCGGCGGTTGGTGGCCGCGGCGCACGCCGAGCGGCGCCGGCTGCGCTTCTGGGCCACGCCGGACGCGCCCGGACCGGCGCGCGAGGCGGTCTGGACGGCGCTGCTGCGGGCCGGCGTGGACCACCTCAACTCGGACGACCTCGCCGGACTGGAGCGCTTCCTGCGGACCGCGTGACGCGCGCCGGGTCATCTCCCGTGCCGCCAGGACGCCTCGCTGACCAGCTGCAGGTAGCGCGCCCAGTCCCAGTACTCGCCCGGGTCGGTGTGGTCGGAGCCGGGGACCTCGACGTGGCCGATGATGTGCTCGCGGTCCTTGGGGATCCCGTAGCGGTCGCAGACGGCGGCGGTGAGCCGGGCGGAGTGCTCGTAGAGGGTGTCGGTGAACCACGTCGGGTCGTCGATCCAGCCCTCGTGCTCGATGCCGATGCTGCGGGTGTTGTAGTCCCAGTTGCCGGCGTGCCAGGCGACGTTGCGTTCGCTGACGCACCGGGCGAGGTGACCGTCGGAGGAGCGGACGACGTAGTGGGCGGCGGCCTTGTGCGTGGGGTCCTGGAACAGCCGGAGGGTGTCCTCGTAGGTCTCCTGCGTCACGTGGATCACGACCATCTCGATCGGGTACTGGGTGGGGCGGTCCGCGGCGGTGAAGTTGGACTTGCTGGCCGGGATCCATTCGACCGGGGGGTAGCCGTCGCCGCCGCGCGGTGTCCGGCGGTGCGGGGCGGCCAGGGCGGCGGACGCGGTGAGCGGGGCGAGGGCGGCGGACGCGGCGAGTGCGGCCGCGCCGGTGATCAGACGCCGGCGGGCGGGGCGGGGGTGGCGGGGCTCCATGTGAACTCCTGACAAGGACCGAGGGTGGTCGCGTACATGTCACGCACATGCGATGCGTTCATCATGCGCAACCGGACAGGTCCTGCCAAGGGCATGGCCGGGCCGCCAATGGCTCGACCAAAGGCGGCAACGGCGCAGGTCACGTGCCGGGGTCACACCTGATCGGCCGTCACCCGGGTGCCGCGCCCGGGCCCCTGAAGGGACGGGCCCGGACGCGGCACGTCCGGCGGTGTGCCGCCGGTCAGTGGCCGATCTCGACGTCCTCCAGGATGCCCAGCGCGTCCGGCACCAGCACGGCCGCCGAGAAGTACGCGCTGACCAGGTAGTTGATGACCGCCTGGTCGTTGATGCCCATGAAGCGCACCGACAGGCCGGGCTTGTACTCGTCCGGGATGCCGGTCTGGTGCAGCCCGATCACGCCCTGGTTCTCCTCGCCGACCCGCAGCGCCAGGATCGAGCTGGTCTGGTCCGGGGTGATCGGGATCTTGTTGCAGGGCAGCAGCGGGATGCCCCGCCAGGCCCGCACCTCCCCGCCCTCGAACGGGACGGTGCTGGGGTAGATCCCCCGGGCGTTCCACTCCCGCCCGATGGCGGCGATGGTGCGCGGATGCGCCAGCAGGAACTGCGTCTTGCGGCGCCGGGAGATCAGCTCGTCGAGGTCGTCGGGGGTGGGCGGTCCGCTGTGGGTGTGGATGCGCTGCTTGAGGTCGGCGTTGTGCAGCAGCCCGAACTCGCGGTTGTTGACCATCTCGTGTTCCTGGCGCTCGCGCAGCGCCTCCACGGTCAGCCGCAGCTGCTGGTCCAGCTGGTTCATCGGCCCGTTGTAGAGGTCGGCGACCCGCGAGTGCACCTTCAACACCGTCTGCGCCACGCCGAGTTCGTACTCCCGCGGCGTCAGTTCGTAGTCCGCGAAGGTGCCCGGCAGGACCGGCTCGCCGACATGGCCGGCGGCCAGCTCGATGGCCGCCTCACCGTGCTTGTTCTGCGCGGGCACCAGCGCGGTACGGAACGCCTCGATGTGCGCCCGCAGCGAGTCGGAATCGCCCAGCACCGCCTCGAAGTCGCTGCGGTAGAGGGTCAGTGCCGTCACCCGGGTCACCGCGCGCACGGAGTGCTCCCACTCCGCGTCCCCGGAGAGCAGTGCCGCCGCGCCGATGGCGTCGCCGTCGGCCAGCGTGCCCAGGGACGTCTCGTCGCCGTACTTGCCGGCGCCGAGCCGGTCCAGCTTGCCGTGCGCGATCAGGATGACCCGGTCGGTCGGGCCGCCCCTGCGGGCCAGCACGTCGCCCGGGGCGAACTCCCGCTGGACGAAGCGGCCGGCCAGCGCCTCCAGGGTGGGGGCGTCGTCATAGCCGCGCAGCGGCGCCAGTTCGCGCAGCTCGGCCGGGATCACCCGGACATCGGTGCCGGTCGAGACGAACTCGATCCGCCCGTCGCCGAGGGTGTGCGTCAGTCGGCGGTTGACGCGGTAGGTGCCGCCGGAGACCTGCGTCCACGGCAGGATGCGCAGCAGCCAGCGGGACGAGATCCCCTGCATCTGCGGCACGGTCTTGGTCGTGGTCGCCAGATTGCGGGCCGCGGCGGTGCCCAGGCTGGAGGGACTCTGCTCGACCTCGGAGGGCTGCGGGCCGGACGTCGGGTCCACCGATGTGGTCATGGAAGAAGCTCACCTGTTCTGTCGGTGCTGCGCTGTGCCGGTGCTACCGGGTGCGTGCGGATACGCGTGCTGCCGTGCTTTTCCTGCGGCGGCCGTTCACTGGCCGATCTGCACGTCCTCCAGCACGCCCAGCGCATCGGGCACGAGAATGGCCGCGGAATAGTAGGCGCTGACCAGATACTTGAGGACCGCCCGGTCGTCGATGCCCATATAACGCACCGACAGCCCCGGCTCGTATTCATCGGGAATTCCGGTCTGGTGCAGGCCGACCACACCCTGCTTTTCCTCACCGGTGCGCAGTACCAGAATCGAGCTGGTGCGTTCCTTGGTGACCGGAATCTTGTTGCACGGGAAGATCGGCACCCCGCGCCAGGACGGCAGTGAATGCCCCATGAAATCCACCGCGGTCGGATACAGCCCGCGGGCGCTGCACTCCCGGCCGAAGGCGGCGATGGCCTGCGGATGGGCGAGCACGAAGCCCGGGTCCTTCCAGACCGTGGCGAGCAGTTCGTCGAGGTCGTCGGGGGTGGGCGGTCCGGTGCGGGTGTGGATGCGCTGCTTGAGGTCGGCGTTGTGCAGCAGCCCGAACTCGCGGTTGTTGATCATCTCGTGCTCCTGGCGCTCGCGCAGCGCCTGGATCGTGAGCTTCAGCTGCTCCTCGACCTGGTTCATCGGGTCGCTGTAGAGGTCGCCGACCCGGCTGTGCGTGCGCAGCACCGTCTGGGCCACGCTGAGTTCGTACTCCCGCGGCGCCGCGTCGTAGTCGACGAAGGTGCCGGGCAGGGCCGGCTCGCCCTGGTGCCCGGACGCCACGGACACCGCCGACTCGCCGCTGTCGTTCGCCGGCCGGGAGGCGGACCGCTCGGCCGTCGCCAGGTGCTCGCGCAGCCCGGGGGAGCGGCCGATCACCTCCTGGCCCGCCTGCCGCGGCAGTGCCATGACCGTCACCCGGGTCACCGCGCGGTAGCTGAACTCCCAGGTCGCCTCGTCGGCGTCGAGCGGGCCGGTGCCGAAATGGTCACCCCCCGCGAGCGCTTCCAGCACCGTCGAGTCGCCGTATTTGCCGGTGCCGATGCGGTCCACCCGGCCGTGCGCGATCAGCACCAGCCGGTCGTCCGGCGTGCCGGCCTCGGCGATCAGCTCGCCGGGCGCGTACTCGACCTGCGTGAACCGCTCGCCGAGCGCCGCCAGCACCTCCTGGTCGGTGAAGTCCCGCAGGGCGGGCAGTTCCCGCAGTTCCTCCGGGATGATCGAGACGTCGCCGCCGTTGATGTCGAAGTCGATGCGCCCGTCGCCGACGGTGTAGGTCAGCCGGCGGTTCACGCGGTACGTGCCACCCGACACCTGCACCCAGGGCAGCAGCCGCAGCAGCCAGCGGGAAGTGATTCCCTGCATCTGCGGCGCGGTTTTGGTGGTGGTCGCCAAATTCCGTGCGGCAGTGGTACTCAGACTGGAATTCTGGGATTCTTCCGCACTGCTGGGAAGCGATTCGTCGGCAATCGTCACAATGCCACCTGTCTCCTGGGAGGGTGCGATGCGGGACTGCCCCGGAACCGATTCGCAGCGGTTTCGCGGCAGCCCGCCGAACCGACGGTAGTCGTGCGCTTTTTATCGGCACAATCGCTCGATGGGGTGGCATGGAAATCTGTTTCCATGGAAAGGTTTAGTCGGTTCGGACCGGGGGAGAGTCAGCCGGGGCGCAGGAATGGAGGGGGTCGTCCAGGACGCCCCGCAACGCCGCGTGCGCCGCCCCCAGCAAAGGCCCGTCCGCCCCCAGGCGCGACACCGTCACCAACGGCCCGCCGGCCCGCGCCGGATCCGCCGCCACGGCCGTCCGCAGCGTCAACTCCCGTTCCAGCGACGGCAGGACCCAGGGCGCGAGCCCGGCCAGCGCACCCCCCAGGACGACCGCCCGGGGGTCGAGCAGATTCACCGCCCCGGCGAGCGCGATACCGAGCGCCGTCCCGGCTTCTTCCAGGGCCCGTACGGTGGCCGGGTCGCCGTCGGCCGCGCGGCGCGCGAGCAGTGCGATCCGGGCCCCCGGCCCCGCCCGGCCGGGTGCCGCCCCGCTCGCCCGCAGCACGGCCGCTTCCCCCGCGTACTGCTCCAGGCACCCGCGGCCGCCGCAGTCGCACCGGCGGCCGTCCGGATACACCGGCACATGACCCAGCTCGCCGGCGAACCCCCGTGCACCACGCAGCAGTTGGCCGTCCACCACGACCGCCGCGCCGATCCCGGCCTCGGCCGAGACGTGGACGAAGTCCGGCGGCGGCCCCGGCCGCCCGCCGTCCGCACCGGCCGGCCGCAGTTCGGCCAGCGCCCCCAGGTTCGCCTCGTTCTCCACGGTCAGCGGCACGGCCGGGGAGCCCGCCGGGGCGGTCACCGGGGCCAGGCCCGGCGCCAGGTCCGCCGCCCGCCAGCCGAGGTTGGGCGCGTGCACCACGGTCGTCCCGCCGCGGGCCACCAGCCCCGGCACCGCCACCGCGAGCCCGGCGGGCCGCAGCCCCTTCGCGGCGATCCGCCCGGTCACCTCCGCGAGGAGCTCCCCGAGCCGTTCCAGTACGGGCCCGGGCGTGCTGTTCCGGTTCGCCGCGCCGACCGCCGCACGCGCCCGTATCCGGCCGCGCAGATCGATCGCGCACACCGCGAGGTGGTCCACGCCTATCTCCGCCCCGAGCCCCGCCGGGCCGCGGTCGCTGACCACCAGTTCGCTCCCCGGCCGGCCCCGGCCGCGCGGTGCCGCCGGCCCCGACTCGACCAGCAGTCCGGCCCGCAGCAGCTCGTCCACCAGCGGCGCCACGCCCGCCCGGGTCAGCCCGATCCGCGCCGCCACCGCCGGCCGGGACAGCGGCCCGTGCGCCGCCACGGCCTGCAGCACCCGGGCGAGATTGCGCCGCCGGATGCCGGCTTGGGTGTCGTTGCCGGGCGGGGTCACGGGGCTCCTCCGGGGTGTCGGGGCCAGGGGCGCTTCCCCTGGTGGGGCTGTCTCCCGGGCGCGGGCGGCGCCGGGGTACGGCAGGGCGGCCGGGCGGGGGCCGTGCGGGCGGGTGCGTACGGACGGCGGCTCAGTGTCGCAGCAGCGTGTCCGCGTCGGTGAGGGTCGTGGTCAGGCGGTCCAGGGCGGCGTCGTCCCGCGGCCGGGCCTCGTACTCCGTGCCGCGTGCGGTGCCCCACCGGCGGGCCACCGCCGCCGGGTCCTCGCCCAGCAGCAGCCCGGCCGCCTGGGCCGCCGCGCCGAGCGCGACCAGCTCCTGCGCCGCGGGCACCACCACGGGGCGGCCGGAGAGCCGGCGGACCGTCTCCCGCCAGGCCCGGCCCTTCGCGCCGCCGCCGATCAGCAGCAGCGGCGCCCCGGCCGCGGCGTCCGCGTCCAGCACCTGCTCCAGCGCCCGCAGCAGCGCGAACACCGCGCCGTCGTAGGCCGCCTGGAGCAGCTGGCCGGCCGTGGTGTCGTGTCGCAGCCCGTGCACCAGGCCCGACGCCCCGGGCAGGTTCGGCGTGCGCTCCCCGTCCAGGAACGGCAGCACCACCACCTCGCCGCCCGCCTCCACGGCCTCCCGGTCGCGGCCCAGCAGCGCCGCCACCCGGTCCACGGCCAGCGTGCAGTTCAGGGTGCAGGCCAGCGGCAGCCAGTCGCCCCGGGCGTCGGCGAAACCCGCGACGGTGCCGGTCGGATCGGCCGGGCGGTGGGTGGAGACCGCATAGACCGTCCCCGAGGTGCCCAGGCTCAGCACCGGCTGTCCGGGGCGCAGGCCGAGGCCGAGCGCGGCCGCCATGTTGTCGCCGGTGCCCGCGGCCACCAGGGCGCCCCGCGGCAGCGGCAGTTCCCCGGCGTGCACCGTCCCGGCGGCCTCACCCGGCTGCGCCACCCGGGGCAGCGCCTCCGGCGGCAGCCCGACGTGCGCCAGGATCTCGGTGTCGTACGCCCCGGTGGCGGAGGCCCACCAGCCCGTGCCGGAGGCGTCCCCGCGGTCGGTGACCGCCTCGCCGGTCAGCCGTCCGGTGAGGTAGTCGTGCGGCAGCCGCACCGCGGCGGTGGCGGCCGCCGCGGCCGGTTCGGTCTCCCGCAGCCAGGCCCACTTGGCCACCGTGAACGCCGGTCCCGGCACGCTCCCCACCCGGTCCGCCCAGGCCCGTGCGCCGCCCCGCTCGGCGATCAGCCGCTCGCTGTGGCCCGCGGCGCGGACGTCGTTCCACAGCAGGGCCGGGCGGACCGGCTCGCCGGCCGCGTCCAGTGTGACCAGCCCGTGCTGCTGCCCGGCGACCGACACCGCGGAGACCTGCCGGGCGGCGTCGCCGCACTGCGCCAGCGCCTCGCCCAGCGCCTCCCACCACTGCCGGGGGTCGCTCTCCTTGCCGGGGCCGCCGCCGACCGTGTGCGGCGCCTGCCCGCGCGCGACGACCACACCGGTCTCCGCGTCCACGACCAGCGTCTTCGTGGACTGCGTCGAGCTGTCCACGCCGAGGACGAGCGGTCCCGCTGCCTGTGCGCCCATCGTGCTCTCTCCCTTGACGGCCCGCTGCCCCACAGGTGCGGCGCCTTCTCGCACGGTCTGCTTCCAGGGGGTTCCCCGGTGTGCCGCCGCATATTAGTTTGGCCGCCGCGGAATTTGTAAAGCGCCTTGACGAAATGGCCGAGGGAGATGCGATGCGCTACCAGCCGGTGCCCGAGGACAGGTTCAGTTTCGGTCTGTGGACCGTCGGCTGGCAGGGCCGCGACCCGTTCGGGGACGCCACCCGCCGCGCCCTGGACCCGGTCGAGACCGTGCACCGCCTCGCCGAGCTCGGTGCGTACGGCGTCACCTTCCACGACGACGACCTGATCCCGTTCGGCGCCGACGACATCGAGCGGGAGACGGCCGTCAAACGCTTCCGCCGGGCGCTGGAGGCCACCGGCCTGGTCGTCCCGATGGCGACGACCAACCTCTTCACCCACCCGGTCTTCAAGGACGGCGCCTTCACCGCCAACGACCGCGACGTCCGCCGCTTCGCGCTGCGCAAGACGCTCCGCAACATCGACCTCGCCGCCGAACTGGGCGCCCGCACCTATGTGGCCTGGGGCGGCCGGGAGGGCGCCGAGTCCGGCGCCGCCAAGGACGTCCGCACCGCCCTCGACCGGCTCAAGGAGGCCTTCGACCTGCTCGGCCAGTACGTCGTCGAGCAGGGCTACGACCTGCGGGTCGCCGTCGAGCCCAAGCCCAACGAGCCGCGCGGCGACATCCTGCTGCCCACCGTCGGCCACGCCCTGGCCTTCATCGAGCGCCTCGAACGCCCCGGCCTCTTCGGCGTCAACCCGGAGGTCGGCCACGAGCAGATGGCCGGCCTCAACGTCCCGCACGGCGTCGCCCAGGCCCTCTGGCAGGGCAAGCTCTTCCACATCGACCTCAACGGCCAGAGCGGCATCAAGTACGACCAGGACCTGCGCTTCGGCGCCGGCGATCTGCGCGCCGCGTTCTGGCTCGTGGACCTGCTGGAGACGGCCGGCTACGACGGTCCCCGGCACTTCGACTTCAAACCGCCGCGCACCGAGGACCTCGACGGCGTCTGGGCCTCCGCGGCCGGCTGCATGCGTACCTACCTCATCCTCAAGGAGCGCGCCGCGGCCTTCCGGGCCGACCCGGCCGTCCAGGACGCGCTGCGCGCCGCCCGCCTGCACGAGCTGGCCCGCCCCACCGCCGAGGACGGCCTGGCCGGGCTGCTCGCCGACCCCACCGCCTACGAGACCTTCCGCCCGGAGGTGGCCGCCGCCCGCGGGATGGCCTTCGAGCAGCTGGACCAGCTGGCCATGGACCACGTGCTCGGCGCGTCCTGAACCGGCCGGGGGTCAGCCGAAGAGCCCGCGGACGAAGCCGAGTTCGGCGGCGCGCTGGTCGGTGCCGCCGGTTTCGTGGGCGTTGAACCGCCACACCTTCAGCTCCTTCTCGCCCGCGTAGTGGTGGTACGCGGCGAAGCCGGTGGACGGCGGCACCACGTCGTCGCGCAGCGCGGTCGCGAAGAGCGCCGGGGCGGTGGCCCGGACCGCGAAGTTCAGCCCGTCGAAGTGGTCCAGGGTGTCCAGGGCGGTGTCGACGTGGTCCCGGGCGCCCGCGAAGTAGCGGCCGAGCTCGCCGTACGGGCCGGCGTCGGTGATCTCGACCGCGCGGCGGATATGGGTCAGGAACGGCGCGTCGATCAGCGCCCCGGCCAGGCCCGGGACCAGGCCGGTCATCGCCAGGGCGAGCGCCCCGCCCTGGCTGTGGCCGGCGACCACTATCCGCTCCTCGTCCACCTCGTCGTGGCCGCGCGCGGTCTCCACGGCCCGTACGGCATCGGTGAACAGCCGCCGGTAGTAGTAGTCGTCGGGGGCGAGCAGGCCCTGGGTCAGCCGGCCGGGGACGCCCGGGTTGCGGTAGCCGGCCGGGTCGGGGGTGTCACCGGGGCGGTCCGGGCCGCTCTGCCCGCGGGCGTCCATGACCAGGGTGGCGTACCCCGCCGCGGGCCACAGCAGCCAGTCGTGCGGCCGCAGCCGGCCACCGCCGTAACCGAGGTACTGCACGACGCACGGCAGTGGCCCGGCGGCCGCCCGCGGGATCAGGAACCAGCCGCGGATCGGGTGCCCGCCGAAGCCGGCGAACGTCACGTCGTAGGTGCGCAGCAGGGCCAGCCCGGTGTCGAGTGCGGTGAACCGCGCGGCCAGGTCATGGGCTCGGGCCTCGGTCAGGGTGCGCTCCCAGAACGCGTCAAATCCGGGCGGCTCGGGCAACGGGGGGCGATAGGTGCGCAGTTCGTCCAGGGGCAGGTCGGTGAACACGCGGAACCTCCGGGCCGTAGGGTGGCTTGCTGCCTGTCGCCAACGGTGCCCAGCGGACGGACATGTCAGACCCGACGTGTTCCAGCTTGGTCACCGCCTCCCGTGAAACCCAGTAAAGAAGCGATCCTTTCCGTTATGAGCTTTCCGCCTCCGCCGCCCGGCCAGCCGCACCCGCCGAACCAGCCGCCCCCCGACAACCCGGGCGGGTTCGGACCGCCGGCCGGCGGCTACGGCCCCGCCGGGCAGGGCGGATACGGCTCCGGAGGCTACGGCCCGCCGCCCGGCGGCAATCAGGCCCCCGGTGGCTTCGGCCCGCCCTCCGGCGGCTACGGTCCTCCGGGACCGGGCGGCCCGGGTGGCCCCGGCGGCTGGCAGCAGCCGCCCGGCCCGCCCAACGGCGGCGGCAACGGCAAGCTCATCGCCGCCATCATCGGCGGTGGTGTGGTCGTGCTGGCCGCCGTCATCGCCGTCATCGTGATCGCCAACAGCGACGACGGCGGCAACAACCGCGCCCAGTCGTCGGCCAGTTCGAGCGCCTCCGCCACCCCGTCCGAGAGCGCCTCCGCCACGCCCTCCGACGACCCCTACGCCTCGCCCAGCAGCGACACCTCGCCCGCACCCTCCGGTGGCCCGGTCCCCTTCTACCTGCTGAAGGTCGGCGACTGCTACGACCTGGGCCCGGACGGCAACGGCATGAACGAGACGGCCTCCTGCAACGGCCCGCACGACGCCGAGGTCGTCACCACCCACCGCCTCGGCGCGGGCCTGACCAGCGAATCCGACATCAAGGACAAGGCGTCGTCGCTCTGCCGGGACGAGCTGGAGCGCAAGGCGTCCCGGCAGCCCGCCGGCACCGCCGAGGGCACCTACGTGCAGTACCCCAACCTCAAGGGCTACAAGCTCGGCTACAAGAACGTCAGCTGCAGCCTGATGGGCAACAGCAGCAACACCAGGAAGCTCACCAAGCCGCTGTCCTGAGCATCCTCTGACGGTGGGGTGTCAGTGGCCGAGGCCGGCCGCCAGCTCCGCGATGGCGTCCGGCCCGACCCGGCAGCAGCCGCCGATCAGCCGGGCGCCGTCCGCGACCCAGCCGGCGACCCGGTCGGCGGCGAACTCCGGTGTGCCGCACCACGCCCGCGCCTCGGCGTCCCAGCGCTCCCCGCTGTTCGGATACACCACCACCGGCTTGCCGGTGACCCGCGCGGCCAGCGGCACCGCCCGGTCCGCGTCGTCCGGCGCGCAGCAGTTCACCCCCACGGCGATCACCTCGTCCACCTCCGCCGCGAGGGCGAACGCCTCCGCCAGCGGCTGCCCGGCCCGGGTCGCGTCCCCGGCGACGCTGTACGACAGATACGCCGGCACGCCCAGCCCGCGCACCGCCCGCAGCAGCGCCCGGGCCTCGTCGGCGTCCGGCACCGTCTCCAGCGCCAGCACATCGGGCCCGGCCGCCGCCAGCACCTCCAGCCGCGGCCGGTGGAACCGCTCCAGCTCCGCCACCGACAGGCCGTACCGGCCGCGGTACTCGGAACCGTCCGCCAGCATCGCGCCGTACGGACCCGCCGAAGCGGCCACGTACAGCGGCCCGGTGGCGCCGCCCGCCCGCGCCCGGCCGGCCGCCTCGCGGGCCAGCGCCACGCTCCGCCCGAGCAGCTCCGCGGCCTCCTCGGCACCGATCCCGCGCCGCGCGAACCCCTCGAACGTCGCCTGGTAGCTGGAGGTGATCGCGACCTGCGCCCCCGCTTCGTAGTACGCCAGATGCGCCCGCACCACCGCCTCCGGCTCCTCGGCCAGCAGCCGGGCCGACCACAGCGTGTCGCTCAGGTCGTGCCCGGCCGCCTCCAGCTGGTTGGACAGCCCGCCGTCGAGGACCACCGGCCCCGCGGCGAGGGCGTCGGCGAGCGTCGGGACCGTGCTGACCATGGTGCGAACCCTCCTGGTGTGCTGCCGGGCGGATTGTTTCCCAGCTCCTTACGGATCGTAGCTCCGCCCACCGACAACGCCCGTGGCCTGCACCGACGACGAGACCGCAGGCAGCTCACGGCAGCGAAGCGAACACGAACGAGAACCGTGCCGGGGCGGCCTCCAGCCGGTACTGCGGCAGCACCCCCGGCCCGCACGACTGGCTGCCGATGCCGTGCTGCGCATGGTCGAGATGCAGCCACAGGGCCTCGCCGGGCCGCAGGTCCGGGGTGTGCCGGGCCGCGGTCAGCTCCTCGTCGGTCCAGCGGCGGGCGGCGAAGGCGAAGTCCGGGTCCCCCTCGACCCGGAGGCCCGAACCGTCCGACCGGGTCAGTTCGACCCAGCGCACACCGGGCCGGGAACCGTTCTCCTGCGGCCGGACGTAGGGCGTCTGCAACTCCGCCACCGACCGCGACCAGCGGCCGGTGCGGGCGGCCGCCCGGGTGTCCGGATAGCCCTCACCCGGCCCACCGCCGTACCACTCCGCCCGCCCCAGGCTCCCGCACACCGCCATCCGCACCCCGAGCCGGGGCAGCGGAACCGGCCAGCCGCCCTCCGGATCGACGGCCAACTCCAGCCGCAGCAGATCGCGTCGGGCCGTCCACCGGTAGACCGCGCGCAGCGCGAGCGGGGAGCCGGCCGGGGCCACCCGGGTCCGCACCACCAGGGCGGGCCCGTCCGGTTCGACGGCGTCCACGCGGTGGTGCATCCGGTGCAGGCCGAGCCGGCGCCATTCGGTGGCCGGCCGCGGCCCGGGCTGCCAGGGCGCGGCCTCGTCGTTGTCGGTCGGCGCCCGCCAGACGTGCAGCCGGGGGCCGCCGATCCGC
This sequence comes from Streptomyces nigrescens, assembly GCA_024349765.1. Lineage (GTDB taxonomy): Bacteria > Actinomycetota > Actinomycetes > Streptomycetales > Streptomycetaceae > Streptomyces > Streptomyces endophytica. Next base: position 4,807,570 of record AP026073.1, on the reverse strand, counting down.
ACCCCGTCCAGATAGCCCAGCGTCCCGGTCGTGGCGTCGAACGTGCCCGGCCCGAGGACGATCACGTTGCCCTCGCCGCGGCGCGGGGTGGCGGTGGGCACCAACGGCACGTACGCCGGGCGCGGTACGGCCGGGAACTGGCCCCACGCGACCTCGTGCCCGGCCGGGGCCCAGGCGGTGTCGCGGGCCAGCACGGCCTGCACCGTCCAAAGGGCCTCCCCACCCTCGTCCCGCTCCTCCGCCAGGTCCGGCAGCGCCGTCACGACCGACTCGCCCGGTGGCGGCGCGGGCATCTCCAGCCAGCCGCTGCCGCACGGGTTGCCCGCCACCTCGTAACACCACAGGAACGAGAGGTGCCCGAGCCCGGAGAAGTCGTACAGATTGGTGATCCGGACCGTTTGCCTGCCGTCGTCACCGTCGGGCCCGGCCTCGATCCGCACCGGCTCGACGACCTTCTTCAACTCGGCCAGCCCCGGCGACGGCGTCCGGTCCGGCAGCACCAGACCGTCGCAGACGAAGTTCCCGTCGTGCAGCTCCTCACCGAAGTCGCCGCCGTAGGCGTGGTACACCTCGCCGTCCGGCGCCCGCTGCCGCAGCCCGTGGTCGATCCACTCCCACACGAAGCCGCCCTGACAGCGCGGGTACGTCTCGAACAGCCGCTGGTACTCGCCGAGGCCGCCCGGACCGTTGCCCATCGCGTGCGCGTACTCGCAGAGGATGAACGGCAGTTGACGGCGCCGGGCATCCAGCACGGGGTCGTCCAGCGGCCCCTCGGTGCGCCGGCCGATCCGCTCCACCTCGGCGTGATCGGCGTACATCCGGGAGTAGACGTCGGTGTCGGCGCAGCTGCGGTCGCCCTCGTAGTGCAGTGGGCGGGACGGATCGCGCTCGCGCATCCACCCGGCCATGGCGGACAGCCCGCGGCCGGTCCCGCACTCGTTGCCCAGCGACCACAGCACGATGCTGGGGTGGTTCTTGTCCCGCTCGACCATCCGGCGGGCCCGGTCCAGCAGCGCCGGCTGCCAGCGCGGATCGTCGACCGGATTGTCCCGCCAGTCCTGCTGCCCGAAGCCGTGCGTCTCCAGATCACACTCGTCGACGACCCACAGCCCCAGCTCGTCGCAGAGGTCGAGGAACGCCGGGTGCGGCGGATAGTGGCTGGTGCGCACCGCGTTGACGTTGTGCTGCTTCATCATCAGCAGATCGCGGCGCATCACCTCGGGCCCGACGGTGCGCCCGTACCGCGGGTGGAATTCATGGCGGTTGACGCCGCGCAGCAGGATCCGGCGGCCGTTGACCTTCGGCAGCCCGTCCTCGACGCACACCGTACGGAACCCGATCCGCAGCGGGACCGTCTCCCCGGCGGTGACCAACTCCCCGTCGTACAACCGGGGTTCCTCGGCCGTCCAGGGCTCCACCGGCACCGTCGCGCTCTCCCCGGTCGCCAGGTCCAGCCCGAGCTCCGGCACGGTCACCCGCCCGGCCGGGGCGCACTCCACGCGCAGCGTGCCCCGGCCCGTACGGTGATCGAAACCGGCATGGACGAAGTGGTCGGCGACCGCCCCCTCCGGACGCCGATGGACGGAGACGTCGCGGAAGATCCCGGGCAGCCACCACTGGTCCTGGTCCTCCAGATAGCTGCCGGACGACCACTGGTGGACCCGCACCGCCAGCACGTTGCCGTGCGGCCGCAGCAGTCGTCCCACCTCGAACTCGTGCGGCAGCCGGCTGCCCTTGAAGTGCCCCAGTTCCTGCCCGTTGAGCCAGACCCGGGCGCAGGACTCCACCCCGCCGAAGTGCAGCACGGCCGGCCCCTCGCCCCAGCCCTCGGGCAGATCGAAGACGTGCCGGTGGTCACCGGTCGGGTTCTCGTCCGGCACCCGCGGCGGATCCACCGGAAAGGGATAGGCGGTGTTGGTGTACACGGGTGCGCCGAAACCCTTGAGCACCCAGGTGCCGGGCACCCTCAGCTCGTGCCACTCCGTGTCGTCGAAGTCCGGCCGGGCGAACGCCTCGTCCTCGGCGTCGGCGCGCGGCGAGAGACGGAACCGCCAGGTGCCGTGCAGCGAGATCCGCGGCGCGGTGGAGGACGGGTACCAGGCGCGCGGCGGCAGCGCCCCCCGGCCGGGCGAGCGGTCCTCGTAGTACGGGAGCCGGTCCTCTGCGGGAGCCGGGCCGCGCGGTGCGGGGTCCGCCCGGCCGGACGTCGGCGGCGGCTGGTCGTGCGGCGCATGCTGAGGCGGGTGCGGGGACGTCCCGGTCACTGGTCCTCCTGCTGCGGGCGACGTGCCTGGCGTCGGGGGGATCACCCTCAGCGAATCACGCGCGGGGGCACGGCGCAGCCGGATGGCCGGATTCGGCGGCCGGGTGCTCCGTGCACGGGGTCCGGCCGCCCCGGATCAGCGGCCCGCCCCGGTCGCGAACGGCACCTCGGCCGCGGCCGGTATGGCCCCGTCCGGCGCCCCGGGATGCCGCCAGAGCCCCTTGTGCCGCAACAGCGGAAGCACCCCCTCCCCGAACCAGTACGCCTCCTCGACGTGCGGATGCCCGGAGAGGATGAACTCCTCGATGCCCAGCCGGTGGTACTCCTCGATCCGCTCCGCGACCTCCGCATGGCTGCCCACCAGTGCGGTGCCCGCCCCGCCCCGTACGAGACCGATGCCGGCCCACAGGTTCGGCGCGATCTCCAGGCCGTCGGTGCGGCCGCGGTGCAGCGCCAGCATCCGCCGCTGCCCCTCCGACTCGCTGCGGGCGAGACCGGCCTGTACCGCACGGATCGCCTCCGGGGTGAAACCGTCCAGCAGCCGCTGGGCCTCCGCCCAGGCCGCCGCCGCGGTGTCCCGGGTGATCACGTGCAGCCGGATGCCGAACCGCACCCGCCGCCCGGCCCGGCCGGCCAGCTCCCGGATCCAGGCGATCTTCCGCTCGACGTCGGCCGGCGGTTCGCCCCAGGTCAGATAGACGTCGGCGGCCCGCGCGGCGACGTCACCGGCGGCCGGGGAGGAGCCGCCGAAGTAGACCGGCGGCACCGGATCGGGCAGCCGCGCGAGCCGGGCGCCCGCCACCCGGAGCTGCTCGCCGGTGAAGTCCACGGTCTTCCCGGCCCACAACTCCCGTACGATGTCGAGGAATTCACCGGTCCGCGCGTACCGGGCGTCCTTGTCCAGGAAGTCCCCGTAGGCGCGCTGCTCATGGTTCTCGCCACCGGTGACGACGTTCAGCAGCAGCCGCCCCCCGGAGTGCCGCTGGAAGGTGGCCGCCATCTGGGCGGCCAGGGTCGGCGCGATGATCCCCGGCCGGAAGGCCACCAGGAACTTCAGCCGATCGGTCTCCCGGGCCAGCATGGCCGTGGTCAGCCAGGCGTCCTCGCACCAGGCCCCGGTGGGGGTGAGCGCGCCCTCGAAGCCGAGGTCCTCGGCGGCGCGGGCGATCTGCGTGAGATAGCCGAGAGTGGCCGGCCGCTCCCCGCCGGCGGCCCCGGCGGGCAGACCGTGACCACCGCCCACGACATGACGGCTGTCGCCGTAGGTGGGCAGGAACCAGTGGAAGGTCAGGGGTGACATGGAGACTCCGGGGGAGGGACGGGCGGAGGACGTACGGGCGGAAGGCCTGCGGGCGGAAGGCGTACCGGCCCACGGCCGCAGGGACTGCGGGCGCACGCGGCTGCGGGGGCGGGAGGCGCGCGGTCAGAGCAGCCCGTGCCGGGGCGGACGGGTGCCGTTGAGGACGTAGCGGCCGATGTGCTGCACCTTCCAGCGGACCGGATCGTGCAGGGTGTGGGTGCGGGCGTCGCGCCAGTGCCGGTGCAGATTCAGGCCGTTGCGCGCCGACCGGGTCCCGGCCACCTCGAACAGCGCGCTGCCGGTCTCCACCGCCGCCTGCGCCGCGACCACCTTCGCCGCGGCGACCGCGATGGACGCCTCGGCGGCCGTGTCGTCGGTCAGCGCGCCGGCGGCCGCGTCCACCGTCCGCGCCGCCGACGCCAGCAGGGCCTCCGCGGACCGTACGCGCACCGCGAGTTCGCCGAACCGCTGGATCAGCAGGGGGTCCTCGGCCGCGTTGTCCAGCCCGCTCTCGAACCACGGCCGGCTCGTGGTGCGCACGAACTCCCCGGCCTCCGCCAGGGCACCGGCGGCGATCCCGGTGTCGATCGCGGCATGCAGCAACTGCGCCACGGCGCCGTGGAGTTGGGGTCCACGGAAGGTGAGGTGGTGCGGGACGACCCGGTCGGCCGGCACCGTCACCCCCTCCAGGTGCACCGTGCCGCTGGCCGTCGTCCGCTGCCCCATCCCGTCCCAGTCGTCGACCACCCGCACCCCCGCAGCCTCCCGCGGCACGTACGCCACATGAAGCGCCTCGTCCTCGCCGCGGGCCAGGACGGGGATCCAGTCGGCGAACAGCGCCCCGGTCGCATAGTGCTTCACCCCGGTCAGGACGTACGAGCCGTCCGCCGCGGGCACCAGACGGGTGCGGAGGTCCTGGACGTGCCGGGTGCCCGCCTCCGACTGCGCGTTGCCCAGCCGCCGCCCCGCCAGCACCTCGCCGAAGAAGAACGCCCGCTGCTCCGGGGTCCCCTGACGGCGCAGCACGTTGACGTACACGAAGTGGCTCTGCGGGATCTGCGACAGGCTGGCGTCCGCGGCCGCCAGCCGGCGGAACACCTCCGTGAGCGTCTCGGTCCGCACCTCCGCCCCGCCGTGCGAGCGCGGCACGGTGATGCCGAGCAGTCCGCTCGCCGACAGCCGCGTCAGCTCGGCGTGCGGCAGCCGGCGGCCGGCGTCCCGTTCGGCCGCGCCGGCCCGGAACGCCTCGGCGAGGCCGGCCGCGACCGCCAGTGCCTCGGCGTCGTCGGAAATCACATGGGCGGTGGTGGCGGGCCGCGGGGGAGCGGTCACGATGCTGCCTCCAGGGGATCGAAGGTCGGGGGTCAGGGCGCCGGTCAGCCGGCGGCGGACAGCAGCGGCCGGCGTCCGAGCGCGCCGGAGAACTGGTCCAGCACCTGGTCCAGTCCCTCCTGCGCCCCGGCGTCGACGGCCAGCGCGCCGTCCTCGCGTACGGCCAGGTGCCGGTCGAGCACGAACCAGCCCTGCACGATGTGCGCGGCTCCCATGGACTGCAGCACCGGCCGCAGCGCGTAGTCGATGGCCAGGACGTGCGCGGTGCTCCCGCCGGTCGCCAGCGGCAGCACGGTCTTGCCGGTCAGCGCGTACTGGGGCAGCAGGTCCAGCAGCGACTTGAGCAGACCGGAGTAGGCGGCCTTGTAGACCGGGGTGCCGATGACGATGCCGTCGGCGCGGGCGAACAGTTCGGTGGCCTCGACGATCGCCGGGTGACCGAAATCGGCCCCCAGCAGCGCCTCGGCCGGCAGCGTACGGACGTCCAGCGGGATGACGTGGTGCCCCTCGGCCGCCAGCCCGGCGTCCAGATGACGGAGCAGGCGGGCGGTGCGTGAGGTCGCGGAGGGACTGCCGGAGACGGACAGGACGGTGGCCAACGGGATCACCTCGAAGGGGAGAGAGCGGAGGGGGTACGGGAAAGCGGGGAATGCCGCGGAGCGGCTCAGTGCCGGGCGGCGGCGGGGGCCCGGCCGGCCGGCGTCGCCGCGTCCGCCTCGTGGCCCTCTTCCCGGGCCTCCAGTTCGCGCACCAACGGGAGCACCCGCTCGCCGAAGTACTCGACCTCCTCCAGGTAGTGCAGGAAGCCGAGCAGGAACAGGTCCACACCCCGCCGCTTGAACGCCACGATCCGCTCGGCGATCTGCTCCGGCGTGCCGATCAGCCCGGTGCGGAAGCCGTCGTTGTACTGGACCAGGTCCTCGAACGACGAGTCCTGCCACATACCGGTGCGATCGGCCGTGGACTGCCCGGCCTGTTGGACCGCCGCGCCGAAACCCCGCACCGCCTCGGTGTCCGCCTTGGCGATGATCTCCCGCAGCACCTCCCGGGCCTCCGCCTCGGTGTCCCGCGCGATCAGGAAGCCGTTCAGCCCGAAGCGGGGGGCCGGCCGGCCCGCGGCCGCGGCCGACGCCCGGACGTCCCGGATCTGTTCGGTGACGCCGTCGAAGTCCTTGCCGTTGCTGAAGTACCAGTCGGAGACCCGGCCGGCCATGGCGCGGGCCGCGGTGGAATTGCCGCCCTGGAAGATCTCCGGATGCGGCCGGGCGGGGGAGTTGAGCGGCTTGGGCTTGAGCGAGAAGTCCCGGATCCGGTAGAAGTCCCCGGCCAGTTCGGCGTGGTCCTCGGTCCAGATGGCGCGCAGCGCCCGGATGAACTCCTCGGCCCGGCGGTAGCGTTCGTCGTGCTCCAGCCAGGGCTCGCCGAGCGCGGTGAACTCGCCCTTGAACCAGCCGCTGACCACGTTCACCGCGAACCGGCCACCGGAGAGGTGGTCCGCGGTGGCGCCGAGCTTCGCCAGGACGCCCGGGTGCCACAGCCCCGGATGGACGGCCGCGATCACCTTCAGCCGCTCGGTGGCGAGCAGCAGCGCCAGACTGAAACTCGTCGACTCGTGCTGGAACTCGGCGCCGTAGCTGGCCATGTAGCGGACCTGGCTCAGCGCATATTCAAAACCGTTGTTCTCGGCCAGTACGGCCAGCTTGCGGTTGTAGTCGTAGCCCCAATCGGTGCGCTGCTCGATGGTGCTGGTGACCAGGCCACCGCTGACATTGGGAACCCAGTAGGCAAAACGGGCCGGGGCCTGGGCGGGGGATTCGGACATGAGAACTCCGCGGAAGGGAAATGGGCAGGGAAAAGGCACCGGAAAAGGGCAAGGGGAAACCAGCCCCGGGCGCGGGCCGCGGACGGAACAAAAAGCGGCGCGGGGTGCCGTGGAAAGCCGGGAAACCCGTGGTGGGCAGCGCTGATCGGCGCTCAGAGCGCGCGCCGACACAGGGCGCTGGAGACCCTGACGAGGTCGACGTGGCGCCGCTGGGTCAGGCTCTGTTGCGGCTTCATCAACACGTCACCTCCCTGCAACAATTCTGCGGAAGCGGGCCGTTCGGCATTCCGGCCGCGCACCGCCGAGTTTACCGGTGGGGTGCCGCATCGGTCGATTCGGTATCCGCGAGGTGGTGATAGGGTCCCCCTTGAACCGGCCGGTCGGAACTCCCGGGAATTACGGCGGTAAAGGGGCGCGACGCCGATATGCGGATCGAGCAACTCGAATACATAGCGGCGGTCACCCGGCTCGGTTCGCTGCGCCGGGCCGCCGATGCGCTGCACCTCTCCCAGCCCGCCCTGAGCGAGACCGTCCGCAATCTCGAACGGGAGCTGGGCGTCGACATCCTCGACCGCAGGCGCTCCGGCGCGAAGATCAGCGACGAGGGCCGCGAACTGCTGCCGCACATCATCGGCGTGCTCGACGCGGTCGACAAACTGCGCCGGGCCGCGGACGACCAGCACCAGATCAGCCGGATGGCCCGGCTGGGCACGGTCAACGCCGCGACGGTGCCGCTGCTGGTCCCGGCCATCCGCGAGTTCCGGGCCGGCCATCCGCAGACCCAGGTGGAGGTGATCGGCGCCCAGCAGGCCGAGATCCACCGCGCCCTGCTGGAGGGCAGCCTCGACCTGGG